>NZ_JAARLY010000009.1 GCF_011759385.1 Oleiagrimonas sp. C23AA | reverse complement strand
AAACTGAAAGGGCTGAGTCCTGTGCAGTACAGAACCCAGCCCTTGGTGGCTTAGCCGCTTCAACTGTCCAACTTTATGGGGTCAGTTCACAAGGCCGGCTTTTTTTTTTGTTGCTTACGGGCTGGGCGAGCGCCGCATGCGGCGTCACCCATTACCCACGACAGCGCTTAACGCTTCATCGCGTTGAAGAACTCGTCGTTGGTCTTGGTGTTCTTCATCTTGTCGAGCATGAACTCCATGGCCGCCAGCTCGTCCATCGGATGCAGCAGCTTGCGCAGGATCCAGATTTTCTGCAGCAGGTCCGGATCGATCAGCAGGTCTTCGCGGCGGGTGCCGGAGCGGTTGATGTCGATGGCCGGGTACACGCGCTTTTCGGCGATGCGGCGGTTCAGGTGCACTTCCATGTTGCCGGTGCCCTTGAACTCTTCGTAGATCACCTCGTCCATCTTCGAGCCGGTATCGACCAGTGCGGTGGCGACGATGGTCAGGCTGCCGCCTTCCTCGACGTTGCGCGCGGCGCCGAAGAAGCGCTTGGGGCGCTGCAGGGCGTTGGCGTCGACACCACCGGTGAGTACCTTGCCGGAGCTGGGCACCACGGTGTTGTAGGCGCGGGCCAGGCGGGTGATCGAGTCGAGCAGGATGATCACGTCCTTCTTGTGCTCGACCAGGCGCTTGGCGCGCTCGATGACCATTTCGGCCACCTGCACGTGACGCACGGCCGGCTCGTCGAAGGTGGAAGAGATAACCTCGGCACGCACACTGCGGGCCATTTCGGTCACTTCCTCGGGGCGCTCGTCGATCAGCAGGATGATCAGGTGCGCTTCCGGATGGTTGTGCACGATGGCCTGGGCCACGTTCTGCATCAGCATGGTCTTGCCGGCCTTGGGCGGCGAGACGATGAGGCCGCGCTGGCCCTTGCCGACCGGGGCGATCAGGTCGAGGATGCGGCCGGTGATGTCTTCCGAGGAGCCGTTGCCGCGCTCCAGGTGGAAGGCCTTGCGCGGGAACAGCGGCGTGAGGTTCTCGAACAGGATCTTGTTCTTCGAGGCCTCCGGCGGATCGCCGTTGATGTCGTCCACGCGCAGCATGGCGAAGTAGCGCTCGCCATCCTTGGGATGACGCACGCGACCGGTGATGTAGTCGCCGGTGCGCAGGTTGAAGCGGCGGATCTGGCTGGGGCTGACGTAGATGTCATCCGGGCCGGCCAGGTAGGACTCGTCGGCCGAGCGCAGGAAGCCAAAGCCATCCTGCAGGATTTCCAGCACACCCTCGGCCCAGATGCCGCCGCCGTTGCGGGCGTGCGCCTTGAGGATGTTGAAGATGACGTCCTGCTTGCGCTGACGGGCCACCGTTTCGGTGATGCCCAGCGACTCGGCCGTCTCCAGCAGCTGGATGTTGTTCTTGCGCTTGAGCTCGGTGAGGTTGATCAGGTTGTCGCTGGAACCGATGTCGGCGTTCTCGTCGTCAACCGGCAGTCCGTTGGGGTTGCCCCGGCCTGGGCGCGGACCACGCTCGTTGCGGCGACGGCGACCACGGCGCTCGTTGTTGTTGTTGTTGTTGTTGCTGTTGCTGTTATTGGCGTTGTTGTGGCGCTTGCCACCGCCGTTGTTGTTGCCGCCCTTGTCGCCTTTATCGGCCTTGTCGGCGTGGTTGCCACCCTTGCCGGTGTCGGCATCGTCGTTGCGCTTGGCCGGTTCGCCGGATGCCTCCTGGGCGGCCGGCTTGGGCGCCTCGGCAGGCGGCGCGCTGGGCGCGGGTGCCTCGGCCGCGGGCGCATCGCCCGTCGACTTTGACGGCGTCTTGGCGTCGGCCTTCACGGTTTTGGTGCTTTTGCGGGCGCGCGTCGGCTTGGCGGCCGGGGCCTCTTGCACGGGAATCTCTGCCTGGCGCGGGGCCTCGGCGTTGTCTTTGCTTTCGATATCGGACACGGGCGGACCTCGCAGGGCGCCGTTGAAAGGGAGCGTAATTGAAGGAATGTGTCGCCAGACATGGAAAATATGGGCGCGGACGCGCCGGGCGATCACACTGCAATCTAGCACCGGCGTCGCGCCTCGTCCAGCGCGCGCCGGTGCCGATTGGGAAGGGGTGTTACAGGGCCGCTTCGATCATCTTCACGATCTGGCCCTTGGGCACGGCGCCGACCTGGGTTGCTTCCACCTTGCCGCCCTTGAACAGCATCATGGTGGGCACGCCGCGGATGGAGTAGTTCACGGCCGTCTTCTGGCACTGGTCCACGTCCACCTTGACGATCTTCAGGCGGCCCTCGTAGGTCTGCGCCATTTCGTCCAGGATCGGCGCGATGGCCTTGCACGGACCGCACCAGGTGGCCCAGAAGTCGACCAGCACCGGGGTATCGGCGTTGATGACTTCGGATTCAAACTCGCTATCGCCAACGTGGGTAATGAGATCGCTCACGGCTAAAACTCCAAAGCGTTAAGTCGAATAGGGAAAAACCGCGGTCGCACACCGGCGCCCGGGTTCGGTTACACTTAAGAGCCCGCTTGAAGGGAAGCGGGCCGGACTGGAAGGGAAGGTTGCCGTTGCGGCACGGCTCCATTCCAGCGCAACTCGTCAGGCGATTCAAGGGCGGCCATCAGGGCGCCGAACATGCCGACGGGTACCACATGCGGACCTGTATATCGTGATGGTCCATCTTCTTGAAGATCCCGCCAGCCGCGGGGATCGTCCCTGGGCTTCCGGGCCTCGCGTCGCGCAGTCTCCGGCGCGCCCCCGACACCGCCGCAGCGCCGCTTCAGATAGCCGGCGCGCGGCCCCGCGAATCGAATATCTATGTCAGAACACGTACTCACCGATACCTTCTACGAAAACCTCGACCTTCATCCGCTGCTGCAGCAGGGCCTGGCCGATTGCGGCTTCACCCGCTGCACGCCGATCCAGGCGCTGACCCTGCCGGTGGCACTGACTGGGCGCGATGTCGCCGGTCAGGCCCAGACCGGCACTGGCAAGACCTGCGCCTTCCTGGTGGCGTTGATGAATCGCCTGCTCACCGAGCCTGCCATGGCCGAGCGCAAGGACGCCGATCCGCGCGCCCTGGTGATTGCACCGACCCGCGAGCTGGCCATCCAGATTGAAAAGGATGCCGCCGCGATCGGCCGCCACACCGGGCTGCGCACTGCGCTGATCTATGGGGGCGTCGATTATGAAAAGCAACGCCAGCAGCTGAAGGATGGCTGCGACATCATCATCGCCACGCCGGGCCGCCTGCTGGACTACTACAAGCAGCAGGTGTTCAGCCTGAATGCGGTGCAGGTGATGGTGATCGACGAAGCCGACCGCATGTTCGACCTGGGCTTCATCAAGGATGTGCGCTACATCTTCCGTCGTCTGCCGGCGCGCGACGAGCGCCAGGTGCTGCTGTTCTCGGCCACGCTCAGCCATCGCGTGCTGGAACTGGCCTACGAGCACATGAACGAGGCCGAGAAGCTGGTGGTGGAGACCGAGAACGTCACCGCCGACCGCGTGCGCCAGGTCATGTACTTCCCGGCCAAGGAAGAGAAGATGCCGCTGCTGCTGAATCTGCTGAGTCAGCACAAGCCGCAGCGCAGCATCATCTTCGCCAATACCAAGGCCGCCGTTGAGCGTCTGACCGAGCGCCTGAAGCGTTACGGTTACCGCGTGGGCGCGCTTTCGGGCGACGTGCCGCAGGCCAAGCGCCAGAAGCTGCTGGCGCGATTCCAGGATGGCGCCATCGACATGCTGGTGGCCACCGATGTGGCCGCGCGTGGCTTGCATATCCCGGCCGTCAGCCACGTGTTCAACTACGACCTGCCGCAGGATGCCGAGGATTACGTGCATCGCATCGGCCGTACCGCGCGTCTGGGCGCCGAGGGTGATGCGGTCAGCTTCGCCTGCGACCTGTACGCGATGGGCTTGCCGGATATCGAGGCCTACATCGAGCAGAAGATCCCGGTCGAGTCGATCGAGGCCAAGATGCTGGTGATGCCCGAGCCGCCGCCCAAGCCCAAATCCGAGCGCAGCGAAAGCGCGGACGCGGATGAAAGCGACGACACCTCCGGCAGCAGCGATGGCGCGCCGCGCAAGCGTCGCCGTCGTCGCAGCGGCAGCGGTGGTTCCGATGCGCAGGGCACAAGCCACGCGCCCGCGCCGCAGGCCTCCAGCGAGCGTCCGGCGGCCTCGGCCAGCCAGGAAACCAAGGCCGAGACCGCCACGGCGGATCAGCCGGCAGCGCAGTCGACGTCCGAGCCCAGTGCTGCGGCGGGTGATCAGCCCGCGGCCGATGGCGCGCCGCGCAAGCGTCGCCGTCGTCGCGGTGGCCGCAATCGCAACCGCAATCGTCAGGGTGGCGAGTCGCAGGGCAGCGCCTCTGACGCGCCGTCGGCGGCGTCCGGTGAGGCCAAGCGTGAGGGCGGTGGTTCCGGCTCGCGTCAGCGCGGTTCGCGCCAGGGCGGTTCGCAGGATGGCAAGCCGCGCGCCCGCATCGAGCAGGGCAGTGCAGGTGATGGCAAGCGTGCCGGTCAGTCGCGCCGCAGTGCGCCCAGCCAGCCGCGCAACGAGGCGCCAGAGGCGGCCTCCAAGACCATCAGCCAGCCGTCGGCCCCGAGCAAGCAGAAGCAGCCGGGTCTGCTAAAGCGCCTGGCCAGCAGCCTGTTCGGCCGCTGAGATTCGCGCCAGCATGACCGCTGCTCGTCGCAGCGGTAGCTGAATCGCGATTTAAGTGATGGGTGCCGTGCGCCGGTCTGCCAAGGTGGCAAGCCGGCGCACGCACGGTATGCTCGGTGGCTTCCACCGCCGATGCCGATGCCGTGATCCAGTTCGACCAAGTCAGCAAACGCTACGCCACCGGACAACCGGCGCTCACCGAGCTTTCCTTCCAGGTGGCGCCGGGTGAAATGGTGTTCGTCACTGGCCATTCCGGTGCCGGCAAAAGCACGCTGCTCAAGATGCTGGCGCTGATGGAGCGCCCCACTTCGGGCACCGTCACGCTGGACGGCCAGAACCTGGCCAAGGTGCGCGCCGGCGGTATTGCCAGCTGGCGACGCAAGGTCGGCATGGTGTTCCAGGATCAGCGCCTGCTAAACGATCGCAGCGTCTTTCACAACGTTGAATTGCCGTTGGTGATTGCCGGCATGGCGCCGGCTGATCGGCGCAAGCGCGTGCGTGCGGCGCTGGAGAAAGTCGGGCTGGCCGCTTACGAAAAGCAGCTGCCGCCGACCCTTTCCACCGGTGAGCAGCAGCGCGTGGGCATTGCCCGGGCATTGGTGTCCAAACCGCCGGTGGTGATTGCCGATGAGCCGACCGGCAACCTGGATCCCAAGCTGTCGGTCGAGATCATGGCCATGTTCGACGCCTTCCAGCAGGTCGGCACCACGGTGCTGATCGCCAGTCACGACCTGATGCTGATCAAGCGCATGAAAAAGCGCGTGCTGGTGCTCGATCATGGCCGCCTGGTCGATGATGTGCCCGGTTCGGAGGTGGTCTGATGGCGACACCGGAACGCTCCGCTGAGACCGGCAACCGCCCGGCGCGCCCGCGACGCATGGCGGTTTGGCGCGAGCAGCACGCCTGGTGCGCGCGGGCCAGTCTGCAACGGCTGGGCACACGCCCGCTGGGCACGCTGCTGACCATCACCGTGATGGGCGTGGCGCTGGCTTTGCCGCTGACCTTCTGGTTGTTGCTGGGCAATGTGCAGCGGCTGGGCCACAGCCTGGGGCAAGACCCCGCCATCAATGTGTTCATGCAGCCGGGCACGGCGCAGCCGGTGGTCGAGCAAACCGCCGCTTCACTGCGCGATCGCGCCGACGTTGGCTCGGTGCGCATCAAGAGTCCGGACGATGGCATGCACGAGCTGTCCAGCACGCAGGGCTTTTCGCAAGCCTTTGCGGCACTGCCGGACAATCCGCTGCCCTACGTGCTGGTGGTGACGCCGCGTCAGGGAGAGAGCGAGGCGGCCACCGGGCAGCTGGTCAAAGTGCTCAAGGGCATGTCGCAGGTCGATTTCGTGCAGGACGATGGCGCCTGGCGTCAGCGCCTGCATGCGATTGTCGACCTGGGCCAGCGCGGCGTCGGTGTGCTGGCGGTATTGCTGGGGCTGGCCGCGTTGCTGGTGGTCGGCAATAGCGTGCGTCTGGATATCCAGGGCCGCGCCGACGAAATTGCCGTGCTGCAGCTGGTCGGTGCCAGCCGCGCTTTCGTGCGCCGGCCTTATTTGTACGCCGGGCTCTGGTATGGCCTGGCCAGTGGTGTGTTGGCGGTACTGGTGGTACTGCTGCTGGAGCTGACATTGGCCAAACCTGTGGCACAGTTGGCATCCAGTTATGCTGGGGGCCTGCCGATACAGGGGCTGGGATGGGCCGAGCTGGTGTGGGTGCCGCTGGCCGCCGCCGCCATGGGTTGGCTGGGCGCTCGCCTGGTCAGCGCCCGCATGCTGCGTATCAGCATCTAAAGCGCCGCCGCATCCCATTCCTCCTTCACTCTGGTTTCAAGTCCTGGAGCATGCATGAGCCATAGCATGGGTCGACATATCGCCGGCGATGCCCCGCGCGTAATGGTGGTCGACGGCTCGCGGGTGGTCCGGCGCATGATCGAGCAGGTACTGACCGCGCAACTTCCCGATGTGCAGGTGATTGCCTGCGCCACCGGCGCCGAGGCGCGTCAGGCGCTGGAACAGGGCATGGTCGACTTCGTCACCGTGTCCCTGGTGCTGCCGGACATGGATGGCATGGAACTGGCGCGGCAGGTGCGCGAACAGGCGGTGCAGGCATATGTACCCATCGTGGTGGTATCCGGCGACGTCGACGAGCGCCTGCGTGAGCGCGCGCTGGGCCACGACGTTACCGACTACTTCGACAAGAGCCTGGGTTTCTCGGCATTGGCCAGTTTCATTCGCGGCTACGTGGCGCCCGAGCAGGATATCGACGGGCGTGTGCTGTACGTCGAGGACAGCCGTGTGGTGGCGCTTTCCACCCAGCGCATGCTCGAGCGCCATGGCCTGACCGTGCGCCACATGGCCAGTGTCGAGGAGGTGTTTGCCTGGCTGGATGGTCTGCCTTCCGGCCAAGTTCCGGACATTGATCTGGTGCTCACCGATGTCACCTTGAAAGGCGAACTGACCGGCGGTGACCTGCTTGAGCGCGTGCGTCGCGATTACGGCAAGGGCGAGCTGCCGGTGCTGGTGATGACCGGCGACGACAATCCGGACAAACAGGCGGTGCTGATTCGAGCCGGCGCCAACGACCTGGTCGAGAAGCCGGTCGATGAAACCCTGCTGATCACCAAGCTGATGTTCCAGCTACGGGTGGCGCGTCATCTGCGCGAGCGCGTGCCTGTAGCCGGCTGAGCGGGGCGTGCCCCTGTTACCATGCGGTGTTTTCCACCGCATGGGTCAGGACGCGGCAGATGACGGCACAGAGCATGGACCGGGTGAAACTGGAGCCTTCCTGGAAGGCGCGTCTGGGGCACTGGTTCGAACGTGAGGACATGCAGGCGCTGCGCGCGTTTCTGCTGGCGCGCAAGCAGGCCGGCGCGGTGATTTATCCGCCGGGGCCGGAAATTTTCGCGGCCTTCAACCACACTCCGTTCGACAAGGTGAAGGTGGTGATCCTGGGGCAGGACCCCTACCACGGCCCCCATCAGGCGCACGGCCTGTGTTTCTCGGTGCGCCCGGGTGTGCCGGTGCCACCATCGCTGGACAATATCTTCAAGGAAATCCAGCGCGATTTGGGCATTGCCCGTCCCGATCATGGCTGCCTGACGCCCTGGGCCGATCGCGGCGTGTTGCTGCTCAACGCGGTGCTTACTGTCGAGCGGGGGCAGGCCGCCTCGCATCGCGGCAAGGGCTGGGAGGGCTTCACCGACGCCGCCATCGATGCACTCAACCGCGAGCGCGAGGGCCTGGTATTCCTGCTGTGGGGCAGTCAGGCCCAGGCCAAGGGCAAGCTGATCGACCGTGCTCGCCATCATGTGCTGAAGGCGCCGCACCCCTCGCCGCTGTCGGCCTATCGTGGCTTCATGGGCTGCGGGCACTTTTCCCAGGCCAATGCCTATCTGCGCGAGCAGGGCCAGGCGCCGATCGATTGGTCGCTGCCACCCTGCGCCGAGCTGAACATGGCGCCGGCGTGACCTTTCACCCACGCCCGGTTCACGGGCATCGGCGTAGGCTTGACTTCCATCCCTCGATATTGCATTGCACCACATGTTTTTGTACTATGTGGTTTAGTTAATCGACGCCGGAGGGAACTCCGACGCCGGTTAGCACTCCAACTACCAGAGTGCTAATCTGGGATCGTCTTCAGGAGGTGTCGCAAATGACTCAGGCTTTGGTTGCCAACAATCTGCCGGTACCCAGCGTCGTTGGCAGTCTGGATGCCTACATTTCCGCCGTGCATCGCATTCCGGTGCTCAGCGTGGATGAGGAACAGGATCTGGCCACGCGCTATCGCGGCGAGGAAGATCTGTCCGCTGCCAAGCAGCTGGTGACGTCGCACCTGCGTTTCGTGGTGCACGTGGCTCGCGGTTATTCCGGCTACGGTCTGCAGCTGGCCGACCTGATCCAGGAAGGCAATATCGGTCTGATGAAGGCCGTCAAGCGTTTCGATCCGACGCAGGGTGTGCGTCTGGTCAGCTTCGCCGTGCACTGGATCCGTGCCGAAATGCACGAGTTCATCCTGCGCAACTGGCGCATCGTCAAGGTCGCCACCACCAAGGCGCAGCGCAAGCTGTTCTTCAACCTGCGCAAGAACAAAAAGCGCCTGGGTTGGATGAACGCCGAGGAAGTGCGCGTGGTGGCCAAGGATCTTGGCGTGCCCGAGGCCACGGTGTACGAGATGGAATCGCGCCTGTCCGGTCGCGACGTCGGTTTCGACGCCCCGGTGGATGCCGACGACGATGAGCGTCCGGCGCCGGCCGCGTTCCTGATCGACAACAACGCCGATCCGTATGAAAGCGTGTCCGATGCCGATCAGGCCGAAAACCAGATGGACAGCCTGAGCACGGCCATGTCGCGTCTGGACGATCGTTCGCGCGACATCATCCAGCGCCGCTGGCTGATCGAGGACAACAAGGCCACGCTGCAGGAACTGGCTGACGAGTACGGCGTCTCGGCCGAGCGCATCCGCCAGATCGAGGCCAACGCCATGAAGAAGATGCGCGGCGCCTTCGAGGCCTGATCGCATCCTCTTCCTGCCACCGCCCGTCGTCGGCGGCAGACAAGCAGGCAAAAAAATCATCCCGCTCGGTGTATTGCACCGGGCGGGATTTTTTATGTCTTGCGCCGCTGCGTGACATGGCGTTTAGCCTCGCCGCTCGCCGCTCGCCGCTCGCCGCTCGCCGCTCGCCGCTCGAAGTGAGAAGTGAGAAGTGAGAAGTGAGAAGTGAGAAGTGAGAAGTGAGAAGTGAGAAGTGCGGCATTTGCCGCCACCTTCTCTCCAGGCCGTCATTCCGGCGAACGCCGGGATCCAGTGCCTTTGTGCCTCGAGGATTGGCTTCGCCCGACATCGGAAAAGGTTAGCTGCGAGCACCCTTTGGCGCGCTAGTGCTCTGTCGCCCTTGAGTCAACCTCAGCGCAACTCGTTTCGCGATGCAGCCATCCGGCCGCGCGAGCACTCGGCGTCTGCCTTTCCGGCAGGCTTTTGAATGACGCCTCGAAGCTAACGCGCCGCGCGCTTGCGCATCGCCCTCAACGCCCCAGCCCCTTGGCCAGCGCATCGAACAGCGTGTTGTGCGGGTCCAGGCTCTGCTCCCAGTACATGATGCCGCCCAGGTGCTGACGTTTGACGAAGACGGCCTTGGCGCGCAGCGACTGCGGGTCGTCGTAGGTGATGAAGGTGCGCGTCTTCGCATTCCACAGGTACGGCGCCTTGGCCTTGGCGTCCCAGTAGCGCTTGAAGCCGTTTTTGTCGATGTACTTGGCCACCAGCTGTGGCCACGGATAGCTGGCCACGTACTTGCCGTAAGGCTGATACAGGCCGTGGTCGCGGCCCAGCACGTCGGTGAAGGCGCGCGAGTAGAACGCGGCACCGATCACGATCTTGTTTGCCGGTACGCCGGCCGCTTCGTATTGGCGCACCGCGCGTGCCGTGGTCCGGTCGCTGGCCTTGTGCGAGACCGCCGAGGCGAACAGGCCAGCGTGGTTGCCGGTGGTCTTGGTCATCGAGTTGTTGAAGTCGTAGGTCATGGCGTTGATCCAGTCCAACTGGGCCGCCACGGCCTTCAGGTTCACATGATCGACGAAGGGACCATCGGCCAGCGCCGCGGTCAGCAGGTAATGTGCCGGCGCGCCCGGTTTTGCAGAGCCCTGCGCCATGGCGTGGCGTACCGCTTTCAATAGCGCGGTGAAGTGAGCCTTGTCGCTGGGGCGCGAGGTGATGCCGCTCTCGTGGTGGCCGGGGTATTCCCAGTCCACATCCAGCCCGTCGGCGTGCATCTTTTGCAGCAGGGCCATGGCGCTGTCGGCAAAACGCTGGCGCGAGGCGGCATCGAGCGCGGCATCGGAGAAGCCACCGGCGGTCCAGCCTCCCACCGAGATCAGCAGCTTGAGCTTGGGGTTCTGGCGCTTCAGTGCGCGCAGTTTCTCGAAGGCTGCCGCGTCGTGGGCATCGAGCATCACGCGGCCCTCCTTGATATGCGCGAAAGCGTAGATCAGCGCGCTCAGTTTGCCGGCCTCGATGTGCGCCGGATCGTCCTTGCTGCCGACATAACCGACCAGGCGCGGCGGCGCGGCGATGGCCAGTGCCGGTACCAGGCAAAGCGCGATCAGGCCGAGCAGGCGTGGCGACAGTCGAAGGCGGGCGATCATGGGCACATCCTGCAGGTCAGTGACGGGAGCGAGCCAGCATAGCCCAGGCCGGTCGCGCGCAAATGGGCCGGTCGGCAGAGTTAGCGCATGAAAAAGCCCGCCGATGGGGCGGGCTTTTTCATTCCATGCCGAGGCGGCTTACAGCTTGGCTTCGAGCATTTTTTCCAGTTTGACCTGGTCGGCGGCGAACTTGCGGATGCCTTCGGCCAGTTTTTCGGTGGCCATGGCGTCTTCGTTCATGCCCCAGCGGAAGGTCTTCTCGTCGATCTTCTCCGGCAGCTGTTCGGTCTTGCCACCGTCCTCGAGCTGGCGCGGCAGATCGCCGTCCTTGTCGTCGAGTTCCTGCAGCAGATCGGGGCTGATGGTCAGGCGATCGCAGCCGGCGAGCGCCTGGATCTGTCCGATGTTGCGGAAGCTGGCGCCCATGACGATGGTCTGGAAGCCATGCGACTTGTACCAGTCGTAGATGCGACGCACCGACTTCACACCCGGGTCGGTGTGCGGGTCAAAGCGTGTAGCCTCGGTGTTGGCGACATACCAGTCCATGATGCGGCCGACGAACGGCGAGATCAGGAACACACCGGCCTCGGCGCAGGCCACCGCCTGCTCGAACGAGAACAGCAGCGTCAGGTTGCAGTCGATGCCGTTCTGGGTCAGGTGCTCGGCGGCGCGGATGCCTTCCCAGGTGGAGGCCACCTTGATCAGGATGCGGTCGCGCGAGATGCCCGCTTCCTCATACAGCGCGATCAGGTGCTCGGCCTTGGCGATGGTGCCCTTGGTGTCGAACGACAGGCGCGCATCGACCTCGGTGGACACGCGACCGGGCACGATCTCTAGAATCTTGCGGCCCACGTCCACGGCCAGACGGTCGCTGGCGTCCTCGATCTGCTGATCGCGGCTGTTGGAGCGGCCCTTGGCCCAGTCCACCGCCTTGTCGATCAGCGGCGCGTAGCTTTCGATGCCGGCAGCCTTGAGCAGCAGCGACGGGTTGGTGGTCGCGTCGATGGGCTTGTAGCGGCGGATGGCCTCGATGTCGCCGGTATCGGCAACCACCGTGGTCATGTCACGCAGTTGGTCCAGTTGCGATGCCATACGGGGGAATCCTCTGCAGTGAAGAGGTCCATTGTCGCCAAGCCGGGGCAAACCGCCAAATGATCTGTTGCGCTCGATTCATGGCGACGGTGCTTTTTGCCGTGCTTTCCGTCGCTTGCGTGTGTCGGTCAATAAAGGTCGATGGGGTCGACATCCAGCGACCAGCGCACGCGACGCGCGTCGGGTAGGGCGGGAAGCTGCGCCAGCCACGGTTTGAGCGCGCCGTGCAGCTGGCGCCGGCTGTCGGCTTCCAGCAGCAGCTGGCCGCGGTGGCGCCCGGCGCGCAGTGGCATCGGCGCCGGCATCGGGCCCAGTACGCGAAGCGTCTCGCTAGCCGGCATGGCCGCGTGCGCCTGCGCCAGAAACGCATCGACCGGCGCGCGTTGGGTGGCATCGACGCGTAGCAGCGCCTGATGGCTGAATGGCGGCAGCGTCAGCGTACGGCGTTCGTCCAATAACTCGCGCGCCACCGCCGCGTAGCCCGAGCGCAGCAGCGTGCGCAGCAACGGGTGGTCTGGATGATGGGTCTGCAGCAATACGCGGCCGGGTTTGCTGGCGCGTCCGGCGCGTCCGGCCACCTGCACCACCAGCTGTGCCAGGCGCTCGGCGGCACGAAAATCCACGCTGTGCAGGCCTTCGTCGACGCCGACCACGGCGACCAGGGTCAGGTTGGGAAGGTCGTGACCCTTGGCCAGGATCTGCGTGCCGATCAGGATGGCCGGTTTGTCTGCGTCCAGCTGCGCCAGCAGCTCGCTGAAGGCATCGCGCCGGCGCGTGGTTTCGCGGTCGATGCGCAGCACCGGCACATCGGTGAAGCGCGCGGCGATGGCTTCTTCCAGGCGCTCGGTGCCATGGCCCTGCGGCTTCAGGTCGGTGTAGCCGCAGGCCGGACAGGTGGTGGGCACCGGGCGCTCGCTGCCACAGTGATGGCAGATCAGGCGGTTGCGCCGCGCGTGCAAGGTCATCGGTTTTTCGCAGCGTGTACAGTCGGCGTGCCAGCCGCAGGCGTGACACAGCAACACCGGTGCATAGCCACGCCGGTTGCGAAACACCAGCGCCTGCTCGCCGCGATCGACGCATTCGCGCAGCGCGCCCAGCAGGGTGGGCGACAGGCCGTGGTCGAGCCGCTGCGCACGCACATCGACAATCTGCACCGTGGGCGCCGCATGCGCGCGGGCGCGAGTACTCAGATGCAGGCGCTGGTAGCGCCCGGCCTCGACGTTGGCCAGCGTTTCCAGTGATGGCGTGGCCGAGCCCAGCAGCACCGGAATGCCCAGCGATTGCGCACGCACCACCGACAGGTCGCGGCCGTGGTAACGAAAGCCGTCCTGCTGCTTGTAAGAGGCGTCGTGTTCCTCGTCGATCACGATCAGCCCGGCCTCGGGCAGCGGCGTGAACACCGCCGAGCGCGTGCCCAGAATGACGCGCGCCTCGCCGCTGCGTGCGCGCAGCCAGGCGCGGGCGCGCTCGCCATCGGCCAGGTTCGAGTGCAACACTTCGACCGGTACGCCCAGTCGTTCGCGAAGGCGCTTGACCGCCTGTGGCGCCAGGCCGATCTCCGGTACCAGCATCAATGCCTGACGGCCGGCGTCCAGCGTGCGCCGGATCAGCGCCAGGTAGACCTCGGTCTTGCCACTGCCGGTGACGCCATCCAGCAGCCAGACGCCGAATTGATCGAGCTTGGCGTCGATGGTCTGGACCGCCTCGCGCTGGGCATCGTTGAGTGTGGGGCCGGGCACGCAGGTCAGGGCCGGTGCCTGCCAGGCGATGGCTTCGACCAGACCGGCGCCGGCCAGGCGTCGCGCCGCCTCGCGCCACTGGCCCAACAACAGACCCAGCTGGGCCGCCGGCAGCGCGCCGTCAGCCAGCGCTTGCAGCAACAGGCGGCTGGAACCGCGGCGCTTGCCCTCGGCCAGCGCCTGACGCCCGTCCTCGGTGAGCTGCCAGGCTTCCTCGTCGGTATCCGGCCAACTGCGCGCCTCGCGCAACTGGGTCGGCAGTGCGTTCTGATAGACCTCGCCCAGCGCGCCGGCCCAGTAGTCGGCGGCCCATTGAAGGCTGGCACGCAGTTCGTCGTTGAACAGCGGCTCGGGATCGAGCACCGCCTGTACCGGCTTGATCTGCGCGTCGGCAAACTCGCTCTGGTCGCTCAGCGCGACCACCACGCCCACCCGGCTGCTGCGCCCGAAGGGCACCTTCACGCGCATGCCGGCACGCGCGCTGCCATCGACCGGCACGCGGTAGTCGAACAACTTGGGTAACGGGACGGGCAGCGCAACGCGCAGGTAGCGACTCATGGCCATCAGTGTATCGGCCCGACGGAAGCCTTGGGCACTTGGCGCGAATACTTCGCCTGAGAATGAAGGATAGGCGCTAAGTGCATCCGCCACCGAGGCTTTTCAGGTTATCCACAGAAGCTGTGGATAAGTCTGTGGAAGAGGCGTTGAGAGGGGCCTTTCAAGCCCATGACGGCGGGCTCCGGCACACCGTGGGCAAACTTTAATCAATATGAAATATGTTTTATTTTCAATAAGTTGAAAAGCCTCTTATCGTTGTTGTCACGGAGAGTTCATTTGCAGGTCAGACTTGCGTCACGCCCGCGGCGCTTGTGCACAACCTCGACGGCGCATCGTTGCAAGGTCGTAAAGAGCGGGGTTTCGCAGGGCAATTTTCGGCCCGTGACGAGCCGCCATCAACCCTTCAGTGGGCCAGCCCCAGGATCACCGCGATGACCAGCACGCCCATCAGCATCCACAGGTAGAGCCAGCCAATGCAGAGAAATTTGAGCGTGCTCCAAGGCCAGCTTTGCCGGTAGATGCGCTTTTGCATGCATAGCAGGTAGACCGGTATCCACAGGAACAGGACCCAGCCCAGCAGGCCAAATGCAGGCGCCAGCCAGTGCGCGTGCGGTACCAGCATGCCGGCGAGCCACTCCAGGATCATGCCCAGCAGCAAGCTGAGGAACAGGAAGGCGTGGCTGTGCAGCGCCACGATCAGGTGTTCCATGTAAAGCCGGCGCTGGAACAGGTAGAACAGCTTCAGCAGCACGGCGAACAGCGGCACCATGACGAATAGTGCCTGCGGTAGCGTGCCGAAAACGCCATCGATCATGCGCTGCTGCGCTTCGTGACGGCCTTGTGCATCGCCGTGTTGCAGGGTTTGCCAGTTGCCTTGAATGTGCCGACCGATCCGTTCAAGGCGCGCATTGACGATATCCGGCAGCCAGTCGATGTGCATCCAGGTGCCGGTCGCCGAGGCATGGCTGCCCGGGGCGGCAGCCGGCCGTGATTCGCCCGTGGTTGGCTTGAGCGGCGGCGCCCCCAGTTTGGCCAGGCGTTGGTTGGCCTGCTTGAACAGCCTGTGGCGACTGCGCTGCAGTTGCGCGCGCGCCGTAGGCGACATGACGGCAAGCGCATCGGCGCTATCCAACGCCTGCAGTTGCCGGGCGAGGATGGTCCGGACCTGAGTCGGTGTGTGCGCCTGCTGGAAGGCTTCGGTGCCGAGCTGCACGTGGGCGTTGACCAGATCGCCATGCTCGGCAAGGTGATCGACCGACCAGTGCAGAGCGAAGAACGCCAACAGACACAGTACGAACATCAACCGGAACGGAGCGATGTAGCGAACACGCCGGCCGGCGAAGTATTCCATGGTCAGAAAGCCGGGCCGCAGATAGAGCCGCGGCAGCGTGTGCAGGATGCGGCTGTCAATATGCAGCAGGGTCTCCACCGCTTCTTCGGCGATGCCGTGTATCGGCTTGAGCACGCTGTGTGTGGACTGGCCGCAGTGATGGCAGAACTCACCCTGCAGGCGATAGCCGCAATTGGCGCAGTGCAGGCCCTCGAATGGCGTCAGATCGTTCATTCCCCGGTATCTCCCCTGTCCCCTGGGTCGCCGATCTTGGCACAAGCGATTGCCGCCCACAGCCCTGACCGTTGGCTGGTGCGCATGAAGCGGAGCATGCGGCATCGTCGGCATCGCTGCGGGCACGTACACTTGCCGATTCGCTGCGGCCCCGCGGCCGTCATTTTTTCGCCCTGCGCACTGTTTTGTCGTCATGTCCACTGCACGCATTGATCGGGCCCGACTGGCTCACGAACTGTCCGCCACGGTGCGTCTGGCGCTGCCGCTGATCGGTGCGCAGTTGGCGGCGATCGGCAGCAACGTGGTGGACGCGATGCTGGCCGGTCATCTCGGTGCGCACACCCTGGGCGCGGTAGCCGTGGGCGGCAATGTGTGGTCGATGGCCATCGTCATCAGCATCGGGGTGATGATGGCGGTGCCTGCGTCGGTGTCGCACCTCGATGGCGCTCAGCGCCGCCACGAGGTCGGCGCGCTCCTGCAGCAGGTGCTGTGGATCGCCTGGGTGCTGGGTGCCGTGCTGTGGTGGGCGGTGCGCCATACCGCGCCGCTGCTCACCGCTATCGGCGTGACACCGGACCTGCGCGGCTCGGTGCAGGACTTCCTGCATGCGATCAGTTGGGGGGCACCGGCGTTGACCATGTACTTTGCGCTGCGCGGGCTGTCGGAAGGGCTCTCACTGACCCGGCCGTCGCTGTACTTCAGCCTGGGTGGACTTATGCTGCTGGCCCCGCTGGGTTATGTACTGATGTACGGCAAGCTGGGCCTGCCGGCCATGGGTGCGCGCGGCAGCGGCATCGCCACGGCCACGGTACTGTGGATCGAAATGCTGGGGTTCGCTCTTTATATCCGCCGGCATCCCAATTATCGCGGCCTGGGCCTGGAAGGCGCCTGGCAACGCCCGCGTCTGCGCCCCATCGGCGAGGTACTGCACCTGGGCATGCCAATGGCGGCGTCGCTGGTCATGGAGGCCGGGTTGTTCTCGGCCACGGGGCTGGTCATCAGCCGGCTTGGCGATACGGTGGTCGCCGGTCACCAGGTCGCACTGAACGTGGTCTCGGTGGCCTTCATGGTACCGCTGGGACTGGCCATGGCCATCACCATCCGCGTGGGCAACGCGGCGGGGCGTCGCGACCGGGTCGCCGTGCGTTACGCCGGCTTCGGCGGCATCGGCCTGACGCTGATCACGCAGCTGGTGTCGTGTTCGCTGCTGCTGGGGCTGCCCGGCGTTATCGCCGGTCTCTACACGCGCGACGCAGCGGTCGTCGCGGTGGCGACGCAGTTGCTAGTGCTGGCCGGTATCTTCCAGTTCTCCGACGGTATCCAGGCGGTGTCCAATGGCGCCCTGCGCGGGCTCAAGGACACCCGCGTGCCGATGCTGATCACCGCGTTCGCCTACTGGCTGGTGGGCATGCCGGTGGGCTGGTGGCTGAGCTTCCATGCCCATCTGGGCGCGCGCGGCATGTGGATCGGACTGATTGCCGGCCTGAGCATGGCGGCGGTGCTGCTGTTCGCGCGCTTCTATCGCGCCGCGATGGCGCCTGGTCGCCTTTCGACCACTGTGCCAACGGACACGTGACCGGACCCGGCCAAGCGGCTAGTCTGCACCGACATCACTGGGGAAAGTGCTTTCATGTCTGCTCGCAAGCCCAATGGATTCGTGGCTTTCATCGGAGTGATCCTGCGCGGCATCAATGTCGTGCGCATCGTCATTCTGAATGTGATCTTCTTCGGCCTGCTGGCCATCATCATTGCCGCGGCCAATCGCAGTGCGCCGCTGGTGAGAAGTCACACTGTGCTGGTGCTCAAGCCGCAGGGCGAGCTGGTCGAGCAGTACAGCATCGATCCGGTGCAGCGCGTGACCGCCAAACTGGCCGGACAGGCGGTGCAGCAAGTGCAGGTGCGCGATCTGGTCGGCGCCATCAAACGCGCCGCGCATGACGGGCATATCCAGTCCATCGTGCTGATGCCGGGCGAGCTTCGCGCCGGCGGCTTCGCCGCACTGCGCGAAGTGGCGGCGGCGCTGGACCGTTTCCGCGCCACCGGCAAGAAGGTGACCGTTTGGGCGCCGCAGCTCGATCAGAGTCAGTATTACCTGGCCGCGCACGCCGATACCGTGCTGGTCGACCCGCAGGGCGGCGTCATGGTCACTGGTCTGGCCAGCTATCGTCTGTACTACAAGGACCTGCTGGACAAGCTGGGCGTCACGGTCCACCTGTTCCGCGTCGGCCAGTTCAAGTCGGCGGCCGAGCCCTATGTGCTCGACCAGGCGTCCGATCAGGCCAAGCAGGCCGACCGCTTCTGGATGGGCGGCCTGTGGGATCAGTGGATGGCCGATGTCGGCAAGGCGCGCCATATCGATCCGGCGACACTGCGTACCGCGATTGACGCCATGCCCGAGCAGATCAAGGCTCATGGCGGTGACCTGGCCAAGCTGGACCTGGCTGATCATCTGGTCGACGGGCTGGCCACGCGTGCGCAGCTGATTGCCCGCCTGCGCAGCCAGGGGGCATTGGCCGACGACGATGGCCACGGCGTGCGCAGCATCGACATGGAGCACTACCTGGCCAGTGTCTCGCCACCGCGGCCGCGGCACGCCTCGGCCGGCAATGTGGCCATCGTGGTCGCCGAGGGCGAGATCACCGGTGGCAGCCAGCCGCCTGGTCACATCGGCGGCGATTCCACGGCCGCGCTGATTCGTCGCGCGCGCGAAGACAGCCACGTCAAGGCGCTGGTGCTGCGCGTGGATTCGCCCGGGGGCGAAGTCTATGCCGCCGAGCAGATTCGCCGCGAGGTGGCATTGACGCGTCAGGCTGGCAAGCCGGTGATCGTGTCGATGGGCGACGTCGCTGCCAGCGGCGGCTATTGGATCTCGATGAACGCCAACCGCATCTATGCCGAGCCCAACACCATCACCGGCTCCATCGGTATCTTCGGCATGCTCTACAACGTGCCGGACACGCTGGCCAAGCTGGGCGTGCATTCCGATGGCATCGGCGTGGGGCCGCTGGCCGGGGCGTTTGATGTCACCCGACCGCTGGATCCGAAGGTGGCGACGATGATGCAGTCGATGATCGACAAGGGTTACCGCGACTTCGTCGGTGGTGTGGCCAAGGCGCGACACATGAGCTACGCGCAGGTCAATACCGTGGCGCAGGGGCGCGTGTGGACCGGGCGCCAAGCGCTTGAGCGCGGTTTGGTCGACAAGCTGGGCGGCCTGCGCGCGGCGGTGGCCGATGCGGCCAAGACAGCGGGCCTGGACCAGCACTTTGGGGTGCGTTATGTCGAGCCACGCATGAGCGGGTTCCAGCGTTTCATGCAGGGCATCGGCCAGAGCTCGATGGCGCACATCATGCTGAGTGCGGGCATTCGCCTGCCGTCCTGGACCGCCGAGCTGGCGCGCCGGGCGCCGGAGCTGGGCCTGTTCGGCCATGCCCAGGCCGGCAAGCCGAACGTGTACGCCTACTGCTTCTGCTCGCCGCAGGACTAAAGGCCTGGCCACCGCGGCGCACCGGAAGGGCGCCGCGGGCGAGATCTTATTGCGATTGCGCCTCGATGGCGGCGTCCTGCGCGTGGGCGTGCGCGTTCACTGTTTTCTGAACGTCACGGGCGCGCTGGCGGTCCTGCAGCAACCCGTCCAGCGGTGTGCCAGCGCCATTGTCAGCTTTGGCCGCCTTCGGCGCTGGCGGCTGGCTGTCCGGCGTCGGGTCGTGATCGGGCGAACAGGCCGCCAGCAACGCGGCCACGCCCAGGGGCAATAACAACACGCTTCGCATCAGGGCGTACTCCTGTGGCCTGGTTGCTGCGCAGTCTGCGCGTGATGTCCGGCCGACGGCAAGCTCAAGCCAGATGTGCGCTGTACCAGTCGCCGCGCCGGCTCAGCGCGATCGGGGCGCCGTAAAGCTGCGACAGGCGGGGTTCGGTAAGCAGTTCGTCGACGCCGCCCCTGGCCCGGCAGCGCCCACCTTCAAGCAGCACCAGCTGACGGGTTTCAGGAAGGATTTCTTCCACGTGATGGGTGACCATCACCAGCGTTGTCCCCTGGCGCGTCAAGGCGCGCAGGTCCTCCAGGAAACGTCGGCGCGAGGCCATGTCTAGGCCGGCACAGGGTTCGTCCAGCAGCAGCGCCCTGGGGTGATGCACCAGCGCGCGTGCAATCAGCACGCGCCGGGCCTCGCCGGTGGATAGTGTGGCGACCCGGCGCGAGGCCAAGTGCGCCGCGCCCAGCTGTTCGAGTGCGCTGCGCGCTGCCTCGATCTGCGCCGGCTCCGGTATCTGGTCAAGGCCCAGTCCATAGCTGGCAAAAAAGCTGGAAACCACCGTTTCCAGGGCGGTGAGCTCGGCTTGCGCATCGAAGGCGCGCTGCAGGTCCGACGAGACCACGCCCAGATGCTGGCGCAGCTCGGCCACCGACCAGCGCGCCTGACCGAACATGCGCACCCGCACTTCGCGATCGCCATCGGCGCGCGGATACAACCGCCGCTCGATCAGCTTCACCAGCGTCGACTTGCCGCTGCCATTGGCGCCCAGGATCACGGTGTGCTGGCCGGGCTGCACGCGCAGCGAAAAGCGCTCCAGACGCACCTGCTCGCCATGGATCACGCTGGCGTCGGCCAGCTCCAGTATCGGGGGGGCTGCATTATTCATGGCATTGAGCATACGCTGGCGGCTGCCGCGCGCCTTATGACTTGCTAGCATCCAACCCGACTCCAGGGAGATCTGCCATGCATCCGCGACTTGCCAGTTGGCGTCTGGACGGCCATACGGCCATGATCGGCGGCGCCAGCCAGGGCATCGGACTTGCCTGTGCCTATGAACTGGCGGCGCTGGGCGCGGACGTGCTGATGCTGGCACGCGATGATGATCGCCTGCAGATCGCCGCCGACGAGTTGGCCGAAGCCTGCCCGGATGCGCAGATCCGTGCATTTGCCGCTGATCTGTCCAGCAGTGAGGACCGGCTCGATGTGCTGGACTGGATTACCGATCTGGATGCCCCGTTGTCGCTGTTGGTCAATGCCATTGGCCTGGATTCCGATCTCTCGCCGCCGCTGGGCATGCAGGCGATGCTGGAGGCCGCCGACGGCCTGGGGCGACTGTTGCATCCGTTTCTTAGCGCACACGCCAACGCTGCGGTGGTGCACGTGGGCGCCGTTTCCGGCATGAGCTGCATCCGCGGAGTGGGCGATGGGCCGGCCAAGGCGGCCCTGCATCAGCTGGCGCGTGAGCAGGCCTGCGCATGGGCGGGCGACGGCATTCGCGTCAATGTGGTGGCACCCTGGCTGACCCGTACTGCGCGCTCGCAGGCAATGCTGGCCGACGGCGACACCCTGGATGAAGTGCTTGAGCGCACACCGATGGGGCGTATTGGCGAGCCGGAGGAGGTGGCCGCCGCGGTGGCGTTTTTGTGCCTGCCCGCGGCCAGCTATATCACCGGTCAGATTCTGGCTGTCGATGGCGGCTTGCTGGCTCGCGCTTTCTGAGTTTCGGCACGCCAGCAGGGCGTTATCCACACAGGGTGTGGAAAAGGCACGGGACATCCATGTGGATAAGCCGAAATTGTGCTTTTCAAGCAGCCACCTGCATGACCTTGCATATGTTTTGATCAGGGCCGTCGCGGTTGTCCACATCGGCTGTGGGAAAGGCCAGGGACAAGCCTGTGGATAATCGTGAATGCGCCTTTGCCGACGGTGACTTGCAACACCTTGGTTAAAAACTGATCAGGCGCCTTCAACAGACCACCTGTCACACCGCGTCTGCTCGGGCAAAACGGGTTTTCCACACCCACTGTGCATGAGGGCAGGGACAAGCCTGTGGAAAAGTCTTTAAAGTGTCATGCAATCAGCAAGATGAAGCGGTTTGATCAGTTAGTGACCAGCGCCTCGCAAGTGCTTGTTTCACCGTGAACCGCCCATGTTTTCATCGCTTTGACCGAGCGCTGTCGCCCGGTTTTCCACACAAGGTGTGGGTAGAGCATGGGAAAAGCCTGTGGACAAACCCAAAAGCTCTTTATACGGCGGCCACTTGCAGTGTATTGATCAAGATTTAAGCAGCCGTTCTTCAAGTTGGCGGGCATCGGTCCGTGGCAAACCGCCTGGCGCGGTTTTCCACACCGGTTGTGAATCAAGCCATGGAAAAGCCTGTGGAAAACCTTGAAAACACCTTGCTAAACAGCGGCTTTACTCGCTTTGATCAAAAGATGACCAGTGTTCGCAAAGTGCTTGATTCATGGTGCACGTCCCCGCTGCAGCGCCATTCGACTGGGGCTTTATCCACACCGATTGTGGGAAGCCTTGGGGCAACCCTGTGGACAAGCGCTAAAACGCTATGGGTGACAGCCGCTTGCATGACATTGCGCAATAATTGATCAACGCCCACAACCGGCCATGGCCTGACGCAGGTGTTCGGCCTGCTTTTGCAGCGGCGGACGGTCACTTTCGAACGCCTTGCGAATGCGTTCCTGGGTGGCGTCCCACTCGTGCTGGATGACCTGGCAGGCCTCGCTGCGCGACAGGCGCCGGCAGCGATCCTGCACCCAGACGTAGCGACTGCCGATCATGCCGGGCGTCACCATGCCGGGGCGAATGCCGGTAGTCGCAACACTGCCGGCAGGCAGCTGATGTGGGCGATAGATCTGCCCGAGGTCATTCTGATAGGCATCGAGCATGCCCAGCGGCGCCCGGTAGGCCGGGGTGGGGCCGTGCCAGCTGACGTACGACTTGCCATCGGTAGCGCGCTGGCAGCGCCAGAGCACCGGCGGCGGTGCTGGCGTTGGTGTGGCCGGTGCTGCGGACGGCTTGGCAGGCGGAACCGGCGCTGGTGGTGGCGCGGTGCTGGCCGGTGCCGGCGCCGGGTCATCGAAATGATGCAGGCTCAGCTTGTGCTGACGCTCGTGGCGGGAACACGGATGATCCTGGAACGCGATATGGCCCGAAGCGTCCACGCAGCGATAAGCCGTGTGCGCCGGCTGTGTTTGCGGGGCCAGCATCAAGGCGCCGATCAGGGCCAAGGTTGCGCTCATCGCTTCATACTACGCCGGGCTGGTGAAGGGCCTAGAAGTGGGCCTCGTAAGGCTCGCTGGCAAAGCCGATCACCAGGCCACCTTCCCCGACATTGACCATGCCGGTAATACTCATCGGGCTTTCCAGCAGTTCGATCTCATGCTCGATGCAGACCTCGCGCAGCCGCGTGTAACCGGGCATCGCCGGCAGCTCTTCCAGGGCGCCGCCGTAGCTGACGGTGACTACCGGAACCAGCAGGCCGGCGCGGATGCGTTCGATGGTGTGCTCAATCAGGGTTTCCACCCCGGTTTCGAAGCCACGCACCTTGCCGACCGGGCCGGTTTCGCCGTGATGGGCGCGGATCAGCGGCTTTATGTCCAGCGCCGAACCTAGGGCGGCGCCGAACAGGCCGACACTGCGGTCGCCTTTCTTCTTGGCGCGAGCGCGCAGGTAGTAAAGATCGCGTGGCAGGGCGTAGGCGTAGCTGCGCTGGGCCACGTATTCCAGCCGTTCGCGGATCTGTGCCGGATTGTGACCGGCGTCGATCTGGCGTGCCGCTTCCACCACCACCACGCCGGAACCGGCAAACAGCGACTGCGTGTCGATCACGCGCATCAGAAATGGCCCGGTCACACCCGCCCGCTGGCGCACCGTGCGGTAGTCCTTCAGCACGGCGAAACTGGCACGCGTGGCGTTGTCGTGGATCGGACTACGCGAGGCGGTGATGGTCAGGCAGAACACGCAGTCGTATTCGATGGCCAGGCGTTCAAGAAACAGCGCGTGGATCTCGTCGGCCGACAGCGGTTCGGTTTCGGCCGCATGCGAGCGGCTGCCCAGTTGCTCGTCGAAGAAGCGCCGAAGTTCGTCAGGGTCGCGCTGGTCGACGAACGCTTCGCCGTCTATACGGACCGTGATCGGCAGGATCTCGATGTGGTGTGCTTCGATGAACTGACGGGGCAGATCGCATGAGGCATCCATGACGAGACCGATGCGCATCGCTTGCCTCCATGGCCGTCAAGGCCGGGCTGGTCGTCTGCGCGCACACTAGCATGCCCGTGACCCGCGTCACACACGTGCGCCGGCGTATGGACGCGCTCAGCGCAACTGCCGATAGGTGTCGGCGTCGAAGGCATCCACCTGCACGGCCTCCATGCGCGCCTCGCGGGCTTCGTCCAGGCGCTGGTATTCCTCTTCGCTGATAATGCCGGCGGCCAGCGCCAGGTCGTCCAGCTGGTCCGGCGGCGCGTGATCGAGCCGACCGTCGCGCACGGCATCGCGCAACTTGGTTTCCACGGGAATGGCGCGCACGGCCTTGTCCAGCGCCGCTTCCAGCGTACCCAGGCCGGCATCATCCGGACCCGGCACGTGGATGTCGGCAGTCAGGTTCAGGCGTGCCTCCTTGTCTTCCAGAATGGCGCGCGCCACACGCTGCCCCAGCCGATCCGATGGCGGACGAAAGCGTCCCCCGGTGGGGAAGGTGATCGCGCGCACCAAGGCGGCTGCGCCGCGCATGGGCAGGTTCTCCAGCACGCCGAGCAGGGCTTCCTGGGTGCGATACAGTGCGGTGGCGGCGGCCCAGCGCGCCAGGTCGTAATGCGGTGCCAGCTTGGGCTCATCGTGATAACGCTTGAGCGAGGCCGCGGCCAGGTATTGCCAGGCCAGCGCATCGGCCAGTCGGCCGGAAATCTTCTCGCGTCGTTTCAATGCGCCGCCGAGCGTACCCATGGCCAGGTCCGATATCACGGCGAAAGCGGCCGACAGGCGCGACAGGTGCTGGTAGAACCGGTGCACATCGGCGGTGTCGGGCGCACGCGCCAGGCGACTGCCGGAAAGGCCCAGTAAAAATGCCCGCACGCTGCGCGTGGCGATAAAGTTGACGTAGCCGAACAGGGCGCGGTCGAAGGCCTTGGCATCTTCCTCGGCGGTTGCCTCGATCAGCGGATGCACGAATGGATGGCAGCGGATCGCGCCCTGGCCGTAGACGATCATCGAACGGGTGAGAATGTTCGCGCCTTCCACCGTGATGCCGATGGGAATGGCCGACCACATGCCGGCCAGGCTGTTGCGCGGGCCGCGCTGGATGCCGGCGCCGGCGCGGATGTCCATGGCATCGGTGACCACTTCGCGCATGCCGTCGGTCAGATACGCCTTGGCGATGGAGCCGAGCACGGCCGGACGCTCGCCGGCGTCCAGCGCGCCGCAGGTGAGCGTGCGCGTCGCACTCATCAGGTAGGTCATGCCGGCAATCCGGGCCAGCGGTTCCTCGATGCCTTCGAAGCGGCCGATCGGTGTATCGAACTGCTCGCGTACCGTGGCGTATGCCCCGCAGATACGCGTGGCCATCTGCGCGGCACCCACGGCCAGCGCCGGCAGCGAAATCGAGCGGCCGGCGGCCAGGCTTTCCATCAGCATGCGCCAGCCGTGACCGATCTGCGCGCGGCCGCCGATGATCGACTCCAGCGGCACGAACACATCGCGTCCCTTGATCGGGCCGTTGGCGAATGGCACGCCCATCGGGTCGTGGTGGCGGCCGATCTCGATGCCGGCAAGGTCACGCGCCAGCAGCGCGCAGGTGATGCCCAGGTCCTCGGTGTTTCCCAGGTGACCGTGCGGATCCTTCAGCCGGAAGGCCAGGCCAATCAGCGTGGCCACCGGCGCCAGCGTGATGTAGCGCTTGGACCAGTTAAGGCGCATGCCCAGCACACGCTCGCCTTCCCATTCGCCGTATTCGACGATGCCGGTCGATTGTGTGGCCGCCGCGTCGGAGCCGGCCTCGGCGCCGGTCAGCGCAAAGCAGGGAATCTCGCGGCCATCGGCCAGCCGCGGCAGGTAGTAGTCCTTCTGCTGATCGGTGCCGTAGTGCAGCAGTAGTTCGCCCGGGCCCAGCGAGTTGGGCACCATCACCGTTACGGCGGCGGCAATCGAGCGGCTGGCGATGCGCGTGACGATGCGTGAGTGGCCAACCTCGGAAAAACCCAGGCCGCCGTAGGATTCGGGGATGATCATGCCGAAGAAGCGCTCGCGGCGAATCATTTCCCAGGCTTCCGGCGGCAGGTCGCGACGCTGTTGTACGTCCCATTCGTGCAGCATCTCGCACAGACGGGTTACCGGTCCGTCCATGAACGCCTGTTCGCGTGCATCGAGCGGGCGGCAGCGAAAATCGGTCAGCACCTTCCAGTCGGGCATGCCGGAAAAAATCTGCGCATCCCACCACACCGTGCCCGCTTCCAGCGCGATGCGTTCGGTCGGTCCCATCCTGGGCAGCACCGTGGTCACCCTGGGCATCAGGGCCTGCGCGAACAGCGCGCGTCGCAAGGGCCGCCAACCGGTGATCAATGCCAGTACGGACCAGGCGGCCAGGCACAGCGTGAACGCCGCTGGCCATTCGATGCCGGTAAGCCAGGTGCCGGCCAGCAGGATGGCGCTGGCGCTTACCCAGGCCAGCCAGCCGCGGCCGATAAAGGCCAGGCCCAGCAGCACGATCAGGGCGATCAAGCAGATCAGCAGCATGTGCACATCCCTTTGAGCAGGCGCAGGCGCGAGTGGCGCCCATTGTGCGAGGCGACGTTTGAAGCTCAAGCAAATTGCCGGATCACCAGCACTGGGACCGTCACGCAAGTGCGCGTAGAATGGAAATGATAAGCAAAGTGGCAATGTGCCGGAGTGGCGTCTCCGGCTTTTAGGTCAGGCAGGTGCCTGACCCTGATGGAAAGGACAACGCGTGAAAGACAAGAATGAGATCGTAGCCAATTGGCTGCCGCGCTATACCGGTACCCCGCTGGAAGATTTCGGCGACTACATCCTGCTGACCAACTTCGGTCACTACGTGGACCTGTTCGCCGAGTGGCACGGCGTTGAAGTGCAGGGCCGCGACCGGCCCATGCCCAACGCAACGGCCGACGGCATCACCCTGATCAATTTCGGGATGGGCAGCCCCAATGCTGCCACGGTGATGGACCTGCTCTCGGCCATCCGCCCCAAGGCGGCGCTGTTTCTGGGCAAATGCGGTGGGCTGAAGAAGAAGAACCAGATCGGTGATCTGGTGCTGCCGATTGCTGCCATTCGTGGCGAAGGCACCTCCAACGACTACCTGTTGCCCGAAGTGCCGGCGATGCCCGCCTTCCAGCTGCAGCGAGGTGTTTCAACCATGATCCGCGACCTGGGTCACGACTACTGGACCGGCACGGTGTACACCACCAACCGTCGCGTCTGGGAGCATGACGAGGACTTCAAGGATTACCTGCGTCAGACCCGTTCCATGGCCATCGACATGGAAACGGCAACCATTTTCTCGGCCGGCTTTGCCAACGCCATTCCCACGGGCGCGCTGCTGCTGGTCTCCGATCAGCCGATGATTCCGGAAGGCGTCAAGACTGAGGCCAGTGACAAGAAGGTCACCGAGAAGTATGTGCAGGCACATATCCAGATCGGCATTGAGGCGCTGAAGCTGGTGCGTCGGCATGGCCGTAGCGTCAAGCACCTGCGCTTTGAGGAAGACATCGAAGGCGGTGACGAAGACGATTGAACCGGCCGGTATCTGGTCACGACTGGACGACTTGAAAGGGCGCTGGGGTTTCCAGCGCCCTTTTTCATGTCGGCTGGCTGCCCGCGCGCCATTCTCGCCGCAACAAGCCGAACAGACGGGAATCGCTGACGATGCCGTCAACCTCCCAGCGTTCGCGCAGATAGCCTTCTTCGACGAATCCCAGTCGCTCGAGCACGCGTTGTGAGGCGTGATTGTCCGGATCAATGTCCGCTTCCAGTCGGCGCAGGTCCATGGCGCCGAAGGCATGGGTGACCACCGCTTGCATGGCTTCGGTGGCGTAGCCGTGGCCCCAGTGCGGACGCGCCAGACCATAGCCGACTTCCGCGCGGCGGCACCCCGGCTGAATGGCAAACAGCGCGCAGGTACCCAGCAGGGTATCCGGTGCCTCGCGAGATGAAATTACCCAACTGTAAGACTGTCCGGTCTGCGCACCTTGCCAGGCACGTTCAAGCCAGTCGTGCGCCTGCGTGAGCGACGTCCAGGGTGGGGTGCTCCAGTAGCGCATGACTTCTTGGTTTGCGTGCATTGCGAGCAATGCGGCCGCATCCGAGGGATGCGGGTTTCGCAGCCGCAACCGGGTACCGAAAAGCACGGGCGCCGGTTGGTGAGATGGGCATTGAGTAGGCATAAAGAGATGCTTCAGTTTGTTGACATAGCGTAAACGTTATGTCACACAGTCATAAATGCCTACGGTCGATTTCGCCGCCGACAGTCGCGGTGCATGGGATACCGCTGGCCTTCGAATCGTGTGTGTCCTTGCAGCGCTAGCGATGGGGTCGAGCGTTCACAGGGGGAAGTGAGCGAAATGGGCGAAAAGCAGCCTACATTCTGAAACGGAGGGTCACTCTAAATGAAATTCGGGGCCAACAAGCTTTCTTCATCGGTACGCCTTGCGTTGTCGCTGGGCGCAGTCATTGCCGTCGGCGCTTCCATGCCGGCGTTCGCGCAGGATAGCGGTACATCCAGCGACAGCAGCAGCCAGAAAAATCCGCAGAATATCCAGACGGTGGTGGTGACCGGTTCGCATATCCGCCGCGTCGACATGGAAACCTCCAACCCGGTGGTGACGCTCGATCGCGCGCAGATCCAGGCGACCGGCAAGACCACGCTGGGCGATCTGGTGCAGGACCTGCCGGCGGTGACCGGCGGTGTGACCAATCCGCAGGTCAACAATGGCGGTGGTGACGGTTCCTCCACCATTGGTCTGCGTGGTCTTGGCTCGCAGCGCACGCTGATCCTGGTCAATGGTCATCGCGTGATCAGCTCGGACGTCAACTCGATTCCGACCAACATGATCGAGCGTGTCGAAGTGCTGACCGACGGCGCCTCGTCCACCTACGGTTCAGACGCCATCGGCGGTGTGGTCAACTTTATCTTGCGCAAGGATTACAAGGGCGCCGAAATCACCACCACCTTCGGGCAGTCGCAGCGTGGTGACGGTACGCAGAAGGGTTACACCTTCACCTTCGGCCAGACCGGTGACAAGGGCTCGATCTTTGGTGGCTTGAGCTACAACAAGACCGATGCGGTCGAGCAGAGCCAGCGCGACTTCTCCAAGAATGCGATTTCCCTGTTTGGCTCCAGCCAGACGCCGATCTATTCGTATATCGGTGGCTCCTCGTTCCCGCCCAATCTGAACATCCAGCTGCCTGATTCGCTGGCGGCGCAGTACGGTTGCAGTCGTGTCGCTGCCAACGCCGGTGCCAGTGGCCAGAACGTGAACACTGACTATCACTGCTTCGGCAACAGCGACAAGTACAACTATGCCTCGGTGAACCTGTTGATGACGCCGCAGGAGCGCACCAGCTTCTTCGTCGATGCCGACTACAACATCGGTGACAACGTCACCGCGTACATGAACCTGTATCACACCAAGACCACCTCCTCATTCCAGATCGCTCCGGCGCTGCTGGGCTCGCTGTATGGAGCGGTGATCTCGGCCGATAGTTACTACAACCCGTTCGGCCAGGAGTTCTCCAGCAGTGGTCTGGACTACAGGGCGCGCCTGGAGTCGGTGGGCGATCGTGCCGCCAACTACGGCACCACAGTCGATCAGGGCAGCGCTGGCTTCAAGGGCAACTTCTCCCTGCTCGACCAGGACTGGGCCTGGGACGTGGGCATGGACTACGGCCACATCAGCCAGAATCTGGTGACGCTGGGTCTGCCCAATCAGACCATGATCAATGCCGACCTGGGTCCGTCGCACATGGATGCCAGCGGCAAGGTGGTCTGCGACAGTGGTGCCTCTGGCTGCACCCCGTTCAACCCGTTCGACCTGAGCGATCCGAACTCTGTGGCGGCGTTGCAGGCGGCCGCGGTGCCGGCCATCAGCAATCAGCTGGCCATCGAGCGCATCTACCGCGCCGAAGCCAACGGCGGCTTGATCAATCTGCCGGCCGGTACCGCGCAGCTGGCACTGGGCGTGTCCTATCGCAAGGAATACACCAATGCGATGGTCGACCCGTTGCTGAAGATCGACCCGACCACGGGCAACTGCACGTTGGGCAGCCAGTGCTCCTCGCCGCTGTCGGGTGGTTACAACGTCAAGGAGGCCTACGGCGAGCTGTTCGTGCCAGTGCTGGCCGACATGCCGGGCGTCTACTCGTTGAATGTCGATATCGGTGACCGCTATTCGAAGTTCAGCACCTTCGGCTCCACCAACAACACCAAGTTCGCGGTCGAGTATCGACCGATACAGAGCTTGCTGCTGCGCGGCACCGTGGCCGAGGTGTTCCGTGCGCCGACTATCTCCGACGTGTATGGTGCGCCGATCAGTGATGCCCCCAAGCTCAGTTCCGATCCGTGCGACGGCTATACCGGTGGCGGCAATCCGGCCTGCGTGGGCGTGCCCACCGATGGCAGTTTCACCAATACCGATGTGGCGTTGGGTCAGCAGATCAAGGGCATCCAGTCCGGTTCGCAGTATGCGAACTTCAACCTGGGTCCCGAGAGCGGCAAGTCGTTCGACTGGGGCCTGGTCTACTCGCCCAGCTGGGCACCGGGCCTGAGCGCGACGGTGGACTTCTGGAAGATCTATCTGAACAACACCGTCACCACGATTGGTGCACAGACGGTGCTCAATCAGTGCTATGCCGGGCAGACCGCCTTCTGTGGCCTGATCACACGTAACCCGGCCGGTTCAAACGATCCGGGTCAGATCACGCAGATCGTCGAGCCGACCGGCAACCTGGGCCGCACCGACGCGCAGGGTATCGACAGCTCGTTCCGCTATCGCGTGCCGGAATTTGGCTATGGCCACTTCACGCTTGGCCTGGATGCGACCTATCTGCAGCGTTATGACCAGCAGACCGCGCCGGGTCAGGACAGCAACGTGGTCTACCACGATGCCGGCCACTTCGAGACCTATGGTTCGGCGCAGGCGTCCACCTGTCCGAGCGGTGGTGGCGTGTGCCTGTTCCCGCGCTGGCGCGGCAAGGGCTTCGTCGACTGGCAGATGGGCAACTGGGTAGCCTCCTGGCGCATGCGTTACATCGGTGGCTTCCGCATGGGCTCCAAGTCGCCGACCCAGGATGTGCATCCGGCAGGTCCGTATCTGGATGGCATCTACTATGATTACGGCGCCACTGTGTACAACGATGTGCAGGTTGGCTACGAGATCAAGCCGATTCACACGCGCATCGACCTGGGCGTGAACAACGTTTTCGACAAGCAGCCGCCCATGCTGTACGCGAACAATTCGCTGAACGCCAATACCGATCCCAGCGACTTCGACATGCTGGGTCGCTACTACTGGGCGCGCCTGACCTTCAAGTTCTAAGGTGGGTCGTATCATCCATCCAGGGATGATGTAAGCCGAGGCCGCGCGGGTTCGCTCGCGCGGCCTTTTTCTTTTCCGTTGGTGCGCTCGCATAGGCGCACGACTCGCCACCACGTAAGCTTGCGCATCATGGCTGACGCTTCCGATCTCTCCCTTCTCGTGCAGGCCCTGCAACGCGGTGATACCGGTGCTGTCATCACGCGTGGGCAGGCCCTGCTGCAGGCGGAGCCCGACAATGACCAGGCCCGACTTCTGCTGGCCATCGCACTGCAGCAGAAGGGTGATGCCGATACGGCGCTGGAGTACTATGCCGAGCTGGCGCGGCGCCATCCGAATGACAGTGTGCACCAGGGCAATTACGCCACGGCGCTACGTCAGGCGGGTGATGCTCAGGCTGCCGAGGCGCACTATCGACTAGCGGTGGCGCTGGATGAGGGCAACGCCGCGCAATGGGCGAACTTGGGCGACCTGCTGGTCGAGCGACAGGCCTATGTCGAGGGGCGTGACGCCCTGTTGCGGGCACTATCCCTGGGCGATGACTCACCTGCCACGGTGATTCACGCTGCACGCGCCTGTTCGTTGTGCCGCGACTATCGTGCCGAGCAGCTGATCGCTGGCTGGCGCGAATGGCCACTGGATGATCCCGAACTCATATTCGAGCTGGCGGATCTGCACGTCACCCTCGGTGATGCGCACGCGGCGGCCGAGCTGCTGGAAGGCTTGCGCGCCACACATCCGGACGAGCTCAAGGTCAGTCTGCTGCTGGCCAGCGTGCACGAGCGCATGAATCATCGCGAGCAGGCCAGTGACCTGCTTGATGAAATCAAGCGCACCTATCCCGAGCTGGACCCCGTTGCCGCCAATGAGTGGGCTCACCAGCGCGCCACGTTGGCACTTCGTGCACGCGACGTCGATACGGCTCGCCAGCGGTTGCAGGCTTTGCAGCCACGCCACGAGTTTGATTACGGGCACTATTTCACCTTGGCGGAGGCCTGCGACAAGAGTGATGATCGTGCCGGTGCCATGGCCGCTCTGGAGAAGGCGCATGCGCTGCAGATGGGCGAGTTCCGGCTGGCCGTGCCGCATCGTTTCGAACCGGAAGCACCTGTACTTCCGGCGGCGGTGGCTCGCGTCAGTCGCGCTCAGATGATGGCCTGGCCTCGGCTGACCTCACCGACCGCGGCCGAGTCACCGGTGTTCATTGTCGGCTTTCCGCGGTCGGGCACCACGCTTCTGGAACAGATGCTCGATGCGCACCCGCATTTTCAGTCGATGGACGAGCGCCCGTTCTTCAATGCGCTGGCCGACCTGCTGGCCGACCATGGTTTGAAGGTCCCGGAGGAGATGGCCCGCCTGCAGCAGGCCGACTGTGACGAGCTGCGCCGCGCCTATGCGGACATGGTCGCCGGCAAGATCTCGCGCCGACCCGACAAGCAGCTGGTCGACAAGAATCCGTTGAACATGTTGTGGCTGCCGCTGATTTGCCGGCTGTTTCCCGACGCGCGTTTCATCCTTGCTTTGCGTCATCCCTGCGATGTGCTGCTGAGCAACTATATGCAGAATTTTCGTTCGGCGGTGCTAGCCATGGCCTGCGCCGACATGGCGCAGCTGGCGCGCGCCTATGTGCAGGCCTTTGAGTGCTGGCAGCACCATGTGCAGGTATTCATGCCGCAGGTGTTCGTCTCGCGCTACGAGGAGTTGGTGGCCGATCCTGTGCATCAAACCCGGCGCCTGGCGGCCTTTCTGGGTCTGGACGATGCCGGCCCGATGCTGGATTTTGATCGCCATGCACGCGACAAGGGTTATATCGCCACACCCAGCTACGCCCAGGTCATCGAGCCGGTGAATACGCGGGGCATGAATCGCTGGCATCGCTACCGCGAGGCGCTGGCACCGGCCTTGCCAATCCTGCAGCCGCTGCTCGATTACTGGGGTTATTCGGCCGACTGAGCACCCACGCGGCGTAATGCTTCACGTAGCCGGTCCAGGCGAGCGCCGTAGCGATCGGCCCAGGTGCGGCCGCGCTCGATCGGGCGTCGAACCTGGGTGGCGCTGGGCGAGCGTACCGTTCCAGCGTGTGTGTGCGGTTGCAGACAGGCTGCCTCGAAGGGCAGGTCACAGGCCTCAAGCAGGGCGCGCACGCTGGCCTCGGGGGCATCAAGCAGCGCTTCGTGATCGTGGATGTAGACCCTGTCCGGTGCGCGTTCGCGCCAACGTTCGAGCCGTGTCCGGCAAACGTGCCAGTAGCTGGCCAGGTCGTCGAAGCGGTGCGCATAGTCGTTGTTATTCAGGTGCTGACGATAGACCGAAAAACAGGTTTCCAGCGCATCGCGCTGACAGCCGACAATGTGTGCGCCAGGTAGCATGGCGTTGATGGCGCCAATGTAGATCCAGTTGTTGGGCAGCTTGTCGATGTGCCGACTTGCCTGCAGTCGCCAGCGCGCCGTGCGCGTGAGGTAATTCTGGCCCAGGCGCTGCCAGTCCTTTGGCTGCATGTCGCTTACCCAGTGCGGGAATGGCTTGCCGCGGCGACGCGACTCTTCACCCAATACCTGGGGCAGGTCGGATAATTCGCCGGCGCTGCCGGCCTGCGAGTGTGTGGCCAGAATCTGCTCGGTCAGTGTTGAACCCGAGCGCGGTAGGCCCACGACGAAGATCACTTCGCGACCCTGCGCGTCGGGTGCCTGCGCTACCTTGCCGGCGAACGCGGCGTCCACCATTGCCAGACCCTGCGCAAAGCCGTCCGCCGACCAGGTTTGGGTACGCGCGGCCTCGGCGTGAGCCTGCTGCAGTGCCGACATGGCTTCATCCAGTCGGTCAAATTGGTCCAGCGCCGCCGCCAGTGCCATGCCGATAGCGATGCGATCGTGCGCCGCCAATTGGCCACGCAGCAGCGAACTCATGCGCTCGATGTCGTCAGCCTCGAACGCGTTCTGGCGCAAGTCGGCCAAGCCCCACCATGCCATGCCTGTCTGCGGATAGCGGGAAAGTACATCGCGATACACCGACCGCGCCTCATCGGTGCGATCCTGGGTACGCAACATGTCAGCCAGCAGGGCTTGAGCATGCACATGACCAGGCGCGCGTCGCACCGTCTCACGCAAGGCCTCAATGGCTTCTTCGTGACGTACGGCGCGTGTCAGGATCACCCCCAGGTTGTACCAGGCATCGACCTGGTTGGCGTCCAGGGCAATGGCCTTGCGCAAGCTGGTGATGGCGGCATCGAAATCGCCGGCGTGCCCCAGCTGCGAGCCTAGCGTGTTGTGATACAGCGCATCGTCGGGACGTTGCGCGACAGCCTGACGCATCATCGCAATGGCGTCGCGATGGCGGCCATTGGCGCTGAGGGTGCCGGCGGTCAGCCGCTGCACTTCCGGATGCTGGCGGGCCTGTGTCGACAGGGCCGCCAGACGCTGGCTTGCCAGATCGGCGCGCCCTGCCTCCAGAGCCTGTCCGGCCTGAACCAGTTGCTGGATGTCAGGAGAACTCAAGCCGGCGAGGCGAGGGTGCATGGCAAGCTTTCGTTAGGCTGCGAATGGGAAGTGACCACTATAACGCGTGTCGATCAGTCGTCCCCGGTCGCTCAGCGTGTCTCGTACAACTCCAGCGGCGTACCGTCGGGGTCGGCGAAGAAGGTGAAGCGGGCTTCGGTGAGCGGGTCGATGCGGATGGATTCGAAGTCGATGCCCTGGGCAGCCAGTGCCGCGCAGGTGGCGTCCAGGTCATCCACGGCGAAGGCCAGATGGCGCAGGCCACAGGCTTCCGGGCGGCTGGGGCGTGGTGGCGGGTTGGGGAAGGAAAACAGCTCCAGCTGGGTGCCATCGGCGAGCGCCAGGTCCAGTTTCCAGGAATCGCGCGCCTCGCGATAGGTTTCGGCAATGACGCGAAGGCCGAGGATCGGCCCCAGTTGCTCGACGTAGAACTGTCGCGAGCACGCGTAGTCGGAGCCGATCAGGGCCACGTGATGCAGTCGTGCCGTCATGGGCAATGGCCTGTTCCGAAAGGGAAATGAAAAAGGGCGCGATCATCGCGCCCTTTTCGGGTGTGACTGAAACGCCTTCAACACTTAGCCGGCGTGGCTGTCCTTGATGGCCTTTTCGAAGAAGCCGTACACGCCCTGGTCGCTCATGTGGCGCGCGTTGGCCAGCTGGCCGGCCTTGGTCGAAAACATCACCTTGCCCTGCGGCGAGACGATCACCGCGGCCGGGATGCCGCCCTTGATCGGGTTGCCGAAGCGCTTGGCGATATTGGTGTTGTGGTCGAACTGGCCCACGTCGATCTTGACGATGTTGAAGTGGCGAGCCAGCAGCTTGGCGTTCTTGCCATGCTTGACGCTCTTGGCCAGCGCGCGGCAATCCGGGCACCAGTTGGCACCGAAGAACAGCAGCACCGGCTTGTGATTGACCTTAGCCTCGCTGAGCGCGTGGGCTACCTCGGCCTTGGCGTCGGCCTTGGTGTTGTAGGGCATGTCCTTGGCCAGCACCGGTGCAGCGGCAAGCAGCAGGGCGGCGATCAGCAGCAGTCGTTTCATGGTGGCTCTCATGGAAGCTAGTAACGGTGGGCGGCGCCATGGCCGTACCCACCTGTCTTATCACGCCGGCGATGTGACCGACCAGTGACGATCGGTCATGCCCTCATGGGGAAGCGTCATGGGCTCAGTAACGCGGCACGCTGGTATCGACTTCGCTGGCCCAGGCATCGATGCCGCCTTCGACGTTGTAGATATCGGTAAAGCCGTGCGCGGCAAAACGCTCGGCGACGCCGCGGCTGGAGACGCCGTGGTGGCACATGAAGGCGATGGCGGTGTCCTTGGGCAGTGCGGCCAGCGCCTCGTAGCCTTCCTCTTCCAGCACGCGTGCGCCAGGCACCGGGGCGGCTTGGGCGCGGCCGTCGGCGGGGCGCACGTCGACCAGCATCACCGAACCTTCGCCCAGGCGCTGCTTGAGCTCGCTGACGGTCAGCGACTTGACCTCGGTCGCGCCCGGGAACTTCAGGCTCAGGCCCGCGCCCTGCATGGTCTCGACCCAGTCGATGACGATGCCCTTGGCGCGCTGGGCGCTGCCCGGGTCGAAATGCACCTCGATGCCGTTGGCCACCACCACGATGTCGTGCGGCTCGGCCGGGGCCAGCTGGAAGCCGGCACTGTGGTCCGGGCCGATGCTCAGGTGCAGCGCCACGCCCTGGGCGCCGGCGGTGCCTTCGCGGATGGCCTCGGCGGCCTTGTCGGTGATGGTGATTTCCGGCGGCGTGCGGTCCGGCGCGGCCACGCCGAACAGGGCGTGCAGCTCGCCGCTGCCGTACATCTGCTTGATGATGTCGGCGCCACCGACCAGCTCTTTTTCCACGTACAGCTGCGGAATGGTCGGCCAGGAGCCGAACACCTTGATGCCTTCACGGATCTCCGGGTCTTCCAGCACGTTGACGGTGTGGAACTGGCTGACGACATCGCCCAGCGCGCTGACGGCGGCGGCGGAGAAGCCGCACATGGGCTGCTGGCGATCGCCCTTCATGAACAGCACCACTCGGTGCGAATCGAGCAGGCCTTCGATGCGTTCGCGGGTGGCAGGATCAAGGGACATGGAACAACTCCGGCAAAAAAAGGGGAAACTGGCTGGTCGCCAAGTGTACTCCCCCTCCAGATGCCGTCGCCGCGGCAAAACTCAATAGCTGCCGGCGTGGTGCTAGCCTCAGGCGGCGTGGCGCAGGCGTGACAGGTCGCGGCGCATGGCGCTTAGCGGCGCCAGGGCCAGCCCCGTATCGGCCGAGGGCAGCACGGTTTCACGGCTGGCCCGGCCCAGTTGCGCCGGGCGTTCGGACCAGTGCATCAGTTCCATGGCGCCGGCATGGTCCTCGACCAGCGCGGTGCAGTGCTCGACCCAGTCGCCGTCGTTCAGGTAGACGATGCCGTCTTCGTGGCGCACCTGGCCGAAATGGATATGGCCGCAGATATGGCCGTCGTAGCCGCCCTCACGGGTGGCGGCGATGACGCGATCTTCGTAGGCGCGGATGTAATCCAGCGCACGACGCACATGCGATTTGATGATGATCGACAGCGGCAGGTAGGGCATCGACAGGCGGCCACGCACCGCGTGCACGCGGCGGTTGGTCCAGCAGATCAGCCGGTGCGCGGCCTCGCCCAGCCACAGCAGCCAGCCACGGCCGACCTGCTCGGGGTCGTACTCATCGCCGTGGCTGACGCGGTAGCGCCGCCCGTCGGCGCCGGTGTGCACGGCATCCAAGCGGATATCGACACCACCGATGGACTGCCCGGCCATGCCGCGTAGCGGTGCATCGTGGTTGCCGGGAATATAGGTGACGCGGGTGCCGCGCGCGGCCAGATCGAGAATCTCGGCGATCACGGCACTGTGGCTTTCGTGCCACCAGCGGCGCCGCGACAGCGCCTGCATGTCGATGATGTCGCCGACCAGATACAGGTGCTCGCACTCGACCTTGCGCAGAAAGTCGAGCAGGTAGGCGGCCTTGCAGTCGGGCGTGCCCAAGTGCACGTCGGAAATGAAGGCGCTGCGGTAACGAAGCGTGGCCACGGCTGTGTCTCCCCGGTCGGAATTCTCCGCTCGGGAGGCAAGTATCCAGCGCCGCGCTGACGGCGATGTGGCGCTTACGTTGCAGTGCGGTTGCGCGCGGCCTAGGGTGGCGCCTGTGCGGAAGCGTTCCCTGGGAGAGACGCAGATGGCGATTCGAGGCTGGATGTTGGGCTTGTGTGCGGCGCTGCCGATGGGTGCGGCCAGTGCGGCGACGCCGCCAACGCGGTCACCGGACATGGTGTTGCGCATCGAGCGTGGACCGTGTTTTGGCGCTTGCCCGGAGTATTCGGTCACCGTGTTGGGCGATGGCTCGGTCACGTTCATCGGCCACCGGCATGTGGCCAGCATGGGCGTACACAAGCGGCAGATGGCACCGGCCGACTACGCGCGCCTGGTCAAGGCGGTGGACGGCATGGATATCTACGCGCTGGACGAGAATTACGCGGTCAAAGCCACCGACCAGCCGACCAGCTACATCACCGTGATCGGCCCCAAGGGCGCCAAGCGGATTCGCCACTACGGCGCCGGTTGCGGCCCCGAGGGCGGTGCCGCGCCGGGCCCGGACAACGCGCCGCCGGCCCTATGCCGTTTCGAGCGCCTGCTCGAATCGTTGAGCGGTGTCAGTGACTGGGTGGGATCGTGAGGCGGCGCGGCCGGCCGTCAGTGGCCTGACAGCACGCGGCGCGCGGTCGGTTCGATCACGCGCATCCAGCGTGTGTATTGCGCCGCTGATGGGTGCAGACCATCGGCGGCCAGCATGTCCGGTGCGTCGCCGGCCTCGCGCGAAACCGGGGTGATGTCCACCCAGTGCGCACCGGCCGCGCGCACGGCCTTGGCGGCGATGGCGTTGTAGGCGTCCAGCTCGTGCCCGATCTGCGCTGGGCCGCGCGCATCCTTGTGTCCGAACGCGGTGACGCCCCAGTCGGGAATCGACACCACCACCACATGCGAGGGCTTGCCGCCGGCCAGCGCGATGGCCCGTTCCAATAGCTGCTTGAACGGACCGTCGTAGGCTTCCGGCGGACGGCCGCGGTACTGGTCGTTGACGCCAATCAGCAGTGTGACCAGGTCATAGCCGGGCTGAAGATGCGCCGCGTCCATGCCCGCTTCCAGTTCGTCGGTGGTCCATCCGGTGACGGCGACGATGCGCGGCTCGGCCATATCAACGCCGTCGCCGCGCAGGGCCTTTGCCAGCTGCATCGGCCAGCGGCCGTCTTCGGCCACGCCTTCGCCGATGGTGTAGGAGTCGCCCAGGGCCAGATAGGTTTTTTCGTGTGCGTGCATGGCACCAGCATAACCGGCCGTGGCCAGCATCAGCAGGCCAAGACCGGCAACCAGGCACCATGCGCGATGCATGCGCTTCAGGCCAGGGCGGCCGATTGCGGCGGCACGCGCTCGATCATGCGCATCAGCACCGCATCCATCTTCGCGACCACCCCACCCAGCACCGCCGGTTCCGGCAGCAGGGTCAGGCGCAGATGCCGGCTGTGTTCGACGTTGAAGCTGGAGCCGGGCACCAGCAGGATGCCCGCTTCCTCCAGCAGGCGCAGCGCGAAGGCGCTGTCGTCGAAGTCGGGGAACAGCTCATCGCGTACCTGCGGGAAGGCGTACAGCGCGCCACTGGGGGACACCAGTGACAGCGTCTGGGCGCCGGCCACGCCATCGACCACGGCGCGACGCGCTTCATACAGGCGGCCGCCGGGGGCAACCAGGGCACCGATGGTGTCCGGGCCCTCCAGCGCTGGCTTGATGGCCCATTGCGCGGTCACATTGGCGCAAAGGCGCAGGGCGGCCAGCAACTGCAGCGCGTCGCGGTAGGCGGCAATGTCGCGTTGTGGGCCGGAAAGGCTCATCCAGCCGACCCGATAACCACAGGCGCGATGCACCTTGGACAGACCGCTGAAACTCAAGGTCGGCACCTCGCCGGCCAGCGGCGCCAGTGGCTGGAAGCGGGCCTGGTCGTAGGTGATCTGGTCGTAGATTTCATCGCACAGCAGCATCAGGCCGTGCCGTGCCGCCAGCGCCACCACTTGCTCCAGCAGCGCGCGTGGATACACCGCGCCGGTGGGGTTGTTCGGGTTGATCAGCACGATGGCGCGCGTGCGCGGGCCGATCAGCGCTTCCATTTCCTCGACATCGGGCAGATGGCCGTTCTCGGCCAGGCAGCGGTAGTAGCGCGGCCGGCCGCTGTTCAAGATGGTGGCCGCGCTCCACAACGGGTAATCGGGGCTGGGCAACAGCACCTCGTCGCCAGGATCGAGCAGCGCGCGTAGGGCAATGTCGATCAGTTCGCTGACGCCGTTGCCGATGAAGACCCGATCAATATCGGCCAGCGCCACACCGCGGGCGGCCTGCTGCGCGGCAATCGCCGCGCGGGCTTCCTCGATGCCTTGTTCCTGGCAATAGGCCTCGCTTTGCGGCAAGTGTGCATCCACCGCCTGCACCAGGTGGTCGGGGGCGCGAAAGCCGAACCGGCCCGGGTTGCCGATGTTCAGATGCAATACCGGATGGCCGGCCGCTTCCAGCTCGCGTGCGCGGCGCGCCAGTGTGCCGCGGATTTCGTAGCGCACATCAGCCAGGTGCGCGCTGGGCGTGGTGCAGGCATGGGTCATGATGGTGGTACGGGCCTTGGGTTGGACGCTTTGGGGCATGCTAGCAGTGCGCGCGCGTACGGTGCGAGGCATGCGACAGACCGTGTTATGACGATTCGGGGGCAGGCATAATCGGCGCCCATGACTGTTATCTCGCCCCCTTCCGTCTTCGCCCGCCTGCATGTGGCCGCCTCATGAGTGATCAGACCCGGCTCGAGCGCCTGCGCCATATCGGTTGGCGCGGTGACCTGCCCGAGGTGCCCGTGGCGCGCGTGGTGGCCCAGCACCGCGCCGGTTACGAGGTCCATGATGGTGACCAAGTGCTGGCGGCGCAGCCGGCCGGCGAGTTCCTGAAGCGCGGGCTGGACCCATCCTTGCGCCCGTCGGTCGGTGATTTCGTGGAGCTGGAGCCGGGCCATCCGCCGACCATTGTGCGTGTGCTGCCGCGGCGCTCGGCGCTGACCCGCGCCGCGGCCGGCGAGCGCTACGAGCGCCAGATCATCGCCACCAACGTCGATGCCGTGCTGGTACTGACCGGCCTGGACAACGATTTCAACCCGCGCCGCATCGAGCGCTACCTGTCGTTGGTGGAAGGCTCCGGCGCGCAGCCGGTGGTGGTGCTGACCAAGGCCGACAAGGGCGATGGCATCGACCCACGCGTCGATGCCTTGCGCGAACGCTTGCCCGACACCGCGCCCATTCTGGCCGTGAACGCCAAGGATGCGGCCAGCGTCGCCGAGCTGCACGGCTATCTGGGGCCGGGCGACACCGCGGTGCTGGTGGGCTCCTCGGGCGTGGGCAAATCCACGCTGACCAACACGCTGCTCGGCGAGATGCGCATGGCCACCGGCGCGGTGCGCGGTCACGACAGCCGCGGTCGCCACACCACCACGCACCGCGCCCTGTTGCGCCTGCCCAGCGGTGGCTGCCTGATCGATACACCCGGCATGCGCGAGCTCAAGCTGACCGGCGAGGAGCAGTTGGACCTGTTCGCCGATATCGAGGCACTGGCAGCCGAGTGCCGCTTCAGCGACTGCCGTCACGGCCAGGAACCCGGCTGCGCGGTGCAGGAGGCCATGGCCGCTGGCACGCTGACGCGCGAGCGCTGGGAGAGTTATCTCAAGCTCAAGCTTGAACGGGCCGAGCAGGCCGCCGCCGAAGAAGCCCGTGCACGACGCGTCGAGCGTCGCGGCCGGCCCAGCCCGCGCGGGCGGCGGCGCTAAGTCATTCCCGGGTAGCCAAACGCGTGCCGTACCGGTGCGTAGGGCGTCTTGCGGTGACGCCCGGTGCTACCATCATCGCCATTGGGCATAAGCCGCCAGTCACACGAAGTAGCGCTCATCCATGTCGACCATTCCCGAGGAACTCAAGCAGGCTGCGCTGGACTATCACCGCTATCCGCAGCCGGGCAAGATCAAGGTCTCATCCACCAAGCCGGTGCTGACCCAGCGCGAGCTGTCGCTGGCCTATTCACCGGGGGTGGCGGCGGCCTGCGAGGCTATCGTCGAGGACCCGTCGGCGGCCGCCGAAATGACCGCGCGCCAGAACCTGGTGGCGGTCATTTCCAACGGCACCGCCGTGCTGGGCCTGGGCAACATCGGTCCGCTGGCCGGCAAGCCGGTGATGGAAGGCAAGGGCGTGCTGTTCCAGAAGTTCGCCGGCATCGATGTGTTCGATATCGAGATCGACGAAACCGATCCGGACAAATTGGTCGACATCATCGCCTCGCTGGAACCGACCTTCGGCGGCATCAATCTGGAAGACATCAAGGCGCCCGAGTGCTTCATCGTCGAGCAGAAGCTGCGCGAGCGCATGAACATTCCAGTGTTCCACGATGACCAGCACGGCACCGCGATCATTGTCGGTGCGGCAGTGATCAACGCCTTGCACGTGGCCGGCAAGCGCATCGAGGACGTGAAGCTGGCCACCGCCGGCTGCGGCGCGGCCGGCATCGCCTGTCTGGACATGCTGGTGGCGCTGGGCTTGAAGCCGGAGAACATCCTCGGTCTTGATCGCGATGGCGTGCTGCACACAGGGCGCGACGATCTGGACCCGGGCAAGCAGCGCTATGCGCGCGATACCGACAAGCGCACGCTGGCCGAGATTGTCGAAGGCGCGGATGTCTTCCTGGGCCTGTCGGCGGCCGGCATCGTCGATGCCGAGATGGTGCGCTCGATGGCCGAGCGCCCGATCATCCTGGCGCTGGCCAATCCAACGCCGGAAATTCTGCCGGAGCTGGCACGCGAAGTGCGCCCGGACTGCATCATCGCCACCGGCCGTTCGGACTACCCGAATCAGGTCAACAACGCGCTGTGCTTTCCCTACATCTTCCGTGGCGCGCTGGATGTGGGCGCCACTGGCATCAACGAGGCCATGAAAGTGGCCTGCGTGCACGCCATTGCCGAGCTGGCCCGGCGCGAGGCTTCGGATGTCTCGGCCAAGGCCTATGGCGGCAAGGTGCCGCATTTCGGCGCTGACTACCTGATTCCGCAGCCGTTCGATCCGCGCCTGTTCGTGCAGCTGCCGCCCGCGGTGGCCAAGGCGGCCATGGAGTCGGGCGTGGCCACGCGCCCCATGGAAGATCTGCGCGCTTACGAAGAGCGGCTGACCAATTTCGTCTATCGCACTGGTCTGCTGATGAAGCCGGTGTTCGACCGTGCCAAGGCCGACCCACGCCGCGTGGTCTACGCCGAGGGTGAAGAGGAAGTGGTGCTGCGTGCGGTGCAGACGGTGGTCGACGAAGGTCTGGCGCGGCCGATCCTGATCGGCCGTCCGGATGTGATTGCCAGCCGCATCGAGCGTGCCGGCCTGCGTCTGGAGGAAGGCCGCGACTTCGAGCTGTGCAACATCCACTCCGATCCGCGCTTTGACGATTACTGGCAGCACTATCACCAGATCATGCAGCGCCGTGGTGTGACGCCGTCGCTGGCCAAGGCGGTGGTGCGCACGCGTTCGGCGGCGATCGCGGCGATCATGGTCGAGCGCGGCGAGGCCGATGCCATGATCTGCGGCCTGGTCGGTCAGTACCACAAGAAGCTCAAATACATCACCGACATCATTGGCCTGGACAAGGGTGTGGACAAACCTTCGGCGATGGCTGCGGTGGCCACTGACAAGGGCGCATTCTTCTTCCTGGATACCTACGTGCAGGACAATCCCTGCGCCGAGCAGTTGGCCGAGGCGACCATGCAGGCGGCGTTGCGCCTGAAGCTGTTTGGCATCGAGCCGCGCGTGGCGCTGCTGTCGCATTCGAACTTCGGCAGCCGCGACACCGCCAGCACGCAGAAGATGCGCGATGCCCTGCAACTGCTGCGTGAGCGCGCGCCGCGGCTGGAAGTGGAGGGCGAGATGCAGGCCGACGTGGCCATGGACGAGGACATCCGCACGCGGCTGTTCCCCAATTCCATGCTGTCGGGCAAGGCCAATGTGTTCGTGTTCCCGAACCTGGACGCGGCCAATATCGCCTACAACATGACGCGCGTGATGTGCGATGGCGTGGTGATCGGTCCTATCCTGATGGGTGTGGCCAAGCCGGCGCACGTGCTGACCCCGCAGGCCACTTCGCGCCGGGTGGTCAACATGAGCGCGATTGCCTGTGTCGAGGCGCAGATCCGCAGCGCCGTCACGCGCGGCTGATCAAAAAGCGTAACGGTCGCCGCCGGTCCTTTCAGGGGGCGGCGGCTCGACTTTGGTATGCACTGGCCTGGCGTATGCAGGCCAAGGACATGGGTCTTCTGGCATGGGTTATCCACATCCACCGGGACCATGCGATACACTTCCCCTTCTGCGCTAACCGGTTATAGCGCCCACGCATCCTATTGATGCTGCTTCGGAATATGAGTGCGGGTCGACGTGATAAGGGCCTGCGGGAGAAAGGCATGAATGTAATGCAGGATATTCTCGATCAGGATCTCGACCCCACCGAGACCAAAGAATGGATCGAGTCGCTCAATGCAGTGATCAATGCCGATGGTGCCGAACGTGCGCACTATCTGCTCGATCGCATGGTCGACGCCACCCGCCGCGCCGGTGGCTACCTGCCGTTTGATCCGACCACCGAATACGTCAACACGATTCCGGCGCACATGGAGGCCAAGAGCCCCGGTGATGCCGCCATCGAATGGCGTATCCGTTCGCTGATCCGCTGGAATGCGATGGCCACCGTGGTGCGCGCCAACCGCAAGCCGGGCGACCTGGGCGGTCACATCGCCAGTTTCGCCTCCAGCGCCACGCTGTATGACGTGGGCTTCAACCACTTCTGGCGTGCGCCGAGCGAAGAGCACCCGGGCGATCTGGTGTTCTTCCAGGGCCATTCCAGCCCGGGCATCTACGCGCGCTCGTTCCTGGAAGGCCGCCTCAGCGCCGACCAGCTGGACCTGTTCCGCATGGAAGTGGCCGGCAAGGGCCAGGGCCTGTCCTCGTATCCGCATCCGTGGCTGATGCCCAACTACTGGCAGGTGCCGACGGTATCGATGGGTCTGGGTCCGATCCAGGCCATCTACCAGGCGCAGTTCTGGAAGTACCTGGAGCATCGCGGCCTGATCCCGAAGACCGATCGCAAGATCTGGTGCTTCATGGGCGACGGCGAAACCGACGAGCCGGAAAGCCTGGGTGCCATCGCGCTGGCCGGCCGTGAAAAGCTGGACAATCTGGTCTTCGTGATCAACTGCAACCTGCAGCGCCTGGACGGTCCGGTGCGCGGCAACGGCAAGATCATCCAGGAACTGGAAGGCGTGTTCCGTGGTGGCGGCTGGAACGTGCTCAAGCTGATCTGGGGCAGCTACTGGGATCCGCTTCTGGCGCGCGACACCAAGGGCACGCTGCGCAAGCTGATGATGGAAACGCTGGACGGCGAATACCAGGCCTGCAAGGCCTTCGGTGGCGCCTACGTGCGTGAAAACTTCTTCGGCAAGTACCCGGAAACCAAGGAGATGGTGGCCAACCTCTCCGACGACGACATCTGGCGCCTGAACCGTGGCGGCCACGATCCGCACAAGGTGTACGCGGCTTACCATCAGGCCACGCAGACCGAGGGCATGCCGACGGTGATCCTGGCCAAGACGGTCAAGGGCTACGGCATGGGCGCGGCCGGCGAATCGCAGAACCCGACCCACCAGCAGAAGAAGCTCGACGACGACGCCGTGCGCGCCTTCCGCGACCGCTTCAACATTCCGCTGGACGACGACCAGATCAAGGATGTGCCGTACTACCACCCGGGCGAAGATTCCGAGGAAGTGCAGTACATGCGCGAGCGCCGCGAAGCCCTCAACGGCTCGCTGCCGAAGCGCCGCGCCAAGGCCTCCAAGACCTTCACCGCGCCGGGCCTGGATGCCTTCAAGCAGATCACCAAGGGTTCGGGCGATCGCGAGATCAGCACCACCATGGCGTTCGTGCGTGGCATGAACATGCTGCTGCGCGACAAGGACATCGGTCCGCGCGTGGTGCCCATCGTCGCCGACGAGGCCCGCACCTTCGGCATGGAAGGCATGTTCCGCCAGATCGGTATCTATGCGCCGGAAGGCCAGAAGTACCGTCCGCAGGATGCCGACCAGCTGTTGTACTACCGCGAAGACCAGAAGGGTCAGGTGCTGCAGGAAGGCATCTCCGAAGCCGGCGGCATGAGCGCCTGGCTGGCAGCGGCCACCAGCTACTCGGTGTCCGACACGCCGATGCTGCCGTTCTTCGTGTACTACTCGATGTTCGGCTTCCAGCGCGTTGGCGACCTGGCCTGGGCGGCCGGTGATTCGCGTGCCCGTGGCTTCCTGATTGGCGGTACCTCCGGTCGCACCACGCTCAACGGCGAGGGTCTGCAGCACGAGGATGGTCACAGCCACCTGCTGGCCGGTGCCGTCCCCAACTGCAAGGCCTATGATCCGACCTTCTCCTACGAAGTCGCCGTGATCCTGCAGGACGGCACGCGCCGCATGCTGGCCGAGCAGGAGGACGTGTACTACTACATCACCGTGATGAACGAGAACTACAGCCATCCGGATATGCCGGAAGGTTGCGAGGACGGCATCATCCGCGGCATGTACCAGTTCAAGGATGCCGGCAAGCCGAAGAAGGGCGAGAAGCGCGTGCAGCTGCTGGGTTCGGGCACCATCCTGCGCGAAGTCATCGCCGCGGCCGAGCTGCTGGAGAACGACTTTGGCGTCAAGGCCGACATCTGGTCGTGCCCGAGCTTTGTCGAGCTGCGTCGTGATGGCTTCGATGTCGAGCGCTGGAACCGCCTGCACCCGACCGAGAAGAATCCGCGCAAGGCTTACGTCACCGAGTGCCTGGAAGGCCAGGCCGGTCCGGCCATTGCCGCTACCGACTACGTGCGCGAGTACGCCGACCAGATCCGTGCCTTCATGCCCGAGGGCATGAACTACACGGTGCTGGGTACCGACGGCTTCGGTCGCAGCGATACCCGCGCTCATCTGCGTGAGTTCTTCGAGGTCGACCGCCACTGGATCGCCCATGCCGCCCTGGCCGCGCTGGCCAAGCGTGGTGAGGTCGAAGGCAAGGTGGTGGCCGAGGCCATCGAGAAGTATCAGCTGGACATCAACAAGCCCAACCCTGAATCGGTGTAAGCACCGCGCAAAGGGTCAAGCTAAAAGAAAAAGGGGCCGCGCGGCCCCTTTTTCTTGCGCGTGTTTCAGGCGCCGACCCTGATCGGCGTCAAAAGTTGGAAAACCGCCCATTTGCCCGCCGCCTTGGTCGTGGCATGCTCGACCGATGCCGTGCGTACGTCGTCCCGGTGCGCCGGCAGGAAGGAGAGCAGATGAACAACCAAGGCGAGCGTACGCCCGAGGCGTGGTTTGGTTACACCGCCGAACGCATGCCCGCGATCCTGGCCTATATCGGCAGCGATCACCGTTATCGCTATGGCAACGAGCGCTACAGCCAGTGGCTGGGCCTGGATCGCGATTCGTTGTATGGGCGTACCGTCGAGCAAGTGCTTGGGCGGGCCATGTACGAGCGTATCCGGCCACAGCTGGAGCAGGCGCTCGCCGGTGAACCGGTCAACTTCGAGCGCCTGGTGGAGCTGGCAGGTCGCCAACGCTACCTGCATCTGGTGTACCAGCCTGACGTGGCGGCGGACGGCCGCGTGCAGGGTGTGGTTGTCCTGGCCACTGATATCACCTCGCGCCATGAGCTGGAGCAGCGCCTGCGCGAGAGCGAAGCACGTTTCTCCGGTGCATTCGCGCACGCCGCCATCGGCATGGCCCTGGTCAGCACCGACGGCGGCTGGCTGCAGGTCAACCCCGCACTGTGCAGGATGTTGGGTTACGAGGAGGGCGAGCTGCTGACCACCACCTTTCAGGACATTACCCATCCGGATGACCTGGAAAAGGACATGGGGTTGCTTTACGAGACGCTGGAAGGCAAGCGTCGCAGCTATCAAATCGAAAAGCGTTACTTCCATCGCGACGGCCGGGTGGTGCATGTCTTTCTGGCCGTGTCGCTGGTGCGAGGCGCCAGCGATGAGCCACTGTATTTCGTCTCGCAGATCCAGAACATTACTCAGCGCAAGGCTTACGAGGAGGCGCTGTTCCATGAGCGCGAGCGCGCCGAGGTCACGCTCAAGTCGATTGGCGATGCAGTCATCACCGTCGATCCCCATCTTTGCGTGAACTACCTAAATCCGGTGGCCGAGACCATGACTGGCTGGAGCCTGGAGCACGCCATCGGACGGCATATCGAGGAGGTATTGTGCCTGGTCGATCTGCATACGGGGCGTCCCCTGAGCAGTCCGCTGAGGGAGGCGATCCGGCGCAATGTGATCGTTGATCTGGAGGAGAGCGCCACGTTGATGCGCCGCGATGGTTTCAGCGTGGCCATTGAGGATTCGGCCGCGCCGATTCATGACCGCTACGGTCGCGTCATCGGTGGCGTGATGGTTTTCCACGATGTCAGCGAGGCGCGGCGCACCGCCATGCGCATGACGCACATGGCCAAGCATGATGCGCTGACTGATCTGCCCAATCGCAGCCTGCTCAAGGAGCGGCTTGACCAGGCCGTGGCACAGGCCGCCGAGCGGCGCGGCATGCTGGCCGTGTTGTTCATCGATGTTGACCGCTTCAAGCAGGTCAACGATTCGCTGGGCCACGATGCCGGTGATCGCCTGCTACTGCAGATTGCTACATTGCTGCGCGACAGCGTGAACGAGGAAGATACCGTCGCCCGCATCGGTGGCGATGAGTTTGTCATCGTAAAGACTCACCTGGTGCACCCGGAATCGGCTGGTGAACTGGCGCGCGCACTGATCGATCGCTGTCACGCCATGTTGCCGGCAACCGTGCGTGACCTGGGTGTAGCACTGAGTATCGGCATCAGCGCGTTTCCAGGCAACGGCGCGCATGCTGATGCGCTGATCCACAGCGCCGATACGGCCATGTACGAGGCCAAGCAAGCCGGGCACGGTGCCTATCGCTTCTTCACTGCCGAACTCAACGCGCGCACCAGTGAGCGAGTGCGTATCGAGACCGGGCTGCGCAGCGCCCTGCGTCGTGATGAGCTACGGCTGCACTACCAGCCGCTGGTCGACATGGAGGCTCGGTGCATTACTGGCGCCGAGGCCTTGCTGCGCTGGCAGGTCGATGACGAACTGGTGATGCCGGCGCGCTTCATCTGCGTGGCCGAGGAAAGTGGATTGATCCTGGACATCGGGCGCTGGGTATTGCAGCAGGCCTGCAGACAGGCGGTGCTCTGGGCCGGGCAGGGGCATCGACTGCGTATGGCGGTGAACGTTTCGCCGCTGCAGCTGCGCCACCCGCGTTTCATCGCCGTGTTGGAGGAGGTGCTGACCGAGAGCGGCCTGGATGCTGCGCAGCTTACACTGGAGTTGACTGAGCGCACGCTCATCGAGCGCGACGCCGACATGATTGAGCGCCTCAAGCGCATCCGAGCGTTGGGTGTGGAGCTGTCACTGGATGATTTCGGCACCGGCTACTGCGGTTTGGCCTACCTGAAGGGGTTGCCGGTCGACACATTGAAGATAGACCGTGCGTTCGTGCGTGATCTTGCCGAGGACACTGCCGATCAGGCGTTGGTCGCTGCCATCCTGCAGCTGTCGCAGACGCTGGGTAAAAACGTGGTGGCCGAGGGCGTCGAGCACGCGGCACAGGCACACCACCTGTTGCGGCTTGGTTGCCATCGCATGCAGGGGTTTCTGTTCGGCATGCCCGAAGCGGCCGACGCCTGGCAGTCCCGGCTCGACCGCTTCGGACTGTCTCTGCCACCACGATGAGTGGCGACAGAGTCGGCCTTGCTCAGCCGTCGATATCGTCGATGATCGGCGACTGCACGCGGCGCTGTTGCTGACGCTGCTTCCACAGCTTGCGACCCAGGAATACCGCGCCGATAGCCGCCGCTGCGATACCGATGGTGGCGGCCGGGTGGCGTTTGGCCTGACGGCCCAGACGCACGGCCTGCTCGGCGGAGCGCTCGCCCATGTCTTCGGCGAAATCGGCCGCGCGCAGTGCGCCACGACGCAGGCCACGTCCGGCGCGACGGCCAGCCAGACGGCCGCGCAGCGCCAGATCGCCGGTACGGCCTCCCAGCTCATGGGCGGTTTCCGTCAGGTCGCGCTTGCGCGGCAAATGGATGAGATTGTTCGCAGCTCGGCTCATGTTGGGCTCCTTACGTGTTGAACGACGCAGCGACATTGGCAGGCGCCATGTGATTGGCGCATAAACGCTTTGCGTGCCCGTTCAGCTGCATGAAGCCCGGCTGGATGGCCGGGGCGCTAACGCACTCAAGCGCCGACGCCCAGTCGCCACGCAGCCACCACCACGCCCAGCATCAGCACGAACGCGCAGGCCAGCACACCCTGCGAGCGATCGATGCGGTGCGGGGTAATTTTCAGGCAGACGTCACACTGCGCGTCGCGTGGGCGCATCGACGCGCCGCAGTGAGGACAGTACGACTGCACCAGAGCCATTTGCGTTCACCTTCACAAACTTGAATCAACGCGCGCATGCTGCGCACACGAATGTGTGCACAACGTGAGGCGGCCGGGCGCGGGTTAAGCCAGCATTTGGGCAACGATTCACCGCAAATTGGGCAGCCCGGCTCTAGCCTTGCAGGACACCAACGCCAATCTGCGAGGGAGACTCCATGGGACGCCATGCTGACCACGTCGAACTGAGCTCGGCCGCCTGCGAACACATCGAGGATTTGACCCGGCAGCTGCCCGCCAATGCGCGGGTGACCGTGGTCGAAAAAAACGGCACCATCTACACCGGCACCGTGGTCGAGCGGCCGATCACGCAAGTGTTCAAGGGGCCGGATGGCAAGCAGGGCATCAATGCCGTGTTGCGGCTGGAAGACCCGCAGGTGCCGACCTGGAACCGCAAGGTCTGGTTGGATCAGATCGATCGCGTCGAGAAGCTCGACGCCAACCGTCGGTTGCCCGAGCGCAACTGACGCGCGCGATAGGCTTCAGTCGACCATGGCGTACGGGCCGCCGCGATCCAGGGCGCGCTGGTAGGCCGGGCGCGCGTGCATGCGCGTGAGCACAGTGGCCAGGTGCGGATAGCGCGCGGTGAGGTCATCGTCGCGCGAAGCGGCCGCTTCCAGTGGAAAGCTCATCTGGATATCGGCGGCGCTGATGGCCTCGCCAGCGAACCAGGGCTGCCTGGCCAGATGCTCATCCATGTAACCCAGATGCAGGCGCCGTTGCGGCGTGACAAAGCCGGCCTGGATGCGCTTGGCGATGGCGCGCACCAAGGGGCGCAGCAAGCCTGGCATCGGTGCCTTGGGCATGCGCGAGAAGATCAGGCTGAGCAATAGCGGCGGCATCGCCGAGCCTTCGGCGTAATGCAGCCAGTAGGTGAACTGGCGCCGCTGCGCGCTGCCGGCGGCCGGACGCCATTGCCCTTCGGCGTCATAGGTGTCGAGCAGATACTCGATGATGGCGCCGGACTCGGCCAGGGTGATGTCGTCATCGGTGACGATGGGTGACTTGCCCAGCGGATGGATTTTTTTCAAGGAAGCCGGCGCCAGCATGGTGTCAGGGTCACGCGCGTAGCGCTTGATCTCATAGGGCAGCCCCAGCTCTTCGAGCAGCCAGAGGATGCGCTGCGAGCGCGAGTTTTCCAGGTGATGGACGGTAATCATGCCACCATCAAAGCGCAGCCCCCGTACGCCTGCAAGCGCCGATGCCATGCTTTGCGGCGCCGCGCACATCCGCCGTTGTCAGATGCGCGCGGCGAACGGTTCAGGGCTTGAGCACCATCACCTTGGACAGCTTGGAGACACCGTGCTCGTTGAACGCTTCCACGGCCACCACGTAACGCACGCCCTTGTTGAGCGAGCTCAAGGTCAGCTGGGTCGGCTTGTCGGCCCAGCGCTGCCAGGTTTCATGCAGGCGATCCTTGGCCAGGCCCCAGCGCACGTTGTAACCCACCGCCCCCGGTACCGGTTTCCAGCTGATGCGCGCATCACGCGTATCAGCCAGGCGCTTGGCGCCGACCAGCACCGGTGCGCTCGGGTCGGTGCCGGCCTTGTGGCCGAAGATACGAAGATCGGCGATGGCCAGTGTCTTGGCGCCGACGTGCACATGCACGTAACGCATGTAGCGCACGTGCGCCGGTTTGGCCAGCTCCACATAGGCGTCGGCGTGATCGCGCCGTGAGTGCGAAAGATCGGCCAGCATGTGCCAGTGCTTGCCGTCGCTGGAGCCTTCCAGTTTGAACTGGGTGACGATGTCCGGCGCATCGCCATAGCGGCCGGACTTGTAGTCGGCGTAATTGACCTGCACCGCACGCACCGTGCGCGGGCCGCCCATGTCGACGGTCAGCGTTTGCCCGGCGTGGTTGTTCTTGGCCAGCCAGAAGGTGCGTGGGTTTTCGTCGGTGGCATCGGCCGGCGTATGGCCGCCCATGTGCGAGGAGGCGCTGGCGTGCTTCTTGTACGACAGCAGCATCCAGCCGGTGAAGGTACTCTCCCCGGGCTTGAGCTTGTGATCGGGCATGGTGTGCGGAAAATCGCCGAAGCGCGTATCCACCCACATCTGCCCGTCCTTGTGAAAGCCGGCCGGGAACATGTCGATGCGCCGCTCGAAGGTCCAGTTCAATCCAATCCAGCTGGTGCCGGTGTTCCACACATTGCCGTGGGCATCGGTGAAGGTGGAGCCGTGACCGGCGCCCTGCATGAAGCCACCGGGCTTGTAGCCAATCGGGTTGTAGGGCGCATAGTGGAACGGCCCCAGCGGATGTTTGGAGGTATAGACGCCCGTGGCGTAGACGTTGTATTCGGTGCCCGGTCCGGCGTACTGCAGGTAGTAGGTGCCGTCGTGCTTGTTCATCCACGAGCCCTCGATATAGGGCGCGATGGCGGTGTTGGAGTGATTGCGGCCGAAGCGCTCCCAGCCGTGCTGCCTGGGATGGGCGCGCAGCAAGGCCTTGGGTTTGCTGGTGAAGTGCAGGCGCTTGCCTTCGCCTTGACTGGCCTTGTCAAAGGCAAAGTCCATGCTGGCCCCATACAGCGGGTGGATGTTGGACGAGTCCCAGTAGACGTAGACCTTGCCGTCATCATCCTGGAACAGGCCTGGATCCCACGGCCCCGGCGGCAACTGGCCGGGCTTGATCTTGTACTCGTTGGCCGGCGACACCGCGCCCGGCACCGGCGGCAGCAGGCGCGTCCAGAACTTCCACTTGCCGTGCGCCGGATCGGTCGAATACAGCAGCGGTCGCGATTCGAACGCCGACTCCATCAGGAACAGCTTGCCATCGGCCACCAGGGTGGCCGGCGCCACGGCACCGTCAAACGGCCAGCGATCGGGTTTGACGAACTGCCAGTGCACCAGGTCGGTAGAGCGCCAATAGCCGTCGGCCAGGGTCTGGAACAGGTAATAGGCGCCCTTGTATCGCACCACGGCCGGGTCGGCGCCGGTGCGATAGGAGATGCCCTTGTTCATCTGCTCGTAGTTGTAGCGGTAGTCGATGTCGATCGGGTTGGCCCAGGTGTGACCACGCACCGTGCCTGGCGCGGGTGCGGCTGGGTGATCGACAGCGTGGGCAGCGGTCAGGCTGCCGGCGAGCAGGGCGCCAAGCGCCAGGATAAGCGGACGGTGGGGCATGATGGGCACGGCATGTCGTAAAACAGCCCATCACCATGGCGCAAGCGCGTTGCGGCGGCAAGCACCCCAACGCGCGCTTTCGATGTATCAGTAGCGCCAATCCTTGAGGTTGGCATCTGGCGGCGCGTGGCTGTCGACGTACTGGGTGATGGTGTGGATCAGCGCATCACCGCGAGGGCCCCAGCAATGCGGCGCCATCGGCTGGTAGGTCACCGAGCCATGGAAGCTCGGGCTTTTCGCCGTTTTCAGGAAGCCATCCATCATGCGCACGCCCATATTGAGGTAGTAAGTGTCGGCATCGCCCACATAGATGTGCAGCTTGTCGGTCACCTTCGGCCCCAGCGTGGACCACTGCGTCTGAAGGATATGGCGCAGGTCGTAGTGCTGCTTCCAGTAGGCGGCCACCTGGTGATTGATGACACCGGTGCGCTTGTTCCAGATGCGCTGCGGGTAGCCATCGGCGCCAACGGGTCCGAACGTGGCTTCCCAGATATCCCACTGGCCGCCCGAGCGCGAGTGGTCACCCACCGCCAGCTCGTACCAGTTCTCGTCTTTCATCATCGAAGTGATGTTGCCATCCGGCTTGCGCGTGTCCGGACGCTCGACGCGTACCCAGCCGTGCTGCTTGTAATAGGCGTTCTTGTCCGCGTAGATGTTGACGATCTGGTGGTAGCGAAAATCCAGCGAGTCTGGACACGAGGCAAAGCTGCCGCCGTAGTAATCGGGGTGGAACACCTGCAGCGCCACGGAAATCCAGCCACCCGTCGAGCCGCCGGTGAGGATGCGCGCCCAAGGCTGATTGATGGTGCGAAAGCGCTGGTCGATGGCCGGCAGCAGCTCTTGCTGGATGGCGTCGCCCCAGGGGCCATCGTTGGCCGAGTTCACCGCGTAGGAGTCGTCGTAATACGGCGAGGGATGTTGCAGTGTGACCACGATGTAGCGCGGCGTGCCGTCGGCCAGCCAGTACTTGCGGAACGCCGAGCCCTTGCGGTCAAAGCCCATCGGCGCGTGCAGCGAGAAGTGGCCTTCGTCGTAGATCACCGGGTAGCGCACATGGGGGTGGCTGGCGTAACCACGCGGCAGCAGGACGGTCGCGCCGAAATAGATCGGGTGGCCCCACCAGTGGCTGAGCATGGCGCTCTTGATGCGAAAACGCTTCACGTAGCGGGTGTCGGCCGGCAGCTTGATCGGGCCGATCACATGATCGGCGACCAGCTTGATCGGCGTGCTGGCGTTGGGGTCGTAATGCACCTTCACCGGCGTGCCGTAGAGGTTGCCCGGCGAGCGCTTCCAGTCCTGGCCTTCCCAATGGTCCATGTGCAGCCACACGGTGTGACCGTCGGCGCGCTTGAACCGGGTGTAGATGTTGACGAATGGCTGCATCCAGTAGTCGCCGGCCGGCAACTTGGAAAGCTGATGCACGGGCGTGCCGAAATCGGCATGGGTGATCGCCACCTGGGTGCCGGGCTTGAGCGCCTTCACATCGTGGCCGAACAGTGGCACGCCCGTCGGGTCGGTCTGCTCGATGGGCGGCTTGGCGTTGCTGCGGCTGATGGCCACGTACACGCGTCCGGTAATCGGCTTGGCATGCGCGCTGGCCGGGAAGCTGATCTCGAGGCGCGGACCGGTGGGTGGAGCCTTGGCCGTGGCGGCGTTGGCGAGCGCGACGCTGCCAAGCAGGGCGATGGCGCTGGCCGCACCGATGCGTGCCAGGCGGGGAAGGGCTGGGTGAGTATTCATGGCCCCGATTCTGCCCACAGCCGGGCGTTGGCGACCTCTGCCATTGGGCACGGGTGGGCGGTACCGTTGGGGTTTTATCGATGCCGTCTGGCGCCGCAAGGCGAGACTAGAAAATCTCGCCCACGCAGCAGCGCAGGCTGCCACCGGCCTTTTCGATATCCGGCAGCGGTACCTCACCCAGCGTAAATCCATAGCCGGCCAGCTGCGCGCGCTGATCGGGTGTAAGCGAGGCGGCGCCCCGTGCGCTTATCCACACGCGCCGCTCACTCAGCGTGATGGCATTGCCGGCAAAGGCGCGCTTTTGCTCGGGGCTGAGCATCACCGCGTGTTGATCGTAGGCACCGGCAATGGCCGCCGGCACGGCCGGGTCGGCAAAGCCGTCGGCGGCCAGCAGCACCGCGCGGCTGGCCAGCAGCGCCATCACCACATTGGTGTGGTACTCGCCCGGCGCCAGCTCGAAGGCCCAGGTCAGTTTGAGGCCGAAGGCCTCGTGCATGGCCTGCGCGCCGGCCAGATCGCAGCGCTCGGACAGACCGCAAAAGCCCACGCCACGCGCGCGATCGATAATCAGCGAGCCGGTCAGCTCGGCGACCAGATCCTCACGCATGGACAGGTCGTGCTCGGCGTAGCCCAGCAAGTCGGTGAATACGCGCCGGATATCGCCACGGTCCGCTTCGTGCTGGCGCACGGCGTGGCGCATGCGGCCAATGATGAGCCGGCCCGGCGCGGTGGCAAACACGTTGTTGGGAAACAGGCCGTCCGGACAGGCGGCATCGCCCGGAAACACCATCACCGGCACATCCTGGCGCAGCGCTTCGGCCAGCGCCGCGTGCTGGGCCATCGCGGCGGCCGCGTCAGGCACGTCGGCCAGATCCATGTAGCGGTTGTCGCTGGCCGACTCGGCCGCCAGCGTCAGCGCCGAAGGCGCCACCATGAAGGCCGCGCGTGCCGTGGCCGGTGCGCTGGCGGGCAGCTTGGCGAACTGTTCGGAAAAAGCGTCGGCGCAGGTAACCAGCATGACAAGGCGGCGGGTGACGAAGGGTCTCTAGAGTGTAGCCGAGGCGCCTTCGGTGGCCTCGGCCTGTTCGGGCTCGCCGGCCAGCTTCTGGCGCCGGAGCAAGACCGGGAACATGGCCATCCACAGGCCCACGACCACCAGTGTGCCGAGGCCGCCGATGACCGCGGTGCCGACCGCGCCGACCCAGGCTGCCAGCAGACCCGATTCGAACTCGCCCAGCTGGTTGGAGGTGTTGATGAAAATCGAGTTCACCGCGTTGACGCGTCCGCGCATGGCATCGGGTGTTTCCAGCTGCACCAGCGCGCCGCGGATCACCATGCTGACCATGTCGAAGGCGCCCAGCGCAAACAGCGCCAGCAGGGACAGCCACAGCACCGTGGACAGCGCGAATACCAGCGTGGCCACGCCAAAGCCGGCCACCGAGGCGAACATGATCATGCCCACGCGCCGCTCCATGGTGTGACGGGCCAGCCACAGCGACATCAGCAGCGCGCCCACGGCCGGCGCGGCGCGCAGCAGGCCCAGTCCCCACGGGCCGGTATGCAGGATGTCGCGGGCAAAAATGGGCAGCAGGGCGGTGGCGCCACCCAGCAGCACGGCGAAAAGGTCCAGCGAGATCACGCCCAGAATCACCGGCCGCGCGCGGATGAAGCTGACGCCAGCGAACACCGTCTTCAGTGTCGCCGGCTCGCGGCGCGGCGGGGTGTGGTCATAGCGCAGCCAGGCCATCAGCAGCACGGCGCCAAGGTAAAGCGCCGCCGATGCGCCGTAGACCACGCCGGGGCCGGCCACGTAGAGAAAGCCGCCCACCGCGGGGCCGGCGATCATGGCGATCTGTCCGGCCGAGGAATTCATCGCCAGCGCGCGCGGCAGCACCGCTTCGGGCACCAGGCCCGGCACCATCGACTGCAGCGCTGGTGATTCGAACGCCTTGAACACGCCGATGAAGAAGATCAGCGCGAGGATGGCCGTCTCGTCCAGCACGTGCATGACCGTACCCGCGGCCAGCGCCAGGATCGCCAGCCACTCGAAAAACTGGCACACCACCACGATGCGACGGCGCTGGAACTGGTCGGCCACATGCCCGGCCGGCAGCGCCAGCAGTACCGAAGGGATGAACTGTGCCAGGCCGATCAGGCCAAGGTCGAAGGCGCGACCGGTGATGGCGTAAACCTGCCAGCCAACAGCCACCGACAGCATCTGGAAGCCGAAACTGGAGGCCAGGCGGGCGCACCAGAAGCGAAGAAATGCCGGGTACTGACGCAGGCTCTGCGTCGAGGGATCAAGCTCGGGCATGCGCGGGAAAGCTTCCGTAAACAGGGGACGAATGCGCGGGTTCCGCAGCGCCTGTCACGCGCCCGGCCTTCACGAACTGGCGGGTACACTAACCGTAATTCCCCAACATGACTACGGAGCATCCGTCATGAGCAACACCCCCGCCTATGCCGCTGTCAGTGCCGGTGCCGAGTTGGCTGCGCACGCCATCGAGCGCCGTCAGCCCGGCCCGCACGATGTGGAAATTGCCATCCGTTACTGCGGCGTGTGCCACTCGGACATCCATCAGGTGCGCGATGAATGGGGTGGATCGGTGTTTCCGATGGTGCCGGGTCACGAGATTGTCGGCACCGTCACCCGCGTCGGCGACAAGGTCGAAAAGTGGGCCCAGGGCGATACCGTCGGCGTGGGCTGCTTTGTTGATTCGTGCCGCACCTGCGCCGCCTGCGAGGACGGCGAGGAGCAGTTCTGCGAGAAGGGCATGAGTGCCACCTACAATAGCTTCGAGCGCCACGACGACGGCACGCTGGATCGCTCGCGCCCTACCTATGGCGGTTACGCCACGCGCATCGTGGTCGACGAGAACTACGTGCTGAGGGTGCCCGAATCGATCGCCCTGGAACGGGCCGCGCCCTTGCTGTGTGCCGGCATCACCACCTATTCGCCGCTGAAGCTCTACCAGGTGGGCGAGGGCGATACGGTGGCCGTGGTCGGCCTTGGTGGCCTGGGTCACATGGCGGTGAAGATCGCCAAGGCCATGGGCGCGAGCGTGACCGTGCTCAGTCACTCGCCGAACAAGCGCGACGCGGCGCTGAAACTGGGCGCCGATGACTTTGTCGCCACCGGCGAAGAGAACGCCTTCGACGATCACGCCGGGCGCTTTGACGTCATCATCGATACCGTGTCGGCCGGTCACGACTACAACGCCTACCTGGGCCTGCTCAAACGCGCTGGTGTGATGGTGCTGGTGGGCATGCCCGAGCCGCAGCTGATCTCGGCAGGCAGTTTGATTCTTGGCCGCAAGCGTCTGGCCGGCTCGATGATCGGTGGCATCGCCGAAACCCAGGAGATGCTCGATTTCTGCGCCGAGCACGATATTGGCGCCGATGTCGAAGTGATCCCGGTGCAGGACATCAACGACGCCTACGAGCGCATGATGCGCGGTGACGTGCGCTATCGCTTCGTTATCGATACGGCCAGTTTCCAGGCCGACTGACGGTGCTGCCTGAACGCTGGCGGCGCGCGCGATGGGCGGGCGTCGCCGGCCGGCGTTAGCATCGGTGTCATTGCGAGTGAAGGAGTTCGCGCCCTTGCCCTATCAAGCCATCCTCGAGCAGATCCACGCCGAGATTGCGCCAACGCTGCCGCAGGGGCGCATGCCCGACTACATCCCGCAGCTGGCCAGCGTCGAGCCAACGCGCTTTGGCATGGCGGTGTGCGATACCGATGGGCATTTTGCTGCCGTGGGCGATGCCGAGGAGCGCTTTTCCATCCAGAGCATCTCCAAGGTGTTCACGCTGACCCTGGCCATGCAGCGCGAGGGCGAGGCGCTGTGGCGCCGGGTCGGCCGCGAGCCGTCCGGCACGGCCTTCAACTCGCTGGTGCAACTGGAGTTCGAACACGGCATCCCGCGCAATCCGTTCATCAATGCCGGTGCGCTGGTGGTCACCGACATGGTGATTTCGCACCAGGGCGACGCCAAGGCCGCGTTGCGCGATTTCGCCCGTCGCCTGTGTGGCGATGACGATGTGGACTACGACTACACCGTGGCCGAATCGGAGGCCGCCAAAGGCCATCGCAACGCCGCCGTGGCGCACTTTCTGAAAAGCTTCGGCAATCTGGACAACCATCCCGATGCCGTGCTCGATGCCTATTTCCATCACTGCGCGCTGTCGATGAGCTGCGCCGAGCTGGCGCGCACCTTCATGTACCTGGCCCGTTATGGCCGCAACGCCGATGGCCCCATCGTCACGCCCAGCCAGGCCAAGTACATCAACTCGCTCATGTTGACTTGCGGTACCTACGATGCGGTCGGCGACTTTGCCTATCGCGTTGGCCTGCCGGCCAAAAGTGGTGTCGGCGGCGGCATCGTGGCGGTGATGCCAGGCCAGTTCAGTGTGTGCGTATGGGCGCCCGGTCTCAATGCCAGCGGCAATTCGCTGGCCGGTACGCTGGCGCTGGAGCGCTTTGCCACCTTGAGTGGCCATTCCATTTTCTAGCCGCCGCACATGGTGTGCGGCCGGCGGCACCTCGACCAGGGAGCCAATTGCCATGAAAACACGCAATGTTCTGATCATGTGGACCGCCACGGGACTGGCCATGCTCGGTCTGGCCGGGTGCGCCGGCATGAACTCGCGCACCGATGCGCAGCAGCTGTCGCTGGTGCAGTCGGCGGCCGGAAAACCGCAACCATCGTTTCATCTTCTGACCTCGCTGTACTCGTGGGAGGCGATCGACGATACGCATCTGCTGGTTTATGCGCGGCCCAGTCAGGCCTACCTGCTGGATGTATCGCCGTGCCCGGATCTTGGCAGCAGCTTTGCCATCCGCCTGACCACGCATGTCGACGACGTCGTCGCCGGTCTGGACGAAGTGGTGGTGCAGGGCACTGGCATCGGCATTCCCTGCACCATCAGCCGCATTCGTCCGGTGGATGTGAAGGCGTTGCACGCAGCGCAGAAGCAGCCGGCACCCGAGGCACGCAAGATCTCGCGCATGCCGCGCACCGATGCGCCCAAGCCTGCCGGCGCGGACGGGCAGTGACTGCACAGCGCGACGTGCTTTGGGATAGGCTTGATGCATCACCGGTTTGCGATTTGACGACATCACGGAGCTGCCGCCCATGACCCGCACGATCACCCTTGCCAGCGCCGTGGCGCTTTGCCTGGCGCTTGGCGCCTGTTCGCAGGATCACTCGCCGACGCCGCAGCAGCGAGCGGCGCAGCAGAAGGCCGCCAACGAAGCCAAGGCGCAGGAAAAACTGAAGATGTACCAGCGCCTGGTGCAGCTGAACAACTACCCGCTGGCGGTGCCGATCGGTCACGAGATCGAGGACCAGTTCCCCGGCACCAAGGCCGCGGCAACGGTCAAGCAGTCGCTGCCCAAGATCGAGGCCGAGAGCAAGGCCAAGTCCGAGCATGATCGCCTGGCCAACATGTGGCTGTATCAGGTCGGCCCGATGGGGGGCGGCACGCAGAGCACGGCGGTAGTTGCCACCCAGGGCATTCGCCTGGTGTTGCGCAAGCACTCCAAGTGGGGCGAGAGCGTGTTCCTGTATGACACCAACAATCACGGCTTCATCTGCCACAAGGTGTGTTCCATTGCCACCCAGGTGGACGGCAAGTCGCACACCTTGAAGGGCTATCGCCCCGATGGCGGCGAGCCGGCGCTGTTCATCAAGGACTACAAGGGCTTCGTCAAGATGATGGAGAAGGCCAAGAAGATCGTCATGCACGTTGACTTGAAGCAGGGCGGCAAGACCACGCTCACCTACGAGGTCAGCGGTTTTGTGCCGGACAAATGGAAGCCGGCCAAGTAAACGGTTTGCGACACCTTGGCCTGCCCCTGGCAGGGTCATGAAAAAGGCCGCCCGATGGGGCGGCCTTTTTCGTTTGCGGCGTTGGCCGTGAACCTATTGCAGCACGAAGCGCTCGGTAATCCGGGTCAGCGGCTTCTGGATGAAGTTGTTCACGCGGGGTGACAGGTCCAGCGGCTTGAGCAGCATCTTCACGGTCATTTCCGTGGGCAGGTTCCTGCGCACGATGTCGTTCACGCGATTGGCGGCCTGACGAAAGCTGGCCTTGCTCTGGTTGTACTCGGGGTGGCGATAGGCGAACACGTGCTTGATGGCGATGTCGCCGTCCTCGTCGCGAATTTCCATCAGCCGACGCCACAGCGCACCGAACACGCGGCGGCGGCCGTTCTTCTCGCGCGCCTCGTATTCGCGGAAGTACTTGTAGAAGTACTTGTAGTGGCGCACTTCGTCATTCTTGATGTGGGCCGTCAGCTGCTTGAGCACCGGCTCGGTGGTCAGGCCATGGATGGCCCGGTACAGACTGGCGGTGCCGGTCTCGACCACGCAGCGCGCGGCCAGCTCCAGTCCGCGGCGGTCTTCCAGGTTCTCGGCGGTGCACACGGCGCCGTATTCGGCGAAGAAATCCTTGAAGGCAGCGTCCCAGTCGAAATCCGGCCAGGCGTGGCGCACGTAGGTGGCCAGGGCGCGCCCGTGCTGCAGTTCTTCGTGTTCCCACTGGTCGCGCAGCCAGCCCTGTACATCTTCATCGCCCTCGTAGTGCGCCACCAGGTTGGCCGCGTACAGATCCGAGCCGCTTTCGATGAAGGACGAGGCGCAGATCAGGCAAACCAGGTCATCGTTGGCGCGGGCCAGTTCCGGGTCGATGCTTGCAAAGTCGATGCTCTCCAGTGTCCATGGCAGCGGGGTGTTACTCACCGGAGTCCTCCGTCTTCGGGTACAGGAATGGGATGATCGCGACACGCGACCGCGTATCTAAGCATAGCTGGGTGTGACCGCGGCGTGACAAGTGCCTGTCGCGACACCTATGCGCTGCCCGGGGTCAGCGCACCACCGTCACGGGTACTCGCGCGCGTTCCAGCAGCTCGCCGGATACCGAGCCCAACAGCCAGCGTGCCAGTGCGCCGCGCTCGGTATGGCCGATGACGATGTGATCGATGTCGTATTCGGCCACCTGGCCCAGCAGGGCGTGGCCGGGTTCGCCCAGGATCACCTGCGTATCGATGCGGCCCGCCTGGTCGCCGGCCAGTTCGTCCATCGCCTCGCGCAGTTGCCTCTGGCGGGTCTGGCAGTCGGTGTCGGTCATCATCACCGCGGCATCGTCGCCGCCCTGGCTGACGCGCACCACGGTGATGACCCGCACGCGTCCGTTGCTGGCGGCAGTCATGTCCAGCGCCAGTGCCACCGCGCGCCTTGAGGTGTCCGAGCCGTCGTAGCCGACCAGAATGTGCTTGATCATGGGGAGTCTCCTTGCAGATGCGGCCATCCGTGTTCAGGACGGTCAGCCATCATCTTGGCCTGATTGCTCGCCATGATGCCAGGGTCGGGATCCATGCCGACGCCTGGTTGACTCGTGATGTGGCTCGGCGTAGGCGCGCGGCCGAATCGGGCAGCCACGCTCGGCGGCCACCGCTTCGGTCAACTCAGCGCCCAGCAGTATGATGACGGCGGCAAAATACACCCACACCAGCAGCACAATCACCGAACTGGCCGGGCCGTAGGCGCCGCCGACATTGCTGTTTGCCAGGTAAAGGCCAATGCCGAACTTGCCGGCGGCGAACAGCGCGGCGGTAAGTGCTGCACCGATCAGCGCATCGCGCCAGTCGATCAGGGCGTCCGGCAGCACCTTGAAGATGGCCGCGAAGATCAGCGTGAACACGCCCAGTGAAATCAGCAGGTCCAGCACACTCCAGGCCACACTGCCATCGGGCACCAGCGCGGCGATGACCGCGCTGACGGCAAAAGTGATCACCAGCAGGAAGGCCAGTGCCGCCAGCAGGCCGAAGGCGTGGATGCGAGCACGCAGCCACCATACCCAGGCCCGTCCCGGCTGCGCGCGCAACCCCCAGACGCGGTTGATGGCGCCCTGCAGCTGGGCGAACACTGCCGATGCGCTGAACAGCGTCACCGCCAGCCCGATCAGTCCGGCCCAGTGGCCGGCGGTCTTTTTGTGGCTGACATTGTCGATCACCATGCGCACCGCATCGGCCGCGCGAGGGCCAACGGTATGAGTGATCTGCTCGATCAGCTCTCGCTGCCAGGTCGGACCCACCGAGGACACCACCCACAGCGCGAGCACCAGCAGCGGGGCGAAGGACAGTGCCGAGTAGAACGCCAGTGCGGCCGCGCGCGTCATCAGCTCGTCGTCACCAATGCCCGAGAGCGCGTTGCGGACCACGCGCCGAGTCAGTTTCCAGACGTTGGGTCGATGCATGGCATGGGGGTGCGGGCAGCAAACGTTGTGCCCATGGTGACGCCTGCGGCGTGAATCGGGAGCGAAAACATCGACGCGCGTTGATGCGTGACTGCTGCTCCCTGATGACGCTGTCTGCACATCCGCTATAGGTGGCTGAACGAGCGTGTCGGCATACCCGGGCCTGTTCAGGTTCGTCCGACAACACTGTCAGCCACGCAACATTGGCATCACCAAGGGAGGTTCTTATGAAGAAGCATCATCTGGCAGTGATTGGCGCCGCCATGCTGGGCGCGACGAGCATGGGTGTTCCGCATGCGGCACACGCCGCCGACGCGCCGTTGAAGTGCCAAATGCGTTTTTCGCTTACCGGCTGGGCGGCCATCTACAAGCACGCCGAGGGCTCGGGCGTGGTGACCTGCGACAATGGCGCCTCGATGCCGGTGAAGATCACCGTCAAGGGAGGAGGCCTGACCGCTGGCAAGTGGCACGTCGACAATGGCAAGGGCAAGTTCTCGCATATCTACAAGATTTCCGACGTGCTGGGCAGCTACGCCCAGGCCGGTGCGCATGCCGGTGTAGTCAAGTCGGGTGACGCCCAGGTCCTGACCAAGGGCACCGTGTCGCTGGCACTGGCTGGTACCGGCCAGGGCGTGGATCTGGGTATCGACGTGGGTGCGTTCACCATCAGCCGCAAGTAAGTCTTGGCGTTTCATCCGCACAGGGGCGGCTCGCAGCGATGGCTGCGGGCCGCCTTTTTTGTTCTGGCGTCCGCGCCGCTTGAGTCGGGCGTCTTGAGAATATGTAAGGAGGCCGTGCCATGCCGCTTTCCCGTTCCATCCTGATGGTGTCGCTGGCAACCTTCATCGGTGCGCCGGTGCTAGGCCATGCCGGCGACCACGCCGATGCGGCAGCTTCCGTATCGATCAGTGCCGACAAGGTGCGTTCCATGCTGATGCGCCAGGGCTACACGCGCATCAAGGAGATCAAGCTCGACGATGGCCAATGGAAAGTGCGCGCCCGCGACAGCGATGGCGACTGGCAGACGCTGCACATCAACGCCCAGACCGGCCAGCAGAAGGCCGATGGCGAGGTGTCGGCGCTGACCTCCGATCAGATTCTGGACAAGCTTAACGCGCACGGCTATCGCGGCTACAAGACGCTGGAATTTGATGATGGCGAGTGGAAAACCACCGCCACCAATCGCTCCGGCCAGCGGGTGCAGCTGAAGATCGATGCCAGCACCGGCAAGGTCATCGACGAAGATCAGGCCGACTGAGGCGGCCTTTGCGGGCGGTCGATGGGCACGCCGGATCTTGAGGCCAGGCGCTTTCGCACCCATGTGAAGCCTTTCGCATGCACCACGGTGCGTGTCAGGCTGCATGAGTTGATTGTGAAGTGAAAAGCACCGTGTCCAAATCGTCCCGCTGGCCCGCCCTCTATCGTGTGGTTATCTGGCTGCTGCTGTTGCTGGCGGCCTTTGGCGTGTTGCAGTACGCCGCCCATGGCTGGCAGGCATTCGGCATTTTGCACGGTCAGAAGCTGGCCGAGGCCGATCGTCACAAGTTGTGGGCGATCATCGCCTGGGATGCGGCGTATCTGCTCGGTGCCGGCCTTACCGTCATGGTTTCGGCTGGCGCGCTGATGGGCCGCGAATGGGCACGCCGCGGCTTGCGCGTGGTGGCCTCGCTGCTGGCGGTATGGGCGGCGGTGTCGGCGGGGATGCTGCTTTCGCAGTGGGGTGACTTTTCCAAGGCGTCGCATCAGCTGCTGGCCCAGCCCAACCTGCCCCAGGCCGGGCGTGAGATGATTGCCCGCTACCGGCTCACGCTGATTCTGGGCACCAGTTTCAAGATCGTGGCCGTGCCGGTGCTGGCCTGGCTGGTCTGGCGCCTGGGCCGGCCCTCGGTGCGCGCGCACTTCAAGGCCACGCCGACGCGCCTGTTCGCCAAGCGCTGAGCGAGGCGGGCGTTGGCCGCTCAGTAGTGGTGCGCGCCCTCGTTGCGCACCGGCGCCGGCACTTGGCTGCCGTGCTGGCGCACGTATTCGTAGAGCGCCACCGAAGCGGCCACCGACACATTCAGGCTGTCGACCTGTCCCCATTGCGGAATGCGCACAAATTGCGCACCGCTGGCCGCGCGCGCCTCGGCGCTAAGGCCATGCAGCTCGTGGCCGAGCACGAAGGCGCAGCGTTCGGGCAGCTTGGCCTCGTGAATCAGCGTGTCGGCGAACGGATCCAGCCCGACCAGGATGAAGCCTTCGGCGTCCAAGGCGGCGCGGCAGCTGGCAAAGTCCTCGTGCAACTTGGCCGGCACATGCTTGAAGCCACCCTTTGCCGGCGCCGGATCGAACGGACCGACATCCACCAGGTGCACGGCATGCGCGCCAAAGGCCTCGGCGCTGCGGAAGATTTTTGGCACGTTGAAGTCGGCTTTCAGCCGGTCGAGCACCAGTGCCACACCATGCGGGCCGGGCGTGGCGGCCAAGTTGCGCCGACGGTGACGCTCGTAGCGCCATAGGGCGTTGCCATCGCCGGCGTGACTGCGCGAGGCAGTGGCGTTGGCATCGAGGGCGCGATCACGATCGCGCGGCGGGCGAGGCTTTGACATAAGGCTGACGAGTTTGGGCTGACGCAGGCCGGCACTGTACCGTAAACCACCCGCGCGGCTGGTGCAGGCCAGTCGCCGTCCGATTCGGAGAGACAGGCATGTCCAGCGTGATTCCGCAGCAGGTGTTGGGTTTCTGGTTCGGCGAAGGCAAGGCCGCGGGTCAGCCCCGCCAGGCCTGGTTCCAGAAGGACGCCGACTTTGATGCGCAGATCCGCCAGCGTTTTGGCAACACCGTGCAGACCGCGCTTGGTGGCGGTCTGGTCGAATGGACGCAGACGCCCAGCGGCTGGCTGGCGTTGATCGTGGTGCTGGACCAGTTCACGCGCAATATCGGCCGCGATACCGAGGCGGCTTTTGCGGGTGACGCACGGGCGCTGACGCTGGCGCTGGAAGGTATCGCGCGCGGCGATGATCAGGCGCTGTCGCCGCTTGAGCGGGTGTTCTGCTATCTGCCGCTGGAGCACGCCGAGGATGCGATGCTGCAGGCGCGTTCAGTGGGCCTGTTTGAGGCCCTGCGTGACGCCGTACCGGCCGCCTCACGCGCGCCATTCGAGAATTTTCTGGACTATGCGCGTCGGCATCAGCAGGTGATCGAGCGCTTCGGGCGTTTTCCACATCGCAATGGCCTGCTCGGACGCACCAGTACGCCAGCAGAGGTGGATTACCTCAGCCAGCCCGGCGCCGGATTCTGATTCCGGCGCCGGGCGTCGGAATCTAAGGCGTCTCAAGCGCCTTGATCAGCTTGGCAAAGTGCGCTTTGACTTCAGGCTTGGCGTGCGAGGCGTTGACCTCGGCCGGCAGCTTGGCCAGGCGCGCATTGAACTGTTGCACCAGCGCCGGCAGTTCGCGGGGCGAATAGTCGATCAGACGGCCCAGCTGGCCGGCCAGCGACACATCGTCCGGCAGCGGCCCGGGCATGCCCCAGTGATACTTCAGCCATTCCACGGCCGCGGTGGCGCGCTTCATGCGATAGCGCAGGTTGGCGATGTTCGCCGGGTGCTCGGCAAAGTGCACCTGTACCTTCAGCGTATCGCTGGCGCTTTGCGCCGGCACGGTGATGCGCGTGGTCAGCGTGTTGCCGTCGTAGTGCCAGCTGCCGACCTTGTCGTGGTCGGCCATCGGGTAGGTTTTGCCGTTGACGGCCACACTGGCCGGTAGCGTGGAGTCGGCCAGCTCCACGGTGAACTGTTTGCTGGCGGGCATGCCCGGATAGCGGCCGTCGCGTGGACGCACGGTCAGGCTCGCGCTGTTGCCATCGCGCTGGCTGTCCACAGCGGTGAAGGCGTATTGGCCGTGGCGATAGCCCTGGGTGTCGCCGGCATCGGTGTAGACGCGCGTATGCGACTTGCCGCCCGGATACACGCGCAGCACCAGCTGGCTGTTGTCCATGTCCTGCAGCTTGTGCACCGAAGGCGGGTTCATGGCGATCACCGAGCCGGCGCGGATGAACAGCGGAATCTCATCCAGTGTGTAGTCGCGCTCGATCGTGCGATTGCCCTCGACCACCCCGCCGCGGTTGCGGTCGTACCAGCGGCCCGGCGGCAGCCAGATCGAGACCTTGGCCACGCCGTCGCTCATCGGTTTGGTCACCGGCGCCACCAGGATGTCGTCGCCGAACATGTACTCGCCGCGGGCGTCGTAGGCCTTGGGGTTGTTTGGCCAGGCGTAGTACAGCGGGCGCAGCATCGACACGCCGCTGTCGTAGGCCTCGCGCGCGGTGGTGTAGATGTACGGCGCCATGGCATAACGCAGGTCGATGGCCTGGCGCAGCGCGCTGAACACGTCCGGCGAGAAGCGCCACGGCTCCTTGCGCAGGCCGGCCTCCTTCGAAGAGTGCGTACGCAGGATCGGGCTGAAGGCGCCGAACTGCATCCAGCGCACATAAAGCTGCGGATCGATATGGCGTTTCGATTCCGGCACGCTGTCATCGAACATGTGCCCGCCGATATCGTGGCTCCAGTAGCCGTAAAGCACGTTCGAGGCGGTAGTGGTGAAGTAGGGCTGATAGGCCAGCGAGGCCCAGGAGATCACCGAGTCGCCGGAGAAGCCGACCTGATAGCGGTGATTGCCCAGTCCACCCCAGCGGTGATAGATCAGCGCGCGCTGGTCGCTGGCGTCTTGCATGTGGGTGTAGAACACATAGTTCAGCCACCAGGTGTTGGACAGGCCCGGCACCTTCTTCGAATCAGGCCATTGCTGCCAGTCCAGCCACCAGAAGTTGACGCCTTCCTTGCGCAGCGGGTCGAGCACCAGCTTGAACAGGTTGCTCATGTAGTGCTTGTCGGCCGACTCGAAGGCGATCGGCTTGCCGCCTTTCACGCCCATGGCCTTGGCAAAGGCGCTGTATTGGGCTTCGCGCTTGGACATGCCCGAGGCCGGGTGCAGGTTCAAGGTGGTTTTCAGGTCCTGGCCGTGCAGCCACGTGAGGAACCGGCCCGGGTCGGGGAACAGGCTGCGGTTCCACGTGTATCCGGTCCAGCCGACCAGCTGGCCGAAGGCATCCTGCTTGGCGTACTTGGGGTCCCAGCTAAGACCATCGGTACGGTGCCAGTCCATGTCGATGACCAGTACGTCCAGCGGAATGTGGTAGCGCTCGAAATTGCCGACCAGCTGGCGCAGCTCGCTGTCTGAGTAGTTCCAGTAGCGCGACCACCAGTAGCCGAAGGCAAAGCGTGGCGGCATCGGCTCGCGGCCGGCCACCTTGGCGTAATCGCCCAGCGCCTTCTTGTATTCATGGCCGTAGCCGAAGAAGTAAAGATCCTGGCAGTTGGCGCAGGCGCGTTTCTTGACCCAGCGCCAGGCGCTGTGGTCGAAAAGGAAGCTGTGCGAATCATCGATCAGATGCCAGCCGCCGCGCGAAATCAGACCCTGCCCAAGATCCATGTGCTTGCCGGTCCCAAGCTGCACGTCGCCCTTGAATCGGTCCAGCGTGCGTGCGGTGCCCTTGAGGTTGTCATCCTCGGCCAGGCCCGGGTGCCAGTCGAACGACGGTTTCAGATCCTTGGAGTGGATCTGGAGATTGCCGGCATCGAAACGCCCACTGCCCAGCTTGTAGGCAAGACTCAGCTCGGCGGTGTCGATGTGCAGCGTGCCGTTTTGCGTGGACGTGCTGAACTTGGGCACCGGCTGCTTGCGGTCGACAAACACCTGCGAGGGCGCGTTGACGAAATGGCTGTCGGGCGACCATTCCATGCGGATCAGGCGCGGCGTCAGCACGGTAAAGCGCACATGGCCGCGCTGGATCACGGCGCCGGCGTTGGCGGTGCCGTGCATGGCCGGCGCATCGGCCAGGGCCGTGGCCGGCAGCGCGGCCGGGGCGACCAGCAGCACAGCCGCCAGCCATCGGTGCAGGGTATGTCGAATCACGGTATCCCCTCATGGACATGCAGATAGGAAAAGCCCGCAGGCTCGGCTCACTGTAAACGTTTGCGCCCGGATGACGAAGCGGCGGAAGCTTGAAGCGCCACCGTACGCCGGCGCATGCTCGGGTACACCTCAAGGCGTACCGTGCGTTGATTAGTGGTAGTGGGTGATCAAAGGGACCGATGGCAGGACAAGGAAAGGAGTGGTGTGCTTATGAAGACGGTGCGCAAGTGCAAAAGCCAGGCGCGACGCTCGGGCCTGCAGCGACGGTTCGTGGTCGCCGCGCTGGCGTTGACGCTTGGCCTCAGCGGCGTGGCCAGCGCTTCCAGTGGCAGCTTCGATGCGCAGACCTTTCGTGTCGGCTCCCATGTGCTGAGCGTGGGCGACAGCGTGGCACGCGTGGTGCGCCTGCTCGGCAAGCCGGTCTACAAGGAGCCGATCGAAAACCGCTTCGGTGCGCGGCGTGGCGAGGAATGGCAGTACAGCCTGGGCAATCATGCGCTGACCCTGATCATCGCCAACGGCAAGGTGGTGGCCATGCGCGACCAGTTCGAGGTGCAATGAGCGAACGGCAGCGCACGTGGCCGGACGTGGCCAGATGGGGCGTTTAAACCCTGGCGCCGAGCGCGGCATCCAAGCGTGCGTTGGCCATCCGGCCTCAAGATCGACCCAGGGAGACCCATCATGTTGCGTTCCGCTCTTTGTGCCGCCGCCGTCGCGCTGTTGGCGCTGGCTGGCTTGCGCCCGGCCGCCGCCCACAGCATCAGCTTTCATTCCGGTCAGGCCTGCGACTACCGCATTACCATGGTCGAGCAGCTCAATCGGCTGCACGCGCAGGCGCTCAATCGCATCGATGAAACGCTGGGCCGCGGCCAGTGGCATCGCGACGCCATGGACGGGCTGATCAAGGACACCCTGGGCCAGGCCATTCCGGCGCTGGTCGGCTCGATCACTTCGCAGGCGGTCACGGCCGCGCTCAGCGGCGATCAGGCCGAAGTGGCGCGCCTGAAGGCCCGTGCCGATTCGCTCAAGTCCAGCATTGACCAGCAAGTGGACCAGCGTTCGGACGAACTGGGCCGCCGCGCCCAGGCCATGTGTCCGCATATGGACCATCTGATGGCGCTGCAGCAGGCTTGGCAGTTCCGCGTCGACGGCCAGCAGCGCCTTGAGCTGTTGCAGCCGGCCGATGACGATGACCAGCACAGCGGCAGCCACGACCGGCACGCCGCGCCGTAAGCCCATCTACACGTTCGGCTTACATCGTACGGGGGCGCTGGTGCTAGGCTGGTTGCCCCCGCAACCACCCAACACGTTTGACGATGCTCGCAACCCTTGCCCAGGCCGCGCGAACGGCCGCTCCGCATGCCGCCACCGCCGCGAAACGTCCATTGACTTGGCAGGATTGGCAGGACTGGCCGCATGTACTGATCCACTACGGTATCCGTCTGGGCATTGCACTGCTGCTGCTGCTGATTGGCATCTGGCTGGCCGCGCGAGTCGCCAATGTCGGCCGGCACGCCATGGAGCGCGCCAAGTTGGATGCGACCCTGGTCAGCTTCCTGCGCAACCTGACCTACGGCGTGCTGCTGGCGGTGGTCATCGTGGCCGCCCTGCAATATGCCGGCGTGCCTTCGGCCTCGCTGATCGCTGCGATGGGCGCGGCCGGTTTGGCCATCGGCCTGGCGCTGCAAGGCTCGCTTTCCAATCTGGCCTGGGGCGTGTGGTTGATCGTGTTCCGCCCGTTCCGCGTCGGTGATTTCGTGCAGGTGGGCGGCCAGTTGGGCAGCGTCGAGCGTGTCGACCTGATGCAGACCTGGCTGATCACGCCGGACAATCGCCAGGCCATCGTGCCCAATGCCAAGGTTGGCGGTAACGAGGTGATCAACTTCAACCGCCGCGGCACGCGCCGCTTCGAGCATGTCATTGGCATCGGTTACAGCGACGATATCGGCAAGGCAATGGGCATTATCCGCGACCTTTTCACCGCCGATGAGCGCATCCTCACCGATCCCAAGCCGGGCGTGTGGCTGACTGAACTGGCCGATTCCAGCGTCAACCTGACCGTGCGCGCCTGGACCCGCGTGCCCGATCTGTGGGAAACGCAGACCGCCTTTTTGCGCGCGGTGAAGGAGCGCTTTGACGCCGAAGGCATCAATATTCCGTTCCCGCAGCGCGAGATGAGCGTGCGCTACGTGAACGCGCCACCGGCAGCCATGCCGCCGGCCAATCAGTGACAGAGGATGGCCCGGCCATGACCTTCGACCGATGTGGTGGTTGGGAATGGCAGGGATTACAAAGGTCTATACATCGATAAAACGTGCCGGAACGATCCGGTTCGGATTATGATGGTTCTTTGCCCGCCGTCTGTCGGCGCCGTGCGACGCAGCCCATGACGGGCGCGCGCAGTGCATCCACATTCTTGCAGGAGGACCCATGGCCGAAGCAAAAGAAGCCCGCGTACCGGATATCGGCAACTTTGATGGTGTGCCCGTTATCGAGGTGCTGATCAAGGCCGGTGACACGGTGCAGAAGGACCAGGGTCTGGTCACACTGGAGTCGGACAAGGCCACCATGGAAGTGCCGGCCGCGTTTGCCGGTACCGTGAAGGAAGTGAAGGTGTCCGAGGGTGACGAGGTGGCCGAAGGCCATGTCATCGCCCTGATCGAGCCGTCCGAAGATGGCGATGCCGGCGCTGATGAGGCTGACGCCTCCAGCGACAGCGCCAAGGACAGCGGCGACAAGGCCTCCGACGCCAAGGCAGACAGCCGCCAGGACGAGGAAAAGTCCAAGTCCAAGGACGACGCCGAGGCTTCGCAAAAGGATGATGGCGCCAGCCAGGCCAAGAGCGAGCCGCCGTCCAAGTCCGCTGAGGGCGGCAAGAGCCAAGGCGACAGCGATGCCGGCCAGCCGCGCACGCCGCCGGTGCCGTTCGATGCCTCGGTGGTGATGCCCGAGAACGCGCCTTACGCCAGCCCGGCCGTGCGTGCCTTCGCCCGCGAGCTGGGCGTCGATGTGGCGCAGGTGAAGGGTTCGGGCCGCAAGGGCCGCATCCAGCGCGAAGACGTCTCGGCTTTCGTCAAGCAGGCCATGTCCGCCGGTGGCGCGAGTGCCGCTGCGGCCGCCGGTGGTGGCAACGGTCTGAACCTGCTGCCGTGGCCGAAGGTCGATTTCGCCAAGTTCGGCGAGATCGAGGAAAAGCCGCTCTCGCGCATCAAGAAGATTTCCGGTGCCAACCTGGCCCGCAACTGGGCGATGATTCCGCACGTCACCCAGAATGACGAGGCCGACATCACCGAGCTGGAGTCCTTCCGCAAGCGCCTGGGCGAGGAAAACAAGGACCTCAAGGTCACGCCGCTGGTGTTCCAGATCAAGGCCGTGGTCGCCGCGCTGAAGGCCTTCCCGCAGTTCAATGCCTCGCTGGATGCCTCCGGTGAGAAGCTGGTGCTGAAGAAGTACTTCCACATCGGCATTGCGGTGGATACGCCCGATGGCCTGGTGGTGCCGGTGATCCGCGACGCCGACAAGAAGGGGCTGCTGGACCTGGCCCGCGAGCTGGGTGAAATTTCCAAGAAGGCGCGCGACAAGAAGCTGGGCCCGGCCGACATGAGCGGCGGCTGCTTCTCCATCAGCTCGCTGGGCGGCATTGGCGGTACCGGTTTCACGCCGATCGTCAACGCGCCGGAAGTGGCCATCCTGGGTGTTTCGCGCGCGGCCATGAAGCCGGTGTGGAACGGCAAGGAATTTGCCCCGCGTCTGATGCTGCCGCTGTCGCTGTCCTACGATCACCGCGTGATCGATGGCGCCGACGCCGCGCGCTTTGCCGCGTTCCTGGCCAAGTCGCTCGGCGACATCCGCCGCCTGCTGCTGTAACGCCCGGCCATGGCGTACGCCCCGGCCGAATCGTCGATGATGCTGGGCGCAGCCGCTGCGCCCAGCGCCATCGAGCAGGGCGTGCGTCACTTCAATGGCTGGATGAATCTCACGTTGATCGATGCCGGCGGCATCAAGCTGACGCTGGGCTCGCTGCTGGCGGCGATCATCGTGCTGGTGCTGTTCCTGGTGTTCTCGGCCGCATTGCGCTGGGGACTGCGCCGGTATGTGAGCCGACACGAGGAACACATCAACCGCGCTGCGGCCTACACCATCGAGCAACTGGTGCATTACCTGTTGTTGATCGTCGGTATTCTGGCCGCGCTGGGCACCACCGGCATTCCCATCGCCAAGTTTGCGGTGTTTGCCGGTGCGCTGGGTGTGGGCCTGGGCTTTGGCCTGCAGGCCATTTTCAACAACTTCGTCTCCGGGTTGATCCTGCTGTTCGAGCGCAGCCTGAAGGTGGGCGACTTTGTCGAGCTGGCCTCGGGCGTGCATGGCCATGTGCGTGACATACGCATTCGCGCCACGCGCATCAGCACCAACGACAACATCGACATCCTGGTGCCCAATTCCGAGTTCGTGAACGGGCGCGTGGTCAACTGGACGCTGCGGGAAGTGTCGCGCCGGTTGAAGGTGTCCTTCGGCGTGGCCTACGGCACCGAGAAGGAGCTGGTGAAAAAGGCGGCGTTGGAAGCGGCTCACGAAGTGCCGTTCACGCTGACCCAGGAAGGCCCACGCAAGCCGCAGGTGTGGTTGACCGGCTTTGGCGACTCCTCGCTGGATTTCCAGCTGGTGGTCTGGTTGAACGCCGAAGCCACGCGCCGGCCGGGCGCGGTGACGGCGGCCTACTACTGGGCGCTGCACACGGCGCTGGAAAAATACGGCATCGAGATTCCGTTCCCGCAGCGCGATCTGCACGTGAAAAGCTGGAACCGTCCCGAGGATGCCCAAGCACCGTCGCCTGCCGCGCCGTCGTCGTCGGCAGCGCGCCCAGGCGACATGCACGAGAACGACGCCGCGCGCGATGTGGTGCGCGACATCGCCGAGGAATCGGCACAGCAACCCATTTCCGATAACGACGCGAGCCCCAAGTCGTAACGCTCGCCGCAACACAAAGGATCGTCATCCATGGCCAAGACCATCGAAATCAAGGTTCCCGACATCGGCGGTTTCGACAACGTGCCCGTCATCGAGGTGCTGGTGAGCGCCGGCGACTCGGTGGACAAGGAGCAGAGCCTGATCACCCTGGAATCGGACAAGGCCACCATGGAGGTGCCCAGTTCCGAAGCCGGCACCATCAAGGAGCTGAAGGTCAAGGAAGGTGACGAGGTCTCCGAAGGCAGCGTCATCGCCATTCTGGAAGTGGGCGGCGAAGGCGGCGGCGACAGCGACAGCGATAGCGCCGACAAGGGCAGCGACGACAACGCCAAGGCTAAGGCCAGCGCCGACGACAGCCAGGCGCCGGCCAAGAACGAGGGCGACGGTGCCAAGCCGGCCAAGGGTGCCAACGATGCGTCCAAGTCCAGCGACGGGGCGCCGGCCAAGAGCGCGCCCAAGGGCGCCGACGACACCGGTCGCAAGGCCGATATCGAGTGCGAAGTCGTCGTGCTGGGCTCCGGCCCTGGTGGCTACACCGCCGCCTTCCGCGCCGCCGATCTGGACCTGGATACGGTGCTGGTCGAGCGCTACGCCTCGCTCGGCGGTGTGTGCCTCAACGTCGGCTGCATTCCGTCCAAGGCATTGCTGCATGCGGCCGCCGTGATCGACGAGGCCAAGTCCATGGCCGACCACGGCATCAGCTTCGGCGAGCCCAAGCTGGACCTGGACAAGCTGCGCTCGTTCAAGGACAAGGTGGTTGGCAAGCTCACCGGTGGTCTGGCCGGCATGGCCAAGCAGCGCAAGGTACGCACCGTCACCGGTACCGGTCGCTTCGTCTCGCCGCACGAGATGGAAGTGGAGACCGACGATGGCACCAAGCTGATCCGCTTCAAGAAGGCCATCATCGCCGCCGGCAGCCAGTCGGTGAAGCTGCCGATGTTCCCCTGGGACGACGACCGCATCATGGACTCCACGCGCGCCCTGGAACTCAAGGACGTGCCGAAGAAGATGCTGGTCGTTGGTGGCGGCATCATCGGCCTGGAAATGGCCACCGTGTACGCCGCGCTGGGCAGCGAGGTGACCGTGGTCGAGCTGATGGACCAGCTGATGCCGGGTGCCGACAAGGACCTGGTCAAGCCACTGCAGCAGCGCATCGCCAAGCGCTACAAGGGTATTCACACGCAGACCAAGGTGGTCGAAGCCAAGGCGCAGAAAAACGGCATCAAGGTCACCTTCGAGGGTGATTCGCAGCCGGAAACGTCCATCTACGATCGCGTGCTGGTGTCCATCGGCCGCAGCCCGAACGGCAACAAGATCGGTGCCGACAAGGCCGGCGTCGAGGTGACCGAGCGCGGCTTCATCGCCGTCGATCGCCAGATGCGCACCAATGTCGAGCACATCTTCGCCATCGGTGATCTGGTCGGTCAGCCGATGCTGGCGCACAAGGCCACGCACGAGGCCAAGGTCGCGGCCGAGGTTTGCGCCGGCATGAAGACCCAGTTCAACGCCCGCGTCATCCCGTCGGTGGCCTACACCGATCCGGAGGTGGCATGGGTCGGCGTCACCGAGCGCGAGGCCAAGGAAAAGGGCCTGAAGATCGGCGTTGGCAAGTTCCCGTGGGCCGCCTCCGGGCGCGCCATCGGCATCGATCGCACCGAGGGCTTCACCAAGCTGATCTTCGATGAGGAAACCCATCGTATCGTCGGTGCCGGCATTGTCGGCGTGCACGCCGGTGACCTGATCAGCGAACTGGCCCTGGCCATCGAGATGGGTTGCGAGGCCGGCGACATCGGCCTGACCGTGCACCCGCACCCGACCCTGGGCGAATCGGTGGGCATGGCCGCCGAGGTCTACGAAGGCACCATCACCGACCTCTACATCCCAAAGAAAAACAAGTGATGTAAGTGATTAAAAAGGCCGGAGCCAAGTGCTCCGGCCTTTTGCCATGGAAAGGCCGCTGGCAGGCCGCTGCTGCAGAGAGGGAACAGACATGCATCGCACGTTATCGATTTTCGCCATCGCCACCGTCGGTCTGCTGGCTGTCGGCAGCGCGGGCGCCAAGGACGTTCACGGCTCGAGCTCGGACGACGCCATCACGCAGCAATGTCCGGCCGCCGCCCAGTGGATCGGTGCCTACAAGCAGCGGATGCGGCAGGAGGTCAAGGCGGCCCGATCCATCAAGCCGTCCGATCCGGCTTTGACCAAGGAGTTGGCGCGACGCACCGCGCATGACCAGCACGCACGCAACGCCGAAATCAAAGCGACCTCATCTGCCGCACGCAAGGCGGCCATAGAGCAGATGCTGGCGGTCGACGCCGCCAACCTGGCCTGGTTCAAGCCGCAGGTGCAGGCGCATGGCTTCCCCACCGCTGCGCAGGTCGGCGTGGACGGCATCCAGAACGCCTGGCTGCTGACCCAGCACGCCGATCGCGACCCGGCTTTCCAGGCCAAGGTTCTGTTGCAACTGAAGGGTGATCTGGCCACCGAGCCTTACATGCGCTCCGATTACGCCATGCTTGCCGATCGTTTGCGTCTGGCACAGGGCGAAAAGCAGCTCTATGGCAGCCAGTTCGACATGAAGCACGGGGTGACCACGATGCGACCACTGGCCGATCCGGCTCATCTGGATCAGCGCCGAGCGGCCATGAATCTGATGCCCATCGCGGACTACCGCTGCGTGCTCCACGCCTATTACGCCGCACCGGCAGCGCCGGCTTCAAGTCTGGCCGCTTCCCACACCCGCCGCTAGCCACTAGCCTTGCCCGATGGGTGAGCACACGCTTTTCAATGTCATCGATCTGGCCGGCACCTTTGCCTTTGCCATCAGTGGTGCGCTGGCGGCCCGGCGTGAGGACTTCGACGCCTTCGGCGTGCTGGCCATCGCCTTTGTCACCGCGTGTGGCGGCGGCATCGTGCGCGATCTGTGCATTGGCGCGATTCCGCCGGCAGGGCTTTCTGATTGGCGTTACCTATTTACGGCCGCGGTGGCGGCGGTGCTGGTGATGGTCGCCTATCGGCAGGTGGAGCGACTGACTTATCCGGTGCGTCTGTTCGATGCCATGGGCCTGGGGCTGTTCGCCGTATACGGCGCGCACAAGGCGTTGGTGATGGGGCACAACGCCGAAGTGGCGGTGCTGGTCGGCACGCTGACGGCCGTCGGCGGCGGCGTGGCGCGCGATGTGTTGCTCAATCGCACTGTGGTCATCATGCAGCACGAGATCTATGCCTCGGCCGCCGTGCTTGGCGCGGGGTTAGCGGTGCTGGGCGAGTATCTGGGCTGGGCGCCGGAATGGTCGACCTGGCTGCCGATCGCCGCATGTTTTGGCCTGCGTTACCTGGCACTGCGCCTGCACTGGAACTTGCCCAAGGTGATGGGCGAGCGCGAGCCATAAGCGGCGGAGCGCGTTGGGCTGCATGCTAGAGTCGGACGCGTGATCAGGCGCATGCTGAGGCGCCGCTTGTGGAGTGATCAGTGTCCAAGATGCGATCGATGTCCTGCTGCGTGCTGGGTTGGTGGGCGGCGTGGCCGGCCCTGGCTGCTGCGCCATCTCCGCCATCGTGGCAGCCATACGTGGTGGCGCCGTCGTCGCGACATGTACGGCCGGTGCGGGTGCTCAGTGTTTCCGGCGACGTCACCCATGCTGATGCCCTGCTCGATGGCCATGGTGTGGCCGTGTTCAAGCGCCCGCCGCCGCAGGCTGAATCCCGCTGGCCTCAAGGTACGCGCATCCAGCTGCCAGGACTCAAAGACGCCCGTGGCGCAGAACATCTGATCGACGGTGCGCTTGCCAGCGTCTGGCAGGCGCCCGCTCGTATCGCGGGGTCGACGCCGGCCATCGACCTGGACACGCCCACCGCGCAAACGCTGCATGGCATGACCGTGCGCGCCGCATCGGGTCACGTGCTGGCCGACTTTTCCGTGGACGCCCGCCAGGACGGGGCATGGAAACGGGTGGCGTCGGTCCATGGCAACAAGCAATTGCAGGTGGCGGTAACGTTTCCCCGCGCCGTGACGGCGCGTCGCTGGCGTATCGATGTGCCCGTGGCCAAGAACGCTGATTCGGCGCGCATCAAGCTGGCCGAAATCTGGCCGGGTGCGTTGCACGATGCGCCGCCGCCCAGTGTGGTGCTGGACTTTGGCAAGGTGGTGGTGGGCTATCCACGGCTTCACTTTGCCGCCGGCAGCACGCCCGGCACGGGTTTGCGGCTGGCCTTCTCGGAAACGCGCCAATACCTTGGCGAGCGCTCGGACTTCACGCGCTCGGACAACGGCGATGCCATCGTGCCCGGTACCGATCAGGTGGTGGCAACCACTCAACCGCGCGTATGGGTGGATCGACATGGCTGCACGCACGAGCGCAAGGTGTGCGACGACGGCCTGCATGGCTTTCGCTATCTGCGTATCAGCCTGGACGCGCTGCCCGCCGATGCGCCTTATGCCAAGCCATCGGGAGTGGTTCGACTGCGCGATGTATCACTGGATTTCACCGCCTATCTGGGCCGCCCGGACACCTATGCGGGTTGGTTTGAAAGTTCGGACAAGGCGCTCAACCGCTACTGGTTCGATGCCTCGTATACCAATGAGCTGATTACCGACACCTTCCGTGCTGATGATGTCGAGCCGCGCCAGGCCAATAGCGCCTTTCTGGATGGCAAGCGTGTTTTGCATGATGGCGCCAAGCGTGATCGCGATCCCTATGTGGGCGATGTCGCGGTGTCGGCGCGCACGGCCTATCTGACCCATGGCGCCGCGCTGGGCGATGCCGCGCGGAACGTGCTGTTGGATCTGGCCAAGCATCAACGCGTCGATGGCTGGATCGCGCCGGCCTCGATCCGTCACTACACCTTGCCGTTGTTCGAGTACCCGTTGTGGTGGGTGGTCGCCGACTGGGACAACCTGCGCTACACCGGCGACCTTGCCTTTACCCGCGCGATCTATCCGCATCTGTTGCGGCTGCTTGACGGTTGGTACCCGAAGGTGGCCGACGCGCACGGCCTGCTGCATAAGGGGCTGGATGGCACGTCCGGCTATGGCGATTACGCCTTCCTGCCGCGCACCGGAGAGGTCAGCTACTACAACGCGTTGTACGTGCTGGCCCTGCACGATGCGGTGGCCATGGCGCATGCGCTTGGCCACGACAACGATGCCACGCGCTGGACGGCCCGCGCGCGCCATGTGGCACGTGCGATGAATGCGCGACTGTGGGATGCCAAGGCCGGTGCGTATCTGGATAGTCGTCAGGGGCCGGTGCGCCACGCGCAGGATGGCAACGGATTGGCGGTGGTGGCCGGTGTCGCCAGCCGGTCCCGTGCACGACAAGCGCTGGGTTATCTCGGCACGCATACGGCCTTGCCTTACGGTCATGCCTTCATGGACAACAATACGTTGCTGCCCGATGGCGGCAAGCGTGTCTATGCGTTTACCTCGTACCCTGAAATCCAGGCGCGCTTTCAGGTCGGGATGACAGCGTCGGCCTTGCGCGAAATCCATGCGCTGTATGGCTGGATGGCCCATCACGATCCGGGCACCACCGACTGGGAGGGCATCGGCGCGGGCGGCAGCATGTATGAGGGCGGCTACACCTCGGCCGCGCACGGCTGGTCCACCGGTGTGGTGCCGCTACTGAGCAACGATGTGCTGGGCGTGACGCCGACAGGACCGGGCTTCGCGCGCTGGACCTTGCATCCGCATCCCGGTGATCTCAAATGGGCGCGGGGCAAGGTACCCACGCCGCATGGCCCGATCGCTGTGCATTGGGTGCAAAAAAATGCACGCCTGGAACTTGGCGTCACGGTGCCGAAGGGCACCGTCGCACGCGTGGTGCTGCCGGCAGCGAAAGGCAGCCATGTGGTGATGGACGGCCATACGGCCGAAGCCAGGTGGCGTGGTCATGCTGCGGGTGACAGGGGCGCTTGGGTGCTTGACCGGGTGGTACCCGGAAAACATCGATTTCGCGTCACGGCGCGATAGCCGCGGTGCGCCTCTGGGCGCGCGATAAAAGACGGCATGCGATCAGGGATCTTGATCGCACCGCACCGCCCGTTAGCCGTTGCGAGGTGTTCGCCCGTCATCCCGGCGAAAGCCGGGATCCAGCGTGGTTGTTTTACGACAAGCTCAGTCCACTGGATTGCAGCGTTCGCTGGAATGACGGGTGTGGGTTGGCTTGCCACGACACGAGCGTCCATGGGCATTGGGCCGGGCCGCGTTGCAATCGCCGCGTAGTGGGTCGCCAAACAGTGCGTCTCAGGCGGCCTGCTGGCGTTTCATCCAGTTGATCTGGCCGCCGGCCAGCAGCATGTCGACCTGGCGCGGCGAAAGCTGGTGACGCAGTTCCAGCGCCCCCTGCTTGCCCTTGATCTTTGCTTTCACGTGCGCGCCCTTGCGCAGCGCTTCGTGCAGGCCATCCAGCACCAGTACCGCATCCGGCTCCAGCTTGTCGTAATCGTCGGCGTTGGCGAAGGTCAGTGGAAGTACACCGAAGTTGACCAAGTTCTGCCAGTGGATGCGCGCATAGTCCTTGGCCACTACCGCGCGCAGGCCCAGGTAGCGTGGTGCCAGCGCCGCGTGCTCGCGCGAGGAACCCTGACCGTAGTTCTCGCCGCCGACAATGGCGTGATCGCCGGTCTTCTTGGCACGCTTGACGTAGCCCTCGTCGACCACGTCGTAGACGAACTCGGCAATCTTCGGAATGTTGCTTCGAAACGGCAGCACGCGCGCGCCGGCGGGCATGATCTCGTCGGTGGAGATGTCGTCACCCACCTTAAGAATGATCGGCAGCTCCAGCGCGTCGGGCAGGGCTTCGAAGTCCGGTAGCGAGGCGATGTTCGGCCCTTTCACCAGGCCGATGTTGCGTGCCTCGCCGAGCGGCAGCGGCGCCTCCAGGTTGCGGGTATCGACGATGGGCTGGTCCGGTTCGGCCACGGCCGGGCAGGGAAAGTCGAGCGTGCGCGGGTCGGTGATCACGCCGCTCAGCGCAGAGGCGGTGGCCGTTTCCGGGCTGCACAGGAACACCGCATCTTCCTTGGTGCCGGAGCGGCCGGGGAAGTTGCGCGGTGTGGTGCGCAGGCTGTTGCGGCCACTGGCCGGGGCCTGGCCCATGCCGATGCAGCCATTGCAGCCGGCCTGGTGCAGGCGCGCGCCGGCTTCGATCAGCGCGCTGATGTGGCCATCGCGGATCAACGTGGCCAGGATGCCGCGCGAACTGGGGTTGATGTCGAACGAGACTTGCGCGCTGACACCGCGGTCCTTCACCATCTGCGCGGCCATCGCGTAATCGCGGTAGCCGGGGTTGGCCGAGGAGCCGATATAGGCCTGGTACAACGGCTGGCCGGCGATCTGGCTGACCGGCACCACGTTGCCGGGGCTGGACGGTTTGGCGATCAGCGGTTCGATGGCCGCGAGGTCGATGGTTTCATGCACGTCGTAGTCGGCGCCTTCGTCGGCCAGCAGCTCGCTCCAGTCATCGCCGCGGCCGTGTGCGCTCAGGAAGCGGCGAGTGGCCTCGTCGGACGGAAACACCGTGCAGGTGGCGCCCAGCTCCGCGCCCATGTTGGCGATGACGTGACGGTCCATGGCGCTGAGAGTTTTCAGGCCCGGGCCGTAGTACTCGATGATGCGGCCGACGCCGCCATCGACATCATGCCGGCGCAGCATTTCCAGAATCACGTCCTTGGCCGAGCACCACTGCGGCAATTCGCCGGTGAGCTTCACGCCCCAGATTTTCGGCATCTTGGTATAGAACGGCTCGCCAGCCATGGCCAGCGCTACCTCGATGCCGCCAGCGCCGATCGCCAGCATGCCCATGGAACCGGCCGCCGGCGTATGGCTGTCCGAACCGAGCAGGGTTTTGCCGGGCTTGCCGAAGTGCTGCATGTGCACGGCGTGCGAAACGCCATTGCCGGGGCGCGAGAACCACACGCCGAAGCGCTGGCAGGCGCTCTGCAGAAACAGGTGATCGTCCGGGTTCTTGAAGTCTTCCTGGATCAGGTTGTGGTCCACGTACTGAGCCGAGACTTCCGTTTGCACGCGCTCCAGGCCCATCGCTTCCAGCTCCAGCATCACCAGCGTACCGGTGGCGTCCTGGGTCAGGGTCTGGTCGATCTTCAGCGCGATTTCGCTACCGGGTTCCATCTGGCCGTCAACCAGGTGGGCGTGGATGAGTTTCTGCGCGACGTTCATGGCCATGAACCACCTCCTTGAACTTGGCTTGCGTAGGCAAGGCCGCACCCGCGGTGGTACGGCCGCTTCGCTTGCACCCAAGTGTAGGCGGGGGCGACGTAAGCTGGCCTGACTGGACTGGCGTCAGTGCACCTGCTGCCAGCGCCGGCGCAGACGTTCGGCCAGCGTCGATGCCAGCGCGCAGGTGGCCAGCGCCAGCAGCCAGCGATTGCCGATCGCGGCGGTGACCGGGCTGTGCGCCAGCAGGTGCCATACCCGGGTGTCGATCCCCAGCGTCCAGTCCACCGCCATGCAAAGCAGCGTCAGTCCCAACACGGAGGCTATGCCCAGTTCCAGGGTCGGCAGGCGCGTGTTCTGGCGCGAGCGTCGGGCGCCGACGCGGCTGGCCATCTGCGCGGCGAAGTCCGCACCCAGGCCATCTTCGATCGGCTGGCGCAGCGCCCGCACTACCTGGCGATAGGCCTGGGTATCGCCGTCGTCACATTCGTCCAGCGCCAGCCGTTCGGCGCGCATGGCCGCTTCCTGGCGCTGCCATTCGTGTGGATCGACGGGTGGGGTTTCGGGCCGTTCGGGTGTGCTCATGCGCTCACTCCCAGGGTGGATTCCAGCAGCGCGCGCAACTGGCGGCGACTGCGGAACAGGTGACTCTTGATGGTGCCGGTGGCCAGCCCGGTGATGCGGCTGATTTGGTCGATGCCCAGCTCATCCAGATGATAGAGCGTCAGCACCGTGCGCGGCACGGCGGGTAAGGCTTCGATGGCTCGGTGCAGGGCCTGGCCCGATTGCAGCCGTTCGTAATTGTGGTCGATCAGGGCGGGATCGGGAATCTGCTCCCACGGCGCTTCGTCATCGTCACCCATGGCCACGCCGGGCAGACGCTTTTTCTCCAGGTGGCGCAACGCCAGCGAGTAGGCGATGCGTCCAATCCAGGTTTTCAGTGCCGATTCGCCGCGATACTGATGCAGCTTGCGATGCACGCGCAGGAAGGTTTCCTGGCACAGCTCGCGGGCATCTTCCGGATGGCGCACTATGCGCTCGATGATGTGCCAGCAAAGGCCCTGATGCGCGCGCACCAGCGCCTCGAAGGCGCCGCGGCGGCCTTCGAGCACGGCATCGACCATGGCGCGGTCGTCATTCATGCAGTGGGCATCTTCATACGCACCCATGGATACGGTCGGCGCCGGCGCGGTTGCATCGGCGTCGGCTGCAACCGGCGCGCGGCAGAGCGTATCCATGGAGGCAGATCCCATCATCACGCCAAGGAGCTTGCCATGACCCAGACCCTCGTACCCATTGTGCTGTTTGTGTGCATTGCCTACACCATCAAGGTGGTGGTCGAGGCGCTGTCGCGTCGCCGTCTGCTACAGACCGAGCTTTCCACCGAACTGCTCGAATCACTGGTTCGCAGCGAGGAAACCCAGCGTCGCCACGCGGCCTTGCGCTGGGGCATCGTGTTCACGCTGCTGGCGGTGGCCTTCATCATCATGCAGGTGGCCGGCTGGAACCAGATCAACGCCGGCGTGATTGGCCTGCTGGCCGCCGCGCTGGGCATCGGTCATCTGGTGTTCTACGCGATCGTACGCCGCCTGGAGCATTGATGTGAGGGCGGGCGTTGTTGGCCGTGCGACAAAGGTCGTACTTGCAATTAAATAGCGCGCTATGTAAATTGCGAGCCATGGAAACGACGCCCGCCACCACCGAAGCACTGAACACGCCGCGCCTGGATGCGCAGCTGTGCTTTGCGCTGTATTCGGCATCGTTGGCCATGAACAAGGTGTACCGGCCGTTGCTCAAGCCGCTGGACCTGACCTATCCGCAGTACCTGGTGATGATGGTGTTGTGGGAGCACGGCTCGCTTACCGTGTCGGAAATCGGCCAGCGCCTGTTTCTCGACTCGGCCACGCTGACGCCCTTGCTCAAACGCCTGGAAGCATCCGGCCGTGTGCGCCGGCAGCGTTCACAGGAGGACGAGCGTCAGGTGCAGGTCTCGCTGACCGATGCCGGGCGCGCGCTGGAAGCGAAAGCGGCCGAGGTGCAGCATGGCGTGTTCTGCGCCACGCATTGCTCGGTCGATGAGTTGCGCCATCTCAAGTCGTTGCTGGAACACCTGCGTGGTGATCTGGCCGCGGCCCAGTGATGGCTTTTTTACACGTATATAAGTAGCACGCTATTTAATAGCGTAATTAAACACTCCAACCGAAGGACACACAGCCATGAGTATCGAAAAAGTTTTGTATCGCGCCGAAGCCAAGGCCACCGGTGGCCGCGACGGTCGCGCCGTGACTTCCGATCAGACCCTGGATCTGGCCCTGAGCACGCCGCGCGAGCTGGGCGGCGCCGGTGGTGAGGGCACCAACCCCGAGCAGCTGTTCGCCGCCGGTTACTCGGCATGCTTCATCGGCGCCATGAAGTTTGTCGCCAGCCAGGACAAGAAAGCCTTGCCGGCCGACACCAGCATCACCGGCAAGGTGGGTATCGGCGCCATCCCCACCGGCTTCGGTATTGAGGTGGAGTTGGTGATCCACGTGCCGGGCATGGATCGCGCCGAGGTCGAGGCGCTGGTGCAAAAGGCCCACGTGGTGTGCCCGTACTCCAATGCCACGCGCGGCAATATCGATGTGACGCTGACGGTGGTCTGAGGTTCTAAGCGTGGGTGGGCCGATCGGCTCGCCCACGCAATGACGGCTCGGACCATTGGCTCCAACCGTCGCATCCTGACGCCGTGGCGTTGGGACGAGGTTCGCTGATTTTTTTTAAGCAATTACATAGCGCGCTACTTAATTGCAACCAATCAAATATGCCTAATAGGAGATTCTCATGATCATGCTCAAGCGTTCCCTGCTTGCCGTCGCCTTGATCGCCGCCAGTGCTGGTGCAAGCCATGCCGGTGACGCTCCCGCTCTCAAGCCGGATCGGGTCACCAGCCAGTTTCTGAAGGCGCTCAATGGCAGTGGCGGTGCACCGCTGCAGACGCTGGCGTCGAAGGCTGCTCGCCAGGTGCTGATCAATGCGCAGAAGTCGGTCAAGGTGGACTTGTCCGGCATCACCGTTCAAAACCGCACCATCGAGCAGAATGGCATCCGCGTACCGCTGACCATCGTCAAGCCCGAGCACATGGCGCCTGACGCGCCGGTGTTCATGTTTTTCCACGGTGGTGGCTGGATTCTTGGTGACTTCCAGACGCATGAGCGCATGGTTCGCGATCTGGTGGTCGAGTCCGGCATCCCTGCCGTGTTCGTCAATTACGACCCCTCTCCCGAGTCCCACTATCCGGTCGCCATCAATCAAGCGTACGCTGCCACGCAGTGGGTGGCCGAGCATGGTCGCCAGATCGGCGTGGATGGATCGCGTCTGGCGGTGGTCGGCAACAGCGTGGGCGGCAATATGGCCGCGGTGGTCAGCCTGATGGCGAAAGACCGTCATGGGCCCAAGATCGCCTTTCAGGGGTTGATGTGGCCGGTGACCGACGACAATTTCGACGATCGTTCTTATCTTGACTATTCGGAAGGCCATTTCCTGACCCGCCCGATGATGCAGTGGTTCTGGAACGCCTATACCACCGATCAGGGCGATCGCCGGCAGATTTACGCCTCGCCGTTGAAGGCGTCGCTTCAGCAGCTGAAGGGCCTGCCGCCGGCATTGATTCAGGTGGCGCAGTTTGATGTGCTCACGGACGAAGGGCAGGCCTATGGTCGAAAGCTGGACCTGGCGGGCAACGATGTCGCGGTGGTGCGTTACAACGGCACCATCCATGACTTCGGTTTGCTCAATGCCCTGGCCAACGATGCGCCTACCCGCGCCGCGTTCCGGCAGATGGCCGAGGAGTTGAAGTACCGCTTGGGCAAGTAATGGGCAGTGCGCGCAAGCTGGCTGGGCAGGGTCGTCAGGCATGCCCAGCCAGCGCGTGTCGCCGGCGCCTTAGAACGTGTCGAACAATTGGCCTTGAATGGCCATCTCGCCTTCGTCCATCAGCCCGGCCAGGCCCACCCCGACCAGCCGATAGCGCGTGTGCGCCGGCTCGTTGACGCGCTCACGCAGGGCACCGGCCAGTTCCGCAAGCTCCTGCGCTGAAGAAGGTGGCGTGGCCCGGGTCAGGCTGCGTGTCATGGTCTGGAAATCGGCCGTTTTCAGCTTCAGCACCACGGTGCGAGCAATGCGTCCTTGTTTGGACGTAAGCCCGTTCCAGGCTTTTTCCGCCAGCCTGTGGATATGCGGCGTCAGCGCCTCCAGTGGCAGGTCCTCGGCAAAGGTGTCTTCGGCCGACACCTGCACGCGTTCACGGTGCGGCTCGACCGGGCGTTCATCCACGCCACGCGCCAATTCGTAAATGCGCCGGCCCCAGCGTCCAAAGCGCTGCTCCAGTTCGTCCAGCGACGGGCGTCGCAGCTCGCCCACGGTGCGGATATCCAGCGCTTCCAGCTTGCGCTGCATCACCTTGCCCACACCGGGTACGCGACCCACTGGCAGTTCGCGCAGAAAGTCTTCCACCTGCGAGGGACGCACCACGAAAATGCCATCGGGCTTGCGATGGTCGGAGGCGATCTTGGCCAGAAATTTGTTCGGTGCGACACCGGCCGACGCGGTCAGTTGGGTTTCCTCTCGGATGGCCGCGCGAATTGCTTCTGCGGTCGCGGTGGCCGAGGGCAGGCCGCTGCGCAGTTCGCTGACATCTAGGTAGGCCTCATCCAGCGACAGCGGTTCGATCAACGCGGTGTGGCGCGAGAAGATCTCACGGATCTGCGCCGACACCGCGCGATAGCGGGTGAAATCCGGCGGCACGAAGACCGCTTGCGGACACAAGCGCTCGGCGCGCAGCGCCGGCATCGCCGAGTGGATGCCAAACGGCCGCGCTTCGTAGCTGGCCGCGCACACCACCGAACGCGCGCCGCGCCAGGCCACCACCACCGGCCGCCCGCGCAGGCTGGGGTCATCACGCTGTTCCACCGAGGCGTAGAACGCGTCCATGTCGACATGGATGATCTTGCGGGGCGGGGCGGTCACGGCACTCAAATACGTACAAATGAACGTATCTCCATTCTAGCCGATAAGGCGTCGCCAGCGCGTGCGAAAGGTGGTGGTCAGCGCGGTGAGCATGCTCAAGCAGCCCGCGATCTGGCCGATACATAGGGTGTGAAGATTGCCCGGACGGAGTGCCCGACCATGAACACTTACCACGACATCTCGTCGCGCGAGCGTTTCGAGTACACCCTGCGGCATTTCATCGACACCTTGCAGTTGCTCACCGTGCACCCGGCCGAGCAGGTGCGTTGCAACGGCAACTACAACACCGCCTACGAACTGCTCTGGGATCTGGCCGCCGGGCGCGCCATGATCGACGAGCCGGCATGCTATCTGCCGCCGGACGTGTGCGAGTCCATCGGCCGCCTCACCGGCGACCTGGCGCGCCTGCCGTTCGAGAACCAGGCCGGCCGCCAGGGTGATGCCGAAGAGCGTCTCAGCGCCAACCTCACCGACATGCTGCAGCCGTGTTGGGCGCCCATCCGTGTGCAGGCGCGCGAACTGCTGGACGCACTGACACCGGCCATGCTGATCAACCAGGTGTATTTCGACGCGCATTGAAGCGGTGGCTTTTGCGAGGGCGGGGCATCAGCCATGAAGCATGGTCGGCGCCCCGGGCCTGATTTTGGTACCCCGAACCATGCCAAGTGACCCCATTGGCTCAATGTGGGGACGCGCCCCGTGTTGCCCTAGGACCCGTCGTGACCTGTACCAGGTATACGGCGACGTCTCCTTGTCCGCTGGAAAGCCGCAGCGCCGCCCCATCGGCGACTTCGATGGCCGGATGGTGGTCGCTCGACATCGCGTTGATCAATGTTTGTGTCAGCGCTCGGTGGGGCGACGGTGGTCGCGGTGCCAAAAGCAGACATGCCATCACCACCGCCGCGAGTGCTCCTCCCCATGCCCAGGGCCTGGCCCCTCGCAAATGGCCGGGGCGTTGCTCGTCCAGCCGTTGGCGCAAGCGATCCAGTCCATGGCGAGGGGGTTCCAGGGTTGGCAGCAGATCGTTCAAGTCACCCATGCTGGCGTCCTCCCAATTGGCGGCGTAGGTGATCCATGGCGTGGTGCTTGCGTGAAGCGACCGTGCCTTTCGGAATGCGTAACAGCTCGGCCATCTCGGCGCCGCTCAAGCCGGCAAACTCGGACAGCAGCAGCACTTGCTGTGACAGCATCGGTAGTTGACCGAGCGCACGGCGCAGTTCGTGTGAGGCGTGCTCAGTCTCTGGTGTGCGCTGGTGGTCCAAGTGGTCGGTTTCCTCCATGGGCGCCCAGCGCCAAAGAGCGCTCCAGCGCAGGCGATTGCGCGCCAGATTGAGCGCCGTGGTCCAGACCAGCGCATCCAGGCGTGACGGGTCAATGCGTTCGCGGCGCTTCCAGAGGCGTGCATAGGCTTCATGGATCATGTCCTGACTGTCCTCGGCATGCCAGAGCAGGCGGAAAAGCACGTTATAGAGCGGCTTTTCCAATCGCAGGTAGCTTGCCTCCAATGCGCTCCTTCGCAGTGTCATGCCCTGTCTCAGACACCACTGACAGGGTCGATTCGGATGATCAGCAGTCGCAGCGTGGGGGCTGGGCCCTGACGATCGGCTTCGGCTTTGCTGACTGCAGAGAGACTAAAAGGGCCGGTCTGTTTCAGATAGCCGCTGCGTATACCGGGCGCCTGTGCCAGCACCACATAGTGCCCGGTGCGTAGGTCTACCTGGGTTTCCAGCTGGCTGAGGCCACCGCCGGCGCTGTCTTGGAATTTTATTTTCGCGCTCACCGACTGGCTGTCTTGCGGCTTCAATTGCACCAGGTATTCGTGCTTGCTGCCGGTCTTCGTGTTGGCGAAGTTGCCATCCGGCTGCGCCACCATTGAAACGCTCTCGTCCAGCGCAAAATGCATGGAACCCAGAGAATTGCGTATCGGGCTCAGTGCCTGGGTCAGCGGCTTGAGCGATGCATCATCCTTGCCCTGTCCAGTAAAGCCGTTGACCAGCCAGAAGTGGACCTGCATGGCGGCCGGCTGACGGTCTGACTTTTGCTGGGCCAGGGTATCGAGCGCCTCGCGAATCGAGGTTTGGCTGGCGTGGGGTGCATATACCAGCAGGCGCCCTGGCGCCGGCGATGTTACGCGGTCATGCGGTTCCAGGGTCTGCTCGAGTACGGCGCTGAGGCGTTGTGTCATGGCTGGTGGCACCGAATACATGACCAGGGTGCGCGTGTTGTCGGCATGCGCCGAAGCCTGCGAGTCGGCCGGGTGCTGGCAGGCGGTAAGCAGAACAGTCAGGGCCAGGGCACCACCTAGCGTGCGTAACGTGCGATGCATGAATATTTCCCCATGTCCGCCGGGCAGCGGGCTTCATCAGGGTATACACGCCAGTCGGCAAATGTTTCATGCGCCGGAAAGCGCGTGCGTAGCCCGCGCCGGTACGGGGTGGTGTCGCTTGGTGTACCATTTGCCGGGTACTTGCTCGCCTCGCGCGTTCCGTACGGCCCCTTCGGCCGCTCGCCTCGCTCCCCCTTCTTGCCTTTTCGCCCCGCACTTGGGGTGGCCTTCCCGGGAGCCGACATGCTCGGATATTCGACCCGTCTGATGACCGTGCCCGTGGGTGGGCGCGTGTTTCGTTTGCGCGTGCTGAGCGACAAGCAGCAGTTCTGCGATCCGGATGGTCACTGCGAGCGGCTGGGTATTTCCTCGGCCCAATGGAGCCTTTTTGGCCAGCTGTGGCCTTCCGGGCGGTTGCTGGCCCAAACCATGCATTCGTTCGATATCCAGGGCAAGCGCATTCTGGAACTGGGCTGTGGCATCGGCCTGGCCAGCCTGGTGCTGCACAGCCGTGGTGCTGACGTGGTGGCCTCGGACCTGCATCCGTTGACCGAGCCGTTTCTGGCCTACAACGCCGCACTCAATGAGCTGCCGGCGGTGCATTATCGCCAGCTGCGCTGGGATACGCCGTTGCCGACGCTGGGCCAGTTCGATGTGATCATCGCCAGCGACGTGCTGTACGAAATCGGCCATGCGCAGCTGATTGCCGATGTGGTCAAGCGCCATGCGTTGCCGCACGCGCAGGTGATGCTGACCGATCCGGGCCGAGGCAGCAGCAACCGTTTCAGCCGCATGCTGGCCGCGCAGGGCTTTTCCCTAGCCGAGACGCGCGCGCCGATGGACGATGAGGATGTGGCCCCTTATCGTGGTCGCATGCTGCACTACACACGCCTGGTCCAGGAGAGCGCCGCTTGAGCGATGCCGCCCATTGCGCGCGCTGCGATGCCGTGTGTTGCCGTTTGACGGTGGTGCTGCAGCCGGAAGATGCCATCCCTGAACATCTGACCACGCATCTGGATTCAGGGCTGCATGTGATGGCGCGTGATGACGAGGGCTGGTGTGTGGCCCTGGATGGCGCGCGCATGAACTGCGGCATCTACGAAAGCCGACCGCTGATATGCCGCCGTTTCGTGATGAACGGCCCATACTGCCGGCAGGTGCGTGATGACTACGCCGCTGGCGAGGACCGCAGCATTCCGCTGCGCACCCTGTAAGCCGCCGGCCTGCTCGGTGCGCGTGCCCATCAGGCAGCGCGGCCGGGCAACACCTTACTGATCCAAACCGAGAGACCTCTATTGGCCAAGCCCAACTATTCCTACGAGAAACGTCAACGCGAAATCGCCAAGAAGAAGCAGAAAGAGCAAAAGCAAGCCAAGAAGCGTGCGGCTCGCGAGGAGACGCGCGCCGGGCAGGCGCCGGACGCCGGCCCGCCCGGTGGCCGCGATAGCGATTAGTCGCTGATGTGCCGGTAAGCCGCGGCCCTGATAGGAAGCGGTTTTAAAGGCATAAAAAAAGCCCGGCACAAGGCCGGGCTTTTTTGAAGGCTTTAGGCAAGCCTGATCAGATGACCTGCACCTGATCAGCCTGCAGGCCCTTCTGGCCCTGGGTCACGACGAAGGAGACCTTCTGGCCTTCTTCCAGGCTCTTGAAGCCCTGCGACTGGATGGCGCGGAAATGCACGAACACGTCGTCGCCGCTCTCACGAGCGATGAAGCCAAAGCCCTTGGCGTCGTTGAACCACTTCACGGTACCGGTTTCGGTCTGAGACATTTTTATTGCTCCTTGGAACAAACAGATAAAGAAGCCGCATGGCGGCAGATATGCTGGTTGCAAGGAGGAAGCGGGTACAACGGTGTAGTGGAACTTCAATCTACAGCATCGGGCCACGATTCACGGTGACCCTTGGAACTCAGCAAGGCGAACGTTACGGCTTGTGGTGCAAAACTACAACAGAAATTTTCATAAATTTTTGCTGTACACGGCAAAGTGCATGAATGCACTGCTATTGCGGGCCGCAACGCAGCGCAATCTGAACGCGCAATTTGCCATCGAAAGTGCCTTTTACGTCGTTGGTTGGTGCGTTGTCCCTATGGTGGCTGCCGATAGCGGCGGAGTCGGACGGAGGCCTTGAGGGCGTACAGCCGGCAGGCGGGGTCAGCTGCCAGGCTGCGTTGGCCCCCGTATGCGCGAGGGCCAGCGTGACGCGCTGGCCGTGGGATGTGCGCACTACCTTGACGTCCACCTGGTTGTCGCCGAAGGGAAGCCGTTTAAGGGCCATGTAGGGCCACCCGGCGGGCAGGTGCGGCGCCAGCATGAAGCGATGCGCCGGAGCGTCAGGCCGATAGCCGAACAGCCCGTGCACGCTGGCCAGGATGAATCCGGCCGAGGACCAACTCTGCTCGGGCACCGAGACATCCAGTGGCCGGAAGGTATCGCCCGAGAGCACCTCGTCGATATGGCCCGGTGCGTCGATGTCGGTATCGGCGACCAGCGTTTTCCAGATCTCCAATGCCTTGGCATCGCGCCCGTGATGCCAGAGCGCGGTGGCGAAGCTGGCATTGGCCACCGGCCACACGCTGCCGCTGGCATAGGCGTTGGCGTCGTAGCCGGCATCGTCGGTGGGCAGGCTGCGCAGCCCCCAGGCGCTCAGATAGTCCGGTTTGAGCAGCGCATCGAGCATGCGCAGGCGTTGCGCGTGGCTGAATGCCTCGCTGTCCAGGGCCGCAATCGGCGGTTTGCGCTGTGAAACCGGCTGACCGCCGCGCTGGAACCCCTGGTAGGGAAAGCCGCTGGCTGCATCCCAATAGCGTTGGCCGATGGCCTTTTGCAGCGCCGTTGCGTGTGCCGCCGCGGTGTTGGCCAGCGTCGGGTCGCCATGCGCACGTGCCAGCACCGCGAAGCCGCGCTCGGCATCGAGCATCGACAGCGAGAGGCTGAGCTCATCGTGCATGCTCAGCTGCTCGTTCTGGCCGTGTTTGCCCGGCGGAATGACCGGCAGGCCGGTTTTGGCATCGCGCACCGAGCCCATGTAGTGCCAGGCACCCAGCAGCGAGTGCCAGCTGGTGTCCAGCCATGCCTTGTCGGCGTGGGTGCGCCAGATGTCGGCCGCGTGGCTCAGATAGTCCATCGACGTGTCGACATGCACAAACTGGTAGGGGTAGGCCTTCCAGTCGATCAGGCCGGCACTTTGCGACAGCTCATGCCACATTTGGCCGTTGTGCGGGTCCTGATAGCGACGCAGGAAGGCGTATTCATCGCGCACGCGCTGTGCGTCGCCAACGGCGGAGAGGCCGGCCGCGGCGACCATGCCATCACCACCGAAGAACCAGTCGTATTGGGGGCGGCGCGTGTCGCGCGATGGACCATAGCCGCCGATCAGACCGCAGCCCAGCTGCGGGTTGCACACCCAGGCCTGCTCCAGGGCCACTTCGGCCCAGCGAAACGCGCGGTTGGCGTCGGCATCCGGTGTATCGAGCACCGCCATGGCGGCCAGGCGCGCCTGGTAGGCCTGGCGTGATTGGTTGAGCCAGGTTTGCCAATGTGCACCCAGCGCCTTGTACTGGGCCGGGCCATCATCATGACCGGGCAGGTCCAGACTCATCAGCACCTGGGCCGGATGATGGGCGCTGACCGGCAGCGCCAGCGAGAGCGTGCGGTGGCTGTGCCAGGGCTGGCTGTAGTCGTCCGGCGCGCTGTGGACGCTGGCCTGTGGCGAACCGATAAACGCGCGATAGCGATTGCGCCCTTCGTGCAGCACAAAGGTATGCAGTGAGGCATCCCAGCTGGATGATTGGCCGCCGATGGCGCCGGGCCACATCAGGTTGAGCGATGGCTCGAATGTCACACGCAGCTGCAAGGTGCGCTTGCCCGTGACCTGGTAGCTCATGACGATGCCCGAGCGCTTGCGCGGTACGAACCACTGCTCGGTCAGGGTGAAGTCCTGGCCGCTATAGATGCGCTCGACACTGGCCGGTGTGACTCGGGTTTGCATGGGCAAGTCGTGCAGTGGCAGCCGTGTGCCGTCCTCGCGCAACAGGCTGACGCGGTAGTCGGTCAGCAACTGAAACGGATAAATCCACGCCTCCAGGCCATGCCGCGCGTAGCCCTGAACGATGCCGCGTTGTCCCGGCTGGGCCAGAAACTGACGCGGCCCGGGCGCTTGCTGGGTGAGCGCAGGCACGGTGGGCGCCCCGGCCGATGCCGGCAGGCTGGCCATGGCCAGGAAGGTGCAGAAAGTGGCCGTCAGTGATCGCAACATCGTCAATGTCATTTTGGCTGTATGGATGGCTAAAAAAGTGGCGGACGCTACCCTCTAGTGCGCGCCGCCGTTGCAGAGTCGATGCCTAGTGAAGCACGACGCTAACCGATTGATCGGCACCCAGCGTGGGCAGATCAATGCGTGCCGTGTGCGTGGCGTCATCCCAGGTCCAGTGCGTGAAGGGCGCGCCATCGACCTGTACCGCCTGTGGACGCGTGATGGCATGAATGCGCACACTGAAATCGCGCTGCGCGGGTTGGCCCTGGTAATGGCCTTGCGCGGCGCCGATGGTCAAGGTGTGGGTGCCAGTGTGGTCACTGCGGTAGTCGAGAGCGGTGGTGGCATGCTCGCCCTTGGTGTAAGCCATGCTCTTGCCATCATCCTGATACAGCGTGAAGTGGCCGCTGCCGTCACCATAGGCATTGATGACCATGCGTGAGGTGTGGTTGCCAGGCGGTGTGTGCATATCGCGCTCGGGCACAATGCCGCCGGCGCGCACGTACACCGCAATGGCATCGTCGGCCACGCTCACATGCTGGGTGCGACCACCGTGCAGCGTGGCGCCGGTGAAGTAGTCGATCCATTCACCGGGCGGCAGATAAACATCGCGCGAACGGCCGGCACTGACCATGGGCGCGACCAGCAGGTTGGCGCCGAAGTAATACTCATGCGGGTGCGTATAGGCCGCGTCCAGGGTGGGATGGCTCAAGTACAGCGGGCGCAGCAACGGCATGGCCTGGGTGTGGGCCTGCCATGCATAGCTGTACAGATACGGCATCAGCGCATGGCGCAGGCGGAAATATTTCTTCACCAGCGCCATTCCTTTGGCGCCGTAGTTCCACGGCAGGCGCGTGTTGCCTTCCAGCGGATTTTCATGCGCCGCGTGCAGGCGCAGGATCGGGCTGAAGGTGCCGAACTCGACCCAGCGTGCGTACATCTGGAATGGGATGTTGGCGCCGTGAAAACCGCCGATGTCGTGACTGACGTACGGCACCAGCACATTGCCGGCACGCGCCGTGAAGGCCACCTCGTAGGCCAGCACCGGCCACTGGGAATAGGTGTCGCCGGTGAAGTAGCCCGGATAGCGCTCGCTGCCCCAGCCGCCGTAGCGGCCCAGGATGAAGCCGCGCTCACCGGTGGCCTGGGCGGTGAAGTCATAGAACACCTTGTTGGTCCACAGTTGCGGGTCCAGACCGCGCATGTGGGCCGCGCCGCTGCCACCGTCGACCCACCAGGCATCCACGCCCTGGCGCATCAGAGGCGCGTGCAGGTCGTCCATGAACACCTGGGCCTGGTGCTTGTCGGCCAGGTTGAAGGTGATCGCCTGCGCCGGCTTGATGTCGCGCAAGGCCAGCGGGCCACGCGCAATGCCCGAGCCGCGTGCCCCGGCGCTCACCTTGAGCGCGATTTCCACCGGCTGGCCGGGCTTCACGTAGGGGCGCACGTCGGCATAGGTCAGCGTGCGCGGCCACCAGGTATGGCTGTGGCGTACCGGGTTGCCGTTGATATACAGGCTGTAATCGCCGCCGACATCGCCCAAGTACAGGTAAAGATGCTTGGGTAGGTCGGCGGGCAAAGTGACGCGGCGGCGGTACCAGGCGATGCCGGTATAGTCGGGCAGGCCTTGATGTTCCCAGTCGCTATCGGTGCGCAGGCTGCGCCAGTGGCTGTCGTCGATGCCGGTGTCGAACCAGCCGCGCTGCATGCCCACCTGGTGCGGATCGGTGCGGAATTTCCAGGGACCGGCCAGCGAGATATCCACGCCTGGCTTGGCCGGTGCTGCGCGGCCCAGATCGGCAAGCACTTGCGGGGCGTGGCTGTCGCTGTAGGAGAGGATGCTCTCCGGGCTGTTGGCGTAGCCGGGGTGATCGTTCAACACCAGCTTGATGTCACGCTGGTGCAGCCACTGGATGAATCGATCCGGATGCGGTACCAGCGGGCTCCAGTCGTAGCCGCCCTGCCACCCGTAGTTGTGCCAGGCAAAATCCAGCGTCATCGCATCGACCGGTATGCCGTGCCCGGTGAGGCGTGTGATGTCGCTTTCCAGCTTGTGGCTGTTGTAGTGCTTTTGCTGCGCCTGGCGGGCCATCCAGGTGCCCGGGAAGTACTCGAAGTTGAAATCGGTCAGCCAGTTGCCCAGCACCCAGCGTGGCACCATGGGAATGGCGCCGCACAGCTTGGCGTATTCGGCCAGCACATCGCGGTAGTTGTCGGTATAGGTAAACAGGTACCAGTCCTGCTGGCCCGTATTTTTACGCGGTGAAATCCACTGTGTGTCCGCTTGCCACAGCGGCGTATCGCTGTCGTCGATCAGCGCGTAGCCGCTGCGGCTGAGCAGGCCGGGCTGGGCTTTGTGCAGCAGGATATCGATGCCCGGGATGATGTCGTGCGCGGGGCTGCCGGTGGCAATATCGGGCGCTTGAAGGTTTTGTTTGGCGATGTTGTCCAGCGAATAGGTGACGCCACCCAGGTTGCGGTGGTCGACCTGTCCGGGTTGCCAGGTGTGCGGTGCATCCGGCGCAGGCTTGGCCCAGGCCACTTTCAGGTTCTTGGCATCAAAGGCGCCGGTGCCGCTGTGATAACGCAGCGTCAGCTTGCCGGTGTCGATCACCAGCCAGCCATCCTTGTGCGTGGTTTTCACCGGCACATCAGCCCAGTCGCGCTGGATGACCACGGCCGTGTGCACATCGACAAAGTGGCCGTCCGGCGCGTACTCCATGCGCACCAGCGATGGGGTCAGCAATTCAAAGCGGGCGTGGCCATCGGTGACGGTGGTGGTGGCGTGCGCTGCCGGCAGCAGCGCAGCGCCCAGACAGGCCGCCAGAAGGTGTCGGCGCAGACGCCGGCGGGATGTGCGATGAGTGGGCATGCAAGGTTCCTTGGCCGGTGGGCGGTCAACAGCGGAAAAAGGGGGCCGCGCCCCCACCGGGTCGGGATACCGGCAGGGCGCGGCCGTGTACCGGCGGGCGGGCAGGGGCCCGTGTGCCGGCGCAAGGCAGGACGGTCAGCGTGCGTGTTGCATGCCGTCCCAAAGACAGCACCGTAAGGCCGGGAGAGGGAGTGGGACTTACGGTGCTGCGGGCGCGCATCAGTGCGCGTTCCCGGTGTCGCCGGTGGCTGGCGTGCGTGTCAGCACGACCTTGCCGGCGGCGTTGCGCTGAATGTGGATGGTGATGCGTTGGCCGCCGATGGCGATGCGACGCAGCGTCAGCCCGTTCCAGCCTGGCGGCAGCACGGGCGGGTAGGCCTGCACGATGCCGCCATCTTCGATGCGAAGGCCGCTCAGGCCGTACATCACGCTTTGCACGAAGCCGGCCGAAGTCGCCAGGATGTAGCCGGCGTTGTTGCTGGCCGTTTCGCTGCGCACATTGAATGGCGCCTTGAGATAGCCCTTGAGGTTGGCCTGCAGCCAGTGCCCGGCGGTACGCGCATCGCCCAGTTCGGCGGCGCCGACGGTGAGCATCGCGGTCATCATTTCGTTGGGCGGTACCGGCGAGGCGTGAATGGCTTTCAGCTGCGCGGCAAAATCGTTGCGGCGCACCGTGGGCGACATGGCCAGGTCCAGATTGGGATACATCAGCCAGGCCAGGGTCGCGCCCATCCAGGTGTCCTTGTCGTGGGGCGTGTCCGGGTCGAAGTTGTAGTGACGTTGCTCGGCCTTGGAGAAGGGAATCACCAGATGCTTGGCGATGCGCGACCACTGCGGGTCGGGCGTGGCGCCCACCACGGCCGCCGCCTTCACCGCGATGCGCAGTGCCTTGCGCGCGGCGGCGTTGGTGAAGGTGTCGTTGGGAACGTCGTTGTAGTCCTCGTCGGGCGAGGTGACATGCAGAATCTGGTAGCGCCCGGTGGCTTTGTCCTCGCTGACGCGGCTGGCCCAGAAGCGTGCCACGTTGGCGATCACCGGCCAGCCGACGGTTTTCAGCCAGTGTTTGTCACCGGTGGCCAGGTAGTACTGCCACTGCGCGATGGCGACATCGGCGTCCAGGTGCACTTCGCGCACCATCTGCCAGGCAAAGTGCGGGGTCTGGTCGCTGCCGGTCTGCGGATCGGCCTCCCACGGGTACATGGTGCCGCGATAGCCGTAGCGCTTGGCCAGCGCCTTGGCCGGCCCCATGGTGCGATGGCGGAACATCACAATCGGCTTGGCGCGATCGGGGTGCAGCAAAAGCAGGGCCGGGAACACCCACGAATCGGAATCCCAGAACGCGTGTCCGGCGTAATTGGGCGTCAGCGCACAGGCGCCCATCGGCCAGGCTGTGCCGGTGGTGCTGTTGGCTAGCAGGTAGTAAAGGTCCGAATGCAGTGCCTTCTGCACCTTGGCATCGCCGTCAACGATGATGTCGGTTTGCCACAGCTTGGCCCAGGCCGCGCGATGGGCTTGCAGCAATGCATCAAAGCCGCGCGTGCGTGCCTGGCGGGCCAATGCGAGGTCGGCCTTGGCATCGCCGCCCCAGCCTTTGCGTGACAGGGCGACAAACTTGTCAAAGTGATAGGTGTGGCCTTTTTGCACATGTACGGTCAGGTCCAGCGATAGCCGGTACGGCCCTTTGTGCAGCGATGCCTTCAGTGGCTTCATGCCGGCCGGCAAGGCTACGGTCGCCGCCTGCGCCATGCTCAGTCCGTTTTGTGCCTGGCCGTTGAGCCATAGAGACAATGCGTTTGCGTCGCCGTCATCGTTCACGATGCGCGTGAAGCCTGCGTACCACACCGGTGCGCGGTCGGGTGTCGGCGCCGGCTTGTCGTTGAGGTTCTGGCCACTGGCGATGACCGCGTCGGTCATCTTGGCAAAGCTCATGGTGGCGATGGGAAACCGTGGCTGGTGCTCGCTCCACAGCCGCAACGGAAAGCGCAGCTGCACATCGCCGGTGAACTGCGGCGTCAGGGTCAGGCGGGTCACGCCGATGTGGTGATCGGCCTGGCTAACAAAGCTGGTGACGTGCACCTGCGTGGCGCGGCCGGCGTAATCAAAGCGATAGCGCGTATCGAGCACGGCGGCATGCATGTCCAGCGTCTGCGCGTAGTGCTGGAAGATGCGGCCATTCAACTTCACCTGGTTCAGCCAGCCCTTGCCGGCGTTGTAGTCGACCTCGCTCCAGCCGGGAATGGCCGCCGGGCGCGCGATGTCGCCCTGGGTGTAGTCCATGAAGGCGACCATGTAACCACGCGCCGGGCCGGTGCCGCGCGGGGTGGTCATGGTCGAGAAGTAGCCGTTGGCCAGGTACGAGGGAAAGTAGTGGCCAAGGTCGGAAGCATGCGCGGTGAAGCGGAAGCTCTCAGCCGCTGCTGTCGCAGACGATGCTGGCGCGTTGGCTGCATTGGCGCCGGCACAGGCCAGCAGCAACAGCGCGAACGCGAGTGCGGGGCGTTTCATGGGCACTCCGTAAAGTCATGCACCCTCAACGGACACGCACAGGCGGTCCCCTTTCCAGCGGCGCAAGGCAAAGCGGGCACGGCACCTCCATGTGCTGGGCCTTGGGCCTGTCCGCACCTTGAGCCATACCGGTGCGGACAGGTGTCTGAGCTAGATCAGGAGCGTGAGCGGCAGCATCGACGCAGGCGTTGACGCGTGCCTTTTGTTACCGCTCACGCTCCCCGGCGCCGGTCAGAACTCGTACTTGACCTGGAAGTTGACCTCACGGCCCTCGATGGAACGGGCCAGGATCACGCCACCGCCGCTGGCAAAGCCGAACAGGCGCGAGTTGCCCTCGGTGATGCCGATCTGGTTGGTCAGGTTGGTGCCGCGCAGGGTGTAGGTCCAGTGCGTGCCGACGTTGGCCAGAATGCCGGCGCTGACGTCGTAGTAGTTGCCCAGCGGCTGCTGCTCGATCAGGTCGCCGTAGCGATCGCCGACATGCTCGTAAGTGGCCCAGAACTTGATGTCACCCCAGGCGGCCGGGATGTGATATGCCGGCGTGATGCGGTACTGGAACTTGGGCTGACGCTGCAGCTGCATGCCGGTGATGCTGTCGCAGGCGGTGCCGCCGGACTGGGTCTGGTAGGACACGCAGCCCTTGTAGTTGGTGTAGTGGCCGTCCATGTAATCGCCGGTCAGCGCGATCGAGAAGTTGTCGGTCGGACGGATGGTCGCCTGGAAGTTCACGCCCTTGGTGGCCGAGCCGTAGGTGAAGCTCTGCTGGCCGTTGTCGGTGGTGATGGTGTATGGCACGCCATAGAACAGGCGGCGGTAGGCGGCCACGTCCACGTACAGGTACTTGTTCTGGTACTTGTAGCCCACTTCCATGTTGTGGATCTTCTGAACCGGCGTGGTCGGCAGGCCGCGCAGGTCGTCGAAGGCCGGGAAGTGGATGCCGTCATTGACGCGCGCATAGGCGCTGGAATGGTCGTTGAAGGTGTAGTTGGCACCAATGGTCCAGGACGGTGCGGACTTGGAGTAGTTGAGCTTGGTGGTGTCGCCGGTCAGGTACGAGGCATTGTTGTTGTAGAGCGTGTTGGGGTTGTTGTCCAGGTCACCCGAGGCATTGTTGGTCAGGGTGCCGTTGGCCGATTGGTGCTCGACACGCACGCCGGCGTCGAACAACCAGTTGTCGAGCTTCCACGAATCGGTGACGAAGAACGCGGTGTTGGTGGCGTTCCAGTCCTCATGCAGTGCGAAAGAGGAGCCGCTGGTGAAGCCCTGCGGATCGGTCAGCGCGTAAGTGGTGGCGCCGTCGCTCAGGTTGACCACGATCGGATTCGGGTTGTTCTTGGCCTGCAGCAGCATGTTGTTGCCCAGGAACCAGGTGTCCTTGGCCGAATACACCGCGGTGTAGTTGCCGAAGGTCAGCGTGTTGCCGTCGAACAACTCCTTGCTCAGGTGTACTTCGTTGCTGAACGAGCGGATGTTCTTGTTGACGTACCACAGGCCCTGCGTGGTCACGTTCTCGTTCATGTCGGCCGGCTTGCCGTTGGTATAGGTGGCGCTGGCAGTCAGGTCGGTCGGCAGGCCGTCGGCCGCTTCCTTGCCGGCGATGAAATCGGCCAGCGAGGTCGGGTTCTGACCGGTGGAGAAGAACGAACGGGTGTCCATGTTGCCGCCGGTGAAATTGAACTTGTCGTTCAACGACCAACCGCTGCCGAAGTCCAGGTCCAGGTTGCCGCCAATCATGTGGATGTCGGCACCGCGACCATCGGCCAGGTCCACGCCCACGCCGCCGGGTGTGCAGCCGGCGGTGGCGCACGGTGTGGTGGCGATGGTCTCGTAGCGGTCGGCATTGGAGCCGAAGGTGCCGGTCAGCGGGCTGAAGCCGGGGTAGTTGTCGAACTGGCCCTTGCTCGGATTGAGAATGGGCGTGTCAGTGACGAACTGGTTCTTGTCGTGCAGGGCGCGGGCATAGAACATCACCGAGCCGTTGTCCAGGTCATGCGCCAGCGTGGCGGTGAGCTGGCCGCCCTTGTCGGCGGAGAACTGCGGGTCGCGTACGCCGTCGGACTTGCGCCAGAAGCCGCCGATGCTGCCATACCAGTTATGGCCCAGCGGAAAGCCATAGAAGCCGTCCAGACGCTGCATGCCTTCCGAGCCGACGGTCAGGCCGATGTCTCCGGACGGCACATCGGTGCCCTGCTTGAGGATGAAGTTGGCGGTCAGGCCGGGCTGGCCGTTGCCGTAGAGCACGGCCGGGCCACCCTGCACGGTTTCGACGCGGTCGATGGTGTCATCGAGGCGGAACATCGAGGAGTTGGCCAGGAACGACAGCGTGGAGGCCGGGTAGATCGGCGAGCCGTTCATCTGCACGGTGACGAACGGCGCATCGCCGCCGCCGGGGAAGCCGGCCACTTCGATGTTGGCACCGGTCTGGCCACCGGATGATTCCGGGAACACGCCCGGCGACATCTTCAGCAGGTCGGCGGTGCTGACCGGATTCTTCTCCTTGATCTCGGCATAGCTGGCGGTGGTGATGGAGTAGCTGGCGTCGATCTTGCGAAGACCGAGCGCGGCGGCATTGCCGGTAATCACCACCTGGTTGAGGCTTTGCGGATTGGAAGCACTGGAGCCGGCCTGGGCCTGCTTCTTGGCCGGCGTCTGGGTGGCGGTATCCTGGGCCATCACCGTGCCGGACATCAGCACGGCGGCGATGGCCGCAGCCAGGGTGACGCGGGTAAAGCGCGAAGTGCGGTTCATGTTGTCTCCTCCCCTACGAAAAACGGGTATCTGGGTTGTTCTGCTTGTTATGGGTTCAACTGCAACAGCCGGCCGCGCCGACCTGATCACGCCGCTTTGAGCATGCTCAGGTCGAACGAGGCCAGATCGGGTACCACGGCATCGGCGTCGTGCAGCACCTCCGGCTTGCCAACGCCCAGTGACGCCATGCCGGCGGCACGGATGGCGGCGATCCCTGCCACCGCGTCCTCCACGCCCAGGCAGGCGTCGGGATGCACCCCGAGGCCGGCCGCGGCGGTCAGGAAAATTTCCGGATCGGGTTTGGAGCGGGCGATGCGACCGGCATCGACCACGTAGTCGAACTGCTGGGCGATGCCCAAACGCTCCAGTAGCAGCGGCGCGTTGCGGCTGGCCGAGGCCAGACCCACGCGCAGGCCGGCCTGACGCACCTTCGAGAGCGCATCGGCGGCGCCGGGCAGCAGGTGTTGCGGGCCGAACTGGGCAATGCGTTCGACGTAGTAGCGGTTCTTGCGCTCGGCCAGTTCGGCCTTTTCGTCGCTGCTGAAAGCGCGTGGCGCACGTTCCAGAATGATTTCCAGCGAAGTGGCGCGGTCGACGCCCTTCAGGCGCTCGCCCACCGCGGCATCGAACGGCACGCCGATTTCGCCGGCCAGCCGTTCCCACGCCTGCATGTGGATCGGCGCGGTGTCGGCCAGGACGCCGTCCAGGTCGAAGATCACCGCCTTGAAGTCGGTATCCTGGCGGCGCGCGGCGGCCGGTAGCGGGCGCACGGTGTCGCTGCCGGGGCGCACCTCGATGTGTTCGCCATCGTGATGCAGCCACAGCGGCTGGGCGCCATCGGTGTGGTAGTGCACCTGGCTGGCATCGACACGCACCTTCAGGCGCTGGCCGTGCCAGACGATGCCAAAGTGATAGCCGTTCCAGGCCTTGGGCAGCACGGGGCGCAGATGCAACTGCCCGCTGGCGATGCGCATGCCACCAAAGCCCCAGGCCAGGCCCAGCCAGCTGCCGGCCATGGCGGCCATGTGCGCGCCGTGATCGGCATTGCCGTGGCGATCGTCCAGATCCACGCGCAGCGTGTCCTGGAAGTAGTGCCAGGCCTTGTCCGGGTAGCCCACTTCCGAGGCCATGATGCCGAAGGTCGATGGCGACAGCGTCGAGTCGTGCACGGTGACGCCTTCGTAGTAATCGAAGTTGCGCCGCTTGGCCGCCAGCGACACGGTCTCGCCACGAATCAGCAGCGCCAGCAGCGCGTCGGCCTGCTTGCAGACCTGGTGGCGATACAGCGTCAGCGGGTGACAGTTAAGCAGCAGCGGACGTTTGCCGGCGCCGCCCAGCGGGCCGGGCCAGCGTGGCTTGTCCAGAAAACTGTCGTCCTGCGGAAAGATGCCAAGGCGCGCATCTTCCTCCAGGTACATGGCCTCGGCGGCGGCCTTCCAGGCGGCCAGCTCGGTTTCCTCCAACGCCAGGCGCGTGCGCAGGGCCTGGTAGTCATCCGGACGTTTCTTGCGCATCGCCTCGGCGACGGCAACCGCGTCGCGAAGATGCGCCTGCGCCATGCGATTGGTGTAATGATTGTTGTTGACCAGCGCGGTGTATTCGTCCGGTCCGGTGACTTCGTGGATGCAGAAAGCACCGCCGCGGCGGGCATTGAAGTGGCCCACCTGCATCCACACGCGCGCCATCTCCAGCAGCATTTCGGCGCCGTGGCTGTACATGAAGTCGGTGTCGCCGCTGACATCCACATAAAGGCGGATGGCGTAGGCCACCGCGGCGTTGATGTGATATTGCGCCGAGCCGCTGGGGTAGTACGCCGAGCACTCGTCGCCACTGATGGTGCGCCAGGCGTACAGCGCGCCGGTGGGGTGATTCATTTCGCGGGCGTGGGCGCGGGCGCGGTCCAGCGTGCGGTGGCGGTAGACCAGCATATCGCGCGCCAGCTGCGGTTCGGTCAGCGCCAGCACCGGCAGCGCGAAGACCTCGGCATCCCAGAAATAATGGCCTTCGTAGCCTTCGCCGGTCAGGCCCTTGGCGGCCATCGAGCCATCACCGTGGCGCACGACCGACTGGTAGACGTGGAACAGATTGAAGCGCAGCGACTGCTCGGTCAGCGCATCGCCGTCGATGCCCAGCTCGGCGCGCTGCCAGAACCGGGCAAAGTGCGCCGCTTGCGCCTGGGCCTGCGAGGCGTAGCCGGCCGGCACGGCCTGATCGAGTACGTCGCCGGCCCGTTCCAGCAACTGGCGGGTGTCCCCGGCAAAGCCCGGTTCGCTCCAGGCATAGGCGACAAATTTTTCCAGCGTGACGCTCTGGCCGGGGGCCAGCGTGCCTTCGAAAACCTGACCGGCGCGGTGCTCGCTGTAATGGGTGTCGGCCAGTGTCAGCGTCTCGCCGTGCAGGCGGTGCTGCTGCGCGCAGGCCATGGCCACTTCGCTGTGGCGGGTGCGCTGCAGCATCCAGGCGCGGTCGGCATCGACGCCACGGCCGATGATGTCCAGGCCACCGTGCACGCGCACGCCGATGCGCGGGTCGGCGCCCTGTTCCTTGGCGGTGTGGTCGCCGGCCAGCTGCGAGTCGAGCCGGATCGGGCCGCTGTAGTCCACCGAATGCACGGTGTAGCGAAGGCACATCAGCCCCGGCACCTGCATCGAGACCAGGCGCTCACTGTCGATGCGCAGGGTATGGCCTTGCGGCGAGCGCCACTCAAGCGCGCGCTTCAGGCAGCCATGGCGCATGTCCAGGCGACGCTCGAAATGCAGCCACTCGCCGTGCTCCAGGTCTACCGCGTGCTCGCCCAGGCGCAGGCCGATGCCGGTGCCGTCGACCACCGGCAGGCGTGTGTCGGTGGTGCGCGCAAAGCCCGGAAAGCGTTCGTGATAGTCAATCGCCGAGCGTTCCCACACGCCGCTCAGGAAGCTGCCCTGGGTGGCGCTGGGGTATTCCTCCAGGCCGCCGCGCACACCCAGCGAGCCGTTGGACAATGCGAACAGCGTTTCCTCGAACGCGGGGCGCTGGATGCGTCCCCCGCCGCGGCTGACGTGCCAAGGATCAAGCGGCGTGGTGGTGGAAGGAAGGGGCGATTGATCGGTCACAGCGCAGGTTCCAGACAGGGAAGCCAGACCCGATCACTCGTGGCGGGCAGGCGGGAACCATAGCTATTGGGCATGTATGTCCCCCTTCCTGGCCGCTCGCTGCATCTTCTGAATGGATGTCGTCGGGCGTGGCAAGTGTGTTGATGTGCGGAAGCTAAGCAGCATTGATATCGATGTCAAGATATCGATATCAATTATTCCTTGATGGCATGAATAAAAATTCTGTACAGCGCTGTCATGCGCCACGTCGAGTGGCTGCGTGGACGTTGCCGCCGTGCCTGCGCGACACTAACGGTCCGCACCGATGCGTGACGCTGTGCCTGGGGGCTCGCGCCATGCCCGGTGGTTTTGCGAGAGTGCATCTGCGTGAGCAAGCGAAGCATCCAGCCGTCTGGCGGCAACCTGACCATGGCCGATCTGGCACGCATTGCCGGGGTCTCCAAGATCACCGTCTCGCGCGCGCTCAGCGACAGCCCGCTGGTCAACGAAAAAACCCGCGAGCGCGTGCGCGAGATCGCCCGTCAGCACGGCTACAAGCTCAATGTCAGCGCGCGCAACCTGCGTTTGCGGCGCAGCCAGACCGTGGCGGTCATTGTGGAGATGAAGCCCTCGGCCGATCGCGCCATGTGGCATCCGTATCCATTGATCCTTTTGGGCGGCATCTCGCAGGAACTGACTTCGGCCGGCTACAGCGTGGTGCTGACCACGCGTGGCTCCAAGGCACCGGCGGCGCAGGCGGCCGATGGCATGATCCTGCTCGGCCAGGGCGCGCGCGAGGATGCCGTGCACCAGTTCGACCGTTGGCACATGCCGATGGTGGTGTGGGGCGCGCCGGGCGAGAACGAGGCGCACATCACCGTGGGCAGCGACAACCGGCGCGGTGGCGCCGCCGCGGCCGAGCGTTTCCTGGCCATGAGGCGGCATCGGCCATTGTTTCTGGGCAACCCCGATTACCCGGAGCTGCGTGAGCGCCTGGCCGGTTTCAGTGATGCACTGGGCCGTCATGGCATCGAGCCGCAGGTGTTGGTATTGGGCGCGTTTTCCCCCGATGCCGGCTACGAGGCGGTGCGCAAGCTGTTATCCAAGCGGGTGCGCTTTGACGCCATTTTCGCCGGCAGCGACCTGCTGGCCATGGGCGCGGTGCGGGCGTTGATCGAGGCCGGCCGCCGCGTGCCGGAAGATGTCTCGGTCATCGGCTACGACGACGTGCCGATGGCCGCGCAGTTCATCCCGCCGCTGTCGACGGTCAGTCAGAACTGGCAGGAAGGCGGCGAGCTGCTGGCGCGCAAGGTGTTGGCGCTGATCGAGGGCCAGCCGGCGCAATCGGAAATGCTGCCCAGCACGCTGGTGGTACGCGCCACCTAGTGGGCGCGCTCAGGCGCCGAAGGCCGCACCCTCCAGGTGATCGGCCACTTCGTACAGGCGCACCAGCGGCTCCATGTCCAGCAGGTAGCGATCTTCCTGGTCCGAATACACCGCGCGCTCGGGGTCGGAGCCGGCCCAGTCGCGCATCGCCTGATCCGATTCCCACACCGTGATCAACTGGAACTCGCACTGCTCGCCCTGCTCGCGGCGCAGCAGAAACGCCTGTTTCAGGCCCCGCTGCCGCCGTAGCGGCGGCAGGGCAGCGGTCTGCAGATGCTCGAAATAGGCCTGGGCCTGATCGTTTCGGGTAATGCCGCGCCAGATCCGCGCAATCATGCCGGGTTCCTCGAAAGCCGTTGTGCGTCACTGGCAGCCTAGCACCGTGCGCGGGCTACCGCGCACACCGGCGTCGCACCGCGCAGGCGGCCAGGCCCAGCAGGCACGAGGCCAGCGCCAGCAGCAGCGGCCAGTGGAAGCTGTGCAGGCGTTCGGCCAGCGTGCCGGCCAGCAGTGGCCCGGCAATCTGCCCGGCGCTGAAACCGGCCGTAAGCACCGCGATCAGCCGCGCCGGATCGTGCGGATGCAGGCGCCGCGCCTCGTCCATCACCAGCAGCACCACCGGCATGCTGACGATGCCGCAGCAAAGCGTGCCGAGAATGAAGCCGGTCAGCGTGGGCAGCGCAAGACAAAGCCCGATGCCGATGCCCAGTGACAGGCAGCAAGCGGCCAGCGCCAGGCGGCGGCTGAAGTGCCGCGGCAGCATGGCCACGATGACCACGCCCAGCATCGCCGCGCTGCCGTAGAGCGGCCAGAACCACTCGCGCAGTGCCGGCAGGTGCAGGTCGCGCCCGGCGATCACCGGCAGGAAGGTGGCCGGAATGATGTAGCCAAAGCCCAGCAGGCTGTAGGTGGCCACCAGCGACCAGGCCGGACCCGAAGCGGGCAGGGCTCGCGCGTGGTGGGCGGCATGCGCCTGTGGCGGGCGTGCCAGCACGCGCCAGATCAGCGCGCTGGCCAGCAGCGCCAGCACACCAAAGCCGACCCAGCCCTGGCGCGCGCTCATGCCCAGCGGGCGCAGCAGCGCCACCAGCACACCGCTGAGCGCGATACCGACGCCCGGACCGGCGAAGACAATGGCTTCGCGCCGCGGTGTCGGCTCGCGCATGCGCGACAGGCCAAAGGCAATGCCATGGATCACCAGCGCCGCCGAGGCAATGCCGCCGATCAGACGCAGCGCCAGCCACACGCCAAGATGGCTGGAAAAACCCACCGCCAGCGTCGCCAGCGAGGCCAGCAGCAGACCGCCGCGCAAAGTGCGCCGCGCGTCCAGTTTCCAGATTGAGCAGCCCAGCGCACCGATCAGGTAGCCCAGATTGTTGGTCGAGGCCATCCAGCCGCCGGCGGAAAGGCTCAAGCCCAGATCGTCGTGCATCAGTGGCAGCAGCGGGGTGAAGATGAAACGGCCGATGCCCAGCGCGACCAGCAGCACGGTCATGGCGCTGAAGGCGATGGCAAGATCGTGGCGCATCAGGCAGTTCCAGTGGTGGGGAAGTGGCTCATGCTACGCGCGACAAAATTTCGATTAAAATGAATTTTTCGAAGCCAATCGTTCGATATTTCCGATATGGATCTGCGCGAGCTGGAAACCTTTCGTGCCGTGGTGGAAGCCGGCGGCGTGGCGCGTGCGGCGCAACGGCTGCATCGTGCGCAATCGAGCGTGACCGCGCGCCTGCGTCAGCTGGAAGCCTCGCTGGGCGTGGCACTGTTCCGTCGCGAAGGCCGGCGCCTGGCGCTGACGCCGGCCGGTGACGCCCTGGTCGATTATGCCGGCCGCATGCTCGAGCTGGCTGACGAGACGCGCCAGGCCGTGCGCCGTGACGGCGTTTGCGGTCGCGTGCGCCTTGGCACCATGGAAAGCACCGCTGCCAGCCGCTTGCCGCGACCGCTGGCGTCGTTTCATGGCGCGCACCCGCGCGTGGCCGTGGAACTTCAAACCGCGCCCTCGCGCGATCTGCTCAGCCGCTTGCAAGCCGGCGAGCTGGACCTGATCGTGGCCGGCGACGATGTCGACCGCAGCCAGTTTGTGGCCACGCCGCTGTATCGCGAAACCCTGGTGCTTGTCGCCGCGGCGGGCGCCGAGGCCCATACGTTTCCGCAGGCGCTGGCTGGCGGCACGCTGCTGGTGTTTCGTGGTCAGGGCTGCGCCTATCGCCGGCGCCTGGATGCCTGGCTGGCGCATCGGCGCATCGTGCCGGGGCGCACGCTGGAATATGCCTCGTACCATGCCATCCTCGCCTCGGCGGCGGCTGGCGTCGGTGTCTGTCTGGTGCCGCAGTCGGTGCTGGACATCTACCCGCAGCGCGATGCCTTGAGCGTGCACGCGCTGCCGGCGCGCTTTGCCCGCCTGCCGACGCTGCTGATCCGCCGCCGCGACCAGCACAGGGTGGCCGTGGCGCAGCTGGCCGAACACCTGCGCCGTGATGCGCGTTCGGCCTCGCCGCAGCAGGCCGCCGCATGAAGGTGCTGGTGTTTGGCGGCAGCGGGCAGATCGGACAATTCCTGTTGCCGCGACTGGTGGCGGCCGGCAATGAGGTGCATGCGGTCAGTCGCCAGCCGCGAGAAGGTTCGGGCGTGCAATGGCATCGCGGTGCGCTGCCGGAGGTGGCCCTGCCGGAGTCTTTGGCCTTCGACGCCATCATCTGCGCCGGGCCGCTGACATCGTTCGTCGACTGGCTGGCACGAACAACCTTGCCGGGCACACCGCGCATCGTTGCGATGTCCTCGATGAGCGTGATCAGCAAGCAGGCCTCGCCCGATCCGGCCGAGCGGCGCATGGTCACTGCGATGGCCGAGGCCGAGCGGCAGTTGGCGAGCCTGTGTCAGGCGTGCGATCGCGGCTGGATGCTGCTGCGCTGCACGCTGGTGTATGGCGCCGGGCGCGATGCCAGCCTGACGCCGATCGCGCGCCGGGCGATGCGCTGGCGCGTGTTTCCGCTGCCACAGGGGCGCGGGCAGCGCCAGCCGGTACACGCCGATGATCTGGCGCAGGCCTTGATTGCCGGTGCGCGGCTGGAGCCTGCGCCGGATCGCATCGTGCAGCTGGGCGGCGGCGAGCGCCTGAGCTCGGCGCAGATGTTTGCCCGCGCGCGTCGCGGCTTGCCGTTGTGGACCCTGCCGCTGCCGATTCCACATGGAGCCTTGGGTCTGCTGGCGCGCGCGCTGCCTGGGCGTGCCGCCATGCTTGGACGCCTGGATAGCGATTTGGTGGTCGACAATGCGCTGGCCGAGCAGCTGTTGAAGATCCGGCCGCGCGCCTTTGCGCCGCGCTGGCCCGCCGACGCCGACTAGCGCGAGTACAGCACCAGTGTCAGCAGCAGCGGCACGATGGCGGCTGCCGCGCCCATGCAGGCGTGGCTCAGCGCCAGGCGATGCCGGCTGACCGGCACCAGCCGCCAGATCAACAACGCGCCCAGCAGCAGATCGGCCAGCAGCGCGCCGCGCACCCAGGGCGAGGCCCAGGGGTGATGCGGGTCGATCTGTCCCTTGCCGGCGATGATGACTGCGGCCAAGGCCAGCACGCCGGCACCCAGCGTCCACAGCAGGGCGGCGTAATAGGCGCGGTTGAACAGGATTTGCCCGCCACTGGCCCAGCGCAGCACGCCCCATGCAATCAATGCCGGCAGCACTGCCAGCACGCTGGCGGCGAGCACGAAATACACCGCCGAGGCGCCAAGCGTGAGCCAGGTATGCACGTTGCCTACCAGGCCACGCCGAAGCGACGCAGCGCCTTGCCCATCAGCCAGGCCGGTCCGATCAGCAGATATTGCAGGTCGGTGAAGAACGAGGGCCGCCGGCCTTCAATGGCATGGCCGACAAACTGGCCGACCCACGCGGCGACAAACAAGGCGGCCGCCAGCCACAGCAGGCCGTGCGCGCCCAGGGCCAGATAGGCGAAGTGCGCAATGATGCCCATGACGATGAAGGCCCCGGCCATGCCAAAGGCGATGGGCCGCGAAAGGCGCGTGTAGAACAGGTACGCCAGGAACATGGCGACAAAGGCCCAGAATCCGGCGCGGCCAAAATCGGCCGGAATCGGCGCTGTCCACAAAGCGGCCACCACGCACCAGGTGATCACCGGCACGCACACCCAGTGCAGGGCGCGGTTGGCGGGGTGTTGGTGATCGGCGCTGTAGGCGCCAAACCAGTCGTGGACCGATCGCATGGGCAGGCAAAGGTGTGGACGGAAACTGCCGATCAATTTACGCCGCACGCACGTCCACGCAAAGCTGCGCCGCCGCATCGGACGGCGCAGCGTGCGAAGTGTCGTTCAGTCCAGCTCGATGCCGGCCAGGCGCTTGAGCGCTTCGGCGTACTTGGCCGCGGTACCGGCGATCACTTCGGCCGGCACCTTGGGGCCCGGCGCGGTCTTGTTCCAGTCCAGCGTTTCCAGATAATCGCGCACAAACTGCTTGTCGAAGCTGGGCGGGCTGGTGCCGACCTTGTACTCGTCTTCCGGCCAGAAGCGCGAGGAATCGGGCGTGAGCATCTCGTCCATGACGTAGAGCTTGCCGTCTTCGTCGGTGCCGAACTCCAGCTTGGTGTCGGCGATGATGATGCCGCGATCGGCCGCGTAATCGGCTGCGTAGCGGTAGATCGCCAAGGTCGCTTCGCGCACCTGTTCGGCCAGTTCGCCGCCGACCTTTTCCACCATCTGGTCGAAACCGATGTTCTCGTCGTGGTCGCCGGTGGCGGCCTTGGTCGAGGGCGTGAAGATGGGCTCGGGCAGCTGCTCGGCCTGGCGCAGGTGATCACGCAGCGCGATGCCGCACACCGCGCCGGTGGCCTGGTAGTCCTTCCAGCCCGAGCCGATCAGATAGCCGCGGGCAATGGCCTCCACCGGCACCGGCTTCAGGCGTTTGGTGACCACCGAGCGCTTCTCGTACAGCCTAAGATCCGCACCGGCCGGCAGCACCTCGGACACCGGCGTGCCGGTCAGGTGGTTGGGCACGATGTGCGCGGTCTTGGCGAACCAGAAGTTGGAGATCTGCGTGAGCATCTCGCCCTTGCCGGGAATCGGATCGGGCAAGATGACGTCGAACGCCGACAGGCGATCGGAGGCCACGATCAGCAGACGGCCACCGGGCAGGTCGTACACATCGCGAACCTTGCCGCGATAGCTGGGGGTCAGACCGGGCAGGTCCGATTGGCTGAGACAGGTGGGCACAGGCAAACATTCCGTGGGGGACGATCAGCCCCCATTGTAACGGTTGCGCCGGGCGGCCGCGGCCGTCTACGGCAATTCACCCATGCCCTGATAGAATTTGCTTAGTTCGCTGCCGGTTTTCAGACATCATCCGATGACACGCATTTACCTTGTGGCCGCCGCGCTGCTGGCCTTCAGTGCGCCCGTGTGGGCGACCTTGCCTGCCAAGCCGCCCCAGCTGGGCCTGTGTGCCGCCTGTCATGGCGAGCACGGCCAGGCGCGCGTGCCCGGCGCGCCCAACCTGGCGGCACAGAAGTACGATTACCTGATGCATGCGCTCAAACAGTACAAGAACGGTCAGCGCGACGTACCGGTGATGCGCGCGGCGATCGGCCCGATGAGCCAGGCGCAGCTTGAGGCGCTGGCGCGTTGGTATGCCGCGCAACCGGGCGCCGCGGCTCAGGAGACACCATGATTGGTGCGCTGATTGGCGCCCTGCTGGGCCTGTTTCTTCTGCACAACCCGGTCGGTCTGTTGATCGGCGGCGCCATCGGCTACCTGTTCGATGGCAGCCGGCGCCTGACGCATCGCCAGCATCAGAATTCCGGGCAGTACATCGGCCCGCTGTTCGCTGTGCTGGGCGCGGTGGCCAAGGCCGACGGCCGTGTCTCGGAGGCGGAAATCGCCGTGGCCGAGCGCCTGATGGGGCGCATGGGCCTGAACACTGAGCAGCGCCGTCACGCCATTTCCAGCTTCAACACCGGCAAGCAGAGTGGATTCTCGCCGGAGCAGGCCATCGCGCAACTGCGGCTGTGGTGCGGCGGGCGCCGCGATCATGCCTTCCCGATCCTGGACGTGGTGGTCGAAACGGTGCTGGCCGAGGGCGCTTCGGAGGGCAAGCTTTCACTGCTTCGCCAGTTGGCGCGCGCACTCAACGTCAGCGAAATGGAGCTGATGGCGATGATGGCGATGAAGGGCTACGCCTGGAATCCCGGCGCCGGCGGCCGCAGGTATCAGCCCGGTGGCGGCGGCCAGCGCTACACGCCGCCGATGCGCACGCAAGGGCCGGACCCCTACGCGGTGCTGGGCATTGAGCGCAATGCCGACGAACGCGCCATCAAACGCGCCTATCGCAAGCAGATTTCCGAGCACCATCCGGACCGCTTGGGCGATCTGCCTGAGGACTTGCGCCGTCGCGCCGAGCAGCGCGCCAGCGAGATCAATGCCGCATACGAGCGCATCAAGGCCGAGCGCGGCCTGCGCTGAGCGATTCATCCAACCCCTTTACGCCGCACGCGGAGAGCACCATGGCCAAGCAATCGTCGATTATCGCCCCGTCCATTCTCTCGGCCGATTTCGCCCGCCTGGGCCAGGATACGGCCGACGTGCTGGCCGCCGGCGGCGACTGGGTGCATTTCGACGTGATGGACAACCATTACGTGCCCAATCTGACCATGGGGCCGATGGTGCTCAAGGCGCTGCGCGAGTTCGGTATCGACGCGCCCATCGACGTGCACCTGATGGTCAAGCCGGTCGATCGCATCATCCCCGACTTTGCCAAGGCCGGCGCCAGCCGCATCAGTTTCCATCCGGAAGCCAGCGAGCATGTCGACCGCACCATCCAGATCATCCACGAGCATGGCTGCAAGGCCGGCCTGGTGTTCAATCCGGCCACGCCGCTTAACTGGCTCGATCACCTGATGGATCGCATCGATCTGGTGCTGATCATGTCGGTGAACCCGGGTTTCGGCGGCCAGAGCTTCATTCCCACCGCGCTGGACAAGATTGCCCAGGTGCGCCAGCGCATCGACGCCAGCGGGCGTGACATTCGTCTGGAGGTCGATGGCGGCGTCAAGGCCGACAACATCGGCGACATCGCCGGCGCGGGCGCCGACACCTTCGTTGCCGGTTCCGCCATCTTCGGTGCAGACGATTACGCTGCCGAAATCACACGCATGCGTGCTGCCATCGACAGCTGATGCGCCGCAGCATGGTGCGGTCCGGACGGCCCGTGTGCATGCGTGTGCAAGGCGGGGGCACCAGGGCGGACTTTCTTCGCGCTTTCGCTGTAACTCACCGTGGCGGATGCGTTTTACCACTCCGAAAGTGTGTCGAAGCGGCGGCTGCTGGTTGATCTTCGACTCAGTGGCGAGGGCGCGTGAAGTTGACACAAGTCGTGCGCGCCAGTGCTGCATTGCGCTATGTTTCGGGGGTGGCCGTTGTTGGCGCTTTCCCCATCCCCGGATCGAAGTCCATGTCCCACGCCATCACTTCACGTGTTCCGCGCTATGCCTTTGGCGATGAACTGGCCAGTAGCGTCGTCCACGGTATCGGTATTTTGCTGTCCATCAGCGGCCTGGCCGTATTGGTGGCCTTTGCCGCGCTGTACGGTGATGCGCGCGCGGTGGTCGCCAGCGCCGTGTTCGGCAGCACGCTGATCCTTTGCTACACCGCGTCCACGCTGTATCACGCCATTCCCGGCGAGATGCCCAAGCGCGTGTTGCGCACGCTCGATCACATTGCCATTTTCCTGCTGATAGCCGGCACCTACACGCCGTTCACCCTGCTGGCACTGCCCGGCGTCTGGGGCTGGAGTCTGTTCGGCCTGATCTGGGCGTTGGCCATCGCCGGAAGTGCCGCCGAGCTGGGCTGGCTCAAGCAATACCGCAAGCTGGCGGTGGTGATGTACGTGGCCATGGGCTGGGTGGCGCTGATTGCGCTGGAGCCCTTGAGCCGCCACCTGGAAATGGGTGGACTGGTGCTGCTGCTGGCGGGCGGTGTTACCTACACGCTGGGTGTGCCGTTCTATCTGTGCCGGCGCTTGCCGTTCCACCACACGCTGTGGCATCTGTTTGTGCTCGGCGGCAGCGTGCTGCACTTTTTCGCCGTGCTGCTGTACGTGCTGCCGGACGGCCCTGCCTGACCGCGGAGCGCTCAGAACAGCCAGGCGCCGCCGAAAATGCCCAGCATCACGAACGAGGCGATGATCTTGGTCAGCGTGCCCAGCAACAGGCCAACCCAGGTACTGACGCCGACGTGAGCTGAGCGCAATACGCTGGATCCCGAGCACAGCTCGCCGGCCAGTGCGCCCAGGAACGGGCCGAAGATCAGGCCGGGCAGGCCAAAGAACAGGCCGATCACCGTGCCCAGCGCCGAGCCCCACAGCGCGGCCGGTTGTGCGCCCACGCGCTTGGCGCCGATGACGCCGGCCAGAAAGTCCACCAGCAGTGCCAGCGCGCCAACCACGGCGATGACCGCCAGCCAGCCGCCGCCGACGTGCTGATAGCCATCCACCCACGCCGCCAGCCACAGGCCGCCGAACAGGATCGGAATGCCGGGCAGTGCCGGCAGGATGGCGCCGGCAAGTCCCGCCAGCACCAGCAGCACCGACAACACGTACAGGCCGACGTCCAGCGCGTTCATGCTCAGCCTCCGTCGGCCTCGGCCACGTCCTGCTCATGACCCCCGAAGGCGGGACGGTAGCGATCCTTGAGCAACGGAAGAAGGTCTTGATTGCTGATGTGCACCGACTGCGGGCCGGCGGCATAGGCGGCCACCTGGTGCGGCGGGAAGATGATGGTCAGGCCGCGCGCGGTGCGGCCACGGCCGTCGATGGTGAACACATCAAAATTGGCCGCGTGCGCCCGCGTGCCGCGGTCCAGGCGGCGATCATGGCCGCTGGTGTGGCCGTGCAGGCGCTGGTAGAGCCGGCGGCGCGCGATGGTGGCAATCTGCTTCAGACCCTTTTTCGGATCGGCCAGCAGGTCATCCAGGGTAATCAGCTGATGCTTGCTGGTGTCCTCGGTAAAGCTCACCGTCAGCGGCTTGCCATGTGGGCCACCGAGATAGCGGTCGCCCTGACCGAGCACGCTGACAAAGTCCGGCGTGCGCCCACGCAGCGAGAAATTCAGGCTCAACTCACGCGGATAGTCGCCGGTCAATGGCGGCAGGTCACTCTTTTGCATGTGCTGCACAAACGCGTCGCGGTGTTTTTCACCGTACTCGCGCATGGCCTTGGCCAGGGTGGCATCGTGCCGCGGCAGACGCGGATAGCGTACGGTGACCGCGTAGCGATCGGTGCGCATCTGCTCGACGTGCGGGCCGGCGGGCTTCTTCTTCGCCGCCTTGGCCTGGCTGGGGGCGGCGCTGCTAGCGGCCGCAGCCGGAGTCTTGCCGGCATCGTCGTGTTCGCCTGAGCCACAGGCGCACAACAGCGCGGCGGCAGCGACTACACTGGTGAATCGGACAACACGAGCCAGCATGAACAACCTCCCGGACAACACAAACCCCGTCAGTGTAACGGAGGCGGCCGCGTCGGCGCAGGCTGACGGCGAGCGTTTGCTGAAGGCCGATGAGTTGGGCCGCATCGAATGTTGCCGGCGTGACGGTGTGCTGGTGATCCGCCGGGACATTGCCGCGGCACGCTGGTGGGCGCGCGGCTTTGCCCGCCGCGCCGCACGCCGCGAAAGGCGCGCACTGGAACGTCTGACCGGTCTGGCGGGTGTACCGCAGCTGGTGGCCTGGCGGCGCAACGAGCTGCTGCGAAGCTACCTGCCGGGCCAGCCGATGCAGCAGGCCAAGCCGCGTGACCGGGCCTATTTTCGCGACGCGCATCGCCTGCTTTCGCGCCTGCATCGTCGCGGCGTGCTGCACAACGATCTGGCCAAGGAGCCCAACTGGATGGTGCTGGCCGATGGCTCGCCGGGCCTGGTCGACTTTCAGCTGGCCTGGGTGCCGCGCCGCCGCGGTGCGCTGTTCCGACTGCTGGCACGCGAGGACTTGCGGCACCTGCTCAAGCACAAGCGCACCTATTGCCCGCAATGGCTGACCGCGCGTGAGAAAGCCATTCTGGCCACGCCGGCGGCCCACGCCCGGGTCTGGCGGGCCACCTTCAAGCGCGCCTACAAGCTGATCGCACGGCGCATCTTCGGCTATTGGGACAACGAAGGGCGTGGCCGGGTACGTGATCAGAGTGAGAAGTGAGAAGTGAGAGGCCGCGCCAACGTCGCTATCTGCTCTCTCCCACTCCTCACTCCTGGTTCCTCACTTCCCGCTCTTGAGTCCCTACTGCAATCGCACCGAGGGCCGCACCCAGCGGCTCATGCGGTCGATCAGCCACAGCAGGCCACCCTTCCAGAAGCCGTGCAGGCGGGCCTGGTGGCTGCGGTAGAGCATCACATGGCTGAACTGCGCAATGCGACCGCGAATGAAACCGCCCTTGAAGAAGCCAAAGCGGCCCAGCGTGCCGAAGGCGGTGTAGTCGCCCAGCGAGACCAGCGCGCCGAAGTGGTGATAGGTAAACGGCTTTAACTGACTTTTGCCGGCCAGCCAGTCCGGCAGTTGGCTGGCCAGGTGCTGGGCCTGCTGGTGGGCCGCCTGCGCGGTGGGGCCGAGCGGGCTGTCGCTGTCTTCGGGGAAGAACGCCGCGCAGTCGCCCAGCGCGAAGATGTGTTCGTCGCGCGTGGTCTGCAGGGTGGCGGTCACTTTCAGCCGCTGTTGCTTGTCGGCTACTTCCAGATCGTCCAACTGGCACACTTCATCGGGCGCCTTGACGCCGGCGGCCCAGACTTTCAGTGAGGCCTCGACCGGCGCATCGTCCTTGAGCTCGAAGCCTTGCTCGGTGGCTTTTTGCACCATGGCATCGGTGCGCACTTGAACGCCCAGATCCTGCAACTGGCGTCGCACGCGGCCGGAGACGCTCTCCGGGAACGCCGGCAGGATGCGCGGCCCGGCTTCCAGCAGGCGGATGCGCGTCTGCTGGCGCAGGTGTTCGGCGCCGTAGCCGCCCAGGTTGTCCACCAATTGCACCAGCGAAGCGGCCAGTTCCACGCCGGTGGCGCCACCGCCGACGATGGCCACATCAATGGCTTGGCCTGATTCCAGTGAGCGCAGGATGTGCGTGCGCAGATCGTGATTGAACTGCTCGGCCTCGGCCTGGCTATCGATGTGGTGGCAGTGGTCGGCCACGCCCTCGATGCCAAAGTCGTCGGCGACCGAGCCGATGGCCAGCACCAGCACGTCGTAGTCGAGCTTGCGGGCCGAAAGGATGGTTTGGCCTTGGGCATCTTGCAGCGGCGCCACTTCGATCTGGCGTGCGCTGCGGTCCAGGCGTCGCAGTTTGCCGGGGCAAAAATGAAAGCCGTGATGGGCCGCATGCGCCACGAAGGGCACCCGGCGCAGATAGCCATCGCGCGTGCCAGCAGCGATGGAGTGCAACATCGGCTTCCACAGGTGGCCGGCTTCGCGGTCGACCAGGGTGATGTTGGCCTTGCCCTTGCTGCCCAGGGTGCGACCCAGCCAGGTGGCCAGTTCCATGCCGGCGACGCCGCCGCCGACGATGACGATTCGCTTGCTGTCGTGCTCGTTCATCGGTTGCTCCCGTCGGTGCGTGCACCTTCGGGAGCGTCTGGCCCGCCCGGGCTTACTTCTCCACGAAGGCGCGTTCGATCACATAGTCGCCCGGCTGGCGTGTACGCGGCGAGATGACGAAGCCGCGACCGTCCAGCAGTGCACAGGTGTCTTCCAGCATCGACGGACTGCCGCAGATCATGGCGCGGTCCTCGGCCGGGTCCAGCGGCGGCAGGCCGGTGGTCTCGCCGAATGCGCCGTCGACCAGCGCATCGGTGATGCGGCCCTGGTTGCGAAACGGCTCGCGGGTCACGCTGGGGTAGTAGAGCAACTGCTTTTGCACCATCTCGCCCAGGTACTCGTGCTGCGGCAGTTCGCGCTGGATGTAGTCGGCGTAGGCCAGGTCGTTGACGTGACGCACGCCATGGCAGACCACGATGGTCTCGAAGCGCTCGTACACGTCCGGGTCGCGGATGATGCTCATGAAGGGTGCCAGGCCGGTGCCGGTGCCCAGCAGGTACAGGCGCTTGCCGGGTTTCAGGTCACCCAGCACCAGCGTGCCGGTGGGCTTGCGCGAGACAATGACCTCGTCGCCCACCTTCAGGTGCTGCAGGCGCGAGGTCAACGGGCCATCGGGCACCTTGATGGAGAAGAACTCCAGGTGCTCCTCGTAATGCGCGCTGGCAATGGAATAGGCGCGCATCAGCGGACGGCCGTCCACCGGCAGGCCGATCATGACGAAATGGCCGCTCTCGAAACGGAAGCCCGGATCGCGCGTGGTCTTGAAGCTGAACAGCGAATCGTTCCAGTGGTGCACGTCGATGACGCGCTCCGTGGCCATGGCGACCATAGTGACCTCTGTGGTTGAAGCGAAATTCAAAGCGGCGCCCAAGTTGCCACGACGACCGTTGACGGCCCGTCCAGACGTGACGCGCAGGCGGACTCTGGCGGGCTGCGTGTACCATGGCGCCCATTCGATGACCGATGTGCGCTCTTTAAAGATTCACGATGTCCGCAGCTTCCCACCACAGCACGCCGCAATCGGCGGCCGCCGCATTCGACACGACCCGGAAGGCTGGGGGCGCCGACGGCCCCTGGCGTCTGAGCGTGGCGCCGATGATGGACTGGACCGACCGGCATTGCCGGTACTTCCATCGACTGCTCACGCCGCATGCCCGATTGTACACCGAGATGGTCACCTCCGCGGCGCTGGTGCACGGCAGTCGCCTGCATCTGCTCGAGCACAGTCAGCAGGAGCACCCGGTTGCCTTGCAGCTGGGCGGCAGTGATCCGGCGGAACTGGCACGCGCGGCCCGCTTCGGCGAGCAAGCCGGCTATGACGAGATCAACCTCAATGTCGGTTGCCCGTCCGATCGCGTGCAGTCCGGACGATTTGGCGCCTGCCTGATGCGCGAGCCGGCCTTGGTGGCGCAATGCATGCAGGCGATGGCCGCCGCCGTGGCGGTGCCGGTGACGGTGAAGTGCCGCATCGGTGTGGATGACCAGGACGCCTACGCCGACTTGCAGCACTTCACCGAAACCATGCTTGAAGCCGGTGTGCGCGTTCTCACCGTGCATGCGCGCAAGGCCTGGTTGAAGGGCTTGAGCCCCAAGGAAAACCGAGACATTCCGCCACTCGACTACGAGCGCGTGTACCGTCTGAAGCGTGAATTTCCGGAGCTGGTCATCGCCATCAACGGCGGCATCACCACGGTTGATCAGGTGCGCGAGCATCTGGCCCATGTCGATGGCGTGATGCTGGGCCGCGCCGCCTATCACAACCCGTATCTGCTGGCCGAAATCGAGCAGGCGCTGTGGGGCACGCCGCTGCCTACGCGCGCCGAAGTGCTTGAGCACATGCGTGGTTATGTCGAGGCCGAGCGCGCGCGCGATGTGCACCTTCGCCACATCACCCGGCACTTGTTGGGGCTGTTTCTGGGGCAGCCGGGCGGGCGCCGTTTCCGCCGAGTGTTGTCCGAAGGCGCGCACCTGGCCAATGCCGATTGGTCGCTGCTGGAAGAGGCGCTTTCGCAGACCCGGCCGCGTGCGGCCTGAAAGGGTTTTGACGTTTCCTCCACGGTTTGGTTCAGCAGCAATTAAATGCTCGCTGGCATGATGAATGAATGCTGTTGAGTTCTGAACGATTCCCTCGCCTGCACACTGTCCGCGCCCGAGTTGTGCCGGCCACGGTGATGACATGCCTGCTGCTGGCAGGCATGGCGTTCGCGCATCAGGCTCGTGGCAAGGTAACCAAACCGCACCAGCGCATGACGCTGGAACAGGCTGTGGCCAAGGTGCAGAGCGATACAGGTGGCAAGGTACTTGCCGCCGACACGCAGCGCCGAGGTCGAACCATTGAATATCGCATCAAGGTATTGACGCCCAACGGTCACGTGCGCGTGGTGCCGGTGCGAACCGAGGCCCGATGGGCCAAGAATGACAAGGAGAAACGTTGATGCGCATCCTTTTGGTGGAGGACGAGGCGCCGTTGCGGGAAACCCTGGCTGCCCGCCTGAAGCGTGACGGTTTTGCCGTTGACGCCGCCTCCGATGGCGAGGAAGGCTTGTACCTGGGACGTGAGGTTCCATTCGACCTGGCCATTATCGATCTGGGCCTGCCCAAGATGTCGGGCATGGAACTGGTCAAGGCGTTGCGTGAAGAGGGTCAGCGTTATCCCATCCTCATCCTGACCGCGCGTTCAAGCTGGCAGGACAAGGTCGAGGGCCTCAAGCACGGTGCCGACGACTACATGGTCAAACCGTTCCATGTCGAGGAACTGCTGGCGCGCATCAACGCGCTGGTGCGACGTGCCAGCGGCTGGTCCAAGCCGGTGCTGGCCTGCGGTCCAATCAAGTTGGATACCACCGCGCAGACGGTATCGGTGGACGAGCGGCCGGTCGACCTGACCAGCTACGAGTACAAAGTGCTCGAATACCTGATGCTGCACGCGGGGGAACTGGTCTCCAAGGCCGACCTCACCGAGCACATCTACCAGCAGGATTTCGATCGCGACTCGAACGTGCTCGAGGTGTTCATCGGCCGCTTGCGTCGCAAGCTGGACCCGGAGAGCTCACTCAAGCCCATCGAGACCGTACGTGGGCGTGGCTACCGCTTTGCCATCCCGCGGACCGAGACCGAGGAAGACGAGACGGCCTGATGCAGCCGGCCTCGCCTGTCACACCACGGGGTGCTGGCAGGTCCTGGTGGCCGGAAGGTGCGGTAAGGTGCCTTCCGGCACACGCAAGACGATGTGCCACCTGTGACACCATGTCGCCGCACCGGATTCCGGTCGCGGCGTCATGCCTTGTGCGCTCACCGTTGCACGGAACGTCATGAAAGTCCGTCGTCCCCTGTCTCTTACAGCTCGATCCACGCTGGCCACCATCCTGGTGTTGGTGGCTTTTCTGGGCCTTACCGGGTTCTCGCTGGAGCGTGCCTATCAGGAAAGTGCGCTCAGTGCCTTGCAGGATCGCCTGCAAAGCTATGTCTATGCATACCTGGCCAGCACCGATGTCGGACGTGGCGGTCGTGTGCTTTGGCCGGATTCTTCCCCGCATTCGGATTTTCTGCGGCCCGGTTCGGGCCTGTACGCGATTATCGATTCGGATAATGGCGCGCACTGGGAATCGCCCTCGGCAGTCGGGCGCGACCTGCCGTTCCAGACCCGGCTCGATCCCAACCAGAGTGTGTTTACCGGCCCCATCGATACCAGTGTTGGTCCGGTCTACATCTACAGCCTGGGCGTGGCCTACGATGCGCCGGATGGGCAGTCGGTGCATCTGACTTTCAATGTGGCGCAGACGCAGACCCAGTTCCTGCACCAGTTGCAGGTGTACCGGCGCACGCTGTTCATATGGCTGGCGGCGCTTGGCGTTGTGCTGGTGCTGCTGCAATTGCTGCTGTTGCGCTGGAGCCTGTCGCCACTGCGGCGTGTATCGGTGGACCTGGCCGGCATCGAGCGTGGCGAGCGCGAGCGTCTGGAGGGGCGCTATCCGGTCGAGCTGGTGGGCCTGACGCGCAGTCTCAATGATTTCATCGAAAGCGAGCGCGAGCACATGGCGCGCTATCGCAATACGCTGGCGGATCTGGCGCACAGCCTGAAAACCCCGCTGGCGGTGGTGCGTTCGCGCCTGGACATGGGCGATGCCGATGCTGGCCTGCGCAACGACATCACCGACCAGGTGCGACGCATGGACGAGATCGTCGCCTATCAGCTCTCGCGGGCAGCAACTTCCGGTGGCCCCACCTTCGCCGCGCCGATTCTGGTTGGCGCGCACGCCGAGGACCTGGTGCGCAGCCTGGAGAAGGTGCATGCGGCCAAGGGCGTGCTTTGCGAGTTTGATATTGACGAAGAAGCCAACTTCTACGGCGAGCGTGGCGACTTGCTTGAACTACTGGGCAACCTGTTGGAGAACGCCTTCAAGTGGGCGCGCCATCGCGTGATGCTGCGCGTGCATGTGATCGAGCCCAGCGGGCATGCGCGTCGTGCCGGCATGTTGCTGGCGGTGGAGGACGATGGCCCCGGTATTCCTTCCGAAAAGATAGAGCACGTGCTGCAGCGTGGCGTTCGCGGTGACGAGCGGGTACAGGGGCATGGCATTGGCCTGGCCATCGTGCAGGACATCGTGCGCGCCTATCGCGCCTCGCTGGTGGTGGAGGCGTCCGAGGAGCTGGGCGGTTCGCGCTTCCTGGTGCGTTTCGAGGCCAGTTGATCTCGGGTGGAGGCTGCGACCAGATGGACAACCGGCCTGACGCCGGTGATCCATGGCGTCCATGTGGATTCTCGCGGATCGCTGGCGTAGCCCAAGTATGCGATGGCGTTTACAGCGGGGCGGGGGATGGCCCGTAGTAGCCGTGCAGCAGCTCGGCCACGCCGGGTTCATGCTGGCGCAGCCGGTGCGGCGCGGAAAAGTGCAGTTCGCTGACGACGGCAAAAAATTCCTGCGGATTCTCGGCCGCGTAAGGGTCGATATGCGTGGGCTGTCCGGCGCGCACCAGCGTGGCCAGTCGATCGTAGGCGTGCTGGAAGGTTTCGATCCAGCGCTTGCGCGAGACTTGCCGGGGTAGCAGCGGCACACCGTCGGTGCCACCGTCGAGCATGTCCAGCTTGTGTGCCATTTCATGCACGACCACGTTGTAGCCGTCCCATGGATGGGCCAGATCGTGCTCGATGTCGGCCCAGGAGAGGATCAGCGGCCCACGCTCCCAGGCCTCGCCGATCAGCACGTCGTCCGACTCGGTGATCACGCCGCCGGCCAGATGGCGCTGACGACGCACCTTGAAACGACCAGGGTAGACAATGACGTCACTCCAGCCGCGTAGCGCGCGTTCGCCCAGCATCAATAGCGGCACGCAGGCCTGCACGGCGATAAGCATGCGCTGGTGGTCATTGATATCGAAACTGCCCGCGCCATGTAGGTGCTTGTGGGCCAGAAAATATCCGGCAATGGTGCGCAGGCGCTCGCGGTGAGGCGCGCTCATGGCGTGTGCCAACGGTACCTGCGCACAAGCCTGCTGCCAGGTGGCAGGATCAATGCGTTGCGGATGCCTGCCGCGAAGGCGATCGAGCCAGCTCATCGTCTGGCGCAGCGCTCAGGTGCAGTGGCAGGGTGACGGCCGAGGCAGCGAGCCAAGTGCTTACTGGATGGAGCCGGGAAGAAACGATTGCCAGCCAAGCCTGGACGAGGACGAGTGGCCGCCGCCGCCATGATTGTTGCTGTTGTCGGGCACTGAGCTGCGGTCGTTGCTGGTCGCACTGGCTTCGGAGCTATCGGTACCGCTGTTGCTGCTGGTACTGACGGGGCGATCGCTCAGGCTGTCCGAGCGCGAGCTGCCCAGCATGGCGCCGGAACTGACACTGCTGTTGTCGGTGCCATTGCCGCTCAGGGTGGTGGTCCCGGTGCTGCTGGTAACGCCGGAAAGCAGGCTGTCCGCTGCCGAGGCCCACTGCTGGCCCAGCACGGAATCGGCCGCACGGGCCCCCGGAATCACGCCGAGAAAGGCCACGCATGCCACGGAAATTGTCAGCGTTTTCAAGGCTGTCCACCCCTCTCAGCGGAACCTCAATGGTTGATACTGGCACAAGGCGCGTGGCGTTTCCACTTTTTCTACACAAACGCAAGTGCATATGCCGCGATTGCGGGCAACAGTTACACTTTGCCAATGCGCAGTCTTTTTTTGATGGATCGGCCCGCCAGAAAGGCGCCGTGCAGCGGTCCAACATGGCCCGATGACGGTGGCCAATAATGCATCCTCGCGATCTGCTTGAAGCGCTGGCCGAAGGCCAGGCGCACTCGGGAGCGGCGCTGGCCGATCATCTGCACGTCACGCGCGCCGCGGTCTGGAAGCAGATCGAGGCGCTGCGCCAGCGCGGCCTTCCGGTCGATGCCCAGGCCGGCGCCGGTTATCGCCTGCCGTGGCCGGTGCAGCTGCTGGATCAGCACGCCTTGCGCGAGCGGTTGGCAGATCTGTCGCTGGGTGCGCTGGAGGTGCATTGGGAACTTGATTCCACCTCCAGCGAGTTGCAGCGGCGTGACGATGTGGCCGACCTTTCCTTTGTACTGGCCGAAATGCAGAGCGCCGGGCGGGGCCGTCGCGGTCGGCACTGGCTATCGCCGCCAGCGCTGAATATCTATGTGTCGTGCCTGAAGCGTTTCGACCTGGGGTTCGCGCAGCTTTCCGGGCTGTCGCTTGCGGTGGGCGTGGCGCTGATGCGCACGCTTTCGGCGCTGGGCATCGCGGGAGTCGGCCTGAAGTGGCCCAACGATGTGCTGGCCGGCCCGGCCAAGCTGGCTGGGGTGCTGGTGGAGCTGTCCGGCGAGTTTCAGGGGCCGTGCGAGGCGGTAATCGGCATCGGTCTGAATGTGCGCCTGCCCGAGGCGTTGCGCGCGCAGGCCGGGCAGCCGGTGACCGATCTGGCCACTTTGTGCGGTGGTCAGGCGCCGGATCGAAATCAGGTGGCGGCCACGTTGATTCGCACGCTGGCCGAAACGCTGCGCCAGTTCGAGCGCGAGGGCTTTGCCGCCTTCATCGATGCCTACAACGCCGCCGATGTGCTGCGCGGGCGCGAGCTGACCTTGAGCGGTCCGCAACACCAGTTCCATGGCACCGGTGCCGGCGTGGATGCGCGCGGCGCGCTGCGGGTTCTGACGGCCGATGGCGAGTTGGCCGTGGACAGTGGCGAAGTATCGGTGCGCATGGCATGAGGTTGCTGGTCGATCTGGGCAATACGCGCTTGAAGTGGGCCTTCGACGACGGTTCGGGCGCGCTGGATGTGGCCGCGGCGGCCTGGTCGCAGGCCGACTATTTGCGTCCACTGCAGGAAGCCTTGCGCCAGGCGCCGGCGCTGTCGGCGGTGTGGTTGGCGTCGGTGGTGGACCACGAGCGCGAGGTGCAAGTGGCCTCCGCCGTGCAGGCTGCCGCTGTCCTGCACTGGGTGCGCACGCCGGCGCAGGGCGCGGGCGTGATCAATGCCTACGCACAGCCGCAGCGGCTAGGTGTCGATCGTTTCCTGGGAATGGTCGCGGCGCGTGCCGCTCACGCCGCGCCTTGCGTGCTGGTCGGATGTGGCACCGCGCTGACGCTGGATGCACTGTCCGGCGAGGGGCTGCATCTGGGTGGCTTGATTGCGCCGGGGCCGCGGCTGATGCAGCAATCGGTGCTGGGCGCCACGGCGCAGGTCCGACCCGCTGACGAGGGTGCCGTGGTCGATGCCGCCGACAACACCGCCGATGGCCTGGTCTCCGGCTGCTGGCATGCGGCGGCGGCCTTGGTGGAACGCTTTTATCTGCGCATGCAGCCGCGCCTGGGCGAGCAGGCCCGCTTGTGGCTGGGCGGCGGTGACGCGCAGGCGCTTGCGGCACTGATCGAACGCCCCGTGCAGTTGCATCACCATGCCGTGCTGCACGGTCTTCGCGCCTGGGCCGATGCGCAGGGATGAGCATGGCTGGCGCCGGTCGCCGCGCCCGTTACAATCGGGCGCGGGTGAGCGCGCCGCAGGGCGCGCCGGGGTGAGGTGATGCTGGTCCGTCTGCTGTTTCTGCTGCTGATTGCCTTGAACGTGGGGGTGGCCGCGTGGCTCACCTTTGGTCCCACGCAGCATCATCAGGTGCCCGCCACCGCGCCCGGTGTTCCGGAGCTGCAGTTGCTTTCCGAAGCACCGCCCGAGCCGGCCGATCAGGCCCCGGCGCCGCCGGTCAGCGTCGACAATCCCGCGGCCGATACATCGGTGGCCACTTCGGTGGCGAAGGCGACTGCGAGTTCGCCATCAACGGCTGCACCGGCCGCGCCCGGCACTCCCGCGCCGACCGCGTCGGCGCCGCAATGTCTGCGCATCGGCCCGTTCGATACCCAGGCCGATACCCGGCAGTTGCTGAGCGAGCTGAGCGGCGTGCAGCGTTCGCGCACGCAGCAGAGCCAGGCCGATCAGTTCACCGGCTGGTGGGTGTACCTGCCCGCGTTTCCCTCGCGTGAGCAGGCGCTGGTCGAGGCGCGACAGCTGGCGGCCAAGGGCGTGCACGATTACTACGTGGTGACCGCCGGTGATCGCCTGAATACGGTGTCGCTGGGGTTGTTCCACGACAAGGACAATGCCATCCACCGTCGTGATCGCATCATCGCACTGGGCTTCAAGCCGCTGATGAAGGCGCGCACCGAAACCCTGCCGCAGTTCTGGCTGGATGTGGTCTTCAAGCCCGGCGCCACGCTTGATTGGAAGGCCCACGTCGGTGATCCGGATGTGCAGGCCAAACCGCTACCCTGTTTCTAGACGCTGCCAAGGCCTCGCCGGCCTGCTAGAATCACGCCCCTCGCCGCTTTAGCTCAGCTGGTAGAGCAACCGCCTTGTAAGCGGTAGGTCGTCCGTTCGAATCGGACAAGCGGCACCATTCTCCTTGAACTGGCAGTGCGCCGGCGGTTACGCCGATGATGCGACGCCTTGGCCGTTCAACGCACGTGCGTAGTGCCGCGGTGACTTCCCGGTAGCACGTTTGAAGGCGTGGCTGAACGCGCTTTCCGAGCCGTAACCCAGTTGCTGCGCCAGTTGCGCCACGCTGGCGTTTTCTTCATCCAGGGCGCGCGCGGCCAGTTGCATCCGCCACGCCGTGAGATAGGCCAGCGGCGTCTGACCGGCCACCTCGCGGAACAGGGCCGCAAACCGGGTGCGTGACATGGCGCAACGCTGCGCCAGTTCCTGCAGTCGCCATGGATGCTGTGGTGCTTCATGCATGCCGCGAAGCGCGGGTGCCAAACGTGCATCGGTGGCGGCACGCAACCAGCCGGCCGGCAGCGTGCCACCCGCCGCCAAGTGCGCGCGCAGGACCTGCACAAACAGCAGATGGGCCAATTGCGAGCGCGCCAATCCGGCGCCGGGCAGGGCTTCGTGCTCATGCACCAATTGATCGAGCACCCAGCTCAGCGCGGTTGCCTGTGGCAAGTTGGTGCGGCTTTGCACATGGATGTACGGCGGCAGGGCTTCGCTCAGCAGGTGCCCATATGTTGATGCCAGACGCACATGTCCGCCCAGGAACATCTGCTCCTGTTCGGTTTTGCTGCCGACGTGGACGATGGCGCCGGGGCGTCCGGCGAATGCTTCGCGCGCGGGCGTCGGGTGCTCGGTGGCATGGTTGCCGACGATGAAACCTCGCGGCGCGGCCAGCAAAACCACGTCGCCGCTGGCCAGGTGCAGGGGTTGCGGATCGTCGTCGAAATGAAAGCAGCAGCTGCCGCGGATGGCGACGAAGAACTTCACCTTGTCAGGTGCCGGAAAGCGCATCGCCCACTGGCCGCCGGTGCTGAATCCGCCGGACACCACCGATTCAATCTGCGCCAGGCGCAAGAGGTGCGAGAGTGGGTCATCGTGCATATTGGTACGAATTCTCATGAATGGCGGATTCACACGCATTCATCGTACCGCGTTTGCATCTTAGGCTGGCCACTTCCCAACCCAGGAGTGAGCCATGAAGACGACACAAACGCCCATTCACAGCGGCTTTGGCGCGGCAAGCACGGCGCGTGAGGTGCTGGCCGGCGTGGATTTGCACGGCAAGCATGCCATCGTGACCGGCGGTTACTCGGGCATTGGTGTGGAGACGGTGCGAGCCTTGACCCGGGCCGGTGCCCGCGTGGTGGTGCCGGCGCGCGATCTGGACAAGGCGCGGCGCAACCTGCATGGCATCGATGTCGATATCGTGCCCATGGATCTGGCCGATCCGGCGTCCATCGATGCCTTCGCCGAGCAGTATCTGTCCCGCGATGTACCGCTGCACATCCTTATCAACAGTGCCGGCATCATGGCCTGCCCACTTACCCGAGATGCACGCGGCTACGAGCTGCAATTTGCCACCAACCATCTGGGGCACTTCCAGCTGACGGCGAGACTTTGGCCGGCGCTCAAGCGGGCAGGCGAAAGTGGCGGTGCCCGCGTGGTGGCGCTGTCGTCATTGGGGCATCGCTATGCGGCAGTGGATCTGGATGACCCTCATTTCAATCAGCGCGCTTACGACCCTTGGCTGGCCTACGGTCAGTCCAAGACGGCCAACGCCTTGTTTGCCGTAGGACTGGATGCCCGTGGCAGGGCGCACGGCGTGCGCGCGTTCTCGGTGCATCCGGGCGGCATCATCACCGATCTTGCGCGCTACATGAGCGAGGATGAACTCAAGAAAATCGGCGCTCTGGATGAAAACGGTCAACCGGTGACCGACCTCGATCGTGGCTACAAGAATGTGCAGCAGGGCGCAGCCACCAGTGTCTGGGCTGCCACCAGTCCGCAGCTGCAGGGCAAGGGCGGTGTGTACTGCGAGAACTGCGATATCGCCCAGCTGGTGGGTGATCTGCATGAGATCGAGCGCGGCGACGCCAATCGCTCGGTGGGGGTTTGTCGCTGGGCCACCGATGCAAAGGCTGCAGAGGGGCTTTGGGTCTTGAGTGAGGCCCAGACCGGCGCCGATCTGTAGCGCGCGTTGTCATCTGCGTGACCGCGACGGGTCGGCTACAATGGCCGACCCGCCGGGGCGACGGTGGCATGCTTGTCTGTCTCGGGACGGCAGGAGGCCGTTCGGCCGTGAAGGCCGCTTATCGATCACCGGGCCGCGCCGATGTGCGGCCTTTTTCAAGTTGCGGAGGGCGTGATGATCAAGCGCGCGATGTGGACGATGGCGCTGTTGCTGGGCGCCGGTGCGGTGCCCGTCTGGGCCGCTCAGGGGCCGATGCGGCCGGCACGACTGGTGCAGCTGCAAAAGGCGCATCAGGCGCCGCTGCTGGTCGATGTGCGCACGCCGCACGAATACCGTGAAGGGCATATCGCCGGCGCGCTGAATGTGCCGGTCAGTCAGGTGGCGGCGCGCTACGGTGCGCTGCACGCCCGCCGCGATCAGCCGATCATCGTTTATTGTCACAGCGGTCGACGTGCGGCGCGCGCCAAGGCCACGCTTGATCGCCTTGGCTTCACCCATGTGCGCCTTCTCAAGGGCAGCATGATGGGCTGGCGTGCGCGGCAGCTGCCCGTGGTGCACGAGTCCGCGCACTGAGGTAGATCCGTTTCGGGCCTTGCCGGTGTGCTGCGTGTGCGCCGCGCCGGCGTTCGGCCTTTGATTTTTGCAACGTGTTTTCGAACAAAGCTAGGTGTTTCATGCGACAGCATCCCCCGATTTCCCTGATTGGCGTTCCCACCGATATCGGCGCCGGCCATCGCGGCGCGTCGATGGGCCCGGAAGCGCTGCGCGTGGCCGGTATCGACAAGGCCCTGCGCGGGCGTGGCATGGAGGTGGTCGATCGCGGCAACCTGACCGGTCCGCTCAATCCGTGGCTGCCGCCGGAAGAAGGCTATCGCCACCTGGATGGCGTGGTGGCCTGGAACAAGGCACTGATGGATGCCACCTATGCCGAGCTTTCGCAGGGGCATTTCCCGATCATGCTCGGTGGTGACCATTGCCTGGCGATCGGCTCGATCACCGCCGTGGCGCGCCACTGCCGCGAGCAGGGCAAGAAGCTGCGCGTGCTGTGGCTGGACGCGCATGCCGACTTCAACACCAACCAGCTGACGCCCTCGGGCAATGTGCACGGCATGCCGGTGGCCTGCCTGTGTGGCTTTGGTCCCGAGCCGTTGACCCACCTGGGTTCGCACGTGCCGGCGATCGAGCCGACCTCGGTGCGCCAGATCGGTATCCGCTCGGTGGACGATGGCGAGAAGAAGTTCGTCCACGAGCAGGGACTGGGCATCTACGACATGCGCTACATCGACGAGCACGGCATGAAGAAGGCCGTCGAGGCGGCGCTGGCCGACATGGACGAGGACACGCACCTGCATGTCAGCTTCGATGTGGATTTTCTCGACCCGACCATCGCGCCGGGCGTGGGCACCACCGTGCGCGGTGGCCCCAATTATCGCGAGGCGCAGCTGTGCATGGAGCTGATCTGCGACTCGGGCCGCATGGCCTCGCTGGATATCGTCGAGCTCAATCCGGCCTACGACAAGCGCAACCGCACCGCACGTCTGGCCGTGGATCTGGTCGAAAGCCTGTTCGGCAAGTCCACGCTGGTGCGCTGAGGCGAGCCCACGCGACACCGCGCCGCGCAGGCTCGTTCCGGCGGGCCGCGCGGCGATGGCGTAAACTCACCGTTTTGATCACGCCACGCCACGCATGAACACGCGAGTCCTTACCGGTATCACCACCACCGGCACCCCGCATCTTGGCAACTACGTCGGCGCCATTCGCCCGGCGGTGCACGAGAGTACGCAGGAGGGCGTGGACGCGTTCTTCTTCATGGCCGACTACCATGCGCTGATCAAGTGCGATGATCCGGCCCGTGTGCAGCGCTCGCGCCTGGAGATCGCCGCCACCTGGCTGGCCGCCGGCCTGGACCCTGCGCGCACCACCTTCTATCAGCAGTCGGATATTCCGGAAATTCCGGAGCTTACCTGGCTTTTGACCTGCGTCACCGCCAAGGGCCTGCTCAATCGCGCGCATGCCTACAAGGCGGCGGTGGACAAGAACACCGAGTCCGGTGAAGACGCCGATGCCGGCATCACCGCCGGGCTTTACATGTACCCGGTGCTGATGGCTGCGGACATTCTGGCCTTCAACGCCAACAAGGTACCGGTGGGCCGCGATCAGGTGCAGCACATCGAAATGGCGCGCGACATCGCGCAGCGCTTCAATCATCTTTACGATGGTGATTTCTTCACCCTGCCCGAAGCCCATGTCGAGGCCCACGTGGCCACGCTGCCGGGTCTGGACGGGCGCAAGATGTCCAAGAGCTACGACAACACCATCCCGCTGTTCGAGGGTGGCCCCAAGCGCATGCGCGAGGCCATTTCGCGCATCGTCACCGACTCGCGCGAGCCGGGCGAGCCGAAGCAGGCCGAGGGCACGGCGCTGTTTACCATCTACCAGGCGTTTGCCTCGGCCGATGAAGGCGCGGCCTTTGCCGATGCGCTCAAGGGCGGCATGGCCTGGGGTGAGGCCAAGAAGCAGCTGTTCGAGCGCCTGGAGCGCGATGTGGCGCCAATGCGCGAGCATTACGACGCGCTGATGGCGCGTCCGGACGAGATCGCCGACGTGCTGCGTGATGGTGCCAAGAAGGCGCGCGCCCAGGCCACGCCGCTGCTGGAACGTCTGCGCGAGGCGGTGGGCCTGGGCCAGGCCAAGCCGGCGCCGGTGAAGAAAGCGAAGAAGAAGGCGGCCAAGCGTGCGCGCTTTGTCAGCTTCCGCGAGGCCGATGGCAAATTTCACTTCCGCTTTGTCGATGCCGATGGCGCCGAGCTGGCGCTGTCGCGTGGCTTTGATGATCCGAAGGCCGCCGGCATGGCCACGCGCGCGTTGATGGGTGCCGAGGCCATCGTGCAGGCACGCGACAAGGTGTTTGTGCTCAGTGTCGGCGACGATGTGCTGGCCGAAAGCCCCGCCTATGCCGATCCGGCCGCACGCGACGATGCCATGGCGCGGGCGCGCCAAGCGCTGGCATCGCTGGCCGACGCCGACTGATGCGCTTCCTCGGGCTGTTTCTGATGGCCCCCTGTCTGATCATCATGGCGGTGCTGTACGGGCTGTTTCCCCGTCATCTGCCCAAGCACGCGCGGCGCCGCTTGTTCGATAGCGCTGTGATCGTGTTGTCGCTGGCAGCCGCCGTGGTGTGTGATATGTGGGGTTACCAGAGCAGCGCGCACGCCGTGGCGGGCATGGCCGGTTCGCGTCCGGGCGACATGTGGCCGCAGGTGATGTCGGCGCTGTACGCCTATGCCGGTTTTACCGTGGTGCTGTTGTCTGCCGTGCCGCTGCGCGCGCGGCTTTGGCCCAAGCCGCGCTGACCGCCTTCGCGCACGTTCAGTCCCGGCGATTGACGTGTGCGCCATGCAGGCCGTCGGCTCGGTGCACGATGCAAAAGCGATGGCCGGTCGGCGCCTGCATCACTCACCAGCGCCCTTGCACCTGCTGGATGCGTGTCGCGCCGAGCGCTTCCAGGCGCGCCGCTTCGGCTTCCAGATCATCGGTTTCAAGATCCAGGTGCACGCGGCTGTCGTGGTCGACCCGTTGCAGCGGTACGCGCAGCGCGTCCGGTGGCGTGTCGAGCACCGCATAGCGCGTATCGGCATTGCCAGCGTTGGTTATGCCATGGCCCAACGCACGACTCCGGCGTGCGGCGGCCTGTTCAAGGTCGGCGCCGTGGCAATCGATCACCAGGTGACACTGGCGGCTGTGGTGCATGCGGCATTCCGTGGGAAAGCGAGACGTGTCTCGAGTATGGCGACTACCGCTGAAGCGGCCGACAATGCCAAAAAAAGGGCGCCCCGCAGGGCGCCCTTTTTTCATATTGCATGAGCTGACGGTGCCGATCAGTTGGGCTGCGACATGTCGTCGATCAGCGCCTTCAGGAAGCGCGCGGCCTCGCCGCCGGTGGCGGCGCGGTGATCGAAGGTCAGCGACAGCGGCATGCGGCGATGGGTTTCGACGCCACCCATCACCGCGACCACATCGTGGCTCAGCTTGCCGGCACCGATGATGGCGACCGTCGGCGGCACCACCACCGGCGTGGCGTAGCGGCCGGCGAACATGCCGAAGTTGGACAGGCTGATGGTGTAGCCGGACAGCTCCGAGGACGGGATCGAGCGGTCCTCGACCTGCGTGCGCAGGCGCTTGATGGCCGAACGCACGCCGGCGCCGTCGAGCATGTCGGCATTGCGCAGCGCCGGCACGAACAGGCCGTCCTCGGTGTCCACGGCAATGCCGATGTCCACGTGCGGATGCATGGTGCGGGTCAGGTTGTCGCCGTCGAACCAGGCGTTGAGCGCCGGCACCGCCTTGCAGGCGGCACAGATCGCGCGCACCAGTCGGGCGGTGATGTCCTGCTTGCCGATCCAGGCATGCAGGTCGGCGTCGTCGACGATGGTGGTCGGCACCACGTTGGCATGCGCATCGGCCATCACGCGTGCCATGTTGCGACGCACGCCCTTGAGCTGCTCGGGCTGACCCAGCACGGCGTCGCTGGCCGGCGGGCGCGTGCGCATCGGCTTGCCCGACTGCGAGGTGGTGCTGCGCTGCGGCGCGGCAGCCGGCGCCGCAGCGGCGCTCTGCTGCGACACGGCCGAGGCGCGGGCCGGCGCGGCACCCAGCGGGGCGCTGCCGTCGGCGGCGGCCTGCTTGACGTCTTTCAGCGTGATCACGCCCTCGGCGCCGCTGGCGCGTACCTTGGACAGATCCACCTTGAGCTTGCGGGCCAGCGCGCGCACGGCCGGCACGGCTTTCACGCCACCGGCGCTGGAGACCTGCTCCACATGCACGGTGTCGCCAGCGGACATGGCGCCGACCACGGTGCCGGCATCCTCGCGATCGCCTTCGCCGGACTCGATCTCGCCGCCCTCATCAGAAGCGGTGACGATCTTTTTCGGCTCGTCCTTTTTCTTTTTCGGGCCGTGGTGGTGGCCGGTATCCTGCGAATCGGCGCGCTGCTTGGCATTGGGATCGGGCTCGAAGTCGGCCAGTGGCGAACCGGTTTCGATGACGTCGCCTTCAGCGCCGTGCAGCTTGACCACCTTGCCGGTATAGGGCGAGGGCACGTCGACCACGGCCTTGGCCGTCTCCATCGACGCCAGCGGCGCGTCGAGCTTGATGTCGTCGCCTTCCTTCACGTGCCACTCGACGATGGTGGCGTCGGGCAGGCCCTCGCCAAGGTCGGGCAGGTTGAATGTCTTGATATCAGCCATGGCTTTTATCCGGGAATGGAGAATGGGTAACGGGGAGCCGCAGCGGGGCGCGTCGGCCCGCGGCGGCTCCCGGCAAGGAACTCAGCTTACCGCCAGCGTCTTGTGCACGGCGGCGCTGATGCGCTCGACGCTGGGCAGGTACTTCATTTCCTGGCGGAACAGCGGAATGTGCGTGTCGTAACCGGTGACGCGCTGCACCGGCGCCAGCAGGTCGTACAGGCATTCCTCGGCCAGACGCGCAGCGATTTCGGCACCGAAGCCGGCGGTCTTGGGTGCCTCGTGCACGATCACGCAGCGGCCGGTCTTGGACACCGACTCGGCGATGGTGTCAAAGTCCAGCGGCGTCAGGGTGGCCACGTCGATGACTTCGGCGCTGATGCCTTCCTCGGCCAGTGCGTCGGCCGTTTCCAGACACTCCTTCACCTGCGCGCCCCAGGTCACCAGGGTCACGTCGGTGCCATCGCGCAGCACGAAGCACACGTCCAGCGGCAGCGCTTCGCCGTCGTCGGGCACTTCTTCCTTGTACTGGCGATAGATGCGCTTGGGCTCGAAGAACATCACCGGGTCCGGATCGCGGATCGCGGCCAGCAGCAGGCCGTAGGCGCGTGCCGGCGAGGACGGCATGACCACGCGCAGGCCCGGGATGTTGGTGAACAGGTGTTCGTTGGCTTCCGAGTGATGCTCGGGCGCGCGGATGCCGCCGCCCCAGGGCGCGCGGAACACCGCCGGCACCGTCAGGCGGCCGCGGGTGCGGTTGCGCAGGCGGGCGGCGTGGCAGGCAATCTGCTCCATCATCGGGTAGATGAAGCCTTCGAACTGGGCCTCGGCCACCGGCTTCATGCCCTGCGCGGCCATGCCTACGGTGACGCCGGCGATGGTGGTTTCGTCCAGCGGCGTGTCGAGCACGCGCAGTTCGCCGAACTTCTTCTGCAGGCCCTGCGTGGCGCGGAACACGCCGCCGTTGACGCCCACGTCCTCGCCCAGCACGACGACGCTTTGGTCGTGCTGCATCTCGTACGCCAGCGCCTGGGTCACTGCTTCAATAAGGGTGATCTGTGCCATGTGTTGCTACTCCTGGAACCTTACTGGCGGTCGAGTTCGATGGCCTGCTCGCGCTGGCGCGCCAGGTCTTCGGGCATCTCGGCGAAGGTGTAGTCGAAGATCGCCGAGGTCGGTTGCGCCTTGTTTTCCAGATAGGCGTTGACCTCGTTGTCCATCCACTCGTCGCACTCGGCCTTCCAGGCTTCTTCCTTTTCCTCGTTCCACACGCCCTTGGCTTCCAGCCAGGCACGCAGGCGCACCACCGGGTCCTTGGTCCAGGCGTCCTTGACCTCGTCCTCGCCGCGGTAGCGGCGCGCGTCGTCGGCGGTGGTGTGATCGCCCAGGCGATAGGTGACCGCCTCGATCACGCTGGGGCCTTCGCCGTTGCGGGCGCGCTCCAGGGCATCACCCATGGCCTTGCGCACGGCGATGATGTCGTTGCCGTCGACCTGGATGGTCGGGATGCCGGCGGCGATACCCTTCTGCGCCAGCGTTTCGGCGCCGGTCTGGATATGGCGCGGCACGGAGATCGCCCACTGGTTGTTGACGATCACCGCCACCAGCGGCAGCTTCTGCGCGCCGGCGATGTTGATGGCGCCGTAGAAATCGCCCTTGGAGGAGCCGCCGTCGCCGATGGTGCACACGGCCACGCGCTTTTCCTCGCGGATCTTGAAGGCCAGCGCCGAGCCGGCCGCGTGCAGGCACTGCGTGGCAATCGGCACCGACCACGGAAAATCGTGACGTGCCGGCTCGTTCTGGTAATCGTTGCCGCGCTCGTCGCCGCCCCAGTAGGTGTAGACCTCGCGCGGTTGCACGCCGCGATACAGCTGTGCGCCGTATTCGCGGTAGCTCGGCGCCAGCACGTCCTCGGCGGCCATCGCCGAACCGATGCCGACGTGAGCCGCTTCATGACCCAGGCACGAGGCGTAGGTGCCCAGCTTGCCGGTGCGCTGCAGCGCCACCGACTTGGCATCGAATACGCGCGTGGACACCATCAGCTTGTACAGCTCGACCATGTGCTCGGTGTCTTCGGCGAAGGCCGGCAGGTCGTCACGCACCTGTTTGCCCTCGGGATCGAGGTACTGCAGGTATTGGATTTCGAAAGTGGCGGCGATGGACACGAGATCCTCCCGAAGGTGAGGTGGAGAAAGATGGAAGCCGTCGCTGGCGTGGGCCGCATACCAGACCATGGCCGCGCGGCATCCGTTCCCCGTCCAGGGAGCGAAGCTGCGCAGGCCGTGCCTGAGATGCAGGCGCCGCAAAGCGCCTATTGTCTCACGCCGGGCGGCATCCGGGGCCGCGAGCGGCTGAATACGTGCAGCGCAGGCCCTTCCAGCGGGGCCGACACGCCGCGATGTCCGCGGATGGGCCGCCCTTGATAACAACAGGGCATATGGCAAGGCAAGGTACAGCGCAGCAAAGCCTTGCGGCCGGAATGGCCCTCGCAGTTGCTATGCTTGGCGCCTTTCCACGCGCGTTTTTGCCAAGTGCCATGAGTGAATCGAACCAGCGTGAACTGGAGCAGGGCATCGAGCGCGACCTCGAAGGCCGCCTCACCTATGCCGGTTATCTGCGCCTGGACCTGTTGCTGAATGCGCAGCGCCCGTTGTCCGAGCCGGCCTATCACGATGAGATGCTGTTCATCGTGCAGCATCAGGTTTCCGAGCTGTGGCTGAAGCTGATCCTGCACGAGCTGGATGCGGCGATGGCGCATATCGATGCCGATGCCATGGACGCGGCCTTGAAGATCCTGGCGCGGGTCAAGCAGATCCAGCGTCAGCTGTTTGAGCAGTGGGCGGTGCTGGAGACGCTGACGCCGCACGAATATCTGCAGTTTCGCGATCGGCTGGGGCCGTCCTCGGGTTTCCAGTCGGCGCAGTACCGTCAGGTGGAATTTGCGCTGGGCAACAAGAGCGCGCAAATGCTGGAGGTGTTCGCGCACGATCCACAAGCCCATGCAGCGCTGGCGGCACGCCTGGACGCGCCGGGCCTGTATGACCGCGCGCTGGCCTGGCTGGCGCGACGCGGCCATGCGGTGCCGGCCTCGCGCCTTGAGCGCGACTGGCGCCAGGCCTACTGTGCCGACGAGGCGCTGCTGCCGGTGTTCAAGGCCATCTACGAGGATCCGGCCACCTACTGGCAGGAGTACCACCTGTGCGAAACGCTGGTGGATATCGAGGAGCACTTCCAGCTGTGGCGTTTTCGCCACATGAAGACGGTCGAGCGCATCATCGGCCATCGTCGTGGCACCGGTGGCTCGTCCGGCGTGGGTTTTCTCAAGCAGGCGCTGGAGCTGCGTTTCTTCCCGGAATTGCTGGACGTGCGCACCGAATTGGGTCGTTGATCGAGCGCGCCGGGATTGACGCCCCCGGCGCGGGCAGGTACATCTGCACGTTCTTTTCGTAAGTTCATGCGAATGACGCAAGCTTCTGCGTCGCATGGATCAGGGGACGTTCTTACCGCATGACCAGCCACGATCAGGCGCCCGCCGCGCCGCAGTTTCCGCAGACCATGGGCCATCCACGACCGTTGTGGATGCTGTTCATGACCGAATTCTGGGAGCGCTTTGCCTTCTACGGCATGCGCTGGGCGCTGACGCTGTACATCGTGGCGCAGTTCTGGAACGGCGATGAGGCCGGCCAAGCCTCGGCCAGCCGTACCTACGGCGCCTATCTGGCGCTGGTTTATGCCACCGCGGTATTTGGCGGCTACGTCGCCGACAAGATCATCGGCTATCAGCGCTCGATCCTGCTGGGTGCGGTGGTGATGGCGGCGGGGCTTTTCGCGATCATGCTGCCGTACCACTCGGTGTTCGTCTTCGGGCTGTCGATGGTCATCGTCGGCAACGGCCTGTTCAAGCCCAACATTTCCTCGATGGTGGGCCAGCTCTATGCCACCGGCGATTCGCGCCGCGACCGTGGCTTCACGCTTTTCTATATGGGCATCAACGCCGGCGCGCTGATTGCGCCGATCCTGACCAGCATACTGGCCGACAAGGTGTTTGGCAGCGACAGCCACCACAACTACCACGTGGTGTTCGCCGCCTCGGGCATCGGCATGCTGATCAGCCTGGTGTGGTTCTGGATCGGCCGGCGCATGCTGGGCGATATCGGTCGGCCGCTCAGCGCCGAGATGGCCGATCCCAAGCGCCTGCTTTACGTCATCATCGGTGTGGCGGTGGCCGTGCCGCTGGTCTATCTGTTGATGGACGGCGCCGGCGCGGTGGTGATCCAATGGCTGCTGATGGCGCTTTTCCTGGGCGTGGCGGTGATGCTGGTGGTCGAGGCGGTGCGCAACGGCCGCGTGCAGATCCACCGCGTGATCGCCATGCTGATCATCTTCGCCTTCAATGTGCTGTTCTGGATGTTCTTCGAGCAGGCGGGCAGCTCATTCAACTTCCTGGCGCAGAACATCGTCGATCGCAACCTGGGCGGCTGGCAGTTCCCGGTGGGCTGGTTCCAGTCGGTGAACCCGGTGGCCATTGTCGCGCTGGCGCCGCTGATTGCCGCGGCCTGGGCGTGGCTGGACGGGCGCGGCGCCGAGCCGTCGATTCCGCGCAAGTTCGGCCTGGGCCTGATCGGCAACGCGCTGGGCTTTGCCGTGCTGATGTTTGCGCTGTCTTCGCTGGTCGATGCCAGCGGCATGATTCCGCTGTGGACGCTGGTGCTGTGTTACGTGCTGCAGACCGCCGGCGAGCTTTGCCTGTCACCGATCGGGCTTTCCATGGTCACCAAGCTGGCGCCGATGCGCCTGGTCGGCCTGGCCATGGGCGGCTGGTTCCTGTCCACGGCCATTGGCAACAACCTGGCGGGCCTGTTCGCCGGCCACGTCAGCGGCGAGGGCGGGCTGACGGTGGCCTCGGCACTGTCCGGCTACACCATGGGTTTCTGGATTCTGGCCGGCGGCGGCGTGCTGTTGTTCTTGCTGGCACCGCTGATCAATCGCCTGATGCACGGCATCAAGTAAGTCCGGCGAGGGTTTTGCGTCCGACGCGGGTGCGTGAGCGGATGGTGGTGTGGGGACTATCGACCCGCCCGACCGCGTCGGACGCGATTTATCAGGCTTGCGGTGGTGTCGCGCTCTCGATCAGCGCAGGTGCGCATTATTCCTCGTCGGGATAGCGGCTGATCAGCCGAAGCTCGGCCAGAAAGCGCGAAATCACCTGACGCAGGCTCATCGGGCGTTCGCCGCGGGCGCGGTTTTCGGCGCCGACGGCGTACAGGTATTTCCAGTGCTCGAGCAGGCCGGCGTAGGTCTCGGCAATGCTGGTGCGCGGGTCCCAGATATGGGTGGGTTCGCCACCGGCACCGTTGTACTCGACGATGGAAAATTCTTCGCCGCGCTTGAGCGCTTCCAGCGTGGTGTAGCGCACGTCGAAGCGACCGATGAAGAAGCCGGGGACTTCCTGCGCGATGGTATCGAAGGCTTTTTCCATGGCCGGGGTGATGTGCTGGCTGCCGTTCTCGAAGGCCGCGCCACGCACATGGTTGCCCACGGTGACCAGGCGAAAGCGCTCGCCCGGCGCCAGCACGTCATCCAGATGCTCGCGATTTCGCTTGAAGTAGACCTTGGCAAAGGCGCGTGCGCGGTCATCTTGCACAATCAGTTCGCGCAGGGTCGAGCGGCCGTCGCCGACCATTTCCGGAAAGTGCTTGATGGTCAGCGCCAGAATCTTGCCGTGTGCCTGCGAGGGCATGCGCAGATAGAACACCGCCACTTCGCCCGGTCCGGCCGCATAGCGCTGCATCAGCAGCTTGATGCCCGCCGGGAAGCGCGCCAGATGCTTGGCCAGCTCGGCCTCGTTGTGCACCAGCTTGACGCCGAAGCCGCGTCGGCCGATATCGGGCTTGACGATAAACGGGAAACTGAGCCCCACCTCGACCATGGCTTGCCGGGCCCGTGCCATTGCATCGGCGCCGGCCTCGATGGCCACGTAGGCCGGCAGATGGCGCCGTCCCAGCGGGCCCATCAGCTCGAAGAGTTCCGCCTTGGACTCGTTGGAAAGCCCGCTGCCGTCGATGCCTGGATTGGCGATGGTGGGCAGGGTCAGGCCGCGGTAGCGCACCATCAGGTACAGGCAGTAGGGAATATGCAGCGCGTAGATGACAAACTGGGGCGCCCTCTCCATGATGGAGACGGTCCGCGGGGCGGACGTGGTTCCCGGGCGCCGGGCAAACCGGCCGATCATGCGAGGATGCTCCCGTGCAGACGGCCAGCCAAGCCGGTCGTCGAGTCGATGTGCGGCCGTTGCCGGCACGTTGGAATGGTATGGCGGTAGCGAGGTAAGACGTGTTCGAGCATGTGGCTGGGTCGTTGGGTGAGGGGGTGGCGTCAGGCCTGCCCGATCTGTTGCACTGGTTGCGTTCGGTGCCATCGCAGGCGCCCTGGCTGATGGCGCTGGCCATCATTGCCGGAACGCTGATCCACGAGGACATGACCACGGTGGTGACCGGCATGCTGGTGGCTGATGGCGTGGTGGCCACTGCCGTGGCGCTGCCGGCGCTGTATGTGGGTATTGTGGTGGGTGATGCCGGGCTTTACGGGTTGGGACGGCTGATCGCGCTCAATCGCATTTCGCAGCGCGTGCGCCACGCCAAGCGTTTCGCCGCGCTGAAAGTATGGCTGGACGAGCGCCTGGTGGCCGGCGTGTTCGTGGTGCGCTTCATGCCCGGCTTGCGCCTGCCGGCGTATACCACCTATGGATTCTTCGCCATGCCGTTGCGTCGCTTCATGGGCGCGGTGGTGGTGGCGGCGGCGATCTGGACCACGGGCCTTTTCTATCTGTCGCTCAAATTCGCCGACGTGACCCAGCACTGGCTTGGCCTGCTGCGCTGGCCGGTGCTGATCGTGGCCGCCTGGGCGCCATTGCTGCTGGTGCGCCACCTGGTCAAGCGCCGGCTGCCGGACACCGAGGCGCCCGCGGCCGATGCGGAGGTTCAGGGCAGCGAAGCCGAGCCGGGCCAGCGGCCCGACATTCACTGACCGGCCACCTTGACCGATGGCGGCGCCAGCGCCGCAAGCGCGTCACGCACCGTGCTGACAATGTAGTCCAGGTGGCGCTGCTGCAGCGTGGACGAAAGGCGCATGTCGCAGACGTTCTGCAGCGAGCGCCGCGTCTGCGGCAGCTCGGGAATGGCCTTGCCCAGGTAACGCCAGTTGTAGAACGCGCGGGCATTGTTGGGGTCGGCAAATCCCGACAGCGGCAACCCGGCGTCGCGCGCCTGGGCGATGAAAGCCTGCATCTGCTCGGTGCTCAGCTGCGGCACGCGAAACTGCAGCGAATCGGGGATGCGCGTCTCGGCCGCATAAGCCCTTGGCAGTTCCAGGCCCAGTGCGGACAGATGCTGTTCCAGATAGGCGTACATCTGCCGGTATCGATGCCCGCGCTCATCAAGCAGGGCCAGTTGTGGCCGCGCCACGGCAGCGGTCAGGTTGTTCATGCGCACGTTGTGCGCCGGCAGCTGTCCGGCGTAGCGCTCGAACAGCGCACTGTCGGCATTGAAGTGCTTGCGATAGTTGGTTTCGTAGGCGCCGGACAGGTAGATCGCCTTGACGATGATCTGCTCATCGTCGGTGGTCAGCATGCCGCCTTCGCCGGCGTTGATGATCTTGTTGGACTGGAACGAGAAGCAGCCGACCCGGCCAAACGTGCCCACGGCCTGATCGTGCCAGCGCGCGCCCAGCGCATGCGCGGCGTCTTCCACCACTTTCACGCCACGGGCCTGACACAGGCGCATGATGGTGTCCATCTCGCAAATGTGGCCGCGCATGTGTGACAGCAGCAGCACCGGCGTGTCGTCGCCGATCTTGCGCTCCAGATCTTCCAGGTCAATGCGGTAGTCGTCGGTGCATTCGACGAACACCGGCTCGGCGCCGAGCACGACGATGGCGCTGGGTACGGCAGTGAAGGTGAAGCCCGGCACCAATACGCGGGTGCCTGCCTCGACACCGCAGGCCAGCAGGGCCAGTTCGATGGCCTGGGTGCACGAGCTCACGCCCAGCGCGTGCCGGACGCCCAGGTAGTCGGCGAAGTCGCGCTCCAGCAGGGCGACTTCACAGTCCTCGGGGCGCTTGCCGCCATAGCGGAACAGCTTGCCCGAGCGCATGATGTCCATGGCGCGTTGCATGCCCGCCTCGGGCACCGGTTCAAGTCGCGTGAAATCGTCGGCCGAGATGCCCTCGTTGGCGGCATCGATATTGGTGATGGTCATGGCGTTCCTGGGACGTGTGCGCTCGGTCTGCGAGAATCTGCAGCCCATGGATGCCCCAAGCTTAATGCGTGAGGCATTAGCCTGTCCTTAGCCCGATCGCAAGGATCGGTGCGACTGGGGGCTGTTTACGGCCGCGGGGACAGGGCCGCGGGGTCCGGATAGCCGATGTCATGTGTCGCTCGCAGCTGACGCGGGCGCTTCGTCGCTGGATGATGGGTCAGGGCGGCGCTCAAGGGTGCCCTGTTCCAGCGTGCAAAGGATGCGTTCCAGCCACTGGCGCTCGTCGTGGTCGAGCCGTTCCAGCAGTTGCGCCTCGTGGGCACGGGCGATCGGGGCCACCGCGTCATGCACCTTCCAGCCCTCCTCGCTGAGACGCAGCACCGAGCGGCGGCGGTCATTGTGATGGGTGGCCCGGTCCACACGGCCGGCTTCGACCAGTCGCGACAGCGCGCGGCTGACGGCGACCTTGTCCATCGCGGTGCGCTCGGCCACCTGCTTGGCCGACAGCGCCTCGTAGCGGCCCAGTACGGCCATCACGCGCCACTCGGTCATCGACAGCTCGAAGCGCTGCTGATAGTCGCGGGCGATGGCGCCGCTGACGGTGTTCGACAGGATCGACAACCGGTACGGCAGGAAATGCTCCAGTGCCAGCGGGGCGTGCTCGGCGGCAGCGGGTGCCGGTGATCCGGCGGGGCGTGATGCGGGTCGGGGCATGCTGCGGTGCCTCTTGCAAATGGTTACATATGAAACTATAACGGTCGTCCTCGCCGCGCAAGCGGTGGCTCATTGCACGCACTATCCGGAGGAAAACCCCATGAATGCACAGCCTAATCTTGGCATGCAGGTGACCACGTTCGAAAACCCGATGGGCGTGGATGGCTTTGAATTCGTCGAATTTGCCGCACCCGATCCCAAGCTGTTGCACGACCTGTTCCCGCGCTTGGGGTTTACCGCGGTGGCCCGGCACAAGACCAAGCAGGTGACACTGTATCGCCAGGGCGACTGCAACTTCCTGGTCAATGAGCAGCCCGATTCCTTCGCCGCCGATTTCGCCAAGGCGCACGGTCCCTGTGCCAGCGGTTTTGCGATCCGCTTCAACAAGGGCGCCGATCAGGTGCTGGCCACGGCCAAGTCCAACGGTGCGGAGGAAATCGACCACAAGGCCGATACCCGTGCCATCGATGTGCCGGTGATCAAGGGCATCGGCGACTGCATGCTGTACCTGGTGGACACCTATGGCGACAAGGGCGAAGTGTACGAGGACCAGTTCGAGTGGATCGAGGGCGTGGACCGTCATCCGAAGGGCTTCGGTCTGACCTTCATCGATCACCTGACCCACAACCTGTTCTTCGGCAACATGGCCAAGTGGGCCGACTACTACGAGCGCCTGTTCAACTTCCGCGAGATCAAGTACTTCGACATCAAGGGTGCCAAGACGGGCCTGAAGTCCAAGGCCATGACCGCGCCGGACGGCATCGTGCGCATCCCGCTGAACGAGTCCAACGATCCCAAGAGCCAGATCAACGAGTATCTGGACGAGTACAAGGGCGAGGGCATCCAGCATATCGCCTGCTTCACCGACAACATCTATGAGACGGTCGAGGCCATGCGCGCGTCCGGCATGGAATTCCTGGATACGCCGGACACCTATTTCGAGGTGGTCGACCAGCGCATCCCGGGCCACGGTGAGGATGTGCCGCGTCTGGCCAGGAACAAGATCCTGATCGACGCCGACATGGACACCAAGAAGAAGCTGCTGCTGCAGATCTTCACGCAGAACTGCATTGGTCCGATCTTCTTCGAGATCATCCAGCGCAAGGGCAACGAGGGTTTCGGCGAGGGCAACTTCCAGGCCCTGTTCGAGTCCATCGAGCGCGACCAGATGAAGCGCGGCTTCCTTTAAGCGGACCTCAGTGGAGCCGGGCCGGTGGCGTCACCTGCCACCGGCCCGCGGTAGGTTTCACAGCGCGTGATGCATGCCGCTGAAGATGGCCGAGCCGATACCCAGGACGAACACCATCAGCACGAGCGCGAAGCTGATCACGATGAGGATGCCCTGGATGACAAAGTACGTGCGCAGCTTGCCCAGCGCCATGCGCATCGAGGCTTCGTCGCCGGACATCTGTGCCCGTTCGAGTGCACCGCCGCTCTGCCAAAGCAGTACGCCCATCCAGATGGGCAGCCAGGCCACCAACAGTCCAAGGCCGAACGTGCTCAGCACGCTCAAAGCGGCGCCGACGATGGTGATAATGCCCAGAAACTTGATCCATCCCTTGCCGCTGGCCAAGGGCGTGACGAGGTCGCGCACGAGTGCGCTCCGATCTTCGGTCATGTGGTGCTCTCCATGAGATTTGATTGATGCTGGATTCCCCAATTCAGCATCGCCGGAAAGACTATGCTGGCCAGCCAGGCGGCGCAACGAAGAGGTATGGAGGATTGGCATGAACGAGACGTCCATCAGATACCAGAGCGGCTTCGGCAACGAATTTGCCACCGAGGCCGTGGCCGGCACGCTGCCGGTGGGTCAGAACTCGCCGCAGCGCGTGGCGCACGGGCTCTACGCCGAGCAGCTTTCCGGCACCGCATTCACCGCGCCACGCAGCGAGAACCGTCGCAGCTGGCTGTATCGCATCCGCCCGGCGGCGGTGCACGGCATGTTCGAGGCCTATGCGCAGCCGCGTCTGAGCGGCGAGTTCGCGCACGGCCCCGTGTCGCCCGATCAACTGCGCTGGGATCCGCTGCCGATGCCCGAGGCGCCGACCGATTTCGTCGACGGTCTTTACAGCATGGGCGGCAATGGCAGCGCCGATGAGCAGTCCGGTGTCGGCATACACATGTACGCCGCCAACCGTTCCATGGACGGGCGTTATTTCTATGACGCCGATGGCGAGTTGTTGATCGTGCCGCAGTCGGGCCGGCTGCGCCTGCATACCGAGCTGGGTGTGCTGGAGCTCGAGCCGGAGGAAATTGCCGTCATGCCGCGTGGCGTGCGTTTTCGCGTCGAGCTGCCCGATGGCCAGGCGCGTGGCTACGTGGCCGAGAACTTTGGCGCGCAGCTGCGCCTGCCCGATCTTGGTCCCATCGGCGCCAACAGCCTGGCGCTGCCGCGCGATTTCCTCAGCCCAGTGGCGGCCTACGAGGACATCGAAGGTGATTTTGAGCTGATCGCGCGTTTTGGCGGGCATCTGTGGCGCGCCGCCATCGATCATTCGCCGCTGGATGTGGTCGCCTGGCACGGCAATTACGCGCCGTACAAATACGACCTGCGCCGCTTCAACACCATCGGTTCGATCAGTGTGGATCATCCCGATCCTTCCATTTTCACCGTGCTGACCTCGCCCAGCGACACGCCGGGCACGGCGAACATGGATTTTGTGATCTTCCCACCGCGCTGGCTGGTGGCCGAGCATACTTTCCGCCCGCCGTATTTCCACCGCAACGTGGCCAGCGAGTTCATGGGATTGATTGTGGGCGAATACGATGCCAAGGAGGCGCGCAGCGGCGGCTTCGTGCCCGGTGGCGCCAGCCTGCACAACTGCATGAGCGGCCACGGCCCGGACGCGGCCACCTTCGAGAAGGCCTCGGCCGCCGAGCTGTCGAAGGCCGATCACCTGACCGGTACCATGGCTTTCATGTTCGAGACCCGCCGGGTGATCCGGCCTTGCGCCCAGGCGCTTGGCGCCGCGCATCGCCAGACCGGCTACACCGAATGCTGGGCCGATCTGAAAAAGCATTTCCAGGCGCCGTGAGCGCCGCGACTGCTGTGAGCGGTCGTTCCATTCACGCCGGCGCGCCTGATCAGGGCGCGCCCCAAGCACAAGCCCCAAGGAGCTGTGACGCATGAAACTGGGTTCCCTCAAGCAAGGCGGCCGTGACGGTACGCTGATCGTGGTCAGCCGTGATCTGGCCCGCGCCGTGAAAGCCACCGACATCGCGCCGACGCTGCAGGCGGCGCTGGATGACTGGGCCAACGTGGCGCCGCGCCTCAATGCACTGTTCGAGGACCTGCAGGCCAGCCGCGCCGCTGGTGCCTTCGCGCTGGATGTGGAAGTGCTGGCCGCGCCGCTGCCGCGTGCCTACGAATTTGTCGACGGCTCGGCCTACCTGCCGCACGTCGAGCGCGTGCGCAAGGCGCGTGGTGCCGAGGTGCCGGAAACCTTCTACTCCGATCCGCTGATGTACCAGGCCACCAGTGCTGGCTTCCTGGGGCCGCGCGACACCGTCATCGTGCCCAGCGAGGACTACGGTATCGACCTGGAAGCGGAGGTGGTGGTGGTCACCGATGATGTGCCGATGGCCGTGGACGCCCGTCAGGCCGCCGAACACATCCAGCTGATCGGTCTGGTCAACGATGTCAGCCTGCGTGGTCTGATCCCGGGCGAGCTGGCCAAGGGCTTCGGTTTCCTGCAGTCCAAGCCGCGCTCGGCGCTGTCGCCGGTGTTCGTGACCCCGGACGAACTGGATGGGCACTGGAAGAACGCCAAACTGAATCTGCCGATGCGGACCTGGATCAATGGCCAGTGGTTCGGCGAGGCCGAATGTGGCGTGGACATGCAGTTCAGCTTCGCACAGCTGGTGGCTCATGCCGCCAAGACGCGTCCGCTGACGGCCGGCACCATTGTCGGTTCCGGCACCATCGCCAACCAGGACACCTCCAAGGGCGCCTCTTGCCTGGCCGAGCAGCGCACCGTGGAAAAGCTGCGCGACGGCGAGCCGGCGACGCCTTTCCTGAAGTTTGGTGACCGCGTGCGTATCGAGATCACCGACCAGGACGGGCGCAGCATTTTCGGCGCCATCGAACAGTCCATCGCCGGCGCGTCGTAGATCGAAAGCAGGCATGCTGCTCCGGCTCTTCATTCGGGTGCTCGTCGAGGACCGTTAGTGGACGCGACGAGCCCGCATGGACGGCTCTCGAGGCGCGCAGGCCTGGGTGACAAGGCAGTTTCGGCCCGTACCCAGCAGTCGAATACGTGCGCATCGACCGAGGCTGGTGGCGGGCTGGATGGGTCTTGATTGGAATCAAGGCGGATCGTCAGCCTGGTGGCCACACTGGCTGCATGACGAGCGTGCTGTTCGATTCGGCGCTGATGGCCCGCTATGGTACAAGCGGGCCGCGCTACATTAGCTATCCGACGACACTTCATTTCCACGCTGGCTTCAGTGAAGTCGATCTGCGTACGGCGGTGAGTGCCTCAAACGAGGAGCTCATCCCACGGGACCTGTCGCTGTATGTGCACGTCCCGTATTGCTTCAATCGGTGGTTCCAGTGTCGTTGTCGGCAGGCCGTGGGCACCAAGGGCGGCCACGAGGCAGATCGCTATCTCGCGTATCTGGCTCGCGAGGTGGCGTTGACGGCGTCGCTGTTCGACCGTGATCGGAAGGTGGTGCAGTTGCGCTTCGGCGGCGGCACGCCGAATTTTCTCGACACCGAGCGGATGCGTGCCCTGATGCGCACGTTGGACGACGGCTTCAGTCTGAGTCGTGGCCCGGAGCGTGAGTTTGCTGTCGAAATCGATCCGGAATTCGCCAGTGTCGAGCAGGTGGCCGCGCTGGCCGAATTGGGCCTCAATCGCATGTCGCTGGGCATCCAGGATTTCGATCCGCGGATGCGGGAGGCGGTCAATCGTGTGCATAGCGTGGAGCGAGTGCGCGAACTGATGCAGACGGGACGCAGCCATGGGGTCGACTCGATCAGCGTCGATGTGATTTACGGCCTGCCACATCAGAGCGTGGATGGCTTTTCTCGCACTCTGGAACAGGTCGTCGAACTGGCGCCTGACCGTATCGCGGCCTATAGCCATACGCATTCGCCGCAATCGCTCCAGGCCCGGTGGCACGTGCCCACAGCGAAACTGCCGGACGCGCCCATCAAGTCGGCCATGTTCGGCCGCATGCTGGAGATGTTCACCGCCGCAGGCTACGTCTATCTCGGCATGGAACAGTTTGTCCGCGCTGAAGACGAGCTTGCCCGCGCCCAGCGCGCCGGAACCTTGCAGCGCAATGTCCAGGGCTACTCTACGCATGGCGATGGCGACATCGTTGGATTGGGTGTGAGCGCCATCGGTCGCATCGGCGACAGCTACAGCCAGAACCTGGGCGACCTGCCAGGTTATTACGCTGCGCTGGATGCCGGACACCTGCCGGTGGCTAGGGGGTTTCAGCTGAGCGATGACGACCTGATTCGCCGCGAGCTGATCGGCCAGCTGGTATGTCATGGCCGGGTGAACAAGAGCGAATTTTCCGATCGTCACCGGCTGTTGTTCGATGTGTATTTCGCTGCCGACCTGCGGCGCTTGGCGCCACTTGTCGAGGACGATCTGGTGCGCATGGATGGTCAGGTTCTTGAAGTCACCCCGCGCGGGCGCCTGTTGGTCCGCCACGTCGCGATGTGTTTCGATGCCTACCTGCATGATGGTCCGTCGCGCACCGGTTCCTCGCGCGCCAGCTGACTCGGACCGCGCTGGAGTCTGTTCCCGCGAATCGGCATACTTGATGCCGACTTGATTTGCGACCGTATCGGCACGACGCCATGGATACCGATCTTCCGGCCGGCAAGCTGCCCGAGCCGCCCAGTCCGATCGCCAACGATGGCGATGCGGTGCGGTTCTGCCGTACGTGTGCTTTTTCCAGTGCCTGTATCTCCGCCGGCTACCACAAGCCTCAGCTGGCCGAGCTGCACTGCCTGGTCGAGCATGTGGGCCCGTTCCACGCTGGCGACCATGTGTTCCGCACCGGTGATCCTTTTCAGGCCATCTACGCGGTGCGTGGCGGCATGGTCAAGACCGTGCTGTTCAACGACGAGGGCGAGGAACAGGTGCTGGGTTTCTACCTGCCTGGCGAAGTGGTGGGGCTCAATGCCATCTATCCCGAGCGCTTTCCCTGCGACGCGGTGGCGCTGGATACCACCTATTTCTGCCGCTTCTCGTTTCCGGCCATGAGCGCCCTGGCCACGCGCATGCCAACGCTGCAGCATCATTTATTTCGTCTGCTCAGCAAGGAGCTAGGGGCGGCCTCACTGATGGCCGGGGATCATTCCTCCGATGAGAGGCTGGCGGCGTTTTTGGTGGATCTGGCCGAGCGCTATGCAGCGCGAGGATTCTCCGGTACCCGTTTCCGTCTGAGCATGTCACGCGGTGACATCGCCAATTACCTGCGATTGGCGGCCGAAACCGTCAGCCGGGTACTGGGGCGGTTTCGCCAGCAGGGCCTGATCCGCGTCGAGGGTCGGGAAGTGGAGCTGCTCGATTCAGTGCAGTTGCGCCATATCGGTCATACCCTGCTGCCTGATTGAAGTGTCAGGCGCCTTGGCGCACCCACCCATTGCCGCACCTGCACGCAGGAAGAGGCCCGCCAGCGCGGGCCTCTTGGGTTTGCCAATATCTTTCAGATTTCGCTGGCCGCCACTTCGCCGGCCGGCAACGCGGCCTCGCGGCGAGTCCTGAAACCGGCCAGCAACTTGGCCGCGAAGTCCCAGGCCATGACCAGCGCACCGAGGGCGAACACGATGTCGCCGGGCATACGCATCCACTGCCAGAAGGAGGTGGTGTCGTAGAACTTCAGGCTGCGGGCCCAGGCGTAGCCGTGGGTGTAGACCGCTTCCAGCTGCGGCCAGCCGATGGGGAAGAAGTTCATCACTATCCACATCACCAGGCCGGCGTTGTACAGCCAGAAGGCCCAGATGCCCGCCCTGTCGCTCCATGTCCGCGCCCCGGTGAGGTAGCGCAGCACCATGTACACCAGGCCGATGGCCAGCAGGCCGAAGGCGCCGAACATCGAGGTGTGCGCGTGGTTCAGGGTCAGGAACGTGCCGTGCTCGTAGTAGTTGACCAGTGGTGCGTTCAGCGTACCGCCGCCGAACACGCCGGCGCCGACGAAGTTCCAGAATGCCGAGCCCAGGATGTAAAGATAGGCCAGACGGTATGGGAAATCGCCCTTGGCGCGGACGTGACGGTGCTGCTCGATGGCCTCCAGCACCAGCAGGAACAGCGGCAGGACCTCAATGAACGAGAACATGCTGCCCACGCCGATCCACAGGCCCGGCTCGCCGGCCCAGTACATGTGATGCCCGGTGCCCAGCACGCCGCCGATGAAGATCAGGATCCACTCGAACAGCACCGCGCGCTCGACCATCTGCCGCGAGACCAGCCCCAGCGCCATCAGGAAGTAGCCGGTGACCGCGGCGGTGAACAGCTCGAAGGCCAGCTCCACCCACAGGTGCACCACCCACCAGCGCCAGAAGTCGGTGATCGAGAATGAAGGGTTGGGCGTGGCCAGCGGGATCATGCCGCATACGTACAGCACTGCCACGCTGAGCGTGCTGAACCACAGCAGGTGTTCGATGCGGAACAGTCCGTACAGTGAGCGGCCGCCCTGGCGGAACAGTGACTTGAGCGTTGGCCAGAAGGCGCGCAGCAGCACCGCGCACCATACCGCCAGACCGATGAAGAACAGGATCTGCCAGAAGCGCCCCAGTTCCAGGTAGGACAACCCTTGGTTGCCGAACCAGAACCAGCCTTTGTCGACCAGGCCCATGATGCCCAGGTAGTCGCCGAGCAGGGCGCCGCCAACGATCACTACCAGCACCCAGAAGATCAGGTCGACCAGGAACTTCTGGCCCTTCGGCTCACGCCCGCCGATCAGTGGTGCCAGGAACAGCCCCGCGGCGATCCAGCTCACGCCGATCCACACGATCGGTGCCTGCAGGTGCACGCTGCGCAGAAAGGCGAAAGGCAGCCACTTGTCCACCTCGATGCCGTAGAAGCTGGCGCGTTCGGTGTAGTAATGGGCCATGATCGAGCCGGCCAGGATCTGCACCAGGAACACGCCGGCCACCACCAGGAAGTACTTCCACAGTGCCTTCTGGCTTGGCGTCGGGTTGTGGAAGCCGGACAGCGCCGGCTCGAACGTCTCGTTCGCCGCCTTCGGCTCGATGAACATGCGGAACACCATCAGCACCGCGCCGATGGCCAGGAACACCATCAGGAACGAGGCCCAGGTCCAGGTGAAGGTGGACTTGGTCGGATGGTTGCCGACCAGCGGTTCGGACGGCCAGTTGCTGGTCCACGAGTAGTTCTTGCCGGGACGCCGAGCGACGGTGGTCAGCGACGAGTACAGCAGGAAGCTGGCGGTCTGCTGCGCCTGAGTGGCGTCCAGCGAACGCGCGCCGGTGTAGCCCTTGCTGAAGTCGTCTCGGCGCAGCGAGGTGCCGATGCGCCCGCGCAGGGTCGTGATGGCCTTGGCCACCGCCTCCGGCAGCACCACCGTGCCGCGGCTCAGGTCGATGCCCTGCAGGTCCTTGCGCATCGTTCGCGTGATGCCCGACTGCCGGTCCGCGTCCAGTGCCTGGAATGGTGCGCCGTAGCGGGCCAGGGCCAGATTGTTGCGTGTTTCGTGGGCCAGCTGGACCAGGTATTCGGCAGTGTAGTCCTCGCCGAAGTACGACCCCATGCCGTACAGGCTGCCGTAGTCCATCAGGTCGGCCTTCTGGAAGCCCGACTTGCCGGCCACGATGTCGGCACGTGTCATGACGGTGCCGCCACCGGCCGACACCATCTGCTGCGGCAGGGGCGCGGCCTGCTGGTAGGTGCTTCGGGTGGCGAAGACCATGCCGATCCAGCAAGCCGCGGTGGTTATGAGCAGGACCCATATCAGGACCTTGCTGATGCGGTCCTGCGGGCCGGTGCGACCCGCAGGGAGTGTTGTTGCGTTCATGCTGCCTTCCTGTCTGCGATGGGAGACGCCGACATGCTAGGCAGCCGCGGGCGGACACCGGCTGATCTATGTCAGCCGCTCGCCATATGGCGGGTTGTCGCGACGGCCGGACGGAGCCGCGTGCGCCTGACACAGGTCAGGACGCGTGGCCGACGCATCGGGCACCATGCCGACAACAACGAAGAGCCCGACCATGCGCGATACGACCTCTCCCGATACGTTGGCAGGCACACTGGCTGCACGACTGGCGGTACCGGCCGCCGCGCCTCACCGACTGCTGTTTCTGGGTGGTGCCATCGCGGTACTGCTGAGCATGACCTGGTGGACCGCCGAGTTGGCGGCAGGCCGCCTCGGTTGGAGGCTGCCGCAGCCGACCATCCCGCCCGGCTGGGCGCACGCCATGCTGGCGCAGTACGGCATGCTGCCGTTCTTCATCTTCGGCTTCCTGTTGACGGTATTCCCGCGATGGCTGGGCCAGCCGGCTTTACCGCGGCGGCGCTACCTTGGTGTGTTCGGCTTGCAGATGGGCGGCTATCTGCTGGCCCACGCCGGCCTGCTGGGGCGCCCGCACCTGCTGCAGGCCGGGTTCACGCTGATGCTGGCCGCGGCGGCGCTGGTGTGGCTGACCCTGGCCGGCGTGCTGCGCCGCTCGGGCCGGCGCGACCGACATGCGCTGTCGAGCCTGCTGGCATTGGGCGGTGAATGCTTCGGTCTGGCCGCATTCGATGCCTATCTGGTCGGGGCGTCGCCCTGGTGGGCGTTGCTGGCGATCCAGGCCGGCACGTTCGGTTACCTGCTTCCGGTGTACCTGACGGTATGTCACCGCATGATCCCGTTCTTCAGCGCCAACGTGGTCGCCGGCTACCGCGTGGTGCGTCCGGACTGGACGTTGCTTCTGCTGTGGCCGCTGCTGCTGGCGCACCTGATGCTGGCGTTCGCGCATGCCTTCGCCTGGCTGTGGCTGGCCGACCTGCCGCTGGCCGTATTGCTGGGGGCGCTCGCGCTGGCCTGGCAGCCGTGGAAGGCGATGCGACCGGGACTGCTCGCTGCGCTGCACATCGCCTTTGCCTGGGCACCTGTCGCATTCGTGCTGTACACGCTGCAGAGCGTGGTGCTGTTGGCCGGCGGGTCGTTCTTGCTGGGTCGCGCGCCGTTGCATGCGCTGGCGATCGGCTTCTTCGGCTCGATGCTGCTGGCGATGGTGACGCGGGTCACCCAGGGCCATTCGGGGCGTCCGTTACGCATGGGGGCGGTGGCTTGGTTCGGCTTCGCCGTGCTGCAGGGCGTGGCCGTGGCGCGTATCGTCGCTGCGGTGTCGACCGACCACCACAGCAGCTGGCTGTTGCTGGCCGTCTCGGGCTGGCTGTTGGCATTCCTGCCCTGGGTACTACGTTCGGCGTGGATCTACCTGACGCCGCGCGTCGACGGTTGCGAGGGCTGATATGGCCGCCTTTTTCCCGCAAATACTTTGGTTGCACATTGGCTGCGTGATCGCCTCGGGCAGCCTGTTCTTCACGCGCGGCACAATGATGCTGGCCGGCTCGCCCATGGCCAACCATCGCGCGTGGCGCTACCTGTCCTATGTCATCGACACCATGCTGCTGGTCGCGGCGCTGCTGCTGGTCTGGATCATTCATCAGTACCCATTCGTGCAGGCGTGGCTGACGGTGAAAGTGGTGATGCTGGTGATCTACATCGTGCTGGGCGTGTTCGCGCTGCGTCGCGGACGCACGCGTGCACAGCGCGCGGTGTTCTTCGTGGCCGCGATAGCGGTGTTCCTGTTTATCGTCAGCGTCGCACGTACGCAGTCGCCGCTGGGGTTCCTGGGGGCCTGGTTCTGATCAAGGGCTGCGGCCGATGTTGCAAGGATAGGGACACTTGGGGCGGATGCTTGCGCTTGGCGTCGAATGCAGTGATCGGGAGCGATACATGACGTGCTCTCGCGTCGTTCGTCCATCATGTGCGCGCGGGAACAAGGTCCGCAAATCTGCGGCAGCCTGTCGCAGGCGAGTCGTGGTTGATCGTCGTCAATTGCCGCTCCTGCCTGCGCGCCACACTGCACGCATGGCTACCGTACTCACACCCCGCTTCGATCCGGAACTGATCACGCGCTACGACGTGCCCGGTCCGCGTTACACCAGCTACCCGACGGCGCCGCATTTTGGCCCGACCTTCGGTGAACACCCATTGGTGGAGGCCGCGCAGCGCTCCAATCATGCGCGGCCGGCGCGTCCGCTGTCGCTGTACGTGCATGTGCCGTTCTGCGCCAGTCCGTGCTTTTACTGCGGCTGCAACCGCATCATCACCCGCGATACCAGCCGCGCCGACCGCTACCTGGCTTATCTGGATATCGAGGCCAGTCTGCTGGGGCCACTGTTTGACGAATCGCGTCCGGTGCGCCAGTTGCATCTGGGTGGCGGCACGCCGAACTTCCTGGATATCCAGCGCATGGGCGTGCTGATGGGCAGCCTGCGCGAGTACTTCAGCTTTGCCGGGGATGGCGAGCATGAGTTCGGCATCGAGGTCGATCCACGCTTTGCCGACGCCGACTACATTCGCGGTCTGGCCGCGCTGGGCTTCAACCGCCTGTCGCTGGGCGTGCAGGATCTGGATCCGGGCGTGCAGAAGGCGGTCAATCGCGTGCACGATGTCGACACCGTGCGCGGCCTGATGCAGGCGGCGCGTGAGGCCGGCTTCCGCTCGATCAGCATGGACCTGATCTATGGCCTGCCACAGCAGGACGTGGCGCGTTTTTCGCACACGCTGGAGCAGGTGATCGAGCTGGCGCCCGACCGCATTGCCACCTACAGCTACGCGCATCTGCCCTCGCTGTTCAAGGCGCAACGCCGCCTGGAGCGCTCCGAGTTGCCCGATGCCGCGACCAAGCTGGCACTGTTCGGCCGCACGCTGGAGCTTCTGACCACCGCCGGCTACCAGTACGTGGGCATGGATCACTTTGCGCTCAGCGACGACGACCTGGTGCGAGCGCAGCGCGAAGGCACCCTGCAACGCAACTTCCAGGGTTATTCCACCTGCGGGGACTGCGACATCGTGGGTCTGGGCGTCAGCGCCATCGGTCGCATCGATGACACATACAGCCAGAACCATCGTGACCTCAAGGACTATACGGCCGCGCTCGACCACGGCCATCTGCCGGTGGCGCGTGGTCACCGGCTGGACGCGGACGACCTGATCCGGCGCGACGCCATCGGCGAACTGATGTGCTACGACCGTCTGGACATGGCTGCCTTCGGCGCTCGTCACCACATCGACTTTGCCAGCTACTTCGCCCACGCCATCGAGCGTCTGTCACCGCTGCAACGCGATGGTCTGGTGACGATCGATCATGGCTGCATCGAGGTCACCCCGCGCGGACGTCTGCTGCTGCGTCACGTGGCGATGTGCTTTGACGCCTACCTGCACGGCGAAGACGTGCCGCAGCGCTACTCACGCGCTATCTGAGCCCAGCTATGAAACCTGCGCTATGTACCCAGGCCGTTTGTGGCCGGGGAAACTCAAGTTTTGGGTAAGGAGCTCTGTGCGCTCGGCATATGCTTTGGTCGCTCGCCGTCGTATCCTGGCCCCGTCGCGTCCTTACGGGTACGCCCGTTTCCCGGATGCGCCGATGTGAAGCGATTCTGTGCTCGCATAGCGACGTGACTTGGGTGGGGATGGTGCTGCTAGCTCGGTTGCTGGTTGGTGGCACGCCACACCAAATGTCACCGCGCTAAGGCGAGCATCACGTTCTTCCCTCGGCCCCGCATATGGTGTGTTTCCTCACGCCTGGTCGGTGGTGTTGCTTTGTGCCCTGTGCTCAAGGGCTGCATGGCGCTGGCCGCCATAAGGCTTGCTATTCCCAGGGTGGCAAGGGGGTGCGCCAAAGCCGCGCTTGCGGACATGCGGCCCCGGTTGGCCACTAAGCCGAGAAGGAGTTTGCGTGGGGCAACGTAACTTCCTTTAATCCACATCCCTGCGAGCCGTCCGGAGACTTAGCGCTTTCGCGCGCCTCACATTGAGCGCATCTCCCGCTCGGGCGTCGAATCGATCACCTTGTTCACCATTAGACGTACAATAAGATTGTTGGTTGACTGCGCAGTCATTAAGGGCGCATACTGCATCCATTCCCACGTGGAATTGCGTTGATGCTTGGTAGGGATGTAAGCGGCGGTGAGCCGCTCGGTGCCAGGAGGTATCGATGCTTTACCCAGCGCGGCGAGAAATCATCAGAAAAGCAGACATTTCCATCAGTTCCGGGGAGGAAACTCGATGACTTGTGACACCGTTCGTGTAAGTGCTGACTCGTGCTCGCTTACGGCATCAGTGATCGCGCTGCTGATCGTCCGTTGGGATAACCGGGTGGATGTTCCTTCAAGTCGAAGCCAGGCTTTCATGGAGGTAAGCCCATGAGCTTCCATGCAAAGCACATGCGTACCCGCCCAGTCTTCCGCATCCAGATCAACTCCCTGGCCGCACTGCTGGCGATCTGCCTTGGTGTATCGACTGGCACACTGCACGCACAAACAGCGACGGGAGGGCTCTCCGGCTACATAGCCACTTCCGATAAGAATGTCATCGTCACTATCCACAACCTGGACACCGGCAAGAATCTACAGCGCAAGCCGAATGACAATGGCCAATACATACTGGGCTCGCTTTCGCCTGGTGAGTATGTGGTCACAGCCCACGCCAACGGGCACGCACTGGGCAAGAAACGCGTTGTCCAGGTCGTAGCGGGGTCGACCACCCGAGTGCCAGAGATTGGCGCGACAGCGTTGGCGGCGGTCAGTGTGAGCGCACAGTCGGTAAACGCTGGCTTCATCAATCCAATTGACGTCACGACACCCCAGCTCAGCACCATCGTGTCCGCCCAGCTCACCAATGAGTTATCTCAGACACGGTCCGCGAAAAGTGTCGCCAACAGTTTCCTTTCGCAAGTATCGACAGTGGGAAGCGGGTATCCGCGGTTCAACGGTGCCTCGGGCGGGGAAAACAGGTATTACGTCAACGGATTCGACACGACGCGAGGAAAGACCGGCATCGATCTCACCGGCATACCCGGCGAAGCCATGGCCAGTGAACAGATCATCGGCGACTCGGCTTCCGCCCGGTATTCCAATGCGATGGGCGGTTCGATGGCACAAACGGTGAAGCAGGGCAGCAACAAGTTCAAGGCCGGCTACGACGTCTACTACACACCGGGCTCGTCGAAGCTGCTGCGGCCTCATGGACGCAATTACCGATATCCGGACGGCAGTTACTACACTTTCAACAATGGCCATGCCGGTGCGAGCACCAACCAGTTCCTGTGGGCCTCCGGCGCCCTCGTGAAGGACAAGTTGTTTTTCTATGTGCTGCTGAACGACACGCCACCTTCCAAGAGCCGCTCGGTCGATACGTCCGGAAGCACGCAGACGGTGAGTTCCGGTCGGGAGAAGCGCCCGCTGGTCAATCTCACCTGGAACATCACCGGCAACCAGGTGCTGGACGTACTCGACACGGAAAATTTCCAGCGCGGCTTCAGCACCGCCTACTCTCTATCGAAGAAATACGATACCTCCGACAAGACCTTCAAAAGCTGGAGCGACTCCTATTACAAGGAGAAGGTGCTTATCGGCAACTATCACTGGTATATCAACGATGACATGACGCTGACATTGATGGGTGGACGCCTGTCGAACGGCAGCGGAGGTCGCACCAACGCCGAGGGGCTGGGTGGACCCTTCGCCCGCCAATACAGTCTCGATGATCGCTCATCGGAAGTCATCAGCGCCAATCCTTCCTCCAGCTCGCTGATTCCTTCCACCTATTACGAACTGGGGTATCGCGGCGACTTCGAGTGGACCCCGGGCAATCATAAGATTTCGTTCGGACTGGAAAAATACACGATCGGCTTCAGCAACCTGGCGATCAACGGTGCCAACGGCGAATACCACTATCACGAATACTCTTCGACGACCACGCTTCCCAACGGCGCGGTGGTGCCGGCCTACACGCCATTCGTGGACTCGCAGTACAGCCGCTCCGGCGGTAACTTCTACAGCGTGAATCGCGGCGCTTTTCTGCAGGATTACTGGCAGGTCGCCAGGAATGTGGTGCTGTACATGGGCGTACGCCGCGACCAGACGATCGGCCATGAAATCAACGGCGACACGTATCTCGACTTGTTGACGACCACGCCGCGTATCGGCCTTGCCTGGGACATGTTCGGCGACGGTTCGACCAAGCTCGGATTCAACGCCGGACAGTACACCATTCCGCTGCCTGCGGGCCTAGACAGTTCGGTGGGTGGGGATACCGTGGCCACCACCGATTATTACGCCTACTCGGGCATGAATCCCGATGGGAGCCCGAGGATAATCTCGAAATACGGATCCACGGTTACCACGGGAAGCGGAAAGCCGACCGCTGCCCAGACCATTGCATCCAGGAATATAAGGAACACTTATCAGAACAACTTCACCGTCTACATACAGCATCGCTTCAGTCGCGTATGGCAGGGCACCGTGCAGGCGAAATACGACGTGCTGAAGCGGATCGTTGAGGACACCTGCGATCTCGGTGAGGACAGCCCTGCATATCGTTATCTACGGTCGCAGGGCTATGCGGACCCGAAAATAAGCAACTCCTGCGTGCTGTACAACCCCGGATCGGATCTCGTGCTCACCAATGATTTCAACGGCGACGGCTCCATGGAGACTGTGAAAATACCGTCGTCGGTCTACAGGATGCCCCACGTCAAGCGAAAGAATTACCAGCTCATCGGCACGCTGACCCACGCCTACTCGCAAAGCGAACCCTATTTCCTGAATGTGAGTTACACCTGGTCGCATATCTATGGCAACGATCCCGGCGTGATCGATGCGCTGCACGGACAGGATAACGAAAACGCCACGCACAACTTCGATTACCCGCAACTTGAAATCGGCGCCACGGGGAACCTAGATTCGGATGCCAAGAACTCCCTGAAGATTAATGGTTATTACAAGTTCGCGGGTAGCGGCGTGCGTTTGGGAGGCAATCTCGATTTCTACACCGGTATTCCGCGGAACTGCAACAGTTACTATCCGAACACCGAGCAGACGGCTTCGGGACGAGCAGTGCAGACATATGCCAACGCCACGTGGTTCTGCTTCGACAAGGTGACGCCAAGAGGTTCCATCGGAAGACTTCCCAACTATCTGGATGTCGGATTTTTCATCGGCTGGACCATCCGCCTCGGTAGCAACAAGCTCGACATGTCCGTGAACGTGGACAATCCATTCAATTGGCAGCGGGTGACCTCCACCAATCACGACTGGAACACGGGACAGACGGGAAGCGGTTCCTACAACAATCTGAATCCATCCTACGACTATCCCTCTTTTCAGGGCGCGCGTTCGGCGAGGTTTACCCTTCGCTACACCTGGGAATGAGGCCGAGCGTCCCGGTCCCGGCAAAGCATTCGTGCGCGCAAGTGCGTTCGGACCTGCATCGATTCATCGAGTCCGGTCAATTTCGAACCGGACACGTCACGGACGACACGTCACGGACGAGCGGTCCTTCCGCTAGGCTTGCGGCATGCGGTTCACATCAATGGCGGTCCACCCACAGATTTGCAATCACGTCTTTCATTAAAGGGCTTTCCATGAACATATCCGAGAAACATGCTCCCCGGCTCAAGCGTCTCGTCCATGGTGTCGGTCTGTACGGAGCTGCAGCGGGGTTGTGCCTCGTTCTCTGGAGCGCTGCGAGCGCGGCACTCGCCATGGGTGCGAGTTCTGGCTCCGGCGGCGCTTCGGTCGAGGTCGATGCCGGTTCGGGTCGTTACGTCATCAGCAAGGACCAGCCGGATCTGCGTTTCGTCGGCAGCGTCGGCGCGCCGCTGACCGACGTGCGTCGCGGCGACGGGCAGGATGCCATCGGCCGCTACCGCGAGACGTCTTTCGCGTGGACGCATGATGGCCGTTATCTTGGCTCCATCCGTGCCTATGAAGGATCGCCGGTGGTGCTGTTCACCGTGCAGGCCGTGGGCAAGGCACGGGCTGCCGACATGCGCTTTCCGGATTTCAGCCGGATGCCCGGTGCGATGCATCACTACAGTTTCCGCGACAGTGTGTTTTCGCCGCCAGTGTTCGGCAAGTTGCCCCAGACTTCGACGCCATGGCTGTTCTTCGACGGTAAAGATGACGCCTATGTGGTGTCGCCGGCTAGTCAGTTCATCGTCTCGAAGATGTTCGGCGACGGTGAGAAGAGCATGGCGGTGGGCCTCAATCCCGAGCTCCATCAATTGCCGGCGCATTTCAAGCACAAGGCCATCCTGGTGATGGGCCATGGCATCGGTCGGACGTGGAAGCAGTGGGGACAGGCACTGGTCAGGCTGCACCACAAGCAGGTGCCGTCCAATCATGCCGACGACATCCTCAAGTACTACGGCTACTGGACCGACAACGGCGCTGATTACTACTACAACTACGATACCGAGAAGGGCTATGCCGGTACCCTGGAGGCGATACCGGGTGAATACGCCAGGCATGGCTTCAAGCTCGGCTATATGCAACTGGACAGTTGGTGGTACAAGAAGTCGATCTACGGTGTGGACGGCAAGCCCAATGCCGGACACAAGAACCGACGGCTTTCCACCAAGGGAACCTGGAATCGCTACGGTGGACTGATGGAATACCGGGCCGATCCGCTGGTATTCGCGCATGGGGTGGCGCCGTTCCAGAAGCAGCTGGGATTGCCGTTGGTAACCCATAACCGCTGGATCGATCCGCGCAGTCCGTATCACAAGAAGTATCAGGTCACGGGCTATGCCGCGACGGGCATGAAGTTCTGGAGGGACATGGCCGACTACCTGCATGATTCGGGTATCGTCGACTATGAGCAGGACTGGCTCAACTTCATCTACAGCAAGACGCCGCGTATGGCCAGCGACGTCTCGGTGGGCAACGATTTTGCCGACCATATGGCCGCTGCCACTAAGGCCCGCCACATTGACATGCAGTACTGCATGGCCACGCCGCGCTTTTTCTTGCAGGGAGCCAAGTATTCCAACCTGACCACGATCCGAACCTCGGATGACCGTTTCGAGCCGAAGAAGTGGCGGCACTTTATCTACACCTCGCAGCTGGCCCATGCGCTGGGCATCTGGCCGTGGAGCGACGTGTTCAAGAGCCACGAGACCGGCAACATGATTGTCTCGGTGCTGTCAGCGGGACCAGTGGGCACGGGCGATGCACTTGGGCGCGAGGACATGGCCAATATCGACAAGGCGGCGCGTCCCGACGGTGTACTGGTCAAGCCGGATGTGCCGTTAATGCCACTCGATTCCGATTACCTGCATGCCGCCGAACATGAGGATGCGCCGATGCTGGCGGCGACCTATACACAGCATGGGTCAATCCGTACCAGTTACGTATTCGCTTTTGCCCCGGGTAAGGACACCGGGCGGCAGTTCCACTTCAAGCCGTCCACGCTTGGACAGCAGGGGCAGGTCGTAATCTATGATCCACTGACACATGCAAGCCGTGAATTGGCTGCCGGCGACGCTTTCAGCTCGACGCTGAAGCATGGCCAATATGCCTATACGTATTACATCGTCGCGCCCGTCCAAGCCAATGGCATTGCCTTCCTGGGTGATGCCGGCAAGATCGCCTCGACTGGCAAGACGCGTATCAAGAGCATGCATGCCTCGAGCCGCAGCCTGACAGTGGAGGTGGGCTTCGGGAAGAGCGATCACGACGTCATCCTGTCAGGCCATTACCAGAAGTCGATCAAGGCCAGCCGCGGGCAGCTGAAGCTGGATTCGGATACGCACATGTTTACGTTGCGCTTGCGGGCACCTTCAAGTGCTGGCACGCAGACCGTGACATTCACCCAGACCTGATCCGAGAGTTCGCGAAAATTGCGGACCGATTATCGGGCAAGGGGAAGGGGAAACATCCAGTTTGCGTGTGACGCCTTCGCAGCGCGCAGGTGACGACTCCGGACGCAGAACCCAGAACCGGGGGAGTCTCCTGCCGTGGCGCAACGTGCTTGTTCTATCCAAGCCGTGTGCAAGCTATCGGCGCTTACCGGGAGACATCGATGAATATGCTCAACATCACGCCTATTCGTGGTGAAAGAAAACCAGGCACAGCGGCGGTATTTGTCGGGATCGTCGGTGCGCTGGCCGGACTGATGTTCGGTTTGGACATTGGGGTGATCTCAGGCGCGCTGTCATTTGTACAGCACGAATTTCATGCCACTGACGCCACCCTTGAGTGGGTGGTCAGCAGCATGATGGGAGGCGCCGCGATGGGTGCGGTGATTGCCAGCCGCCTGTCGGCCAGACTCGGGCGCAAACGCTCGTTGATGCTTGGTTCGATCGTGTTCGTGCTTGCGTCGTTGCTATGCGCTGCCGCCTGGTCGGTAGCCGTGCTGATCATGGCACGCGCCATTCTCGGTGTGGCCATTGGCATTCTCACCTTCACGGCGCCGCTCTATTTAGCGGAAATTGCCTCCGAACGTCGGCGTGGTGCACTGGTGTCCTCGTATCAGCTCATGGTGGCAACAGGCGTCTTTCTCGCATTCCTGTCCGACACCGCCTTCAGCTATGGCGGGCACTGGCGCTGGATGCTGGGCGTGATTGCTATTCCCGGCACGTTGTTCCTGCTGGGACTCAGTGTACTGCCGGATAGTCCGCGCTGGTTGATGATGCGTGGCCACAACGAGGAGGCCGAGGCGGTGTTGACCCATCTTCGTGGCGATGCAGACAAGGCCCGTGACGAGGCCGCGGAAATTCGTGAGCAGCTGCGCATTCCGCAGCGCGGTTGGCACATGTTCCTGGAGAACCGCAACTTCCGGCGCTCGGTGGGGCTGGGCATGCTGTTGCAGGTGATGCAGCAGTTCACGGGTCTCAACGTAGTGATGTATTACGCGCCCCGCATCTTTGAGGACATGGGTTATCACAATGGCGCGCAGTTCTGGTTTACCGCCGCGGTAGGCCTTACCAACGTGATCGCTACGCTCATTGCCATCGCGCTGGTGGATCGCTGGGGCCGTAAGCCGATTCTGTATTTGGGATTTCTGGTGATGTCGGTGGGCTTGGCCGCCGTCGGCGCCATGATGCATCTAGGTATTCAGGGCCACGACAAGCAGTTGTTCACCGTTGCGATGCTGTTGATGTTCATCGTCGGTTTCGGCATGTCAGCCGGCCCGCTGATCTGGATCCTGTGTTCGGAGGTCCAACCCATCAAGGGACGTGACTTTGGCATCGGCTGCTCCACGGTCACCAACTGGGTTGCCAACATGCTGGTGGGCTTGACCTTCCTGAGCCTGCTCAGTGGCATCGGTCATGCTCAGACCTTCTGGCTGTATGGCGCATTGAACGTATTGTTCATTTTGCTGACGGTGCTGTTTGTTCCAGAAACCAAGAACGTCACTCTCGAGCATATTGAACGCCGGCTCATGGCCGGCAAGCCCTTACGCAGCATTGGTCAGTAAACGACGCGCCTCGCGTGCGTCGACATGCCGTTGCGGCGGCGTCGATCCATGTAGCTCATACAAATGAGACCCTTGGTGAAAATCGAACTATCCGAAGATCGTCTGTTTCCTGTCGATGCAGGTACCCGCAAGATTGCGCGCTCGCTTTATGAGCGCGTGGCCGATCTTCCCATCATCTCGCCGCATGGGCATGTCAGCCCCGTGCTGTTGCTGGATGACAGGCCTTTTGCCGATCCGGCCGAATTGTTTATCCGTCACGATCATTACGTGACACGAGTGATGCACTCGATGGGCGTCGACTTTAGCCGGCTGGGTATCCCGGATCGCCGGGGGGGCGATGAACCGGCCTCGCCGCGCGAGGCATGGAAAACGTTCTGCGAGCACTGGCATGCTTATGCCGGCACCGCCTCGGGCTACTGGCTGACGGATGTCTTCGTACGCCTTTTTGGTATCGATGAGGCACCGTGCGCCGACAATGCCGATATGCTTTTCGACACCATCCAGCAGGCCTTGCAGCAGACATCGTTCCGGCCGCGTGCCCTGTTCGATCGTTTCAACATAGAGGTGTTGGCAACCACGGACGATCCACTCGATACGCTAATCCCGCATCGCGCCTTGGCCCAGGATCAGAGCTTCAAGGGACGGGTGATACCTACCTTTCGCCCGGATGCCTATCTGGACCCGATGGCGGAGGGATGGCGCGAGCGGGTCTTCGCTCTGCTTGATGCGTCCGATGCGACAGGTACCGATTACCTGGCCTATATCGACGCCCTGGAAGTGCAGCGTCAGCGTTTCATCGAGATGGGTGCGGTCTCCGCTGACCACGGCGTCAGGCAACCGTTGACGGTTGAGATGGGACGTATGGAAGCCGCGGCACTATTCGATGCAGGGATGAAGGGCAAGCTGGATAAAAAGGATGCCGTTCGGTTTGCTGGCCATATGCTGATGGAGATGGCACGCATGAGCGTGCAGGATGGATTGGTAATGACCATCCATCCGGGTGTTTATCGCAATCATCACAATGAGACCCTCGAACATTATGGCCGTGACATGGGACATGACATTCCCGTGCGCACGCGTTTTGCGCAATCGCTGCGCCCTCTGCTGGAGCGCTATGGCACTGCCGCGGGTTTCCATCTGGTCCTGTTCACCGTTGATGAGACCAACTTCTCGCGCGAAATTGCACCGCTTGCAGGGTGTTATCCCAGCGTTTACATTGGCGCGCCATGGTGGTTCCTGGATGCGCCCGACGCGGTGCAACGCTTTCGTTCGGCAGTGACCGAGACGGCGGGTTTCTACAAAAGCTCGGGCTTCATCGATGATACCCGTGCCTTCCTGTCCATCCCGGCAAGGCATGACATGTCCCGCCGACTGGATGCATCGTTCCTTGCCCGCCTAGTCGGCGAGGGGCGGTTGCCCAGGGCCATGGCCGAGCGCGTCATGATCGATTTGGTTGACACCATGCCGCGCAAGGTGTTCAAGCTTTGAATGGCGGCGGCGATTCGAATCTGCCCAGACTGGGACGAGCTGCGCTTGCTGGCAGGGGGCGGCGGGTGCCGAGCCCTCCGGCGCGGATCGTGCACATGGGACTGGGAGCCTTTCATCGCGCACATCAAGTCTGGTACACCGACACGTGTTCGCAGGCCTGGGGCATCGCTGCGTTTACCGGACGCCGGCCTGTGGTCGCGCAGCGTCTTTCGGCACAGGATGGACTCTACACGCTTGTCGAGCGCGGCCCTGAGGGTGATAGCGCCCGCATCATTACCAGTCTGGTCGAAGCGGCTGACGGTGCGGACATGACCAGGTTCGGCAGCTTGTTAGCGTCTTCGCAAACGGCTGTGGTGACATTGACGGTGACTGAGGCCGGCTATCACCTCACACCCGATGGCTCGCTTGATATGCATAGCCCGGCCATACAGGCCGATTTGGCGGCACTGCGGTCGGATGTCGCGGAACCAAGGACCGCGCCTGGCCGGCTGGTGCTGGGTATGCGCCAACGCATGCGACATGGGGGCGGCCCCCTGGCTGTCGTGCCTTGTGACAATCTGCCTGACAACGGACGCCATGTTGCAAAGGCGTTGGCGACGCTGGGTGACAGCGTGGATCAGGGGTTGGGTCGATGGATTGAGCAACAGGTATCGTGCGTTTCGACATCGGTCGACCGCATCACCCCCTCCATTAGCGACAAAGAGAAGGTACGGCTTGGTGCCATGCATGGTTGGCGCGATACGGCGGTTGTGGTCACCGAGCCGTTCCATGACTGGGTGCTGTGTGGTCAGTTTCCCGCGGGGCGCCCGCCATGGGAGTTTGCCGGCGCCCGCTTCGTAGACGATATCGGACCCTTCGAGCGGCGCAAGCTTTGGTTGCTCAATGGTGCGCACAGCTTGCTGGCCTGCGCCGGTCCACTGCTTGGTCACGATACCGTGGCGCAAGCTATCAGCGATCCGCATCTGCGAGGTTTGGTGCAGGCTTTCTGGGGCGAGGCCTCACGACACTTGCCCGCCGACGCAGTGAATACAACCGGTTATTGTGGCGCGCTGATCCAGCGATTCTCGAATGAACGCATCTGTCACGCGTTGGATCAGATCGGCAGGGATAGCCTGACCAAGTTGCAGGTGCGTGTGGTTCCGGTAGCCGAGGCCGAGCGCGCCATTGGTCGTGAGGCGGGCGCTTGCGCGCGAGTCATAGCTTGCTGGATAGCTCTGTGGTGCCGGCGAATGGCGTCACCTGATGCACGTGAAGCGGCGATTCGTGCGGCAATGGCCACACCAGGCGATGCGGTGTCGGCGCTGATTGACCTTGTGAGTCCGCACCTGGCCCGTGATGCCGCATTCACCCATCAAGTGCGGCAGGTCCTTGCCCTCCTTCCTTCCGTTTCGGGTTTCCGCTCATGATCATTGATCGCGCCGAAGTCATCGTCACCAGCCCTGATCGCAATTTTGTCACCCTGAAGTTGACCACTGAAGAAGGACTCAGCGGTTTGGGCGATGCCACGCTCAACGGTCGTGAGCTGGCGGTGGTGAGTTACCTCAGAGACCATGTCGTGCCGATATTGGTCGGGCGTGATGGAAGCTGCATCGAAGATACTTGGCAGTTCCTGTATCGAGGTGCGTACTGGCGCCGGGGACCAATCACGATGGCAGCCATCGCCGCCGTCGATATGGCATTGTGGGACATCAAGGGCAAGGCCGCCGGTATGCCTGTATATCAGTTACTCGGTGGTGCCTCGCGACGCGGCTTGCTGGCCTATGGCCATGCGTCGGGCAAGTCACAGGAAGAATTGTTCGACTCCATACGGGCGCACCTTGAAAAGGGCTATCACGCCATTCGCGTGCAGACCGGCGTGCCGGGTCTGAAAGCCATCTACGGTATTGCTTCCAATGCCACAAATGTGGTTGGCCAGCGTTATGACCATGAACCGGCACAGCGCGGGGCCTATCCCCGTGAGGAAGACTGGGATACCCGAGCCTATCTTCGCCATCTGCCGGGTGTGTTCGAGGCTGTGCGCAACGAGTTTGGGCCGGAACTCCCATTGCTGCATGATGGCCATCACCGCATGACGCCAATTCAGGCGGCCAAGCTGGGCAAAGCCCTGGAACCTTACGACCTGTTTTGGCTGGAGGACTGTACTCCCGCGGAAAACCAGGAGGCCCTGCGCCTGGTACGCCAGCACACGACCATTCCGCTGGCCATTGGTGAGATCTTCAATACGGTTTGGGACTATCAGCAGATCATCCGCGAGCAACTGATCGACTACGTGCGTAGTGCCGTGACCCATACCGGAGGTATTTCGCATCTGAAGAAGGTGCTTGAATTCGCCGCGCAGTACCAGATTAAGTCCGGCATGCACGGTCCTACGGATATTTCACCGGTGGGCATGGCCGCCGCCATGCACTTGGGGCTTGCGATCCACAATTTCGGCATTCAGGAATACATGCAGCACAGCGAGAACGCCCATCGAGTATTCCAGCAATCGTTCACATGGCGAGACGGCATGCTACATCCTGGCGACAAGCCGGGCCTCGGTGTTGAACTGGATCGTGATGAGGCCGGCAAGTACCCGTATCAGCGGGCCTATCTTCCATATAATCGTTTGGCGGATGGGACGATTCATGACTGGTGAAAACAGCGCCATTGAATGCAGCTGTCCTCGTGCTGCGCCCATGTTGTTGGCACTCTAGGCCACGATGCTGTCTGTCGATTCACGTTTGCATAGTGTGTAAGGCACGGTCCTCATGTGTCCTTCACCGCCTTCAAGTGTGTTGAGCAACTGGTCGGCAGCAATTCTCCCCATATCCCGATTGGGCTGACGTACCGTGGTCAGTGGGGGCCAGACCTGTTCGGCCATCGGGGAATCGTCAAAGCCGCACACGGATATGTCATTGGGCACCATCAGACCATGGTGAGCAGCTTCCCACATCACACCAGTAGCCATTTCATCGTTCGCCGCAAAAATGGCAGTAGGGCGCTTGCGAGAAGCAAATAGGGTGCGTGCGGCCATGACGCCTGATGAGAAAGTGAATTGCCCCTGCACGACAAGGGACGTGTGATAGCGTATTCCGGCCAGGCGGAGCCCCTCCCGATATCCGTCCAGTCGCCATTTGGCTGCGCTGTGTGACATGCGCCCGGTAACGTGTGCAATACGGCGATGTCCGAGCTCGACAAGGTACGAGGTGATCTCACATGCCGCGGCGCTCTCGTCCATAGTTACGCCGATGTTTTCTGCCGGGTCATGCGGCAGGACACACGAGAACGGAATGCCTCGGTCTTTCAGAGTGCGCAGCAGCTCACCGCATTCAGTAAGCGGAGGCGTGAGGATCAGGCCGTCAGGGCGACGCTTGTGCACCAGAGACATGGTCCGCTCGGCGATGTCGGGAGCATTGGAATCCAGTGGCTTGACCATCATGCCGAAGTTGCGCGGCTCGCAGGCATCAAGGACGCCGGTAAGCGTTTCCATGACGTAGCTCTGGGATGGATTGTCATAAAGCAAGGCCACCAGAAAAGAGCGATTCGAGGCCAGGCTTCGTGCTGAAAGGTTGGGGTGGTACTGCAACGACTGAACGGCGGCCAATACCTTTTCACGGGTCTTGGCGCGCACATTGGGCTCATTGTTGAGAACGCGCGAGACGGTCTTTTGCGATACGCCGGCTACCCGCGCCACATCGTCTTGTGCCACATCGCCTATTCGTATCCGCATCGGTCGTCGTCCTTCACCAAAAGTCGGGTGGACTGCCGTTTAGAGCGCCTTGCAGTGTGGGTCTTTGCGAGGCGCCATGGGCCGTCCAAGCGCCTGATCATTCTAACATCCGACATATGCGGATGACGGGCAGATGGGGTGCGCAACCTGCCTGAAGGAAGACTTCAGACGATGTGCGAGTCCAGGCTGTCGGCCTTGCCGTCCCAGGGCTGGAAGTAGCTGCGTGAGCGCTTGACGGCGTGGTCGGGCCCGCGTCGGGTCATTTTCAGCGCCGCCTTGCCCTCCAGCCACAGCGAGGTGAGGTTGACGATGCGCTCCTCGCGACACAGCAGGCCGTGATCGGCGACGTTCGAGAAGGCGGCCAGGGTCACGCCCTTGATGGCTGCGCTGCGCAGCGGCACGCGGCCATCACCGGAGGTGTCGCCCTGGGCATGGGCAAAATCGAACCAGTTCGGATTGCGCGTGTTGCGGGTCTGTACCGGCAGCGTTTGCAGCGTGGGATGGCCGGTGCCGCACAGCACCAGCACCTTGTCCGAGGCCTTGGCCATGGCGGCATCGCTGAGCAACGGCGCGCGGCTTTGACCGGGGTACCTTGCTCCGCCCCCGCCCACGAAGGCGCCGGCGTTGCGCAGGAAGGCGTCGCTAAATTCCGGCGCCTGGCGCACGTTGGCCTGCCAGTTGTCCGGGTCGAACAGGTCCAGCGGCCGGCCGTCCTCATCCACCGCGGCGTCCTCCCACGAGGGCGTCATCTGGTAGACCGAGGGGAAGGTGCGTGCCAGTCGGCGGTGATCTTCATCGGAGCCGAACAGGCCATCCTTTTCGCCCACCACCAGCGCATACGGCGCCCCCAGTGAGCCGCGAAAGGGCGGCGCGACAAAGACAATACGGCCGATGCCTTCAAACGGACTTTTTTCATTGGCCAAGCCCAGCGCAGAGCGCAGCAATAGGCCGCCCATGGAGTGTGTAACGAACGACAGTGTGCCGGTGCGGCCGGCGGCCTGTTCGCGGCCACGGATCACCTGCATGTGGCGCACCAGACGCTCGGCGCAATGCTCCATCGGCTTGCGCCAGTCGTAGGTGTGCACGTAGACCGGTTCGGGGGCCTTCCAGTGCCGCAGCTTGTCGAGCATGGCGCCGTAGGCATAGCGGATCACGCGGCTGGGGCGCATCCAGTGGCCATCGACCGCGTCGTATTCGCCTTCGGTCAGGGCCATGTCCATCGGGTTTTCGACGATGTCGCCGATGGTCATGTCCTCCAGGCTCCAGCGGTGCGGCCAGCTCAGCGGATAGGTATCGACAAGCTCCGAGCCTTTGATGCCGGGCAGGAAAATGATGGCCATGGCGCGCGGATCCGTGTGGCGATGGGGGAGCGCCAGCCTAGCGCATGTAGGGTGCAGGTCCAGTGAGCGGGCAAAGAAAAACCCGCACGCGTGACAGCGTGCGGGTTTTCCAAGGGTGAAGCTCGCGACGCTGGCGCCACGGATGCTCGATGAGGCGCGCTTTACGCGGCGGCCATCAGCGCCTTGGCCATGTCCAGCATGCGGTTGGAGAAGCCCCACTCGTTGTCGTACCAGGACAGCACCTTGACCATGGTGCCGCCCATCACGCGCGTTTGCGTGGCGTCATAGGTGGAAGAGGCGGGATTGTGGTTGAAGTCGACCGACACCAGCGGTTTGGTGTTGACGTCCAGGATGCCCTTCAACGGGCCGTGGGCGGCCTCGTTGATGGCCGCGTCGATCTCTTCCTTGCTGGTTTCGCGCGAGGCGACGAAGGTCAGGTCGACCACCGATACGTTGATGGTCGGCACGCGCATGGCAAAGCCGTCCAGCCTGCCATTGAGCTCGGGCAGCACCAGGCCGACGGCGGCGGCGGCGCCGGTCTTGGTCGGGATCTGGCTGTGCGTGGCCGAACGGGCGCGACGCAGATCCTTGTGATAGACGTCGGTCAGCACCTGGTCGTTGGTGTAGGAATGGATGGTGGTCATCAGGCCGTGCACGATGCCGATCTTCTCGTGCAGCACCTTGGCCAGCGGCGCCAGGCAATTGGTGGTGCAGCTGGCGTTGGAGATGACCTCATCGGAGGCCTTGATCTGGTCGTGGTTGACGCCGTAGACGAAGGTGCCGTCGACGTCCTTGCCGCCCGGCGCGGAAATGATCACCTTCTTGGCGCCACCGGCGATGTGTGCCTTGGCCTTTTCCTTGGTGGTGAACAGGCCGGTGCACTCGGCGACCACGTCCACGCCCAGCTCGCCCCAGGGCAGCTTGGACGGATCGCGCTCGGCCAGCACCTTGATGCGATCGCCATTGACGACCAGGTCGCCGCCTTCGACGCTGACTTCGCCCGGGAACTTGCCATGGGCGGTGTCGTACTGGGTCAGGTGGGCGTTGGTCTCGGCGTCGCCCAGGTCATTGATGGCGACGATCTGGAATTCGTCGGTGCGGCCGGATTCGTACAGCGCGCGCAGAATGTTGCGACCGATGCGGCCGTAGCCGTTGATGGCGACCTTGATGGGCATGAGACAGCGTCCTCCAGTTCGATGACGGGTAGGGCGGCCGCACGACGGAACGCGGCCACCAAAGACACTATGTTAGCTCGATCTGTGCGCATGCTCATCCCGATCGGGCATAAGTGCCAAACGCATTCAGGCGCCAAGCAGCTGGCGTACCGCCGGCTCCATCTGCTGCAGACTGGCGCCACGGCCGATTTCAATGGCCTGGCATGTGTCGGCACCGTCGACCCAGGCTGACTTCAAGGCCAGCAGTGCGGCGGCGCGCTGACCATCGGCGCAATGCATCAGCACGGGGCGGCGGATATGGCGGGCCAGGGTAGCCGCCAGTACGTGGGCGGCCCAGTGTGTCAGCCCCGAGGAGCCCGACACGGGAAGCTGCACATAGTCCATGCCCAGCGAGTGGACCACGGCCTGTTCATCCCATCCGGTGGGCAATTCCTCATCCGGGCACAGATTGATGACGCACCCACCGCCGTTGGCGGCAAAGATGCTCAGCGTGGCCGGGTCGGGCTGACCGGCGCAGGTGACGAGGCCTTCACGGGTCGTGGAGAAATGACTGGAAAGGGCAGGCATGACTTGGCTCCGAGAATGTCGGGTAGTTTAGTCAAATCTAAATTAGAGAATGCTTAATTTTCCCGCTCGCGTTTCGGGATCAGTGCGTCAGCATGCCGATGTGCTTATGGGGACCATGCGATCGGCGAGCCCCTAGAAGCTGTGGCCGGGCGCCGGCTGGCAGAAGTTTTCGTAGAGCACGCTAATGATTTGCCGCGCTGGCCCATCGGCCAGCTCATACCAGATGGTCTGGGCCTCGCGCCGGGTGTGCACCAGGCCTTCCTCGCGCAGCCGGGCCAGGTGTTGGGACAGGGCCGACTGGCTTAGCGCGGGTATGCGCTCGTTGAGCTGGCTGACGGACAGCTCCTGTCCATAAAGAAGACATAACAGGCGCAATCGCTGTGGGTTGCCAATGGCCTTGAGAAGGCGCGCTGCCTCGGCCGTTTTTTCCTGCATGGCGTGGTCGATGTCGGACGGAAGCTGCACGTAAGTGGGCTCGTTGCTTGACCGGTGTGGTGACTGTGGCCCGGCCATCATGTCACGTTTGATTTATTAGTCAACGCTAATTTAGAATATGCGCATGTCATAACGTGACTGGTTCCGGGGCGCCGAGGCGGGCTCCGGTGGCGTGGGTCGGAGGAGGCACGGTCATGAGTCATGTCGTTGTTCTTGGCGCGGGTCTGGGTGGTGCCGCGGCCGCGTACGAGCTTCGTGCGCGTCTGGGTCGCGAGCATCGTGTCACGTTGGTGGGGGCCGGGCCGCATTTCAGCTTTACACCCTCCAATCCCTGGGTGGCGATCGGCAAGCGTGAGCCGGCAGACATCCAGGTCGATCTGACCGATCCGATGCAGCGCCACCGCATCGATTTCGTGCCGGTGGCCGCCAGCAAGGTGGTGCCGTCGGAGAATCATCTGCTGCTGGTGGACGGCCAGCGGCTGGACTATGATTATCTGGTAATCGCCACTGGTCCGCGTCTGGCCTTCGATGAGGTGCCGGGTCTGGGGCCGGAGTCCGGCTTCACGCAGTCGATCTGTACCACCGGACACGCCGAGCGCGCCTGGCACACGTATCAGGATGAATTCCTCAAGGCGCCAGGACCCGTCGTGGTCGGCGCCGTGCAGGGCGCCAGTTGCTTTGGTCCGGCCTACGAGTTCGTGATGATCGTTGATGCCGATTTACGGCGGCGGCGTATCCGCGATCAGGTGCCCATCACCTATGTCACGCCTGAGCCGTATGTTGGTCACATGGGGCTTGGCGGGGTGGGTGACTCCAAGGGCTTGATGGAGTCGGAGCTGCGCAAGCGCGACATCAAGTGGATCTGCAACGCCAAGGTCTCGCAGATCAGCGCTGACAGCATGGCCGTGACGGAAGTCGACGCTGGTGGCCAGACGGTGCGCGAACACGCGCTGGCCTTCAGCTACGCCATGTTGCTGCCGGCCTTCACCGGTGTCGAGGCGGTGCGTGGGGTGGAGGGCCTGGTCAATCCACGTGGCTTCGTGTTGATCGATCCGCAGCAACGCAATCCGACCTATCACAACGTCTACGCGGCGGGCGTGTGTGTGGCCATCCCGCCGGTCGAGCCCACTCCCGTGCCCACGGGGGCGCCGAAGACCGGATTCATGATCGAGTCGATGGTCACCGCCATTGCCGACAACATCTGTGCGGAACTGGAAGGCCGCCAGCCGCAGGCGCGTGCCACCTGGAATGCCATTTGCCTCGCCGACATGGGCGATACCGGTGCCGCGTTCGTGGCGCTGCCGCAGATACCGCCACGCAACGTCACCTGGGCCCGGGTCGGCAAATGGGTGCACCTGGCCAAGGTGGCCTTCGAGAAGTACTACCTGCGCAAGGTGCGCAGCGGCAATACCGAACCGGTTTACGAGAAATACGTATTGAAGGCGCTGGGCATCCTGCGCCTGAAATAGTCCCTGGCTGGCAACGGCCCGTGCATGAAGTGGTGGAGATACATCGATGAACATCGACCGTTTCGTTCTTGGATTTGCCGGCACCATGGTGCTGATCAGTGTGCTGCTGGCCTATCTGGTGTCGCCGTGGTGGCTGTGGCTGGCCGTGTTTGTGGGGGCCAATTTGTTGCAGTCCTCGTTTACGGGCTTCTGTCCGCTGGCGCGCATCCTGCGCCGGCTGGGCATGCATCCAGGCTGTGCCTTTCCAGGATGAGTGGGCAGGTGGCCTGCATGTGCTCCCTGCTCTTCGCGTGACCAAGTCAAGGATTTTTCATGAACCGTATCGTGCGAACCGCTCTGGCCGCGTGCGCGCTGTCGAGTCTGGTGGCCTGTTCCAAGCATCCGGCGGCGTCTGGTGGCGAGGCGGCAGCGCCCCATCTGCCCACGCTCACCGTGGTGGCCGAGCACGCCAGCCGCGAGCAGACCTGGGATGGCGTGGTCGAGGCGGTCAACCATGTCACCATGACGGCGCAGACCAACGCACGCGTACTCGAGCTGCCGCATGATGTGGGCGATACGGTGAAGGCGGGCGATGTGCTGGTGCGCTTCACCGATATCGAGCAAAAATCGGCCCATTCGGCGGCACAGGCGCAAATTGCCTCGGCGCGGGCCTCTTACGTCAACGCCCAGGCGCACTACCAGCGCATTGCCGCCATCTACGACAAGCACCTGGTTTCCAAATCCGACCTGGACCAGGCGCTGAGTGCGCGCAACGCGGCCCTTGCAGCGCTGCGCGCGGCCGAGGCCAACTCGCGCGAGGTCGGCCAGCGGGTCGACTACACCGTGGTGCGCGCGCCATTCGATGGCGTCGTCACGCACCGTTACGTGCACGTCGGTGAGGCGGTGCAGGCCGGTCCCCCCTCGCCGCAGAAGCTGATCGGGCTGGAGTCGTTGAAAAACCTGCGTGTCACGGTGCCGATTCCGCAAAGCGCCATGTCCGCCATCGAGCGCAACCACACGGCCCAGGTGCTGCTGGACGGACGTCCCGGTCAGCGCGTCAGCGTCGATCGTATGGTGCTGGTGCCTTATGCCGACCCGCAGACACATACCTTCGATGTGCGGCTGGATCTATCAGGCGAGCACGCAGGCCTTTATCCGGGCATGACCGTCAAGGTGGCCTTCGCCGTGGGCAGCACGCAGCGCTTGCTGGTTCCCGCCTCGGTGCTATGGCACCAGGGTGAGGTTCGTGCGGTATACGTGCTTGAGGGTGACACCGTGTTGCTGCGTCAGGTACGCACCGGCGAGCACTATGGCGACCACGTCGAAGTGCTCTCGGGACTGCACGCCGGGGACAAGGTGGTGACCGATCCGGCGGCGGCCATGCATTGGCTGGCCACTCGCCATGCGGATGCCAGCTCATGAGTGGCAAGCTGGGCTTTGCCGGACGCATCGCGCGCGCTTTCCAGGCCTCGCCGCTGACGCCGATCCTGGCCATCGCCGCGCTGTTGCTGGGCCTGACCGCGGCGCTGATCACGCCACGCGAGGAGGAGCCGCAGATCGACGTGACCATGGCCAACGTCATGGTGCCGTTTCCCGGTGCCGACGTGCACGATGTGGAAAACCTGGTCACCTATCCACTGGAGAAGAAGCTTTCCGAGCTTGAGGGTATCAAGCACGTGTATTCGGTGAGTCGGCCCGGCATGGCCATGATCACCGTGGAGTTCAAGGTCGGCGTGCCGCGGCAGACCGCCATCGTGCGTCTGTACAACCAGGTGTTCCAGAACCGTGACTTCGTGCCGCAGGGACTGGGTGTGGGGCAGCCGCTGATCCGGCCGATGGGCATCGACGATGTGCCGGTGATGGGACTGACGCTGTGGAGTGACGATACCCAGCGCAGTCCGACACAACTGGCCGAAGTGGCACACTCGCTGGAAACCGTGCTCAAGCGCATCAAGGGCACGCGTGATGTGTACACCATTGGCGCGCCGGAGCGGGCCGTGGTGGTTGAGCTGGAGCCGGCCAAGCTGGCCGCCTACGGCCTGTCGATGGGCGATCTCTCCAGCGCGCTGAAGGCGGCCAATCTGGTGACCCAGGCCGGCGATCGGGTCAGTGGCGACCGTGACATACCGGTCACCGCCGGCACCTTCCTGGCCGACGCGCAGCAGGTCCGCCAGCTGGTGATCGGTCTGAAGAACGGGCAGCCGGTATTCCTCTCCGACGTGGCCCGTGTCCACCGTGGGGCGGATCTGCCGTCCCGTTACGTCTGGTATGGCACACCGAAGGGCAAGGGTGGCCCGGCCACGGGCCAGGCGCCAGCGGTCACCATCGCCATCGCCAAGAAGTCCGGTACCAACGCGGCCGACATCACCTCGGCCGTCGAACAGCGCCTGAAAACCCTGCGTGGGCAGATCATTCCCAGCGACGTGCATGTCGCGATTACACGCGATTATGGCAAGAGCGCCACGGACAAGGCCGATGGTCTGCTGCTGCATCTGCTGCTGGCGACGCTGTCGGTGGTCCTGCTGGTGATCTTCGCGCTGGGTTGGCGCGAGGGGCTGGTGGTGGGCACTGCGGTCATCATCACGCTGATGCTGACCCTGTTCGCCTCGTGGGCGATGGGTTTCACCATCAACCGCGTGTCGCTGTTCGCGCTGATCTTTTCCATCGGCATTCTGGTCGACGATGCCATCGTGGTGGTGGAGAACATCCACCGGCACATGGCGCTGGGTGGTCGCAGCTTGCGCAAGGCCATTCCCGAAGCGGTGTCGGAAGTGGGCGGCCCGACCATCCTGGCCACGTTCACGGTGATTGCGGCGCTGCTGCCCATGGCGTTTGTGTCCGGCCTGATGGGGCCTTACATGCGGCCGATCCCGATCAATGCATCGGCCGGCATGCTGCTGTCGCTGGCGGTGGCGCTGGTGGTGACACCCTGGCTGGCGTTGCGTCTGCTGCGCCACGACCGAGGTTCTGGCCACGATAAGGGGCGCAGTGACCAGTCCAATCAGGATGCCGTCTCCAGCCACGCCGGTCCGGCGCCCGGCAGCCGCCTGCATCGGGTGTTCCAGAAGGTCATGCGGCCGTTTGTCGAGGGCGACAAGTCCGTACGCCGTCGACGTCTGCTGTTCGCTGCCATGGGTGCCCTGGTGCTGGGTGCGGCGGGGTTGGTGGTGGTCAAGGCGGTGATTCTGAAAATGCTGCCGTTCGACAACAAGTCCGAGTTTCAGGTGGTGGTCGACATGCCCGAAGGCACCACCCTGGAAACCACCAATGCCTTGCTGGAGAAACTCTCACGGGTCGTGGCCAGGGTGCCCGAGGTGAAGGCTTGGCAAGGCTATGCCGGCACGGCCTCGCCGATCACCTTCAACGGCCTGGTGCGCCAGTATTACCTGCGCTCGGGGCCCGACGTGGGTGACCTTCAGGTGGAACTGGTGAGCAAGCATGATCGTTCGCGGCAAAGTCACGCCATTGCGCTGGCGGTGCGGCCACAGCTGCAGAAAATTGCCGCGCAATACGGCGCTTCGCTGAAGGTGGTCGAGGTACCACCAGGGCCGCCGGTGCTGGCCCCGATCGTGGCCGAGATCTACGGCCCGGATTACGCCACGGTCCGAAATATCGCCAACGGCGTGGAGAAGGATTTCCGGGCCAACAAGGACATCGTGGATGTCGACACCAGCGTGGAGGCCAACTCGCCGCGCGATGTGGTGGTGGTGGATCGCGAGCGGGCCGCGCAGTTGGGTTTGAGTCAGGCCAGCATTGCGCAGGCGCTGCGCACTGCGCTGTCGGGCGACGATGCCACTTACCTGATGGATGGTCATGCGCGCTACGCGGTGCCGGTGAGGTTGCGGCTGTCGGCCGCCGATCAGGCCTCGCTCAGCCAGCTGCTGGCGCTGCGCGTGCGTGCGCAAAGTGGCAAGCTGGTGCCGCTGTCGGAGGTGGTGTCGGTGCATCCGGCCAACTGGGAAAAGGCCATCTACCACAAGGATCTGCTGCCTTATGCCTACGTCACCGGCGACGATGCCGGTGCCACCGACAGCCCGCTTTACGGCATGTTCGCGCTGGTCGGCAAGCTCGATCACGACAAGGTGGACGGGCACAAGCTGGCGCAGTCGTTCATCGAGCAGCCGGCCAATACCAGCCAGTACGCGGTCAAGTGGGACGGCGAATGGCAGATCACCTACGAGACCTTCCGTGACATGGGGCTGGCCTATTCGGTGGGCTTGATCCTGATTTACCTGCTGGTGGTGGGCCAGTTCAAAAGCTATGTGGTGCCGCTGATCATCATGGCGCCGATCCCGCTGACGGTGATCGGCGTGATGCCGGGCCACGCCTTGCTGGGCGCGCAGTACACCGCCACCTCGATGATCGGCATGATCGCGCTGGCCGGCATCATCGTGCGCAACTCGATCTTGCTGATCGACTTCATCAACCAGGCGGTGGCCGCGGGGCGGCCGTTGCGCGAGGCAGTGATCGAAGCTGCCGCGGTGCGTGCCAAGCCGATCGTGTTGACCGCGGTGGCGGCCATGCTCGGCGGCTTTTTCATCCTGGATGATCCGATCTTTCAGGGCCTGGCGGTATCGCTGATCTTCGGCATCCTGGTATCGACGGTGCTTACCCTGCTGGTGATTCCCCTGCTTTACTACGCATGGCTGAACCGGCGTGGCGAGGCGTCGGCCTTGCCGGGTGCGTCCACCGAGGAGTCATCCCGTGAGTGAGTTACCGGACATACAGCGTTTCAGGCTATCGCTGAGCCAGTTGCAGGACTACCGATTCGAGGTGCGTTTCAATGACACTTCGGCGGCCAGCCTCGTCACCGACGAGCCGCCGCCGCTGGGCGAGGGAGTCGGCCCCAATCCGTCGCGGCTGCTGGCTGCGGCGGTGGCCAACTGTCTGGCCGCCAGCCTGCTGTTCGCCACGCGCAAGTTCCACGACGACCCAGGCATGCTGGATGCGCAAGTGGAAGTTGAGCTGAGTCGCAACGAACAGCGGCGCTGGCGCATCACCCACATCGATGTGCATCTGGCCATGGAGCAGGAGGCCTCGCAAATGGCGCATCTGCAAAAGGCGCTGGCGCAGTTCGAGGATTTTTGCGTGGTCACGCAAAGCGTGCGTCAGGGCATCGCCATCGATGTGCACGTCAACGATGCCAAGGGGGCTGTTCTGCGCTGACTGGTGTAAAAGGGATGTCGCATGGCTATGGCATACTCGCGCGTTTGAATATTCGCCATCCCGAGTAGCCAACCCATGCGCCGTCTGCCCCGGTTTTTGCTTGTTCCCGTCATCGCCCTTGCCTTCGCCGCGCCTGCCATGGCGTGGGGGCCGGAAGGTCATGCCATGATTGCCGACATAGCCCAGGCCCACCTGGACCCGGCCGCGGCCGCCCAGGTGCGCAAGCTGCTGGCACTGGAGGGCGATACGCACCTGGATCAGGTTTCCTCCTGGGCCGACGCCATCCGTCGCGACCAGCCGCAGACCGGACCCTGGCATTACGTGGACATCCCGCTGGCTGACCGCCACTATCACGCTGCCCGCGACTGCAAGGACAGTGATTGCGTGGTCGCGCGCATTCCCTATTTCGCGCACATTCTGGCCGATCGCTCGGCCAGCCCCGCCCGACGTCTGGAAGCGCTCAAATGGGTGGTGCACCTGGTCGGTGACATCCATCAGCCGTTGCACGCCGAGGATGATCACGACAAGGGCGGCAACGATGTGAAGCTGGACTACTTCGGTCGTCACACCAACCTGCACCGCATGTGGGACAGTGCCGTGATCGAGCATGCGCTCCACGTGCACGTCAATCGCGACTACACCTTCGATCACCAGGTGATGCGCGATCGCGCCCGCAAGCTGGATGCCGATATCACGCCGGCCGAGCGCCTCAAGTGGGCGCCCCAATCCCGTGATCTGCACAAGGATGCGGTGCGCTGGGCCGATGGCTCGCACGCGCTGGCGCGCGGTGTCGCCTACGCCGATCTGCCGCCGGCCTCCAAGCGCACGCACGGCTGGTCCAAGCGCTATCAGGCCGAGGCCTGGCCGGTAATCAAGCAACGCCTGCAGAAGGCCGGCGTGCGTCTGGCCGCGGTGCTGAACCAGACGCTCGGGTAATGGTCCGACCTTGAGGTGGTGTACCGTACGGAACACCACCATGAGACGGCCATGGGATCGCTACCATGCATAATCTGAATGGCTGCCATACCCTCGTGCTTGTGCTAATTTTTGCCGATGACTGATACACAACTTCGCCGCACCAAGATCCTCGCCACCCTCGGCCCCGCCACCGATGCTCCCGGCATGCTGGTCAGCATTCTGGAAAGCGGTGTCGATGTGGTACGCCTGAACCTTTCCCACGGCACGCCCGACGATCATCGCGAGCGCGCCGCCGCCGTGCGCGCTGCCGCCGAAAAGGTTGGGCGCGAGGTCGGCATCCTGGCCGATCTGCAGGGTCCGAAGATCCGTATCGAGAAATTTGCCGACGGTCCCGTGCAGCTGCAGGCTGGCGCCTCGTTCACGCTGGACTGCCGCGATGATGCGCCGGATGGTGACCAGACACGCGTGGGCTGCAGCTACCTGGGCCTGCCCAACGACGTCGAGCCGGGTGACATCCTGCTGCTGGACGATGGTCTGGTCGCGCTGGAAGTGGAAAAGGTCGAGGCACCGCAGATTCACTGCAAGGTGTCCGTGCCGGGCAAGTTGTCCAACCGCAAGGGCCTGAACCGCCAGGGCGGCGGCCTCAGCGTCGATGCACTGTCTGACAAGGACAAGGCCGATATCAAGCTGGCCGCCGAACTGGGCGCCGACTTCTTGGCCGTGTCGTTCGTGCGCACCGCGCAGGACATGCACAACGCGCGCCGCCTGCTGCGCGAGGCCGGTGGCGAGGCCGCGCTGGTCTCCAAGATCGAGCGTGCCGACGCCATTCCGGTGCTGGGCGAGATCATCGACGCATCCGACGTGGTGATGGTGGCGCGCGGCGATCTGGGCGTGGAAATCGGCGATGCCGAGCTGCCCGGCCTGCAGAAGAAGATCATCCGTGAATCGCTGCAGCGCAACCGCGCGGTGATCACCGCCACGCAGATGCTGCAGTCGATGGTCGAGGCGCCGATCCCGACCCGTGCCGAGGTACTGGACGTGGCCAATGCGGTCATCGACGGTACCGACACCGTGATGCTGTCGCAGGAAACCGCGGCCGGCGCGCACCCGGATACCGCAGTGCAGGCCATGCGCCGTATCTGCCTGGGCGCCGAGCGCCAGTTCGAGCCGCACGATGAGCTGACTGCCACCGCGCATCAGCTGGACCGCGCCGATCAGGCCATCGCCCTGGCCACCATGTTCCTGGCCGGTCGCCTGAAGCCGCGCGCGATCATCTCGCTGACCGAGTCCGGCGCTACCGCGCAGTGGCTGTCGCGCTATCGCTTCTCGGTGCCGATCTATGCGCTCTCGCCCAGTGCTTCGGCGCGCCGTCGCATGCTGCTGCTGCGTGACGTGCGTCCGGTGGCCTTCCAGCACGACACCACCGACCCGGTGCAATCGGCGCGCGCCGCCGTGCAGCACCTGTTCGAGCTGGGCAAGCTGGCCGAAGGCGATCGCGTGCTGCTCACCCACGGCGACAACATCGGTCGCTTCGGTGGCACCAACACCTTGAAGCTGCTGCAGGTCGGGGCCGACGGCATCGCCGACAGCCTGCGTCACCTGTAAGTCGCAGCGCAAAGTCACTGCGCCTGCCTTGTGCAGGCGTGGTGTGCGCCATCCGTGAGTGAGAATAGTAGACTTGGGGCAAACCCGGTCCGACCACGGAGGCCCCATCATGAAACGTTTTTCTTTCGGCGCATTGTCCGCCCTGGCTCTGGCCGTCGGCCTGAGCGCGCCCGCTCTGGCGCAGACCACCACCGTGGCCCCCGACAAGGTGGCCAACTACTGGGAGCTGACCGGCTCGTCATGGGACGCGATGGTGCCCAACTTCGGTCAGAACATCGACAAGCCAGGCTGCGTGGCGGTGACCTACACCATCGGCGCCGACGGCGTGCCCCGCAATGTGCGCGCAGCCAAGGTTGTGCCCAAGGGCGATCTGGGCAAGGTGGCCGTGAGCCTGGTCAAGAATTTCCGCTACCAGGCCAGTGACAGCAACAGTGCCGGCGTGCCGGTGCACACCTATTACGTGGTGCCGTTCAACGTGAAGACGCTGTCCAAGCCGCAGCGCGAGAAGGTGGTGGCGCAGTGTCATCTGCCGGGTTTCGACGGCTGATCGCGCCTGGCGGCATGTGGTGGTCGGTTTCTGTCGCGCCCTGACCTATAATCGGCCGCCTTCCCGCCACGTGTGTGCGCGTAGATGCAGGCGTGCCCGGCGTCGGCGGACTGCGGTTTTCGCATCCGACCCACGGAGTTGTCATGAGCATCGAAGATCTTGAAAGCATCGCCCAGGCGATGGTGGCCCCCGGCAAGGGCATCATTGCCATCGATGAGTCGACCACGACCATTGCCAAGCGATTCAAGGCAGTCGGTATCGAGAACACCGAAGAGCATCGTCGCGCCTACCGCGAGATGCTGCTGACCAGCCCGAAGCTCTCCGAGCATATCTCCGGCGCCATCCTGTACGACGAGACCCTGCGCCAGTCGGCCGCCGATGGTCGTTCCCTTGTGCAGGTGATGAACGATGCGGGCATCATTCCGGGCATCAAGGTGGACAAGGGCGCCCACCCGTTGGCCGGGTGCCCGGGCGAGAAGGTCACCGAAGGGCTGGATGGCCTGCGTGCGCGCCTGGACGAGTACGTGCGCATGGGCGCCAAGTTCGCCAAATGGCGCGCCGTGATTGCCATCACCGAGACCACGCCCAGTTCCACCTGCATCGAGGCCAACTGTCATGCCCTGGCGCGCTACGCGGCGCTGTGCCAGGAAGCGGGTCTGGTGCCGATGGTCGAACCCGAAGTCCTGATGGACGGCGACCACGATCTTGACGTGTGCTACGAAGTGACCGAAGCCACATTGCGCAGTCTGTTCGGCGCGCTGTACGAGCACAACGTGATGCTGGAAGGCGCCATCCTGAAGGCATCGATGGTGGTTTCCGGTGCCGGTTGCCCGGAGCAGGCCGACGTCGACGATGTCGCCGATGCCACCGTGCGCTGCCTCAAGGCGACGGTGCCGGCGCTGTTGCCGGGAATCGTGTTCCTGTCCGGCGGCCAGAGCGACGAACGTGCCACCGCTCATCTGAATGCCATGAACCGGCTCGGCCCGCATCCGTGGCCGCTGTCGTTCTCTTATGGCCGCGCCATGCAGCAGGCGGCGCTCAAGCTCTGGGCCGACGACATGAAGGGCAATTATGCCGCCGCCCAGGCCACCGTGGCAGAGCGTGCACGCGACAACGGTCGCGCGGCCCTGGGCCAGTGGGAAGGCAGCTGAGCGCGGGTAGTTGCTCGCCATGGCAAGTAAAAAAAGGCGCCCCACGTGAACTGACCCTATAAAGTTGGACAGTTGAAGCGGCTAAGCCACCAAGGGCTGGGTTCTGTACTGCACAGGACTCAGCCCTTTCAGTTT
>NZ_JAARLY010000008.1 GCF_011759385.1 Oleiagrimonas sp. C23AA | reverse complement strand
CGCAAAGAGAAGTTACCCGGAAGCCGGCAGGCTTTCGGAACCCCTGGCATCGCAGATGCCAGCCAGTCGAAGCCCAACGCCAGTAGCTGAACGAACATCCGGCGCCTCCCGAAATTAAAAGAAAAGCCCGCCAAAAGGCGGGCTTTTCCAAAACACCAACCGCGATCGGCAGCGACGCCAAACTCAACCTTCGCGGCGCGCCTGGATGGCCTCGATCAAGGCCTTGGTCGAGTCATCGAAATCACCCAGCTTTTCGCTTTCCTCATCCAGCGCCGGCAGGATGCGCTTGGCAATCACCTTGCCCAGCTCCACGCCCCACTGATCGAACGCGTTGATGCCCCACAGGTGGCCCAGCAGGAACACCTTGTGCTCCTGCAGCGCGATCAGCGCGCCCAGGCTTTCCGGGGTCAGCGCATCAAGCATGATGACGGTGCTGGAGCGGTCGCCCGGGAAGGTACGCTGGGCGGCCAACACCGCATCGCCGTCCGATTCCTCAAGCGCTTCCTCGGTGGTCTTGCCCAAGGCAAGCGCCGCGGCCTGGGCCAGCAGGTTGGCCAGCAAGGCGTCGTGATTGGCACGCAGCGGATGGGCCGGGCGCACCACGCCGATGAACTCCACCGGCACCACGCTGGTGCCCTGGTGCAGCGCCTGGAAGTAGGCGTGCTGGGCATTGGTGCCCACGCTGCCCCAGACCACCGGCACGGTTTCGTTGTCCAGCGGCTTGCCGTCGGGCGTGACGCGCTTGCCCAGGCTTTCCATTTCCAGCTGTTGCAGATACGAGGGCAGGTTCGCCATGGGGTCCAGGTAAGGCACCACGGCGCGGCTGCTGTAACCGAGCACGTTGCGGTTCCACAGCTCGGTCAGCGCCAGCAGCACCGGCGCATTGGCCTGCCATGGCTCGCTGCGGAAGTGATCGTCCATGTGCGCGGCGCCGGCCAGGAAGGCACGGAAGTTGTCCATGCCAATGGTCAGCGCGAGGCTCAGACCCACCGCCGACCACACCGAGTAACGGCCGCCGACGAAATCCCACATCGGCAGCACGTGCGCGGCCGGGATACCAAACTTCTCGGCCGCCTCGACATTGGCACTGACGGCGACGAAGTGGCGGGCGGCGGCACGATCATCGCCATCGTAGGCGTGACGAATCCAGTCGCGCAGCACGTGGCCGTTGAGCAGGGTTTCCTGCGTGGAGAAACTCTTGGAGACCAGCAGCACCAGCGTACGGCGCGGGTCCAGCTCGCGCATCAGCTTGTTGGCGGCATGGCCGTCCACATTGGGCAGGAAGTGGCAGCGCACCCGTCCGGTGTGGAACTGATCCAGTGCTTCGACAGCCAGACGCGGGCCAAGGTCCGACCCGCCGATACCGACGTTGACGATATCGGTGACGGTGGAAGGCAGGCCGATGTCCTCGGTGGTGCCCTTCTCCACGGCCTCGACCAGATGCGCGATGCGCTCCAGGGTCTGGTCGATTTCCTTGCGCACGTCGCTCGGTGCCACCGGCGACAGGCGCGAACCGGAGGCGCGCAACGCGGTGTGCAGCACGGCGCGGTCTTCGGAGGTGTTGATCGGCTCGCCGCCGAACATGGCATCGCGCGCCTTCTGCCAGTCGCTCGATTCAATCAGGCTGCCCAGCGCGTCCAGCGCCTGGACGTCCAGTTTCTGGCGGGTCAGGTCCAGCAGCAGCGGGCCGACGCGGTGACGCAAGCGCCCGGCGCGGTCGCTGTCGCCGATAAGCTGGCGAAGATGGGTGGACTCAAGACGCTCGGCGTGCGCGCCCAGGGACTGGCGGTACGAAGACATGCGATCGGCTCCCTTCGGGTCTTTAGACGTGATCAATACAAGATCCTGATGGTAGCGCGGCACACCTTTCTCAAGGCATGCCGCGCGTGCATAAGCCGATCTGGGGGCCGCTGGCGTTCAGCTGCCACGCCCCGGATCACGCCTTGTTACGAGGCCATCTGCTTGGGAATGGCATCGTTGGTGTGGCTGATGGTGTTGTCAGGATTGGCATACACCAGGCTGGGCTTGTAGCTGGCAAGCTCGGCCTCGTCCAGCGCCACGAAGGCGGCGATGATGATCAGGTCGCCCGGCGCGGCACGGCGCGCGGCGCTGCCGTTCACCGAGATGATGCCGGAGCCTTCCTCGGCGCGCAGCGCGTAGGTGACGAAACGCTCGCCGTTGGCGATGTTCCAGGCATGGATCTGCTCGTACTCGCGGATGCCCGAGGCATCGAGCAGGTTGCCGTCGATGGCGATGGATCCTTCGTAGTGCAGCTCCGCGTGGGTCACGGTGGCACGATGGATCTTGGCTTTGAGCATGTTCAGTTGCATGGCAGGCACTTCGCGTTGGGGCGAAAAGCGGGGGAACCCGCAATTATATAGCCTTGTGCGCGCCGACGCAGCGCGCAGGGCACGAGGGTGAGTCAGTCCAGCGGCAGGTTGTCGATCAGGCGCGTGCTGCCCAGGCGCGCGGCGATCAGGCCGATCAGCCCTTCGCGCTCGCCGGTCTGCGGTTCGGCAAGATCGCCGGCGCGACGGATGGCCGCATAGTCGGGCACGAAGCCGGCGCGCTCAAGACGTCCCAGCGCGGCTTTCTCCACCGCCTGCCAGGCATGGCCTTCGGCCAGCAGCTGACGCATCTGCTTGAGCGTGGCGTGGATCTGCGTGGCCCGCTCGCGTTCCTCGCTGGACAGATACTGGTTGCGCGAACTCATGGCCAGACCATCATCCTCGCGCCGCGTCTGCCCGGCGACGATGGAAACCGGCAGGCCCAGATCACGCGTCATGCGCTCGATCACCTTGAGTTGCTGGTAGTCCTTGGAGCCGAACACGGCCACATCCGGCTGCACCAGGTTGAACAACTTGCAGACCACGGTGGACACGCCATCGAAATGGCCCGGGCGGTGCGCGCCCTCCAGCACGCCGGTCAGTTGCGGCACGCTGACACACACCGAATGCTCGGCGCCGTACGGGTACATCACCTCCACCGATGGCGCGAACAACAGATCGCAATCGTGCTCGGCCAGGCCCGACTGATCCTTGGGCAAGGTCCGCGGGTAGCGGTCGAAGTCTTCGTTGGGGCCGAACTGCGTGGGATTGACGAACACGCTGGCCACCACCCGGTCGACCCGCGAGCGCGCCAACTTGATCAGTGAGAAATGACCCGCGTGCAGGTTGCCCATGGTCGGCACCAGGCCCACCGTCAGCCCCTGCGAGCGCCAGCCACGAACCACTGCCCGAAGGCCCGGAGCGTCGTGCACGGTCTGCATGATGTTGATCTATTCGCCTGGAAAGTGAATTAGCTGAAGCTGTGTTCGGCGGCCGGGAAACGGCCTTCGCGCACATCACTGACATAGGCGGCAATGGCGTCGGTGACACCCTCGCGCCCGCTCAGGAAATTCTTGGAAAACTTCGGGCTTTTGCCCGGCGTCAGACCCAGCAGATCGTACACCACCAGCACCTGGCCATCGGTTTGCGGGCCGGCGCCAATGCCGATGACCGGCACGGCCAGCGCCTGGCTGATGCGACCGGCCAGATCGGATGGCACGCATTCGAGCACCAGCAACTCGGCACCGGCCTCGACCACCGCCCGGGCATCGGCCATCAGCTTGTCGGCAGCGGCCTGCTCACGTCCCTGCACGCGGTAACCGCCCAGCTTGTGCACCGACTGCGGGGTCAGACCCAGGTGCGCGCACACCGGCACATCGCGTGCCGTCAGCGCAGCAATCACCTCGCAGATAGGGCCGGCGCCCTCGATCTTGATCATGGCCGCACCGGCGGCCATCAACTGCGCGGCCGCTTCCATCGCGTGCGGCACATCGCGGTCGCTCATGAACGGCAGATCGGCCACCAGCAGCGTGGCCGAGAGACCGCGCGCCACGGCGCGGGTGTGATAGACCACATCGGCCAGGGTCACCGGCAGCGTGCTGCCGTGGCCCTGCACCACCATGCCCAGCGAATCGCCAACCAGCGCCACATCGACACCGGCGCGCTCCAGGTGCGCGGCGAAACTGGCGTCGTAGGCGGTGAGCATGGTGATCTTGCGCCCCTGCTCTTTCATGGATTTGAGCGCCGGCAAGGTCACTGCCTTGCGGGCCGGGGCGTCCGAAGCGACGTACACGGCATGAACTCCAAGCGTTGGCGAGGCGGCATTATCGGCACCGATGCGCCGACACCTCAAGAATTAGTCCTCAAGCACCTTGCAGTCACCGGCATCGAGCCGGTCAAGCGCTTCGGATATGCGGCCGATGCCGGGCAATTCCAGCCCCGGCGCAATCTCGACCAGCGGCAACAGCACGAAAGCGCGTTCGGCCATGCGCGGATGCGGCACTTCAAGGTGCTCGGCCCGATACGGGCCGTCACCGTGCAGCAGCAGGTCCAGGTCCAGAATGCGCGGCCCCCAGCGCTCACCGTCACGCACGCGGCCGGCGCGGCGCTCGATCTCCAGCAACGCCTGCAGCAGCGCTGGCGCGTCCAGGCGCGTGTCCAGCTCGGCCACGGCGTTGATGAACGCCGGCTGCTCGGTGACACCCCAGGGCGGCGTCAGATACAGCCGTGAATGGCGTACCAGCGCCGTTTGCGGCAGCGCGTCCAGGGCCGCAAGCGCGGCGCGTACCTGCGCGACCGAATCACCCAGGTTGCTACCCAGGCCGATGTAGGTGGCCGTCATCGTGAATCAGTCGGCGCTGCTGGCGCCGTCGCCACGACGACGCCGGCCACCGCGACGGCGGCGACGCTTGGCCGGGGCGGCCGTCGCACCGGTGCTGGGACCACTCTTGCCCTTCGATGGCCCCAGTTCGTCGGCCAGCTGTTCCTGCGGCAACTCCTGGGCACGCGTCCACCATTCGCCGAGTTCGCGAATCTCTTCGGACTCCGAACCGCGCAGCAAAAGAAAATCGTAGGCGGCACGAAAGCGCGGATGCCCCAGCAGGCGAAACACGCGCTTGCGGGAGCGGTTTTCAAAACGCGGCTGCAGCGCCCAGATTTCTTCCATGGCATAGGAGAAACGCTTCGGGATGGCCACGTGCTGGCTCTGCTCGGCGACGATGCGATGCGCGGCACGCTGCCAGGCCAGCGCCAGATCCTTGCCCTGCTCCAGCAGCGTCTCGGCCTGCGCGCGAACCTCACCCCAAAGCAGCACCGCAAACAGGAAAGCCGGCGTCACCGACTTGCCTTCGTGCACGCGCGCATCGGTGTTGGAAAGCCCCTGCTCGATCAGCGCCCGCAGCGCCTGATCGCCGCGCTTGAGCGTGCGAGCGGTAACCGGGAACAGCGGCGCCAACAGATCGTAGCGCTCGAGCATGTGGAAGCTTTTCAGGCCATGACCGGCCAGGAACATCTTCAGCGATTCGTCGAACAGACGTGCCGGCGGCGCTTCGGACAGCAGCGGCCCCAACTCGGCAAACGGGGCCGCGGCGGCCTCGTCGATATGAAAGTTGAGCTTGGCCGCCAGGCGCGCGGCGCGCAGCATGCGCACCGGATCTTCGCGATAGCGCTGCTCGGGATCGCCGATCAGGCGCAGCACGTGATCTTGAAGATCACGCATGCCGCCGACCTCATCGCGCACGGAGAAATCGGCGATGTTGTAGTACATGGCGTTGACGCGAAAATCGCGCCGCACGGCGTCTTCCTCGATCGATCCCCAAACGTTGTCGCGCAGGATGCGGCCATCGACGATATGGCGATCGCCCTCCTCGCCCTGGCCACGGAAGGTAGCCACTTCGATGATCTCGCGGCCGAAGATGACATGTGCCAGCCGGAAGCGGCGGCCGATCAGCCTGCAGTTGCGAAACAGCTGCTTGACCTGCTCGGGCGTGGCATCGGTGGCCACGTCGAAATCCTTCGGATGACCGTCCAGCAGCAGATCGCGCACCGCGCCACCCACCAGATAGGCGGAATGGCCGGCCTCGTGCAGGCGATACAGCACGCGCAGCGCCGACTTGGAGATGTTCTTGCGCGAGATGGTGTGCTGGTCGCGTGGAATGATGCGCAGCGCAGGCTGTGCCTCGTTTCCATTGGAATGGTTCAAGCTGAATTCCTTCGAAAATCTTTCACGGGGGCATTGCCGAACAAAATTTTTTAGATATACTAGCGCGCCTCACGCAGCAACGCTCCCATCGTCTAGCGGTCTAGGACGTCGCCCTCTCAAGGCGAAAACACGAGTTCGAGTCTCGTTGGGAGCGCCACCTCTTCTTCCGGACCCTTCCGGAACACGTCATCAGGACAGGCGCTGTTACGGCATGACCTTCGTCGTTACCGACAACTGCATCAAGTGCAAATACACCGATTGCGTTGAGGTCTGCCCGGTCGATGCCTTTCACGAGGGCCCCAACTTCCTGGTGATCAATCCGGACGAGTGCATCGACTGCACGCTCTGCGAGCCGGAATGCCCGATCAACGCCATCTACCCCGAGGACGATGTTCCCGCGGGTCAGGAGAACTTCGTCGCGCTCAATGCCGAACTCTCCGAAGCATGGCCGGTGATCACCGAGCGCAAAGATGCGCCCGACGATGCCAAGGAATGGGAAAACAAGCCCGACAAGCTGCCGCTGCTGGAGCGCTGATACCGCGCTCGCGCGCCGCACGCCTGCTGTCGGCATCGCCCACCGATCAACGCAAACGCCGCCCATGGGGCGGCGTTTTTGCATGCGTGCCTGGCTACCGGGCAAGGCGGTCAGCTGCCCAGCTTGGACTTGATCGCGGCAGCGACCTTGGCCACGTTGGCGCTAAGACCGGTCACCGTGACCGTGCTGGCGCCGCCATCGGCGGTCACCGCCACCTGCACGGCGCCTGCCGAGGTCGGCGAGGACAGGTCCGGCGCCTCGGTCTTGGTCTTGTGGCCACCACCGAACATGCGTGAGAAGAACCCCGGCTTGGAGTCCTTCGCCGGCGGCTCGCCCACGTTCACGGTAAAGGCATGAGCGGCATCGTCATGCGCCACCACGGCACCCACGCCACTGGCGTCGACGGCCTGCGCGGCCGCCTTGTAGGTGCTGGCTACGTCGCCCGGCACGCTCAGCGTCTGGCTGATGGTGTCGTTGGGCTTGGCGTTGACGTTGGGAATGGTCAGCGCATCGTTGACGGCGGGACGGTCCATGCCGGCCGGAATCTCCAGCGGCGCCTCCTGCTTGGCCTTGAGGTAGCTCTTGTCGGCATGGAACAGGCCGCAGCCTGACAGCGTCAGGACGGACAGGCTCAAGGCTGCGATCGTTGCTTTGTTCATTGACTATAGGATTCCGTAGATAAGCGTTTCAGGCCACCGCAGCGGCTCAGGACAGCAGCGCCGACAGCGCCTCGCGCAGCCGGGCGCGCTCGGCGCCTTCGGCCAGCGCCACCAGCGGCAGACGCAGCGCGCCGTTGCCGATGCCGATCTCGGCCAACGCGGCCTTGATGGCAATCGGATTGGGCGCGCAGTCAAGCGCATCCAGCAGCGGCTCCAGGCGCTCGGCCAGCTCCACCGTCGGTGCCCGCGAGCGCTCGCACGCCCGGTCGCACAACTGGCGAAACAGCCCGGGCACCACGTTGGCCACCACCGAGATGGTACCCGCGGCGCCGGCCAGCATGGCCTCGTGACAGCTTGCATCGTCGCCGGAAAGATAGACGAAATCCTCGCGAGCAAGTTCCGCCATGGCGGCAATGCGACCGGCGTCGCCACGCGCTTCCTTCACGCCGATGATATGGGCGTGTTCGGCCAAACGCGCGACCGTATCCGGCAGCATGTCACATCCGGTGCGTCCCGGCACGTTGTACAGGATCACCGGCAGTTCGCCGTGGTCGGCAATCTCGGTGAAATGGCGCACCAGACCTTCCTGCGTGGGACGCACGTAGTAAGGCGTCACCACCAGCGCGGCATGCGCACCCAGGCGCTTGGCCCAGCGCGTCATGGCCAGCGACTTGGCGGTACCGGCCTCGCCGGTGCCGGCGATGACCGGAACCCGCCGGCGCACCTGCTCGACGGCCGTGACCAGCAAACGCTCGTATTCGGCATGCTCGAGAAAGTGAGCCTCGCCGGTGGAACCGGCCACCACCAGCGCCTGCGTGCCAGCTTCGATCTGCTGCTCGATCAGGCGCCGGAAAGCGTCCAGATCCAGCGCGCCATCATCGCCGAATGGCGTGGCCAGCGCACAGATGCTTCCGCGTATATTCAAGAGGTACATCCACAGTGTTTCGAACCTGGGGATGTTACTTGCGGGCTCCGGCCACGGGCAAGTAAGCTGAGTCCGGCTCGTCGATGACCGCCCGCTTTGGGTGGCCACCCTCGCCTTTGAGGTAGAGATCCCCTTGAATCGCAACACCTCGCAGCGCCCCGGCAGCGAAAGTCACCTTCTCATCCAGACGCTGTGTAGCGTCCGCCAATCCCCCCTGCTGCAGTTGACCCAGCGCATTGCCGACAGCGGCTGCAACCTGGCCGATGCGCGCGTCAGCACGGTGGGCGACGATGTCTCGGTGGTACTGCTGGCGCAGGGCTCGTGGGACGCGCTGGCCAAGCTGGAAACCGGCCTGGGCAAACTGGCGCGCGATCCGGCGCTGCATCTGGTGCACTACCGCACCGGCCCGCGTTCGATGCAGACCCATCTGCTGCCCTACGTGGTCGAGGTCATCGCCGCCGACCGCAACGCGCTGCTGGTGGAAGTGATCGACTTCTTCAGCCGCCGCGGCATCAGCATCGAGCAGCTCAGCTCCATGCGCTACCAGGCCATTCAGACCGGCGCCGACATGTTCCAGGCACAGATCACCATCGGCATTCCCGCCGACACGCACATCGCCGCACTGCGTGACGACTTCCTGGAACTGTGCGACAGCCTGAACCTGGACGCGATCATGGACCCGGTGAAGTTCTGACCTTGAAGACGCGCTTTTAACGGCGCTGGCCTTACAACCGCAACATGGAACACACGATGATCGAACCCGGCTCAGCCATTCCCGACCTCGAAGGCGCCACCGGCGACGGCGGCACACTGTCGCTGTCCTCGCTGCGCGGCCAGTGGGTGGTGGTGTACTTCTACCCCAAGGACAACACCCCCGGCTGCACCAACGAGTCCAAGGACTTTCGCGACCTGTATGCCGACTTTGGCAAGCACAAGTGCGAGATCGTCGGCGTCTCGCGCGACTCGGTGCGCTCGCACGCCAACTTCGCCGCCAAGCACGAACTGCCGTTCCCGCTGGTCTCCGATCCGGAGGAAACCTGGTGCAAGGCCTTCGACGTGATCCACGAGAAAATGCTCTATGGCAAGCGCCACATGGGCGTAGTGCGTTCGACCTTCCTGATCGATCCGGAAGGCAAGCTGCACACCGAATGGCGCAAGGTGAAGGTTCCCGGCCACGCCCAGGCCGTGCTGGATACGCTCGCCGCCCAGTGATGCCTTTTTTCCGAACCGGCCCGCGCGCTCGTGAGCACACCCGCTCATGGCGCGCGGGCTTTTTTGTTTCCAACCCCCGCGAGGTCCTGATCGCATGACACGTGGCAAGCGCATCTACGCCCTGGATACCAACGTGCTGCTGCACGACCCCACCTCCGTGTTCCGCTTCGAGGAGCACGACGTGTTCATCCCCATGACGGTGCTGGAGGAACTGGACGAAAAGAAAAAGGGTGGATCGGAAGTGGCGCGCAATGCGCGTCAGGCCAGCCGCTTTCTCAACGAGCTGATCGAGCGCGGCGCTGGCGACATCGAAAACGGGCTGGTGCTGGACAACCCGCAGGGCCTGAACCTGCAGCGCGATGGCCAGGCCGGGCGCCTGTATTTCCAGCAGACACCCAGCACGCGCAACGGCAAGGCCGACAACGCCATCCTGGCGGCGGTACAGGAAGAGCGCGATCAGCACCCGGACGTGCCGCTGATCCTGATCACCAAGGACATCAACCTTCGCATCAAGGCCACCATCGCCGGCATCGACGCCGAGGACTACGAAAACGACCGCGCGCTGGATGATTTCGCGCTGCTGTTCACCGGCGCCCAGGCGCTGCCGGAGGATTTCTGGGAGCACCACCCGGAGGTGCGCTCATGGAACGAGATGGGTCGCACCTGCTACGAGCTGACCGCCGGCAAGGACGAGGACTTGTATCCCAACCAGTGCCTGTACCTTCCCGGCGAGAACGCGGTCGAGCTGCGCGTGCTCAGCGTCTCGGACGAAGGCAAGGTGCAGCTGATCCTGCTTGATGACCACACCCACGCCGCGCATTCGGTGTGGGGCATCTCCGCGCGAAACCGCGAGCAGAACTTCGCGCTGAACCTGTTGATGGATCCGGAGATCGACTTTGTCACCCTGCTCGGCACCGCCGGCACCGGCAAGACCCTGCTGGCGCTGGCCGCGGGCCTGGCCCAGGTGATGGACCAGCAGCGCTACCGCGAGATCATCATGACCCGTGCCACGGTGCCGGTGGGTGATGACATCGGCTTTCTGCCCGGCACCGAGGAAGAGAAGATGACGCCCTGGATGGGCGCACTGACCGACAACCTGGAAGTGCTCACCCATCAGGAAGACGGCGGCAGCTGGGCACGCCAGGCCACCAACGACCTGCTCGCCTCGCGCATCAAGATACGCTCGCTCAATTTCATGCGCGGGCGCACATTCTTAAGTCGCTACCTGATCATCGACGAGGCGCAGAACCTCACTTCCAAGCAGATGAAGACCCTGATCACGCGCGCCGGTCCCGGTACCAAGATCGTCTGCCTGGGCAATGTCGAGCAGATCGACACACCGTATCTGACCGAGACCACCTCGGGCCTGACCTACGCGGTGGATCGCTTCAAGATGTGGCGCCACTCCGGCCATATCACGCTGCGTCGCGGCGAACGCTCGCGACTGGCCGATTTCGCCTCGGAATCGCTTTAAGGCCCGCACCAAACGGTAGGCACGAACAGCCCGCTCGCCATGCGCCGCAATCGTCCATCAGGGCGGTCGCGGCGCATGGCGGCCTGCGCTTGACGTACGTCAATGTGGGCGCTGCTGCCGATCCGCACCATGCACGCAGACCCGTTGCCTGCGGCCGCGACCACGTAGTTCGCGGCGGATGCCATGCAACGCTCGAGACAAGGCCTGCCGCATGCCCCAGAAATACCAGCCCGCCCGCCGTCGCCTCCGCTGCGGGGCGATCCCGGCAGCGCTGGCCGCCAGCGCCATGCTGGCTGGCTGTGCGTCACTGGCACCTCCCTACCGGCGACCGCCGCTTCCGGTAGATACGCACTATGCCACCAGCGCAAACGTATCGTCCGAGGAAGGGACTGATGCCGCAAACACCGGCTGGCGGGACTATTTCACCGACCCGACGATGCAGCGGCTCATCGCCTCGGCGCTGGACAACAACCGCGACCTGCGCATGGCTACCCTGCGCGAGGCGCAGGCGATGGCGGCCTACGGCATCCATCGCGCCGACCAGTTCCCCACCATCGGGATCGGCGCCGACGCCACTCGCGCCCGGGTGCCCGGCGACCTCAACTACGTCGGCCAGTCGCTGGTACAGAGTCAGTACGACGTCGATCTCGGCATCAGCCGTTGGCAACTGGACTTCTGGGGACGCATCCGTTCGCTGAAGACGGAGGCCCTGCAGACTTACCTGGCCAGCGATGCGGCCCGCCGCGCCACCACGCTGTCGCTGATCGCTCAGGTCGCCGACGCTTACCTGCGGCTGCTGGAGCTGGATCAGCGGGCCGCCATCGCCCGCCAGACCGTCACCTCGCGCGAGACCTCCTATCGCATCTTCCGGCTCCGCTACCGGGTCGGAGCGACCTCCAGGCTTGACCTGACCCAGGTACAGACGCTGCTGACACAGGCACGGAGCCTGAACGCACAACTGCAGCAGGCGCGCGACGAACAGGCCCATGCACTCACCGAACTGGTTGGTGCCCCGCTCCAGTTGCCGACGGCCGCTGGCGCACTGGCGAGGATGCCGGCGCCACCGGCGCTGCGCGCGGGCCTGCCCTCGCGACTGCTGGCCGCGCGCCCCGACATCATCGCCGCCGAGCACCGCCTGCGCGCGGCCAACGCTGATATCGGCGCCGCTCGCGCCGCGTTTTTTCCCAGCATCAGCCTGACCGGTACTTACGGCACCAGCAGCAGCGCGCTATCGGGCCTGTTCGACCGCGGCAGCAAGGCCTGGACCTTCCTCCCGGAGGTCAGCCTGCCGCTCTTCGATGCCGGCCGGCGCCACAACAACCTGCGCTACAGTCAGGCGCAGCGCGACTACGCCGTGGCCGATTACGAAAAGACGGTCCAGAATGCCTTCCGCGAAGTCTGCGATGCGTTGTCGGCACGCCACTGGCTTCGCCAGCAACTGCGCGCCGACCGCGACATGCTGGCGGCACAGCAGCAACGCGCCCGACTCGCCAAGCTGCGCTACGACGCCGGGGCGGCGCGCTACCTGGAAGTACTGGACGCGCAGCGCGACCTGCTGGCAGCCGAACAGCAACTGGTGCAGACGCGCCGCGCGCAGCTGTCCAACCAGGTCCGCCTGTACGCGGTCCTCGGTGGCGGTACCCTCATCGCGCCGCGGCAAGACGCTGGCGCCGCCCTGTCTGAGGTCCACGCCCGGCGACCCTCGCCCGAGCCGCGATGAAACGCCCCTCTCGCAAGCAGTGGCTGGTCGGCGCCGCCGGCATCATCGTCATCGTCGCCGCGACCTACGCCTGGACGCGGCTGCACCGGACCGGCCCCGGTCCGGGCTTTGCCAGCGGCAACGGACGTATCGAGGCCACCGAGATCGACATCGCCACCAAGCTGGCCGGCCGCGTCCAGGACATCCTCGTCAACGAGGGCGACTTTGTGAAGGCAGGGCAACCACTGGCGCACATGCAGGTGCAGACGCTGATCGCTGAGCGCGACGAGGCCCGGGCGCAATATCAACGCGCGCGCAACGCCGTTGCCAGCGCAGTCGCCGAAGTGGCCGTGCGCCGCGCCGACCTGGCCGCCGACAACGCCTTGGTGGTCGAGCGCAGCAGCGAACTTGATGCCGCCATGCGGCGCCTGGCGCGTTCGCAGACACTGGCCGTCCAAGGCGCCTCCTCGCAGCAGGAACTGGACGACGACCGCGCCAACGCCGATAGCGCCCGGGCCACGCTGAGCGCGGCGCAGGCCCAGGTCGCCGCGGCGCGAGCCGCCATCGAGGCCGCCCGCGCCCAGGTTACGGGCACGCGCTCCAGTGTCGACGCTGCGCGAGCAACCGTGGCCCGCATCGAGGCCGACATCGCCGACAGCGAGCTGAAGGCGCCGCGTGCCGGCCGCGTGCAGTATCGCGTGGCACAGCCCGGCGAAGTACTTGCCGCCGGCGGCAAGGTCCTGAACATGGTCGACCTTTCGGACGTCTACATGACCTTTTTCCTGCCCGAGACGGCCGCCGGCAAGGTCGGGCTGGGCAGCGAGGTGCATCTGGTCCTGGACGCGGCACCGCAGTACATCATCCCGGCCCGGGTCTCCTACGTGGCCAGCATTGCCCAGTTCACGCCGAAGACCGTGGAAACGGCCGACGAGCGGCAAAAGCTGATGTTCCGCATCAAGGCGCGGATCGACCGCGAACTGCTGACCAGGCATCTGGCCATGGTCAAGACCGGCCTGCCCGGCGTGGCCTGGGTCAGACTCGATCCCGCCGAGCCATGGCCGCCGGCGCTGGCGGTGAAGGTGCCATGACGACTGCCCACATCGACGCTGGTGAGATCGTTGCGTGCATGCGCGACGTGCATCTGCGCTACGGCAAGACGCTGGCGCTCGACGGCGTCGACCTGGACCTGCCTGCCGGCCGCATGGTCGGTCTGATCGGTCCCGACGGCGTGGGCAAGTCCAGCCTGCTGGCGTTGATCGCCGGCACCCATGCCATGCAACAGGGTCAGATGCGGGTGCTGGACGGCGACATGCGCAGCAAGCGCCATCGCGACCAGGTCTGTCCGCGCATTGCCTACATGCCGCAAGGCCTGGGCAGGAACCTCTATCCGACGCTGTCGGTGGAGGAGAACCTGCAATTTTTCGCGCGCCTGTTCGGCCATGGTGCCGCCGAACGTCGCCGCCGCATCGACACGCTCACCGCCAGCACCGGTCTGCGCCCGTTCCTGGAGCGGCCGGTGGGCAAGCTGTCTGGCGGCATGAAGCAGAAGCTTGGCTTGTGCTGTGCGCTGATCCACGACCCTGAGCTGCTGATCCTTGACGAACCGACCACCGGTGTCGACCCCTTGGCGCGCGCCCAGTTCTGGGCGCTGATCGCCGAGATCCGTGCAGGCCATCCAGGCATGAGCGTTATCGTCGCCACCGCCTACATGGACGAGGCGCAACGCTTCGACTGGCTGGTCGCCATGGATGCCGGCCGCGTACTCAGCACCAGCACGCCGCAGGCGCTGCTGGAGCGTACCGGCAGCCGCTCGCTCGAGGAGGCCTTCATCGCCGTGCTGCCCGAGGCCAGGCGCCGCGGCCACACGCCGGTACAGGTGCCGCCGCTGCAGGCCGACGACGCCGCCAGCGCCATCGAGGCGCGCGATCTGACCATGCGCTTCGGCGATTTCGTTGCCGTCGATCATGTCAACTTCCGCATCCGTCGCGGCGAGATCTTCGGCTTTCTCGGCTCCAACGGCTGCGGCAAAACCACCACTATGAAGATGCTGACCGGACTGTTGCCGGCCAGCGAGGGGAGCGCCTCGCTGTTCGGGCGCCCGCTCGACCCGCGCGATATCGACACCCGACGGCGCGTAGGCTACATGTCCCAGGCGTTCTCGCTCTATGGCGAGCTGACGGTGCGTCAGAATCTGGTGCTGCATGCGCGGCTATTCCATGTCCCCGAGGCACAGATTCCGGCCCGTGTCGATGAGATGCTGGACCGTTTCGGGCTGCGTGAAGTGGTCGCCAGCCTACCCGGCAAGCTGCCGCTGGGCGTGCGTCAGCGGCTGTCGCTGGCTGTGGCGATGGTGCACCGGCCGGAACTGCTGATTCTGGACGAACCCACCTCTGGCGTGGACCCGGTGGCGCGCGACGCCTTCTGGCGGTTGATGATCGAGCTGGCGCGGCGCGATCGGGTCACCCTGTTCATCTCCACCCATTTCATGAACGAGGCCGAGCGCTGCGATCGCATTTCGCTGATGCATGCCGGCCGCGTGCTGGTGACCGGCGCACCGGAGCGGCTGGTCCGCGACAGCGGTGCGGCGACGCTGGAGCAGGCCTTCATCGGTTACCTCAAGGCTGCCGACGGCAGTACTGCAGGTATCACCTCCGGCACAGGCACCCCCGTGCTACCGGCCGCACGCCCGCCGGCACGCGTCCGTCGACGCCTGTTCAGCCCGGCCCGGGCGGCAAGCTACGCCTGGCGCGAGGCCCTGGAGCTGCGCCGCGATCCGGTTCGCGCCACACTCGCCCTGGCCGGTTCGCTGCTGCTGATGGTGGTCATCGGCTTCGGCATCAACATGGACGTCGAAAATCTCAGCTATGCCGTGCTCGACCACGACCAGACCGGTCTCAGCCGCAATTACGCCCTGAACCTCGCCGGTTCACGCTATTTCATCGAGCATGCGCCGCTGCAAAGCTACACCGACATCGATCGCCGCATGCGCAGCGGCGAGCTGTCGCTGGCCATCGAAATTCCGCCGGGTTTCGCACGCGATGTCGAACGTGGCGACCATGCCCAGATCGCGGCCTGGGTCGACGGTGCGATGCCAACCCGTGCCGAGACGGTACGTGGCTACGTGCAGGGCATGCATCAGGCCTGGCTGGCTGAACGGGCACGGCAAGGCCAGGGCACCGCAGCAGGTGCCTTCGACATCGAAACCCGTTTTCGCTACAACCCGGACGTGCGCAGCCTGCCGGCGATCGTGCCAGCCGTGCTGCCGCTGCTGCTGCTGATGTTGCCGGCGATGCTCACCGCACTGTCGGTGGTGCGGGAGAAGGAACTGGGCTCGATCATCAATCTGTACGTGACACCGGTGACGCGAAGCGAATTCCTGCTCGGCAAGCAGGCGCCATATGTGGTCCTGGCGATGCTCAATTTCCTGCTGATGACGCTACTGGCAGTGTTCGGCTTCGACGTGCCGATCAAGGGCAGCTTTCCCACCCTGCTGCTGGCGGCGGCCATCTTCAGTGTCATCGCCACCGGGATGGGTCTGCTGGCATCCACCTTCACACGCAGCCAGATCGCCGCCATGCTGCTGACCATGATCGCCACCATGATTCCGGCGGTGCAGTTTTCCGGGATGATCGATCCGGTGCCGTCGCTGGAGGGCATGGGCCGACTCATCGGCAACATCTACCCGGCCACCTACATGATCAACATCAGCCGCGGGGTGTTCAGCAAGGCGCTGGGCTTCGCCCAGTTGCGCGGCGCGTTCGGCCCTTTGCTGCTGGCCGTACCGGTAATCCTGGGCGCCGCGATCGCACTGCTGCGCAAGCAGGCATCATGAACAGCACCGTGGCCAACACCTACCATCTCGGTGTCAAGGAGCTTTGGAGCCTGTGGCGTGATCCGGCCATGCTGGCGTTGATCGTCTACGCCTTCAGCCTGCAGATCTACAGCGCCGCCACGGCGATGCTCGAGACGCTGCACAGAGCGCCGATCGCGATTGTCGACGAGGACGCCTCGCCGCTGTCGGCAAAGATCGCCAGCGCCTTCTATCCGCCACTGTTCAGCGTACCGCGGCTGGTTTCCCCAGCCGTCCAGGATCACGGCATGGACGCTGGCGCCTATACCTTCGCGCTGGACATCCCTCCGGACTTCCAGCGCGACCTGCTGGCCGGTCGCCGACCGGCCATCCAGCTCAATGTCGACGCCACGCGCATGAGCCAGGCGTTCGCCGGCAGTGGCTACGTGCAGCAGATCGTCAACAACACAGTCAATGAATTCGTGCAGCGCTACCGCGGCAGCAACGCGCCGCCGGTCGATCTGGTCTTGCGCACGCGCTTCAATCCGAATCTTGAAAAAGGCTGGTTCGGCGCGATGATGGAAGTGATCAACAACGTCACCATGCTGTCGATCATCCTGACCGGAGCCGCGCTGATTCGCGAGCGCGAGCACGGCACCATCGAACATCTGCTGGTGATGCCCGTGACCCCGGCACAGATCATGCTGGGCAAGGTCTGGTCGATGGGTCTGGTCGTGCTGCTGGCCGTGGCGCTGTCGCTGACGCTGATTGTCGAGGGCGCGCTGCACGTGCCTATCCGGGGCTCGCTGGCGCTGTTCCTGGGTGCCGCCGCGGTGCACCTTTTCGCCGCCACCGCACTGGGCATCTTCCTGGCCACCTTCGCTCGCAGCATGCCGCAGTTCGGTATGCTGGTCATCCTGACCCTGCTGCCCCTGGAACTGCTATCCGGCGGTACAACGCCCTATGAGAGCATGCCGCAGCCGGTGCAATATCTGATGGAGCTGGCGCCGACCTCGCATTTCGTGCGCCTGGCGCAGGCCATTCTCTATCGCGGCGCCGGCCTGGAGGTGGTCTGGCGATCGCTGCTGGCAATCGCGGTGATTGGTGCTGTGCTGTTCACCATCTCCCTGGCGCGGTTCCGGCGGACCATCGCGCAGATGACCTGAACATCCGCCACCGCGTATGTGTCGCCGATAGCGCGTAAAATATTCCCCTGACCTGAGACATTCATCCCGCCATGACGCTCCGCCTGATCATCCTGTGTGTGTTTGCGCTGTTCGCGCTGTGCGTGCTGCTGGTGCACCTGCGTGGTCGCGCGCGGCTGCGCTTTGATCGCCAATTGGTCGATCACTCGGCCGTGTTCGCGCCGTACAACCTTTTGATGTACGCCTTTTCGCGTGTGCCGGCGCGGCCGATCCTGGATCGCGACGGCTTTCCGCAGCTCAATCTGTTGCGCGACAACTGGCAGCTGATCCGTGACGAGGCGCTGTCGCTCAACGATGCCGGACGCATCCGCGCCGCCGAGCACCACAACGACGCCAGCTTCAACAGCTTTTTCAAGCAGGGCTGGAAGCGTTTCTACCTGAAGTGGTACGGCGAGCCGCTGCCCTCGGCCGAGGCGCAGTGCCCCGAAACGGTGAAACTGCTGGGGCAGATTCCCGGCATCAAGGCGGCCATGTTTGCCACCCTGGCCCCGCACAGCAAGCTCAATCCGCACCGCGACCCGTTCGCCGGATCGCTGCGCTATCACCTGGGGTTGGTCACGCCCAATTCCGAGCAGTGCCGCATCTTCGTCGATGGCCAAGAGCACGTCTGGGGCGATGGCAAGGACGTGGTGTTCGACGAAACCTACGTGCACTGGGTAGAGAACAAGACCGACCAGACCCGCGTGATCCTGTTCGCCGATGTCGAGCGTCCGCTGAAAACCCGCTGGATGGAAGCGATCAACAAGCGCGTCGGCGCCTTCATGGGCAAGATCACCGCCTCGCCCAACGACGACAGCGAGAAGACCGGCTTCGTCAACCGCATGTTCGCCGCCAACCAGCGCAGCCGCGAACGCCGCAAGCGCTTCAAGCGCAAGCACCCGAAACTCACGCGCGTACTCAAGTACGCCGGCATCGTGGTCGCGCTGTGGGTGATATTCCTTTGCCCCTATCCGTTTGTGCGCTGAGCCGGGCGGGCTTGCCGACCATCCGGGCTCGTCACGCGTGTCACAAAAACGAAGGTGATGGCGTCTGGTGGACGAGTTCTTGAAGGCAGCCGCCCATGCACACCGATACCTCGCTTTTCCAATCGCATCGACCACGCCTGTTCGGTCTGGCCTATCGCATGCTCGGCTCGCGCCAGGCCGCAGAGGACGTGGTGCAGGACTGCTGGCTGCGCTGGCACCAGGCGGACCTTGCGAACATCAACGCGCCCGAGGCCTGGCTGGTGACCGTGGTCACGCGGCTGGCACTGGACCAATTGCGGCGCGAACGACGCGAACGTGAGCGCTACGTCGGCCCCTGGCTACCCGAGCCCCTGCCGACACCCGAGCCACCGGATGCCGATGTGGAGCGCGCGCAGCACCTGTCGATCGCCTTGTTGCATCTGCTGGAACGCCTGACACCACGTGAACGCGCCGCCTTCCTGCTGCACGAGGTTTTCGACCACGACTATGCCGAGCTGGCGACCATCCTGGATCAAAGCCAGGCCACCAGTCGCCAGCAAGTAAGACGGGCACGCCAGCACATCCATGGCGCGCGAGGGCGCGATGTCGACCCGGCCACGCATCGACGCATGCTGTCGCGCCTGGCCCAGGCGATGGCCCATCCGGAACCGGAAACCCTGCGCGCGCTGCTTGCCGATGATGTGACCCTGGTGTCCGACGGTGGCGGACGGGTCCGTGCCGCTTTGCGGCCGCTGCACGGCGCAGAGCGCCTGATCCGCCTCTACCGCCAACTGGCCACGCGCAGCGCCAGCCAGAAGCCCATCATCACCCGCATGATGACACTCAATGCCGAACCGGCCCTGGTCCAGCACTACGCAGGCCGCATCCACTCGGTGACCTGGATTGTTACCGACGGCCGTCGCATCCAGGCCATCCACACCTTGCGCAACCCCGACAAGCTGGTCGCGCTGCAGGCAGATGTCACAAGCCATGCCGATGCAACGTCCTTGCACTGAAGGTTCCACCTCCGGAACCGCTGCCAAGGAGTTGCTGATGCCATCCCGCCTTTCCTATCAAAAGCACCCCGCCGCCCTCCGCCCGCTGCAGGATCTGGATCGCTATGTGCGTGGCTGCGGCCTGGAGCCCGACCTGATCGAACTGCTGTTGATGCGAATCTCGCAGCTCAACGGCTGCGCCTTCTGCCTGGACATGCACGGCAGGGACGCGCGTGCCGGCGGCGAAACCGAGCAGCGCCTCTATGTGCTGCCGGCCTGGCGCGAGACGGACCTTTTCAGCGCACGCGAAAAGGCCGCGTTGGCGTGGGTCGAGTCGGTGACACGACTGGACCATGGCGGCATCACCGACGATGTCTATGAAACGGCACGGGCTGAATTCGGCGAGCGCGGCCTGCTCGACCTCAACATGGTGGCGATCCTGATGAATGCGTGGAATCGCATCGCCATCCCCTTCCGCTATTCCCCGGCCGCGGCCTGACGAAAAAAGCCCCGCCATCACTGGCGGGGCTTTCTCTTGTCCACCAACGGCGGATGACCGATCAGGCGGTGACGTGGGCCACCAGCGCGTCGGCGAAGGTTTCGGTCGTGCCCGAGCCGCCCATGTCCGGCGTCACCTTCTCGCGGTTCTGCTCCAGCGTCTCGCGAATGGCGGTGCGGATCTTGGTGCCCTTCTCGGCCATGCCCAGGTGGTCGAGCATGTCGGCGGCAGCCAGCAGCAGCGCGCAGGGGTTGGCCAGGTTCTTGCCGGCAATGTCCGGGGCCGAGCCATGCACGGCCTCGAAGATGGCCGCGTCCTTGCCGATGTTGGCGCCCGGGGCCAGGCCCAGGCCGCCGACCAGACCGGCGCACAGATCGGACAGGATGTCGCCGAACAGGTTGGTGGTGACCATCACGTCGAACTGATGCGGATTCATCACCAGCTGCATGCAGGCGTTGTCCACAATCATTTCGTTGAACTCGATCTCCGGATAGTCCTTGGCCACTTCGCGGGCCACATTCAGGAACAGGCCCGAGGCGGTCTTGATGATGTTGGCCTTGTGCACGGCGGTGACCTTCTTGCGGCCCTTGGCGCGGGCCATCTCGAAGGCGTAGCGCACGATGCGCTCGCTGCCGCTGCGGGTGACCTGGATCAGCGACTGGGCGACCTCGCCGTCCTCGGACAGGGTCTGGCCCTCGGCGCGATAGGCACCCTCGGTGTTCTCGCGCACGGTGATCATGTCGATCCCCTCATAGCGCGACTTGGTACCCGGGAAGCTGATCGCCGGACGCACGTTGGCGTACAGGTCGAAATGGCGACGCAGCGTCACGTTGATGGAGGTGAAGCCACCACCGATCGGCGTGGTCAGCGGGCCCTTGAGCGCCACCTTGTGCTTGCCGATGACATCCAGCGTGGCCTTGGGCAGCAGGTCACCATGCTGCTCAAGCGCGACCATGCCGGCATCGACGAAGTCGTAGGTCAGGTTGCAGTCCAGCGCGTCGAGCACGCGCAGGGTCGCGTTCATGATCTCGGGTCCGATTCCGTCACCCTTGATCACGGCAATGGTCTGGCTCATGGGGTACTCCTTGGGCTACGTGCCGCCGGCACGCGTGGGATGGGTATCAACCGCCCATTATAGCTCAAGCGCCCCGCGCACGCGGAGCGCCGAGCATGACACGTGCCTATTCGGCCGCTTCCGCGCCGGCCGCGTCCTGTTCCAGCCCGTCCAGGAAATCCACGGCGCGACGCATATGCGGAATGACGATGGAGCCACCCACCACCAACCCCACGCTGAAGGCCTCGAACATCTCATCGCGATTGACGCCGGCGCTCTTGCACTGCGCCACGTGGTAGCTGATGCAGTCATCGCAGCGCAACACCATGGACGCGACCAGGCCAAGCAGCTCCTTGGTCTTCACGTCCAGCGCGCCTTCGCGGTAGGTCTGGTTGTCCAGCGCGAAGAAACGACGCACCACCTGGTTGTTCTCGTCCAGGATGCGCTCGTTCATGCGCTTGCGGTAATCGGTGAACGCCTTGCTGGCCTCGCTCATGCGCCTGCATCCAGGATCTTGGCCAGCTCGCCGCTGCGATCGGCTGCGACCAGATCGTCATAGCCGCCAACGTGGGTATCGTTGATGAAGATCTGTGGCACGGTGCGGCGCCCGCCCGAGCGCTCCAGCATCTCGTCGCGACGCGCCGGATCGGTATCGATGCGCACTTCTTCCCACTCCAGCCCCTTGGACTTGAGCAGGTTCTTGGCAGCCACGCAGTAGGGGCACACGGCGGTGGAATACATCTGGACGTTGGCCATCAATGGTCTCCTAGAAAACGGTTTGGCGCGGGCCGCCGGGCAACCCGCTGGCAGGGGCGAAGATGCGGGTAGCTCCCCATTTTCACAAGAGCGGCGCGCGGTGGCCGGTGAACCGGGGCTGGGTTATCGTGGTCGAATCCCGCAGTGACGAAGCTCCGACCCGCCCTTGAAGCTGCCCGCCATGCGCCTTCGCGCCCTGTTCACCGCACTTTTCGCCGCCGGGCTCACCTTCGCCGTGGGCGCGCAGGATACGCGTCTGCCCGATCTTGGCAGTTCCGCCGACGCGCTGCTGTCGCCGGCCGAGGCCAAGGCCTACGGCGCAGCCATGCTGCATCAGATGCGTGCGCTGCACATGGTCATGGACGATCCGCAGATCGACGAGTACATCAACAGCGTCGGCTTTCGACTGGCCGCCGCCAGCGACGATCCCAAGCACCATTTCACCTTCTTCGTCGACTCGGACCAGGACATCAACGCCTTCGCCGCCCCGGGCGGTTACATCGGCGTCAATGCCGGTCTGATTGTCATCGCCCGCGACGAAAGTGAACTGGCAGCGGTGATGGCGCATGAAATCGGCCATATCACCCAGCACCACCTGGAGCGTGCCTTCGAGGCCTCGAAGAAGGATGCGCCGCTGATGGCGCTGGTCGCGCTGGGCGCGATTGCCGCCGGCGCGGCGGGCGGTCACGGCGATGCCGGTGCAGCGGTGATGATGGGCGGCCAGGGCCTGATCGCGCAGCGCCAGATCAATTTCACACGCAAGGACGAAACCGAGGCCGACCGCGTCGGCATCCACACCCTGGCACGCGCCGGTTACCACCCCGAAGCCATGGCGGACTTTTTCCAGCGCATGGAGAGCGTACTGTCGGCGAACGGTTCGGATACCGATGTACCGGAACTGCTGCAGACCCACCCTGTGACCGAGCACCGCATCGCCGACGCCAAGGCCCAGGCCCACGTCATCGAGCAGCAGGAAAAACGCGACCGGCTGAGCCTGAGCCAGAGCGACTGGTCGCATACCACCGCGCCCATTCCTTTCGTGAAGAACAGCAACGACCTGATCGGGCCACCCGACGATGCCAGCCACGGCCCCACCCTGTTCCACCTGATGCGCGAGCGCGTGCGCGTGTTGTCGGGCGATGCGACCCAACTGACCGGCTACTACGCGCGCAATCTGGCCGGCAGTCACGGCTTTGACACGCCCTCCAATCATTACGGTTACGCGCTGGCGCTGATGGGCGCCGGTCGCTTCCAGGCCGCGCGCCAGCAACTGGCGCCGCTGGCCAAGGCCTGGCCCGACTCGGTGCCGATCCAGCTGGCCATGGGCACGGTGCTGGCCCATCAGCACCAGATGGATCAGGCCGATGTCATCTTCGCGCGGCTACACGCCAACGCACCCAACGATCACGCCATCGCCGCCGAATATGCTGAAGCCTTGTTGCTGCAACCGGGCAAGGCCTCTGCGCGCAAGGCGGCCAACTTGCTCAAGCCGCTGCTCGACGACAGCGAGGACCCCTCGCTGTACCAGACCTATGGCCGCGCTACCGACCGTGCCGGACAGCCGGTGGAGTCGGGCATCGCCTTCGCCGACGCGGCCTATCTCACCGGCCGCCCGGTCGATGCCATGGAACAGTTGCGGCGCCTGCTCGATCGCCCCCATCTTGGCTACTATGATCGGGCCAAGGTACAGGCACGCATCGACGACCTGACGCCACTGGTGCTGCGCGAAGAGAAAGAACGCCGCGAACACGGCGCTGACGACGGGACCGATTAGCCATTTCGACACACGAACGTCATTTCGACGCACAGTTGTCACGGTTGCGTAACACTGTCCCGCTGCAATAATTGCGTCACAAGCAACCAACCGAGGCAGGTGGGGCGTGCACAAACGCATCCTGATCGTCGAAGACGAAGACTCGATCCGCGACATGGTGGCCTTTGCCCTGCGCAAGGCCGGCATGGACCCCATGCATGCAGCCGACGCACGCGCCGCGCAGCTGGCCATCGCCGATACCGTGCCGGACCTCATCCTGCTCGACTGGATGCTGCCCGGCACCAGCGGCCTGGAATTGGCCCGTCGCCTGCGTCGCGAGGAGCTGACCAGCGAAGTGCCGATCATCATGCTGACCGCGCGCGGCGAAGAGATGGACCGCGTCAACGGCCTGGAAGCGGGCGTGGACGACTACGTGGTCAAGCCGTTCTCCACGCGCGAGCTGATCGCCCGCGTCAAGGCCGTGCTGCGGCGCAGCCAGGGCGATGACGGCTCCGGCGTGGTCGAGATCGGCGGCCTGAAGATCGATGGCCCCGCGCATCGCGTGTTCGCCGGCGAGGAAGCCGTGCCGATCGGTCCCACCGAATACCGCCTGCTGTATTTCTTCATGACCCATCCCGAGCGCGTCTACTCGCGTGCGCAGCTGCTCGACCATGTCTGGGGCGGCAGCGTGTACGTGGAAGAGCGCACTGTGGATGTGCATATCCGACGCCTGCGCAAGACACTGGAGCCGTGGAACCTGGAAGGCATGGTGCAAACCGTGCGCGGGGCCGGCTACCGCTTCTCCGCCAGCGTCTGAGGGCATGCCGCCAACCGACCCACCGGCCAGCTTCAATCGGCGCCACGAACGTGAAAGACTCCGCTTCATGGACTCTTTGTTTCGCGTTCCCCGCTACCTCTACCCCGCCCTGCTGGCGGCATTTCTTGCCGCCTGCCTGCTGGATGTGTGGCTGGGGCGCGGACCCTGGATCGTGGCCGTGGTCGCCTGCGCGCAAATCGTCTTGCTTGTGTCGTTATTCCGTCATCAGCAGCGCACCATGATCGAAGCCGTGAATCACGCCACACGCCAGCAACACGAACGCTACATGACACGCTCCCGCCGCCTTGCCAATCAGCTGCGTGACCTGCGCAGCGCCGCCGGCTCGCTCCCCGATGCCGTGGTCCTGCTGGACCGCGACGGGCGCGTGCACTGGTTCAATCACGCTTCCGAGCACCTGCTGGGCCTGCGCCGACGCAAGGACCGCGGCGTGGTGCTGTCCGAGCGCCTGTCCGGCAGCGAGCTGGGCCAATGGCTGGCCGACGGCGCACGTGAGCCGCTCAACGAACTGGCCGCACCAGGCGACCCGACGCGCCAGCTCAACGTCATGATGATTCCCTTCGGCGGCCAGCAGCGCCTACTGCAGGCGCGCGACATCAGCAACCTGGCGCGACTGGAAAAAGTGCGCCGCGACTTCGTGGCCAATGTCTCGCACGAGTTGCGCACGCCACTGACGGTGATTCACGGTTACCTGGAGCTGCTCGATCCGGAGGATATTCCGGAGCTGTCCGACGTGCTCAAGGAAATGCGCGCCCAATCCAAGCGCATGGGCCAGATCGTCGAGGACCTGCTCACGCTCTCACGCCTGGAAACCCAGCAGCAGCTGCCCGATGAGCACGTCTCCATGGATGCGCTGATGGCCACCCTGCGCAAGGAGGCCGAGGCGCTCAGCCAGGGCCGCCACACCGTGGTGATGGAAAACGACGCACACGTCGATTTGCGCGGTTCGTCCAAGGAGCTACACAGCGCGTTGTCGAACCTGGTCAGCAACGCGGTGCGCTACACGCCCACCGGCGGCACCATCACCATCCGCTGGCAGCGCAGCGACGAAGGCGCCACCTATTCGGTCACCGATACCGGCTACGGGATTCCGGCCTCGCACCTGGCGCGCCTGACCGAGCGCTTCTACCGCGTCTCTTCCAGCCGCTCGCGCGAAACCGGCGGTACCGGCCTGGGCCTGTCCATCGTCAAGCACGTGCTGAACCTGCACCAGGCGCACATGACGGTGCAAAGCGAGCCGGGCAAGGGCTCCACCTTCGCCTGTGTGTTCGATGCCGAACGCCTGCTGGAACCGGGCAGCCGCCCGCTCGGTGACGACGACGAGGACGGGCTGGACTGACGGAACGGCAACGCAGTGCGTGTGCCTGTCATGCGCCGGCACTATCATTGATGGTCATGGAACCGAACATCGCCCCCAACGACACCTCCGCCACGGAACCGGCGATCGACCTGAGCGCGCCGGAGCTGTACCTGAACCGCGAACTGGCCGCGCTGGAATTCAACTTCCGCGTGCTGGCCCAGGCGCGCGACAGCTCGATACCGCTGCTCGAACGCCTGCGCTTCCTGTGCATCGCCAATACCAACCTGGATGAATTCTTCGAGGTGCGGGTGGCGGTGCTGCGCCACCATTACGCCTTTGGCGATGTGGCCAACGGTCCGGACGGCCTGAGCTACGCCGAGATGCTCTCGCGCATTCGCGAGCGCTCGCTGGAGCTGGTCTCCGAGCAGTACCGCATCTGGTACCAGGAACTGCTGCCGGCGCTGGATCAGGAGGGCATCCGCTTTCTCACCCGCGATCAGTGGAGCTCCAAGCAGCAACGCTGGCTGCAGGGCTACTTCCAGAACGAGATCCTGCCGGTGCTGTCGCCGCTGGGCCTGGATCCGGCCCATCCGTTTCCGCGCATTCTCAACAAGAGCCTGAACCTGGCCGTGGTGCTGGAAGGCCAGGATGCGTTCGGCCGCGAGGGCAACATGGCGCTGGTGCGCGCACCGCGCTCGTTGCCGCGCCTGATCCGCCTGCCGGACGAGGTGGCCGAGTCGCCGTATGACTTCGTGTTCCTGTCCGGCATGCTGCATCAGTTTGCCGACGAGATGTTCCCCGGCTTCGAGGTGAAGGGCTCCTACCAGTTCCGCGTGACGCGCAATTCCGAGCTGGTAGTGGACGAGGATGAGGTCGAGAACCTGGCCATGGCATTGTCCGAGGAGCTGGCCGTGCGTGGCTACGCCAAGCCGGTGCGCCTGGAAGTGGCCGACAACTGTCCCAAGCCGATCACCGATCTGCTGACGGCCAATTTCGGCCTCGGCGAGCACGATGTGTACCGCTGCGACGGCCCGGTCAACATCAACCGCGTGATGGCCATCTACGACATGGTCGACCGCGCCGATCTCAAGTTCCCCAAGTTCACCCCGCGCCTGGCACCTGCGCTGGCCCAGTATGGCAACCTGTTCGATGCCATCAGCCATCGCGACATTCTGCTGCACCATCCGTACGAGTCGTTCCAGACCGTGATCGAGCTGCTGCGTCAGGCCGCGCACGATCCTGACGTGCTGGCCATCAAGCAGACGCTGTACCGCGTCGGCAGCGATTCGCCGCTGGTCGAGCAATTGCTGGCGGCGGCGCGCAACGGCAAGGACGTCACCGTGGTGGTGGAGCTGCGCGCGCGTTTTGACGAGGCAGCCAACATCCTGCTGGCCACACGCCTGCAGGAAGCGGGCGTGCAGGTGGTGTACGGCGTGGTCGGGCACAAGACGCATGCCAAGATGCTGCTGATCGTGCGCCGCGAGGATGGCCGCCTGCGCCGCTATGCTCACCTGTCCACCGGCAACTATCACACCGGCACCACCAAGCTTTACACCGACCTGGGCCTGATGACGGCGCACCCGGACATCGGCGAGGACATGCACAAGGTCTTCCAGCAGCTCTCCGGTCTGGGCCAGGTGGTCAAGTTGAAGCGCCTGCTGCAGTCGCCGTTCACCCTGCACCGCGCGGTGATGGACAAGATCGAGCGCGAAATCGCACACGCCCGTGCGGGCAGGCCGGCACGCATCGTCGCGCGCATGAACGCGCTCAACGAGGGCCATGTGGTCGAAACCCTGTACCGCGCCTCGCAGGCCGGCGTGCAGATCGACCTGATCGTGCGTGGCGCCTGTACGCTGCGGCCGGGGCTTGCCGGCATTTCCGAGAACATCCGCGTGCGCTCCATCGTCGGGCGTTTTCTGGAGCACAGCCGCGTGTACTGGTTCGCCAACGACGGCTCGGCGGAGCTGTGGTGCGCCAGCGCCGACTGGATGGAGCGCAACCTGCTGCGGCGCGTGGAAGTGGCCTTTCCGGTACTCGATCCGCAACTGGCCGAACGTGTCTACGAGGAAACGCTGGCCGGGTATCTGGCCGACAACACGCAGGCCTGGACGCTGGGTGACGACGGCCGCTACAGCCGGGTGCCGACCGACGCCGACGCGCCGTTCTCGGCACAGCTGAGCCTGCTCGAACGTCTGTGCAGCTAGGCGGCAGCGCATTCTGAATCGCACAAGGGCCGGGCGCTTACCGCGCACGGCCCGCGCATGCCACAATCTGAACGCACATCCGTCGCGCCGCCCCACGCGCGATGCCCGCCTGCCGCCCCACCTGGAGGAAAGCCGTGAGCCCAATGAGCCCGACGCAGATCAAGGACGGTGAATTGATGGCGGCGGCGGATCTGGGTTCGAACAGCTTTCATCTGGTGGTGGCGCGCTGCGAGCACGGCGAGCCGCGGGTTATCGATCGCGTGCGCGACAGCGTGCGCCTGGCCGCCGGCCTGCACAGCGACGGCACCCTGGATGCCGAGCGCCGCGAACGCGCCATGGCCTGCCTGGCGCGCTTTGGTCAGCGCATGGCCGACATCCCCGCCACGCATGTTCGCGCCGTGGCCACCAACGCGGTACGTCAGCTGAAATCACCCGGCCGCTTTCTGGCCGACGCCGAGGGTGCGCTAGGGCATCCAGTGGAAGTGGTCTCCGGCCGCGAGGAAGGCCGACTGATATTCCTGGGCGTGTCGCACGCGCTGCCGCTGTCGCGCGAGCGCCGCCTGGTGATGGACATCGGCGGCGGCAGCACCGAGTTCATCATCGGCCGCCACCTGGAGCCGCAACTGACCGAAAGCGTGCAGGTGGGCTGCGTGGCTTCCTCGCTGCGCTTTTTCCGGGGCGGCAAGATCACCCGCAAGCGCTGGCAGCGTGCGCGCCACGAAATCGGCGTGCTGCTGCAACAGTTCACCGAGGATTTTCGTGATACCGGTTGGCTGGAGGCCTACGGCTCGTCCGGTACCGCCAAGGCCATCGGCAACGCGGTGACCGAGTTGCGCCTGTCCGACGACGGCATCACCGCGGAGGCACTGGCCGGGCTTCGCGAACGCGTACTGGAAGCCGGTCACGTCGATCGCATCAACCTGCCCGGCGTGAACGGCGATCGCAGCCCGGTGATCGCCGGCGGCATCGCCATTCTGGAAGCGGCCTTCGAGGCATTGGGCATCGAGCGCATGCAGGTGTGTGAAAGCGCCATGCGCGAAGGCCTGCTGTGGGATCTGTTGGGCCGGGCCGGCGGCACCGACCCGCGCGCCTCCAGCATCGACTCGCTGGCCACGCGCTACGGTGTGGACAAGGCGCAGGCACGCCGCGTCGAGGCCACCGCGCTGATGCTGTTCGACCAGGTGGCCAACGCCTGGCAGCTGGATGCCGAGGCACGCGAATGGCTGTCATGGGCCGCGCGTGTGCACGAGCTGGGTCTGGCCATCGCACACAGCCAGCATCACCATCACGGTGGCTACATTCTGCGCAACGCGGATCTGGCCGGATTCTCACGCCAGGAGCAGCATCTGTTGGCCGCCTGCGTGGAATGTCACCGGCGCAAGCCCGATCGCGATGTAATCGCCGCGCTGCCGCCGCGCCATCGCGAGCTGGCGCGCCACATCACTACCCTGCTGCGCCTGGCCGTGCTGCTGCGCCGTGGACGTCGTCCGGAGCCGCTGCCGGCCATTGGCCTGGCCGTGCGCGATGGCGCACTGCGCCTGAGCCTGCCGACCGAATGGATCGGTCAACACCCGCTTACCGAGGCCGATCTTAAACAGGAGCAGGCCCTGCTGGCCGACGTCGGTAGCCATCTGGAGCTGTGCCTTGTCTGATCTTTTTCCGCGCAGCATGGCCCGTGCTTGCGTATCATCAAACCTCACACGCTCTGCCCGCCCGCACCCCATGCTCAACAAGATTGCCGTCTTCGCCCTGTCGCTGCTCGCCCCCTTTGCCGTGATGGCCCAGTCGGGCACGGCGACCAAGCAGGCACCCGCCAGCGCCTCCAGTAGCGCCGAAGCCGGCCCGGTCGTGCATCCGGAAGTAAAGCTGCACACCAGCCAGGGCGATATCGTCATCGAGCTTTACCCGGACAAATCACCCAAGAGCGTGGCCAACTTCCTGCAATACGTGCGGGATGGCTTCTACGACGGCACGGTGTTCCATCGCTCGATTCCCGGCTACCTGCTGCAGGGCGGGCTGTACACACGCAACCTGCAGGCCAAGCGCACGCGACCGCCGGTGCCCGCCGAAGCCGACAACGGCCTTTCCAACCTGCGTGGTACGGTGGCCGTGGCGCGCGGCGCCGATCCGGACTCGGGCACCTCGCAGTTTTTCATCAACCTGGTCGACAACCGGCGCCTGGATTACGTCAGCAACCAGAGTGGTCTGACCTGGGGTTACACGGTGTTCGGCAAGGTGATTTCCGGCATGAATGTGGTCGACAAGATCGCCGGCCTGCCCACGCATGCTCAAGGTCCATTCGCCGGTGACGTGCCGCAACCGCTGCCGGTGATCGAAAACGCCAGCGTGGTCGGCGAGCAGAGCAACGATGCTGCCAGTGCCAGCTCGACCTCGGCGGCCAAGCCCAAAAAACCGGCCTCGGCCAAGTCATCGAAGAAATCCTGATCCCCACCACGGAAACCAAGACAGCCGCCGCATGACCACGCTTTTCATTTCCGATCTGCACCTGGACGACGAGCGTCCGCACATCACCGTCCTGTTCGAGCAGTTCATGGCCAGCGACGACGTCCGCGCGGCCGAGGCGCTCTACATACTGGGCGATCTGGTCGAAGCGTGGATTGGTGATGACGACGATGCCGAGCTGCCGCAACGCATTGCCGCCGCCACTCGCGGCCTGGCCGACAGCGGCGTACCGGTGTACTTCATGCACGGCAACCGCGACTTCCTGCTGGGCCAGGACTTCGCCCGGCGCGCCGGCATGCAGCTGCTGGAAGACGGCACCGTGCATGAGGTCGGTGGCACGCGCACGCTGCTTATGCACGGTGACACGCTGTGCACCGACGATGAGGTCTACCAGAAGGTACGCGCCGAAGTGCGCACCGAGGCCTGGAAAAAGCAGGTGCTGTCCATGCCGCTGGAGGCACGTCGCGCCTTCGCCGCCAAATCGCGTGCCGAAAGCCGCGAGCACACCGGCGCCAGCATGGCGTCGATGGAATCGATCATGGACGTCAACCGCGATGCCGTATGCCAGGCCATGCGCCAGGCCGGCGTCACTCGCCTGATCCACGGCCACACGCACCGCCCGGGCATGCACGACTTCACGCTGGATGGCCAAGCGGCCCAGCGCATCGTGCTGGGTGACTGGTACGACCACGGTTCAGTGCTGCGTATCGGTCCGGAAACCATCGAATTACGCGGCCTCCCGATTACTCGCTGAAGACTTCGCTGCACTGCAACTTTCCCGTTTTCGGCATCGGCGTATGCTGCGAGCCGTGAGGCCCGTCCCAGGAGGTTGCCGATGGCGCAAGACACCACTACGCCGAACGTTGCCCAGTTGTCCGATCAGGCGCTACTGGAACAGCTGCGTGCCGGCCAACTCGATGAACACGCCCACCAGTGGGTGCGGCGCGAAGCCTGCCGTCGCGGCCTGGTCGATGACGGACTATGCGACGAGGACCTGCTGGACGGCGATGTGGACGACGACCCGATGGACGAGCTGGTGCCGCTGCTGCGTCGCTTCACGCCCGCCGACGCGCGCGCCGTGCAGCAGCGCCTGCATGCGGCCGATATCGACGCGGTGATCGCCGATGCCCACCTGGCGCACACCAACTCGCTGCTGTTCTATGCCACGCGTGGTGTACGCGTGCTGGTGCCGGCCTCACAGGCGGACGCGGCCATGTACGTGGTACGCCTATTCCAGGCCAGCGAGGACGCTGACGATCCTGCCTCGGCCTCGGCGACACTCAGCCGGGGCGCCTAAGCCGACAGCGCCACCGGTCGGTGCTGGGTACCCTCGCCGGGCGTGATGAACAGCATCTGCGCCGGCCCCTGCAGACGCGCGGTATGCCAGGTGCCGCGAGGGACCACCACGAAGCTTCCCGCCTGATCCAGCGTGTGCGACCGCTCACCGTCTTCTTGAGCCAGCACCAGTTCCACGCGTCCGGACAGCAGGCACACAATTTCGTCACCCGCCGGATGCATTTCCCAGTGCGTCCAGCTTTGTGTGTAATGCTGACAGGACAGCAGGTATTCGTGATGGAAACTGCCCAGCTCGCCCTGGCCCAGGCGCGTCCAGAAATCGTCGCCCACCGGTAACGCCTCGCTGCTCAGATCGCTGCGCAGACGCACGTAGGTGCCCATCAAATCCAGGCTATGGTTGTTGCTCATGAATCTCCCCCGAGTCCATGCGTTGACCCCCACACCCTAGCACGCCTGCACTACACTGCCGGCCATGAGCGAATCAACTGCCGCGCCGCGCATCTGGGTGGATGGCGATGCCTGCCCCAATCCGGTGAAAGACATGCTGTTCCGGGCCGCCGAACGTACCGGTGTGTGCGTCACCCTGGTGGCCAACCGCCCCATACGCGTGCCCGCACTCAAGCACGTCACCGCCATGCAGGTGGCCAGTGGCTTTGACGCGGCCGACGATGCCATCGCCGAGCGCGCCGTGGCCGGCGATCTGGTGATCACCGCGGACATTCCGCTGGCGGCCAAGGTGATCGAGAACGGCGCGCAGGCACTCAACCCGCGGGGCCAGCTTTACGATGCCGGCAACATCGCCGCGCATCTGAGCATGCGCAACTTCATGGACGAGCTGCGCGGCTCTGGCGTCGACACCGGCGGCCCCTCCAGCTTCGGCCCGCGCGAACGCCAGGCCTTCGGCGCCCAGCTCGACCGCTGGCTGCGCAGTACCCAAAGTCAGGCGTAGGCACGCCAGCTTCGGTGATATGAAACATCACTGTGCAGCTCACCCCCTCCCAACCTCCCCCTGCCAGCAGGGGGAGGGGCAGTTACGCTGGCGTGGCCGATGTCAGATACGGCCCGATTCCAAGCAGGGTCATGCGCCCGTGGCGTTGCGCAACCTACCTTAGCCTAAGGCCCGGTGTGTGCCTGAAACCAAGGACAACCAACGTCTATTCAAGCGCGTGATTCGGCTGATACGTATAGAAATGGGGAGCCAACACTCGCCCTGGGCCTGACGCTCGACGCAAGCAAGCCAAGTAGTGAACCCAGGCCCCCCTCCCAGCCTCCCCCTGCCAGCAGGGGGAGGCTGGGAGGGGGTAAACACCTGGCCGCGCTTGTCCTGCCTTGCCTCCGTAGCAGCTCGCAGAGGAAACGGTGCAAGGAGCTAGCGGCCAAGTCGCGCCTGTGCATACAACGTCACATCAAAGCAGCATGTCGCCCGAGGCTTCAATGCGCTGACCTTTAACCAGCGTCAGTGAGCCGTGCGGCGATCATCAATCGATAACGCCCATACCCCCCATCGCACCACACTCCTCCCCCTGCCCGCAGGGGGAGGCTGGGAGGGGGTAAACACGTGGCCGCGCCTTTCCTGCCTTGCTTCGGTAGCAGCTCGCAGGGGAAACGGTGCAGGCGCTGGCGGCCAAGTCGCGCCCGCGCATACAACGTCACATCAAAGCAGCATGCCACCTGAGGCTTCGATGCGCTGGCCGTTGACCCAGCGATTGGCGTCACTGAGCAGCGCGACGATCATCGGCCCGATATCGTCCGGCACGCCGGCGCGGCCCAAGGCGGTGGCCTGCGCGATCTGGCGGTTCAAATCAGGATTGTCGCGCACCATGCCGCCACTGAAATCCGTTTCGATGGCACCTGGCGCCACGGTATTGGCGGTAATGCCCCGCTCGCCCAATTCGCGCGCCAGATAGCGCGTCAGCACTTCCACCGCGCCCTTCATGGAGGCATAGGCCGCGCTGCCCGGGAACGAGAATCGCGCCAGGCCCGACGACACGTTCACAATGCGCCCGCCGTCGTTCATCAGCGGGAGTAGCTTCTGGGTGAGGAAGAACACTCCCTTGAAATGCACCCGGTACAGATGATCCAGGTCGTCCTCGGTCACCTCGATAATCGGCGCGTGGTGCGAGGTGCCGGCGTTGTTCACCAGGTAGTCAAACCGTTCGGCACCCAGCGTGGTCAGCGCCTCGCGCACCTGGGCAACAAAACCATCAAAGCTGTCCGATTGGCTTACATCCAGCGCCAACGGCAGTGCACGGGCACCGGCTTCCTCGGCCAGCTTTACCACGGCCTCGGCTTCGGCACGGTTACTGTGATAGGTGAAGATGCTCGCCACACCATCACGTGCCAGGCTCAGCACGGTGTTGCGACCCAGGCCACGGCTGCCGCCGGTGACAATGGCAATTTTCGGGGTTTCTTTCATGTTCGTGCTCATGGGAATCTCCAGCTGGCGTCTCGGGAATCACCAGCCTAAGCGTGCCCCGCCGCCATCTGAATGCCCGAACCGCGCGCGTTCTTGCCTGATCCTGCCTGGCTCCGACTCGCGGCACACAAATCGCCGTACCATGCCGATACGCCCGATGGATCTTGCCCATGGCCGATACCCTGCTCGCCCTGACCCGACGCTACGTCGCCGCGCAAACCACACCCAGCCCCTACTTCACCGACGTACCGGGTCTGGTGGTGATGCACACCGAGCACGCCCAACCGCCCTCGCACCTGCTGATGAAGCCGGCGTTGTGCCTGGTACTGCAGGGTGCCAAGTGGAGCATGTTCGGTGGTCGTCGCCACCATTACGGGCCGGGCGATGCGCTCCTGGTCAGCGTGGAAATGCCTTCCGTGGGCAGCGTGGTGAAAGCCAGCCCGGAAGAGCCCTACCTGGCCCTGGCCATCGGTCTGGATATGAACCTGATGCGCGAGGTGCTGGAGCAACTGGAAAGCCCTCCCACCACCACGGGAAACACGCGCCACGGCGTGTTCGTCAGCCATTTTGACGGCGCCCTGGCCGATTGCGCCCGACGCCTGGTCGCGCTGCTGGACACACCGCAGGCCGCACCGGTAGTGCAGCCGCTGATCATGCGCGAGATCTGCTACTGGCTGCTCACCGGCCCGCATGGCGGCGACTTTGCGAACGTAGTGCTGGGCAACAGCCACGCGCAACGCATCGTCCGCGCCATTCACGTGCTGCGCGAACGCTACGACCAACCGGTGCGCATCGAGGAGCTCGCCGCCGTGGCCAAGCTCAGCGCCTCGGCTTTCCACCGCCAGTTCAAGGCGCTCACGTCGATGACCCCGCTGCAATACCAGAAACAGCTACGGCTGCTTCAAGCACGGGAGCTGATGCTCTCGGGCCAGACCAATGCCGAGACCGCCGCCAACCAGGTGGGCTACGAGAGCGCCTCGCAATTCAGCCGCGAATACACGCGCATGTTCGGAGCACCGCCTAAGCGACATACAGTGTCAGAAAGCTCTCACAGTCAACGACCTCCCTACTCATAGCTTACATTTGGCAACTTACTAAAATTATAATTTGACGCTGCTTGATACTCACCAGAGCTATCATAGTCAGATAAACTCAAGTTACGACAGACATCCAGCTCATAATCTACCCTGCCAGAAATAAGCAGCGCGGCCATGGAGCGCAACAAAGGAACACGCTTTAACCTATCTTCTATAAAAAGAAATTGACCCGCCTGGTTAACTTCCAAAAAGTAAATTCTCCCAGATCGATCAACAACCAGATCCACACAGCCAAATATAAGACCCAGCCTATTCATTAGGCATTTTATTCGATTTTCCCATACCAGAGGGAGGTCTATGAGATCCATGATCACATCAGAATCATTCATGTGCTCCCTCGGATCTACATGAGGATCACCCACGGCACGGCTTATAGCCACTGCGAACATTCTTTTCCCAATCACCGTCACACGTATATCTTTTGATTTAACAATGTACCGCTGAAATATCCCCGGACACATTGCAATCGAGGCATCCGGGAGATCCGAATGCTCGTCTAGTATTGAGACGCTAGCCGAGCGACACTTATCACCTTTCTTGGTCTGCCAAGTATGAGGGTGAAAGACCTTGTGGACCACGCGCCCATAGCTCTTGATCATGGATGCCACGTCCTCTGAGTGGTTAGAAACAAGGGTTTCCGGGAAGGGGATAGCCAATTCCCTCGCAGCATGTAGCTGAACAAGCTTGCTTTCCGCTTTCGCTGCTGATGAAGGACGGTTGACCCAAAGTGCCGGTGAAATTTTGCACGACAGATCAAAAATGTTTTTTTGAAAAATTGACCATTGTTTTTCCATGAACTCTCGATCTGGCTCATATCCGTTGACCAAATTAGGTCTCTGGGGACGACGAAACCATATGGAGCGCGCGTCAAGCTCCTTCGTATGCTTTTTCCCTGCCCGGAGCAGCTGATGCGAGCTATCGACTTCAATACTTAGCCGCGGGTATATATTCATAATATCTGCCGAGACGATAGTTGGAACATCGCTTTTCCGTAGCACCCACTCCAAGGCTGAGGCGTGAGGATCAAATTTTTCGGAAAAAAAAATGACCGGCTGAGTCATGGGTCCCCCGGAAGCTCAAATAAAAGGGCCGCACTTTCCCAGCGCGACCCTCATAAAGAAACAGAAAGCATCAACAGCCTCTGTTTAAAAAATCAATACTGCTCTGAATATTCAATGCCGCCCATATCTGGAATATCCAGGGGGCTTCCGCCAGAAATACGTGACATGAATGCCTTGCCACTTTCACAGCTCGAATCGTAAGGGGCCACCTCAGTTGCCATCAATCGACCAAAAGGGCGAACCTGCGAGCCTTCGTCAGCGCTATTCATTTCCATGATGCGATCTCCTTGACGCAAAAGACAATGGATATTTATGCATCCTACAGTGCTACCACGCGTTGAAACATAAGAGCCAAAACGCGCTTCGCGACATCAACCTATAGACATATACATTGTCGCGATGTGATGAATTTCTCAGAATGACTTAATGGCTCAGCCGATCCAAGGCGGCTCATCCATAATTGTGCAGCGCGCAAAAAAAAAAGCGCCTATCGGCGCTTCTTTCTTGCAAAGATCTAGTGGTCGGGGCGGGGAGATTCGAACTCCCGACCCCTACAACCCCATTGTAGTGCGCTACCAGGCTGCGCTACGCCCCGACTTGTAGAACTTGCAGAACAGCGATTGTAGCAGGCCAGGCGCCTGCTGCGGAAGCCGTTGAACGGGCTTTTTTGCACCTTCTTGGCGAGCGGCCAAAGCTGCCCGACCGTCAGTGGCGCAGTATGCCGAGCACTTCTTCCAGCTCCATGCGCACCTGGCGCACGATCTGGTGGGACATGCTCGATTCCATGCGCCCGGTTTCGCCTTCCAGTCGACCGCGGGCACCGGTGATGGTGAAGCCCTGCTCGTACAGCAGCGAGCGGATCTGGCGAATCATCAGCACGTCGTGGCGCTGGTAGTAACGCCGGTTGCCGCGACGCTTTACCGGGTTGAGCGAGGGAAATTCCTGCTCCCAGTAGCGCAGCACGTGCGGCTTGACCAGGCACAGTTCGCTGACTTCACCAATGGTGAAGTAGCGCTTGGCCGGAATCGCCGGAAGTTCGGCGTTATTGCCTTGGTCCAGCATAGCCTTCCACTCTCACTTTGAGTTTCTGGCCCGGACGGAACGTGACCACACGACGGGCAGAGATGGGAATCTCTTCGCCAGTCTTGGGGTTGCGTCCGGGTCGCTGGTTCTTGTGACGCAGATCGAAGTTGCCAAAACCCGACAGCTTCACCTGCTCGCCTTTTTCCAGTGCTTCACGTACGGCCTCAAAGAAGGCATCCACGAATTCCTTCGCTTCACGCTTGTTGAGACCCACATCGAGGAAAAGCCGCTCGGCCATTTCCGCCTTGGTCAGAGCCATCTTATCCTCGCAGTCTTGCCAATCCATCGCGACCCAGTGCGGCGATGGCCTCAGCCACACACAGGTCCGCGTCTTCGTCCGTTAGAGTGCGTGATTCGTCCTGCAAAATCAAGCCTATAGCGAGACTCTTTCGACCTTCGCCCAAACCCTTGCCCGCATACAAATCGAACAGACGCAAAGCCTTGAGACGCTTGCCCAACGTTGCCTGGATGCAATCGGCCACGGCGGCGTAGCTGACAGCCTGATCCATTTCCAGTGCAATATCGCGCCGCACCGACGGGAATCGCCCCACCACCTGCGCGCGCGGCAACGTGCCGACGCTGATGGATGCGACATCCAGCTCGGCCACATAGACGTCCTGTCCCAGGTCCAGCGCGTCGGCCAGACGCGGGTGCAGCGCGCCGACATAGCCGGCCGCCTCGCCGTTGCGCATCACGCAGGCGCTACGGCCGGGGTGCAGCCATTGGGGCAGGTCATCGGCACTGAAACTCCAGTCTTCGGGCGGCGCAGCCATCGCCAGCAGCGACATGACGTCGCCCTTGATGTCGTGGAAATCAACGGCGCGCGAGGCTTCGCCCCACTGTTCGTCGGCGGCCGAACCACAGGCGACCATGGCCAGGCGCTCGACTTCCTTCGGCGCGGCGCCAGCTTTGGCCGCGGCATGGAAGGTGCGCCCCAGCTCGAACAGGCGCACGCGCGGCTGCTGGCGGGCACGATTGTGCGCCAGTGCATCGACCAGCCCCGGCAACAGCGACGGACGCATCACCGCCAGGTCCGCCGATAGCGGATTGGCCAGCGCCACGGTAGCGTCGGACAGCCCCCAGGTGTGCAGCGTGTCGGCGTTGACGAAGGCCATGCACACGGCCTCGTAGTAATCGCGCGAGACGGCCTGCGCGCGCAAAGCATTGCGGCCGATACGGGCTTCCGGTTGCGGTCGCAGATCCAGCTGGCCGCCCGGCGCGTGCGTGGGGATGCGATCGTAGCCGTGGATGCGTGCCACTTCCTCGACCAGGTCTTCCTCACGCGAAATATCGAAACGGCTGGTCGGCGCGGTAACCTGCCAGCCTTCATCGGTGGCGTCCACGTGCATGCCCAGCGCAGTGAGCATGCGCGCGACATCGGCGTCGGCCACCTCGATACCCAGCACGCGCTTCAAGCGGCTGCGGCGCAGGCGCACCGGTTGCGGCAGCGGCAGATCGGCTTCGCGCTCGGCCACGGTAACCGGGCCGGCCTTGCCGCCGGCAATCGACAGCAGCAGCTCGGTGGCACGCTCCAGCGCACGCGCCGGCAGCGCCGGATCGACGCCGCGCTCAAAGCGATGCGAGGCATCGGTATGCAGGCCCAGCTTGCGCGCGCGGCCCATGATGGCGGCCGGGGCGAAATGCGCCGACTCAAGGAATACATCGCGCGTGTCATTGGTGACCTTGGAATCTTCGCCGCCCATCACGCCGGCCACGGCCAACGCCCGCGCGCTGTCGGCAATGACCATGAACGAGGCATCGAGCTTGGCGTTGTCGCCATCGAGCAGCTGCAGGGTTTCGCCGGATGCGGCCGGCCGCACCACGATATCGCCGCCCAGCTTGGCGTTGTCGAAGGCATGCAGCGGCTGGCCCAGCTCCAGCATCACGTAATTGGTGATATCGACCACGGCGCTGTGCGGACGCAGCCCGGCGCGGCGCAGGCGCTCGGCCATCCATAGCGGCGTTGCTGCGCTCGGGTCGATGCCCTCGACTACGCGACCCAGATAACGCGGGCAGTCGGCACCGGCGGCCAGCTGTACGCCGCGCACGGTATCGATGCTGATGCTGGCCTCACCAATCGGTGGCGGCTGCACGGTGCTGTCGAACAAGGCGGCGACATCGTGTGCCAGGCCCACCAGTCCGAGACAATCCGGGCGATTGGGCGTGAGCGAGAGTTCGATCGCCGCGTCCGGAAGGCCCAGATAGTCGGCCAGAGCCGTACCCAGCGGCGCATCGGCCGGCAGCTCCATCAGGCCCGAGGCATCGGCATCGACACCCAGTTCCTTGGCCGAGCACAGCATGCCAAACGATTCCACGCCGCGCAGCTTGGCCGGCTTGATCTTCATGCCACCGGGCAGCACCGCGCCGACGGTAGCCAAAGGCGCTACCAGGCCTTCGCGTGCGTTGGGCGCGCCGCAAACGATTTGTATCGTCTCGTCGCCGCCGGCATCGACGCGACACACCTTCAGGCGATCGGCATCCGGATGGGGTTCGGTGCTGACAATACGCGCCACCACCACACCGGTGAGCGGGTCGTCCATGGCCACGACCTCTTCCACTTCGAGGCCAGCCATGGTGAGCCGGTGCACCAGGGTGTCGCGGTCAGCGGGCACATCGACCAGTTCGCGCAACCAGTTTTCAGAAAATTTCATGGCAAGAGCCGGGAATCGAGATTAAGAAGGTAGTTGAAGGCGGCACGAGGAGATGGGATGGGAAGGCGGGCTTCGCCACGCAATGCGGGCGCGCTTGGCATGACCTTTCCAACGTCCCCTTCCCGCCCCTCACGCAAACTGCTTTAGGAAACGCAGGTCGTTCTCGAAGAAGGCGCGCAGATCGCTGACGCCGTAGCGCAACATGGCAAAGCGCTCCACGCCCAAACCAAAGGCAAAGCCGGTGTAGCGCTCCGGGTCGATGCCGCAGTTGGACAGCACATTGGGATGCACCATGCCGCAGCCCAGCACCTCCAGCCAGCGCTCGGAACCATCGGCCGTTTCCCAGCGGATATCCACCTCGGCCGACGGCTCGGTGAAGGGGAAGTAGCTGGGACGGAAGCGCATCTCGAAATCGCGCTCGAAGAAGGCGCGCACGAAAGTGGCCAGCGTGCCCTTCAAGTCGGCAAAACTGGAGGTTTCATCCACCAGCAGCCCCTCGATCTGATGGAACATCGGCGAGTGGGTCTGATCCGAATCGCTGCGGTAGACCTTGCCCGGCGCAATGATGCGGATCGGCGGCTGACGGCCATGCATGGAGCGAATCTGCACCGGCGAGGTATGTGTGCGCAACAGGCGGCCGTCACCAAAATAGAAGGTGTCGTGCATGGCGCGCGCCGGATGATGCGGCGGGAAATTCAGCGCCTCGAAGTTGTGCCAGTCGTCCTCGATTTCCGGACCGTCGGCACGCTCGTAGCCCAGCCGGGCAAAAATCTCGGCCATGCGTTCGAGCGCACGAGTGACCGGATGCAGGCCACCGCGCTCGGCGTGGCGCCCGGGCAGCGTGACATCCACCTTCTCGGAAGCCAGGCGCTGATCCAGCGCGGCCTGCTCCAGCGCCTCGCGCCGGGCATTGATGGCCTGCTGCAGGCGCTGCTTGACCTGGTTGACCTCGGCGCCACGCGCCTTGCGCTCATCCGGATCGAGCTTGCCCAGCGATTTGAGCGCAGCCGTCACGGCGCCGCTCTTGCCCAGAAGACTCACACGCAGGGCGTCCAGCGCTTCCAGCGAGGAAGCGGCGGCGATCTCGCCCAGCGTGTTGTCGATATTCCCCAATGCGTCCATCGTCGCCTCGTTTGCCGGCGGCAGTGAAAAATGCCGGCGCCAGAAACGCAAAACGGGGAGAAGGCGTAGGGCCTTCTCCCCGCTTGCTTGTCTTCAACTCACCGCGAGACGCCCCTCAAGGGCGCCACGACGATTCAAGCAGCCAGGCTGGCCTTGGCTTTCTCGGCCAGGGCGCCAAAGGCGGCAATGTCGTGCACGGCGATGTCGGCCAGAACCTTGCGGTCCACCGTGATGCCGGCCTTGTTCAGGCCGTTGATCAGGCGGCTGTAGGACAGACCGAACTGACGGGCCGCCGCATTGATACGCTGGATCCACAGGGCGCGGAACTGGCGCTTCTTCTGCTTGCGGCCGATGTAGGCGTACTGACCGGCCTTGATGACGGCCTGGTTGGCTACGCGGAAAACGCTGTTACGGGCGTTGTAATAGCCCTTAGCGCGACCGATGACTTTCTTGTGACGACGACGGGCGGTAACGCCACGCTTGACTCGTGCCATGGTTCGTTACTCCTGATCAGACGTACGGCAGCATGCGGGCCACGGACTTGGCGTCAGCGGCACAGACATGGTTGGTGGCGCGCAGACCGCGCTTACGCTTGGTCGACTTCTTGGTCAGGATGTGCGACTTGAAGGCATGGCCGGCCTTGAACTTGCCGGAGGCCGTCTTGCGGAACCGCTTGGCCGCGGCCCGGTTGGTTTTGATCTTGGGCATGTTGATGCTCCCTGATGCAATGTTTTTCGACTGACCCAGGCGGCCATTGCTGGCGCTTTCCGTCCTGCCCGAATCGGCTTGTAGCGACCCATCCCAGCGGGTCGAACCGGGGATTATACAAGTGCTGCGCTGCAAAAGGAATATGCAGCCGCCTCACCCGCGCGCCGCCCGTACGGCACGCGAAAAGACCGACACGCAAAGGGCTCCGACGCCAGGCGTCGGAGCCCCCGCAAAAGCGATGGCTCGCTCAAGAAGGAGGCTTACACCTTCTTCTTGGGCGGGGCGATCATCATCACCATCTGGCGGCCTTCCAGGCGCGGGAACTGCTCGACCACGCCGAGCTCGCCGACGTCTTCCTGCACGCGCTTGGCCAGATTGCGGCCCAGTTCCTGATGCGACATCTCGCGACCACGGAAGCGGATGGTCACCTTGACCTTGTCGCCCTCTTCCAGGAAGCGCATGAGATTGCGCAGCTTGATCGAATAATCACCCACATCGGTGGTGGGACGGAATTTGACTTCCTTGATTTCGATCTGCTTGGATTTCTTCTTGGCCGCGTTGGCCTTTTTCTGCAGCTCGAACTTGTACTTGCCATAGTCCATGATGCGGCAGACAGGCGGATCGCCGTTGGGCTGGATCTCGACCAGGTCGAGCCCAGACTCCTGAGCCATGTTCAGTGCCTCATCGCGCGACAGGATGCCGACCTGTTCGCCCTCGGCGTCGATCACGCGTACGCGCGGAACACGAATCTCGTAATTGCGGCGATTGCCTTTGTTGTCAGTGGTGGCGATACCCTCGTCCTCCCAGCATGTTTTTCTTCAAATGACCGATGGCGTTGGCGCCGGATTAGTGGCGCGCTTCGGTCTCCAGTCGTGCGGCGAAGTCCGACAGCGACAGGCTGCCAAGGTCTTCACCCGAACGGGCTCGCACGGACACGACACCCGATTCCTTTTCGCGGTCGCCGACCACGAGCAGGTACGGAACCCGGTTCATCGTATGCTCGCGGATTTTATAGCCGACCTTCTCGTTGCGCAAATCGGCCTCTACGCGGAAGCCTTTGCCAACAAGGGCTTGCGCTACGTCAGCGGCGTAGTCGGACTGCGCATCGGTAATATTGAGCACTACCGCCTGAACTGGCGCCAGCCAGGCCGGGAAATGGCCGGCGTGGTGCTCGATCAAAATGCCGATGAAACGCTCCATGGAACCGACAATGGCACGATGCAGCATCACCGGGTGCTGGCGCGCGCTGTGCTCGTCCACGTACTCGGCGCCCAGGCGCTCGGGCATCATGAAATCCACCTGCATGGTGCCCACCTGCCAGCCGCGGCCGATGGAATCGCGCATGTGGTATTCGATCTTGGGGCCGTAGAAAGCGCCCTCGCCGGGTAGCTCCTGCCATTGGACACCCGCCGCCGACAGCGCGCCGCGCAGCGCGGCTTCGGCCTTGTCCCAGACATCATCGGAACCGATGCGCTTTTCCGGGCGCAGCGCGATCTTCATCTCGATGTGCTCGAAACCGAAGTCCGAATAGACCTTCATGGCCTGGGTGTGGAAAGCGGTCACTTCCGATTCGATCTGCGCCGGGGTGCAGAACACGTGGCCGTCGTCCTGGGTGAAGGCACGCACGCGCATCAGGCCGTGCAGCGCGCCGGAGGGCTCGTTGCGGTGGCAGCCGCCGAACTCGCCGTAGCGGATCGGCAGATCGCGATAGCTGTGCAGACCGGACTTGAAGATCTGCACGTGGCCGGGGCAATTCATCGGCTTGAGCGCGTAGGTGTGCTTCTCCGATTCGGTGAAGAACATGTTTTCCTGGTAGTTGTCCCAGTGGCCGGACTTCTTCCACAGCGACACATCCAGCACCTGCGGGCAGCGCACTTCCTGGTAGCCAGACTGGCGGTACACACGGCGCATGTACTGCTCCACCTGCTGCCACAGCGCCCAGCCCTTGGGGTGCCAGAACACCATGCCCGGACCTTCTTCCTGCTGATGGAACAGGTCCAGCGCCTTGCCGATCTTGCGATGGTCGCGCTTCTCGGCTTCTTCCAGCTGCGTCAGGTAGGCCTTGAGCTGCTTGTCGTTGAGCCAGGCGGTGCCGTAGATGCGCGTGAGCATCTGGTTGTTGGAATCGCCACGCCAGTAGGCGCCGGCCACCTTCATCAGCTTGAACGCGCGCAGCTTGCCGGTGGACGGCACGTGCGGGCCGCGGCACAGATCGGTGAACTCGCCCTGGCTGTACAGCGACAGCTCCTCGTTGGCGGGAATGGACTCGATGATTTCGGCCTTGTATGCCTCACCCATGCCACGGAAAAAGCTCACGGCATCGTCGCGGCTCTTGACGGTGCGACGCACCGGCAGGTTTTCCTCGACGATCTTCTTCATCTCCGCTTCGATCTTCTCAAGATCATCCGGCGTGAAGGGACGCTCGTAGGCAAAATCGTAGTAGAAGCCGTTGTCGATCACCGGACCGATGGTGACCTGCGCGCCCGGAAACAGGCGCTGCACGGCCTGGGCCAGCAGATGCGCGGTCGAGTGACGCAGGATCTCCAGCGCCTCGGGGCTCTTCTCGGTGACGATTTCCAGGCTGGCATCGTGCTCGATGCTGTGGTCGGCATCGACCAGCTTGCCATCGACCTTGCCGGCCAGGGTGGCCTTGGCCAGGCCGGCGCCAATGGAGGCGGCCACGTCCTGCACGGTCACGGGATGGTCGAAGGGCTTCTTGCTGCCGTCGGGTAGCGTAATTTCAATCATGGTGTCTGGAACTTGGCCTGCGGGCGCCGGTGCCGACGCGCGGTAAAAAGTCATCGCTGGCAACCGGATGGCTGCGAAGCGGAATGTGCGGGCGGAAACCCGAACACAAAAAAAGGCGCGTGGCGCCCTCGGACTGACGATAACGATGGGCGGGGAGCGCTAGTTGGAAATGCCGGTAGTGTCCATGTCGCACGCTCGACCCGCGGTTACCCGCCGGCCACCTGAAAAAAGGTGAATGAATGGCGCAAAAACTAGCCCGGCGGTGACCGGGTGTCAATGCTGGGCGCGCGGCGTGGTGGTGACTGTCCGGCGCGATGCGCTGCTTCTACCCCTCCCCAACCCTCCCCTGCCAGCAGGGGAGGGAGTCAAACCTTTCAACGTCGATGCGGGGTGGTGACTGAGAGGTGAGGTGCACTTTTCGCCTGCCACGGCCGCTGGCGGCTATCGCCGAGCGCGCGGCGTGGTGGTGACTGTCCAGCGCGTCGCGCTGCTTCTACCCACCCGACCCTCCCCTGCCAGCAGGGGAGGGAGTCAAACCTTTCAACGTCGATGCGGGGTGGTGACTGAGGGGTGAGGTGCACTTTTCGCCTGCCACGGCCGCTGGCCGCTATCGCCGAACGCGCGGCGTGGTGGTGACTGTCCAGCGCGATGCGCTGCTTCTACCCCCCGACCATCCCCTGCCCGCAGGGGAGGGAGTCAAGCCTTCAAATATTGGTGCGGCGTGGTGTCCGAGGGCCGACGCGTGCTTTCTGCCTGACCACTTCGCCGGCGGCTACCGCTCTCGCGTCCCGAGCGGTGTGCTTCGCGCCCCCCTCTGGCGAGCACCCGAGGGCAGGAAGAAACCCTGCGCGCGCCATGGTGTTTGAGGTCCCTCGCACAAAACACCTCCCCCTGCTTGCAGGGGGAGGCTGGGAGGGGGTGAACCCTGCCGCTACCTCACACCCATGGTAGCGGCCATCAACAGCGGTGCTTAGAAGTAGAAGCCGAAGTTGATGTTGAAGCGATGCTCGACCTGACCGTCGCCGGCCATGGAGCCGCCGATGAACGGCTGGTTGCGGCCGGTGACGAAGTCGAAGTAGGTGTAAAGATCACCCGCCGACACGCCCACGCCCGTCACGTTCATGAAGGTGCTGGGCAGGGCCGCGGTCTTGTTGGTGACCAGCGAATAGTCGTTGTAGAAGTCCAGTGAGTGAATCGGACCCCACGACACCGGGTAGTGATACTTCACGTTGAGCGTGTACGAGTTGGCCGCGGCCGGAATGGTGTCGTAGAAGGCATATGCACCCACGGCCAGCAACTTGGCGTTGCTGTCGGTGGTGTAGTCATAGCGCGCCGCCTCGGCCTGGAAGTTCCAGCGCTTGTAGTCGACATTGGTGTGCAGCGCGAAGGCGCTGTACGAGCCGATGCGCTCGTCCGGGCTGTCCAGTCCACCGTGCAGGGCCGAGCCACCCACTTCCCACTTCAGGTCACCGGTGGGCTTGAAGGTGTAGGCCACGCGCGCGGCGGCGGTGTCGACACTGCCGGCCGAGTGCTGCGGATTGGCGTAGGTGCCCTCGCCCGGACCACGCACGCCGACCACGTTGTACGAGTAGCTGTTGGCACGACTGCTGGCACCGCTGTCCACACCGCCCTCGGCATCGTTCTTGAAGAACGCCAGCTGCACGTTCCACGGCCCGCCCTTGTACACGTACTCGGCGCCGGCGTGGTAGGTGTCTTCCAGGCCCAGATAGTAGTTGGAGCTGAAGAAGTAGTTGTGCGAGTTGTATGGCTGGTTGCCGAACGGGATGCGCGTGATGCCCAGCTGCAGCTGCTGGTGATCGTCGAAGTCGTAGCCGAGCCATGCGTACTTGATGGCGCTCATGTACTGGAACCAGCGCCACTCGGCCTTCAGCTCGATGTTGTCGACCTTGCCGCTGAAGTTGAGGCGGAAGATGTCGAAATCGGTATCACCGACGCGACGCTCGTTGCCCTTGTTGTAGTCCTCATACGAGTACTGAAAGCGCATGGCACCGCCCACCTTGATGCCATCGGCCACCTTGTCGACCAGCTTCTTCTGCTTTTTCTGCTTCTCGACCACGACCTTCTGTGTCTTGGCCGTTTCCAGCTGCTTGTCCTTGAGCTCGGACTGCTGCTCACGCATGGCCTGCAACTGCTGCTGCATTTGATCCATGCGCTTTTGCATGACGGCAATCTGCTGAGCCAGCTTGGCCGAATCGCTGTCGTTGTCGGACTGCGCGGCAGCGGTCATGGGGAGGGCGAGTGCGGCGGCCACGGCAGCGGCCAGCACCCAGTGCTTGTGTTGGTTTTTCATAGATTGTGATCCTGGATGTGTGGACCAGGACCCGCGTCACGCTCCCCCAAGCGTGACGCGGTCCCCTAGGATTTCCCCCCGTCTTTCGTTCAGCCGATCAGTGCTGGCCGGTCCAGCCGGACACCATGTCCGCGTGCTGGCCCACCCACTGCCTGGCATTGGCCTTGGCATCGGAGCCGGACTTCTGGTTGGCGGCCATCACCTGCTGCATGTCCTTGGGCGTCCAGTTGAAGGCGTCCAGGGTGGCGTAGGCGGCCGGCATGTCCTGCTTCAGGCCCTTGCGCACCAGGGTGTCGATTTCCTCGGCGTTGCCGTAGATGCCCTTGGGATCATCCAGATACTTCAGGTCCCAGCGCGCCCACATCCAGTGCGGCGTCCAGCCGGTGACCACGATCGGCTCGTGGTTGTCGATGGCGCTCTTGAGCGCGGCGGTCATGGTGGCGCCGGAGCCGTCGATCAACTTCATCGGCAGCTTGTACTGGTCGATCGCCTTCTGCGTCATGCCCATTTCGCCGGCACCCGGATCGATGCCGACGATGCGGTCGTCGAACTTGTCGGCCACCGACTTCTTGGCCAGATCGCTGATGGAGCTGACATCGACATACTTGGGCACGACCAGACCCAGCTTGGTGCCCTTCATGTTGGCGCCCAGGTTGGTGAGCTGGTCCTTGGTCTTGGCGTAGTAGTTGCCCTGGGTGGTCGGCAGCCAGGCACAGACGGTGGCATCGGCGTCGCCGTCGGCAATGGCGGTGTACATGGCCGCGGCCGAGACCGAGACGGTCTTCACGTCAAAGCCCTGCTTCTCGAGCGTGGCCTGCATGACATCGGTGGCGGCCACGCAGCTGGACCATTCCACGTAGGCCAGCTTGACGCTGCCGTGCGCCTTGGCCGGCGCATTGCCGGAGGCCTCGGTGGCGGCCTGGCCGTTGTCGGCCGCCTGGTTCTGGGTGGCTGCATTGTTGTTGTTGCCGTTCGAGCAACCGGCCAGCGCCAGCGCGCCGACCGCCACGGCGGCCATCAGGCCCTGGTGCAAGGCATGGCGTTTGATCTCCATGAGCATTCTCCTCTTTGGGTGTTCTTTCAGTGACTCTTGGCGTCGTTGCGACGCCCGATGCGCTGGGTGATCCGGTCAAGGATCATGGCCAGCACGACAATGGCGATACCCGATTCGAAGCCCTTGCCGGGCTCCAGGCGCTGGATGGCCTTCCATACTTCGCCGCCCAGGCCGCCGGCGCCGATCATGGCGGCGATCACCACCATGGAAAGGGCCAGCATGATGGTCTGGTTGACGCCGGCCATGATGGTCGGCACGGCCATCGGCAACTGCACCTTGAACAGCTTCTGCCAGCGCGTGGAGCCGAAGGCATCGGCGGCCTCGATCAGGTCGGCCGGCACCTGACGGATGCCCAGCGCGGTCAGGCGAATGGCCGGCGGCGTGGAAAAGATCACCGTGGCCACCGCTGCCGACACCGCGCCCAGCCCGAAGAACGGGATGGCCGGAATCAGGTACACGAAGGCCGGCATGGTCTGCATGAAATCGAGCACCGGCATGACAATGCGATTGGTGCGCTTGTTCAGCGCCGCGGCAATGCCCAGCGGCAGGCCGATGGCCACCGCGATCAGTGTCGAGATCAGCACCAGGGTAAAGGTCTGCACGGTGGGTTCCCACAGGCGCAGATCCCACAGAAACAGCAGGCCGACCAGAGTGCCGATGGCGACGCGGCGACCGGCCGCCCACCAGCCCAGCGCGGCGATGGCCGGAATCAGCAGCCAGGGCGGCACGAACAACAGGCCACTGACGATGGCATCGATGACCGCCGAGAGGCCGTGGCTCAGCGCCTTGGTGATGAAGGCAAAATGCGAGGTGGTCCAGTCAAGCGCCACATCGACGATGTGCGCCAGCGGAAACTTGGGAACGGTGGTGGCGAACATCATGCCTGCTTGTCCTCCTGGTTCGATGCCGATGCGGCGGTCTCGGCTTCCGCCGGCGCGACTGCTTCGACCGGGGCCTCACCGGCATCGCCGGCGGCCGTTTCGCTACTGCTGTCGGACAGGGCGGTCAGCACGCCGGCGCGGGTCACCACGCCCAGGACCTTGTCGGCCTCGTCGACCACCGGCAGCGACCAGCGCCATTCGGCCAGGATGCCAATGATGCTCATCAGTGGCTCGTCGGCCTTCACCGACGGGGTTTGCTCGATATAGCCCTCGATCGACTTGGCACCGTCCTTCACCGCCTTGTCGGCCTGCTCCAGGCTGATGGTGCCGACCAGGGTGTAATCGCGACGCACCACCAGCAGGCTGGCCAGGTTGTCGTCGTCCATCTTGTGCAGCACGGTGCGCGGACCATCGTGGGCAAAGGCGACCACACGGGCACGCCGCAGCACCGAGCGCGCGGTCAGCACGCGCGACATGTCCACGCTTTCGACAAAGCGCTCCACGTAGGCATTGGCCGGGTTGTTGAGAATGTCCTCCGGGGTGCCGATCTGCACCACACGGCCATCTTTCATCAGCACGATGCGGTCGCCGATCTGCAGCGCTTCGTCCAGGTCATGGGTGATGAAGACGATGGTCTTCTTCATGCGCTCCTGCAGCGAGATCATCTCGTGCTGCATGTCGCGTCGGATCAGCGGATCAAGCGCGCTGAAAGCCTCGTCCATCAGCATGATGTCCGGCTCCACCGCCAGTGCACGGGCCAGGCCCACGCGTTGCTGCATGCCGCCGGACAGCTGGCCGGGATAGGCATCTTCCCAGCCCTTGAGGCCCACCAGATCCAACGCCTCACGCGCCTTGCGACGGCGCTCGTCCACGCCCACGCCCTGAATCTCCAGGCCGTACGCGGCGTTATCGGTGACGCTGCGATGAGGGAACAGCGCAAAGTGCTGGAACACCATGCTGATCTTGTTGCGGCGCAACTTCAGCAAAGCTTCGTGGTCGAACTTTGTGATGTCCTTGTCATCGATAAAGATCGAGCCACGGGTCGGCTCATTGAGCCGGTTCAGGCAACGGATCAGGGTGGACTTGCCGCTGCCGGACAGCCCCATCACCACGAGCAGCTCGCCCTCTTCCACCTCGAAGGAGACGTCGGCCACGCCCACGGCATGCCCGGCTTCGCGGATGGTCTTGTTGTCCTTGCCTTCGTCCAGCATGCGCAGACCCTTCTGCGGCTGCGGGCCGAAGATCTTCGTTAGTTTCTCGACCTTTATTTTCGGCATCGATCCTCAAGCGCCAGAGCCGGCTGCATGCACGCAAAAGCGCGCCTGTCCGAACCCAACATCACCTTTGACGCGGGGACGAACACTGCTGCCGATTCAGGCTAATGGTTAAGGGAATTCACATACCTTAACACAAACAATCACTTAGACCGAAGCGTACGCCGTTCTCCATTGCGGAATCAGTCACCTATGCGAGCATTTTGTGATGGCAAGCCGATGCCTGTCGTGGCAGCCATTGCTCCGATAAGCCGCTTTCCCCAACCCATCCCATGCAGTGCTGCGATGTACCCCACGCCTGGGCCGACGTCAGCGCCGCGCGCCGCGATATCGGCGATGCGCCCTCGACCTCGATCGAGCACGGCGTGGCCCGCTTCGTGGCCTGGTATCGGGATTTCCACCAAACCTGCCCCCCGGCGATGGCTCAGTCGCGCGCCAGCGCCTGAAACACGCGCGCCACCGCCTCGGCGCCGGGATCAATGACCCCTTCAAGACTTCGGCGCGCACGTAGGCAGCCCTTCCTGCGCCGGCCTGCGTGATGTTCGCCGTGGCATCGGCACCCTCGCGCGCGGCCTTGGCGGCAGCGGTCAGATCGCCTCCTTCGCGCAGCGCATTCACTGCCGGCACCAGCGCGTCGAGCATGGTGCGATCGCCGGGCCTGGCGCCCCCATAGTGCTGCATGCGCGAAATGCCCTGCGCCAGCGCCTCCGGCCACAACAGCCCCTCATCCAGGGCGACCCCGGCGGCGGCAAACAGAATCGACAGCAAAACACCGCTGGAGCCGCCCATGGCCTGCGCCAGCGTGCGCCCCAGCTGACCACACAGACGTGCGTTGTCGGCACTGGAAAGCAGCCCTTCGTCAAGCAACTTGCGCACCGCCTTCGCGCCACTGGCGAAGGTGCTGCCGGTGTCACCATCGCCGCTCTCGGCATCCAGGGCATCCAGCGCCTCGCGCGCCTGGTCCACTGCAGCGAGCACGGCGCCGATGCGTGCCTCGATGGCCTCATCGCGCATGCCGGCGCTTTCGTAATTGACGCTCAGATGTGGCTCGAAATGCGCCACCGGTGCCGGCTTGAAGGCGCCCGGCCAGGCTGCCGGCGACGCCGGCTCGTCCAGCGCCTGCACATAGTCGGTGCGTGCCGGCAACAGGGTGACCGAAAAGCCATGCATGTTCATCGAGGTCATCAGCCGTGCCGGACGCACCAGACGTTCTATGCGCGCCACACCGAGACCATCGATCAGAGCGCGGGTCAGCACTGCCAACTCCTGTGGCGCGCATCCGCCCAGATCATTGAGCATCACGATCATCGGCATGTCGGCGCCGAAGCGTCGCTCGAATTCAGCCTTGAGCGGGGCCAGTACCTGGCCCATGGCCTCGCTGGCATCGCGTGGGTCGACCTGCTGCGCGCCAGATTCATTGTGGATACCCAGACCCAACTCCGGCTGCCGCGACTGGGTGGCCTGTCCCGGCACATGGCAAGCCTCCAGTGACAGTCCCAGCGAACACAGTTCATCGGCCACGCGCTGCGCGGCGGCGGTGACCGTTTCCAGTTCGTCGCCGCGTGCGGCGCAGGCGCCGGCGATCTTGTGCACCAGCACCGTGCCGGCGATACCACGTGGCTGGGCCACCTGCGGCAGCGCAATGTCATCGGCCACGATGACCGACGCCACGCGATGGCCTTCGCCGGCTGCGCGCTCTGCGGCCAGACCAAAGTTGAGGCGGTCACCGGTGTAGTTCTTGATGATCAGCAGGCAGCCGGCCTCACCGCTGACGCGTCGGATGCCGGCCAGCACCGCCTCGACGCTGGGCGAGGCAAATACCTCACCGGATATGGCTGCGGTCAGCATGCCGGACCCGACATAACCGGCGTGACTGGGCTCGTGGCCGGCGCCGCCTCCCGATACCAGCGCCACCTGGCCAAGGCGACGGTCCCAGTCGGCACGCGCCACGATGCGCACGCCGGCGGTGTCGGGCGCCGAACGCACCAGGCCCGAATCAGCGCACAGTGCGTCCAGTCCGGCATCGACCACGGCGTCGGGTCGGTCGTAGAAAAAATCCATGGGTGAGAGCCTCTACATGCAGGTGACCTGTCCATCCCACCATAACCGGCCCGGGTGCAAGCGCCATTGAACGAAGGTCACGCCTTGGGCCAGCCAGGCCGCGCGCCGTAGAATCATCGGCCGCCTATTGCCCGTGTTCCGCCAATGAAAAAAGCCGACATCCAGGAGATGTTCTCGCGCCTGCGCGAGCTCAATCCACACCCCACCACCGAGCTGGAGTACGACACGCCTTTCCAGCTGCTGATCGCGGTGATCCTGTCCGCGCAGGCCACCGACGTGGGCGTGAACAAGGCCACGCGGCGGCTGTTCCCGGTGGCCGGCACGCCGCAGGCCATTCTCGATCTGGGCGAAGACGGCTTGAAGGGCTACATCAACACCATCGGCCTGTACAACGCCAAGGCGGCCAACGTCATCGCCACCTGCCGACAATTACTGGAAAAGCATGGCGGCGAGGTGCCGCGTGAGCGCGCCGCGCTGGAGGCGCTGCCCGGCGTGGGCCGCAAGACCGCCAACGTCGTGCTCAACACCGCCTTCGGCGAGCCGACCATGGCCGTGGACACGCACATTTTCCGCGTCGCCAACCGCACTGGCCTGGCACCCGGCAAGACGGTACGCGCGGTGGAAGACAAGCTGGTGAAGGTGATCCCGGACCCGTTCCTGAAAGATGCCCATCACTGGCTGATTCTGCACGGGCGCTATGTCTGCGTGGCGCGCAAGCCCAAGTGCCCGGACTGCGCCATCATCGACCTGTGCCGCTACAAGCCCAAGACGCCGGCGGCCTGAGCGTCACCATCGCGCTTCGCCCGCCCGGCACCACTGGCCGCCGCACAAAAGCAAACGGCGAGCATCACGCTCGCCGTTTTCCATCCCTGGGTAGAACTCCCTCCGATGCCATCCGGAGGGCGCCCCGGCGTCGGGCCGGAGCGCTCTCGCAACTTGTAGCGCCAGATCAGAACGCGACCTGACCCCAGACGCCGATTTCGTCGGTCTTGCGGTTGGCATGCCAGCCAAACGGCACGCTCACCGGCACGCCCAGGTTCGGGTTGCCTTCCTGCTTCTCGTGCTTCCAGGCCACCGACAGCAGGAAGCCCTTGGTCACGTCGAACTCGACACCGGCGTTGTAATAGGTGTCCTTGGCCTTCGGATCGATGTCCTTGGACAGGTTGGCGTGGTCGTAGCGGGCGAACAGGTTCACGCGCGGCGCCACGGCGACGCTGCCCCACACCGAGTAACCGTCGGACTTGTCCTGGTAAGGCGTGGTGACATTGCCCCAGTTCTTGGCGGTGAAGTACTCGCCACCCAGGCGGAAGCTCTTGGAGGCGTAGGCGATCAGCGCATCACCACGGCTGGCGGTGTTGTCGGCGCTGGAGGTCTGCAGGTCATCGCCACGCTTGCCGGAGTAGCCGCCCACGGCCACGATCATGCCGTCCATCGGAGCGAAGCCGACGCGGCCTTCGAAGTCCACGCCCTTGCTGCGGCCCGGATGCTTGTAGCCACCACCGTTGACGGCGGACACGGCGTAGTCGACACCGCCACCCACCTTGCCCGACAGATGCAGACCCCAGTCGGCCGAGTTGGCCATGTGCAGGCGGTCGGTCAGGGTGTTCTCGACATAACGGAAGCCGTAGTAGCCCTCGACGAACGGGATCCAGGGCATATCGGCCGAACCGATGCGCAGCCGCGCGGCCTTGCTGAAGTCGCCCTGCACGTAGGCCTTCTTGACGAACAGGTTGGTCTCGCCGTCGTTGCCAACGTAGTTGAAGTCGGTGGTCAGATTGGCCGACCAGATGTCGTCGAACTGATGGCTGATGCTCAGGTAGAAACGCTTGACGTCAATACCGGTGCCCGAAGCATCGGTCTTGGCGCCGTTGTCCTTCTGGTTGATGTTGGTGAAGTCGAAGTACATCTTGCCGCCAATGGTGGTATCACCCGCGGCGGCGTGAGCGGCATTCACACCCATGCCGCCACAGGCGGCGATCAGGGCAACGGCAAGCAGTTTGCAGCGCATAGGAAAGACTCCAGTTTCGTTCGTATCTGCTGGCGTGCGGCACCTCGCCACACACCCGTGATTGGCCAGCATCAGCGGACGTTAAATCGCCGTGATGAGGCGCACTTTGCAGGTCGAATTTGACTGGCGTGTTGGCGCTGCGTGACAGATCCATGACAGCGCACCCCGGCAACCGGCGCCAAAGCCTTGCTCCATACGGGCTGGCGATGCCTTCACAAAGCCCTAACGCGGACATGCATTGAAACCAAAGTGTCACGGTTGGCGCCGTAAAGTGCCGCCCGTGAGCGCCGGCCAGGACGCCAACAGGGCTGTTGCCGCGCGCTTGTCCTTAATGCCCGCATTCCAAAGAGGAGTACCTCATGGCTATCGCACGTCCCCATCGTTCACGCAGCTGGCTGGCCGGCCTGATGCTGGGCACCCTGGCACTGGCGCCGAATCTTTACGCCAAGCCGCCGGCCACGCTGCAGGAACGCATGTCCTATGCGCAGTTCAAGCAGCTGGGCCTGGACAAGCTCAGTGATGAGCAGCTGAAAGGGCTCAACCAGTGGCTGGATACGCACGGCATGAGCGGCCCCAGCGTGGACGACGTGCAGCGCCAGGCCGACGATGTCGGTAGCGGCCGTCGCGAAGTGCGGCGTCATACCATCAACAGCACCCTGGTCGGCACCTTCAGCGGCTGGGAGGACGGTACCGTGTTCACCCTGGCCAATGGTCAGAAGTGGAAGGTGCAGGACACCTCGGCGCCGATCCATATGGCTGGCATCGACAACCCCAAGGTGACGGTGGAGCCGGGCTTCTTCGGCTCCTGGATGTTCAGTGTGGACGGCGTGCGCGATACCGTGCATGTGGTGCCGGCCAATTGAGCGGCCCTGCCGCGGACGCCGCGGCCCACGGTGCCGGCCAGAAAACGGCCGGCTCCTGCTATCCTCTCGCGCATGACTGAACCTGTTCCCCCGTTGTCGGCCAGGCGCATGGCCGATCGCTTCCGTGGCTTCCTGCCTGTCGTAGTGGATGTGGAAACCGGCGGCTTCGATCCGGAAAAGGATGCGCTGCTGGAAATGGCCGCCTCGGTGATCACCATGGGCGACGACGGCCTGGTGTATCCGGAGCCGGCCGTGTTGGTGCAAGTGCAGCCATTTGCCGGCGCCAACATCGATCCGCGTGCGCTGGAAATCACGGGCATCGATCCGGACCATCCGTTCCGCGACGCCTTGAGCGAACGCGACGCGCTGGATGCGATCTTCCAGCCGGTACGCCAGGCCGTGCGCGCGGCCGAATGCCAGCGCGCCATCCTGGTCGGACACAACGCCGCGTTCGACCTTTCCTTCATTAATGCTGCCGTGCGCCGCAGCGGCCACAAGCGCAATCCGTTCCATCCCTTCAGCTGCTTTGACACCGCCACGCTGGCAGGCCTGGCCTACGGGCAGACGGTGCTGAGCAAGGCCGCCACGGTCGCCGGTATCGAGTTCAATACCCGCCAGGCACACTCGGCCGACTACGACACCGCGCGCACCGCCGAGCTGTTCTGCGCCATCGTCAATCGCTGGCGTGCGCTGGAAGACCGCGCCCAGGGCGAGTTGCCCGCCGCCATCCCGTAACCTTTTGCTCACGCAGCCATCACGCCGGCTGCGTATCCATGGGTCCGGCGCGCGCCCCGGTCGACTTGGCCAGAAGCGCCTTAAAATCCAAATATAACAACACGTTGGATCACATGATGCGGCCTCCCTCAGGGAGACCGCACCGCCTTTGGACGATCCCGCCAAGCCACTGAAATGACGACCTGTCACACAGGTGCAACATTCAACTCATTTCATTGCAACATGGCTCACCTACAAATGGAGCCAGGCGGGCAACGCCTGTTGACCGAATCCAAGGAGCTACTCGTGTTCAAGTCCATGAAATCGCGCATTGCCGTCGCTGCCGCGGCGTCCATGATCTGCATGACCGCTGGCGCCACCGACATCACCGGTGCCGGTTCCAGCTTTGTGTACCCTGTCATCTCCAAGTGGTCGGCCAAGTTCGCCGAGAAGACCGGCAACCACGTCAACTACCAGTCCATCGGTTCGGGTGGCGGTATCGCCCAGATCAAGGCCGGCACCGTCGATTTCGGCGCCTCCGACAAGCCGCTGGACGAAGCCACGCTGGACAAGTTCGGCCTGGGCCAGTTCCCTGACGTGATCGGCGGCATCGTACCGGCCTTCAACGTGCCGGGTATCGACGCGGGCAAGCTGGTGCTGGACGGCAAGACCCTGTCCGACATCTTCATGGGCAAGGTGACGATGTGGAACGCCGCCGAGATTGCCAAGCTGAACCCGGGCATGAAGCTGCCGGCGCAGAAGATCACCGTCGTGCACCGCTCGGACGGTTCGGGCACCACCTACAACTTCACCCATTACCTGTCGCAGGTCTCCCCGACCTGGAAGAGCAAGGTCGGTGAAGGCACCGCCGTCAACTGGCCGGCCGGTATCGGCGGCAAGGGCAACGAGGGTGTGTCCGCCTACGTCAAGCAGATCAAGGGCTCCATCGGCTACGTCGAGTACGCCTATGCGCTGCAGAACCACATCGGCTACGCGATCATGAAGAACGCGGCCGGCAAGGTGGTCAAGCCGGAGACCAAGACCTTCCAGGCCGCCGCTGCCACCGCCGACTGGAAGCATGCCAAGAACTTCAAGCTGCTGATCACCAACGCCCCGGGCGCCAATGCCTGGCCGATCACCGCCACCTCGTGGGTGATCATGTACAAGCAGCCGAAGAACGTCGAGCACACCAAGGTGACGATGGACTTCTTCAAGTGGGCCTACGAGCACGGCCAGGACGACGCCCGTTCGCTGGACTACGTGCCGCTGCCGGCCAGCCTGGTCAAGCAGATCGAGACCTACTGGAAGACCGAATACAAGATGTAATCCATCGTCGGTTATCCTGTAACGGATAAACCGCGAAAAAGCCGGCGCGCGTGGTCGATAAGACCGCGCGCGCCGCGCCTTTGACCAGTCCCCGTCCGCGACAATCGTTCTAAGGTTTTCCGCATGCAAGCGAACCGGCCCGAGACCGCCGCTCGAGACATCGAGCACCGCTCCAGAAAAGATGCCCGCCACGACCGGATCTTCCGCGGCATCCTGCGCTTCTGTGCGCTGCTGGTACTGGCGGCCCTGCTGGGCGCGGCGCTGTCCACGCTGTGGGGCGGGCGCGAGGTGCTGTTCAAGGATGGCTTTCACTTTCTGACCAGCGACGCCTGGAACCCGGTCACCGACAACTACGGCGCGCTGGCGCCGATCTACGGCACCCTGGTCACCTCCATCATCGCCATCGTGCTGGCGGTGCCGGTGAGTTTCGGCATCGCCCTGTTCCTGACCGAACTGGCGCCAGGCTGGCTGCGCGGCCCGGTGGCCACGGCCATCGAACTGCTGGCGGCCATTCCGTCGATCATCTACGGCATGTGGGGCCTTTTCATCTTCGTGCCATTCATGGCCGACCACGTCGAGCCGCACCTGGCCGACACGCTGGGCAAGATTCCCTTCATCGGCGCCGTGTTCGACGGCCCGCCGCTGGGCCTTGGCATTCTCACCGCCGGCATTGTGCTGGCAGTGATGATCCTGCCGTTCATTTCCTCGGTGATGCGCGAGGTGTTCCAGACCGTGCCTTCGCGCCTGAAGGAATCGGCCTATGCGCTGGGCTCGACCACCTGGGAGGTGGTCTGGGACATCGTGCTGCCGTATACGCGTTCGGCCGTGATCGGCGGCATCTTCCTGGGGCTGGGCCGTGCGCTGGGCGAGACCATGGCGGTCACCTTCGTGCTGGGCAACTCGTACAACATCACCGCCTCGCTGCTGATGCCGGGCACCTCGATTTCCTCGTCCATCGCCAATGAGTTCAACGAGGCGGTGGGCCTGCACCGTTCGGCGCTGATCGCGCTGGGCTTCCTGTTGTTCGTGGTCACCTTCATCGTGCTGCTGATCGCGCGCCTGATGCTGCGCCAGCTGGCCAAGCGGGAGGGCAAGTAATGAGCGCCATCTACACCCGTCGCCATATCAAGAACATCGCCGCCAAGGTGCTGGCCACGGCGGCCATCATCATCGGGCTGGTGTTCCTGGTCTGGATTTTGTGGATCACGCTGGTCAACGGCATCAGCGCCTTCAACTGGCGCCTGTTCACCAAGATCACCGCTTACGGTCCGGACGGCGGCCTGTCCAACGCCATTGTCGGCAGCTTGATCATGGATCTGATCGCCATTGCGATCTGTGCACCGATCGGCGTGCTGGCCGGCACCTACCTGGCCGAGTGTGCATCCAGCTCCAAGTTCGGTGCCACGGTGCGCTTCCTGAACGATATTCTGCTGTCGGCACCCTCCATCGTGCTGGGTCTGTTCGTGTACGTGATCGTGGTCATTCCCAGCACCTCGCTGTCGGGTGGCGCGGTCAGCTTCTCCGGCTTTGCCGGCTCGGTGGCACTGGCGCTGATCGGCCTGCCGGTGATCGTGCGCACCACCGACGAAATGATGCAGCTGGTGCCGACCACGCTGCGCGAGGCGGCGCTGTCGCTGGGCATTCCGCAGTGGAAGATGACCCTGCAGGTGCTGATGCGCGCGGCCATGTCCGGCATCATCACCGGTATCCTGCTGGCGCTGGCGCGCCTGGCCGGCGAGACCGCGCCGCTGCTGTTCACCGCCTTCGGCAACAATTACATGAGCGTGCACCCGCTGGACAAGATGGCCAGCCTGCCGGTGGCGATCTACCAGTACACCAACGACCCGAACCCGACGCTGCACGCCATCGCCTGGGCCGGTGCGCTGTTGATCACCCTGTTCGTGCTGGCGCTCAGCCTGCTGACCCGACTTCTGTTTTCGCGCAAGAAGGTGAGCTATGACTAACCTCGCCGCCGCCGCCCAGACCCCGTCTGATACGGCCTCCGTCAACGAACGCACCAAGATCAAGGTGCGCGACCTGGACTTCTACTACAACGGATTCCACGCCCTGAAGGGCATCAACATGGATATTCCGGAGAAGAAGGTCACGGCCATCATTGGCCCGTCCGGTTGCGGCAAGTCCACGCTGCTGCGCATCTTCAACCGCATCTATGCCATGTATCCCAAGCTGGAGGCGCAGGGCGAAGTGGTGCTCGATGGCGAGAACGTGCTGGACAAAAGCTACTCCATGAACCGCCTGCGTTCGAAGGTAGGCATGGTGTTCCAGAAGCCGGTGCCGTTCCCGATGACCATCTTCGAGAACGTGGCCTACGGCATTCGCCACCACGAAAAGCTCAAGCGCAAGGCGATGGAAGCGCGCGTGGAAGAAGCCCTGCGCGGCGCGGCGCTGTGGGACGAGGTCAAGGACAAGCTGGGCCAGAGCGCGCTGGGTCTTTCCGGTGGCCAGCAGCAGCGCCTGTGCATTGCCCGCGGCATCGCGCTCAAGCCCGAAGTGCTGCTGCTGGACGAGCCGACCTCGGCACTGGACCCCATTGCCACCGGTCGCATCGAGCAGCTGGTCGAGGAGCTGAAGAAGGAGTACACCATCGTCATGGTGACCCACAACATGCAGCAGGCCGCGCGCGTGTCCGATTACACCGCTTTCATGTATCTGGGCGAGTTGGTGGAATTTGGCGTTACCGAGAAGATCTTCACCAAGCCGGACAAGAAGCAGACCGAGGACTACATCACCGGTCGCTTCGGCTGAACTTCCCGCAACGCCCGCGCGCGGCGCGCTCGCCCTGCCCGACGCGCGCCGCTACATTCCGAACGTTACTGCTACACAAGGCCGTGCCATGCACTCCAAAGACCACATCATCAAAAGCTACGACCAGGAGCTGGACCGCCTGACCGGCGAGATTGCCCGCATGGGCGAGCTGTCGGTCACCCAGCTTGAGGCCGCCATCGATGTCGTCGAGCGACGCGACGAGCGCGCCGCGCTGCGAGTGGTGGAGAACGACGACGCCATCGACGCCATGGAAACCGAGATCAGCCACGATGTGGTGCGTCTGCTGGCCCTGCGTGCGCCGATGGCCCGCGACCTGCGCGAGGTATTCGCCGCGCTGCGCATCGCCGCCGATATCGAGCGCATCGGCGATTACGGTGCCAATGTCGCCAAGCGCGCCATCCCGCTGTCGATGGTCGCGCCCATCACCCATGCGCGCAGCCTGCGTCGGCTTTCCGAACTGGCCGCCGTCGCCGTGCGCAAGGTACTGGCCGCCTACCGCGAGGGCGACGCCGAGGCCGCCTACCAGGTGTGGGAAGACGACGTGAAGCTGGATGAGGCCTACACCGGCCTGTTCCGCGAGCTGCTGACCTACATGATGGAAGATCCGCGCTCCATCACGCCGTGCACGCACCTGTTGTTCATGGCCAAGAACATCGAGCGCATCGGCGATCACGCCACCAACATTGCCGAGAACGTATGGTTCCTGGTCAAGGGTGAGGCGCTGGAAGCGACCCGCAAGAAGGGCGATGAAACCTCCGGCCCGGAGCTGGAAGAAGGCATCTGATAGCCGCCTTCCCGGGCACTAAAAAAAGGCGCGGCCGCTCAAGCGGACGCGCCTTTTTTCATGCTTGTCGAAAGCGCCGCAAGTCAGCGCCGCGAGGCGGACTCGGGCGGCGTCTCCTGCCGTGAGAGGCGACGCCGACGCGCCGCCACCAGCATGCCGTAGATGCTGATCACCAGCCACGCCAGCTGCAACGCGAATGCCGGCAGGTTGAACTGGCCAAACAACAGCGAGGCCATCACGCCGATGGCGCCCAGCGCGTTCATCAGCTGATAGACCAGCCCGTTGCCGCGCAGCTTGTGCGCCTGCAGCAGCAGAAAGGCCAACAGCACCAGCAATACTCCGGCAAAACCGGCCCACTCGTGCCAGGGCATGTTCACGTTCACGCCTGAGCCCCGCGCTGGCGCACCGCCTCGAACAAGGCCACGCCGGTGGCCACCGACACGTTCAGGCTTTCCATGGCACCCGGCATCGGGATACGCGCGACAAAGTCGCAGGTTTCACGCGTCAGTCGGCGCATGCCCTCGCCTTCCGAGCCCATGACGATGGCGATGGGACCTTTCAGGTCCATTTCGTACAGCGAGGCGTCGGTCTCGCCGGCAAGCCCCACCAGCCACACGCCGGCATCCTTCAGGCTGCGCAGGGTGCGTGCCAGGTTCGTGGCCGCCACCAGCGGCACGCGGTCGGCACCGCCGGCCGAGGCGCGACGCACGGTCGGCGTGACGCCTACGGCACGGTCCTTGGGCACGATCACCGCGGTCACCTGCGCCGCGGCGGCACTGCGCAGACAGGCGCCCAGGTTGTGCGGATCGGTGACGCCATCGAGCACCAGAAACAGCGCGCGGGAACCGGCCTGCTCGGCCAGCTCCGGCAACACATCCTCGCCCAGCGGTGCCGGTGCCTCGTAGCGGGCCAGCACGCCCTGGTGACGCGCACCACCGCCCAGGCGGTCAAGCTGCGCACGCGGCTTCATCGACACCAGCACGTGCGCCTTGCGCGCCATGTCGGCCAGCTCCTTGACGCGGGCATTGCGGCTGCCCTGCTCGATCACCACCTCGCGCACGCGCTCGGGGTCATTGGCCAGGGCGCCTTCCACGGGGTTGATACCGGCGATCCAGGATTCGCTCATCGGGTTGCCTAAAAGTTGCGTACTCGGCCGCGCATGATACCGGCATGGCCTGCTCGCCGGGAGCAGGCCATGCGCACGCATCACTTCTTCTTGCGCGCCTTGCTCTTGCCATCGCGCTTGGTGCGACGGTCACGGCTGGCCTTCTTGCTGGGCAACCCGTGTTCGGAGCTCTTGCGCTTTTTGTCGCCGCGTTTGGGCGGCGCCGTATCCGGCTCGTGAGCACCATCGCGGGTAGCCAGACGCAGGTCGATCTTGCGATCTTCCAGGCTGGCGCGCAGCACCTGCACACGCACGTTGTCGCCCAGGCGGAAACGCCGTCCGGTGCGCTCGCCCTCCAGCAGGCGACGCGTCGGTTCGAAGTGGTAGTAGTCGTTGGGCAGCTGCGAAATGTGCACCAGACCGGACACCTTGCTGGGCTCCATTTCCACGAAAAGCCCGAACGAGGTGACGCCGGTGACCACGCCCTCGAACACCTCGCCGACGTGCTTTTCCATCCACGCACACTTGAAGCGTTCGTCGACATCGCGCTCGGCCTCTTCGGCGCGACGCTCACGCTGCGAGCAATGCAGCGCCATGTCGGCCATGGCCTTGTCGGTGTACTCGTAGTCCTTGGGCTTGCCGCGCGTCAGCGCATAGCGAATGGCCCGGTGCACCAGCAGGTCCGGATAGCGGCGAATCGGCGACGTAAAGTGCGCGTACGCATCCAGCGCCAGGCCAAAGTGACCCTGGTTTTCCGGGTGATACACCGCCAGGCTTTGCGAGCGCAACAGCACCGACTGGATCAGGTCGGCCTCGGGACGGCCCTTCACCTTGCGCAGCAGGTCGGAGAAATCGGCGGGCGTCACTTCCTCCACGGGCGGCAGCGACAGCTTGAACTCGCGCAGGAACTCCAGCAGATCCTCGTACTTTTCGGCCGGCGGCGTCGGATGCACGCGGTAAAGCGCCGGAATCTTCTTTCGCGACAGGAACTTGGCCGCCTGCACGTTGGCGGTGATCATGCATTCCTCGATCAGCCGGTGCGCATCGTTGCGCGGCTGCGCGCCCATATCCTGCACCTCACCGGCGGCGTCCAGGCCAAACTTCACCTCCACCGTGTCGAACTCGATGGCGCCACGGCGACGACGCTGCGCGGCCAGGAGCTTGTACAGCGCATGCAGGTCTTCCAGCTGCCCCAGCACATCGGCCAGCTCTTCGCGCGCATCCTGATTGCGCTCACCGATGGCCTGCCACACGCGGTTGTAGGTCAGGCGTGCATGCGATCGCATCAGGCCGGGGTAGAACTTGGCTCGTTCCACCTCGCCCTGCGCGTCGATGTTCATGTCGCAGACCATGCACAAACGCTCGACGTTGGGGTTCAACGAGCAGATGCCATTGGACAACGACTCGGGCAGCATTGGCACCACAAAGCCCGGGAAATAGGTCGAGGTGCTGCGCTCGTAGGCCTCATCGTCCAGTGGCGTGCCGGTCTTCACGTAGTGAGAAACATCGGCGATGGCCACGATCAGGCGATAGCCACCGTTGCGGCGCGGCTTGGCGTAGACGGCATCGTCAAAATCGCGCGCGTCGGCGCCATCGATGGTGACCAGCGGCAACTGGCGGATGTCGACACGTCCGTCCTCGTCCTTTTCCGTCTCGGTGACCTGCGGCTCGACGGCCTCGGCCTGGCGCAGCACGGCGTCCGGAAACTGGTCCGGCAGGTCGTGGCTGGCGATGGCCATTTCCACCAAGAGTGAAGGCTGCAGGCGCTCGCCCAGCACCGACAGGATGGTGCCGATGGGCCCGCGATAGGCGGTCGGTGGCGTGGTGATCTCGGCGACCACAATCTGGCCGGACTTGGCGCCATGGCGCTCATCGGGTGGAATCAGCACATCCTGATGCAGGCGGCGGTCATCGGGCGTGACCACGGTCACGCCGTTCTCCACCACCACGCGCCCCACCAGGCGCGAGGAGCGGCGCTCCAGCACCTCGACCACGGCGCCCTGGCGGCGCCCGCGGCGATCCACGCCGACCACGCTGGCCAGCACGCGATCGCCATGCAGCACCGGGCGCATCTGCGCCGGCGACAGGTAAAGGTCTTCTCCGCCCTCGTCCGGGCGCAGGAAGCCATAACCGTCGGCATTGGCCAGCACCACGCCGCGAATCAGGTCCAGCTTGCTGGCCGGAGCGAACGCGCCGGAGCGGTTCTGCAACAGCTGGCCATCGCGCACCATCGCCCCCAGGCGCTTGCCCAGTGCCTCGGTATCGACCTCTTCGGTCAGGCCCAGCGCCTCGGCGATGGCCGGCGCCTTCATCAGTTCGCCACGCAGCTCCAGTAGCTGCAGGATGGCCTCACGGCTGGGAATGGGGCGGTCGTAGCGGCGCGCCTCGCGCTCGGCGAATGGATCGCGCGCGGCAGGCTTCTTGCCTCGCCGGGGGGCCTCCTTGGCGGCCATGTTCTTGTTTTTCTTTGTGGACCGGCGCGGGCCGGTCTTGGGTTTGTTTGATGACACATCGTTCCTTGGCTTGGATCGCGAATAATTTTTCCATTCGCGATGAAAAATTTGTTGACAGACCCGGGCCAGATCTCTATCTTACGCGGCTCCGCAGCGCTGAACAGCGCGGCACACCTGCCCAGGTGGCGGAATTGGTAGACGCGCTAGCTTCAGGTGCTAGTGACCGAAAGGTCGTGGAAGTTCGAGTCTTCTCCTGGGCACCATCTACATGTTTCAGAGTGTGTCACAACGACTCAGAAACTGCATGAAACCCGCCTTTATGGCGGGTTTTTTGTGTCTGCGTGTTTCATCCTGTTTCATTGCAGCTCGCAAAGTTTAGGGGTACAAGCGTGGGTACATTTCCGAGGGCAAACCCGGAGCACCCATGGCCGCCAGGCTCACCGATCTACAGATCCGCAACGCGACACCGCGCGGCAAAGCCTACAAGCTGACCGCCGCTCGCGGCCTCTGCGTGATGGTGATGCCCAATGGCGCCAAGTACTGGCGGATGCGCTATCGGTACGGCGGCAAGGAAAAGATGCTCGCGCTGGGAGTATACCCGCAGGTCGGCATCCGCAACGCCGAGCAGCAGGCCGATGAAGCCCGCGCCCTTCTACTGAGTGGCACAGACCCCGCCGAGCATCGCCGGCAATCGAAGCTGCAATTACGCGCCAAGGTGGCCCGAACCTTCGGCCAGGCTGCCGAAGCCTGGTTCGACTTCAAATCGCAGCGCTGGCGCGAGCCGACCCGCCTCAAGGCGCGCATGTACCTGGATAAGGACCTACTGCCGCCCCTTTCTCGCCGCCCCATTACGAATATCACGCCTGTCGAGTTGACCGTGGTTGTCGAGCGCATCGAGAAACGTGGCGCTCACAACGTGGCCAAAAAGTCACGGCAATGGCTGCACAGCATCTTTGACCACGCCATCGCCACCGGTCTGCTGGAGGGCACCAACCCCGCCCAGTATCTTTCAGCAGTGGCCGCACCGGCGCCGCAGACCAACCATCATGCCCACCTGACGCTCAAAGAGCTTCCCGACTTCCTGAGCAAGCTGGACGCCTATCCCGATACCAGCATTCCTAAAGCCGCTTGCAAGCTCGCCCTATGGACGGCAAACCGACCAGGCGTGACGCGCACGCTGCTGTGGTCCGAACTGGACCTGGATGAAGGCCTATGGGCGATCCCCAAAGACCGCCCAGGCATGAAGCGCGGCTATGCCCATGTTACCCCACTACCCCGGCAGGCCATCGCCATGCTGCGCGATCTACATGCATTCACGGGGCATTCGGTTTATGTGTTCCCCGGTCGCAATGATCCACGCAAGCCGCTGAGCGATGGCGGCGTGAACGTGATGCTGAGGAAGATCGGCTACGCCGGCCGGCAAACGGCCCACGGCTTTCGTCATCTGATCAGCACCGCCTTGAACGAACGCGACTACAACCCGGATTGGGTGGAGCGCCAGCTTGCGCACGGCGACCCCGACGAAATCCGCGGCACGTACAACAAAGCGCATTACCTGGAGCAGCGCCGGCAGATGATGCAGGACTGGGCCGACCTGCTGGATGAGATCAGGGGCAGCGGAAAACCGAGGCCCTGAAAACGGCGCCCGGCGTGCTGCAACACACCGGGCGCCAACCATAACCGCGAAATGAGGAAACGATCATGGCAAAGCCAACTGTACCGGTAATCCAAATAGGCTCCCAATTTATGAGCATGCCTGGAGCACCCGATGGCATGTTCAAGGTGGTCTCAGGGCAAACGCCTGCCCCACTGATAGAGCATCTTGGATGCCTGTTGAGCTGCCTTCGCCAGATGGCCAGCGATGGCGTCGAACACGGCCTGAGCGGTGACCAGGCCTGGTTGCTCTGGAGCCATCTGGAAATGGCCCAAGCCATGACCAGCAGCCTGGAGGGGATCAACTGGAACCAGGCAGACGCCGAGTCGCCAGCATCTGAAGAAGCCAGTGCGCAGGCCGGACCAGAGCAAGATCTGCCGATCGATGAGATCCGCGCCGCACTGGCAAATCAGGAGAGCATAAGCTCCATCTGCCGGCGCTTTGGAATTGATCGCCGCACGCTCTACAAGGTCAAATGGCCCTAGACCGCGTCGACTTGAGCCTCGCGGGAGCTTACCCATGGTTGCTCCCGCGACACATATAGACACTGGCCTCAACTCATGTCAGTTGAGGTCGGTATGAAACAGAAAACAATACCCAGCAGCCGCGATATGCCGAGCCATGCGGAGGGCAGCGGCATATCTTCATGCGCTCGCGTCAGCTTGGTTGTCGAAGCTGACGCGATACATACAGAAAATGGCCTCAACTCGTATCACATGAGGTCTCGATGATGCAGACAAAATCATCTAAGAAACCGCTGCTATACACAGTGAAACAGGCAGCAGAGCGGCTTTCTATCTCGCGCGTAACGCTGTACCGGCGTCTTCGCAGCGGTGAAATCAATGCGGTCAAGAACGGCCGTTTAACATACATCTCGCCGGCTGAGCTGGAGCGCTATGTAACTGAGCTGCGGCCGTGGAGGCCGGGTGTGGGGCGTTAAGCCATGCGCGCCAAGGCGACGGACCTGCGCGCGGTCATCGGGGATCTGTTCGCACAACCCATGGTGGTGAATATCTTCATCAACTCGGCCTCACCGAGTGTGAAGAACGTCAGCATGCCAAGGCTCGACACTGGTGCAAAGCGCCGGGAGCCGACAAGGCGCGGGGCATACCCCTGGCATCAGCATGGCATCGAGAAGCTGACGCAGTGGCTTGATGGCCAGGCAGCACCAGAGAAGTACGCGAAGGCCACCCATCGCGAGGGCGACGGTACGCTGGCGTCGGTCACCGTGCATGAATGCGTCGATGCCTTGGGGATCAAGGAATACGGCCGCTCCCGTGCAGGGGCCGCCCGCGTCCTTGCCTGCATGCTGCGTGACCTGGGATGGCAAAAGCGCTATGTGCAGTTCTCTCGGGCCAAGCGCAGCTACCGGTATTTCCGCCCCGACGGGCAGGACGGGCGCGTATGAGCCAGTCTGATAAGACCCCTGCTGCGCGCAAGGGGGTGTCGTTTCAGCGCCCCCTTGCAACACGCATGAGCCGGCCGGACAAGCGCTTTGCCGTTATCGCCGATGGGGTAGCGTTTCACTACCCCATCGGCATGCGCATGAGCGCGCCTGGCAAGCGCCTTGCTGTACGACATGGGGGCGTCGAGTCGACACCTCTCGCCCCCCGAACGCTGATCATCGATCAGGGCGCGCTCTTAACTACCGAGAGCCGTTCAACTGGTGGCTATGTGCTGCTAATTTCGCTGAAATTACATCTAAACCCCCGCCGCCCCTTGATGGGTAATAGGTCACGTTTCAGCGACGCCGAACAATTTTCGGCGCATCCGGTGATGGGTCCCTCTGTGCTCCGCTCGATGCGGGTAGCACGGCCGCAAAAAGCGTGTAGTCAGTGGAGCCTGAAGTTACTGAACCACTCGCTTGTGCGCCTACCTTGCCGCACTGTGCGCCATGGTCGTGCGGCCTCAAACCGTTGTGGCGCAACGGATGTGCGCCATGTGCGGTATCAAAACATTGCCCCCGTGCGCCCGTGTGCGAGCGCCGGCCCGAGCGCACCCGCGCACATGTGCGCACACGTAGACCCATACCGCATATACCGCACATGCAGCACTGACGCGGCGCATATGGCGCACAGGTTACCCGCACACCCGGCTGGCATGCCGCACACGCGCGCTCGCGCCGTCTTCTTCCATTTTCTTCCGAAAGGAAAAGTAGTAGCGGCCTTGATCGCTGCCGCTTAGCCCTGGAGCCCTTCCATGAATCAGACAGCAACGCTTCCCATCCCTGCCGGCATCCATCCGGACACCCTGAGCGATCCACGCCATACGATCGCCGACAAGAGCGGGCATCACCTGGTCTGCTACTGCCCGCGCCAACTAGCCGGCGGCATCTTCATCCGTGGCGGCAACATGTGGACTATCTGGACCCCTATCGACTTCGCCGCCTTCATGCCGGTGCTCCAGGCAACCGGCATCATCGTGGCAGAAGGCCAGGACCTGGCGGACTGGATTGAGGCCAGCACGTCGCCGGTGGCACAGCCCGGCCATGGGTCCGGCCGTGCCCACTGATTTCGCCCACAACCTGGCCCGGCTGCGAAGCCTAGCTCGCTCCGGACTTCCGCTCCCCCCTGATCTCGGGGGGTGGGTGTTGGAGGTTGTCGAAGGCAGTGTGAGTGACGAATACAAACGCGGCTTGCGTGATCGCCTGATATGCCATGCGGCTACGCTGCTGGATGGTTCCACATGGACCAAGGCACAAGCGCTTAGCGATGAGGCGGCCATCATTCGCCGTTGCTGGAACCGCTTTGAAACCAAACGCCCCACGTTCCTCTCCAGCTTAGGGGTACGGGGGCGGCTCATACGCGCGGCCCAAGTGCATGAACTTCCGAGCACGCAGAAGCAATTCAGCCGCATCCTGGGGCGCTACGGACATGCAAGCGGTGGTGATGTCCCTGCATTCGCATGGACGATGCCCTCAGACCTAGAGGGGCACCACGACGATGAAACGGACCAGCCAACCTGAAGCCGCCATGCCTGCGCTCAGTCGCGATATTGGGGCACCTTTGATGACGGTTCGCGCCCTCGCCAATGGCGAAGCCGAACTTCTTATCTACGGCAATATCGGGGACAGCTGGCTGGAGGAATCGGTCAGCGCCATCAGCGTAGCGCAGCAGCTGCAAGCACTGCCCGCCAACACGTCGCAAATCAACGTGCGCATCAACAGCTACGGCGGCAGCGTCAGCGATGGCATGGCGATATACAACGCGCTTCGCCGCCATCCGGCACGCAAGGTGGTTACTGTCGACGGCGTCGCGATGTCCAGCGCCAGCCTCATTGCCATGGCCGGCGATGAAGTGCAGATGCCGGCGCTATCTCTGTTGATGATCCACGCGCCGTGGGGCCTGGCTCAGGGCAACGCGCTGGACATGCGCGGTATGGCCGATGTGCTGGACCAGTACGCCACCACCATGGCTGCCGCCTATGCCCACAAAAGCGGGACCAATGAACCCGACATGCTGGCGCTGCTGCAAGACGGGGTAGATCACTACTACAACGGCGAGCAGGCACTGGAGGCCGGCTTTGCCGACACGCTTATCGGTGTGCCCACGAATACCGAAGACGCCAATGCTCAGGCGCTGGCCAATGCCCGCGCTTCGGACCTTGATCGCCTGCTTGATGATGCGCCCGAAGACATCCGCCAGCTCGCCCATGCTGCGGCGCGCCGGCACCCTTTGCAGCTTCCCACTGTGGAGAAGCCGCGCATTCGACTGGACGGAGAGACACGCATGAAACTCAAGACCCATCGCACGCAGCGATTCCAGGCGCCCGCCGACACTCACCAAGGGGGCGGGGGTGGCGCGCCTTCGGCCGCAGCCATTCGCGAGCGTAACCAGACCATTGTTTCGATGATGCAACCGTTTGTGGCGCGTGGCGGCCCCACCGGTGACCGCATTCAGGAACTGATGACCAGTGCGCTGGTTGATCCGAGCATGAGCGTCGAAGCCGTTCGCCAGCAGGTGATGGACATGCTCGGCCAGCGTGGCGAACCCCTGGCCGGGGTGCGTGACATCCATATTCACGAAGACCCACGCGTCGATTTCGTTCAGGCCGCCAGCGATGCCCTTCTGATGCGCAACGGCTACAAGGTGGAAAAGCCCCATGCCGGCGCCCGTGACTTTATGCGTACTTCGCTCATTGACATTGCACGGGCATCACTGAGTCGCAGCGGGCGCAGCCCTGAAGGCTTCGAGCACAAGCATTTGGTGAAGGCGGCTCTGAGCACCAGTGACTTTCCAGAGCTGCTGGCGAATACCACCAGCCGGGCTCTGAGCCAGGGTTACGAAAATGAGCCCAGTTCCCACAAGGCGTGGGTTCGGGCCGGTCGTGTTCCCGACTTCAAGCCACAGACCCGGATCGCGCTGGGGTCTGCGCCCGATCTCAAGAAGGTGCCCGAATATGGGGAATACCAGAACGGCGCCATGGATGAGAATGCATCGGTTCCCTTCTCGGTCGAGAAGTTCGGCCGCATCGTGCAGCTGTCCCGCGAGGCCATCATCAACGATAACTTTGGCGCGTTTCTGCGTATTACCAGCGGCATGGGCCAGGCGGCCAGCCGCCTGGAAGCGGATGAGGTATACAACCTGTTCGGCCTCAATGCTGGTACCGGCCAGTCCATGCAGGATGAAAAAGCGCTGTTCCATGTGGACCATGCCAATTTGGCCGGCGCCGTATCCGGCCTTGACGCGGACGCGCTCGGCGCCGCACGCACCATGCTGCGCAAGCAAAAAGCCGTAGGCGGTGGCTTGCTGAACCTGGTGCCGCGTGTCCTGCTGGTCCCGGCCGAACTGGAACAGACGGCCGAGGTGCTGCTTGCCGCCAGCGCGGCCCGAGCCAATCAGGGCTCGGATCAACAGATGGTGGCGCCCTGGATCAGCTCGCTGGAGCTTGTGGTGGAGCCCCGGCTCGCAGCCAGCGCCTTTTATTTGCTGGCGTCTACCACGCAGATCGATACCGCCGAGATGGCCACGCTTCAAGATGAGCCGGCGCCTCATATCGAAGAAGAGGACGGCTTCCGCGTCGACGCCCGTAGCTGGAAGGTACGTCACCAGTTTGGTGTGCGCTTCATCGATTGGCGAGGCATCGTCAAAACACCGATCAACTAACCAGCGATTTCCGTAGGCGGCCGGATCACCCTCATTGACCAGCCCGCCGGGTGATCCGGTGCGAAGTGGCGGGCTGGTCCCTATAAGGACCTAACTATGGCCAAGCGCGACTACCTGCTGATGCTCAAGGCCGGTGCCGATTTACAACCGGCCACGGCAGGGCTGTCCAAGCTCGACGCCAAATTCAAGACAACGGGCGCAGCAGGCGAACGCGCGGCGGCAAAAATCAACGCCGGTTTCGGCAAGCTCAACAAGCTGGCAGGGTCGCTGCATGGTGCTCTGCTGGCGCTGGGAGGCGGCCTTGTATTCAAGGATGTAATCGAGGCGACGACCCGCCAGGAGGATGCGCTACGCCAGCTTGGACAACGCCTCAAATCCACGGGTGGGGCTGCGGGCCTGACTAAAAAGGATCTAGTCGACTTGGCCGGGGCAATGCAGCAGGTGACCACATACGGCGACGAAGCCGTCGAGGAAATGGAAGCCCTGCTGCTTTCCTTCAAGAACATTCATGGCAATGAGTACAAGCGCGCCGTCGAGGCGACTCTCGACATGAGCGCCGCGCTCGGCCAAGACCTGAAGGCATCGGCGCTAGCGGTCGGACGCGCACTGGACAATCCAGTAAAGGGCCTGACGGCGTTGCAGCGCGTGGGCATCATCTTCACCGACCAACAGAAAGCCCAAATCAAGGCGCTAGTCGATGCCGGTCAAGCAGCCAAAGCCCAGGGCATCATCCTCGATGCGCTGGCTGGCAAAATGGGTGGCACCGCCCGTGCCGCTGCCCAAACTTTCGGCGGTGCACTCAAGCAGCTGAAAAACGCCTTCGGTGACTTGCTGGAAGGCGACGGCGGCAACCTTACCGACGCCGGTAATTCCATTCGCGAGTTGACCACTACGCTGCAAAGCCCCGACGTGAAAGCAGGCTTTGCAGCGATGGTGTCCGGGCTGGTGTCGCTGACATCTGAAACGGCAAAGGCCATTTCGGCGTTCAATGGCTTGCGGGTGGCCGTCACTGACGTATTCAGCCGCACGGCGGACAAAAGCTATAACGGCCTGCTGAACCAATATACGGACCTGAGCGAGCGCATCGCCGCCGTACAGAAGCGCCTTGACCAATCGGCCGGGCAGCGTTTCGTGAATGCGGCCAAGCCATCGGCGCTGTCGTCGTCCGGCTTTCTAGGCAGCGTCGCCAGCATCTACAGCGCGGTGCGTGGGTCATCCACTTCCAACCTGCGCGGCGAATTGGCGCGGCTTGAGAAAGAACGCCAGGAGGTGCAGGCCGAGCTGCAAAAGCGTCGTGATGCACCACTGAAGAATCAGATTGGCGGTGCCGCCGGTGACTTCATTGGCAGCATTTATGGCAATGGTTCGGGGTCCGCCAAACCCGTGGTCGACCCCAAGAAGGCCGCCAAGGCTGCCGCCGAGCTGAAAGCAGCCAATGACAAGCTGGCGGCCTCGGTGGATAGCCTGCGCACGCAGACACTGACGCCAACGCAAAAGGTGTGGGATGACTACATCAAGGCCGTGCAGCAGGCGGCCGAGGCGGGCGGCGAAGCCATCAAACACGGCGCCGATGTCGGCCAGGTGCAGCAGCAGGTAGCCGATGCGGTCACGTATGCTGCCAAGATCCGCGAAGGCGCGCTGACCAAGCTATCCGAGCAGGCCAAACAGGCTTACGAGCAGCTGCGCGAGGCGTTGCGCACGCCGGCCGAGGCCGCCACGGAAACCGCGCAGGCGCAGATCCAGACGCTCAACGATGCGCTGCAAAAGGGCATCATCAAGTCAGCCGAATACACCCAGCAGACCGGCCGCGTAGTCAACCAGGCATTCACCAAGGCGCCGCAATATCAGGGCCTGGCACCCGAAGTTGGCGGCGCCTTCAGCGAGCTGTTTCGCAACGATCAAGCCCAGGCCCAGCTTGAAAAGTGGTACCAACAGCAGATCGCCCTGTTGAATACGTTCCGCGAAAAGAAAATCGGCACGCAGCAGGAGTGGGACGCAAAAGAGATTTCCATCAAGCAGCAGCACGATCAGCAGATGACCCAGATCGAGCAGGCGAGGCAGCAGGCGCAGCTGCAAATATCCTCCAGCCTGTTCGGTCAGTTGGCACAACTGAGCACGAGCCACAACAAGAAAATGGCGCGCATCGGCAAGGCTACAGCCATTGCCCAAGCCATCATCAACACGTATCAAAGCGCCACCGAGGCATACGCGGCAATGGCATCCATTCCCTATGTCGGCCCCGCGCTTGGCGCTGCGGCGGCAGCGGCCGCCATAGCTGCCGGCTTGGAAAATGTCGCCCAAATCCGACAACAGTCAGTGACCAACGGTTACGCAGAAGGCGGATACACGGGGCACGGTGGCAAGTATCAACGCGCTGGCGACGTGCACAAGGGCGAAACCGTGATTCGCCGTGAATCCACCGCTCAGCCCGGCATGCTGCCCCTGCTATTGGACATCAACCAGCGCGGCATGGCCGCTGTAGAAGACTTTGCCGCAGAGGTCTATGGATACGCACAGGGGGGCCTGGTCGGTGCCAGGGACCTGCCTACGCCCCCAGTGAGGCCTCTGCGCATGCCTGCACAGATACCCTCACCCGCAAACAGTTCGGGACACGGTCACGCGACGCAATTCAAGATCATCAATGTCTTTGATCCCGAGCATGCAGCCCACGAAATAGCCACTACGCCTGTGTTCGAAAGAGCGGTCATCAACAAAGTGACGGAAAACCCAACGACGGTTAGGCACGCATTGTTCAAGTAGGCATTTATCAACCGTTCATATAGAGATTAGGCTGATTAACCCACCTCAGAGACCGACGCTAGTGAAGCGGATATTTCTGAGGGTACATCTACCAAGAAGAAACAATAAAAAACATCAATATCAATCGCTTATGATGTAATTTTGCGTCTTCTCCTGGCACCAATTCTAGATGAAGCCCGCCGAAAGGCGGGCTTTTTCTTTGTCTGCCGGGGACCTTTGGGGGCCAGCGAGTGATCGCGTTCCACGAGCCCGGCAGCAAAATCCCGCCCTCCGGCCGACCGTATTGTCCCATATCTGCAAGACGTGCGCGGCCAGACCGACGTTGCACGATTTAAGTCGACGCAAGGCGATTGGGCAGTCCACGCGAACCACTGGCCGAACCCATGCTGGCAAATGACCTGTCAGAGGCCCGCGCTCAGCTGTGACAGCGGCAGCCGAAACGCATCTTCCGGTCCCATGCCCGCGGTGCGCACGTGACGCGTGGAAATGAACCAGATCTCGTCGCGGTCGTTGCTCAGCATCATGTAGGCGTCTGATGTTTCAGCCGGGCTATACAGGCCCAATACGCGATATCCGCAATCGACGACGAAGCCACTCTGCAGCGGCCGGGGAACCGGCGCTCTCGGGCCGGTCATCTCTTCTATGCGGATAAACAAACCGCTCTCAAAGGCAATCATGCATCTGCTCCGAAGATGGCCGCGCCGGAGGGAAAACAGCGCTGCGGACCCGTGTTGTTTAGCAGGGGTCTGCTAACTGTTCGATGTATGAGAGCGTCACCTGCGCTTGCGCCATGGATGCACGCTTCAGGTACGGGCATGGCAGGCGTGCCGTGCAAACATTCAGCCACACGCAACTACCGCCAGGTCATACACCGCATGCTGCCTGCGCGAGGGGATATCTCCCCCGCGTTTGTCGCGCCTGGCAGACACCTCCCCGACGCGCCCGATCGCGTGCATCCGCTTGCAGGTAGCAGGCATACTCGGGCGCTATCACCGCCTTGATGATCCGCCCATGCCGCTGTATTTCCGACGCCAGGACCTGCCCGAACTGGCCGGTCTGTCCGATGCCGAAGCCGATCGCCGCCTGCGCGCGGCGCAAGACAAGCTGGGCCTGAAGACGGCACTGAAAGGCTCGGCGCTGTTCGCCACACTGACGCTTCTGGGCATTGTCATCGGCCGCGCCTTCGGCCAGCAGATGTATGGCGCCATCCTCGGCTGGCTGACCGGCTTTGGTGCCTATGGCCTGTACAAGCTCAATGCCGCCCGACCGTTCATCGAACGCCCGGACCCGCCCTCCGGATAAGCGCTCAGCCAGCCGGCAGATCGGGCGGCCCCTTAAGCTCCACGCGATTGCCGTCCGGATCGTTGATGTAGATCGATGGCCCCTGGCCTTCGGCGCCATAGCGCGAGCCGGTCTCGCCCACCTCGACGCCATGGCGCGACAGATGTTGGCGAATATCATCGGCCTCGAACGGCTCCACGCGCACGCACAAATGATCCATGTTGTGGCCCTCCTGGCCCGGCGCGGCGCCACCCTCACGCCCCAGGCGACCATCGACGCTGACCAGATCGATCAGCGACAGGCCGGCGCGCAGCTGCCACAGCCCCAGGTTGTCCTGGCGCTTTTCCAGCCGGCAGCCCAGCACATCGATGTAAAACGTCGCGGCGCGCTCCAGATCGCGCACGCGCAGCACCACATGATCCAGTCCACGGATGTTGATCATGACCCCTCCGTCTGCGGCCGTGGCGCCATGCGTCGCACCACCTTGCCGATGCTAAGCCCCTGCACCAGGATCGAGAACACCACGATGTAGTAGGTCATCGCCAGTACCAGATCACGGTTTTCGCCAGCCGGCAGCGACAGTGCCAGTGCCACCGAAATGGCGCCGCGTAATCCGCCCCAGGTCAGCACCAGCCACGAGCCCTGCGGCAAACGGAAGAAGCGTCGCAGCAGCCCCACCGGCAGGCCAGCGCAGAGCAGCCGCGCGGCCAGCGTGACCACGATCATCAGCCCGGACACGGCCAGCACCTGCGGCGAGAACGACACCGCAGTGAACTCCAGGCCAATCAGCACGAACAGCACCGCGTTGAGCATCCAGTCCAGCAGCTCCCAGAACATGTCATGGTGATGGCGCGTGGTGTCGGACATGCCGAACTGGCGGCCGCGATTGCCCACCACCAGGCCGGCACTGACCATCGCCAGCGGACCGGACACATGCAGTTGGCGCGCCAGTGCATAGCCGCCCAGCACCGCGGCCAGCGTGATCAGTGTTTCCACCTGATAGTTGTCGATCGAACGCAACAGGCGGTAGGTGACATAACCCAGCACCAGGCCGTAGACGATGCCGCCCCCCGCCTCGCGTCCCAGCAGTTCCAGCCCGTGGCTCCAGGAAGGCCCGTGGCCACCGGCGACCATGCCCAGCAGCAGCGTGAACAACACCACGCCGATGCCGTCGTTGAACAGCGATTCGCCGGAAATGACCGTGTTCTGAGCTTCCGGCGCGCCGGCCGAGCGGATGATACCGGCCACCGCTACCGGATCGGTCGGTGAGATCAGCGCACCGAAAATCAGGCACCACGGCAGCGACAGGTTCAGGTGCAGCAATGGCAACGCCCACCACAGCACGAAACCGATCAGCAATGTGGACGCCACCGTGCCCAGCACCGCCAGCGCGCCGACATGCCACCAGTACGAGCGCAGCTTGCTGATATCCACCTCCAGCGCGGCGGCGAACAGCAGGATCGAAAGCATGCCCTTGAGCACCACCTCCTGAAAGTCGATCTGCTTGAGCAACTGGGTTTCGTAGTGGTGCAGTCCGCCCACGCCCAGCGCATTCAAGATCACCAGCACCAGTGACAGCGCCAGGGCAATGGCCATCACGCCGATCGCCGAGGGCAGATGCACGAACCGATGGTTCACATACGCCAGCAATGCGGTGATCACCAGACAGATCACGGCCACATCAAACATGCCACGCTCCCTTGAGAACACTTGCCGCGCCCGCCGGCGCCCGAGAAGGCCCCAAGCCTAGCCCAAGGCGCGTCCCAGCGGTGTAGATGCGCCACCTTTCACGGGAGGCGAAATCCGCTGCCAAGCGCCGTATAATTGCGGCCCTTGAGACACACCACTCGGTGGGAGAAGCGGGCCGCAACGCCCGCTGCCGAAGGCGCAACGCCCGTAATCGCTCAGGCTCCCATACCACCGCGTGCACATACTCTGGAGAGACCGGTTCAATCCGGCGCCGAAGGGGCACGAAGCGTGTAACGCTTCCAAACTCTCAGGCAAAAGGACAGAGGGGCGCGTCAAGACAGGTTTCCGCCCAAGGCCCCATTGTGCCCAGTGCGGCGGCATGCCTTTTCGCCAATGTTTCGCCCCACATGCCCTTTGCAACTTTCGGATGCCGCCATGAGCCAGAACGCCCCCACCTTGCGTGATCTTGAGCATCACGACGCCTTCGTCGCGCGCCACATCGGCCCCAACGACGCCGAAATGGCGCAGATGCTTGAAGTCATCGGCTACGACTCGCTCGACGCCATGACCGACGCCATCGTGCCCGGCGCCATCAAGTCGCAGCAGCCAATGGCGCTGACCGGCGCGGTCACCGAGGAAGAAGCGCTGGCGCGCATCCGCGCCATGGCCGACCGGAACCAGGTGTTCCGCAGCTTCATCGGCCAGGGTTACTACGGCACCCACGTGCCGGCCGTGATTGCCCGCAACATCCTGGAAAACCCGGCCTGGTACACGGCCTACACGCCGTATCAGGCAGAAATCTCGCAGGGCCGCATGGAGGCGCTGCTGAACTTCCAGACCATGGTTGCCGACCTCACCGGCATGGAGATCGCCAACGCCTCGCTGCTGGACGAGGCCACCGCCGCCGCCGAGGCCATGACCCTGGCCAAGCGCTCGTCCAAGTCCAAATCCAACCTGTTCTACGTGGCCGACACGGTGCACCCGCAGACGCTGGAAGTGCTGCGCACGCGCGCAGAGAGCCTGGACATCGACCTGCAAGTCGGGCCGATCGAGAAGGCCATCGATGCCGACAGCTACGGCGTGCTGGTGCAATACCCGGACACCTTTGGCCGCATCGGCGATCATGCCGCGCTGGCCGAGGCCGTGCATGCGCGCAAGGGCGTGGTGGCGGTGGCCACCGACCTGCTGGCGCTGACCCTGATCGCCTCGCCGGGCAGCTGGGGCGCCGATATCGTCATCGGCAACAGCCAGCGCTTTGGTGTGCCGTTCGGCTTTGGTGGCCCGCATGCCGCGTGGCTGGCCTGTCGCGATGCCTACAAGCGTTCCATGCCCGGTCGCCTGATCGGCATCTCGGTGGATGCCGAAGGCAAGCTCGCCTATCGCCTGACGCTGCAGACCCGCGAGCAGCACATCCGCCGCGAGAAGGCCACCTCCAACATCTGTACCGCGCAGGTGCTGCTGGCGGTGATGGCCGGCATGTACGCCGTTTACCACGGCCCGGAAGGCCTGACCCGCATCGCCCGCCGCACGCATCGCCTGGCCGCCATCCTGGCCGGTGCGCTGCGCAGTGCCGGCGTCGAGGTCGGCAAGGATTTCTTCGACACGCTCTATGTCAGCGGCGTGGATGCCGAAGCGGTGCTGGCCAAGGCCCGCGAGCAGCACATCAACCTGCGCGGCATCGACGGCGGCCACATCGGCATCAGCCTGGATGAGACCAGCACACGCGAGGACGTCAAGGCACTGGCGGCGCTGTTCGGTGCGCGCATCGACGACATCGACACGCTCGACGCCAGCACCGACGACGCGCTGCCGCCCCAGGCGCAACGCCAGGATGCGTTCCTGACCCATCCGGTGTTCAACACCCACCACAGCGAAACCGAACTGCTGCGCTACATGCGCACGCTGGCCGACAAGGATCTGGCACTGGACCGCAGCATGATCCCGCTGGGTTCGTGCACCATGAAGCTCAACGCCACGGCGGAAATGCTGCCGATCACCTGGCCGGAATTTGCCAACATCCACCCGCTGGCGCCGGCCGAGCAGACGCTGGGCTACAAGCAGCTGATCGACGAACTGGAAGCGATGCTGGTGCAGTGCACCGGCTACGACTCGATCAGCATGCAGCCCAACTCCGGCGCGCAGGGCGAATACGCCGGCCTGCTGGCCATTGCCGCCTATCACCGCTCGCGCGGCGAGGGCCATCGCCACATCTGCCTGATTCCCGAATCGGCGCACGGCACCAACCCGGCTTCGGCGCAGATGTGCGGCATGAAGGTGGTGGTCACCAAGTGCGACGCCAACGGCAACGTGGACCTGGACGACATCCGCGAAAAGGCCGCAAAGCACGCCAACGACCTGGCCGCGATCATGCTCACCTACCCGTCCACGCATGGCGTGTTCGAGGAAGACGTGGTCGCCATCTGCGAGACCATCCACCAGCACGGCGGCCAGGTCTACACCGACGGCGCCAACATGAACGCGCTGGTCGGCATTGCCCAGCCAGGCAAGTGGGGCTCGGACGTCAGCCATCTGAACCTGCACAAGACCTTCTGCATTCCGCATGGCGGCGGCGGCCCCGGTGTGGGCCCGTGCGCGGTCAAGTCGCACCTGGCACCATTCCTGCCGCGCACGCTGGGTGGCGAAGGCGAGGTTGGCATGGTCTCGGCGGCCAGCTACGGCTCGGCCTCGATCCTGCCGATCTCGTGGATGTACATCGCCATGATGGGCCCGGTAGGCCTGCGCAAGGCCAGCCAGGCCGCGCTGCTCAACGCCAACTACGTGTCCAAGCGCCTGGCGCCGTACTACAAGACGCTCTACACCGGCCGCAACGGCCTGGTCGCGCATGAGTGCATTCTGGACCTGCGTCCGCTGGAGAAGTCCACCGGCATCAGCTCCGAAGATGTGGCCAAGCGCCTGATCGACTTCGGCTTCCACGCCCCCACCCTGAGCTTCCCGGTGGCCGGCACGCTGATGGTCGAGCCGACCGAGAGCGAATCGCTGTACGAGCTGGACCGCTTCTGCGATGCGATGATCCAGATCCACGAGGAAATCACCGCGATTGCCGATGGCAAGGCCGACGGCGAGGACAACCCGCTCAAGCACGCCCCGCATACGGCCACCATGGTGATGGCCGCCGAGTGGACGCACGGCTACAGCCGCGAGCAGGCCGCCTTCCCGCTGCCGGTGCTGAAAACGCACAAGTACTGGCCGCCGGTGGCGCGCGTGGACAACGTCTACGGCGACAAGAACGTGATGTGCTCGTGCGCGCCGATCGAGGCCTACATGGACGAGGACGCCTGAAGCGCCCTCTGCGCCTCACCTGGGTAAAGCAAAAGCGCGGGCCCTCACAGGTCCGCGCTTTTTTTATGCCCACCGGGATGGATACCGCCCGCCGGTAGCGTGATGACCGCCCGGGCAGAACGGCACGCGGCATAGCCGACGTGCAACACGATATAACTTTTGTTATAACGTGATTCTGACCTTTGCGGAGCCACTTCATGAAACTGAAGATCACCACCGTCGGCAATTCGGCCGGCGTGATTCTTCCGCGTGACCTGCTGGCACGTCTTCGACTTAAAAAGGGGGACGAGCTGCACGCGGTGGAGACGCCCGATGGCATCAAGCTGACCGCCTATGATCCGGAGCTGGCGCGGCAGATGGAGGTCGCCGAGCAGGTCATGCGTGAAGATCGCCAAGTGTTGCACAAGCTGGCCCAGTGAGGAGCACGCCGATGGTCGTCTGGATAGAAAAGACCCTGGCCCTCGCCATCCATGATCGTCAGTTGGCCGAGCATGGAGGTGCTAGCGGCATTCGTGATGACAGCTTGCTGGAATCTGCGTTGGCCCGACCAAAGCAGATGTTCGCCTATGGCCACCCACCACCAGATTTGGCCGATTTGGCCGCCTCACTGGCGCACGCCATTGCCCGCAACCACCCGTTTGTTGATGGCAACAAACGAACTGCTCATGTCAGTTATCGCGTCTTTCTCGCCCTTAACGATGCCAGCCTTATCGCAAGCGACGAAGAAAAATACGCAACCATGATGGGCCTGGCCGAAGGCACCCTGAGCGAACGCGAATTTGCCGACTGGCTGCGCCAGCATGTGCGGCTGGACAGCAGCCCCCAGGTCAACGAATCGGCGCCGGCCTTCGGTGATGCCTGAGACGGGCGCGGCTCACCCCTAGCCCACGGCCTTCTGCCCGACGATGTACTGGGCCATCTGCGAGAGCGGCACGGTGCGTTCGGCGGCACCGCGCGCCACCGCTTCCTTGGGCATGCCGTAGACCACGCAGCTGGCCTCGTCCTGCGCCAGCGTACGCGCGCCGGCCTGGCGCATTTCCAGCAACCCCGCCGCGCCGTCATCGCCCATGCCGGTCATGATCACGCCCAGCGCGTTGGCGCCAGCGCACTTGGCCACCGAGCGAAACAGCACGTCCACCGAGGGTCGGTGCCGGTTCACCGGCGGGCCGTCGACCACCTCGACGTGATACTGCGCGCCGGAGCGGCGCAACACCATGTGCCGGCCGCCGGGCGCGATCAGCACCCGTCCGGGGATCACCCGATCGTTGCTCTTGGCCTCCATCACCTGCACCTGGCTCAAGCTGTCCAGACGTTCGGCGAACGAGGCGGTGAATTTTTCCGGCATGTGCTGCACCACCACGATGCCCGGGCATACCCGTGGCAAGGTCGTAAGCACCGCCTCCAGTGCCTGTGTGCCACCGGTGGACGTACCCAGTGCCACCACCCGCTCGGTGGTGCGCGCCATGGCATTGCCTTCGCTGGCCGCGGCAATGGCATCGGCCGACAGCTTCGCGGCCACCTTGCCGTCACCGGCCGGCCCCACCGGCAGCAGTCTGCGCACATTGGCCGAGGATGCCGCACGCACGGCGGCCACCAGCTCGCGGCCACTGTCGACCAGAAACTGCTTGAGCCCGATCTTGGGCTTGGTGATGACGGTGAAGGCACCAGCGGCCAGCGCCTGCATGGTGGTCTGCGCGCCCTTCTCCGTCAGCGTGGAGCAAATGATGACCGGCGTCGGGCGCTCGGCCATCAGCTTGCGCAGAAAGGTGATGCCATCCATGCGCGGCATTTCCACGTCCAGCACGATCACATCCGGCCAGCTCATCTTCATGCGCTGCATGGCCAGCAACGGGTCGGCCACCGCCGCCAGAAGCTCCACCCCCGGCGCCTCGGCCAGCAAACCGCTGAGCACCTGACGCACCACGGCCGAATCGTCGACCACCATCACCTTGATGGCTGGCATCGCTCAGGTCCCCTTGCAATAGGTGGCCGGCGCCAGCGCGCGCAGATCCTGGGTGATGTCGTTCAGTGTCTCGGAATGGCCAATGTAGAAGTGCCCACCCTGACGCAATGCGGGAATCAGCCGCGCCACCACCTGGCGCTTGGTCTCGGTATTGAAATAGATCATCACGTTGCGCAGGAAAATCGCATCGAACGGCGCCATGTTCGGCAGCCGCTGATTGAGGTTGAGTGGTGCGAAGCGCACATGCTGGCGCAGCTCGCGATTGATCAGCAAGGTGCCCTCCTGGCGCCCGACACCGCGCAGGCAGAAACGGCGCAGGTACGGCTTGGGAATGTGCTCGGTCCGCTCCACCGAATACTGTCCGCGCGCGGCTTTTTCCAGCACGCGGTTGCAGATGTCGGTGCCGACCACTTCCCAGGGATTACCGCCCAGGCAGTCGGCCAGCACCATGGCGATGGAGTAGGCCTCCTCGCCCGACGAGCACGCCGCCGACCACACACGGAACGGCTGCCCGGGCCGATGCGTGGCCTCGGCATGACGGCGAAGCCAGTCAAAATGCTTGGCTTCGCGGAAGAAATAGGTCTCGTTGGTGGTCAGTACATCCACCGCCTGCTGGCGCTCGGCGTGGCCTTCCGGCGTCTGCAGGAAGCGGAAATACTCCGAGTAGCTGCGTGAGCCACAGGCGGCCAGCCGCTTGGCCAGGCGCCCGGCCACCAACTGCTTTTTCGCCGACGAAAGCGTGATACCGGCCGAGTCGTGGATAAAGCGCTGAAAGCGCATGAACTCCACATCGCTGATTGGCGTGACGGCAGCGTTCATCCTCAACCCCATGCGAGTTATTGCGCTGTATCGGCGTGCTCGGCGGCACGCGCCTGCGCGGTGCCCCCGGCCAGCGCGCCCAACTCCTCCTGCGCCAGCACATGGGCCAGATCCAGCACGATCACGAACCCGCCGTCACGCTTGCCCATGCCGGCGATGAACTCGCTGCGGATGCGTGCGCCGAAGGCCGGCGGCGGCTCGATATCCTGCTCGCTCATGTCGACCACGGCATGCACGGCGTCGACCACGATGCCCATGTCCTGGCAGCCTTCATCGTCCTGCACCTCGACGATGATCACGCAGGTGCGCTTGGTCACCGGCGAGGCGGCGCGTCCCAGTCGCAGGGCCAGGTCCAGCACCGGCACCACCGCGCCACGCAGGTTGATCACGCCGCGGATGCAGTCGGGCATCATCGGCACCGTGGTGATGCCGGTGTACTCGATAATCTCCTTGATCCGCAGGATGCTCACGGCGAAGGTTTCGCCGCCAATGGTGAACGTCAGGTACTGCCCCTGCTGCACCGCGCCGGCGGCTTCAGTCTCGCCGGCGGCCTGCTTTTCGCTTACGGCTGTCACGGCATCACCTTTCAGTAGCTGACAAATTCAAGCTCGTCGACGGCATCGCTCTTGGCCATGCCGCGTCCCGGCGGGCGCTTCGAATCACCGCGCTCGCCACGTGTTGGCTTGATGGTGGCGCGCAACGGCTTGCTGCTGTCGGTCCGCGTGCCACCGGCCAGCCGGAAGAACGCCATGGTGCGCTGCAGGGCCTCGGCCTGGGAATTCATTTCCTCGGCGGTGGCGGCCAGCTCCTCCGAGCTGGAAGCGTTTTGCTGCGTGGTCTGGCTGAGCTGATTGACCGCCGTATTGATCTGGCTGACGCCGGTCGCCTGCTCGCTGGAGGCGGCGGCGATTTCCTGCACCAGATCAGAGGTACGGGTGATGCTGGGCACCATGTTGCCCAGCAGCTCGCCGGCGCGTTCGGCAATCTCCACGCTGCCGCCGGCCAGCTCGCCGATTTCGGCGGCAGCCACCTGGCTGCGTTCGGCCAGCTTGCGCACTTCGGCCGCGACCACGGCGAAGCCCTTGCCGTGCTCACCGGCACGCGCGGCCTCGATGGCGGCATTCAGTGCCAGCAGATTGGTCTGGTAGGCAATGTCGTCGATGATCACGATCTTCTTGGCGATATCGCGCATGGCGCTGACCGTGGCCTCCACCGCCTTGCCGCCCTCGGCGGCATCGCTGGCCGCCTGGCCGGCCATGTCGTCGGTGACCTTGGCATTCTCGGTGTTCTGCGCGATCGAGGCGGTCATCTGCTCCAGCGAGGCACTGCTTTCCTCGACGCTGGCCGCCTGCTGGCTGGCCGCCTGGGCCAGCGACTGCGACGTGGTGGCCACCTGCTCGGAAGCACTGGCCAGCGAATCGGAGCCACTGTTGACCTCACTGACAACGTCCGAAAGCTTGGCCACCATGTTCTGCATGGAGCGCAGCAGGCGACCGGTTTCGTCATGTCCCTTCGCTTCCACCTTGACGGTGAGGTCGCCCTCGGCCAGACGGTCGGCCACGTCCACCGCATGGCGCAGCGGCTTGGTCACGCTACGGCTGATCAGCCATCCCAGCAGCAGGCCCAGCACCACGCCCACGGCGATGATGGCGATCATCTCCTGCCGGCTTTGCTGATACAGCGTCATGGTCTCGAGCTGCTCGTTGTCGGCATTGGTCTGACTGAGCTTGCCCAGCCGGGTCATGATGGTATCCAGCTGCCCGGAATGCGTGGACAGACTCTTGTTCAGCGCATTGAGCTGGCTATCGGCCTTGTGCAGCGGCTGCTGGGCCTCCAGCGCAAGTGCCTGCGCGGTTTCGGCGGCATAGAGCTTCCAGTTCTGCTCGAAGTTGTCGAACAGCGCCTTGGCCTCGCCGCTGACCAGCAACGGCCGTGCCTTCTCCAGGTTTTCCTTGAGCTTGGCCTCGGCGTCGGCCACTTCCGCCTTGCGCTGGGCGCGCTCTTCCTGCGTGGTGGCCAGCAGGAACTTGGCACGCGCCCGACCCATGTAGACCAGGTCGATATTGGCTTCCTTGATGTGCGACAGGCCCAGCAGCTGGCGACTGTACATGTCATTGGCCAGGGTGGTGATTTTGGCTTCGTGCGACATGCCGATCACGCCCACCACCACACTTACCGCCACCACCAGCATGAAGCCGGCAATCAGCCTGATTCCGATGCGAATATTGGAGAACATGGCCTGTCTCTCACCTCTATCCTTGCAGGTTAAGCCGCGCTCACGGCAGCCGATGCCGCGCTGGCGCGTGCCAGGGCAGCCTGTCCCGCCTGGTCGACCAGGGCGGGTACGTCCACGATCAGCGCCACCTTGCCGTTACCCAGCACGGTGGAGCCACTGACACAACGCACGCCGGCAAACAACTTGGCCAGCGGCTTGATAACCGTTTGAAACTCGCCCAGCAGGGCATCGACCACCAGGCCAAAGCTGCGCCCGGCATGACGGATCACCACGATGTTGCGACGCCCGGAACGCGCGCCGGTGCCCAGCCCGAACACCTGGTGCATGCCGATCAGCGGCAGCACCTGGCCGCGCAGGTTGGCAAAGTCGTTGTGCCCCACCTGCGAGAACTCCACGCACTCGTCGATGACATCCATCGGAATGACAAACGTGGCGTTGCCCACTTCCACCAGAAAGCCGTCGATGATGGCCAGGGTGAGCGGCAGCCGAATGCTTATCGCGGTGCCCTGCCCTGGTGTACTGTCGATGCTGATGCTGCCGCGCAACGCGGTGATGTTGCGCTTGACCACATCCATGCCCACGCCGCGACCTGACAGGTTGCTGACCTGCTCGGCGGTGGAAAAACCCGGCTCGAAGATCAATTCGTAGATCTCGCTATCCGATAGCTGGCGATGGGCATCGACCAGACCGCGATCGACGGCCTTGGCCAGAATCTTGTCGCGGTTGAGGCCACCGCCGTCGTCGGCAACCCGGATCACGATGGCGCCCGAGTCATGCCAGGCCTCCAGCGTGATGGTGCCGCGCTCGCTCTTGCCGCGCTGGCGGCGCACCTCGGCCGATTCGATGCCGTGATCCATGGCGTTGCGCACCAGGTGCGTGATCGGATCGGCCACCTTCTCGACCACCGTCTTGTCCAGCTCGGTGTCCTCGCCACGGATGATCAGGCCGATGTCCTTGCCCAACTCACGCGCGGTGTCGTGTACCACGCGCTGGAAGCGGTTGAAGGTGGCGCCAATGCGCACCATGCGCAGCTGCAGGGCGCTCTCGCGCACCGCCTGCACCAGCGAAGCCAACGTTGCGCTGCGCTCCTGCAATTCGGGATTACGTGTCTGGCGCGCGGCCAGACTGGTACCGGCCGAAGCGATGATCAGCTCACCGATCTGGTCGATCAGCTGATCCAACCGATCGGCATCCACGCGCACCGAGCGCGACTCGAGCGGCTTGGGCGGCAGCGCCTGAACCGGGGACGGGGCGGACGCAGCCAAAGCCGCGACTTCGCCCTTCACTTCACCGCCAGCGGGCAGTGCATCAGCGCGCGCATCCGTTGGCGATGTTTCCGCCTCGGCGGGCAGGCTGGCGCAGGCGATCAGCCACTGCCGTGCCCGTGCCGCGCCTTCCGGCAGCGCGTCGGCCAGCGCCGCGAACTGCTCGGCGGTGCTGCCCGGCGCCAGAATGCGCAACTCGCAGGCATCGAGCACGAACTCGAACACGCTCTCGATGGCGGCGTGATCGGTCTGCCCGCGCAGCGCGATCTCGAACCCCAGATAGCACGATTCGGCATCGAAGCTACCATCCAAAGGCAGCGCATCGGCCACCGTTTCCACATGCACGATCTGCCCGAGATTGCGCAGATAGAACAGGAACGACAGCGGGTCCATGCCGTGACGCAGCGTGTCGGCGTGAAAGCGCAGGGAGATATGCCAGTGGCCGTCTTCCGCGTCTGGCGTGGACGCGGCATCGGCCTGCGCGGCCAGCGCCTGATCGGCGACTTCGGCCACGGCGCCCTGCATGCACGCGCTGAGTGCCGTGGCCAGCTTGGCGCCCTGCTGCAGCACCGGCGTCGAGGGCTCTTCGCCCGCCGCTACGGCCTCGATCAATGCCACGATGTGATCGCGCGCCGACAACAGCAGACCGGCCATGTCCTCGGACCAGGCCTGTTCGCCACTGCGAAGCTGATCGAGCAGGCTCTCCACGATATGCGTGAACGCCACCACGCCATCCAGGCCGAACAACCCGGCCGAACCCTTGATGGTGTGCGCGGCCCGGAAGATGGCGTGGATATCCTCGCCCGGCTCGGTGGTGGCACCCAGCGACAACAGTGACTGCTCCATCTCCTCGAGCAGTTCGCGACTTTCACCGATGAAGGTTTGCAGCGCCTGATCCAGATTCACGACTCACCCTCCGTGGTCCGGGCTGCCACCCGCGACAGCCAGTCCCCATCCTGCGCGGCGCCGTAGCCCAGCAGCGCGAACACGTCGTTGACGGCCTCGCTGGCCGCGGTGACGTGAAAAGCCTTGCCACCGGCCGCGCCCAGGCGCGCCAGCAGTATCAGCAATTGCAGGCCCGCGGTATCGAACTCGGCCACCTGCGAAAGATCCAGGCACAGCGCCGGACCCGAATCGAACGCCTTGAGCAGCTCATCCTTCAGCTCAGCGGCGCGGTAGATGCTCATGTCGCCGCTAACGCAAAACGACGCACAGTTCCCTTCGTGTGGCATCGGACTCATGGCGCACCTCGTCAGGCCAGGCAGAGCTTCTGCACGGCGTTGAGCAACTGGTCGGGCTTGAACGGCTTGACCATCCAGGCGCGCGCGCCGGCGGCCTGCCCGGCCTTTTTCTTCTCGTCGGTGTACTCGGTGGTCAGCATCATCACCGGCGTGAACTTGTAGGCCGGACGCTGCTTGAGCTCGCGCACGAAGCTGAGCCCGTCCATGCCGGGCATGTTCACGTCGCTGATGATCAGGTGCACCTTCTTGCCATCCAGCTTGTTCAGCGCGTCCTGGCCATCGCTGCCTTCCAGCACCTCGTAGCCCGCCCCTTTAAGGGCAATGGCCACCACCTGGCGCATGGAGGCGGAGTCGTCGACGATCATGATGGTCTTGGCCATGTGCTTGGGTCTCTCTCAAAAAAACGTGATGTCGTCGTCGTTGTTGTTGTTATCGGCGGGCGTGTCCGTGCCGCCGTGATTGCGGTGTTCTTCCACCGTGGCGTAAGAGCCTTGCAGCGCCTGGCGCAGTGCCGACCAGTCGGCCGGCGCCTCGCGCCCCTCGGCCACGGCCTGTTCGTGTTCGGCCAGGTAACGCGGAAACGCCTGAATGTTGTCGCGCACGTGCGAAAGGATCTGGCTGACGCGATCCTGGAACTGCATCAGCACCAGCGCTTCGGCAACTTCACCGCGGATGTCCACACTGGTTTCGCGCAGCAGGTCGGTGGTGTTCTTCAAGCCACCGGTGACGTTGCGCACGTCATCCATCACCTTGACGATGCCTTGCTCGGCGCGATCGAACGCCGAGTGCTCGCTCGATGCCTGCGCGGCGGCGAACGCGGCGTCCATCGATTCGCTGATGGCGTCGATCTTCTTGCTGATCTGCTTGCTGGTCTCACCCGAGGTGGTGGCCAGCGTGCGCACCTCATCGGCCACCACCGAAAACGCACGCCCGGCCTCACCGGCACGCGCCGCTTCCACCGCCGCGTTGAGCGATACCAGCTTGGTCTGCTGCGCCATGGAATTGACCAGCCCGGACATCTCCCGCAGCTGGCTGACATCCTTCATCAGCCGATCCAACTGCTCGAACAGCACATCGCTGCGGTGCAGCGCCTGGCGCAGCGATTCAAGAATGGATTCCAGTTCGGCCTGGCTGGACTCGAACAGCGCCTGCACGTTGCCGGCGTCGCCTTCGTCCGACGACATCGAGGCCACTTTCACCGCCCTCTCCAGCCGATCGACCATGCCGGAAAAGCGCGCGGACAGATCCACCAGCGCCTGCTCGCTCTGGCTGCGCCCGGTCTCGATGTTGCGCACCCACAGCGAGGTGACCTCGCTTTCCAGCGCCTCGGCCGAACCGGCAAAGGAAAGGTGCTCGCTGGCGGACTCCGTACCCGCCGTGGCGCCCGGATCCGAGCGCAGGCGCAACGTCAACACCGTGGTGGCCAGCGCGGCCAGGCAGGTCAGCCCGCGCGTCAGCCAACCGCCGGGCAGCCAGGCCAGAATCGCCGTCAGCACACCGGCGGCCAACACCCACTCATGCGGGCGCGGCCTTCTCAACCGTTGGATGAACTTAAGGTCCATGATCCGTATGAATCCTCGCGACACTTCGAGGGTCAGCCCAAAATGGGAATCTAAAGTCGCGCGCGGCGCGCCTTGCGCCGATCCGTACCGCCATACTGCTGGCGGATGTCCTCTCCCTTTCGATCGCAGGCCGTGCGTGAGCCCACCAGCGATCGATACATCATGACTGCCATCAACGAGGACACGCCCCCGGCCGCTACGCCGTGACCCTAGTTATCGACGCTCCGGCGGATAAGTTGAGAGCTTGCGGGCATGCCATTCTTGTGAAATGCAACACAATTTTTGCAACAAGCCACGGCCATCGGGCCTCAAAGCTAGTGTGCATCGCACCATTACAAGGTTGTAAAAAAAGGCCCCGCCCTTGGGGCGAGGCCTTGTTCACAGGCTGAAATATCGACCGCTTCAGCGCTGCTTTTTGTTCGACTCCACCGGCGCGCCCGGCGGCGTCTTCGGCGTCTTGGTGATCGACTCACCGGCAAACGACTGGCCCTGCTCGGCATGCTTGATGCGCTCATCGTGCGTGCCGCCGCTTTGTGCGCCGGCAGTGTCGCGCACGTCGTCGGTCAAAAGCGGATCCTTCAGGCCGCGATGGCGCAGCGCCGGGTCCAGATCGGACTCGTCCACTTCCTGACCCTGCGGTGACACCGCCGTGCGCGGCATGCGCTCGCCGCGCGTGCCGGAAAGCTTGCTCGCATCCTTGTCGCGACGCGGCTCGTCGGCATTCACCTGATCATCGTGCCCATCGGGCAGCTTGCTGTTCTCGCTGTAACTCATGCTGCGTACTCCTGCGTGGGGGAAAGCTCGCAGGTTTTCGCGCCAGGGTGCCCGCCCTCGGCAGGCACCGGAAAACCCAACCGCAGGCGGCTTGGCGCCGCCCACATCCCCCACGCTACGCCGCCGTGCCTTGCATGGGCTGAATAACCGGTTGAGCTGTTCAAGTTACGGATAGGCGGGGAAACCCCTGCCCCGCGTACCTGGGCGGGCCGCCGCGCCGACACAAGCCGAAATCAGAGGAAGTCGATGAGCGAGCGTGCTGGCATGCGTGCGTATTCCGGGCCAAATGACCAGAGCGCGTTAATAAGTGCACCGCCAACTACTAAAGCATCCTTTAATAGCTGGCCCTAGCCAGCGCCTGCATGCTCCCGCGTGGTGATCAGGCGAGTGTTGCAAGGCCTGACTCACGGGTGCTGTGCATTGACTAGGTGGGCCTCAAGGCGGGAGCCCCGAATGGTTCGAGACGCACCTGTGAAGCGAACACTCGGCAGCGTTGTTCTTGGTGGTCAGCACCGCCAGAGTGATCAGCGATTGTCGAAACGCTAGTGAAGAGCTGCCGGAAGCCGAACATGCGCGCTCCACGCCAGCAAAATGAGCGAAGGGCATCACCGATGATGCCCTCCGCCCTACTCCAGCTACTGATACGTCGGGTGCTCTTGCATCAGGCACGACGTGTTGGCCGTGGGCGCATGTTTTGGCAGCGCCAGATAGCTGGCGTGGGCCTCCTGTACCTCGGTGCTTGACGTGTCGTCGGACTCTGGCGCCAAGTAGTAGATGTCGTCGACGATCTTGCGCAGGGCGGCCACATCCCGATAGATGGCGTCACCCATGATCGACAACGTGGCATCGGAGAGTTCGGCGTGGTCGGCGCAGGCGACCACGTTGCCGACGGCATGCAGGCTGGCCAGGAGCAGGTTCATCTGGTCGACCTGATCCAGGGTGGCGGTGTAACCGCGTGGCGAGGTTACCGCTGCTGCTGACTGGCCGGTTTGCGTTGCCGTGGCCTTGATCGCCGTTTCAGCCTCCTCCTTGGACTTGTGCGCAGGCGGCGCATCGGCATCTGTGGCCGTGGCCTCTTTTATCAGCAGGGCCGGCCAGCCAATCTCGTCCAGCACACCACCGATCTGCTCTTCGAAATGCTCCAGGCAGATGCCTACTTCGCCGGGGCGAATTTCCGCAAACCCTTCCAGGCTCGGGTCGGACTGGCGCGGTCGCGCCAGGTTGGCCAGAAACGTGGCGTACTCGTGCAGCTTCTTCAGCCGCAGCTGGGTTTCCTCCGGCAAGAAATAGCCGGTCGCTTTCGGATCTTCCACTTCGATCATCGACATGAGTGCCTCCTTGTTCCATGGAGTACCCGCGCGCCAGGATGGCGGACGGGAAGTCGGGAGGCTAGAAACCGCAGAGAGCCGGCGGGCTTATTCCCCAAAAGGGTGTTGTATTCACCGCCCTCCCGACGCAGGTGTCACGTCGGTTGTGCCCACGGATGCAGGCACAAAAAACCCACCGAATTGACGGAGGTGGGTACCGCTCTCTGCGGAGTTTCTAGGCTCCTTGCGCTTGAGTCTCCTACCGTGATGGCGAGGAGTCAAGGCGGAAAAGACATCTTTTGATCGCGGCGAACTGCTGGCCCTTCAAGGCATCACAAAGCAGCGGCGGCACCAGGTCGGACTCATCCCCCTCCAGGCCCCATAGCGACATCGCACTTAGCGCCAAGGCGTCCGCTCTCGACAGGAACTGGAAGACCCTACTGCAGGTAGGCGACCTTTGCTGTCTAAGTTCCCAACGCTAGGCTGCTAGGCCTTGCATGAGCTAAATAGTGGGTTGAGCTGATCAAGTTGCGGACAAGTGGAAGCGTCCAGACGGCATGGCATGCCGAGGGAATCCAATAGCCGCCTGCACCTCCCAAGCACTTTCGGGTTTCAACCACGAACCACTTGTTTAGCTGGCTAAGACCAGAAGGTGACCGCATCTGTACAACTAGGAAGGAACCCAATGGTTGGCAGCATCAGGCTGTGTGAATAAGCTTCCACTTATCCAGGGTGAAAAGCTATCCAGGCCTAAGCACTTCGGCAAGAGACGGTTACACTTTGTAGTGTTCAAGGTGAACAAGCGAAACCGCGCCTTCACCTGCACCGCTCCCGCATGGCCGCCTACGGCCAATTCATACACACACACGCTGGCACCCGACCTACGGCTGCTGGCCGAGAAAGCGCGCATCACACATGTTCGAAAACGCCTTCAACAACATCGACAAAGTCATGCGCAACGACGAGGGACTGGCGTCGGAGCTGGACTACGCCGAACAGACCTCCTGGCTGCTGTTCCTCAAGTACCTGGACGACATGGAAAAGGAGTGGCAGGACGAGGCGCTGCTGGAAGGCCGCGACTACACGCCAATCCTCGACGAACCCTACCGCTGGCAATCCTGGGCCATGCCCAGGACCGAAGACGGGGAGCCGGACATCAATGCGGCCTTGACCGGCGACGACCTCATCGAGTTCGTCAACGGCAAGCTGTTCCCCTACCTCAAGACCTTCCGCGAGTCGGTGGACGACCCGGATACGCTGGAATACAAGATCGGCGAAATCTTCTCCGAGATCGCCAACCGCTTCCGCTCCGGCTACTCGTTGCGCGACGCGCTGGAGATCGTCGACCAGCTCAATTTCGGCAGCACCGAGGCCAAGCACGAGCTGTCCGACCTGTACGAAACGCGCATCAAGCGCATGGGCAACGCCGGCCGCAACGGCGGCGAGTACTACACGCCGCGCCCGCTGATTCGCGCCATGATCAAGGTGGTCAACCCGCAGATCGGCGAGACCATCTACGACGGCGCCTGCGGATCGGCGGGGTTTCTGTGCGAGGCCTGGGAAACCCTGCGCCGCGACGACCTGTCCTCGGCCGACTGGGACACGCTGCAGCACCGCACCTTCTACGGGCAGGAAAAGAAGTCGCTCGCCTACGTGCTGGGCGTGATGAACATGATCCTGCACGGCATCGATGCGCCATCCATCCGCCACACCAACACGCTCACCGAGAACGTGATGGACATCCAGGAGAAGGACCGCCACGACATCGTACTGGCCAACCCGCCCTTCGGCGGCGGCGAGCGTAAGGAAGTGCAGCAGAACTTCCCGATCAAGTCGGGCGAGACCGCCTACCTGTTCTTGCAGCACTTCATCCGCAAGCTCAAGGCCGGGGGGCGCGGCGCCGTGGTCATCAAGAACACCTTCCTCAGCAACACCGACAACGCCAGCATCGCCCTGCGCAAGGAACTGCTGGAAAGCTGCAATCTGCACACCGTGCTCGACTGCCCCGGGGGCACCTTTCAGGGCGCGGGTGTCAAGACCGTGGTGCTGTTTTTCGAGAAGGGGGCAAAGACCCGCACCATCTGGTATTACCAGCTCGATCCGGGCCGCAGCCTAGGCAAGACCAATCCGCTCAACGATGAGGATCTGGCCGAGTTCGTCGCCTTGCAGAAGGACAAAACCGACAGCGACAAGAGCTGGACGGTGGCTGTGAAGCAGGTGGACAAGGCCACATGGGACCTATCGGTGACGAACCCGAATGCGCCCAAGGCCGAGCCCCTGCGCAGCCCTAAAGAGATCATCAAAAACATGCTGGCGCGTGACGCAGAGACGGCGAAGATCCTCGAAGACATCCGGGGCTTGCTGTGAACGCTGTCGCCCCAATGGCCCCGCCAAGCCAATCGCGATGGAGGACCGTTCCACTTTCTACCATTTGTACGTTCAAGCCGCCAAAAAGCATTCCCCGAAAAATGCTCACGAACGATACCGAAGTATCTTTCGTACCGATGAACGATCTCGGCGAGTTGGAAAAGCACTTCCAGCCAATGGAAGTCCGAAGATTTGCTGAAGTTGTAAAAGGCTACACCTACTTTGCAGATGGCGATGTTCTTTGTGCAAAAATCACACCCTGCTTCGAGAACGGCAAACTAGGCATTGCTCGCGAACTGAAGAACGGTGTCGGGTTCGGTTCGAGTGAATTCGTGGTGATGCGCCCGAAAGCGGAGCTTTTGTCGGAATTTCTGTACTACTACCTTTCACGCGACACGTTTCGCGAGAGTGGCGCTAGAGTCATGACCGGGGCGGTTGGACACAAGCGTGTACCGAAAGAGTATTTCGAAGACCTCTCGATCCCTCTCCCGCCGCTGGACGAGCAGAAGCGGATCGTTGCGGTGCTCGATCAGGCCTTCACCGCCCTCGACCGCGCCCGCGCCCACGCCGAGGCCAATCTGGCGGATGCGGAGGAACTTCTCGAAAACGGCGTCAACGAGATCTTTACCGCCCCTGCGGACACGTCGAAGGTCATTTCGTTGGCCGAAGCGGTTCATCCCGATTGCAAGCTTTCTTACGGCATCGTCCAGCCGGGCGACGAAGTCGAAGGGGGGCTACCGGTGGTTCGCCCTGTCGATCTGAAAATGCGGATTCTCTCGCCGGGTGGCCTGAAGAGGATCTCACCTGATCGCGCTGAGGGTTATGCCCGCACAAAGCTCGTCGGCGGCGAGTTGCTGCTCTGCGTCAGAGGAAGCACTGGCGAAATGTCGGTCGCTTCTGCGGAATTGGCTGGTGCGAACGTCACCCGGGGAATCGTTCCCATACGCTTTCCGGACGAGTCTGTCCTTCCAGAGTTCGCGTATTTTCAATTGCGTTCGAGGTACGCTCAGGATCAGATTGCAGCCGGAACTTACGGCGCAGCTCTCATGCAGATAAATATCAAGGACCTAAGGAAACTCCGGTTTATTGTTCCCAGCATTGAAGATCAGCAGGAAATCATTTCCCGGGCGGAACTGCTCTACGAGCGGGCTGGGAGTCTTCGAGATATATACGCCACGAAGCTCACGGACATTGCCGACCTCCGCCAATCCCTCCTGCAAAAAGCCTTCTCTGGCCAACTGACCTGAAAGCACCCCCATGGGAACTAAGATCACAAAGAAGCGGGCACGTCTCCTCGCGCAGCTCGAACAGATCGTCGGCAGCAACTGCTACAATGGCAGCATTCAGAACTATGGACCGGGAGGGTCTTTCGAGGGCGCGGGACGCGATTTCAGATATCCTCTCACAGTGGTTGATGCGGATGGAACCAAACGCAAAAAGCGTTCACCAGCGATAGACGAGACGCCTGAAGCCCTTTCTACAGGCTACTATTCTTTCGGTGCCAACCGTCTCCAAATTATTCATGCGCTCAACGAGGTGCTCGAATACCTTGAGACCAATGCCGAACTGAAGCTGTAGCTTATGACAGAGACCGAAGCCGACACACGCGCCAACCGCATCGACCCCGTCCTGCGCGACGCCGGTTGGGGCGTCGTGGAAGGCACTAAAGTCTACCGCGAGCTGATCTGTCCTGGCCGCATCACCGGCGGCGGCGGGCGGGCCAATCCTCTGTCGGCCGACTACGTGCTCAGCTACCGCGACCGCAAGCTGGCGGTGATCGAGGCCAAGCGTGCCGGCCTGGGACACACGGACGGCGTCGGCCAGGCCAAGGACTACGCAAGCCGCCTACAGGCGCGCTTCGCCTATGCCACCAACGGCATCGGTTGGTACGGCATCGACATGCAGACGGGCACGGAAGGCGACATCTACCTGCCTTTTCCCACCCCGCAGGAGCTGTGGGACCGTTGCTTTCCCGAAGGCAATGACTGGCGCGACCGCTTCGGCAAGGTGCCCTTCGAAACCGGCGGGGGCAAGTGGCAGCCGCGTTACTACCAGCACAACGCCATCACCGCCGTACTGGAGGCCATCGCCAAGGGCGATCAGCGCATCCTGCTCACCCTGGCCACCGGCACCGGCAAGACTTCCATCGCCTTCCAGATCGCCTGGAAGCTGTTCCATGCCAAGTGGAACCTGAGCCGTGACCCGGTGCGTCGTCCACGCATCCTGTTCCTGGCGGACCGCAACATCCTGGCCGATCAGGCCTACAACGCCTTCAGCGCCTTCGCTCCCGACGCGCTGTGCCGGATCAGCCCCGACGAGATCCGCAAACAGGGCAAAATTCCGCGCAACGCCAGCGTGTTCTTCACCATCTTCCAGACCTTCATGACCGGCGAGGGGCAATTCACCTTCGAAGGGTACGAGCCGGATTTCTTCGACTTCATCGTCATCGACGAGTGCCATCGCGGCGGTGCCAAAGACGAAAGCACCTGGCGCGGCATCCTCGAATACTTCGAGCCCGCCGTGCAGCTGGGCCTGACCGCCACGCCCAAGCGCGACGCCAATGCCGACACCTACGCCTACTTCGGCGAGCCGGTCTACACCTATGCCCTTAAGAAAGGCATCAGCGATGGCTTCTTGACGCCGTTCAAGGTACGGCAGATGGCCAGTACCTTGGATACCTATAAATTTGGGGACGGGGACAAGGTGATCGTCGGCGAGATCGACCCGGAGAAGGAATACACCGAGGCCGATTTCAACACCAAGCTGATCATCGACGCACGCGAGGAAAGCCGCGTGGCCGAGTTCATGGACCAGATCGACCAGCGCCAGAAGACGTTGGTGTTCTGCGCCACCCAGGACCATGCCGCGCGGGTGCGCAACTTCATCAACTCGATCAAGGACAACCCCGATCCGCACTACTGTGAACGGGTCACGGCGAACGACGGCAAACTCGGCGAGCAGCATCTGCGCGAGTTCCAGGACAACGAAAAGACCCTGCCGACCATCCTGACCACCTCGCACAAGCTGTCCACCGGCGTGGATGCGCGCAACGTGCGCAATATTGTGCTGCTGCGCCCGATCAAGTCGATGATCGAGTTCAAGCAGATCATCGGCCGCGGCACGCGCACCTTCGACGGCAAGGACTTCTTCACCATCTACGACTTCGTGAAGGCCTACGAGCACTTCAATGACAAGGAATGGGATGGAGAACCACTGCCGCCCGAGGAGCCGAAGCCGGGCCCTCGCGAGTACCCAAAAGGGACCAGAGGTGGAAGCGGCGAGATCAACGAGCCGCCGCCCGTTCAGAAAATCGTGGTCAAGCTCGCGGACGGCAAGGAACGGCAGATTCGCTATCTGACAGCGACGACCTACTGGTCACCCGATGGCCGCCCTGTCACCGCCCAGGAATTCATGCAGCAGCTCTTCGGCGATCTGGAATCGCTGGTGGCCTCCGAAGACCAGCTACGCACGTTGTGGAGCGACCCGGAGCGCCGCGAAGCCTTCATACAGCGCCTGACCGAGCTGGGCTACGACGCCGACCGTTTGAACGACATGCGCCGCCTGATCGACGCGCCGAATAGTGACATTTTCGATGTACTGGCCTACGTCCGCTTCACGCTGGCGCCCCTCGCCCGCGCCGAGCGTGCGACCGCCGCGCGCAAGTCCGGTCTCAACGGCTACGAGTCCGAGATGCGCGAATTCCTCGACTACGTACTCAACGCCTACGTTAACCGCGGCGTCGACGAACTCTCACCGCGCAAGATCGCCGACTTCCTGCGCATCCGCTACGGCGGCGTCAACGACGCCAAGCGCGTACTGGGTGCTGTCCCAGCCATCCGGCAGGCGTTCATCGCGGTCCAACGGCATCTCTACGAGTGACATGACATAGGCTTTGATCGAAGCAATAACGGTTACAACAAGGACATAAGGGGGTTCCAGGATGAACATTGATCTCGAAGATATCCGGCCAACGACGCACCAGCGAGTCATGGATCTAGTTGCGGACGCCGGTATCGATGTAAGCGACTGGGGCAATTACAAGCGCGGCCCGGATCACGCCGCGAGTAACCCTAAATACTGTTACGAATGGGCATTCGTAGAGCCCGAGCAGCGCGTGGTCCTTTGCCTGTGGTTCGACCATATGCTCGAGGAAGAAGGCTATGTGCGTCAGCGCCACAACTTCAGACGTTTTGCCATGGAACTGGAACGCATCTCCGGCAAAGGCACTTGGGCGAAACGGGCACGCGCGCTGGATACAGCAATCCAGGACGCTGCGCGTGACAAGCTGCCACTGCGGGTCATTATCTGCGAAGGCGAGATACGCGACGTGGAAGAAGAAGGATCCGAGGCGTCACGTGTACACCGGCGACTTCTGGACCCCCAGCCATGGGCTGTAACTGCTTACGACTGGATGACGGGTGATGCGGTGCTAACGCGATCTGCATCACCAAACGCCTTCGCTGATCAATTCACCTTGGCGGAGGAGCGTTCCGCCTCCGCTCAGCGAGTCGCTGTCTCGGGGGAAAAGTTCGTTCGTGATCCCGGCATTCGTGCTGCTGCACTGGCACGGGCTCAAGGGCAGTGCGAATTTTGTGGTGAGCGCGGTTTCTCGATGTCCGATGGCCGAACGTACCTAGAAACGCATCACATCATCCCTCTATCGGAAGACGGGCCTGACGCAACCGAGAACGTCATTGCTCTGTGCGCAAACCACCACAGGGAAGCTCATTACGGAATAGGCAGGCAGAAGATGCGTGAGACTCTCCAAGCCAAGCTTCGGAACAGGTCATGAGCGATATCCAACTCTTTCAGCTGAGTTCAGGCCACGCCACTGAACTGAAGGGCAGCGCATCAGACCTCGAAAAGCCGCTGCAAACGCTCATCGAGAGCAATCTCGATACTTTGCTCGGCATCCGCTTTCTCGCTACCGAGTACTCAACTGGCAAGACGCATGGTGGTCGGATCGATTCCCTGGGTCTGGACGAGAACCATTGCCCCGTGATCCTGGAGTACAAACGGTCAACGGGCGAGAACGTCATCAACCAAGGGTTGTTCTATCTTGACTGGCTGATGGATCATCAAGCCGAATTCAAGCTCTTGGTGATGGAGAAATTGGGCCGAGATGCCTCGGACTTGATCGACTGGGGCGCTCCGCGTCTTGTCTGTATCGCGGCAGATTTCACCCGCTACGACGGTCATGCAGTACAGCAGATCAATCGCAATATCGAACTCGTGCGCTACCGCAGGTTCGGCGACGACCTTCTGTTGTTGGAATTGGTCAACGCCTCAAGCACCACCCGGGGTAACGGCAAGCCCTCGAAAATCGCCGCACCAGTGACAGACTCTTCATCGTCTCCGACGCGCAGCAGCGGAACTGACAAGAGCTACGCCGAATGGAGTGCAACGCTACCTCAGGACATGAAAGATCTACTTACGTCTCTTGAGGACCATATCGGATCACTGGGTGACGATGTCCAACGCAAGGAACTGAAGCTATACGTCGCGTTCAAGCGTCTAAAGAACTTCGCCACGATCGTGCCTCAGAAGAGTCGATTGTTGCTGTTCTTGCATCTGAACCCCGATCTGCTTTCCGCGATACCTCCCAATGCTCGCGACGCTCGCCAATTTGGTCATTGGGGGACTGGAGACCTTGAGCTCTCCATCGCCAGCTACGATGACTTCGAAGCCGCAAAGCCGCTCATCCTTGCGGCTTATGAGGGTTTAAGCCCTTAAGCGTAGAGGAAGATGCTATGACAAAAAGCCCCACCGAAGCGGGGCTTTTTTGTATCGCAATACTGGCCCGCCCAGGCGAACGGGTCGTCCAGCACAGTGGAGTTGCTGCGGTCGGCGCCCGTGGCGATCAGGGCCAGGCGGCAGCCGGAGGGTTCTTTCACGGCGCGTAAGTAGCGCTGGCGGCGGCGAGCAGTTTGTTCGGTAAACCTTCTCATTACACCTTCCCCCCCCCCCCCAGAAGTGAAATTTTCTCGTACAAAGCGGGGATTGCTATCCGCTAGACTCGCCAAGAAAGGCGATGGCCCTGGGCAGAGGCAGGTTGCAACAACATTTCCTGCCGCATATGTCACAACAGCCCGCCAGGATCAAGGGTCGACCTGGTACATGCGCTCACGCAGCCATCCGCCCCGCGTATGGATGAGTTCCTGGAAATGTCCAAGCAAGCGACTGTGCTCGCTCAGGGATAGATCATTCGCCACGTTCGGCATCTGTTGGTCGATTGCGTTCAGCAGTCCCATGGCCCGCCGGCGGAGCTGGGTGAAGTTGAGACCTACGGCGTCGCACATGCGCTGCCAATGTCGGCCCATCAACCAAGCGGGCCGGCGTTCACCACCGATGGCCATGGCCAGCTTGTCGGCAAGGGCGGGCCAGTAGGCTGTGGACAGAAGGTCGTATGCTGGCGCCAGTCGCAGCCGCCCGTCAGGCGCAAAGAGCATCGCCATATTCTTGGCGTGTGCATCGGCGTTGCCGATGAGGTAGTTGAATAACGTCCAATCAACCAGCTGCAATCGGTCACGGGCCGGTAGCACGCTATGTGCGTCAACCAGGGCAAACAGGTCGCCCAGGCCAGGACCGCCATCCACTTCGTATTTTTGACCCGGGAGCACACCCGCCAGCTGGCAGAAGTCGAGCTGATGCAAGCGCTGTATGCTGCCTTCCTCGACGATGCGATCGAAGCGACGCACCAGCAACACCGGATCTGGCGCATGAATGATCTCGACCGGCGCTACAGGTAGTCCCACCGACTGTGCCAAGCGCAGGCAAAACGCCTCGTTGTAGACGGAATCCGGGTATAGCTGCTCGGGCTGCAAGGCGGGCTTGAGAATGTGCGTGGATGGCGCTCCGCCCATGGGCAACGAAAATTCCCCGTTGTCATAGCGCACGGGAATTTTGTTTTGCGCACCCGCCATGGACAGGCGCAATTGGCCATGCAGCTGCAGCAAGGGAATGTTGTCGTGCAAGGCCTTGAGGTCGCGACGCACATCTTCCATGAGATAGGGTCTATACGACCCTTCGCGGGGGAGGACCGCCTCTTCTTCCGGAACAATCTCAAAGGCGCCTGCACACTCGCGGCCGAATGCCTCGAGCAGGCGATATACGTTGGCGCGGGGCAATCGACGCAACCGGCATAGCGTGTCCAGCACGGGACCTTCCGGCAACAGGTTGGCGAAAAAGGCCAGAACTTCGTCGCTGGGAAGTTCATCGTCGCTCAACGGCAGGCGTGTTGAGAGGGGAAAGGCGGTGGGGCGTTGCAACCAATCGCGGAGGTAGTGAAAGACCAGCCGCCCTTTTCGCAGGTCGAGCTGCCCCACCGTATCGCCACCATATCGGACGAGCAGCATGCTCAGCGCTCCTTCACGACGACATGCAGGCCCAGTGCCTTGAGCACCCGAAGAGCGCTGCCCAAACGAACGCTTTCGCGACCGTTCTCTACGGCGATCAAGGTGTCTCGGCTTACGCCGGATGCAAGCGCCAATTGATCTTGGGTCAGCCCTGCCCCCACGCGCGTGGCACGCACGCGCTCACCCAAAGCGCGCAGCTCGGGATCATCGCCTTGGCGCGCATGGCGCCTGGCTCGTGCGGTAAAGTTGGTTGAATCCGACTTTTTCACTAACGCCCGGTCTCACGCCACATAAGTTGGCCAAAGCCGACTTTCCTTCCAGCAGGCCTTATTTGTCAACAAAAGTCGGCTACAAGCGACTTCTCACGCTACCGCTCAAGAAAAAGCCGCGCCGAAGCGGGGCGTTTTCATCCTAGCCCTGCCCCTTCCTCAGGGAGCAATCCACTGAAAGATCACAGCCAGCACCGGCTTGAACTGCACCAGCGACAGTGGCTCTGGCAACCCAAGCATCTCCACACCACGGCGCAGCACGTCCATCGTGTCGCGCTTGTTTAGGTTCTTGCGCACGCGCTCGGCGCGGCGCTCGGCGGCAGATGCACCGTGCGCTTTGCTGAGGCTGCCCCAACTGTCTGATTGCGTGGCCTCGATCCAGGTCGAGAGGTCCGGCAAATAGCGTCCGTACGCGATCAAAATGCTTCGCATCGCCGTCTTCGTGCGGCCAAGCGTGCATACCGAGGTACTCACAAATGGCCATCTGAATGAGAACGTCCTTGCGCAGATTCATCGCCCCCTGAGCAATTCAGGATTATTCGTGCGCAGCCACTGCTCGGTGTGCGCCAGAAGTTTGCCCGCCTCGTCCACGCAGGCGACGAGCGCGCCCTCCGTCACAGGGTCGCCTTCGTAGTCGCTGATGTTGCGTTGCTTGCGCAACCCATCCAGCACAACCAGCGTTGGATTCGGAATATCCATGGTCTTGGGCAACGACTGAATGGCTGTTCGGTGGTGTCCCGGTTTGCTGGTCACGGTGCGGTAACCGTTGGCCCAAAGGCCCAGCATGGCGCACTGCATGATGCACTTGTAGGCGGCATCAAAGCGGGTGTCGGTGCTGACGGCCTCGACCTTCGCATCCGTCAAGTTGCGCCTGGCCGCCTCCAGAAGCTTCACGACATCCTCCGCGCTTGCTTCAAAGGCTTGTAGCAGTTCGATCGCCAGCAAGTTTTGCAAGGTCATCCTTATCCCCTGTCAGAAACACGTAAGGGCGCTCCAGCACCCGCCGCACAAACGCATCACTGCGCTGCATGCGCTTGCGGAACTCGTCCGCCGAATACAGCACCGGGTTCACCTCACGCTGCAACATCTGTTGCGCCGGGTAAAGCGCCTGCATTAGATCGGCAAAGCCCAGTGCTCCCACCACCAGCACGTCGACATCGCTGTTTTCCGACTGGGTGCCACGTGCCATTGAGCCAAATACCAAGGCCAGATCGATTCGATCAAGCAACGGTGACAGCGCTTCCTGGAGTGCCGGGACCATGCCGTGCGTCTTGCGGAACATCGAGGCCAGGTCGTCGAACAACGGGCATAGAGGGTTCGCCTGATAGCGCACCTGATTGCCCTGTTCGCCGCGGCGCAACAGTCCGGCCTGACTCAACTTGTCCAGCTCGCGTGTCAACGTTCCCGGGTTCACTCCCGTCAGCCGCGCCAGCTCGCGCAGATGGAAGGCTTGCCCCGGATTCAGCAGCAGCTGCGCCAACACCCGCTGCCGGGTGGCCGGGAACAGAAGATCCATGAGGGCAGAAGTGTTGCTCATATAGCAACGATTGTTGCTCTTTTTGCAACACCCTGGCAAGCCACTGGCGCCAAAATTCCCTCGTGAGCATCTGGTAACGAAGGCGCGATTCGGGCCTTCGATGTGGCGCAAGCTCAGTTCTCGTTGTAGCCACGCTCCAGAAGCAGCAGCGCGCGCTTCAGATCGCGCCGGCGTTATCAGGGCACAGTCCCTTATTTGGAGCGACATCGCGTCCAGAACTCCAGGGGTACCGGCTTGCACTCGTCCCAGCCGTCGGCATCCATGCGTGGGTGTTGGTCCACGCCATGCTCATGCACTGGCCGCTGCCGGTTCGTCCTGCAGTTGCTGCTTCACGCCGTGGATCGCATCCTGGATTTTCCGCGTGAAATCGGAGTGCTCGCCGCAGTAGGTCATGATCAGGCGATCGATGGCGCGGGTCATGGCGACGTAGAGCAGGCGGGCATCGTCGCTTTCTTCCTCGCCTTGATGCGGCATCTCGGCCAATCCGGGGATCAACACCAGACCGAACTCCAGACCCTTGCTGGAATGCATGCTGACGATCTTGACGGCGTCCTCGGCGCCGTAGAGAGCGGCACGGCCGCGCGCGGAAACACCGGACGCGTAGCGGATGCCGGCCTGTGCCAGGGCCTTTTCCGCCGCCCGGCCCTGGCTCGCGGAACGATAGATGACGGCCATGTCGCTCAAGGCTCGCCCCTGGTCCTGCGCGTCTCGGATGCGCGCGACCAGGCATTGCGACTCGTCCCAGTCCGACTCGCAGCGGATCAATTCCGGAAAGGCGCCGCGGCGGCCGGCGCTTTCCGGCGCCACCACCGGCACGCCATCCTCGGCGGCGGCGCGCTCGCTCAACAGCTCGGTGGCAAAGGCGCGGGCCACCGACAGCACTTCGAGCGTGTTGCGATAGTTGAGGCGCAGGATGGTGGTACGCCCCTGCGCCTGGATGCCGACGCTGGCGAAACTGAAATCCAGGCTGCGCTTGCCGCGGTAAATCGCCTGCGCATCGTCGTACAGCACCAGCAATGCGTTGCTCTGCGGATCGATCATCTGCACCACCAGCTTGAACCAATCGGGCTGGAAGTCGTGTCCCTCATCGATCAGCACGGCCGCATACTGGGCGCGCGGAATGTGGTCCTTGTCGACACCGTCGATGGTGCACTCGACCATTCGCGCCATCTTCTCGTCGACGGACATGCGCCCTTCCGGCAGCGGCAGATGGTAGGTCTGCAGCATGTCGCGGCACCAGGCATGGAAGCTGCGCACACTGACCTTGTCCGCCAGCCCGCGCTCGGCCATCACCTGCTGCAGGCGCCCGGCCAGTGAACGGTTGTAGCACAGCACCAGAATGGGCTTGGTCGCGACCTGTGCCAGATGCGCGCAGCGATAGCCCAGGATCATGGTCTTGCCGCTGCCGGCCACGCCGTGGATGACGCGGTGCCCTTCGCCCAGCGAGCGCGCCAGTTGCTCCTGCTGCACGTCCATCACCTTGAGCAGCGACGGCAGCGGCGCTTCACTGTCGGCGAACAGGCCGAACTGGCCAGGCGCCGAGTTGACGCGCACCTCCGGATAAAGGTGATAACGGACGCGGTCTATCTGCGGCAGCGTCAGGCGGCAGGGGAATACCTGATGGAACATGTCCCACAGCCGCTGCTGGAACTGTTCCGCGTCCACCGATTCGGCCATCTCGTCCTGGAAGATGACGCGCTGCGGGTCGAGCACCTGCGCCAGGTCGGTGGTTTCGAACTGGCGCCGGGTAATGCGTGTCATGACCACGCCCCAGCCGTAGGGCATGACCAGATCGCCGGCGCGCGGCGCCCCCGGTGGCTGCAGCAGCGCCGGGTCTTTCTGCAACGCTACCTTCACCTGCAAGGCGTAGACGCGCGCCTGCGCCATGGGGTTACTGACCGTCTTGAGCCGGCCATCGACGAACAACTCGGCCCGGCCCTTATCCATGGAGCGGATGGTGTCCAGCTTCCAGTCCTTGACCTCCAGCACCAACACCCCGCGCTGTGGATGCAGGATCACGAAGTCCGGCTGCAGCGCCTTGGGCCCGACGGGTACGTTGAACCAGCACAGGTAATCCTGTTCCAGCTTCTTGTCCAGGCGTTCGGCCAGGCGGCGCTCGCCGCTGGTATCGAAGCGGCAGGCGCTTCGGCTGGGGAAAAATCGGGCCATGAGCGGTGCTCGTTCCTTGGCAAGATGACGATCCTAGTCGTTATCGGCCATGGCACGCCATGATTGAAGACACAACTTGCACAACCAGGGTGCACGCCGCCGCGTCACCTGATTCGGCGCCAGCAACAGCGATGACGACAACGGCCGCCGATCCAGTTTCGCGATGGTCGCTTTGGACCCGCGGGCGAAAGGCCATTCGCTTTATATGGCCAACAACGAAAAAGCCCCGCCGAAGCGGGGCTTTTTGCACCCTGACCCTCTCCCGCAGGCGGGAGAGGGCTGGTCGGAGATTTACGCGAACGGATCGTCCAGCACGATGGTGTCGTCGCGGTCGGCGCCGGTGGCGACCAGGGCCAGGCTGCAGCCGGAGAGTTCTTCCACGGCGCGCAGGTAGGCGCGGGCGGCGGCGGGCAGCTTGTTCCAGTCGCGGATGCCGGCGGTGGATTCTTCCCAGCCCGGGAATTCCAGATACACCGGCTTGCACTCGTCCCAGCCGTCGGCGTCCAGCGGCGCCAGCTCGCGGCGCTTGCCGCGGTATTCATAGGCGATGCAGACCTTGATGGTTTTCAGGCCGTCGAGCACGTCCAGCTTGGTGATGGCCAGGCCGTTGATGCCATTGATCTGCACGGCGCGCTTGAGCGCGACCAGATCGATCCAGCCGCAGCGGCGCGGACGGCCGGTGCTGGCACCGAACTCGTTGCCGACCTTGGCGATGGTGGCGCCGATGTCGTCATGCAGTTCGGTCGGGAACGGGCCGCCGCCGACGCGCGTGGCGTAGGCCTTGCAGATGCCCAGCACGTAATCGATGTCACAGGCGCCGACGCCGGTGCCGGCCAGCGCGCCGCCAACGGTGGTGTTGCTGGATGTGACGTACGGATAGGTGCCGTGGTCGATATCCAGCAGTGCGCCCTGGGCGCCTTCGTACAGGATGTTGCCGCCTTCGGCGCGCACGTCGTGCAGGATGGTGGCCACGTCGTCGACCATCGGGCGGATGAATTCGCCCCAGGCCAGCGCGTCGTCGAGCACGGTCTGGTAGTCCACCGGATCGCACTTGAGCCACTGGGTAAGCACGAAGTTGTGGTAGTCGACGGCGATCTTGATCTTCTCCGGCAGCTCGTGCGGATACATCAGATCGGCCACGCGGATGGAGCGGCGCGCGACCTTGTCTTCGTACGCCGGGCCGATGCCGCGACCGGTGGTGCCGATGGCCTTGCCGCCGGCGGCCGCCTCGCGCGCCTTATCCACGGCAATGTGGTAGGGCATGATCAGCGGCGTGGCCGGGCTGATCTTGAGGCGCTCGCGCACGGCCACGCCGTTGCCTTCCAGCTGCTCGATCTCTTCCTTCAGCGCGGCCGGCGACAGCACCACGCCGTTGCCGATCAGGCACAGCGCGTCATCGCGCAGGATGCCTGAGGGAATCAGGTGCAGCACGGTTTTCTTGCCGCCGATGACCAGCGTGTGGCCGGCGTTGTGGCCGCCCTGGAAGCGCGCCACCGCGCCCACGCGTTCGGTCAGCAGGTCGACGATCTTGCCCTTGCCTTCGTCGCCCCACTGCGCACCCAGAATGACTACAGACTTGCCCATGGTGTTTCTCGCTATGCCTTGTGATGCCCCGTTGCCGGAGCGTTTGATGCGATACCTGGCCTGGCGTTTTTAGCCCGGGGGCGCAGGTGGCGCACCTTGCCAATGACACACGCCGCCGCCTCGCTCAGTGAGGCGACCGCGCGATGGACGCACGAAGGCCCTCGCCGAGCCGCACACGCCCCCTTGTGCGTGCGGACGGGTCAACAGACGCCTCGTACCGTGTTTTCGTTGTGCTCAGCTTGTTATGGATGGTGATCCGGCAGCCTTCGGCACGCCGGGCACCGTGGCGAACGGGCCGCTGTACCCGTCACGTCCACTTTCATTTTTGCCGGCCCTACTTGACCAGCTGAAGCAGGGCCAGTCCACCGATGACCGCCACGGCGCCGGTGATGCGCAGCATGCGCGGCGGCATCTCGGCGGCCTGGCGCATCATGCGCTGCCAGCCGCGGGGCATGGCAAACAGCACCAGCCCCTCGATCACGGCGACCAGACACAGTGCCGCGGACAGCTCGTGCGACATCATGGCTTGCCGTCGGCGGCCTCAAAATATTTGAGGAACGGCGAATCGGGCTTCATCACCAGCACGCCCTTGCCGTCGCTGAAGGCCTTTCGATAGGCCTGCAAGCTGCGATAGAAGTCGAAGAACTTCGGGTCCTGATTGTACGCCTTGGCGTAGATCTGCGCGGCCTGCGCATCGCCTTCGCCACGGATCTTGGCCGCATCGCGGCGTGCGTCGGCCAGCATCACCTGGCGCTGGCGATCAGCATCGGCGCGGATTTTCTCCGAGGCTTCCTGACCGGTCGAGCGCAGCTCATTGGCCAGTTTCTTGCGCTCGGCGCGCATGCGGTTGTAGACCGAATCGGACACTTCCTCGGGCAGGTCGATGCGCTTGATGCGCACGTCCACCACGGTGATGCCCAGCGATTTCTGCGTGGACTTGTCGGCCAGTTGGCGCACACGCGTGGTGATGTCCTTGCGGCCGCCTGAGATCAGCTCGTCCAGATGGCGGGCGTTGACCTCGAAGCGCAGCGCATCCTTGACGATGGGCGTCAGGCGCTGCACGGCCTGCTGCATTTCACCGGCGGTGGCCTGATAGAAGATGCGGTTGTTGGAAATGCGCCACTTGACGTAGAAGTCGACGTTGACGCTTTTCTTTTCGACGGTGAAGTAGCGCTCGGGCTTGGCATCCAGGTTCTGGATGCGCGCATCAAAGCGCAGCACCTGCTGCACGAACGGCAGCTTGAAGTGCAGGCCCGGCTTGTCGTTGGTGCGCTCGATACGACCGAACTGCAAGACGATGGCGTTCTGCCCCTCGTGCACGATGAACATGCTGTTGAGGCCCAGCACCACAATCAGCACGGCAACAATGGCGGAGGTGATCTTCATTGGCTGCCTCCCTGCTTGCCGGTCTTCTTCAACACGCCCACACCAGGCAGCGAGGCGGAAATCTGCGTGGAGTCGTCATCGTCTGACTTGGCCTTGCCCTGTTTCAGGTGATCCATCGGCAGATAGATGACATTGCGACCACCGCTGCCGTCGACCACCTTGGCGTTGTCGGCCAGCACGCCCTCGACCGTTTCCAGCCACAGGCGCTCGCGGGTGACCTCTGGCGCCTGCTTGTATTGCTTGAGCAGCAGGTCGAAGCGCTCGGCATCACCCTCGGCACGGGCCACGCGCTCGGCCTTGTAGCCGGCTGCCTGCGCGCTGATGCGCGCCACTTCGCCACGCGCCTCGGGAATCACCTGGCTGGCATAGGCGTGCGCCTCGTTCTCGATGCGCTGCTTGTCTTCGCGCGCCTTGTTGACGTCATCGAACGCTTCCTTCACCTGGTCGGGTGGCGACACGTTCTGGAAGCTGACCTCGGTGACGACGATGCCGCAGTTGTAGCTGTCCAGCGTCTTTTGCAGCGCCTTGCGGGTGTTGGCGACCAGCGCGGCACCCTGCCCGGACAGCAGCGTATCCATGTTGGAACCGCCCACCACCGAGCGCACTGCGGCCTCGGCGGCCTGGTTCAGCGTCTCGTCCGGGCGCGACATGGAGAACAGGTACTTGAAGGCATCGGAGACCTGGTACTGCACGTTGAAGTCCACCGTGACGATGTTCTCGTCATTGGTGAGCATGCGCACGCGGTCGGACACCGAGCGCACCTGTGTGGTCTCGACCTTGTCCACCGATTCGATCGGCGAGGGCAACTTGAAGTGGAAGCCCGGCGGCAGCGTGCGCGAGAACTGGCCAAAGCGCAGCACCACGCCCACCTGACGCGCATCGATCACCGTGTAGGAACTGAGCAGCACCCAAGCCAGAATGATGGCCACCAGCACCGTGATGATGCCGCCGCCACCGCCGCCCATGCGTCCCAGGCGAGCCCGGATGCGCTTGAGGATGTCGTCCAGATTGGGGCCCTTGCCGCCGCCACCGGAGCCGGGTTTGCGGCTCCAGGGATCGCGCTGACCCCCACCAGGTTCGTTCCAGGCCATGTTCGCTCAGCCTCCTGCAGGCAGGTCCAGCACCGACGCGCTGCGCCGGGACGGGACACGATGCCAGGGTTGTGGGATTTTTCCGCTTCAAATGTCTTCCGCCTGATGCGCTGCAAAGCGCCGGCGGACATAAACAAACGCGGTAAAGTCTAGCAGATCGACGCTACCACTCGTCGTCCGATTCGGGCGCGATCAGCGTGTGCAGCACGCGCGCCTCTTCGCCGCGGCTCTCGCCGGCCAACGGCGCCAGCACCGAGTACGGTGCGTCGATGCTCAGGTGCCAGCCGTCCTCGTCGACGCGCTCGCCGGTGATCGCCCTCAGCGCGGTAAGCCGTGCATGCAGGCGTCCGGCCGACAACGGCAGGTCCAGCTCGGCCTGCACGCGGTGGCCACCCAGACGCTCGCCCAGCGCCTGGCGCAGCAGGTCCAGGCCCTCGCCACTGGCTGCCGACAGCCATACCTCGCGCGGCGAACCGTCGACGTTGCGATCCAGACGCGGTTCGGCGCCGGTCATGTCGATCTTGTTCATGACGCGCAGCTGCGGCACGTCGCCGGCGCCGATTTCTTCCAGCACCGAATCGACCACCGAACGCAAGCGGTCGCGCTCCTCGTCGGCGGCATCGCTGACGTGCAGCAGCAGATCGGCGTCGCGCGCCTCGGACAGGGTGGCGCGGAAGGCGGCAACCAGGTCATGCGGCAACTCGCGAATAAAACCGACGGTGTCGGCAATCACCGCCGGCCCGCAGGAAAGATCCTCGATGCGGCGCACGGTGGGGTCGAGCGTGGCGAACAGCTGGTCGGCGGCATACACGCCACCGGTGGTGATGGCGTTGAACAGCGTGGACTTGCCGGCGTTGGTGTAGCCGACCAGGGCCACGCGCGGCACCGTGTTGCGCAGACGCGCGCGGCGCTGCTGCTGACGCTGCGTGCCGACTTTTTCCAGCCGCTGGGTCAGCGCCTTGACGCGGACGCCGAGCAGGCGACGGTCGGTTTCCAGCTGGGTTTCGCCGGGACCGCGCAGGCCCACCGAACCACCGCGCTGGCGCTCCAGATGGGTCCAGCCGCGCACCAGGCGCGTGGCCAGATGCTTGAGCTGGGCCAGTTCCACTTCCAGCTTGCCTTCGTGCGAGCGCGCGCGCTGCGCGAAGATGTCCAGAATCAGGCCGGCGCGATCGACCACGCGCACCTTGAGGTGGCGTTCCAGGTTGCGCTCCTGCACGGGCGTAAGGATGTGGTCGACCAGTACCACATCAGCTTCGTTGGCCAGCACCGACTCGGCCACTTCGTCGGCTTTGCCGCTACCGATGTAGAAGCGCGGACTGGGCGACTCGACTCGCGCGCTGACGCGGTCCAACACCTCGACACCGGCCGAGCGGGCCAGCTCCACGAACTCTTCGGCGCGCCGCTCGGCATCGCCGTCGGCACGTGAGTGCGGCAGCACCAGCACGGCGCGCTCGCCTTTCTTCTGTCTATCAAACAGGGCTTATTACTCTCTTTATGCGGGAAAATGGCATAGGCACACCGTCACCTTGCGCGGCACGGCGTGAAACATGCGTAGTGTAGGCCCAGGACCCAGGCGCACGACAGCGCCGCCATGCCTTGGGTTGGCACGACGACGCGGCCGACACGAGCCCAAACAAGGCCCGTGCCGCGAACCGGAGCGCGCTTTTAAGCCTCGGCAGGCTGGGCCGGCGCGCCCTGGTGCTCGCTATGCGCTTCGTGCCCGCCCACGCGCACGTTGCGGCTGGGCACCACGGTGGAGATGGCGTGCTTGTACACCATCTGGCTAACCTGGTTGCGCAGCAACACCACAAACTGGTCGAACGACTCGATGGTGCCCTGCAGCTTGATGCCATTGACCAGGTAGATGGCCACCGGAACGCGCTCGCGGCGCAATGCGTTTAGAAATGGATCTTGCAATGACTGTCCTTTGGACATGATTGTTCTTCCTTATTTTCCCCTCACGACCACGGCCGGATAAATGAACCAGCGGGCGTCTCCCGTCTGGCTCCCAGCCCAAACGGCCACCGCTCCAGATCCCCCGCAGGAAGTGTTCGATGGCCCCCTTGGAGAATCTTAATCGCTTTTGAACGCGCGACAATCCCCAAAACGTCAAATGTCGCACTTTTAGAACGATTCAATGGGCAGATCGTGTAAACAGGTCCAAAGCGTCGGCGGCGCGCGGCAGGGCCGGCTGGCGATCCGGATCGATCACCCGCGCATCGCGCTCGGCGCGCAGCCAGGTGGTCTGGCGTTTGGCCAGCTGACGGGTCGCAAAAATGCCACGGTTGCGAAGCTCATCCAGACCGTAGGCGCCGTCCAGGTGCTCCCAGGTCTGGCGATAACCGACCGCGCGCATGGCCGGCATGTCCGGCGCCAAATCGCCGCGCGCCCGAAGCGCGCGCACCTCGTCGACCAGGCCAGCATCCAGCATCTGGACGAAACGCCGGGCGATGCGCGCATGCAACGCAGCGCGGTCCTCGGGCAGCAGTGCCAACTTCAGCACCCGATATTCAAACGGCACGGCATGGCCACCTTGCTGCTCGCTCAAGGGGCGACCGGTCAGCTCGATCACCTCCAGCGCGCGCTGCAGGCGCTGCGCGTCATTGGCATCGATGCGTGCAGCGGCCACCGGGTCCAGTCGAGCCAGGCGCGCATGCAGCGCCGCCCAGCCCTGCTCGGCGGCCTCGTCGGCCAGGCGCTGGCGCAGCCCGGCATCGGCCTCGGGCAGGCGTGAAAGACCTTTTTGCAGCGCGCGGAAATAAAGGCCGGTGCCGCCCACCAACAGCGGCAGGCGACCACGCGCGGTGATAGCCCGCATCGCGGCCAGCGCATCGCCGGCAAACTCGGCGGCCGAATAAGCCTGCGCCGGGTCGCGAATATCGATCAACGCGTGCGGATAGCGTGCCAGCGTGGCCGCATCGGGCTTGGCCGAGCCGATATCCAGCCCGCGATAGACCAGCGCCGAATCCACGCTCACCAGCTCCAGCGCAAAGCGCTCGCTGAGCGCGCAGGCAAGGTCGGTCTTGCCCGATGCAGTCGGGCCCATCAGGAAGATGGCAAGGGGGCGGTCATCAAGCTTGGACATCGCGCCATTGTAGCGGCGCCGGCGCGTTGGCGGGCGTCATGGCTGCGCCTTTCATCGCGCGCGCCGCGCATGTGCCAGTCGCCATCCAGCGGAGGTTGCCGGTGGCCGCGTATAATCGCCGCCAATTGCAGGAGGTACTCATGTCGCAAACGATGAAGGCCCTGGTCAAGCGCGAAGCGGCCGAGGGCATCTGGATGGAAGAGGTGCCGGTGCCGGAGATCGGCCCGAACGAGGTGCTGATCAAGGTCGAGAAAACCGCTATTTGCGGCACCGACCTGCACATCTACAAGTGGGACGAATGGAGCCAGCGCACCATCAAGCCCGGGCTGGTGATCGGCCACGAGTTTGTTGGCCGCATCGTCGAGATGGGCCCGGGTGTGACCGGCTACGAGATCGGCCAGCGCGTCTCGGCCGAGGGCCACGTGGTCTGCGGCATGTGCCGCAACTGCCGCGCCGGACGTCCGCATCTGTGTCCGAACACCGTGGGCATCGGCGTCAACCGCAACGGCGCGTTTGCCGAATATGTGGCAGTGCCGGCCTACAACCTGTGGCCGATCCCCGACCAGATTCCGTCCGAGCTGGCCGCCTTTTTCGACCCCTACGGCAACGCCGCGCACTGCGCGCTGGAATTCGACATGATCGGCGAGGACGTGCTGATCACCGGCGCCGGCCCCATCGGCATCATCGCCGCCGGCATCGCCAAACACGTGGGCGCGCGCAACGTGGTGGTCACCGACATCAACGATTACCGCCTGAAGCTGGCCGCCGACATGGGCGCCACACGCGTGGTCAATGTGTCCAACGCCAGCCTGAAGGAAACCATGGCCGAGCTGCACATGGAGGGCTTCGACGTGGGCCTGGAAATGAGCGGCAACGCGCATGCCTTCAACGACATGCTCGACTGCATGTACCACGGCGGCAAGATCGCGCTGCTGGGCATTCTGCCCAATGGCGCCGGCATCAACTGGGACAAGGTGATCTTCAAGGGCCTTACGGTGCAGGGCATCTACGGGCGCAAGATGTTCGAGACCTGGTACAAGATGACGCAGATGGTGCTGACCGGCTTCCCGCTGGGCAAGGCCCTGACCCACCAGATTGCCATCGACGACTTCCAGAAGGGTTTCGACCTGATGGCGGCGGGCACCTGCGGCAAGGTGGTGTGTAGCTGGTGAACTGCGTGGGAATCGGGCATGGGAAACGGGGCATCGACTTCGGTTCGCCCTGCGCCCTGCCCCTTTTCCCGTGGCGCCACTTGACCGCCATCTAGCCGCCCGATTCCCAACTCCCCTTCCCCATTCCCGTCCGCAGGAGACCCGACGTGGCCTACACCATTGCCGAACGCCTCAAGAACGAACTGGACTCGATCCGCAATGACGGCCTGTTCAAGGCCGAGCGCATCATCACCTCGCCGCAGTCCTCGCAGATCACGCTGGCCAACGGCGAGTCGGTGCTCAATTTCTGCGCCAACAACTACCTGGGCCTGGCCGATCATCCCGAGGTGATCGCCGCGGCCAAGGCGGCGCTGGACAGCCATGGCTTTGGCATGGCCAGCGTGCGCTTTATCTGCGGCACGCAGGATCTGCACAAGCAGCTGGAAGCGAAGATCGCCGAGTTCTTCGGCACCGAGGACACCATCCTCTATGCGGCCTGCTTCGATGCCAACGGCGGCCTGTTCGAGCCGCTGTTCGGGCCTGAGGACGCGATCATTTCCGATGCGCTGAACCACGCCTCGATCATCGACGGTGTGCGCCTGTGCAAGGCGCAGCGTTTCCGCTACGCCAATTCGGACATGGGCGATCTGGAAAAGCAGCTGCAGGCGGCCGATGCCGCGGGCGTGCGCAGCAAGATCATCACCACCGACGGCGCCTTCTCGATGGACGGCTATGTGGCCAAACTCGACCAGATCACCGCACTGGCCGACAAGTACGGCGCCATGGTGCATATCGACGAATGCCACTGCACGGGCTTTCTCGGCAAGACCGGTCGTGGCGCGGCCGAAGTGCACGGCGTGATGGACAAGATCGACATCTTCACCGGCACCCTGGGCAAGGCGCTGGGCGGCGCGGTGGGTGGCTTTACCACCGGCAAGGCCGAGGTTATCGAGATGCTGCGCCAGCGTTCGCGTCCGTACCTGTTCTCCAATTCGCTGCCGCCGCACGTGGTGGCCGCCGGCATCAAGGTGTTCGAGATGCTGGACGAGGCCGACGAGCTGCGCCAGAAACTGGTGGAAAATACCGAGTACTTCCGCCGCCGCATGACCGAGGAAGGCTTCGACATCAAGCCGGGCAACCATCCGATTGTGCCGGTGATGATCTACGACGCACCCAAGGCGCAGGCCATGGCCGAGAAGCTGCTGGACGAAGGCATCTACGTCACCGGCTTCTTCTACCCGGTGGTGCCCAAGGGTCAGGCGCGCATCCGCACGCAGATGAGCGCGGCGCACACGCGCGAGCAGCTGGACCGTGCCATCGCCGCCTTCGTCAAGGCCGGCCGCGAGGTGGGCGCGCTCAAGGGCTGAGTCTTTCGCAGCAGGCAGACTCAAAAAAAGCCGCGGCCTTTTCGGTCGCGGCTTTTTCATGCGCTTCAGACGCTTCAGTCGTGCAGCTTCAGACGCCGCCTGAGCTCGGCCACGCGCTCGCGCATCGGCGTGCGGTCGGGCGACCACGGCACGGTGGCCTCGGAAAGTGCATCGATGGCACGCACCTGGTCGGCCAGCGCCTGGTGGGCCATCTCGATGGCCGGCGTATCGGTCAGCGCCAGCAGCACTTCCAGCTGGCGGGTCAGGATATTCACGTTGCCGGGCGCATTCTGACGCACCTGGTTGAATGCCAGCGCGATGAAGTCGCTGAAGCCGGGCACCGCGTTGGTGACCCGCACAACGCCCTCGCGCGCCCAGATGCGCACCGGTGGACGCCGATATGCCATGCGCATCAGCAGCGCACCCTGCCAGTCCACGCACATGATCGCGGTGGTGGTTTCGTTGACGCCCGGCGACAGCGCCTTGAGCGCCACATCGACCAGCTGACGCAGACCGTAGCCGGGATCATTCTCCAGCGTGCGCCATACCGAATACGACCAGGCGGTGGCCACCTTGTGGCAGATCGCGGCATCAGGCTCGTCCGCGGCCACCCATTCGGCGATGATCTCACCGGCGCTGGCAAACTGCCCGGCGCAGCGCAGCACATTCACCCGCGCGCCTTCGGCTGCACTCAGTTCCATCAGTGCATCGACGCTGATACCGGTGATATAGCCGTTGTGTACCGAACGCACCGGCCAGGCCTTGCCCACCACGGGCTGCTCGTCCACTGGCAGTTCGGCGTGCGCGCCGCCCTGCATCGGCGGGAAGTGCCGATCGACGAAGGGCATCGCGTCATGGGCAATGGCCGCGACCACATTGCTGGCCTGCAGCGACTGCGCCAGATGGTGGATGTAGTAGATCAGCGCACCCACCGCCAGAACGGCCAGCAGCAAGGCCATCGCCATGGACAGGGCCGGCGCCTGATCCTGGCCCGGGCCATCGCTGGACAGCGAACGCAGCACCAGGATGCAGTACAGGAACACGCCCAGGAAAATACCCAGCACCGACTGGTTGGCGCGATCGCGAATGTAGTTGCGCAGCACGCGCGAGGTGTACTGGCCAGCGGCCAGGGTCAATGCGGCAATGGTGATGGAAAACACCACGCCGGCGATGGCCGCAATCGATTCGGCCAGTGTCTCCAGCATGGCCTGCGCCGCCTTGTTGCGCACGTCCAGTACCTGATCGAGCACCGGCAGCGCATGCCACCACTGCGCCGGTAGCGCATGGTCGAGCGCAATCAGCGCGTAGGCCAGCACCATCGCCCCCAGCACCATCAGCGACGGCACAAACCACAGACTGGTGCGAAGCGCATCCGCCCATAGTCGCGCGCGGGTCATCATGAGGCCATTCGCCCTTGTGAAAAAAATGTTGCGTACACCGTCACGCCCCGTGCACGCCAAGTGTCGATGATCAACGCGTTCCTGGCCGCATCTACCGACGCCGGAAGGCGCTGCCCCGGCTCGCCGCGGCCGTGATCGGAGCGCGGCCTATCCCGCCCCTTTCGGTGCAGCGGTAATGAAACCAGCCCGCGCGAATCGGGCAGACAGGGGCCTTGCATGGACGAATCAAGGACAGGCATGCCCGAAGCCTATAGAGCGACCATACGCCCGGCAAGGCGCGGCATGAACGGCTTTGCAACCGATTCGGCATATTCCATGCATCCAATGGCAGGCCTGCCTCGTAACTGCAGATGTATTCAAAGCGAGGAAGCGCAGCACCATGCAGCCTGATGCACGTCTCAACACACCGTATGCCACCTGGCCGGTGCGCCTGGCGCGGACCGTACGGTGCTGGTTCGACACCACTGCGCCGGGAGCCTGCGAGGATGGAAACGACGAGCGCATCGACTGGCCGCGCGTGATTCCTTTCATCGGCATCCACCTGATGTGCCTGGGCGTCATCTGGGTGGGCTTCTCGTGGATCGCGCTGAGTGTGTGCCTGGCGCTTTATGCCCTGCGCATGTTCGCCATTACCGCGTTTTACCACCGCTATTTCTCGCATCGCGCCTTCCGTACATCGCGCCCCGTGCAGTTTGTGTTCGGCTTGGCCGGGGCCAGCTGCGTGCAGCGCGGCCCGTGCTGGTGGGCGGCCCATCACCGTCACCACCATCGCCACTCCGACCAGCCGCAAGACCTGCATTCGCCGGTGCAACGCAGCTTTTTCTGGAGTCATGTCGGCTGGTTCCTGACCCGTCGCGGCTTTCGCACACGCTGGGAGAACATCCCGGACCTGGCCAAGTTTCCCGAGCTGCGCTGGCTGGACCGCTTCGACATCGTGGTACCGCTGTTGCTGGCGGTGGGCGTTTATGGGCTGGGTGCCTGGCTGGAAACGGCGCACCCGGGACTCCACACCAGCGGCATGCAGATGCTGATCTGGGGGTTTTTCCTGTCCACGGTGCTGCTGTTCCACGCCACGGTGACCATCAACTCGCTGGCGCACCGCTTTGGCAGCCGCCGCTTTGCCACGCGCGACAATTCACGCAACAACTTCGCCCTGGCGCTGCTGACGTTCGGCGAGGGCTGGCACAACAACCATCACCATTTCCCCGGCTCGGCACGGCAGGGCTTTCGCTGGTGGGAACTGGACATCACCTACTACGGCCTGCGCGCGATGGCGGCGCTGCGGCTGATCCATACCCTGAAGCCGGTCCCCAAGGGGCTGCGTCGTGTGGTCAGGGAGGACTGAGACCATGCGAATCGCGATCATCGGCTCGGGCATCTCGGGCCTGGCCAGCGCGTGGCTGCTCTCGCGCCGCCACGAAGTGAACCTGTTCGAGGCCAACGATTACCTGGGCGGCCACACGCACACGCATGACGTGGAGGTCGCCAGCGGCCGCTACGCCGTCGACAGCGGCTTTATCGTCAGCAATCGGCAGAACTACCCGCTGCTGTCGAGACTGTTCACCGAATTGGGCGTGGCCACGCAGCCGACCACGATGAGCTTTGCCGTGCGCGACCTGCGCTCGGGGCTTGAATACAACGCCACCTCGCTGGATCGCCTGTTCGTGCAACGGCGCAATGTATTCTCGCCACGCTTCATCGGCATGGTGCGTGACATCCTGCGCTTCTACCGCGAGGCGCCGGCGCTACTCGATCACGAAGACGGCAGCACCGGTCCCACATTGGGCGAGTACCTGCATCACCACGGTTACGGTGCGGCGTTCCGCGATCAGCATCTGGTGCCGATGGCCAGCGCGCTGTGGTCCTCGCCCAGCGCGCGCGTGCTGGATTTTCCGGCCGCCTACATGGTCCGTTTCATGGCCAACCATCACATGCTGCAGGTCGAAGACCGGCCCGAGTGGCAGGTGGTGCGCGGCGGCTCGCACCAGTACGTGCAGGTCATGCGCGCGCAATGGCAGGTCCACGAGCGGCTGAGCTGTCCAGTGCAGAGGGTTTGGCGCGACGGCCCGACGCAAGAGGTCTGCGTACGCCACGCGCAAGGCGAGGAACGTTTCGACCATGTCGTGCTGGCCTGCCACAGTGACCAGGCACTGGCGCTGCTGGGCGACGATGCGCGTGAACGCGAACGCGACATTCTGGGCGCCATCGGCTATCAGACCAATGATGCCGTGCTGCATACCGACACGCGCCTGCTGCCCCGCCGCCGCAAGGCCTGGGCAGCCTGGAACGCGTTGGTCGGGGAAGGCTCGGACCAGGCCTGCACCGTCACCTACGACATGAACCAGCTGCAGGGCCTGGATGCCCCGGAAACCTTTTGCGTGTCGCTCAATGCAGGCCACCGCGTCGATGCGGACAAGGTACTAGCGCGCATGCGTTATGCGCACCCGGTCTACACGCGCGCCTCGGTGGCGGCGCAGGCGCGCAAGGGTGAGATCCAGGGCCGCGAGCGCATCTGGTTTGCCGGCGCCTACTGGGGCTGGGGCTTTCACGAGGATGGCATGCGCAGCGCGGTGGCCGTGGCCTCGGCACTGGGGGTGGACTGGCCATGAGCGCGCCGCTTGCCAGCGCCATTTACGAGGGCCACGTGCGGCACCGCCGCTTTGTCCCGCGCGAGCATGCCTTCGACTACCGCATGGCAATGCTGTATCTGGATCTGTCCGAGCTGGACCGAGTCTTTGAGCATCGCTGGCTGTGGTCGGTGAACCGTCCCAACTTGGCCGAGTTCCGGCGCCGCGACTATATGGCGCCGCACGACGCGCCGCTGGACCAGGTGGTACGCGACCGTGTAGCTGAGGTCACCGGCCAGCACCCGCGCGGCCCGGTGCGCATGCTCACGCACCTTCGCTATTTCGGCCACTGCTTCAACCCGGTCACGTTCTACTACGTGTTCGATGAGGCCGACACGCAGCTGGACACCATCGTCACCGAAATCACCAATACGCCATGGAAGGAGCGCCACGCCTACGTGCTGCCGGCCAGCGCCGCCACGCGCCATGGCCGCGCCCTGCACTTTGGTTTCGACAAGCGCTTTCACGTCTCGCCGTTCATGCCCATGCAGCGCCGCTACGACTGGCGCTTCACACCGCCCGGCCAATCGCTGCATGTGCACATGAACGTGTTCGATCACGAACACCGCGACTTTGACGCCACCCTGAGCCTTGAGCGGCGCGCGCTCGATGGCGCGGGGCTGGCACGCGTGCTGACCCGCTATCCGGCCATGACCATGAAAGTGGTGGCCGCCATCCATTTCGAGGCGCTGCGCCTGTTCCTGAAACGCAGCCCGGTGCACGACCACCCGGCCAAGCAGGCAAACAGCCGCCTGAAGGAGTGATTCCATGGATATGCCCGTGACTTCATCCCACACTGCCCGCTACAGCCGCCTTGATCGCCTGCTGCGCCAGCGCTTGCTTGCGCAAATGGCCGCCCTGCGCGGTTGCCGGCTGAGCCTGACCGATGCGCTGGGCGAGAGGGTGCTCGGCGCGGATGCCGAAGAGGAATCGGCACTCAGCGCCAGCATCTACATTGACGATGCCGCCTTCTACCGGCTGGTGGCCGCCCATGGCAGCGTCGGTGCCGGCGAGGCCTACATGGACGGCCTGTGGCGCTGCGATGACCTGGTCGCGCTGATCCGCATCCTGGTGCAAAACCGCGACCTGCTCGATGCCATGGACAGCGGCCTGGCCCGCTTGGGCGGCGGTCTGCTGAAGGCCTGGCATGCGCTGCGCCGCAATACACGCGCCGGCAGCCGCCGCAACATCGCCGCCCACTACGACCTGGGCAATGAACTGTTCGCGCTGTTTTTGTCGCCGGACATGATGTATTCCTCGGCGATCTATCGCAGCGACTCGGACACGCTGGAAGAGGCATCCGCGCACAAGCTGGAGCGCATCTGCCAAAAGCTGGACCTCAAGCCGGCGGACCACGTGGTCGAGATCGGCACCGGCTGGGGCGGCTTCGCCGTGCACGCGGCGCGCCATTACGGCTGCCGCGTGACCACCACCACCATTTCGCGCGAGCAATACGAACTGGCCAGACAGCGCGTCGAAGAGGCCGGCGTGGCTGACCGCGTCACCCTGCTGCTGGACGACTACCGCGACCTTACCGGCCAGTACGACAAGCTGGTCTCCATCGAGATGGTCGAGGCCATCGGCCACCAGTACATGGATACCTACTTCGCCACCATCGGCCGCCTGCTGAAGCCCGATGGCATGGCGCTGATCCAGGCCATCACCATCGAGGATCACCGCTACGCGCAGGCGCTCAAATCGGTGGACTACATCAAGCGCTTCATCTTCCCGGGAAGCTTCATTCCGTGCGTCAGCGCATTGCTGGGCTCGGCTGCGCGCAGCTCGGACCTGCGCCTGTTCCATCTGGAGGACATCGGTCCCAGCTACGCGCTGACCCTGCGCGACTGGCGCCGACGCTTCATGGCGCAACTGGGGCGTGTGCGTCAGCTGGGTTACGACGAGCGCTTCATACGCATGTGGGAGTTCTATCTGGCCTACTGCGAAGGTGGCTTCCGCGAGCGCTCCATTGGTGACGCGCACCTGCTGCTGACACGTCCGCAATGCCGCCGCGCCCAGATCACCCCCGAGCTTGGCGCATGAATCGACACTCGCCCTGGCCGTCGATCATCGGCTACCAGGCCGTCTGGGTGCTGGCGGTATGGCAAGCCGGTGCCGGTCGCTGGTGGCCGGCGTGGTTGGCGATGCTGGCGTTCGCGCTATGGCAGTTCGTCCGCGGCCCGGCCGGTCACGCCGAGTGGCTGCTGATGCCCGTCGCCGCCTTGGCCGGTGCGCTGATCGACTCGATACAGGCGGCCAGTGGGCTGGTGCACTACGCGGCCTCGCTACCCAGCGCACACCTGGCTCCGCTCTGGATCATCGCCATCTGGCTGGCGTTTTCACTGACGCTCCGGCCCACCTTCGGCTTTCTGCGCGGGCACCCCTGGTGGGCTGCCTTGCTGGGTGCCGTGGGGGCACCGCTGGCCTACAACAGCGCGGCCGGTGGCTGGCACGCGGTGCAGTTCCCCGATGGACGCTGGCCGGCGAGCGCGCTGATCGCCGTGCTGTGGGCGCTGGCCTTCCCCGCCTTGATCGGCCTGGTCAGCAAACTTGAGCGTGACCACCACACATTGCCGGAGCCCGAGCATGGTTGATGCGTCTTTCCCCTGGCCGCTGCTGGTGGGCCTCTGGCTGGCCATGGTGCTGGTGATGAGTGCCGGCTGGTTGTGGCAGCGGCACACACGCAACGCCACCATCGTCGATGCGCTGTGGTCGCTGGGCATGGCCGCCAGCGCCGGCGCGTATGCCTGGCTGGCGCCGGGCGACACGGTAACCCGTGCGTTAGTGGGCATACTCGGAGCGCTTTGGGGCCTTCGACTGGGCCTGCATCTGACCCGGCGCGCCTTCGGTGAGGACGAAGATGGCCGCTACCGGTATCTGCGCCAGCACTGGCACGGCCATCAGGGCAAGTTCTTTGCCTTCTTCCAGGCCCAGGCCTTGATTACAGCGTTGTTTGCCCTGCCCTTTCTGGCCGCCTCCTGGGCCACACCCGGCGCCCCCCACTGGGCACAAGTGGCGGGCGTGCTGGTGTGGCTGATCAGTGTCGGTGGCGAAGCCCTGGCCGACCGCCAGCTGGCACGGCACCGCCAGGATCCGGCCAACAAGGGCCGCACCTGCCGCAGTGGCCTGTGGCGCTACTCGCGCCATCCCAACTATTTCTTCGAGTGGACGCACTGGTTCGCCTACCCACTGCTGGCCATCGGCGCGCCCTTTGCCTGGCTGAGCTGGGTAGGTCCCTTGCTGATGCTGGTCAGCCTGTACCGGGTCACCGGCATTCCCTTTACCGAGGCGCAATCGCTGCGCAGCCGTGGCGAGGACTATCGCGCCTACCAACGCAGCACCAGCGCCTTCATTCCCTGGATTCCCAAACGAGGATCACGCCATGAGTGAGACCGCCACTTTTGCCGGCCACATGCCGGGCACTGAACCCGAGCCGGGCCTGATCGGCCTGGCCGAACGCGGCCTGATTCCCGATCGTCTGCTGCGTCACGGCATCCGCCGTCTGTGCGCGCAGCGCCTGCGCGAGGAACGTGAGGGCGGCACCGAGGCAGTATGGGAGCGCTTCCGCGCCCTGCTGGCCGAGTTGCGCGAAAGCCCACTGGCGCTGCATACCGATGCCGCCAACGCGCAGCACTATGAGTTGCCACCGGCGTTCTTCGAGCTGTGCCTGGGCGAGCGCCTGAAATACTCCTCGGCGTACTTCGAACGTGGTGACGAAACCCTGGAGCAGGCCGAAGACGCCATGCTGGCGCTGTATGAGAAACGCGCCGGGCTGGCCGATGGCCAGGACATTCTCGAGCTGGGCTGCGGCTGGGGTTCGCTGACTCTCTGGATGGCCGAACGCTACCCCAACTCGCGCATCACCGCGGTGTCCAACTCGTCTCTGCAACGCAAGCATATCCAGGCGCGCTGCGCCGAGCGTGGCCTTGGCAACGTCAGCGTGATCACGCAGGACGTGAATCGCCTGCAGCTGGAGCCCGAGCAGTTCGACCGCGCCATCTCCATCGAAATGTTCGAACACATGCGCAACTACCAGACGCTACTGGGCAACATCGCTCAGTGGCTGCGCCCTGACGGCCGGTTGTTCGTGCACATCTTCTGTCATCGCGAGCTGATGTATCCGTTTGAGACGCAGGGCGATGACAACTGGATGGGTCGCTTCTTTTTCACCGGCGGACTGATGCCCGCCGCCGATACGCTGGCGCATTTCCAGCGTGACCTGCTGCTTGAACAACAGTGGCGCCTGTCCGGCACGCATTACGCGCGCACAGCCAACGCCTGGCTGGCAAATCAGGATACCCGCCGTCCGCAGGTGATGTCGGTACTGCGTGACGCCTACGGCGACCAGGGGGCGCGGCTTTGGAACCAGCGCTGGCGCATTTTCTGGATGAGCTGCGCGGAGCTGTTCGGTTTCGATCATGGCAACGAGTGGCTGGTTGGGCACTACCTGTTCCGACGCCACTGAAACCTCTTTGAAAACCAGACAGATAAAGCCGGGCAAATGCCCGGCTTTTTATTTTCGGGACGATGCACCTTGCTGTCGTGGCGATTTTTTGCGCACGATCAAAAATATATTTTTCCCATGGTGCCGTTAAATATTTGACGAACACAATATTTGATCAAGGCAAAGAAAAAGCCCGGCTTGCGCCGGGCTTTTTCAAGACCTTTCAAGGTCAACTCATGAAACAGGCGATTACATGCCCGAGTCGGAGTTGTCCATACCCTGATCGGAGTTACCGCTCTTGACCGTATCGGTCTCTTCCACCTGCAGCTCGGTGCGACGGTTCTGCGCACGGCCTTCCTTGGTGGAATTGGTGGCGATCGGGTCGTTCTCACCGTGACCGATCGGGCCATCCAGGCGGCTGGCGTCGATACCGTGCGAGGTCAGGTAGCTGTACACAATCTTCGCACGACGCTCGGACAGGCCCTGGTTGTACTTGGCCGTACCGATCGAGTCGGTGTAACCGGCGACGGTCACATGCACCTGCGGATAACGCTGCAGGGTATCGACAGCCTGATCCAACACGGACATCGACTCGGAGGTCGGCTCCTGCAGGGTCGGGGCGATGTCGGTCTCACCCTTCTTCGGACGGTCGAACTTGAAGTTCACACCACGCAGGTCGATAACCACCTTCTGCGGGCAGCCATCCGGGCCCACGATGGTGCCGGCCGGCGTATCCGGGCACTTGTCGTCACAGTTGTTGACGTTGTCGTGGTCCGAATCGAGCTGGTCGCAGGTCGGCTGCGGCGGCGGCGGCGGGGCGGCCGGCGGGGCCGGCGGAGCCGGCGGCTCGCCGAAGCGCGAGACGATGCTCAGGCCCAGGAACCAGTCACCGTAACCATCCTGCGACGGCTGGCTCTTGTCGTCCCAGTCGTAACGGTAGCCGGCTTCGACGCGGAAGTCCGAGCTCTTGGTGATGGTCTTGGACAGACCGGCACCCAGTTCGGCGGCCGGCGACCAGCCGTGGTCCATGGCGTTGCTGTGGTAGCTGCCCATCACGCCGACCAGGGCGTACGGACGCCAGGCGTTCCAGTCATCGCCACCGTAGAAACGGGCGGCCACGCCATAGTTGTTGTTGGCCCACTTGCCGGGACCATCGGAATCACGCGACGTGCGATCGATGAACAGATCCACCGACGCGTTCGGCGAGACGAACTTGCCGAAGCCCAGACCGTAATAGATCTGACGGCTGTTGGTATTGCGATCGGTATCGTTGTAGTAACCGCCGATCGTCGGCGCGATGTACCAACGGCCATCGTAGTTGGTCTGGCTCATCGAGGCGCTATCGGTCGACGGGGTGGTACCCATCGAATCCTGCGCGTGAACGGCACCCACGCCGCCCAGAGCCAGGGCAATCAGCAAACACAAGCCCTTACGTTTCATCGGAGTCTCCTCTGCAATAACTTTCCGCGTCCGTTCCACCCCAGACGGACATACTTGATATGTCTCTAGCTGGATGTACAGGTCATTATTTTTTTTGGTGACTTGTACATTTACCCCTGAACACGGGCAGGGAAAGTTTAGCAAAAAACAAACATTCCACCAGACGAACGTGAATTCCGTTCATCTAGCAGTCACGGCCTCGTTCAGGCCGCGAACAGCTCCATGAAGCGATGCACCGGCATGGCATCGAGCGTGGCCGAATCCCTGCACGCGTCGAGAATGCGTGCCACGCGATGGGCCGGCAGGTGGCCGCGCAGCGCATGCTCGAACTTTTCGAGCAGCACGGGAATACCTTCGTCGCGACGCTTGCGGTGGCCGATCGGGTAATCGATGGCCACGCGTTCGGTGCTGGAACCATCCTTGAAGAAAACCTGCACCGCATTACCGATATAACGCTTGTCGGCGTCGAAATAATCCTTTGTAAACTGCGGATTTTCCTTCACTTCCATGCGATCGCGCAGCGCGTCGATGCGCGGATCGGCGGCGACATCGTCGTTGTAGTCGGCGGCGGTCAGGCGGCCGAAGATCAGCGGCACGGCGACCATGTACTGGATGCAGTGATCGCGGTCGGCGTAGTTGGACAGCGGGCCGGTCTTGTCGATGATGCGGCAGCCTGCTTCCTGGGTCTCGATGACGATCTTCTCGATCTCATCGACACGACCGGCGACCTCATCGTGCAGTTTCATGGCGCATTCGACCGCGGTCTGGGCATGGAACTCGGCCGGGAAGCTGATCTTGAACAGCACGTTCTCCATCACGTAGCTGCCAAACGGGCGCTCGAACTCGAACGGCTTGCCGCCAAAGGCGACATCGTAGAAGCCCCAGGTCTTGGCGCTCAGCGCCGACGGGTAGCCGACCACGCCCTTGTAGACGGCATTGATGGCATGAGTGACGGCACGGCGACAGGCGTCGCCGGCGGCCCAGCTCTTGCGCGGGCCGGTGTTGGGCGCGTGGCGGTAGGTGCGCAGCGCGCCGTTGTCGATCCAGCTGTGCGAGACGGCGGTAATGATCTCGTCCTTGCCGCCGCCGAGCATCTGCGTGGTCACCGCGGTGGAGGCCAGACGCACCAGGATGACGTGGTCCTGGCCGACACGGTTGAAGCTGTTCTTGAGCGCGTAGCCGCCCTGGATCTCGTGCGCCTTGATGGCCGCGGTGAGCACATCGCGCACGGTCAGCGGCTGGCCGCCCTCGCGCTCGGCACGGCGCGACAGGTAATCGGCCACCGACAGGATGGCGCCCAGGTTGTCCGAAGGATGACCCCACTCGGCCGCCAGCCAGGTGTCGTTGAAGTCCAGCCAGCGCACCTGCGTGCCGATGGCAAAGGCTGCCTGCGCCGGATCGAGCTCGTGGCTGGTTCCGGGCACGCGCACGCCGCCGCGCATGTCCGCGCCGGGCACCATCGGGCCCAGGTGCTTGACGCACTCGGGGAATTTCATCGCCAGCATGGCGCAGCCCAGCGAATCCATCAGCATGTAGCGCGCGGTGTTGTAGGCCTCGGTCGAGTCGATGCTGGCGTCGACCACGTAATCGGCAATGTCGACCAGCGGCTGGTCCGGATCGGGACGCTTGGCGGAACGGATGTCGTAGCTACCCATGATGAATTCCCGTGAATCGGTGGAGATAAAAAAGGACAGACAGGGCGGCGCCTGCGGCGACCGCGAGGCCGGCCATTGTGCCAGAAGCCTGCCATTACGGCATGGGTGGCATGCACCATGAACATGCATCTCACGCGGCGCTTGCGCCGGCAAACGGCCATGCGACAATGGCCCCATTCCCAAGGGGGAGTAGCTCCTGACGTGCCACGGTCGTCATCACGGGTCGGCAGACCCCGGCCGCGGCAGCCGCACCATCGGCGGCGAGCGAGACCTTTGCGAACGGCCACGGCGGTCAGCGCGCGCGTGGACGTTTGCCAAAGGCATGCGCGCTACGATACGGATACGTTATGGATCTGCTTCCCGAGCACTTCTTCTCCGGCCTGATCGCGATCATCCTGATCGATCTGGTGCTGGCTGGCGACAACGCCATCGTCATCGCCCTGGCCGCGCGCAGCCTGCCGCATCGCCTGCAGACCCAGGCCATTTTCTGGGGCACCTTCGGCGCCATTGCCGTGCGTATCGTGATGACCGCCGCGGTGGTCTATCTGCTGAAGATTCCCGGTCTGATGCTGGTCGGCGGCCTGGTGTTGCTGCCGATTGCCTGGAAACTACTGGCCAGCGCCGAGGATGATCCGGACATCAAGCCGGCGGCCGGTTTCTGGGCAGCCATGCGTACCATCGTGGTGGCCGATGCGCTGATGGGTCTGGACAACGTGCTGGCCATCGCCGGCGCCTCGCGCGGGCATCTGGGGCTGGTGGTGATAGGTCTGCTGATCAGCGTGCCGCTGGTGGTCTGGGGCGCCAAGCTGATCCTGAAGCTGCTGGAGCGCTATCCGGCGCTGGTCTACATCGGCGCGGCGGCGATCGCCTGGACCTCGGCGCGGATGATCTCGCACGAGAAGTTCACCAAGTCATGGTTCGACCATCACCCCTGGTCGCCCTACCTTCTGGATGTACTGCTGGTCGGCACCGTCTGCGGGCTGGGCTACATCAGCCGGCGTCGACGTGAACAAAGCCGCGAGCAGGCTTGATCGCGACACCATCCGGGCGCGAGCATGCAAGGTCTCCCTCCTGCCCTGGATATCTCCATGAAGCTCTACTACCTGCCCGGCGCCTGCTCGCTGGCCGATCACATTGCCCTGGCCTGGACCGGCGCCCCGTACGAGGCCGAAGAAGTACCGCGCGACCAGCTCAAGTCACCGGCATTCCTGGCCAAGAACCCGGCCGGCTCGGTCCCGGTACTGGAAGATGGCCATTTCGTGCTGACCGAGAATATCGCCATTCTCAACTACATCGCCGAGCTGCACCCGGGGGCTCACCTCAATGGCGACGACAGCCCGCAAGGCCGCGCCGAGGTCAACCGCTGGCTGGGCTTTTTGAACTCCGACGTGCACAAGGGCTTTGCGCCGATCTTCGGGCCGGGCAAGTTCACCGATGACGAAAACCAGCATGAGCCCCTGAAGGCCAAGGCCCGCGAACGCCTGAGTGAGCTGTTCGGCCGTATCGACCAGCGCCTGGCGGCAAGCCCCTGGCTGGCCGGCGCGCAGCGTTCGGTGGCCGATGCCTATCTGTTCGTGGTGTGGCGCTGGGCGCGCGCCAAGCAGGTGAACCTGGGCGGCTACGACCACCTGGCGGCATTTGCCCAGCGCATGACCGACGACCCCGGCGTGCAGCAGGCCATGCGCGAGGAAGGGCTTTAAGCCATTCCCGTTGACACGCTCTTTTACATGAATTAATTATTCCTTTGCGATAATTTTTATTCATGGAAAGGGAATGTCATGGGAACGACGCACACCCCGCTGCAACGCCACGGCCATCGACTGATGTCGTTGGCCTCGCTGGCCTTGTTTGTCACCTTCATGAGCTGGCTGCTGGCCATGGCCGCGCAAGTGGCGCCTTCCGGCCAGCTGCATACCTGGTTCGAACCGATTGGCGTAAGCCTGCCGCGACACCAAGCGCCGCTGACGATGACACAGGGATTGGCGCTGGCCATCAGCACCCTGCTTTGCACCGCGGCCATGATGTGGCCGTGGTGGGAGCTGCGCCGGCTGGGCCGGGGCCTGTGGCAGGGCGATGTGATCAGCGCGCGACTGGCGCGCGTTGTGCGTCGGCTGGCGCATGCGCTGGTCGGCGCCTCGGTGGTACGGATGGTGGTGACGCCGTCGGTGGCCGGCCTGTTCGGCGCGCAGGTGAATGTGCGCCTGGACAGCGGCCTGTTCCTGCTGGTGACCATTGCCATCGTCGCCTACGCCATGGCGGCGATCATGCAGCACGCGGTGGCGGTGCAGGCGGAAAACCATGAGTTTGTCTGACGCTCGACATCACCTGCCAGCCGGAGCGCGCTGATGACCATCATCGTGGAGCTGGACGTGATGCTGGCGCGGCGCAAGATGAAGTCCAAGGACCTGGCCGCCGCCATCGGCATCACCGAAGCCAATCTGTCGCAGCTCAAGCAGGGCAAGGTCAAAGGTGTGCGCTTCGCCACCCTGGAAGCAATCTGCCGCGAACTGGACTGCCAGCCCGGCGACCTGCTGCGCTTCGAGAAGAATGCCGAACAGGCATGACTGGCATTGCCGCGCACCACGCCGCGCCGCATAATCAAACGATTGTTTGAACATACGAGTCCGCCATGACCGCAGCCGCCTACCCGACCCTGCTCAGCCCGCTGGATCTGGGGTTCTGCACCCTGCCCAACCGCGTGCTGATGGGCTCGATGCACACCGGCCTGGAGGATCATGCGCGCGACTTCGACAAGCTGGCGGCCTATTTCGCCGAGCGCGCCGCCGGTGGCGTCGGCCTGATGGTCACCGGCGGCATCGCGCCATCCATCGAGGGTTGGTTGAAACCCTTCTCCGGTCGCCTGTCCATGCCCTGGCATGTGGGCCGGCATCGCAAGGTGACGCGCGCGGTGCACGATGAGGGCGGCAGGATCTGCATGCAGATTCTGCATGCCGGCCGCTACGGCTATCACCCGCTGTCGGTGGCGCCGTCCAAGATCAAATCACCGATCACCCCATTCACGCCACGGGCGCTGTCCTCGCGCGGTGTCGAGCGCAGCATCGCCGCCTTCGTGCGCAGCGCCACGTTGGCGCGCGAGGCTGGCTACGACGGTGTCGAGGTGATGGGTTCGGAAGGCTATTTCATCAACCAGTTCCTGGCCGAGCGCAGCAACCAGCGCGACGACGCCTGGGGCGGCGATGCCGCGCGGCGCATGCGTCTGGCCATCGAGATCGTCACGCGCATGCGCCAGGCGGTCGGGCCGGATTTCATCATCATCTACCGCCTGTCGATGCTGGACCTGGTGCCCAAGGGCCAGAACTGGGATGAGATTGTCACCCTGGCCAAGGCCATCGAGGCCGCCGGTGCCACCCTGATCAACACCGGCATCGGCTGGCACGAGGCGCGCATCCCGACCATTGTCACCAGCGTGCCACGCGCCGGCTTCACCTGGGTCACGCGCAAGCTCAAGGCCGAAGTCGCCATTCCGCTGATCACCACCAACCGCATCAACATGCCCGAAGTGGCCGAAGCGGTGCTGGCCGCCGGTGACGCCGATATGGTCTCGATGGCCCGTCCGCTGCTGGCCGATCCGGACTGGGTGCGCAAGGCCGCCAGCGGTCGGCACGATGCCATCAACACCTGCATCGCCTGCAACCAGGCCTGCCTGGATCATGTGTTCGAGAACAAGAGCGTGTCGTGTCTGGTCAACCCGCGCGCCTGCCATGAAACCGAGCTGCGCATTGAGGCGGCGAGCACGCCGCGCCGCTACGCCGTGATCGGCGCCGGCCCGGCCGGCCTGGCTTGCGCCAGCACGCTGGCCGAACGCGGCCATGCGGTCACGCTGTTCGATCAGGCGGCCGACATCGGCGGCCAGTTCAACATGGCGCGACGTATCCCCGGCAAGGAAGAGTTTGCCGAAACGCTGCGCTATTTCCGTCACCGCCTGCATACGGCCGGCGTCGAGATGCGCCTGGGTACCAAGGCCACGCCGGAGCTGCTGCGCGGCTTCGATGCCGTGATCGTGGCCACCGGCGTCACGCCGCGCGTGCCGCGTTTTGAGGGCATCGAGCATCCCAAGGTGCTGAGCTACGTCGACGTGCTGGCCGGCGATGCCCCGGTCGGCCCGCGCGCAGCACTGATCGGCGCCGGTGGCATTGGCTTTGATGTGGCCGAATTCCTGGCCCAGCCGGCGCCCTCGCCGACCACCGATATCAGTCGCTGGACGCACGAATGGGGCATCGACATGTCGCTGGAAAAGCGAAGCGGCCTGACCCGCCCACAGGTGGAACCGGCCGCGCGCCAGCTCTACCTTTTGCAACGCACCGCCGGACGGCCCGGCAAGCGACTCAACAAAACCACCGGCTGGGTACATCGCGCCACGCTCAAGGCCAAGGGCGTGGAAATGCTTGGCGGGGTCAGCTACGACCGGGTGGATGATGCCGGTTTGCACATCCGCATCGGTGACGAGGCCCGTCTACTTGAAGTGGACCACGTGATCATCTGCGCTGGTCAGGAGTCGCGCCGCGAACTGGCCGATCAGCTGCAAACCGCCGGCGTCCAGACCCATGTCATCGGCGGCGCCAATGTGGCCGCCGAACTGGATGCCAAGCGCGCCATCGACCAAGGCACGCGTCTGGCAGCACGGCTCTAAGAGAGGCGTTTTTTGCTGGCAAAAAAACGCCCGCAAGACGCGGGCGTTTTCCAAGCTGCCGTGGGCCGCCTCGATCAGAAGCGGAAGGTGGCGAACACCGACGGCCCGTCCAGCTTCAGGTTGAGGCTGTCGCGGTAGGTGTCGTGCTCCTGGTGCAGGCGAATGCGGTTGATGCCGTATTCGGCGCTGATGCCGAAGTGCTCGGTCGCAAACCACTGCACGCCCAGCGAGGCGTTGTAGATGTGGCCGTACAGCTTGCCGCCGTTCTTCTTCACGCCCGAGGCATCGAAGTACATGCGCCAGTGATCATTGAAAGCGTGGCGCCAGCCCAGCTGAAGCAGCGGCGCCCAGGCATCGGCGTCGGTGGAGCTTTCGGCCGCCTGCGTGATGCCGTCAACGGTGGCATCGCCACGCATCGAGGCACGCACCTTGTAATAACCGGCACCGATGCCGATGCCGAAGGTGTCATTGCCCTTGCCGATCCACCAGCGGTAGGCGGCGCTGCCGAAGTCGAACTTCAGGCGACCATCGACATTGGCATGTGCATCGTAGGTGTTGCCGTCATAGCTGATGGCGCGGTCCAGTGCGCCCGAACTGGAACGGTTGTAACGGTAGTAGTCGAACGAGAAGCCTTGGCTGTCACCTATCAGCACGTCCAGGCGCGCACGCGGCGACCAGTCACGATCCTTGAAGCCCAGGTCCTTTTCCAGATTCAGGTCGCCGTTGAGCACATCGTTCTGGTCACGGGCATGCAGCGTGGTATCGCTGCGCGCGTCGTAGCCGCCCAGCCACAGGCTGACACGATCCAGTGCCGGCGAATGCTGGGCAAAAGCAGAGCAGCTGAGCAACAGGCCGGAGATGGCCAGCACGGGGCGCAGTCGGCGCGACACGGGGCGCGGATTCAAAGGCATCGGAACTCTCCTTGCATACAACTTGTTGGAAGGGGCGCGGACGGCTACTGCGAGCCCCCTCTCGAAGCCGTCTCGTGAGTTCGATGCTAAATGTTGGTGATGTGCAGAAAACGCCAAATGACGTCAAATGCTGCAGCGCACATCAGCGCGGGTTCATGGCGCTGGCCGGGTGCTGAATAGGCACTGTGACGAAGCGCTCAGTTGCGCCGCCAGTGCCGCTCCATTTCAAGGTAGGTAAAGGAAGCCGACCAGGTGATCAGCACAAAACCGGTCAGCGCTTCGGTGCCGACCAGGAAGCGGATGGGCCCGACCGGAATCACATCGCCAAAACCCACGGTGGAGAAAGTCACCGCGGAAAAGTACACGTGGTCGAGCAAGGCGTGCGGGTCGATGCCATGCACCTGGCCGAAGCGCGGATCCCAGGCCACCAGGGCGAACAGCGCCAGCGCGAAAACCCAGATTTCCGCCACGTGCACGGCGAGCACGCCGAAGATGCCGTGCAACACGCGTCGGCGTCCGAACCGCGACACGCGCGTCAGACTGCGCGAAAGCAGAGTCAGGCACTCATAGTGCAGCAGCACGCAGGCGGCCACCGCGAACATGGTCACCAGCGCGGTGATGGCGTTGATGCCCCAGTGCGGATAGGCACCGCTGGCCAGTATCGCCATGCCTGCCATGGCCTCGCGCATGCGTGGAATCCCTCAAGGTGGTATCGGGCCGCCCGGCAGGCACCGGACGGCCCGCCTCAGGTCAGCGTTTCTCGATCGGCGTGAAGGCGCGATCTTCCGGGCCGGTGTAGTTGGCGCCCGGACGAATGATCTTGCCATCCACGCGCTGCTCCATGATGTGCGCACTCCAGCCGGAGGTACGCGCAATCACGAACAGCGGCGTGAACATCGCCGTCGGCACGCCCATCATGTGATAAGCACTGGCCGAGAACCAGTCCAGATTCGGGAACATGTTCTTCAGTTCCATCATCACGTTCTCGATGCGCTCGGAGACCTCGAACAGCGGATCGTTGCCGCCCTCGTGGCACAGCTTGCGGCTGATCTCCTTGATGATCGGGTTGCGCGGATCGCCGATGGTGTACACCGGATGGCCGAAGCCGATGACGATTTCCTTGTTGGCCACGCGCTGGCGGATGTCGGCCTCGGCCTCGTCGGCGCTGCGATAGCGGCTGATGATGTCCATCGCCACCTCGTTGGCACCGCCATGCTTGGGTCCGCGCAGCGCACCGATGGCGCCGGTCAGCGCCGAGTACATGTCGGCGCCGGTGCCGGCGATCACGCGCGCGGTAAAGGTGGAGGCGTTGAACTCGTGCTCGGCGTACAGCACCAGCGACTTGTCCAGCGCATTGGCGTGCAGCTCGGACGGCGTGCAGCCGTGCAGCAGGTGCAGGAAGTGGCCGGCAATGGTGTCGTCATCGGTTTCGGTCTCGATGCGCTTGCCGTTGTGGCTGTAGTGGTACCAGTACAGCAGTACCGAGCCGAAGCAGGCCATCATGCGGTCGGCAATGTCGCGCGCACCGGTGACGTTGTGGTCGTCCTTCTCCGGCAACACGGTGCCGATCACCGAGCAGCCGGTACGCAGCACGTCCATCGGATGGGTGGCGGCAGGCAGCAGTTCCAGCGCGCTTTTCACCGGCGCCGGCAGGCCGCGCATGCGCTTGAGCTTGGCGCGGTAGGCGTTGAGCTCGCTCCAGGTCGGCAGCACGCCGTGCACCAGCAGGTGCGCCACTTCCTCGAAGCTGGCCTTGGTCGCCAGATCGTGGATGTCATAGCCGCGGTAGTGCAGGTCGTTGCCGCTGCGGCCGACCGTGCAGATGGCGGTGTTGCCGGCGGCCACGCCGGACAGCGCGACGGACTTCTTGCCCTTGGGGCGCGGCTGGGTCTCGGTATCGCTCATGGTTGCTTTTCTCCGTTGGCGCGCAGGTCCGAAGGGGCGGATCGGCGCTGGCGTTGAATCGATGACCACGACGGCGGCGCTTGGCGCCCGGCCGCCGCGGCCGGTATCACTTGGTGTCGCCGAACAACTGGTCCAGCTTCTGTTCGTAGTCCCAGTAACCGAGCGTGTCGTAAAGCTCGGTGCGGGTCTGCATGATCTGGGTGACGTTGCGCTGATGGCCATCCTGACGAATGGCGCCGTACACATTGAGGGCGGCGCGCGCCATGGCGCGGAAAGCGGACAGCGGGTACAGCACCATGTCCACGCCCACTTCGCCCAGTTCCTCGACGCTCCACAGCGGGGTCTTGCCGAACTCGGTGATGTTGGCGAGCACCGGCACGCCCACGGCATCCTTGAACTGGCGGTACATGGGCAGCTCGGTCACGGCCTCGGCGAAGATCATGTCGGCGCCGGCCTCCACGCACAGCTTGGCGCGCTCGATGGCCGCTTCCAGGCCGTCGACGGCAATCGCATCGGTGCGCGCCATGATGACGAAATCATCGTCCTGGCGCGCATCTGCCGCGGCCTTGATGCGATCGGCCATTTCCTGCGCCGACACCAGCGCCTTGCCGGGACGATGCCCGCAGCGCTTGGCCGCGACCTGGTCCTCGATATGCACAGCGCCGGCGCCGGCACGCTCCATGGTGCGGATGGTACGGGCTATGTTGAAGGCACTGCCCCAGCCAGTATCGATGTCCACCAGCACCGGCTGCTCGACCACGCTGGCCAGGCGCTCGACGTCGATGGCGACATCTTCCATGGTGGTGATGCCAAGATCGGGAATGCCCCGGCTGGACGCGGCCACGCCCCCGCCGGACACGTACAGCGCCTTGAAGCCCTGGCTCGCGGCCAGAATGCCGGCGTAGGCGTTGATCGCGCCAACGATCTGCAGCGGAGATTCCTCGGCCAGCGCCGCGCGAAAGCGCGCGCCGGCGGACGGACGTTTGCTCATGGGGCGTCCTCCAAATGTTCGATGGTAGAAGAAGTTTCGACAAGCGGCTGTGCACGCCATTCAATGCGGCCGCCGTGGGCGTCGGTTTCGGCCAGCAGGCGCGTTTCGCCGCCGGGCCAGGTGGTCAGGGTCAGCTGCGGACGCGCCATGTCATCACCCGGCTCAAGACGCATCCAGGCCAGCGGCGCGCGGGCATCGGCGCGGCTGCCGGCCTGTGTCATGGCCGCCTGGATACGTTCGCGCGTGGCCTCGGGCAGGTAGTCCCAGACCAGCGAGTGGAACACCACGGTGAGCTGGCCGGGCACCGCAGTGGCCAGTTGCGACTCCAGCCACAGCGCGGCATCGGCACCTTGCAGCAACGGCAACTTGTCACCGACCTCATCCAGCGCCAGCTCCAGGCGGCGCAGGCGGGGGCGCTGATCGGCCCAGATGTAGGCGCGCAGGCGCAGCCGCGCTTCGGCCTCGGACACATCCACCGGGAACAGGTCGCAGCCGGCGCGCTGGGCCACGCGCAAGGGTGCACCCACATCCGGCAGCTCGCCCTCCCAGCGCGGACGCATGTGCACGCGGCTGCCGACCGGCCCCCAGTGCGCATCGCCCATGGAATAGCGATAGTGGTCAAACATCAGGTTGAGTCCGGCACTGGCGCCCAGCTCCAGCAGCCGCAACGGCATGCGGTAGCGACGGGCCAGATGCAGAAAACCACCGACGAACGCCGCCGAGCGCCCCACCTCGTTGGTCTGCGGCACGCTGGCCAGATAACCGGCAGCGTAGCTCACATGATTGCGCCAGGCCGACTCGATGCGAAAGCGCAGCGATTCATCATCGCACCAGGCTTCGGCGCCGCCGGGATAGACCTCGGCCAGCGCGGGGGCTCGCCCGGAAAGCACCAGGCCGTGCAGCGCCGCGGCAACGCGCAATGGCAGCGCGTCGTAACCACCGGCGCTGGGAAGCTCGGCCACCGACGCCATCGGTGAGGCAGGAGCCTGCAGCGACACCACGACCTGCCGCAGTACGCGGGCGGTAAACGGTGAACCCAGCCGCTCGCACCACTCGATCTGGCGCGTAAAGGCCTCAACAAGCGCATCGGAAACCGTAGACATGGAAAGCATACCCACTGTGATGGCGGCGAATTGCCATATTTACTATCGCGCCAACGAATAATGTTGATCAATCTTGATTGCATCAATCAATATGAATCCATGAGCGCTTACCTATCCGCCACTGAAGCGGCACGCCGACTGGGGGTCAGCAACGCCACGCTGTATGCCTATGTCTCACGCGGCCTGGTGCAGTCACGCCCTGGCACCGATCATCGACGCCGCGAATATCGCGCCGAGGACATCGAGCGCCTGTTGCGCAAGCGCCGCGCCGGCAGCGGCCCCTCGCAGGGCGCCGCGCAAAGTCTGAGCTGGGGCTTGCCGGTGCTTGAGACGCGCATCAGCGCGATTGGGCCGGATGGTCCGCACTATCGTGGCCAGTCGGCCTTGCAGCTGGCCGACAGCGGCGCCGGTCTGGAGCAGGTAGCCTGTCTGCTGTGGGATGCCTCGGGCGATTCGCCCTTCGCCGCCGAGCCACCCGGCCAGTGGCCCAGTGTGGTGCGTGCCCTGCTCGATGCGCCCGGTCGCTCGCCTTTGGCGCGCACGCAGGCGGCGATGCCCTTGCTGGAAGCCGGTTCCAGCCGGCACTTGAGTCCGGCGCCCGGCCCTCGGCAAGCTGCCGCGGCCACGCTGACCCGCCAGACCTGCGCTCTGCTGCTGGGGCGCACGCCCTCGGCCGAGCCCATTCACCAGCAATTGGCCGATGCCTGGCGTGCCGGTGACCAAACACTGGCCGAGCACCTGCGCGTGGCGCTGGTGCTGTGCGCGGATCACGAGTTGAATGCGTCTTCCTTTACCGCGCGCGTGGTCGCCTCCACGGGTGCCAGTCTGCACGCGGCCGTGGCCGCCGGACTTTCGGCGCTTTCCGGGCCACTGCACGGTGGTGCCACGGCCCGCGCCGGAGCGCTGATACGCGCCGCACAAGCCAGCCATGATGTGCATGCCATGGTGCTGGCGCGCTGGCAGCGTGGCGAACCGTTACCGGGATTTGGCCACCCGCTGTACCCGGCAGGCGATCCACGCGGCGCCATGCTGGTCGAACGCCTGCGCCATGGCGCCACACCCCATGACGGAGCACCGGTCTGGGCACTGCTCGATGCCGTCGAAGCGATCACCGGACACAAGCCCAGCATCGACTTTGGGCTGGCCGCACTGATGGCGCTTTACGGCCAGGCGCCGGAAATGGGCCTTAGCCTGTTCGCCGCCAGCCGCGTTACCGGCTGGCTGGCGCATGCCATTGAGCAGCAGGTGCAGGGCGACCGCATTCGCCCACGCGCGCGCTATGTCGGCCCCAACCCGCAGGCCGCCACCGACCACTAGAACGTCAGCACGGATGGTAGCCGGAAGCGCACTGCGCGGAACCAGAACTCTAACCGTGACGAAGATCGGGTCCGCGCGCCAGCGCCTTGCGCACCGCTTCCAGCGCGGACGGATCATCCAGCGTGGAAAGATCGCCCGGGTCGGCCTTCTGCGCCAACGCCGACAGCGAGCGGCGCAGCAGCTTGCCCGAACGCGTCTTGGGCAGCGCATCGACGATGTAGGTGCGCGCCGGCTGTGCGATCGGCCCCAGTTGCTCGACCACCCGCGCCTGCATGGCGCTGGCCGCACGCTGACGCTCACCGGCATCGCAGCTGGCCGCCTTGAGCGTGGCGAACACAATGGGCACCTGACCCTTGATCTCGTCGGCCACACCAATCACCGCGACCTCGGCCACCTCGCCGCAGCCGGCGACCACCTCTTCGATCTCGCGCGTACCCAGGCGGTGCCCGGCCACATTGATGACATCGTCGGTGCGACCAAGGATGTAGTAGTAGCCATCCTCATCGCGAATGGCCCAGTCCAGCGAGCTGTAGAGCAGCTCCTTGAAGTGGCTGAAATAGCTTTGCACATAGCGCTGGTCATCGCCCCATACGGTGCTCAGGCAGCCCGGCGGCAACGGCGGCTGGATGGTCAGCACGCCTTTCTCGTTGGCCGCGCAATCGGCCCCAGTCACCTCGTTCACCAGGCGCAGCTTGTAGCCCAGGTTGGGCAGGCCGGGCGAGCCCAATTTCACCGGCTTCATGTCCAGCCCAGGCAGCAAGGTCAGCACCGGCCAGCCGGTTTCGGTCTGCCAGTAGTTGTCGATCACCGGACGCTTGAGTCCGTCGGTGATCCAGTGCGCGGTCGGCTCGTCCAGCGGCTCGCCGGCCAGGAACAGCCATTTGAAAGCCGAGAGGTCGTATTTCCCAAGCCAGGTCTCGTCCTGCTTTTTCAGCACGCGGATCGCAGTGGGCGAGGAAAACATGGTGCGCACGCGATAACGCTCGCACAGCTGCCACCAGATGCCCGGATCGGGACGAATCGGCAAACCTTCATATAGCAGCGAGGTGGCGCCGACCAGCAACGGCCCGTACACGTTGTACGAGTGCCCCACCGCCCAGCCGACATCGGAGGTGGAGAACATCACTTGCCCCGGGCCGACATCGAACACCATGCGCATGGAAAGAGCCAGCGCCACGGCGTGACCGCCCACATCGCGCTGCACGCCCTTGGGCTTGCCGGTGGTGCCGGAGGTATAAAGCACGTAGCTGGGTTCGTTCGACTCCAGCCACGCCACCGGCACCTCGCTGTTGGCGTGGCGGGCGGCGGCACCGGCGTAGTCGACATCGCGCCCGGCCTGCATGACCAGCTCGCGGTCCAGTCCACGGCTGACCACCAGCACATGACGCGGCGGATGCACCGCTTCCTCGCAGGCGGCATCGACCAGCGGCTTGTAGGCAATCACCTTGCCGCCGCGCATGCCGGCATCGGCGCAGATCAGCAGCGCCGGCTTGGCATCGTCAATGCGCAGCGCCAGGTTGTGCGAGGCAAAACCGCCAAAGACCACTGAGTGAATGGCGCCGATGCGCGCGCACGCCAGCATGGCGATGGCCGCTTCGGCCATGTTGGGCATGTAGATCACCACACGCTCGCCGCGGCGCACGCCCAACTCGTGCAGCACGGCGGCAAAGGTCTGCACCTCGCGGTGCAGCTGGCGATAGCTCAGCTCGCGGGTCACGCCGGTTTCGGTCGATACCGCCACCAGCGCCAGTTGATCGCCGCGATCGACCAGGTGGCGGTCGATGGCGTTGTAGCAGAGGTTGGTCAGGCCGCCGCAGAACCAGCGGCGAAACGGCGGTGCACTTTGATCGAGGATGGCATCGGGCGCACGGCGCCAGTCGATGGCCGCGGCCTGCTCGGCCCAGAACGCTTCCGGCATCTCGACGGAGCGCCGGTACAGATCCTCGTACTGCATCGCTCTTTCCCTCTCCCAGCATGCTTTCGGGCAGCGTAGATCAAGGTCTTCGCGCGATCTGCGCGACCATGGTCGAAGCGCGCTCACGGGCTTTCTTTTGTCTTCATTTCGATTATCATGGAAATATCAAAATAAACGAGAAGCCACGCCATGACGCCCTATCGCGTGCTGTTTATCTGCACCGCCAACTCGGCGCGCAGCATTCTTAGTGAAGCGGTTTTGCGCCATCGCGGTGGCGCGCGCGTGGCCGCCTTCAGCGCCGGCAGCCAGCCCGGCGGACGGGTGCACCCGATGGCGCTTGAAGTGCTGCGCGATCACGGCATCGACACCGCCGACCTGCACAGCAAGTCGTGGCAGCGCTACACCGACGCCGGCGGCCCGCCGCTGGACTTGGTGGTCACCGTGTGTGATCGCGCCGCCAGCGAAGCCTGCCCGGTGCTGTTTGGCGATTTCATCCGCGTGCACTGGGGGCTGCCCGACCCGGCGGCAGTCACCGATCCGGCCGCCCAGCGAGCCGCTTTCGAGCAAGCGCTGGCCTGTATCGAGCAACGCACCGCAGCGCTGCTCAAACTGCTGGAAATGCATCCACACCCCAGCCACGACGCGCTGGCCGCAATCGGCCATCTGACGCCGGAGACATCCGCATGAGCACGCCCACCCACGCCACGCCGGAAAAGGCGCCCCGCATGGCTTTCTTCGAACGCTTTCTGAGCATCTGGGTATTGCTGTGCATGGCCGGAGGCACCCTGCTCGGCCAGGCGCTGCCGCACACCTTCGCCCGCCTTGGCGCCATGCAAGTGGCGCACGTCAACCTGCCGGTGGCGGTGCTGATCTGGCTGATGATCGTGCCGATGCTGCTGAAGATCGACTTCGCCGCGCTGGGCCAGGTGCGCCAGCACTGGCGCGGCATCGGCGTCACGGTGTTCGTCAACTGGGCAGTGAAGCCCTTTTCCATGGCGTTGCTGGGCGCGCTGTTCCTGCGCTATCTGTTCAAATCGTGGCTGCCTGCCGATCAAATAGACGCCTATATCGCCGGCCTGATCATCCTGGCCGCGGCGCCGTGCACGGCGATGGTGTTTGTGTGGAGCCGCCTGAGTGGCGGCGATGCCCCTTTCACCTTGAGCCAGGTGGCGCTCAACGACGCCATCATGGTGCTGGCCTTCGCGCCCATCGTCGCCGCGCTGCTGGGCCTGTCTTCGATCACGGTGCCCTGGGCCACGTTGATGCTCTCGGTGCTGCTGTACATCCTGGTGCCGGTGATCGTGGCCGCACTGTGGCGCCGGCACACGCTGGCGCGTGGTGGACAGGCGGCGCTGGAGGCGCTGCTGACCCGCCTCGGGCCGGTTTCCCTGTGCGCGCTGCTGGCCACGCTGGTGCTGCTGTTTGGTTTTCAGGGGCAGCAGATCCTGGCCCAACCGCTGGTGATCGCGCTGTTGGCGGTGCCGATTCTTATCCAAGTGTATTTCAACGCCGGACTGGCCTATTGGCTCAACCGGCGCTTTGGCGTGGCACATTGCATCGCCGCGCCCTCGGCACTGATCGGTGCCAGCAATTTCTTCGAGCTGGCCGTGGCCACGGCGGTGAGTGTGTTCGGCGTGCACTCGGGCGCGGCGCTGGCCACGGTGGTCGGCGTACTGGTGGAAGTGCCGGTGATGCTGTCGGTGGTGGCACTGGTCAACCGCAGCCGGCGCTGGTACGAGGTCGGCGCCCTCCGCCATGGAGCCAAGCCATGACGCTTAACAACCAGGACCAGGCTGTGCAAATGCTCGGCGCACTGGCGCAAGGCCATCGGCTGACCGTGTATCGACTGTTGATCCAGCACGCCCCCGATGGCCTGCCCGCCGGCGACATCGGCGAAAAGCTCGGGGTGCCGGCGGCGACGTTGTCGTTTCATCTGAAAGAGCTTAGCCACGCCGGTCTGGTGACGCGCCAGCAACGCGGCCGCCAGGTGATTTATGCCGCCGCCACCCAGGCCATGCAGGCGCTGATCGGCTACCTCACCGAGAACTGCTGCCGTGGCGAGCCATGTCTGCCCACGGCGGCATGCCGCTAGTGTCCTGATCAACTAGAACGCCAGTTGCGCACGCAGATCGAGCAGATGCGGCGATAGCGCCTGCCCACGCCGATCGCTGAAGGCGCGCACGTAATTGGCCTGCAGCTTGAAGCCGAAAGGCAGGTACCAGTTCACGCCAAAGGTCCAGTCGTGCTCGCTGCCGCCCAGCACGTCGGCGTGATCCAGGTCCAGCCTGGAGTAGCGCACGGCCAGCTCCAAGGCGCCCGTGGGCGCCGCTGGCTTGATGTTGCCGAAGCCCGATTTGGCATACGGGCGCACCTCGCCGGTCAGCACCCAACTGGCACTGACGTAGCCGCCGTGACCGCGCGCATCGGGCGCGCCCTGGCGCGCGGCGCGAATACCCAGGTACTCGCCCTGCAGCAGCAGCGGTCCGGACTCCCAGCCGGCCTCGGCGCCGCTGCGATCGATGTGATCGACGCCCTGCAGGCTGCCGGTATCGACCAGGCGCACCGGCGTCAACGGCACTTCTGGACGCGCCCGCACCCGTGCCGAACCCCGGTCGCGCTGCTCACGCGAGGCGGAAACGCCCAGATGCAGCACATGACCCTTGCTGCGCCACGGCGCATACACCAACCGGGCGGCCTCGGTGTTGCCCTGGGCCGAATGATTGAGGTCGGCGTGGCCGTACCAGGCCAGTTGCCACAGCCAGGCGCCCTGCGCGGCCGTATTGCTCCACTGCACGCCGGCACGGCGTCCTTCGTACACGGCCTGCTCGGGCAGACCACGCTCGGTGAACGTGGTGGCGCTGGCCGAGGTATTGCCATCCTCCCAGCCGACCAGGGTCTTCATCTGACCGACGGTGAACGCACCGGCGCGGGTCTTCAGCGACAGCTTCACATCCAGCCAGCTCTTGCTGGCATCGTTGTAACCGGCGGCAAACGACCAGCCACGGTCATCGGTTACGTACAGATACAGATCTTTGCGCCGCCAGTCGTTGATGTCACTGAAAGTGGTACTGCCATCGGCACGACGGTCGTGACTGATATCCAGGCTATCGTATTGCAGCAGCCCCTTGAATCCGATTTGCGTGTGCTGATCCAGCGGCACGGACAGTACATGGCCGGCAAAAGCCGGGGCACAGGCGAACGCACTCAGCGCCAGCGGTAGGGCGCACAAGCGCAAACGGGCTCGACTCATTGGATGGCTTCCCTTCACTCCCCAGACACCCGCCCATGGTAGGCGGGGCCATGTTGAGCGTGAAGTGAACCGGCTCTCAGCGACGATAAAAGGCCAGGAACAGCGCCACGTTCTCGCGCGTGGCCTGCGCCCGGCGGGCATCGGTCACGCAGCCGGCGCCAATCAGGCACTCTTCCTCAAAGCGCCCCTTGGCCAGACTGACGAACTGGCGCGCCGCCGACTCCACATCCGGCACGCGCAGCACACCACGGCGATCCCACTCGGCCAGGTAGCGTTCCACCGGCTCGAACAGGCGCCGACGCAACAAACCCATGATCACCTCGGACATGCCGGGCATCTTGCCGACCTCGGCGATTATCAGTCGCCGCAGCGCCACCAGGGGCGGCGATACCGCGGTCGCCATGATGCGCATGGAAAGCTCCGGCAAGGCCTGGTCTGGCGCTCGCGACAGCATGTCGGCAGAAAACGTATCGGCGTGCAGACGCTCGGAAGTCTCGTCGATCACCGCGCGCAACAGCCCTTCCTTGTTGCCGAACAATCGATAGGCCGTGGTCAGCGACCCTCCCGCCTCCTCGACGATGGCGTTGATGGAAGTGGCGTCATAGCCATCGCTCATGAAGCGGCGCGAGGCCACCTCCAGCAACCGTGCGCGTCGCTTCTGGCCTCGTGAAATGATCGGTTCACGTTCGTATTTCTGCGGGGTCGCGGACACGTCTGCTTCATTCAGGATAGGCACAATGGAGACTATATTGTACGAATTAGTAGTAAACGCTACAGTTTTGTATATGGCGGTCGTGGTGGCCGCCGTCCGTCCTTAACGGGAACACCCTATGTCGAGTAAGCCCAATCTTCCGGGCGCACCCGCGCGCGGTCTTGCGCGACGCCTGGCCGTGCCCGCGCTGGCACTGGGGGCAAGCCTTGCGCTGGCCGCATGCGCACCGCCAACGCGCCCACCCGATGTGCACCTGCGCGACAGCGCGCCCCTGGCCGGCATCGGCGCCAGCCAGCCGGGCTGGCCGGACGCCCGGTGGTGGCAACAGTTCGGTGACGCGCAACTGGATGCGCTGATGCAGCGGGCGATGCGCGAATCGCCCAGCATGACGCTGGCCAAGACACGCTACCGCCAGGCCCGCGCTGCCATCGCCCGGCAGCGCGCCAAGCTGAGTCCGGAAGTACGTGGCCGCCTCCAGGCCAGTCACAGTTATGCCAATCCCGACATTGACGTCAATAGCGGTTCTGCGCAGGGCCAGGGGCAGAGCCAAAGTCTGATCAACCTTCCCGACAGTTCCACGCAGAGCAACGTCGGCGTGGTCGGCGCCATGTTCACCTGGGATCTGGATCTTTGGGGCCGCACGCAGGCCGCGCTGGACAGCGCCATCGATTCGGCGCACGCCGCCGAGGCCAGCCGCGCCATGGCGGCAGCCTCGCTGCAATACAACGTGGCCAACGCTTACTTCGCCTGGCAGGCCGTGCAGGCCCGGCTGCAGGTAGCCAGGCACACCTTGGCGCGCGCGCAGCGCTACGTGAAGATCGAGCAGCTGCGCGTCGGTGCCGGTGTCGATGATCCCGACCAGCTCGACCAGGCCCGTTCACAACGGGCCCAGGCACGCCAGCAGCAGGCTCAGCTCGACGGCATGGCCCGCATCCGCCGCGCGCAGCTGGCCGCGCTGATCGGCATCTCCAGCGCTGACCTGGGCAAGCTAAAGCCGATGCCGCTACCGCACCCGGACGCACACCTGCCCAGCGATGCGCGCATCGGCCTGCTCGCACGCCGCCCGGACATCGTTGCCGCCCGCTGGCAGGTGGAAGCGGCCGCGCGCGGCGTGGACGAGGCGCATGCAGCCTACTACCCGGATGTCAGCCTGACCGGGCTGGGAGCCTACCTGCGCATGTACCCGAAGCTGGGCTCGGGCGACCATGTCGGCCTCACCCTTGGCAGCTTCGGCCCGGCCGTCAGTCTGCCGATCTTTGAAGGTGGGCGCCTGGACGCGGCCTACAATGCCAGCCGCGCCAAGCTCAACCAGGCCATAGCCAAGTACAACCAGACCGTGGCCGAAGCGGCCGGCAAGGTTGCCCGCCAGGTGCTGACCATGCGCCAGCTGGTCGATGTGTCGGCGCAGCAGCGCGATCAGGAGGCTGCGGCGGCGCGCTCGTACAAGCGCGCCCAGCTGCGGGTCGAGCGCGGCGTGGATGATCCGCGCCAGGCACTCTCGGCCGGCATGAAGCTGGATAGTCAGCGTGACCAGATGCTGCAGCTTCGCGCCCAGCGGCTGTCGACACAGCTGGCCCTGATCCACGAGCTCGGCGGTGGTTATACCGCCCCCCGTTCCCTGCCCGGAAACCGTCCGGCGCATGCCCAGAACCAGGAAGCTTCCCGATGACCCGTAGCGACGAACCGACTCTCGGCGCCGATCAGCCGCACCCGTACAAGTACAAGTTCAAATACATGTACCAGTACGCCCATCCCGGCTCGCCCGAGCAGCCGGACCCTGAGGCGGCCCAAGCGCAGGCGGCATCTCCAGCGGCGTCAGGTGATGAACATGGCGATGCCTCCCCGCACGGGAACAGCCAGGCACGCGATGGCGAGCAGGCGCCGGACGAAGACCAGGGCGCCTCCGCCGACGACAAATCGGGCGGTCAGGATGGCAACGGCAAGGACGATGACGACAAGGAGTCAAAGGAGGACGAACGTCGCCGCAAGCGCAAACGCAACATTGTGCTGATCGTCATCGCCTGCGTGTTCGTACTGGCCGGCATTGGCTGGCTGCTGTACGACCAGTTGGTGCTGCAATACGAGGCGACCACCGACGATGCCTACATCCAGGGTGATCAGGTGCAGATCTCCTCGCGCGTCAACGGCACCGTGGTGCAGGTCAATGCCGAAAACACCGATCTAGTGCACGCCGGCCAGGCGCTGGTGAAGCTGGACCCGGTCGATACCCAGGTCTCGCTGATGAACGCCCGCGGCAAGCTGGCCCAGGCCGTGCGCCAGGCTCGCCAGATGCAGGCCCAGGCTGCCGAAGCCGATGCCGCCATCGCCCAACGTCAGGCGGCCTATGAGCGCGCCCGCGCCGAGTACCGCCGCCGCCTGCCGCTGCTCAAAGCCAATGCCGCCTCGAAGGAACACGTCGACTCGGCCCGGCGCCAGATGCAGCAAGCCAAGGCCGCCTATGACCAAGCCCGCGAGCAGGCCAAGGCCGCGCACGCCTCGGTCGACGGCACCACCATCAGCGACTTCCCCGCCGTGCAGCAGGCGCGCGCCAACTTCATTCACGCCTGGGTCGATGCGCGCCACAACGCCATCATCTCGCCGGTGGACGGCTACGTCGCTCAGCGCCACGTGCAGCCGGGCCAGCACATCCAGGCCGGCCAGGCACTGATGGTGGTGGTGCCGCTGCACAACCTCTGGATCGATGCCAACCTCAAGGAAACCGACATCGCCGGCGTGCGCATTGGACAGCCGGTCACCATCACCACCGACGCCTACGACGACGTCACTTTCCACGGCAAGGTGGTGGGCCTGGCCGCCGGTACCGGCAGCGCGTTCTCGCTGCTGCCGCCGGAAAATGCCTCGGGCAACTGGATCAAGGTGGTGCAGCGTCTGCCCGTGCGCATCTCGCTGGAGCCCAAGGAGCTGGACAAGCACCCGCTACGCGTGGGGCTTTCGGCCTACATCAACATCAACACACATGATCGCGACGGCCAGGTGCTGGCCTCGGCACCGCGTCGCACGCCGCTGATGACCACCGCTGTATACAACCGCGAAATGCGTGATGCGCAGAAGGCCGCCGATGCGGTCATCGCCGCCAACGCCCATGCCGGCACCTCGTCGTAAGGACCGGTCATGTCGCTGTTCAACCAGGAGCTGAAGGGACAGCCCATCCGGGGCGTGGCGCTGGCGGTTCTTACTGCCGGCGTGGCGCTGGCCACCTTCATGGAGGTGCTGGACCTTTCCATCGTCAACGTGTCGGTGCGCACCATCGCCGGCAACCTGGGCGTGAGCTATTCGGAAGGCACCATGGCGATCAGTGCCTACGCCATGGCCAGCGCAGTGATGCAGCCGCTGACCGGGTGGATCTCCAAGCGCTTTGGTGAAGTGCACACGTTCTCGGTGTCCATTTCGCTGTTCGTGCTTTTTTCGCTGATGTGCGGGCTGTCGCGCAGCATGGACATGCTGATCGTGTTCCGCCTGTGTCAGGGCGCGGTGTCCGGCCCCATGGTGCCGCTTTCGCAGACGCTGCTGATGAACAGCTACCCGCCGCAAAAGCGCACCATCGCGCTGGCACTGTGGGCGATGACAGTGGTAGTAGCACCGGTGTTCGGACCCATCCTGGGTGGCTGGATCACCGACAACTACGAGTGGCCGTGGATCTTCTTTATCAATATCCCGGTGGGCCTGTTCGCTCTGGGCGTGACCCTGGCACTGCTGCGAAAGCGCGAGTCGCACACCAAGAAAATGCCGATCGACGCCATTGGCCTGGGGTTGCTGGCGGTGGGTGTGGGCTCGCTGCAGTTCATGCTCGACAACGGCAACGACAAGGACTGGTTCTCCTCGCCGATGATCACCACGCTGGCGATTGTCGCCACTGTCTGCATTACCTTCCTGGTCGCCTGGGAGCTGTTCCACAAACACCCGGTGGTGGAGCTCAAGCTGCTGGGCAAGCGCAACTTCCTGGTTGGTACCATTTGCCTGTCGCTGGGCATGTTCGCCTTCTTCGGCGGCACCGTGGTGCTGCCGACCTGGCTGCAGCAGACCATGGGTTACACTGCGACCTGGGCCGGCTTTGCCATTGCACCCATCGGCATCCTGGCCATTGTGATGTCGCCCATCATCGGCTCGGTGCAGGATCGCTTCGACCTGCGCATTCTCAACACCATCGGCTTTGCCATCTTCGCCATCGCCTCGTTCTGGATGGCTGGATCGGCCCTGAACATGACCTTTGCCGATGTGGCCGAGCCACGTCTGTTCATGGGCGCGGGCATCGCGCTGTTCTTCGTTCCGATCAACCAGATCATCCTGTCGGGCCTGCCTGATGATGAGATCGCCTCGGCATCCGGCCTGGCCAACTTCTTTCGCACGCTGGCAAGCTCGGTGGCCACCGCCGTCAGCACCACGCTGTTCGAGCATCGCACCACCTTTCACCATGCGGTGCTGGCCGAACACACCGAACCCTCGGCCCCGGCCACGCAGCGGTATCTGCAAACGCTGCACCAGATGGGCGCCGACGGCAAAACCGCCTACGCCGCCATGGAGCACCTGATTGACCAACAAGCGGCCACGCTGGCGCTGAACGACATCTTCTGGATGTACGGGGTGATCTTCATCCTGATCATGGTGGTGATTTGGTTCGCCAAGCCGCCCTTCGCCAGCGGCGGCATGATGCACTGAGGTGTGCGCTGCAGCGCACGCCTCAGTCATCGCAGAACGCACCGGCAAGCCGCTGGCTGCTTGTGATGAGGCGCCCGACTACGCCCCGTGCATACATTCAGCTGAACTGGCGGACAGATAGCAGCGAAGGTGTGACCGGCGCCGCGCTACCGATTGCCGCCCAAGGCTTCTAGAATGGAGCCATGCGTTCCGACCGCGTCCGCCTGTTTCAGACCCTGCCCCACTCGTGCGGCTATTACGCCGGTCGCACGGCGCAGAATCTGGTCATTGATCCGGCCGCGCCGAACCTGGACCGGCTGTATCCACAGGCGCTGGAGAGCGGCTTTCGACGCGCCGGCGGGCATCTTTACCACCCGCGCTGCGAAGGCTGTCGCGCCTGCGTGCCGTGCCGCATCCCCGTCGATCGGTTCACACCCAGCCGCAGCCAACGCCGCTGCCTGGCGCGCAACGAAGACCTGGCCGTGGTCGAGACCGCGCCCGGCTACAACGAGGAACGCTACGCGCTGTACACGCGCTACCTGCACTCGCGTCATCGCAACGGCGGCATGGACGATGCGGACCCTGAAGATTTCCAGCGCTTCCTGACCGCGCCGTGGAGCCCGACGGTATTCCTGGAAATTCGCCAGGGCCGCGAGCTGGTCGGCGTCGCCGTCACCGACGTCACCGAGCGCGGGCCCTCGGCCGTCTATACGTTCTTCGAGCCCGGCCTGGGCGCGCGCAGCCTGGGCACCTTCGCCATCCTCAAGCAACTGGAACTGGCCGCGCAGATGAAGTTGCCGCACGTGTATCTGGGCTTCTGGATCGAGTCGCACCCGAAGATGGACTACAAGCGCCGCTTTCACCCACTGGAAATTCTGGTCCGCGGTGGCTGGCGCGAACTGGCCCCGCCGCGCTGATACGTCATGCCGGCGAAAGCCGGGATCCAGCGCCTTTGACTTACCCGGCGACGTAGCAGCACATCGACAAGTCACTGCATGTCAGCTTGCGCTGGCATGACGGCGAGCGAGCGATGAGGCCGGCCGGCGGCAAATGGCGGCTCCCGGGGCGCTTGACCGGCATGCGGCGCCCACACCGACATGCGGCCGCTTGCTAGTCCACGTCCACCGGCGTGAAACTGCCTGCCTGCGCTGCCTTCCAGACGCCGGCATAGAACGCGCTGGGAGTGACGCCGTCGAGCAGCTCGCCCGGCTTCATCATGTAATGCAGCTGCGCGAACATGCGCACCTCGGTGTCGCTGACGCGGCGCACCAGATGCCGGGCTTCCAGCTGCTCGGGATGACGCAGGCCAGCGGCGGCCAATATCTCGGCCAGCTCGTGCAGTGTGTGGCGATGGAAGTTGTACACGCGCTGCGCCTTGTCCGGCACCACCAGCGCCCGCTGGCGCAGCGGGTCCTGCGTGGCTACACCGGTCGGACAGCGATTGGTATGGCAGCTTTGCGACTGAATGCAGCCCACGGCAAACATGAAGCCGCGCGCAGCGTTGGCCCAGTCCGCGCCCAGTGCCAGCACCGCAGCGATATCGAACGCGCTGATGATTTTGCCGCTGGCACCGATGCGGATTTTCTCGCGCAGGTTCAGCCCGACCAGCGTGTTGTGCACGAACAACAATCCCTCGCGCAGCGGCACGCCAATGTGATCGGAAAACTCCAAAGGCGCCGCGCCAGTACCGCCTTCCTTGCCATCGACCACGATGAAGTCCGGCGTGATGCCGGTCTCCAGCATGGCCTTGGCCATGGCCATGAATTCCCACGGCTGGCCGATGCACAGTTTGAAGCCGACCGGTTTGCCACCGGACAGCTCGCGCAGACGGGCGATGAACTGCATCATTTCGATCGGCGTCTCGAACGCCGAATGCGCCGCCGGCGACACGCAATCGCGGCCCATCGGGATGCCTCGCGTCGCCGAAATTTCCGCCGTCACCTTGCGCGCCGGCAGAATGCCGCCATGGCCCGGTTTGGCGCCCTGGCTGAGCTTGAGCTCGATCATCTTCACCTGAGGATCGCGCGCCTGTGCGGCGAAACGCTCGGCGTCGAAGCGGCCATCGTCGGTGCGACAGCCAAAGTATCCGCTGGCCACCTGCCAGACCAGATCGCCACCATGCTCGCGGTGATACGGGCTGATGCTGCCCTCACCGGTATCGTGCGCGAAGCCGCCCAGGCTGGCGCCCCGATTGAGCGCGCGGATGGCGTTGGCACTGAGCGCACCAAAGCTCATCGCCGAGATATTGAGCACCGAGGCGTCATAGGGCTGCGTGCAATCGGGGCCACCAATGCGCACGCGAAACGATTCCGGATCGACGCCACTGGCCGGACGCACCGAGTGGGCAATGAACTCGAAGCCGTTGCGATACACGTTCTGCGTGGTGCCGAAGGGTTTTTCCGAAGACACGTTCTTGGCACGCCGATACACCAGCGAGCGCTGTTCGCGCGAGAACGGCAGAGCCTCGTCATCGCCTTCCAGCAGGTACTGGCGAATCTCCGGGCGAATGGCCTCGAACAGATAACGCGCATGGCCCAGCACCGGGTAGTTGCGGCGCACGGCGTGCCGCGGCTGGGCCAGATCCCAAAGACCGATCAGGCTGAGCACGCCGGCGATCACCACCAGCACCCAGGCGTCGCTCCAATGTCCGATCAAGGCAATACCAAGCGCCGTGACGGCCAGACACAAAACAAAAAAGGCATAGCGGCTGAGCAGCGACAGCGACATCGGCAGATCCTGGGAAAGAAAGGTGAGCGGAGTTCGGTCAGAACGTGATGCGCAAATGCGATGCCGCGCGCACGGTCTTGTCCCGCGCCTGCTCGACACTGGCATCGCGCGCCAGCGTCACCGCCATGCGCCGACGCCCGGACACCGCCGGCTTGCCGAAAATACGAAGATCGGTGCCGGCTTCGGCCAGTGCCTCGGCCATGCCCGCATAGCGTGGCGCGCGGCCCTCGCCCTCCATCAGCACCGCGCAGGACGCGGCCGGGCCGTGCTGGACAATGGCCGGAATCGGCAAGCCGAGGATGGCGCGCACATGCAGCGCGAATTCGGACAGATCCTGCGAGATCAGCGTGACCAGGCCGGTGTCGTGCGGGCGCGGGCTCACCTCGGAGAAGATCACCGTGTCGCCCTTGACGAAGCACTCCACGCCGAACAGGCCATGACCGCCCAATGCCTGCGTGATGGCCTGGCCGATGCGTTGCGCCTCGGCCAGCGCCGCCTCGCTCATCGGCTGCGGCTGCCAGGATTCACGGTAGTCACCATCCTCCTGGCGATGCCCGATCGGTGCGCAGAAGGCGGTGCCATCGCGATGGCGCACCGTGAGCAAGGTAATTTCGTAATCGAAATCGACGAACCCTTCGACGATCACTCTGCCCTGCCCGGCGCGGCCACCGGACTGTGCATAATCCCAGGATGGCCCTACATCGTCAGCCGAGCGCACCACGCTCTGACCCTTGCCAGAGGAACTCATCACCGGCTTGACCACACACGGCAGCCCCAGCGCACCGATGGCCTGCTCGTATTGCTCGCGCGTATCGCAGAAGCGGTACGGTGAAGTCGGCAGACCCAGTTCCTCGGCCGCCAGGCGGCGGATACCTTCGCGGTCCATGGTCAAACGCGTGGCGCGGGCGGTGGGCACCACGGTGACGCCTTCGGCCTCCAGCTCCAGCAGTGTCGGTGTATGGATGGCCTCGATTTCGGGCACCACCAGATGCGGCTTTTCCTCTTCGATCACGCGGCGCAGCGCGGCGCCATCGAGCATGTCGATGACGTGGCTGCGATGGGCTACCTGCATGGCCGGCGCATGCGCGTAGCGGTCGACCGCAATCACTTCCACGGCCAGTCGTTGCAGCTCGATGGCCACTTCCTTGCCCAGCTCGCCCGAGCCCAGCAGCAGTACCCGAAAACCCGAATCGGTAAGCGGCGTGCCAAGGTGTGTCATGCGCATTTCACGTAAGAGGAACCGGCGTCCATTCTAGGCCAAGACCAGCCCATCCGCTGTGCGCTGCAGCTTGACCGGCCGTTTACCACAGCGTATGTCGGAAACGGACACAAGCCGTGGAGAGGCACATGCGTGGTTGCGTGGTGGTGCTGATGCTTGTCGTGCTGGGCGCGGTCGGGGTGGCTCACGCACAGGACACATGGATGAGTCTGACCCTGGACGGACGCAAGGTGGGCCATATGCACGTGCAGCGCCTGGTGCAAGGCCAGCACGTGGTCACCACCACCGACATGCTGTTCCGGCTCAATCGTACGCAACGCGAAGTACCCATCGCGCACCATCAACGCGCGGAAGAAACCCTCGACGGTCAGCCGCTGGCGTTTGAGGCCCGCACACGACTCTCGGCACAGGATGAAACAAGTTCCGGAAGGCGCACTGCCAATGGCAGTTTCCGGGTGCAGACCAGTGTGGGTGGCGAGCACAACCATTACTGGCTGATATGGCCGGAGGGCGCCCTGCTCAATGAGGGCCAGCGCCTGACGATGAAGCGCCATGGTATCGCTCCGGGCACGCACTACCGGATGCAGGTGTTCAACCCATCGACACGCCAGGCGACCTGGGCCGACATGCGCGTGATCGGTCCTGAAAGCGTGGTGTTGCCAACGGGGCCACGCCAGCTGGTGCACCTTTCCCAAACCGTTCATGGCGCCACCCACGATCAGGTCATGCAACTTTGGGTGAATCGGCAGTTCACCATTCTCAAGGCCAGCCTGCCGATGTTTGGCTTCACTCTGGAAATGCTGGCCTGTGACCAGGCCTGCGCCCTGTCCCCCGACCAGCCGATCGACCTGCTGGCGCACAGCATGGTTGATGCGCCAAGGCCCATGGTGGCCGCGATCCGCGCGCAACCGGTGCGCTATCTGTTGCGCATGACTGACACCGAGCAAATGCCGCTGATCCAGACCGACGAGCAGCAACTGACCCACCTGCGCGGCCACCTGTGGCAGATGGATGTCGGCATCGTTCGGCCAGGCGAAGTGGCTGCCCCCGACGTCCTCGACACCGCGCCCACACCTTGGCTGCAATCCAATGCGCCGGCGGTGCGCGCGCTGGCCCACGAAGCGGCAGGTCAAGCCATGGGTGATCGCCGCCGCATGATCAGGCTGAAGGAATTCGTGCATCACTACATCCGTCGCCGTGGACTGGACGTCGGTTATGCCTCGGCACTGGAAACGGTGCACAGCCGTCAGGGCGACTGCACCGAACACGCCGTGCTGCTGGCCGCGCTGGCGCGAGCGCTGGGTATTCCGGCGCGTATTGTCACCGGACTGGTGTACGTCGATCGCTATGCCGGACGTAGCCATGTCTTCGTACCCCATGCCTGGGTACTGGCCTGGATCGATGGGGCGTGGCGCAGTTACGACGCCATCCAGGGCCAATTCGACTCGACACACCTGGCCATGACCGTGGGCAACGGCGACCCCTGGCACTACTTCGCGGCCATGGATGTACTCGGCTCGTTGCGTATCGAACGAGCCACCCCCGCCTCGGAGCTGCTCGACACCGGACCACCTCCGGTAGCACCGCCCGCGCCAGCGGTATCGCCCGGAGGGCCTCCGTAACCGCTTGCCAATTGATATCAATTTGATATCTAATTCGTCCATCCAACGGGTGGGAGACTCGTCATGAACGAGCACAAGGGGTTTTCGGTGGCCGGCATGCCGGCCTTGCTGGTGTACCTGCTGGCGCTGGTGGCGATTGCGCTGGGCATTGTCGGCGCGCTGCGCCCGGAGCCGTCACCGGGCATGCTGATAGCGCTGGTGCCGGCATTCGTGCTGTGGCTTTTCTGCGGCAAGGGCTTTTTCCAGGTGCAGCCCAACCAGGGCCAGGTGATGCAGTTCTTCGGCCGCTACGCCGGCACGGTGCGTGACACCGGCCTGCGCTGGACCAATCCGTTCTACAGCCGACGGCCGGTGTCGCTGCGCGTGCGCAATTTCGAAAGCGGCAAGCTCAAGGTCAACGACAACGACGGCAACCCGATCGAGATTGCCGCCGTGGTGGTTTGGAAGGTGGTCGATACCGCCGAGGCGGTGTTCTGCGTCGATGACTACGAAAACTTCGTGCACATCCAGAGCGAGTCGGCACTGCGTCAGATGGCGCAAAGCTACGCCTACGACGGCGCCGAGGGCTCACCCTCGCTGCGCAGCCACGGCAACGCCATCAACGACCACCTGGCGCGCGAAATCCAGGAGCGCCTGGCCCAGGCCGGCGTGCAGGTGATCGAGGCGCGCATCAGCCACCTGGCCTACGCCCAGGAAATCGCCCAGGCCATGCTGCAGCGCCAGCAGGCCAGCGCCATCGTGGCCGCTCGCGAGCGCATCGTGCAGGGCGCCGTCGGCATGGTCGGCATGGCGCTTGCGCAGCTGCGTGCCGAAGGCGTGGTCGAGCTGGACGAAGAGCGCAAGGCGGCGATGGTATCCAACCTGCTGGTGGTGCTGTGCGGCGATCGCGCCACCCAGCCCATCGTCAATGCCGGCACCTTGTACAACTGAGGCCGGCGAACCTGTGAGCGCCTTTGCAGTCTCAACAACCATCGACCGGCGGCGCCGCGCATACGGCGCCGCCACGGAGTGACATGGCATCTTCGAAAAAAGCCTATCCGCTGCGTATCAGCGCCACCGTGCTGGAGGCCATGCAACGCTGGTCCGAAGACGAGTTGCGCAGCCTCAATGCGCAGATCGAATATGTGCTGCGCGACGCGCTGCGAGCCCAGGGCCGGCTGACCCCGACCCGGACCGATGCGCTGCCCGATGATCCTGTCGACTAAGCCTTTTGCCGGAGAACCCAACGCATGCTGCCCTCACTGATTGCCGCCCTTGCCCTGCAGGCCATGCCTGCCGCGCCGATGCCCGACCATGGCTCCGACGACCGCGCCGGACAGGCTTGCCTGGGCCGCTCGCAGGCACTGATCGAGCACATGGCGCACGGTCGTTTCGACCTGGCCCATCAGACCTTCAGCCCGAAACTGGCCAAGGCCGTCAGCGTGCAGAAGCTGACGCAGAACTGGCAGGGCGTGGAAAAAACCGCCGGCGGTTACCGTGACGTTGGCCAGGCCAAGCTCAGCACCGAACACCGCGAACCAATGGTCACCACCACCGTGGCCTTCGCCCGCGAGCCGATTGCCGTGAGTGTGGTCTGCAATGGCGCCGGCCAGGTCGAAGGCATCTACTTCCGGCCCGGCTGAGACACGGCGACGAAACTCAGCGCGCCGCCAGCGCCTGGCGCTGCCAATCCACATGCAGGCGGCGCGTGCCCGCTCCGTCCAGACGCTGCACCTGCACCTCCATGCGATAGCGCCCGGCCCCGGCCTGGCGCACACGAAGGTCGGTGGGCCAGGCCCGCGGCCCCAGATTCACCTTGGCTACCGGCTTGAGCGCCGGCCACGACAGCACCTGCACACGATGATTCTGGCGTTCGGCGACGAACACGAACGATCCGGCGCGGGCCAGCGCCGCGATCCCGGCAAAATGCAGCCGGCCTGCCGACCCCAGACGGCGCAGCGGCGCGCCGCTGGCGGCGTCGTAGACGGTCAGCGCATCACCGCCGGGCGCGGCCACCAGAAGACGCTCAGCACCCTGCGGCGCCCGCCAGTGCAGCACATCTCCCACATGCACGGTGGATGGCGGCGCCGGTTGGATCGGGCCCGGACCACGCGCAATCACCGCGATGACCAGCAGGGCGAGCACACTCAGCGCACCTGCCCACAGGCGCGGATGACCACGGTGAGCCAGGGCAGGGGAACGGGTTGACATCGCAAATGCACTCGAACGGTACATACGGCCATGCTGCGCCGAGCCGATGACAGCTGCGTGACGCGTGCCGGGCGGGGCTGAGCTGCCTTAGCGATCGCGCCGTGGCCACATCGCCACGCCGAACGCGATCCAGCCGACGATGAACGCGGTGCCGCCAAAAGGCGTGATGATGCCGACCCAACGCGGTGCGCCCAGCGCCAGCGCATACAGGCTGCCGCTGAAGGCCAGCACGCCGAAGGCAAAGGCCACCAGGCAGACGCTTCGCGCGCGCCCCACGGGCGCCGCCACCACAGCCAGAGCAAAGGCCAGCGCATGCCAGAAGTGGTAGTCGACGCTGGTGTGCCACACCTGCATTTGCCGCGCATCCAGACTGTGCGCCAGTGCATGCGCACCGAAGGCGCCACAGATCACCGCGCTGGCGCCCAATGCGGCGAGCCAGACGGCCTGCCAGGCCGGGACATGTTGTCGCACAATCACTCCTCGCGCATCGCATCGGGGGCAACTGGCGTATCCTGCCACCTGATGAATATCAAGCACAGCCCTCATCCCCTGCTCCGTCCTTTTCTCACCCTCGGCCCGTTGCTGCTGGTGCTGACGCTGCTGCTGGCGGCCTGCAGCCAGGCGCCCAAACCCAAGTGGCGTCTGACCGACATTCAGGGCCACATGCCGGACCTGAAGTTCCAGCTCACCAACGATGACGGCAAGGCCGTCACCGCGGCTGACTACAAGGGCAAGATCACCCTGCTGTACTTCGGCTACACGCATTGCCCGGACGTGTGCCCGCTGACCATGACGCGCATGCACGTGCTGATGCAGCGCCTGGGCAAGCTGGCCGATGACACGCAGTTTCTGTTTGTCAGCGTGGACCCGGCGCGCGATACCCCCAAGGTGCTGCACCAGTACGTCACCGCCTTCGACAAGCACGCGGTGGGCCTGACCGGCTCGCGCGATGCCATCCGCGCGCTGGCCAAGCGTTACCGAGCCGCCTTTGATCGCGGCAAGGAAAAGGATCACGGTGGCTACGACGTCAACCACAGCTCGGCCATCTATATCTTCGACGCCCAGGGCCACGCGCGTTTGCTGGCCACCCCCACCAGCAGCACCGGCGACATGGTCCACGACCTTCACCTGCTCATCCAGATGGAAAAGAACGGCTCATGAAAACGCTTCTTTCACTCGTCCTGGCAAGCACACTGGCCGTGACCGCGTCGGCCGTTGCCGCCGCGCCGCAGGCCCACTCGAACGTGAGCGTCAGCCACGCCTGGATTCGCGTGCTGCCCGGCGCCCTGCCCGGTGGCGGCTACGCGACCGTGCACAACCATGGTGAGCAGGCGGTGCAGCTGGTCGGCGCCGACAGCCCCGCCTATGGCCACATCATGCTGCACAAGAGCACCACCGAAGGCGGCGTCTCGCGGATGGCGGCCGTGAAGGCCATCACGGTGCCGGCCCATGGCCAGGTGGCCTTCGCCCCGGGCGGTTATCACCTGATGATGATGCAGGCCAAGACGCCGGTGAAACCCGGCCAGAGCGTGCCGGTCACACTGCACTTTGCCAGTGGCGCCACGCTCAAGGTGCCGTTCAAGGCCCGTCCGGCCAACGCCATCGACGACACGCACTAAGCGTTGCGGCCCGCTCTTCAGGGCAGGCACGCTCGTTTCTACGTGGCACTATCCGACGCGCGGTCCGCCTGACGGGCCGCGCGTTGTTGCGTGCGCTGGCGTGGCAGACGCTTGCGCGCCGACAGCGAGGTCCAGTTGCGCAAGGCAATCAGCGCCGCGATCACACTCATCATGGCGCTGGGAATCCACAGGATCAGCCCGCCGATGCGCTGCGACTCGGCGCTGCTGATGGACGGAAACGCACGTCCGCAAATGTCGTAGATCGGGTAGAGATCGTGCCGTGAGAACACGATGAACGCGCCCAGCAGGATCTGTGGCAGCGCCACCAGCAACGACACCATGATGCGCATGCCCGCGCCCAGACGCGCCGGCGGTTTGGGTCGGCGATCAAGCACCAGCCACCAGAACAGCAGGCCGTCGACGGTCACGCTCCAGTTCATCACCCGGTACAGGCGCCAGTCGAGCATGGCCACGAAGTGGATCGACGGCACCAGCCAGATGTAGATCACGCCGACGAACAGGAACGACGCCACCCATGGATTGAACAGCACGCGAAACAGCGCACGCAGCGGCCGCCAGGCCAGGCCTGGCTTCAGCCAACGGCAGCGCCAGGACAGCGGCAAACCTTCGCGCAGGGTCGGCCCGGGATAGGCCAGCGCAATCAGGAACGGCCCCAGGTGATGCAGCAGCAGGTGCTGCAGGCGATGGATGAAGAACTCGCGCTCGGCGTAGTAATCCATGCGCGTATGCAGGGCGATGTAGATCAGCACCATGCCGATCCAGAAGCTGATCTGGCGCCCCACCGGCGGCCGCCGACGCAGACTGCCGCGCAGATACAGCACCGCGCCCAGCGCCATCAGCACAATGACGGTGGGCGAAAATTCCCAGGGTTCGAGCAGATACAGAAAACTCATGGCGCGGGCATTAGACCAGACCGGCCGGCATCACGGCACCGGACGGTGAGTTTGTGTGCGCTTATGCCGCAGGCGGCCGGCGGCTGCGGCGCGCGCGGCGCCAGGCGAAAATCAGCCCGGCCAGCACCACCAGCGCCGGCACCAGCAGAATATTGATGGCCTTGATGCGCGCACCCAGTGCGTCGATCTCGGCATCGAGCTGATGCTGCACCTCGCGCAACTGCCGGCGAATCTCCAGCTTGCGTTTCAGGTACTGGTCGATCTGATGCTTGCGGTTGGGATCATCTGGCGCGTTGCTTGCCGAGTCCTTGGCCGGCTGCAACGCCGCCAGGCTGTGTTCGGTGGCCACCAGCTCCTTTTCCAGCTCGCGCTCCTTGACGCGGAATTTCTGGTCGGCCGCGCGCCGCAGTTGCTGCACCACGGTGAACGGCCGCTGCGAAATGGCGCGGCCACGCACCGACAGCAACGCCGAAGAGCCGCTCAGGTTGTCGATGATGTTGGCCACAAAATCGGCATTGTTGGCAAACGCACTCAACAGCTGCTCGCCCAGGAACGGCGTGGACTGCACCCAGAGCCGGTCCGACAGCAGGTCGGTATCGGCCACCAGTACCACCTGCTCGGGGCCCGGCGCCTTGGACAGATGATGCTTGCCGCCGTGATCGGGGAACGCACTGTTGAACGTGCCACGCAGGCGCGCGGCCAGCACGTAGTGCTCGCCGTTGGGCTGGTAGCCGGAGAACAGCGAGGTCGGGTCGCTGGTCAGGCGCACGCGCTCGGCCGGCACCACCATGGCATCGCCCGTGGTCTGGATCAGCGGCGTCAGCCGCGAGTTGCTGTTGGCGGCCAGTTCGAAATAGCCGGCCGAGGACACGTTGATGTTCTGCAGGCTGGCCGTGATCACGTCGTCGTGATTGAGCTCCTGGGAGGTCAGCCCCAGCATCGCCGGATGACGCAGCTGCTGCGAGTCCCCCGACAGCGAAATGGACAGCGCGCGCGAACGATCCAGCACCACGCGGTCCGGGTCGTAGGCCACACCCCAGGCCTTGAACAGACGCGGCAGGTCGGAAGAGGAGCCGGCTACGGTACCGGCGATCTGTCCCACCGGGCGGGCATCCATCTCGGCATCCGGATCGACGAACACCACCAGATGGCCGCCATGCAGCACGTACTGGTCGATGGCATAGGTGGCCTGGTCAGAAAGCTGCTTGGGGTGCACCAGCAGCAGCACCTGGATCTTGTCCGGATCGATGCGGTCGCCCACCTTGGACGGCGCGATCATCTTCACATCGAACAACTGATGCAGCTGGCGCATCAGCGCCCACGGCTTGGCGCCAGTCAACGGGTCGCCATCCATCGGCAGGCTGCTGATCACGCCCACCGTCGGCTTGCTGGGGGCGTTCAACTCGTAGATCAACTTGGCGATGTCGTATTCGAGAAATGCTTCCTTGCCCGGATCGAAGAACGGGATCGACAGCGTCTGCCCCGACGCGCTGCGCCCGGCCAGACCGAAGAACACGCGCTCGCCATTGCTGCCCCCGGGGACCGCAGTCAGGCCATCGCCGAAGGCGCGATCCTCGTCGTCCGAATACGGCACCGGATCGATCACCTTCAGGTGCAGCTTGCCGTGCGCACGCGCGGCCATCTCGCGCAGCATCTCGCGCACGCGCTGTTCGTAGCTGCGCAACTGCGGCAGGTCACGCGTGGCATGCTCGGAGAAAAACAGCGACAGCTGGATCGGCTTGTGCAGATGCCCGAGGATGTGCTCGGTACCTGGCGAAAGCGTGTACAGGTGGTCCTCGGTCAGGTCCACACGCTGGTCGCGCATCCAGTGGTGGCTGGCCAGCACCACGCCGACGTAGACCATGCCCAGCGCCACCAGGCCAAGCACGGTGAAAAATGAGCGGCGCAAGCGAAGGAACTGCCGCAGGCGGGGATGACTCATCGCGCCCTCCCCAGGTCCAACAGCCACACGCCGGCGGTCAGCCAGACCACGATCGAGATCAGGAAGTACACCACGTCACGCAGGTCCAGCACGCCGCGGGCGATGGCCTGAAAGTGCTGCAGGAAGCTCAGATCGGCCACCGCATTGACCAGCGACTGCGGCAGCACGCTGGAGGCGGCCTCCAGAATGATCGGCTGTCCGGCCAGCAGCAGCATGAAACACACCGCCGCGGTCAGGATGAAGGCCACCACCTGGCTGCGCGTCAGCGTCGACAGGCAGCAACCCACGGCGATGAAGGCACCGGCCATCAGCAAGCTGCCCAGATAGCCGGCCAGGATCACGCCGTTATCCGGATTGCCCAGGTAATTCACCGTCAGCCAGATGGGAAAAGTCAGCACCAACGCCAGCGCCACGAACAGCCAGGCGGCCAGAAACTTGCCCAGCATGGCCTGGGTCAGCGTCACCGGCAGCGTCAGCAGCAACTCCAGCGTGCCGGATTTGCGCTCCTCCGCCCACAGGCGCATGGACAGCGCCGGCACCAGAAACAGGTACAGCCAGGGGTGAAAGCGGAAAAATGGCTGCAGGTCGGCCAGACCGCGCTCGTAGAAATCCCCCACGTAGAAGGTCAACGCGGCGGCCAGCAACAGAAAGATGACGATGAACACGTACGCCAGCGGCGTGACGAAATAACTGCGAAGCTCACGACGCATGATGGCCAGCACCGCGTTCATAGACGCTCTCCGGTGGTGATGCGGCGAAACACTTCGTCCAGGCGCCCGCGCTCCAGTTGCAGCTCGTGCACGGCCAATCCCTGCTCACGCAGAATGTTCTGCACCGGGTCGAGAATGGCCTCGCCCGGGTGCGGAAACACCGTCATGCGGCCGCTGGTCGGATCCACCTCCACGTTGGACACCTGCGGCAGGTGCGCAATCATCGCCCGCGCCGCGCCCGCACCACTGGCACTGAAGGAGACCGCGCCGTGATAACGCGAACGCGCCTCCAGTTCGGCCGGCGTGGCATCAGCCAGCAGCTTGCCGCCAGCAATGATGACCACGCGGCTGCACAGCGCGCCGACTTCCTCCAGCAGGTGCGTGGAAATGATGATGGTGCGGTTGCGCGCCATGGCATCGATCAGGTCGCGCACCTCGTGCTTCTGGTTCGGGTCCAGGCCGTCGGTGGGCTCATCCAGAATCAGTACCGGTGGATCATGCAAAATCGCCTGGGCCAGGCCGACACGCCGGCGAAAGCCTTTGGACAACGTATCCAGATTCTGCTCCAGCACGGCCTCCAGCTGCAGACGCTCGACCACCTCGTCCAACCGGCGGAAGGCGGCCTCGCCCTTCAAGGCACGCGCGCGGGCAACGAAATCCAGCGATTCGCGCACCGTCAGCTCGCCGTAGCACGGCGCGCCCTCGGGCAGGTAGCCCAGTGAGCGCTTGGCCTTCAGCGGCTGGCGTTGCACATCGTAGCCGCACACACTCACGCGTCCCGACGTCGGCGCCAGAAAGCCGGCAATCATGCGCATGGCGGTGGTCTTGCCGGCGCCATTGGGCCCCAGCAGCCCCAGCACCTTGCCCGGCTCGGCGCGAAGGCTCAGCGCATCGACGGCCACCAGGCTGCCGTAACGGCGGGTCAGTTGCTCGGCTTCGATCATCGCGTACGGCTCGGCGGGAACAATGCCGCGTCCGGCCAGGGCCAGAACGCAGGCCCTCCAATGTACCGCATCGCGCCACCGCGATGACATGCCACGCGGCAAGATGCCGGCCAGGCTCAGCGCCTGACCGTTCTCGCCCGCCAGCAGACGCCGAGAATCCCCGGATCGTCCTTCGCGCGATGTGAACAGGCTTGCCTAGCCGCCGCTGGCCAGTCGCACGACCCACATCGTCGTCAGGCCGGAGCGCGTGGGAGTCTGCCGCCTCGGCACCCGTGGCAGATCCCATGCGACATCACGTATGCCCGGCCTGTCCGTCGACGTGTGCTCGGGCAAACATGCAAAGAAAAAGGCCCCTCATGCGAGGGGCCTTTCTGCTTTCAAGCCTTGGCGGCTGGCGCGATTTACTGCGCGGCGCTCTCGGCCGGCGTCGGCGCGCTGCCAGCGGCGCTGGGCGCGGTACCCGCCGGGGCCGGCACGCTGCCGGCACTGGCCGGGGCGCTGCTGCCTGCGGCAGCCGGGGCGTCCAGATCGTCGCCGTGCTTGCCGGCGGTGCCCGCCTGCTGCTCAGGCGTCTGATCCGGACCCCAGGTCAGCGGCAGGAACACCGCAAACTTCTGCTGGTCGTAGGCCACTTCCTTGCCGTCAGGACCCTTGCTGCCGTAGGCCACCAGCTGCTTGTCGTACAGGCGGTCCTGCACGTCGTCGAACTTGTAGCCGTGGGTCAGCGCGTAGGCTTCCAGCATCAGGCGGGTCGGCGGCACGCCGGCCGGCGAACCGGTCCAGGTACCCGTCAGCGCCTTGCCACCGAAGGCCAGCATCGCCTTGACGTTGTCGTTGACGATCAGGTGGTTGTACTTGTCGGTGCTGCCCGGCTTCGGACCGGTGTCCTGATCCTTCTTGGCCTTGTCGCCCGCCTTGCCGCTGTCGGCATCGGCCACGCTGTCGGCCGAAGCCGGTGCGCTGGCGGCGCTGGCGGTGGAGCCGGCACCGGCCACGCTGGAATCATCGGCCGGCTCGCCGGCCGGGTTCAGCTTCGGCACCACCGGCGACTGCAGGGTGTACTGCTGATCACCGATCTTCAGCGTGTCGCTGTCGATGGGCACGGCCACGTCGAAGCTGTACTTGTCGTTGCCGTAGTTGGTGGTGAAGGTGATGCGCGGACCGACCTGATGCACGCCCAGCTTCTTCATGGTCGCGTTCAGCTGATCCATGGCCTTGGACGTGGCCGCATCGACGTCATCCAGGGTGCGCTTGGCTTCGGTGGAGACAAACAGGACCGGGGTCTTGGTGGTCTGCACGATGGCCGGACGCAGATCGCTGTAGTCGATGTTCGGCACCGAGGCCAGCACGTTCTGCAGGTTGTCCAGGCTGTACTGGATCAGCTCGTCAGGCGCGCCGTGAATGTACAGGCTCGAATAACGGTTGATCAGGTTCCAGCCGTAGGTGACATCGTAGGACCAGGTCACCTTGACCAGCTTCTGGCCGCGACCGGTGCGCTCCATGTCGATGGTGAAGTGCTTGTCGGTGCCATGCCAGCCGTTGGTCAGGTTCCAAACGATCTCGCCATGGCCGTCGGTGCCGACATCCTCGTAACCGGGCTTGGCCGAGGCAATCTCCAGGCGACCCTGGCCGACCTTGCTGTTGTCGCCGCTCCAGGTAATGGCGGCGCCGGGGCCATAAGCCTTGCCCTCGAACGAATACTTCATGGTCGGATCCTCGGCACGCAGCGTGGCGTACTCGGGGAAACGATGGAAGTTGTTCATCAGGTCATAGACGTCGCGGATGTCCTTGCTTAGGACGACCGAGCGCTCGACATGACCCGAACTGGGCAGAAAAACGCCGACCACGATGCCGAGAATGGCAACCATGACCAGGGCGACAATGAACTCAAACAGACGCATCATTTCCAGAAGTCTCCGAACGTCTCTATCCGGCGCACCCCGGCATGGGCGCCGGAATACTCCCCAGGATTCAGGTCGCGACCGATCACGGCGCGACGCCGAAGAGACTGATGTTACTGGTTCGGAGGCCATGGGGCTAGGCCTGCCAAACCGATGAAAAGAAAGAAGCCTACACGGCCTGAAAAACGCCCGCGTTAAGGTCCTGTCTACACAATACCAAGCTCGAGCGCCTTGAGAACCGCACGCGTGCGATCACGCACACCCAGCTTGGAAAGGATATTGGACACGTGGTTTTTAACCGTGCCTTCGGCCACGCGCAATGAATTGGCGATTTCCTTGTTGCTGTAACCGCCGGCCAGTAAACGCAGTATTTCAGTTTCGCGCTCGGTGAGCGGGTCGGGCTGTTCCAGACTGGAGAACTGGTTCTGGATGCGACCGACACCGGCCAGCAGGCGCTGGGTGACCACCGGCGCCACCAGCGAGCCGCCACCGGCCACGGTGCGCACCGCTTCGACCAGCTGCTCCAGCGACACATCCTTCAGCAGATAACCGCGCGCGCCGGCCTTCAGGCCCGACAGCACCAGCTGATCGTCATCAAAGGTGGTCAGGATCACCGTCGGCGGCAGCTCGTTGCGAGCCGACAGTGTCTGCAGCACTTCGATACCGGTCATGTTGGGCATGCGAAGGTCCAGCAGGACCACGTCCGGACGCGCCTTGGGAATGGCTTCGACAGCCTGCTTGCCATCGGCGCACTCGGCCACGACACGAATATCGGGCGCCAGGTCGAGCAGTGAGCGGATGCCCTGGCGTACCAGGTTCTGATCGTCAACCAGACATACGGAAATCATAGGAATCCTCGAAGCGTCGCGTGCCGGCCCTGCATTGCATCGTCGGCACCTCCCCTGAAATGATCATGCGCCAGCGTCGGGCATCGGCGCGTCACCCACGCCCGACGCGCCCTCGCCGGCGCCTGCGGCCAATGAGCGTACCGCACCCGAGCGCGACGTGGCGGCCTCCAGCGGCATATTGAGGCGTAAATGGAAACCACGCGACTTGCCGGTGATCAGCTCCAGGGAACCGCCAAACTCGGCCAACCGCTCGCGCATGCCGGTCAGGCCATTGCCCGGGCGAAGATCGCGTGCGCCGCGACCGTCGTCATGCGCATCGATACCGAGTACGCCACCGTCGTCGATGCTGAAGGTCAACCACAGGTTGCGCGCATGGGCGTGACGAACCGCATTGGTGACGATCTCCTGCACGCAGCGCAACACCACCTGCGCGCGCTGGGGATCCTCGATGGCAAAACGCGGCGGCAGCTTCAGATGCACATGGAGCGACGGCACGCCCTCGATCAGGCTGCGCAGCGCCTGGGTCAGATCCAGCTCCTCGTCCTGACGCAGCTCGCTGACCACCTCGCGCACGTCGGCCAGCAGGTGCTTGGCCGTCTTGCGCGCCATACCCACGTGCTCGGCGGCCGGCGAGGTGACCAGATGACTGGCCACTTCCAGATTCAGGCTGAGCGCGGTCAGGTGGTGGCCGACCAGATCATGCAGATCGCGCGCGATGCGCATGCGCTCGGCAATACGGCTGGACTCGGCCAACAGCGCGCGCGTGGCGCGCAATTCAGAGTTGAGCTGGCGCTGGCGCTCGCGCTCCTCGGCCTGCTGGCTGGCCACCCAGGCGGCAACGAAGGTCAGCGCCGAGCTGCCCAGATAAATGAACGACTGCACGAAGGCCAACGTCAGGCTATGCCCGTATTCGGGAAAGGTGAAGAACACCATCACCAGGCTCAGGTTCTGCACCACCATCCAGGCCACGCCGATCCAGAACGGCACCAGCAGTGGCAGCACCACAGCCACCACCACCATCAGCATCGCCGACAGGCCGCTGTGGCTATACCAGCCCACCGCAATCGAGGCCATGGTCATCGCCGCCAGACCGATCAGCTTCAGCATCCAGTAGCGGCGCGAGCCCAGATTGCGCGTCAACAGCCAGTACAGCACGCCGAACAGCAGGTAATAGGCCACCCACCACAACAGCGCCATGTTCGGGCGATGCAACAGGTTCAGGCGATGATCGGCCCATGTCGTCACCAGCGGCATGCCCACACATACATAGGTGAACAGGCCGGCGTAACGCAGAAGGCGCAGGTGATTGAACTGGGACCAGGGCATGCCCCGCATCATAGGCGCCCGGCCGCGACACGCAATCGGCCCGAAGTCATGGCCCTACACCAAGTCATCAAAACAGGCTCTTAACGCGGCGAACGTTTTTATGTATGTGTACGGGAGGGCATGCGATAATGCGCGCCGTCCCACGTAAGGCCTGCGATGGATCGGGAGGCTCGGCAGGGCGATCCGTCGCGCGATGCACGTACGCCAGAGAAGGCGACTGCGTCCGGACGGTCGCGTCCCGACACGCCCTCGTCGCCAACGATTTTCAAGCGGAGCAACGAATGGTCCTGGCCATCCGTGACGTGCGCGAGCACGACCTGGAAGCAGTGCTGGCGCTCAACAACGCCGCCGGCGCCGGTATCTTGTCGATGAGCGAAGCGCACGCGCGCCATCTCTACGACATTGCCGACTATTTCCGTGTAGCCGAAGTGGACGGTAAGGTGGCCGGCTTCCTGATCGCCGTGCGCGAAGACGCCGATCACGACAGTCCCAATTTTCTCTGGTTTCGCGAACGTTACGAGCAGTTTGTGTATATCGATCGTATTGTGGTGGGCAGCGGCTGGCGCCGTCATGGCCTGGGTCGCGTGTTTTATTGCGACGTTCAAAGTTTTGCCGAAGTGCGCGTGCCGCACCTGGCCTGTGAAGTGTTTCTCGAGCCGCGCGACGACGCGACCCTGCTGTTCCACGGCACCTATGGCTTCCAGGAAGTGGGTCAGCAGGTGATGCCGGGCAACCAGCGCCGTGTCAGCATGCAGGCCAAGGCGCTGCCCAGCTTCGACTACGTGCGCGACACCTACGGCCACGCCCTGCCCGCTCAGCCCTGGCTGAGCGAGCGCGAGCACATCCAGCAGCGTCGGGAGGCTTCCGCATGAGCACGGCCGCCCCCGCCATGGAAGCGGCCGACCTGCGCTTTGGCCAGGTCGGCATCGCCTGCGTGCGCGTGCGCCATGCCGATCCGGCCGCGCTTTGCGCCGAGCTGGAACGGCGCGTGCAGGCCGCGCCCCAGTTGTTCACCCGCGCCGCCGTGGTGCTTGACTTAAGCCACCTGCTGGACCTGCCCGGCGACGGCATGGTCGATGCGCTGCTCGAGGCGGTGCGTTCGGCCGGCATGCTGCCGGTGGGCCTGGCCTACGGCACCAAGGACACCGAAGCCCTGGCACAGCGCATGGGCCTGCCGCTGATCGCCAAGTTCCGCGCCGCCTACGAGCGCGACAACGGCGAACTGGCCGCGGCGCCTCCGCCGCCGGCCGCGCCGGCGCCTGCCCCGGCACGCGCTCCCGCTCCGGCACCCACGCCGGCGCCTGCTGCACCGGCGGCCTCCAGCGAGGGCGCCAGCACCGCGCAGCGCCACAGCCAGCCGATCCGCTCAGGTCAGCAGGTCTATGCGCGTGGGCGCGATCTGGTGGTGTCCGCGGCAGTGGCCAATGCCGCCGAGATCATTGCCGACGGCTCCATCCATATCTACGGTCCGCTGCGTGGCCGTGCGCTGGCCGGTGCCCAGGGCGACGAGGATGCGCGCATTTTCTGCAGCGACTTCCGCGCCGAACTGGTCTCCATTGCCGGCCAGTACCGCGTCTTCGAGCAGATTCCGCCGGAACTGGATGGCCAGTCCGTGCAATGCTGGCTGGAAGACGGCAAGCTTTTGATCGAACGACTTTGATGGACCACGCGCACCGCAGGGGTGTGCGCGTGATCCACGCACCGGGGCCGGCGCCGGACAGCGGCGCTACCGGCACCGGTGACCTTGAAAACCTCAACATCGTCACAGGCCATCCAAGGCCGTTGCACCCAACATTTTCGGAGACACTCCCTTGACAGAGATCATCGTCGTCACTTCGGGTAAAGGCGGAGTTGGCAAGACCACCACCAGTGCCTCGCTGGCCACGGGCCTGGCACAGGCCGGCAAGAAGGTGGCCGTAATCGACTTCGACGTCGGTCTGCGCAACCTCGACCTGATCATGGGCTGCGAGCGCCGCGTGGTTTACGACTTCGTCAACGTCATCCAGGGCGAAGCCACGCTCAAGCAGGCGCTGATCAAGGACAAGCGCAACGACAAGCTGTTCGTGCTGGCCGCCTCGCAGACCCGCGACAAGGACGCGCTGACCCAGGAAGGCGTGGAAAAGGTCCTGGACGAGCTGAAGAAGGAAGGCTTCGATTACGTGGTCTGCGATTCGCCCGCCGGTATCGAAAAGGGCGCGCATCTGGCCATGTATTTCGCCGATCACGCCATGGTGGTGGTGAACCCGGAAGTATCCTCGGTACGCGATTCGGATCGCATCCTGGGCCTTCTGGCCAGCAAGACGCGCCACGCCGAAGGCGGCCAGGCCACCGTCAAGCAACACCTGCTGCTGACCCGCTACAACCCGGTACGCGTGGAAGCGGGCGAAATGCTCTCGGTGAAGGATGTGGAAGACATCCTGGGCCTGCCGGTGGTCGGCGTGATTCCTGAATCGGAAAACGTGCTGGCTGCCTCCAACGCCGGTGAGCCGGTGATCCTGGACGCCCAGTCGATGGCCGGCCAGGCCTACGCCGATGCGGTGGCCCGTGTGCTGGGCGAGGAGCGCCCGCTGCGCTTTCTGGAAGTACCCAAGAAGGGTCTGTTCAAACGCATGTTCGGAGGCTGATCCATGGGCATTCTCGACTTTCTGCGCGCCAAGCCGAAGAACACCGCCTCCATCGCCCGCGAGCGCCTGCGCATCATCGTGGCCCAGGAACGCAGCACCCGTGGCGGTCCGGACTACCTGCCGCTGCTGCGCAGCGAGCTTCTGGAAGTGATCCGCAAGTACGTCAATATCGATCCCGAAGCGGTGCAGGTGAACCTGGAAAGCGACACCGGCCACGACGTGCTGGAGCTCTCGGTAGCCCTGCCCGACGACGAAAAGAAGAGCTGAGCGCGATCGCATGACGCACGGCACGGCCGGCACCGACGAAGCCCGCGTCACCCGCGTGGGCCAGATCGGATTCCAGACCCCGGCGGCCCTGTTGGCCGGCTACGGCCTGCGCCTGCACAGGGTCGAGGATGGCCAGCCGATTCCCGGCAGCTATTGGGGTGAACCGGAAGCGGGCATCATCGGCTGCGATGTCTATGCGCGCGATGACACGCCGGTGCACTCGCTGCTGCACGAGGCCTGCCATCTGATCGTGCTGCCGCCGGAGCGCCGCGCGGCGGTGCACACCGATGCCACCGATTCCATAGAGGAAGAGGACGCCTCCTGCTACCTGCAGATCGTGCTGGCCGATGCCCTGCCCGGTGTCGGTCGCGCGCAGCTGATGGCCGACATGGACGCCTGGGGCTACAGCTTCCGGCTGGGCTCGACCCAGGCCTGGTTCAGCCACGATGCCGACGATGCGCGGCGCTGGCTGATCGGGCACCAGCTGCTACCCGCCGACGCCGCCTGAGCGTTACCGGCTCTCGGACCAAACAAAAAGCGCCGCCCGAAAGGACGGCGCTTTTTCGTTGTGGCTGCAGTTGCTCGCTCGGGAGCAACGACTCCGTTCAACGCCCGGTGATCAGGACTTGGACGGCGCCTTCTTCATCGCGCCAATGCGGAAGGCCAGCACCTTGCCCTTGCTGTTACAGGCCACTTGCGCGCCCAGCTGTGCCTTGTTGTAGCTCATCGGCACCATCACCAGGGTGTACTTTTTGACCTTGCGCGCCTGCGGCGTGCCCAGCTCGGGGTTCTTGCCGTACTTGTCGGTCAGCTTCTTCCAGCCGGCCTGCAGCTTGGCATCGGTCATCTTGGCGTGCAGACGCGGATCGAAGTGCGATGTGGCGGCCGACACATCACCGGCATCAAGCTTGTTGATGATGTCATCGGCGGCGTTGGTGCAGGCGGATTTCTCGGCCGGCGTCGGCATGCTCATGGCGGCCTTGGAGGCGGCCTGGCCCTTCTGCGCGTTCTGAGCGGCCACGGCCGGGGTGGCGACGGCGCCGCAAGCGGCCAGGGAAAGCATCATCAGAAGCGGTTTCTTCATAGGGCTTCAAATCTCCGTTCGTTGGGTGAGTGCGCACGAAACGACGAGTGTCGCCTCGCCCGTCGAACGCGCCGGCCTCACACCGGCACGCAAGGCTGAACCTTCTCCCTAGGCTCAAGCCCATGGCCGGCAATGTCAAAGAAGCCGCGTAGCCGCGGTTCACGTTCGTCGCGTCAGCCGACTCAGCCGGACTCGCTCTCGGCGACCACGTCGAAGGCCTCGCCGTGCACCGGCCGGTCGGCCTCGCGCCCGGCCATGTGCCGATAGCCCAGCCAGGCAACCAGGCCCGTACCGGTGATGGCGCAGGCGCCCAGCGCCAGGCTCAGCATGTGCGCCGACAACAGCGGCGAGAGCACACCGGCCACCACCGCGTTGAACATCAGATTGACGCAGGCCTGCACCGAGGAGGCCGCGCCACGCGCTGCCGGAAAGCGCTCCAGCAGCAACAGCGTGATGGTCGGGAAGGCCATTTGCACGCCCAGTCCCTGCACCACCAGCGGCAGCATCGACCACGGCAGCATGGCCTGCGGCAGCGCCAGTGCCAGCACCAGGTGCGCAGCGCACGCCACCAGCATCAGCGCATAACCGATACCCACCGTGCGCGCCGTGCTGATGCGCTCGGCCAGATGACCGGAAAACCAGCTGCCGCCGACCAGCCCTATCACCACCGGCACGAACAGCCACGGGAAGCCATCCGCCCCCAACCCCAGGTGCCGAGTCACGATCACCGGCGCCGAGGCGATGAACAGGAACAACGAGCCGAAATTCACCGTCGCCGCCACCGCCAGCGGCCAGTACAGGCGATCGCCGACAATGCTGCGATAGGCCGCAAACAGCGGGCCGGGACGGAACGGACTGCGCATCGCGGCCGGGTGCGACTCTTCCAGCAGCAGGCCGCAGATCACCGCCAACACCAGCGCGAACGCCGTCAGCGCGAAGAAAATGCCGCGCCAGCCATCGATACCCAGCAGCCACGCGCCGACGATCGGCGCCAGCGCCGGCGCCACGCCGAAGATCATCATCACCTTCGACATCAGCTTTTGCGCCGCCGCGCCTTCCAGGCGGTCACGCACAATGGCGCGCCCGACCACGATGCCGGCACCGGCGCAGCCACCCTGCAGCGCCCGGCACACCAGCAGCCAGGCAAAACTGGGCGCAAACGCGCCGCCCAGCGAGGCCAGTGCATACAGCGCCATGCCGATCACGATGACCGGCTTGCGCCCGTAGGCATCGGACAGCGCGCCATGGAACAGGCTCATGCCGGCGTAGGCCACCAGGTAGGTGGCCACGGTCTGCTGCACGGCGGCCTCGGTAACGGCAAAGTCGTGACCAATGCCCGGGAAACCGGGAAAGATGGCGTCGATCGAGAACGGCCCGATCATCGAGAGGCCGGCCAGAAGGAAGGCCAGCAGTCCATGGCCTTGGGCGCGATGGCGTGTCATCAGTTGCTATCCGGTCGCATGCGGCGGCGCCCCTTCCCCGGCGTCGCCATCGAAACAGCCGCGCATTGTACGCACTTGCCTTGTCGCCCGCCGTGGCGCTGCGACGCGGCTGCGGCTAACATCGACAGGCAAGCGGGAGATGGCATGCCTCCTGTCCGGTCACGTCAGGCCGGACGAACCGCCAGGGCGAAACCCTCTGGTTGATGATGCCTGCTCCACCGGATCTGCCGGAGGCGCAGGCGCGCACGCCATTCCTCTGGCCCGATTCGACTTGTTACCTTGCACTTGAAGGAGAGCCGATGGGCATCACTGCAATCATCGCCGTGTTCAGCGGCGCCGGTCTTGGCGCATTGCTGCGCTGGTGGCTGGGCGTCGCCCTTAACCATGTTTTCCCCACGCTGCCACCGGGCACCCTGGCGGCCAATCTGCTGGGCGGCCTGATCATGGGCTGCGCCATCGCCTTTGTGGCCCATCATCAGGGCGTTCCCGCCTTCTGGCGACTGTTCGTGATGACCGGCATGCTGGGTGGCCTGACCACCTTTTCCACGTTCTCGGCCGAGGCCACCACGCTGCTGCTGCGCCAGCAGTACATGTGGTTTGCCAGCCACGTGGCCGTCCACGTGATCGGTTCGCTGGCCATGACCGTGGCTGGCCTTACGCTGACCCGCGCGCTGCTGCGCAGCTGATCGACAAGGAGCCCCCATGAGCGAGATCAACCACACCACGCGCCAGGGCACCAACCTGCGCTTTTTCATGACCTCCAACGCCAAGCACAAAGGCAAGCTGCTGTACGAATGGCTGCTGGAACTGGCGCATGACAAGCGCCTGGCCGGCGGCTCGGTGTATCGCGCCATTGCCGGCTTTGGCCGCCACGGTGTGCTGCACGAGGAGACCTTCTTCGAGCTGGCCGGCGATCAGCCGGTGAAGGTGGAATTCATCCTCACCGACGGCGAAGCCGATGCCTTGCTGGAGTCGGTCATCGAGGCTGGCGTGGAACTGGTGTACGAACGTTCCCAGGTGGAATACGGCATGTTGACGAAAGCTAGCTGATAGTTGCCAGGCTAAACCCCAAGTCGCGGCGACCGGAGCGTTGCCGGTCGCCTCTTGAGCGTGTCCATTCGAAGGAGTGTCCATGAGTCAGGATTCATTGCGAGAACGCGCCGAGGCGCTGCTGGAACATGCCGGCATCCGCATCGACGGTGACAGCCCCACCGATATCCAGGTGCACGATTCGCGTGTGTATTCACGCGTGTTCGCGCACGGCTCGCTGGGTCTGGGCGAGGCCTACATGGACGGCTGGTGGGACGCCGAGGATCTGCCCGGCTTCTTCACCAAGGTGCTGGCCTCGCATCTGGATGAACACCTGAAAACCCTGGACACCCTGCTGGCGCATCTGAAGGCGCGCTTCATCAACCTGCAGCGCGGCCAGCACGCCTGGGAAGTGGGCGCCACCCACTACGACCTCGGCAATGACCTGTTCGAGGCCATGCTCGGCCAGCGTCTGGTTTATTCCTGTGGTTACTGGGCCAATGCCACCAATATCGATGAGGCGCAGGCGGCCAAGCTCGATCTGGTCTGCCGCAAACTGCGGCTCCAGCCCGGCATGCGTGTGCTCGATATCGGCTGTGGCTGGGGCGAGGCACTGAAATACGCGGCCGAGCACTACGGGGTGCAAGGCGTCGGCGTCACCATCTCCAAGGAGCAGGCCGAATACGCGCGCGCGCTGTGCCAGGGCCTGCCGGTGGAGATTCGCCTCACCGATTACCGCGACATGGACGAGCAGTTTGACGCGGTCTATTCCATCGGCATGTTCGAGCACGTCGGGCAGAAGAACTACCGCACCTACTTCGAAGTGGTGCGCCGCTGCCTGAAACCGGAGGGACTGTCGGTGCTGCACAGCATCGGCAGCAACGGCAAGCCGTCCCAGCCCGATCCGTGGATCGAGAAATACATATTCCCCAACTCGATGATCCCAGCCGCCAGCCAGGTCAGCGCGGCGCTGGAAGAGCTGTTCGTGGTCGAGGACTGGCACAACTTTGGCCCCGACTACGACACCACGCTGATGGCCTGGAAGGCCAACTTCGACGCCGCCTGGCCCGAGCTTTCCAAGAACTACGACGAACGCTTCCGGCGCATGTGGCATTTCTACCTGGCCTGCTCGGCCGCCGTGTTCCGCAGCCGTCGCGATCAGCTCTGGCAGCTGACGCTCAGCCCGGAGGGGGTTCCCGGCGGCTACCGGGTGCCGCGCTGACACAGAGCTACTCCTGGACTTACCTGGAATGGGGGACTCTGGTATTCAGGAAAGAGCCGGACTAGTCTTGAGTCGAGCGCGTCCATGGAGGACGGCGTTGGGGGGGGATATGCCGGAAACCTTGACCACGCGGTTGATGGTGGACGATGACGACCCGGGTACAACGGCAAGGGCCGGGTTCAACGCATCCAGCGGACCGCCATTTGCCGTCCCGACCTTTGACGCGGTCGCGCGCATGGTCGCCAGCAGCGTGCACGCCAACAGCGTGGTACTGGCACTGGCCGATGGCAGCGCCTTCTGGTACATCCCTGCCGATGTTCCGGGGGAGCGTGAGCAGCTTCATCCGCTGCTCATGGAGGCGGCGCGGCGCCACTTGCCTCATGTCATTGGTGACCTGTGGAGCGCAGGCATCTCCGCCGACCGCTGCAGGACGGTGCGATTTTTCGCCAGCGAGCCGATCATCACACTGACCGGCACCCATGCCGGCGCCCTGTGCGTGCTGGACGAACAGCCACGCCCACGGCTGGAACAGGCCGAGGTCGACGCGCTGCGCGATGGTGCCGCAGTACTCGCCCAAAGCCTGGTGTTGCGCGATTACCTGGGTCGCACCGACCCGGTGACCCAGCTGCCCAATCGCGATGCGTTCTTCCAGGATCTTCGCGAACGCTTCGACGCCGGCATGCAGCGCGTGCAGGTGGCGGCCATCGAAGTGGCGCCGGTGCAGCGTTTCAATGCCTTTGTTCGCGCCATGGGGCATCTTTACAGCGACACCTTGATGCGCCAGGCCGCGGCGCGCATCTGCGCCTGGCACCGCCACGAGCACCATCTTTATCAGGTGGGCCCCTCGCGTTTTGCCATGGTGTTCAACGACGACGCGCTGCCGGGCGATGTCCAGGCGTGCGACCAGCTGGTGGCCTCACTGCGCGAACCGATCGACTGCCAGAGCATCCCGCTGACCTTGCAGCCAGGTGTGGGCCTGCTCCAGGTCGATGCCGGTGAGCTCGCCAGCGCCGACCCGCTGCGACGGCTGATGAGCGCGTCGTACATGGCCATGCTGTCGCCACGCGGCTGGGCCTACTACAGCCCCGACGATGACGACCAGCACCGCCAGTCGTTCTTTCTGGTCACCGAGCTATCGACCGCGCTGCGCGACCACAATCACGAGTTCGAGCTGCACTATCAACCACGCATCGACCTGGAAACCGGCCGTTGTGTCTCCGTGGAGGCACTGGCGCGCTGGCGCCACCCCACGCTCGGCTACATCCCGCCCAGCCAGTTCGTGGCGCTGGCCGAGCAGTCGGCACTGATGCGCATGCTGACCGACTGGGTGTTCGAGGAAGGCTGCGCGCAACTGGCACGCTGGCGCGGCGCCGGGCGCGACATCGGGCTGTCATTCAATGTCTCAAGCAACGATATCGTCAACATCCTGATCGAGCGGCTGGAAACGATCACCCGCCGTCACGGTCTGGAGCTGGATGGCCTGGAACTGGAGTTCACCGAAACCAGTCTGATGCAGCAATGCGGCGCCACGCATGAACGACTTCGGCACCGGCTACAGCAACCTGAGTTACCTGCGGCAGATGCCGGCGTCGACGCTGAAGATCGACCAGTCGTTCGTGCGCTCGATCATGGACAGTCCGGACGATGCCACCATCGTCAGTTCGGTGGCACACATGGCACGCCGACTGGGGTTCCGGGTGGTGGTCGAGGGCGTGGAAAACGAAGCGATCTTCAACATCGTGCGCGACATGGATTGCGACGAAGTGCAGGGCTACTACATCGCCCGCCCGATGCCGGCCGCGGCACTTGATCAATGGCTGGACCGCTACACTGCTGCGCCATTGCCGCCGCGACAGGCGCATAGCTTGCCGGCCTGATAAAGCGCCCGCCACCCTTTTGGCGCACCCGCGCCTTGCCACGCCAAAGCAGGCAACGAGCCAGTCAGGGCGAGGAACCGGCAGCGGGGCCTCCAGTGGCGAGTGCCAGCGCCACCTCGGCCATCTCCTGCTCCACCATCTGCCGCGCGGTGAAGGGATCGGCTCCGGTGAGCCTGCGGAACATACGTACCGCCGGCATTTTCTGGTTGCGCTCAAGATGGGGACGCACCGTCGCCAACGCCTCGGCTTCCAGCTTCACACCCTGCGCCTTGGCCAGCTGCTGTAGCTGGCGCCACATGAAAGCGTGGTGCTTTTCGCTTAACACGCCGCGCCAGGCCGTACCCACCAGCACGACCACTACCGGCCAGAACCATTCGTTGACCATCACAACAACCTCCGTGTCGACCGGACATCAAAGCCAGGCCTGATCTTCCTGCGCCACCGTTTGCGCCACCTGATGCTGACCCGTGTGCGCGGTGCTGGCCGGCTCGATCAGCACAATGTGCGTGTCGGGCGTGGCCTGCGGGCAGTGCTCGATGCCCTTCGGCACCACGTACATGTCGCCCGGCCCCAACACTACCGATGGCTCGCCATCGGGAAGCCGAAGGTGCAGGGTCAGCTCGCCCTTGATCACCAGGAACAACTCGTCCTCGTGCTCATGGGCATGCCACACAAGCCGGCCCTCGCCTTTGGCCAGTTTCACCAGCTGGCCGTTGCACTGGGCCACGATCTTCGGCGTCCAGGTTTCCTGGAACAGCGCGAACTTCTCGGCCAGCGATACCTTGCCTGCACTCATGACGTGCGCCCCGAAGCCTGCGGTTTGCGGCGCAATAGCCGCCCCCAGAAGAGTGTCTCGGCACCCATGCCCAAGGCGAAAAATACCCACGCGCCCTGGATCAGGCCGGCCAGGTAAAAACCGGCTGCCAGCAGCAGGAAGGCAAGCGTTGCCAGATGTTTCACGGATCGGCTCCTTGGATATCAACGCACTCACTATGCGTCGCCCGCCGCCGAAGCGCCAGTGTGTGGGCGATATGTGCAGCCCCTTCTAGCGGTATGCTGTCGGGCAAACAAAGACACGGATCCGGTCCCATGCGCCGATACTCGCCCCTGCCCCGTCGGTGGCTGCTCGCCTGCCTTCTGTTTCCCATGCTGTGGATGGCCAGCGGCACAGCCTTGGCCAAACCGGCACTGTGGAAGGTCAGCCAGGGCAGCAGCACGCTGTACCTGTTCGGCACTGTGCATCTGATGTCCGACAGCGCCAAGTGGGAATACCCGGCGCTGAAAAAAGCCATGGCCGCCAGCCAGGCGCTATATATCGAGATCACCGACGACAACCCCGCCAACATGCAGGCGCTGGTGATGAAGTACGGCGTGGACATGCAGCATCCGCTCTCGGACAAGCTGGACCCGGCCGACCGCAAGCGCCTGGCCGCCGCGGCCAAGAGCGCCGGCATGCCCGGCGGCATGGCTGCGCTCAACATCATGCAGCCGTGGCTGGCGGCGGTGACACTGACCGTGGTGCCGCTGGTCAAGGCTGGCCTTGACCCCAAGGCCGGCGCCGACAAGGTGATCAAGCGCCAGATGAGCGCGGCCGGCAAACCGGTGCACGGTCTGGAAACCGCCGAGCAGCAAATCCGCATGCTCGCCGACATGGCGCCGAAAACGCAGATCGCGTTCCTGAAATCGGCACTGGATGATATCGACGACGGCGCCGCCAAGCTGCGCAAGCTCACCGACGCCTGGCAGCGCGGTGACGTCAATGCCATCGCGCGCTTTGCCGATGCCGACATGCGCAAGGCCAGCCCGGTGGTCTATCAGCACCTGCTGGTCGATCGCAACAAACGCTGGGCGCCGCAGCTCAAGGCCTTGCTGGCCAAGCCCGGTACCCGCTTCGTCGCCGTCGGCGCGGCCCACCTGGCCGGCCCGGACAGCGTGCAGCATCAGCTCGCAGCGCTGGGACTGCATGCCGAACGCGTGCAATAGCCGGCCGCAAAGCACTGACCCGCGCCAGGCTCGCACGCACCGTCGCAGGCGGCGCGACAGCGCCGCGGTATCACGCTGTGCCTGCTTTCTGGCACCATCGCTCTGATTGCCTGCGCGCAAGCGTGCGCGCCTCACGATGCAAAAAATTATGAACCTGCAAGCCAATTACGAACAGATTCCGCTGAAGGAATACGCCGAGCGCGCGTATCTGGATTACTCCATGTACGTGGTGCTCGAGCGCGCGCTGCCGTTTATCGGCGATGGCCTCAAGCCCGTGCAGCGGCGCATCGTCTACGCCATGAGCGAGCTGGGCCTGGCCTCCAGCGCCAAGCCGAAAAAATCCGCGCGCACCATCGGCGATGTCATCGGCAAATTCCATCCGCACGGCGACAGCGCCTGCTACGAAGCCATGGTGCTGATGGCGCAGCCGTTCTCGTACCGCTATCCGCTGGTCGACGGCCAGGGCAACTTCGGCTCGCCGGATGACCCCAAAAGCTTCGCCGCGATGCGTTACACCGAGTCCAAGCTCAACCCCATCGCCGAAGTGCTGCTGGGCGAACTGGGCCAGGGCACGGTGGAATGGAACGCCAACTTCGATGGCACGCTGGAAGAGCCGGCCTACCTGCCGGCGCGGCTGCCGCATGTGCTGCTCAACGGCTCCATGGGTATCGCGGTGGGCATGGCCACCGACATCCCGCCGCACAATCTGCGCGAAGTGGCCGCGGCCTGCATCCATCTGCTGGACGAGCCGGAAGCCGGCATCGCCGAGTTGATGACGCATATCCGTGCGCCCGACTACCCGACCAAGGCCGAGATCATCACCCCGCGCAAGGAGCTGACGGCGCTGTATGAAACCGGCTCCGGGTCCGTGCGTACACGCGCCATCTTCCACGTCGAGGATGGCAACGTGGTGGTCACTGCGCTTCCCTATCAGGTCAGCCCGTCCAAGGTGCTCGAGCAGATCGCCGCGCAGATGCGCGCCAAGAAGCTGCCGATGCTGGAGGACCTGCGCGACGAGTCCGACCACGAAAACCTGATCCGCCTGGTGCTGGTGCCGCGTTCCAGTCGCATCGACACCGAGGCGATGATGCGCCACTTGTTCGCCACCACGGACCTGGAAAAGAGCTACCGGGTCAATCTGAACATGATTGGCCTGAACGGCCGTCCGCAGGTGAAGAACCTGCGCCAGATCCTGACCGAATGGCTGCGCTTCCGTACCGATGCGGTCACGCGCCGCCTGCAGCACCGCCTAGAGAAGGTCGAAAAGCGCCTGCACCTGCTCGATGGCCTGCGCATCGCCTTCCTGAATCTGGATGAGGTGATTCGCATCGTGCGCACCGAAGACGAGCCCAAGACGGTGCTGATGGACCGCTTCCGGCTGTCGGACGTGCAGGCCGATTACATCCTGGAAACGCGCCTGCGCCAGCTGGCCCGTCTCGAGGAAATGAAGATCAATGCCGAGACGGACAAGCTGGAGGAAGAGCGCGCGCGCATCAACGTGCTGCTGAAATCCCCGGCCAAACTGCGTGGCCTGATCAAGCAGGAACTGACCGCCGATGCCGAGAAATTCGGCGATGCGCGGCAAGCGCCACTGGTCGAACGCGAAGCGGCCCAGGCGCTGGATGAAAGCGCGCTGGTGACCTCCGAGCCGGTAACCATCGTGCTCTCGGCCAAGGGCTGGGCGCGCGCGGCCAAGGGCCACGATGTCGACGCCGAGGGGCTGAGCTATCGCGAAGGCGACCAGTGCCTGGCGTTCGCTCGCGGGCGCACCAACCTGCCGGCGATATTCATCGATTCCACCGGCCGCAGTTACTCCACGCCGGCGCACACACTGCCCTCGGCACGCGGCAATGGCGAGCCACTGACCGGACGCTTCAGTCCGCCGGCCGGAGCCGAGTTCCAGGTCATCGCCACCGGCGACAACGACACCCGGTTGGTGCTGGCCTCGGACTTTGGCTACGGCTTTGTCACCCAGGTCGGCGCCCTGGGCGGGCGCAACAAGGCCGGCAAGCAGTCGATCAGCCTTCCCAGCGGCGCGCGCGTGCTGCCGCCAGCCTATGTCGGCGACCCGGCGCGCGATCGCATCGTGGTCGCCACCAACGATGGCCACCTGCTGATGTTCTCGGTGGCCGAATTGCCTGAACTGGACAAGGGCAAGGGCAACAAGCTGATCGACATTCCCAAGGCACGCCTGAGCTCGGGTGACGAGCGCGTGGCCGGCATCACCGTGGTCAGCGAAGGCAGCGGCGAAGTCACCCTGTTCGCCGGTCAGCGCAAGCTGATCCTGAAATGGGCCGACCTGGTCGAGTACGGTGGCAACCGCGCCAGCCGTGGTGGCGTGCTGCCGCGCGGTTTCCGTCGCGTCGATCGCCTGGAAACCACCGGCTGAGCCGGGCCAGAAGACATGTGCGCCCGGTCACGCCCGGCGCCCATGGGCGGTTCCATTGGTACCCATCCTGCTGCAAGCTGTGCACCCATTGGATGGTTCGGGGGCGCGCATACGTGCCCGAACCGCATGCAGGAGCACGACATGCATGGCGAATACAAAGTCCCCGGTGGCAAGCTGGTGGTGGTGGACCTGAGCGTCCACGAAGGTCGCCTGAGCCAGGTACAGGTCTCGGGCGACTTCTTTCTGGAACCGGCTGAAACCCTGGGCGCCATCAACGCGGCGCTGGAAGGCCAGCCGGTATCGGCCGACGAGGCGGCGCTGGCGCGCCGCGTGCAAAAGGTGCTGGAACCACCGGTGGCCACCTTCGGTTTTGACGCCAACGCCGTGGCCGTGGCCGTGCGCAGGGCACTGTCATGAGCCGGCCGCGCTGGAACGATCTGGACTGGCAGCTGGTGCATGAGGCACCGCAGATGCCGGCCTTGCACATGGCGCTGGACCAGGTGCTGACCGATGCGGTGGCGCAAGGCGAGCGCCCCCCCACACTGCGCGTGTGGGAATGGGCGGGCCCGGCCGTGGTGATCGGCCGCTTCCAGTCCCTGCGCAACGAAGTGGACGCCGACGCCGCCCGCCAGCACGGCATCGATGTGGTGCGGCGCATCAGCGGCGGCGGCGCCATGTTCATTGAACCGGGCAACACCATCACCTATTCGCTGTACGCGCCGGAGAAGATGGTCGAGGGCATGTCGTTCGCCGAGTCGTACGCGCACCTGGATGCCTGGGTCATCGAGGCGCTGGGCGCGCTGGGCATCAAGGCCTGGTATCAGCCCCTCAACGACATCGCCTCGGAGATCGGCAAGATCGGTGGCGCGGCGCAGACCCGCCGCGGCGGCGCTGTGCTGCATCACGTGACCATGGCCTACGACATCGACGCGGCCAAGATGCTCAACGTGCTGCGGGTGGGTCGGGAAAAGCTGTCGGACAAGGGCACCACCAGCGCCGACAAGCGCGTGGACCCTTTGCGCAGCCAGACCGGCCTGGCCCGCGAGGCGGTGATCGACCGCATGATCGCCACCTTCCGCCAGCGCCATGGCCTGCGTGACCACGCCTTGAGCGCGCAGGAAAAAGCCCAGGCCGAGCAACTGGTCGAGGAGCGCTTCGCCACGCCGGAGTGGACCGGCATCGTGCCATGACACGCGCGCCAAGGATGGCGCTTGCCCTCGCCGGCATCGCGCTGGCACTTGCCGTGCTGGCACTGGCCGCCGGCTACCTGCTGCTGGCCGGCAGCAAGCCCGTGCTCGACGGCCGGCGTCATGTCGTCGGATTGACGGCACCGGTCACGCTGGACCGCGACGCGCTCGGCGTGGCGGTGATCCACGCCAATAACCGCACCGACGCCGCCTACGCGCTGGGCTTTGAACACGCGCAGGAACGCTACTTCGAGATGGACCTGATGCGCCGCGTGGGTGCCGGCGAGCTGGCCGCGCTGGTGGGACCGGCCGCGCTGAAGCTGGACATGGACCATCGTCGCCATCGCTTCCGCGCACGCGAACACGCTCGCATGCGCACGCTGCCACCGGCACAGCAAGCCGTGCTTGCCGCGTATACCCGTGGCGTCAACGCCGGCCTGGCCGCCCTCAGCGTGCGCCCTTGGCCTTACCTGTTGCTGCGAACTCGACCCAAGCCGTGGCGCCAGGAAGATACGCTGCTGGTGCTCGACGCCATGTTCTTCGACCTCAATGCCGGCGGCGACAACCAGCGCGAGCTGGACAACGCCCGTGCGACCGCCGCACTGCCCGCCCCGCTGTTGCGCTTTCTGACCACACGCGATGATCGCTGGGCGGCGCCGCTGGTGGGTGAAGGCGCGGCCGTGAAAATGGCGCCCATGCCGGGGCCGGATGTCATCGATCTGCGCCAGGCACCGGCCACCTCAGACCCCATGCAGGCCTCGCCTTCGCGGGCTTTTCCCGGCAGCAACAACTTTGCCGTCGGCGGCGCGCTGACCGGCGCCGGCGGCATGCTCGCCAACGACATGCATCTGGGGCTGCGCGTGCCCAACATCTGGTTTCGAGCGCAGATCAACTATCACGACGCGCAAGGCCGTGCCGTGCAGCTCAACGGCGTCACCCTGCCCGGTGCACCGATGCTGGTCGCCGGCAGCAACGGACATATCGCCTGGGGCTTCACCAACAGCTATGGCGACTGGATGGATGATGTGCGCATCCACCTGGACCCGCACGATGTCACCCGCTACCGCGTGCCAGGCGGCTGGGCACCGCTTTCCATCCACCATGAAGTGATCCACGTGAAAGGCAGCGCCGACCGCACGCTCACCGTGCGTGACACGCGTTGGGGTCCAATCATGGCGCGCGATGTCGATGGCACGCCGCTGGCCGTCGATTGGGTGGCGCAACACCCGCGCTCGCACAATCTGGATCTGCTGGCGCTGGAAACGGCCACCAGCACGGCGCAGGCGCTAGCCATCGGTCCGCACATCGGCATTCCGCCGCAGAACCTGCTGGTCGCCGACGCCAAGGGCCATATCGGCTGGACCATCACCGGCAACGCGCTACCGCTGCGCCATGGTTTCGATCCGGCGCTACCGGCCGATTTCGACACCGTCGGTACGGGTTGGACCGGTTTTGCTCGCCCCGACCAGTACCCGCACATCATCGATCCCCCCGGTGCGCGGCTATGGACGGCCAACAACCGCACCACGTCCGGCGCCTGGCTCAACCTGCTGGGTGACGGCGGCTACGCACGCGGCGCACGGGCGCGGCAAATCCGCGATGACCTTCGTGCCCGCCAGCACTTTTCGCCCACCGACCTGTTGGCGATCCAGCTGGATGATCGGGCGGTGTTTCTCGGCCGCTGGCACGATTTGCTGGCACGCCTGGTCGCCCGTCACGACACCCTGCGGCCACTGGCCGAACCCGTGGCCCACTGGCAGGCACGTGCGGCCGTGGACAGCGTGGGTTATCGCGTGGTCCGCGATTTTCGTGGCTGCGTGGCCGATGCCACATTCGCGCCATTCACCGCCCGCGTACGCAAGCGGTTCTCCGATTTCCACTGGCCCCGCCGCAGCGAAACCGCGCTTTGGCGCATGGTCAGCGAGCGGCCGATGAACCTGCTCGATACCCGCTACGCCAGTTGGGACGCATTGCTCGCCGGTTGCGGCCGGAAGGTGATGCGGCACCTTTCATCGCTGCCCGGTGGCTTGCGCGCGCAGACCTGGGGCAAGCGCAATACCGCCACCATCGACTACCCACTGGCGCGCGCCCTGCCAGGCTGGCTGGGGCGCTGGCTCGACATGCCACCCGATCAGCTGCCCGGCGACCGCGACATGCCGCGCGTGCAGGCGCCGGCCTTCGGGGCATCGGAACGCTTCGGCATCATGCCCGGCCACGAGGCGGCCAGTTACCTGCACATGCCCGGCGGTCAAAGCGACAACCCACTTTCACCGTTCTATGGCGCCGGTCACCAAGCCTGGGTAAAGGGCCGGCCCACACCGCTGCTGCCAGGCCCGATTCGCCACCACCTGACGTTGATGCCCGCCGCCCACTGAAATCACCACGTCCTGTGGCGACCCCGCGAACGGACGAGGCTGGCCGACTCAAGCTCGCCTCAACGAAGGCCCCAGCACGCACCTACCCCCACCCAACCTCCCCCTGCCAGCAGGGGGAGGAGCCAATCACCGCGCCACCCGGCACCTTGTCAGCCCAGGCCATCTGCCCCCGGCTATCGAGGGCCGACTGCCAGGTGCCAGGTGCCGGCCGATGCCACTCCCTCCCCTGCTCGCAGGGGAGGGGCCAATCACCGCGCCGCCCGGCACCTTGTCAGCCCAGACCATCGGCCCCGGCTATCGACTGCCGACTGCCAGGCGCCGGGTGACGGGTGCCGGCCGACGCCACTCCCTCCCCTGCTCGCAGGGGAGGGCCGGGGTGGGGTCACGCCCTTGCCTCAAGGCCGCCGCCCGCCGCTTGGCCACCACCTGACATTGACGCCGGCCACCTACTCAACCCGGCGACCCGGATGCTCCGTGATGCTGGGTCGAGCGGGCGAAGCCAGACGATTCAAGCTCGCCTCAACGAAGGCGTCAGCAAGCATCTACCCCCACCCAACCTCCCCCTGCCAGCAGGGGGAGGGCCAATCACCGCGCCGCCCGGCACCTTGTCAGCCCAGACCATCTGCCCCCGGCTATCGAGTGCCAGGTGCCGACCGATACCACTCCCTCCCCTGCTTGCAGGGGAGGGCCGGGGTGGGGTCACGCCCTTGCCTCAAGGCCGCCGACCACCGCTTGGCCACCACCTGACATTGACGCCGGCTGCCTACTCAAAAAAACCCGCACTCGGCGATCCGGCTGCTCCGTGATGCTGGGTCAAGCGGGCGAAGCCAGACGATTCAAGCTCGCCTCAACGAAGGCGCCAGCAAGCATCTACCCCCACCCAACCTCCCCCTGCCAGCAGGGGGAGGAGCCAATCACCGCGTCGCCCGGCACCTTGTCAGCCCAGACCATCTGCCTCCGGCTATCGAGTGCCAGGTGCCGGCCGATACCACTCCCTCCCCTGCTCGCAGGGGAGGGGCCAATCACCGTGCCGCCCGGCACCTTGTCAACCCAGACCATCTGCCCCCGGCTATCGACTGCCAGGTGCCGGCCGACGCCACTCCCTCCCCTGCTCGCAGGGGAGGGTTGGGGTGGGGTCAGGCACTTGCCTCAGGATCACCCAAGGCACGCTCCGCGGGCTCGCCATCACGACTCAATGCAGTTTTCACTCACGACGAATCAGACCCGCGAGAACGACCACGCCTGCATGCGCCCACCACGATAGGGCATCACGCCGTGGAAGGGCCGCGGGTCGTCGTCGAACACCAGCGGGATAAAATGGCGGTCGCCCTCCCACATGGGCAGTTCCATCAGCCGCTCGCGCGCCACCCATTCCAGCGTGCCCTCGCGGTTCTCGGTCTGCACCTGGCCCGAATAGCGGGTGATGATGAAGATGAAACCCAGCCAGTCCTCGCCGTGCTTGCCAAAGCCGGGCCAACTGATGGTGCCGCGCAGGTGCATGTCGTGCACCTCGATACCGGCTTCTTCGGCAATCTCGCGGCGCATGCAGGCGGCGATGTCCTCGTCGGCTTCCAGCTTGCCGCCAAGGCCGTTGTACTTGCCCAGATGATGGTCGTCCGGGCGCGCATTGCGGTGGATCATCAGCACCTGGCTGCCGTCCTCGCTGAGCACGTAGCCCAGGGTGCCGACAATGGGGGTGTAGGGCATGGCTTTCACACCTTGCGGGAAAAACGCCCAGTGTACGCCAGCGCCGTCGTGGCGCCGTAGCCTGGGTCGCCGCCATAAATGAATGCATCCGTTCAGTCTTCGCTTGCCAGCTCGACCCGCTACGGCGACCATCAAGCGCATGCGCGAACGATCCCTTCCGGCCCGTGGCCGCAATGCGCCGGTACGCTGGCTGGCCGCCGTGGCCCTGGCGTTCGGCACGGCCGCCCTGCCCGCCTGCTCGCAGCCACCCAGCGGTGTGGACAGTCGCACCGTGCGCTACAACGGGCTGGATTATCACGTAGTGCGCATCGACCTTCGCACTCAGCGCCTGGGCCTTTACTGGCGCGACCCGGGCAATGATCAGCCGTTTTCCAGCATCGATGCGCTCAAGGCCTGGGGCGAATCGGACGGGCGCCACCTGCTGTTTGCCGCCAACGCCGGCATCTACGATCACAAAGGCGCGCCGCTGGGCCTGTACGTGGAAAACGGCAAAACCCTTGTGCCGCTCAACACCGTGCATGGCGACCCGCGCGCGGGCAATTTCTCGTTGCAGCCCAACGGCGTATTCGCCATCGACGCCAACGGTCAGGCCTCGGTGATGACCACGCGCGCCTTCCATGCGGCGCGCCCGCGTGTGCGCTGGGCCACGCAGTCCGGGCCCATGCTGGTGATCGGCGGTCAGCTCAATGCGCAGTTCCTGGCCGATTCCAACAGCCTGAAATGGCGCTCGGGCGTGTGCGCGGTCACGCCACACCAGGTGGTGTTCGCCATCAGCGAGGCACCGGTGAACTTCCATACCTTCGGCGAGCTGTTCCTGAAGCGCCTGGGCTGCGACAACGCGCTGTACCTGGATGGCACCATCTCGCAGATGTATGTGGATGGCCAGGGCTACTTCGGCGCGCCGGGCTTCATGGTCAAACCCTACGCCGGCATGTTCGCGGTATTTGGCAAGCGCCGTTAGTCGAGCGCGCGCACGCGGAAACTGCGTCCCTTGATGCGGCCGCTGCGCAGGCGTGACAACGCCTGCTTGGCCTGGTCGCGGGCGATCGCCACGTAAGCACGTGTGGCGTACACGTCGATCTTGCCCAGATCCGCGCCATCCATGCCGGCCTCGCCAGTGAGTGCGCCGACGATATCGCCCGGACGCAACTTGTCGCGACGCCCGGCATCGATCACCAGCGTGCGCATCGGCGCCAGTTGCAAGGTCTTGCCAGCCGCCGCAGCCAGCTTCAGCGGATGCCAGGCAAGCGGCTCACCCGAGATCTGCTCGATGTTGGCGGCCTTGGGCCGCTCGCGTGGCGTGCACAGGGTGATGGCCAGGCCCGTCTCGCCGGCGCGACCGGTGCGACCAATGCGGTGGGTGTGCGTGTCCGGATCGTGCGCCACGTCGTAGCTGACCACCAGCGGCAAGGCGGCAATATCCAGCCCGCGCGCGGCCACGTCGGTGGCCACCAGCACGTTGCAGCTGCGGTTGGCAAAGCGCACCAGCACTTCCTCTCGGTCGCGCTGCTCCATGTCGCCATGCAAGGCCAGCGCCGAGAACCCGCGCTGATCCAGCTCGTGCGCCACGGCGTCCACATCACGGCGCATGTTGCAGAACACCAGGGCCTGCAAGCTGTCATCACCACCGCGCGGGCGGGTCAGCAACTGCGCCAGGGCGTCGGCCTTGCGCGTCGGCTCCACCTCGATGAAGCGCTGCTCGATGGCCGGCGCGGCTGCCACTTCGTCGGTCTGCACGGTCACTTGCACCGGATCGTGCTGCAGGCGGGTGCTGGCTTCACGGATGGCCGCCGGCCAGGTGGCCGAGAACAGCAGCGTCTGATGGTGCTTGGCGATGCGCTTGACGATGTCGTCGATGGCATCGGCAAAACCCATGTCCAGCATGCGGTCGGCCTCGTCCAGCACCAGCGTGCGCACGGCGCCAGCATGCAGGCTGCCGCGCTTCAGATGCTCCTGCACGCGACCGGGCGTGCCGACCACAATGTGCGGATCGTGGCTCAGCGAGGCCAGCTGTGGACCCAGCGGCATGCCGCCACACAAGGTCAACACCTTCACATTGGGAATGGCCGCAGCCAGCTTGCGCAACACCTTGCTGACCTGATCGGCCAGCTCGCGCGTGGGGCACAGCACCAGCGCCTGCATGCGCACCAGCGATACATCCAGTGCCTGCAGCACACCCAGTCCGAACGCCGCCGTTTTGCCGCTGCCCGTCTGCGCCTGGGCGATCACGTCACGTCCTGCCAGCACCGCAGGCAGGCTCTGTGCCTGCACCGGCGTCATGCGGGCATAGCCAAGGGTGGCGAGGCTGCTCAGCAGTTCCTCGCGCAGAGAGAGCGCATCAAAGGTATCCATGGCCCTATGATCGCACGGCGCGCGTTGGCACGGTGGGCCTCCATACCACCGACACGGCATGGCGGATGGCACCAGCCCCCTTGCGGAGTGCCATCGCCACACCGGACTTCGCGGCGCTTACCGGTGCCCCCAACAAGTCAACCGCCCCAAGGCAGGCAATGCGCATTCGTTGGTGTTCCCTGCCGCCTGCACACACCTCCTGCCACTCAATCCTGCGCCGGTTTGCGCCGTCCGCTGGAAGGGACAATGGCGTTGCGCGCTTTCCGTCGTGCTTTTCCGGCGGCACCCGTGAACTTGGGCCAGGCCACCCGCGGCCGGGCTTGCCGACACCACGGCACGCTTTCTGGCATCCGGACGCAAGCGTCGCCCCAACGGCCTGGCCCTTGCCGCCCATTGCGGGCGTGACCTTCAGGCGCTATAAACGTTACATTGTAACTTTCACCTGCTCACCCATGACTCTTCGCTCCCGCTGGCTGGGCTCGCTGGCCGTTCTGCTGTGCACCGCAGTGTCGGTCCATGCCGCCGATACCCGTCCCTCGTTCCAGATTGTCGAGAGCGTGCCTACCGGCACCATCTACGGCGAGCCCGGCGCGCCCCGCACGCAGGCGGTATGGCTGGACATGATCGGCCATGCGCAAAAGCGCATCGACATTGCCGCGTTCTACTTTTCGCAAAAGCCCGGCGCCAGCGGCCCGCTGGCCAGGGTGGTGCAGGCGCTGGCGGCACGCGCCAAAGCTGGCGTCAAGGTACGCATCCTGATGGGCACCACCTTCGCCAAGGAAACCCACGCCGCGCTGGCGCCGCTGGCAACACTGGCCAACGTGCAGATTCGCGAACTGCCCATGCACTCGCTTACCGGTGGCGTGCTGCATGCCAAATACATGGTGGTGGATGGCACCTCGGTGTTCGTCGGCAGCCAGAACTGGGACTGGCGCGCGCTCACTGAAATCCACGAGGTCGGCGCGCGCATCACCAATGCGCGCTTTGCGCGCACGTTTGATGCGGCGTTTGCCTTCGATTGGAATGTTGCCGCCGACCGCAGCCTGCCCAAGGCGCAGCGCCGCGCCGTCAACGCGCTCGCGTTCTCGCCCATCGGCATGGGCAACCCGGTCACGCTGACCGATACCCACGGCCAGACGCTCACCGCCTTTCCCGCGTTCAGCCCGCCTGCGCTCACACCGCGCGGATTGACCGCCGAACAACCGGCGCTGGTGCAAATGATTCGCCACGCCCGCCACTCGCTGATGATCCAGGTGATGACCTTCACCGCCATTCACGATTACGGCCCGAAGGGCTGGTGGAGCGAGGTGGACAGCGCCGTGCGCGATGCCGCTGCCCGCGGCGTCAAAGTGCGCATCATCATTGCCGACTGGGCCCTGCGCGAGCCGATGCAGGCCTACCTGAAAAGCCTGGCCGTGCTGCCCAACATCTCGGTGAAGTTCAGCCGCGTGCCGCCGGCCGCCAGCGGCTTCATCCCCTATGCCCGCGTGGAGCACGCCAAGTACGCCGTGGCCGATGACGATGCTGCCTATATCGGCACCGGCAACTGGGGCTGGAGCTACTTCAACGACACCGTGGATGCCTCCGTGTTCGTGCACGGCACAGGCCCCGCCGACACGCTGACGCGCATCTTCGATCGCGACTGGGACGGCCCGTACACCCACGTGCTGGATATCGGCACACAGTACATGCCGCCGAAAAACCACTGAGGCGCATTCAATCGCGCGACGCCCCGTACTGGAACACCCGCTCCATCGGCACACCAAACAGCTGCGCGATCATGAAGGCCACCTCCAGCGAGGGCGAATACTTGTTGCCCTCGATGGCGTTGACCGTCTGCAGGAATCAGCCTTACTAACGCTAAGGTAAGCCGACGAAAAGCCGCGCAGCGGATTATTGGTCGGCTTCAAGCACTTGTTAGGCAGGTGTTCCATAGTGCGCCTGTCTATGACAGTTGGGGCAAAGCGCGACTGCGTTTTCAACGGTGTCCGGTCCGCCATCGGCTAATCGCTCGCGGTGGTGGACCTCTAGGTAGGGCTCTCCTGTGCTCCGCCGAACAAACGGTGCGGGTTCCTTGCAAGCCTCACAATTCCCGTTTGCCCGCTCCAGCACGAATGCTGCAACTTTGGGGTCTCGGATATAGGTGGTGGCCGCAACTAGGATCTTCTCTGGAGTGACGTTACCCGAAAGGGCGTGTCCTAGATTTTGTGTAAACGGGTCCCTGGCAGGACACTGCCGACTGACCCGGAGACACCATGACCTCACGCAAGCACGACGTGCCCGAGGAGCTGCTTAGCCAGCTGCTGGCCAACTACCAGAACCCTGAAGACCTGATCGGCGAGAATGGCCTGCTCAAGGAGCTGACCAAGCGCCTGGTCGAGCGCGCCCTGGATACGGAGATGACCGAGCACCTGGGGCACGACAAGCACCAGAGCGTCGGCAACGCCAAGGGCAATACCCGCAACGGACG
>NZ_JAARLY010000007.1 GCF_011759385.1 Oleiagrimonas sp. C23AA | reverse complement strand
AAACTGAAAGGGCTGAGTCCTGTGCAGTACAGAACCCAGCCCTTGGTGGCTTAGCCGCTTCAACTGTCCAACTTTATGGGGTCAGTTCACGAAGGCCGCCTTTTTTCAGCACTTTGGCATGATCATCAGCGCGACGGGCATGCCATGACGTGATCGGCGTGCGTGCCAAGGCCCACGTGGGTCAGCGAAAGCACCAACCCCTTGGCGCCATGCATCGCGAACGGCACGGTGACATGCTTCATGTCCACGCCATGCTTGGCCAGGCACTTCAGCGGCACCGCCAGCGTGGTCCACTGCCCCGCCGGCAGGCTGGCCAACACATAGCTCACGTCGAGCGAGGCGCCGCACTGCTCACCGCAGCGCATCGCCAGTTGTGCCGAACCGGCATGATCGACGCGCAACGCCATCAGCAAGCGCTCCTCGCCATTGGCCTCGCGACTCATGTCCACTGGCGCGTCGGCGACGATCGACACAGTGCCGCGGCCATTCCAGGTGAAGCGACGGGCATCTTCCTGCGCAGCCTTGTCGACCGCCTGCATGGTGAGCGCACCATCCGCACTGGTCGCATGCGTGGCCTTGGTGGACACGGCCTTGCCATCGGTACCGGCAAGACGCAGCGTCATGCCGGCTTCGGCGTGCCCGCGGGTCAGGTATTCACCACTCTGGGCTTGCGCGCCATGCAGGCCGGAATCTTCCGACAGCGCTGGCAGCTGGCGATGGCTTTCATAGGTAAGGCCATAGCCATATTTGAACAGCGGATCGTAGTGCGCATCGCCTACGTTAACGTGCGTCTGAGTGGCGGTCCGTGGCCAGGAATAGCCCAACTTGCCGTGAAAATCGAACTGCGGCCTGCCGTCGGGCTTGGCCAGCAGCACATCGGCGATGCCCTCGCCTTCCGAGCCGGGCAACCAGGCGGCAACAAACGCATCGGAGGCATTGATCTCAGGATTCACCCACAACGGACGCCCGGAGAGGAACACCGACACCACCTTGATGCCTTGCGCGCGCAGGCGCTTGAGCAAGGCCAGATCCTGCTCGGCATTGGTGGTGAAATCCACGTTCGGTCGGTCACCGTGGAACTCGGCATAGGGATGCTCGCCATAGACCACGATGGCCACATCCGGCTTGTGCTTGAAGTGGCCATCCGGCGCCAGCTCGGCCGAGCCGCCGGCGGCCGTCACCTGCTGCTGAATGCCTTTCCAGATGGAGGTGGCGCCGGGGAAATTGGCATTGGTCGTGCCGCTGCCCTGCCAGGTCAGCGTCCAGCCACCGTTTTGCATCGGCAGGCTGTTGGCGCCCTCGCCAGCAACCAGAATATGCGCCTTGGGCGACACCGGCAGCACATGGCCATTGTTCTTGAGCAGCACCAGCGATTCACGCACGGCCTGGCGGGCGATGGCGCGATGCGCGGCGCTGCCGACCACGTTGAAATGCCCGCCCAGCGGCTGCTGCGACGGCGACCCTTCATGGAACAGACCCAGGCGCATCTTCGCCTTCAGGATGCGCGTCACCGCATCATCCAGGCGCGACATCGCAATGGTGCCGTCCTGCACTGCCTTGAGCGTGCTCTGGTAGAAACCTTTCCAGCTGTCGGGCGCCATCACCATGTCCATGCCGGCATTGATGACGGCCGGACAATCGGTATTGGTGCAGCCGGGCACCTGCCCCTGCGCGTTCCAGTCACCGACGATGAAGCCGCCAAAATGCATGCGCCCTTTCAGCACATCGGTGAGCAGACCCTTGTTGGCGCTCATCTTCTCGCCGTTCCAGCTGGAGAACGAGGCCATCACCGACTGCACGCCTTCGGCCACGGCACGCGGGTAACCCGGGCCGGCGATGGTGCGCAGCTGTGTTTCGCTGACCTCGGCGTCGCCCTGATCCTTGCCATCCTTGGTAAAGCCATCACCCAGGAAGTGCTTGGCGGTGGCGACCACATGCGAGCCATCCAGGAAGTGTTTGCTGCCCGGCTTTCCCTGCAGGCCTTCGACCATGGCGGCGGCATAGTCGGCAACGATTTTCGGATCTTCCGAATAGCCCTCGTAGGTGCGGCCCCAGCGATCATTACGCGGCACGGCAATGGTTGGCGCATAGGCCCAGTTGATGCCGGTGGCGCGCACTTCGGCGGCGGTAGCCGCGCCAATTTTGCGTATCAGCGCCGGATCGCGCATGGCACCCAGGGCGATGTTCTGCGGGAACAGCGTGGCGCCAACCACGTTGTTGTGACCGTGCACGGCATCGATGCCGATCAACAGCGGAATCGCCGGCCCATTGTCCGGGTGCATGGCGGCGCGGGCGTAGCTGTCGGCAAGCGTCAGCCAGGCCTTGGCATCGGCGAAATTCTTGCCGTTGGGCGCCGAATCGCCGCCGGCGAGAATGGCTCCCAGATGGTAGGTGCGCACATAGGCGGGCGTCACCGAGCCGATATCGGCGACGATCACCTGCCCGACCTTCTGGCGCAGGCTCATCTTGGCCAGCAGCGCTTTTACATGGGCATCAAGCCTGGCGTTGTCGGCCAGCGGCCAGGTCACCGATGGCCACTGCGATGGATGCACCTTGGTGGACAACGCCTGCGGTGCGGCCATGGCGCTGGCCGAAAGGCCGGCCACAAAACTGACGCACAGCATCGAAACGACACCCGCACGGGCTCTGGATACAGACATGGTTCCCTCCCTTGGATCGCACGGGGCACCGACCGCCCTCCCCGGCGATGGATAACCCAACGTTATGACTTGCATGCACTATCGGCAAGCATGACAGCGCTGTCAAGGCACCCAGATGCGAGTCCGACGACGCCAACACCCGCAAGCCCGGTTAGGCGTCGCGCTTGCAGCTGGCCGTCGAATCGCGCAACTGCAGCGTATAGGGGACCTGCACCAGCTCGCCGGGCTCACCGTGGCGGATACGCCGCAGCAGCTGCAGGGCGGCGATGCGGCCCATGTCACGGCTGGGTTGACGCACTGTGCTGACCGCCGGCCAGACCTGGCGTGAGATGGGGGTATCGTCGAAGCCGGCTACGGATAAATCCTGCGGCACACGCCAACCTGCATCGGCGGTGGCCCAGATCACGCCGGCGGCCATGTCGTCGTTGGCGGCAAAAATCGCGGTGGGCGGTGAGTCCAGCGCCATCAACTGGCGCGCAGCCGCCACGCCCGACGCAAACGAGAACGCGCCCGGCACCACCCACTCGCTGCGAACGTCGATACCGGCCTCGGCCATGGCCTTGCGGTAACCGGCCAGGCGCAGCTCGCTGCCGCCATGCGCCGGATGGCCAATGACATGCGCGATGCGCCGGTGGCCCAAACGCACCAGATGCGAGGTGATCTCGGCCGCGGCACGGGTTTCATCCATGGTCACGCCGATGCTGCCCTGGATGCGCGAGGACACCGTGGCATACGGCAAATCCAACTGGTCCAGATGCGCCAGCAGTTCGGGATGGTCGGTAATGGGCGGGGTAAGGATCAGCCCATCCGGGCGCTGCTGCCCGATCAGGCTTTGTACGGTGGCGACAAAATCCGGCGCCTGCGAATCCAGCGGCCGCACCATCATGCTGAACTGGTGCGCATCGCAGGCTTCCAGCACGCCACCCTGGATTTCCATCACGTAGTTGGGTGACGGATTGTCGTACAGCAACGCGATCAGGAACGAGCGGTTGGCGGCCAGGCTGCGCGCCGAAGGGTTGGGCCGATAGTCGAGCTTGCGGACCACTTCCAGCACGCGTTCGCGGGTCTGCTCGCGCACGTTCGGTTCGTGGTTGAGTACGCGCGAGACCGTCTTGGTCGATACGCCCGCCTGGCGTGCCACATCCTCGATTCGCGCCCGCATGCCCCCTCCCCTAGGTGTCCGCACGGTGGCGGCTTAGCAGGCACCGACTGGTCGCAAAACCCTTCATGGCGCCACTGAAAGCGATTTCAAAAAGCGGCGCCAACTATGCGTTGACACGGCGGCGATGGCAAGCGCCGCCGTGCCGGCCATGCATCAGCTGCGCTGATCGAGAATGGCGTTCCACTCGTCCAGGCGCTCGCTCATCTTCTCGAGCAGCGCATCGACATCGCCTTCCAGCGACACCGATTCGATCACATCGCCCTGGGTCACGGCGTTGACCACGTCCATGTCGGCATCATCGACCACAGCGCCGAATACGGCGTGCTTGCCGTCCAGCCACGGCGTGGCGGTGTGGGTGATGAAGAACTGGCTGCCATTGGTGCGCGGACCGGCATTGGCCATCGACAGCACGCCGCCACGATCATGACGCAGGCTCGGCTCGATCTCGTCTTCGAAACGGTAGCCCGGGCCACCGCGACCGCTGCCTTCCGGGCAACCGCCCTGGATCATGAAGTCGGGGATCACGCGATGAAAGCTGACGCCATCGTAGAAACCGCGGCGGGCCAGGTTGACGAAGTTGGCCACCGTCAGCGGCGTCTTGTCATCGGCAAGATCCAGACGGATCGGGCCGCGCTGGGTGTTGAGAGTGGCACGAATGCTCATGGGAATCCTTGTGGACGAATGCAGCTTGTGTGGGCGCCGGCACCAGGTCCGGCGGGACCGCTTAGGATACCCGTTTTGCGCCGCCGACACCTCATGGGGCAAGGTCCAGCATGGCCGCACGCAGCGCACCGGCACCGCGTGGCCTGGGCTGTGGCGTGGGCAGCCGCGCCAGCGTTGCCTTGCCCGTGAGCTCGTCCAGGGTGCGATCCAGCGCAGCATAACCGTAGGGCAGTAGCGGCACGTAGCGATCACCAAAACCCGGCAGTGCCAGGAACGCATCAAAGTGCTGCGCGTGCGGTACTTGCCAGTAGCGCGGCGTGCGCCCGGCCTCTTCCAGCCAGTGGATATAAGGCTGGGAGGTGAAGTCAGGCGGCAGCAGACCGTCTTCATCGCCGTGCAGCACCCAGATTGGCAGGTGCTCACGCGGCAGGCGCACGGCCAACGCCGTCACGCCCTCGTGCAAGGCGTGGGCCTGCGCATCGTCACCGGTCCACAACTGGCGCAAGCCGTGTTCGCCGGAAAAATTGGGATCAAACGAAAAATCGGTGCCGCCGATCAGGCTGACACCCTCGCCTGGCGGAATACCCGAGGCATCGGCCCACCAGGCGGCCGCCGTCGAGGCGTCCAGCGGCCCCGGCACGCCGGCCTGCATGGCCACATAGCGAAAGCCACAGGGCATGCGACCGACGGGTCGCCGCAAATACGCCGAGGCATAGCCGGCCCCGAGCGCGCGCCAGATGTCGAAAGCCGGGGTCGAGGCGGCCGTGGCGATCACCTCGCGGCGCCAACCGCTGGCATGCAGCTGCGCTGCCGCCGACTCTGCCTGCGCCGAAGTCGTCACGCCGTCCAGCAGCCCCGCGCCATGCAGGGAGCGGCCACGCTCCATCCAGGACGGCGGCGTCATGCCTCCGGCTCGCGCCAGCGGCACGCGGGCGAAGGCGGAAGCGGTAAGCGCACTGGGCATGTACAGCGCCGCTTCGGTGACGTAATCGAACAACGCCCGACCACGCCCTGGCATATGCACGTTGGGCTCCAGCGCCACCACCGCGTCCAGCAGCCCCGTGTCATCCAGGCCGGCAGCCTGCAGCACCGCGCCACCACCGTTGGACAGACCGGTCGCGATCACCCGCGTGTTCTGTGGTGTGAATGGCGCCTGCTCCGGAAACGCCCGATCGAGCATGGCCAGGCCAAAGTGCGCCGCCTGCAGCACGTGGCGCCCCCAGTCCGCTTCGGGCTGGTCGGTGGAATGGGCGTGTTTGACGGCCACGCCGGCGTCGCCCGGCACAGAGCCGGGGTCGAACTCCAGCGCCGCGCTGCCGGCCACGGCACGCGTGCCCTCCAGCGTGGTGCCAGTACGCGTGGCGGTGTCGAAATATCCAGTGCCAGCGCCCTTGTCGGTATAGGCCACCGCGCAGCCGTGGGTCAGGCCCCAGGCACCGGCTAGCGCAATGCCACCATAGATGCCGCGCGAGCCGGGAGAGGCGGTCACCACCAAACAGCGTGTGCGCGGATCGAATTCATCCGGCACCTGCGCCATCACGCGATGCGGCTGGCAGGCTCCGGGTATCTTGGCGAAGGCGTGAAATTCCTGTCCCGACACCGAAACCACCTGGCCGTAAATACGGCCAAATCCGCCCAGCAAGCCAAGATCGGCAATACCTTTCCATCCTGACTGGATGGCGCGGCGGCGCAATTCCGCAGGCGTGGGCTGCATCGGCTGGACAAAGGGCACCGGCACGCCACGCAGGCCGGCCAGGCCAAGGCCCGCGCTGAGCAAATCATCACCATGGCGATGCTCGGTATGGCGGATGTCACTGACAAGAAAATCCATGCGCGATTCGTGCCTCCTGTGGACAGAACGACGCTGACGCAACCAACGCGCCGCGCAAGGACAGGCCTCAAGGGCCAGTAAAACCACTTTCTGCGCAAATGCACGCGGATGATCCAGCGATTCATCCCGGCCATCGTACATGCCTGAAGACGAATCTCGGCGCTTGGGTTTAATCTTGGCGGGCACGCCTCGCAACACGCCCTCCTCAAGCCCATGCAGGTTCCACGATGACTACCATTCTCATCACCGGCGCCGGCAGTGGTATCGGCGCTGGTATCGCCGGTGCGCTGGCCAGCGCCGATCGCCATATCCTGGTAACCGATCTGAACGTGGAAGCGGCCGAAGCCGTGGCCGCCCAACTGCGCCAGGCCGGCGCACGCGCCGATGCCATGGCCCTGGACGTGGCCAGTGACGACAGCGTCGAAGCGCTGCGCAAGCAGCTTCCCGGCCATGTGGATGTGCTGATCAACAACGCCGGGCTGCAACACGTGGCGCGGCTGGAAGATTTTCCCATGCCCAAGTGGGAGCAGTTGATCGCGGTGATGCTGACCGGTGCGGCACGACTGACCCGCGCCCTGCTGCCGGGCATGCGCCAGCACGGCCACGGACGCATCATCAACATCGGCTCCATCCACTCACTGGTAGCCTCGCGCTACAAGAGTGCCTACGTCGCCGCCAAACATGGCCTGCTGGGCTTTTCCAAGGTGCTGGCGCTGGAAACGGCCGACACCGACATCACCATCAATACGGTGTGCCCGTCGTATGTAAAGACACCGCTGGTGGAAAACCAGATTTCTGCCCAGGCACGCGAGAACGGCATCAGCGAGCAACAGGTGGTCGATGACATCATGCTAAAGCCGATGCCCAAGGGCGTATTCATCAGCATCGAGGAGCTGGCCGGCATCATCGAATTTCTCATCTCGCCGGCAGCGCGCAACATCACCGGGCAAACCCTGACCGTGGACGGCGGCTGGACCGCGCAGTAAGCGCGCGCCTCAAAACCGGCCAAAAAAAGGCGCGCCAGCAAGGCGCGCCCTTTCAAGGTGCAGTGATCGCTTCGCGGCGATTACTGCATGGTGTGAGCCATGTGCTTGTCCATCGGCTTGATGGTGAACGAGCCAAAACCGACACCGATGTCCCAGCCGTTGCCGGTGCCACCGATCGACAGCGTGGTGTCGCCATTGGTCATCACCGCGCCGCGGGCCGACTTGGCCGCGCCGGCATGGGCATCGGCCATGCCATACGAGCCGTTGACGTCGGAAATCTTGTTGACGCCGGTGAACTGGCCGTGGCCGTCGTTGATCTTGTAGGTGCCGGCGGTCAGGCCGCCGCCCTTGGCGTTGATCTTGACGCGCTCGGTCTGGCCGTTGGAGCACTTGACGGTGCCCTTGCCGCTGGCGGTCTTGTAGATCGCCGACCAGCCCTGCAGCGTGAAGCTCATCTCGCAATCGAGCTGCTTGTGATTGGCCATGTTGGGATCGTGCTTGGCGCCGGCAGCCATCGCCGGCGCGGCGCTCAGCGCCGCCATGCCAACCGCAGAAGCCAGGGCCATAGAAAGAGTCTTGATACGCATGTCGGTGCCTCCTTGGTCTTTCCAAATGATGCCGGACCGCCGTGGGGGCGGCGCCGTCCGACCGTGGGGCGCACTCTGGGCGGCCTGCCGTGAACGATGCGTGGGCGTACCCGCGGCCCGATTCAGCCAGCCAAACACAGCCTGACAATGTCCTTGCCGGCCTTGACCGTGTCTTGACGCGAAGGATGTAAAGGCGCCGGAAGCGGTGTATCATTAGGGACTTGCCTTGACTCTTATAGGCGGCGCGGCCGACAGGCGGTGCCGATTTCGCATGTCCATCGAAAAGCTCCGCAATATCGCCATCGTCGCCCACGTCGACCATGGCAAAACCACTCTCGTCGATCAGCTGCTCAAGCAGTCCGGCACCTTGGCCGAGCGCACTGTGCTGGCTGAGCGTGTGATGGACTCGAACGACCAGGAAAAGGAACGTGGCATCACGATCCTGGCCAAGAACACGGCCATCACCTGGCAGGGCAACCGCATCAACATCGTCGACACCCCAGGCCATGCCGACTTCGGCGGCGAGGTCGAGCGCGTGTTGTCGATGGTCGACACCGTGCTGATCCTGGTCGACGCCATGGACGGTCCGATGCCGCAGACGCGCTTTGTGACCCAGAAGGCGTTCGCCATGGGCTTCAAGCCGATCGTGGTGATCAACAAGATCGACCGCCCGGGCTCGCGCCCGGAATGGGTGGTCGAGCAGGTGTGGGATCTGTTTGACCGTCTGGGTGCCACCGAGGAGCAGATGGACTTCCCCATCGTTTACGCCTCGGCCCTGAATGGCTACGCCTCGCTGGACGAAAGCGCCCGCGAAGGCGACATGACCCCGCTTTACGAAGCGATCATGCAGCATGCACCGAAGCCGGAAGTGGACCCGGAAGGCCCGTTCCAGATGCGCATCAGCCAGCTGGACTACAACAGCTTCGTCGGCGTCATCGGCATCGGCCGCATCCAGCGCGGCACGCTGAAGAAGAACATGCCGGTGGCGGTGATCGACCGCGAAGGCAAGAAGCGTCAGGGCAAGGTGCTGCAGGTACTGGGCTTCCTCGGCCTTGAGCGCATCGAGCAGGACGAGGCCGAAGCCGGCGACATCATCGCCATCTCCGGTATTCCGGACCTGACCATCTCCGACACGGTGACCGCCCTGGAAGCGCCCGAGGCGCTGCCGGCGCTGACCGTCGACGAGCCGACCATCAGCATGACCTTCCAGGTCAACAACTCGCCGTTCGTCGGCAACAAGGATCTTTCCGGCGGCAAGTTCCTGACCAGCCGCCAGATCCGCGAGCGCCTGGACCGCGAGAAGGTGCACAACGTGGCCCTGCGCGTCGAGGACGGCTCCGACGCCGACAAGTTCCTGGTCTCCGGCCGCGGCGAGCTGCACCTGTCGGTGCTGATCGAGAACATGCGCCGCGAAGGCTACGAGCTGGCCGTGTCGCGCCCGGAAGTGATCATCAAGGAAATCGACGGCCAGCTGATGGAGCCGTACGAGCAGCTGGTCATCGATGTCGAAGAACACCACCAGGGCCCGGTAATGGAGCGCCTGGGCACGCGCAAGGGCCAGCTCAAGAACATGGAGCCGGACGGCAAGGGTCGTGTGCGCCTGGAGTACCTGATCCCGGCGCGCGGCCTGATCGGCTTCCAGAACCAGTTCAAGACCCTGACCCAGGGTTCGGGCCTGCTGTTCCACGTGTTTGACCACTACGGTCCGAAGGAAGACGGCCAGATCGCCAAGCGCCAGAACGGCGTGCTGATCGCCAACGCGCCGGGCACCACGCCGGCCTACTCGCTGGGTCCGCTGCAGGAGCGCGGCAAGCTGTTCGCCGCCGAGGGCGACTCGGTGTACGAAGGCCAGCTGATCGGCATCCACGCCAAGGACAACGACCTGACCGTGAATGCGATCAAGCCCAAGCCGCTGACCAATATGCGCGCTTCGGGCAAGGATGACGCCATCCAGCTGACGCCGCCGATCAAGTTCTCGCTGGAGCAGGCACTGGACTTCATCGACGACGACGAGCTGGTCGAGGTGACGCCGAAGGAAATTCGTCTGCGCAAGAAGAACCTCACCGAGAACGAGCGCAAGCAGGCCGCCCGCCGCGCCGGCTGACCGCCCGTTACCCGCTGATGCTGACACGGCCGCCGCAAGGCGGCCGTGTCGTATCTGGACCCGGCCGCTTAAGCCATGCCGGCAGGGCCACGTACAATGGCCGCATGAGTCCATCCATTCCCACCCTGCTTTCCTGGAGCGGCGGCAAAGACTGCCTGATGGCGCTGGCGCGGCTGCGGGCCGACCCCCGCTTTGAGCTGGTCGGTCTGCTCAGCACCGTCACCGCCCGTTTCGACCGCGTGGCCATGCACGGCATCCGCCGCGATGTGCTCAAGGCCCAGGCCGAGGCGCTCGGGTTGCCACTGGTCACCGCCGAGCTGGACTGGCCCAGCGCCAACGACGCTTATGAAGCGGCCATCGCCGACGCCCTGGTCCGTGCCCGCACGCGCTGGTCGGCTCTTGCACACATCGCCTTTGGCGACCTGTTTCTTGAAGACGTGCGCGCCTATCGCGAACAGCAACTGACGCGCCTGGGTTGGCAGGGCGTGTTCCCGATCTGGGGCGAGGACACCGCGAATCTCGCCCGGCGCTTCGTGGAGGAAGGCCATCGCGCGGCGCTGGTCTGCGTCGATACTCAACAGCTGGCTGCCACGTTCTGCGGCCGTGAGTTTGATCACACCCTGCTCGATACACTGCCCGAGGGCGTTGATGCCTGCGGCGAAAACGGTGAATTTCACACGCTGAGCTGGGGTGGCCCGCTGTTTTCTCACGACATCGCCGTGCAGCGCGGAACATCGGTATTGCGCGATGAGCGCTTCCAATACACCGACTTTCTGCTGACGGACGGCGCGGCCGGATGAGCCGGCCGGGCATTCTTCCCGATGTACTGGCCCCCGGCCTTCGCGTGGTGTTCTGCGGCACCGCTGCCAGCGCGCGCTCGGCCGCCGAACGCGCTTACTACGCCCATCCCGGCAACCGCTTCTGGCCCACCCTGCACGCGATTGGCCTGCTGCCCGAGCCCTGGCCTGCGGCGCGTTATGAGGAAGTGCTGACCCTGGGCATCGGCCTGACCGATCTGGCCAAGCACCATTCGGGCAACGATGATCAGCTTCCCGCCGATGCCTTCGATCGCGTCGCCCTGGAGGCCCGCATCCGCGCCCACGCACCGGGCGTGTTGGCCTTCACCAGCAAGAATGCCGCGAAAGGCTTTATGGGGCGCCCGGTCGATTACGGCTGGCAACAAGACACCCTGGGCCCGACGCGCCTGTATGTGCTTTGCTCGCCGTCCGGCCAGGCCCGTCGCGCCTGGCGCATCGAGCTTTGGCAGCAGCTGGCCGAGGCCCTGCCGCCGCTCCCTTCTGACGGAAACGGGCAGGTGTAGATTCGCGGCGTAACGCCTGCCGCACATCCTTACCGCCAGGCTGACGCGCGTATTACGAGAGGAATGAGTCGGCCACGCTCACGCACAAAAAACGGCCCGGAAAACCGGGCCGTTTTTTATCACAACGCCGAGCCGCTTACGGGCCGTCGTTGGAGCGGTACTTGCGCACCGTCTGCGGCGATACCGGCGAGGCCTTGTTGCTCCAGGCCTGGCGGATATAGGTGACCACCGAGGCCACGTCCTTGTCCGACAGGTCCTGAGCAAACGGCGGCATCGAGAACGGACGCGGATAGGTCTGGGTAGTGACCTCGAAGCCGCCCAGCAACACGATGCGGATCGGGTTCACCGGATTCGGCGCCAGCACCGAGGCGTTGCCGTTCAACGGCGGATAGATGTGCTCCACACCGTTGCCGTTGCTCTGATGGCAGCGCGCGCACTTGTGCTCGTAGATGTCCTTGCCGTGATGGACCATCTCGTCGACCAGCGCCTCGGGCGGCTCGACCACGGCGCCACGCTCCTTGGTCGGCTGCGGCGGCAGCGACTTCAGGTACACGGCAATCGCCTTCAGGTCGGCATCGGTCATGTACTGCATGGAGTCCTGCACCACCTCGGCCATCGGGCCGTAGACCGTACCCTTGGACGAACGACCGGTCTTGAGCAGATCGACGATGTCCTTCTCGGTCCAGCCTTCCAGACCACCATGCGGCGCAGTGCTGAGGTTGGGCGCGTACCAGTTCTGGATCGGGATCATGCCGCCAGCCAGCGCCTCGTCCTTCTCGGTGCCGCCCAGCGCGTTGCGCTGCGTATGGCACTCGCCGCAGTGACCCAGGCCTTCGACCAGATACGCACCGCGGTTCCACTCCTTGGATTTCTTCGGGTTCGGCTTGAACTCGCCCTTGTCGAAGAACATCATGCGCCAGCCCAGCAGCGCTTCGCGCTGATTGAACGGGAAGGCCATGCCCAGCGGCGTGTTCTTGCGCTTGACCGGCTTCACCGAACGCAGGTAGGCGTAGATGTCCGAGACATCCTCTTTGCTCACCTTGGTGTACGAGGTGAACGGGAAGGCCGGGTACAGATACTCACCGTGACGGTTGATACCGTTGTGGATGGCATTCCACAGGTCCTTCTCGGTCCACTTGCCGATGCCGGTTTCATCATCCGGGGTGATGTTGGGCGTGTAGATGGTGCCGAACGGCGTCACCATCGGCAGGCCACCGGACAGCGGCTTGCCACCGGCCACCGAGTGACAGGCAATGCAGTCACCGGCGCGCATCAGGTATTCGCCGCGCTTGACCTTGGCCAGCTGCTTGGGATCGGTGATCTTGATCTGCTCGGGCTCGGCGCTGGGACCCAGACGGGTGGGTCGGTCCGGGCCCTGCGAGCTGCCGGCCGGCGCCGGCCACATCGGGCCATCGCCCAGGGCGGCCGGCGTCTTGGCCGCAGCAGCGCCGGTATCGGAAGCGGCGGTCACCGGGTGTTCGGCAGCAACCACCATCCAGGTCACGCCGGTTCCCACCAGCGCCACCGCCAGGCCCACCGCCAGGCGCGAGCCGTAACGTCGAAGGTTTGCGTACATGGCCATCCTCAGTTCTCCTGGCTGCCGCACGTCATGGGCGTATGCACCGAGCCTGCCGGCGCCGGGCGCGCGCTGGCATCCGCGGTTTGCGAAGCCAGCCAGCCGGACACCGCACTGATGTCGGCAGGGCTGAGCTTGGCGGCCACCTTGGCCATGCAATCGGGCTTGTTGGCGGCGCGGGTATCGGTCTGCCAGGCACCGATCTGCGCGCTGATGTATTCATACGGCAGGCCGACCAGACCCGGAATGCCCGGCTCCACTCCATGCAGCTGCTTGCCGTGGCAGGACGAGCAGGCCGGAATGCCCTTGGACGGGTCGCCCTCGCTGACCAGCTGCTTGCCGCGCGCCATGGCCTTGTCCGACAGCTTCGGCGGATGGGTGTCGGGGAAGTCCGGGTGCTTGTTGGCAAAGTACTCGGCAATCTCATGCAGGTACTTGTCCGACAGCGGACGCACCATGTACTCCATGGGCGCATATTCCCGACGGCCATCACGGAAGTTGAGCAACTGGTGATACAGATACTCGGCCGGCTTGCCACCGATGCGCGGGTAGAAGCCGTTGGCTCCGCCCTGGCCCTGCTCGCCGTGGCACATGGCGCAGGACTCGACACGCTGCTTGAGCGTATTGGTGACCGGGTGGGACAGATCGGCGGCATGAACCGGAAGCACGAACAGACAGGCAACCGGCAGCATCCGCCCGATTTGACGGGTTATCTGGCGCAACAAGGTGTTCACTTCTGTCTCCGAGAGACGGGCTGGTGTCTGGGCAGACTGCAACCTGTCCAGACGGGGCAAACCCCAATTGTAACCCGAACTGACGTTGGTAACATGGTGTCGAATTGTCGCGGATGCGCTTTTTTCGCTTCCCTGGGGAAATTTTTCATGTTAAGCACGCGTGCCTTGCTGGCTGCAGGCCTTATGGCTGCGGCGTTTTCTGCCGATGCGAAGACGCCAACACCGGCGCCGGCCCCTTCGTCGACGAGGCCTTATCTGGCCTCGATCGATACGCTCGAATCGAGCATGCGCTCGGGCAAGGTCAGCTCGCTGGAACTGACGCAGGACTTCATCGAGCGCATAGCCACGCTGGACCAGGCCGGTCCCGCCGTCAACTCCGTGATCGAATTGAACCCCGATGCCCTGGAGATTGCCCGCCGTCGCGACAGCGAGCGGGCGGCCGGCAAGTCCGCGCCATTGCTGGGCATTCCGGTGCTGATCAAGGACAACATCGATACCGCCGACCGCATGCAGACCACGGCAGGCTCGCTGGCCATGGTTGGCGCACCGGCGCCGGCCGATGCGACCATCGTCGCCAAGCTGCGCAAGGCCGGCGCGGTACTGCTGGGCAAGACCAACCTTTCTGAATGGGCCAACTTCCGCTCCACCCACTCGAGCAGCGGCTGGAGCGGGCGCGGCGGACAGACACACAACCCCTATGTGCTCAATCGCAATCCCTGCGGCTCGTCCTCGGGCTCCGGCGCCGCCGTGGCGGCCGGCTTTGCCACGGTAGCCATCGGCACCGAGACCGACGGCTCGGTGATCTGCCCGTCGGCGGCCAATGGCATTGTCGGTATCAAGCCGACGCTTGGCCTGGTCAGCCGCGCCGGCATCATCCCTATTTCGCACAGTCAGGACACGGCCGGTGCCATGGCGCGCAACGTCGCCGATGCTGCCGCGCTACTCAGCGTGATGGCCGGCAGCGATCCGCGCGACCCGGCCACCGCCGAGGCCGACCAGCACGCCACCGATTACACGCGCTTTCTGGACAAGCAGGCCCTGAAAGGCAAGCGCATCGGCGTGGTCCGCGCGCTGGCCGGCTACGACCCGAACGTCGACCGCATTCTGGAGCGCAGCATCGCCGCCCTGCGCCAGGCCGGCGCGATCATTGTCGATCCGGTGAAGCTGCCGCATCTGCACGACTTCGGTGCCGCGGAAAACACCGTGCTGCTGTATGAGTTCAAGCATGACCTGAACGCTTATCTGGCCACGCGCCGTGGCCTGCCGGTAAAAACCCTGGCTGACCTTATTGCCTACAACAAGGCGCACGCAGCAGAGGAAATGCCCTGGTTCGGCCAGGAGCTGTTCCTGCAAGCGCAAGCCAAGGGCCCACTCACCGACAAGGCCTACGCCGACGCGTTGGCCGAGGCCAAGCGTCTGTCCGGACCGGAAGGCATCGACGCCGCGCTGAAGGCGAACCAGCTTGATGCCCTGTTGGCGCCAACCCAGGGCCCGGCGTGGGTGACCGATCATGTCGATGGCGACCACGTCGCCGGTGCCGGTTACAGTGCGGCCGCCGTGGCCGGATACCCGTCCATCACGGTGCCGGCCGGATACGTGCACGGCCTGCCGGTCGGCATGCTGTTCTTCGCCGGCAAGTGGAGCGAGCCCAAGCTGATTGGCATGGCGTATGCGTTCGAGCAGGCCACGCACGTCTGGCACGCACCGCGCTTTCTGGCCACCGCTCCAGCGCAGGACACCCAGCCCACAGCCGGCGGCGGCGCACTGGACCATGCCGACGCCGACGATCCGGGTGATGAGGACACCCCGCCCGCCGACGGCAGCTCGCCTGACGACGATGCCGCTGCCGCCTCCGGTGCCTCCGAAGCTGCGAACGGCAACGGAACGCCGTCGAAGACTGCGCCACCGCGCTCCACCAGCTCCAGCTCCAGCTCCAGCTCCAGCTCCAGCTCCAGCTCCAGCTCCAGCAGTCACTGAAGCACGCGCCACGAACAAACACAAACGGCGCCGACACATTCATGCCGGCGCCGTTTGGCTTCTACTGTTAGAGCCCTCGTCGGCGGCCAGACACCGCCAGCTCAGACGCGGATGCGGCCACCGGACTTGCGCACAATCTGCATCGCCAGCTCCAGCGACTGCTCGTAGTTCAGGCGCGGATCGACGCTGGACTTGTAGGCGCGCTCCAGATCCGTCTCGGAAAGATCGCGTGCACCGCCCATGCACTCGGTCACATCCTCGCCGGTCAGCTCCAGATGCACGCCTCCCAGTCGCGTACCGGCAGCGGCGTGGATATCGAAGGCCTGATCCACCTCGCTGCTGATGTTGGCAAAGCGACGCGTCTTGTAGCCATTGGAAGTGGGCTCGGTGTTGCCATGCATCGGATCGGCAATCCACAGCACGCGACGGCCGGAGGCTTTCACCGCCTGCAACAACGGCGGCAACTTCTCGGCGATCTTGTCCGCGCCCATGCGATGGATCAGGGTCAACCGGCCAGGCTCGTCGTCCGGATTCAGCGCCTCGACCACGCGCATCAGCTGATCGGGCGTCACCGTCGGCCCCACCTTCAGCCCGATGGGGTTGCGGATACCGCGGCAATACTCCACGTGCGCGCCATCCAGGGCCGCGGTGCGCATGCCGATCCACGGAAAATGCGTGCCCAGGTTGAACCAGCCCCACTGTCGCGGCACGCGGCGCGTCTGCGCCTGCTCGTAGTGCAGCAGCAACGCCTCGTGCGAGGTGTAGAAATCCACGCGCTGGAAGCTTTCGATCGCGCCGCCGGCCAGCGTCTCCATGAAACGCAGCGACTGGCTGATGCCTTCGACCATGTCGCGGTACTCGCCGGCCAGCGGCGAATGCTCGACCCAGGCCAGATCCCAGTATTCGGGATGATGCAGGTCGGCGAAACCACCGTCGACCAGCGCCCGGGTAAAATTCATGGTCATCGCCGAATGCGCGTGCGCCTCGATCAGGCGGCGCGGGTCAGCGCGGCGCGCCTCGGCCTCGAATGCCGGCTGATTGACGATGTCGCCGCGATAACTGGGTAGCGTGACGCCATCACGGGTCTCGGTGTCGGCCGACCGCGGCTTGGCATATTGGCCGGCAAACCGGCCCACGCGCACCACAGGCAGCTTCATGCCGTGCACCAGCACCAGGCTCATCTGCAGCAGCACTTTCAGGCGGTTGGTGATGATCGCAGACTGGCAATCGGCAAAGCTTTCGGCGCAATCGCCCCCCTGAAGCAGGAAGCAGCGCCCCTCCTGGGCATCGGCCAGGCGCTGCTTGAGCGCCAGGATCTCCCAGGAAGTGACCAGCGGCGGCAGCCCGGAAAGCTGCGTCAGCGCACCTTGCAGTGCCTCGCCATCCTCGTAGCTTGGCTGCTGCACGGCGCGGTAGCGTTGCCAGGAGTCGGGCGCCCAGTTCTGCGGTTCACGCACACTCTTCAAGGCAGGTTCGGGACGCGACATGATCGTGGGGCACTCGGCAACAGAAAGGGAAACGTGGCCATGATACGCCCTGGCCGCCCCGACCCAAATGCCCAAGCGCCATGAGCGAGTCGCCCTATTCGCTCAGCGCCGCGCGCGAGCGGCCGCCCACAGCACCGCCACTCCCAGAATCACAAACCAGATCAGGGCCCACCACGGCATCGACAGGCCGAGAATGGGTTGCACCTTGGCGCACTCGCCGGAACCGGACAGCACCTTCACCAGCACACCGACAAAGCCGCCGTTGGCGCCGCGCGTCTCCAGCATGTAGCCCAGCGGCGCACCGCAGCTGGGCACCTGATCGGGCGGCAGCGACTGGATCCAGAGATGGCGCCAGGAGATGCCCACGCCAATGGCGGCCACCAGGGCAATCAGCCCCGCCCATACCCAGCGGCCCCAGGCGCGAGGACCGTGGGCGCCGGCGACCAAAAACAACAAACCCAGGCCGATGAACACGACACGCTGCAAGATACACAGTGGACATGGGTCCATGCCGAGCTGGTACTGCGCATATAGCGCGAACGCAATCAGCGCGGCGCAGATCACAAAACCGGCAAGGCAAATGGCGCGAAATGAAGTGAGCAGGCGGGTCATGGCAGAGGCGTGGCACCGAGCAAAATGGACACGCCACCATAGCCCGACCCGCGCCGCCTGTCAGCCATCACCGCGTGCGCCTGCACCTTACACACGTCAACGCATTATCGCCGCGCAAAAAAAAGCCCCGGCGCCTTAGGCAGCCGGGGCTCTTCAACACGTTTAACGTGTGTAGCGACGGAACGCTTAGTCCTCGTCGGCTTCAACCGCCTGCGGGCGGTCGACCAGCTCGACGTAGGCCATCGGCGCGTTGTCGCCGTCGCGGAAACCGCACTTGAGAACGCGCAGGTAACCACCCGGACGCTCCTTGTAACGCGGGCCCAGCGCGTTGAACAGGTTGCCCACCGCTTCCTTGTCGCGCAGGCGCGAGAAAGCCAGACGACGGTTGGCGACGCTGTCGGTCTTGGCCAGCGTGATCAGCGGCTCGGCGACGCGGCGCAGTTCCTTGGCCTTGGGCAGCGTGGTCTTGATCAGCTCGTGCTTGAACAGCGACGCGGCCATATTGCGGAACATCGCCTGGCGATGGCTGCTGGTGCGATTGAACTTACGGCCAGATTTCTGGTGACGCATGATGAAAACTCTCTAGTCTGTTGTTATGGGATGCCGGCAACACAAGGCGCGACATCCCGCGGGTTTCCCGCTATGGCCCATCCACTCGTGGTGGACGGTTCTATCAAGAGTGCGGCCGTCAACGACCGTCTATTTCAACGACATGGCGAGAGCATCGAAACGACACTCCCGCCACGTCCAGTGCTGCTTGCAACGGCAATCAAATTCGATCGCCAAGGCTTACAAGGATCAGCCCAGCTGCATGCCGTGCGCGAGGCCCGGCGGCGGCCAGTTCTCCAGCTTGGTACCCAGGGCCAGGCCACGGGAACCGAGCACATCCTTGATTTCGGTGAGCGACTTCTTGCCCAGATTCGGCGTCTTCAGCAGCTCGACCTCGGTCTTCTGCACCAGATCGCCGATGTAGTAGATGCTCTCGGCCTTCAGGCAGTTGGCCGAACGGACGGTGAGCTCCAGGTCGTCGATCGGACGCAGCAGCAGCGGATCGAAACCGGTCTTCTCGGTTTCCTGGGTGGTGGTCTCGCGACGGGTGAAGTCGCCAAACACCGACAGCTGGTCATTGAGGATCTCGGCGGCGGCGCGAACCGCCTCCTCGGCACCAACAGTACCGTTGGTGTCGATATCCAGGATCAGCTTGTCCAGGTTGGTACGCTGCTCGACACGCGCGGCATCGACTTCATAGGACACGCGACGGATCGGCGAGAACGACGCATCCAGCGGCAGACGGCCGATGGGACGCGCCTCGTCGTCCGGACGCTGGCGGGCACTGGCCGGCTCGTAGCCGACGCCGCGCACCACCTTCAGGCGCATGTTCAGCGCAATGTCCTTGGTCAGGTGACAAATCACATGCTCGGGATTGACGATCTCGACCGTGTGATCGACCGTGATGTCGCCGGCCGTGACCACGCCGGTGCCCTGTTTGGACAGGGTCAGCGTGACTTCGTCGCCGCTCAGCTGACGGATCGCGACGTCCTTGAGGTTCAGGAGAATCTCGATGACGTCTTCCTGCAGCCCCTCCAGCGTGGTGTACTCGTGGAGCACACCATCGATCTCGACCTCGACGATTGCCGAACCCGGGATGGAAGAGAGCAGAACGCGACGCAACGCGTTGCCAAGCGTGTGACCGAAACCGCGCTCCAGCGGCTCAACCACCACCTTGGCACGATTGGGCCCAAGCTGCTCGACGCTGAGGCCGCGAGGCCGCAGCACGCTAGTAGAGGAATCTGCCATGTACGGCTCCGGTGATTACTTCGAGTAAAGCTCGATGATCAGGTTCTCGTTGATGTCCGACGGCAGATCGCCGCGATCGGGCAGCGCCTTGAACACACCAGTGAGCTTCTTGCTGTCCACGTCGACCCACATCGGACGCAGATCCATCGAGTCGGCCAGCGTGGCCGCTTCCTGGACGCGCAGCTGGTTACGGGCGCGCTCGGTCAGCGTCACCTCGTCACCCGGCTTGACCTGGTAGGACGGAATGTTGACCTTGGTGCCGTTGACCATCACACCCTTGTGCGCCACCAGCTGGCGGGCCTGGGCACGGGTCACGGCAAAGCCCATACGGAACACAACGTTGTCCAGACGGCCTTCCAGCAGGCGCAGCAGGTTTTCACCCGTATTGCCCTTCTGGGTGGACGCCTTGGCGTAATAATTACGGAACTGACGTTCGAGCACGCCGTAGATGCGCTTGACCTTCTGCTTCTCACGCAACTGCACGGCATAATCGGACATGCGGATGCGCTTGTTCGCACCGTGCTGGCCGGGCTTGTTCTCCAGCTTGCACTTGGAGTCCAGCGCACGCGCCGGGCTCTTCAGACTCAGGTCGGCACCCTCACGGCGCGCCAGCTTACAGGTAGCTCCACGATAACGAGCCATGGTTCGCTCCTCTTAGACGCGACGCTTTTTAGGGGGACGGCAGCCGTTATGCGGAATCGGCGTGACGTCGATGATGTTCAGAACCTTGTAGCCCAGCGCGTTCAGCGAACGAACCGCCGACTCGCGGCCCGGACCGGGGCCCTTGATACGCACTTCCACGGTCTTCACGCCATAGTCCAGCGCAGCACGACCGGCGCGCTCGGCGGCGACCTGGGCGGCGAACGGCGTGGACTTGCGGCTACCACGGAAACCGGCACCGCCAGCGGTTGCCCACGACAAGGCGTTGCCCTGGCGGTCGCTGATGGTGACGATGGTGTTGTTGAAGGAGGCCTGCACGTGAGCAACCGCATCGGTAACGACGCGCTTGACCTTCTTCTTGGTCTTGACCGGCTTTGCCATAGCTAGGTAATCCGTTTACTTCTTGATCGGACGACGCGGACCCTTGCGGGTACGGGCGTTCGTTTTCGTGCGCTGGCCGCGCACCGGCAGGCCGCGACGGTGACGCAGGCCGCGGTAGCAGCCCAGATCCATCAGTCGCTTGATCGACATACCGACCTCACGACGGAGGTCGCCCTCGACCACGTACTTGGCAATCTCAGCGCGAAGCTTTTCCACTTCGCCTTCGCTGAGGGACTTGATAGGCGTGGTCGGCTCCACGCCTGCGTCTGCACAGACCTGATGGGAACGGGTACGCCCGATTCCATAGATGCTCTGCAGGCCGACCCATACATGTTTGTGGACCGGCAGGTTGACACCCGCGATGCGCGCCATGATGAACTATCTCCGATGCGTTACGTGCGCGGTAAACGCGCAATGATAACTTGAATCACTTCAAACAGAAAGCCCTTTGGCACCACCCCGGCACCGGGACCTCCCAACCGTGGAACTTGCACCGCGCTCAGCGGCGGCGCAGGTTCGCTTTCTTGAGCAAGCTTTCGTACTGATGACTGGTCAGATGCGCCTGCACCTGCGCCGTGAAGTCCATCACCACCACCACCACGATGAGCAACGAGGTGCCACCGAAGTAGAACGGCACGTTCCAGGCCTTTTGCAGGAACGTCGGGACCAGACAGACCGCAACCAGATAAAGCGCGCCGACACCGGTCAGGCGCGTCATCACGCCGTCGATGTACTGGCCCGTGGCACGACCCGGACGAATGCCCGGAATCAGTGCGCCGGAACGCTTGAGGTTATCGGCCGTCTCCTGCGAGTTGAACACGATCGCCGTGTAGAAGAAGGCGAAAATGATGATCAACGCCGCATACAGCACATCGTGCAACGCCTCACCGGGCGACAGCGCCTGGGTGATGGTCTGCAACCAGCGCGGCTGATGCGCACCACCACCGAACCAGGTCGCGGCCGTGGCCGGGAACATGATCAGACTGGAGGCGAAGATCGGCGGAATCACACCCGACATGTTGATCTTCAGCGGCAGGTGCGAGGTCTGGTTCTGATACGCGCGCTGCCCACCGGACTTGCGTGCGTAGTTCACCGTGATGCGACGCTGCGCCCGCTCCATGTAGACCACGAACGCGGTCACCACCAGTACCACCGCAATCACCATCAGCACCTTCAGCACCGACAGCTCGCCGTTGTTGGCCATGGTCAGCGTATGCACCACGGCACCTGGCAGACCCGCGACGATGCCGGCGAAGATCAGCAACGAGATGCCGTTGCCGACGCCGCGCTCGGTGATCTGCTCACCCAGCCACATCAGGAACATGGTACCGGCCGTCAGACCCACCACGGACGCCAGCACGAAGCCGGGACCGGGCATGTACACCACGGGCGCGCCGCCAGCCGCGACCTGCTTTTGCAGGGCCATGGCCACGCCGAAGGCCTGAAAGGCCGCCAACGCTACGGTGCCAAACCGTGTGTACATGGTCATCTTGCGCTGACCGGCCTGCCCTTCCTTTTTCATCTGCGCGAAGCTCGGCAACACCGAGCCCATCATCTGCACGACGATCGAGGCGGAGATGTACGGCACCACGCCAAGCGCGAATACCGAGAAACGCGAAAGGGCACCACCGGAGAACATGTTGAACATGTCCAGCAGGCCGCCCTGCGAGTTCAGGAAGTTGCTCATCGCGTCCGGGTTGACACCCGGAACCGGAATGAACGAACCCAGGCGGAACACCACCAGCGCACCAATCACGAAGAAGATGCGCTGACGAAGTTCAGTCAGCTTGCCGAGCGAACCAAGCATGTTGCCCTGTTGCGCGGCCACGCGATTACTCCACGCTTCCGCCGGCGGCCTCGATGGCAGCCTTGGCACCCGCGGTGGCGAGCACGCCGACCAGCTTCACCTTGCGCTCGATCTCGCCCTTGGCGACGATCTTGACCTTCTTGGCACGACCGTCAACCAGCCCGGCTTCCAGCAGCGCAGCCAGATCGATGGTATCGACCTTGACCTGCGCCAGCTGGTACAAGAACACCTGCTGGGTCTGATCCTTCTTCAGCGAGCGGAAGCCCACCTTCGGCAGACGACGCTGCAGCGGCATCTGACCGCCCTCGAAGCCCACCTTGTGGTAGCCACCCGAACGCGCATGCTGACCCTTGTGACCGCGACCTGCGGTTTTGCCCAGGCCCGAGCCGATACCGCGGCCCACTCGCACGCGGGACGGACGCGAGCCCGCTGCCGGCTTGATGTCATTCAAACGCATGATCGTTACTCCTCGACCCGAACCAGGTAGTTGACCTTGTTGATAAGGCCACGCACCTGCGGGCTATCCTTCAGTTCGCGCACATCATTGAGCTTGTTCAGGCCCAGCGCCTTCACGCTCAGGCGATGACGGCCCTGCACGCCGCGCAGGCCCTTCACCAGACGCACCTTCACGGTGCTGCTGTTGCTCTTAGCCATGACCGATCACCTCTTCCACGGTCTTGCCGCGCTTGGCAGCGATCTGCTCCGGCGAAGCCACCGCCTGCAGGCCCTTGATGGTTGCACGCACCAGATTGATCGGGTTACGCGAACCGACCGCCTTGGCCAGCACGTTCTTGACGCCGACCACTTCCAGCACGGCGCGCATGGCACCGCCGGCAATCACGCCGGTACCCTCGGAGGCCGGCTGCATGTAAACGCGAGCCGCGCCGTGGTTGGCCTTGATGGCGTACCACAGAGTGCCATTGTTCAGGTCGATCTTGACCATGTTGCGACGGGCGCGCTCCATGGCCTTGGAGATGGCTACCGGCACTTCACGGGCCTTGCCGTAACCGAAGCCGACACGGCCTTCGCCGTCACCGACCACGGTCAGAGCGGTAAAGGTCATCTGACGGCCACCCTTGACGGTCTTGGCCACGCGGTTGACGGCAATCAGCTTTTCGAGCAGGCCGTCCGAATTTTCGCGATCATTCGAAGACATGTTTATCCCATTTGCCCGGTCGTGCCGGGACGTCTACTTACGGCACCAAGGCCGCTTGGAGTTGTTTTGGGCGAAGCCTTAGAACTTCAGGCCAGCCTCGCGGGCGGCGTCGGCAATTGCCTTGACGCGGCCATGGAAACGGAAACCGGAGCGATCAAACGCCACCGATTCCACGCCCGCGGCCAGCGCGCGCTCGGCCACAGCCTTGCCTACCGCGGCAGCGGCGGCCAGGTTCTTGGTGCCCTTCAGGCCTTCGGCAACCGACTTCTGCACGGTGGCAGCGGAAGCGACGACCTTGCCTTCGGGCGAAAACACCTGCGCGTACAGGTGCTGACCGGTGCGATGCACGCTCAGACGCGCAACGCCCTGCTTGCGAATACGCGAACGCGTCGACTTGGCGCGGCGCAGACGGGCTTGATTCTTGTCCATCATTGTTTCTCCAGAAAGCGGATCGACCTATTAGGCCTTCTTGGCTTCCTTCATGGTGATCTGTTCGCCGGCGTAACGAACGCCCTTGCCCTTGTACGGCTCCGGCGGACGGAAACCGCGGATCTTGGCGGCCACCTGACCGACCACCTGCTTGTCGGCACCCTTGACCAGCACTTCGGTCGCCGACGGGGTCTCGATGTTGATGCCTTCCGGCGCATCGAAGACCACCGGGTGCGAGAAGCCCAGGCTCAGGTTCAGGCTCTTGCCCTGCATGGAGGCACGGTAACCCACGCCAACCAGCTCGAGCTTCTTCTCGTAGCCGTCGGTGACGCCCTTGACCATGTTGGCCAGCAGCGCGCGCATGGTGCCGCCAAAGGCGGTTTCACGCGGATCAGCCAGCTGCACGGCCAGCTTGCCGTCTTCCTGGGCCACGGTCACGCCGGGCAGATGATGGGTCGACAGGGTGCCCTTGGGGCCCTTGACGGTGATGGCTTCATCGCCGATGGACACTTCAACGCCCTTGGCAATGACTACGGGATGTTTGGCAACACGCGACATCGTCAGCCCCCTTACGCCACAGAGCCGATGACTTCGCCACCCAGACCCTGCTTGCGGGCCTGTGCGTCGGTCAACAGACCAGCGGAAGTCGAGATGATGGAGATACCGAGGCCACCCAGCACCTTCGGCAGCTCATCCTTGCCGCGATACACACGCAGGCCCGAACGGCTGACGCGCTGGATACGCTCGATGGCGGGACGGCCTTCGAAGTACTTCAGGCGGATGTTAAGCGACGACTTGTTGCTGTCGCCGGACTCGACGCCGAAGTCCAGGATGTAGCCTTCGTTCTTCAGAAGCTCGGCGAGGGACGCCTTGAGCTTGGAGGCCGGCATGTTCACGCTCGCTTTGCCCATCAGCTGGGCGTTGCGGATACGCGTGAACATATCGGCGATGGGATCAGTCATGCTCATACGAAAAACCTTTGAGAGTGCACCGATATCCGTTACCGGAAATCTAGCTAAGTTTTTTGGCAGCCATAGCGGCTGGTCTGCTTTACGCAGACCGCCGACTATAGCAGCTTGTCGCTGGCGATGCGAGCAGCGATTACCAGCTGGCCTTGCGCAGGCCCGGCACGTCACCACGCATGGTGGCTTCGCGCAGCTTGTTGCGGCCCAGGCCGAACTTGCGGTAGGTGCCACGCGGGCGACCGGAGAGCTCACAGCGCAGCGTCAGGCGGACCGGGCTGGAATCACGCGGCAGCTTCTGCAGCTTGGCCTGCGCGTCCATCTTCTCCTCGTAGGAGGTGTCCGGATTGACGATGATCTTCTTGAGCTCTTCGCGCTTGGCGGCGTACTTCTTGACGAGCTTGGCGCGCTTGAGGTCGCGCTGAACCATGGAGGTCTTGGCCATGCCTATACCTAATTAGTTGCGGAACGGGAAGCCGAAAGCTTCCAGCAGCGACTTGGACTCTTCGTCGGTCTTGGCGGTGGTGGCGATGGAGATATCCATGCCGCGCAGCGCGTCGATCTGATCGTAATCGATCTCCGGGAAGATGATCTGTTCCTTGACGCCCATGTTGTAGTTGCCGCGGCCGTCGAACGAGCGACCGTTGACACCACGGAAGTCGCGGGTACGCGGCAGCGAAACGTTGATCAGACGATCGAGGAATTCGAACATGCGAGCGCGACGCAGGGTCACCTTGCAACCGATCGGCCAGCCGTCACGAATCTTGAACGACGCGACCGAAACGCGAGCATTGGTGGTGATGGGCTTCTGACCGGCGATCTTCGCCATGTCAGCCACGGCGTTCTCGAGCACCTTCTTGTTGCCCACCGCTTCGCCCACGCCCATGTTCAGCGTGATCTTGGAAATGCGCGGCACTTCCATAGGGTTCTTGTAACCGAAGCGTTCAACCAGCTTCGGCACAACCTGTTCTTTGTAAATCTTCTCAAGGCGAGACATGGCACCCGTCCTTATGCGTCAACGACTTCGCCACTGGAAGCGTACACGCGGACCTTGCGCCCATCCTCGAGCGTCTTGAAGCCCACGCGTTCACCCTTGTTCGTAGCGGGGTTGAACAGCATGACATTGGAAATGTGGATCGACGCCTCACGCTCGACGATGCCGCCAGCCTGGTTGGCCTGCGGATTCGGCTTGGTGTGACGCTTGATCAGGTTGACGTTGGAGACGAACACACGCTCGCCGTCCACGCGCAGCACGTCGCCGCGCTGACCCTTGTTCTTGCCGGTGGTCACGACGACGTGATCACCCTTGCGGATACGATTCATTATATCAGCCTCCGCTCAGAGCACTTCGGGCGCCAGCGAGACGATCTTCATGAACTTCTCGCTGCGCAGCTCACGGGTAACCGGCCCAAAGATACGGGTGCCGATCGGCTCGAGCTTGTTGTTGAGGAGCACGGCCGCATTGCCGTCGAAACGGATCAGCGAACCATCGCCACGACGCACGCCCTTGGCGGTACGAACGACGACGGCATTGTACACCTCACCCTTCTTGACCTTGCCGCGCGGAATGGCGTCCTTGACGGTCACCTTGATGACGTCGCCGATGCCGGCGTAACGGCGATGAGAGCCGCCCAGCACCTTGATGCACATCAGGCGACGCGCACCGCTGTTGTCCGCTGCGGAAAGCGTGCTTTGCATCTGGATCATGTCTTAATCCTCGCCTTACTTCTGCGCACGCGTAACGATTTCGACCACGCGATGATGCTTGGTCTTGGACAGCGGACGGCACTCTTCGATGCGTACCCAGTCACCTTCGCGGGCGCCGGACTCGTCATGCGCGTGCAGCTTGGTCGAGCGGCGGATGATTTTGCCCAGCAGCGCGTGCTGGACCTGGCGCTCGATAAGCACGGTTACCGTATCGCTCATCTTGTCGCTGATGACGCGCCCCTCAAGGGTACGCGCCGTCTTCTGGTTCTCGCTCATGTCGGCGGTCCTTACTTCTTCTCGCCCAGCACCATCTTGGTGCGGGCGATGTCGCGCCGTACACGGCGCAGCTCATGCGGCTGATTCAGCTGACCGGAACCCTTCTGCATGCGCAGATTGAACTGCTCCTTACGCAGATCCAACAGGTGGGTCTTCAGCTCTTCGGCCGACTTTTCACGGATTTCTTTGATAGCCATCACATCACCGCCCGGGTCACGAACTGGGTCTGCACGGGGAGCTTGGCAGCGGCCAGGCGGAATGCCTCGCGTGCCGTGTCCTCGTTGACGCCTTCGATTTCATACACCATACGGCCCGGCTGAATCAGGGCGACCCAGAACTCGACGTTGCCCTTACCCGAACCCATACGCACTTCGATGGGCTTGCGGGTGATGGGCTTGTCCGGGAACACACGGATCCAGAGCTTGCCGCCACGCTTGACGTAACGGGTGATGCAACGACGGCCGGCCTCAATCTGGCGCGCAGTCAGCTGACCGTGCGAGGTGGCCTTGAGGCCGTACTCGCCGAAGCTGACCAGGTTCGAATTGTGGCTCAGACCGCTGTTACGGCCCTTGTGTACCTTGCGGTACTTGGTTCGCTTAGGTTGCAACATGGCGTCGCTCCTTACTTGCCAGAGCGGTCGCGACGGCCTTCACCGCCTTCGCGCCGACCCGCGGGCTTCTTGTTGTCTTCGGCGGCCTGCTCTTGAGCGGCGGCCAGATCGAAGATTTCGCCCTTGTAGATCCACACCTTGACGCCGATGACGCCGTAGGTGGTGTGCGCTTCCGCAAAACCGTAGTCGATATCCGCACGCAGGGTGTGCAGCGGCACGCGACCTTCACGGTTCCACTCCGAACGGGCAATCTCGGCACCGTTCAGACGACCGGCAACGTTGATCTTGATGCCCTGGGCACCCAGACGCATGGCGTTGCCGACGGCGCGCTTCATGGCGCGGCGGAACATGATGCGGCGCTCAAGCTGCTGGGCGATCGACTCGGCCACCAGCTGGGCATCGAGCTCGGGCTTGCGCACTTCGCTCACGTTGATGTGGGTGGGAACACCCATCATCTTGGTGACTTCCTTGCGCAGCTTCTCGATGTCCTCGCCCTTCTTGCCGATCACCACACCCGGACGTGCCGTGTAGATGGTGATACGGGCGGTCTTGGCGGGGCGCTCAATCTGGATGCGGGAGACACCGGCCTGAGCCAGCTTCTTCTTCAGCATCTGGCGGACCTTCAGGTCAGCCGTCAGATATTCGGCGTACTCGCCCTTGTTTGCGTACCACTTCGAGTTCCAGTCCTTGGCAATGCCGAGGCGGATACCGGTGGGATGAACTTTATGACCCATCGTCTTCGTCCCCGTATCAGTTGCCGACGACCACAGTGATGTGGCTGTTGCGACGCAGGATGCGCGTACCGCGGCCCTTGGCGCGAGCGTGCATGCGCTTCATGGTCGGACCTTCGTCGACGAAGATCTGCGACACCTTCAGCTCATCCACATCGGCGCCGAGATTGTTCTCGGCGTTGGCGACGGCGGACAGCAGGACCTTGCGGACCAGGTGGGCAGCCTTCTTGTTGGTGTATTCGAGCACGTTGGCGGCCTGGCCCACGGGCATGCCGCGGACAAGATCGGCCACCAGGCGCGCCTTCTGCGCCGAAATGCGGGCGCTACGCAGAATCGCTTTCGCTTCCATCGTGCTATCCATCACTTCGACTTCCGGTCGGCGGCGTGGCCCTTGAACGTACGGGTCACCGCGAACTCGCCGAGCTTGTGCCCGACCATGTTCTCGTTGACCAGCACCGGCACGTGCTGACGACCGTTATGAATGGCAATGGTCATACCGACCATTTCCGGCAGAATCATCGAACGACGCGACCAGGTCTTGATCGGGCGCCGATTGTTGGCCGCCGAAGCGACCTCGATCTTCTTGAGCAGGTGCAGGTCGACGAACGGACCTTTTTTCAAAGAACGCGGCATGATCGTCTCCCGTTACTTGCTGCGACGACGCACGATGAACTGCTGCGTGCGCTTGTTGTTGCGGGTCTTGTAGCCCTTGGTCGGCGTACCCCACGGACTGACCGGATGACGGCCACCGGAGGTGCGGCCTTCACCACCACCGTGCGGATGGTCGACCGGGTTCATGGCCACACCACGCACGGTCGGGCGAATGCCCTTCCAGCGCTTGGCGCCGGCCTTGCCGAGCTTGCGCAAGCTGTGCTCGCTGTTGCCGACTTCGCCGATCGTGGCCGAGCACTCGACCGGAACGCGACGCATCTCGCCGGAGCGAAGACGCAGCGTGGCGTAACCGGACTCGCGCGCCACCAGCTGGGCCGAAGCACCGGCACTGCGGGCGATCTGCGCACCCTTGCCGGGCTTGAGCTCGATGCAGTGCACGGTCGAACCGAGCGGGATGTTGCGCAGCGGCAGGTTGTTGCCCGCCTTGATCGGCGCATCACGACCGGCCACCAGACGGTCACCCACCTGCACGCCCTTGGGCGCGATGATGTAGCGACGCTCGCCATCGGCGTAGCACAGCAACGCGATGTGCGCGGTGCGGTTCGGATCGTACTCCAGGCGCTCGACGCGGGCGGCGATGCCAACCTTGTTGCGCTTGAAATCGATGATGCGATACAGCTGCTTGTGGCCACCGCCGCGATGACGCGTGGTGATGCGGCCGTAGTGATTGCGACCGCCCGTCTTGGACTGCGACTCGGTCAGCGCCGCGTACGGCGCGCCCTTGTGCAGACCCGGCGTGGACACGCTCACCGCGGAGCGGCGTCCCGGGGAGGTCGGCTTGTGGTTAATCAGTGCCATCGGAATTCAACTCCTAAGCTTTAGGCCGATGCCGACACGTCGATGCTCTGGCCTTCAGCGAGGCGAACATACGCCTTACGCTTGCCCTGACGCACGCCCTGGCGGAAACGGAACGACTTGGTCTTGCTCTTGCCGTTGACGATGTTCACGTTGATGACGGAGACATCGAACATGGCTTCCACCGCTGCCTTGACGTCGGCCTTGGTGGCCTCGGGGGCCACGACGAACACATATTGGTTGTGTTCGGCCAGCAGTGCCGACTTTTCGGAAATGTGCGGCGCACGCAGCGTGTTGAGGATACGTTCGTTGCTCATGCCAGCCACTCCTCGATCTTCTTCACCGACTCCACCGTCATGACGACGTGGTCGGCACCCACCAGGCTGACCGGGTTCAGCGCGGCAACGTCCACTACATGCACGTAGGGGATGTTACGCGTGGCCAGGAACAGCTCTTCGGTGCTGCTCTCGGAGACCAGCAGAGCGCGACCGGAGACTTCCAGCTCGGCCAGCTTGCCGACCATTGCCTTGGTCTTGGGCTGATCGACACCAAAGTCCTCGACCACCTTCAGACGACCCTGGCGGTTCAGCTCTGCCAGGATCGAGCGCAGCGCGCCGCGGTACATCTTGCGGTTCACCTTCTGCTCGAAGCTGCGCGGCTTGGCCGCGAAGGTCACGCCACCGCCGATGAAGATCGGCGCGGTCAGCGCGCCGTGACGGGCACCGCCGCCCTTCTGGCGCTTGGACTTCTTGGTGGTACCGTTGACTTCCGAACGGGTCTTCTGCGCCTTGGTACCGGCGCGGCCAGCGGCCTGGTAGGCCACCACGACCTGGTGGATCAGATCCTCGCGGAACTCACCACCGAAAATCGTCTCGGAAACCTCGACCGGCTTGGCGCCAATTACATTCAGTTCCATGCCGTCTCTCCTCAGCCCTTCGCCGTCGGGCGGACAATCACATTGCCGCCGGTAGCGCCGGGCACCGAACCCTTGATCGCGATCAGGTGACGCTCGGCGTCGACCTTCACCACTTCCAGGCCCTGCACAGTGCGGCGCACGGCACCCATATGGCCGGACATCTTCTTGCCAGGGAACACGCGACCCGGGGTCTGGTTCTGACCAATGGAACCCGGAACGCGGTGCGACAGCGAGTTGCCGTGCGTGTTGTCCTGGCCACGGAAGTTGTGGCGCTTGATGGTGCCTGCGAAGCCCTTACCCTTCGACACGCCCGCGACATCGACCTTCTGGCCGGCCTCGAACACGTCGTCGACCTTGATCTCCGCGCCGACCTCGTACTTGCCAGCGTCGTCGGCAGCCAGGCGGAACTCCCACAGGCCGCGACCCGGCTCAACCTTGGCCTTCGCGTAATGGCCCTTGACGGGCTTGGTCAGAAGGGACGCACGGCGAACGCCGGCGGTCACCTGGATGGCGGTGTAGCCATCGTTATCTTCGGTCTTCACCTGGGCCACGCGGTTCGGCGTCGCTTCAATCAGCGTCACCGGCACGGAGCGGCCGTCTTCGGTAAAGATCCGGCTCATGCCGCATTTGCGGCCAACCAGTCCGATACTCATCTTCGTATCCTGTCAGGCGCTGTGATTAACCGAGCTTGATCTGGACGTCCACGCCAGCGGCGAGGTCAAGCTTCATCAGCGCGTCCACGGTCTTGTCATTCGGGTCGACAATGTCCAGCACTCGCTTATGCGTACGGGTTTCGTACTGATCGCGAGCGTCTTTATCGACGTGCGGCGACACCAGGATGGTGTAGCGCTCGATCTTCGTCGGCAGAGGAATCGGACCCAGCACGGTGGCACCCGTGCGCTTGGCCGTCTCAACAATCTCGCTCGCCGAGCGATCGATCAGACGATGATCGAAGGCCTTGAGCCGAATGCGAATCTTCTGGTTCGCCATAACCGTGTCCTGTTATCGAAAGAACGTATGTTTCATCGTGCGTGGTCCGCTTCTCGCGGACCACCGTCGAAGGCAAGACGGGAAGTATACTTCCCGCCTGCCCTTTCCTGCAAAGAATCTTCTTACTCGAAGATCTTGGCGACCACGCCGGCGCCGACGGTGCGGCCACCTTCGCGGATCGCGAAGCGCAGGCCATCGTCCATGGCGATCGGGTGGATCAGCGTGACGACCATCTTAATGTTGTCGCCCGGCATCACCATCTCGACGCCTTCCGGCAGCTCGACCGCACCGGTCACGTCGGTGGTGCGGAAGTAGAACTGCGGACGGTAGCCCTTGAAGAACGGCGTGTGACGACCACCCTCGTCCTTCGACAGCACGTACACCTCGGCCTCGAACTTGGTGTGCGGGGTGATCGAACCGGGCTTGGCCAGCACCTGGCCGCGCTCGACGTCGTCACGCTTGGTGCCGCGCAGCAGCAGACCGACGTTGTCACCGGCCTGACCCTGATCCAGCAGCTTGCGGAACATTTCCACGCCGGTCACGGTGGTCTTGGTGGTCGGACGGATGCCGACGACTTCGACCTCCTCACCCACCTTGATGATGCCGCGCTCGACACGACCGGTCACCACGGTGCCGCGGCCGGAGATCGAGAACACGTCTTCGACCGGCATCAGGAACGCCTTGTCGATGTCACGCTCGGGCTCCGGAATGTAGCTGTCCAGCGCCTCGACCAGCTTGATGATCGACGGCACGCCGATATCGCTGGTGTCGCCTTCCAGCGCCTTCAGCGCCGAACCGGTGATGATCGGGGTGTCGTCGGACGGGAAGTCGTAGTTGGACAGCAGCTCGCGCACTTCCATCTCGACCAGCTCGAGCAGCTCGGCATCGTCGACCATGTCGGCCTTGTTCAGGTACACGACGATGTACGGCACGCCGACCTGACGCGACAGCAGGATGTGCTCGCGGGTCTGCGGCATCGGGCCGTCAGCGGCCGAGCACACCAAGATCGCGCCATCCATCTGGGCGGCACCGGTGATCATGTTCTTGACGTAGTCAGCATGGCCCGGGCAGTCGACGTGGGCGTAGTGACGGGTATCGGACTCATACTCGACGTGTGCGGTCGAGATGGTGATACCACGCGCCTTTTCTTCCGGCGCACCGTCGATCTGATCGTAAGCCTTGACGTCGCCGCCGAACTTCTCGGCGCCAACCTTCGTCAGCGCCGCCGTCAGCGTGGTCTTGCCGTGATCGACGTGACCAATGGTGCCGACGTTCACGTGCGGCTTTTTACGCTCGAACTTTTCCTTGGACATCTTAGAAACCTCGAAAGAACTGAAACTAGTTGGACCTGGAGGAAGAGCGCCTTATCAGGCGTTCTTCATGACCTGCTCGGCGATGTTGTTCGGCGCCTCAGCGTAGTGGTCGAACTCCATCGTGTAAGTGGCGCGACCCTGGGTCGACGAACGCAGCGAGGTGGCATAACCGAACATCTCGCCCAGCGGCACCATCGCGTTGATGACCTTGCCCGACGGGCCGTCATCGGAACCCTGCAGCACGCCGCGACGACGGCTCAGGTCACCCATGACGTCACCCATGTACTCTTCGGGGGTGACCACCTCGACCTTCATGACCGGCTCCAGCAGGGCCGGATTGGCCTTGCCGAAGGCTTCCTTGAACGCCATGGAACCGGCGATCTTGAACGCCATTTCGGACGAATCGACTTCGTGGTAGGACCCGTCGACCAGCTTGATCTTGATGTCCACCACCGGGTAACCGGCCATGATGCCGTTGGACATCGCTTCCTGGATACCCTTGTCGACCGCCGGGATGTATTCCTTCGGAATCACACCACCGACAATGGCGTTCTCGAAGACGTAGCCTTCGCCACGCTCCTGCGGCTCCATCTCGATGACGACGTGACCGAACTGGCCCTTACCACCGGACTGACGGACGAACTTGCCTTCCTGACGCACGCTCTGGCGGATGGACTCGCGGTAAGCCACCTGCGGCTTGCCGACATTGGCCTCGACATTGAACTCGCGACGCAGACGGTCGACGATGATGTCCAGGTGCAGCTCGCCCATGCCCGAGATGATGGTCTGGCCGGACTCTTCGTCGGTACGCACGCGGAAGGACGGATCCTCCTGCGCCAGGCGCGACAGGGCGATGCCCATCTTCTCCTGGTCCGACTTGGTCTTCGGCTCGACCGCCATGGAGATCACCGGATCCGGGAACACCATGCGCTCAAGCGTGATGATGCTGTCGCCGGCACACAGGGTGTCACCCGTGGTCACGTCCTTCAGGCCCACCGCCGAAGCGATGTCACCGGCGCGCACTTCCTTGAGCTCCTTACGCTCGTTGGAATGCATCTGCAGGATACGGCCCACACGCTCCTTCTTGCCCTTGACCGGGTTGAACACCTGATCGCCGGCAGCCAGCACGCCCGAGTAGACGCGGAAGAAGCTCAGCGAGCCGACATACGGGTCGGTCATGATCTTGAAGGCCAGCGCGGAGAACGGCGCATTGTCGTCGGCCGGGCGCGTCGCCTCCTGCTCGTTCTCGTCGATGCCCTGCACCGGCGGACGATCGGCCGGCGACGGCAGCAGCTGAACCACGGCGTCGAGCAGCGCCTGCACGCCCTTGTTCTTGAACGCGGTACCGCAGAACACCGGGATGATCTCGTTGTTCAGGGTCGCTTCGCGCAGCGCACCGACAATCTCGTCTTCGGTCAGCTCGCCTTCCTCGAGGTACTTGTTCATCAAGTCCTCGGAGGTCTCGGCAGCGGCCTCGACCAGGAAGTTGTGCGCCTCGGTCGCCTTGTCGACCAGATCGGCCGGGATATCACGGTAATCGAACGTCATACCGTGGTTTTCCATATCCCAGTAGATGGCCTTCATCTTGACCAGGTCGACCACGCCTTCGAAGTTGTCCTCGGCACCGATCGGCACCTGCATCGGCACCGGGTTGGCACCCAGACGGCTCTTCAGCTGACCGACCACCTTGTCGAAGTTGGCACCGGTACGGTCCATCTTGTTGACGAAGGCCAGACGCGGCACCGAGTACTTGTTGGCCTGACGCCACACCGTCTCGGACTGCGGCTGCACACCACCGACCGCGCACAGCACGAACACCGCGCCATCCAGCACGCGCAGCGAACGCTCCACCTCAATGGTGAAGTCGACGTGGCCCGGGGTGTCGATGATGTTGAAGCGGTGCTGCGGCAACGAGCGGTCCATACCCTGCCAGAAGCAGGTGGTGGCCGCCGACGTGATGGTGATGCCGCGCTCCTGCTCCTGCTCCATCCAGTCCATGACAGCAGCACCGTCATGCACCTCGCCAATCTTGTGCGAGACACCGGTGTAGAACAGGATGCGCTCCGTCGTCGTGGTCTTACCGGCATCGATGTGGGCCATGATGCCGAAGTTGCGGTAGCGCTCGATGGGAGTGGTGCGTGCCACGGTGATTCCTCGAATTGCGTTAAGTGATGCTTACCAGCGGTAATGCGAGAAGGCCTTGTTGGCCTCTGCCATACGGTGCGTCTCTTCGCGCTTCTTGACGGCGCCACCGCGGGACTCGGAAGCCTCCAGCAGCTCGGCAGCCAGCTTGCGCGGCATCGACGTTTCACCGCGCTTGCGCGCCGCATCGATGACCCAGCGCATGGCCAGCGCCATGCGACGACCCGGACGCACCTCGACCGGCACCTGGTAGGTGGCGCCGCCGACTCGACGGGACTTCACCTCGACCACCGGAGCGACATTGCTCAGAGCCTTTTCGACCAGAGCCACCGGCTCGGCGTGCTTTTCACCCAGGTGATCCAGGGCGCCGTAGACGATGCCTTCGGCGACCGACTTCTTGCCACTTTGCATCACCATGTTGATGAAGCGGGCGATCAGCTCGCTGCCGTGCTTGGGATCCGGCAGGATCACGCGAGCGGGATGTGAACCTTTACGCGACATGTTTTAAGTCCTTAACAATTAGCCTTTCGGGCGCTTGGCGCCGTACTTGGAGCGGGCCTGACGGCGCTTGGTGACACCAGCGCAGTCCAGGCTGCCGCGAACGGTGTGATAGCGCACACCCGGCAGGTCTTTCACACGACCACCGCGGATAAGCACCACGGAGTGTTCCTGCAGGTTGTGGCCTTCGCCACCGATATAGCTGATGACTTCATAGCCGTTGGTCAGGCGCACCTTCGCGACTTTGCGCAGCGCGGAGTTCGGCTTTTTCGGCGTAGTCGTGTACACGCGAGTGCAGACACCGCGACGCTGCGGGCTGCTCTGCAGGGCCGGCGAAGCGCTCTTGTAGCTCTTCGGGCGGCGGGACTTACGCACCAATTGATTGATGGTCGCCATGCGGAAGTGATCCTAAGAAACACAAAGGCAGACCGGTGCCCGGCCTGCCAAGAAGCGGAAATGTAACACGCACACTCACCCTCGGGCAAGCGAAGCGCATCCTGCCATCCCTGAGCTCGAACACGAGGCGCGTCCTTGCGCCTCATTTCGTATGTAAGCGAGAAGCCGGGGGTTAAGGGCTTACTCGCCTTGCTCGGCGCTGGAGGTTTCTGCAACCGCCTCCGAAGCACCTGCGGAACCAGACAATGCATCCAGCTCCATGTCAGTAAGGCCACCCTGTCGACGGCGCTGGGCGTGATACGCCAAGCCGGTGCCCGCCGGGATGAGCCGACCAACAATAACATTTTCCTTCAGGCCCCGCAAGGTATCACGGGTGCCGCGGACAGCCGCCTCGGTCAGCACGCGGGTAGTCTCCTGGAAGGAGGCCGCGGAGATGAACGATTCGGTGGCCAGCGACGCCTTGGTGATACCCAGCAGCACCGACTGGAACTCGGCCGGACGCTCGTCGCGCGCCGCCATGCGCTGATTTTCTTCCATCAGACGCTGACGCTCGACCTGCTCACCACGCAGATAGTTGCTCTCGCCGCCATCGGTGATCTCAACCTTGCGCAGCATCTGACGAATGATCGCCTCGATGTGCTTGTCGTTGATCTTCACGCCCTGCAGGCGATAGACGTCCTGGATCTCCTTGACCAGGTAGGCGGCCAGCGGCTCGACACCCAGCAGGCGCAGGATGTCATGCGGGTTGGGCTCGCCGTCGACGACCGTCTCGCCCTTCTCCACGTGCTCGCCTTCGAACACGATGATGTGACGCCACTTGGGAATCAGCTCCTCGTGCTCGTTGCCATCGGTATCCTTGATGATCAGACGCTGCTTGCCCTTGGTGTCCTTGCCGAAGCTGACCACACCCGAACGCTCGGCCAGGATCGCCGGCTCCTTCGGCTTGCGCGCTTCGAACAGATCGGCCACGCGCGGCAGACCACCGGTGATGTCGCGGGTCTTGGACGTTTCCTGCGGGATACGCGCGACCACGTCACCGACATCGACCTCGGCACCGTTCTGAATGGAGACGATGGCGCCGGCGGGCAGGAAGTACTGCGCCGGCACGTCGGTACCCGGCAGCTTCAGCTCCTCGCCGTTGGCATCTTCCAGACGCACCATCGGACGCAGATCCTTGGCCGCGGTACCGCGACGCTTCGGATCGGTGACCACGGCGCTTTCCAGGCCGGTCAACTCGTCGGTCTGGCTCTGCACGGTGACGCCATCGATGAAGTCGATGAAGCGCACCACGCCGGCCACTTCCGAGACGATCGGATGGGTATGCGGATCCCAGTTGGCCACGGTCTGGCCAGCCTTGACCTGCGCACCGTCCTTGACCGAAATGGTGGCGCCGTAAGGCACCTTGTAGCGCTCACGCTCGCGGCCGTTGGTGTCGAGCAGGCTGACTTCGCCCGAACGCGACACCGCCACGAAGTGGCCCTGGTTGTGCTGCACGGTCTTGATGTTGTTGAACTTCAAGGTACCGGTGGTCTTGACCGTGACGTTATCCACGGCGGCGGCACGCGAAGCGGCACCACCGATGTGGAAGGTACGCATGGTCAGCTGCGTGCCCGGCTCACCGATGGACTGGGCGGCGATGACGCCGACCGACTCACCGATGTTGACCAGGTGGCCACGGGCCAGATCGCGACCGTAGCACTGCGCGCACACACCGTGCTCGGCAGTACAGTTGATCGGCGAACGCACCTTCACCGTCTGCACAGAGGCGTCGTCCAGCTTGGCCACCAGCTGCTCGTCGAGCAGCGTGCCGGCCTCGACCAGCGGCGCGTCGTCGTCATGATCGCCCGGCGCGTAGACGTCCTCGGCCACCACGCGACCCAGCACGCGCTCGCGCAACGGCTCGACCACGTCACCGCCTTCCACGATGGCGGTCATGGTCAGACCTTCCTCGGTACCGCAGTCGTGCTCGGTGACGACCACGTCCTGCGCCACGTCGACCAGGCGACGGGTCAGGTAACCGGAGTTGGCGGTCTTCAACGCGGTATCGGCCAGGCCCTTACGAGCACCATGGGTCGAGTTGAAGTACTGCAGCACATTCAGGCCTTCGCGGAAGTTGGCCTTGATGGGCGTCTCGATGATCGAGCCGTCCGGACGTGCCATCAGACCACGCATACCGGCCAGCTGACGAATCTGCGCGGCCGAACCACGGGCGCCGGAGTCGGCCATGATGTACAGCGAGTTCATGGACTTCTGCGCCACGTCCTTGCCTTCGGCATCCTTCACGATATCCGTGCCGATGCCGTCCATCATCGCCTTGGCGACCAGTTCGTTGGTGCGCGACCAGATGTCGACCACCTTGTTGTAGCGCTCGCCGGCGGTGACCAGACCGGACTGGTACTGCTCCTGGATCTCGACGACCTCGACCTCGGCCTCTTCCAGGATGCCCTTCTTGGCGTCCGGAATCTTCATGTCGTCGATGCCGATGGAGATGCCCGCACGCGTGGCGAAGCGGAAACCCATGTACATCAGCTTGTCAGCGAAGATCACCGTGTCCTTCAGGCCCAGCTGACGGTAGCTGGCATTGATCAGACGCGAGATGGCCTTCTTGTTGAGCTCGGTGTTGGCGATCTCGAACGGCAGGCCTTCGGGCAGGATGTCGGCCAGCAGCGCGCGACCCACGGTGGTTTCCACCAGCGAGGTCGATTCACTGCGCTTGCCATCCTCGTCGAAGCTGACCTGCTTCAGGCGCACACGCACCTTGGCATGCAGCTCGGCGACGCCGGCGTCATAGGCACGGCGGGCCTCGGCGATGTTGGCAAAGACCATGCCTTCGCCCTTCACGCCGACCAGCTGACGGGTGATGTAGTAAAGACCCAGCACCACGTCCTGCGTCGGCACGATGATCGGATCACCATTGGCCGGCGACAGGATGTTGTTGGTCGACATCATCAGCGCACGCGCTTCCAGCTGCGCCTCGATGGACAGCGGCACGTGCACGGCCATCTGGTCACCGTCGAAGTCGGCGTTGAACGCCGAGCACACCAGCGGATGCAGCTGGATGGCCTTGCCTTCGATCAGCACCGGCTCGAACGCCTGGATGCCCAGACGATGCAGCGTCGGTGCGCGGTTGAGCATCACCGGATGCTCGCGAATGACCTCTTCCAGGATATCCCAGACTTCCGATTCTTCGCGCTCGACCAGCTTCTTGGCCGCCTTGATGGTGGAGGCCAGGCCGCGGTTCTGCAGCTTGGCGAAGATGAACGGCTTGAACAGCTCCAGCGCCATCTTCTTGGGCAGACCGCACTGGTGCAGGCGCAGGGTCGGACCGACCACGATCACCGAACGACCGGAGTAGTCCACGCGCTTGCCCAGCAGGTTCTGGCGGAAGCGACCCTGCTTGCCCTTGATCATGTCGGCCAGCGACTTGAGCGGGCGCTTGTTGGTGCCGGTGATGGCACGACCGCGACGGCCGTTGTCCAGCAGCGCGTCCACCGACTCCTGCAGCATGCGCTTTTCGTTGCGCACGATGATGTCCGGCGCGGACAGCTCGAGCAGGCGCTTGAGGCGGTTGTTGCGGTTGATGACGCGGCGGTACAGGTCGTTCAGATCGGAGGTCGCAAAGCGACCACCGTCCAGCGGCACCAGCGGACGCAGGTCCGGCGGCAGCACCGGCAGCACGGTCAGGATCATCCACTCGGGCTTGTTGCCCGATTCCAGAAACGCCTCGATCAGCTTGATGCGCTTGGTCAGGCGCTTGAGCTTGGTCTCGGAGTTAGTGGCGGCGATCTCTTCCTTCAGGCGGATGGACTCGCCGTTCAGATCGATATCCTTCAGCAGCTCGTAGACGGCCTCGGCACCCATGCGGGCGTCGAACTCGTCACCGTGCTCCTCGACCGCTTCCAGGTACTGATCCTCGGACAGCAGCTGGCCACGCTCGAGCGCAGTCAGGCCCGGATCGATGACCACGTAGGCCTCGAAGTACAGGATGCGCTCGATGTCGCGCAGGGTCATGTCCAGCATCAGGCCGATGCGCGACGGCAGCGACTTCAGGAACCAGATGTGCGCGGTCGGGCTGGCCAGCTCGATGTGGCCCATGCGCTCGCGACGCACCTTGGCCAAGGTGACCTCGGTGCCGCACTTCTCGCACACCACGCCACGGTGCTTCATGCGCTTGTACTTGCCGCACAGGCACTCGTAGTCCTTCACCGGACCGAAGATGGCGGCACAGAACAGGCCGTCACGCTCGGGCTTGAAGGTGCGGTAGTTGATGGTCTCCGGCTTCTTCACCTCGCCGTAGGACCACGAACGGATCAGCTCCGGTGATGCCAGCGCGATCTTGATCGCGTCGAAATCCTGCGGCTGACGCTGCTGATTGAACAGGTTGAGTAGGTCTTTCATTTCAGTCTCCCGCTCGCGCGTCGATTACTTGGTCTCATCCAGCTCGATGTCGATACCCAACGAGCGGATCTCCTTGACCAGCACGTTGAACGACTCGGGCATGCCGGCCACCATCTCGTGGTTGCCGTCGACGATGTTCTTGTACATCTGGTTGCGGCCCTGCACGTCGTCCGACTTCACCGTCAGCATTTCCTGCAGGGTGTAGGCGGCGCCATAGGCCTCCAGCGCCCAGACCTCCATCTCACCGAAGCGCTGACCACCGAACTGGGCCTTGCCGCCCAGCGGCTGCTGGGTGACCAGGGAGTACGGACCGGTCGAACGCGCGTGCATCTTGTCGTCGACCAGGTGGTTGAGCTTCAGCATGTGCATGTAGCCAACGGTGACCGGGCGATCGAACGCGTTGCCGGTACGGCCGTCGAACAGCGTGGTCTGACCCGATTCGGGCAGGTCGGCCAGCTTCAGCATGTGCTTGATCTCGGCTTCCTCGGCACCATCGAACACCGGGGTGGCCATCGGCACGCCCTTGGTCAGGTTCTTGGCCAGCTCCATGATCTCGGCGTCGCTGAACTCGTCCAGGTTGACCTTGTGCGTCGATTCCTTGTTGTGGTTGTAGACCTGATCAAGGAAGTCGCGCAGCTTGGCCACCGACTCCTGCGCCATCAGCATGTTCTCGATCTTGTGGCCCAGGCCCTTGGCGGCCCAGCCCAGATGCACCTCGAGAATCTGACCGATGTTCATACGCGAGGGCACGCCCAGCGGATTCAGGCAGATGTCGACCGGACGGCCATCGTCGGTGTACGGCATGTCCTCGACCGGAACGATCATCGAGACCACACCCTTGTTGCCGTGGCGGCCGGCCATCTTGTCACCCGGCTGGATGCGACGCTTCACGGCCATGAACACCTTGACCATCTTCAGCACGCCCGGGGCCAGATCATCACCCTGGGTCAGCTTGGCCTGCTTCTCCTTGAAGCGGTCTTCGAACTCGGCCTTGTGAGCCTTGACCTGCTCGGCGGCACGCTCCAGGAATTCGGCGGCGTCCTCGTCCTTGACGTTGATCTTGAACCAGTCGTCCTTCTTCAGGCCGTTCAGGTAGTCGTCGGTGATCTCGGCACCACGCTTCAGGCCGGACGGACCGCTGTTGACGGTCTTGCCGACCAGCTGCGTGCGCAGACGGGCGTAGATGGCGCCTTCCAGGATACGGAACTGATCGTCCAGATCCTTGCGGATGCGCTTGAGCTCCATCTCCTCGATCTGCTTGGCACGCTTGTCCTTCTCGACGCCGTCGCGGGTGAACACCTGCACGTCGATGACAGTGCCGTCCATGCCCGGCGGCACGCGCAGCGAGGAGTCCTTCACGTCGGAGGCCTTCTCACCGAAGATCGCGCGCAACAGCTTCTCTTCCGGCGTCAGCTGGCTTTCGCCCTTGGGCGTGACCTTGCCGACCAGGATGTCACCGGCCTTCACCTCGGCGCCGATGTAGACGATGCCCGACTCGTCCAGACGGGCCAGCGCCTGCTCACCCACGTTCGGGATGTCGGCACTGATCTCCTCGGGACCGAGCTTGGTGTCACGGGCGATGCAGTTGAGCTCCTCGATATGGATCGAGGTGTAGCGGTCTTCCTGCACCACGCGCTCGGAGATGAGGATGGAATCCTCGAAGTTGTAGCCGTTCCACGGCATGAACGCGACCAGCATGTTCTGGCCCAGCGCCAGCTCGCCCATGTCGGTGGAACTGCCGTCGGCGAGCGTATCGCCCTTGGCGACCACGTCACCCACGTTCACCAGCGGACGCTGGTTCAGGTTGGTGTTCTGGTTGGAACGGGTGTACTTGACCAGCGTGTAGATATCCACGCCGGCGTCGTTGGCACCGATCTCTTCCTCGTGCACACGCACCACGATACGCGCGGCATCGACCTGGTCGATGACGCCGCCGCGGCGGGCCGACACGATCACGCCCGAGTCACGCGCCACGGCGCGCTCGATGCCGGTACCGACGACAGGCTTCTCCGAACGCAGCGTCGGCACGGCCTGGCGCTGCATGTTGGCGCCCATCAGTGCACGGTTGGCGTCATCGTGCTCCAGGAACGGCACCAGCGCCGCAGCCACCGACACGGTCTGCATCGGCGAGACGTCCATGTAGCCCACTTCCGCGGCCGGACGCAGTTCCGATTCGCCACGGAAACGGCAGGACACGAAGTCCTCGACAAAGCTGCCGTCGCCATTGAGCGGCGAGTTGGCCTGCGCGATGACGTAGTCGCCTTCCTCGATCGCCGACAGGTAGTCCACCTGGTTGGTGACCTTGCCGTCCACGACCTTGCGGTACGGGGTTTCCAGGAAGCCGAACGCATTGGTGCGCGAGTACACGGCCAGCGAGTTGATCAGGCCGATGTTCGGGCCTTCCGGCGTCTCGATGGTGCAGACGCGGCCGTAATGGGTCGGATGCACGTCGCGCACTTCGAAGCCGGCGCGCTCACGCGTCAGACCGCCCGGGCCAAGTGCCGACACGCGGCGCTTGTGGGTCACTTCCGACAGCGGGTTGTTCTGATCCATGAACTGCGACAGCTGCGAGGAGCCGAAGAACTCCTTCACGGCCGCAGCCACCGGCTTGGCGTTGATCAGTTCCTGCGGGGTCAGACCCTCGGACTCGGCCAGCGACAGACGCTCGCGCACAGCGCGCTCGACACGCACCAGACCGATGCGGAACACGTTCTCGGCCATTTCGCCGACCGAACGCACGCGACGGTTCCCCAGGTGATCGATGTCATCGACCTGGCCCTTGCCGTCACGGATCTCGATCAGCACCTTCAGCACGTCGAGGATGTCCGAGGTTTCGCCCAGCTCCTTGACCAGCTTCTGTGCCTCTTCGCCCTTCTGGTCGCCGAAGTACTTGTGGTCGTACAGCACGCCCGGACCGGTTTCCTTCTCGCGGCCCACGCGGCGGTTGAACTTCATGCGACCGACCGAGGACAGGTCGTAGCGTTCGAAGGTGAAGAACAGGTTGAAGAACAGGTTCTGCGCCGCTTCCTTGGTCGGCGGCTCACCCGGACGCATCATGCGATAGATCTCGACCAGCGCCTCCAGCTGGGTCTTGGTCGAATCGATGCGCAGGGTGTTGGAGATGTACGGACCACGATCCAGGTCGTTCACGTACAGGGTCGGCAACGTGTTGATGCCGGCCTTGCGGAACTGCTCCAGATGCTCGGCGGTGATCTCCTCGTTGCAGCCGGCGATCAGCTCGCCGGTTTCGGCGTCCACCACGTCCTTGGCCAGGATGCGACCTTCGATGTACTCATCGGGCACTTCCAGCTCGCTGACGTCGGACTTGCCCAGCTGTCGCACGTGGCGCGCAGTGATGCGCTTGCCGGCCTCGACCAGCACCTTGCCGTCGGCCACCAGGTCGAAGTTCAGCGTTTCGCCACGCAGACGCTCGGCGACCATCTCCAGAGTGGCGCCGTCCTTCTGGTTCAGATGGAACACGTTGTGCTCGAAGAAGATCTCCAGGATCTCTTCGTCGTTGTAGCCCAGCGCACGCAGCAGCACCGTCACCGGCAACTTGCGGCGACGGTCGATACGGGTGAACAGCGCGTCCTTCGGATCGAACTCGAAGTCCAGCCAGGAGCCACGGTAAGGAATCACGCGGGCCGAGAACAGCAGCTTGCCCGAGCTGTGCGTCTTGCCGCGGTCGTGATCAAAGAACACGCCCGGCGAACGGTGCAGCTGCGAGACGATGACGCGCTCGGTACCGTTGATGATGAAAGTGCCGGTTTCGGTCATGAGCGGCATTTCGCCCATGTACACTTCCTGCTCCTTCACATACTTGACGGCCTTCTTCGAGGCCGGGCTGTCCTTGTCATAGATGACCAGACGCACGGTCACGCGCAGCGGCGCACCGAAGGTCATGCCGCGGTTGCGGCACTCGCGCTCGTCGAACGGCGGCTCGCCCAGGCGATAGTCCACGTACTCCAGCGCGGCGTTGCCCGAATAGCTGGAGATCGGGAACACCGACTTGAGCGCGGCATGCAGGCCCCTCTCGTCACGCTGCTTGGGCGCGACGTGCTCCTGCAGGAAGTTCCGATACGAATCGGTCTGGATCGTCAGCAGGTTGGGCACGTCCAGCACCGGCGGACGCTTGCCGAAATCCTTGCGGATGCGCTTCTTCTCGGTAAACGAGTAGGTCATGGTGGATACCGCCTCGGTTTGCAGTGATGCCGGCACGCACTCGCCGGCGAATTTTGAAATTTGCTTGTCTGACCCGACCGCCCTGCCCCGATGAAGGCGCGTGGCGGACGCTGCGTTGAAGGGGTCAAACCTCAAGCGTCATGGCAAGCATGGCACCTCACGTTTGACACCCTTACCCCACGAAGGGGTTGTGCAACAGGCAAAGCCCGGGGGCTTGCGCCCCCAGGCTTGCTTGACACTCTATCGAGCTGTTGGCGCGCGGGGCGCCAATTACTTCAGCTCGACCTTGGCGCCGGCTTCTTCCAGTTCCTTCTTGAACTTGTCGGCGTCTTCCTTGCTCACGCCTTCCTTCAGGACCTGCGGGGCGCCTTCGACCATGTCCTTGGCTTCCTTCAGGCCCAGGCCGGTGATGGCACGGACAGCCTTAATGGTGGAAACCTTGTTGGAGCCGGCGGCAGCCAGCACCACGTCGAACTCGGTCTTCTCTTCGGCAGCGGCGGCATCACCACCGGCAGCCGGACCTGCGGCCACGGCCACCGGAGCGGCGGCGGACACGCCGAACTTCTCTTCGAAGGCCTTGACCAGTTCCATCACTTCGACGAGCGACTTTTCGGCGATCGCGTCGAGGATCTGTTCGTTGCTGAGGGACATTTGATAACTCCTGGAAAAACGACTTTAACGGTTTAAATCGGTATGCCGATAGACGAAACGACTCAGGCCGCCTTCTGCTCGCCCACCTGACGAAGCACGCGCGCCGTGGAGGCGGCGGGCTCGGCCAGAACGCGGGCCAGCTGGGTGGCCGGCTGGGCCAGCAGGCTGGCAAACATCGCCAGTGCCTGTTCGCGGGTAGGCAGCGAGGCCAGCACTTCAACGTGCGTGCCCGGATACACCTGCCCGCCGATGGCCACGAGCTTGGCCTTCAGCTTGTCGTTGGCCTTGGCGAAATCCTTCACCAGTCGACCGGCGGCACCCGGATCTTCGACCGAAAAGGCAAACAGCAGCGGACCGACCAACTGGTCGGACGTACCTTCATAATCGGTACCTTCCACTGCACGGCGGACCAGCGTGTTCTTCGCAACGCGAAGGAACACACCGGCCTCGCGAGCCTTCTTGCGCAGCTCGGTGAGCTGCTCAACGGTCAGACCCCGGTACTCGGCGGCGACCAGCGAATGCGCCGTGGCGGCCACGTTCGCCAGTTCGGCAACGACCTCTTTCTTCTGCTCGAGATTGAGCGCCATTGCATTCTCCGAACCGGATGGACGCATCATCGTGATGCACCCTTCCATAGCGTTACAGGCTCCAGCTTCCTTGCGGAACCGATCTGGACACATCCGCAAATACGGATAGTCCCGTTGGTGGCCGTTCCAGGAAAAACCTGTTCGGGCGGCACCATCTGCGCAGGCCACACTGGGCAATTAAGATGGTTGATGGAGACCGCCGGGGCTAATGCCTTCGGCATGTCTTGGGACCACGCTCCATCGCCTGCGGTCTTTGACGGCTCATCCAGCTGCATTCACAACCGGACTCGCCCCCAAAAACTTGCCTGCACCGCCAAGGCGGCGCAGGACTTGATACTTACTTGCCGCTGGCGGACACGGTGGACAGGTCCACCGGCACGCCCAGGCCCATGGTGCTGGACACGGCAATCTTCTGCAGGTACTGACCCTTGGCCGTGGCCGGCTTGGCCTTCAGCAGGTCAGCGACCAGCGCATTGAGGTTGTCGGCCAGCTTGTCGGCCTCGAAGTCCACCTTGCCGATGCTGGCGTGGATGATGCCCGCCTTGTCGTTGCGGAACTTCACCTGACCGGCCTTGGCGTTCTTCACCGCGGTCTCGACGTCGGCGGTAACCGAGCCGTCCTTCGGGTTCGGCATCAGGCCACGCGGACCCAGCAGCTGACCCAGGCGGCCGACCACGCGCATGGCGTCCGGCGTGGCGATGACGCGACCGTAGCTCAGGTCGCCGCCCTGCATCTGCTCGGCAAGATCTTCCATGCCGACGGCATCGGCGCCAGCGGCCTTGGCGGCCTCGGCCTTCTCACCGGCCGGGCAGAACACGGCGACCTTGACGGTCTTGCCGGTGCCGTGCGGCAGCAGCGAGGAACCACGCACGCCCTGATCGGACTTGCGCGCATCGATGCCCAGACGCACAGCGACGTCCACGGACTCGACGAACTTCGCCTTGGCGTTGTCCTTGATGATCTTCAGCGCTTCTTCCAGCGCATAGGTCTTGCCCGGCTGAACCAGGTCCTGCATTGCCTTGAAACGCTTCGTGAGCTTAGCCATGTCTTAGTCCTCCACCACCAGGCCCATGGCACGCGCGCTACCAGCAATGGTGCGCACGGCCGCGTCAAGGTCAGCCGCCGTCAGGTCGGGTTCCTTGGTCTTGGCCACTTCTTCCAGCTGGGCACGGGTCACCTTGCCCACCTTGTCGGTATTCGGCTTGGCCGAACCCTTGGCAACGCCCGTGACCTTCTTCAGCAGAATGCTGGCCGGCGGGGTCTTGGTGATGAAGGTAAAGCTGCGATCGGAGTAGGCGGTGATGACCACCGGAATCGGCAGACCCGGCTCCATCTTCTGCGTGGCGGCATTGAACGCCTTGCAGAACTCCATGATATTCAGGCCACGCTGACCCAGCGCCGGACCGACCGGCGGCGACGGGTTGGCCTGACCGGCCTTGACCTGCAGCTTGATATAACCGACGACTTTCTTAGCCATATGTCATTTCCTCGCGAGTGCGATCGCCATGGCGGCTCCTCGCATGTCTCCATCCCTGGGCTTGTGGCAGCCTTCCATCCGGGAAAGCTCGAAACGCGGACACGCCGGGTCAACAAAGACTCCGGCGTGAACCGTGCAGTATAGATACAGCGCCTGGTTTTGGCAATGCCCGAAATCGGGTCAGGACTTCTCGACCTGGCCGAACTCCAGCTCCACCGGAGTGGAACGACCGAAGATCAGCACCGCCACACGCAGGCGACTCTTCTCGTAATTGACTTCCTCGACCACACCATTGAAGTCGTTGAACGGGCCGTCGATGACGCGAACCATCTCGCCGGGCTCGAACAAGACCTTCGGACGCGGCTTTTCGACACCTTCGCGCACGCGGCTGAGAATGGTCTCGGCCTCGCTGTCCTTGATCGGCATGGGGCGATCGGCGGTACCGCCGATGAAGCCCATCACCTTCGGCGTTTCCTTGACCAGATGCCAGCATTCGTCATCGATGCGCGGCGCCTTGCCGTCGGTATCGGTTTCGATCTGCACCAGCACGTAGCCGGGGAAGAACTTGCGCTCGCTGCGACGCTTCTGGCCGCCGCGCATCTCGATCACTTCCTCGGTGGGCACCAGCACCTCACCGAACTTGTCTTGCATTTCGGTGCGGCGGATGCGCTCTTCCAGGGAACGCTTGACCTGATGCTCGAAGCCCGAATAGGCGTGAACAACGTACCAGCGAGTGCTCATGCCTTACCTCACTTGCCCAGATGGAGTAGCCACTGCAGGACTACGGTCTTGAGAATCCAGTCGATGGCGCCCAGCAGCGCAGACAGGATGATCACCACCACAATGATGATCGCCGTGGTCTTGATGGTCTCATCGCGCGTGGGCCATACCACCTTGCGCAGCTCGAACTGCGACTCGGCGATGAAATGGCGCACGTTGCGACCCGTAGCCGTGAACGCAGCCACGGCGAAGGCGGCAACGATCGCAGCCACCAGACCGAGTACGCGTGCCACCTGCGGCGCATTGGCGAACCAGTAGAAACCAAAAAGGCCGGCCACCAGCAGAAGAACTGCCAGGACCAGCTTTGCGACGTCGGCAGCGCTGTTGCCGCCTGCTTGTTCTGCCTTTGAGTTCATCTGCTCTTCTAAGTGGCACGCCAGGAGGGACTCGAACCCCCAACCTGCGGTTTTGGAGACCGCTGCTCTGCCAATTGAGCTACTGGCGTACGTTTTGCACCTTCAGACGCGAGAACGAGCGGATGGTTCCGCTCGTCTCGACTTGCGCGATTCAGTCTCAGCGATTGAAGCGCGCCCCTTGTTGTCTTACTCGAAGATCTTGGCGACCACGCCGGCGCCGACGGTACGGCCACCTTCGCGGATCGCGAAGCGCAGGCCATCGTCCATGGCGATCGGGTGGATCAGCGTGACGACCATCTTAATGTTGTCGCCCGGCATCACCATCTCGACGCCTTCCGGCAGCTCGACCGCACCGGTCACGTCGGTGGTGCGGAAGTAGAACTGCGGACGGTAGCCCTTGAAGAACGGCGTGTGACGACCACCCTCGTCCTTCGACAGCACGTACACCTCGGCCTCGAACTTGGTGTGCGGGGTGATCGAACCGGGCTTGGCCAGCACCTGGCCGCGCTCGACGTCGTCACGCTTGGTACCGCGCAGCAGCAGACCGACGTTGTCACCGGCCTGACCCTGATCCAGCAGCTTGCGGAACATTTCCACGCCGGTCACGGTGGTCTTGGTGGTCGGACGGATGCCGACGATTTCGACTTCCTCACCCACCTTGATGATGCCGCGCTCGACACGACCGGTCACCACGGTGCCGCGGCCGGAGATCGAGAACACGTCTTCGACCGGCATCAGGAACGCCTTGTCGATGTCACGCTCCGGCTCCGGAATGTAGCTGTCCAGCGCCTCGACCAGCTTGATGATCGACGGCACGCCGATATCGCTGGTGTCGCCTTCCAGCGCCTTCAGCGCCGAACCGGTGATGATCGGGGTATCGTCGCCCGGGAAGTCGTAGTTGGACAGCAGCTCGCGCACTTCCATCTCGACCAGCTCGAGCAGCTCGGCATCGTCGACCATGTCGGCCTTGTTCAGGTACACGACGATGTACGGCACGCCGACCTGACGCGACAGCAGGATGTGCTCGCGGGTCTGCGGCATCGGGCCGTCAGCGGCCGAGCACACCAAGATCGCGCCATCCATCTGGGCGGCACCGGTGATCATGTTCTTGACGTAGTCAGCATGGCCCGGGCAGTCGACGTGGGCGTAGTGACGGGTATCGGACTCATACTCGACGTGTGCGGTCGAGATGGTGATACCACGCGCCTTTTCTTCCGGCGCACCGTCGATCTGATCATAAGCCTTGACGTCACCGCCGAACTTCTCGGCGCCAACCTTCGTCAGCGCGGCCGTCAGCGTGGTCTTGCCGTGATCGACGTGACCAATGGTGCCGACGTTCACGTGCGGCTTTTTACGCTCGAACTTTTCCTTGGACATGCTTACCAAACCCCGGTGGATTCAGATAGATGAGATAAGGCGATGCGCCCGCAATGAAATGGTGCTCATGACTGGAATCGAACCAGCGACCTCTTCCTTACCAAGGAAGTGCTCTACCGACTGAGCTACATGAGCACGGCCCGCATTTTCAAGGACCAGGAGTACAATGGAGCGGGAGACGGGAATCGAACCCGCACCATCAGCTTGGAAGGCTGAGGTTCTACCATTGAACTACTCCCGCCCTGCGGGGACCAACTGGTGGAGGGAGGTGGATTCGAACCACCGAAGGCGTAAGCCAGCAGATTTACAGTCTGCCCCCGTTGGCCGCTTGGGTATCCCTCCAACAAAGGAGAGCTATTGTCTCGGGCAAACGCTGGACTGTCAACACCTGAACGCACTCAAGGCGTGGCGGAAAAACAGTCTGGCATTCACGAACCGGTAGCCACCCGATCCCCACCGGGCAAACCCGATGTCCGTGAAGGGCGCGCATTGTTACCCAATCGCCGGCGCTTGCCAACACCTTTGTTCGCACTTTTTCGCAAGTGACTGAGACCAAGCGCAATTTAGTTTCGACAACGCCCGTGATTACCGCTTCGGCTCACGCAATGGCGGTCGCACATCAGCGACCTGCTGCTCCATTTCCTTGGACAGCGCCAGCAGGCGACGCGCGTATTCCTGCAGCTTGATCTCGTTCTCGTCACGCGGCACCCAGGCCTCGACCGGCGTTGGTTTGCCATCGGGCGCGTCCAGCGCCACGAACACAATCACGCAACTGGTCGCCAGGCGCGGATTGCCGCCCTTGAGGTCGGCGGCCAGCACGTCCACCGAAAAGTGCATGGATGACGATCCGGTATGGATCAGCTTGGCCTTCACCGTGACCAGGTCGCCAATCAGAATCGGTTGGACAAACTGGATGCCGCCCACCGCCACGGTGACGCAGTAGGCGCCGCTCCAGCCGACCGCCGCGGCATATCCGGCCTGATCGATCCATTTCATGACCATGCCGCCGTGCACCTTGCCGCCAAAGTTGACGTCGGTGGGCTGAGCCAGGAAACGGAAGGTGACTTCGCTTTGCTGTCCGGACATGGGGCCTGTCGTTCCTGCGTGTGATGGGGCCGGCCATTATGCGCGCCGCACGCAAGACGCGCACAGGCTCGTGATCGGAGCCTTGCACCCGGCGCGCTCAAAGCAGCGAGGCCATCGAGCGGCGTGAAACCTTGAGCGAATCGGTCACCGGACGATTTTTCCGCGCTCGTGGGGGACACTCGCCTTGCGCGACCACCGCCCGACCAGGCGCTCGGCGCGCAAGGCCGACATCGAGCCGATCAACACACCAAGCCAGGTTTCGTCAGCGCGGACACGCCCCCTTTCCACGTGGCCAGATACGAAAAGGCCGGCACAAGGCCGGCCTTCGTTGACCACGCAAGATCCGGCCTGGCCGGATACGCGCGATCAGACGTTGAAGCGAAAATGCAGGATATCGCCTTCCTTGACGATGTAATCCTTGCCCTCCAGGCGCAGGCGCCCGGCCTCCTTGGCACCGGCCTCGCCCTTGTACTGGATGAAGTCGTCGAAACCGACCGTTTCGGCGCGAATGAAGCCCTTCTCGAAATCGGTATGGATGACGCCGGCAGCCTGCGGCGCGGTGGCGCCCTTCTTCACCGTCCAGGCGCGCACTTCCTTCTCGCCGGCGGTGAAATAGGTCTGCAGACCCAGCAGCTGGTAGCCGGCGCGGATCACACGGTCCAGCCCCGGCTCTTCCAGACCCAGGTCGGCCAGGAATTCGTCACGATCGGCGTCATCGAGCTGCGAGAGCTCTTCCTCGATGGCCGCACACACCGGTACCACCTGGGCACCCTCGCCCTCGGCGCGCTGGCGCACAGCATCCAGGTGCGGATTGTTCTCAAAGCCATCCTCGCGCACGTTGGCGATGTACATCAGCGGCTTCATGGTCAGCAGGAACAGGTCACGCACCAGGGCGCGCTCGTCGTCGTCCAGCTCCACCGAACGCGCCGGACGGCCTTCGCCCAGTGCCTCGGACAGCTTCTGCAGCACCGGGCGGCGTGCCAGCGCATCCTTGTCGTTGGCCTTGGCGGCGCGCTCGGCACGGTTCAGCGCCTTGTCCACCGACTCCAGATCGGCCAGCGCCAGCTCGGTGTCGATGGTTTCGATATCGGCAATCGGGTCGACCTTGCCGGCCACGTGCACGATGTCGCCATCCTCGAAGCAGCGCACCACGTGCGTTACCGCATCAACTTCGCGAATGTGCGCCAGGAACTTGTTGCCCAGCCCCTCACCCTTGGAGGCGCCGGCCACCAGCCCGGCGATGTCGACGAACTCGATGGAGGTGGGGATGGTCTTCTGCGGCTTGACGATCTCGGCCAGCTGCTTGAGGCGCAGGTCCGGCACCGGCACCACGCCCACGTTCGGATCAATGGTGCAGAACGGGAAGTTGGCCGAAGCGATACCGGCCTTGGTCAGCGCATTGAACAGTGTCGACTTGCCGACGTTGGGCAGACCGACGATGCCGCATTTGATACCCATGATTGGAACATCCGGAACGGTAAAGGAAAAAAGGTAACACCGACGCGCGGGCGCGCCGCGTCAGGCCTGCGGCGCTTTCTTGTGGCCGTTGGGCGCCATCGCGCCGGGCGCGGTGTGCAACTGGCGCATGGCCTTGTCGAATTGCCCCTGGATCAAATCGGGCAGCACTCGCTCGGCGGCAACCACCGCATCGATGATGGCATCTTCGTCCTTGGCCGAGGGCTTGCCCAGCACCCAGGGCGTCACGCCATCGCGGTGACCGGGATGACCGATGCCGATGCGCAGCCGGTGAAAGCGCCCATGACCCAGGTGCGTCTTGATGTCGCGCAGCCCGTTCTGGCCGCCATGGCCGCCATCGAACTTCAACCGCGCGGTGCCAGGATCAAGGTCCAGGTCGTCATGCACGACCAGGCACTCATCCGGCTCGATCTTGTAATAGCGCAGCGCCGAAACCACGGCGATGCCGCTCTTGTTCATGAACGTGGTGGGCTTGAGCAGCCACACCGACTGGCCGGCCAGATCGACCTTGCAGGCCTCGCCGTGCAACTTGCCGTCGTGGCGAAACACGGCCCCCTGACTCTGCGCCAGGACGTCCACAAACCAGAACCCGGCGTTATGCCGGGTCTTGAGGTATTCGGCGCCGGGGTTGCCCAGGCCGACAATCAGCTTGATACCTGCCATGCGTTACCTGTCATCGGGTGAACGCACACGCCCCGCCGGCAAGGATGCCGACGGGGCGCGCGGAGCGATTACTCTTCCGAGGCGGCCTCGTCGCCCTCGGCCTGGTCGTCGCTGCTGACAGCGCCACGCATGGTCTGGGCGGTCACCACCGGCAGGTCGTGCTCGGGACCGTGCTTGAGCTGCTCGATCTCGACACCGGCCGGCATCTTCAGGTCAGACAGATGCACGATGTGACCCTCGTCCATATCGGACAGGTCCACTTCGATGTACTCGGGCAGATCCTTGGCCAGGCACACCACCTCGATCTCGGTGATGTTGTGCGAGACCACGATACCAGTGGCCTTGCCGGCCGGCGACTTGTCCTGGTTCAGGAAGTGCAGCGGCACGTTCGTGTGGATCTTGGCGTTCTCGTCGATGCGCATGAAGTCCATGTGCATCATCTGCTGCTTGTACGGATGCTTCTGCCAATCGCGCAGCAGCACCTTCTGGCTTTCACCCTCGATCTTCAGATCCAGCACCGAGGAGAAGAACCACTCGTGCTTGGCCAGCGCCAGCACGATGCGGTGCTCGATCTGGATGCTTTCGGGGGCCTTGTTGTTGCCGTAGACGATGGCCGGAACCATGCCCGAATGACGCAGGCGGCGGCTCGCACCCTTGCCCTGGTCTTCGCGGCGCTCGGCCACTACTTCGTGAACTTGAGTCATGACTATATTGCCTTTTCAAAGTGAAGGACCGCCGCGAACGGCGGTGCCAAAAACCCTCCCGCGACCAGGAGGGTCTTGCATCCGGGGCGGCGACGCGTACGCCGTCACCCCAAAACCGATGATCCGGATCAGTCGACGTAAAGCGAACTGACCGACTCGCCATACGCCATGCGGCGGATGGTTTCGGCCAGCAGCTCGGCCACCGTCAACTGACGGATCTTGCTGCAATGGGCCGCCCGCTCGGACAGTGGCAGCGTATCGGTCACCACCAGCTCGTCCAGCTGCGAACCCTCGATGTTGTCCAGCGCGGCCCCGGAGAGTACCGGATGCACGCAGTAGGCCACCACCTTGCGCGCGCCCTTGGCCTTCAGCGCCGCGGCCGCCGCGCAAAGCGTGCCGGCGGTATCGACAATGTCGTCGACCAGCACGCAGGTTTTATCCTCGACCTCGCCGATGATGTTCATCACCGTGGCCACGTTGGCACGCGGCCGGCGCTTGTCGATGATGGCCAGATCGGCATCGTCCAGGCGCTTGGCGATGGCGCGCGCGCGCACCACACCGCCCACGTCCGGACTGACCACGATCAGGTCATCCATGCTGTAGCTGCGCCAGATGTCGGCCAACAGCACCGGCGAGGCGTAGACATTGTCGACCGGAATGTCGAAAAAGCCCTGAATCTGGTCGGCATGCAGGTCCACCGTCAGCACGCGATCCACACCGGCGGTGCCGATCATGCGCGCGGCCAGCTTGGCGGTGATCGGCACGCGCGACGAACGCGGGCGACGATCCTGGCGCGCGTAGCCGAAGTACGGCATCACCGCCGTTACCGTGGCCGCCGAAGCGCGCTTGAGCGCATCGGCCAGCACCAGCAGCTCCATGAAGTTTTCCGCCGAAGGCGCGCCCGTGGGCTGCAGGATGAACACCTCCTGCCGGCGCACATTCTCCTCGATCTCGACCTGCACCTCGCCGTCACTGAAACGCCCCACCAACGCCTTGCCGGGCGGCACGCCCAGGCGGTGCGAGACATCCTCAGCCAGTTTGCGGTGCGCATTGCCGGTGAACAGCATCAAGCCTGCCGTATCCACGGAATTCCTCATTTTGTTTTCGAGCATCGGGTGAATGTCGCGGACCGCACATACGCAAAACGCCGCAAGCATCAAGCTGCGACGTTCATGCGCCATGCCGGCTCCGGGCCAAGCGCTTAACCACGCCGACCAGTAGCGGAGTTACCCGCCCTGCGCCGGGCCTTTCCTGATGGCCCGTCGGCGCGCGCTGCATTCCGGCTTGCAACGGCACATCCAAATGGCTGGGGCGGCAGGATTCGAACCTGCGAATGCCGGGATCAAAACCCGGTGCCTTACCGCTTGGCGACGCCCCAGCATCAAACCTTTTCGGCCGCCGCGAGCAGCGCCGATGCATTCACACCGCGCGCCACGTAGGCCGAGAACTGCTCGGGACAACGCGCCGCCGCAGCCTGGGCTTCGGCACGCGTTGTCAGCTCCACGAACACACAGGCGCCACTGCCCGAAAGCCGTGCCGTGCCGAAACACCCGAGCCAGTCCAGTGCTGCGGACACCACCGGAAAGCGGGCGCGCACCACCGGCTCGAAGGCGTTTTCGGCCATATGTCCGGAGAGGAAGTCAGAGATTGTCGCCTCAGGCGCATTTCGTGTCAATTCAGGCGCTTGGAAAAGCGGCGCTGTAGGCACTGCAACCCTAGGATCAACAATGACATACCAGCATTCGGGCAGCTCCAGCGGCGACAGGATTTCCCCCACGCCCTCGGCCCAGGCGGTGTGCCCGCGCACGAAAACCGGCACGTCGGCACCCAGCGTCACCCCCAGCTCGGCCAGCGCATCGGCTGAAAGACCCGTGCGCCACAGGCGGTTCAAACCGACCAGCACACTGGCGGCGTTGGAACTGCCGCCGCCCAGACCACCGCCCATGGGAATGCGCTTGTCCACGGCGATGTCGGCGCCAAGCGGGCAAGCGCTGTGCGCTTGCAACAGACGCGCGGCGCGCACGGTGAGGTCGTCCTCGACGGCCACGCCCTCGGCACCGGCCACGCGCTCGATACGAGCGTCATCGCGCGGACGCAGATGCACCTGGTCGCCCCAGTCGAGCAGGCGGAATACGGTCTGCAGGCGGTGATAGCCATCTTCGCGCCGGCCGATGATACGCAGGCACAGGTTCAGCTTGGCCGGCGCCGGCCAGGCCGTCCAGGAATGGGTCATCAATGAAACGTCCAGCTCTCGATGGAAAGGCGCACCTTGTACGGCGGCCGCGCCGCGAACACTTTCTTCGGCAGCGCCGGCTGACGATCGGTGAACCAGGCCGGATATTGTACCGTCCAGCCGCCCTGCACGATCTGCGAAGGCAAGCCATTGATGCCGAACGCCAACTTGGCCGGGCGCACCTGGCGGGCGCGCAGGCCCAGCACCCAGGCACGCAGTTGGGCCATCGGCACCTGCCAGCCCAGGGCGCGTGCCATCAGCTGTTGCGCATTGCGCCCATAGCGCGGCCCGCCATCGAGTCCGTCCAGCTCGGCGCCTTGCGGCCCGCCATGCAGACGGAAGCTGCGGCCGGTCACCGGCGCGCGCAGGGTGAAATCGTAGCGCTCGCCGTTCTGCGTCCAGGTCAGGCTGCCGCTACCGCCATGATGGCCATCGGATACGCCCAGGCGCCCCTCGATGGTCCAGTGATCACGCCCGGCCAGCGCCGCCACGCGAGCGCGCTGCGTGGCGCGGGTGTCGGCATTGCCGGCCAGCTTCTTCACCGGCACCGGCACCGGCGCACAGGCGGCCAGCACCAGGCAGGCGATGGCGGCGGTGACGCCCGTCGCACGCGTGACGGCCGTCCTCACGGTGTCATGGTCCGCTGCGCGGCCAGCAACGAAGCATTGTGGGGATCCAGCGCAGTCGCTTGCTTGAGCACCCGCCGGGCCTCGGTTTTTTTGCCGCGCGCCCACAACACCCGTGCCAGATGCGCGCCGACTTCGGCATCGCGTCGCGCGCTCCAGGCGCCGCGAAGTGCCTGCTCGGCCTTGTCCAGGTGACCCAGGCGGTACTGCAGCCAGCCCCAGGAATCGGCGATGGCCGGATCGTGCGGACGCGCCTGGCGCGCGCGATCGAGCAGGCGGGTCGCCTCGGCCAGATGCGTGTTGCTGTCGGCCAGCGTGTAGCCCAGCGCGTTGGCCGCATCGATGTCGTCGGGCTTGAGCTTGAGCACCTGGCGCAGATCCGCCACGGACCTGTCCATCTGCCCCAGCTCGGCGTAGGCCACGCCTCGCCCGTAGAGCACGCCGGTTTCTTTCGGCTTGGCACGCAGTGCCACGCTGTAGGCGGCGATGGCGCGCTTGTAGTCGTGCTCGCTCATGTACAGCTCGGCATCCAGCTGCGCGGCCTTGCTAACGTCGTCCGGTGAATCGGCGTAGTCGGCCTGCATGCGCTCGGCCAGGGCGTGCGCCTGGGCGTGCTCGCCCTGGCCGTACATCAACACTGCGCGCCGCAGATCGGCATCGAACGCATGCGGATCGTCGTCACCGACCTGCGCATACCAGTCCACGGCCTGGCGCGGCTTTTTCAGCAGCTCGGCCAGCTGGCCCATCAGGTAGTAGCTGGAGGCACGCACATCACCATCGGACTTGACCAGCTGTGCGTAGATGGCGCGCAAGCGCGGCAAGTCCTTGGCGTGAGCGGCGTAGGCGGTGCGAGCGGCGTAGGTCTCGGTCGTCTGCGGGCCGTTGGCCAACACAGCTTCGGCGCGCTTCATGCGCTTGTCGCGAGCGAGCATGGCGGCATAGGCCAGGCGCACATGGGCATCCTTGGGCGAGCGCTTGTAGGCCTGCTCGAAGAGCGCGCGCGCCGCCTTGATGTCGCCGGCGCGCAGCTTCAGCTGCGCTTGCCAGGCATAAGTGGCACCGGTGTGGAAGCGTTTGACCGCCGCCTCGGCCACCTCATCGGCGTAATCGTTGCGCCCGAAGCGCACGCCCATCTCGCTCATCGCCAGCCACGCGTCGACATCATCGGGAAGGCGCGCAGGCGTGGCTACCGTGGTCAGCAATTGCGCGGCCTGAGCGTTGTCACGTACATGCAGCAGCACCCGGCCGAAGCGACGCCAGGCGTCATCGTCGCCGCTGGCGGTCATCGCCAGCAATGCCTTTTCAGCCTGCTGCGTATTACCGGTGGAAAGCGCCAGTTGCGCGCGCGCCTGCTCCAGATCCTCCGGTGAGGCGCCCAGTGCCTTCCATCGCGCCAGGGACCGCTGCGCGGCGGCGGGATGATGGGTGGCAATGGCCAGGCCCACGGCACGCTCGGCCACCTTGGGGTCGGTCGACACCTGAGCCGCCTTGTCGTAGGCGTCGGCAGCGGTGGCCAGATCACCCTTGCCCAGCGCGAACTCGCCGCGCAGCAACTGCTCGACACTGTCGCGCTCGGGCGGCGGCGTGGCCACACTCATGCGCGCCAGTGGCTGCTCGGGCACGGATTTGGCCGGAGCATGCGCCGGCGGCGTCAGCGTGGCGCAACCGGCCACGACCATGGTCGCAGCCAGGGCTGCAAAATGCCGCACTTGCTTGAACTTAGCGTGCCCGGTCCGCACAATTCGTCTCCGTATTCTTCAAGATTGCCAGCGCACAGCCGCGTGTCGAGCGGGCGCCGGCCGTTGCCGACAGCATAAGTCTATCGTCGTCTTCGTCACGTCGTCGCCACGTTTCATAGTGCCTGCTCCAAACCATGCCGCTGATTGCCCTCGGGCTTAACCACCTCACCGCGCCGGTCGCCCTGCGAGAACAGGTCGCCTTCGACGCGGATGCCAACGCCGATGCCCTGCGCGAACTGGCGCAGCACCCGGGTGTGGACGAGGCCATGATCCTTTCCACCTGCAATCGCACCGAGCTTTACTGCAGCGTGGACGAAGGCGCCGAGCTGGCGCCGCATCAGTGGTTGCATCGCCACCATAGGCTGACCACCGGCAAGCTGGACGAGTTCCTGTACCGCTACGACGAGAACGACGCCGTGCGGCATATCTTCCGCGTCGCCACTGGCCTGGATTCGATGGTGCTGGGCGAGCCGCAGATCCTGGGGCAGGTGAAAGACGCCTATCAGCTGGCGCGCGACGCGCACAGCCTGCGCGCGCCAATGGACCGCCTGCTTCAGCACACCTTCGCCGTGGCCAAGCGCGTGCGTACCGACACCCAGATTGGTGCGCATACCGTCTCGGTGGCGTTCACCGCCGTGCGTCTGGCCGAGCAGGCCTTCGCCGACTTGAAGCAGGCCTGCGTGCTGCTGATCGGCGCCGGTGACACCATTGAGCTGGCCGCCCGCCACCTGGCCGACAAACAGGTGCGCCGGCTGATCGTGGCCAACCGCACGCTGGAGAACGCGCAAGAGCTGGCCTCGCGCCACGGCGGCTATGCCATCTCGCTGCATGATCTGAACCAGCACCTGGCCGAGGCCGATATCGTCATCGCCTCCACCGCCGCCCGCGAGCCGGTGGTCACCCGCGCCATGGCCGAAAAAGCCATTGCCGCGCGCCGGCGCCGCCCGATGTTCATGGTCGACATCGCGGTGCCGCGTGACATTGCCCCGGACGTGGGCGCGCTGCCGGATGTGTTTCTGTACGGCATTGATGACCTGAAACAGGTCATCGACGAAAACCTGCGCTCGCGCGAAGCCGCCGCGCAGGAAGCCAACGCCATCATCGACCTGCAGGTCGATCGCTACATGGCCTGGCGACGCACGCTGTCGCTGCGCAACCCGGTGATCGACCTGCGTGCGCAGGCCGAAACCCAGCGCGACGAAGTACTTGGCAAGGCCCAGGCCATGCTGGCCCGCGGCAAATCGCCGGAAGAAGCGCTGGCCTTTCTCGCCAACACCCTGACCAATAAGCTGCTGCACGCGCCCAGCGCCAGCCTGCGCGAGGCCACCCTGGCCGGCGACGCGGAGCTGCTCAATGCTGCCGAGCGCCTGTACCGCCTGCCGCCGAGCGAATCCCAAGCATGAGCCCATCCATCCGTCGCAAACTGGAGGCGCTGGCCGAGCGTCACCAGGAAGTGGGCCTGTTGCTGGCCCAGCCCGAAGTCATGGCCGACACCAACCAGTTTCGCGAACTGTCTCGCGAATACGCGCAACTGGAGCCGGTCACGCGCAGCTTGGCCGAGCACGACGCCGCCGAGCGCGAGCTGGCCGATGCCCGCAGCATGCTCGACGATCCGGAGCTTGCCGACATGGCCGCCGATGACATCGATCGCCTGCAGGCGCGGCTGATGGCGCTGGACGATGAGTTGCAGATTCTGCTGCTGCCACGCGACCCGCGCGATGAGGCCAGCCTGTTTCTGGAAGTACGCGCCGGCACCGGTGGCGACGAGGCGGCGCTGTTTGCTGGCGATTTGATGCGCATGTACCTGCGCTATGCCGAACAGCGCGGCTGGCGCACCGAAATCGAATCGGCCAACCCAGGCGAGCACGGCGGCTACAAGGAAGCGGTGGCGCGCATCGAGGGCAAGGGCGCCTACTCGCGCCTGAAATACGAATCGGGCACGCACCGCGTGCAGCGCGTGCCGGAAACCGAGTCGCAGGGCCGCATCCACACCTCGGCGGCCACGGTGGCCATCATTCCCGATGTGGAAGAAGTCGAGGACGTGCAGATCAATCCGGCCGACCTCAAGGTCGACACCTTCCGCTCCTCCGGCGCGGGCGGCCAGCACGTCAACAAGACCGAATCGGCCATCCGCATCACCCACCTGCCCTCCGGTGTGGTGGTCGAATGCCAGACCGAGCGCTCGCAGCATGCCAACCGCGACAAGGCCATGAAGCGCCTGAAGGCGCAGCTGCTGGACGCCGAGCGCGCCAAGCAGGCGGCCGCCGAAGCGGAGTCGCGGCGCATGCAGGTGGGCTCGGGCGACCGCAGCCAGCGCATCCGCACCTACAACTTCCCGCAGGGGCGCATCACCGACCATCGCGTCAACCTGACGCTGTATCGGCTGCCCGAGACCCTGGCCGGCGACTTGGACGAGCTGATCGATACGCTGACCCGCGAGGATCAGGCCGACCAGCTCAAATCGCTGACCGCCAACGCCTGACCGCGGTCAGCGGCGCGCGCCCGCTCACGCGGTAACAAAATCGTCCGGCGCCTCGCCATCGTGAGGGTGACGTGTGACCCGGTCCACGCGCGAGCGCGGCGAGCCTTGTTGCAGGCATTGTTCCAGTTCAGCCAGGGCGGCCGCATCGCCGTGGGCGATCACTTGGACCCGGCCGTCCTCCAGATTGCGTGCCATGCCGGTCAGGCCCAACCGGCACGCATGCTGGCGCGTGTGGGCTCGAAAGAACACGCCCTGCACGTGCCCTTCCACCATAAATCGTGCCGCCGCCATCAGTGACTCCCGATGGCGTGCTTCAAGTCAGCGATCTTGATCGGGCCGACGAACTTCTTGGCGATCGAGCCATCCGGTGCGATCACATAGGTGGTCGGCAACCCACGCGGCTCGGCAAAATCGGCCGGCGGATGTACGACATCGACCTGCGCGATCGGATAGCTGACGGGGTGTTTCTTGAGAAACGTCTTGATGTCCTCGACGCGGGCCGACTCGTAAGCCAGGCCAATGGCATCGACGTTCCTGTGCGTGGCCACAAAGTGCGAAATATCCGGCATTTCCTGGATGCACGGGTGGCACCAGGTGGCCCAGAAATTGACCACCACGTAATGGCCGCGGTGCTTGGCCAGATCAAACGCCTTGCCATCCAGTGTGGTGGTCCTGAGCTCGGGCTTGGCTGCATCGGTGCTGCCGGCAAACGCCGGCGCGCTGGCACCCACGGCCAGCAACAGGGCCAGAACGGCGGTGAAACGCTTCATGTCGATTCCTCGGGAACGTCGCAGTGTTCGGGTGGACCTTGGGGGTCGGTCACGGGCAAAAGTTCGTTCAGTGGTGCCGATAAGGTGCCGGTCAGATGATGGGACAGCGATTGCAGCAGTTCGCGCATCGGCCGAGGCAATGAGGTCAACAGCTCGCGGTGACCGGTGTGGTCCAGTGGCAGACGGTAGCGCCCGGCCTCGTAAAGATCGGCCAGGCGCGAGGTATCCAGGCTGCGCACCAGGAACCAGGCCTCGTCCTCGCTGCGCTGGACCAGCGTGGCTTCCTGCAAATCGTCCAGATACCGCTGCAAAAGGTCGTCGGTCAGGAAAGGCTCGCGCCGGCGCAGCTCGTCCTCATCCAGGCCCTCGCCGCAGCGTTGCGCACTGGCAAAGTGCTTGAGCACATGCAGCAGCCCCACGAACTCGGCGCCGGCCGGCAGCTCGCGCACTTGCGGGCGGTACTCGAAAGCCGACAACGAGGCGGCCACGGATGCGCCCAGCAACACGATCACCCAGGAGAAGAAGATCCACACCAGAAACAGCGGCACCGCGGCCAGCGTGCCGTAGATCTGCTCGTAGGAGGGCACCGCCTGCACATAGGCCCCAAAGGCACGCTTGGCCACCTCGAACAGCGTCGCACCCAGCAGTGCGCCCATGGCGGCATGCCGCCACGGCACGCGCCGGTTGGGAATCAGCCGATACATCGAAAACAGCGCTATCAGCGTGACGATGAAAGGCAAGGTGCCCAACAGGTAGCGCTTGAGCATGGCGCCCTGCGTGGCCGGTCCGAGAAACGGCAGCGCCATCAGGTACGAGGTGATGCCAAGGCCGGCGACCATGAGAATCGGCCCCAGCGTCAGCGCCGCCCAGTACATCAGAAAGCGCGACAGCGGCGAGCGGCGCGCCGACACGCGCCAGATGCGATTGAAGCGCTCCTCGATCGAGGAAATCAGCATCAGCGCACTGACGAACAGGATCAGGCCGCCGATGCCGGTGAGCTTGCTGGCATTGCCGGCGAACTCGAAGATGTAGTGCTGCACCGCCTCGCCGGTGGCCGGCACGAAGTTGCGGAACAGGAAGTCCGATACCTGCGTGGTCCACTGCGTGAACGAGGGCAACGAAGTCAGCATGCCGATGACCACCGCCGTCAGCGGCACCAGCGCGAACAGGGTGGTGTAGGACAGCGCACCGGCGGTCTCGAAGCACTTGTCGTCGACAAAGCGCTGCCATACGAAATGGCCGAAGGCACGGAGGCGCTCGCGATCGTAGCGGATGAACCTGCTCATGGTCTCCCGTGGGCGCTGGATACGCCGCTGTCGGCGTGTGGCGGAAACCGATGCGTGGCGCACCGGTGCTGATAGTGTAACGTTCAGGCATCGCTCCCACACACGCACTGAACGCCACGCATTGATGAGTAACGAGATTCTGGTGCTGTACTACAGCCGACACGGACACACCGCCCAGCTGGCGCGGCTGCTGGCGCGCGGCGTGGAGGAGGTGGACGGCATGCGCGCACGTCTGCGCCAGGTGCCGCCGGTGGCGGCGGTCACCGAAGTGGCGCAGCCGCCCGAGCCGGAAGACGGCGCACCCTACGTCGAGCGCGAGGACCTGGCCGAATGCGCGGGCTTGGCGCTGGGCAGCCCGACGCGCTTTGGCAACATGGCCGCGCCGCTGAAATTTTTCATCGACTCGACCAGCGCCGAATGGGCCTCCGGCACCCTGGCCGGAAAACCGGCTGCCGTATTTACCAGCACCGCGACCATGCACGGCGGCCAGGAAACCACGCTGACCTCGATGATGCTGCCGCTGCTGCATCACGGCATGCTGCTGGTGGGCCTGCCCTATACCGAGCCGGCCCTCAGCGCCACACAGACCGGCGGCTCGCCCTATGGCGCCAGCCACGTCGCCGGCGGCCAGGGCGAACACGCCATCAGCGAGCACGAGCGCGAGCTGACCCGCGCCCTGGGGCGGCGTCTGGCGCTGACCGCCAAACGGCTGTCCGCCGCGCCATGAGCGCCACGCCGCGCCAGCGACGCGCCTTGACCCTCGGCCTTATCGCCTGGGCCGCGCTGGCCGTGCTGCAACCACTTTGGCATGGCTGGCTGGCACCGCCGGACAAGGCCGTGTTCGGCATCGTGGTCTTGGCCACCGTGCCGCTGCTGCTGCCGGCGCTGGCCCTGCGCCAACCGCGCCGCGCGCTGCTGATCGCCGGCATGCTGGCCCTGTTCTATTTCTGCCATGGCATTGCCGATGCCTGGAGCGCGCCGCAAGTGCGCGCCCTGGCGCTGACCGAAGTGCTGCTGTGCCTGGGGCTGATATTCGCATTGGGCGCGGGCGTGCAACGGCGCTCACGCGGCTGAATACGGCCGGCATGCGTCACGGCGCGAGCCGGCTGCGGCACCTATAATCGAGCCCTACCCGACGCCGGAGTCATGCCATGGGTTTTGTACAGGACGCACCGCAACTGCCGCATCCGTACCGCAGTGACCGCCTGCTGCAGAACCTGATGGCGCGCGCTGTGCCGGCCGAGCGCCGCGCCGCGCTGGAAGCCGACCTCACGGCGCTTGGCGACTACGCCCAGGAGGCCTGGCAGCGGCGCCTGGACAGTACCCGTAGCGAGCCGGTGCTGACGCAGTGGGACGCCTGGGGCCAGCGCATCGACCGCATCGAACTGACCCCGGCCTGGCGGGAAGGCCCGCTGCTGACCTGCCGGCATCAGGTGCTGGCCGCCGGCCACGACGCGCGGGCCGGCGCCCACGGCCGACTGGAGCAGTTTCTGCGTGTGTACGTCTATCATGTGGCCAGCCAGTTCTACACCTGCCCGCTGGCGATGACCGACGGCGCCGCCACCGCCATCAAGGCCTCGGGCAACACCGCGCTGATCGAGCGTGCGCTGCCGCACTTTCTTGCCATCGATCCAGGCAGTTTCTGGCTTTCCGGCCAGTGGATGACCGAAACCGCCGGCGGCTCGGATGTCGGTCGCAGCGAAACCCAGGCGCGTCAGGATACCGACGGCCAATGGCGCCTGCATGGGCGCAAGTGGTTCACCTCGGCGGTGGTCGGCGAGGCGGCCCTGGCGCTGGCACGCCCGCAAGGCGCCGGCGATGGCGCCGGGGCGCTGGCGCTGTTCTATGTCGAAACCAAGCACGCAGACGGACGCTGGCGCGAACTGCGCATTGACCGGCTGAAGGACAAGCTGGGCACGCGCGAGCTGCCCACCGCGGAAATTCATCTGGACGGACTGCCGGCCATACCACTGGGCGAGCTGGCCCACGGCGTGCGCCAGGTGGCACCGATGCTCAACGTCACCCGCACCTGGAACGCGGTGTGCGCCTGCGCATCGATGGCAAGCGCCATCGCCCTGGCCAAGGACTACGCGCAGCGCCGCAAGGCCTTCGGCCACCCGCTCATCGAGCAACCGCTCCATGCGCACACCCTGGCCGGCATGCAGGCCGAGTTCGACGGCGCGTTCGCGCTCACCTTCGAAGTGGCCGCCCTGCTCGGCCAGGTCGAGCAAGGTGCCAGCGAGCAAGCGCCGCTGCTGCGCCTGCTGACGCCGCTGGCCAAGCTGTGGACCGGCAAGATGGCGGTTTCGGTGTGCTCCGAAGCGCTGGAGTGTTTTGGCGGCGCCGGCTACATCGAAACCACAGGCCTGCCACAGTTGCTGCGCGACGCTCAGGTGTATTGCATCTGGGAAGGCACCACCAACGTGCTGAGTCTGGATACACTACGCGCCCTGGCGGGCAGCGGTCTGGTGCCCTTGCGCGAAGCCTGCGAGCACTGGCTGGGTGACGTGCGCCACACGGCCACGCGCGAGGCGGTGCATGCGGCGCTGGATCAGGCCGATGCGTTTCTGGCCCATGGCGCCGACGATGCCCAGGGCAGCCAGGCGCTGGCACGCGAGCTGGCCTTTACCCTGGCGCGCACGGCGGCGGCCTGCCTGCTGGCCCGGCAGGCACACTGGATGCACCTGCACGGCACCGGCGAAGCCGCGGGCCGACGCGAACACGCCGCGCTGGAGCGTTTCCTGGCGCACGGCATCAACCGGCTGATGCCCGGCCGCGCCGATGACGCGCAGCTGCTGGCCAGCCCCTGACCCATTCACTTTTGCGGAACTTGTCCACGACCATGCAGCATCTGACCATCGTCACCACCGGCGGCACCATCGACAAAATCTACTTCGACGCCAAGTCCGACTATCAGATTGGCGCGCCGCAGATCGGCGACATCCTCTCGCAACTGGGCGTGGCGTTTCGTTTCGAGACCATCTCGATCCTGCGCAAGGACAGCCTGGACCTGACCGACGAGGACCGCCAGCTGATCCGCCGCACCATCGAGGCGCAGCCGCATCGCCACGTGCTGGTCACGCACGGTACCGACTCGATGGTGGAAACGGCCAAGGTGCTCGAAGGCATCCCCGGCAAGACCATCGTGCTGACCGGCGCGCTCAACCCTGCCCGTTTCCAGGGCTCGGATGCGGTCTTCAACGTTGGCTGCGCAGTCGGCGCGGTGCAGTCCCTGCCCGACGGCGTGTGGATCGCCATGAACGGCCGTGTGTGGGATCCCAAGCAGGTGCGCAAAAACCGCGACGCCAACCGTTTCGAGGCGTTGCCTGCCGACGTCTGAACGCACAAACGGCACGCTATCCCAAAAGAAGGCCCGGTCGCTGACGCGCCCGGGCCTTCTCCTTGCGTGTTCCCCCGCCAGGCGGAGGGAATCTGGCGCCTTAGAAGGTCAGGCTCCAGGAGTCCAGATAGCCGGTGTCACCGGCGTAGACATCGTCCACCTTGAGCTTCCAGGTGCCATTGGCGCTGACCGAGGAGGCATCCACCGTGTAGGTGGTATCCACGTCGCTGGCGCTGTCCGAACCGTCCGGACTCTTAAGCACTGCCGACGCTCCGCTGGGAGCGATCAGCGTGATACGCAGGTCGCCGCGATAGCTGTGCACGATATGCACATGCACCTGCAGGTCCGATGGCGCGTTGCCCGACTCGCCCGACACGGCGATGGAACTGGTGGTGCTGCCCTGGTCGGGAATGTTGAAGTTGGTGTTATTGGTGAACACATTGTTGTTCGAGCCACCGCCGGTACCGCCACCACCGGTGCTGCCGCCACCGCTGGTGTTGCCAATGGCCTGGTCCACCGCCGAGAGGTCGAAGCTGCCGAAACCGGTGGCGTAATCCCAGCCTGACGAGGCCGAGTAGCCACCGTTGGAGCCGCTGGTCACGTCGTGGTAGACCGATGATGGCAACTGATACAGATGCGGACCAGCAAAGCCCAGGCTGTCACCATGCGATGCCAGCAGGCGTGCCCAGGAACCGGAGAACAGCGGCGCCGCCAGGCTGGTGCCGCCAATCTGCTGGGTGGCGCCGTTGACGATGACCTGTGCGCCGCTGTTGGGATCGGCGTCGAAGGCGATGTCCGGCACGCCGCGCATGGAACCGGACACGGTGTCCTGCCAGCTGGGCTTGGACTCGAACGTGCTCGGGCTGCCGCCACCGCCGCTCCAGGTGCTCTCGCTGATGTAGCTGGAACCGGAGTGATTGAGCGTGGTGCCGCCGACGGCCACCACATACGGCGAGCTGGCCGGATAGCTGGGCGTGGTGCCCCCATCGCCGCACTCGTCGGCTCCCGAATCGCCGGAGGACACCGAGAACGTCTGACCCTGCGCGATGGCCTGCTGGAAGATCTGATCGTCTGCTGCCGCCGAGCCATCCTGCTGCGCATAGGTTTCGCATTCGCCCAGCGAGACATTGATGATCTTGGTCTGGTTGTCCGAGACCACGCGGTTGAAGGCGGCCGTCAGATTGGAGTTGGACAGCGTCGGGATGTTGTAGAAGATCAGCCCGCCGATCTGGCCACCGCTCATGCCGACGATGTCCTGACTGTCCAGGTTCCACTCGCCCACACCGCTGGTGTCCGACGAGGAGCCGTTGATGGTCACGGTGCTGGTGGAAACGCTGGGCAGGCCATTGTTGGAGGTGAAGGTGTTCAGATCCTGCTTGGTCTGGCTCAGGCTGCCCTGGGTGATGATGCCCACCTGCACGCCGGCCGCGGTGCTGACGCCGGTGCCACCGTAGATCGAGGAGAACTGGGTCGGGTTGACGCCGCTCACCGAGTTGGTGTGCAGGCCCTGCGAGGCAACCACATTCATGGTGTGTGCGTAATGCACGTTCTGCAAACCGATCACTGAAAGCACGTTGCCGGCGATCGAGGACGGCACATGGGCGGCGGCGCTGTTGGCATAACCGACGCGGCCCTTGGCGGTACGCACCTTCACGAACGAGGTCTGGAACGCCGACTGCGCCACATCGGCGGTGGCATCACCGGATACCAGCATGCGGTTGTCGGAAATATGCACGTTGGTGAAGCCCTGGGCCTTCAGGAACGCGGCCACCGCCTGCGCGCTGTCGAGTGTCGGCGCATACTGGGCGCGGAAACTGGCTGCGCTGATGCTGCGCTTGACCAGCGGCGACATCGGCGCCCGTGCGGTGGCAATGAAGCTGGACAGCGCCGAGCGATTGCGCAGCTTCAGCGCCACTTCCACGTGTACCGGCTGACTGAAGTCGACCTGGCCGACCACCTGGTCGCCGCGCTGCATTTTCATGGCATGCGAAACGGCCACCATCGACTGCGCCCCGGACGCGGCGCTGGCTGCCATCGCCGCCGGCGCGGCGGTGCCGGTCAGCGCCATGGCCAGTGCCACACACAAACCCTTGCTGCGGAAATTCTGCACGTTTTTCACCGATACCTCTCCTTTATCGGGGTGCGCGCGGCCTAGGGCGACCGCGCAGGACCCTTCCAGATAAGCCGACCAGCGGCCTGTGAGTTGGTTGGATATACCTTCCGCGCGTCCCCGACTCGCACGTTGCCCCCCTGTCCCTCCATGGAACAGACCCGCGCACAGGACGACCGAAAATCGAATGGTGTGCGGTGTCCCCGTGACACCGCTTGCGGAAGCTTCACCCGGCCTCCCCCGCCGGGCTTATGCATCTACCGTAGAACCCACCCTGGGGACAAACAAGGAACAGGTTCCGCTTTGCATTTGAACCGGATCACACTTGATGACATCAGGATGAAGCGGCGCGGAAGCGGTTCATACACATGAAAAAAAGCCCGGCCGAAGCGGCCGGGCTTGAACGTTGACCGAGCCGTGAAGGGCCCGCCCCCTGAGGGGTCGTGAAGCTCCACAATTAGAAGGTCAAGCTCCACTCGTCCAGGTAGCCGGTATCGCCCGTGTAGACATCATCCACCTTCAGTTTCCAGGTGCCATTGGCGGCCACCGAGGACGCATCGACGCTATAGGTGGTGTCGACGTTGGCCGCGCCGTCCGAGCCGCTCGGGCTCTTCAGCGTGGCGGTGGCACCGGACGGTGCGATCAGCGTAATGCGAAGGTCGCCGCGATAGCTGTGCACAATCTTCACGTGCACCTGCAGATCCGACGGCGCATTGCCGGACTGGCCGCTGACGGCAATCGAGCTGGTGGCGCTGCCACCGTCGGGAATCGACAAGTTGCTGGTGTTGGTGAACACCCCATTGCCACCACCGCCGCCGCCCCCGGAGGTGCTCCAGCTGGCCTGCAGGCTGACGCCGGAGAAGCTGGAATAACCACGCAGCATCACGTAGTAGGTACCCGCCTGCGGCGAAGCGAACGAGCAGCTTTCGTTGTTGCCGCTCTTGTACGGGCGACAGTCGTAGCTGGAGGTGGTCGGCTGCGAACCGAACTTCACGTACAAGTCGGCATCACCGCTGCCGCCCGACTCGGCAATCACCAGATTGCTGGCGCCAGCCGGTACCTGCACGGTGTAGTAAAGCTGCGTACCCGAGCTTCCCGACAAGCCCGTGGCCGGCACGCCATTTTCCAGCTGCGAGCTTCCACCGCCGCCACCGCCACCACCGCCGCTGCTCGGGCAGGTGACGCCGACCACCGAGAACGCCGCACTGACATCGCTGGAGGCATAGCCCAGATCGTCCGCCGCATCCTCGACACCGCAGGCACCGGAGTTGAAGGTGGCCGTCGAGGTCCAGTAAAGCGCGTTGGCACGCTCAAAAACCTCGAACGCCTTCTTGGTGGTCCAGCCGGACTTCTTGGCGAGCGTGCAGTAGGCCTTGTTGTAGACACCGCTGGAGTAATGCACGTCCAGGCCACTGGTGTAGTCGGCTGCATTGTCGATGGAACCGCCATCCTGGGTCGGGTTGCACATGTAGCGCAGCGCGGTGCCGTTCTTGATGATCTCGGCGCCGACCAGCCAGTCGTTGGAACCGCGGTCGTAGTACTCGGCCGCTTCGCCAGCCATGTCCGAGAAGGCCTCATTCATGCCGCCGGACTGGCCCGAGTACTGCAGGTTGGAATGCTGCTCGGTGAAGCCGTGGCTGATCTCGTGGCTGGTGACATCCAGCGATACCAGCGGATAGAACGTGCTGGCACCGTCGCCAAAGTTCATCGCCGTGCCGTCCCAGAACGCATTCTCGTAGGACGAGCCGTAATGCACGCGCATCAGCAGCACCTGGTTGAGCGGCGGCGCGCCAAACCAGCTGTTGTACATGTCGTGCACCACCTGCCCGAAGTGATGGGCATCGTTGACCGGACCGTAGGCGCCGTTGGTGGCATCGCCCGAGCTGTTGGCGCAGGTGAAGGTCCACAAGGTGCCACTGCCGGAGGTGGCGTGGTTCATGTTGTAGGTCTTCACGTCATTGTTGGACAGCGAGCAGGTGCTGCCCGACTGCGTGGCTACCAGTGCCGGCAGTCCGTTCTGACCCCAGGTGTACTGGCCAGTCTTCTGGTTGCCGCCGGGGCCGGTGGCATCGATGATGCCGGTGGTCAGGCCGTCCCACTGTTTGATGATCTGCCCGGTATTGGCATCGATAAGCGCGGTCGGACGCGCCGGCTGGCTGCCACCGATCACGTACGAGGTCAGATACACCAGCCGCGGTGCCCCAGCCTCGCTGGGATAGACAAACAGCTCGCTTTGCGGATGGCGGGTGGCCGCATTGACCAGCGCCGCACCGTTGTGCGATTTCAGCGTCTGCACCGCGTCATCGCCGCTGAGCTTGGGTGTGACCGACATAAGCGCCAGCGAGCTGTCACTTTGCAGCAGGTTGCCGGTGGCGCGCAGGGCGCGACCGGAGGTGTCCTGGTGCACGGCGATGGAACGCCCATACACCGGTACGCCGCGGAATGTCTGTTGCATGCGCACGGTGCGCGTGCCGTCGGCATTGGGTGCCGACTGGCGGGCGGCAAACCCCATGCCGCTACCCAAACCCAGCTGCGAACTCAGCTGCGCGGTGGAAGCAGCATTCACGCTGTGCGCGTGCAGGTGCTGGCTGGTGGCGGCACCAGCGGTGGACATGGCGGCGATCCCCATCGCAGCCACAAGAGCTTTCAATTGCAACGAGCCTGGCATCACACATCTCCTCGTAATCGATGACGAAGACAAACGCCCCCTGCGCAGCCGCGTCTGCGGCCGCCGTCGTCATGCAGATCCGTCCCCCAAGGACGGTGAAGGTTGTGCCTAGCGACTCCGTCCCGCCGTGGCATTCGCGACCCTGATCAACGCCAGGCCACAGACCGTGCGGAACATACGAACATGCATTCCCCCAAGAATGATGCGCCGGAGTCATCGCCGATTCCCCAATCGACGACGTTCCGAATCTAGGTTGGCCGTAAACTTGGTGCAATTGCATTTCACAGGTTTGGTGACGCAGTTCTCCCTGCGCCACACCGGCTCATCAAAACCTCTCTACCCGGTCACAAAAAAGCCGCCTTCGCTACAACGAAAGCGGCTTCAAGTTGTTTACTTCAAAGGTTTTTCTGGCATCGCCCTGTTTACAGCATGCCGGTTTCCAGCTTCGCTGCATCGGACATCATCGACTGGTTCCAGGGCGGATCGAACACCAGGTCGACATCGGCCTCGGCGATGGTCGGAATCAGCTCCAGCTTGTCGCGCACATCGTCGACCAGAATATCGCCCATGCCGCAGCCGGGCGCGGTCAGCGTCATCTTCACGTAGACCTTGCGGCTGTCGCTCTCGCCGTGCTCGATGCTCACATCGTAGACCAGACCCAGTTCCACCACGTTGATGGGGATTTCCGGGTCGAAGCAGGTACGCAACTGGTCCCAGACCACACGCTCGACGTCATCATCGCCAGCGTCGTCCGGCAACTCGATCGGCGCCGGTGGTTCCTTGCCCAGCGCATCGGCATCACGGCCGGCAATGCGGAACAGATTGCCTTCCACGTACACTGTGAAGCTGCCGCCCAGCGCCTGCGTGATGTAGCCAATCTGCCCGGCTGGCAGGCTTACCTGCTCGCCCACGGGCACCATGATGGCCTCGCAGTCGCGCTGCAGGGTGAAGGGCTCGCTGCTGAGACTGAAACCACTCATGCTCGTGTCACATCCGTGGGCCCGCACCGGGCCTGCCGTAAAACCACCATTATGCCAGCGCCGCCGCTTCGTCTGGGCAGCGCGTCTCTCTGCCCCGCGCACGCTGGCGCGATGCCTGTTTAGGTCAGGGCGCACGGCTGCGCTATCAAGCCCCAGGCCAAGACCGAAGTGCTGCCGCTATCATGGAGCGTTATTGCAAGCGCCCACATGACCGAGGAAACCGATGTCGCACTTTGCCCACTACCCCGTGAAAGGCCACCTTTCATGAGGGTGCTGCACGCCATTTCACAGGGCATCGGCCTGATCTTCGCCATCGTCAGCGCCGCCATGATCGGCCTGGCCGCCGGCGCCATATGGATGCTGCTGAGCGCCTACATGCAGCGCGGCCTACCCTGGCTGATCATATTGATCGGCCTGGTGGTGGGGCTGGTCACACGTGCGGCGATCAGTCGCTCACGCTGGCTCGGCCCGCTGCTGGCGGCACTGGGCACCGCCATGGCCTACGTATACCTGCTGGGCCTTAGCGGAGCCATGTTGCTGGCCGGCACTTTCGGCATGAGCTTTGGCCAGGCGTTGCGCCACGCCGGTTTTGCCATGTTGGCGGATATTGCCTGGTTCCGGCTTGGCGCGCCGCAACTGGTGTTGATGCTGATCGGCATGGCGATAGCCGCTTTCACAGCTCACCAGGTGATCGCCCGTGGCGAGAGCCCGCAGCGCTGAAGCTGCGCGTTCAGGTCAGCTTGTGTTGTCCGGGCTAGTGTCAACGCTTTGCCAGCCGGCGCGTTTAGCGGAGTGATCCTTGAGCACGGAGCACCGCGATGAGCACAATTCAGCCGCTTCCGGATCGGAGTCTGAATCGATGAGCAGCGTGTCGCTGACCATGGATCAAGCCGACACGCGCGCGCCAGCGCAGACGCTGGATGCGTTTCTTGCCGGCATTGAGCGCCGGGCCTGGCGCATGGCACAGATGGCCTTGGGCGACCGTGAGGAAGCTCTCGACGCGGTGCAAGATGCCATGCTTCGGCTGGTGCGCAGCTACCGGCACAAGCCGGCCGAGGAGTGGACGCCATTGTTCTGGGGCATCCTGCGCCGGCGTATCACCGATTTGCAACGCCGGCGCAAAGTGCGCTCGGTGGTGGTGGGCTGGCTGGGAGGCGGCACCGACAACAACGGTGACACGTTGCCGGTGTGGGAGCCGAAAGGTGATGAGCCTGATCCGCTGCACCGCCTGCAGGATGCGCAAAGCTACGCGGCCATGTCCGAGGCGGTGCGCGAGCTGCCGCGGCGCCAGCAGGAGGCGTTCATGCTACGCGTGCTCGAGGGTCTGGATGTCGCTGAGACAGCTTCCGCCATGGGCTGCTCGGATGGCAGTGTGAAAACGCATCTGTCGCGCGCCATGCATGCGCTACGCGACAAACTGGAGGAGTGGCGATGAACCACGCAGATCGCGATTTCCAAGCGCGCGCGCGCCGCCTCTACCGGCAGGCCGCCGCCGATGTCGATACCGCTACCGCGGCCCGGCTGCGCGCCGCTCGCCGCGAAGCACTGGTAGGCGAAAGTGCCACACGCCGCCACGGCTGGATGATGCCGGCCGGTGCGCTGGCGGTCACCGCGCTGGCACTGATCGTGGCCTGGCAGCCGCTGCACCGGGCCACCTCGCCCGGTTCACCCGCAGCCGCAGTGACCTCGGCGCCAGGCACTGCCGACAGTGACCTGCCGCCGGACCCGGATGATGCCGATCCGGCCATGTATCAGGACATGGGCTTTTACGCCTGGCTGGCCCATCAGCCGCCCACCACCACCCGCTGACTGCACGATTGCCCGGAGTCTTGTCGTGATAAGCCGTCTGCCCGCTCTCATTCTCCGCAGCCTGCTGATGCTGGGCGTGGTCAGCGGCGCGGTGTTCATTGCCCCCGCGCAGGCCCGACAGCAGACGCAGGATCAGATCACCTGGCAAAGCCTGAGCCCGGCCGAGCAGGATGTGCTGGCCCCGTTCCAGGGACGCTGGCAGCACCTGTCGCCGCGACACCGCCAGCACCTGCTCAAGCGCGCCCAGCACTGGGTCACTCTGCCGCCGGCCAAGCGCGAGAAGATCAAGCAGCGCATCCGCCACTGGCAGCAGATGACACCAGCCGAGCGAGCCGAGGCGCGTCGCAACCGGCACCGCTTTCGTCATCTCACGCCGCAACAGCGGCGCGACCTGCATGCCGCCTACGAGAGATTCCAGCAATTACCTGAATCGCGGCGCAAGGTCTTGCTGCAACGCTGGAAGGCGCTCTCACCGCAGCAGCGCCAGCGCTGGATCCGTGATGGCGCCACCGGTGACCTGCCCACACCGGACCACTCTGGCCCCAGTCACTGACGCACCGTTCCCTGCAAGCGCTCCTCGTTGTGGCTAAACTGGCCGACCCGCCAGGGTTCGAAGCCGGCCCGCGGGTGTTGATGCTCAAGACGAGGAGCCCCGATGGAAAAGGCTGACCTGGTGCAGCGCGCCCGCGCCGCCCGCGAACGGGCCTACGCGCCCTACTCCCGCTTCAAGGTGGGTGCTGCACTGCTCACGCACGATGGCCGCGTGTTCGATGGCTGCAATGTGGAAAATGCCGCCTATGGCCTTTGCAACTGTGCCGAGCGCACGGCGTTGTTCAGCGCCATCGCCGCCGGCTGCCAGCCCGGCGACTTCACCCACATCGCGGTGATTGCCGATACCGACGCCCCGGTCAGCCCTTGCGGCGCCTGCCGTCAGGTGCTGGCCGAACTGGGCGGCGCCGAACTGACGGTGACATTGGCCAACCTGCATGGCGATGAGCAATCCACCACCGCCGGCGCCCTGTTGCCGGGCGCCTTTGATGCGGCCAGCCTGGACACCGTGGAGTAACCGACCATGTCTCTTTCCCTGGATGCCCTCAACCTGCGCCGCTCGGTACCGTCCAAGCAACTGACCGCACCCGGACCCGATGCCGGCACGCTACGCCAGCTGCTGGAGATGGCCATCCGCGTGCCCGACCACGGCAAACTGACACCCTGGCGCATGCTGCTGCTGGAAGGTGAAGCCAAGCTCGCCTTTGGCGAGCGCCTCGCGCGCATCGCCGTGGCACGCAATCCTGACCTGCCCGACTCCAAACGCGAGAAGGAGCAACGTCGCTACACCTTCGCGCCGCTGGTGATCGCGGTGATCGCCTCGCCCAACGCCGACAGCAAGGTGCCGGCCATCGAGCAGCTGATGAGCGCCGGGGCGGTCTGTACCAACCTGCTCTACGGTGCGCAGGCGCTGGGGTTTGGCGCGCAATGGCTGACCGGTTGGGCCGCTTACGACGACGACGCACACGCATTGATGGGCATGGCGCCGCATGAAAAGCTGATCGGTTTCATCCATATCGGTACACCAAAAATCGACGTACCCGAGCGCGATCGTCCAAAGCTGAACGACCACATCCACACGTGGACGCCGTGAGCACGCCACGCGCCCACCTCGTCGACGGCAGTCTGTATGTGTTTCGCGCCTGGCACTCAATGCCGGACGAGTTCCACGACGTCGATGGCCACCCGACCAATGCCGTGCATGGATTCACCCGGTTCCTGTGCGAGCTACTCGAACGGGTGCGACCCACGTATCTGGCGGTGGCGTTCGACGCCGCGCTCACCACTTCGTTCCGCAACGGTATCTACCCGGCCTACAAGGCCAATCGCGAGCTGCCGCCGATGGAGCTGGAACGCCAGTTCGTGCGCTGCCGCGAAGTGGCCCAGGCGCTGGGCATCCACGTGCTGTCCGATCACACCTACGAGGCCGACGACCTGATCGGCTCCAGCCTGTGGATGCTGCGCGGGCACGGCGTGCCCAGCGTCATCGTCTCGGCGGACAAGGATTTTGGTCAGCTGATCGGACCCGATGACGAACAGTGGGACTATGCGCGCAACCAGCGCTGGGGGCCTGAAGGCGTGCATGCCAAGCTCGGCGTGCATCCGCATCAGGTGGCCGACTACCTGGCGCTGACCGGCGATGCCATCGACAATATCCCCGGTGTGCCGGGTATTGGCGCCAAGACCGCGGCAGCGCTGCTGGCGCATTTCGAAAGCCTGGACGCCTTGCTTGAACGCATCGAGGAAGTAGCTTTTTTGCGCCTGCGCGGCGCGGCGGCATGCGCCAAGCGCCTGCGCGAACATGCCGATACGGCGCGACTGTGCCGGCGCCTGACCCGCATCGCGCTGGATGCACCGGTGCCCGAAAACCCCGACGCCCTGCGCCCGCGACGCACCGATGCCGAACGGCTGGACGCGCTGTGCGAAACGCTGCGCTTTGGCCCGTTGACCCGCAATCGCTTGCACGCACTGGCAGGAGCCTGACCGATGAGCACGCACGATATCCCCGAAGATGCCAACGCCACGGTGGAAACGCTCTACCAGGGGCGCTGGCTGGCGCTGCGCCGCAAGGGCCGCTGGGAATACGCCGAGCGCACCAATCCGGGCGCTGTGATCATTGTCGCGCTGACGCCCGAGAACAAACTGTTGTTCGTCGAACAGTTCCGCGTACCGATCGGCCAGCGCACCATCGAGATGCCGGCCGGTCTGGTCGGCGATCTGGACGATGCCGACGAGAGCCCGCTGAAAGCCGCCGCGCGTGAGTTGGAAGAGGAAACCGGCTACCGCTGTGACAGCGTGCGCTTTCTGCATGAAGGTCCGTCATCGGCGGGCATGAGTACCGAGATGGTGCGCTTCGTGCACGCCATCGGACTGACCCGGGTGGGTGCCGGCGGTGGTGATGCCACCGAGGACATCACCGTGCATGAGGTACCGCTCGAGCAGGCCGGTGCCTGGCTGTTGGAAAAAACCCGCCAGGGCTATTCCATCGACCCGAAGCTGTTTGCCGGCCTGTGGTGTCTGGAACACGCCGACTTGTTCGAGCGCGCCGACCACTGACACCGCACCACGAATACCTTTATCCCAGACGCCGTCCACGGCGCACGATCGCCGCCGCCGCCGCCGCGCACAGCGCAACCACCATCAGCCAGAATGCGCCATAGCGCATCTGCACGCCCAGCCACAGCGCACCGGCGAGCGCTGAGAGCGCCGCACCACCAACAAAAAGTCCGCCCAGCATCGCCGGCCCTGGGCGCGCCCAGCGCAACAGCACCAGCGCACCTCCGACCCAAGCCAGCATCAACGCCAGCAATCGCCACAGCATCGGTGCCCGCGGCGCCGGTGGCAGGTCCGGCAGGATATCGCCCAGCTCGCGATTGCCAATCTGCACCTGATAGCCGACACCGTCATCGGCGCTGTCGGCAGCAACCAAGCTCCGGCCCTGCGTCCGCGCGACCACCGTGATGATCTGCGGCGGCACGCCTTCCCAACTGACGCGCAGGTCACCCAGTCGCGGTGACAGCGGATCGGAACTGGTCACCAAGGTGCCGTCCACCGGCTGGAAACTGGCCGCAAGATTGGGCGGGAGGTGGTCGAAATCCGGCTTCAGCGCGATATAACCACCCAGTGAGGCAACCATGGCCGGCGTCAGCGAGAACCCATTGAGAGTCACTTTCGGTGCAAGGTAGTGCTCGGCGCTGAAGGGGAAGTGCCCGGGGTTGCGATGGCCTTGTGGCTGCTTGAACTTGCTTGAGTCGACCGGATGGTCGACCCAGTCCAGCTCGTAGTGGGTTTGGCCGCCGACGGTCACCTGACGCCACTGGAACATCTCGACCTTGCGGTGCAGCGTGGTGACCTCGGCACTGACGTTGAACTGCGGATCACGCGGCGCCTGCACGATCTGCGGCATGCCGTCGACACGCACCATGCGGCCGTTGCCGGCATCCCCCGGATGTCCGGTGCTGCCAAGGTCATCGACTACCCCGCCGTGATGCGCTGCCGCATTCCGGTAACCCAGCACACGCTGTTCGTTCACCGCCAGCACCGCGCCGGCAATAAACAGCACAATCACGCCCAGCGCCGGCAACATCCATGGCTGCGTCCAGCGCCCATCCCTATCTTGCTTGCCCATACCGTTGGAAACTCTTCCCGCCTAGGCGGCGCCAGTCCTACAGCGCCTCTCCGCGCAGCTGACTGCGCTCGTTCGTGGTCGAAAACCGGCCGCGCTCATCACGCCGCACCCCTGCCGCCGAGCATCCATGATCGTGTGTGAAGAACAGCTGCACGCCCCGCTCAAGCTTATCTTCGAGAAATTCGTGCTTCTCGTCGATGAGTTTTTCCGGCCAGCGGTCGTACCCCATGGTCACCGGCAGGTGCACCCAGGGTCTGCCGGGAATCAGATCGGCGCAGAACACCATAGCACCTTGCTCACCACGGATTTCAGCCAGCATGAGCCCCGGCGTGTGACCGTCCGAATAGGAAAAATGTACCCGCTCACCCAGCGCTATCGAATACTCGCCGCTGACTATCTCCAGGCGTCCGCTGGCTTCCAGCAACGCCGGCAACTGCGGGATGAATGAGGCGCGGTCGCGTGGATGCGGCTGGCGGGCGCGCCGGAAATGGTCCTGGCCCACAATGAACGTGGCATTGGGAAACAGCAGCGTCGGCTCGGCGCCTTCGCGCCAGGCTTCGAGCAGGCCACCGGCGTGATCGAAGTGCAGGTGCGAGAGCACCACCACATCGATGTCTTCGTGCGAAAGACCGGCCGCGGCCAGCGAGTCGAGCAGCACGTGCTCGGATTCGATCACGCCGAAACGATCGCGCAGTTTAGGCTCGAAAAAGGTGCCGATGCCGGTTTCGAACAGCACGTTTCGCCCGTCCATGTCCTTGACCAGCAGGCAACGACAAGCCAACGGGATGCGATGCAGCTCGTCCGGCTCCACCCAGCGCGACCACAGCGCGCGCGGCACATTGCCGAACATCGCGCCCCCATCGAGTTTCTGGGAATTGCCGTTGATCGACCACAGTTGCATGCAAACCGCCTTGAAGCTTTGGCCGGGGGAGACCGGCAGGAAAAGATTTTCCAGCCATCCTAGGAGCGTGAGCGATGGAAGCCAAGCCGGCTGCAACAGCATGTACGCGGTGCATCTTTGCGCCGCCCTCTGGCTTGTTGCGCCCTCACGGCGACGACGATGGCGCAGCGGTGAAGCATCGAAAAGCCTGTCTCGCGCAGCCAGCTTTTCGCTGGTCTTTCTCTAAGGTTCACGCACCAGGCCGCAGTGCGGCGCGACCTCCACTCCAGGCTCGGCGTGAAGGAAATAGGCTTCAAGAGTTGCCCGTCAGCACCTGATATTTACGCCGCAGCAGTTCGCGCGTTTCCACGTGCTCGGGGTCGGTGATGATGCACTCGACCGGACACACTTCCACGCATTGCGGCTCGTCGTGGTGGCCCACGCACTCGGTGCAAAGGTCCGGATGGATGATGTAGTACTCCTCGCCCAGCGAGATGGCCTCGTTCGGGCATACCGGCTCGCAGACGTCGCAATTGACGCAGGTATCGAGGATTTTCAGGGACATGGGTAATTCACCAACAAGAAACGGGGCGCCAGCAGACGCCCCGTTAAGTGTGTGCTGACACGGGCCGGCTCAAGGCCGGCGCGGTATTACATCTGCACGAAGCGGAACTTGGCGCCGGTCGGGTTGATGACGTCGGCCACGCGCTGCTTGTCGGCCTGGTCGCCGATGAACAGCACGATCACGCCCTTGAAGGTGCCCTTACGCGCGCCCTTGAACGACTGCACGATGGCGTCGGCGGTCTTGGTCGAATCGGCGCCGGCAAAGGCAATCAGGTTGCCCGGCGTCACGCCGCGGGCGACCACGTCGCTGATCGAATCGAGCTGGCGCTGACGGGCGGCCTTGTCGGCGTCCGAATCGCCGGCCGGGATCATGTAGGCATACGGACGATCAGCCGTCATGCCCTGCATGTTGTTCTGCAGCAGCGAGCCCAGGTACTTGTTCCAGGCGGCGGTGTCGTTGGGATCGGTCGGCTTCTGCACGGCAGCCTGCTGCTGCGTCTGGGCTTGCTGCTGATCCTTGTCGTGACCGCCGCTGCAGGCGCTCAGGCCGATGGCGCCGGTCAGGGCAACGACTGCGAAGAGAGCCAGTTTACGCATGATGTTCACCTTGGAAGTTGTTCGATCGTGAAGAAGATAAGGATAGGCCGAAGGCCGTGTTGTCAGCTACCACCGCGATGACGGTATCGCTGGCGCAAGGCCTCCTGCACTTTGGGATGCACGAAGCCGGCGACGTCGCCACCAAGACGGGCAATTTCCCGTACCAGCGACGAGGAAATGAAGCTGTACTGCTCGGCCGGGGTCAGAAACAGCGTCTCGGCCTGGCGAATGAGGTGCCGGTTCATGCTGGCCAGCTGGAATTCGTACTCAAAGTCCGAGACCGCGCGCAGACCGCGCAAGATCACGCCGGCGCCAAGATCGGCCACGAACGAGGCCAGCAGCGTGTCGAAGCCGCGCACCTCGACATTGGGCAGATCACCCAGTGCGATACGTGCCAGTTCGATGCGTTCGTCCAGATCGAAGCTGGGACCCTTGCCGGTGCTTTTGGCCACTGCCACCACCACCCGATCAAACAGCGGCGCAGCACGCGCCACCAGATCGGCATGGCCGTTGGTGATGGGATCGAACGTGCCGGGGTAAACGGCTACGCGCGGATTCGACTGAGCGGCGTCGGTCATGGACAGGGCTGACTAAGGCACATTGAAACGGACCTAGCTTAACGGATCACTTGGGCTGCGGCGATAGAGCGCATATCGCACCTGCCCGGCCTCGCCCTGGCGCGCCAGCTGCCAATTGTCCGGCAGCATCGGCACCTCATCGCGCGGGCTCTCCACATAGATCCACGCATGTTCGCTCAACCAGCCGCCCGCCTCCAACTTGGCCGCCACCGGCGTCCAAAGGTCCAGCGCGAATGGCGGATCGAGAAACACTCCGCCAAATGGCTCGGCCGGCGGCGTCGCCAGCAGCGCGCCGGCGTCCACGCAGTGCACACGCGCGTTGGCCTGCTTGAGTCGATCCAGGTTGTCCTTGATGGCACGGGCAGCGCGCGCAGCGCGCTCGACCAGCCAGACCTCGCCCGCGCCACGCGACAACGACTCGATTCCCAGCGCGCCGCTGCCGGCGAATAGATCGAGTACGCGGGTGCCGGCGATATCGGCTTGCAGCCAGTTGAACAGCGTTTCGCGTATGCGCGACGGCGTGGGCCGAAGCCCGGGCAGATCGGGCACGTGCAGCTTCGATCCGCGCAGCTGGCCACCGCTTACGCGAACGTGACCGGGCGCCGGGGGGATGCGCCTTGGCATGCAGGCCTCCAGACAAAGATGGAACAGCTTAAGGTTCGCTCAGCGCCCGTCAGGATTGCGGGTGCTAGCATGTGCGCCCGGATTGTCCCCATTTGCAGCCCGCATGCTCAAGTTCTGGAAAAAGAAAAACGACAAGACGCCGCCGGACGAGGCGGTCGAGAAGCCGCTGGACGACAGCGCCGAGGTTCGCCCTGAGACCGCCAAAGCTGACGATATCGAGCGCGGCGAACGCGACGCCCTGGGCGAACTGGATGCCGCGGCCAGCCCGCTGATCGAGGCGCTGGCCGAAGACCCGAGCGAGGCGGCGACCACCGCCGACGAAACATCCGCTGAAACCGAGCCGGCCCAGGCGCCGAAGCCACGCAAGCGCAGCTGGCGCGAGCGCCTTTCCGGCTCGGGCTTCGCACGCGGACTGGCCGGCGTGTTCAGCCGCCACCCCAAGCTCGACGATGACCTGCTCGATGAGCTGGAAACCGTGCTGTTGACGGCCGATGTCGGCGTCACCGCCGCGATGGAGCTGGTCGAAGACCTGCGCCGGCGCATGAATAAGCGCGAGTTTTCCGATGCCCAGGCACTGCTCGAGGCGCTGCGTGCCGACCTGGTTCACATGCTCGAAGGCGTGGTCGCGCCGCTGGACGTGACTACGCACAAGCCGTTCGTGGTGCTGACCGTCGGCGTCAACGGTGTCGGCAAGACCACCACCATCGGCAAGCTGGCCTACCGCCAGCGGGACGAAGGTCGCCGTGTCATGCTGGCCGCCGGTGATACCTTCCGCGCCGCAGCCGTCGAACAGCTCAAGACCTGGGGCGAACGCAACGGCGTGCCGGTAATCTCCCAGGGCCAGGGCGCCGATTCGGCCAGCGTCATCTTCGATGCGGTACAGGGCGCCAAGGCACGCGGCGCCGACGTACTGATTGCCGATACCGCCGGTCGCCTGCACACGCAGGGCGGACTGATGGATGAGCTGGGCAAGATCGCCCGCGTGCTGCGCAAGATCGACGAAACCGCGCCGCACGAAGTGCTGATGGTGATCGATGGCACCACCGGCCAGAATGCCGTGAACCAAGTGCGCCAGTTTGGTCAGGCCGTGCCGATCACCGGCCTTGTGGTCACCAAGCTGGACGGCACCGCCAAGGGCGGCGTGGTATTTGCCCTGGCGCGCGAATTTGGTCTGCCGATCCGCTACGTCGGCCTGGGCGAACAAATCACCGACCTGCGTGCGTTCGACGCGCAGGCGTTCGTCGACGGACTGCTGCCCGCGCAGCTGGGCGAGTGAAGCGCGTGGTGCCGCGATGGACCACGCCGCACCGGAGCCTCCTGCGATGAGCCGGCGCATGCGCATCGGTCTGATCGTCGCTGGAGTTATTGCCGCCTTGCTGCTGGCGGCGGTGATCGCCCTGCACCTGCTGCTGCAACCGCAGCGTTTTACCAACATGCTGCGCGATGCCGCGGCCAACGCCGGCCTGGAGCTGGAGCTGACCCAGCCAGCGCAGCCGTCGCTGTTTCCGCGCCCGGGACTTGAATTGCATGGGCTGCAGCTGACACCGCGCGGCTCGTCCACGCCGCTGCTGATCGCCATGCGCGGGCGCCTTGTACTGCCCTGGCGCACCCTGCTGGGTGGCGCGCCGGCGATCTCACGCCTGACCCTGGACGCGCCACGTCTGGACCTTGGCGCACTGCAGACCACGTTGGCACAACTTCCCGCGTCTGGTCACGGCGCGCCCACGCTGCCGCGCATCGATGCCGGCGTCCAGATCCACAACGGCGCATTGGTCAGCCACAACCGGGTGATAGCCGACGATATCGAACTGAGTACGGGCAGGCTGGCACCGGGCCAGCCTTTCCAGCTCAAGTATCAAGCCAAGACCGCCAGCGGCGAGCCGTATCACTTCACCCTGACCGCCACGCCGGTCAGCGACGCCAAGGCCGTGGTTCTCAAGCCAATCCAGCTGCACGCCGGATTTGCCAAAACGGGCAGCGCCGAGCTGGAAGGCCAGGCGCGCTGGCTGGGCGGCGCCAACCTGAGCCTGTCACTCCAAGGCCACGTGAACACCACGCAGGACAAGCGCTACACCACCGCCTTGTCGATCACGCCGGCCCAGCCGACGCGGCCACTTGAGGTGAGCACCAAAGTGGACGGCGCCGGTACCCATATCGACCTTGCCCTGCCACCGGCCGCACTGGCGCAGTGGTGGCAGCGCGCCACTGGCGATCTGGATGGCGCACCGGCACCGCTGGGCGCGCCCCCGCTGCGCGGCCACATGAAGATGGATTCGCTCAACGCCGCTGGCGTGCAGGTGAAAGGCCTTACCCTGGATGCCGGACCCGATGTCCCTGCCAGCGCCGCCACCACAGCTCCCAGCCCATGAATGATTTTGCTTCCCGACTGCTCGCCTGGTTCGACCACGCGGGCCGCCACGACCTGCCCTGGCAGCACCCGCGTGACGCCTACCGCGTGTGGGTCTCGGAAATCATGCTGCAGCAGACCCAGGTCAGCACCGTCATCGACTACTTTCAGCGCTTCATGCAGGCGTTGCCGACGCTGCCCGACCTGGCGGCCGCCGATGAGGACACTGTGCTGGCGCTGTGGTCAGGCCTTGGCTACTACCGGCGCGCGCGCTTCCTGCATGCCGCCGCGCAACGCTGTGTGGCCGAATTTGGCGGCCAGTTGCCACGGGACATCGAGCAACTGTCGTCCCTGCCCGGCATCGGCCGCTCCACCGCCGGCGCCATCCTGGCCCAGGCGCATGGCCTCAAGCACCCGATTCTGGATGGCAACGTCAAGCGTGTGCTCACCCGCTTCCACGGTGTGCGCGGCCACCCGGGCAAAAGCGCAGTGGAAAAGCAGCTTTGGGCCTATGCCGACCAACACACGCCCGACACCCGCCTGGCCGACTACACCCAGGCCATCATGGACCTGGGTGCCACGCTGTGCACGCGCAGCCAGCCGCGCTGCGGTGACTGCCCGCTGCACAACGATTGCGTTGCCTTCCGGGACGGGTTGACTGCGCAGCTGCCCGAATCCAAGCCGGCCAAGGCCATTCCCACGCGTACCACACACATGCTGATTCTTCGCGATGGCGATGGTCGCATTCTGCTGCAAAAGCGCGATGAACGCGGTGTCTGGGCTGGTCTTTGGAGCCTGCCAGAAGCGGCCGACGAACACGCGCTGTTGGCACGCTCACAGGGTCTGGCCCATGGTGGAAAGCGCCATGCATTGGCATCGTTCACGCACGTTTTCAGCCATTACCGGCTGGCGGTGACGCCGTGGCTGCTCGACATGGTCACGCCGCAATCGATCATCGCCGATAATGGTCACTGGCGCTGGACCACACGCGACGACCTTGCCGCGCTTGGCCTGCCTGCGCCAGTCCGCCAATTGCTCAATTCGATCTGGGAGACGTCCACGTCATGACCCGTACCGTGCACTGCGCCAAACTCGACCGCGAGGCCGAAGGCCTGGAATTTGCGCCCTGGCCGGGCGAGCTGGGCCAGCGCATCTACGCGTCCATTTCCAAGGAAGCCTGGCAGCAATGGCTGGCCCACCAGACCATGCTGATCAACGAAAACCGCCTCAATCCGCTCGATCCCAAGACGCGCAGCTTCCTGTCAGAAGAAATGGAAAAATTCCTCTTCGCCGGCGATGCCGCTCCTCCGCCGGGCTACACCCCGCCCGAAGACTGAGCGCCGCGCCGAACGGTGGCGATAAAAAGCCCCGCGCCGAGCCATCGACGCGGGGTTTTGGGTTTTCGGCGCGCTGAACCCTGGGGCCAAGCGGATGATCGACGCCGGGTAAGCGCCCCATCAGCAGCCGCTTGAATGAACCGCCATGGCGGCTCCATTCAAGCAAGCTACGGCCGACGCATCAGGGCTTGTCGCCACGCTCGTGCTCATCGCCCGGCTTGCGCGCCGGATCGTTCTGATGCTCGTGCGGATGGCCTTCCTGCGGCCCCTTCGGATGCGGGCGATTGGGCTGTGGCTCATCCTGCGGATAGCCGGACTTGGCCTTGTCATCACTCATGGCAGCACCTCTTCTCAGTGATCTTCGACAACCGAGTGTGCAGCCCGACAGACAACGCCGGATGAAGGTCGGCGCATCGCCACGCGCAGCCATTCAGTGTGCCCGTGGCGCGCCCGCCGAGCAAGCCGTATTCCGCGCAAAGAAAAAGGGCCTGCACTGCTGCAAGCCCTTGAAATCTTTGGTGGCCGGAGACGGAATCGAACCGCCGACACGGGGATTTTCAATCCCTATAAATACGGTTTCATGCGGTTTCTCATGGTTCCGTGATATTTTGTAAGTACATGATTATTATTTGATTGATGTCTCATCTAGTCCCATAGAGTCTCGTCAAACCCCGATACAAACGGCAACCGAACGGCAACCAGAGTCTTCCATTCAGCCGTTGGTTGCCGTTAGGCTATTGGCAACCGAAGGGGATTCAGGACGACCGCAATATGCCCAACCTCACCCACCGAGGACTGAAGGCACTCAAGGCCGGCAAGTACGAGAGCGACGGAGGCGCACGGGGCGCAGGCACGCTGCAAGCGCGCCGCGCTGCTGGCGGGGCGGTGTGGTTCTACTACAGGTATACCCGTAGCAATGGAGAGCGAGACACGCTTCCCATTGGAGGCTGGAAAGACACAGGCGGAACACTCTCGCTAGACGACGCACGTAAGCGAGTACAAGAGCTGGCGAAGCAGCGGCACACCAGCGACCGCGACCTCCGCGAAGTATTGGAAGCAGAGGAGCGCGAGGCAGCGAGGCGGCGGGAAGAGGAACGCAAGGCAGCCGAAGCCGCCGAAGCACGCAAGAACGCCAGCCTTGCAGCCCTTCTCAATGCTTACGTGGAGCACATGCGACGCGAAGGAAAGAGCAGCGCTGACCACGTACAGAGATCGCTTAAACGACACGTTCTGAATGCGTGGCCCGTCCTCGCCGCAAAGCCCGCCGAAGACATTACAGCCGACGACCTTACCGAGGTTGTGGCGAAGGTCCATAACGAAGGGAAGCGCACCGAGGCCCGCAAGCTGCGCGCCTATCTTCAGGCTGCCTATAAAGCAGCGAGGAGCGCCCGCCACGACGCCGCCGCGTCCCCCGCACTACGGCAGCTATGCATCACAACGAACCCCGCAAGGGACACCGCCGCAATCTCCGGGGGAAGCAACGCGCGCCATCGAGCACTGAGCGTTGCGGAGCTGCGTGCTTACTGGAAGCGGATATGTGAGCTACCCGAACCGACAGGCGGCTTACTTCGCTTCCACCTCCTCACGGGCGGGCAGCGTATCGAGCAGCTAGGCCGAGCCACGGTCAACGACATTGACCAGGACATCCGGGCACTACGTCTACTGGACGGCAAAGGACGCCGGCAGAAGCCCCGCGTACACATGGTGCCGCTCACTCAGGCGGCCAGTGAGGCACTGCAAGCCATGCGAGGAGAGGCCGCAGGCCCGTATGTCTTCACCATCACGGCCGGAGTGTCGGGCGCCTCAGCGACCGTCATGCACCACCGCATCAAAGATGTTTCCACGGCCATGGAGGAGGCGGGCGAACTGGAGCAAGGGCCATTCACTCCGGGCGACATCCGCCGCACCGTCGAGACACGCCTAGCGGCCGAAGGTGTGAGTCTTGAGGCCCGAGCACAGCTTCAATCCCACGGCCTCGGGGGTGTCCAACACCGCCACTATGACCGACACGATTACTTAGACGAGAAACGCACAGCGCTAGAGACGCTGTATAGGCTGCTGACAGCCGACAGCGCCACTGTGACACCTATCCGGGGCAGGAAAGCAGAGCGCGCGTGAGCGCCCTTCTGTGCGGCCTGACCTGTTTTTTATTCACCCACCGAGCACAAGGAGAACACTAAGTGTTCCAAGCAGTACACGAGAGCCCCGCCGAATTCATCGACAGCGCACACGCAGCCGTCCACGACCTATTAGACGACGCAGTGAGCAGCGGGCAGGGCCTGACAGCGGCGCGCGCATGGGCGGTACAAACACTGCTCAAGGCAGCAGAAGAGGCGGAAACAGTGAGCGAGGCGACGCCTGCCGCCCCTGCACTGGCAGCCTAAGAGACACCCACGGAAGACACCGCAAGATTCATTAGGAGAAGCCCATGAACAACATGTTTTCTTTTGCCGCCGTGTTCCTGCTGGTCGGCGCCGGCTGGTATCTGCTGGAGACCATGAGGAGCCGCGCGAAAGCTAGCAGGAAAGAGCGCGCGCAGGAGAGCAACAGCGGTAGCAAGAACTAAACGAGTCGCCGCAAGCAACACGAAACCCTCGTCAGTGACCGGCGGGGGCTTTCGTGTCTAGGGATGAACCAATGCTACGTAGCCTGCCAATAAGTGAGACGCCCAAGCGCGTCGCGTCGGGTATGAACCGAGCTGATGACTTCGCGAGAGAAACGCTGAAATACGGATACAACTGCCTCAGTAGGCAGCAGCCAAAGCTCACTGTTCCGCTTGCGGTCGGTTGTGAAGATGTGGCCATGCAACCCCCCTTGAGAAGATTGAACTGGCATGATCCACCACACATGAATGATTTTATCAGCGAGTTGGTGAACATCGACCACGGACTCGACCCACTCGGCGGAATCAATGTCGTTTAACAAGTCATCACGCATGAAGTCAGAGACCTCTCGCGTTCGACGGAGTGAACTACGCTGGATCGTCACACTGCTTCTCACGCAGGCATCCGTGACTTTCTTGCATTCGATCAGCTTACGCACGAATAGGAATCCAACGAAGAGCATCCGCTCAGCCTTGAACAAACTATCGTCGCGCCACAGCTGTTTGCGCCGCCTCGCTTCAAAATCCCGAGCGTACTGGGATAGTTCGTTGCGATATGAAGAGGATTCTTGCATAACCAGCTCAGAGCGAATTCTGTTGCGCCTATCAATGGCCACAGCAGGGATAGAGTGCGCCGTTTAACCCAAGCTCCTGGCCATCTTTGGCACACCCAAAAAACGCCGCGACTCGTCTTCTATACGTGAGATTCCATGCCCCCGAAATTAGCGAGCGACAAGATCCGGCATTTACGGTGACCGGAAACCCTTGACCGCTTTGGCTAGTTTGGTTCCAACCGCGAACGATAACTCGCCCCCTTCGAACTCACACCGATACAACCCTTGAAGATTTGAAGGCACCTTTAGCCGCTTATCCCAAAGTAGAACAACCCGTTGATCGTAAAGCACGAACGCAGCACCGATCTCTATCAACACATTGTTATTGATAGTTCCCGCCTCAGCGGCAGCATCGTCATCCGCAGAGACGATCATCACCCCTGACCCACACCTGCGCATGGCGCTCAATACCTTCTGAGGAACGGGAATCGCAGGGCTTTCCTCCTCAACGGCAATCTCGTAATCGATTTCATAAAGCCCCAAGACATCCTTGACCTGATCTACGATCTTCTTGTTCCTGCCGTGCGTGATGAAGACCTTCTTCCTGGCCAACTCAGTGCGCGAGGGAACCGGATGACCTACCGACGCTGAAGCCTCCTGTCTGACGCTCGCGGGAGGATCATCAACGCTAGAAGCACCTTCATGGGTGTCAGTCAGACTATCCGCAGATTCCTTCTCCGCAGTCTCCCCTGTCACTGGAACAGGCTGTAGGTCATCTATCGAAACGAAAGGGCCGGTGGTTGTCTGGTGCACGAAACCCACATATGCCCCATCCTCCTTCAAGATCGCCAGAGCGTCGTCTAAGCGATCCACGGGGACCGACATATCCTGCTGCAAGACGTTTCTAGCAATCCGGTCAGCCGGAAACTTACTGCGGTTGTATTTGGTGAAGAACTGATGGGCCACACCGGGCTTCAAGGCTGCCTCTGCGCGAGCCTGCACATCATCTCCTTCAACCGTCGGCGCCGTGCAACGTCGCCCCAAGTCGGTGAGCGATATCTTCGCTGAGTTACCTCCTCCCTTCGTAAGTCCGTAGGCAATGGCGGCGCCTGTCAGCGAATGCCAACCCGATGAAGTGGGAGAAACGTTCAAAGCGATAGCAACCTGATGGGGAGGCGTCGCGTCACCGGCGAAGTTATCGGTAATGGCCTGAGCCACTGTGAGAGCCTCACGCAAGGCATGCTTAGGTAAATTTCCTTGGCTCACGTACGCCCGCTTCCCCGACAATGGCGCAGATGCCTTCTTTGGTGCTGCGGCCTTCTTACCAGGCGCCCTCTTAGATGCATTTGCCTTCTTTGATGCAACGGACTTTTTGACCACCTCCCACCTCCATATGTCTTCACCAAGCCAACTTCTCGCTATTGATAGAGAAGCATATTACAAGCACAGCACCAATGCGGCTGACCTCCACGCAAAACCTGCAACATTCCGACGCAATCAGACATACGCGCGCACAGAGCCCCCGCAGGGAGCACGAGGCAGCGCAGGCCCTTTCCACGCAACCGCCCTGAAACCGTTGGTACAGCCATATGGCTCCTCTTCCTGGGGGAAAGCCCCTCCTAACGAGGCCAGCAGTGTCCAGCCACGTCCCGCTCCGGGAATACGGGTGGCCGAAAGAGATGCGGATGGGCCTTCTACAGAACCCCTGAAACCGTCGGCACAGCCACATGGCGTCTTTCTGGGGAAAGAACGTCCTCCGAGAAGGGCCGCCAGTGTCCATACGCATCCGAGTATGGACGCCGATTGTGGTTCCTTTCGGGGGAAAGAACCCGGATAAGGCAACGCCACCCGACGCAGACTCTCAGGAACCGTTGCGGCGCAATGGCGGTTCCTTACACCAGGGGAAAAGCGCCCCGCCCCCTCACCCCCTCATCCAATCGACAGGAGACACGCCTTTGAGCAACAGCCACGACGAAACGGAGCACCTCAACGACACCGCAACGGTAGGTGCGCGGCCCCGAATCCGCACCATAGCCTTTGACGGAGAGACCTTCGACGGTCTGAAGACTGCACAGCGACGCCTAGAACAGCGACTGCGCCGCGATACCAACAACTCAGAAACGATCCGGTATCTGATCCACACACACCCGGCGGCCGATCCGGCAACCCTGTGGTGAGACCGGAAGACGCACTGAGGCATCTGCAAGATGCCGATGTGCAGCGAGTGCCCCTGTCTGACATCAACACCCACGACGTGTACCAGCCCCGAGTGCAACGCGTGGTGCCCTTTCGGGAACAGGGAAAGAGCGAGGCCCGAAGCGAACAGCACAGCGGCACGCTACGACTAGCACTGGAAGGCGCCCCCTCACTGGAGCTAGAGCCGATCCTACTAGCCGACATCAACGGCTCGCTTTACGTAGTGGACGGACATCATCGCCTCCGCGCCTATCGACTAGCGAGACGGGCCACAGTGCCTGCCCGCGTCACGGCCATGACTCAGCGGGAAGCAGTGATGGCATCAAAGCTCGCCAACTGCACAGACCGCGCATTAGAGATGCACCCACAGCAGAGGTTAGAGGCTGCGTGGCAGTACCTGGCAGACATCACAAAGGGAGGCACGCAAAGGCCACCCAAAGGCGTTTCGTGCCGAACGGTCGCGGGCCACTTCGGAATCGGCCACCAAACGGTGAGCCGGATGCTGAAGAAGCTCCCGGAGGTGAATCCGAAGGAATGGAGCGATGAGGCATGTGATCCCGGTACAGGCTTTCCGCGCTGGCGCTACGTGCGCGAGCACGGAACCGAATGGCAAAACATGAAGGAGCAGATGACAGCAGAACAGCTCACCCAGCATGAAGCCGAGAAGCTGGCCCGGAAGATTGGCGGCCTACTGGAGAAGGCAACACCCGACGCAGGACGCCTCGCCCTGAACATGCTCGCCACCGAGGAGAAGCTAGCCATAGACGATCCCGACACAAAGGCTTTCATGGCCGACATTGCCGACCCGGAAGCGATCTTCTAGCGGCCTTACTGTCCCAATGGGACACCTCTCTGTCTCATACCATGCTTCCTATTGAGACAAAACGCCCCCGCTGGACTGTCCTCATAAGGACACCCGACGCCCACCTTTGAGCGCCTCCAGCAGACGCCAGCGAGCCACGCTGAGCGCACATCTTTAGATCGCAGCGGACACAGCTACCGCTAACACGCGATCCCCAACGACCAACGCAAACCCCAACTCACTGCCTGCCACGCAGACGGTGACAGACGGCTGCGCCTAAAGGAGAACACTTCATGGAGTTTTCAAATAGCCCGGCAACCCGCTCACCTGAAATCACAGTGACCACCGACGAAGACGGTAACGAGATCGCCCAAGTTTTATGCACCTCATCAGACCACCCCGTAGTGCTCGAACTCGCTGTCCTGCGCCGACTTCAGAAGCAAGGGTGGACTGACCGCTGGGCATGCGCGTCCGACGGGCATGGAAACAGGTATGTAGTCACGTATTGCCGAGACATCGAAGGACGCACCAGCGTGACGACTGTCGCGCGCCTCGTTGTGGGTGCCGAGAAAGGCCAGCGAGTCCGCTATCGGGACGGAAACCGCCTGAACCTAAGGCGAGAAAACCTCTACGTCGAGAAAGGCCCGGCGCGGATGGCTGCCCACGCTCGCCCGCCCCGCGTCGGCGTCCTTCCGGTCAGCATGCAAGCAACCGCCTAACCAGACTCCAGCGACCGGGCGCCCCAAAGCGGGGCGTCCGCAGCACCCAAATATCACAGCGAAAATTTTTGAGAGGTCATCTAATAGTGCAGATGCAGCAGATTCCCCCCGTGCGCCCCGCCAATGCAGAGCCGCAGCGAACGAAACCCTCCCGCCTACTCCGGTTGCGTCAGGTGATGGAGCGGACAGGACTGAGCAAGACAACCATCTACCGATGGATAGCCGAGGGGAGGTTCCCTTCTCAGCATCGGATCGCCGCAAGCATCGCGGTCTGGAAGGAGACCGATGTTGACGACTGGATCAACGCGCAGTGCGCTGCGTAAGGACCGTACAAACGGCAACCGAACGGTAACCAGCTCAGAGAGCGCGCAAAGAAAAAGGGCCTGCATTGCTGCAAGCCCTTGAAATCTTTGGTGGCCGGAGACGGAATCGAACCGCCGACACGGGGATTTTCAATCCCCTGCTCTACCAACTGAGCTATCCGGCCACGGGTATTGCTTTTTGTTTTCTCTGGAACGTGCGGGACGCCCCGGAGAGCGGCGTATTAAACAGGGTCGTCATCGATCCGTCAAGCGTTGCAGGCGGTCGAATGTAAGGTCGCGGCCATCCTTGGCCACGCGGTTGCCTGTCGCGTGCCGCATCTGCGGGCCGCAGGTGATTGAAGCGACAGCTTATGTGCCCTGACTCGACAGCGGATGAGCCAGCGACTCCAGGCTGCGGCGCTCGGCATTGATGCACATCAGCCAGGCGAACACAGCGGCAATCAGCATCAGGCTGGCACCGAGCACGTAGCCGCCGGCGATGGAGCTGCGCTGGCCGGTACCAATGAGGATGCCGAACAGCCATGGACCGGCGACGCCGCCAAGGCCAGTACCCAATGCGTAGAACACGGCGATGGCCAGCGCGCGCACTTCCAGCGGGAAGCTCTCGCTCACCGTCAGATAGGCCGAGCTGGCCGCCGCCGAGGCGAAGAAGAACACCACGCTCCAGCACAAGGTCTGCGTGCGCGCATCCAGCCAGCCCTGGGTAAACATCCAGGCCGTGGCCAGCAACAGCAAGCCGGACATGGCGTAGGTGAAGGTGATCATCACCCGACGGCCCAGGGTGTCGAACAGGCGCCCCAACAGCAACGGCCCCAGCACGTTCCCTACCGCGAACGGCAGGATGTAGAGCCCTACCGAGGCGCTGGGCACGTGGAAGAACCGCTCCAGCACCATGGCGTAGGTGAAGAAGATGGAGTTGTAGAAGAACGCCTGTGCCAGCATCAGGATCAGGCCGAGCACGGCGCGTCTGGGGTACAAGCGGAACAGAGAGGTGGCCACATCCAGCAGCCGTGTGCGCCGGTCGGTGATGGTAATGCGCGGCAGGTCCGGCGGCGGTGCGCTGGCGCCGGCACGCGTCTCGATCTGCTGCATCACCACCTCGGCCTCGGCCATGCGCCCGTGCGTCATCAGCCAGCGCGGGCTTTCCGGAATGAAGCGGCGCAGCACCAGGATGATCACGCCAAGGACGGCGCCGATGCCGAAAGCCAGACGCCAGCCCAGGTCGACGGCAAACCAGTGCGGATTGAGCAGCACGATGATGCCCAGTGCGCCCAGCGCGGCGCCGACCCAGAACGTGCCGTTGATGGCCAGATCCGTGTGGCCGCGATAGCGCGCCGGAATCAGCTCCTGGATGGCCGAGTTGATGGCGGTGTATTCGCCACCGATGCCGGCGCCGGTGAAAAAGCGAAACACCGCAAACATCGCAAAGTTGGGACTGAAAGCGGTGAGCGCGGTGGCGATCAGGTACGTGGCCAAGGTCACCGTGAACAGCTTTTTGCGGCCCAGCTTGTCGGTCAGCCAGCCGAAGAACAGCGCACCGAGCACGGCGCCGGCCAGGTACACGCTGGCCGAAAGGCCCACCTGCGCTTCGCTCATGTGCAGGCTCGGGCTGGCCTGTAGCGCGCCGGCCACCGAGCCGGCCAACGTCACCTCCAGACCATCGAGAATCCAGGTGATGCCCAGTGCCACCACCACCAGTGTGTGGAAGCGGCTCCAGTTCAGGCGATCAAGACGCGCCGGAATCGTGGTGGCCGTGCCGGCAGCGGCCGCGGACGCATGTCCATCCCCCATGGCGAATACCCCGTGTTGTTATCGATATCATTTTTTCGACTGTAGCGCGCAGGGGCGAAAAATTCACTAACGGAATTTCACCTATGCCAACTTGCTACAGTGCGGCGCCTTCGCATGCCAAAAACACGCCGGGCGCACCATCGATACAACGCCAGGATCAGGCCGCGCCGGCCGCCTCGGCCTGCTGCAACACTTCCAGGAACGCCTCGCCGTAGTGCTCCAGCTTGCGCTCGCCGACGCCGCTGATCGCACCCAGCGCATCGAGCGTGGTGGGATGCTCGCGCAGCATCGCCAGCAAGGTGGCGTCGTGGAAGATGACGTAGGCCGGCACCCCCTGCTCCTTGGCCAGGCGCGCACGCGTGCTGCGCAACGCCTCCCACAGCGGTGACTCGGCACGATCGATATCCAGCGCCGCGCGATTGCCCGAGCCGGCGCGGCGGCGACTTTGCGCACGGGTGGCCTCACGGCGCAGCTGAAGCCTTTCTTCGCCTCGCAGTACCTCGCGCGCGCAAGACGTCAGGCGCAGCGTGCCGTAGCCATCCATATCCGGCTCCAGCAGGCCACGCGCCACCAGCTGGCGGAAGATGCCGCGCCACTGGTGATCGTCCAGATCCTGGCCGATGCCGTAGGTGCTCAGGTGATTGTGGCCGAGCTCTTCCATGCGTTTGCTCTGGCTGCCGCGCAGCACGTCGACCAGGTGTCCGACGCCAAAGCGCTGGCCGGTGCGGTACACGCACGACAGGGCTTTTTGCGCCGCCTCCGTGGCGTCCCAGGTTTCCGGCGGTTCCAGGCAGTTGTCGCAGTTGCCGCAGGCCTCGGCGAGCGATTCGCCAAAATAGGCCAGCAGGCGCTGGCGCCGGCAGACGGCGGTTTCGGCAAAGCCCAACAACGCATCCAGTTTGGCGCGCTCCAGGCGCTTGCGCTCCTCGCCGGCCTCGGAGCGGGCAATGAACTGGGCCAGCGTGACCACATCGCTGAGGCCATAGGCCATCCAGGCCTGCGCCGGCAGGCCATCACGCCCGGCGCGGCCGGTTTCCTGGTAATAGCCTTCCATGCTCTTGGGCAGGTCCAGATGCGCGACAAAGCGCACGTCCGGCTTGTCGATGCCCATGCCGAAGGCGATGGTGGCGACCATGACGATGCCGTCCTCGCGCAGAAAACGCTGCTGGTTGGCAGCGCGTTCGGCAGCATCCATGCCGGCGTGATAGGCCAGCGCGGCCATGCCCTGCCCGGCCAGCCACTCGGCAGTCGACTCCACCTTTTTGCGCGACATGCAGTAGACGATGCCCGACTCGCCGCGGTGCGCGGCCAGAAAATCGCGCAGCTGGCGCTTGGGATTGTCCTTGTGCACCACGCTGTAGCGGATATTGGGCCGGTCGAAACTGGAGACGAACTGCTCAGCCTCTTCCAGCGCCAGGCGCTCGACCATCTCGCGCCGCGTCGGCGCATCGGCGGTGGCCGTAAGCGCCACGCGCGGCACCTGCGGGAAACGCTCGTGCAGCACCGTGAGCTGGCGATACTCAGGGCGAAAATCATGGCCCCACTGCGATACGCAGTGCGCCTCGTCGATGGCGAACAGGGCCAGCTCCAGCTGCCCCAGCATCGCCAGCAGGCGCCCACCCATCAGCCGCTCGGGCGCCACGTACAGCAGCTTCAGCTCGCCGGCCATCAGACGGTGCTCGACCTCGGCCTGCTCGTCCGGCGCCTGGCTGGAATTGAGGAACGCCGCCTCCACACCCAGCTGACGCAAAGCCTCGACCTGATCCTGCATCAACGCGATCAGCGGCGAGACCACCACGGCGGTGCCGCGACGCATCAGGGCGGGAATCTGGTAACAGAGCGACTTGCCGCCCCCGGTGGGCATCAGCACCAGCGCATCGCCGCCAGAGGCGATGTGCTCGATGATGGCCTGCTGCTGGCCGCGAAATTCCGGGTAGCCGAAAACGTGACGAAGAATGTCGAGCGAGGATTGCATCACGCAGATGCTAGCAAACGCCGGTCTCGCCGGGGTTGCATCAAGCCGGCGGCGGGCCCCACAACGCGCGGTCCAGGTCGGCGTCCAGCCCAAACGCACTCATCGGCACGCGGCCACGGCTGACAACCACCCCTTCGGCCCGCAGGCGCTGGCTTTGCTCGCGCCAGCCCGCACTGCCCTCGGGAAAAGCGATGCGTCCATCCGAACGCAGCACGCGATGCCACGGCAACTCCATGTCATCAGGCGTATCGCGCAGCGCCCGAGCGACCATGCGGGCACGCCCGGGAAGTCCGGCGCGCATGGCAATCTGTCCGTAACCGGCGACGCGTCCGGCGGGAATATCGGCAATGGCCTGATAGATGCGGGTGTAGGGATCGGACATGGTGTTTTGGTGTGGTTCGCCGGCACGGTACCATCATGAACCGCCCTGTCGGAGATCGACCGCATGAAGCTCAATCATTTCGAAGCCATCCGTTCGCAGGTCAACGGCCGCTACACGCTGGGCCACAACGATCCGTACCTGATCAGCTTCGACCTGGAGCTGGGCGAAGAACGCCGCCAGGGCATCTATCTGGCCGAGATGGAGGACGAAGGCGGCCGCAAGTACCTGCGCCTGTCCACGCCCATTGCGCCGCTTACCGGCATCGACCCGCGTCGTTGCCTGCGTTTTAACTGGGAGCAACGCACCGGCTTTCTGGCCGTCAGCGATCTGGACGGCTCACCCTATCTGCACCTTTGCGAGAACCGCCCGTACGACCTGCTCACCGATGACGAACTCAAGCGTCTGATCGACGAGTTGGGCACGCTGGGCGATACGCTGGAGCAGGCACTGTCCGACGGCAGCGACGCTTTCTGATCACGCCTATGGCCGATGGCTCGTAACGGGCCGAACAACGCCGCGCGTGGAAAACCATGTCGTCGGCGGGTGTCACACCTTTTTGGAGATTTGCCTCGATGACGCAGAAAACCGCCATCGTCACCGGTGCCAGCGGCGCCATTGCCGCCCCCATCATTGACGCCTTTGCCAAGGCCGGCTGGAAGCTGGCACTGGTCGCGCGCTCGCAGACGGGCGTGGAACGGCTGAAAAACAGCCGTCCGGACCAACTGGTGTTGCAGGCCGACCTGGCCGACGATGCCCAGGCCAGACGCGCCGTATCCGAAGCACGCGAAGGGCTGGGCCATATCGATGCGCTGCTCAACATCGCCGGCGGCTTCGACATGAGCGCGGCCGCCGACACCTCGCCCGAACAGCTTGATGCGCAGATGGCCATCAACTTCCACACCGCCTTCAATGCCAGCCGTGCGGTGCTGGCCACGATGCTCGAACGCGGTGAGGGTTTCATTCTGGGCATTGGCGCGGCGGCAGCCTTCGACGGTGGCGGCCAGGTCGGTGCCTACGCCGCGTCCAAGGCAGCACTTACCGTGTGGATGAAATCCATGGCCGCCGAAGTGGCGCCACGCGGCCTTTGCGTATCCATGCTGCACCCGATGGGCGCGGTGGATACGCCGTCCAACCGTGAAGCGATGCCCGATTCGGACCCGCAAAGCTGGGTCGACCCGGCCGAGATTGCCGCCACCGCGCTGCACCTGGCTACACGCGGCCGGCGCGGACAGGTGCCCGAAGCCAAGGTCTACCCGCCGGCGGCTTGATCCAAAACGCCGGTTCAGCACAACGAAAAACGCCCGCAGCGATGCGGGCGTTTTTTATGCTCCATTGGCCGTCTTGTCAGCTGCCGAAAGCCTGCACCAGCCGCACCAGGCCATAGGCGATGGCCGCCGTGATCGGCAGGGTGAGAATCCAGGCCCACACCATGCGCTCAACCACCGTCCAGCGAATGGCGTTGAAGCGCTTGGCCGCGCCCACGCCCATGATCGAAGCCGACACGTTGTGCGTGGTCGAAACCGGAATGCCGAACATCGAGGCAACGATGATGACGATGGCCGAGCTGCCCTCGGCGGCAAAACCGTTGATCGGGTGCAGGCGCACCATGTGATGGCCCAGCGTGCGGATGATGCGCCAGCCACCGCCGGCGGTGCCCGCGGCCATCACCAGCGCGCAGACCACCTTCACCCACACCGGCACCGGAAAGTGACCGGCGGCGTCTTCCGGAATCTGCAGGAAGTGCAGCCAGTGCGGCAGCTGATCCATGGAACCGGCGGCCGTGGCGCCCGCCAGTGCCAGCGCGATGATGCCCATGGTCTTCTGCGCATCGTTCATGCCGTGCGACAGACCCATGGCCGCCGCTGATGCCATCTGCGCCTTGCCGAAGAAGGCGTTGACGAACGGCGTGCGCCCATAGCGGCGCAAACCACTCTTGCGGTTGGCGAACCAGGCCAGCAACGCGTACAGCAGGCCCATCAGCACAAAGCCCAGCACAAAGCCCATCAGCGGCGAGACCACCATCGGCACCACCACCTTGGGGATGACGCCATGGCCTTCCCACCAGTGCGCGCCGCCCTGGCTCCATACCACCGAGGAAAACTTGTCGCCAGAGGCGGCCAGCGCCGCGCCCACCAGGCCACCGACCAGGCCGTGGCTGGAACTGGATGGCAGCCCCAGCCACCAGGTCACCAGATTCCACACGCAGGCGCCGAGCAAGGCGCATATCAACAGCTCGGAGCCGACATGCACCACGCCCGAGTCGATCAGCCCCGAGGCGATGGTCTGCGCCACCGCGGTGCCCCACAAGGCACCCAGCAGATTGGTCACGGCCGCCAGGATCACCGCCTGACCCGGCGAAAGTACCTTGGTCGAGACCACCGTTGCGATGGAATTGGCGGTGTCGTGAAAGCCGTTGATGTAGGTAAAGGCCAGCGCGATCAGAACCACGGCGACCAGCATGCCAAGACTCACGGCGCCGACCTCAGGAGTTCTTCAGAACGATGGAATAGACGATGTTGCCGACATCGCGGCACTTGTCGATGGCCTTTTCCAGCAGCTCGTACAGATCCTTGGCCAGCATCGCGCGCAGCGGGTCGTCGGCGTTGGCGTACAGCGTGCGATACGGCTCCAGCAGCAGGCGATCGGCCTCCGATTCCAGCGCCTGCAGGCGATCCTGCTGCTTTTTCACCGCATCGATGCGAAGGCCTCGGCGCAGCTCGGCCACCATCTGCACCACCACCTCGGCGGCGCGGGTCAAAAGCTCGGTGCGCGTGGTGAAGTCGATGCCTTCCAGCCGGTCGGTGACGATGGCGTAGCGCTCGGCGAACTTCTCAATGGTCTTGGGAATCTTGTACAGCGCCGAATTGAGCGCCTCGATATCCTCGCGATCGAGCGCCGTCACAAACGTGTTGACCAGCTCTTCGCTGATCTGTGCGGCCAGCTCTTTCTCGCGGCGGCGGGCGCTGGAGAAGGCGGCAATATCGGCCGACTCGGCACGCGACTGGGCCAGCTTGTGCACGGCCTGGGCGCTGTCGCGCGCGGCCTGCGAGCTGGCTTCGAGCAAGCCGTAGAACTTGTCGCCCTTGCCGAACATGGTCTGAAGTGAAAACACGGTGCGGCCTCTCCTAAGCTGTCTGGTCGGCGCTTGTCACAAAACGGCCATGAATGACCGCACAAAGTGGCAATTATGTTACAGACACCGCGCCAGCGTCAGCCTTTGCCTACGCATGGGCGCATGCCGCGCGAGCAGGTACACTGCCGGACCATGCACGTTCCACCTTCGCACCGATGCTGACCAAACTTGGCCTGATCGTCGTCCTGGCGCTGATCAACGGCTTTTTCGCCCTCTCGGAAATGGCCATCATTGCCTCGCGCAAAAGCCGCCTGAAGCAGCTGGCGCGTGACCGCCGCGGCGCGCGCGTGGCGCTGCGCCTGGCCGAGTGGCCCGATCGTTTTCTTTCCACCGTGCAGGTGGGCATCACCGCGCTGATGCTGATTACCGGTGCGGTGACCGGCGCCTCGCTGGGCGAGCGTTTTGCTGCTCTGCTGGAGTCGGCAGGCCTGCCCTGGCTGGTACAGCACGCGGTACTGATTGGCTGGCTGGTGGGTTTTTTTGTCGCCACCTCGATCCAGATCGTGCTGGGCGAACTGGTGCCCAAGCGCATCGCGCTGCTGGCACCCGAGCGCCTGGCCAGCACCATTGCCATGCCGATGCTGGTGTTGGCCAAGCTGTGCTCGCCGTTTGTCTGGGTGCTGAATCTGGCCAGCAGCGGCGTGCTGCGCCTGCTTGGGCTCAACAAGATTCGCCGCGAAGCGGTCACCGAGGAGGAAATTCGCCTCTTGGTGGCCGAGGGCGCCGAACAGGGCGTGCTAGACGCCGACGAGCACAACATGGTCAACCGCGTACTGCGCTTGGGCGATCGCAGCGTGGACAGCCTGATGACGCCGCGCACGCGCATCACCTGGCTCGATGCCGGCGCCAGCCGCGAGGACAACCTGCACACTCTGCAGTCCACGCCCTACTCGCGCTATCCGGTGTACCGCGGCAACGAGTCGGAGATTCTCGGCATTGTCGAGGTCAAGCGCCTGTTCAACGCCCTGCAACGCCCCGGCGTGCCGCTGTTCCGGGTGCTGGCCAAACCCTTGTTCGTGCCCGAGACGGCACGTGCGCTCGACCTGCTGGAAGCCTTTCGCGATGCCGAGGCGCCGCTGGCGCTGGTGGTCGATGAATACGGCGACATCCAGGGCCTGGTCACCTTCAACGACGTGCTCGCCGCCGTGGTCGGCAAAACGCCATCGGGCGATGACAACCGTCCTGATGCACCGGTGGTGCGCCGCCCTGATGGCAGCTGGCTGATCGACGGCAGCGTGGGCGCCGAGGATCTGCGCGAGCTGCTCAAACTGTCCTCGTTGCCCCACGAGGACGAACACGACTTCCATACCGCCGGCGGCATGATGGTGGCCGCATTCGGACGCATTCCGCTGGCTGGCGAAACCTTCGCCTGGCAGGGTTATCGCTTCGAAGTGCTGGATCTGGACGGCGCGCGCGTGGACAAACTGCTGATTACCCCGCCGGACGACCCGGCGCAGCCGCTGCCCGACGCCAGCTGAACCAAGACCCGCCCCGACGAGGTGAAGCGCACACGCGAGCGTGGTTCAATCGCCCAAAGGCTTTCGCCACAGGGCTCGACCCATGGATGCGCATACCCACCGCCGCACCACCGATGTGCTTGCCGATGCGCTGGCCGCGCACCCGCATGAGTACATTGTGCTGGATGACCTGATTGCACCGCTGAATTCGCGTGCGTTCGGCTGCGTGCTGTTGCTGTTGGCGATCCCCAACTTCATCCCGGTACCCTTGGGCGTGGGCGGCGTGATGGGCGTGTTGACCATGCTGCTGGGCGTGCAGATGGCCGCAGGCATGCGCCAGCCATGGATTCCCGGCTGGCTGCGCCGGCGTCAGCTCAAGCGTGAGGCGGTGGCGCGCTTCCTGGCCCGCAGCGCGCCGATCATGCGCCGCCTGGAGCGCCTGTGCCGGCCCCGCCTGGAGGCGCTGACCGGACGCGGAGCATCGGTGTTCACCGGCGTATTGCTGTTTCTGATCGGCATTTTGCTGGCGCTGCCGATCCCGTTCACCAACTATCTGTTCGGCGGCATGCTGCTGGCCTACGCGCTGGCCCTGATCGAGCGCGATGGCGGCATGCTGATGCTGTTGTGGACAGGCTCGGTGGCCATGGTGCTGGCCTCGGCCACCTTCAGCGGCGCCTTGGTGCGCCTGATGCACGAAGTGGCGCACGATTTTTTCTAAAAGTTCAGGCTCAGTCCTGGTCAGCCTCGTCCACGCCCTTGAACGGGCGCGGCTCGATGCCGGCCATCTTCGCGGCGCGGCTGGCGTCGGCAAGAATGCCGTGCAGGATGCGCAGTTCGCGCTCGTCCGGACTGGCCCGCATGAACAGCTTGCGCAGGCGGCGCATGATGGTGCGCGGCGAACGGCCCTTGTGAAAATCGATGTCGTCCAGCGATCGGCCCAGGTGCTCGAAGAACTGCTCCATCTGCTCGGCATCGGCCGGCGCATCGCGCGGCTCCGGGGGCGCCACCTCCCCCTCGTCCAGACCAGCCAGACGCATTTCATAGGCCATCACCTGCACGGCCTGCGAAAGATTCAGCGAGCTGTAGTCCTCCACGCTGGGAATGCGCACCATGGCATGGCAGCGCGCCAGCTCCTCGTTGGCCAGGCCGCTTTGCTCGTTGCCGAACATCAGCGCCACCTCGCGGCCCTCACAAGCGGCCTGCCAGGCCTGTGCGGCCGCTTCGCGCGGCGTCAGCTCGGGCAAGGTCACGCCACGGCGACGCGCACTCATGCCCAGCACCAGGCTGGCACCGGCCAGGCCATCGACCAGCTGCTCGCGCACCGGCGCCTTCTCCAGCACCTGCGGCGCGCCGGCGGCCAGTGCGGTGGCTTCCGGATCGGGATAGCGGTACGGCGTGACCAATTCCAGGCGCTCGAACCCCATGGTGCGGATGGCGCGCGCGGCGCTGCCGATGTTGCCTGGATGGGACGTGCGTACCAGTACGAAGCGTACGCGCGCGGCGGTTTCTGTCATGGCCATGGATGCGTTGAAAAGAAGGCGGGACCGGAAAGCTTACAACGCCACCACCATTCGTCGCAGGACATGGGCCATTTGCATGCTTAGATGGTATAGTTCGCGGTTCCGCGGCAAGCTCCGCGGCCCTTCCCGTTCTTGCCCAGCCGAACCGCCATGCCAAGACCCGCCGTCAACGTTGCGGCCCGTGCCGCACGCGCCGCAGGCAATGTGATCCTGCGTTACATGAACCGCCTCGACAGCCTGAATGTGGTCGAGAAGCAGCGGATGGACTTCGCTTCCGAAGTCGACCGCATGGCCGAGGCCGAAATCATCCGCGAGCTCAAGCGCGCCTACCCGCGCCATGCCATCCTGGCCGAGGAGTCGGGCCAGATCGGCAAGGGCCCGCTGCAGTGGGTGATCGATCCGCTGGATGGCACGCACAATTACTTGCGTGGCATTCCGCATTTCAGCGTCTCCATTGCCATGCTCGACCATGGTGAGCCGATGTACGCGGTGGTCTACGATCCGTTGCGTGACGAACTTTTCACCGCCAGCAAGGGCGATGGCGCGTATCTGAACGATCGCCGCCTGCGCATCGCCAAGCGTGACAGCCTGGCCGGCGCCATGATCGCCACCGGCTTCCCGTTTCGTCAGCGCCAGCATCTGGACCCACAGCTGGCCATGACCCGCGCCCTGCTGGGCGAGGCCGAGGACATTCGTCGCTCCGGCTCGGCCGCGCTGGACCTGGCCTATGTGGCCGCCGGCCGCTATGACGCTTTCTTCGAGTTCGGCCTGAAGCCCTGGGACATCGCCGCCGGCTGCCTGCTGGTGCGCGAGGCCGGTGGTGTGTACACCGACTGCGCCGGTCGCGATGGCCTGCCCGAGCGCGGCAACCTGATCGCCGGCAACCACATGGTGGCGCAGGCCGTGGCCAAGGTCGCCGCCGAGCACCTGCCGCCGGAGCTGCTGCGCGCCTGAACCGGCCGCAGGCCAACTCAAGCCGTCGAAGGTAAAGCGCAAAAAAGCCGGCATCGCGATGATGCCGGCTTTTTTCATGCCGGCCGAACCCGCAAGCGGATCAGCCCTGACGCAGAAAATCGCGCAGGAACGGCACGGTGATGCGGCGCTTGGCCGCCAGCGAGGCGCGATCCAGGCGCTCGAGCAGGTCTTGCAGCGCACCCAGATCGCGTTCGTAGTGGCCAAACAGCCAGCTCATCACCGCATCATCAAGCTCGATGCCGCGCGCCGCGGCGTGCGTGCGCAGAATGTCGCGCCGCTCGGCCTCGTCCAGGGGCTTGAGCGCCTGCAGCTGGCAGGCACCCAGTCGCGAACGCAGATCCGGCAGTTTCAGTGCCAACTGCGAGGGGGCGGTATCGGTGGCAAACACCACGTTGACGCCCTCGGCCTTGCAGCGGTTGTAGACATCGAACAACGCATGCTCGACGGCGGCATCGCCGGCCACCACATGCACATCGTCCAGCGCCAGCAACTGCGCGCCCTCGCTGCTGCGGCGCACGGTATCGGCCACGGTGCCCAGCAACGCGCCCAACGGCAGGTATTGCACCCAGCGCCCGGCGTCAGCGGCAGCCTGACAGGCGGCCAGCAGCAAGTGTGTTTTGCCACTGCCGCGCGGACCGGTCAGCACCACCCACGGCGCGCCTTCGTCGGTAGCGGCGCACTGCATGGCGTCGACCGCCCCGGCGTTGGAGCCGGCGTGGAAATGCTCAAATCGCTGCCGACGCGGCCAGCGCAGCGCCAGCGGCAGCTGTTGGTTCATAAAATCCTCGTCACAAAAGGGCGTGTCGCCGTCGGCTCAGTCCGAGCCGGCGTTGTCGCCCGCAGGCGCCGACGCATCATGCGGCGGCGGTGTCTCGTCACGTGCGACCAGCGGCGGTCGGGTGGTCGCATAAAGCTCACTGCCACGATAGCGCTGGTAGCCGTAACGCAGCAGCACCATGATCACGGCCGCCGCCGGCAAGGCCAGCAGCACACCCAGAAAACCGAACAGATGGCCACCGGCAAGCACGGCGAACATCACCGCCACCGGATGCAGGCCGATCTTGCCGCCCACCAGGCGCGGCACCAGCACGTAGCCTTCCATCACCTGGCCGATGGCAAACACCACCAGCACCAGGCCGATGTGGGCCCAGTCGCCGTACTGCACAAGCGCCGCGATCAGGCTGGCACCCAGGCCGATCATGAAACCAAGGTACGGCACAAAGCTCAGCAGACCGGCGATCATACCGATCAACGGCCCCACCGACAGCCCAATGGCCCAAAGACCGATACCGTAGATCAGCCCCAGCGCCACCATCACCAGCAGCTGCCCGCGCACGAACGCACCCAGCACCTGATCCGAATCGCGCGCCAGGCGGGCCACCGTCGGTTGCACCGAGCGGGGCAGCATGCGGTCGATGCGCGCCACCAGCACGTCCCAGTCGCGCAAAAGATAAAAGGTCACCACCGGAATCAGCACCAGGTTGGCCATCCACGCCACCAAGCCCAGGCCCGAACGCGAGATTCGCGCCAGGGCCGCGGCCACCACACTGCCGACCGAGCCGATGTGCTCGCGAAGCGTGGCGGCCAGCCGGTCCGGATCGAACACATCGCGATCCAGATGCAGGTGCTGCTGCAACCAGGGCAGCGCGGTATCGCGCGCCCAGGCGATGTAGCTGGGAATATTATTGATCAGGTTGTTGATCTGATGCTGCACCAGCGGAATCAGCAGCAGCAACGCCCCCAAAAGCGCCAGAGTCATCGCCGTGAACACGATGCTGACCGCCAGCGTGCGGCTCATGTGCCAGCGCTCCAGGCGGTCGGCCAGCGGGTCGCCCATGTAGGCAAACATCGCGGCCAGCGCGAACGGCATCAGCACCGGCGCCAGCAGCCACACCAGCAGCGCCAGCGCCAGCACGATCAGCAGCCACTGCAGACGGCGCGAGATGTCAGAACTCATGCGTCATACCCTCCGCAGCCACGGCGCACGGCTCGGGATACCGGACCGTATCAGTGCAGCCAGTGCAGGGTGACATCGGCGCCGGCATGCGTATCGTGCGATGGCAGCAGGCGCCCCTTGGCCGCCAGCTCATCGGCCACCGAACTCATCGAGGCCCGCGCGCTGATCTGCAGCGCCACGCCCTGCCCCTGCGCCTGTATCGCGCGCACTGAGCGTACCAAGGCGTCATCGCGCACGCTGGCAATCAGCTGCGCGAAATCTTCGGCGCTGCCGACCCCCTCCACCCACAGCACGCCCTGGCTGGAAGCGCCCTGCGAGCCATCGCCAAAGCGCTGGGTCAGACGGCTGACCAGCGTCGAGCCGGTCGCCGACAACGCCGCATCCATGCCGCCCGGCGCGCTCTGCCACGATTGCGCCTGACCGGCGGCCACCAGCGTCCACTGTGCGCTACCGTGATCGACCGAACCCAGCAGCACCAGACCGGTGTGGTAACGCCGCGCCACCGCGGCCAAGGCGTGCTCGTCGGCCTGCGCCAACGCCGAGTTGTCCAGCTGCGCGCCCGGCGCCGGATAGACAAAGTTCACCCCGCGCGCTCCGGCCGCCTGGGTCAGCGGCGCCAGCGCGTCGGCGCCCATCAGCTGGCCACTGCCATTGCGCACCACCAGCAGCACCGGCGGACGCGAGCCGCCCCAGCTGGAGCCGCCGAAGCTGGCAATAACGCGGCGAATGGCACCAGGGTCAAAACTGACCTGAAGCATGAAACCGTTGCCGTCATCGGCGCGCTGATACTGGTACTGCTGCACGTAGTTGGCCGCCTTGCCCAGCGTGTCCTGGTAACCGGGCTTGGCGCTGAGGTCGGTGCCGGCCACGCGCCCCAGCACCTGCGTCAGTGCCACCGAGAAAGCATGGTCGCGCTGCGCCTCGGTGGTGTCCTGCACCGGCACGATGGCGGTGTACTGCGAGCCCTGCGCCAGCGCCGGGCGCGGCACCGCGCAGACCAGCGCAAGAACGAGGAAGCTGAGCAGCAGGTGGGAGAATCGCTTTGCCATCGGCATCGACCGTATGCTTGAAAAGGGGTCACCGCAAACGGCGACATGCCGGCAAAGTCTGCCCAATCGGCGCCCGAACGTCTATCATTGCACTCTTGCCCACACCGGAAGTTGCCCCGATGTCCGCCGACAACGACGCCCTCACCTACCGCGCCGCCGGCGTGGATATCGATGCCGGCAATGCGCTTGTCGAGCGCATCAAGCCCATGGTCAAGCGCACCATGCGCCCGGAAGTGATGGGCGGCCTGGGCGGTTTCGGCGCATTGTTCGACATGGCCGGACGCTACAAGGAGCCGGTGCTGGTATCGGGCACCGACGGCGTGGGTACCAAGCTGAAGCTGGCCCAGCAGCTGGGGCGCCACGACACCATCGGCATCGACCTGGTCGGCATGTGCGTGAACGACGTGCTGGTACAGGGCGCCGAGCCGCTGTTCTTCCTGGACTACTTCGCCACCGGCAAGCTGGACGTGGATACCGCCGCGGCGGTGGTCAGCGGCATTGCCAAGGGCTGCGAGCTGGCCGGCTGCGCGCTGATTGGCGGCGAGACGGCCGAAATGCCGGACATGTACCCGCCAGGCGAATACGACCTGGCCGGTTTCACCGTCGGTGCGGTGGAAAAGTCGCAGCTGCTCGATGGCAGCGCCATCAGCGCTGGTGACGTGATTGTCGGCGTCGATTCCAGTGGCCCGCATTCCAATGGCTACTCGCTGATCCGCCGCATTCTCGAGCGTGCCGGCTCGCCGCTGGACATGGATCTCAATGGCACGCGCCTGGCCGATGCGCTGATGGCGCCGACCACGCTCTACGTCAAGCCGATGCTGGCGCTGATGCAGGCTGTTGCCGTGCACGGCATGGCGCACATCACCGGCGGCGGCCTGTCGGAAAACATCATCCGCGTGGTGCCCGAGGGCCTGGGCGTGTCCATCGACGCGGACAGCTGGGAACTGCCGGCCGTGTTCGAATGGCTGAAGGCCGAAGGCAAGGTCGCGCGCGAGGAAATGTGGCGCACCTTCAACTGCGGCATCGGCTTCACGCTGATCCTGCCCGGCAACGACGCCGATCGCGCCATGGCGCTGCTGGCCGAGCACGGCCTGGGCGCACGCGTGATCGGGAAGATTGTCAGCGCCGAGGGCAACGCACGCGTGGCCATCAGCTGATTGGCGCCACGCATGAGTTTGACGCACGAACCGATGCCCATTGCCGTGCTCGCCTCCGGGCGCGGCAGCAACCTGAAAGCTCTGATTGCCGCCCGTGACGCCGGCACGCTGCCGGTGCGTTTCGCCCTGGTCGCCAGCGATCGCGCCACGGCGCCGGCGCTGCGCCTGGCCGAATCGCACGGCATCCCGACGCTGGCGCTGAACCCCAAAAGCTACGCCGACCGGCGCGCGTTCGACCTGGACCTGTTCCGGCGTCTGGCCGATTCGGGCGCCAAGGCGCTGGTGCTGGCCGGCTTCATGCGCATTATCGATGGCCAGGCGCTGGCACCCTGGCACGGACGCATGCTCAACGTGCACCCGTCGCTGCTGCCCAAGTACCGCGGCCTGCGCACACACCAACGCGCGCTGGACGCCGGTGACCGGGAACATGGCGCCAGCGTGCACTTTGTCACCGCCGAACTGGACGGTGGCCCGGTGATCGCACAGGCCCGTATTGCCGTGCATGAAGGCGACAGCGCCGATGACCTGGCCGCGCGCCTGTTGCCGCGAGAGCACCGACTGCTGCCGGCGGTAACCGCGCTGCTGGCCAGTGGGCGCCTGGGTCTGAACGAGGCCGGTGTCACCCTGGATGGCGTGCCCCTGGCCGCGCCGCTGCAACTGGACAACGGCGGCGAACTGATCGCCGCGTGAACATCCATTCAGGTGCGCACCCCCAGACTCTGCGCTCATGACTACCGCTCGCCTGCTTCCCCTTGTCGCTTCGCTAACGCTGGCGATGGCCGGCGCCGCTCACGCGGCCGCCGCACCGCATGCCTTTCGCGCCACCTACGAGGTGCAGCGCGATGGCTCGGTGATCGGCCAGAGCAAGCTCACGCTCAGCCAGGATGGCGACGGCACCTGGCAGTACCGCTCGTCGATGAAGGGCACCTCGGGTCTGGCCGCGCTGCTCGGCGCCAGCGTGAAGGAAACCTCTCATTTCCGCTGGCAGGACAACGCGCCAGAAGCGCTGAGCTACGACTACAGCATGGATGTGTCGGTCAAGAGCAAGGAGCGCCACCTGAAGGTGGACTGGGCCGGCAAGCAGGTCACTGTCACCACCAAGAAAGGCACCGAGCATTACGCCACCGCGCCGGGTCTGGTTGAGCGCCACACCGTACCGCTGGCCATCGCCATGGCGCTGGACGACGACAAGCGCAGCGTCAACCTGCCGGTGGCCGTGCGCGACCGCGTGCAGGTGCAGCGCTATCAGGTAAAGGGCAAGAGCGAGGTCTCCGTGCCCGCCGGCCAATTCCAGGCCGAGCGCGTGGACCGCACGGACGACGCCAAGAGCTTTTCCGCCTGGTACGTACCCGGCAAATTTCTGGTGCCGGTAAAGCTTTCGCAAAGCGACGGCGGCGACATCACCATGCTGCTGAAAAGCTATTCGGCGCGCTGAGTCAGCGTATCCGCCCTCGCTGCCAGCCAGCGCCTCACCGCACTACGCAAGGCCGGACGCACCACCCAGCGACGCCAGGCCAACACCACGCATAGCGGCAAGCTCATCAGCACCCAGCCGGGAAGCGAGCCAAAGCGGTGATCGTAGAACGCCATCGCCACGCGGTACGCGGCCACCATAAGCGCCAGGACTGGAAACGATCGAGCCCACACACGCATGGATAGATAGCGCATCAGCGCACGTCGGCACTGCGACGGCACCTTCGACAACTCAGGAATAAAGCCGACGCGGCTCCAGCTCATATGACCTTCCTTGTCGATGTTTCACCGGCTGACAGACTAACACCTGCCTTCGCAGGTCATGGGCGAACTTCGCCCATCACGCGTCGTTTTCAGACCGCTGTTTGCGCAGGTAACGGCGCAGGTGTGGCACAAACCACACCCCGTAAGCGACGGTGCTCAGCAGCATCAAGGGCGGCATTTGCGCCAGAAAGCGTAGCCAGATGGACTGATCCGGCAACAGCCGGCGCGTCAGATCACCCAGTAGCGCGATCACCAGCATCGAACCGATCAGCGTGCCCAGGCACAGTACGCGATCTTCGCCCATCGCCTCGATTATCCGCTCACGGCGCCGGGCACGATCAAGGCCGTCCAGTTCCGGCACGCGAAAGGCTCGCTGCAGGCGGGCGAACATGATGAAGTGCCCTGACTCAGTTGGGCAGGCGGCGGATGCGTGCGCCCAGGTAGCCGAGCTTTTCCTCGATGTTCTCGTAGCCGCGATCGATGTGATAGACCCGATCGACGGTGGTGTCGCCCTGCGCCACCAGGCCGGCCAGTACCAGACAGGCCGAGGCACGCAGGTCGGTCGCCATGATCGGTGCGCCGCTCATCTGCTCGACACCCTTGATGATGGCGGTGTTGCCTTCCAGGCGGATATCGGCACCCAGGCGCTGCAACTCGTGCACGTGCATGAAGCGGTTCTCGAACACCGTTTCGGTAATCACACCCACGCCCTCGGCCACGCAGTTGAGCGCGGTGAACTGGGCCTGCATGTCGGTTGGAAACGCCGGATACGGCGAGGTGGTCACATTGACCGATTTCGGCCGCCGACCCTGCATGTCCAGCTCGATCCAGTCATCGCCCATGGACAGGTGCGCGCCGGTTTCATCGAGCTTGGCCAGCACAGCATCGAGCGTATTCGGGCGCACGTTCTTGGTGCGCACCTTGCCGCCGGTGATGGCCGCGGCGATCAGGAAGGTGCCGGTTTCGATGCGGTCGGGCAGCACATCGTAATGACAGCCGTGCAGACGCTCGACGCCATGGATGGTCATGGTCGCGGTGCCAGCGCCCTCGATCTGCGCGCCCATCGCGTTCAGGCAGTTGGCCAGATCGACCACTTCCGGCTCCTGCGCGGCATTTTCGATGACGGTGGTGCCCTCGGCCAGCGTGGCCGCCATCATCACGTTCTCGGTGCCGGTCACGGTGACCATGTCCATGACCACGCGTGCGCCCTTGAGGCGCTTGGCACTGGCCTTGATGTAGCCATTTTCAACGACCACGTCGGCGCCCAGCGCCTGCAGGCCGCGAATGTGCTGATCGACCGGGCGCGAACCGATCTGGCAGCCACCGGGCAGCGACACTTCGGCCTTGCCAAAACGCGCCACCAGCGGCCCCAGCACCAGGATCGAGGCGCGCATGGTCTTGACCAGGTCATAAGGCGCGAAATAACGGTCGGCCGGACGCGGATCGACATGGATCTTCATGCGATCGTCGACCACCAGCTGCACACCCATCTGGCCCAACAGCTCCATGGTGGTGGTGACATCGTGCAAGTGCGGCACGTTGCCGATGGTCACCGGCTCGTCGGCCAGCAGACACGCCGTCATGATCGGCAGCACGGCGTTCTTGGCGCCGGAAATCCAGATCTCGCCCTGCATCGGCTCGCCGCCGGAAATCACGATCTTGGCCATTTCAAACCTCGGTCAATCTTTTATCGATGGGGCGATCGGGACAACGCCCGGCCTGCGGCCCAGTGGTGTCGCGCATCGCAGCGGCATACCCGCGCGGGCGCGCTTACATGGCTGGTAGAAGTCAGCCACCGTGCTCTTGCGGTGTCTGCGTGGTCAGGCTCAGCGCGTGGATCTCGCCACCCATCAGGTCACCCAGCGTGGCATAGACCATGCGGTGACGGGCCAGCGGCAACTTGCCGGCAAATGCGGGGCTGACCACCTCCGCCTCGAAATGCACGCCGTCGTCACCGCGCACGTCAACGCGAGCCTCGGGCAGGCCGTTTTCGATCAGGGCTTTGATGCGTGCTGCGTCCATAAAACCTTCTTTGCCTTTGCATAAAGCGCATCAGCGCCGGGCGCTGGCCGGCGACGCCGAAGCGGACCACGGATGCCGCAGCCACTTTATGACAGTAAAATGCGAATATGGAATGGTAATGGAAATCCTGCGGCACCGGAACGACAATCCGCGCGTGCCGCCGTTTCCTCAACCTTTCCGGCCTGTAAATCACCGCATTCCGCCGAACGACGCCCGAGGCGCCATGACTGCCGAAACCTCGTCCCTGCTTCCGCCCTCGGCCGCCGATGCCGATTCACTAGCGCGCAGCGCACGTACGGTGATCGCCACCGAGGCGGCGGCGATCCGCTCGCTGGAACCACGCATCGACGGCAACTTCAGCCGCGCCTGCCGGCACATCCTGGACTGCCCCGGGCGCGTGGTGGTCATCGGCATGGGCAAATCCGGGCACATCGCACGCAAGGTCGCGGCCACCTTCGCCTCCACCGGCACACCCAGCTTCTTTGTACACCCTGGCGAGGCCAGTCACGGCGATCTGGGCATGATCACGCCGCAGGACATCGTGCTGGCGCTGTCCAACTCCGGCGAGACAGACGAGATCCTGTTCATCCTGCCGGTGCTCAAGCGCCAGGGCATTCCGCTGATTGCCATGACCGGCAACGCCCAGTCCTCGCTGGCACAGCAGGCCGATGTGCACCTGGATGCCAGCGTGCCGGCCGAGGCCTGCCCGCTGGGTCTGGCGCCCACGGCCAGCACCACCGCGGCGCTGGTGATGGGCGACGCGCTGGCGGTGGCACTGCTGGAAGCGCGTGGGTTCACCTCCGAAGATTTTGCCCGCTCGCACCCGGCCGGCAGCCTGGGCCGGCGCCTGCTGCTGCATATTGCCGACATCATGCATTCGGGCGAAGGCATTCCGCGGGTCGGCCCCGAGGCCAGCCTGACCGAAGCGCTGATGGAGATGACACGCAAGCGCCTGGGCATGACGGCAGTGGTCGACGACCGCCTGCGCCTGCTCGGCGTGTTCACCGACGGCGACCTGCGTCGCGCGCTGGATGACGACGATGTCGACCTGCGCAACGCCTCGGTCGCCTCGCTGATGACGCGCGGGCCGAAAACCATCAGCGCCGACCGCCTGGCCATCGAGGCGGCGCAACTGATGGAAAAGCATCAGATCCACGCGCTGCTGGTCACTGATGAGAACGAGCGCGTGGTCGGCGCGTTGAATATTCATGATCTGCTGCGCGCCCGCGTGGTGTGATGGCTAACGCCCCGCGGTGCACTGACAGCCCGCGTGTGCATGCACTACGCTTGAACGCTTGACCCTCCCTGCCTTTCCCTCCAAGAACGCCGCCATGTCCCTGAACACCGAGCTTGCCCAACGTGCCGCCCGTATCCGCCTGGTGGCGTTCGATGTCGACGGCACCCTGACCGACGGCCGCCTGTGGCTGGGCGCCGACGGCAATGAGGTCAAGCAGTTCCATGTGCATGACGGCCTGGGACTGAAGCGCTTGATGGCCAATGGGATCGAGGTGGCGCTGATCACCGCAAGGGTGTCGCACCCGGTGGCCGTGCGCGCCGACGAGTTGGGCATCAACCACGTCTACCAGGGCCAGCATGACAAGCGCGCCTGCCTGCTCGACCTGATCGACGCGCTGCACCTTGAGCCGGCCCAGGCCGCGTTCGTCGGCGACGACCTGCCCGACCTGGCGCCGATGCGGGCGGCGGGGCTGGCCATCGCGGTGGCCAATGCGCACCCGTGGCTGCTCGAGCACACCCATCACCAGACCCGCCTGCGCGGCGGCGAGGGCGCGGCGCGCGAGGTCAGCGACCTGATCCTGGAAGCACAGGGCAAGCTCGCCGCGGAGCGCGAACTATGGCTGTAATGCCCAGGCGCATGCCGGGCACCATTGTCCTGCTGGCCCTGGCCGCGCTGGCGGTGTGGGCCGGCGTGTGGTGGATCCAGCCTGCGGCCAAGCCCGACACCTTTGTGGGACCGCCACGTTCGGGCTACACGCTGCGCGATTTCACCCTGTGGGCTTACGCCGACGACGGCACGCCCAGCTTCCGGCTCAAGGCGCCATACCTGCAGCGCCGCGAAGGCGACGACTCGCTGTATCTGAACGCACCGCACTTTTATCTGCCGCCCGCGCACAATGCCCCCGGCGAGCCCTGGACCGGCCAGTCCGACTATGGCTGGGTCAGCGCCGACGGCAATGTGCTCAAGCTGCAGGGCAAGGTGCACATGCACCGCAAGCCCTTCGGCAGCACGCCGTTTGGCGACATCCAGACCTCCGATGTCACCGCCTGGCCCAAGCAGAACAGGGTCGCCACCGACGCCCACGCCCTGATGAAGCAGGGAGCGGCTACACTTTCCGGCACCGGCCTTCGCGCCAACCTCGATTCCCAGCACCTGGAGCTGCTACATGACGTTCACGGCTTCTATCCGCCGAGCAAACACTGACCGGCTGCCCGCCGCCGGCCTGATGCTGCTGGCCGCGCTGCTGGCGCTGGCTCCAGCCGGCGCCATGGCCAAGCAGGGTGACCGCAACCAGCCGGTCAACGTCAATGCCAACCGCTTCGATGGCAAGAACCAGCCCAATACCACCACGCACCTGTTCACCAACGTGGTGATCACACAGGGCACGCTCAAAGTCACCGGCGACAAGGCCGACATTCACCTGGGCGCCGATACCAGCGTCGACCACGCCATCGTCACCGGCAGTCCGGCGCATCTTCAGCAGGAAGATGACAACGGCAACCTGATGACCGCGCACGCGACCAAGATCGACTACAACGTCAGCACCGGCATCGCCGTGCTGACCGGCAACGCCCATGTCGACCAGAAAGGCCGCGGCAAGGCTTCCGGCGATCGGCTGGTCTACAACACCAAGACCTCGGGCATGAGCGGCGAAAGCCGGGGCGACAACCGTGTGCACCTGGTCTTCCAGCCCAAGCACCCGGCTGCCAGCACGTCGGCCAAATCCAAATCCGACGCCAAGCAGGACGCCAAGCCAGCCAGCGCCGCCAGCGCCGGTGGAGCACAGTAAGCCGATGCTGTCTGCCCAGGGTCTGCAAAAGCGTTTCCGTTCACGCCAGGTGGTGAAAGACTTCGCCTTCTCGATCAAGGAAGGCGAAGTGGTCGGCCTGCTCGGCCCCAACGGCGCCGGCAAAACCACCTGCTTCTACATGGTGGTGGGCCTGATCGCCGCCGACGCCGGCGCCATCAAGCTGGACGAGCAGGAGATCACCGGCCTGCCCATGCACGCCCGCGCCCGCCTGGGTGTGGGCTATCTGCCGCAGGAGCCGTCGGTGTTCCGCCGCCTGACGGTGGCCGACAACATCATGGCGGTGCTGGAAATGCGCCAGGGCATGAGCGGCAAGGATCGCCGCGCCGAACAGGAAAGCCTGCTCGATGAGCTGAAGATTGCCCATATCGCCGACCAGAAAGGCGTCAGCCTGTCCGGCGGCGAGCGCCGTCGCGTCGAGATTGCCCGCGCGCTGGCCGCGCGGCCGCGCTACATGCTGCTGGATGAACCCTTCGCCGGCGTCGATCCCATCTCGGTGGGCGAAATCCAGCGCATCGTGCTGCACCTGAAAGAGCGCGGCATCGGGGTGCTGATTACCGACCACAACGTGCGCGAAACCCTGGGCATTTGTGATCGCGCCTACATCCTGAGCGAAGGCCAGGTGCTCTCGCGCGGCACACCGGCGCACATCCTGGCCGACGAGAAAGTGCGCGAGGTCTACCTGGGTCGCGAATTCCGTCTGTAAGCGCACCTCGCGCACCCGGCCCCTGACGTCAACGGCCAGAGTCGTGCCCCGGCGCACGAAGCCGGCATGAACTATCGGCGCCCAGTGCTGGCGGGAGCACCGGCTGCGGGGGTAGGATGAGCCTGCATTCATCGGGGCGGCAAGGGGTTTGCATGGACACAGACGGGAGTCAGTCGTACGCACCAGACGGTGTGTCCGACCGCCGTCCCGGGCGGTCCGGCAAGGCACGGTGCCCGCGGCTTTGCCAACGGCGCGCCGCTTCGTTTGCCGGAGTAAGATCGAGCAACGCATGAAGCCCGGACTGCAACTCAAGATCAACCAGCAACTGTCGCTGACGCCGCAGTTGCAGCAGGCCATCCGTCTGCTCCAGCTCTCGCAGTTGGAGCTGGAAACGGAATTGCGCGAACTGGTCGAGTCCAACCCCTTGCTCGAATTTTCCGACGAAGCCGAGCAGGCCGGCGATAGCCAGAGCAACGACCAGGGCGAACGTGACGGCAACGCCGAGACGCATGAACCCGAATCGGTCGAGTATGCCGCGCCCGCAGCCAGCGAGCAGGCCCCCAGTCAGGAGTCGGCACCCGACTGGGAGCCATCCGACCATGGCGTGGGTGGCGATTTCGACCTGCCCTCCGGCGGCACCAGCTACGGCGATGGCGAGGACGGCTTCGAACCGCAGCGAGCCGCGCCGGAGGGCCTGCGTGACCACCTCACCTGGCAAATGAACCTGTCGGCATTCGATGAGCGCGAGCAGTTGATCGCCGTGGCCATCATCGATGCACTCGATGACGATGGCTACCTGCGCGACGGCCTGGAGCCGGTCATCGAGGCCCTGCCCGCCTCGCTGAACATTTCCTGCGACCAGATAGAGCAGGTACGCCAGCGTATCCAGCAGTTCGACCCGCCCGGCGTGGCCAGTTTGGACCTGCGTGACTGCCTGTTGGCACAACTGACGCAGTTGGGGGACGCCGAACCGGCGCTGCGCGAACTGGCCCAGCGCATCGTCGAACACGAGCTGGCGCTGTTGGCACGCAACGATATCGACAAGCTGGCCAAGCGCCTGGATGCCGCCCCCGAGGACGTGGTCGCGGCGGCTGCGCTGATCCGCGCCCTGGACCCGCGGCCCGGCTATGCGCTGGACCCGACACCGGTCGAATACATTGCGCCCGATGCCTACGCACGCCGCGATGGTCACCAGTGGCGTGTCAGTCTGAGCCCGGACTGCCAGCCAAGGCTGGGTTTGAACCAGCATTACTGCAACCTGATCTCGCATGCTCGACGCGAGGACGCCAGCTACCTTCGCGGTCAGTTGCAGGAAGCGCGCTGGCTGCTCAAGAGCCTGCGCTCGCGTGCCGAAACGCTGCTCAAGGTGGCCGAGGTCATCGTGCGCCGACAAAGCGCCTTTCTCGACTACGGCCCGGAGGCGATGCGACCGATGGTGCTGCGCGAAGTGGCCGAAGAGGTGGACATGCACGAATCGACCATCTCGCGCGTGACCACCCGCAAGTACCTGCATACTCCGCGCGGCATCTTCGAATTCAAATACTTCTTCTCCTCCGGCGTGGCCACGGAAGATGGCGGCAGTGCCTCGGCAACCGCCATTCAGGCCATGCTGCGTAAGCTCGTCGGTGAAGAGAACCCGCGTCGTCCGCTGTCGGACCAGGCACTGGCCGAGGAACTGAACAGCCGCGGCATCCGTGTGGCACGGCGTACCGTAGCCAAGTACCGGGAGGTCTTGAGAATTCCGAGTTCCAGCGAACGCCAGCGCGGCGCGTAAGCAGCCTGAAGCCGGGAACTAACTTCCCGCCGCCGGCGTCCGTTCCTACAAGAGGGACGCACCACCACTTTCCATCATGCGTCCCTCATGGTGAGCTGCCATCGCCGGCAGCCCATGACCCACAGAAGGAGGCGACCATGCAACTACAAGTCAGCGGCCACCAGATCGACGTCACCCCGGCATTGCGCGATCACGTGCAATCCAAGCTCGATCGCCTCACGCGACACTTTGACAACATCACCTCGCTCACCGTGGTGCTGTCGGTGGACAAGCTCAAGCACTGCGCGGAAGGCACCATGGCCGTCGCCGGCTCCACCCTTCATGCCGAAGCGGCGGGAGCGGACATGTACGCATCCATCGACGCCATGATCGCCAAGCTTGATGCGCAATTGCGCAAGCACAAGGAAAAGATCACCGATCATCACCGTAGCGAGGCACGCGAGGCCCGTCTCGGCTGATCGCCCAATTCAGCTTGCCGTTCAATCATACCGGCGCGTCCCTGCCTTGCAGGGGCGCGCTTTTTCATGACTGCTGGCGCGACACCCTGCCGGACAAGCTGGCACAATGGTGGGCGAGAGGTGGCCTGAGGCCATCGTGGAATGTTCAGGGAGCCTCGTGGACCGACTCACCAGCCGACAACTGTTCGACAACGTACAGGAGCGCATGGCCTTGCGCTGGGTCGCCGGCATGCGTGGCGAGACACGCGTCCTGGAGCCCGGTGTAACACAGTCGCGCCGCCCGTCGCTGGTCGGCTACCTGAACGTGATCTACCCGAACAAGCTGCAGATCATCGGCACCGAGGAACTGCGCTATCTGGACGCGCTCGATTCCCGCCAGCGCTGGGAAACAGTGCAGAAAATCATGTCCCATCAACCCACGGCGCTGGTCATCACCAAGGATCAGACCGTGCCGGCGGATCTGCGGGAAGCGGCCGAGGAAACCGACACGCCACTGTGGGTCAGTGCCAAGCGCGGCCACGAGCTGTTGACGTGGTTGCAATACTATCTGGCACGCAGCCTGGCCCGTCGCGTGACCCTGCACGGCGTGTTCCTGGAGGTGTATTCCATCGGCGTGTTGATCACCGGCGAGTCCGGCTCGGGCAAAAGTGAGCTGGCGCTGGAACTGGTCAGTCGCGGTCATCGCCTGGTGGCCGACGATGCCACCGAGTTCACCCTGATCGCCCCGGACGTGATCGACGGCACTTGCCCGGATCTGCTGCGCGACCTGCTGGAAGTACGCGGCCTTGGCGTGCTCAACGTGCGCGAGATGTTCGGCCACACCGCCGTGAAACCGTCCAAGTACCTGCGCCTGATCGTGCATCTCAAACCCTTGCGCGATGGTGAACAGACCGATGCCATGACGCGCCTGACTGGTGACACGGGGCACCGCGACGTGCTGGACGTGCCCATTCCGCTGATCACCATCCCCGTGGCGCCGGGTCGCAACCTGGCCGTGTTGGCCGAGGCGGCCGTGCGCAGCCACATGCTCAAGTCCACCGGCATTGATCCGGCCCAGACCTTCATTGATCGCCAGGCGCATCAGCTACAGCGCCTGCCGCCTTGGTAGCATGACACCGGCATGAGCGAACAAACCGACAACCCGACCCACGTCATCGTCCTTACCGGCATGTCCGGTGGTGGCAAGACCATTGCCCTGCGTGCGCTGGAGGACCTGGATTTCTACTGCGTCGACAACCTGCCGGCGGCGCTGCTGCCGGAGCTGGTGGAGACGGTCGATACTAGCCGCGGCGACGAGCGCACCCGCATCGCTGTTGGCATCGACGTGCGCAGCGAGGACCTGGAGCGCATTCCCGGCATGCTTTCGCAGCTGGAAAGCCATGGCGTCACCGCGCACCTGATCTTCGTCGATAGCCGTGACGAGGTCCTGATCAAGCGCTACTCGGAAACACGCCGCCGTCACCCGCTGGCGCAGCCCAAGCGCTCGCTGGCCGATGCCATTGCCGAGGAGCGCCAACTGCTGCGACCGCTGATCGGTATCGCCGAACACATCATCGATACCAGCGAACTGAACGTGCATCAGCTGCGACGGCTGATCGCCACCGAATTTGCCGCGCGCAGTGAAGGCATGACGGTGATGTTCGAGTCGTTCGCCTTCAAGAAGGGACTGCCGCTGGATGCCGATTTCGTGTTCGATGCGCGCTGCCTGCCCAATCCGCACTGGGATCGCGCCCTGCGCCCGCTGTCGGGCAAGGATGCGCCGGTGCGCGAATACCTGGACGCCCAGCCCGAAGCGGTCGAATACTTCAACGACATCATGCGCTTTCTGGAAAGCTGGCTGCCACGCTTTGAAAAGGCCGATCGCAGCTACCTGACCGTGTCGGTGGGCTGCACCGGCGGACGGCACCGCTCGGTGTATCTGGTCGAGCGCCTGACCGACGCATTGCGCGAGCACCATCACGAAGTAATCTCGTTCCACCGGGAACTGGACTGACCATGACGCTCGCCTGTGAATCCAACGACGGCAATGTGCCCCACGCCATCGGAGTGATCCTGATGACGCATGAGGGGGTCGGCAAGGCACTGATCACCGCTGCCCGGCACGTCATGCCCCAGCTGCCTCTGAAAGTGACTGCCGTCGAGGTGCCGGCCGACGCCGACATCTCGCAGATCGTGGCCGCCACCGAGCACCATGTGCACGAGCTCGATACCGGCGGTGGCGTGCTGGTGCTGTCCGATCTTTACGGCGCCACGCCCTGCAACATCGGTCTGTCTCTGGGCGATCGCGGAAACCATGTGCGCTGCGTATCCGGGTTGAACCTGCCGATGCTGCTGCGCGTGTTCAATTACGCGGACAAACCGCTGGACGAGATCGCCGAGATCGCCGCCAGCGGCGGCCGCGGGGGAATCTTCATCGATCATGCGTGAAACCGAAATCACCGTCAGCAACCAGCTCGGCCTGCACGCGCGCGCCTCGGCCAAGCTGGTGCAACTGGTTCAGAACTTCGACGCCACCGTATGGCTGGTCCATAGCGGCCGCGAGGTCAACGCCAAGAGCATCATGGGCGTGATGATGCTGGCCGCTGGCGTTGGCGCCACGCTCACCGTGCGTGCCGAAGGCCCGCAGGAAGATCCCGCGGTGGAGGCGGTGGTCGACCTGTTCGAACGCAAGTTCGACGAGGGCGCATGAGCGGCAAGCGCGCGCCAGGGAGGCTTGCATGAGGCGAGTACTGACAGGTACCAGTGCCGCGCGAGGCATGGCTCTGGGCCGCGCCCGACTGGTACAACCGAGCCAGATCTCCATCGACCATCGTCCGTTGCCCGACGGTGAGGTGGAAGTGGAAGTCGAGCGCCTGCATAGCGCCATGCAAGCGGCTCGCGACGAGCTTCGCGAGTTGCGGGGCAAATTGCAGGACACGCTGCCGCGTGAAGTGGGTGAGTTCATCGATGCGCACGCCCTGCTGCTCAACGATGAGGAGCTGCAACACGGCCTGGACCGGCTGATCCGTGAGCGCAACCTGCGCGCCAGCGCTGCCCTCAAGGCCGAGGGTGACCGCCTGGGCGAGGTGTTCGAAGCCATGGACGACCCCTATCTGCGCTCTCGGCGCGAAGACGTCGATCAGGTCATTTCCCGCGTGCTGGCCGCGCTGCACCGTCAGACCAGCCGTGAGGAACGCAAGATCGCCTCCCGCTCGGGTCAGATCTTGGTCGCCGACACCATCGCGCCGGCGGACATGGCGCACTATTCCGGCCATGGCCTGCTTGGTGTCATCGGCGTGGCCGGCAGCACCTATTCGCACAGCGCCATCCTGGCGCGCAGCCTGAACCTGCCGATGCTGGTGGGCACTACCGAAGCGCTGTCTTCGATCAGCGACGAGGACCTGGTCCTGCTTGATGGCGAAAACGGCGAGGTGGTGGTGCACCCCACCGCCCAGGATCTGGCCCGCTATCGCGCCTGGCAGAAGGAAGCGGCGCGCGAGGGACGGCGGCTGGCGGCGCTGGCCACCGCCCCCACGCGCACCGTCGACGAGGTGGACATCCGCCTGTTCGCCAATGCCGAACTTCCCGCCGATGTCGCGCAGGCCCGCGCCCTGGGTGCCAGCGGCGTCGGGCTTTATCGCACCGAATTCCTGTTCCTGAGGCGCAAGACACTACCCGACGAAGACGAACAGTTCGCCGCCTATCGTGACCTGGTGCTGGGCATGGGTGGCCTGCCGGTGACCATCCGCACGCTGGACCTGGGCGCGGACAAGGCCGACTCGGCGGGACTCAGCCTGCGTGGCGAGGACAACCCCGCACTGGGCGTACGCGGTGTACGACTGTCGCTGCGCTACCCGGCGGTGTTCGCCACGCAGATGCGTGCCATCCTGCGCGCGGCCGCCTACGGCCCGGTACGCATCCTGGTGCCGATGATCACCCAGGCCGAGGAAATGCAGGCGGTGCGCACGCTGATGGAGCTGTGCGCACGCGAACTGGCCCATGACGGCCACGAAACCGTCGATGGGCTGGAGCTGGGTGCCATGATCGAGGTGCCGGCCGCGGCCATTTCCGTGCACGCCATTCTGGAGGCCGCCGATTTCCTGGCGATCGGTACCAACGACCTGGCGCAGTACGTGCTGGCCGCTGACCGCAACAACGATGCGCTGGGCACGCTGTATGACCCGCTGCAACCGGCGCTGCTGCGTCTGATCGGACACGTGATCCACGCCAGCCACCGCGCTGGCAAGCCGGTCAGCCTCTGCGGCGAGATTGCTGGCGACGAGGCGTTCACCGCGCTGCTGATGGCGCTGGGACTGACTGACTTCAGCATGCACCCAGGCCAGCTGCTGCGCGTGCGTGACCGCATCAGCGGACTGGACCGCAAACGTCTGCTGAGCCTGCGCTCCTCGCTGATGCGCGCGCATACCCGTGAGCAGGTCGAAGCCTTGCTGGACGGTCTGGCCGAACCGAAACGACTGGCCGAGCCCTGCCCCGACACGCTGGACTGACGCGCTGTCGCACGCCCCTGATCGGCAGCGGCGTGATGTTGCGCCAGCTATCTCGCCGCCACATGCCGTGCGCGGACATGCCAGAAGCCTTGGCTCGCCTGCCAGACGCTAGTGCGCAGCGGACACGGCCTTGGCTCGCACATCAAGCCTTTTAGCCCTCGGGCGTCGGCATCGTGGCCAGAAAGGCCTCAAGCAGGGCGCTGCGATAATGCTGACGATGCAGGATCAGTGACAAGCGGCGGCGCAGGTCCAGAAACGGCGTAGGCAACACCACCAGGCGCCCGGCAGCGACGGCGTCGGTCACCGCCACCTCGGGCAGGCACGCCAGCCCCAGTCCGGCGATCACCGCCTGCTTGATCGCTTCTACCTGGCCCAGCTCCAGCACCGTGGTACCGGCCGGCAACTGCTCCAGCGCGCGCTCGGTCAAGGCCCGCGTGGCTGAACCGCGTTCGCGCAGGATCCAGCGCTCGGCGGCGAAGTCCGCCGGCTCCAGGCCTGCACGTGAGGCCAGCGGATGCTCGGGGCGGGCGCAGACCACCAGGCTGTCCTCGCGCCATGGCCGCACCTCCAATGCAGCGTGATGCACCGGTCCCTCCACACAGGCCAGATCCAACCGGTGCTCCAGCAACGCGGTCACCATGGCATCGGTGTTGCCTACCTGAAGCTCAAGGCCGACCTGCGGGTGACGCTGCACGAAATCACCCAGCCATTCGCCGACACGATAGTTGCCCACCGTATTGCTGGCGCCCAGATGCAGTTGCCCGCTCAGGGTTTCGGCCTGCGAGCCGGCGCGGCGCCCGAATTCATCCAGACGTTCGAGCAGCTCGCGCGCCATGGGTAGCAACTCCTGCCCGCGGGCATTCAGGCGCAGGCGCCCGCGATGGCGATCGAACAGCGGCGCCTCCAGGTGCCGTTCCAGCTCGGCCAGCGCCATGCTTACCGCCGGCTGGGTCAGATGCAGCCACTCGGCGGCGCCACGCACCGTACCGGCGGCGGCAATCTGCACGAACACCTGGAGCTGGCGTGGGCTGATCTGAATCATCATAAAAACTTATTACTAGTTTAAATATTAATCAATTTTATTTTTTATCTTGGCTGCCTAGCATGTCGCTCAGTTGATGATGCGAGCTTGCCAAGATGTCCACTGTCTCTATTCCCAAACCCGGCTTCGGCTCACGCCTGCCCGGACTTGCCCTGGCCATCGGCCTGGCCCTGTTGGCGCTGGGACTGGGTCACTGGTTGCCACTGATCGGAGGCCCAGTATTCGGCATCGTGCTGGGCATCCTCATGCGCAGCCTGTTCAACCCCAGCGAGCACATGAAGCCGGGCATCACCTTCGCATCCAAGCAGATACTGCAGTGGTCGATCGTGGCGCTGGGACTGGGACTTTCGCTGACCCAGGTAGCGCGCACCGGCCTGCAGTCGCTGTCGGTGACTGCAGTCACCATGACCACCGCCTTCGTCGCCGCGGCGCTGCTCGGGCGGTGGCTAGGGGTGCACGACAAGCTGAAAACGCTGATCGGTGTCGGCACGGCCATTTGTGGCGGCTCGGCCATCGCTGCCACGGTGCCGATCATCAAGCCGGACGATCACGACACCGCCTATGCCATTTCCACCATCTTCCTGTTCAATGTGGTGGCGGTGCTGCTGTTCCCGTTCCTGGGCCACCTGCTGCACCTTTCGGATTTGGGCTTTGGCATGTGGGCCGGCACCGCCATCAACGACACCTCCTCGGTGGTCGCCGCCGGCTACAGCTACAGCAGGACCGCTGGTGACTTCGCGACCATCGTCAAGCTGACGCGGGCCACGCTGATCATTCCCGTATGCCTGGGCCTGGCCATTTTCGAGGCCGCCAAACACAAGCAGCGCGGCGCTGGCGATTTCAAGCTGTCGCGCATCTTCCCGTGGTTCATCCTTTGGTTCCTGGTGGCCTCGGGTCTGCGCACGGTCGGCGTGATTCCAGCTGCCTGGCAGGGCGCCATCCACGCCGGTGCCGAGTTCCTGATCATCGTCGCGCTGACCGGTGTGGGTCTGTCGTCGGATCTTCGCCGCATGGCTTCGACCGGCCCGCGCCCCATCCTGCTGGGTTTAGGGGTTTGGGCCTCGGTCGCATTGAGCAGCCTGGCCGTGCAGTACCTGATCGGCCATTGGTAAGCGCGTCACGCCATCCGATCAATAAAAAGGCCGGGCATGGACCCGGCCTTTTGTTGCCTCATTCAAAACCGCGTCAGCCTTTGCCTTGCCTGGCCGCTCGCGCCGCGCGCTGCTCGTCGATGGTCAGCGCCACTTTGTTGCGCAGGTACACCGGCAGCGCCTGCTCGGGCGCGCCCGGCTCGCCCGCCATCAGCCGCGGCATGGCCAGACGCGCGACATGACGAGCCTGTGGAAAGCATTCAGGTTCTGCCCATGCCGGCGGCGCGGGCAACTGCGCACCGATGGTGTCGGCATAGGTGCCCCAGCCACTGCCAACCACCGCCCAGGAATCGGCCGGCGCCAAATCCAACGCGTCCGGCGCGCAAACGCGTTCTTCATCCACACCACGCAGCGCGCCACCGTCACCGACACGATAACTGGCCGTGTATACCTCGCCCATGCGCGCATCGATCACCGCCAGAATGGACGCTCCGGGCGTCATCGGCGCCTCCATGGCCAACGCCTGCAACGACGACACGGCATACACCGGACAACCCAGCGCAAAACCCAGCCCCTGCGCCATTGACACGCCCAGACGCACGCCGGTGAAGGCGCCGGGACCGGCACCTACTGCGATGGCGTGAATGCCGGCGCGCGCGACACCCGCCTCGGCCAGCACGGCGTCGGCCATCGGCAACGCCAGCTGGGCGTGTCGACGCGGCGCCACTTCACTGCGCTCGAACAAGGTGTCGTCGCACAACAGGGCCACCGAGCACGATTCGGTGGAGGTTTCGATGGCAAGCAGGTTCATATGCATCATTTTCGCACAAGCACGACACCCGGCGCGCCACCGGCGGCTCCTCACCAAGTACCGCTCCCATGGCTATCGACCCGCGGCCGAGCGCGCCAGTGATGCTCACCCTACCGGAGGCGAACACGGACAGGTAGGCTTGTCATCCCGCTTCACCATCAACCACCCCGCGCATGAGCCTGACCGAAAACCGCGCCGCACAGCGTCTGTCCTGGACCCGCGAGGTTATGCACGATCCGGACGTCACGCTGGAGGTCGCCTCAGCCGATGCCAGTTTCCGCAGTTATTGGCGGACGCGCCATGGCCAGACCGCACGCATCATCATGGACGCACCGCCCGAACACGAGGACATTCGTCCCTGGTTGAACATTGGGCAACGCCTGGCCGAAGCGGGTCTGCACACACCTCACGTGTATGCCAGCGACGTCCAGGCGGGCTTCGCGCTGCTCGAGGACCTGGGCTCCACGCACTACCTGGACGCATTGGACGCATCACGCGCCGATACGCTCTATGGCGATGCACTGGACACCTTGCTGCGCATGCAGCGCCATGTCGTTGGCAGCGATCTGCCGCCTTATGACGAGGCCTTTCTGACTACCGAGATGGAGCTATTGCCGACATGGCTTCTGGAACATCACCTGGGCCTGACGCTCACCTGCGGTCAATGGGATGTGCTGGAACTGGCTTTCCGACACATCCTCGACACCATTGCGGCCCAGCCGAAAGTGTTCGTGCACCGGGACTTCCACAGCCGCAACCTCCTACTGGCCAAATGCAACAATCCGGCGATCATTGATTTCCAGGGAGCGCTGTATGGCCCCCTGACCTACGATGTCGCCTCGCTGCTGCGCGACTGCTACATCGTCTGGCCAGAAGAACGAGTGGCTGGCTGGCTGGAATCATACCGACAGCGCCTGCTGGCCGCGGAACTGATCGACACCTCAGTTAACCCCGATCGCTTCACCCGGTGGTTCGATCTGACCGGACTGCAACGCCACATCAAGGTGCTGGGCCTGTTCTGCCGCCTTTATTACCGCGACGGCAAGGCGAGCTACCTGAACGATCTGCCGACTGTGCTGGCGTATGTGCTGGATGTCGCCTCGCGCCATGAGGCACTGGGCGCTTTCGTCGCATTGCTGCGCGAGGCCACGCGCGGCCGCGACCTGACCCGGCCACGCACCCCGTGAAGGCACTGATCTTCGCGGCCGGCTACGGTCAGCGCATGCGGCCGCTGACCGAACACACGCCCAAGCCTTTATTGAACGTGGGCGGCAAGCGACTGATCGAGTGGCATTTGGAGCGGCTCGCGGCCGCTGGCATAACCGATGTGGTCATCAATATCGCGCATCTGGCCAGTCAATTTGCACCCGCGCTGGGTGATGGAGCACGCTACGGGCTGCACATCCACTACAGCGATGAAGGCGAGCGGCCGCTGGAAACCGGCGGCGGCATGCTGCGCGCGCTCCCCTTGCTCGGACCGGACCCGTTCATTGCCATCAATGGCGATATCTGGTGCGACCTGGATCTTGGTTCGCTACCGAGCGAGCCGGCAGGCGAAGCGCATCTGGTACTTGTCGATAACCCGCCACACCATCCTCTGGGCGACTTTCAACTGCGTCCGGACGGGCATATCGATGACCGAGAGGCGGATACTCCCGCGCTCACTTTCGCCGGAATCGGCGTGTACGCCGGTCGCCAGTTGCTGGATGCACGGATTCGACAACAAGGTGCAGCCAAGCCTGCCACACCACGCTTCGCGCTGGCCCCTGTCCTGCGCGAAGCCATGCACCGTGGAGCGGTGTTCGGGCAGCATTTCACCGGCCATTGGGCGGACATTGGCACGCCGCAACGCCTGGCCGAGCTGGACGCCCATTTGCGCAGATAGCACCCTGCGCGCAAGCGTCGACGGGCACCGACACCAGGCAAGCCTAGTGCGAGGCGCCGCGTGCGGTCTCTTCGGCCTTCGCCTTTTCCAGCGCCTGCTGCACGGCCTTGGCAGCAGCCACCGGATCAGAGTGGTCGACGGGTGAGGGCGCCGGCTTGAGCGGCTTGGATGCATTACCGGGCGGCACGTTCTGAATGGCGACATGAGCCGTCTTGTTGGCAGCAGACACCCCCAGCGGCGCCTGCTCGTCAGCATTGTCCGCACGCGCATGGCTGACGTGCACATCTGCCGGCAACCTCTTGTCAGGCGCCTTGTCCTGTAGGGCCTGTTCCGGCGTCCGCGCCGCCTGGGCCGCTTCCTTGGTCATCACCAGGATGGAAATGCGGCGATTGATCGGGGCCCGCGGGTCGTTCCTGTCGAAAGGTACGGAAGCGGCCAGTCCGACAATGCGCGCCACCTTGTCATCGTTCATGCCGCCAGCCACCAGTGCACGACGGGCAGCATTGGCACGATCGGCGGACAGCTCCCAGTTGCTGTAGCCCTTGTTGGAACCGTACTTGGCGTCGTCGGTATGACCGGTGATGGAGATTGCGTTGGGTACCGCGTTGATGAAGCCAGCCAGCTCGTGGAGAATCTCCACGGTATAGGACTTGAGCTTGTCCGAGCCCAGGTCGAACATGGGGCGGTTCTTCTTGTCGACGATCTGGATGCGCAGGCCTTCTGGCGTGATATCCAGCAGCAGCTGATCCTTGAACGGCTCCAGCGCCTGGCTCTTTTGTATGGCTGCATGCAACTTGGCCATCAGGTCCTCCAGGCGCTGTTTTTCCAGCGCCTTGGCGCGCGCCTCGGCATCGCTGGCGGTAGGCTTTTTCGGCATGCCAGCCACATCCTGGCCCGGACCATGGGGAAGATCCATGGCCCCGCCCAGTTGAATCATGGAATTGCTGGCACCGCCCGGACCCATCGCACCACTCGGATTGGATACCGACGTGCCCTGCGTCATGGACGGATTCTTGAAATAGTCGGACACGGCGGCGCGCTGCTGGGCGGTGCCCACACCCAGCAGCCACATCACCAGAAAGAACGCCATCATCGCCGTCACAAAGTCGGCATAGGCCACCTTCCAGGCGCCACCATGATGTCCGCCGCCGCCTTTCTTGACGCGCTTGACGATGATGACAGGTGCTTTTTCGTCAGCCACGACGGCGCACCCTTACTTCGAACCCTTGAGGTGCTCTTCCAGATCCTGGAAGCTCGGCCGCACCTTGGACGGCAGCGACTTGCGCGCAAATTCCACCGCCACCTTCGGGTTGTAGCCACGCAGATTGGCCAGCAGTGCCGTCTTCACGCACTCGAAGGCCCGACCATCCTCGCTGGCCTGATTTTCCATCGCTGTCGCCATGGGGCCGACGAAGCCATAGCACAACAGAATGCCCAGAAAGGTACCCACCAGGGCCGCGGCGATGTGCTCACCAATGGAGGCCGTGCCACCACTGAGGCTGGCCATGGTCACCACGATACCCAGCACCGCCGCCACGATGCCGAAGCCCGGCAGGGCATCGGCCATCTTCATCACCGCGTGCGAGGGCGCCAGTTGCTCGTGGTGGTGGGTTTCCAGCTCTACCTCCAGCAATGCTTCCAGCTCGTGCGGATCCATGTTGCCGCCAACCATCAGGCGCAGGCAGTCGGTCAGGAACTCGATCAGGTGATGCTCCTTGATCAGGCGCGGATAGTTGTTGAAGAGCTTGGAGTTATCGGGATTTTCGATGTCCTCTTCCAGGCCCATCATGCCTTCCTTGCGCACCTTGTTGAAAAGGTCGTGCAGCAGCGAAAGCAGGTCGACAAAATCCTGCTTCTTGTACTTGGCGCCCTTCAGCAGACCGATCATGTCGCGAAACGAGGCCTTGACGATATCGCCCGAATTGGCGGTCAGGAAGGCGCCGAAGGCGCCGCCGAAGATGATCAGAAGCTCGTAGGGCTGCCACAACGCGGCAATCTGGCCGTGCGAGAGCACGTACCCGCCAAGCACGCAGGCGATGACAACGATGGTTCCAACAATAACGAGCATAAGGCAGCGCCTGTCCTGATGAGTCGATCGATCCCTAGCCTGTCTGTTATCGGCAGACCGACACCCATATTGAGGGTTCGTTCAGTATTGTAGAGCCTTGCGTACGATGTTCCAGTTGGCCATTTGTCACATGTCGACCGCGACGCCCTTGCCATTGAGCGCATCGCACGCAGCGATGGGTACACAAGCACAAAAAAGGGCGGCCCCCCTTCAGGGCCGCCCTTGGTCGCGTCCGGATTTGCAGACCCCTTATGGGCGACGTGCCAACTCCGGATTTTCCTTCGAGACCGGCATCAGGTCCTTCTTGGTGACGCCCAGCCACAGCAGAATCGGGCTGGCCACGAAGATGGACGAGAGCGTACCGACCACAATGCCGATCAGCATGGTCACGGCAAAACCGTGCACGGCCGGACCACCAAGGATGGCCAAAGCGCCCATGGTGATGGCGGTAAACAGCGAGGTGATGATGGTACGCGACAGCGTGTTGTTGATGGCGCGGTTGAGCACTTCCTGCGGTTCGGCCTTGCGCGCCAGGCGGAACAACTCGCGCACGCGGTCGAATACCACCACCTTGTCGTTCACCGAGTAACCGACCACCGCCAGCACCGAGGCCAGCACGGTCAGGTCGAACTCGCGGTGGGTCAGCGCCAGGATGCCCACGGTGACCAGCGCATCGTGGATCTCGGTCAGCACCGCCGCCACGGCGAAACGCTTCTCAAAGCGCATCCACAGATAGGCCATGATGAAGATGATCACGAAGATCACCGCGTAGACACCGTCGGTGCGCAGCTCCTGGCCCACCTGCGGGCCGACGAAGTCGTGCCGCTTGATGGTCACATCCGGGCGGCTGGCCGACAGCGCGGCGCGCACGTCGGTGGCCACCTTGTCGGCGCGGTCGGCGTTGGTCTTGGCCTTCAGCGCCGCCGGGTCATCCTTGGGCTGCATGCGGATCGAGAACTCGCGCGTGCCGCCCAGGCCCTGCACCACGGCGTTGTCGAAACCGGCCTTGGTGAGGTCGGCACGCACATCGGCGATGTTCACCGGCTTGGCGTAATCGACCTCGACCAGCACACCACCGGTGAAGTCCAGGCTGTAGTTCAGGCCCTTGGTGAAGATCAGGCCCAACGAGGCGACGATCAGGAACACCGCAATCGCGATGCTGACCTTGCGCATGCCGAGGAAGTTGATATTGGCGTCGTGCTTGAAAATTTCCATAGCTTCCCCGCCTCCTTAAACCGAGAGGCTCTTGAGCTTGCGACGACCATGGATCGCCGCGGTGATGGCATGGGTCACCGTCACCGAGGTGAACATCGAGGTCAGGATGCCGATGAACAGCGTGACACCGAAGCCCTTGATCGGACCGGAGCCCACCGTCATCAGACCCAGCGCCGCCAGCAAGTGGGTGACGTTGGCATCGAGAATGGTGGCCCAGGCTTTCTCGTAACCGGCGCGAATCGAGGCATGCGGTGTGGAGCCGTTGCGCAGTTCCTCGCGCACGCGCTCACAGATCAGCACGTTGGCATCGATGGCCATGCCCAGGGTGAGCACGATACCGGCAATGCCCGGCATGGTCAGCGTGACGCCGATCATCGACATCACCGCCAGTAGCAGCACCAGGTTGAAGAACAGCGCGATGTCGGCGACCAGGCCAAACAGCTTGTAGTAGATCAGCGCGGCAATCAGCACCAGGCCCAGACCCAACAGCACCGCCCGCACACCCTTGTGGATGTTGTCGTTACCCAGGCTGGGACCGATCACACGCTCTTCGACGATGGTCACCGGCGCGGCCAGCGAGCCGGACTTGAGCAGCAGCGCCAGCTGCGATGCAGCCTTCGGACTGTCCAGACCGGTAGTCTGGAACTTCTTGGAGAAGGCGCCCTGCACGGTAGCATAGGAAATCACCTTCTCGCGGGTCTTGAAGGTACGCACCTTCTTGCCGTCGACCTCGGTGACCTGCGGGATCTTCTCGATGTAGACCACCGCCATCGGCTTGCCGACGTTGGCGTTGGTGAAGTCGCCCATGCGCTTGGCGCCGGCCGAATTGAGCGTCACCGACACTTCCGGCGTACCCGACTGCTGATCGAAACCGGAGGTGGCGTCGACCAGCTGATCGCCGGTGACAATGACCTTCTTGTAGACCAGACACGGTCCACGCGGGCAGTCCTTGTACAGGCGCGCCTCGGGCGGCACATCCCCTTTAAGCGCTTCCTTGACGCGCGGATCGGGCCAGGCCGCGTAGCCCTTGTGGTATTCCAGCGTGGCGATGGCGCCGAGGATGCGCTTGGCATCGGCGGTGTCCTGCACGCCCGGCAGCTCGACCACGATACGGTCCGAGCCCTGCTGCTGGATCAGCGGCTCGGACACGCCGAGCTGGTTGATACGATTGCGCAGGGTCTGCACGTTCTGCTGGATGGTCTTCTGCGCCAGCTTCTGCACTTCGTCCTGCTTGAGCTTGGCGGTCAGCGCATAGCTGCCGTCACCGCCGACGCCGTTCACCGTCTGCAGGTTCGGATAGTTCTGGTAGACCAGATTGGCGACCTTGTCGCGGTCGGCGCTGGAATGCAGCACTACCTCGACGCCGACGCCGTTGTTGGCGTGGCCCAGCGAGATGTAGCGAATCTTGTTCTGGTGCAGCAGCGAACGCAGGTCATCGGTGTAACGCTGCTCCTGCTGCTGGCGCACAGCGTCCTGGTCCACTTCCATCAGGAAATGCACGCCGCCTTGCAGATCCAGACCCAGCGGCATGGCGTTGGCGTGGATCGAGCGCAGCCACGAAGGCACGGTCGAGGCCAGGTTCAGCGCGACGTTGTAGTCATCACCCAGCGCGCCCTTGATCACGTCGTAGGCCTCCAGCTGGGTGGAGGTATCGGAAAAGCGCGCCATCATCGTGCCGGCCTTGGCATCGATGCTGACCTTGTTGGCCTTCAGATGCTGCTTGGCCAGCGCGGCCTCGACCTTCTGCTCAAGCGTCTGGTCGACTTGATGGCCGGAATTGGCCGATACCTGCACCGCCGGCGAGGGGCGGAACACATTGGGCAGCGCGTAGAGAATGCCGAACAACAGCACCACCACGACCACTGCATATTTCCAGCGAGGAAAATCACTCATGCCTTGCATCCATTGAAACCGCGCCAGCCAAGGCGCGGCTCTGTTCCTCAGGCTTCGCCGCAAGGCGAAGCCGCCCCCTCTTACGCGGACTTCAGCGTGCCCTTGGGAAGCACCTGCGAGATGGCGCCCTTCTGCACCTTGATCTGCACGTTCGGCGCGATTTCCACGGTGATGAACGACTCGCCCAGCTCGATCACGCGACCGGCCATGCCGCCGTTGGTGGTGACCTCATCGCCCTTGGCCAGCGCCGAGAGCATGTTGCGGTGTTCTTTCTGACGCTTCATCTGCGGGCGGATCATCATGAAGTACATCAGTCCAAACAGGACCACCATCATGATGATGAACGACATGCCGCCACCGGCCGCACCGTGCGTGGCAGTTCCCTGAGCGTGAGCGTCGGAGATGAAAAAGTTCATGGACTAATCTCGCAAGTTGCGGCGACACCTTGAAAAATAGGCGCCACCCGGTAAAAGGCCTCGGATTATGCCATGAGGCTGCGTCCACTGCATGACGACCGTCTCATGGCACCGCGGTGCCTGTGTGGACAGCATCTTCACGCAACGGTTCAGCCCCGGCTCAGTGAGCGGCATCCACACCACGCGCCCGGCGGGCGTAGAACTGGGCCGTAAAGTCCTCCAGCTTGCCCGCGGCAATGGCTGCACGCAAACCGGCCATCAGGCGCTGGTAGTGACGCAGATTGTGGATGGTGGCCAGCTGCGCACCAAGAATTTCGTTGCACTTGTCCAGGTGGCGCAGATAGGCACGCGAGAAACCCGAGCGGCAGGTGTAGCAATCACAACCTTCCTCGATAACGCGCGTATCTTTCTCGAACTTCGCGTTGCGTATGCGTAACGTGCCGCCATCGGTAAACAGGAAGCCGTTGCGCGCGTTGCGCGTGGGCATTACGCAATCGAACATGTCGATGCCGCGACGCACCGCCTCGACGATATCCTCCGGCCGGCCCACGCCCATCAGGTAGCGCGGCTTGTCGGCGGGAAGCTCCGGCACGGTCACTTCCAGCGTGTGATTGCGCTCTTCCTCCGGTTCGCCGACGGCCAGGCCGCCCACGGCGTAGCCGTCGAAACCGATATCGACCAGCCCGCGGGCCGAGCGCTGGCGCAGGTTTTCGTACAGTCCGCCCTGCACGATGCCGAACAGATTGTTGGGGTTGGCCTGGTCGTTGAAGGCGCGGCGCGAACGCTCGGCCCAGCGCAACGACAACTCCATCGAGTCGGACGCCTGACGCTCGGTGGCCGGCTTGCCCTTGATGAGATACGGCGTGCACTCATCGAAAATCATGGCAATGTCCGAGTCCAGCGCGGTCTGGATGCGCATGGACTCTTCCGGCGACAGGAACACTTTCGAGCCATCCACCGGCGAGGCGAAGGTCACGCCCTCCTCGGTGATCTTGCGCTTGTGCGCCAGCGAGAACACCTGAAAACCACCCGAGTCGGTAAGGATCGGCCGATCCCAGCCGATCATCCGGTGCAGGCCGCCAAACTGCCCGACCACATCCAGTCCCGGACGCAGAAACAGGTGGAAGGTGTTGCCAAGGATGATCTCGGCGCCAATCTCATCGATGTCGCGCGGCGTCATCGCCTTGACCGTGCCGTAAGTGCCCACCGGCATGAACGCCGGCGTCTGCACCGTGCCGCGCGGAAAGCTCAGCTGCCCGCGCCGCGCCGCGCCATCGGTGGCGGAAATATCAAAGCTAAGGGAAGTCATCACGCCATTATCGCAGGGGCCGCGGCGGCCGTCACCGCGCCAGCACCGTGGACCTTGCCTTAACCCAGCAAGGCGTCGGCCAGACCACTGAAGCGGCGCGTGCTGCGTTCGATGGCGCGGCGCAACGAGCTGTCGGTGGCGATCAATCGCACCCGCTCGCGGGCGCGGGTGACGGCGGTGTAGAGCAGCTCGCGGCCCAGCACACGGGCCTCGTCGGTGGGCAGCACGATCACCGCCTCATCAAATTCCGAGCCCTGGCTCTTGTGGATGGTCATGGCGTACGCGCTTTCATGCGCCGGTAGCGCTTGCAGCGGCAGGCTGCGCACGCCGCCGGCATCATCCGGGAACCAGGCCAGCAGGTGTCCGCCATCATCCGGCAGCACGATGCCGATATCGCCGTTGAAAAGCTCCGTGCCGTAGTCATTTTCCGTGACCAGCAGCAAGCGACCGGCATACCAGGGCTCGCTCGCCGCCACACCCGCCTCACGGCGCAGCGCATGCTCGAAGGCGGCATTGAGCGTGCTGGCACCGGAAGGCCCGCCACGCAAGGCCGTCAGCACACGCAGCTGCAAGGCCTGCTGCAAGGCCTGAGCCGGATCGTGCATGCGACCCAGCGCGGCGAAAAACGCCGTGTGGTCGCGCACCAGCGCCTGTGCCGGATGCATGGCAGCAGCGCGGTCCACCGCCACACCAGCCAGCGGCTCGTGTGCAAGCGCGTGCAGACAGGCATCGGCGTCACCGGCGCGGATCATCGCTGCCAGCCGTCCCAGCCCGCCTTCGGCATTGAAGCGGTGCGAGTGGCGAAGTTCGACCACAGCATCGGCAAAGGCTGAGGCGTTCGTGTCGGCCGTCACCGTCGCGCCCGTGACCTCGCGCAGCAGCGCAGCGCGCGCGGGTGACACACCGCCCTCACCCGCCGCTGCGCAAATCGCCGCCAATACGTTGCCCGCCTCCACCGAGGCCAACTGATCGCGATCGCCCAGCAGCACCAGCCGCGCGCCATCGGGCAGGGCATCGAGCAGCTTGGCCATCAGCGGCAGGTCAACCATGGACACCTCGTCGACCACCACCACGTCGACATCCAGCGGGTAACCGGCGTGATGGCGAAACCGTGTGCTGCCGCGACGCACGCCAAGCAGGCGATGCAAGGTGCTGGCGCTGACCGGCAAGGCCTCGCGCACCGCAGGATCAAGCGTCAAACCGGCAACGCGCGCGCGCAACGACTCGCTCAGCCGCGCCGCGGCCTTGCCGGTGGGCGCGGCCAGACGAATGCGTGGCAAGAGTTGCCCCTGCGCCCGGGCGTCGGCTAGCAGCGCCGCCAGCATCCACAGCACGGTGGTGGTTTTGCCGGTACCGGGGCCGCCGGTAATCACTGTAAGAGGCGAGGCCAAGCCGGTGAGCGCGGCGATCGCCTGCCAGTCCGGCTGCTCGCCGCCCAAGGTAAAAAACGCCGCCAAGGCCTGACGCCACGCCTTGGCCTGCGGTGGCAGGCCGGCGCTGCCGAACAGCTCATGCTGCGTGCCCGCCTCGACCGGTGCCGATGATGTCAGGCGTTGACGCAGTGCCTGGGCGACCTGGCGCTCGTAGTGAAAGTAGCGCCCCAGATACAAGCGCCCCTGCGCATCGAGCACCAAAGGCGCGGCGTGATCGGCCGCCGCCTCGCCCGTGCTTTGGCTGACCCAGGGACAGCCGCTCAAGACCTGGCGCCAGGTTGCCGCGTCCGGCAGTGCGGGCAGGCTGGCATGGGCCGACAGCGATTCGGCAAGCACCGCTTCCACCTGATCGAGCGGCAGGCAGCTATGACCTTGCGACACCGCCAGCGAGGCTGCGGCGGTGGCCAGCGCCATCAGCGCGGCATGGTCGCCGCCCATCTCGGCCATGCAATAGCCCAGCTCCACATCCAGCGGCCGCAACACCCCCAGCGCGGCCACCTCTTCAAATACGTTACGCGACGCTTTCATGTTCATGCGCTTGCCACCTGCGGCAGGCCCGGTGCGACCAACAAGGCGTCCATGGCCTCGACCAAAGCCTGCGGCGGACGATCGGCAAACACGCCGCGACCGGTCTCGTCCATGCCACGCACGAACAGATAGCGCACGCCGCCGAAATCACGGGTGTAGTCATACGCCGTACCGCGCACCTGCTTCAGCCAGCGATGCAAAGCCAAGGTGTAGATGAGGTACTGCAAATCATAATCGTGATGGGCCAGCGCCGCCGGCAGGCGTTCCGGCGCGTAGTCCTCGCGGCGCGCGCCCAGGTGATTGGTCTTGTAATCGACCACCCACCATTGGCCATCGTGCACAAAGACAAGGTCGATAAAGCCCGTCATCAGGCCGCGCAGCGCGCTGCCCAGGCGCACAAAATCGCGCCGATGCTGCTGATAGCCGTATTGCTGCATGAGCGCCAGCCAGGCCGCTGGATCGGCGCGATCCATGCCGAAGTGGAACTCCATTTCGGCCAGCCGCGCGTCCGGGGCGACATCGGCCAGGCAAACCGATGCCAATACCGGCGCGCGCAGGGCCGCGGCGACCATACGCGCGGTGGCATCGGCGGCGCGATCCAGTTCATCACCCGCGTAGCCCTGGTCGGCCAGCGCCTGACGAATCACTTGCACCTCGCCATGCGGCCAGGGCGCCCTCAGCGGCCCATGCCAGGCGGCGAAATCGACCTGTTCCAGCGCGTTGTGCACGGCGTTGCCGAAGCGCGGCCCACGCGGCCACGCCGGCACCTCGACCACCTCGGCCTCACCGGCCGGAAGTTCCGGCGCCAGCGCCTCGTCGGCCGCCAGGCCGGCGCCTTCCTCGTGACCACCTTCGGCCAACCGGGAGAAGCTGTGCACACGCCAGTCGCGATCCAGCCCGCGATGGAAAACACGTGCCGCACCCTGCGCCGGTGCCGCCAGCGCCGGCACGCGATGGACGTGCGCCTCGGGCAAGGCCAATAGGCGAATATCGGCACTGTGTTGGCCCGCCAACGCCTGCACCTGCGCGCCATCGCCAAGCACATGCCACAGCACGCGGGCCTCCGGCTTGGAGCGCCCCTTGCCGGCGGCCGTGTTGACGCTGAGCCAGCAGGCATGGCGTGCGCGGGTGATACCGACATACAGCAACCGCACCGCCTCGGCCAGCGCTTCGCGTTCGGCCGCGGCCATGGCCTGCGCGTCGGCCTCGGCCAGCCGATCGAGGCCGCCCTTGCGATCGGCGCTGTCGGTCAGAATCAGCCGCTGCACCAGATCCGAGCCCTCATGGAAGCGCGCAAAGCCGCCCTTTTCGGCCGCCTTCACCTCGTGCGTGGCGGCAAACGGCATGAACACCAGATCGTACTCCAGGCCCTTGGCACGATGCAGGGTGACAATCTGCACGCGCTCGGCGTCGGACTCCAGGCGCAGCTGCTCTTCCTCGTTGTTGGCATCGGCCTCGGCGATGCGCGCCGCCAGCCAATCGCACTGCGCGCGCTCACCAGCCAGCTGACGGGCTTTTTCCTGCAGGGCTTCGCCCAGCTGCATCAGGTTGGTCATGCGCCGCTCACCCTGCGGCAGGGCCAGCAAGCGCGCCGCATGGCGCTGACCGAAACGTTCCAGCATGGCCAGCACACCACGCTCGAACCAGCAGGCGCGCAGTTGCTCCAATTCGCCCAGCGCCTGACGCCACGCGGTTTCGTCGTCACGCATTTGGGCCAGGTCACCCAGGCTCCGCCCCAGCAACGTGGTAGCGAGTGCGCCGCGTGCGCGCATCAGGTTCTGCGGCACCAGCAGGGCTTCCAGCAGCGCACGCAGCTCCAGCGCTTCCAGCGAGGCATAAACGCTTTCACGGCGCACGCAGGCCGAGGCCACGCCGCGCCGACTCAAGGCATCCTGCATGCGGCTGGCCTGATCGTTGCTGTTGACCAGAATCGCCACCTGCCCCGGCGTCAGCGGCGCGCCGTCGATCTGGGTGGCGCCGGGCATCAACAGGCGCGCCACTTCATCGGCGCAGGCCTGCATGCACTGATCCTGCAATGACGCCTTGTTGAGTGGCTCGGGCGGCGCCTGCCACAGCGTCAACGCCGGCAGCGACTGGCCCTCGAACTGCACGGCGCGATCCAGGCAGCGGCCGCCCCAGTCGACCGGTTCAAAGGCAATGCCCGGCTCGATGAATACCTCGGGTTTGGCGGTGAATACCGCTTCGGTGGCGCGCAGCATGCCGGGTGCCGAACGGTAGTTTCGGCTCAGCCGATGCATGCCTGCGGCGATGGCGCCCACGCGCAGATAGGCCTGGATGTCACCACCGCGAAAACCGTAGATGGCCTGCTTGGGATCGCCGATGCAAAACAGCGTGCCCTGCGCGGCATAGATGGCCTCGAGGATGTCGAACTGGCGCGCGTCGGTATCCTGAAACTCATCGACCAGCGCCACCGGATACTGGCGATGCAGCGCTTCGGCCAACCGCTCGCCGGCACCGTCACGCTGCAAGGCCTCGCGCACGCGGCTGACCTGGTCATCGTAGGAAAGCCGCGCCAGCACGCGCTTGCGCTCGGTGAGATGGGCGCGCGCCTGCGCCACCAACGCACCCAGTTCGTGCGCCGCACCCTGGCGCAAGCGCTGCGTGCGGGCCTCGCAAAAAGCCAGCCAGCGATCAATGGCGAGAAAGGCCGCCTGCTCGGGAAAATCAGGACTGCCTTTGGTCGTCGCACCCGCCAGCTTGGCCTGGCCAAAACGGCGCAGCTCATCGGGGGACGGCAACACACCATCGCGCAGATTGGCCGCGACCGCCGCCAACTGCTCGATACAGCCTTCCTTGAGGATATTGCGCTTGAAGTAGCCCTGCTCAAACCACTCGGCCAGCGCCGACTGGGCGATCTGGCCATGCTCGATCCACGTGCGGCAGAGCGCGGCCTGCGCCTCGGCCAGGGAAGCATCACTTTGTTCGTTTGATGGCACCTGCGGCTCGATTCGTCCGCCGAAGCCAACCAGCTTTTGCAGCGATTGTGCCAGCGCCTGCGGTGAATCACCGAGCAGGCGCAGCACCGCGCGGGCATCGTCATCCTCGCTGGCCCCCAAACGCAGCCAGGCATCGCTGGCAAAACTTTCCAGCAGGTCCAGATCGCTGGGCACCAGCTCCACGCCCACCGTGCTGTCGCTCAGGAAAGCTGCCTGCTCGGTCAGCACGCGCTGGCAAAACCCGTGGATGGTGAAGATGGCCGCCTCGTCCATGCCCATCGCCGCCAATCGCAGGCGTTGCGCCAAGGTCTCTGGCTGCTCGCCACTGTCGTGCAAATGACGGCGCAGCAGCGCCAATGCCCAGGCGCGCTCGCCTTGCTCGCCCTCGTCGCTTTCCGGCAACGCGGCGGCCATGTGTGCGCATAGCGCAAGGCGTTCGCGAAGCCGGCGGCGCAATTCCTCGGTGGCCGGCTTGGTGAAGGTCATCACCAGAATCTCGCGTACCGGCAAGGCGCGCTCGACCACCAGTCGCACGTACAGGCCGGCGATGGTGAAGGTTTTACCGGTGCCGGCGCTGGCCTCGATCTGCTGCACCTTTTGCAGCGGCAGCTTGAGCGCCAGATCATCCTGCATCATCCGCTTGACGGCGTTCATAGCAGCTGGCCTCGCTGAAGCGCCTGGACCAATGGGCCATAAGCCTGCTGCGCGGCCTCGGTCAGTGTCATCGGCGCCAGATCGTCTGCGAACAAGTCGCGGCCGCGCATGGCCAATTGCCAGGCGGCATCATCGGCTTCGCCCTGGATCGACATGAAGCTGTTGCCCTGCCACGCATCCCGCGCGGCCTTGTCCGAGGCCTCTCCCTCACCACGGTTTTCCCAGGCCCAGGCAAATGCGGTGCGTGCCGGCAACGGCAGCACACCGCATTGTCCCTGGCGATAAAGTGCCAGCAGGGTGGACAGATGAGTGCGCGCGTCGGCCGATGTCAGCGCATCCACTCGCAGTGGCAGAAACAGCTTGAGCTTGTCCTTGCCACGCCCGAAGGCGACGCACTCTCGTGGCCCATGCAGCGCCACAGCCACCAGCGCGCCAATCCACCAGCGCATCCAGTTGCCGCCATGGGCCACGCTGCCCACCCAGGCGGCATAACCGCCTTCATGCAGCCCTTCCAGCATGCCGCCAAGCGTGACGTCGCCGACGTTCAGAAACACACGCTCGACCGGCAGTGACGCGTGGTCCTGCTGCCAGGCATACCAGGCGCGGACCTGCGGCGACAGCTCGCCCGCGCGCTGGGCAAAGGCCTCTTCGCCCCATGCCAGTGGCGGTAACAGTGCGCGCGCCGACAGCGTCGCCTGCATGCCTTGCGTCTCACCTGTGACACGGCCGTGCGCCACCAGCGCCCGGTCGATGCGCGAGCCCGTCAGCGCATCCAGAATCAACGGCTCGCGATCGGCCAGCGTCACGCTGTCGCCCGGCAAGGCCAGGCGCGCCTGCTGGCGCAGAAAGGCTTCGGCCGGATGGCGGAAAAAGCGCGCCAGCTCGGCGGTATCGACCAGGCCTTCATCGGCGACCTCGTCCGACGGCGACCAAGGCTGGTCCACGAAGGCAGGCTCAGCCTCGCCACGCCGATGCACCTGCGCGGCGGCCTGCCATTCGTGGCGGAACGTGAACTGGCGCGTGCTATCGGCCTCGGCAGGAAACAGCCGCGGCGAGAACGGCTGCATGGGATGGCTCTGCACCAGCGCCTTGCGCGCGCCCGCGGCATCGGCGAAATAACCTTCGCAGACCACATCCAGCAATTCGGCCAGCACCACCGAGGGTTCGCGCTCGCTGCCGTCACGCGGCTCGATGCCGCTGTAGCTCAAGTACAGCACCTTGCGCGCGGCCATCAGCGTCTGCAGAAAAAGATAGCGGTCATCGTCGCGCAGGGAACGGTCACCAGGACGACGCTGACCCGCCAGCAGACGGTTGAGCGCATCGGCCGGATCACGACGCGGAAACGATTCGGCATCCAGACCGAGCACGCAGATCACCTTGAACGGCACGTTGCGCAGCGGCACCAGACCGCACACGCTGACACCGCCGGCCAGGAAGCGCTGCGGCGGGTTCATCGACTCCAGCCGCTCGCGCAGGAAGGCGCGCACGGTCATCCAGTCCAGCGGCGTCTGTAACTGGGCCAGACGCGTGTGTTCGGCCAGCGCGGCCAGTGCCTCGCGCACCGCTTCCAACGCGCGTTCTTCATCGCGCCCTTCCGGCTCGGGCAGCAGCTCTTCCAGCGCGTGATTGAGCAAGGCCTGCCAGTGGTCGGCAGCCTGGGAGCGACGCTGCTCGGCGCGCAGTTGCCGCAGCAGACGCTGCACGCGCAGCAACTGGCCCAGCGCGCTGGCACGACCGCCTTCGATGTCGGTCAGCGGCGCGCTGCCGTCGATCAGTTGCTCATCGGCGCCGGCGCCGGCCATGTAACCGAGCAGCAGGCGTCGGCGCCCGAAGCGCCAGCTGTAGGCCTCGAACGGTGGCAGTCCCTGCGCCTGGCGTTCGGCCGCATCCTCGCCCCAGCGCACGCCCGATTCAGCCACGAAGACGCGCAGTTGCTCCAGATCGGCATCGTCGATACCCGCCCCACGCATCACCGCGGGCACGGCCAGCACCTCCAGCACCTCGCTGGCGGTCAGGCGCGAGGCCGGCAGGCTGAGCAACCGCTCGAAAAGTGCCACCAGCGCATGCGCATCCGAAGCAGGACGATCGGCGATGGTCCACGGGATATAACGCGGATCGCTGCCATCGAGCGCGCCGAACACTGCCTCGATACACGGCGCATAGGCCGACATCTTCGGCACCATCACCGCCACATCGCGCGGTTCGAGATCCTCGTGGCGCTGAAACAGATCCAGCAAGCGATCGTGCAACACCTGCACCTCGCGCAGCGGCGAATGGCACACGTGCACCTGCAACGAATCGTCACTGTCGACCGGAAGCGCCGGTGCCTCGGTCGGATCAGGCGCCGACAGGGTGATGATGTCGGCCTGCACACGCTTGAGCAGGGTATCGCGCGACGGCTCGACCTCCAGCGGATCGGACTCGAAATCCGGCTGCACCTCGTCGTAGGCAAACAGCTGCGCGACGAAATCGCGACCCACGCCGCCCAATGACACCAGCAGCGGATGCGCCGGCTCATCAAACGCGCTGCCGCCAAATTCGCCCAACTGGGCGCGAAAGTCGCGCCGATCCGGCAGATCGCCCCAATATTCGCGGCACGGCGTGGGCAGATAAAAATGCAGCGGCACATGCCGCCCGACCAGGCCCAGCACGCGCAACACGTCCGGCGATACGTTGATGCAGCCAAAGGCGAACACGCGCCACGGCAATCCGGCAGGTGCAGGCGCACCAGCGCTGGCGTGGCGACGCAGCAAGTTGGCCATCAGGGCTGCGCGCGAGGCCTCGTGCGAATCGGCCACCAGATCACGCCACAACTGCGCCTGCACGTCGTCGGCTTCCTCGCCGCGCTCCCACGCTTCGAGCATGTCGCGCCGATAGGCCTGGTAGCGATCGAACAGGCCAGCCATGTGCGTGGCCAGCTCGTAGCGGCGCAGCTCGCGCGGCGCGCCATCGAACAAGGCGCTCAGACCCGTCGGCGCCCGCCCCTGCTGCACGCGCTCCAGAATGCGCCAGGCCAGCACCTCGCGATCAAACGCCGATTGCTCGGGCAGGTTGTCATCGGCGGCACGCAGCAACCGCCACACCAGCTGCGCCGGCGCCAGAAACTCCAGGTTGGCGGCAATGCCGTAGCACTCGGCCAGGCGCTGCACCAGCCAGCGCTGCAGGCCCGGCTGCGGCACCAGCACCACATCGGGGGTCAGCAGCGGCCCGCCTTCGCGGTGCGCCAGTTCGGCCGCCAGATGGTCGGCCAGCCGGTCCAGATCGGTGTCGTAGTGAAGATGGAACATGCGCCACTCGCTGCCTGCATCGGGCAAGCCTAAGACTTAATGCTGCCGCTGCGAAGTCGCACGTGTTGCGACATGCCGACGCCGCATAACCGCATGCGCAGGCATCCTTTCAATTGCAGATGGGCTGCGGCCTAGCATCGACGATCATCGATGCCGCCACGTGCCTTACATGTCCGCTGCCCGTTCCGCCCTGCTCCCCGATACCGCACTAAGCGACACGCGCGCCCTCGCTGAACAGTTGAGTGCGCAGCTTTCGCCCTCGGCGCTGCAATGGCTGTCGGGCTATCTGGCCGGTGCCGCCGCGCACAAGCGGCCACTCGATGCCGACTCATCGGCATCAGACTCGCTGCCCGTAACGAGCACGGCCACCGTGCTCTACGGCAGCCAGACCGGCAACGCCAAGCGTGCCGCCGAGCAGCTGGCGCAGCGTCTGGGTGCAGAAGGCGTGGCGGTCAATCTGCATCGCACCGATGCCTATCCGGTGCGCCAGCTCAAGCAGGAAACGCAGCTGTACGTGGTAATCAGCACGCAGGGCGAAGGTGAGCCGCCGGACGATGCCCGCGCGTTCATGGATTTCCTGATGAGCCGCCGCGCGCCGAAGCTGCCCGAGCTTCGTTACGCCGTGCTGGCGCTGGGCGACTCCAGCTACCCCGATTTCTGCGTGATCGGCCGGCGCATCGACGCGCGCCTGTCCGAGCTGGGTGCTACCGCCATGCATCCGCGCGGCGAGGCCGACGTGGATATCGAAACCGTCGCCGAGCCGTGGCTGGACGCGGTATTGGCGCAAGCACGGCAACAAACTGGCGCCGCGCAGACGACGCCGCTGGCCAGCGTTACACCACTGCGCACCGCCACGCCATCGCGCCATTCGCGCGAACGCCCCTTCGCTGCCGAGGTGCTGGGCAACCAGCGCATCAGCGGGCGCGACAGCCTTTCCGAAGTACGCCACATCGAGCTGTCATTGGAAGGCAGCGGACTTGCTTACGCACCGGGCGACGCCATTGGCGTGTGGCCGAGGCAGTCGCCTGCGCTGGTCGAGGCGGTGTTGCAGGGCACCGGGTTGGACGGCGACACGCAGGTTGAGCACAAGGGCGAGCGCCTGGCGCTGGCCGACTGGCTGGGTCAGCGCCGCGAACTGACCCGGCTGACGCGCCCGCTGCTGGCCGCGCAGGCCGAGCGTGGCGATCACGCCGCGCTGAAACAAATGCTCGGGCCCGATCAGCGCGATGCCCTGGCGCGCACGCTTGATGAGTGGCAACTGCTGGATCTGTTGCAGCACCACCCGGCCGAGTGGGACGCGCCCGCGCTGGTAGCCGCACTGCGTCCGCTGGCGCCGCGCATGTATTCGATCGCTTCCAGCCCGTTGATGCACGAGGACGAGGCGCATCTGACCGTGGCCCACCTGCAACGCGGCCACGGTGCCGCGGCGCGCTGGGGCGTGGCCTCGCGCTTCCTGAGCCAGGTCGAGGAAGGCGCGCAGGTGCCGGTGTTCATCGAATCCAACGAGCGTTTCCGCCTGCCCGCCGATGATGGCCGCGACATCATCATGATCGGCCCCGGTACCGGTGTGGCGCCGTTCCGTGCCTTCGTGCAGCAACGCCAGCTCACCGCTGCCCGCGGTCGGCAATGGCTGTTTTTCGGCCATCGCCACCGCCGCGACGATTTTCTGTATCAGAACGAATGGCTGGCCGCGCACCAGGCCGGCGCCCTCAAGCTGGACGTGGCCTTCTCGCGCGATCAGACCGACAAGCTCTACGTGCAGCAGCGCATGAGCGAACACGGCGCTGCGCTCTACGACTGGATCGAAAACGGCGCCCACGTGTACGTGTGCGGCGATGCCCTGCGCATGGCTCGCGACGTGCACGCCACGCTGCTGGCCATCGCCCAGCGCCATGGCAGCAAGAGCACCGAGGACGCACACGCCTGGCTGGACGCGCTGGCCGCCGACGGTCGCTACGCGCGCGACGTCTACTGAACCCCTTTCCCTGTGGGCGGCCCCGCGCCGCCCGTCTTTTTTTGAATTTCCGGACATCGCCCCATGAGCACACCCGCTTCGGACATGGAACGCGTCAAGCTCGAAAGCCGCCACCTGCGCGGCACGATTGCCCAGAGCCTGGCCAACCCGCTGACCGGCGCCATCAGCGAGGACGACAACAAGCTGCTGAAGTTTCACGGCAGTTATCAGCAGGACGACCGTGACCTGCGCGAGGAACGTCGCCTGCAGAAGCTGGAACCGGACTACCAGTTCATGATCCGAGCGCGCCTGCCCGGCGGCGTGCTGACACCGACGCAGTGGCTGGCCTTCGACACCATTGCCGACACCTACGCCAACGGCACGCTGCGCATCACCACGCGCCAGACCTTCCAGTTGCATGGCGTGATCAAGCAGCAACTGAAAGCGACCATGACGGCGATCAACGCCAGCCTGATCGACACCCTGGCTGCCTGCGGTGACGTCAATCGCAACGTGGTGGCCTCGGCCAACCCGGTGCAATCGCAGGCTCACGCCGAGGCGGTGGACTGGGCCACGAAACTCTCCGAGCACCTGATGCCACGCACTGGCGCTTACCACGAGCTGTGGCTGGACGGCGAAAAGCTGGCCGATACCGCGACCGAACACGAGCCGCTGTATGGCGATGCCTACCTACCACGCAAGTTCAAGATCGGCCTGGCCATTCCGCCGGACAACGACATCGACGTGTTCAGCCAGGATCTGGGCCTGATAGCCATCATCGAGGACAGACAACTTACCGGCTTCAATGTTGCCGTGGGCGGCGGCATGGGTGCCACCCACAACGACCCGGCCACCTATCCACAGCTGGCCGATGTAATTGGCTTTGTGCCCCCGGAACAGTTGCTGGAGACGGCCTGGCATATCGTCGCCGTGCAGCGAGATTTTGGTGACCGCGCCAACCGCAAGCACGCGCGCTTGAAGTACACCATCGACGATCGCGGCCTTGACTGGTTCAAGACCGAACTTCAATCACGGCTTGGTTTCACGCTGGCACCAGCGCGCGATGCCCGCTTCACGCACAACGGTGATCGCTACGGCTGGATGCAGGGCGAAAACGGCACCTGGCATCTGACCCTGCATATTCCCGCCGGGCGCGTGGCCGATGTCGGCAAGCGACGTCTGAAAAGCGGCCTTCGCGCCATCGCCGAAGTGCATGCCGGCGATCTGCGCATGACCTGCAACCAGAACGTGATCATCGCCGGCGTAGCGCCTGCCGACCGCGACGCCATCGACGCACTGGTAGCCGAATACGGCCTGGACAGCTACGCCACGGCCACGCCGCTGCGCCGTCATGCCGTGGCCTGCGTGGCGCTACCCACCTGCGGCATGGCCATGGCCGAAGCCGAGCGCTATCTGCCGGCGCTACTCGATCAGGCCGAGGCCTTGCTGGGCAAACACGGCCTTGCCGATGCGCCGATCCTGCTGCGCATTTCCGGCTGCCCGAACGGCTGCCCGCGCCCCTATCTGGGCGAAATCGCCTTGGTCGGGCGCGCGCTTGGGCGCTATGACCTGCGTCTGGGCGCCGACTTCAGCGGCCAACGCCTGAACGCGGTGTATCGCGAAAATATCGACGAGGCCACCATCGTCGCCGAGCTGGATACGCTGTTTGCTCGTTATGCCGCCGAACGGCAAGCCAACGAAGGTTTTGGGGATTTCAGCGTACGCGCCCAGTTGGTGACACCGCCGGCGCGGCGCGCCGTCTTGGAGACCACCTCATGAGCGCGCGCGAGGTGCCGGCACATGATGCCGCCACGCTGGCACGGCTCAACCAGATGCTGGCATCGTTGAGCGCTGCCGAGCGCGTGGGCTGGGCCTTGCGGCACCTGCCGGGCACGCACGTGCTTTCCTCCAGCTTCGGTGCCCAGGCCGCCGCATCGCTGCACCTTTTAACCCGCCAGCGTGCCGATATTCCGGTGATCCTGATCGACACCGGCTACCTGTTTGCCGAGACTTATCGCTTTGTCGACACCTTGCGGCAGCGCCTGGATCTGAACCTGCACATCGGCCGCCCGCATCTTTCCCCCGGCTGGCTGGAAGCACGCCACGGCGCGCTTTGGGAAAAGGGCGAGGCCGGCCTGGACCGCTACAACCGTCTGGCCAAGGTCGAGCCGATGCAGGCCATGCTGGAGCAACTTCACGCCGGCACGTGGTTTGCCGGCCTGCGTCGCCACCAGTCCGCCAGCCGCGCCGAAACGCCCTTTGTCACCTGGCGCAATGGCCGCTTCAAGATGCACCCCATTGCCGACTGGACCGATCGCGACATCGGCCGATATCTGGCCGCGCACGACCTGCCTTATCACCCGCTGTGGGATCAGGGTTACGTGTCCATCGGCGACACCCACACCACACGCCCCCTGAGCGCCGACATGAGCGCGGAAGACACGCGCTTTTTCGGACTGAAGCGCGAATGCGGGCTTCATGTGGATGTGTGAGCCGCAGGCGGCGAGATGTCACTAGAGGCCAAGCGACTTCATGCGCTGTCTTACCTCGCGAGGGCTGGTCGTCCCTGCCGAAGCTACGGTGCGTCTAATCGTCATCAAAAGGCACTGGATCCCGGCGTTCGCCGGGATGACGAGCAGGTGAGCCGGGCGCTTGCCGATGCTTGAAGTGCTCTTCAAAGCCATGGGTGTACAGCCCGCATGCGTTCGGGCCAGCTGAGACTACGACGGGATACACGCGCTTTGCTCGGGCATCCAGCGTGTGTCATCCAGGAACCCCGGCTATCCGTCATGCCAGCGCACGCTGGCATCCAGCGCCTAACTACTAAGCGTCCAAGTAAAACACCCACGCCGCCGGCAGCACCCGCCACAAGTTGTGGCTGGCGCAAAAATCACAACGCCCGCGACAGGCGCGGGCGTTGTGAGGTGCAGCTTAGGTGGCAGAACCTAGGACTCAGGCCACCATCGATGGCGTGGTGAACTGGCTCTTGAGCTCATTCCAGTTCGGCGGCGTCGGCCACTCCGGCGTGGCGTCACCGGCCAAAGCGGCCTGGATGTCGCGACGGTCCAGATGCGGCGCCAGTTGCTCGGCCAGGCTCAACGTGTAGCTGCGCAACACGCGGTCGCGGCGCAGCACCAGCCAGGTGGTGCACGGCGGCAGCAGATGACTGGCATCGAGCACCTTGAGGTCACGCGTGTCTTCGGGCAACACGGCCATTTCGGCCAGGATGCCCACGCCCAGACCGGCGCGCACGTAGGTCTTGATCAGGTCGGCGTCCGACGAGGTGCAGGCAAAGCGCGGCGTCATGCCGGCATTGACGAAGGCCTGACGCAGCGAGGACTCCGGGCGCAGCGAGGAGTCGTAGCTGACCAGCGGCTGCCCGGCCAGATCGCCCAGGCGCAGCGGACGGCCCAGCGTGGCCAGCGGATGACTGCGCGGTACCACTACCGCGCGCGACCAGCTGTAAAGCGGCACGGAAAGGCCGCCCAGCGGCGCCGGTCCGCTGCTGCTGATAATGGCCAGATCCGCCTGACCACCGGCGAACAGGCTCATGACCTGGGCATCGCCGTGCGGACGCAGATGGAATCCCACCATCGGATAACGTTGCTTGAAAGCACCCACCGCCGGCGGCAGCACGAAGCGCGCCTGGGTGTGGGTGGTGAGAATGGTCAGTTCGCCGCGATCATCACCGCGCAGATTGGCCGCCAGGGCGCGAATGCTGCGGGCTTCTTCGAGGATCGCGCGGGCGCGGGCGATAACCTGCTGACCGGCGGGGGTGACCGCGTGCAGGCTTTTGCCCTTGCGGGTGAACAGCTGAAAGCCGAGTTCACCTTCAAGCTGCTTGAGCTGCTTGCTCACGCCCGGTTGGGTGGCGTGGATGCGCTCGGCAGCCAGAGTGATGTTCAGACCGGAGTCGGCAATGGAAACGATGTAACGTAACTGGGTGAGTGTCATGAGCTTCGTTCTCCGGGTGATTGTTGCAGCGAAGAGGCGGTGGCAAGGCTTACGTAGGAGCGCCAGCAGCAATTAATGAGATTGGCTTTGAGGTTGCGTTTCATAGGGTCTTCTCCGAGGTAACTCCGGCCCAGCGCCGGGTTTTATGCCATTCATATATATCAGCAAGCCGGCAACCCGTCTACTTGGACTTTCGGACGTCTATCCATCCAAAAAATGTTTCATTTGAAACGATCCAAGTACAGACATGCATCGCGGACATATGGGAACCACGCATGCTCATTTCCGCCGCCCCGGCAGCGGCGTTAGCGTGATGGCCTTTCCTCCAGGCACACGCCCCGCATGCATCTGTACCCGCTGTTTGCCAACCTGCGTGATCGCGACGTGCTGGTCGTCGGCGGCGGCAGCGTGGCGGCGCGCAAGGCGAGCATGCTGCTCAAGGCCGGCGCGCGCGTGCAGCTGGTGGCCCGTGAACTGGATCCGGAACTGACTGCGAAGGTGCGGGATGGCGAGCTGACTTGGTCGGACAAGAAATTCCGTCCTGAACAGCTGGATGCGGTCTGGCTGGCCATCGCCGCAACGGACGATCGCACGCTCAACCGGCAGGTGGCCGATGCCGGCCAGGCACGCCGGGTCTGGGTCAATGTGGTCGATGATCCGGCGCTGTCCAGCTTTCAGGTGCCCGCAGTGATCGACCGCTCACCGCTGGTGGTCGCCGTGTCCACGGCAGGCGCCGCGCCAATGCTGGCGCGCCGGCTTCGCGAGCGCATCGAGCAACTACTCGATCACAGCACTGGCGCGCTGGTCGCGCTGGCGCACCGCCAGCGCGAACGTATTCGCGCCCACCGGCCGCAACTGGATGCGCGACGGCGCTTCTATGACTGGTTGCACGATGGCCCCGTGGCGGCGTGGCTGCGCCGCGAGCAGCCGCAGCAAGCCGAGCAGACCTTGCTCGATGCGCTGGAATCAGAAATCAGCCCATCGGCCGGTCGCGTGATTCTGGTCGGCGCCGGCCCCGGCGACCCAGGCCTGCTCACGCTCAATGCCCTGCGCGCGCTCAACCGTGCCGATGTGATTGCCTACGACCGCCTGGTCGATGCCTCCATCCTTGCGCTGGCACGACGCGATGCCGAGTGCATTGCCGTGGGCAAGCTGCCCGGCGAGGACCATCACGCCACCCAAGCGCGTATCCATGCGCTGCTGATCGAGCATGCCAGGGCCGGCCGTTGCGTGGTGCGGCTGAAAGGCGGCGACCCGTTCGTGTTCGGCCGCGGCGGCGAGGAGTTGCAGTGCCTGCGTGCGCACCATATTCCCTATGAGGTGGTGCCTGGCATCACCGCGGCCAGCGCCTGTGCCGCCTATGCCGGCATCCCTCTGACCCATCGTGCACTGGCGCAATCGGTGCGGCTGGTGACGGCGCATTGCGCCAATTCACTGGACACGCTGGACTGGGCCGCGCTGGCCGCCGAGCGTCAGACTCTGGCGGTGTATATGGGGGTGGCCCAGCTCGATCGCCTGACCGCGCTGCTACTGCAACACGGCCGCGCACCCAGCACACCGTTCGCCTTGATCGAAAACGGCAGCCGCGCCAACCAGCGCGTCATTACCGGCACACTGTCTCACCTGCCCGCCCTGGCGCGCCGTCACCAGGTGCGCGCACCGGCCATGCTGATTCTGGGCGAAGTCGCCGCCCTGGCCGGGTCGCTGGCCTGGTTCGGCGCCACGCCGCTGTCGGTCAGCCCCGACATGGCCAGTGCCGCATGAACGGTGCGCTTCATCCCTCACTCATGGCAGTGGTGCGCCAATAGGCCGCTGAACGCCATCCTTTTCCGCGACGGAGTTCTCTCATGATCTACGACAGCATCTTGGACACCATCGGCCGCACGCCCATCGTGCGCCTTTCCCACATTGGACCGGAAGGCGTGAACCTGTTCGCCAAGGTCGAGGCCTTCAATCCCGGCGGCTCGGTGAAGGACCGCCTGGCGCTGGCCATCATTCTGGATGCCGAGCGACGTGGCGCCCTCAAGCCCGGCCAGACCGTGATCGAAGCGACCAGCGGCAACACCGGCGTGGCTTTGGCCATGGTCTGCGCCGCGCGCGGCTATCCGTTCGTGGCAGTGATGACCGAAACCTTCTCGGTGGAGCGGCGCAAGCTGATCCGCGCCTATGGCGGCAAGGTGATCCTCACGCCAGCTTCCGCCAAGGGTACCGGCATGGTGCAAAAGGCCGCCGAACTGGCCGAAAAGCACGGCTGGTTCCTGGCCAGCCAGTTCAAGAACCCGGCCAACCCGGCCTACCACCGCAATACCACCGGCGCCGAAATCCTGCGCGATTTCGCCAATCAGCGTCTGGATGCCTTCGTTTCCGGCTGGGGCACCGGCGGCACGCTCACCGGCGTGGGCGAAGCGCTGAAGCTGGCGCGCCCGGAAACGCGCATCGTCGCCACCGAGCCGGAAGCGGCAGCCATGCTTTCGGGCAAGGCCTGGGCCTCGCACAAGATCCAGGGCTGGACGCCCGACTTCGTGCCCGAGGTGCTCAACCGCAGCGTCGCCGACGAGATTGTGCCGGTGACCGATGCCGAGGCCATCGACACCGCACAGCGCCTGGCGCGTGAGGAAGGCATCTTCGTCGGCATCTCCGCCGGCGGCACGCTGGCCGCCGCGCTCAAGGTGGCGGCCAAGGCCGAAGCCGGCGCCAACATCCTGGCCATGCTGCCTGATACCGGCGAGCGCTATTTGAGCACGGTGCTGTTCGAAGGCGTCAACGACGGCTCCGATGACGACTGGCTGCAAGCGCAAAGCTGAACGCTGGTCATCGCTGCTCGATCTGAACCGGCTCGCCCGCACAACTGAACGCGGGCGAGCATTTGCGCGCCAAATCCCGCACACTTGGTCGCTTTGGTGCTTGTAAAGCGCCAAGCGGACCGCAACGGATTCAAGCGTGATCGAGCATCTCATCCACTTCATGACGGCCCACGCGTTCTGGGCCGGACCGCTGCTGGCACTGGTGGCCTTTGCCGAGGGTTTGGCCGTGGTCGGCTCGTTCGTGCCCGGCTCGATCATCCTTTTCACCATCGGCACCAGCGCCGGTGCCGCGCATCTGAACGTGACCAGCATGGTGGTATGGGCCACCGCGGGCGCATGGATTGGCGATACGCTTTCGTATTGGCTGGGCAAGCGCCATGGTTCGCGCATGCTGGCCATGCGCCCATTTGCCTACAAGCCACAGTGGACCGAGCGCGCGCGTTCGCTGCTGGAGCGTCGCGGCGACATCGCGGTGATCGTCGGGCGTTGGGTGCCACCCCTGCGCGCGCTGATTCCGCTGCTGGCCGGCATGTCGCGTCTGGGACTGGTGCGCTTTGTGCTGGCCGATTTCTTCGCCTGCGCGGTGTGGGCGGCCGCACACCTGGTCAGTGGCGCCCTGCTCGGCCATTCGATGACCAATGGCGGTGTGCTGCAAACACTGTGGGATCACCTGACCCACTAAAACGGCGGCCACCTAATCGCACTCATAACAAAGGCCCGTCGCAGGGCATCTGCGGCGGGCCTTGGTGTTCGCCTTGAACGGCGTTTCGAATGGGGCGGTAATTACGGACGCAGGGTCAGGCTGTCCTGCCAGTCATCCTCGGGATCCCAGCCAAAGGTGTCGGCCGGCGTGCTGCCATGCTCGATATCGCTCATGCCCGGGCGCACCCACGAACCCTGTTGGATGTGCGCCGGCTCGGCGTCCCAATGCAGCCAGCGCGCCTCGCCACGCTCGTCGATGGCCCAGGCCTTGGCCTCGGCCGGCGCCTTGCTCCAGTCCACGCGATGATGTCCAGCCATGTTCATACCTCATCTTTGGGGATTACCCGCATGATTAGGTGATGACGGGGCCTCGCTTCAAGACACGAAAGCAGTGGCGTTGCTGGCGATTCACCGGCGTGACGCTGTCGTCAAGGCATCGCCGCTTCCGGCTGGGCCGGCAAGGCGCTCATATAACCGGCGATGCCGGCCAGGCTGACGATATCCTGCGCGTTGTGCTCGCCGACGCGGCGCAGATTGTGTGCCGATCCGCCGCGCAGGTAGCCCAGCCATGCCGCCGGTGCTTCGGAGCCGGGAAGGTCATCCTCGCGCACCACGTTGAGCAGGCGCTGCTCGGCCGTGGCCAGCCGGCAGTTGGGCCACACCTTGCGCCAGTGCCGGCGCACCGGATGCAGCAGGTCCACATGGGTGCGACCGGCCAGCGGGTTGTCCATGCGCGCCAAGCGGTAACGCGTGGCCAGCAGAGGCGCGTCATAGCACTTGCCGTTGTAGCTGACCAACGCGGTGTGCGCATCGAACCAGCATGCAAATTCGGCCAGCATGGCGCGCTCGGCACCCAGCGTGGTGATCAACAGCTGGCGCAGGCGCAGACGCCCCTCGCACCAGTCCCCGGCGCCAATCATGAAAGCACGCGTACCGGTGCCCCCGGCCAGGCCGGTGGTTTCGGTGTCGAAATACAACAGCCGCGCCGTTTCGATCGGCTCCAGCCGTGCAAAGCCGGCATCCAGCCAGGGCTGATGTTCGGGCCAGTCGTAATGCTTTTCATGCAGATACAAACCCGGTGCGATTTGGCGACCGGCAACCTCGCGATCCAGCACACTGGCGCCCGGTCGCGAGGGCCGGCGCAGGCGATGCAACTGCGCCAGCGCCGACGAGGGTTCCGGCGCAACGGCCTGGCGCGAGGGCGATGCGGCTGCGGTGCCGGCCTGTCGACGCAGGCCGCGCAGTTTGTCGGCCAGCGCGCTCATGCCGCGCTCAACAGATCGAGCACACGCGCGGCCAGCACGCGCGGCGGCGTCGCCTCGCCTTCATCGGCGGCCAGTACCGGACCGACGCAGGCCGGACAGCCGCTGGCGCAATCGCAGCGCGCGACCAGGCTCACCGCCTTGGCCAGAATCTCGTCACGGCGCTGGTAGAGCGGATCGGACAGGCCCATGCCGCCGGGGAAGGCATCGTACAGATACACCGTGGGCACGAACGGCGCCGCTTCCGGCACCTCCTCCATGCGCCCGCCCTCGCCGCGCAGCTGGCCGCGACCGTTGCCGTCGGCGCTGACGAACCAGGCGCCATCGCCGCTGCCGACGGCCTTTTGCAGATCCTGCGCCTCGGCCATCACGGCCATGGTGGCGACTATGTGCAACGCGTAGGCGGCGCCCAGAAAGCCGTCCAGCGCCTCGTGGCGGCTGGCAAACGCCGCCTCCAGCACGCGCTGCGGCAACTGCCACCACACGGCGGTGGTGTGCAGCTCCTGGTCGGGCAAATTGACCGGGCCGTAGCCGATATTCTCGTGGCTGTAGTAGCGGATTTTCTTGTAGCCGGAGACCCGCCGCACCACGTGCACCTCGCCCTGATGCGCATCGCCCCGACCGGCCGGCGCCGATTCAAAATGCTCCAGCACCTTGAGCTTGGTGTAGTCGATGGCATCAGTGTAGTAATCGACATGCGTGCGCGTGACGTAAGCCTTGCGCCCGTCCCAGTCCAGTCGCTCGACCTGATAAGGCACCGACTGGATCATGTGGATGGCGCCTTCGTACAGCGTCAGCGGCGCCGCGCTGAAATCGACCTCGGCGATGATGGTCTGGCGCCCGCCAGTGCGATCGACCACCACAAAATTGCCGTCGGCCACCGCGCGCAGACTGACCGCGTTGGCCGGGTAGCTGTCGGCAATCCACTCGAAGCGGCCGTTTTCCGGATGCAAAACGCCGTCTTCGGCCAGCACCTGCAGCCACGGCTCGGCGGCTTCCTCGCCAAAGCGGTCACCGGCCCGGAATGGCAGCTCGAACGCCGCACAGCGAATGTGGTCAAGCAAAATCAACGCCTGGTCGGCGTGGATGCGGGCGTGCTCCGGCGGCGCGCCTTCGAAGAACTCCGGATGGCGGACCAGGTATTGATCGAGCGGATCGGAACTGGCCACCAGCACGCCCAGCGCCGCCTGCTGGCGACGTCCGGCACGACCGAAGCGCTGCCATGTACCGGCCACCGAGCCGGGATAGCCATTGAGCACCACCACGTCCAGGCTGCCGATGTCCACGCCCAGCTCCAGCGCCGAGGTGCTGACGATGCCATCGACCTCTCCCGCGCGCATGGCGCGCTCGGCGGCGCGGCGCTCGGTGGGCAGATAACCGCCGCGATAGGCGCGGATGCGCGCCGGCTTGCGCGGGTCGTGGTCGAACACATCCTTCAGGTACTTGGTCAGCACCTCGACCATCAGCCGCGAGCGGGCGAAGATCAGCGTCTTGAGTCCCGCCTTGATGGCCAGCCGCGCGATACGGTTGGACTGCGAACGCGCCGACGCACGGATGCCCAGATCCGGATTGACCACCGGCGGATTCCACAGCAACACCTTCTTCTCGCCGCTGGGCGCACCGCTCTCGGTAATCGCCGTCACCGGCTGACCGATCAGCGCCTCCGCGTGTTCACCGGGGTTGCCGATGGTCGCCGAGCACAGGATGAACTGCGGTTTCACGCCGTAGAAATCGCAGATGCGCAGCAGCCGTCGCAGCACATTGGCCACGTGCGAGCCGAACACGCCGCGGTAAGTGTGAATCTCGTCGATGACGATGTAGCGCAGGTTCTCGAAGAACTGCGCCCACTTGGTGTGATGCGGCAGGATGGCCTGGTGCAGCATGTCCGGATTGGACACCACCACGTCGCCATGCAGGCGAATGGCCTGGCGCGCATCACCGGGCGTGTCGCCATCGAAGGTGAAGGCTTTCACGCCCAGTTCGCCGGCGCGGTTGAGCTCGATCAGCTCGGCCACCTGATCCTGCGCCAGCGCCTTGGTTGGAAACAGGTACAACGCCTTGGCGCGCGAGGTCATGGTCGCGGCCAGTACCGGCAGCATGTAGCACAGCGACTTGCCCGAGGCGGTGGGCGTCACCACCGCCACATGCTCACCGCGCTGCACCGCGTCCCAGGCCTGCGCCTGGTGGCTGTAGAGCTGGGTCACGCCACGCCCGCGCAACGCCCCGGCAAGGGCTTCGGGCAAGGCCGCCGGCAGCGGCGCAAAGCGCCCTTCGCGGCCCGGCACCGAGATCACCCCGGTAATGCGCTTGCCGTAGCGCTTGCCCAGCCGCGCGGCCAGCGTCGAACCATCGGTATGCTGTGGCAGCGTGCCGTTTTCCAGTGGGGCCAGTCGTGCGTGCATGGGTTTGTCCGGGTGCGCCAGGAAATCAGGCGCCCATGGAAGGACAGAGCTGTCTCACAGGCTGAGATGAGGGCGCCTCAGGGCTGGGACTGGCCTTCCAGCGGTTGCACCAAGGTGTAGAGCACCCGCAGATCCTGCGCATCCAGGGTTTCGCCCTGCATGGCGCGGAAATGATGATGGAAGGCGCGCACCGCGGCACTGCGGTCGGACAGGTCATAGCCGAGCGCGGCCATGGCCAGCCACGGATCGAAGCCGGCCGGTGGATTCAGCAACGGCGCTTGCGGCCAACGGCCAAAACCGGCCGCTGCCAGTTGCGCCCAGGGAAAATAGGGCCCGGGGTCATCGCGGCGGGTCGGCGCCAAATCCTCGTGACCAATGATCTGCGTGCATGGAATGCCCCAGCGCGTGGTGAGGTCCGTCAGCAGCCGCAGCAGGCTGTCGATCTGCGCGCGCGGAAACGGCTCGTGCCCGTCATTGTCCAGCTCGATGCCGAGCGATGCCGAATTGACATCGGTGATGCCGCTCCAGCGCCCCGCTCCCGCATGCCAGGCACGCTTGGTATCGGCGACCAGCTGATAGACGTGCCCCTGCCGGCCGATCAGGTAATGCGCACTGACCCGGCCCTCACCATTGTGCGTGCGCAGCGTATGCAGCGCTTGCGCCACCGACGCCTCGTCGGTGAAATGCAGCACGATGAGCTGCGGCTGGCGTTCATTGAAGTTGGGCGAAGGCACCCATGTCGCCAGGCGGTTATGCGGCGGTATGCCCGCGCATGCTTCCAGCATCAGCGCGAAAGTGAACAACACAATGAAGCGAAGCGGTGATAAGCGCACGAGAGGCCTCGACATGACAGGGGCGCGCCATGCATCGACGCGCCCCTGTCAGGTTACCGTGACGTGATGAGCGTGGGCTTGTTCAGGCCGAGCGGAATACCAGCGTGCCGTTGGTGCCACCAAAGCCGAACGAATTGGACACGGCGGCGCGTACCTTCATCTCGCGCGCGGTGTGCGGCACGAAATCCAGGTCGCAGCCTTCGTCCGGCTCGTCCAGGTTGGCCGTCGGCGGCACCACGCCGTGATGCAGGGCCAGCACGCTGAACAAGGCCTCGATGGCACCGGCGGCGCCCAACATGTGGCCGGTGATCGACTTGGTGGAACTCACCGCCAGCTTGTAGGCATGCTCGCCGAACACGCGCTTGATCGCGTTGACCTCGGCGCGGTCGCCCAGCGGCGTGGAGGTGGCGTGCGCGTTGAGGTAGTCGATGCCATCGGCGGCCAGACCGGCGTCAGCCAGCGCATGCGCCATGGCGCGCGCGGCGCCGTCGCCATCTTCCGGCGGCGCGGTGATGTGATGGGCATCGCCACTCATGCCGAAGCCGGACAGCTCGGCATAAATTTTCGCGCCACGGGCCAGCGCATGCTCGCGCTCTTCCAGCACCAGTACCGCCGAACCATCGGCCAGCACGAAACCGTCGCGGCCCTTGTCCCAGGGCCGGCTGGCGCGGGTCGGGTCATCGTTGCGCGTGGACATGGCGCGCGCCGAGGAAAAGCCCGCCATCGCCGTCGGCGTGCAGGCATGCTCGGCGCCACCGGCCAGGATCACGTCGGCATCGCCGTACTGGATGGCACGCAGCGCCAGGCCTATGGCATGGGTGGAGGTGGTACATGCCGTGGCGGTGGCCAGATTCAGGCCGCGCAACCCGAGCTGGATCGACAGATAGCCGGACACCATGTTGATCATCAGGCCCGGAATGAAGAACGGCGAGACCTTGCGCGCGCCCTTCTCGTTCATGGCCACGCTGGTAGTTTCGATGGTGCGCAGGCCGCCGATACCCGAGCCGACCAACAGGCCGATGCGGTCAGCGTTCTGCTTGGTGGTATCCAGGCCCGAGTCGGCCCAGGCCTGCATGCCGGCGGCGACGCCGTAATGCACCACGGTGTCCATGCGCCGCGCGTCACGCTGCGGCATCCACGGCTCGACATCGAAGCCCCGCACTTCACCCGCGATGCGCGTGCCATGCGCGCTGGCATCGAAATGGGTGACCTCGCCAATGCCACTTTTGGCCGCACAGGCGTTTTGCCAGGTGCTGGCCACATCGTTGCCGACCGGCGTCACCGCGCCCAGACCGGTGACCACTACGCGACGCTTGTTTGAATCGCTCATCTGCTCGAAATACTCCTAGACCTCACCGTCTCACGCGCACTCGAACCTGAGGTCGGTGCGGCAGGTGCCGCGAAGCCTACAGGGCTGGCGCCGGGATCGGTACCTACGCGAAGGTATGGAAACTACGGTGTAGTCGGCCTCTTGGATGCGCCGTTGCCTCACGGCGGTCATGTTTGCGCGCAACATCCCATCGCCGAGTGGCAGATACCCGCGCCATCGGCGCGCGCGGGCCTTCGACAACGTGCCGCTGTGCTACGGTCGAGCGATCGCGATAGCGTTGAAAAGGGGCGGCCATGGCATCGACAAAACAGCGTTACTACAGCGCTGCACTGGCGCTGTGGGCCGTGGTACCGGTTTCACTGCACCTGGTGACAGGCACCCAACCTGTGCAGCATTGGGCCGGTCTGGCGATGCTGCTGGGGGTAGCGACGGCCACTTCGGGTACGGCATCGCCTTGCTGCGTCAGGGCCGCCCATCGCGCATCGGCTCATGCGCACAAAAGAAAAGGCGCTGACTAAAAGCCAGCGCCTTTTCTATAATTGGTGGGCGGTACAAGGATCGAACTTGTGACCCCTACCATGTCAAGGTAGTGCTCTACCGCTGAGCTAACCGCCCGAAGAGCCGCGCATTCTACCGGGGTCGTCCCTGACCGGCAAGCCTTTTCTTGCCACTTTCTGCGCCGCCCTGATGCTACGGCGTTACATCAGGGCCTGTTCCTTGAGCTTGTTGATTTCATCGCGCATCTTGGCCGCCTCCTCAAACTCCAGATCCTGCGCGTGTTTGTACATGCGCGTTTCCAGTTTTTTGAGCGTAGCGGCGGCCTTGGCCGGGTCCATGCCAGTGTAGTCGCCGGCGGTGTCGGCCACCTTGCGCAGCCCCTTGGCGCTGCGGCCGCGCCGGCCCGGGGCATCCTCGCCACGTGCGCCTTCCATGATGTCGGCGATGCGGCGCTTGACCGTCTGCGGGGTGATGCCGTGCTCGGCGTTATAGGTCAGCTGCTTCTCGCGACGGCGGTCGGTCTCGTCGATGGCCGCCTGCATCGAGCGGGTGATCTCGTCGGCGTAAAGAATGGCATGACCACGCACGTTGCGCGCCGCGCGGCCGATGGTCTGGATCAGCGACCCGGTGGAACGCAGGAAGCCTTCCTTGTCGGCGTCCAGAATCGCCACCAGCGATACCTCGGGCATGTCCAGCCCCTCGCGCAGCAGGTTGATGCCGACCAATACATCAAACTCGCCCAGACGCAGATCGCGAATGATCTCCACGCGCTCGACGGTGTCGATGTCCGAATGCAGGTAACGCACGCGGATATCATGCTCGGCCAGGTATTCGGTCAGGTTCTCGGCCATGCGCTTGGTCAGCGTGGTGACCAGCACGCGATCGCCCTGGGCAATGCGCTTGCGGGCCTCGCCCAGCAGGTCGTCGACCTGGGTGCGCACCGGGCGGATTTCCACTTGCGGATCAATCAGTCCCGTGGGGCGCACGACCAGTTCGACCACGTTGTCCTCGCTCTTGGCCGTCTCGTACTTGCCCGGTGTGGCCGACACGTAGATGGCACGCGGCGCACGTTGCTCCCATTCCTCGAACCGCAGCGGCCGGTTGTCCATCGCCGACGGCAGTCGGAAGCCGAATTCGACCAGGGTTTCCTTGCGCGAACGGTCGCCCTTGTACATGGCGCCCAATTGCGGAATGGTCACGTGCGACTCATCCACCACCATCAGCGCATCCGGCGGCAGATAGTCGAACAGCGTCGGCGGCGGCGCGCCCGGGCCGCGCCGGGTCAGATGGCGCGAGTAGTTCTCGATGCCCTGACAGTATCCGACCTCGGCCATCATCTCCAGATCAAAGCGGGTGCGCTGCTCCAGGCGCTGCGCCTCGACCAGCTTGTTGGCCTTGTACAGCTGCTCCAGTCGCTCGGCCAGCTCCACCTTGATGGTCTCGATGGCATTGAGCACGCTCTCGCGCGTGCTGGCGTAATGGGTTTTCGGATACACCGTGTAGCGCGGCACGCGGCGGATCACTTCACCGGTAAGGGGGTCGAATAAGGCCAGGTTTTCCACCTCGCCATCAAACAGCTCGATGCGCAGGGCCTCGGCATCGGACTCGGCCGGAAACACGTCGATGACCTCGCCGCGCACGCGGTAGGTGCCGCGATGCAGCTCCATCTCGTTGCGCGTGTACTGCAGCTCGGTGAGCTGGCGGATCAGCTTGCGCTGGTCGATGTGCTCGCCCACGGCAAGGATCAACCGCAGCGAGAGGTAATCTTCCGGATCACCCAGACCATAAATGGCCGACACCGTGGCCACGATCAGCGAATCGGGGCGTGACAGCAGTGCCTTGGTGGCGGCCAGCCGCATCTGCTCGATGTGATCGTTGATCGAGGCATCCTTGTCGATGAAGGTGTCCGATGCGGGAATATAGGCCTCGGGCTGGTAGTAGTCGTAGTAGCTGACGAAGTACTCCACCGCGTTGTTCGGAAAGAACTCGCGGAATTCGCCATACAACTGCGCGGCCAGCGTCTTGTTGGGCGCCAGTACAAGGGTCGGCTTTTGCACCTTCTCGATCACGTTGGCGATAGTGAAGGTCTTGCCCGAGCCGGTGACGCCCAGCAGCGTCTGGCTGGCCAGGCCGGCCTCGAAGTTGGCCGTCAGCTGCTCAATAGCCTGCGGTTGTTCGCCCGACGGTTTGTAGGGCGATACCAGTTCGAATCGTTCGCTCATGGACGCTACATGGGGTCTGACCTGCATCGATTATAGGTGCCGACCCACAGCGCACGCTGTATGACTCCGACACCCGTCACGGCCTTACCCTGCTGCAGGCCTGGCTGGCGTCACCCTAGGCTAGTGGCACACTGGCCAGGGAAGGCAAGCCATGCGTGCATCGCAAGGTGGTTTCACGCTGATCGAGATGGTCACGGCGCTGGCGGTGCTGGCGATCCTTTGCACGCTGGCCCTGCCATCCATGGAGCGCTTCAGTGCACGCTCGACCCGTGTCACGCGCCAGGACGATCTGGTGATGGCCCTGCATGCGGCCCGCTCAGCGGCCATCACTCAAGGCGGCGACACCATGATCTGCCCGTCCCGCGACGGTGAGCACTGCGCCGACGGCGAGCACTGGGAAATGGGCTGGCTGGCCGGTTTCGACCGCGACCATGATGGCGCCCCGGACGATATGCCATTCCTCACCGGTCAGGGCGATCCGCAGGATGACGTGGTGATTCTGGGCGCGACCAGCCGGCCACGCGTGCGCTTTCATGCCGATGGCTCGGCACCTGGCTCCAACCTGCGCCTGACCGTATGCACACATCAGCCCGGCAGCACTGGCGGCGCCATCGTGGTAGCCAACTCCGGACGCATCCGCCTTGCGCGGGCACGCCGCGAGCGTCTTGATCGCTGCCGCAGCGAATGAGAGCGCCCCGCATCCAAAAAAAACCGGCGCCCTCGCGGACGCCGGTTTTCGGTGTTGCCTGTAAAGGCCGTGAAGGCCTGAGATACGCGCCTTAGAACGTGTACTTCAGGGTCAGCATGGCCGACCAGCGCGAGACCGTACGGGTCGGATTGCCACCGGCGTCGTAGGTAGTCAGCTGCTGCGGCTGGTAGTTGCCGTTCTTATCGGTCGGCAGATAGTAGACGTACTGACCCTGGTCGTTCACTCCGTCATAGCCTGCAAGGGTACGGGTGTTATACGAGCCGGTATCGCGTACATCGCCCCACTTCTTGTTCAGCATGTTCAGGAAGTTGTAGACATCCAGGCGAATGATGCCCTTGTTGCCCTTGAACAGGCCCGGGATTTCCTGCTGAACCGACAGATCCAATTGGTTCACCCACGGGCTGTGCGCCTTGTTGGCACCGGCAATCTGCCCGCGATGATCCTTCAGGTAATCCTGATGGCTGATGTAGTTCTGGAACTGATCGATCACGCTCTGCGGCGTGCCGGCAGAATAGGTCACCAGCGGATCGTTCATGGTCGGGATGTAAACCGGATCCTCATAGGTAATGCGGTCGCCATTGGCGTCCCCGGAGAAAATCCAGCTGTACGGACGACCGGAATGGCCAATGTACAGCGCCGACACCTGCGTGTAGTAGTTGCCGAAGAAGGCATGGCGCCAGCTCAAGGATGCCTTCAGGCTCTTGGCGATGTTACGCGCGGCCTCGGTAGCCACCACGTCGTTCGGGTTGGTACGCACAATGTACTTGTACCCCGAGGAAGCCTGCGAGCTGGCGCCCGGATTGACCTCGGTCGCATGATTGAAGGTCGCGGAGATGGAGCCCGCCCAACCATGTGCAAATGGCTTCTTCAACGCCAGCGTGAAGCTATCCGTCTTGCCCTTGTTGGTATTGGCCAGGATGGTCGAATCGTAGGTGAAGTTGGGATTGTTGCCGTTGTTCTGACCGCTGGTGTGACTGGTGCCGCCCGGCACCGTCCAGTACTGGTAACGCCCGTCCGGCAGGGTACCACTCGGCGTGCCGATGTTCGGCGCCAGGTACAGGATGGCGTCACGAGCATGCGTGTGCTGGTATTCGGCCGAAGCCACCAGACCCCACCATGGCAACTCGCGATCCAATGCCAGGCTGGCCTTCCAAACGGTCGGCAGGCGGAAGTTCTTGGCAATGGTGTCCACATCCATCTGCGGCGGGTTGCCGCCACCGGCAGGGATCGGCTGGTTATGCGGATCGGCGCTGAACGGTGCCTTGGAAGGATCGGTCACGTAGTACGTGGTCACGGTCATGCCGTTGTTCTGGTACGGATTGGTCATCCATACCGTCGGCGGCGTGGTCTGGAACAGGCCGACACCACCACGCAGCTGCATCATGCGCTCGGTGTCGAAGCTGTAGTTGAAGGACAGGCGCGGCTCAATCACGCGGTTCTTCGAACCCAGCGTGTAGTTGTTGGGGAAACCGAAGGCCTGTTCGAAGGCCGGGTTTTTGATCGGCGCCTTGTCAGAATGCGGGATGTTCACGCGCACGCCGTACTGGATCGACAGCTGGTCGTTGAACTGCCACGTATCCTGGATGAACGGGCTGAACTGGCTGTAGGTCCACTGCGCGGCGACATCATTGATGGAGTAGCCATCGGCCGGCTGATACAGGTTGTAACTGTGGTAGTTGCCGTTGGCAAAATCGTCCATGCTGTAGAAGGTGTAGGCGCCGAATTCGGTGCGACCGAACAAGTTGTAGATCTTGTTGCGCTCGTAGTAGACACCCGCCTTGATGGTGTGCTCGTCACCGTAGTAGGTGCCGGCGAAGAAGCCGGTCCACTTCTTGGTATCGACCGCGTTGTAGTGACGATACTGTTCTTCGCCCAAGTACACCGACGGACCGTTGCTGCCATTGACGTACACCTGCACCTGAGGCGCCTGCGTCGGCACATTGGTGTTCTGGGTGTAGTGCTGCCAGCCGACCTTGGTCTCGGTGGAGAAGCGATCCGTCCAGTCGTCGTACAGCTCAAGCGACACGTTGGTCGTCTTGATGTCCTTGGTGTACATGTAATTGCTGGTGCCCACCGTATTCGACGAGTTGCCCAGGATCTGCGGCAGCGTCTCGTGGGTCTTGTTGAAGCTCAGGCTGGCACGGTGATTGTTGCTGATGTTCCAGTCAATCTTGCCCAGGTAGCGCTTGTCTTGCAGCGACACACCATTGTTGTGGCCACCAAAGCCACCCGGGTCCAGACCCTTGTCCTTGGCAATATTGATGATATTGGCTAGATCACTCGGCGACACCTTGTTAGAAGTGGAACCGCCCGTCAGGCTGGAGTCCAGTCCGTTGGCCGAATCGGCACCAATACCCGTCACCTTCTGCTTCTCGGCGGAAACGAAGAAGAACAGCTTGTCCTTGACGATCGGACCACCAAAGGTGAAGCCGCGATTGGTGTTCAGATCAAAGCCGTTGTACTTGTAGCCCGGATCATCGGACGGCAACCAGCCAGCCTTGCCCACCATGCGACCGGCGCTGGTGTAGTTGTAGTACACCGAGCCGTGGAACTCGTTGGTGCCGGACTTGGTTACCGCATTGATGTCGGCACCAACCGTATCGGAGGTGACGTCGTAATTGGCGGTGGAGATGTTGTACTCGGCGATGGTGTCCGACGAGATCGGGCTGCTCTGGTACGGCAGGCCATTGGCGTTCAGGCCGAATGGGTCGCCCACGGAGACACCATCCACCTGGATGCTGTTGTAGCGGTTGGGCAGGCCCATGGCCGAGATGGAGCCATCGCCCTGGTCGGTGACCGTGATGCGCGGATCCAGGCGCGCGATGTCATCAATGGAACGATTGCCCTGCGGCGTGGCTTCCAGCTCGCGCTGCGAGACGTTGGTGGACAGGCCCTTGTTGTCCGGCGAGAAGGTCTGCGCCAGGGCGCTGGCCGACACCGTCACGGTGCTCATGGTCTGCGCGTTGGCGGCCTCGGCGCCCATCTTCAGGTTGATCGAGGAAACCTGGCCCAGCTGCAGGTAGACGTTGTCCTGCTCGGCCTGGGTCATGCCCGACTTCGAGGCGGTGACGTCGAACGGACCACCCACGCGCAGACCCTGCGCGGAGTAGCGGCCTTCCGGACCGGTGGTGACCACCTTGGTGGTGCCCGACGGCACGTGCACGATCTGCACCGTGGCATTGGCCACCGGCTTGCCGCTGGCGTCCAGCACCTGGCCGGACATCGACGAGGAGGTGACGTTCTGCGCCATCACCGGCGCCGCGGCGAGCAGCGACGCGATGGCGAACGGAAGCATCCGACGACGGATATGATTGCTCATTTCAATTGCCCCAAAGTACGCAAGGTTGTCGAAAAACCGCGAAACGAACGCGAGCGGATCGCCGCTCAGGACAAAGGCCCTTGCGTGTTCCTTCCGCTCGATTCATGCGGCGGCCTGATCTCCCAGGGACCGGCGCCGCGTTAATGGTAGTTTAACAGTGAAATGATGACAGTTACATAACAACTGTGCTGCGCTCCGCATTCGCCGTGCGGCGCCCCTGCTCCGGAACCGCGATGTTCCGACGACGGCCAGCCCGAAGCCCCGTGGCGTCTGCCTGGCCGACCTTAGCGCGGCCGTTGCTGCAACGCAAAAAAGGGCGGCCCGCTGACGGGCCGCCCTTTTTCATCACCCCGTTAGGGGCCACCCCATGTCGAGCGCACTTAGAAGAACGAAGCACCCACGGTGACCATGAAGGTGCGCTCTTCCAGCAACGAGTAGGAAATGGCCGAGCTGTACAGCTTATGGCCGTTTTCGTCGTACTGCGTGCCAGCACTGGAGGCCAGGAACGCACCGCTGGCCCAGGTCAGTGCCTTGCGATTGGTCAGGTTGAACGCATTGACCTTGATGTACGGCTTGCGCAGCCAAGAGGCGTCGCTGTGAAAATGATAGCCAGCGCTCAGGTTGAACGTGGTGTAGCCGCCTACCCGCTCGGTGTTGGACCAATCGCCCCAGATCGGGCCCTGGTACTTGGCACTGACATTGGCCCACAGGCCGGCCTGGTGGTAGCTCAGACGAGCATAGCCGGAGCTGCGCGGGGTGTTGGTCAGCGTCTTGCCAGCCGTGTTGTAGATGCCATCGCTGCCGGTATCGATGTTGTCCTGCATGCGCGCCACCGTGTAGGTGTACGAGCCGTACAACGAAAACTGGTGGTTGAGCTTGACGCTGGCCTCACCGGCGATACCGCGCATGTGCACGTTCTTGAGCTGGGTGTAGACGGTCTGACCACTGTCGTAGTCGTAACCGCTGACCTGCTTGTTGTGGAAGTTGGCGGCATAGGCGTCCACGCTGGCCGAAAAGCCCTGCGTGTAGAAACGCCAGCCCAGGTCGGCACTGGTCGCCGTTTCCGGCCTGTTGGTCGCCAGGAACGAGCTGTCGCTGCCAGTGGCTTGGGCATAATGGGCGGCGGCGCCGTTCTGCATCACCGCGCCATTGACCGGGGTGCGGAAGGTCTTGCCGGCACCGAAGTAGACCTGCTGGTTATTGTCGATCTGGTACTTCACACCCGCCGTCGGCGACCACTTGTGGTAGGTCATCGAGTCGTTGCCACCGAACTGGGTCTTGTAGCTCGGACCGTAGTCGGCGCCGGCGTACTCGTAGTCAAAACCGTCGCGCTTGGCCCAGATATAGGCCAGACCGGTGGTCACCGTCCATTTGTCGGTCGGCGTCCAGGTGTTGGTCGCGAAAGCCTTCTCGGTGGTGGTAATGGTGTACTCGTCGTACAGCTTCTGGATCTTGCCGCTCGGATAGCGGATCAGGTCGTACTTGCCCCAGATATCCGAAGGCGTGCCGGTCTTCGGATCAATCGGCGTGAACACTTCGTCCTGCTGCTCGCGCGGACGCTCCCACCACACACCGTAGACCAGCGTGTCGTTGACGCCGAAATCCTGGCTCAGCTTGGCGATGATGCCCGGACGGTAGGTGAAGTTCTGGTTCAGGTGATAGACCAGACCCGAGTCGCCATTGGCGACCACGCCATTGCCATTGAGGTCCAGACCGACATCACCGTACTGGTTGTCGCCGTAGGTGCTCTCGTAGAACTTGGTGGCGCCGCTGCCGCCGCCGCTGCCGTACTGGAAGTACGGCACCACCGACAGGTGCAGGTTGTCACTCAGCGTGAACTCGCCATCGGCGCTGGCCATCCAGCTCTTGTACGGATTGATGTGCAGCTTGTAGTAGCAAACGTTGTAGGTGGCATTCGGGCCGCAGTCGTCGGTGTAGGTCGACTTCAGGTTTTCCGGGAAGGTCCAGGAGTCCGAATAACCCTGCTTGTATTGCTCGGCCGCCTGCGCCTTGGTCAGGTGCAGGTAGCTGTTCTTGACCTCGCGGTTGTACTGCAGCGAGAACGAGATCGAGTTCTGGTCGTTGATCGTCCACAGCGACTTGCCGTCGATCTTGGTGACCTTCATCTTGCCCGGACCGTTCCAGATGTCGGCCTCGTTGTTGGAGTACGACAACCACGAACGCACCGGACCGGTGTCGCCGGTGTTGAAGCGCAGGAAGGTGCGGTGATAGCTGTTGCCGCCAAGGGTCTGGCTGACGTCCAGGCCGGCCTTGTGTGACGGGTCGATGGTCACCCAGCCGATGGAACCACCGGCGGCGCCGGCGATCGGCGTATCCACCGTCGGCCAGCCCTGCTGCACGGTGATGTCGCCCATGTTCTCGCGATCGCCATACTCGGTGGCGTAGACGCGGTAGCTGCCGCTGTCGTTGATCGGCGCGCCGTTGACGGTGGTGCCCACCTCGTCGCTGGTGAAGCCGCGGATCGAGTAATCACCATCGTTGAGGCCGGTGACATCGTCGGTCGAGGTGAAGGCACCCGGGATGCTCTCGATGGCCTGCACGAAGGTGCCGCCCGGCGAGCCTTCCTGCAGTGCGGCGCGGGTCACGGTCGACACCGCCTGCGGCGCATCCTGCTCGGACATCAGGCCGCCACCCAGCGACGGCAGCGTCGCGGTCACGGTCACGTTGTTGAGCTGACGCGCACGCTTGGTGTTGTCGGCAGTCACCTTGGAGGTGGAAGACACACTGGCCTGGCCACCGTGGGTGGTCTGCGCGGTACGCTGATCGCTGCTGCCGGCGTGGGTGTTCTGCGCGAACGTGGCGCTGCTCGCACCGCACAGCGTGATAAGGATCATCGCCGGCAGATACCTGCGCTTGATGTTGTTCATGTTGATAGCAACCCTAGTCGGAAAGAAAACATCTGAGAGCGACACCCAAACGGGTGCCGGCGACCGTGCGCCGCCACAGGCAAAACCTGCCACGCGCCCCGGCCTCATGAGGTGGGCTTTCACTAACCATCGTTTCGCGAGCACGGGGCCTGCCTGCGCCGCGCAGACGTCCTGTCGATCGATGCCCCAGACGTAAAAATCTAACGTTTACTTCGCAAAAAGTCCACTTCTTGTTTACATCGTAGACGGATCAGATTGCAGTTTTTTTGCAAACGCAAAGGCCCCGGACGCCGCAACGCCCGGGGCCTTTTTGACAGATGCGCCAGCGCCGCCGATGGACGCAGTCACTTGCGTGCCGCTTAACGCTTGCCCAAGTAGCGGGCGCGCTTGGCTGGCTTGAGACGGTCCAGGTCGAGCATGACCAGGCCATCCACGCAGCCGGAAAAACCCGGGTCCTCGCCGAAGTCGAGGAACTGCACGCCTTCCGGCTCGACCAGATCGACGTACTGGCGGTACAGCACCGGCAGGGTCACGCCCAGTGCATCAAGCTGGTTTTTCAGACGCCCCAGTCCATCGGATGGGGCCAAGCCGGCCAGCGCCGCCTTGGCTGCCTCCATCACCAGCGGCGACACCTGGAACGGCTGGCGGGCGCTGGCAAGACCTGGCGTGCCGAAGTAATGCTGATGCGCGGCCACAATCCATTCGCGCGCCTCGCGCGGCAGGTTCACCGACATGCTCACCGGGCCGAACAGGAAACGGATATCCGGGTGCTTTTGCAGGTAAAGGCCAATGCCCTGCCAGAGCTGATCGAGTGCGCGCGAACGCCAGTAAGCCGGGGTGATGAAGCTGCGCCCCAGCTCCAGGCCTTGCGCCAGGCGCGCCTCGATGGCCGGGGTGTAATTGAACAGGCTGGCACTGTACAGGCCCTTCATGCCCTTGCTCGAGAGGATGCGGCCACCGTGACCGAATCGATAGGCACCCACGATGCGCATCGCCTTCGGATCCCACAGCACCAGGTGCTCGTAGTGGGTGTCGTACTCCTCGATGTCGCGGCGCATGCCGGTGCCTTCGCCCACCTTGCGGAAGGTCAGCTCGCGCAGGCGCCCCAGTTCGCGCATCACCGGGCTGTCGGAAACGCCCTGGAAAAGGTAGGCCTGCTTGCCATCCTTGAGGTCGGCCAGCAGCTCCGATGCCTCCAGTTCGGCACGCACCTGGTCGACCGGCTCGGGATGGGCCAGTGGCGCCTGCCCGCCGAAGATCAGGCCGCGATGCCGGGCCAGGCGGTAAACGTGACGACGCATCAGCTTGGCCGCATTCTCGGCCGAATCCGAACTGCGCTGCTTGAGCTCATCGGCGTCGATCAACTGACCGACGCTGAAACCGATGCGCACCGGCCGCTTGGCCGTGGCCTCGCGCGGCAGCATGGCCGTGGCCAACGGCTTGGCCAGCATCGACATGCCGTAAAATGCGGCCGAATTGCGCGCCGCCACATGCACTGGCAACACCGGCGTGCCAGTACGCATGGCTATGCGGGCAAAGCCGTCCGACCATTGGCCATCGCGCACGCCCGCCGCGCTCATCCGCGACACCTCACCGGCCGGGAACACGATCAGCGCCTGGCCTTCCTCGAGCGCACGGTAGATGCTGCGCATGCGCGAAGCCGCGCCCTTGCCGAACACGTCCACCGGCATCACCAGCCGGCTGATCTGCGGCAGTGCGGTCAGTACATCGTTGCCAAGAATTTTCACATCGCGCCGCACCGAACCGATCAGGTGCAGCAGCGCCAGCGCATCGCGCATGCCCAGCGGATGATTGGCCACCACCAGCAACGGGCCATCCACCGGAATGTGCTCCAGCTCGCGCTGGGTCACCCGATAAGTCACGCCCTGATGATCAAGCGCGGTTTCGACAAAGTCGAAGCCCTCCACCTGCCCCATGCGCAGCAGCGCCTGATTGAAGGCCGACTCGTTGGCCAGGCGCCCCAAAAGACCAGCCAATGGCCGGCAGATACGCGGGTGTTGCGCCAGCCACGGCAGGCGCTCGGTGAGGGTTCGTTCGACGCTGAGCATGACCGTCTCCCCGGGATCGTCCGATATTCGTTCAGTTTGGCACGTCGTTTTCGCGCCATGCCGTGCAGCTCACCCATGACTGTTAGCGGGCGGCCTTGTTACCGGCACGCGGCGCTATAGGCCATGCTGGCCGTCTAATGTTACAGCGCGTTGATGATCTTGCCTGAATGGCAAGACACCTTTCCATACGCCCACGCATGGATCAATGCCCCGAAGGTCGGGCAGCGCCTGGGTTCAGAAGCCGCTGCCGTGCAGATAAGTGGCCACGCCACCCAGGAACATCTGCACCGACAGCGCGATCAGCAGCATGCCCATCAGGCGCTCCAGCGCGGTCAGCACGCTCTCACCCAGCCACTTGAACAGATACGTGGCGCTGAGCAGGATCACCGCCGTGGCCAACCACGCCAGGATCAGCGCGATGCCCCACTCGGCGGTGCGACCGGGCTGCGAATTGGTCAGCAGCAGCAAGGCCGCCATGGCCGAGGGTCCGGCGACGCCTGGAATTGCCATCGGCACGATGAACGGCTCGCCCTCGCCGGGTTTGCCGAAGATGCCGCCATCCACCGGCGGAAACACCATGCGGATGCCGATCAGGAACAACACAATACCGCCACCGATGGATACCGATTCCTGCTTCAACTGCAGCATGTGCAGGATGTACTGGCCGCCCAGCAGGAAGCCCAGCAGCACACCCAGCGCAATCAGCAGCTCGCGCATCACCACCCAGCGCCGGCGCTGCGGCGGCACGTCCTTCAGCAGGCTCAGGAAGAACGGGATGTTGCCCAGCGGATCCATGATCAAAAACAGCAGGATGCCGGCGGACAAGGTGTTCATCTGCGCTTCCATCGCGCTCCCCAGAAAAAGTGTGTAGCGAAAGTGTGTGGCGCCCGGCGCCAGCCGGGCATCATCGAAACATGTCAGCGAAGATCGAGCATGGCGCCGCGCGCCGCCGTGGCCTGCGCGCTCAGCAGGTAGACCGCCGCCTGCGCGGTGGCCTCGGGCGTGGGCTGGGCCATGGTGTCCTCGCCAAACCAGGCCATGCGGCGCAGCTCGGTGCGCATCGGTGCCGGCAGCAGCGCATGCACGCGCACCGGCGTGCTCTCGGTTTCCTGATGCAGGATCGCCACCATCGACTCGAGCCCGGCCTTGGCCACGCCATAGGCGCCCCAGTGCGCCTGGCGCATGCGCTCAGGGTCATCCAGCACAAAGACCACCGCAGCATCCTCGCGCTGCGCCAGCAAAGGCTGCATGGCCTGGGTCAGCGCAAACGGCGCGGAAAGGTTTACCTGCAGGGTGCGCAACCACTGATCCGGGCGATGCTGGCTGATCGGCGTCAGGCCGTCAAAGTGAGCGGCGGCATGCAGCAGACCATCCAGATGGCCGAACTCGGCCTCGATCATGCCGGCCAGTTCGGCATATTGCGCCGGCGTGGCGCTTTCCAGGTTAAGCGGCACCACCGCCGGTTTGGCATGGCCGGCCTCCAGCAGCGCGTCATAAAGCTTCTCCAGCTCGCGCACGCGGCGCCCGACCAGCACCACACTGGCGCCGGCACGCGCGCAGGCCAAGGCGGTTTCCCGCCCCAGACCGCCAGTGGCACCGGTGATCATCACCACGCGCCCATTCAGGGTATCGGCCGCGGGCACCCAGCCTTCGGGCAATCGCACGCCGGACAGCGCCATGCTCAGGCTTCCTCGCGAGCGATGTCGGCCACCATCCGTGGCAATTCGCCGGAACGGGCCAGATCCTCGACGATGTCGCAGCCGCCAATCAGCTCACCATGGATAAACAACTGCGGAAACGTGGGCCAGTTGGCCACTCGCGGCAGGCTGGAGCGCACCTCAGGATCGGCCAGCACATTGACCACGCGCGCCTTGGCCCCAGCGTCGCTCAGCGCCTGCGCCGCGCGCGCCGAAAACCCGCACATGGGAAACTGCGGCGTGCCTTTCATGAACAGCACGATAGGATGTGTGGCCAGTTCGGCCTTGATGCGATCGAGAACGTCCATAGCTTTCCGATCTAGAATGTACGAAGGCGTCACGACGCCGAAGCGATCATTGTATCGTGGCGAACTGCCGCATGCCCGCCCGGGCGCGTCCGGACGGGTCATCTTTCCCCAGCCACACGCTAAGGAGAATGCATTATGGCTTTCGAGCTACCTCCGCTCCCGTACGACCGCACCGCTCTTGAACCGCATATCTCGGCCGAGACGCTGGACTATCACCACGGCAAGCATCACCAGAAGTACGTCAACACCCTCAACGACATGATCGAGGGTACCGAGTTTGCCGACGCCAAACTGGAAGACATCGTCAAGAAGTCCTCCGGCGGCATGTTCAACAATGCGGCCCAGGTGTGGAACCACACCTTCTACTGGAACTGCATGAGCCCCGACGGCGGCGGCAAGCCCAGCGGCAAGCTGGCCGATGCCATCGACAAGGCGTTCGGCTCGTTCGACAAGTTCAAGGAAGAGTTCACCAAGTCGGCCGGTGGCAACTTCGGGTCCGGCTGGACCTGGCTGGTGCAGCGCCCGGATGGCGCGCTGGCCATCGTCAACACCTCCAACGCGGCCACGCCGATCACCGGCAGCGACAAGCCGCTGCTGACCTGCGATGTGTGGGAACACGCCTACTACATCGATTACCGCAACGCCCGTCCGAAGTACCTGGAAGCGTTCTGGAACGTGGTGAACTGGGCATTTGTCGCCAGCAACCTGAGCTGATCGACGGTTCAGCCATCCCACTAAGGGAAGGCTGCCCAGAAAGAAAAAGGCCGCCCTCGGGCGGCCTTTTTCATGCGCGAAGCACTAACGGCTGATCACGCACCATGCAGCTTGTGTATCAGTCCTCGCCATCCAGCACGTCCAGCGCCGGCGCCACCTGATCCAGGCGATCCAGCGCCTTGGCAATGCGCGCCATGCGCGCGGCCAGCGTGGCCTGATCGGGCGCGCATACGGTGGCGTGGCCCACCTTGCGACCCGGACGTGCACTCTTGCCGTAGTCGTGCCAATGCGCGTCGGTCTCGGTGAGCACCGGTGCAGCCTCGGGCATCTGCCCGATCCAGTTGAACATCACACTGTGACCGCGCACGCCGGTGTCACCCAGCGGCATGCCGAGCACGGCGCGCACGTGGTTCTCGAACTGGCTGGTGTAGGCGCCATCGATGGTCCAGTGCCCGGAGTTGTGCACGCGCGGCGCCATCTCGTTGCCCAGCAGCTGACCATCCTTGACGAACAGCTCCAGCGCGAACACACCCACATAATCCAGCCGCTCGGCCAGGGTCTTGGCGTGGGCAGTGGCCTTGGGCAGCAGTGCCTCGCTTTGCGGCGCCGGCGCCAGACTCAGCGAGAGAATGCCGTCGCGATGCCAGTTCTGCGTCAACGGCCAGACGCGGAACTCGCCGTCGCGGCCACGCACCGCCACCACCGACACCTCGCGATCGAACGGCACGAAGGCTTCCAGGATCAGCCCATATTTGGCCGCCGGTTCGCCCAGCGCCTGCCACGCCGCCTCGATATCGGCGTCGCTGCGCAGGCGGAACTGGCCCTTGCCGTCGTAACCCATGCGCCGGGTTTTCAGGATCGACGGCACACCGATGCGTGCCACCGCCGCCTCAAGTTCCTGGCGAGTATCGACGGTGGCGAATTTGGCCGTCGGCAGGCCGATCTCGTTGAACAGGGTCTTTTCGGCGAGACGATCCTGCGCTACGGCCAGCGCCTTGGCACCCGGCGCCACATTGGTGTGCGCGCTCAGCCAGTCGGCTGTGGCCGCCGGCACATTCTCGAAATCGAAGGTGGCTGCATCGATGCGTTCGGCGAACGGCGCCAGCGCTTCGGTGTCATCCCAGCCGGCCTTGAACAGCGGCGCCACGTCACCGGCGCAGGCCGACTCGGATGGATCGACGACCAGAAACTTGGCACCCAGCGGCACGCCGGCCAACGCCAGCATGCGCGCCAGCTGACCGCCGCCCATGACGCCCAGGGTGGGAAGATGTTTGCTCATGCCTGCCTCGGATCGGGTTTGTCCAGAACGGTGCGGGTCTGGCGGGCGCGAAAGGCATCCAGCGCGCTCGCCACCTCGGCGTCGGTCAGCGCCAGCACTGCCGCTGCCAGCAGCGCCGCGTTGACCGCCCCGGCACGACCGATGGCCAGTGTGCCCACCGGCACGCCGGCCGGCATCTGCGCGATCGACAGCAGCGAGTCCATGCCATTGAGCGCGCGTGACTGCACCGGCACACCAAACACCGGCACGCGGGTCTTGGCCGCCAGCATGCCAGGCAGGTGCGCGGCACCACCGGCGCCGGCGATAATGGCCGAAAGACCGCGCTCGACGGCCTCGTCGGCGTACTGGAAAAGCAGGTCCGGTGTGCGATGTGCCGAGACCACGCGCACCTCATGCGCCACGCCCAGATCCTCCAGCGTGCGCGAGGCGTGCTCCATGGTTTCCCAGTCCGAACGTGAGCCCATCACCACGCCAACGCGAGGCTTGGGCGATGCCGTCAAATTCATGGTCTGCCCGCTCAAAAACCGCTATTGTAAAGCCATGGACAAACGCTTGCTCGATATCCTCTGCTGCCCGGTCAGCAAGACCCCGGTTCGGCCCCTGCGCGCCGATGAATTAAAGCGCTTAAACCAGGCCATTGCCGATGGCCACATCGAAACAGTGGCCGGGGAACGCGTGCTAACCCCAGTGGATGAAGCGCTGATCACCACCGACGAGAAAGTCGTCTATCGCATTGAGGATGGCATCCCCGTCATGTTGCCTGAAGAGGGTATCGGGACAACCCAGTTGACTGCCTGATTTACGGTTGCGCCAGGCGCACTGCTTTGTGACGCCGGTCACGTTAGGCTCATCCTGCGACCTTGAAAATGGCGCCGCAGGCTGTGGCCTGCCGCCCGGTAGCCGCCGTTAGCCATACATGAACAACGCCAAGGATCCCAGCAACATCGTCGACCTGTCCCGACGTACCGATCCGCGCAATGAGCGTATCGGCGCGTTGCAGGTGCGCGTGCGCGATCTGGCTCGCCAGAAGCTGCAGGGCTTGTGTGCGACCATGTTCGAAAATGCCGATGATGCGCTCTTCGATCTGGCCGAAAAAGCCGAGAACAACGCCGCACAAACCCAGTATTTCGACGGCATGCGCGAAGTGCGCAAGAAGCGCTCGCTGATCGAGCGCGTATTCGTCGACGGCGTCGCACGCAACCTTTCCGAATTTGCCGCAGGTCGTCAGATACGACGCGAGGAGACTGGCGCCGCCGAGGACGCGGGCAGCGGCGAACTGTCACTGGTTGACGATACCGAACTGGAAGAGTCGCTGGCCATCACCAGCATGGTCGGCAAGACCGAGTCTCGCCTGCAGCGGCCCCTGTATGCACTCAACCAGCGTCTGTCGGTGATCTGCGGTGGCGCCAGCGTGGACGACGCCGGCAACCCGCTGGCGCCATCGCTGCTCGGCCAGGCCTTCCGAGCATCGATGCGCGAACTCAGTGTGGAAATGCGTGTCAAGCTGATCATCTATAAGCTGTTTGACCGCTATGTCATGAGCGGTCTGGACGGTCTGTACGAGACGCTCAACGATGAGCTGGTCAAGGCCGGCGTGCTGCCACAGCTGCGCCACGGTGGGGCGCCCCGCAGCAGCACCGGCCCCGCCACCCCGGCCATGCGTGGTGATGAATCCCGGAGCGAGGCGGATGCTGCGCCTGTTCAGCACGCGGAAGACCCGCAGCGCGTGGCCGTGCGCGACGAAGTGATGCGCACACTGCACGAGCTGCTCGCCTCACGCCGCCAGCCGGAGGGCGCCGCCGGCCCGGGCTCGGCTGCGGAACGTACCGGCCGGGATCATGCCGCCGCCAGTGCACCTTCACTGAGTCCGGCCGAACTGCTTGGCGCACTCTCGCTGCTGCAGTCGCAGGCAGCCGAACAGTTCCAGGCTCCCCTGCCCCACGGCAAGGAAGCAAGTGTCAGCGAAGCTGATACCGCCGAACTGAAGCGTCAGTTGCAAAGCCAGATTCGCCGCTTGCGCGGCGAAGCGCACACGCGGATGTCCGGCGCCGACGAGGACACCATCGACCTGGTCGGCATGTTGTTTGAATTCATACTGCAGGATCACAACCTGCCAGTGGACATGCAGGTGCTGCTGGCACGCCTGCAAATTCCCTATTTGAAGGCTGCCATTCTCGATCGACGCCTGTTCGCTCACGCCCAGCACCCGGCGCGTCGCCTGCTCGATGCGCTGGCGGAAGCGGCCAAGAGTTGGTCGCCTGGAGCCGACCGCGATCGCGACCTGTACAACAAGGTGCGCGAGATCGTGGAGACGCTGATGCAGGATTTCGACGATGACCTGGGCATCTTCGAGCGTCTGCAGGCCGATCTGCAGCAGTTTCTGGACATCCACCGGCGCCGTGCCGAGCTCTCCGAGCAGCGCGTTGCCGAGGCCACCCAAGGTCGCGAGAAGCTGGCACGTGCGCGCCGTCGGGCCGCGCAGGAAATCCGTCAGCGTACCGAGCACACGCGCCTGCCGGAAATGGCACAGGGCATCCTGACGCGAGCCTGGGCCAACTACCTGGTACTCACGCAACTGCGCCAGGGTGAAGATTCCGGCGAATTTTCCGAGGCCTTGCGCTTCATCGACGACTTCACCTGGTCGATGACGCCACCAGCCAGTCCCGAGCAGCGCCAGCGACTGCGCCAATTGTTACCCAGTCTGGAAAAATCGCTGCGCCACGGCCTTTCCACCGTCGCGTTCCAGGATAGCGACATTGACAAGCTGATCGGCCAGCTGCACGGATTCTATCGCCAGGCATTACGCGAGGATCCGGCTGCATCAGTGCCGCCGCCCGGCCTGGAGCGTGCGCCGCCCATGCCGGCGTCGGTGCCCGCCATCAGCGAAACCTCCGCCGAAGATGTCGCCGACGAAAGCGCACTTGAAGCGCAGCAGCCCCCCCCGGATGACGAGGCCATGGCACGCGTGCGCCAGCTCAAGCCCGGCACCTGGGTGGAGTTCGTCGGTGCCGGCGCGGAGGGTGCCAACGAGCGTGCCAAGCTGTCGTGGATCAGTCCGATCAGCGGCCGCTACCTGTTCGTCAACCGCCGCGGACTGAAGGTCGGTGATCGCACCGCCGATGAACTGGCCGTTGAACTGGCCGATGGCCGCACCATCGTGCTGGAAGAGCTACCCTTGTTTGATCGCGCCCTCGATGCCATCGTTGAGCGACTGCGCAAGACGCCCACGGGCGCGCCGCCCGAGCCCGAAAGCGCCTGACGCTTCTCGACCGACCACAAGGCTTTCCCATGCACCACCGGTTTGATCCTGTGGCGGACTCGCCGTCCGCCGATGACGTTCGTCGTGACGTCGAGCGCGCCCTGGCCGAAGACTTGGGTAGTGGCGATCTGACCGCCCAGCTGCTGCCCGCCGGCCGCCCCGCCACGGCCCACGTGCTGTGTCGTGATCAGGCCGTCATCGCGGGACGCCCCTGGTTCGATGCCTGCTATCTGATATTGGATGCAGGCATCGTCATCGAGTGGCTGGTCGAGGAAGGTCAACAGGTAGCGCCGGATACCATACTGTGTCGGCTGCAAGGGCCGGCCCGGGCACTGGTCAGCGCCGAGCGCACCTCGCTGAACTTCCTGCAGACGCTGTCGGGCACCGCCACCGAGACCGCGCGCTATGCCGCCGCACTGGAAGGCACGGACACGCGCGTTTTGGATACACGCAAGACACTGCCCGGCCTGCGCATGGCGCAAAAATACGCGGTGCGCGCCGGCGGGGGGCACAATCATCGCATCGGCCTGTTCGACGCCATCCTGATCAAGGAAAACCATATCGCCGCCGCCGGCGGCATCGCGCCGGCGGTGGCCGCCGCTCGCGCACTGCATGCCAACGTGATGGTCGAGGTGGAAGTCGAATCCATGGACGAGCTGGCCCAGGCCATCGAGGCGGGTGCCGATCGCATCATGCTCGATGAGTTCGATACCGATGCGCTCATCGAGGCGGTGCGCTTTACCGCCGGCCATGTGCCGCTGGAAGTCTCCGGCAGCGTCGACCTTGCACGCATGAAAACCCTGGCCAGGATCGGCGTGGACTTCATTTCGGTGGGTGCGCTGACCAAGCATGTGCACGCGGTCGATCTGTCGATGCGCCTGTCCATCGACACGTGAGCACACGCATCATCGCGTCACGCTTGTAAGCGGTGCGCGGCGTACCCACACTGGTGCCATGATGACCGGTGAATGGACGTTTCTGCTGATCGTGGTCGTGCTGGGCCTGACCTGGCTCGAGCACATGCGCGTGCGCGATGTGGCGCTGGCCGAGGCGCGACGCCTTTGCCAGTCGCAGCAGGTGCAGCTGCTGGACGAGACCATCGGCCTGAGTGCACTGCGCCTGCGCCGGCATGACGGACGCCTGCGCGTGGAAAAGCGTTACGGCTTCGATGTCAGCCTGGATGGCCAGGACCGGCGCCACGGGCACCTGTGGCTGGCCGGGCGCCGCGTGATCGGCATCAGCACGCCGTGGCATGGTGATGGCGCTACCGTCATCGATTTCCCCGGCACCGCCATGGCACCACGCCAACCGCGCCCGGAAATCGTGATCGAGCCAGGCCAGACACGTCCGCCAGCCCCTGCGGAACCGGCGGACAATTCATCTTCGCCGCGTCGGCCTACTTGACCACCCGCAGGTGGGGTGCGCCACGCTTGGGCTTGTCGCCATCATCGTCACCAGCGGCGGCATCGCCTTCGCCGCCGACATCCTGCAGCGGCGTTTCCTGTGCATCGCTGGACGGCGGTACCTCTTCCTCGGGAAACATCATGCCCTGCCCGTTTTCCTGGGCGTAAATGGCCTGGATGGCCGGCAGCGGCAGTGACACCTGCCGGCTGGCTCCGGAAAAGCGCGCTGAAAAGGCGACACGGTCGTCGCCGAGATCCAGATTGGCTACCGCGCGCATGGCAATGTTCAGCACCACCTGCCCATCTCGGATGGTCTGCGGCGGCACCTGCACGCCGGGCTGCTCGGCATCGACCAGGATATACGGCGTCAGGCCATTATCGGTGATCCAGTCGTAGATGGCCCGCAGCAGGTACGGGCGGTTGGAGGTCATCCCAGGAGGTGTCTGATTGCTCACTACTTACTCACGCATGGCTTTCTCTTCATCCGTCAGGCTACGCGCAAAGGCCGGGCTGTGGAAGATACGTTCGCCATAGTCGTTGATCGGTTTGCCCTCGCGACCCAGTTCCACACCCAGCATCGGCAAGCGCCAGATCACCGCGGCGGCCAGGCAATCGGCCAGGCTCATCTCGGTGTTGAGAAGGTAGCGTGATGCCTTGAACAACGGCAGCGACAGCAGCAACTGCTCACGCAACTGCTTGCGCGCCGTGTCGGCGCCACGACCACCTTCGGCGATGGCATCCATCTGCACCAGCCAATCCAGCTCCATGTGCACCATTGCCAGGCGCAGGCGCGCACGCGACAACGGATCGATCGGCATCAAAGGCGGATGCGGATAACGCTCGTCCAGGTACTCGCAGACCACGGTGGTGTCATAAAGCACCAGATCGCGATCGACCAGGGTCGGCGTATCGGCATAGGGGTTCAGATCAATCAGGTCTTCCGGCGGATCGGCCGGGTTCACCATGACCCGGTCATAAGCGACACCCTTGGCGGCCAGCACCAGCCGCGTGCGATGGCACTGCACCGCATCGGGAGTCGTATAAAGCGTCAATACGGTGCGTGAACGCGCACTTTGGCCCATGGCCATTTCCCCTCACCCTTGGTGGCGACGTGCTGCCGCCATAAAACCGGCCCGCCACACCCGGCGGGCACCGAACACGACGCTAATGGCGGCAGGCGTCCCCTATACCCCTGTCGCCGCGTCCCCACTGGCGGCGCCACCGGGCGCCGCCAATTCACACTGTATCAGTGCACGTCCTTCCAGTATTCACGCTTGAGCATGAACGCAAGGAAGGTAAAAAGCGCCAGGTACAGGATCACCCACACTCCCAGACTGTGACGCTTCAGCGCCGCCGGCTCGGACACGTAGGTGAGGAAGGCGGTCAGATCCCGTGTCGCCGCGTGGTACTGCGCCGGTGACATTTGCCCGGCCTTGTCCATGCGCAGGCGCTCGACCACCGGTTTGTCTTCGCCCTTCTCGTGTCCAAGCACCGGCACCTGTATGCCCTGCAGCTCCCACAGCACATTGGGCATGGAGGCATTTGGGAACACGGTGTTGTTCCAGCCCACTGGACGCGACGGGTCCAGGTAGAAGCTGTTGAGGTAGCTGTAGACCCAGTCTTCCCCCTTGGCCCGTACCTCCAGGCTCAGGTCCGGTGGTGCCTTGCCGAACCATTTTTGCGCATCGGCTGACGGCATCGATGACTGCACTGTGTCGCCAAACTTGGCGCCAGTGAAGTTCAGGTTGTCCATCACCTGCTTTTCGGTCAGGCCAAGGTCCTTGCCGATACGCGCATAGCGCATGTAATGCAGGGAGTGACAGCCCACACAGTAGTTGAAGAACAGCCGCGCACCGCGCTGCACCGAGGCGGTGTCGCGCACGTTCACCTGGGCAGTCATCAGGCCACCGCCCTCCGACGCCCACGCGGCCAGCGGGGCGCCCAGCAGAGCCAGCGCCAACGTGATCGAAATCAGCATTCGCTTAGTCATGCATGGTCACCCGTTCCGGAACCGGCTTGGTCTTCTCAAAGCCGAAGTAGGTGTATACCCACAGAAAAATGAAGAACCCGAAATAGGCCAGCGTCATGATGCGGCCAAACAGGTTTTCCCATAGCGTGACATCGGCGCTTGGCCCCAGCAGTGCGGGGATCAGCTCGGTGGTGACACCAGCACCGACCAGCCCCAGCGACAGGAAGGCGATCACCAGCACCACCAGCGCGGCCTTGAAGCCGGTGCCGCGATAACGCACCGAGCGCACCTGGCCGCGATCGATCCATGGCGTCAGGAACAGCACCACGATGGCGGCGAACATGGTCAGCACACCGGGCAGCTTGGCCGGAATCATGCGCAAGATCGCGTAGAACGGAGTGAAGTACCACACCGGCTTGATGTGCTCGGGCGTGACCAGGTTATTGGCCGGAATGAAGTTGTCGTGCTCCAGGAACCAGCCGCCCATGGTTGGCTGATAGAAGATGATGAAGGCACAGATGATCAGAAACATGCCCACGCCGAACAGGTCCTTCACCGTGTAGTACGGATGGAAGGGAATGCCATCGACCGGCTTGCCCTCGACGTTCTTGACCTTCTTGATGTCCACGCCGTCGGGGTTGTTCGAACCCACTTCGTGCAGCGCCGCCAGATGCAGCACCACCAGCAGCAGCAATACCAGCGGCAACGCGATGACATGCAGCGAGAAGAAGCGGTTGAGAGTGGCTCCAGAGGGCAGGTAATCGCCCATGATCCACTGCACCAGTGTGTCACCCACGTAGGGAATGGCACCGAACAGCGAGATGATCACCTTGGCGCCCCAGAACGACATGTTGCCCCACGGCAGCACGTAGCCCATGAAGGCCTCGGCCATCAGCGCCAGGAAGATCAGCATCCCCAACAGCCACACCAGTTCGCGCGGCTTCTTGTACGAGCCGTACATCAGGCCGCGGAACATGTGCAGGTACACCACCACGAAGAACATCGAGGCGCCAGTGGTGTGCATGTAGCGGATCAACCAGCCCCAGTCGACATCGCGCATGATGTACTCGACCGAGGCGAAGGCTTCGGACACGCCCGGATACACGGCCTCTGCGCTGGGCTTGTAGAACATCGCCAGGAAGATGCCGGTGAGAATCTGGTTGACCAGCACCAGCATCGCCAGTGAACCGAAGAAGTACATGAAGTTGAAGTTCTTCGGCGCGTAGTACTCGCTCATGTGCTTGCGGTACATGGGCGCCATGCCCGGGGCACGCTCGGTGATCCAGCCGCCCAGTCCACTCCATCGCTTGCCCATCACGCAGCCCCCTTCGGATCGACGCCGACCTGGATATGGGTGTCATCGATAAAATGGTACGGTGGCACGGCCAGGTTGGCCGGCGCCGGCACGCCGTCGAACACGCGTCCGGACAGGTCGTAGCGCGACTTGTGGCAGGGACAGAAGAAACCACCCTTCCAGTTAGGGTCGAACGGTTCGGGCTTGATGTCGGGCACGAACTCCGGCACGCAGCCCAAGTGCGTGCAGATACCGATCACCACCAGCCACTCGGGCTTGATCGAGCGGTGCTCGTTCTTGGCGTAGGGTGGCTGCTGATCGGTGTTGGAGCTTTTGGGGTCTTTCAGCCGTGGATCGAGCGACGGCAGCGCCGCCAGCTGCGCCTTGGTGCGATTGACCACGAAAACGGGCAAACCGCGCCAGGAATATTTCACCATCTGGCCTGATTCGATCTTGCCGATATCGGCGACAACCGGAGCGCCGGCCGCCTTGGCCTTTGCGCTCGGTTCCCAAGACTTAATAAACGGTACTGCGGCCGCTATGACTCCTACTCCACCGACCGCTGCTGTAGTTACAGTCAAAAATCGGCGGCGACCGTGATCGACGACTTCATTCGCCATCAGGCTCTCCGGAATTTATGCCATTGGGATCGATTTTCAGGCAGGCCCGAAAATCGGGTTAGTGTAACGTCAGGGTACAGGGCGTACAATCTGAACCGCACGCGTGCCGCGACCGGCTGCGCCCCGTCACCACGGGCGCCTTGCAAGGCGCTCCTGGCGCCGGCCACGCGACCGATCCAGCCCTTTCCGCATCCTTGTGTTTCATGAAAAAAGCTGCACGCACGCTCGCATTCATCGTTCAATTTGCTGCCGTCGGCCTTGCACTGGCCTTCGTCATCGGGCTGGTGTGGCCCGATACCGGTCGCGTGTTGCGTTCGCGTCTGGGCTTGCCCTCCCCGGCCCCCAAATCTGCCTCTATCCATAACGCAGCTTCGCCGACAACGCAAAATCAGGGTCCATTTTCCTACGCTGACGCAGTGCACCATGCGGCACCGTCGGTGGTAAATATCTACGCCAATAAAGTTGTTACCGAACAACCGATGCGGATTTATTCCGATCCGGTTTTGCAGCGTTTTATTTTCGGCGGCCCGGCCGGACCTGCCTATAAACGGCGCGAACAAAGCCTGGGTTCGGGCGTGATCATTGGCTCGAAAGGTTATGTGCTGACCAATAATCACGTGATTGCCGATGCGCAAAACATCCAGGTGCTGCTTTACGACGGCCGCGTGGCCGAGGCCAAAGTGATTGGCTCGGATCCGGATACGGACCTTGCTGTACTGAAGATCGACGCCAACAACCTGCCCGGCATCAGCATTGCCAGCACGCCGCCGCAGGTGGGCGATGTGGTGCTGGCCATCGGCAATCCGTTCGGCATCGGCCAGACCGTGACCATGGGTATCGTCTCGGCCCTGCAGCGCCAGCTCAATTCCAATCCGGAAGACTTCATCCAGACCGATGCCGCCATCAACTTCGGCAATTCCGGCGGCGCGCTGGTCAATGCACGCGGCGAACTGGTCGGCATCAATACCGCGCTGCTGGGCAATACCGTATCCGGCATGGGCCGTGGCAACGGCGCGGAGGGCATCAGCTTCGCCATCCCGGTGGCCACCGCGAAAATGGTCATGAACCAGATCATCGAACATGGCCACGTGGTGCGAGGCTGGCTGGGGCTCGATTACACCAACGTGCCAGTGGCCTCCAACTCGGGGCTGCCGGCGGCCGCGCGCGGCGTGATGATCAGTGACGTTTATCCGGGCGGCCCGGCCGCGCGTGCCGGACTGCAGCAGGGCGACATTTTGCTGCGCCTGGGCAAGCAGGACATCACCGATGCTTCGGACCTTCGCCACCGCGAGGCCAACCTGAAACCCGGTACCACGCTGACGGTATCCGGCCTGCGCTCGGGCTCGCCATTCCACGCCAAGCTGACACTGACCCAGCGCCCGCCGCTCAAGCAGTTGATGCAGCTGAGTCGCAGCGGTTCGTGAGCAAAGGCGCCGGCGCGGCCGGCTTGGCAAGGCGAAACCGTGGCGGCTGCCCGGCACCGGCTCAGCCCGCCGATCCGCTGCTGACGGCCAGCGCCGTGGCGCCCTGCGCCGCGGCATAGCGTTTGCGCAGAATATCCACGCGGTCGACATACACCTGGGTCTGGTCGTACGGCGGCACGCCACCGTATTTCTGCACCGCCGCCGGACCGGCATTGTAGGCAGCGGCCGCCAGGCGCACGTTGCCGTTGAAGGTTTTCAACAGACTGGCCAGATAGCGCGCTCCGCCGCGGATGTTCTGTGCGGCGTTGAAAGCATCGTTCACACCCATGTCCGAGGCCGTGCCCGGCATCAGCTGCATCAGGCCCTGCGCACCCTTGTTCGACACCGCGCGCGGATTGAAGGCGCTTTCGGCATGGATCACCGCGCGCAGCAGCGCCGCACTGACGCCGTATTCGCTGGCAGCCGCCTGCACGTCGTGAGCATAGGCGGTCATGTGCAACGGCACGGTGCGCCAGTTGATCGGCGAATGCACCTCGCAGGCCGGACAGGTGGCGATGTAGGTGAACAGTGTTTTCACGCGCTGACCGCGCGCGCCGTGCGGACGCACATTGGTGTATTCAACCGAGCCGTCGGCATGCACCACGCGATACACCGCACCACGCAGCACGCGCTTGCCGGCACGCTCCAACTGCGCGGCCTTGGCGGCACTGGTCAGCTGCGCGCCTTCGGCCATGGTCAGATGTGAACGATGGTCTGTTTTTGGCGCGGGCGTGCTGGCGGCAGAAGCCTGCCTGGGCGCCGGCGCTTTCACTGCCGAGGGCCGCGCGCCAAGGCGGCCATTGATGGGCGCCTGCTCATCCAGATGCACGCGCTTGCAGCCGCGGTAACCGGCCGGTGCACTGGTGAACACGGTTTCCCCGCGCGCGCCCTGGCACTTAAATAGTCCATGCCCGGCGTGCGCGGCGCGCGGCCAGGCCAGCGCCGTCAGCACGAGCGCCAGCACCAGCCCACCGAGCAGGACCGGAAGGTTTGGGAAAGACTGGATGGTGAGGCCTCCGCTTTCCCCATGGCGGACGGCAACAGACATGGACCAAGTGTGCGCCAGCGCCCCGGCCTTGCCAAGCGCCTGCGGCATGGCGCCGCGGCGACGTGCGCTGGCGCACACAAGCGGCACCGACACTGGCGGCCGCCAACAAGGGCGCGTAGACTATCGGGTTCGCTTGAATGCTAGTGTAAGCCCATGACCGGCAAGCTTTTCATTAAAACGCACGGCTGTCAGATGAACGAGTACGACTCGGCCAAGATGATCGACGTGCTCAAGGCCTCCCACGGCCTGGAACTGACCGACAACGCCGACGAGGCCGACGTCATCCTGATCAACACCTGCTCGATCCGCGAGAAGGCGCAGGAAAAGGTGTTCAGCCAGCTGGGGCGCTGGAAGCAGCTCAAAGCCAAGAACGACAAGGTCGTCATCGGTGTCGGCGGTTGCGTGGCCAGCCAGGAGGGCGATGCCATCGTCAAGCGCGCGCCGTTCGTGGACATGGTGTTCGGCCCGCAGACCCTGCACCGCCTGCCGGACATGGTCGAAGCCAGCCGTCGCGACAAACGCCCGCAGGTGGACATCAGCTTCCCGGAAATCGAGAAGTTCGACGCCATGCCGGCGCCGCGCGCCGAAGGCCCGACGGCCTTCGTGTCGATCATGGAAGGCTGCTCCAAGTACTGCAGCTACTGCGTGGTGCCCTACACCCGCGGTGAGGAAATCAGCCGCCCGTTCGACGATGTGATCGGCGAAGTGGCGCTGCTGGCCGAACAGGGCGTGCGCGAGGTCAACCTGCTGGGCCAGAACGTCAACGCCTATCGCGGCCCCATGCACGATGGCGGCATCGCCGATCTGGCGCTCTTGATCCACGCCATCGCCGAGATCGACGGCATCGGCCGTATTCGCTTCACCACCTCGCACCCGGTCGAGTTCTCCGACTCGCTGATCGAGGCCTACGCCAACGTGCCCAAGCTGGCCAACTACCTGCATCTTCCGGTACAAGCCGGATCCGACCGCATTCTGGCGGCCATGAAGCGTGGCTACACGGCGCTGGAATACAAGCAGCGCATCCGCAAGCTGCGTGCCGCGCGCCCGGATATCTCCATCAGCTCGGATTTCATCGTCGGCTTCCCCGGCGAGAGCGATCACGATTTCGAGCAGACCATGAAGCTGATCGAGGCCATTGGCTTTGACCAGAGCTTCTCGTTCATCTACTCGCGTCGCCCCGGTACGCCGGCCTCCAACCTGCCTGACGATACCGACGATGCCACCAAGCACGCGCGCCTGATGCGCCTGCAGGCGGCCATCAACAAGAACGCCAAGAAAATCAGCGAGGCCATGGTCGGCACCGTGCAAAGCGTGCTGGTGGAAGGCCCCAGCAAGAAGAGCGCGAACGAGATGACCGGCCGCACCGAGAACATGCGCTTCGTCAATTTCCCGGGCGATCCGCGCATGAAGGGCCAGTTCGTCGACGTGGTGATCACCGAGGCCATGGCCAATTCCCTGCGCGGCCGCGTGGTCACCAGCGACGACCAGAAGGTCGCCTGAGGCCTGCGTGTCTGTGCGCCTCAAGGGCGCAGGTGTGGACAGTCTTCGGCGCTGAGCCCGGATCTACGCCCTCCCAGCCTCCCCCTGCAAGCAGGGGGAGGAGTCAAACGCCGCGCTGATTCAACGTTCCACGGCAACGAAGGCAGCACCCCAGATGAGACCTCCTGCCCTGCATGCAGGGGAGGATTGAGGAGGGATTGAAACACCTGGCATACCCCAGCAAAAACCCTTGAAGCCTATGGGCATCATGGACGCCGGGTGGAATCCATCCGGTGGTGAGGCCGGATCTACCCCCCTCCCACCCTCCCCCTGCAAGCAGGGGGAGGAGCCGAACGCCGCGCTGATTCAACGCTTCACGGGAAACGAAGGCAGCACCCCAGATGAGACCTCCTCCCCTGCCTGCAGGGGAGGATTGAGGAGGGGTTGGAACGCCTGCCATACGCCAGGAAAAACCCTTGAAGCCTATGTGCCTCAATGGACGAGGGGGTGGAATCCATCCGGTAGGGAGGCCGGATCTACCCCCTCCCAACCTCCCCCTGCACGCAGGGGGAGGGGCCGAACGCTGCGCTGATTCAACGTTCCACGGCAAACGAAGGCAGCACCTCAGATGAGACCTCCTCCCCTGCCTGCAGGGGAGGATTGAGGAGGGGTTGAAACGCCTGCACATCCCAGCAGGCACGCCCTCCCCTCAATCCAGGCGTTTGCGAAAGCGCGTGATGGCCAGCGTCATCATCACCAGCGCAAAGGCCAGCAGCGCCAGCACGTCCGGCCACATGGCCCATAGCCCGGCGCCACGCAGCATCACGCCTCGGATCAGGCGCAGAAAGTGCGTCAGCGGCAGCACTTCGGCCAGCCACTGCGCGGCGCGTGGCATGCCGGCGAACGGGAACATGAAGCCGGATAGCAGAATCGACGGCAGGAACACGAAAAACGTCATCTGCATGGCCTGGAACTGCGACTTGGCGCGTGTGGAGATCAACAAGCCCATGGCCAGATTGGCCACAATCAGCAATGCGGCTGCGGCGTAGACCTCCCACAACGAACCTCGCACCGGCACACGAAACACACCCACGCCCAGGGCCAGGATCAGGGTGGTCTGCAACAGGCCGATCACCACGTAGGGCAAGACCTTGCCGACCATCAGCTCGCTGCGACTGAGCGGCGTGGCGATCAGCAGCTCCATGTTGCCGCGTTCACGCTCACGCACCACCGCCACCGCGGTGAACAGCACCATGGTCATGGTCAGGATCACCCCGACCAGGCCCGGCACGATATTCACCGCCGAGCGCCGCTCGGGGTTGTACAGACTCAATAGCCGGATGCGCCCCTCCACCGGCGTGCTGCGCGGCGGCGCACGGGTGTCGGAAGCGGCGCTGTCGATAGGCACCTGCAGCAGTTGCAAGGCCGCAGCGCGCACCGTCGAATCGCTGCCATCGACCACCACCTGGGCCACCGCCCGGCCGTCGATGCGGCGACGCTCGAAGTCCGGTGGAATCACGATCGCCACGCTGATGCGACCGCGCTTCAAGGCCGTCATCAGTGGCGCGGGTGTCGGCGCCTGCATGCCCGGCTCGATCACCCCGGTGGCCAGCATGTCCATCACCAGCGCGCGCGATCCGGCGGTCTGCGCCTGGTCGGCAATACCGGCGTGCAGGCCGCGCAGGTTCAGATTGATGGCGTAGCCGAACAGCGCCAGCAACAGCACGGGGATGCCCACGATCATGGCCAGGGTAATGCGATCGCGCGCCAACTGGCGCAACTCCTTCATCACGATGGCCCACAGCCGCCGCATGTTCATGACGACGTCGCCTCGACCGCGCCGGGCTCACGTGTGGCCGCCACGAAGACATCTTCCAGGCTGGGCGTTACGGCGCTCACGCTGACCTTGGCATCGCTGGAACGCAGCGCATCGCGCATGCGTGTGCAGATATCCTCGGCAGCGTCAGCGTCGGCGGCCATCAACACACGCAAGCTCGCACCGATCTGCGCCACGCTGAGCACGCCCGGCCATTGCGCCAGCGTCGGCTGCAACGCTCGCGGATGCTGCGTGTTGACCTGAAACGTTCGCCCGGCCAACGCACCGGCCAGCGCGGCCGGTGTGTCATCGGCCACCAACCGGCCGCGATCGAGAATGGCCAGACGGTGGCAGCGTTCGGCCTCGTCCATGTAATGCGTGGATACCAGCAGCGTGGTGCCGGCATCGGCCAGAGTGAACAGCGCCTCCCAGAAGTCGCGCCGCGATTGCGGATCGACCGCACTGGTCGGCTCGTCCAGGAACAGAAGTTTCGGCTCGTGCACCACCGCCGCGGCCAATGCCAGGCGCTGGCGCTGGCCACCGCTCAAGGTACCGGCGAGCTGACGCTGCATGTCGGCCAGATGGTATTGCTCGAGCAACGCATCGATGCGCGAGCGGGTCTGGCGCTGGGGCACGCCCTGCACCGCGGCCATGAAGGCCAGGTTTTCGCGCACGCTAAGATCGGTGAACAACGAAAAGGTCTGGGTCATGTAACCGATCTGACGCCGCAGGGCCTCGGCCTGCGCAGGAATACGCAGCCCCAATACCTCGATCTCGCCCTCGCTGGGCATCAGCAGTCCGCAAAGCATGCGGATGGTGGTGGACTTGCCCGAGCCATTGGGACCGAGAAAGCCGTAGACCTGACGCGCGGGCACCTCAAGATCGACATGATCGACGGCCACCAGCTCACCAAAGCGACGCGTCAGCCCGCGCACGCGGATCGCCGGTGTGGCGCTTTCGTTCACGGGTGCGTTGCCGCCAAGGTAACCGACACCGGCAAACCGGCCGGAAGATCGCGCGCATCGTTGCCCAGCTGGACTTGTGCCAGCCAGCTCAGGCGCGTGGCGTCCTCGCCGGAAAGCGCGTAGTACGGGGTGAACACCGGCTCCCGGCGGATCATGCGCACATGCCCGGCGTAGGCTTGCGCGCGCCCCCGCACATGCACCTGGACCGCATCACCATCGTGCAGCTGGGCACGCATGGCTTCTGGCAGGTAGACCCGCGCGTACGGCGTGTGGCCGACCAGCATGATCACCAGCGGCTGGCCCACGGGCGCCTGGTCACCACGCCGGTACGGCAGGCTGTCAATCAGGCCATCGCGCGGCGCCACCACGTGCAGCTTGTCCAGCAGCACCTGCTGCGCCTTGGCCTGCTGCTGTGCATCGGCCAGCGCCGCGCGCGCCTGGGCCACGTCCTCGGCGCGGGTGCCATGCAGCAGCAGATCCAGCGCTGCTCGCGCCGCCGCCACATCGCCATCGGCAGCGCTGGCCGCGGCGCGGGCGCGATCCAGGTCTGACGCCGAGACGTAGCTTTGCCCCTGCAGCGGCTTCAGTCGTGCGTAATAGGCGCGGGCGTCTTTGGCCTGGGCGTTGGCGCTGGCCAGACGTGCACGCGCCTGGTCGATATCTTCCTTGCGCGGCCCGTTGTCGGCTTTTTCCAACGCCGCCTGCTGCTGCGCCGCGCGGGCACGGCTGGCAGCAAGGTCGGCCCGGGTCTGGCTGGCATCGAGCTGCACCAGGAATTGCCCCTTCTTGACGCGCTGGCCTTCCTTCACACCGATCGAGACCACGCGCTCGGCGGCCACCGCCGGCAGCGTGATGCGATCGTACTCCAGCGTGCCCAACGCCTTTGGCGGCGCCGGATGACAGCCACTGAGCAGCAACGCCGCCATCGAGCCCAACACGCCTGCACGCATCACTGACGCGTTCATCGCTCATCTCCACTGACACCCCGGATGCCCTGGCCGAGAAGGCTGAGCACATGCCGGACCAGACCATCCACGCTCATCGCACCGGTATCGAATACCTGTCGCCAGATCGGCTCGCCGGCGGCCGGAAACATGGTCAGCCCGACCAGCGACACCACCAGCAGCTGGGGATCGATGCCCGGCGCCAGTTGCCCCGCATTCTGCGCACGCCGGAAGTGCTCCGCCATGATCTGGGGCAACTGCGGCACCACCCGCTCGAACACCGCCGGGCGCAAGGCGCCGCCTTCGCAAACCACCTCGCGTACCCAAAGCGCCGGCAGCCATGCGTGCGAACCGATCACCTCGGCCATGCCGCGCACGAAAGCCTCGATCAGGGCCGGCGGCGTGGTTTCGGTCGACGCCAGCCGCGTGTGCAACGGCTGCACGGCCGGTTTCAGCCGTTCGTCGATCAAGGCGTCGACCAGCGCCGCCTTGCCGCCAAAGTAGTAATGCAGCATCGCCGGCGTCACCTCGGCGGCATCGGCGATGGCGCGCAACGAGGTGCCCGCGATGCCGTTGCGCGCAAATAAGCTGGCCGCCGTATCCAGCAACTGATTGCGCAGATCGGCGTCGTCGCCGGCCGGACGACCGGCGCGACGACCACGTGCCTGGGTGGTGGGTGTGTTGCTCATGGCATTTAATTAATTCATCAATTAATTAAACACAAGTGCCGCGTGAATCGCGCCTATCCCGAAACGCGGCCGAACACGCCCGATGCTGGCCCACCCCGCCCCCGCGCGGTACGCTTTTGGGTATGGCAGAACTGACTACGCGCGACTTCGCGCTCGAACCCGATGACAACGCCCGTCTGGCCAACCTGGCCGGCCCCTTTGACGAGCATCTGCGCCAGATCGAATTGCGTCTGGGCGTGGAGATCAACCACCGTGGCAACCTGTTCCAGGTGATTGGCGACGCGCCGGTCACCGAGGCCACCGAAAAAGTGCTGCACGCGCTGTATGAAGTGACCGAAAACGAGTCGCTGAACGGCCCGCGCATCAACCTGATGCTGTCCGAATCGGGCGTCGACGCGCTCTCCGAACAGGCCGCCGAACAGGCCCAGGAAGTGCTGATCAAGGTCAAACGCGGCCTGATCAAGGGCCGTGGCCCGAACCAGGCCCGCTACCTGCACGCCATCGCCACCAATGACATCAACTTCGGCATCGGCCCGGCCGGCACCGGCAAGACCTACCTGGCCGTGGCCAGCGCGGTCGAGGCGCTGGAAACCAATCGCGTGCAGCGCGTGCTGCTGGTGCGCCCCGCCGTGGAAGCCGGTGAGAAACTGGGCTTCTTGCCCGGCGACCTCAGCCAGAAGGTCGACCCGTACCTGCGCCCGCTGTACGACGCGCTGTACGAAATGCTCGGTTTCGAGCGCGTGGCCAAGCTGATTGAGCGCAACATCATCGAGATTGCCCCGCTGGCCTACATGCGCGGTCGCACGCTGAATGATTCGTTCGTCATTCTGGATGAGGCGCAGAACACCACCGTCGAGCAGATGAAGATGTTCCTGACGCGCATCGGTTTTGGCTCGGTGGCGGTGATCACCGGCGACGTGACCCAGGTGGATCTGCCGCGCGGCGCGCGCTCGGGGCTGCGTCATGCCATCGAGGTGCTGCGCGGCGTGGACGGCATTAGCTTCACCTTCTTCACCTCGCGCGATGTGGTGCGTCATCCGCTGGTCGCACGCATCGTGCGCGCCTACGAGGCCGCCGAACGCATGAACGAGTCGCCGCGCGGATGAGTCAGGCATCTGCGCTGACCCTGCACTTAGGTTACGGCTTGCCGCGCAAGGGACTGCCGGCCGCGGCCAGCTTTCGGCGCTGGGTCGGCGCGGCGCTGGCCGGCGCCGGTCACGAGGGCGAGGCCGAGCTCTCGATCCGCCTGGTCGATGCCGACGAGGGCCGCGAACTCAACGCCACCTATCGCGGCAAGGATTACGCCACCAACGTGCTGTCGTTTCCGGCCGAACTGCCGCCGGGCGTGGAGTTGCCACTGCTCGGCGATCTGGCCATCTGTGCCCCGGTGATGCAGCGCGAGGCGCGTGAACAGCACAAGGCCGATCGCGCGCACTGGGCGCACCTGACGGTGCACGGCACGCTGCACCTGTTGGGTTACGACCACATCGAAGAAGCCGAGGCCGAACAAATGGAGGCGCTGGAAACGCGCATTCTGGCCGGGCTGGGCATCGACGACCCTTACCGCCCTCGCTGAACCGTTTGCCCGCGTTCGCATAGACCCAAGCCCGCACCGCGCGGCACACTGCTTTGACGCCCGCTGCCGCCGCTTGCCATGTCTACATTGATGCGCTCTGCCTGCCGTGCTGTCTGCGCGATGATGCTTTTCGGCATCAGTGTCGCGACATTCGCGGCCTCGCCACGTCAGCAACTGGCCAAAGTGACGTGCGCCGCACTGGACGACGCCGCGCACGCCATGCCGGGTCAGGGGCCGATGCTGCTGGCCAGCTACCCCAGCGTCACCCTGAGCGCCCCGGCCGATCGTCGCGCGCTGCACGGCGCGGCCTTTGTCTACGACAACGCCGCGGCCGGGCTGGCGCTGATCGCCTGCGGCCAGCCGAAGCAGGCACAACGCATTGCCGACGCGCTGATCTACGTCAGCGCCCACGATCTGAACTATCACGACCACCGCCTGCGCAACGCCTACGCCGCCGGCGCCATGGGCAAAGGCACCGCCAAGCTGCCCGGCTTCTGGAATGCCAAAGGCGGCTTCTGGCAGGAAGACGCCTACCAGGCCAGCACCGCCACCGGCAACATGGCCTGGGCGGCGCTGCTGGCGCTGGGTGTGTATCAGCACACCCACGAGACGCGCTATCTCGACGCGGCACGCCAGTGGCTTTCCTGGATCGCTGCGCACACCTACGATGCCACGGCACCGGCCGGCTACAACGGCGGCGTGTATGGCTTTGACGGCAAGCAGGCACCGCAGCGCTGGAAATCCACCGAACACAACCTGGATGTCTATGCCGCCGCGCGCTGGGCGCAACGCGATCGCCCCGATGCGGCGCTGGCCCGCCAGGCGCGCATCAGCCGCGCCTTTGTCAGCGCCATGTGGGATGCCCGCCAGCACCACTTCCCCATCGGCACCACGGACAACGGCCACAGTATTGCCCAGCACCCTTACGCGCTGGATGCGCAGGTGTGGCCGTTGCTGGCGATGGCGCCGGTGCCGCCGCAGTGGCAGTCGGTATGGCCGTGGATAAAGACCACGCACAGCCATGGCGCCGGTTTTGGCTATCGCGGTTCGCCAAAGGGCATCTGGACCGAGGGCACCGCCCAGGCCGCCGCGGCCATGCAAGCCAGCGGGCGCAAGGTTCCATCCGCGCTCTGGACGCTGCTACTCAAGCAGCGAAGCGCCGATGGTCTGCTTTACGCCACGCCGCAGGCACGCATCGAAACCGACCTGGCCATTGGCCCCGATTCCACCTTTGCCGATTTTTTCTATTACCACCTGCCGCACTTGGGTGCGACCGCCTGGGCCGCGTTGGCCGCCCATGGCTGGAATCCGTTCACCGGTGCCCCCATCAAACCCAATGCCGGCCCGCACAAAGCCCGGTAAGCGTTGTGCCGAGCCGTGCATGAACAGGCCGCGCCGTACGCCTTGGGGCAGCCCCCGGGGTTTGCGCTAGAATCGGCAGCCTTACACCCATTTCAAAAGATCGTATCTACAGCCCTGATGAACGAGGACTCTGGAAGTACCAACGGCCCGCACCACCGTTCCTGGTGGGATCGCCTGGGCCAAATGTTTTCCGGCGAACCGCGCAGCCGCGACGAATTGCTCGACGAACTGCGCAGCGCCCAGGCCAACGGCCTGCTTTCCAATGACACGCTGGGCATGGTCGAGGGCGCGCTGCGCGTCACCGAGCTGAGCGTGGATGACGTGATGGTGCCGCGCGCGCAGATGGTCATGCTGCCAGCCGAAGCCCCACTGGCCGATATCCTGGAAACGGTGGTCGAATCGGGCCACTCGCGCTTTCCTGTGCACGGCGAGGACAAGGACGAGATCCTCGGCATTCTGCTAGCCAAGGATCTGCTCAAGTACTTCGGCGACCGCGAGCACTGCGACATCCGCACGCTGCTGCGTCCAGCTGTGCTGATCCCCGAGTCGATGCGCCTGAACGTGCTGCTGGCCGAATTTCGCCTGAGCCACAACCACATGGCGCTGGTGGTCGACGAATACGGCGGCGTTGCCGGCCTGGTCACCATCGAGGACGTGCTGGAAGAAATCGTCGGCGAGATCGACGACGAGCACGACGATGAGGAAGCGCCGCAGCTGATGCAGGCCCTGCCCGAAGGCGGCTACCTGATCAGCGCACTGACGCCCATCGCCGAGGTCAACGCCGAACTGGGCACGCAGTACCCGGATGAAGAGTTCGACACCATCGGCGGCATGGTCACCTCCGAGTTTGGCCATCTGCCCGAAAGCGGCGAGGACATCGCCATTGGCGACTACCTGTTCCACGTGACCCAGGCCGACGATCGCCGCGTGCACCAGTTCCGCGTGCAAACGAACGCTGTCGGGGATGACTGAGGCGGTTTCTACCCCTCCCCAACCCTCCCCTGCACACAGGGGAGGGAGTAAAAGCGCTGCTCTGCTCCAGGTCTGAGGCAAGCTTGGAAGAATCGGCATGCCGCCTTGGCGCTTCAACGTTTCGACGTTTCGACGTTTCGACGTTTCGGCTTCTTCGCCCTTCGCCCTTCGCCCTTCGCCCTTCGCCCTTCGCTCGGCGCTCGACGCTCGGCGCTCGGCGCTCGGCGAGCCTGATAGCTCCTCCCCCTGCTTGCAGGGGGAGGCTGGGAGGGGGTAAACCCAGGCCGCACCCCTACACCAGCACCCGCGACCCCATACCGCTTGCCGCCGCCGGTGAACTCGGGCACCTTCTCCGCCCATGCATGCCCTCCCCGCGTCCCGCCTTTTCACCGCCTTTCTTTTCATCACCCTGCTCTGGCTGAGCGATGCGGGTACCCGCGCGCACGCCGGTGTGGCCGACGCGCCAGGCCAGAACCTGGAAGTGTCGCTGATCACCTACGGCCCCGGCACCATCTACTGGGAGCGCTTCGGGCACGATGCCATCGAGCTGCGCGACAGCGTCAGCGGGCAGGCCATCACCTTCAATTACGGCGTGTTCGACTTCGAGCAGAAAAACTTCCTGCTCAACTTCGCGCGCGGGCGCATGAACTACATGATGGACGCCGAGTACGCCGACCAGGACATGGCCACCTACCGCCAGGCCGGGCGCTGGATCGAGCAGCAACGCCTGGCTCTGACACCGGCCCAGGCCTCGCAACTGCGCGATTTTCTGCTGTGGAACCTGCGCCCGGAAAATCGCCGTTACTGGTACAACTACTACACCGACAACTGCACCACGCGCGTGCGCGATGCCCTCAATCGCGTGCTCGGCGGGCAGCTGGAAAAAGCGCTCACCGCACGCGCCGGGCGCGAAACCTACCGCCAGCAGACCGACCGCCTGATGGCCGGCCAGCCACTGCTGATGCTGGGCATGGACCTGGGCCTTGGACCCTACGCCGACCAGCCACTCAACGCCTGGCAGGCCAGCTTCATACCGATGGCGCTGATGCGCAATCTTGATCATGTGACGATCCATGGCGCCGACGGCAACGCGCATGCGCTGGTGCAGCGTGACCGGCGCATCGCCAGGGCACACCACCCGGACCCGTCGCGCCAACCGCCGGCGCTGGCCATTCCCATGCTGGTGGCCGGCAGCGTGCTGGGGCTGGCCTTGGCCGTCAGCGGCCAGTGGCGCACGCGACGGGCACTGGCACGCTGGACCTTCGGCGTGCTGGGCGGTGCCTTTCTGTTGCTGGCTGGCATCGCCGGGCTGTTCATGCTCATCCTTTGGCTGGCAACGGCGCACGTGGCGGCCTGGCGCAATGTGAACCTGCTGCTGTTCACGCCGTTCTCCCTGCTGGCGCTGGGCAGTGTGTGGCGGCGCGTGCCACGCCGCTTCGGGCAATGGCTGGTGCTGGGCCTGGCGATACTGGCGCTGCTGGCAGTGGGCGTGCGCCTGCTGCCGGGGCTGGAGCAGCAGAATCTGCCGTGGATTCTGTTTGCCGTTCCGGTGTGGCTGGGGCTGGCCTACGCACTCTGGCGCCCGGTGGCGCGTTCCGGGGGCTGAATCGAAAGCGCAGCCCTGAGCCTTCGCGCGTTGCCGAATCGACGCGCCGGCGGCATGATGAAACGCATGCAGCTAAGCCAGAGCCCCGCCCGATCCGCCGCCTCCAGCGATGCCCCGATGGTCGTCAATTGCGTGGCCTATTCACGCGAAGGCCGTCGCATCGGTGACATCGGCCTGGATCAGATCAGCGATGTGATGCGGGACAGCGATGCTTTCATCTGGGTCGGCCTGCACGAGCCGGACGAGGCGCTGCTGGAAAAGCTGCAGGAAGAATTCGACCTGCATGACCTGGCCATCGAGGATGCGCAGTACGCGCACCAGCGCACCAAGATCGAGGCCTATGGCGACTCGCTGTTCATCGTCGCGCAGACCGCGCAACTGGTCGGCGGCAGCATCGCCTTTGGCGAAACCCACATCTTCCTGGGATCGCGCTATCTGATCACCGTGCGCCACGGCGCCTCGCTCAGCTACGCGCCGGCCAGGCGCACCTGCGAGGCGGCACCGGAGCTGCTCACGCTCGGGCCCAGCTTTGGTCTGTACGCGATTCTCGATTTCATCGTCGACAACTTCCTGCCGATCGTCAGCGATTTCCGCGAGGAATTGCAGGAGCTGGAACAGGACATCTTCCGCGAAACCTACAAGCGCGACACCATCAAGCGCCTGTACGACATGCAGCGCGAGCTGATGACGCTGCGCCTGGCGGTGGCGCCCCTGCAGGACATCACCAACCAGCTGGTACGCCTGCATCCCCACCTGATACGTGACGAAACGCGTGTCTATTTCCGCGACGTGTACGATCACGTGATCCGCGTCAACGAGGCCACCAGCACCATGCGCGAAATGCTCGGTGCGGCCATCAACGTCAACCTCTCGCTGGTCACCTTTGGCCAGAACGAGGTGATGAAGAAACTGGCCGGCTGGGCCGCCATGCTGGCTGCCCCGACCCTGATCACCAGCTGGTACGGCATGAACTTTCACCACATGCCGGAACTGGACAAAGGCTGGGCCTACCCCAGCATGATCGTGATCACCGTGTCCCTGGTCGGCGGCATCTACATTGCCCTGAAACGCGCCCGCTGGCTGTAGCGCGATCAGAAAATCGCAGCACGCAAGGCCCATCTGGCCTTTCCGTTCAATCACTTGGGCGAACCATGCCGGTCTGGCATGTCATGCATCTACGACCAAACGCTGATTGACCCCCACCCCGGGGCAACCGATGCTCAAGCCTGATTTGCGCCGTCGCACCCTCGGGAGGGGTCGACCATCCAGGGGATGCACGGATGTGCGCGGACGCGGTAGCCCCAGGCTGCCAGTGCCCGCGCAGCGGCGCTGTCAGCTTGCACCGGCGCACTGGCGCGCCGGTCCTTCACGTCCCCAGGAGCGTCTGGCATGAAATACCTGTTGCTGCTGCCGTTCATCGGGCTGTTGTGGGTGCCGTTCTACAACTTCGAGAACCCCTACTTCCTCGGCCTGCCGTTCTTCTACTGGTACCAGTTTTTGTGGATTCCGATCACCGCCTTCATCACCTGGCTGATCTACCGCAAGCACTACGCCCAGGAGGAAGAGCAATGATCCCGCGGCATATCGACTGGACGGCGCTGGGCGTCTTCATCTTCTTCTTCCTGCTGGTCACCGTAATGGGCTTCTGGGCCTCGCGCTGGCAGGCGGGCTCAGACCACAAGCATCTGGACGAATGGGGTCTGGGCGGACGCAAGTTCGGCACCTGGATCACCTGGTTCCTGGTCGGCGGCGACTTCTATACCGCCTACACCGTGATCGCCGTGCCGGCGCTGGTTTATGCGGTGGGTGCGTACGGCTTCTTCGCGTTGCCCTACACCATTCTGGTGTATCCCATCGTGTTCCTGATCATGCCCAAGCTGTGGAAGGAAGCACACAAGAATGGGCACGTGACAGCCGGCGATATTGTCTGGGGCCGCTACCGCTCGCGCCCGCTGGAGTTGGCCGTGGCGGTCACTGGCGTGGTCGCGGTGATGCCCTACATCGCCCTGCAGCTGGTCGGCATGGAAGTGGTGATCAAGGCGCTGGGACTGACCGGTGAAATTCCACTCACCGCCGCCTTCATCATCCTGGCGCTTTACACCTATTCGGCCGGCCTGCGTGCGCCGGCGCTGATCGCCTTTGTCAAGGATCTGATGATCTACATCGTGGTGCTGGTGGCCATCGTGCTGGTGCCGGCCAAGCTGGGCGGCTATCACCACGTGCTGGAAACCGCGCGGCAAGCCTACGAGAGCAAGGGCGGCGCCACCGGGCTGCTGCTGCATCCACAGCAGTTCGTGCCGTTCGCCACGCTGGCCCTGGGTTCGGCGCTGGCCGCGTTCATGTATCCGCATACGCTGACCGGCGTGTTCGCGGCCAAGAGCGCCAACACGGTGCGCAAGAACGCCATCTACCTGCCGGCTTACACCGTCCTGCTGGGCCTGATCGCCATGCTCGGCTACATGGGCTGGGCCGCGCACGTGAAGGTGGAATCCAACAGCGATGTGGTGCCGGCGCTGTTCAATGACCTGTTCCCAAGCTGGTTCACCGGCTTCGCCTTCTCGGCCATCGCCATCGGCGCGCTGGTACCGGCGGCGGTGATGTCAATCGGCGCAGCCAACCTGTTCACGCGCAACTTCTGGAAGGCCTACATCAACCCGCAAGTCACCGCGGCTGGCGAGGCGGCCGTCGCCAAGGTCACCTCACTGGTGGTGAAAGTCGGCGCACTGGTATGCATCCTGTTCCTGCCCACACAGTTCGCGCTGGATCTGCAACTGCTCGGCGGCGTGTGGATCGTGCAGACCTTCCCCGCGATCTGCTTCGGCTTGTTTGGCTTGGGCCGCTGGTTCCGCGCCCCGGCGCTGCTGGCCGGCTGGGCAGTCGGCATCATCCTGGGCAGCTGGATGGCCTTTGCCGATCACGTTAAACCGGTACACGCCTTTGTCATCGGCGGCGAGTCGATCTCGGTCTACACCGGCCTGTTCGCGCTGGCGGTGAACATCATCGTCGCCATCATCGTGCAGCTGTTTGCCGGCAACCGCGGCGTGGCACCCAACGCCGAGCAAGCCTGAGGCACCGCTTCACCCCTCCCCAACCCTCCCCTGCAAGCAGGGGAGGGAGTTCCTAGCGAGGATCGCCACTTTCGCGCCCCGGCGCTGCTGGCCGGCTGGGCGGTCGGCATCATCCTGGGCAGTTGGATGGCCTTTGCCGATCACGTCAAACCAGTGCACGCGGTTGTCATCGGCGGCGAGTCGATCTCCGTCTACACCGGCCTGTTCGCGCTGGCGGTAAACATCATCGTCGCCATCATCGTGCAGCTGTTTGCTGGCAACCGCGGCGTGGCACCCAACCCCGAGCAGGCCTGAGGCACCGCTTCACCCCTCCCCAACCCTCCCCTGCGAGCAGGGGAGGGAGTTGCTAGCGAGAGTCACCAGTTCCATGCTCCGGCGCTGCTGGCCGGCTGGGCAGTCGGCATCATCCTGGGCAGTTGGATGGCCTTTGCCGATCACGTCAAACCAGTGCACGCCTTCGTCATCGGCGGCGAGTCGATCTCGGTCTACACCGGCCTGTTCGCGCTGGCGGTGAACATCATCGTCGCCATCATCGTGCAGCTGTTTGCCGGCAACCGCGGCGTGGCACCCAACGCCGAGCAAGCCTGAGGCACCGCTTCACCCCTCCCCAACCCTCCCCTGCAAGCAGGGGAGGGAGTTCCTAGCGAGGATCGCCACTTTCGCGCCCCGGCGCTGCTGGCCGGCTGGGCGGTCGGCATCATCCTGGGCAGTTGGATGGCCTTTGCCGATCACGTCAAACCAGTGCACGCGGTTGTCATCGGCGGCGAGTCGATCTCCGTCTACACCGGCCTGTTCGCGCTGGCGGTAAACATCATCGTCGCCATCATCGTGCAGCTGTTTGCTGGCAACCGCGGCGTGGCACCCAACGCCGAGCAGGCCTGAGGCACCGCTTCACCCCTCCCCAACCCTCCCCTGCAAGCAGGGGAGGGAGTCAAGCGTCGGCGCTCCGCCACAACTGACATGTACCTTGGAGCGGCCAGGTTTCGCGCTCGCCGTCGGTGAGAGCCAAAGCGGTCGATCCCGCCATGGCGGAAAACCTCACTACGTCAGCTGGGCAGCTCCTACCAAGCACTTGGGCACTTGGGCACTTGGGCACTTGGGCACTTGGGCACTTGGGCACTTGGGCACTTGGGCACTTGGGCACTTGGGCACTTGGGCACTTGGGCACTTGGGCACTTGGCGTTTTGTAGTTGGCGCCAGGCTTCAAAAAACCGTGGTTTCGCTCGCCCCTCCCCCTGCTTGCAGGGGGAGGCTGGGAGGGGGTAAACAGACCTCTCAACCACTTATGGCAAGGAAGCCTGCATGCGACGCATCTATCAGCACGCGCGCCAACTTCGCACGCACAGCACCGACGCAGAACAACGCCTCTGGCGCCACTTACGCCGTCGCCAACTGGCAGGCTTCAGATTCAGGCGCCAGCATCCCATCGCCGGATACATCGCTGACTTCACCTGCATCGAGGCACGAGTCATCATCGAACTCGATGGTGGTCAGCACGTGGAACAAGCGCACTACGACGCGCGTCGCACCAACCAATTGCAGCAGCAAGGCTACACCGTGATTCGCTATTGGAACGACGATGTATTGCTACGTACCAAGCGTGTACTGGAGGACATTCTTCGTCACCTGGAGCAATCGGGTACGCGTTGATGAATCACATGAGGCGGAGGGAATCTGCTCTACCCCTCCCCAGCCCTCCCCTGCAAGCAAGGGAGGGAGCAGAAGCTCGGCCGAGCTGCAGCTTTGAGGGCAACTCATACGCGCCCGACATTCCGACATTCCGACATTCCGACATTCCGACATTCCGACATTCCGACACTCTGCCTCTGCCTCTGCCTCTGCCTCTGCTCTTCGGCTCTTCGGCTCTTCGGCTCTTCGGCTCTTCGGTTCTTCGGCTGGTGGCTGGCGGTTGATGGTCGGGGTGGTCGGCGGGCCTGACAGCCCCTCCCCCTGCTTGCAGGGGGAGGTTGGGAGGGGGTAGAGGCAGCCCTCAAGCCATCACGCCTCTACCCCCCAGCCCCACCCAGCTCACTTGCCGGCGGAGTCGCCCGCGCCCTTCTTGGTCCAGCGCTCAAGCCAGGCATTCACGGTGTGATGCCACATCACGCTGTTGTGGGGTTTGAGCACCCAGTGGTTCTCGTCCGGGAAGGTCAGGAACTCACTGGGGATGCCGCGGCGCTGTAGCGCGGTGAAGGCGCCCAGGCCCTGCGTCAGCGGAATGCGGAAATCGTGGCCCGAATGCACAATCAGCATCGGCACGTGCCAGTCCTTGACGTGATCGATAGGATTGAAGCGCTCATAGTTGTCCGGATGCAGGTACTGCGGGCCGCCGTTTTCCTTCTCTTCGAACCACAGCTCGTCGGTGGCGTAGTACATCATGCGCGCGTCGAACACGCCGTCGTGGTCGACAAAGCACTTCCACGGCTTGTTCCAGACGCCGGCCATCCAGTAGACCATGTAGCCACCGTAACTGGCGCCCAGTGCACAGGCGCGATTGCCGTCGAGGAAGGCGTACTTGTCCTGGGCGTACTTCCAGCCGGCTTTGAGGTCATCCAGCGGCTTGCCGCCCCAGTCCCCGGAAATGGCGTTGGTGAAGGCCTGCCCGTAGCCGGTGGAGCCGTGGAAGTTGATGGTGACCACGGCAAAGCCCTGGCCGGCATAGGTCTGCGGATTCCAGCGATAGCTCCAGCTGTTGGTCATGGCCCCCTGCGGGCCGCCGTGCACAATGAACGCCACCGGATAAGTCTGGCCGGGCTGGAAGTTGGCCGGCTTGACCACATAACCCTGCACGTTCTCGCCATGCCAGCCCTTGAAGGTGAAGAACTGCGCATCGCCCATCGCGGTCTTGGCCAACGCCTGCCGGTTTACGTGGGTGACCTGAGTCAGGTTGCCGTTGCGTCCCAGCGTGTAAAGATCGGCCGGATGCTTGAGATCGGTGCGTGACAGCAAAATGCGGTTGGCTCCCACATCAAAGCCACCGACCGCGCCATCGGCCACTTTCTTGGTGACATCGCCGCTCTTGGCGTCGATGGCGAACAGCGGATGCTGGCCCTCATCATCGGCGGTGACGAACAGCGTGCTGCCATCGGTGGAAATGGCCAGATCACCGGCCGAGCGGTCCCACTTGGGATCCACCTCGTGGCGCTTGCCGCTGGTCAGGTCCAGCGCCCAGATGCCAAAGCGGTCAGACTCGAAGCCCGGCTCCTTCTGCGCCAGGTAGTACAGCGTGCTGCCATCGGGGGAAGCGACTGGCCAACCGTCCCATGCCTTGTTGTCGGCAGTGAGGTTTTCCGGCTTGGATGAACCATCAGCCGGCACACGGTAGATGTCGAAATTGGTCGACCACGGTTCGCTGGTACCGGCAATGCGCGCGTCGAAGTACACCGTCTTGCCGTCGGGCGAGAAGCTATATTCGGTATCACCGCCAAACGGCTTGGACGGAATGTCGCCGTCGATGCCCTTGCTGACCCACACCGGCGCCTGTTTCGGTGCATCCAGGTTGGCCACAAACAACTGTGAGCGGCGATCGTCCGACCAGGTATCCCAGTGGCGCACGAACAGCTTCTTGTACAAGTGCCCTGTGGTCGGATTCTTGGCGCGCGCATCCAGCCGCTGACGCGTGCAATCGAGCGTGTCGCAATCGGTAAACACATCAATGGACAGCGCCACGCGATGATCGCCCGGCGCCAGCACAAAATTGTTGATGCCCACCGGCAGATCGGTCAACTGCGTGGCCTTGCCGCCCGCCGCCGGCACCGACCACAGCTGGCTGCGCCCGGATTTGGAGGACAGGAAGTAGATCGTCTTGCCGTCGCTGGCATAGCGCGGGCTCGCCGCATGGGCCACCAGCTCGTGCGGCGTAGCACCGGCCTTGGCCAGGTCCAGCGTATAGATATCGGTCACGCCCTTGTCCTTGGCGTAATCGGTATGACGCATGGAGAACACCGCCTGCTGGCCATCCGGCGACAGGTGCGGATCGCTGACGCGCTTCAAGCGCACCAGGTCCTCAACACTGAAAGGATGCGCGCCGGCATCGGCATGAGACACGACCGGCGCGGCGGCAAGCGCCATCGCCAAGGCCGCCATCAAGGGCTTGGTAAGCATGGTGGTGGTTCCCCAAGGATCGTTGTGAACGTCCCGGAACTTAAGCCGCCATCCGCACGCGGTGCAAGCGGCAGGGCAGCATGATGGGCTGCGGTGTGCTTCACCCCCTCCCAACCTCCCCCTGCTTGCAGGGGGAGGAGTCATGCACCACACACGCCCGCGTACTGGCTCGCCATCGCCGCAGCGCATGGCCACTGCCGACCGTCAATTGTCACCGGACAACGCAACCCACGCCCTCCCCTGCTCGCAGGGGAGGACCGGAGAGGGGTAGAACCTGACCCACGCTTCATCAAAGCGTCCAATCAACCCAAGACCAGGCCGACGCGCGCCTACATCTACCTCGCGCCCCCACCCAACACAACGCAAATACCAAGCAGATCAGGTACCGCCAATCTCCAAAACCAGTCACCAACGCAACGGCCAGAACTCCCTCCGCTGCTCGCAGGGGAGGGCCGGGTAGGGGTAGGACCTTGCCACGCCCTCCATCAACGCCCCGGATGCCAGACCAGCTCGCGCCAACATCTCCCGTCTGACACTCACCCACACGAAGCAAGTACCAGGCACGTCAGGTACCACCAATCTCCACACCTAATCACCCACGCAGCGGCCAGAACTCCCTCCCCTGCTCGCAGGGGAGGGCCGGGGAGGGGTAGAACCTTGCCTCGCCCTCCATCGCCACCTGTCACCACACCCTGACGTCAGGCCCATGCGCGCCGACCTTTGCCACCCCACTCGCAAGACGCCCCACTTCCATGTCTATACTCGGTGCTTTGCCTTTTCGCGCCAGGGGAGCACGAGAACCCATGAATGACGCCATCGCCGCGCCCAGCGACGAGCTTTTCGGTCACCCGAAAGGCCTTTACGTATGCTTTTTCACCGAGATGTGGGAGCGCTTTTCGTTCTACGGCATGAAGGCGCTGCTGGCGCTGTACCTGATCAAGCACCACCTTTTCACCGACTCGCAGAGCCTGGCGGTGCTGGGTGCCTACGGTGGCTTGGTCTATGCCACACCGGTATTGGGCGGCATTCTGGCCGACCGCTACCTGGGTATGCGCAAGGCGGTGGTACTGGGCGGCATTCTGCTGGTGCTGGGCCACTTGGGCATGAGCGTGGAAGGCCATCAGGCCACCGTGGTCAACGGCGTGGTGCACCGCGATCAATCCGCGTTGAGCGTGTTCTATCTGTCGCTGGCGCTGATCATCAGCGGCGTGGGCTTTCTCAAACCCAACATTTCCACCATCGTCGGCCAGCTTTACCCGGAAGGTGACAAGCGCCGCGATTCGGGCTTCACCCTCTTTTACGCGGGCATCAACATCGGCGCCCTGTTCGCCAGCCTGATCTGCGGTTACCTGGGCGAACGCTATGGCTGGGGCTACGGCTTCGGCGCGGCCGGCATCGGCATGATCGCGGGCCTGGCGATGTTCATCACCGGGCAGAAATACCTGATGGGCCTGGCCGAGCCGCCGGAGCCTGCCAAACTCAAGCGCCGCCTGCTTGGCCCGCTCAACGTGGAATGGGCTATCTACGTCGGCGCCTTCGTCGCGCTGCCGGCCATCTGGGCGCTGATGCAGCTGGGCGAGGCGGTACTATGGCTGCAGATCGCCACCATGGCCGCCTGGCTGATCTGGCTGGGCTGGTACGTGACGGCACGCTGCGATCGCGTGCAGCGCCATCGCATGCTGGCCTGCGTGTTTTTCGTCGCCGTGTGCTTGCTGTTCTTCTCGCTGTACGAGCAGACCTACGGCTCGTGGGTGCTGTTCACCGATCGCATGATGGGCAAGGATCTGTTCCCGTCGCTGGTGATCCGCCATGGGCACCCGTTCACCTGGTCGCTGATTCCGCTGGCACTGAGCCCACTGCTGGTCGGCATCGCGCTACGCATGAAAAGCCGTCGCGTGCCGGCACTGATGCTGGGTACGCTTACCGTGGTCGGCTTCGTGCTGATCCTGCGCGACAGCGTGGTGCTGCCGCAGACTGCCGGCTCGCTGACCTATCTGGGCGCGCTGTTCCTGGTGCTGCTGTCGCCGGTGATGGCCTGGTTGTGGCCGTTCCTTGGACGCTTCGGCATGAATCCGTCCAAGCCGGCGAAAAGCGCCATCGGCCTGGCGCTGGCCGGACTCGCCTTCCTGCCGCTGCTGGCCGCCAACACGCACGTGGCCGATACCGGCACGCTGAGCAGCGTGTGGTGGTTGGTGCTGGCCTACCTGGTGCTGGAAGTGGGCGAACTGGCTTTGTCGCCCATCGGACTGTCGGCGGTCACCGAGCTTTCCGTGCCGCAGGTGATGGGCCTGACCATGGGCGCCTGGTGGCTGGGCATGTCGCTGTCCGAACAGTTCGCGTCGATCCTGGGCAAACTGGCCGCGGTGGACATCCCCGCCAACGGCAAGGTCGACATCACCGTCGCCGCGCACAAGTACGGTCAGCTGTTCCAGAACATGATCTGGGTGGGCCTAGGCACCGCCGCCGTGGTGCTGGCCATCACCCCGCTGATCAAGCGCTGGATGCACCTGGACAAAGTGACGCCGAAGGGCGCGAGCTGACCACCCGGGGCGGATGCGCAACACACGCCATCGCATTTCCGCCCCGGCATTTACGCATAGCTATGCGCTTTCTTCGCGCTGTTCAGGCATGGTATGGAAAATGCTGAACGAGTGACGACCTCCCCATGGCCGCCCCCATGCCCCGTTACCGCCGTCACGCCGGTTTCACCCTGATCGAGCTGATGATCGTCGTCGCGATCATCGCCATCCTGGCCGCCATCGCTATCCCGGCGTATCAGAACTACGTCATCCGCGCACAAGTCTCCGAAGGCATGGTGCTGGCCACCGGCGCCAAAACGGCGATCTGGGATTTCTATGCCGACAAGGGGCGGCTGCCGCCCTCAAACGAATCGGTGGGGCTGCCGTCGGCGGGCTCCATTGCGGGGAAATACGTCAGCGCTGTCGAACTACAGTCCAGCGTCATCAAGGTGACGTTTGCCGGCGCCCAAGTGAACAGCTCGCTTAGCGGACAGACGCTTGAGCTATCTCCCACGCCGCTGACAGGTTCCATTATCTGGACGTGCCGGTCCCATTCGCTACCGGCCCGATACCTTCCTGCAAGTTGCCGGTAACCTACACCACTGACACATCAATGCAGTGGAGACATCGTGGGAAATCCCGCTCGCACGGAAAGCATTCGAAACAACCTTCTTCCACGTCTCACCTGGAAGCATCTTGCGGTGGCTGCCGTGCTGCTGCTTGCCGCCGGCCTTCGCCTGTATTTTGTGTGCACGGCGATGGTCTACCATCCCATCCGTGGCGACGCAATCCAGTATCACGCTTACGCCTGGAACCTGGTTCATCACCTTACGTTCTCGCATCAGGCGGCGTCCCCCTCCGTACCGATGCCGGACAGTTATCGCGACCCTGGCTACCCTGCTTTCCTCGCCTTCTGGATGAGCTGGCTGGGCGATGGATCAGCGTGGTATGTAGCGATCCTTCTGTCGCAGGCATTGCTAAGCGCCGCCACCGTTGGGCTTGGTTTTCTCATCGCCCGTCGCTGCCTCCCCTTCGGCTGGGCGTTGGCGGCCGGCGCGCTAACCGCGGTGTGGCCCCACTTGATCACCAGCAGTTCGTATCTGCTGACCGAGACGCTGGCCGGCTTCCTGCTGACGCTCGGCGTATTGCTCGCCACATCCAGGCACCGCGCGCCCCTGATCGCAGGCGCGGTTGCCTTGAGCTTGGCGGGGCTCACCAATGCGGTTTTATTGCCAGTGGGCGCTGGCCTGGCCTTGGTGCTGCGCGCAAGAGGTCACCTCACCACCAAAGCTGCCGCCCTGTTTCTGGTAGCAAGTCTGGCGCTGCCAGCCGCCTGGTCGATACGCAACGTCAGCCTCCCTCCCCAGGCGACCTCATCCACTAACCGCGCCCTTCAGAACCTGGTACAAGGCAGCTGGCCGCTATACCACCCGGCCTACCGGGCGATGATCAATGGCAGCGCGCAAGGACGAGCCATCCTTGACGATATAGACGCCGAATATCACACCATGGCCCGCGACTTTCCGGCAGGTTGGTCGCAGATGATGGACCGCATGGGGCAACACCCCTGGCGCTACGTATGGTGGTATATCGCGCAAAAACCTACCGAATTCTGGGGCTGGAACATACAAATTGGCCAAGGCGACATTTACGTCTACCCGACCATGAACTCCCCTTTCAGGAACCACCCCACCTGGCGCGCACTGGAAGCGATCACCAGGGCCCTCAACCCTTGGTTGGCGGCTCTCTTGTTGATCGGGACGATACTGGTCGCGATCAAACGACAAGCGGGCGCCACTCGCGCCGGATCATCCGCGCTTGACGCCACCGCTGCCGTGTTGCTGTACGCCACCGTCGTCTACAGCTTGCTGCAGGCCGAGCCTCGCTACGCCATCCCGTTTCGAGCCTTGCAGATGGTCGTCTGCATGGTCGCATTACGCGCAGTGACCCTGGGCGTTGCTAAAGCGCGGCAGCGCAACGCAGCAAAGCAGGCGGCGCAATAGTGACGAAATAGGGCACGAACTGCCCCTGAATGTCCTTGATCGTCGCGCCAGCAATAGAACGCGCCCCCGATGCGGCACAAGGACTTACCCATGCTTGCTCCCGTCCGTGACCGCGTGCACAATCGATTGCGCCGCAAGTGTGCGGAAATAGAGCGCCGACGGACGATGGCACGGTCTGTGCTGCGGACGTCTTGAGCACCTGGCATCCCTGGCCTCGCGTCACGGGGGGCGAGTCCGGGCCGGACTCAAGCTGGGACTCAGGGGGCATTTCAACGTCAAGCCAGCTTTTCCGAGTAGAGGGATTACCATGAAGATGCAGAAGGGTTTCACCCTGATCGAACTGATGATCGTCGTCGCGATCATCGCCATCTTGGCGGCCATCGCCATTCCGGCGTACCAGAATTATGTCATCCGTTCGCAGGTTTCCGAGGGGCCGGTGCTGGCTGATTCAGCCAAAACGGCAGTAGCTGAATACTACACCACCAACGGTACCCTGCCTGGCACCAATGCCGATGCTGGCGTGTCTCAGCCGGCCAGCATCGGCGGCAAGTATGTAGGCACCGTGACGGTAGGGACCAATGGCCTGATTACGGTTAGTTATGGCACCACGGGTGCTGCAAATGGCAATGGCGCCAAGGCCAACTCGGCTATCAATAATACTCAACTCGCGCTCTCTCCAGTAACCAGCGGCGGTACCATCAACTGGTTCTGCACCACCGCGCCCGTTGCAGGCACTAAGGTACCTGGCAAATACCTGCCGACGTCCTGCCGTTGATGCTTCTTAAGGAAGCACCGTTACAGGTTTGACCATATACTTTAAAAAGGGCCGCCATGTGCGGCCCTTTTTCTATGTGCTGTTTCGGCCGTACTCAACGTGATGAAGGTGCGCGCCTACATCACGGTGCTGCTGATCACCACCGCGCTGCTGGTGTTTGCTTGGCTATGCTATGCCCCGGGTTTGCATGGCGGTTTTCTGTTTGACGATTACGCCAACCTGCCCAAACTGGCCTCACCCGGACCGGTGGACAACTGGCCGGCCTTCTGGCGCTATATCACCTCGGGTATGGCCGACCCCACAGGACGCCCGCTGACCCTGCTCAGCTTTCTGCTCGATGCGCGCAACTGGCCCGCCATGCCAGCGCCCTTTCTGCGCACCAACCTTGCCCTGCATCTGCTCAATGGCCTGCTGCTGGCGCTACTGCTCAATACGCTGGGCCAGCATCTGCACCCGTCCGCCCCCACTTACCATCGATTGCGCCAGCGCATCCGCCTGGCGGGCCTGCTTGGCGCCGGCTTGTGGCTACTACACCCACTGCTAGTCTCGACCACGCTGTATATCGTGCAGCGCGAGGCGATGTTGCCAGGCACCTTCGAGCTGCTGGGTCTACTCGCTTGGCTGCACGGGCGCCGCCGTCTGCTCAACCATCAACCTGGCGGCCTGGCCTGGATCATTGGCGGACTGGGTGCTGGCACCGTACTGGCCGTGCTATGCAAGGCCAACGGCGCCCTGCTGCCATTACTGGCACTGACCTTGGAAACCACGGTGCTGCGTGCCGGCGACGCGCTGGTCAAGCCACCCGACGCCAAGACCTCATCGCACTACCGCTGGGCAATGAGGCTATTGGCCGTGTTGCCCAGCCTGCTGCTGATCGCCGGCCTTCTGTATACCTATGTGCCGGCGCTAACCCGTAGCTCGCTGGGCAACCGCCCCTGGACACTGGGCGAACGCCTGCTGACCGAGCCACGGGTGCTGCTGGACTACCTGAAATTACTGTGGCTGCCACGGCCGTTTACGCCGGGCCTTTTCAATGACCAGTTTCCGCTCTCCACCGCTTTATGGCGACCGTGGACCACATTGCCAGCCATAGTTGGCATGCTGGTATGGGTAGGCACGGGCTTGGCACTGCGTCGGCGGCTGCCCGCCGTGGCGCTGGCGCTGCTGTTCTATGCGGCTGGCCAGGTGCTGGAATCCACCCTGGTGCCACTGGAACTGTATTTCGAGCATCGCAACTACATTCCGGCCATGCTGCTGTTCTGGCCGCTGGCGCTGTGGCTATGCGGCGTACCACAAATGCCCGGAACAAACGCCGCTAAAGCAGGGCTGGATCATCGCCTGAAAGCCGTGTTGGCCATACTGTTGCTGGCCGGACTGGGGAGTATGACCTACCTACGCGCTTCGCTATGGGGTAACCAGGCCCAGCAGGCGCTGACGTGGGCCGCGCTCAATCCGCGCTCGCCGCGCGCGCAGGTCTATGCCGCACAAGCCGACCTGAACAGCGGCCACCCACAAGCGGCCATTCGCCGCCTGCAACCGGCACTGGCACACCAACCCGATCAGATACAGCTGGCCTTCAACCTGCTGGCCGCGGAATGCCGCGCCGGGCATATCCCCCACCGTACCGAGCAGGCCGCCCTATACGCCATGCGTCATGCACATGATGCAGGCAGCCTGATCACCTCGTGGTTCGGGCGCGCCGTGGCCCAGAGTGAACACGCCCCATGCCCGCAACTGCAATTACCGTTATTACAACGCCTGGCAGCAGCCGGGCTTGAGAACCCGCGACTGGCCACGCAACCAGGACGACGTCAGGATCTGTGGCATATTCTGGGGCAGATAGCATTGATGCAAGGCCACGCCACGTTGGCGTTGACCGACTTCAACCACGCGCTAAAACAACAACCGCGCTACGGTATTGCCCTGCAACAAGCCGCACTACTGGGCAGCTGCGGCTATCCAGCACAGGGCCTTGCCCACCTGAACTACCTCGATAGTCTGCACCTGGAAAACCGGCACCATGGCTGGAACATGGCCAGCCTGCACGCCTGGGTACTGCATCACCAGCATTACTGGCACCATGAACTGACCCGGCTACGCGCCAACCTGCGTGCCGCGGCGTCTTCTTCTGCCCATGGACCTGCCCACGCATGACCCCATCAACTCTCCGCCCCGGCATGGCCTACCTGCTAATGGGCCTAGCCCTGCTGCTGACAGCGCTGGTCTACTGGCCCGGACTTGGCGGTGGCTGGCTGTTCGATGACTTCCCCAATATCGTCGACAACACCGCGCTGCATATCCAGCACTTCAACGTGCCCGATCTGATCGGCGCGGCGTTGTCCTCACCATCCAGCGAGTTCAAACGCCCCCTGTCAACGCTGACCTTCGCCATCAACTATCTGCTCACTGGGCTTGATCCGTATTGGATGAAGCTGACCAATGTGGTCATTCACCTGTTGAATGGGCTGTGCGTGTTTTTCCTCGCACGCCAGCTGTTGCTCCTCCCCCTTCACGCAGGGGGAGCTTGGGAGGGGGTAGAACCTCGCGGCAAGACTTCACCCCTCCGCACCCCTTCCCTGCAATCAAGGAAGGGAGACTATCGACAAGAAGGTATCGTGGCAGCGCTGATCGCCGCTGGTTGGATGCTGCTGCCGATCAATATCACCGCCGTGCTGTACGTGGTGCAGCGCATGGAGAGCTTGGCCAACCTGTTTGTGCTGCTCGGCCTGATCGGCTACGTCGCCGGACGAATGCGAATGCTCTCCGGGCGCACCGGCGGGTTTGCGCTGTCGTGTGTCAGCCTCATCGCGGGCACAGGCATCGGCGCGCTGGCCAAGGAAACGGCCGTGATGTTGCCGCTCTATGCAGCCCTCATCGAGTGGGTCATGTTTCGCGGCTGTCACGCCACCAAGCCTGGCACGGATCGACGCATTCTTGGCCTGTTCACGGTGATCCTATTTCTGCCTTTGGCGCTCGGGCTTGCCTGGCAAATCCCCAAGGTACTGAACCCGGCCGACTGGGCCACCCGCGACTTCACGCTGGGCGAACGATTGCTGAGCGAAGCACGCATCGTGCTCGACTACATGATGTGGACTTTCCTCCCCACGCCGCACGCGCTGTCGTTCTACCACGACAACTTCACGATCTCGCAAAACCTTCTGCACCCATGGACCACGTTACCGAGCGTGCTCGGCATTCTGGCACTGCTGGTTGGTGCCATCGCCCTGCGCAAGCGGCTACCGCTGGTCTCACTGGGCCTGCTGCTCTTCTTCGGCTGCCACCTGCTCACCGGCACCATCCTGCCGCTTGAGCTGATCTACGAGCATCGCAATTACTTCGCCAGCTTCGGCTTATTGCTTGCGGTTGTGCCGCTATTGGCTGCGCCGCGCACTGCCGATGGCGAGGCATGGTCACTTCGGGGTGTACCGAAACACCTTCCGGGCAGTCTGCCTCGCTACGTGCTGCTGGCAGGACTGCTGCTGTTCTGGACCGCCCAGACCGCAACCACGGCCATGGCCTGGAGCAACCCCGTATCGCTGGCGCAGGATCTTGCCAGCCGCGCTCCGAATTCACCGCGCGCGCAGTACAGCCTGGGCCGTACCTACATCATCTACTCGCACTACGATCCCAGCTCGGTGTTCACCCACATGGTGTACGCGCCGCTGGAGCGGGCTGCCAAACTGCCCGACTCAACCATCCTTCCAGAACAAGCTTTGATCTTCTTCAACGCCCGCATGCATCGGCCGATCAAAGAGACGTGGTGGGACAGTATGATCGCCAAGCTGCGCAAGCGCGACGCCGGGGTGGAAGATGTCAGTTCACTGGCAGCATTGACGAAGTGCCAGATCGAGGGCAACTGCCACCTGTCCAAGCAACACGTGGTGCAAGCTTTCCTTGCAGCGCTGTCCCATCCGCACCGCTCACCACGCCTGCTGGCAAGTTACTCCGACTACGCATGGAATGTGCTCGATGACAAGACGCTGGGACTGCGCATGGCCGAAGCCGCCGCGCATGCCGCACCCAATGAGCCCAACTACCGGATCACCCTAGTACGCATGCTGATCGTTTTAGGGAAGAACAAGCAGGCGCGCCAAGCATTGCAACAGCTCCGGACCTTAAACTATGGCGGGCGACTGGACGGCAGCATTGCCACCCTGAAATCGCTGCTGAATTCGCGTTAACGGCCATGGCGTTACAGTCAACAGCATGGCTATACCCTAACGATCCACGTCACTCCGGGCTTCTAGATTGCCCGAGTGGCGGCATGAACGACCAACGTCGATGAAAGGTCCTATCGCGCACGCCACCATCCGCACAAGTTTCGTTCTAGGCGGTCGACTGGTCGTGCAGGCGGGCACTCTCCTGCTGGTTGCACGTATGCTCGGACCGCAGCTGTTCGGCGCGTTCGCGGGTATCACCTCGCTGGCGGTAATTCTGGGAACGTTGTCCACGTTCGGGACGCACTTGGTGCTATTGGGTGAGGTTTCGCGCGAGCCGTCACGACGCCAAGCGGTACTGTCTTACTCAATACCGACGACCTTACTCGCTGGTGGCTTCTTGCTGGTGATCTACCTGCTGATTTGCACTCAAGTGCTGCGTGAAAGTGGAGCCGTTTTGCAGGTGCTTCTAGCCATCGGCATCACCGAACTGTGGCTACAACCATTATTCAATTTGATGGCTATCGAGCATCTTGCGTTGGGACGTACGGCGCGTTCGCAGCTATTGACAATTCTGCCACTTGCCCTACGCCTCTTGGCAGCGACGACAGTCTTCTTGATGCAACCCTCCGCACCACTTGAAGGGTATGCCTACGGATACCTCGCCGCTTCACTTATTGCCTTGTTTTTTGGAGCAACCACAATACCGGCTCCATGGCCAGAATTGCGCCTCTGGCATCTTCCCATTACGCGTCAAGTGCGCGAGAGCGCGGGTTATGCTGCAATCAACATCAGCAAAGCCGGGCCATCCGAATTGGACAAGACATTGGCAGCCAAATTACTGCCCCTTGGTGCAGCCGGCATGTATGCAGTGGGCACGCGCGTAATCGGGGCAATCACGTTGCCCGTCATTGCCATGATCTTGGCCGCACTCCCGCGCATGTTTCGGGAAAATCGGGTAGAGCAACGCCGCAATGCACACTTGCTGCGCTGGATGTTTAGCGTGGCTATGATCTACGGCTTTTTCTTGTCAATGGCATTGTGGTTTGCTGCACCGCTGTTAGATGGATTTTTCGGCCCTAAGTACCATGGCCTCGGGCAAACCCTGCGCTGGTTGTGTTTAGCCGTGCCAGGAATGACTTTGCGCCTAGTTGAGGGAAATGTGTTGATGGCTTCCGGCAAGGTTTGGATGCGTGTGGGTTTTGAAGCCTCCGGCGTAGGAGTACTGACATTGGCAGCATTCCTTCTTACGCCCAGACTTGGCACGGCTGGGATGCTGACCTCTTTGGCCTGCGCTGAATGGAGCATGGCATTAGCAGGAGCCATTCTTATCGTGGCGTCTCGCAGAGAGCAACAACTCAAAGGCTTCAAAACCTAAGCATGAAAGACGGCAGCCACGAATCATCAATCCCGCATAGCAACCATAACCAGCTCGGCGCCGAAACGTCCAAGCCCCATTCGCCTACAAAGTCTCTCGCCTCTTACCTGCAACTTGCGACCGAACAAAGGCCGCCCAAATATACTCGGCAATATGCGAAAACCTTCGCATCGCACTAAACTGAATCCCGCCACGCGCAATATTTCTACCATTTCGCGTCGAGACAGAATATTTTTCGCGTCTTTGGGTAACCAGAACGCGAGCCTACTAAAAAAGCCACTGATGCTAGCGCTGTTTCGATGGTTGTTGACAATCAGCGTGGCACCTCGGTTCATATGGTCCGCAATCCATTTCAAGGCGTCGCGACGCAGCTCAGGCTCAGCATTGAGGATAAACCGGAACATGCTTACACAGTCAAAGCAGCCGATGTCCGATGGCGGCGAACGTGTAACATCTACGCACTTGAGCTGAGCGTCCGGCACACGCCTTTGAGCCACCATCAGCATGTTTTCGGAGATGTCGATCCCAACTGACTCGCCGAATACGGTGTGGCCAAGCTTCAGCAAACGACCGGTACCGCAAGCGAAGTCAAGATAGGATGCTGCACCCTCACTCGCAGCATGTTCGAATTCCTTCCGTACCTGTGGCTTGACGAAATCATTCCATATTAACGCATCAACACGAATCGCGTGTTTAGCATCGTAGCGTTCGCCGACCCCAGCTCCGATATGGGATTTACGATAAGAAGTCATTTAGAGCTCCAGTCAAGCCTTTCATCCACACGCGCAAGAGTCTTCTCGGCCATCCGGTATTTGAGCTTTGCAATAGGCCACGACAGACGCAATGCATAGCTTTCAATAAACCTCAACGCCATAACTCGGCTAAGCCTGAGGACTGCCCCCAACACACCCGGCACACACACATCCGCTTCCTGCAAATATGAATTGATGAATACTTCTCCGGCTCGCAGCAACCGATCAACATCAAGCAATAATTGACTACACAATGAGTGGCAGAATATGAGCCCCATATGCATAGAGGCAAGATCCATCGCCCCATTACCTAGAATATAACCGTGAGGCCCCAGAAACCGGGCCGGCAAGGGGTCAATGATCACAAAGCCATCGCTTCGATCAAAGAAAACGTTGCCATGCCATAAGTCACTATGTAGCCAGCCCGGCGGAATTTTACGCTGCAGAACTTGCACATCGTGCTCGGAAATATCAAGTTCTTCTAGCGGGAAAGGATCGGGGTTCAAGTATTGTGTATCGAGCACAACAGGGGTTCGATGCATCTGTGCAAGCAATTGACCGAGCCGCACAAAAACATCATCACTGTCAACAAACCGCAGCAGCCCCGGAGGAAAATCAAGATAGTCGTAATCAACCGACTGGCAAGCCGGCACTATTTCTCGAGGCCTTGCGGTGCGCACACCGGGCACGTGATCACAAATAGATTGCAGTGCCAGAAGACGATGCCAATCGGATGACAGACTGCCACCATGGTACTTCCTATATAAGTGCGGCGTCATGACGACGGTTCAGCTAAGAAGCTGCGTGAGTACAACTCTACGTAAGCATTTACCATGTAGGTAATCGAAAAATGTCCGCGTGTGCGTTCGACGGCCATGTGCGACATGCGTCTCAGAACCTGACAGTCAGAGGCCAGACATCGAACCGCTTCAATAAAACCTGCTGTATCATTCGGTGTGCACAGCATACCGGTGACGCCGTCCTCGATTAGCTCCGCTAGCGCCCCTCCTCGTCCAGCGATGACTGGTAATCCGCATGCCATCGCTTCGGCCGCCACTAGACCGAAACCCTCGCTGCGTGAAGGAAACACAAACGCGTCGGCATCCTGCATCGCAGCAATGACCGGATCGGAACCGTCCAATCGACCAATATCTTGCATATTTTCCGGCATATCTAATTTATCTTTTCTAGCATCAGAACCTCCGGTGTAAAGCAGCTCGAAATCATCGCCCAGTTCGCGCATGATGGGCGCCAGCATGTCGACACCCTTCAATGCGCGCCAGCTACCTACATACAGCAGACGAAACGGCTTATGCGATGGACGTGATGCGCAGGGACGGTAGCGGTCCGTATCGACTCCGTTGTAGATCACGTCCATAGGAAGATCCGACAGCGTCTCTTTAGCTGTTTGCGCCACGAATTTGCTGACGGCGCACACTTTTGAGGCTAGCCGCATCACCCGGCGCTCGTTGGGCGCGATCCAGAACCGATGATAGGCCGCGCGGGCGGTACCCTTGTAGGTTCGCAAATCCGGATGATGTACAGAATGATGAATCGTGGCGACAACTGGCAGCGAGTGCGGCAAGAAGCGTGTATGCAACCAAGTGTTGACGTGAGCCACATTTGCCCACGCTGGCGGCTCGGGCACCGGCACCGACCATGGAGCGTATTCAGCACGCAGCGGCAGCCAAGTGATCTCGGCGCGAATACCCCGCTCCCGCAGGCCAGCGACTAGGGTTTCGGTGAATACATCAGTCCCGGTGCCTGTCCGCACCGTGGGAAACCACACCGCCGGTGGCGAATGCATGGTGCTCATGCGTCTACTCCGCCCCTTGGCTGAGAACCAGCGCCTCAATGACCTTGCGCCCAAAAGCCGGCCACGCGAACTCGCTCGCAAACTCACGCGCAGTGGTCCGTATCTCAACACTCTCAGCTAGCAACTCGCTGACGCGCTCTGCGAAAGCCTCATAGTCGCCGGGGCGTACAAGTCGACCAGATACACCATCGCGCACGGCGTCGCCAACGCCTCCGGTGGCAAACGCCACTGTAGGCAGGCCAAAACTGGCCGCCTCGACCGACACCATACCGAACCCCTCGGGGTCTCCTGGCAACTCACGCACCGGGAACACGTGCACGTCCGCGCAGCGATAAATCGTGGCCAGACACTGCGGATCGGTCACCACACCCATGAATTGCACGTTGGACTCCACGCCAGCCGCCCGAGCCGCCGCGCGGATGGCCTCTGGCGGCTGCGCCTTGGCGCGCAATGCGTCATGGGGCGCATCACCGACCACCAGTAACACGCTGGAAGGGTGGCGTTCGACAATGGCGGGAAGCGCATGGGTAACAAACTGGCACAGCCCCTTGCGCGCGCTCAGCCGACCCACAGAAAGCAATATGCGCTGCCCCTCAAGCCCAGCTTTGTGACGGAAGGCCTCCACCTGTGCCTGTGAGGGCACGGTTGCGGCGTAATCGACCCCTGGGTGGACCAGCGCGATGGCGCTTTCCTTGATCCCCAGCTGACGCGCCCGGTCAGCCGACGCCCGGCTGTTTGCAATCACGCACTGCATACGCCTCAAGGCAGGCCTCCAGAACAGGCGATACAAGGGGTGATCCACTGCCAGATCCAGGCCATGGACGTATGCCGCGGTGCGAGCATCACCAAAGCACGCGGCTATCCACACCGGAAAAGCTGTCAGGCCACTGCCTGCCAGAACGATGTCCGGACGCCATGTGCGAACCGCGCGAACCGCAGAAAGCGTAGCCGCTATCAGAAAGGTACCGAGTGGTTTCAGTGGAACCTCAATCATGTCCACACGCGGCGGCCGTAGCGCCTTACTTCCCTTGGGTGCAATGACTTGCACATCCGCAACACGAGAAAGCTCGTCGGCCAGATGCCAGTTAAGCCGCTCCATGCCACCGACCAATGGTGGCAGATTGCGTGTGACCAATAGGATCCGCGGTCGCCGGGACTCAGCCATCACGCCGGTACATCAGGCTGGTGACTTGCTCGGACACCAGGCCTATGAGGAAAACCACCACCGCAGCGCTCCACAGTAGCGTGCTCATATTGGTCAGACGTCCGTCGAGGATGAAGGTACGCGCGTAGTTGAGACACCCCAGCAGAAAGAACAGCGCGCTGGTAGGCACGAACAACTTCAGCGGCGAATACAGCGTGGCGATCTTGAAGATGATCAGCAGGAAACGGATGCCATCTCGCAGCGGCTTGATGTGACTTTGGGTGCCATCGCGTTGTTCCACTTTTATGGGCTCGTAGGCGACGCCGTAGGCGCTGCGGAAAAAGGCCATGGTGCTGGTAGTCGGGTAGGAAAACCCATTCGGCAGCAGGTACAGGAATTCACGGAACTTGGCGGCGCGCACGGCGCGGAAACCGGAAGTGAGATCGGCCACGCGGTGACCGGTCATGCGTGTGGCGAGCCAGTTGTAGAACGTGTTGGCCAGGCCGCGGCCAACGCCGGCCTGGCCTTCCCAGTCACGGGCGCCGACGACCATGTCGAAGCCTTCATCCAGCCGTGCAAGCAGGCGCGCCACATCCTCGGGATGATGCTGACCATCGGCATCCATGAAGACCAGAATGTCGCCTGTTGCAGCGCGCGCACCGCGCTTGACGGCGGCGCCATTGCCCATTGAATACGGTGAAGCCAAACGGCGCACACCATGGCGCTCGCAGACGGCTGGCGTGTCGTCGGTGGAGCCATCGTCGACCACGATGATTTCCGCCTGTGGATGCTGCGCGCGCAAGCGCGGCAGTACGCAGGACAAACCTGCCGCCTCGTTCTTGGCGGGAAGGATGATGCTGAGTTCGCTCAAAACGCGCCCCCTGTAAGACTGGCCCGATCATAGCGCGAGGGGCGGGGTAAATCGTCCCCTTGGCGTGTGTTTTGGCTAGGTTCTACCCCCTCCCAACCTCCCCCTGCGAGCAGGGGGAGGGGTATTGGTGGCTGGTGGGCTTTGGAGAATCGCGTTCCGGCGCGCGGCGGCTCGGCGCCAGGCATGTGTGATGAAAGTGTCGGGCGATGGCAGTGGCCCTTGCGGCAAGGTTCTACCCCCTCCCAACCTCTCCCTGCGAGCAGGGGGAGGAGTTTTGGTGGCTGGTGGGCTTTGGAGAATCGCGTTCCGGCGCGCGGCGGTTTGGTGTGGGCATGAGTGGTGAAGGAGGCGGGCGATGGCGGTGACCCTTGCGGCAAGGCTCTACCCCCTCCCAACCTCCCCCTGCAAGCAGGGGGAGGGGTTAATTGGGCTGGCTGTGCTGTCTGATGCAAGGTTCTTGCGATGGCGTTTACGCGTGATGTTGCGCTCTTGCTTGTGCCCCCTCCCCTGCTCACAGGGGAGGGTTGGGGAGGGGTAAGCATTTGGCGACATCTGTCGCGATGAAAAAGGTGGGGCTCGCAGGAACCGGCGGGCAAGCGAACGGACTCTCCGATACAAGCACCTCTTGCCCGGCCGTGTCTCACGCGCTCCAATGGCGCTCTTGTTTGCCTAGAAAGCTGCCCGATGTCCGACTCGTCCACAGAGCCCTTCCTGGTATTTGGTGCGCCGCGCATTGAGGCAGCGGAGATCGCCGAGGTGGAGGCGTGCCTGCGCTCGGGTTGGCTGGGCACGGGGCCGCGGGTGGCGCAGTTCGAGCATGATTTTGCCGACTATCAGCGCGTGGCTGCGGGCCAGGTGGCTGCGGTCAATTCCTGCACGGCGGCGCTGCATGTGAGCATGATTGCCGCCGGGCTTGAACCTGGCGCCGAGGTGATCACTACACCGCTGACGTTCTGCGCCACGGTGAACGCCATTTTGCACGCCGGGCTCATGCCAGTGCTGGCCGATGTGGATGCCGACACGCGGAACATCGACCCGGCCGCCATCGAGGCCGCCATCACGCCGCGCACTCAGGCGATTGTGGCCGTGCATTTCGCCGGCCGGCCGTGCCAGATGGACGCCATCAGCGCCATCGCGCGCAAGCATAAGCTGGCCTTGATCGAGGACTGCGCGCACGCGATCGAGACCGAATATCGCGGCGAAAAGGCGGGAAGCTTCGGCGATTTTGGCTGCTTCAGCTTCTATGTGACCAAGAATGTGGTCACCGGCGAAGGCGGCATGATCGTCGGCCGCGACCAGGCCCATATCGACCGCGCCCGCGTGCTGGCGCTGCATGGCATGAGCAAGGACGCCTGGCACCGTTTTGGCGATGCCGGCTATCGGCACTACCAGGTGGTCGAGGCCGGTTTCAAATACAACATGATGGACATCCAGGCCGCGCTTGGCATCCATCAGCTGCGCGCGGTGGAACGGCACTGGGCCCGCCGGAAGGCCATCTGGCAGCGTTATCAGCACGCCTTTGCCGAGCTACCGGTGACACGACCGCTGGAAGCGGCGCCCGATACTCGCCACGCCTATCACTTGTACACGCTGATGATCGATGAGGCGCGCTGCGGCATGACCCGCGATGGCTTCCTGGACGCGATGAACCGGCGCCGCATTGGCACCGGCGTGCATTACCTTTCCATTCCCGAGCACCCTTATTATCAGCAGCGCTTCGGCTGGCGGCCCGAGCAATGGCCCCGAGCGATGGCCAACGGACGCCAGACGGTCAGCCTGCCGCTCTCGCCGGCGCTGGACGATGCCGATGTCACCCGCGTGATCGAGGCCGTGCACGCCACCTTGCGCTAGCCGGCAAAGCCGCGCATGGTGGGATAAGCCGTGCGCACGTTGCACGCGCTCGTTAAACCTGAATCTCCCAAACCTGCCCAAACGACGGATTTTGCGGTAAATTCAAGCCACGAATCCGGGGGAACATTCGACAAAGCCATGGCATCCCAGACGCAGTCCCCGGCCCTCATGGGCCTAACCGGCATGGCCCGCCGGTTGGTTTTCGACGGCATTCTGCCCGAAGCCGATGCACGCCGCGCCGTGCAGGAATCGGCCAAGCAGCGCGTGCCGCTGGCCACCTGGCTGGTCGAGCACGGCATGGTCGACAGCACGCGCATGGCGCAGATCACCTCGGCCGAGTTCGGCATTCCGCTGATGAATGTCAGTGCCATGGACCTGGCGCAGATGCCGCTGGACGTGATTGCCGAGAGCATGATCAGCAAGCATCAGGCATTGCCGCTGTTCCGGCGCGGCAAACGCCTGTTCGTCGGTATTGCCGATCCGATGCAGTCGCATGCGCTGGACGAGATCAAGTTCCATTCCAACTGCATTGTCGAGCCGGTGCTGGTGGAGCGCGCCCAGCTGGAGCGCACCATCGAACATGCGCTCAATTCGATGTCCACCACCATCGACGGGCTCGATGACGATGAAACGCTGGATGGGCTGGCACTGGAAGCCGGCGATGGCGATGGCGCCGAATCGGCCCTGGGCAGCGGCGTGGATGCCACCGGTGGCGACGACACGCCGGTGGTCAAATTCGTCAACAAGGTGCTGCTTGATGCCATCAAGCGCGGCGCCTCGGACATCCATTTCGAGCCTTACGAAACCCAATACCGCGTGCGCCTGCGCATGGACGGCATCCTGCGCACGGTGGCCAAGGCGCCGATCCAACTGGGCAACCGCATTGCCTCGCGCCTGAAAGTGATGAGTGGTCTGGACATTGCCGAGCGCCGCGTACCGCAGGACGGACGCATCAAGCTCAACCTTTCCAAGACCAAGTCGATCGACTTTCGTGTCAGCACGCTGCCAACGCTGTTCGGCGAGAAGATCGTGCTGCGTATCCTGGACGCTTCGGCGGCCAAGCTGGGCATCGACAAGCTCGGCTACGAGGAAAACCAAAAGCACCTGTTCGTCGAGGCCATTCACAAGCCCTACGGCATGGTGCTGGTCACCGGCCCCACCGGCTCGGGCAAGACGGTGTCGCTGTATACGGCGCTTAATATCCTCAACACCGACGGCCGCAACATCTCCACCGTCGAGGACCCGGTGGAAATCCGCGTCGAGGGCATCAACCAGGTACAGCAGAACACCAAGCGCGGCATGACCTTCGCCGCTGCGCTGCGCTCGTTCCTGCGCCAGGACCCGGACATCATCATGGTCGGCGAAATCCGCGACCTGGAAACGGCGGAAATTGCCATCAAGGCCGCGCAGACCGGCCACATGGTGCTGTCCACGCTGCATACCAACGATGCGCCGCAGACCATCGCACGCCTTATGAACATGGGCATCGCGCCCTACAACATCACCTCGTCGGTCACGCTGGTGATCGCCCAGCGCCTGGCGCGCCGGCTGCATGACTGCAAGCGCCCGGCCGATATTCCCGATCACGCATTGCTGGCCGAAGGCTTTACGCAGGAAGAGATCGACGATGGCCTGACCATCTACGAGGCAGTGGGATGCGACGGCTGCAACGAAGGCTACAAGGGCCGCGTGGGCATTTATCAGGTGATGCCGATGGCCGATGAAATCCAGCAGATTGTGCTGGAAGGCGGCAACGCCATGCAGATTGCCGAAGCAGCCAAGAAAGCCGGCATCGGCGACCTGCGCGACTCGGCACTGCAGAAGGTGCGCGATGGCGTGACCAGCCTGGCCGAGATCAACCGTGTGACCAAGGATTAGTAAACCGATCGCGGTATTTGGCCGCGATTCGTGGCAGAGTACGCAGATCGAGGGGCGGGGGCCTCGAGCCTGACCGGCATCGCCTCCCGCTGGATGACGGCACGCACAAGGGAGTGTGCCGGCTTGATGCCTAGACGATGAGGTTGGGGGAACACCGCGCCCATGGCCACCGCTACTGCAACCGCCAGGAATACGGGCCGATCGGAGCTGAGCAAGCTCTCGGTCTACGAATGGACTGCGCTGGACAAGCGCGGCAAGAAGATGAAAGGCGAGATGCAGGGCAAGAATGCCTCGCTCGTCAAAGCCGAGCTGCGCCGCCAGGGCATGAACCCGCAGACGGTGCGGGAAAAGCCCAAGCCCCTGTTCGGTTCCACCGGCAAAAGCGTCAAGCCGCGCGATGTGGCCATCTTCAGCCGTCAGATCGCCACCATGATGGCCTCGGGCGTGCCGATGGTGCAGTCGTTCGAGATCATCGCCGGCGGCCAGCGCAATCCCCGCTTCAAGAACATGCTCACGGACGTGAAGTCCGAAATCGAGGGCGGTTCGACGCTTTACGAGGCGCTGGGCAAGTACCCGGTGCAGTTCGACGAGCTTTATCGCAACCTGGTCCGCGCCGGGGAATCGGCCGGTGTGCTCGATACCGTGCTGGACACGGTAGCGACCTACAAGGAACGCACCGAGGCCATCAAGTCCAAGATCAAGAAGGCGCTGTTCTATCCCATCGCGGTGCTGGTGGTGGCCTTCCTGGTAGCGATGATTCTGCTGCTGTTCGTGGTGCCGGTGTTTCAGAGCGTATTCGAAAATGCTGGAGCCGCCCTGCCAGCACCTACCCAGGTGGTGATCAGCGCATCGAAGTTCATGCAGGCCTACTGGTGGCTGGTGCTGCTGATTGTGGTCGGTGGTGTGGTCGGGCTTATTTCCGCCAAGAGACGCTCGCTCAAGTTCGCGCACTTCCTGGACCGCCTGCTGCTGAAATTTCCGGTGATTGGCAACATCCTTCGCCAATCAGCGATCGCGCGTTTTGCACGCACGCTGGGCGTTACCTTCCGCGCCGGCGTGCCGCTGGTGGAAGCCATGGACGCGGTGGCGGGCGCCACCGGCAGCGTGGTCTACGGCGAAGCCATCCGCCAGATGCGCGACGATATCGCCGTGGGTCACCAGATGCAGCTGGCCATGCGCCAGACCGGCCTGTTCCCCAACATGGTGGTGCAAATGGTCTCCATTGGTGAGGAGTCGGGCGCGCTGGACAACATGTTGTTCAAGGTGGCCGAGTTCTACGAGGAAGAGGTCAACAACGCCGTCGACACCCTGAGCACGCTGCTGGAGCCGCTGATCATGGTGATTCTGGGCGTCATGGTCGGCGGTATGGTGATCTCCCTGTATCTGCCGATCTTCAAACTGGCCGGCACGGTCTGACTACTGCAGCACTGGTTCTTGATGACTGACCCCGGATTTGTCGCCGCCTTGCCCGCCTGGGGCTGGGTGCTGGTTGCCGCACTGTTTGGCCTGCTGGTCGGCAGTTTCCTCAACGTGGTGATACTGCGCCTGCCCGCGCGCATGGCTTATCTCTGGCGCCAGGAAGCGCGCGACATCCTGGAGCTGGAAGTCGTCGACGAGCCGCGCCCGCCAGGATTGGTGCGCGAGCCCTCGCACTGTCCTTCGTGCAAGCATCGCCTCGCCGCTCACGACAATATTCCGCTGTTTGGCTGGCTATGGTTGCGCGGTCGCTGCCGTTACTGCCGCACACGCATCTCGGCGCAATACCCGCTGGTGGAGCTGGCTTGCGCCGTACTCAGCGCGCTGGTCGTCGCCAAGTTTGGCGTCAGCTATGCCGGGGGGGCTGGCTTGTTGTTCGTGTGGAGCCTGATCGCACTGACAGGTATCGATTTCCGTACCCAACTGCTGCCCGATTCGATCACGCTGCCCCTGCTCTGGCTGGGGCTGCTGCTGGCACTGAAAGGGCTGTACATCCCGCTGCAAAGCGCCGTTATCGGCGCCGCAGTGGGTTACCTGTCGCTGTGGAGCGTGTACTGGCTGTTCAAGCTGCTCACCGGCAAGGAAGGCATGGGCCATGGCGACTTCAAGCTGCTGGCCGCACTGGGCGCCTGGATGGGGCCGGTGGCGATTTTGCCGATTGTGCTGGTGTCCTCGCTGCTGGGTGCCTTGATCGGTGGTGGCATGATGCTGGCGCGTCGCCACCAGCCGGGCGTACCCATGGCCTTCGGACCGTTCATAGCCCTGGCCGGTCTGCTCTGGTTCCTGGCCGGGCCGACACTTTTGCATGCCTATCTGGGCCTGATGGGACTGCGCTGACGCCTTGCCCGCTGCGGGTCCCAACGGCATGCTGGGGCGCATGGAAGCCTCGCCCTCACCCTCGACATTCGTGGTCGCCGTTACAGGCGGCATTGCCGCCGGCAAAAGTGCCGTGACGGACCACTTCGCAGCCATGGGCATTGCTGTGTACGACGCGGATGTGGCGGCACGGGAAGTGGTAGCCCGCGGCACAGAAGGCCTGGCCGAACTGGTACGTCGGCTCGGTCGGGACATTCTTGACGCCAACAGCGAACTCGACCGGCGCGCCATGCGTCAGCGGGTGTTTGAACAGCCGGCCCTGCGCGGCGAACTGGAAGCGGTGATCCATCCGCGCGTGCACACTTGGCTGCGCGAGCGCGTGGCGCGGGAAACCGGGCCTTACTGCGTACTGGCCATCCCGTTGCTGGCCGAGAGCTGGCCACGCTATGCCTGGGTGGATCGCGTGCTGGTGGTGGAAGCGGACGAATCGGTTCGCATGCAGCGCCTGCTGGCACGCGATGACATCGACGAAGTTCTGGCCCGACGCATGATCGCCGCCCAGGCCAGCCCTTCGGCGCGCCTGGCGATCGCCGACGATGTGCTGCACAACGATGGCTCGCTTGAGCAACTGCACACGCGCATTGATGCGCTCGACCGTCAGTACCGCACGCTTGCCGCCAGCAAGGCCCGTGGCCACGTCTGACCGCTAGTCCAGCGCCGCCGGCTCGCAGGTCCCCTGCCAGCCACTTTCGAGCGAGGTACCCGCCGCGGCCAACGCGTAGATGGGCAGGCACGCGCGCCGCACGGCGGCCGTCTCGGCCTCGCTGGCCCATATGGCAAAGTCAGCATCCACGCGCAAGGCGATGTCCAGCTCGTCACGGGATCGGCATATCACCCCGAACACCTGATCGACCGGCCAGAGCCGTGTCGTGCACTGGATCAGCATGGAGGCCTCGAGCAGGGGCCAGTGTTCACCGCGCCGGATGTCCACGGGGGAGTTCAGCCGTCGCACATCCGATGCCTGCAGATGTCGCGGCAAACGCAGCGCCCGCAAGATGGCCCGGTCGGCCGGTGCCAGCGTATCGATGTTCACCTGCCGCGGATCGACCCAGGCGATATCCTGCCCTTCCATGCCCTGCGCCTGGCCCTGCCACGCCGGTACATGCCAGGCGGCCAGACGCAGATGGTTGTCTGCGTAGCGCCAGGGCAGCTCGATGAGCAGCGTCGGCGCTGTCTTCAAGTCGACGGTCAGATCCAGTTCTTCGCCCAGCTCCCGCGCCAGTGCCGCCGGAGCCTCTTCGCCGGATTCAACCTTGCCGCCGGGAAACTCCCACAGGCCCGCCAGATGCTTGCCGGGAAGGCGGCGGGCCAGCAGGATCTGACCGGCAGCATCTTCCAGCACACCGGCTACCACGTGCATGGCTGTGGTCATTCGCGCACGTACTCGACAATGTCGAAGGCATGCGCATGCCGCTCGTCGCGCGCATGGTGCTGACGCGAAGTTTCCACCCATTCGCGGAAATTCACCCGCGGAAAGAACACGTCGGCCCCATCCACGTGGGTGTCGACCCAGGTCAGGTACAAGCGGCGCGCAAACGGCAACGCCTCACGGTAGACCTCGCCGCCACCGATCACCATCAGGCCGGTGCCCTCGGCAATGGCCTGTGCCTCGGCCAGCGAACGCACCGTGTCCTGCCCGGGGAACGGCGCGCTGTGACGACGACTGAGCACAAGGTTGGTGCGGTTGGGCAGCGCCTTGCCGATGGCAAGCGCGGTTTTGTATCCCATCAACACGTACTTGCCGGTGGTCAAGGCCTTGAAATGCTTGAGGTCATCGGGCAGATGCCAGGGCATCGTGCCGTCCTTGCCGATCGCGAAATCGTTGTCCAGCGCGGCAACCAGGGAAATAGCCATGGAGGATCCTTCTTGTCATGTTCACGTGCGGTGCGCATTTGGCGCACCCGAACCCGCCGCCCGGCCCTGAAGGCGCCAGCGTCCCCGCCACCCCATGATGCGCCCGCACTCGTGCGGGCGACAGGGCCGCAGGTCATGCTGGCGCGTCAGACGGCGACAGGTGCCTTGATGGTCGGATGTGGGTCGTAGGCCTCGATTGCAATGTCTTCGAATCGGAAGCCATCAATACGGTGTACACCTTCGTTCAGCCGCAGTCGTGGCCGCTGGCGTGGCTCACGCGCCAGTTGGGTGTGTGCCTGCTCCAGATGATTGAGGTAAAGGTGGGCATCACCCAGGGTATGCACGAAATCACCCACTTCCAGGCCGGTGACCTGCGCCACCATGTGCGTCAGCAGCGCGTAACTGGCGATGTTGAACGGCACGCCGAGGAAAATATCGCCCGAGCGCTGATACAGCTGGCACGAAAGCTTTCCATCGGCCACATAGAACTGGAACAACGCGTGGCATGGCTGCAGCGCCATGGCTGGCAAGTCGCCCACATTCCAGGCGCTGACCACCAGCCGGCGCGAATCGGGGTTGCGACGGATCTCATCGACAATCCAGGCGATCTGATCGACCGTGTCACCACGCGACGTCGACCACGAACGCCACTGATGACCATAGATGGGGCCCAGATCACCGTTCTCGTCGGCCCACTCGTCCCAGATGCGCACACCATGCTCTTTGAGATAGCCGACGTTGGTGTCACCGGCCAGGAACCAAAGCAGCTCGTGGATGATCGACTTCAGATGCAGCTTCTTGGTGGTGACCAATGGGAAACCTTCACGAAGATCGAAACGCATCTGATACCCGAACACACTAAGTGTGCCGGTACCGGTGCGGTCGGATTTTTCCGTGCCGTTTTCCAGCACATGTCGGAGCAGATCGAGATAGGCGCGCATCGCCCAAGGATACAACTGAACGCGTGCGGTACGCATGAAATACCCCATGACAGTGGACACGTGCATTGCCCGACGGCGCCGCTAGACTTGAGACCTATTGATCCCGACACGGAGACGCACATGTCGCAGTGGTATTTCAGCTACACCGGTGACCGCATCGGCCCCATGGACGACACCCAAGCGCGCGATCAGGCCACCCGCCGACCCGACGGGCTGTGCTGGCGCGAAGGTTTCTCCGACTGGAAGCCGATCCGCGATGTGCCTGAGCTGGCCTCGACCATGGCGCCCAGCATTCCCGTGCCACCGCCGCCGGGCGGCGGCAGTGGCTCCGGGCGCAGCGACGAAGTGGACTACCGCATCGTCGGCACCGACATGCAGTTCGTCGAAATTGAGCTCGATCCGGGCGAAAGCGCCGTGGCCGAAGCCGGTGCGCTGATGTACAAGGCTGCCGACGTGCAAATGGATACGGTGTTTGGCGATGGCTCGCACGCCAGTCAGGGCAGCGGCTTCATGAACAAGCTGTTCTCTGCCGGTAAGCGCGTGATCACGGGAGAAAGCCTTTTCACCACCGTGTTTACCCACAACGGCAACGGCAAGGCACATGTGGCTTTCGCCGCGCCCTACCCCGGTACCGTGATGGCGATGAAGCTTTCCGAGCACGGTGGCCGGCTGATCTGCCAGAAGGACAGCTTCCTGGCCGGCGCCCGCGGCGTACAACTGGGCATCTTCTTCCAGCGCAAGATTCTTACCGGCCTGTTCGGCGGCGAAGGCTTCGTCATGCAGAAGCTGGAAGGCGATGGCTGGGTCTTCGTGCACGCCGGTGGCACCGTGATCGAGCGCGAGCTCAAGGCCGGCGAGCGGCTGGATGTCGATACCGGTTGCGTGGTGGCCTTCCACGACAGCGTCGACATGGATATCCGCTCGGTCGGCGGCATCAAGAGCATGTTCTTCGGCGGCGAGGGCATGTTCCTGGCCTCGCTGACCGGACCGGGCAAGGTCTGGCTGCAATCGCTGCCGTTCTCGCGCATGGCCGGACGCATGCTGGCCGCGGCACCGCAGGGGGGCGGCCAGCGCCGTGGTGAAGGCTCGATTCTTGGTGGCCTGGGCGATCTCATTGATGGCGACCGCAATTTCTGAGGCGTGCGTTAAAGGATAGAGATAAGCGCAAGCATCTACCCCCTCCCAATCTCCCCCTGCAAGGTGGGGAGGAGGCAAGGGCCTGCGGCGGTGAGGACTCGCTCTTGCGCGGCCTGGGCGACCGGATGGATGGTGGCCGCAATTTCTGAGGTGAGTCCCAAGGGGATGCACTAGGCCAGGATCCACCCCCTCCCGGCCTCCCCCTGCAAGCAGGGGGAGGAGCCATTGTCTGACTCCACGCCTGCTCGGTCGCTCGGTCGCTCGGTCGCTCGGTCGCCCAAGTGTTTCTCGACATCGAGACAGTCACTCTAGCCCAGCCATGTGAAGCTAACTCGGCCAGCCCCCTCCCCTGCTCGCAGGGGAGGGTTGGGGAGGGGTAAAACCCTCCCTCAACAGTCACCGGGCCCGGCGGTGAGTCCAGCCCGGCACAAAATCCTCAGACCCCGCCCGCAAACCTGGCGCTAAGCGCACGTCCGCCTACTTTGCTTGCTTGGCATCATCCACGCGGTGCGGCTCAAGCACCGGTGCGCGACGCGACATCCACAGCAACACCAGTCCAACGACGATCAACGGAATAGACTGCACCTGGCCCATGGTCAGCCAACCCCAGGCCAGATAGCCCAGTTGCGGGTCAGGCACACGCACGAACTCCACCGAGAAGCGGAAAATGCCGTACATCAGCGCGAACAACCCTGACACGGCATAACGGTGGCGCGGCTTGCGCGAGAACAAGAACAGCACGGTGAACATCACCACGCCTTCGAGGAAAAATTCATACAGCTCCGACGGGTGCCGCGGCAGCCCGCCATAGCGCTGCAATACCGGCAGCCACGACGGATGCTGCTGCACGTAAGCCAGATCCTCGCCACGCGCCTCGGGATAGATCATCGCCCAGGAAACGTGGCTGGGCTTGCCCCAGAGCTCACCATTGATGAAGTTGCCAATACGCCCCAGCCCAAGGCCGATGGGCACCAGCGGCGCGACAAAATCGACGGTGTCGAAAAAGTGCAGCCCGTGGCGGCGCGACCACCACCATCCGGCCAACAGCACGCCCATCAGACCACCGTGGAACGACATGCCGCCATCCCAGATACGGAACAGCGCCAGCGGGTCGGTCCAGATCCAGTGAATGGGCTGGTATGACAGCATGTACCACACGCGCCCGCCCACGATGACGCCCATCATGGCGTAGAAGGCCAGATCGCCGAACGCGTTGCGACCCACCGGCAAACGCCCGGCCTGGCGCCGGCGCTCACCCAGCCACCAGCCGCCGGCAAACCCCAGCAGGTACATCAGCCCGTACCAGTGGATCTTGACCGGCCCCAGCGCCAGGGCCACCGGATCAATATGGACAACGTACGGAGCGGACATGAAAACCCTTAACATGGGGAAGCGCCCAAGTGTAGCCGGTACGAGGCTGCGTCACGCATCTTGGACAACACATGCCAGACCGACAGCCACTGAGCCGGCGAAGGTAAGACCGGCAAGGTCAAGAATGAGTTCACAAGAGCGCACGCCCCTGCACCTTGTCCCTCGCATCGAATGCACATGTGGTGGGCGCATCCGACGACACGAGTGCACGCATGCAGAAGCCTAAGCACGCTAAAAAATCCAGCGTACCAGTCGCTGGGCGAACGGCATACGCGATGGGTTCAAAATCAGCCGCGCCGCGGCAACGAGCGCCTCATTCTCGGCGGCTCTGTACGATGGTCGGCCACATGTGCATAACCATCCCGATGTACGCCTAGCGACTGGTACGCGCTTGACTGCACCGAGCTGCGCTCACCGCACACACGGCCGGGCAGATCTTGCGCAATGGTGGCGGTCGACGGCCTAAAGCAGTACCGGCCGGTTGGGAAGCTCATCGGGGTTGGCCTGATCGCCGGCCGGGAAATGCTGGGCAAGAATCGCGTGCATGCGGCTGATCGCCTGCATGGAGCCTTCGTACCAGCGCCCTGCAGCGTAGTGCTCGCGCATGCTGGCGCAGATGGCCTCCCACGCGGCCTGATCCACACGCGCGGCGATGCCGCGATCGGCCAGGATCTCGATACGCCGTTCGGCCAGCAGCACGTAGACCAGAATCCCGGTGTTGTGCTCGGTATCCCATACACGCAGGCGGCCGAACAGTTCGGCGGCGCGCTCGCGAGCATCCAGCCCCTGGAAAACCTGTCGCGGGCTGAGTCGCGATTCCACGGCGAAGGCCACTTCGCCAAGATGCCGCGTCTCGCCATCGGCGACCGCGCGGGTCAGGCTTTCCAGCGTGTCGGCAGAAAACGCGCGACGCTGCAGGAACCAGTGCCGGAACAGGTGCATGGCCAATCGCCGCCACATCTCACCAGCCTCCCGAGGCACCGCCGCCACCAAAGCTGCCACCGCCACCGCTGAATCCGCCACCGCCGCCGAAGCCGCCGCCGCCAAAACCACCGCCGCCCCAGAAGCCGCCGCCGCCCCAGCCGCCGCCGCCAATGTAGCGACCGCTGCCACGACCCAGGCCAATCAGCCCTCCGACCACCAGGCCACCCAGCGCATACAGCAGCGAAAAACTCAGCAGCCCTACCACGACCGCAGTCAGCACGCCGACCAGCCCGGGACGCCACGGCGCGCGCAGGCGACCGAAGAACAGCCGCCACATGCTGGCGATGAAGAAGGCCAGGAACATCATCGGCAGCCATCCCGAGACGTGATGGCGCTGACGCGATGGGGCTTCGCCCTGCATCGGAGGCGGCAGCGATTCGCCGTCGATCAGTTGGGTCAACGCCCCCACCGCGTCGCTGATCCCACCGTAGTAGTCACCCGTACGGAATTTTGGGGCGAGATACTCGACAATGATGCGGTGCGCGGTGACATCGGGAATGGCGCCCTCCAGGCCATAGCCGACCTCGATACGCACCCGATGATCGGCCTTGGCGATCAGCATCAGCACACCGTCGTCCACGCCCTTGCGCCCGACCTTGTTCTTTTCGGCTACCTTGAGTGAATAACCGTCCAGGTCCAGCGGCTGCGTGGAGCCGACCATCAGCACCACCAGCTGCGTGCCCTTGGTTTTCTCCAGCTGGCGCAGGCGCGCATCCAGCGCCTTGAGCTGCATGTCGCTGAGCGTGCCGGTGAGATCGGTAACGTGATGGGACAGGGTGGGGATGGACGGCGCATCGGCGGCCAGCGACAGCGCCGGCACCCATGCCAGGCAAAGCCACACAACAACCGTCCAGCAACGGCGCATCAGTGCGCGCTTCCGGCCGCGGCCGGTGTATTGCCGAAGTTGACCGTCGGTGCGGTGGAGATCGCCTGCTCGTTCTCGACCTTGAAGTTCGGCTTGGTGTGATAGCCGAACATCTTCGCTGTCAGGTTGCTGGGAAAGCTGCGGATCAAGGTGTTGTACGACTGCACCGCCTGTACGTAGCGGTGGCGGGCCACGGTGATGCGGTTTTCGGTACCTTCCAGTTGCACCTGCAGGTTCTGGAACAGTTGATTGGCCTTCAGGTCCGGATAGCGCTCGCTGACCACCAGCAGCCGCGACAGCGCACTGGAAAGGTGGCTTTGCGCTTGCTGGAACTGCGCCAGCTGCTGGGGATCGGCGGCCTGCTCGGGCGTGAGCTTGACCTGGCCGACCTGCGCACGGGCCTTGGTCACCTCGGTCAGCACGCGCTCCTCATGCTGGGCATAGCCCTTCACGGTGTTGACCAGGTTGGGCACCAGGTCGGCACGGCGCTGATATTGGTTGAGCACCTCGGACCAGGCCGCCTTGACCGCCTCGTCCTGACGCTGGATGGCGTTGTAGCCGCAGCCGGACAGCAAGGACACCACTACCAGCACCAGCAGAACCTGCACCACGCGCATCATCACCGTTCCCCTTAAAGCTTGCCGGCGCTCTAGACCGGCCTTGGATTGCATCACGCGCGGTCGCTACCGCGCAATGGTCACGACAGTCCCAGCGCCAGCAGCAGGCGCGGACCCAGCAGCAAGGCCCAGGTCAGCACCACCAACAGCAACAGCAGGAACACGGCGGCCGATCCCATGTCCTTGGCGCGCCCGGCCAGCTCGTTGAATTCCGGGCTTACCTTGTCGACCACCGCTTCGATGGCCGAGTTCAGAAGTTCCGCCGAAAGCACCAGCAGCGGCATCGTCACCAGCAGGATTTTCTGCACGGCGCCTGCGCCCAGCCACAGGCCCAGCGGCACCAACACGATGGCCAGCCACACTTCCAGCCGGAACGAGGCCTCGAATCGGTAGCCGGCGCGCAGCCCTTTCATGGACCAGGTAAATGCGCGCCAGATCTGGCGCGGACCGCGAAATTCCTCACTGGCCATGCAGGCAGACAACCTTGTATCGAAGCGAAAGCCAAAGTCCCGACACGCCCAGTCTCCCTGGCCACGCATCACATGGCTGCGATGATGCCACAAGCATCGGGCCGCAAGCTCGCCGCCAGGCATGACTTCTGGCAGGGTTGCCCCCTCCCCGGGGCGCATGGGTTAACCTTGCCCGATGGCCGTAGCGAGGGGCTGCGGTATTACAGGTAGGTGTTGCAGGCCGCCAGGCGGTCTCACGCGGCACGCGCCTTTCCTACAAGACGACTTAAAAAAACACGATGAACAAGCCAATCGCACCCGCGTCGCAGACGCGATCATTCGTCACCGTCTTCCTCATCGAAATGTGGGAGCGCTTCGGCTATTACGGCATGCAAGCGCTCATCGTGTATTTCATGGTGCAGCGGCTGGGCTTTGCCGATAACCGCGCGCAGCTGACCTGGGGCGCGGCCGCCGCGCTGATCTACGTCTCGCCGGCGATCGGCGGCTGGATCGGCGACAAGGTTCTGGGCACGCGCCGCACCATGTTGCTGGGTGCGGTGATTCTGGCCGTGGGCTACGCCTTCATGTCGGTGCCGGGCCAGAGCGTGTGGTTCCTGTTCTGCTCGCTGGGCATCGTGGTCGTCGGCAACGGCCTGTTCAAGGCCAACGCCGGCAACCTGGTGCGCAAGATCTACGAAGGCGACGACTCGAAGATCGACGCCGCCTTCACCATCTACTACATGGCGGTGAACATCGGCTCGACCATCTCGATGCTGCTGACGCCGGCCATCAAGGACTACGTCAACGCCCACTACGGCAACGAGCTGGGCTGGCATGCAGCCTTTGCGGTGTGCTGCTTCGGCCTGATCCTGGGCCTGTTCAACTTCGCCATCATGCGCCAGACGCTGGCACACATCGGCTCGGACCCGGACGAGAAGCCGGTCAATGTGGCCAAGCTGGCCGCGGTGCTGGGCCTGGGCGTGGTCGCGGTGTTCATCTCCGCCTTCATCCTGCAGTACGAGACGGTGGCGCGCATCTTCGTGTACTGCGCCGGCGCCGTGGTGTTGGGCATCTTCATCTACCTGATTTCCAACAGCGACAAGAGCGAACGCGCCGGTCTGGCGGCGGCCCTGGTGCTGACCATCCAGACGGTGTTCTTCTTCATCTTCTACCAGCAGATGTCGACCTCGCTGAACCTGTTCGCGCTGCGCAATGTGAACCCCAGCTTCGACCTGTTCGGCCTGCATCTGTGGAACTGGGCCCCGGCGCAGTTCCAGTCGTTCAACCCGATCTGGATCATGATCCTGAGCTTCCCGCTGGCGATGATCTACACGCGCGCCGGCGCCAAGGGCAAGGATCTGTCCGTGGCAGCCAAATTCGCGCTTGGCTTTGCCATGGTGGCGCTGGGCTTCTTCATTTACAGCGCGGCCAACCAGTTCGCCGTCGACCACCGCACCAGCTCGTGGATCATGGTGTGGGGCTATGGCGCCTCTTCGCTGGGTGAGTTGCTGGTCTCGGGCCTGGGCCTGGCCATGATCGCCCGCTACGTGCCGGCGCGCATGGGCGGCTTCATGATGGGCGCCTACTTTGTGGCCTCGGGCATTTCGCAGTACCTGGGCGGCGTCGTCGCCACCCTGGCCAGCGTGCCCGACACCATCAAGACCATCGTCGCCAACAGCCAGAACCCGCTGGTGGCGCAGGTGCAGGCCAAGCTGCCGGCCGTGATGTCGATGAACCTGGACAACTTCCGCAAATGGGTCAGCGGCGGTGACAAGGGCGCCATCGCCCAGCAGGCTCATCTGCCCGCGTTCTCCTCACTGCCAGCCGATACCCAGCACCTGCTGCAGCAGTTCAATCAGCAGCTGTACGCCACCACCATGCCGATCTACACCAATCTGTTCTTCTGGCTGGGCGTGGCCGGCGTGGTCTGCACGCTGATCGCGCTGGCGGTGCTGCCGATGATGCGCAAGCTCGATGCGCAGCATCACGCGCACAACGTGGCCACCGATACGGGCCTTCCGACCATCGGTTCGGAGGAGTAGCCCCAAGCGGCTTGCCCGTCGGCATCCAACGCCCTTCGCGAGTGATCGTGGAGGGCGTTTTTTTTCGCACATGCGGCACAATAGACCGATGCACCGAGATCGCCATTCCCTGCGTGTGGGTCCGCGCGCCTTGATGCGCACGCTGACCTGGCTGCGTATCTGCGCCATTGCCGGGCAATGCATTGCCGTATTCACCGTCTCGCGCATCCTGCATCTGGCCATTCCCGAACTGCACCTGATGGTCGGCATCGGCACGCTGGCGGTGTTCGCCACGTTCGCCGCTTGGCGGTTGCGTCAGCCGTGGCCGATCACCGAAGCCGAAACGGTGGGCCATATCGCCGTCGACACCCTGGTGTTGAGCTTTCTGCTGTACCTGACCGGCGGCGCCTCGAACGCGTTTGTCACCCTGCTGGTATTGCCCATTGCGCTGTGCGCGGCGGCCTTGTCGGTCAGCTCCGTGCTGGTGGTGGCGGCACTTTCCGGGCTGGCCTATCTGTACCTTTTGAACTGGAACCTGCCGCTGCCCTCGGTGGATCTTCGCCGGGCCAACGATTTTCACCTGCATGTCTCGGGCATGGCGGTCAATTTCGTGATCATGGCGCTGATGTTGGGCTTCTTCATCAGCCGCTTGGCCACAGCGCTGCGCGAGCAGCAGGCCGAAGTGCAGCGCATCCGCGAGCGTGCGCTGCGCGACGAAGGCATCCTGGCCATCGCCACGCAAGCGGCCGGAGCGGCGCACGAACTCAATACACCACTTTCAACCATGCGCACGCTGCTGCCAGAGTTGCGCCGCGAATACGCCAACGATGACCTGCTGGGTGGTGACCTGGCCTTGCTGGAAGACCAGGTAGAACGCTGCCGCTCGATCCTTCGCGAGATGGTATCGGTCGGCAAGGCCCAGCTTTCGCCGGAGCCGGAGCACACCACGCTGGGCGCCTTCGTGCACAGCTGTCTGGAACGCTTCCGCCTGCTGCGTCCGGAAGCCGAACTGGACGAGCACCTGCCCGTGGACGCTGAAGGCACCGTGCTGAATGTGCAGCCGGGACTGCGTCATGCCGTCATCAATCTGCTCAACAACGCCGCCGATGCCTCGGCACAGAACGACAGCGCGCAGGTCAGCTTCGAAGCGCGGCTGGATGGCGCCTGGCTGGAACTGGTGGTGGCCGATCGTGGTCCGGGCTTTACCGGCACCGAGGAACTGGCTGATCTGGGCTATACCCGCAAGCAGACCGGCCTGGGCCTGGGCCTGGCGCTGGCCGAAGCCACCGCAGACCGCCTGCGCGGCGAACTGATCGCCCATAACACCCCACACGGTGGCCAGATTCGGCTGCGCTTGCCGCTGGCCGTGATCGAACATGGAGATGAACGATGAGCCCCACCCCACCCCGCCTACTGATTGTCGATGACGATGCGGTTTTTGCACGCGTACTGGCGCGCGCCATGGACTCACGCGGGTTCGAGGTGGAAACAGCCAACGATGCGCATCAGGCCCGTGACGTCGCCCAGCGCTTCAGGCCCGGCTACTGCGTGCTGGACCTGAAACTGGGCGAGGAAAATGGCCTGCGCCTGATCCCCGAACTCAAGGCGGCGGTGCCGTCGATGCGCATCCTGCTGTTGACCGGTTACGCCTCCATCGCCACCGCCGTGGAAGCGATCAAGCGCGGCGCGCACGATTACCTTTCCAAGCCGGTCGATGCCGACGCGGTCGCCCGTGCGCTGCTGGAAGGCGAGAGCAGCTCGGTGAGCAGCGGCGCCGATGACGATGACACCCCGGATGCGCCGGAAGCTCCGCTGCCGCTGCGGCGTCTGGAGTGGGAGCACATCCAGCGCGTTCTTACCGAGTGTGACGGCAATATCTCCGAAACCGCGCGACGCTTGGGCATGCACCGGCGCACACTGCAGCGCAAGCTGGCCAAGCATCCGGTGCGCGAGCGCCCCAGCCGCGATGACTGACATCGCGCGTCGCGTGCGCCTCGGATAAGACAAGAGGCGCCCGAAGGCGCCTCTGACGATCAGGAAACATGCCGCCTGGCGTTCAGCTGGCGATGACCGTCTGCGCCTGATTGGGCGACTCGGCCTTGAGATCGGCCAGACGATAGCCGGACGAGTGGATGGTATGCAGCAACGGACGCTCGAACGGCTTGTCGATGATCTTGCGCAGGCCATAAAGGTGCGAGCGCAGCGTGTCCGAATCGGGCAGGCGATCGCCCCAGATTTCACGTTCGATATCGCGACGGCTGACCACACGCGGCGATTCACGCATCAAAATGGCCAACAACTTCAGGCCGATTGGTGACACGGTCAGCTCCTGGCCGGCGCGGGTCAGGCGCATGGTGCCGGTATCGAGCTCCAGGTCGGCGACCTTCAGGATTTCATCGGTCACCGCACGCCGATCGCGACGGATCAGCGCACGCACGCGCGCTTCCATTTCGCGCACTTCAAACGGCTTGACCAGATAGTCGTCGGCGCCGGCTTCCAGGCCACTGACGCGATCCTCCAGGCCATCGCGGCCGGTCAGCATCAGGATAGGCGTGGACTTGTGCGCTTCCTGGCGCAGCTTGCGGCAGACATCCAGGCCATCCATGCCCGGCAGGGAAAGATCCAGCACGATCACGTCGTAGCTGTTGGTCACGGCCAGATGCAGGCCGGTAATACCGTCGGCCGCGTAATCGATGGAGTAGCCACGCTGCTCCAGATAGTCACCGACCATGGCGGCGATGTCGCGACGGTCGTCGATCAGGAGGATCAGACCGTTGTGTTCATCGTGGGCGGGCATTGACGTCTCCTTGCGTCTTCACATTCGTGAAGATTAAAGACGCCAACACATGACCTATACATGAAGATCACACGGGGTCGGGATCATCGATTCAGCATGGGTTTCAGTTTTTCCCAAACGTTGGCGAGCACGCGTGGCTCGCCGGCGGCAGTGGGATGCAACCCATCGGCCTGCATCAGTTCTGGCTTGAGCGCCACGCCCTCCAGCAGAAACGGCACCAGCGGCGCGTGGAACTGCTTGGCCAGATCCGCATACACCGCACGCAGCTGGCCGCGATAACGCGGGCCATAGTTGACCGGCAGCTCGATGCCCAGCAGCAGCACGCGGGCACCGGCCTTGCGGCTGGCCTGGATCATCGCGGTGAGATTGCCTTTCAGGGTATCGATGGACAGCCCGCGCAAACCATCGTTGGCCCCCAGTTCGAGTACCACGATCTTGGGCTGGTACTTGGCCAGCAGGCCGGGCAGGCGCTGACGCCCGCTCACCGACGTGTCGCCGCTGATGCTGGCATTGATCACCCGCCAAGGTGGCCGCATTGTGTCTAGACGCTTGGCCAGCAGCGCCGGCCAGCTTTTCTCCACCGCAATGTTGTGCGCCGCCGACAGCGAGTCGCCGACGATAAGCACCGTGTGCGTCGGTGTCGCGGCCATCGCGGCCCACGGCAGCACACACAGAACAAGCAGGCACAGGAAACGACGCATGAGCGATCCGGCTTCGGCAGTTCTAGAGGCACACGATGTTAGCAAGGCTGTCACCGGCCCGGCAGGACGACTGGAGATTCTGCGCGGCGTGAGCCTGTCCGTGCCGCGCGGCGACAGCTTTGCCATCGTCGGCGCATCGGGCTCGGGCAAGACCACTCTGCTGGGTCTGTTGGCCGGGCTGGATTCGCCCAGCAGCGGACGCATCCTGCTCGACGGACACGCCCTGCACGACGCCGGCGAGGAACGTCGCGCGGCGCTGCGGCGCCAGCTGGTGGGCTTCGTGTTCCAGTCGTTCCACCTGTTGCCGGCCTTGAATGCCGAAGAAAACGTGATGCTGCCGCTGGAACTGGACGGCGAACGCCAGGCGCGCCAGCGCGCCCGCCAGGCACTGGACGCGGTCGGCCTGGCCCCACGCGCCGGCCATTACCCGGCGCAGCTTTCCGGTGGCGAGCAGCAGCGTGTGGCGTTGGCACGCGCCTTTGTGCATCGCCCGCAGGTGCTGTTCGCCGACGAACCCACCGGCAACCTGGATCAGCGCACCGGGCACGCCGTGGGCGATCTGTTGTTTGATCTCAACCGCCAGCACGCCACCACGCTGGTGCTGGTCACCCACGACATGAAGTTGGCCGAACGCTGCGCGCACCGCGCGGAGATTGTCGACGGCCAACTTGAGCCGGGCGCATGACCGCGCTGCGCCTGGCCCTGCGCACGCTGCGCCGCGAATGGCGCCTGGCCGAACTGCGCACACTGATTCTGGCCCTGGCGCTGGCGGTGATCGCGCTGGGGGTGGTCGCCACGTTGGCTGCCCGGGTCGAACGCGGCATTGGCGCCAGCGCAGCGGAACTGATTGGCGGCGATGTCGGCATCTCCACGCCTTCGGCGACGCCGCCGGCCATGCTGGCAAAGGCCAGACAGCGCGGCCTGCGTGTCAGTCGCAGCGCGGATTTTCCATCCGTGGCCTTTGCCAACAACCAGACGCAATTGCTGGACGTCACCGCCGCCGATCACGCCTGGCCGCTGCGCGGCACGCTTGAGGTCAGCGACGCGCAGGGCCATACCCGCGATACCCACGGCCCGGCCACGGGCGCGGTATATCTGGACCATCGCGCCATGGTCGCCCTCGGCGTAAAGGTGGGCGACAGCGTGCAACTGGGCGGCAGCGCGCTGAAGGTGGCCGCACAACTGGTACGCCAGCCCGATGGTGGACAATTGGTGGCACTGGCGCCCACCGCCATCATGAGCCTGGCCGATGCCAAACACGCCGGGCTGCTGGGCACCGGCTCGCGCGCCAAACACGTGTTGCTGCTGGCCGGCATGCCCCAGGCCACCGCCAGTTGGGCGCAATGGGCCGGCGCGCATCTGCCGCGCGGGGGCGAGCTGATTACGCCGGAGAAAACCCAGCAACGCATGCGCTCGGCCTTCGACCGTGCCGGCGCCTTTCTGCGCCTGACCGCCTTGCTCTCGGCCCTGCTGGCCGGTGTCGCCATTGCCCTGGCCTCACAGCGCTATGCCCGACGCAAGCGCGATGAAGTGGCGCTGCTGCGCGCCCTGGGCACGCCGCGCCGGCGGGTACTGGCACTGCTGACCTGGACGGTGACCTGCCTGGCGCTGCCGGTGGCGCTGGCCGCTGCGCTGCTTGCACTGGGCCTATCCGAGTGGGCCTGGCATCTGGCCGGCAGTCTGATCGGCGATGTCCCCACCACTCTGCCGTGGTGGCCAGCGCTGGGCGCCGCTGCCATGGGCGTGGCGGTGTTGGTCGGCTTTGCCCTGCCTCCCCTCACGCGTCTGGCCGACGTGCCGCCCGCGGCCGTATTTCGCCAATCGCTGAGCGGCCGTGTACGGCGCCTGGATGGGTTGTATCTGGTCCCGCTGGTGGTCGCTCTGGGTCTGATCTGGCTACAGAGCGGCTCGTTGAAGCTGGCTGGTATTCTGGCCGCCAGCCTGTTTGGCGTGGCGTTGCTGGCGATGGCCTTGAGCGCCCTTTTGCTGTGGCTGGCCAAGCGGCTGGCGCCCGGCGTGCATCCCTCGTTGCGCTTAGGGCTGGCCGCACTGACGCGCCGACGCGGGCTGAGCCTGATCCAGGCCACCGCGCTGTCGCTGGGACTGACCGCGCTGCTCCTGTTGTCGGTCATTTCGCCGGCGCTGCTCAACGGCTGGCGTGCGGAACTGCCCAACGACACGCCCAACTGGTTCGTGCTGAATGTGCAAAGCAACCAGCGCCCGGACTTCGAGCAAAGCCTGAAGGCGCTGGACGCACAATCGCTGACCATGGCGCCGCTGGCCGTGGGCAAGCTGATGGCCATCAACGGCACGCCGATTGACCAGATGCAGCTGAATAACGCACGCGCCAAAAACTGGGCGGACCGCCAATTGCGCCTGTCCTGGTCGGGCCAGCTGCCGGAAGCGAACAAGGTGATCGCCGGTCACTGGCAAGGCCCGGCGCCAGCGCAGGCATCGGTGTCGATCGACGAGGCCTGGCGCGACATGTTTGGCCTGAAAGTGGGCGACACCATGCGCTTCCAGGTGGCCGACACCACGCTGGAAACGCATGTATCGAGCATCCGCCAGGTCAACTGGCGCTCGTTCAAGGTCAACTTTTTCCTGCTGCTGGACCCGGCCCACGCCAGCGTGCTGCCGCATACCTGGATTGCCAGCTTCTACCTGCCGTCGGCGCGTTCCACGGCGCTGCAGTCGCTGTCGCGAAGCTATCCCAACATCAGCCTGATCGACGTCGACGCGCTGCTCGCACGGGTGCGTCAGATCATCGACCGCGTCAGCAGCGCGGTGCGCTGGGTGCTGGGTTTTTCGCTGCTGGCCGGCGCACTGGTGCTGGCCGCGGCGCTGGCCTCCAGTGCGCAGGAACGGCGCCACGAAGCGGCTCTGCTGCGCACACTGGGCGCGCATGGCCGACAGTTGCGCGCGGCGGCCGCCTGCGAGTTTGCGCTGCTGGGGCTGGTGGCCGGTCTCACCGCCGCGATCGGCGCCGCCGGCGCCGGCTGGTGGCTGGGCCAGTCCATCTTCCGGCTACATCACTTTGTACCACCGCTGCTGCCGCTGGCCGGCTACGCCGCGCTGGCCGCCCTGGTGGTGATGGCGCTGGGCCTGGCCGGCACGCGCGCCGTGCTGCGCACCTCGCCGCTGGCACTGCTGCGTCGCGGCTGACGAGCAAGAAAATTCGCGGCGGGGCGACGCCGACACCGGCGTCACCCCGCCGCCTGGGGAACTGCCAGGAAGGATCAGTCGTCGTCGCGGTGCGGCACGCTGATCTGACCACGCACATCGTGGTGGGTGACATCGCCACTGCCCTGGCTGTCCAGGCGGAAATTGCCGCCGATGTCGTCCACCTCGACGTCGCCCGAGCCCATGTGTCCGACATGCACATCGTGCTTGACGCCTCGCACGGTCAGATCGCCCGAGCCCATGCCACGCACTTGCACCGAGCCATCGACGCGCACCAGGTGCATGTCACCCGAGCCGATGCTGCCGACGTTGGCATCACCGCTCACGCCACGCACGCGCACATCGCCGGAGCCGACTGAAGTGATGTTCAGGCTGCCGATATCGTCCATCTGCAGATCACCCGAGCCGGTACTCATCTTCACCGCGCCGGCCACAGCGCTGACCTTCACGTCGCCCGAACCGACCTGACCGTCCACGCTGGCCACGCCGTGCACGCCAAGATCGCCGGAACCGGCATCCAGGGTCACGTGCATCGACGCCGGCAGGCTGACCGACAGCTTGTAATAGGCATAGGCGTTGTGAAACAGCGACCACTGGTGCTGATCGTGCTGGGTGCGCAGCACCAGGGTGTCACCTTCGCGGTGGTGGGTCAGATGCAGGCTGTCCAGCGCCTTCTGCGACGAGGCACAGGCGCGGCCACGCACTGCCATGTTGGCCCCTTTGCCACCGTTGACGTTGACATCGTCCGAGCCGATGTCAAAGCGCACCGTGTGGATGCCGGCCAGATCCAGGTCTAGCTTCTGTGGCGCCTGCACGGCGCATGAGTCGTTGGCCCAGGCGAACGCGGGCAAAAGGCACAGCGCGGATGCAGCCAGCAGGCGGCGGGAAATACGCATGGCGGTCTCTCTTTCGTGGGAAATATGCGCTGTTGGATGCAGCGCGACCGCAAAGGGATTAAACGCATCCCATGAGCAGGTGGGCAGCCACGCAAGGTCAACCAGTTTCCGGCCGGCGCGTTTTTATCACCCACGAACCCAACACGGAGATTGCCCCATGAATCGCAAGTCCCTGCTCGCTCTGACCGCCTCGCTGATGCTGGCCGGTGGCGTCGCCGCCGCGCAGAATGCGCCCGCTCCGAACACGCCGCCTCCGCCGCCGGCAGCGCATGCCATGAAGCACGACATGCACGGGCGCATGGGCCACGGCCACCGCGGCTTCGATCACCATCACGGCCACGGCATGCGTGCCATGCATGGCCCGTCGGGTGCGGTCATCGCCGACCTGCGCGGCCTGGAGCGCATCTACCGCATGAACGGCAAGAACAGCCAGCTGATCGGCCTGTACAATCAGGTGCTGTCCCAGACCAAGGATCCGATGGTGCGCAATTACGTGTACCGCCACCTGGCCCGCGCGCAGATGCGCCCCAGCAACACCGAAGCCGCCGCTGCGACCTTGCGCAAGAGCCTGAATGAGAACCTCGACCGTCTGAACAAGCGCGAGGCCAAGATGCAGGCGATGAAGGCCAAATGGCGTGCCCAGCACGCTAGCAAGCAGTAACACCCGTCCCTTCCCGGGTGGAACCGCGCGCCGGGGCCGTGATGGTCCCGGCGTTTTTTGTCAGCGGCGCTTGGCGTTCTGCCAGAGCGTTTCCTGCGCGGCAAGATCGTAGCTTTCCAGCGTGCGCCCGGCCTCGGCCGCTTCGGCCTCCATGGCGCGAAAGCGCTGCTCGAACTTGGCATTGGCCCGGCGCAGCGCACGCGAGAAATCCACGCGCCCGTGCCGACACAGATTGACCGCCACGAACAGCAGGTCGCCGATTTCCTCTTCCAGCGCGTCGGTGTCGCCGCGTTCGAACTCGGCGCGCACTTCGTCAAGCTCCTCGGCGGCCTTGTCCAATACCGGCACCGGCGAGGGCCAGTCGAAACCGACCGTGGCGGCGCGCTTTTGCAGCTTGGCGGCGCGCTTGTGTTCGGGCAGCCCCCGCGCGATGCCCGCCAGGGCGCTTGCATCCTCGCTGCCGCGCTGCCGGCGTTCTTCGGCCTTGATCTGCTCCCAGGCACGCGTCTGCGCCTGGGCATCGTCAAAACGTGTATCGCCAAACACGTGAGGGTGACGCCGCACCATCTTGTCGCTGATGGCCTGGACCACGTCGGCAAAGGCGAAGGCGCCGCGCTCCTCGGCCATGCGCGCGTGAAACACCACCTGCAGCAGCAGGTCGCCCAACTCGTCGCGCAGGTCGTCCATGTCGCGGCGATCGATGGCGTCGATCACCTCGTAGGCCTCCTCCAGCGTGTAGGCACCAATGGAGTCGAAATCCTGCTTCACGTCCCACGGACAGCCGGACTGCGGATCGCGCAGCTGCGCCATGATCGCCAGCAGCACCTCAATCTGGCGGCGCGGCTCGGGCGGTGCCTGCACACTCATGCCGAGGCCGCATCCAGGCGCTCGGCCCACGGCTGCGAGGCATCACCAACAGCGATGAACTCGGGATTGAGCAGCGAATCCTTGGTGTTGTAGCGCAACGGCGTGCCATCCAGGCGCAGCACCGCGCCACCGGCCTCCTCCAGCACGCACTGCGCAGCGCCGGTATCCCATTCGGAGGTCGGCCCGGCACGCAGATAGAGGTCGGCATCGCCGCGGGCGATCAGGCAGAACTTCAGCGATGAGCCCTGCGGCACCAGCTGGTGTTCGCCTAGACGCGCCAGCAGCGTGCGCTGACGTTCGCTGCCGTGCGAACGGCTGCCGGCCACCACCAGCGGCGAGGCCGGTGCACGCACGCGGATGCGCTCGGGCTCGGCCTGGCGCGAGGTCTGGCGATAGGCACCCTGCCCGGTCCGCGCATAGTAAAGATCGCCGGTGACCGGGGCCTGCACCACGCCCATGACGCTGGCATCGCCATCGATCAGCGCAATGTTGACGGTGAACTCGCCATTGCGCTTGACGAACTCGCGCGTGCCGTCCAGCGGGTCGACCAGCCAGTAGCGCGACCAGCGACGGCGCGTGTCCCAGGCGATGTCGGCCGACTCTTCCGAAAGCACCGGAATATCCGGCGTCAGCGCGCGCAAGCCATCCACGATCAGGCGGTGCGAGGCCAGGTCGGCCTCGGTCAGCGGCGAGGCATCGTCCTTGTGTTCGACGTCGAAATCGCGCTGATAGATCTCCATGATCGCCTGGCCGGCGTGGCGGCTAAGGTCAATGGCGGCGGCAAGCAGGTCGGCATCGGTCACAGGCGAGAAAATCCTTGGCGTGGCAATTTAAAAGGGGAATTATTCGGAAGGCAGCGTGAAGCGACCGGCCAGATATTCGCGGGCCATGAACAGCGCGGCGATGGAGCGGCCCTCGGTAACATCCGGCCGGCTGATCAGGCGATGCAGGTCCGACAGCTTCCAGGGCACCACGTCCAGCTCTTCAGGTTCGTCGCCAGGCAGACGCTCGTCGTACAGATCGCGCGCCAGCACGATTTGCGTGACGTGTTTCATGTACGAGGGTGACAGCGACAGCGCGCCCAGGTGCAGCAGATCGCGCGCACCAACGCCGGCCTCTTCCTTCAGCTCGCGGTTGGCACCTTCAAGCACGGTTTCGCCAGCGTCCAGCTTGCCCTTGGGCAGGCCCAGTTCGTAGTGCTCGAGGCCCACGCCATATTCGCGGATCAGCAGCACGGTGTCGTCGTCGTTTTGTACCGCCACCACGATGACCGCGCCGAGACCCGCCGAAAGCAGACGCTCGTAAGTGCGTTTCTCGCCGTTCGAGAACTCAAGGTCGACCTGTTCACCCAGAAAGCGGCTGTGCGGACTGGGCCGGGTGGCGTGGATGATCGGCAGTTTGCGTGACATGGCGCTATTGTACGCGCCGCTCAGGTCGCCGCGAACCGGCGCAGTGCCGCTTGATGCAGGCTCGGAGTGCCGGCCAGCACGCTGCGCGTGGCAAGATCCAGCTCGCCCCCCTCGAGCGTGGTGAAACGGCCGCCGGCCTCGCGCACGATCACTGCCAGCGCCGCAATGTCCAGGATATTCACGTCCGACTCGATGACCAGATCCAGGCCGCCACGCGCCAGCAGGTGGTAGTGGCAGTAGTCGCCATAACCGCGGATGCGCCCCACGTCCTGAATCAAGCCGGCCAGGGTCAGCCAGCCCTGGCCTTGCGCTAGGGTGCGCACGTTGCCAGTGGATATCGAGGCCTGTGCCAGCGGCACATTCTCGGCCACCTGCACGCGCTGACCGTTGAGCCAGGCGCCGCCACCGCGCCGTGCGCTCATCACTTCGCCGGCCAATGGCGCACAGGACACACCCAGCACCAGCTCACCGCGATACATCAGCGCGATCTGCGTGGAAAAAAACGGCGTCCGGCGGACAAAACTCTTGGTGCCATCCAGCGGATCGACCAGCCACAGGAAGTCGCTTTGGCCCTGATGGCCGTGCTCCTCGCCAAAAATCGCGTGATCGGGAAAGTGACCAAGCAGGCGGGCCCGGATCGCCGACTCGGCCTCGCGGTCGGCCACGGTGACCGGCGTATCGTCGGCCTTCCATTCCACTGCCGCCCCGGCTTGCCAGTAATGCTCGATGATGCCGCGCGCATCCTCGGCGGCCTTGCGTGCCACATCCAGTGCCTGGTCCAGCCAGGTATCGGTGATGCTCAAGCTTCAACCTCCAGATAGCAGGCCCCCTCGCCAGACAAGCTGCACCGATCCATCCGGCGCCGGCTTGCCCAGCCGCGCCAGCATCCGGCGCAGGGCGGTGTTGCCGGCATCGGCGGCGCGCAGATTCAGCTGCGCACGCCACGCCAGCGGCGAGATGTGCAGCATGCCACGGCTGCGCAGCGGCGTGTCACCGATGGATGTGATCTGCCCGACAATCGTGGTGCCGGCCTGGTCATGCAGGCTCAGTTGCTGATCACCCAGCGCCGCCGAACGCCCGTCGCCGAGCAGCTGCGCCTGCTGCCAGCGCACATGGGCGTCCAGCGTCACCGGCCAGCTGTTGCGCAGCACCAGGGTGGGTACGCTGAACACGAAACGCCCGGCCGGCTTGAGTCCGTGCAGCATCGAGGCCGACACCAGCCCGGCATCGATCCAGCCCTGCCCGTCGCGCAGGCGCAAAGTGTCCGGGCCGGAGCGCATCCAGCGCACCTTTGCCGACCACTGCGGCGCGTCCAGCGCCAATGTGCCGGTGGCATGGCCAAACACGCCACTGCGATCGAACTGCCAGCTCAGCTGCCCCAGCGCCTGACCGTTCCAGCGGACCGAATCGGCGTGGCCCGACCACACCGTGCCATGCACTCCGGACAGCTGCACTCCCGCCAGGCGAGGGGCGAGCAGCGGCCAGGCCCAACGCGCGGGAAACCAGATCACCAGTCCCAGAACGACCATGAGCAATATCAGGAGGACGGCGAGCACACGCCGGCGTCGACGACGCCTCATGGGGCCTCCGTGACCATTCGCGCTTGAGCGGCATGACGGCTAGCGCCGATCATGTGTGACATGACGAACACAACCAACTCCTTCACCAATGCCGCGCTGGCGGCACGCGACCTCAAGCACATCTGGCATCCCTGCACGCAGATGCGCGACCACGAAACCATTCCCATGGTACCCGTGGTGCGCGGCGAAGGCCCATGGCTGATCGACGCCGACGGCAAGCGTTATCTGGACTGCGTCAGCTCCTGGTGGGTCAATCTGTTCGGTCACGCCAATCCGCGCATTGTCGCGGCCCTGGCCGACCAGGCGCAGACGCTGGAGCATGTGATCTTTGCCGGCATGACCCATCCACCGGCCGTGGAACTGGCCGAGCGCCTGGTTCAGCTGACGCCAGCGGGTCTTGACCGGGTGTTTTTCGCCGATAACGGCTCGGCGGCGGTGGAAGTGGCACTGAAAATGAGCTTCCACTACTGGCGCAACGTCGGTCACGGCGAGAAAACCCGTTTCATCGCCCTGACCGGCAGCTATCACGGCGAAACCCTGGGCGCACTCTCAGTCAGCGATGTCGGCCTGTATCGCAGCACCTATGCGCCGCTGCTGCTGGAACCGATTTTGGCGCCGGCCCCGGACACCTTTCAGGCCGAACCCGGCGAATCGCCGCAAGCGATGGCCGCGCGCTGCCTGCGCGAGCTGGAATCGATCCTCGAGCGCCACGCGCATGAAACCTGCGCCGTCATCGTTGAGCCGCTGGTGCAATGCGCCGGCGGCATGCGCATGTACCACCCCGATTACCTGACCGGCCTGCGCGCCCTTTGCGACCGCTTCAACGTGCACTTCATCGCCGACGAGATCGCCGTTGGCTTCGGCCGCACCGGTACCCTGTTCGCCTGTGAACAGGCCCAGGTGGCACCGGACTTCATGTGCCTGTCCAAGGGACTGACCGGCGGCACCCTGCCGCTATCGGTGGTGCTGACCGGCGAGGAGGTCTACCAGGCCTTCTACGACGAATACAGCTCCGGCAAGGCTTTCCTGCATTCGCACAGCTATACCGGCAACCCACTGGCCTGCCGCACTGCGCTGGCCACGCTGGGCATTTTCCGCGACGAGCCGGTCATTGAGCGCAACCAGCAGCTGGGCGCCCATCTGGCACGGCGTCTGGCACCACTGCGCGATCACCCGCATGTGGCCGACGTTCGCCAGACCGGCATGATCGCCGCCGTCGAACTGGTCGCCGACAAGGCACGCGGGGTGCCCTTCCCGGCCAGCGAACGCCGCGGCCTGCGCGTGTTCCTGCACGGTCTGACCCGCGAGTGCCTGCTGCGCCCGCTGGGCAACGTGGTGTATTTCATGCCGCCGTATGTGGTGGATGAGGGCATGATCGATCACATGGTGGATGTGGCGATCGAGGGGATTGCCAAGGCGGTGGCCTGAGGCTGGTGTCGGCGTGGCTTGGCCGACTTGGCGCTGCGTGATCATTGAGCGATGGGCTTCGACTGGCCGGCATCTGCGATGCCAGGTGTTCCGAAAGCCTGCCGGCTTCCGGGTAACTTTTCTTGAGCATCCAAGAAAAGTCACCAAAAGAAGGATGCCCTCCTACGGCGCCCTTCGGGTTCGCGAGCGCACTCCGGGGGTGCACCGACAGCGCGTCCTGCGCTGACGGCGCACTGGCCGGCGTCCCTGCCGGCCACCCTGCGGGCCTGATCCTCCATACGCTCGCCGCCTGCGAACGGGAGTGGACGCACACCGAAGCGTGGCCGATGAGCCACCGTCAGCTGGCTAGAGCCACCTTCCCCCTTTTCGTGGCAGTGGTCGCTG
>NZ_JAARLY010000006.1 GCF_011759385.1 Oleiagrimonas sp. C23AA | reverse complement strand
CTTGAACTTGGTGTCGTATTTGGACATGAAAAACCCCCAGAGGTTGGATCGATGTCCAACTTCTGGGGGTCAGTTCATTGTGCCGGCTTTTTTTATGTCTGATCATCACCAAGGCATACTTGGGAACACAGCCAAACGGATACGGCGGTCAGCATGCGACAAGGATGGAATATGGCGCTGGTGATTTTTTTCTCGCCCCTGGCCTGGGTGTCAGCCGCCTCATCGATTACGCAAACGGTGGCACCTGCGCAAAAGCGCGCCTGTACGCACGCCCAAACTCAGCACCTGTGTCAGCTCGCACGCTAAGCCGTGATCGAGCAGTGGCGACGACGACATCTCTACGCTGCAACTCCCTCGGTCTCGCGAGCGTGGTGACGCGACGTAAAGCGACAAGACATACCTGTGCTCAGACACGGCGCCGACAGCTGCCACGACGATCAGTTTATGCCGGCAAGAGCGCGCACCTTGGGACGCCGACCGATTCCCACGGTGTCCAGCATCGCGCAAAAACAGGGCGTTGATCCGGCGCTGGTACGCCGGCTGCGTTGTCCGGCGCACTAAATCCGTCGCCGCTCGCGCGCACGGCGTGCATCTGTCGGCATAGGCGCGATAATGACCGGCAGACACCCTGCCGACGGATATCACGCCCATGCGCATTTGCGTCTACTGCGCCTCCTCCGACCATGCCGATGCCCGCTACCGTGAAGCGGCCCATCGCCTGGGAGCACTGATTGCCGAAGCCGGCCATACCCTGGTCTACGGCGGCGGCTCGCGCGGCTCGATGGGCGCGGTGGCCGATGGTGCGCTGTCGGCCGGCGGCGAGGTGATCGGCATCCTGCCGCGCTTCATGGCCGACCTGGAGTGGGGCCACCCCGGCCTGACCGAATTGCAGCTGGTCGAGGACATGCGCGAGCGCAAGCATCGCCTGCTGACCGATTCGGATGCGGTGATTGCCCTGCCCGGCGGCTGCGGCACGCTGGAGGAGTTGTTCGAGGCGATGACGCTGAAGCGCCTGGCGCTGTACTTCAAGCCGATGATCCTGCTCAACACGCGCAACTTCTACACGCCGCTGGTGCGTTTCATGGAGCACATCATCGCCGAGCGCTTCATGAACCCCGAACATGCGGCCATGTGGCAGCTGGTCGATGAGCCCGAGCAGGTGCTGGACGCCATTGCCGACGCGCCCAGCTGGGGCGAGGACGCGCGCCGCCTGGCCGCGGTCAACGCACCGCGCTCATGAGCCATCGGCATGGATGCGGGCGCGCGCCGCCCCTTCCATTTGCCCGAGCACGTCCCCATCTTCGCCCGATTGCCTCTTCAAGGATCTCCCGGTGTCGATTCCCAGCGCCGCGAAAACCACGTCGATTACCCATCGCGACCAGTTGGTCGAGTCCATCGCTGCCGGTGAGAAACCGCGCGAGGCCTGGCGCATCGGCACCGAGCACGAAAAATTCGGCTTCTATCTGGATGACCTGACGCCGCCGCCGTACGAAGGCGAGCGCGGCATCCGCGCGCTGCTGGAAGGTCTGGCCGAGCGCCATGGCTGGCAGGTGGCCGCCGAGGACGGCAAGCCGGTGGCACTGTCGCGCAACGGCGCCTCGGTGACGCTGGAGCCCGCCGGCCAGCTGGAGCTTTCCGGCGCGCCGCTGGAAACCATCCACCAGACCTGCTGCGAGGTGACCCGGCACCTGGACGAGGTGCGCTCGGTGGCCGATCCGCTGGGTCTGGGCTTCCTGGGCATGGGTTTTCAGCCCAAGTGGAAGCGCGAGCAGATGCCGTGGATGCCCAAGGGCCGCTACGGCATCATGCGCCGCTACATGCCCACCCGCGGCGACCTGGGCCTGGACATGATGACGCGCACCTGCACGGTGCAGGTGAATCTGGATTTCTCCTCCGAGGCGGACATGGTGAAGAAATTCCGTGTCGGCTTGGCCCTGCAACCCATCGCCACGGCGCTGTTTGCCGACTCGCCGTTTACCGACGGCCAGCCCAATGGCTACCTCTCCTACCGCTCGCACGTGTGGACCGATACCGATCCGGACCGCACCGGCATGCTCGACTTCGTGTTCGAGGATGGCTTCGGCTACGAGCGCTGGGTCGACTACATGCTCGACGTGCCGATGTATTTCTCGATCCAGAACGGCCAGCTGATCGACCTTTCCGGTCGCAGTTTCCGTCGCTTCATGGACGGCACGCTGGACGAGCTGCCCGGCGTGGTGCCGACGCTGCGCGACTGGGCCGACCACATGACCACCGTGTTCCCGGAAGTGCGCCTGAAGCAGTTCCTGGAAATGCGCGGCGCCGATGGCGGGCCGTGGAACCGACTGTGCGCGCTGCCGGCGCTGTGGGTTGGCCTGCTGTACGACGACGACGCGCTGGATGCGGCCTGGGATCTGGTCAAGGATTTCTCCATGGCCGAACGCAACGCCCTGCGCGATGGCGTGCCCAAGCACGCGCTGAAACTGCCGTTCCGTAACGGCACCGTGTGCGACCTGGCACTGGAAACGCTGAAGATTGCCGGCCACGGCCTGAAGCGCCGGGCCCAGCTCAATGCCAATGGCGCCGATGAAACGATCTACCTGGAGCCGCTGATCGAGTTCGCCCAGGCCAACCAGACGCCGGCCGAACGCAAGCTGGAACTGTTCCACGGCGAATGGAACGGCTCGGTGGACCCGGTGTTCAAAGCCTTCGCCTACTAAAGCACGCCGATGCGTTGATGCCGGCGCACCGTGGCGTAAACCACGCCGGTGCGCCAAGGCAAAGAAAAAGGCCCGCCGAATGGCGGGCCTTTTTTCGTGTCACCACAGGTGATGGCCAGTCGCTTACTTGCTGGGCACCAGACCGCGGTTCTTCAGCATCGGCTTGATGTCCGGGTCCTTGCCGTAGAACGACTTGAACATCTTGGCCAGGTCCTCGGTGTTGCCGCGCGACAGGATCATGTCGCGGAAGCGCTGGCCGTTCTTGGCGGTCAGGCCACCGTGGTCGTTGAACCACTGGTAGGCGTCGTCATCGAGCATCTCGGTCCACAGGTAGGCGTAGTAACCGGCCGCGTAGCCGTTGCCCCAGATGTGCAGGAAGTAGCTGGAACGGTAGCGCGGCGGCACGTAGGACAGGTCCAGATGCGTCGTCTTCAGCGCCTGGGCCTCGAACTTGTCCACGTCCTTCTTGGCCGCATCGGCCGGAATGGTGTGCCACTGCATGTCCAGCTCGGCAGCTGCCAGCAGCTCGGTCAGCGCATAGCCCTGGTTGAACTTGGCCGACTTCTTGATCTTGTCGACCAGCGCCTGCGGCATCGGCTTGCCGGTCTTGTAGTTGACCGCGTAGTGCTTGAACACCTGCGGCTGCAGCGCCCAGTGCTCGTTGAACTGCGACGGGAACTCGACAAAGTCGCGTGCCACGTTGGTGCCCGACAGCGTCGGGTAGGTCTGGCTGGCGAAGAAGCCGTGCAGGGCGTGACCAAACTCGTGGAACATGGTGGTCACGTCGTCGAAGGTCAGCAGCGCCGGCTGGCCCGGGGCCGGCTTGGTGAAGTTGGCCACGTTGTAGATCACCGGCTTGGTGCCCAGCAGCTTGGACTGGCCGACGAAGTTGCTCATCCAGGCGCCGCCGGCCTTGTTGTCGCGCTTGAAGTAGTCGCAATAGAACAGGCCCAGCGGCGAGCCGTCCTTGTCGAACACCTCGAACACGCGCACATCCGGGTTGTACACCGGAATGTCCTTGCGCTCCTTGAAGGTCAGGCCGTACAGCTCGTGCGCGGCGTAGAACACGCCATTCTTGAGCACGTTGTTGAGCTCGAAATACGGCTTGATCTGGTCTTCATTGAGGTCGTACTTGGCCTTGCGCACCTTCTCGGCGTAGTACTCCCAATCCCACGGCTGAAGCTTGAAGTGCTTGCCGCTCTTGTTGATCTCGGCCTGGATCTCCTTGGCCTCGTCGCGTGCCTTGGCGGTGGCCGCCGGCACCAGCTTGTCCATGAAGTCCTCGACGGTCTTGGGCGTCTTGGCCATCTGGTTGTACAGCTTGTACGCGGCGAAATTCGGGTAACCCAGCAGCGCCGCCTTCTCGGCACGCAGCTTGGCGATCTGCGAGATGGTGTCACGCGTGTCGTTGGCGCCGCCCTGCTCGGTGCGCGTCCAGGAGTGCTCGAACAGCTCGTGGCGCACGTCGCGGTTGCTCAGCTCGGCCAGCGCCGGCTGCTGCGTGGTGTTCTGCAACGGCAGCACCCACTTGCCGTCCAGGCCACGATCCTTGGCGGCCTGCGCGGCGGCCTGGATCTCGTTGTCGGAAAGGCCGGCCAGCTTGGACTTGTCGTCCACCACCAGCGCGGCGGCCTTGGTACCGGCCAGCAGCTTGTTGGTGAACTGCGTGGTCAGCGTCGACAGCTGCTTGTTGATGTCACGCATCTTGGACTTGTCGGCATCGGACAGCTTGGCGCCGGCATGCACGAAGTCGTTGTAGTACACGGTCAGCAGCTTGCTCTGCTCGGGGTCGAGCTTGAGCGAGTCACGCTTGGTGTAGAGCGTCTTGACGCGGTTGAACAGCTTGGCGTTCAGATAGATGGCATCGTGATGGGCGGCCAGCTTGGGCGCTTCCTCTTCCTGCACCTTCTGCAGCGTGTCATCGGTGTTGGCGCTGGTCAGCGCATCGAACACCATCGACACACGGTTAAGCAGCTGGCCGGACTTCTCCATCGCCACGATGGTGTTGTCGAAGGTGGGATCAGCCGGGTTGTTGGCGATCTTGTTGACCTCGTCCATCTGCTCGGCCATGCCCTTCTCGATGGCCGGCTGGAAGTCGCTGTCCTTGATGCGGTCGAACGGCGGCGCGTGGAACGGCAGCGTGCTGGCCTGGAAGAACGGGTTGGCCTGCTTGGCAGCATCGGCGCTGCTGGCCGCCGTGGCCGGTGCGCTGGCCTGCGGGGCGGGCGCGGACTTGTTCTCCGGCGAGGAGTGCGAGCAGGCAGCCAGGGCAAAAGTGGCGGCCACCGCCATGGAAAGCGTGCGGATCCGGTACATCGCGGAATGTCCCCTTCGTGTGGTGGTGGCGCAGCGCCTTATGCGCCGCGCCGTCGAAACGTTGAACGCGAAAAAATCACTTTACCCGCCGCCGGGCGTCACGGCCAAGCGACCATGACTTTCGGCAGGGGTGAGCGTGCGGGGTGAGAAATCAGGCCGTGCGCACGTCGTGCAGGCGCCAGTGCGGGCCCAGCAACAGCCCCAAGCGATGCTTGAGCACGCGCATGGGCAGCGTGGTGGTCACGGTCAGGTCGACCTTGAGATCGGCCTGGCTGGCTTGCGCCTGGGCCTGCGGATCGACCGGCGCCAACGCCGGGTCCACTTCATCGGGCTCGGGCTGCTTGGCACGCCAGCGCTCGAACAGGGCATCGCTTTGCAACGCCGACTGCACGGCCTGGCCCAGTGCCTGCGGGCTCTTGCCATCGAACGCCAGCTCAGCGTCCTCGCCGCGCGCGGCGGCCAGATCATCAATGCTCAGGTAGTAGCGCTGACGGGTACTCATGGGCCCGATTCCTTTTCTCATAGCCAAGGCGCGCAGCTTAGCGCGCCCCGGCTTAAAGCGAGCTCAAGCCTTGGCAGCGGCGATCACCGCCTCGGCGGCGGCGCTGATGTGACGGGCGGCACTGAGCGGCGACTCCCCGTGCGGCAGTTCGCCCAGGCACGGCACCGGCATCATCCGCTGCAGGGTGCGCACGTTGGCGTCGACCATGTCCATGTGCGGATCGATGCGGTTGCCGACCCAGCCCAGCAGGCGGGCGCCGTCGGCCTGGATCGCGCGCGCGCTGAGCAGGGCGTGGTTGAGGCAGCCCAGGCGCAGGCCCACCACCAGAATCACCGGCAGCTCGAAGCGACGCGCCAGTTCGCCGGCCATCAGCTCATCGCCCAGCGGCACCATCCAGCCCCCGACGCCCTCGACCACCACGCTTTCATAGCGGCTGGTCAGTTCCTGGTAGCCGGCATACAGCGCCTCCAGGTCGATGACGACGCCTTCTTCCTCGGCGGCCAGGTGCGGCGACACCGGCGCGCGCAGCGCCACCGGATTCACCTTGGCGTAGGCCGGCATCGGCGAGCCGGCTGCCTGCAACGCCAGGGCATCGGCATTGCGACGACCATCGGCGGTCTCATCGCAGCCACTGGCCACCGGCTTCATGCCTGCCACACGCAGGCCGTGTTCGCGCAGCGCGTACATCAATGTGACGCTGGCGTGGGTCTTGCCGATGCCGGTATCCGTGCCGGCGATGAAAACGCACGGCGCGCTCATGCGCCGTGCTCCGGATGGTCATGCCGATCGCTCATGTACTGTCCCACGCAAAACGGATCAAACGCGCGATAATACCGGGCCTTGCCGTCCCACCCCAGCCCGAAGACACCGCCATGTTCGATCACACGCCCATCGCCGCGGCCAGCAAGGCCGAGCTGTATGAAGAGCTGCTGCTGCAGGCGCGAGGCCTGATGCAGGACGAGCCGAACCTGATCGCCAATGCCGCCAACTTCGCCGCGCTGGTGTTTGGGCAAGTGCCCGACATCAACTGGGCCGGCTTCTATTTCTACGACGGCACCGAGCTGGTGGTCGGCCCGTTCCAGGGCAAACCGGCCTGCGTTCGCATTCCGCTGGGCCGTGGCGTATGCGGCACCGCCGCCGAAAGCGGCGCGACACAGCTGGTGGCCGACGTGCACGCCTTCGCCGGCCACATTGCCTGCGATGCGGCCTCGCGTTCGGAAATCGTGGTGCCGCTGCGCCGCGCCGATGGCCAGCTGCTGGGCGTGTGGGATGTGGACAGCCCACTGCCCAACCGCTTCGACGAGGACGACCGCCTGGGCATGGAGGCGCTTTGCGGCGCCTTCCTGGCCGCTATCGACGGCTAAGCTCGGGGCGTCCGGCCGGACACCGCTTCACAGCGCCGGACGCGGCTCGCCAGCGAGCAGACCCAGCACGGTTTCGCGCGCGCTTTCCACGCCGGTGCCATCGTGCGAGGAAAACGCCTGCATGGTGGCGCTCCAGCCCTGCTGACGGGCCAGCTTGCGCACTGCCTCCACCGACTTGGCCACCGCGCCGCGCGACAGCTTGTCCGACTTGGTCAGCAACAGGTGGCACGGCAGACCGATCTCGTGGCAGAAGGTCAGCATCGTGCGATCGAACTCTTTCAGCTCGTGGCGGATATCGGCCAGAAGCACCACCCCGCGCAGGCTGCGCCGGCGATGCAGATAGGCGTCGATCTCGTGGCGCCAATGCTCGCGCATCGCTTCGGGCACCTTGGCGTAACCGTAGCCGGGCAGATCGATCAGGCGCGTGCTCTCATCGAGCTCGAACGCCACCATCAGCTGGGTGCGGCCCGGCGTCTTGGAGGTGCGCGCCAGGCCGTTGCGCCCGGTCAGCGTATTCAGGGCGCTGGACTTGCCGGCGTTGGAACGCCCGGCGAAGGCCACTTCGGCGCCGACATCGTCCGGCAACTGGTGGATGCGATGCGCGGCCAGCACGAACTCGGCCCGCTGCAGGGGATTGGCACTCATTGAAATTGGCTACCTTGGACACGGTCGCCACGGCGCTGGGCCGCGCGACCTGATCGGTGAAGGTGCCAAGTATGGCCGAGCCGGCGCGCCGCTGCAGCCGCCGCGTGCGTCATCGGGTCGCACGACTAGGCGCGCCGCCATCGCCGTGGCACCCTGCCATGGCACCAGGGGAAGCCACGCCCGCCGCCGGTTTGACCGTGTTCCTGAGCGTGGTAATAATCGATCGATTGCGATAGCTCGGCCGTAGCAACCTGACTCGGAGAGTATCTATGCGTGTTTCGTGGTTCGTAGCCCTTGCCGTAGCCAGCCTCGGCGCCAGCAGCACGACCATGGCGCAGGACACCCCAGGGACCAGCAAGGGGACACCCGCCACCACCGCCAGCAGCGCGGCTGCGGCCAGCCCTACCGCGTCTGCGCTGGGCACCGCACAGAATGCGGCCGGGCCCATCAAGGACGCCCCCAAGGCACCGGCGCATGCCGCTGGCGAGCTTTCCGGCAACATTGCCAAGGGCCAGGCCAAGGCCGCCGTCTGCGGCGCCTGCCACGGCCCGGACGGCAACTCCACCGATGCCCAGTACCCCAAGCTGGCCGGACAGAGCGAGCACTACATCGTCAACCAGCTTGAGAATTTCAAGCACGGCGTACGACAGAATCCGATCATGCTGGGCTTTGCCGCGCAGTTGTCCGAGCAGGACATGCACGATGTGGGCGCCTATTTCGCCAGCCAGACCTCACGCCCGGGCGTGGCCGACGAGAAACTGGTTAAGGCCGGCGAGACGCTTTATCGCCAGGGTGATGCCAGCAAGGATGTGCCGGCCTGCATGGCCTGCCACGGTCCGGACGGACGCGGCAACCCTGGCGCGCCCTACCCGCAGCTGGCCGGCCAGCACGCGGACTATATCCAGGCGACGCTCAAGGCATGGCACGATGGCACCAGCTGGGGCAGCGATGCCCACGCCAAGATCATGCCGGCGATTGCGCAGCGCCTGAGCGCCGAGGAAATCGCCGCCGTGTCCAGCTATGTCGAGGGCCTGCACGGCCCGGCGCCCAATGAAACCACCGGCAGCGCGGCGCCCTGAGGCCGCCTGCCTTCCCTTCCCCATTGCACGACTCTTAGGTTGACCCATGTTCAAACGCCTCCCTGTCCTGCTGGCCGCCGTGGCCCTGGCCGCTTGCAGCTCACATCAGGGCGATTCGTCCGACACCAGCGCACCGGCCACGCCGGCCACCACCACCCAGCAAGCCGCGGCCACGCCGGCGCCGGCCAGCAGCGCCGCCAAGGCACCGGCCAGTGCCAGCACGGCCAGTACCAACAGCGCGCCGGCCACTGACAGCTCCTCGGCCAGCGCGGCCCAGAACGATGCCCAGGCCAGCACGTCGCCGGCACCGAAAAAGCCCGCCCAGCCGTTCCACGACAACGGCAAGTGGGTAGAGGGCACCAACTACTATCTGATCCAGCCGCAGCAGCCGGTCATCGAGCAGGGCAAGATCAACGTCACCGAGGTGTTCTCCTACGGTTGCCCGGCCTGCTACCACGCGCACTCGACGGTCGACCAGATGGCCAAGAGCCTGCCCGACGGCGCGGTGATGACCTACCTGCCGGCCGCCTTCCGCCCCGACGAGAACTGGCCGGTCTATCAGCGCGCCTACTATGCGGCCAAGGCGCTGGGCGTGGCCGACAAGACCTACGATGCGATGTTCGATGCGATCTGGAAAGATGGTTCGGTCGGCTCGTACAACCTGGCCACCGGCACCCTGAAGCCCAAGTCCGAGTGGCCGGACATCAACAAGATCGCCACCTTCTACACCAAGTACGGCATCAAGAAGAGCGACTTCGTGGGGGTCGCCAACTCCTTCAGCGTGAACCTGAAAATGAAGCGCGCCGATGAACTGGTGAAGGCCTACGGTGTCCAGGGTACGCCAAGCTTTATTGTCGACGGCAAATACCGCTTCGACATCCAGAGCGCTGGCGGTTATGCCCAGGCCGTCGAACTGGCCCAGTACCTGGTTCGCAAGGAGGCGGCCGGCCAGTAAGGTCAGCCGCCGCAAAGGAGTTCGTATTCACATGTTCAAGCGCATTGCCCTGCTGATGCTGTGCCTGGTAGCGACCAGCGCCTGCGCCGCCGCCGACAGCAACGCCCCGTACACGCAAGGCCAGCAGTACTTCAAGATCGACCACCCCGAACGTGTCTCGCCCAAGGGCAAGGTCGAGGTGGTGGAAGTGTTTTCCTATGGCTGCATCCACTGCGACATGTTCGCGCCGGATGTGGAAAAGCTGCGCAAGTCGCTGCCCAAGGGCGTGAGCTTCCACTTTGTGCCGGCCAACTTCAGCCCGGCGTGGGAACCCTATGCGCGCGCCTTCTATGCCGCCAGGGAGCTGGGGGTGCTGGACAAGACGCACATGGCGCTCTTCCACGCCAAATTCGACCAGCATTATCCGCTCAACTCGCTGGATGATCTGGCCGATTTCTACGCCCGCGAAGGCGTCGATCGCGCCAAATTCATGGCCGCGGCCAACTCGGTGCGCACCGATGCCCTGCTCAAGCGCGACGACAAGCTGGTGCGCGACTGGGGGGTCAACGGCACGCCGACGATGATCATCAACGGCAAATACCGCACCGCCGCGCTGGAACCGGACGACCTGCTCAAGCTCACGCGCTGGCTGATTCAGCGTGAACTCAAGGCCAAGGCCGGAGGCTAATAGGCATCGCCGGTGCCCCGCTGCGGGTACCGGCGCTTCCCTTTGCCATACACTGCCTCATGACCGACACGGACGATCTGCAAACCACGCTGAAGCTGCTCAGCTGCAACATCCTGGCCGGCGCCAGTGTGCAGCGCTACCGCCAGTACATCACGCGCAGCTGGGCCAGTGTGCTGCCCACTCGTGCCAAACAGGCCAATCTGGACAAGCTGGCCAGCGAGCTGTCGGCCTTCGATGTGGTCGGCCTGCAGGAGGCTGATGCCGGTAGCCTGCGCTCGGGCTTTCGCAACCAGACCCAGTACCTGGCCGATGCCGCCGGCATGCCGTACTGGAGCCATCAGCCCAACCGCCCGGTGGCGCGTCTGGCGCATTCGTCCAATGGCCTGATCAGTCGCCACGAGCCGACCGAGGTGCTGGACTACCCGCTGCCCGGGCGCATTCCCGGGCGCGGCGTGATGCTGGCGCGCTTCGGCAAGGGCCGCGAGGCGCTGGTGGTGGCCGTGGCGCACCTGTCGCTGGGGCCGGCGGCGCGTGATCGCCAGCTGGGCTTCATCGGCGAGCTGCTCAGCGAGCATCCGCATGCGGTGCTGATGGGCGACCTGAACACCGAGATCACCAGCCCCGAGCTCAAGCGCCTGTTCGCGCGTACCTCACTGACGCCGCCGGCCGAACCGGTACCGACGTTCCCCAGCTGGCGTCCGCAGCGTGCCATCGACCACATCTTCACCTCGGCCGATATCCAGGTGCTGCGGCAATGGACGCTGGCTGAGGCGTTCTCCGACCATCTGCCGCTGGCGGCCGAAGTCCGGATTCCCGTGCGGCTGTTCGCGCACTGATGCGCGCGCGCCGGTTGTGGCCGTGGCTGGGGCTGGCCGCCTGGACCGGTGCCCTGGTCTGGCTGCGCACCGGCTGGATCGAGAATGCACGCTTCACCCAGCACTGCTTCACGCACGGCGCCAGCGTGCCCTGCCATGTGCGCAGCGCTGCGGTGTGGATGACGCAAGGTCCGGTGATCTGGCTGTCGCTTGGCCTGGCCCTGGGGCTGCTGCTATGGCGCCGCGCCTCCGTTGCCTGGCTGGCGGCTGTCAGCGGCGTCATGGCGATGGTGCTCTACCACGCCGAGCCCGGCGCGGTGGCGGTGCTGCTGGGCGTGCTTGGCCTGGCGCGTTGCCAGGTCGGCGCGGTAGCCGGCGCACCACGGGCTGATCATTAGGCCGTTGCACAGCGCCCACATCCAGACCTCGGCGTTGGCGCCATGGCCACGCCACAGCACCACGACCATGCTCAGTGCCGCAAATGCGGCCATCAGGCGCGTCTCGACGCGATCGAGCCCACGGCTGCGACCGGCCAGCGTGCACAGCGCCAGCCATAGTGCCGGCACGATGAAAAGGGCGATCGGATAGTCGCGATAGCGGCCATCGAACACCAGCAAAAGGTTCACATAGCTCAGCGCCAGCAGCCACAGCGCATGCGCCTGTGGCGAGGCCAACCAAGGCGCGTGCCGGTGGCCCCTGGCCGCATTGCTGCACCAGGCCGCCAGCTCTCGCGCCGTCGCCAGCGCCGTGGCCAACGCGGCCAGCAGCGCCACACCACCCAGCAGCCAGGGCCACGGGCCGACAAAGGCATGCCCCATCTGCCGTATCGAGGCCGCCAGCGCCGCGCCCGTGGTCAGGCCCGCCAACGCCGCCAGCGTCCGTTGCCGCAAGCCGCCGCCACCCAGCGCCGCAAAAATCAGCGCCACCACCGCAGCCCCCAACCAACCCTGCCACCAGCGCGCGACCTCCACCACCGGGCCTTTGAGTGGAAACTTGGGGTCGGCATGGCTATCGAACAGCCCCCAGTAACCACCAACGGTGCCTTCCAGCCCCCGCTTCCACGGCTGGTCGAACGATTCGATCAGGTTGTAGGACACATCATGCGCATCGGCAAAGCGCAGGAAGCGACGCACGTAGCGCGCCTCGCTGACGCGACTTGGCACCGCGCCACGGCGTGGCTTGCCCTCGCTGGGCCAGCCGGTCTCACCAATCAGGATGCGCTTGTTCGGAAAGGCCTGCTGCATGCGCGCGTAGATGGCGGCCACATAGTGCACGGCGCGATTCACCGGCACCGGATCGGTATCCCAGTACGGCAGAATGTGCACCGTCACAAACGACACGGCATGAACCAGCCCGGCCTCGTGCGCGTACTGCTGCCACAAGGTCCAGCCATCGGCATAGGTCACCGGCAGTCCGGTCGCGCGATGCACCTGATCGATATAGGCCACCAATCGTCCAGGCGAAAGCTCCCCGCGCATCAATACTTCGTTGCCGACAACGATGGCGCGGATGGCACCAGGATTGGCATGTGCGGTACCGATCGCCTGGCGCACCTCGCTGGCGTTGGCCTGGCGGTCATCGGACAGCCACACGCCCATCAGCACCTTCATGCCAAAGCGCCTGGCGATGCGCGGCACGGCGCTCAGGCCCATGCCCTGGGCATAGGTGCGCACGCAGTCAAAACGCGTGGAAAGGCGCTTCAGGTCATGCGCAATGCGCCGCGGCGAGACAAACGCGCCCGGCTGATCGGGCGATTCACCGGGCCGGCGAAACGGCGTGTATGACACACAGGCCACGCGCGCGCTGGGCGCGTCGGGCATCGACACCGGACGACCCAGCCAGGCCCAGTAGCCGAGGCTGGCCAGCGCCGCCACCAGCATGACGGCCAATACGATCAGACGACGCATTCGGATGGGAAAAGTCCAGGCACGCATAAGCTCCCAAGCATAGGCGTGCGGCGATGGCCGCGGCATGACCCGGCGGCCATCTTGTTCATTGCGCCGCTTCAGCGTTTAGCTGGCGTGCAGCTGGCGCGGCTCAATCGCTCCAGGTAAACGTGGCCAGGCTGCGCGCCGGCATGGCAAAACCAAAGTGCGTGCCGCCCTGCGCCACCTGCACCTTGCGCTGACTCTTGGCGCGGTTGATCACCACCAGCACGCGCGTGCCGTCCGGATCGACAAACGCCACGTTGGCCACGCCGTGCGCGGCCCGACTGGATTTGACGCGTACCGCGCCCCTGACCACGAAGCGACTGAAGTGGCCCAACGCGTAGTAGCCGTTCATCGGCGTGACATGGCCATTGGCCGGATCGATGGTGACGGTGCCGATGCAGGTGTCGCACCCGCCCAGGTGCGGGCCATGCTGCGGGTCCAGCGCCAGGTTCCACAGCACGATCGCTTGCGCCCAGTGGCGAATCGGCTCAAGCACCACGCGGTCGGCCAGCCACACCGCGCCGCCGCTCTTGGCCGGCTCCCACTCGCCATCGGCGCACTCGGTCATCAACACCTGTTTGTGCGGAAACTTGTCGTGCACCTGCGACTGGGCGACCGGATCGCCCTCGTAGCAATGCCAGGCCACACCCGCCACATACTTGGAGGCACGCGCATCGCGCAACACCGTCAGCGGCTGTTCGGGGTGGTTCCAGTTATGGTCCCAGTCCAGGATTTCGGTATGAAGCCCCGAGGCGGCCATACGCGGCCCCAGGTATTTGCCGATGACCTGCGCGCGCGTCTTGCCCGGCATGCGCATACCCGGGTAATTCTTCGGCTCGAAGGCCGGCTCGTTCTGCAGCGTGATCGCCCAGACCGGCACGCCGGCCTGTCGGAGCGTACGCACGCTCTTGATCATGTAATTGGCGAACACCGACTGGTACTTGGGCAAAAGGTGTCCGGTGATCAGGCTGTCGCTCGATTTCATCCAACCCGGTGCGCTCCACGGCGAGGCGATGGTGCGAAGCGCCGGCTGCACGGCCTGCACCGCATGCATGGCCGGAATCAGATACTGGTGATCGGGTGCGAGGGAAAAATGTGCCAGCGTCGGATCGGCCTGCCCCTTGGGCATGTCGTCGAAGCTGTAGTCGTGGGTGGAAAAATCCGACGCGCCCAGCGTGATGCGCGTCATGCTGAGCCCCAGCCCGCCGTCCTTGCGCGTAAACATGCGCGACAGGAACGCGGCACGCTGAGACGGAGAAAGCGCCGTCTGCATGAGCTGCGCGCTGGCATCGGTGATGGACGAACCAAAGCCCATCATGCGCTGATAACGCGTGCCGGTATCCACGTCGATGGCAACGGCGCCGGCCGCCTTCGACGAAGACTGCACCGCCACCTGGCTCAGGCGCTGGGTACCAGCCGGCACCGTCAACCAGGCTTTCACCAGTGGCGCATCGGCAGCCTGCACACCGATCACAGAGGCGGCCAGTACTGCCGGCAACAGCACACGCGAAACTCGGGACAACAACGGCACGGCAACTCCAATAGGCAGCGTCAGGCCGCAACATGGCGCGCGGCCGGGCAAGACCGGCAGCATGCTGGCGGCAAAAACGAAAGCGGCCGGGCGCCTGTCTCAGCGCGCCCGGCTCGCTTGCATCACTTACAGCTTGTAGTTCACACCCAACAGCACGGTACGGCCCCAGGTGTCGTACTCCAGCGGCAGTCCGACCTTCTCCCCGTCGGGCAGACCGGAAATCTGCTCGGTCTTGTACGGCTCGTTGGTCAGGTTGCTGATCTGCAGCACCACCGACAAGCCCTTGGTTCGCGCGCCGGAGAAGTCGTAGCTGGCCTGGAAGTCGGTTTCCTTGTTCGCCAGCACCTTGGTGTAGCCCAGCTGATCGAACAGTGCCACCGCTTCACCGGTGAAGCTGGAGCGATAACGCTCGGCCACACGGATCTGCCAGCCGTGGGCCTCGTAATACAGCGCCAGGTTGGCCACCTTTCGCGACAGGCCCGGCAGGCTGGATGGCGCCCCCGGAATCGAGGCAATGGTGCTCTGCGGGATGGCCGAGTTGGTCAGCGAGAAGTTGGCCTGCGCACCGAAGCCTGACAGCACCGGACTGATCTTGTCGCCCTCGATAGCACCGGACAACTCTAGGCCCTCCATCATGCCACCAGTGCCATTCTGTGGTGTGGTGTATGAGCCGGTGGTGCTGGACGGCGTCAGGGTCGGGTTGTCGTTGGTGTAGCCGGAGAAATCGTAGTTGACCACGGTGTTGGTGTAGATGTAGTTCAGCAGGTTCTTCTTGAACACATCCATCGCTACATAACTGGCCTTGCCGAAGTACTTCGAATACTGCAGGTCGGCACCCACCGCCACGTAGGGCTTGAGCCTGATATTGCCGCCGCTGCCCGACCACAGCACCTGACCGGCGGCCGGGCCGTCCTGCACTTCGTACACACCGGCCGAGGAGGCGATCTTCTCGTCATCGATGCGCCCGCGCGCCAGCTCCTTGGCCAGGCCAAAGCGCAGGAACTGCTGATACGGCATGGCCAGCTTCAGGTTCAGGCTGGGCAGCACGTTGTTGTAGGCGTAACGGCCATACAGTGAGCCGGCCAGGCTGTCGCCGTTGGTCTGCAGCGCCTTGGACGACTGGATGGTGTGGATCATCTGCACGCCGGCGTTGCCGGTCAGCGGCATGTCACCGAGCATGGTGTCGATGTTGAACTTCACATAGCCCAGCGGCACCTTCTCCTCGACCGAGTAGTTGCGGTTGTAGTCGTTCTGGCCATTGCGTGCGGTCAGGTAGAACTGATCCGACATCGCCTGCAACACGTCATAGTTGAGGATGTTGCCGATGCCGCCGTAGCCCAGCGAGGTCGCCGGCAGTAGGGCGGAGCTTTCCACCGGTACGCTGTATCTGGGATCGTAGGTGTCGGCAGTGGACCCGTTGCCGTTGAGCCAGGCAAAGAACACGTCGGCGCGCTTGGTCTTGGTGCGATCCGAGTAGTTGAAGCCGAAATCGACGCTGTCGAAGATGCCACCCAGCTGACGATTGACGTTCAGGCGAAACGCCTTGATCTCATCCTTCTGGTGATCGAACTCGGCACGGCCGTTGTAGCCGTATTTGTCCGGATCGGTGAATACCACCTGCGCCGGGTCGGACAGGTCTACCGAGGGGTTGAAGTTGGGATAGTCATAGCCCGACGGCACACCAAAGCCCACGCTCATCAGCTGGCCATCCGGCAGGCCGGTAAAGGCATAGGCATCGTGCAACGCCACCCGTGCACTGGAGTAGGAAAGGTCGGTGGTGACCGTCCAGTTGTCATTGATGTGGAACTCGTTGTTCCAGCCGGCCGAGAACAAGTGGTCCTTTTCCCGGGTGTACTCGTTTTGCATGATCGGCGCGATGTTGTTCACCGTGCCGGAGGTGACGATCGGGTAAGGCGAGGCAGCCGTGGTGCCCGGGTTGTCATAGGTCACTCCATCGTACGGACTGGACGACCACTGCAGGCCGGTCTGGTGCGCACGACGATCAAACTTGGAGTAGAACAGATCCAGCGAGGAGTAGTACCAGTCATTGGGTGCCCACTGGATCACCGACATCAGACCGTCGCGCACCTGATCGGTGGAGCGCACGCGCAATTGCATGCCTTCCTGTGAAATCACGTTGTCCGGCAAGCCCGGCGTATGCGGCCCGCCCCAGTTCTGGTCGACACCGGCCGGGCCGTTGTCCACGCTCCACCACCAGGACTGGTATTGCTTTTGCTGCGAAGGTGAGTCGAGCTGGGCAACACCCACGGCCACGCCCAGCGTGTGATCGAGAAACTGGTCGATGAACGAGAAGCTGGCACGATGGCCGGTGTCACTGACACCCACACCGTCCATCAGCTTGCCGTTGCTGGTGCGCTCACCACGCACGTTGGCGACCATCTTCATGCCGTTGTAGTCCAGCGGCTTGATGGTGTGCAGATCCACGGTGCCGGCCAGGCCCTGGCCGACCAGCGAGGCATCGGGCGTCTTGTACACGGTGACGCCATTGATCAGCTCGGCCGGGAACTGGTCGAACTGCACGCCACGGTTTTCACCGGTGGTGGCTTCTTCACGGCCGTTGATGGTGGTGCCGGTGAAGTTGGGTGCCAGGCCGCGGATGGAAATCTCGTTGGCATGACCATCGGTACCGCGCTGCGTGGCCAGGCCCGGCAGGCGCGACAGGCTTTCGGCGATGCTGGCGTCGGGCAGCTTGCCGATATCCTCGGCCGAAATCACTTCGACCAGATCACTGGCGTTCTGCTTGATCGCCAGCGAGTTGGCGATACTGCCGCGAATGCCGGTGACGGTGACCGCGGCGAGGTTCTGCGCGGCCTGCTTTTTCTTCTTCTTGCTTGCCTTGCTTTGCGCCTTGGTCGGCACCTGCGCCTGCGGGCCGGCGTTCTGGCTGGCAGCCTGCGTGCCATCGGCGGCGTACACGCTGCCCGACGCGGCCAGCAGCAACGCACCCATGCACGCCACCGCCAGACGGTTGCGCGCGAGAGTACGCTGCAGGCGTGAAGTTTCACTGCGGATCATGCTCATTTTTCTCCCCTCTTGCCCCACACAGGGGGCATGAGTCACGTGGAACGGCCACGTGATCTTCAATGTGACAACGTTATCCGGCAGACCTGGATCCCCTGACCGGTGTCCTGCCGATCACCGACGGCGTGGACACCACAGTCATGGCCTGACAGATGCTTTTTGTGGAACGCAAAAAGCCACCCCGAGGCGTTGTGCAATCGATTCGACCGGCCCGATCCAAAGTCACCGGCGGCGGCGTTCTGTGATCTGGCTCACAACGTCTACAGGCTGAAGATGGGCGCGAATGATAGCGCTGTCAATTTGCACTGCAGCAAAGGTGAAGATCACGAAAGGACGCTTTCTTTCTAAATAAATTCAAAAACTTAAATATAAAGAAAACGTTTACTTGCAAGCTTGGAATGCGTTTCTCTCACACATGCGAAACTGCGTCCTTCGAACGCGGTAAACCGCACAAAGAACGTCGGATTTTCGATACAGCTCAGGTACGGCCAGCAGCCGTTACGCTGACGTATTTGCAGGCAAGCGACCCGGATCGGCATGAAGTGGAGCAAAGGGGCCCGTCGCACGGGCATGGCATGGATGTGTCTGTTGCTGAGCAGCGCGGCGGTGGCAGCGCCGATGACACGTGACGCGCAACGCAGCGCCTTCAAGCAGGCCTATGAAATGGCCCGGTCGCAAGGTGGCAATGCCTGGCGCGCCGCCGCCAGCGGGCTTAAGGACTATCCGCTGTATCCGTACCTGGAAGCGGCCGCGATCCGGCATGATCTGCGCAGTGCTTCGCCGGCCCGCGTGAAAGCCTACATGGCCCGCTACCCGGATATGATTCCGGCACAGCGCCTGCGCCGCAGCTACCTGTATGAATTGGCCCGGCGCAAGGACTGGGGCGATTTTCGTGCCATGTACCGCCCCGGGCTTGGCGACACGCTGGCCTGTGATGCGCTGCAGGCCAAACTGGCCGCCGGCCAGTCGTTGAGCTTCGACCGCGACCTGGCCCAGCTGTGGAGAAAGCCATCGCTGCCCAATGCCTGCGACCCGGTGCAAACCTGGGCGCAGGCGCACGGGCTGCTGACCCGCAAGCGCCTGTGGGCACGCATCGAGGCCGCCGCCGAAGCGCGCCGCGGCGGCACCATCGCCTCGTTGGCGCGCTGGCTGCCCAAGGCCGACCGCGCCTCGGCCGAGCACCTGGCGCTGGGTGTGCGAGACCCTTCACGCGCCCTGGCCGCCGCACAGCGCTGGCCCAACACCGCCCACAACCGCCAGGCGGTGACGCTCGCCATGACCGCGATGGCGCGCCACGACAGCGACCAGGCCGATGCCGCCTGGAAGAAACTGCGCCACCGTTTTGGCTTCAGCGCCGAGCAGCGCCACCGCATCGAAGCGGACCTGGCGCTGTTCCGGGCCACTGATTTTTCCGACAACGCCCTGCACCGGCTGGAAGCCCTGCCGGCGGCGGCGCAAACCGATGCCACCCGCGAATGGCGCGCCCGCGTGGCGCTGTCGCGACGCAACTGGAAGGCTGCACTGGCGGCCATCAACGCCATGCCGGCCGATCTTCGCGATGACGATGAATGGCAGTACTTTCGTGCTCGCGCCCTGGCCAAGCTGGGCCGCTCGTCCCAGGCCACACAGGCGTTTGACCAGCTGGCCGAACAGGCCACCTACTATGGCTTCCTGGCCGCCGACCGTGCCGGCAGACCCTACGCGATCTGCCCGTTGAGCCTGGATGACCGCCCGGTGGCCCAGCAGAGCCTGCTGCAGCGCCCCGGTCTGGAACGGGCCTTCGAGCTTTTCGCCGTGGACCTGCTGCCGCAGGCACGCCGCGAGTGGAACCGCGCGCTGGATGATGCCAGCACCGACACCAAGCGCCTGGCCGCGCATCTGGCCTATCAGCGTGGCTGGTACGATCGGGCCATATTCACCTTCAGCTCCGGCGATGCGCTGCATCTTTACCGCTATCGCTTTCCGTTGGCGCGCCAGGATGGCGTCACCGAACAATCGGCCGATGCCGGCATCGATCCGGCCTGGGCCTATGCGATTCTGCGCGCGGAGAGTGCCTGGATGCCCGATGCGCATTCGGGCGCCGACGCCCGTGGACTGATGCAGCTGCTGCCTTCTACTGCCAGCCTGGTCGCGCGTCGCTACAACATCGGCTACGGCGGCGGGCAGGATCTGTACAACCCACGCACCAACATTGCACTGGGCACGCACTATCTGTCGCAGATGGCCGGGCGCTACAACGGCGCGCCGTGGCTGGCCAGTGCCGCCTACAATGCCGGCCCGGGACGCGTCGACCAGTGGCTGGCCGCACGTGGCGATCTGCCGCCGGACGTATTCGTGGCCACCATTCCGTTTCACGAAACCCGCGACTATGTGGCCAGGGTGATGGCCTTCAGCGTGATCTACGACTGGCGCCTGCACGGCTACGCCAGCGCCCTGAGCGCACGCATGCCGCGCTTTGGCCAGCCCTATCAGCCGCCGGGCCCGAACAGTGTGCACAAACCGGTGCGCTGCCCGGCGCCGGACCCGGCCCCGCAAGCGGCCAGTGGCCCGCACCGTCCCGCCGCCACTGGCGGCGCGCAATGACAAGGAGGCGATCGTGACTGACATGCAGGTGATCGAGATAAGCCGCCCCGGCGGCCCGGACGTACTGACGCCCGCACAACGCGAGCGGCCCACGCCCGGCGCCGGTGAAGTTCGCATCCGCGTGCGTGCGGCCGGCGTCAATCGGCCCGACCTGATGCAGCGTGCCGGCAAGTATCCACCGCCGCCCGGCGCTTCGGACCTTCCCGGCCTGGAAGTGGCCGGCGAGATCGACGCGCTGGGTGACAACGTCAGCCAGTGGCAGCTCGGCGATGCCGTGTGCGCGCTGTGCAACGGCGGAGGCTATGCCCAGTACGTGTGCGTGCCGGCCGGCCAGTGTCTGCCCAAGCCGGCGCCGTTGGACTGGGCGCAGGCCGCCGCGTTGCCAGAAACCTATTTCACGGTGTGGAGCAACCTGTTCATGCGCGCGCAGCTGGCCTCTGGCCAGTCGCTGCTGGTGCACGGCGGCGCCAGCGGTATCGGCACCACGGCGCTGACGCTGGCGCGCTCGTTCGGCGTCAAGACCTTCGCCACCGCCGGTAGCCAGACCACGCTGGATGGCTGCCGCCAGCTCGGCGCGCAGGCCATCAACTACCGCGACCAGGACTTTGTCCAGGTGATCGACCAGGCCACGCAAGGGCGCGGAGTCGACGTGGTGCTGGACATGATTGGTGGCGACTATTTCGCGCGCAATCTAAAAGTGCTGGCGCCGGAGGGCTGGCTGGTACAGATCGCCACCCAGCATGGGCGCGAGGTCACGCTGGACCTGATGACCATGATGCAAAAGCGCCTGCGCCTGAGCGGCTCCACCCTGCGTCCGCAATCGGCGCAGGCCAAGGCGGTCATTGCCGACCAGCTGCGTCACCAGGTGTGGCCACGACTGGACGCGGGCGAGTTTGCGCCGCTGATCCATGCCCGCGTGCCGTTCGAGCAGGCCAGCCAGGCCCACCGTCTGCTGGAAAACGGCGGCCATATCGGCAAGATTGTGCTGGAACTTGCCTGAGGAGCACCCGGCCTGATGAAACCCAAGCGCATCGTCCTGCTCGGCGCCACCGGCTTTGTCGGCAGCTATCTGGTGCCGCGTCTGGCCGCCGACGGACACCAGCTGCTGTTGCTCTCGCGCAATCGCAATCGCCAGCGCGCGCTGGCGGTGCTGCCCGGCGTGCGCATGCACAGCGCCGATGTCTACGACCGCCAGGCGCTGACCGGACACTTCGCCGGTGCCGATGCGGTGATCAACCTGGTCGGCATTCTCAACGAGACCGGCCGCGCCACGTTTCAGCGCGCGCACGTGGAACTGACCGAGCACGTCATCGCCGCCTGCAACAGCGCCGGAGTTTCGCGCCTGCACCAGATGAGCTCGCTGAAGGCCGGCCAGGGACTGTCGCGCTACCTGAAAACGCGCGGTGAGGCCGAGGCTCGGGTCAAGGCCTCTGACCTGATCTGGACTATCTACCAGCCCAGCGTGATCTTCGGCCGCGGCGATGGCCTGGTCACGCGTTTTGCCAAGCTGCTGAAACTGAGCCCGGTGCTGCCGCTGGCGCGCCCGCAGTCACGCATGGCGCCGGTGTATGCCGGCGATGTCGCCGCCGCCATCGCGCGCTCGGTGGCCGATTCGCGCATCAGCCGCTGCAGCACACTGGAGCTGTACGGCCCGGACGTGTTCACGCTGGAACAGATCGTGCGCATGGTGGCCGAAGCCGGCCACATGCATCGGCTGATTCTGGGCCTGCCCGACAGCCTGGGCCGCCTGCAGGCGCAAGTGGCCGGCCTGCTGCCCGGCAAGCCGATGTCGCTGGACAACTTCCTGTCGCTGCGTACCGACTCGGTGGGACGCCACGACGGCCTGGCCGCGCTGGGCATCACCCCGCATCACTTCCAGCCGATGCTGGCCAGCTTGCTGGGTAGTGGCGGCCGTTGAGCCATATCACCAGGCCGGCGCTGAACAGGTACCGGGCGCGCCCCACTGATGCGGACTGATTGCCGGGGACAGGCCGCTGGCGGCAGACCATGCTGACCGCCCCCTCGCGCCAGCGCGCACTTAAATCACGCCGGGCACATGGCACAATCGCCCACATGCGTATCTATCTGGTCGGCGGCGCGGTCCGCGACAAACTGCTGGGACGTGCCGTTACCGACCGCGATTTCGTGGTCGTCGGTGCCACGCCCCAGATCATGCTCGAACGCGGCTTCAAGCCGGTGGGCAAGGATTTCCCGGTCTTTCTGCATCCAGACACCGGCGAGGAATACGCGCTGGCGCGCACCGAGCGCAAGACCGGCCGCGGCTATCACGGCTTTGATTTCCAGGCCGATCCGAACGTCACGCTGGAACAGGATCTGGAGCGGCGTGACCTGACCATCAACGCCATGGCCGAGGACGAGAACGGTGCCATCATCGATCCGTTCGGCGGCCAGCAAGACCTCGCGGCCCGGCGCCTGCATCACGTCTCGCCCGCCTTTGCCGAAGACCCCGTGCGCGTGTTGCGTCTGGCACGCTTTGCCGCGCGCTACGCGCCGCTGGGATTTGCCGAATCGGATGACACCCGCGCGCTGATGCAGGGCATGGTCGCCGATGGCGAAGTCGACCACCTGGTGCCTGAGCGCGTCTGGGCCGAAACCCGCAAGGCGCTGGCCGAGCCGTGCCCTTCGGCCTTTCTGCAAGTGCTACGCCGCTGCGGCGCGCTGGCAGTGCTGTTCCCCGAGATCGATGCGCTTTACGGCGTGCCGCAACGGGCTGAGTTCCATCCCGAGATCGACACCGGCGTGCACCAGGAAATGGTGCTTGATGCCGCCGCGCAACTGGCCGCCGGCGATGACCTGGTGGCGTTCTGCGCGCTCACGCACGACCTGGGCAAGGCGCTGACGCCTGCCGATGTGCTGCCGCGCCACATCGGCCACGAACAGGCCGGCATCGCACCGCTACGGGCGCTTTGCGCACGGCTCAAGGTGCCTTCCGAACACGCCGCGCTGGCCGAGCATGTGTGCCGGGATCACCTCAACGCACATCGCGCCTTCGAGCTGAAACCGGCGACGGTGCTGCGCCTGCTGGAGCGGCTGGACGCACTGCGCCGCCCCGCCCGGCTGGACACGTTTCTCGCCGCCTGCGAGGCCGACAAGCGCGGCCGGCTGGGCCATCAGGATGATGCCTACCCGCAGGCCGACTACCTGCGTCAGGCGCGCGTCGCCGCCGCCGGCGTCACCGCCCAGCCCTTCGTCGAACAGGGCCTGCGCGGCCCGGCCATCGGCCAGGCCATGCAGGGCGCGCGTGAACAGGCCATCGCCGAGCTCAAGGCATCACTGACCCGCGCGCCCGCCAGCGACGCTTAAAGCCGCCCACCTTGGTCGGCGGCCAGCACGTCGGCGTGCAAGGCGTGCGGTTCGATACCACGCGCAAACAGCATGGCCTGGAAGTGCTCGCCCATTTCTCCCGGCAACGTCAGGTGCTTGACCTGCTGGGCCAGCGCATAACGCGCGGCCTCGTCCGGAGCGTTGGCATAACCGGTCTCGAACGCCTGCTGCAGACCGGCGGCAATCAAGAACTGTGCCTGTGGCAGGTAGCTGGCCACGGCAAAGCCGGCGCTGTTGCCGGCCTCGGCCAGCGCCGTGAAATCGACCGAAGCGGTAATGTCCTGCAGCCCGGGCCAGGCCAGCGTGTCACCATGCACGCGATGGCGATAAAACGCGCGCAGGGTGCCGTCCTCACGATCTTCGCGGTAATACTCCTGGCGCGGATGACCGTAGTCGACAAACAGCATCGCACCGGCTTCCAGCGTGCCGGCGACCGCCTGCATCCAGAACGGCAGTTGCGGCAGCACCTCGGAGCGATAACCATCGGCAAACGGGCGTTCCAGATCGCGCTCCAGGTGGCGCACGGCCGCGCTGACCAGCATGTCGGCGGGACGATCCTGGCAACCGAAGCGGCCGTCCTCGCCCATGTGCACGTGCTGCTCCATGACCTCGCCGTCGCGCAGGGTGAAGCGCGTGGTCGGCAGCGCATCGATTACCTCGTTGGCAAACAGCACACCTTTCCATGGCTGCTCGGAGGGGCGATCCAGCCAATCGACATGTGCCATCAGCGCGGGCGGCAACGCCGCCTCCAAGCGCAGCCGCTGGCGCTCGCGCAGATCCGCACTGGGCTCGAGAATCAGATAACGCTCGGGCACCGTGCCCAGTTCGGCCAGCGCCAGCAGCGCGGCCTCGGCAAAGGCGCCGCTGCCGCCGCCCAGCTCCAGAAAATCCGCGTTCCCCAGCGCGCGCAGCGTCGGTGCCAGCGCCTGCACCACGCATTGCGCGAACAGGCTGCCCAGCTCCGGCGCGGTAATGAAGTCGCCGGCGGCGCCGAACTTGGGCTTGCCGGCGCTGTAGTAGCCAAGGCCCGGCGCGTACAGGCAGCGCTCCATGAAGCGCGCGTAGGGCATTGGCCCTTCGCTGGCCATTTCCTCGCTCAACAGCTGGGCCAGACGGGCGGAGTGTTCGCGCTCCTCGGCGCTGGGTTCGGGCAGTTCGATGCGCATGGCGTTCCTGCAAGCAGCACGCGCGCGCGGCGCATGCGAAAAACGGTAAGGACAACACCCAAGGATAACGGAACGGTCAAATGCCGTTGCCGGCGCATTCACACGCCAACGCGTTATGGTGGCAGGGTGATCGACCCGAAGGATGCCACTTGAGATGACTGCCCGCTCGCAACAGATCCAGGCCCGACGCCAGGCGCCGGCCGATACGCTGGGCAAGGCCGTGCTCGACTTTGTCGGCACTGTGCCGCGTGCTCACGCTCCCGGCGAAGGCTCGCCGGCGGTGCAGGCCAAGGCCATTGCCGACGCCGCCGCCCACCGCGCCGCGCTCACCGCCGGCTCGCTGTCGCTGCCGCCCGGCCCGCTGGGCTGGCTCACGGTACTGCCGGAACTGGTGGCGGTGTGGCGTATCCAGGCGCAGATGGTGGCCGACATCGCCGCGGTGTATGGGCGCCAGGCCGCGCTGGGGCGCGAGCAGATGCTGTACTGCCTGTTCCGCCACACCGCTGCGCAGGCAGTGCGCGACCTGCTGGTGCGCGCCGGCGACCGCCTGTTGTTTCGCCGCGCCACGGTCATCGGCATCGAACGTGTGGCCCGGCACATTGGCCTGCACCTGTCACGGCGCGCCATCGGCCGCGGCGTCTCGCGCTGGCTGCCCTTGATCGGCGCCGTTGGCGTGGGTTGGTACGCGCGCTACGACACCCAGCAGGTGGCCAAAACCGCCATCACGCTGTTCAACGATGATGACACCGAGGTGCAGGCCGATATGGTCGAGGCCGTGGGCGAGCACCCCGAATCACCCGAAGCGGTGACCCGGCTCAGCGCCGACGCGGGTTGAACGCGCCTTCCATCAGCGCGCCATCGAAACCGTTGTCGGTTTCGCCGTATTCGGCATAGCGAAACAGCGCCAGCGCGAAAATGTTCTGCAGTGTCGACTGCAACAGCACCAGCAGCACGAAGCCAAGCACGGCGATGCCGATCATGGCGCCGGTCAGCCACGGCCAGTGCAGGTTGACGGTGGTCATGACGGCGAGCATCGACAGCATGACCCACACGAAGATGGCCACGCCGAACGCCAGCCCGAAGCCGAAGCGGCCAATCAGGTTCTCGCCCCAGGTGCGCTTGAGCAGCGCCGTGCTGTGGCGCACCGCGTCGATCGGGCCTTCGTTGGTGGAAGCGAGTACCGGCACCACCAGGAAGGTAGCCACCGACCAGGCCGCACCCAGCAGGCCGATGACGATTCGGCCCAAAAGTCCCAGGCGCTCTTCCAGCGCGCGCAGAAGCATGCCGACGGTGGCCGCGATCAGCGCGTAACCCAGGATCTGCGGCAGCTTGCCGGTGGCCTCGCGCAGCGCCTGGCCAAAACTGGCCTGGCGCCCTTCCAGCCTGGCCATGGCCGCCAGCACCAGCGCGGTATTGAAGAAGAAAATCACCGTGTACTGCAGCAGGTAGAACACGAACAGCGCCACATACGAGACGCCGTCCCAGCCGCCAGCGCTTGTATCCATGTGCCGCCACGCGCCAGAGGCGGCGATCGGGCCGATGAAGCTGGCCACCACGATCAGGCTGCAGATACCCGACAACAACGGAAACAGCAGCAGCCGGCGATCGCTTTTCAGCACCGCAAGGCTGGCCTGCACCAGGCTCCAGCTACGCGACCAACGTGACATGTCCCCACTCCCCACGCGTTGATGTCGCCGGCCATTCTACGCAGCTGGCCGGCGCCGCGCTCAGCCGGCGCCGGCCGACTCTTCCGAACCTTCGTGCACGCTGTCGGGCAGCGCCTTGTCCGGCTTGGCCAGCGCCAGGCGGATATCGGTACCCGACGGTTGCTGATACACGGTCAGGCCAAACTCGGGCAGGATCGCAATCAGGTGATCGAACATGTCGCCCTGAATACCCTCGTAGGTGACCCAGTCGGTGGTGTCGGCAAAGCAGTACATCTCCAGCGGCACGCCGGTCGGCCCCGGATCGAGCTGGCGCACCATCGCGGTGAGCTTGTGCTCAACCCGCGGGTGGTGCTCCAGGTAGGCCTGCGCATAGGCCCGGAACGTACCCAGATTGGTCAGACGACGGCGATTGACTACCTTGTCGCCAAAACCTTCATCGAGCTGGCCGTTCCAGTCCGACAGCTCCTCGCCCTTTTTCACCAGATAGTCGTCGAGCAGGCGGAAACGGCGAAGGTTCTGCACTTCCTCATCATCCAGGAAGCGCACGCTGCCGGTATCCAGAAACAGCGCGCGCTTGATACGCCGCGCGCCGGTGTTCTGCATGCCGCGCCAGTTCTGGAACGAATCGGAAATCAGCCGCCAGGTGGGAATAGTGGTGATGGTCTTGTCGAAGTTCTGCACTTTCACCGTGTGCAGGGCAATGTCGATGACATCGCCATCGGCATTGAACTCGCGCATGGTGATCCAGTCGCCCACGCGCAGCATGTCGTTGGAGGCAATCTGCACGCTGGCGACCAGGCTGAGGATGGTGTCCTTGAACACCAGCAGCAGCACCGCCGAGATCGCACCCAAGCCGGACAGCAGCAGCAGCGGCGAGCGATCGACCAGTGCCGAGATCACCACGATGATGCCGATCAGGAACAGCACGATCTTGATCAGCTGCACGTAGCCCTTGATCGAGCGCATGCGCCCGTGGACGGTGTTGGCGTACAGCGTCTCCACCGAGGACAGCATGGCGCTGACGGCCAGCACGCCAAACCACACGGTAAACGCCAACGCCACGTTGCGCACCATGGCGTCGTACTTGTCCGGAATGCCCGGCACGAAACGCACGCAGAACTGGATCACCAGCATCGGCACCATCTGCGCCAGGCGCTTGAACACGCCATGCTCGACGAAGGCATCGTCCCAGGTCCATACCGTATGCCGGCTGACGGTCTGCGCCACGCGCAGCAGCACGCGCTTGGCAACTATATCGGCCAGCTTGGCCACCAGCAGCAGCGCCAGCGCGCCCAGCACCGTCTGCACCCAGTCGATTTCAACAATCGCTTTGATCTGATCCACGATCGGCGACACACTCTTTATCCAAACCACCGGAGCATAGCCACCCCGTGCAGCGCAGTCCAAAAACCGATCGACAAGACGCAGGCGTGGTGCTGATCACCGGTTCCGCCCGGCGCATCGGTGCGGCCATCGCGCACCGGCTGCATGCGGCCGGCTACACGCTGGCGCTGCACTACCGGCACTCGGCCGACACCATGCAGGCACTGGTCGACGAGCTGGAGGCAGCGCGCACCGGTTCCACGCTGATGTTGCAAGCCGATCTTGAGGACGAGAGCGCACCCAAGGCCTTGATCGAGGCGGTGCTGGCGCGTTTTGGCCGGCTCGATGGCCTGATCAACAACGCTTCGGCGTTCTTCGACACACCGCTTTCCAGCGCCACCGTCGCGCAGTGGCACACGCTGCTGGCGACCAATGCGCAGGCGCCGTTCTTTCTGGCCCAGCAGGCGGCGCCGGCGCTGCGCGACAGCGGCGGCGCCATCGTCAATCTGGCCGACTACTACGCCGAGCATCCGCAACCGGACGGCATCATCCATGCCGCCTCCAAGGCCGCACTGATTGCCGTGACCCGTGGCCTGGCCACCGCGCTGGCCCCTGATGTTCGCGTCAACGCCATTGCCCCCGGCGCCATCTGCTGGCCCGAGGAAGGCAAGAGCCAGACCGCGCAACAGGCGCTGCTGGCGCGCGTACCGATGGGCCGCACCGGGACGCCGGACGACATCGCCGAGACCGTGCAGTTTCTGCTTGAGGGCGCCGGCTACATGACCGGCCAGGTGCTTTACGTCGACGGCGGCCGCTCGGCCACCGGCTGATCAGTCGGCGCTGTCCCAAGGCACCGCCACCAGCGCATCGGCGGCGTTCATGGCCTGCCACATGGCCCCCAATGTGCGCCCGTCGGTGGGATGCACCAGCTGCGGCGCAATCTCGGCGGTGGGGCCGAGCACGAAGGCCTGCGCGGCCAGCTCCGGGCGCGGCAGCTGCAGGTGGCTTGCCCCTTTGAGCACCCGGTCGTCGTAAAGCAGCAGGTCGATATCCAGCGTACGGCTGGAAAAACGCGGCCCGTCGCGGCGTCGGCCCAGCGCATCTTCCAGTGCGTGCAGCCAGGCATCGAGCGCCTCGGGCGAAAGCTCAGTATCGATCGCCGCCGAGGCGTTGAGAAACGCCGGGCCCTCGAAGCCCACCGCGGCGGTGCGATACAGCCGCGACAGCGTGATCTTGCCGAAACGCTCGCGCAGCGCGGCCACCGCCTGGCGCAGATGCTTGGCCGGCTCGATGTTGGAGCCCAGGCTCAGATAGGCACGCGCCATCAGGCCGGCCGCGTGCCACGCTCGATCTGCACACCAACCGCCTTGGAGCCACGCACGGCACCGGGCTTGCGCAGCTTCAGGCGCAACCACGGCACGTTGAATTCATGGCGCACGATCTCGGCGCAGCGCTCGGCCAGGGTTTCCACCAGGCCGAAATCCGAAGCCTCAACAAAGGCGATCAGGCGCTTGGATACCGCCTTGTAGTCGAGCGCATCGTCAATCGAATCGGTGGCTGCCGGCGCGGTGTTGTCGTGCGCCATTTCCAGGTCCAGCTGCACGGTCTGGCGAATCTGGCGCTCCCAGTCGTAGATGCCGATCACCGTGTCGATGCGCAGTTTCTCGATGAAGACGATATCCATGCCAAACCTCGGAACGCTTGAAGGGGAAACGCGAAAGTCTAGCAGCGCCACACGCCGATCAGGCCGCCGGCAGCGCTTCCAGACTCCAGCGCGGGCGCACCTCGATGGACGGGCCCTGCTGCTGACCGGCGGCCAGACGGATGGCGCCAGCCAACGCGATCATGGCGCCATTGTCGGTACAGAACTCCAGCCGCGGGAAATAGGTACGGAAGCCTTCCTTCTCGCCCGCCTCGGCCAGCTGCGCACGCAGCAAGCGGTTGGCGCCGACGCCGCCGGCAATCACCAGGCGTTTGGCACCGGCTTCGGCCAGCGCGCGGCGGCACTTGATCACCAGTGTCTCAACAATGGCTTCCTGGAAAGCACGGGCAATATCGGCGCGGGTCTGATCGCTCTGATCGCTGCCCTGCCAGGCCAGCAACACCTGCGTTTTCAGGCCGGAAAAGCTCATGTCCAGGCCGGGGCGGTCGGTCATCGGCCGAGGAAAACGGAACATGCCCTCGCGCCCTTCGCCGGCCAGCCGGGCCAGCGCCGGCCCGCCCGGGTACGGCAAACCCATCAGCTTGGCGGTCTTGTCGAAGGCCTCACCGGCGGCGTCGTCCAACGTGTCACCCAGAATGCGATAACGGCCAATCGCTTCCACCGCCACCAGCATGGAATGCCCGCCGGAGACCAGCAGCGCCACGAATGGCGGCTCGGGAGCGTTTTCCTCCAGCAGCGGCGCCAGCAGGTGGCCTTCCATGTGATGCACGCCAATGGCCGGCACCTCCAGCGCCCAGGCCATGGCCCGCGCCGCCGAGGCACCGACCAGCAGCGCGCCGACCAGGCCCGGCCCGGCGGTGTAGGCCACGCCGCCCAGATCGGCCGCGGTGAGGCCGGCTTCATCGAGCACCTGATGCACCAGTGGCATCAACTTGCGCACGTGATCGCGACTGGCCAGCTCCGGCACCACGCCGCCGTATTCGGCGTGCAGGGCTACCTGCGAATACAGCGCATGGGCCAGCAAACCACGGCCCGGCTGGTACAGCGCCACACCGGTTTCGTCACAGGAGGATTCGACCCCCAACACAGGCTTTGAATTTTCCACAAGCATCCCGTTATAATTCGCGGCTCGCCCGAATATAGACGGGCCAGTTTACCAAGTGGAGTGTTCATGCCCAGCGTTAAAGTCCGCGAGAACGAGCCGTTCGAACTCGCACTGCGTCGCTTCAAGCGTACCTGCGAAAAGGCCGGCGTGCTGGCCGAAACCCGCAAGCGTGAGTATTACGAAAAGCCCACCCAGGAGCGCAAGCGCAAGCGTGCTGCTGCGGTGAAGCGTCATCTGCGTCGTCTGTCGCGCGAAAACGCGCGTCGTACGCGTCTGTACTGATCGCTTTTCGTCGCTTACGGGCGGTTTCGTCCGAATAGGCACACGCGGGCCGGCGTCACCTTGCGGGGAGGCGCCGGCTTTTCGCGTTTGTCGTTTGTGGAGTCATCAGCCATGAGTCTGAAGCAGCGTCTGACCGACGATATGAAGGCGGCCATGCGCGCCGGCGACAAGCCGCGCCTGGGCGTGATCCGCCTGATCAACGCCGCCATCAAGCAGCGCGAGGTCGACGAACGCGCCGAACTGGGCGACGACCAGGTATTGGTCGTGCTCGAAAAGATGCTCAAGCAGCGTCGCGACTCGGTCGAGCAATACGTGGCCGCCGGCCGCGAGGACCTGGCCGACACCGAACGCGCCGAAATCGTGGTGATCGAAACCTACCTGCCGGCGCCGCTGACCGAGGCGGAAATCGATGCGCTGATCGAGGCAGCCTTGGCCGAATCGGGCGCCAGCTCCGCGCGTGACATGGGCAAGGTGATGGCGCAGCTCAAGCCGCGCATGGCCGGCCGGGCCGACATGGCCGAGGTGTCGAAAAAGGTGAAAGCTCGGTTGAGCTGAACGCGGCGCGTTTTCACTGTCCGCTCACCATGCCGTCTTGGTGCCTGAATGGCTGTCGCCACAGCCATTTACGCGCCCGTTGAAACCCCGTGAGAATGGGCCCGTCGCCGCGCTTCGCGGCTCGAACGGAGAAGACCTGTGCTCAAGTGGGCGATTATTTTTGCCATCATCGCGCTGATTGCCGGCGCGCTCGGCTTTACCAAGGTGGCCGGTGCGGCCGCGGGTATCGCCAAGGTTCTGTTCTTTATCTTCCTGGTGCTGTTCGTGCTGGTGCTGCTTGGCGTGATAGGCGTGTTCCACATGGCCTAGCCGCCCCAAGGGTACGGTCCGGCGCCGCCACTCCATGGCGCGCCGGATCGACACCCGCGCCGCGCGGCATGGCATCCTATCGGTCTTATGCGCGGCCTGATTCCCGACAGCTTTATTGACGACCTGCTCGCCCGCGTCGACATTGTCGACGTAATCGGGCAGCGCGTGCCGTTGAAGAAGGCCGGGCGTGAGTGGACCGCCTGCTGCCCCTTCCACAACGAGCGCACGCCTTCGTTCTACGTCAGCCCCAACAAGCAGTTCTATCACTGCTTTGGCTGCGGCGCGCATGGCAGCGCCATCAAGTTCCTGATGGACTACGAACATCTGGAATTTCCCGATGCCGTGGAGGAACTGGCCCAGGGCGTGGGCATGCAGGTGGTGCGCGAAGGCGGTCGCGAGCGCGCCCCACGCGAGGATCGCACCGACCTCTACCAGCTGCTCGATACCGCCGCCGGGCAGTATCAACAGGCGCTGACACGTCAACCCGACGCACTCGACTACGCACATCGCCGTGGTCTTTCCGATGAGACGCTCGAGGCATTTCGTATCGGCTGGGCGCCGGCCGGGTGGGATTTTCTGTTGCGTCGGCTGGGCACCACGCCGGCGCGGGTCAAATTGCTGGAACAGGCCGGCATGCTTTCGGAGGGCGAGCGCGGCAAGCGCTATGACCGCTTCCGCGAGCGACTGATGTTCCCGATCAACGACCGCCGCGGCCGCGTCATTGCCTTTGGCGGGCGCCTGGTCGAGGGCGATGGCCCGAAATACCTCAATTCGCCGGAAACCCCGCTGTTCCACAAGGGCCGCGAGCTTTACGGCCTGTGGCAGGTCAAGCAGGCCAACCGCAAGCTGACGCGGCTGGTGGTGGTCGAAGGCTACATGGATGTGATCGCGCTGCATCAGGCCGGTCTGCCCATTGCCGTGGCCACGCTGGGCACGGCGACCACGCCCGATCACGCCGATGTGCTGTTTCGCACCGCCCCCGACGTGGTGTTCTGCTTCGACGGCGACCGCGCCGGCCGCGATGCGGCCTGGAAGGCGCTGGAGTCGGTGCTGCCGAAATTGCGCGATGGCCGCCAGGCCTATTTTCTGTTTCTTCCCGACGGCGAAGATCCCGATTCGCTGGTCGGCAAGGAAGGCCAGGCCGGTTTCGAGCAGCGCCTGGATCAGGCCACACCGCTTTCGGATTACTTTTTTGCCGAACTGGCACGCGATGTCGACACGCGCAGCCTGGATGGCCGCGCGCGTCTGGCCGAACGCGCGCGGCCACTGATCGCCAAGCTGCCCGACGGCGCCTTCCGCGACCTGATGGCGCAGGAGCTGGAAAAGCAAACCGGTGCGCGCGCCGTGTTCGAAGCCGCGCCGGCCCGGCGGCAAGGCCCGCTGCAACAGGCCAGCGTCAAACGCAGCCTGGTGCGCAGCGCCATCGCCCTGCTGCTGGCGCAACCGGCGCTGGCCGAAGCGGTGGAAAAGCCCTATGCGTTCCTGCGCTTTGACAAACCCGGCGTGCAGCTGCTGGCCGAATTGCTGGATGTGATCGGCCAGCGCCCGGATATCCGCACCGGTGCCCTGCTCGAGCACTTTGCCGAACGCGCCGAATACGGCGCCCTGCAAAAGCTGGCGGTGGCCGATGTGGTCGGCGATGCCGATGCCCAACGCATCGAATTTCTTGGCGCGCTGGAACAGATGCAGCGCCAGGCGCGCACGCAACGCATCGCCGCCCTGCAGGCACGTGGCGCCGAGGGCCCGTTGAGCGATGCCGAAAAGGCCGAACTGCGTGTGCTGCTGTCGAGCAAGCACGCCGACGCGGGTTCGGCTGCATGAGGCACCCTGTCCGGCATCCACGCGGCTGCGGCAGTCATCGCATTCATGGGATGATCGCCCGCTCCCGCCCGGACTGCGCCCCGGACTGCTGATGGACCTGCTGGAACGCCTGGTGAGTTTCTTTGCCGACCACGGCTATGCCGCCGTGTTCATGGCGTTGCTGGTGTGCGGCATGGGCGTGCCGATTCCCGAGGACGTGACCCTGGTCGCCGGCGGCATCATTGCCGGCCTTGGCCACGCCAATGTGCACGTGATGTTCGGTGTAACCATGGCCGGCGTGCTGATTGGCGATGCCACCATGTTCATGCTTGGCCATCATTTTGGCGTGCGCATGCTGGACTGGCGGCCGGTGGCCTGGCTGATCACGCCCGAGCGCTATGCCTCGGCACAACGCAAGTTCGAGCGCTACGGCAACCGCATGCTGTTCACCGCGCGCTTTCTGCCCGGCATGCGCACCGCGGTGTATGTCAGCGCCGGTTTGACGCACCGGGTTTCCATCGTGCGCTTTGTCGCGCTGGACGGGCTGGCTGCGCTGATCAGCGTGCCGATATGGGTGTATCTGGGGTATTTCGGTGCCGACAACCATGCCTGGCTGATGAAGTGGATCCATCGCGGTCAGACCGGCCTGTGGGTGGCGCTGGGCGCCATCGTGCTGATCGTGGCCGGCATCTATCTCAAGCGGCGCCTGCGCTGCCAGGATGAAGGGGACTAAGCGCGCGGCCTAGTGCGCGGCACGCGTGCGCCGCGCGGTCTCGGCCAGATCGATGTCACGCATCAGCGTGCGCACGGTTTCATCGTTGATGCGCATGCGCCGACGCAGGCGCAGCAGCTCGTCGCGTTCGGCACGAAACGCCGCCAGCCACACGGCCTGCTCAAGCCCCTGCGCCCAGCGCGCCTGCTCGCCGGCATCGCCCTGGGCCCGCAAGCGCTGCCGGTAGCTGGCCGCCACCCGACCACAGACCTCGGCATGCAAGGCGGCACGCTCGGTCTCCTGCGGCGGCTCCAGCGCCTCGATGCGACGCACCGCGGCGCGTGCCGACAGGCGTCGCGCCTCGCGCAGCTCGGCCTCGGCCGGGTCTTCCCGCGGCCATTTCAGGCCACGCAGCACCAGCGGCAGACCCAGCGCCGCCAGAAGCAGCGAGCACAAGATCACGCCGGCGGCCAGACATACCACCAGACCACGCGCCGGCAACGGTGCGCCGCCCGGCAGCCACAACGGCAGCGACAACGCGCCGGCGAGCGCAATGGCGCCGCGCACCCCGCCCAGGGTGGTCGCCGCGATCAGCCTGGGCCCGACCCGCGGGCGCTTGGTACCCCGACGCGCCGCGCGCAGCAACACCAGACGCAACATCAGCCAGACCCAGGCAAAGCGCAGCAGCACCAGCACCACCATCACCGCCGCCACCCACGGCAGCAGCTGCCACAACGCATGCCCGCCGACGGCCAAGACGTCCACGCGCGCATGCGCGACAATGCCCGGCAGTTGCAGGCCCAGCAACACGAACACCATGCCATTGAAGACAAACTCCAGCATGGCCCAGGTGCTGCCAGCATGCAGCCGTGTATCGGCACCGATCAGGGTCAGCTCGGTACGGTTCACCGTCATGCCGGCGGCGACCGCCGCCAGGATGCCGGATACGCCCAGGTGCTCGGCCAACAGATAGGCGGCAAACGGCAGCAGCAGCAACAGCGCGACGTGGCTGGGCGGGTCTTCATCGCGACCACGCCACCAGCGCCGCGTGCGGGCAAACATCCAGGTGACGGCAAACCCGCACAACAGACCGCCGACGGCGATCAGCACAAAACTGATGCTGGCCTGACGCAGCGAGAACACGCCGGTCAGCGCCGCGGCCACGGCAAACTTAAGCGCCACCAGGCCCGAGGCGTCGTTCATCAGGGCCTCGCCTTCCAGCATGTGCATCAGTCGCGAGGGCATGCGCTGGCCACCGGTCATGGCCGACAGCGCCACCGCATCGGTGGGCGACAGCACCGCACCCAGCGCGAAGGCCACCGCCAGCGGCACCGCCGGAATCAACCAGTGCACCACATAGCCCACGCACACCACGGTGACCAGAACCAATCCGAGGGCCAGCGCCATGATCGGCACGCGCAGACGAATGAACTCGCGCCGGGGCATGCGCCAGCCATCGGCAAACAACAGCGGCGGCACAAACAACAAAAAGAACAGCTCAGGATCGAGTGTTACATGCAGGCCAAACCACGGCAGCGCCAACATCGCACCCAACCCGATCTGCACCAGAGGCTTGGGCAGATTGAACGGCAGCATGCGCAACACCGCGCCGGACACCGCCACCGTCAGCAACAGCACCAGCGCTGTGATCACCACACTCATGCCCGATACCACCGCCTTGCAACGCCAAAAACTCGCCTCAGCATACGATGCCCGAGACACGTCTCGACAGCGGCGTGGACGGCAGCGTACCGGCCAGCGCCAGCACCATCGCCATCAGCGCCAGCGCGGCGACATACCAGGCCGGCGCGTAAGGCTGCGCGTGCGCCCACCAGGACACCGCCAGCGGCGTCAGGCCACCAAAGATGGCGTAGGCCACGTTATAGGCCAATGACAGGCCGGAAAAGCGCACCGGCGCCGGAAAGGCCCGCACCATGCTTACCGGCACCGTGCCCACCACGCCGACGCTCAAGCCGGTCAGCGCATAAAGGCCATCCAGCACACCGGCTGGAGCACCGCGCGCCAGTGCCGCGAACAGCCAAAGGCTGCTGACGGCCAGCGCCAGCGCGCCTACCACCACACTACGCGCCAACCCGAACCGGTCCACGCAAAGTCCGACGAACACGCACCCCATGGTCAGGCTCAATGTAGCCAGCGTATTGGCGCCATGCAGGTCGGCCGAGAACAGACTTTGCGCCAGCGTCGGCAGCATCAGGATCATCACCACGATGGCGCCAGTCAGCATCCAGGTCATCGCCATCGACATCACCACCGCGCGGCGATGCTCGCGGATCACGCGTTTGAGCGGCAGCCCCTGCTCCAGTGCCTTGCGACGGCGCAGCTCCTCAAACACCGGCGTCTCGGCCAGATAGCGCCGCAACAGCACGGCCAGAAAACCAAACACGCCGCCGATCAGGAACGGCACACGCCAGCCCCAAGCCAGCAGAGCAGCCTCGTCCATCCCCGCCCGCAGCGCCGCAGCCAACAACGAGCCCAGCAAGATACCGGCGGTCAGCCCGGCCGTCAGCAGCCCGCACGCCAGCCCCGTACGCGCGGCCGATACATGCTCGGAGACGAACACCCACGCGCCGGGTACTTCGCCCCCTACGGCGATGCCCTGCAGCACGCGCAGCATCAGCAATACCAATGGCGCGGCCATGCCAATGACCGCGTAAGTCGGCAGCAGACCGATCGCCAGCGTCGGCAACGCCATCAGGAACACGCTGAGCGTGAACATGCGCTTGCGACCGCGGCGATCGCCAAAATGCGCCATCACCACGCCGCCCAGCGGCCGCGCCAGATAGCCGGCGGCGAACAACCCATAGGCCTGCAGCAAACGCAGCCAGTCCGGCGTATCGGCGGGAAAGAAGCGCTGTCCGATTTCGCCGGCGAAATAGACGAAGATGACGAAGTCGTAGAACTCCAAAGCTCCGCCCAGCGACGCCAGCAACAAGGTCTTTACGTCACCTTTGCGCAAGCGGTGTGCATCGCTTTGTGGGCCTTGCGGATATGTGTTCAATGTCGCCTCCCTCTCCACGGCTTTGGTCCAGTTATACCCAAGGCGCAGCGCTGCTTAGAATGCACGGATGCAACTGACTGCCCTGGCCCGCCGCGCGCGCCCCGACAATTTCACGCTGACGCTGCTGGCCACCATTGGGGTGGCCTCGCTGGCGCCCTGCCGCGGTCGCTGGGCGCATGGCTTTGACATCCTCACCGATGTCGCCATTGCGCTGCTGTTTTTCCTGCATGGGGCCAAGCTGTCGCGCCAGGCGGTACTGGCCGGTGCAACGCACTGGCGCCTGCACCTGACCGTGCTCAGCTGCACCTTCGCCCTGTTTCCCCTGCTCGGCGTGATCGGCAGCCCGCTCGCCCAACTGCTGCTGACACCCTCGCTGCTGGCCGGCTTCCTGTTCCTGTGCTGCGTGCCTTCGACGGTGCAGTCCTCCATCGCCTTCACCTCGATGGCCCACGGCAACGTGCCGGCAGCGGTGGTCAGCGCCTCGATCTCCAGCCTGGTGGGCCTGGTGCTGACGCCCCTGCTGGCCGGCCTGCTGCTTTCTCGTCAGGGCAGCATTTCCGCCCAGGGCGCCATGGATATCGTGCTGCAACTGCTGCTGCCCTTCACGTTGGGGCATCTGTCGCGACCGTGGACCGGCGCTTTCGTCGAGCGCCATCGTGGCCTGCTCAAGTTCAGCGACAACGGCACCATCGTGCTGGTGGTCTACACCGCCTTCAGTGCGGCGGTGGTCAAGGGCCTGTGGCAACACACGCCAGTATCAGCACTGCTGGGCGTGCTGGTGATGGCGGCGCTGCTGCTGGCCGCGGTAATGGTGATCAACCTGTGGGCCTCGCGCCGGCTCGGCTTCGACCGCGAGGACCGCATCGCGATCTTCTTCTGTGGCTCGAAGAAAAGCCTGGCCAGCGGCATACCGATCGCCCGGGTGATCTTCGCCGGGCAGGCCATGGGTGCACTGGTGCTGCCGCTGATGGTGTTTCACATGCTTCAGCTGATGGTCTGCGCGGTGATCGCGCAACGCTATGCCCGCCAGTACAGCGCCGGCACCGTGACGAAGACCTAGAGATCAGGCAGACCGATTCGGCCCCGCTCGTGCTCGTCGGGGTCGGAGCCACCGGTATGGTGGTGCCACAGCTCGTGCGCATCCACCTGCACGCGCGCCACCGCCTCGATGGCATCGACCGCGGCGCGACGCTCGGACAACACCGATTCCAGCTCGATACGACGCGCGGCCAGCAGTTCGGCCAGACCACTTTCACCCAGCGCGTAGGCTCGCTCGGCCTTGGCCGCACTGGCCCGCGCCGCCGCCAGCGCCTGCCGGCGACTCGACCAGATGGCATGCACGGCACGCGCCCGCGCCACGCTTTCACGGGCGGCGCGCTCGATGTCACGGCGCACCATCGAGAGTTCGGCCTGGGCGGCCAGCGCATCAGCGCCGGCGGCTGCGGCGCGAGCACCACGCTGACGCACCCCGATGGGAATGCTCAGCACCAGACCGACCGCGCGCTCACGTCCGCCCAGGTCGTTGAGTACCCGAACCCCCACGGTGGGATCGGGCAGCCGGTCGGCACGCGCACGCCGGGCTTCGGCCTCGCGCTGACGGGCCTGGGCGTCGGCCGCACCTATCTCGTGACTGCGCGACACAATCAGCTGCCACCAGTGGCTGTCAGTGCCGGGTAACGGAGGTGGCGTGTCGCCCAGGCGCACGCGTTCGGGCAGAGGCAGGCCTGGGAAGGTGCTGCGCAAGGCCAGCTCGGCAATCTGCGCATCGGCGTCGGCCTGCATCGCCGCAGCTTGCGCCTGCGCCAGCGCGGCATCGGCGGCGAGAAGGTCGCGACGGGCGGCATCGCCCAGTTCGACCCGGCGCGCGATGGCCCTGCGGTCGCGCTGCCAGATATCCACCTGGGCGTGCTGCTGCATCGCAGCCGCGCGGGCGCGCTGCCAGTCCGACCACAGGCCGAGCAGGCGCCGGGCACCGGCATGATGGGCGTCAGCCAACATCAACCGCGCCGCCTCGGTCCCGGCCGCGCCAATCTCCCGGTCCAGCCTTGCCTTGTGCGGCCAGCGCAGCGGCCGGCTGAGATCGGCCTCCCATTCGTTGAATGTGCGTCCCCCCTCGATGCGACGACGTTGCGGAACAACGGTCAGCTGGGCCTCGTGCGAGCCAACCTGGCGCAGACGGGATTCGGCCTCGGCGCGCGCCAGTGCCGCTGCCGCGGCCTGCACCTCGGGCGTCTGCTCGATCACGTCGAGCACCAGCTCGGGTGGCGGCAAGGCGGGGGTCGACGCCGGAGACTCAACCGCGACCGCCGGCAGCATCGGCAACAACAGGATGATCAGAACGATGCCTTGTTTCATATCAGCCGCCCCATCGACTCAACCGGTTCCACCCACCACACAATGTCGGGATGCGGCATGCGTGCGCGTAGCTGCACCAGTACCCGCTCAACGTCCTCGGCGGGCAGTACCAACCACATCATGGCGCGGTCGATGCGACCACGAACCTGCTCCTGCACCCGCGCGCCGTCGAAGTGCTCGCCGTGTCCGGCGACATGCGTGGAGGTGAAGCCAGGCACGGCCGGCCGCATCTCCAGCACGGCAGCCAGCAATACATCCTCCAGATCACGCGGTGCCAATACGGTCAGCCGTTTCAGATCAAGACTCATGACTTACTCCTTGCCCTGGCGCGGTTGGCCGAAACGGCGGAACAGCGTGGGCAGCAGCAGCAGGGTCAGCGCGGTGCAGCTGACCAGACCGCCAATCACCACGATCGCCAATGGCTTTTGCAGTTCCGAGCCCGGGCCGCTGGCGAACAACAGCGGCACCAGACCCAGCGCTGCGATGGAGGCGGTCATCATCACCGGACGCAGGCGCCGCATCGCCCCTACGCGCACCACCTCGTCCATCGTCATGCCGGTAGCACGCAACTGATTGAAGTAGGAAACCAGTACCAGGCCATTGAGCACGGCAATACCCAGCAGCGCAATGAAGCCGACCGAGGCCGGCACCGACAGGTACTGGCCCGACAGCCACAGCGTGACGATGCCGCCGACCATCGCGAACGGCACGTTGCACAGAATCAGCAGCGCCTGCCGGATCGAGCCGAAGGTGGAGAACAGCACCAGGAAGATCAGTCCCAGCGAGATCGGGATCACCAGGGCCAACCGCGTGGCCGCACGCTGCTGGTTCTCGAATTGACCGCCCCAGGTGACGCTGTAGCCGGTCGGAAGATGGATCTCGCGCTGGACGGCGGCACGCACCTCGTCGACGAAACCAACCAGGTCGCGACCGGCCACATTTGACTGAACCAGCGCGAAGCGCGAGCCATTCTCGCGGCGGATCTGCACCGGCCCGGTAGTCGCCTGCAGCGTGGCAATGCGGTCCAGTGGTACCTGGTTGCCGTCGGCAGTGGCCAGATTCATGCGTTCGAACAGCGCCGGGGTGTCCATCAGGCGCGACTGGCCGCGCACCAGTACCGGAACCCGCCGCTGCTGCTCCAGCACGGTGCCGGCACGCATCCCCTCGAGCTGGCCTCGCAACTCGTCCTGCACCACCGAGACATCGAGTCCGTAACGGCCTGCCGCCTGGCGATCGATGCGGGCCTGCAGGTAGCGCACGCCCTCCTGGGTCTGCGCGATCACGTCCTGGCTGCCACGGGTCTTGCCCAGGATCGCCGCAATGCGGTTGGCGATCCGGTTGAGCGTGGACAGCTCCGGACCGAACACCTTCACGGCGATATCGCCGCGACTGCCGGTGAGCATTTCCGAGACGCGCATCTGGATCGGCTGGGTGAAGCCATACTCGACGCCGGGGAAGTCTTTCATGACCTCACGCAGCTGGCCCTCCAGCCAGGCTTTGTCGCGCACACGCCAGTCCTTCTTCGGCTTGAGCTGAAGGAACATGTCCGTCTCGTTCAGGCTCATCGGGTCCAGGCCCAGCTCGTCCGAACCCAGGCGCGCGATGACGTGCTCGACCTCGGGGACCCGCTGCTTGATCGCGCGCTCCACGGCCATGTCCTGGTCGCGCGAGGCCTGCAGGCTGATCGAGGGCTGCTTGGTCAGCTGCAGCAGCAAGTCCCCCTCGTCCATGGTCGGCATGAAGGTCTTGCCGGTCCCCATATAGGCCAATGCGCCCACTACCAGAGCGAGGCCGGCGATCACGCCCATCCAGCGCGCATGCCCCAGCGACCAGTCCAGCAGCGGCCGGTAACCGCGCTCGAGCTGACGCATCAGCCAGGGTTCGGCGTGGGCACGCTCGCGCAGCAGTAGCGAGCACAGCACCGGCACCACCGTCATCGACAGCAACAGCGATGCGGCCAGGGCGAAGATGATGGTCAGCGCGACCGGCCCGAACAGCTTGCCCTCCAGGCCCTGCAGGGTCAGCAGCGGCATGAACACCAGGCAGATGATGGCGATCCCGGCGACCACCGGCCGCGCCACCTCGCCCACCGCACGGTAGATGCGGTGCAGTCGGGGCAGATCAGCAACGCCGTGACCGGGCACCAGGTGGCTGACGGTGTTCTCCACCACCACCACCGCGGCATCGACCAGCAGGCCGATGGCGATGGCCAGGCCTCCCAGGCTCATCAGGTTCGCGCTGAGCCCCGTGAGGTGCATCATCAGGAACGCGATCAGCACCGCCAGCGGCAGGGTCAGCGATACCACCACCGCGGCGCGCACGTCGCCCAGGAACAGCAGCAGCAGGATCACTACCAGCACGGTGGCCTCGATCAGCGCGCTGCGCACCGTATCCACGGCGCGCTCGATCAGCGCACCGCGGTCATAGAAGACCTCGATGCGAGCGCCCTCGGGCAGGCTCGACTTCAACTGGTCCAATCGTGCCCGCACCGCATCGACCACCTTGGAGGCATCGGCGCCGCGCAGACCCACCACCAGGCCCTCGACCGCTTCACCGGCACCATCGCGGGTCACCGCACCGTAGCGGGTCAGGCTGCCATAGCTGACCTGCGCCAGATCACCCACGCGCAACGGCCTGCCATCGCGGCTGGCGACAACCACGCGACGCAGGTCCTCGAGCGTGCTGACCGCCCCCTGGGCGCGCACGATCAAGGCGTCATCGCCATCGCGCAGGCGACCCGACCCGTCGTTGCGGTTGTTGCGCATCACCGCGTCGACGATGTCGCGCAAATGCAGGCCAGTGGCGGACAGGCGTGCACGATCGGGTGTAACCAGGAAGGTGCGTACCTTGCCGCCCAGGGCATTGAGGTCGGCGACGCCGGGGATCGTGCGCAACGCCGGACGGATGGTCCAGTCCAGCAGCGTGCGCCGTTCGGCCAGGCTCAGTCCGCCGCCCTCGATGGTGAACATGAACATGTCCGACAGCGGTGTGGCGATCGGCGCCAAGCCACCGCTGACGTCCCGCGGCAGATCACCGGCAGCGGCGGCGAAGCGCTCGGACACCTGCTGACGCGCCCAGTAGATGTCGGTACCTTCCTCGAAATCGAGCGTGACATCGGCGATGGCGTACTTGGAAGTCGAGCGCAGGATCTGCGCGTGCGGAATGCCCAGCAGCTCCATCTCCAGCGGCACCACCACGCGGGTTTCCACTTCCTCCGGCGTCATGCCTGGCGCCTTCAGGATCAGCTTGACCTGGGTCGGCGCGATGTTCGGATAGGCATCAATGGGCAGCTTCAAATAGGCCCAAACACCGGCACCGATAATGGCCAGTGCGCCCAGCAGCACCAGCAGGCGCTGCGACAGCGAGAAACCGAGCAGTCGCTGCAGCATCTCACTCTCCCGCCAGCAGCATGGCCTTCAGCGCCCCGGCACCGGCCACGACAACCTGGCTGCCCTTGTTCAGGGGACCCTGTACCACGCTTTGGCCATCGCCGGTCTGCGCCAGCACCTTGACCGCAACGCGCAGATAACCAGCATCGCGCTCGACAAAGACCACATGCTGTCCGGCATGCTCGGCGATCGCCGACGATGGCAATGTCCAGGCGTCCTGCGGTGCCGGCAACTGCAAGGTGGCCGATGTCTGCTGCCCGGGAAGCAGCTGCTGACCACGCATGTCGGCGCGCACCAGGAGCGTCTGGCTGGCCCGATCGACGGCGGCACCGACCTCGCTGACCACCCCTTCGCCGGCACCGGCGCGTACCGTCAATCCCGGGCGCAGCTGCCCGGCATAGCGCGCAGGTACCTGGATCTCCAGCATCACCTTGTCAGGCTGGGCGACCACGAAGGCCTTGGCCAGCGCGGCCACCGGCTCGCCCAGGCGCAGGCTGCGCTCGATCACGCGACCATCCAGCGGCGCACGCAGTTCGTAGGTTCCCGCCGCGGCACCGGCCGCCTGCGGTGCCATCGCCCGGGCCGCCTGCAGCTCGCTCAGGCGCGCGGCGGCCGCATCACGACGCGCTATCACCGTCTGCACCCGGCTGGCGGGAATGATGCCTTCGTCGAGCATTTGTTGATCGCGGTCGGCCTGCGCCCGGGCCACCCGGTAGTCGCCGCTCGCGGCCGCCAGTTGTGCGCCCAGAGTCATCGCCTCACGGCTCTGGATGCGCGCCAGCGCCTGCCCACGCTTGACGGTGTTGCCCTCACGCGCCAACACCGCAACGGTGATGCCGGCGAAGGGCGCGGTGACCACGGCACTTTCATGCAGCGGCGCGCGCGCCATGGCCGGCAGGCCATCCACCGGCACCTGGTTGGCCGACGTGATGGCACCCACACGAATACCCAGCGCCTGCCGCTGGGCGGAACTGAGTTTGAGGGATGATTCGGCCGCCGTGGCGATGCCTGCACAGACCAGAAGCAGGCCGGCCAGCATGAAAGAGCGCATGAGACACCTCGCGAACGCATGTTCTGAACGCGAGGATCCCAACAATCAGCTTTGAACGACCTTAAGATGCGCTTGCACGATCAGCCGGGTAGCGCCAGCGGTGTCATGCCCTCAAGATCGGCCCACAGCCAGCCGCGGTCCAGACGAAACGACAGCCGCAGCTGCAGCAGGGCGGCCAGGCCCTGTGCCAGCGCCAGGCCCAGTCCGCCATGGCCGCTCGCCTCGCGTGCCGGCGACTTGCGCCAGAAACGTTCGCCGAGCCGTTGCAGGTCGGCATCCTCCAGCGCCGGCGCGAGGTTGCCGATGCTCAGTCGCACGGCGTCGGCAACGCCACGCATGTGTACCGCCACCACGCTGTCTTCGGGGGCGTGTTCGGCGGCGTTCAGTAGCAGGTTGTCAATCACGCGCTCCAGTAGCGCTGGATCGGTCTGCACCCAGCATTCAGCGGGGGCCTGGCATTCCAGCCTGATTCGCCGCCGCGTCGCCGGTCCCGCGGCCAGCTGCACGGAGCGCGTCAGCAGCGCGGCCAGGTCGACCGGCTCCAGCTGCACTTCCTGCATGCCCGACTCATAGCGCGACAGCGACAGCAAGCCGTCGATGCAGCGTTGCATGCGCTGCGTCGACTCCAGCGCGCCGTCCAGAGTCGACGAACCACCCACATCGCGCCTGACCAGTTCCACCGCGGTGCGAATCTCGGCCAGCGGCGTGCGCAGTTCATGCGCGACATCACGGGCAAACCGACGCTCCCTGTGCAACGCCTGAGCCAGGCGCGCGAATGCGTCATTGAGCGCGCCTGCCAGCGGACGCAGCTCACGCGGCAGGCGGTCCAACGGCACACTCACGCGTTCACCACCGCGCCGCGCGGCATTTCCAAAGGCCATCAGTGGCCGCAGGCCGCCACGCACGGCCAGCACCGCCAGCAGGACGGCAAACAGCGACGTCGCCACCACTCCGCTGAGCAGCGCGATATGTACATGGCGCTCCAGTGCGTCGACCTGCTCGCGCTCCTCGGCCACGGCCAGGATGGCGTCGCCAGCGTGGCCCTGGATGCCCACGCGCACGGCGACCGCACGCCCGCGATGCCCATCGGGAAGGCGAAGGTCATAGAAATACGGCTGATTGGCGGGCACCTTGCCCGGCGGCGTCAGCCTGCCCCCACGATTGCTTCCCGAGGCCAGCAATGTGGCGCCATCGGCACTCCACAACTGCAGGAAATCAGTATGCCCGCCGCCGGCGTATTCCGGACTCATCGCCTGTAATTCGGCCAGTGCCTCGGACGCTGGATGCGATTCCAGAAGCACCGCGATGGCGTGGGCTCGTGCCTCCAGCACATGATCCAGGCGCCCGTAGATCTGCCGGTCCACGCCACGATCAAGCAGCAGGAACAGCCCGACCATCAGCACGCCCAGCCCGGTGCAAAGAAACAGCAGCAGGCGCAGCCGTATCGAAGGCGGGCTAAGTTCAGACGACCACATAGCCATAGCCACGCCGGGTCTCGACCAGGTCGGTGACGCCGGCTTTTGCCAGCTTGGAACGCAGCGTGCTGACCAGCACCTCGATCACCTTGTCGGAAGCTTCGCTACGCGCATCGTACAGACGCTCAAACAACGTGGTACGGGTCAGCACCCGGCCCCGCTCGCTGCACAAGGCCTCCAGCAACGCGTATTCCTTGGGTGTCAACGCCAGTGGCTGGCCATCGACGCGCACCAGTCGCGCCCGCGGATCAACCTCGACCCGGCCGATCCTCTGCACCGGATCGGTCGCCACACTGCGTCGCGCCAACGCCAGCAGCCGGGCCGCCAGTTCGTCATAGGCAAATGGCTTGACCATGTAGTCATCGGCGCCCAGGTGCAACGCCTGGACCCGGTCGCTGACCTGATCCCGGGCCGACAGCACCAGCACCCTGGGCCGCGCGCCACGTCCCTGCAGCCAGCGCAACACGTCCCAGCCGTCCACCCGCGGCATCATCAGGTCCAGCACCATCGCGTCATAGTCGTAACCGGCCAGGAACTGCTGCGCCTGACGACCATCGGGGGCCAGATCCACGGCGTGGCCATCGCGGCTCAGCGCTTCACGCAGATCGCGTCCCAGGTTCGGTGAATCCTCGACCACCAGCAGACGCATGGGAAGCTCCGGCAAATGTCAGTGCGCAGCTGCCTGCTGCTGAAGATTCTGACCGAGCACCATCACATCCTGCGCAAAGCCCGGATCGACCAGCCAGTGATCGAACAGCAGGAAAGCGAACAGCGCCATCAGGTAAACGATGGAATAGCTGAACACCTTCATCGCAAAGCGCTCGTCCGGCGGGTTGAGCAGGCGGATGGCGTAATAGATGAAGCCGCCCCCCAGCACCACCGCGCCGCCCAGGTACAACAGACCGCTCATGCCGGTCAGGTACGGCAACAACGTGGCCAGGAACAGCAGCACGGTATAGAACAGCACGTGCCAGCGCGTATAGGTCACGCCATGGGTGACAGGCAGCATCGGCACACCGGCACGCGCGTAGTCCTCGCGACGGAAGATGGCCAGCGCCCAGAAGTGCGGCGGCGTCCAGGCGAAGATGATCAACACCAGCAACAAGGCATAGGCCCAGTCGTGGACACCGGTCATGCCAGTGACAGCCGCCCAGCCCAGCAGGGGCGGCGAGGCCCCGGCCAGGCCACCGATCACGATGTTCTGCGGCGTGGCGCGCTTCAGATACGCGGTGTAGATCACCGCATATCCGATCAGCGAGGCGAAGGTCAGCACCGCGGTCAGCACATTGACCAGCAGCACCAGCACCAGCATCGAGATGATGCCGAGCGAGGTGGCAAAAATGGCCACCTGGCGCGGACTGAGCTGACCGGTGGCCAGCGGACGATGCGCGGTGCGCACCATCACGCGGTCGATCTTCTGGTCAATCAGATGATTGAACGCCGCCGCCGAGGCCGAGGCCAGCCAGATACCCAGCGTGCCGAAGATCAAACCGCCCACTGGCGGAATGCCGGGCACGGCCAGGAACATGCCGATCACGGCGCAGAACACCAGCAACGCGACAACGCGCGGCTTGGTCAGCTCCAGGTAGCGGGCGGCATGCAGTTTCACAAACAACTCTCAACAAACGGCGTGGCTCCCGGCGCAATGCGCGGGAGCCACGCGAAAATTTCAGGTGGCCGTATAGTTTACGACACTTGGAGCCGGCGCTGGGTGCGCGCCAGTGTCGCCAGCAGACTGAACAGCAGCAGCGCGGCCATGCCGTTGTGCGCGGTGGCCACCGGCAGCGGCAGGCCAAAATGCACATTGGAGATACCCAGCGCGACCTGTGCCAGCAACGTTACGGCGATGCCCCAGGCAAAGGTGCGCAAGCCGGCACGCGCCACCTTGTGCGACAGCCAGCCCAGGTAGCAGAACACCACCAGCGCGCCGATGCGGTGCGCCATCTGGATCGCCGTGCGCGCGGCTGGATCAAGCACGCCACCTTCGTAGTTGACGCCAATCCCGCGCCACAGCACGAAGCCCTGATGGAAGTTGGTCTGCGGCCACCATTGCCCCATGCATTCGGGGAACGCCGCGTTGCCGTAGCCACAGGCCAGCGCCGCGTAATTGGACGAGGTCCAGCCGCCGAGGAAAATCTGGCAGGCCAGCAACACGATGCCCACGGCGATAAAACGGCGCAGGCGACGATGCTGGTCATCCGGCGCACCGATGGGCGTGAGGCGCAGCGCCACGTAGGCCAGCAGCGCGAAGGTGGTCATGCCGCCCAGCAGATGGCCTGTCACCACGATCGGCTTGAGCAGCAGCGTGACCGTCCACATGCCCAGCATGGCCTGGAAGATGATCAAAGCCAGCGCGATCACCGCCACCCGCCACGGTGGCGTGCGTTGCAATCGCGCGGCGACGAACAACGGCAAGGCGATTGCCAGCGCCGCCAGCAACGAGGAAACGATGCGCTCGCCGCCCATGTAAAGGCCTACGCCACAGGCGGCCGCCACCGCCGCGCCCACTACCGTCCAGCGCGCCCAGCGCTTTCGCCACACTGCGATCAGCGCCAACACCAGCACCATCACGCCTAACGTACCCGCGATCATGCGATGGAATTGCTCGCGCCAGGGCTTGCCCGGTTCCACCGGCCGGTGCGGGAAGGCGGCATCGGCCTGGGCGATGGCGTGGGCGTGATCGGGCCAGGTGACCTGGCCATAGCAGGTCGGCCAGTCCGGGCAGGAAAGTCCGGCATTGGACAGACGCACAAAGGCACCGAACATCACCACGCAGAACGCGAACGCAGCGGCGAACCAGGCCAGCTTCGCCGCCAGCGACATCTTCTTGCGAGCCATCAACGCAATACCTTCTTGAGATCCTTGAGCAACCCGTTGGCGTCAAAACCGGCCGGATAGTAGGTCAGCGCCGTGCCATTGGATTCGACCAGCAGCGCGGCGACCGTGTCCGCGCCCTTGGGGCGGAAGCTGGCCAGTGCATCGTTGGCATCGCGTCCAATCTGCCAGGCCGGCATCACGTCGCTGGCGCCAGCCACTGTCGGTGGCGAGCCCAAATACAGCAGGCGCACATGGCCGGACTTGGTGTTGAGCGCCACGCGCGCATTGCGCATCAGCGCCAGCTGACGCAAACAAGCCTCGGCACAGCTGGTACCCGGTAGCGCCAGCAGCGTCATCTGCGGCGTCTTGGCGCGCCATGCCCAGGTGCCGCCTTTGGCCATGTCGACACGCACGGATTTGAAATTGCGCTGCGGCGTCACCGGCTGGCCAAAACTCTGCGTGCCCGGGCGCCAGCCCAGCTCACCGAGCGCCACGGCAATGATCGCCGGCGCCAGAAAGACCAGCGCCACCAGCAGCAGCTTGCGGCGATTGCGTTGTGTCACGGGGGTGGTCGGCGTGGGAGCGTTCATGACTTGGAAGCGTCCTTGGGGTCGCGTCGACGGTGCAAAATCACAAAGATCGCCACCGCAGCGGCGGCAAAAGAGAACCACTGGAAGGCGTAACCGCGATGCCGGGCCGGCGGCATCACACCGGGCGTCCACTTGCGTACGTACGGCTGCGCCGGATCGGGATCAAGCAACAGCCGGCGCGGATAAAGGGGGTGCCCAAGATCCTTGGAAATATCGCCAAGATCCATGTAGATCATGGTCTTGGGCCACTGTTTCTGATCCGGCAGGCGATTACCCCCCATGCGCAGGGCCGGCGCCGGCGGCGGCACGTACAGGCCGTGCAGGGTCATGCGGTGGTCCGGCAGCGGCGGTATGTATGGCAGCGTCTTGCCACTGCCTCCACGTGGCAGGAACCCCAGTCCCACCAGCACCACGCGCTGGCCGCCGCTGACCACGAACGGCGCGTACACCTGCACACCGACGCGGTCGCCCAGCACCTGGTCGTCCATCACATAAAGATGATGACGCAGAAAATGACCGGCCACCGACACGTGCGGATAGGCATGCGCCGGCGCACCGGCGGCCACCTTCGAAAAAGGCACCGTGGGTGCCGAGTTGGCCGTGGCAAAGCGTCGCAGAAGCTGTTCTTTCTCCACTGCGCGGTTGAGTTGCCAGATGCCCAGCCGTATGAATAACACTACGCCGGCGAGGGTAAGCAGCACCGCGAACACCGACGGGCGACGCAGGCGCATCACCTGTGGCCACCCATGGTCACGGCTATACTGGATGTGGGCACTCGGATCAGGATTCTCACGTGGAAATCGTCTACAAAGTCGCGTTGGTCATCATGCTGATCGTGGTGCTGTTCAATCTTGGCCAGGCACTGTTCTTCATGATGACCGATCGTGGCCAGTCGCGGCGTACGGCCTGGGCGCTGACGCGCCGCATCGGCCTGTCGCTGGTGCTGATCGTGATGGTCATCCTTGGCATCGCCATGGGCTGGCTGCACCCGCATGGTGTGGGCGGCTGAGCGCAAGCGCTCAACGGACGGGCCATCATCGCCAAGTGACCGGCGCCTGACCAGTCGGCGAATCGCCGCACCTTCACCGGCTCCATGATACGCGCTTGTCGCGCGGTGCCCAGACAAGAAAACGGCCCCTGTTCCAGTCTTGGACCAGGGGCCGTCTTGCATCTGGCCACAAGCGTGGCGCGCACCGACAGGGCGCGCCACGCCCGGATCAGAGGATATACACGAACAGGAACAGCGCCAGCCACACGACGTCGACGAAATGCCAGTACCAGGCCACCGCCTCGAAAGCGAAGTGATTGTCCTTGGTGAAGTGGCCCTTCTTGCAGCGGAACCAGATCACGATGAGCATGATCGTGCCCAGCGTCACGTGCAGGCCGTGGAAGCCGGTCAGCATGAAGAACGTGGTGCCATAGATGCCGCTGTGCAGCGTCAGGTTGAAGTGCGTGTAGGCCTCGATGTACTCGTGCGCCTGCATGTACAGGAAGAACGCGCCCAGCAGCACGGTCAGGGCCTGGAAGATCAGCAGACGGGTCTGATGGCCTTCCTTCAGCGCATGATGGGCCACGGTGATGGTCACGCCCGAGGTCAGCAGGATCAGCGTGTTGATCAGCGGGATGCCCCACGGCGACATGATCTGGAACGCGCCACCGATACCTTCCGGACCGTTGGTCGGCCACGAGGACGTATAGCCCTTCCACAGGAAGTAGTTGGTGAACGCGCCATGGCCCTCGCCGCCCAGCCACGGCACCGAGAAGATGCGGGCGTAGAACAGCGCGCCGAAGAAGGCGCCGAAGAACATCACCTCGGAGAAGATGAACCACATCATGCCCATGCGGAACGAGGTGTCCACCTGGCCGTTGTAGTTGCCATGCACCGACTCGCGGATCACCGATCCGAACCAGCCGAAGAACATGAAGATGACCAGCGCCAGGCCGCAGAAGAAGATCGGCGGACCGATGCCGGCCGAGTCGTTCAACCAGTGCGCGGCGCCGAACAGCATCGTGAACAGGCTGACCGCGGCCACAATCGGCCACACACTGTTGTGCGGGATGAAGTAGACGCCTTTTTGATGAGCCATGCGTGGGTGTCCCGTGTCGCGTTCGGGGCTTTCCGGCCCCGCAGAAAATCAGGTGTGCTGGAGAATCAACAGGGTCATCAACCCCACGATCACCAGCACGCAGATGGTGACGGTGAGACGAACGCCCCGGCGGCGTGCCGCCGGGTCGAATCCCTGGGGATGCTGATGACGCTGCTCGCTCATGGATGATGCCTTGGGGCGGCTCAGTGGGACACGTCGCCGTGCGCCAGCTGGCTGTCATCGATGACCGGCGGCGTGGTGAACGAGTGGAACGGCGGCGGCGAAGGCAGCGTCCATTCCAGACCACGCGCGCCTTCCCAGACGCGATCGGCCGCCTTCTTCTTGGCAAAGAACACGCTGTGCACGATCACCGCCACGAACACCAGCTGGCTGGCGCCGAACACGAAGCCGCCAATCGAGCTGATCATGTTGAAGCTGGCGAAGGCCACGTTGTAGTCGGGGATGCGGCGCGGCATGCCGGCCAGGCCCAGGAAGTGCTGCGGGAAGAACAACACGTTCACCGAGATCACGCTCAGCCAGAAGTGCCACTTGCCCAGCGTTTCGCTGTACATGCGCCCGGTCCACTTGGGCAGCCAGTAATACACACCGGCCATGATCGCGAACGCCGCGCCGGTCACCAGCACGTAGTGGAAGTGCGCCACCACGAAGTAGCTGTCCTGGTACTGGAAGTCAGCCGGGGCCAGTGCCAGCATCACGCCGGAGAAGCCACCGATGGTGAACAGGATCACGAACGCCACGGCGAACAGCATTGGCGTTTCGAACGTCAACGAGCCCTTCCACATGGTGGTGACCCAGTTGAACACCTTCACGCCGGTCGGCACCGCGATCACCATCGTCGCGTACATGAAGAACAGTTCGCCGCCCAGCGGCATGCCCACGGTGAACATGTGGTGGGCCCAGACGATGAACGACAGGAAGGCGATCGACGCGGTGGCGTAGACCATGGCCTTGTAGCCGAACAGCGGCTTGCGGCTGAAGGTGGGAATGACCTCCGAGATGATGCCGAAAGCCGGCAAGATCATGATGTAGACCTCGGGGTGCCCGAAGAACCAGAAGATATGCTGGTACAGCACCGGGTCACCACCGCCTGCGGCGTTGAAGAAGCTGGTGCCGAAGTACTTGTCGGTCAGCAGCATGGTCACCGCACCGGCCAGCACCGGCATCACCGCGATCAGCAGGAACGCCGTGATCAGCCAGGTCCAGACGAAGATCGGCATCTTCAACAGGTCCATGCCCGGGGCACGCATGTTGAGGATGGTGGCGATGATGTTGATCGCGCCCATGATCGAGCTGATACCCGACAGATGCACGAAGAAGATCAGGAAGGCCACGCCATCACCGCCCTGCAGCACCAGCGGCGGATACATGGTCCAGCCCGCGGCGGGCGCGCCGCCCGGCAGGAAGAAGGTCGACAGCAGCAGCGTGAAGGCGAACGGCAGCAGCCAGAACGACAGGTTGTTCATGCGCGGCAGGGCCATGTCCGGCGCCCCGATCATCATCGGGACCATCCAGTTGGCCAGACCCACGAACGCCGGCATGATGGCGCCGAAGATCATCACCAGCGCATGCATGGTGGTGAGCTCGTTGAAGAAATACGGCTGCATCAACTGCATGCCGGGCTCGAACAGCTCGGCGCGGATGCCCATCGCGAAGGCGCCGCCGATGAAGAACATGATCAGCGCGAACACCAGGTACAGCGTACCGATGTCCTTGTGATTGGTGGACATCACCCAGCGACGAAGCCCGGTCGGCTTGTCGTGGTGATCGTCGTGGTGGTCCTGGGAGGCTGCGTGCGCCATGACCTTACACCTCTTGCCTGTAAACGAAATCGGTTAGCCCTGGGTCGCCGAAGCGGCACCCATGGAGGCACTGGCGGTCTGCGGCGCCGCGGCGGCCTTGCCGGCCTGCTCCTTGGCGGCCAGCCATTTGTCGAACTGGGCCTTGGGCACGGCCTTGACCACGATCGGCATGAAGCCGTGATCCTGGCCGCACAGCTCGGCGCACTGGCCACGGTAGATACCGGGCTTGTCGATCTTGGCCCAGGCCATGTTCACGATGCCGGGGATGGCATCCATCTTCCAGCCCAGCTGCGGTACCCACCAGGAGTGGATGACATCGCCGCCGGTGACGGCAAAACGGATCTTCACGCCCACCGGCACCACCAGCGGGTGATCGACATTGAGCAGGTAATCGTTCTCGCCGTCGGCGGCCTTGACCTTGTACGGGTCCAGCCCGGAGTCGAGCTGGCGGGTCTTGTCACTGTTGTGCGCCAGGCGCGACATGAAGCCGACGTGCTCGATGGCCTTGCCGTTGTAGTCGACGTAGTCGTAGCGCCACTTCCACTGGAAGCCGGTGACCTTGACGGTCATCTGCGAACCGGTGGTGTCCTCCATGTGCGCCAGCACACGGGTGGCCGGCCAGGCCAGGCCGATCAGGATCAGCACCGGAACGATGGTCCAAATCAGCTCGAGCTTGGTCGAATGGCTCCACTTCTCGGCCACCGCGCCCTTGGATTTGCGAAAGCGCACCATGGCGTAGATCATCGCGCCGAACACGACGATGCCGATACCGACGCAGACCCAGAACGAGGCCAGGTACAAGCCGTGCACCTGGTGCGAGATGGGCGTGACACCGCGCGGCATGGAAAGCTGCCAGTCGTGCGGATTTGCCCACACCGTGCTGCCGAACAGCGCACCAGCCAGCGCCAGCGCTGCCATTGCCGATCGCCTGATGAGGCCACGTTTCATCATCTTGCACCCTGGAATGATTGGACTTGATTCGGCTGGTAGCGGGTCAATTCCACCAGCAGGTTCTTCAATTTGTTCGACAGCTCGGTGCGCTCATCCTCGACCAGGAACGCCCCGACCTCCAGCTCACGCCCGTGTGATGCGAGCATCAAGCGCCGGTGCGGATGCCCGGGAAGCATCTGCACGCGCACCCAGTACGACTGGAAACACGTGCGGGCATGCCCTGGCAGAAACTCCACCTCGACCTGGCGTGTATCCACCGTGATGCGTTGCCCGCGCTCACCCGAACGCCACACCACGCCCAGCGACACCACCAGCGCCACCGACTCGGCCAGCGCAAACACGGGAGCGAACACGTTCCCCTGATGAGCACCCAGCACACCGACAGTGAGCACCACGCCGACCAGCGCGCCGATCCAGCACTTGAGCCCACGATAACTCAACGAACGATTTGGACGTAGCCACATCGTCACGCAGGAGGCTCCAGCGGCGGCAGGTTCGAGCACGATCATGACATCACGGCATGCCTGCAACTTGGCAATCATAGTTCTTGCAACGCCAGGCGGGCAACTGATCCGCGGCGCGATGCCACGCTTTCTCGCACCATCAGCGCCGCTTCGTGCATGCGCGTCCGTATTGAATATGTGCGGCAACATGCCGCATCGGGTTCACCCCCGCGACACCTTCATGAACTCGCCCGACGGCACCCTATCGCCCCGCCGCTCGCGCGCCCCTACAATGCCGGCCAATTGTCCCCACTCCTGAGAGCCGCCCCTCCGTGAATCAAGCGATACTCAGCCCAGAATTGCCGCCGGCACCCAGCGGCGCTCGCCAACACATCACCGCCGCCTGGTTGCGCGACGAGACCGAGGCCGTGCACGAGCTGCTCGATCAGGCTTCGTTCGGCCCCAACGATCGCCGTCGCGTGGTCGAGCGGGCCCGTGACATCGTCAAGCGCGTGCGCGCCAAGGCCGACGACCAGAGCCCCATCGAAGCGTTCATGCGCCAGTACGACCTGTCTTCCGAGGAAGGCATCCTGCTGATGTGCGTGGCCGAAGCGCTGCTGCGCATTCCCGATGCGCTGACCACCGATCGCCTGATCCGCGACAAGCTCGGCAATGCCGACTGGCGCCGGCACATGGGCTCGAGCACGTCGATGTTCGTCAACGCCTCCACCTGGGGCCTGATGATCACCGGCCGCCTGGTGCATGTGCGCGACAAGGCCACCGTGCACGACGACGGCACCTTGCACAGCCTGATTCGCCGCTTCGGCGAGCCGGTGGTGCGCCGCGCGGTGCGCCAGGCCATGCGCATCCTGGGCGTGCAGTTCGTGATGGGCCAGACCATCGAGGAGGCGCTCAAGCGCTCGCACGAGAAGGAAAACCGCGCCTACCGCTATTCCTTCGACATGCTGGGCGAAGCGGCCATCACGCAGCAGGCCGCCGACGATTTCATGCAGGCCTATCGCGACGCCATCGATGCCATCGGCAAGCACTCCAAGGGCGAAAGCCTGGTCGACGGCCCCTCGATTTCGGTGAAGCTGTCGGCGCTGCATCCGCGCTACGAGCACATCAAGCGCGACCGCGTGCACCAGGAACTGACGCCGAAGCTGCTGGAACTGGCGCAGCGCGCCAAGGCCGCCGGCATCGCGCTGAGCGTGGACGCCGAGGAATCGGAGCGCCTGGAAATTTCGCTGGAAGTCATCGGCAAGGTCTACGAAGACCCGTCGCTGGATGGCTGGGATGGCTTCGGCATCGTCGTGCAGGCCTATCAGAAGCGTGCCCCGTTCGTGATCGACTGGGTCGCCGAGCAGGCCCGCCGCGTGGGCCGCCGCTGGCACATGCGCCTGGTCAAGGGCGCCTATTGGGACTCGGAAATCAAGCGTGCCCAGGAGCAGGGCCTGCCCGGCTACCCGGTGTATACGCGCAAGCCCAATACCGATGTGTCCTACCTGGCCTGCGCGCGGCGCATGTTCGAGGCCGGCGAGGAGCTGATCTATCCGCAGTTCGCCACGCATAACGCGCACACCATCTCGGCCCTGTACGAGATGGCCAACGGCCGCCCGTACGAGTACCAGCGCCTGCACGGCATGGGCTCGGATCTCTACAACGAGGTGATCGGTGAGAAGCACCTCAACATCCCGTGCCGCGTGTACGCGCCGGTCGGCAGCCACGAGGAACTGCTGCCGTATCTGGTGCGGCGCCTGCTGGAAAACGGTGCCAACACCAGCTTCGTCAACCTGATCCTGAACCCGCGCATCGCCATCAGCGACCTGGTCGCCGACCCGTGCCTGACCGTGCGCGCCTTTGATTCCATCCCGCATCCGCGCATTCCGATGCCGGCTACGCTTTACGGAGATCTCCGGAAAAATTCCATGGGTATCAACTTCGCCAACGACAACGAACTGCGCAGCCTCGCCGAGGCCGTCAACAAGGAAGCCGGCCCGTGGAACGCCGAGCCGCTGGTGCCCGGCGCCAAGAGCGAGGGCGACTGGATCGACGCCACCGACCCGTCCGACCGCCGCCGCCATATCGGCAAGTGGCTGGCCGCCGACGAGGCCACGGTGAAAAAGTCGCTGGAAAACGCGCTGGCCTGCCATGGTGAGTGGGACCGCCGCGGCGCCGAGGAGCGCGCGCAGATCCTGGAGAAGGCGGCCGACCTGCTGGAAGAGCGCCGCGCCCGCTTTGTCGCCATGTGCGTTCGCGAAGCCGGCAAGTCGCTGTCGGCGTCGATTGCCGAGGTACGCGAGGCCGAGGACTTCCTGCGCTATTACGCGACCATGGCGCGCCGCCTGATGGGCAAGCCGGAGAAACTGCCCGGCCCCACCGGCGAGACCAACACGCTGACCCTGCATGGTCGCGGCGTCTTCGTGTGCATCAGCCCGTGGAACTTTCCGCTGGCCATCTTCACCGGCCAGATCAGCGCCGCGCTGGTCTCGGGCAACGCGGTGATCGCCAAGCCGGCCGAGCAGACCGCCATCATCGGTTACGAGATGGCCAAGCTGCTGCACGATGCCGGCGTGCCCAAGGACGTGCTGCAGTTCGTGCCGGGTGATGGCGCCACCGTCGGCGCCAACCTGACCAAGGACGAGCGCATCGCCGGCGTGGCCTTCACCGGCTCCACCGGCACCGCCCACGCCATCAACCGCTCGCTGGCCGCCCGCGAGACCTCCATCGCCGCACTGATCGCCGAAACCGGCGGCCAGAACGCGATGGTGGCCGACTCCTCGGCGCTGCCCGAGCAGCTGGTCAAGGACGTGATCTACTCGGCCTTCGATTCGGCCGGCCAGCGTTGCTCGGCCACGCGCGTGCTGTTCCTGCAGGAGGAAGTGGCCGACCGGGTGCTGGAGATGCTCGCCGGTGCGGTCAAGGAACTGAAGGTGGGCGACCCGGGACTGCTGTCCACCGATGTCGGCCCGGTGATCGACAACGACGCCATGAAGATGCTCGTCGATCATGCCGAGCGCATGGACAAGGAAGCCAAGCTGGTGTGCAAGGCCACGCTGACCGGTGACACCGACCACGGCACCTTCTTCGAGCCGCGCGTATACGAAGTGGACAAGCTGTCCGATGTCGGCGGCGAAGTGTTCGGCCCGGTGCTGCACGTGGTGCGCTACAAGGCCAGCGAGCTGGACAAGATGCTCAAGGAGATCAACGACACCGGCTATGGCCTGACGCTGGGCATCCACAGCCGCGTCGAGGACACCGCCGAATACATCTCCGAACGCATCCAGGTGGGCAACAGCTACGTCAACCGCAACCAGATCGGTGCGGTGGTCGGCGTGCAGCCGTTCGGTGGCGAGGGCCTGTCCGGCACCGGCCCCAAGGCCGGCGGCCCGCACTACCTGCTGCGCTTCATCACCGAGCGCGTGCTCACCGTCAACACCACTGCAGCCGGCGGCAACGCCAGCCTGCTGACGCTTAGCGCCTGAGTCTGCCCGTCATGTCGCCCCGCCGGGCGACATGACTCGGGATAAAAGCAAAAGCCCCTCGCATCTGGCGAGGGGCTTTTTTTAATCGCAACGGTGCCTGCGATCAGAAGTGATAGGCGGCCGACAGCGAAAGCAGGTTGCCCGAGTCATCGAAGCTGCCGACCAGGCGGTCGCCCGTCGAGTCGGTTTCGTTGACGTGAGCCTTGTTGACGAAGATATGGGCCAGGCCAAGGTTGAGCTCAAGCTTGTCCGATGGGCGATAGCCCAAGCCGAAGGTGATCCACTTGCGGGTCGAATCGGGCACGCGCGCATCACGCGTATCGGCATGCGTCGGCGAGCTGTCCACGGCCACGCCGTAGCGCACCGTCAGCTTGTCGGTGGCGTAGTATTCGCCACCCACGGAGGCAAACCAGCTGTTGCGCCAATTGAACTTCTGCACGGTATCCGGCTGTGCCGGATTGCCGTAACGCACGGTGAGGTTCTTGAACTCATCCCACTTGGTCCAGGACAGGTCCATGCCAAAACCGAAGCGCTGCCCCTGATGCCAGTAGCTGGCAGTGGCCACCGCCGGCGTGGAAAATGGTGCGTTACCTGTGGTGTGGGTGAACGGCACACCGCCGGACGCGGCCAGCAACGGCGCCACGGATGGGTTCGACAGCAACGCCTGCACTGCCGGTGGCACACTGAAGTTGGCCGTACCCTCAAGGGTGTGGGAGATCTTGGCGCGATAATCGAGCGCCAGGCGATCGTTGTCGGTCAGCTTCCAAAGTCCACCCACCTGCCAGCCGTAAGCCCAGTCGTCGCCCTTGATGCGGGCTTCGCCGTCGGTACCCGGCGGCACCAGTGCACCTACCTGTGCGGCCAGCGCCTGGCCCTGCGCCGGGGTGAAGGCACCGGCGGCCACACCCTGCTGCACCAGGCCCATGCCCACGGCGTTGAAGTTGATGGCCGAGGTCAGCTCGGCGCTGGTGCGCTGTGCGATCGCGCTCAGGCCCAGCGCAAAGTTGTCGGTCACATCGAACGAGGCCGACAAGGTCGCGTCCAGCGACTGGAACTTCGAGCGCAGAGCTTGGTAGCGGCCCTTCCAGCCATGCTGGTAATCGGTCTGGAAACCGAACGGTGCGCTCAGACCAAAGCCCAGATGCACACGGTCACTGACCTGCGAGGCAATGAAGAACGCCGGTATCGGCAAGGTGGTACCCGCGTCGCCGCCATTGCCGCCAGACACAGGTCGGCCGGCATAGTCGTAGGCATCGCCACTGAACTTGGCGCTGAAGTTGACGGCCGTGACGTCGGCCTGGAAAGTGGTGCCCTTGAGCAGGCTCATCGCCGCCGGGTTGTTCACTACTACCGAGGCATCGTCACCGGCCGCGGCCGAACCGGCAAAGGCACGGCCCAGCGCCTTGGCGCTGTTTTCCTTCAACTGGAAAGCACTGGCGCGGGCCTGCTGCGGCAGTGCCAGGGCGCCGGCCACGGCCGCGGTCAGCGCCGCCAGCGCGAGCGGGCGCGCCAGGCCGCGGATCTGGGAAGTCTTGGTCATCACGCTTGCTCCTGCACTCATGCGCGTTTTTTCGTAAAGACATCGCTTGGAATCGGGTGTAGCCGGGCCGCAAACAGCAATTCATACGTATGTTTGAAGCCCGCGCCCGCACTGTGATCGCGACATGTCGCAGATGCAAGTGCGACCGCAGCATAAACGTACGATCCCGGGTCGTACAGCCAAGCCAAGGGTGGCTGCGCGCGCGGGCGTTTGCACCTACACTCGCGCCCTTTCAGTTTTGCACGTCGTTGCCAGCGCGAAGCGTGCACCGGTACCCGGATCGGGAAGGAGACAATCCATGCAGTGCTATGTATTTGCCAGTCGCCGCAAGGCCGACACCTACGTCTGGTTGCGCGAACGCGACGGCGCGCAGGCACTGCCTGACGAACTGGCACAGCTGGTGGGCGAGCTTCGCTTCGTTCTGGACATCGATCTGAGCGTCGAGCGCCAGCTGCCACGCGAGGACGCGGCCACGGTGCTGGCCAACCTGCGCGAGCGTGGCTGGCACCTTCAGCTGCCCCCGGGCGATGACGCCGGCCTCACCGGTTAACGCTGCATTACCGCAAATTCCGTGATCGATTCGTATACTCGCCCCATGCCGCCCAATAAACCGCACCATCATCAGCCGTCCCGCCTCAAGTCCCTGCTCTGGTTTGCTCCGGCCCTGGTCGCCGTGGCTCTGGCCGCCTTCGGTACGCACCCACTGGTACTGATCCCGTTGCTGCTGGCCAACTCGCTGAGCATGGCCGCGGTCTGCCATGCGATCGGCTTCGAACCAGAGCCGCGATTCACGCACACGGTGCTGCGCCGCGGCGTGGCGCATATGGTGCTGTTCACCGCCTATACCGCACTGGTATTGCTGCTGGTGGCCTGGCCACTGGTGGTACTGACCCATGCCGCTACGCTTACCGCGGCACTACTGCTGTCGGGCGCGCTGGCCGTGTCGCTGGGGGTGCTGTGGCGACTGTGGCCCGTGTTCGGACTGGTGTTTGTCTGGGACGATGCCTTTCCAGCGCAGGAGCAGGGCTCATGGATTTTCACCGCCCTGCGCCGCAGCCTGAGCTTCGCCCGCCATCTTTCGGCAGAAGAACATTTCTTCACGCACTTCCTGCCGGCGGCCTTCAGCCTTCTGGTGATGGCCTTCGGCGGCCTGGCCCTGACCGGCACCTACGGCGTGCTGCCCGAGGAAATGCGTACCGCCGGCCTGATCCTCTACGGCGTGCTGGTGCTGCCACTGGGCGGTCTGGTGGTAGCCAACCGCACGCTTCGCGTCATGCTGTGCGAACGCCGCGGCGCCAGAGCCCACGACGGTCACGACTCCTCGGCCCACACAGAGGAGCCTGAAGGCACGCCAAGCGCCGCCGCATCCGCGCAGCCGGCGGCGACGGAACCTGACCGGGAACACCCCCGCGGGCCAGGTGACGCGCCAAACCTGAGCCCGCCCCGCAATGTCGGCGCCGATACAGCCGCCCTGCTGGAGGCCGCGCGCCAGGGTGATATCGAACGCGCCCTGGCTCTGCTGGAAGCCGGCGCCGACCCCAACGCGCAACCCGATGCGCAGGCCCGTGATCGCCGTCCGGTGACCACGCTGGCGGCACTGCTGCCCGATACCCGCCTGTTGCGCGCGCTGATTGCTGCCGGCGCCGACATCAAGCGTGCCCAGGGCGGACTGACGCCGCTGCTGGCCGCCACCCGCGACAGTTATCACGGCCGCCCGGAAGCGGTACTGATGCTGCTGGCCAACGGCGCCGACCCGACCGTAACCGACCAGGACGGGCGCACGCCGCTTCATGGCGCGGCACTCAGCGCCGAACCCAATGTGGCCGCAGTATTGCTGGATGCCGAGGCACCCATCAATGCGCTCGACCGGCACGGCGTGTCACCACTGGGTGCGGCCTGCCGCGCCGGCAACTGGCCGCTGGCGGCCTTTCTGCTGGAGCATCGCGCCGCGACCGCGCCAGGCGGTGGCGAGCCGGCCCTGGTCAGCGCCGCCAGCGGGCCGGAAGACGACATCGATGGCATCAAGCTGCTGCTCAAACACAAGGCCAAGCCCGACGCCGTCGATACGCAGGGCCGCAGCGCCCTGATCGCCGCGGCCAGCGAAGGTCACGCGGCCATCGTGCGCAGCCTGATCGCCGCCGGTGCACGCCTGGACCTGGCCGACCACAACGGCAACACCGCGCTGATGGAGGCGGCCCGCGTCGGCGCCGATAGCGTGGTACAGGCACTGCTGGACGCCAAAGCCGATCCGCATCTTCGCGACCGCTATGGTCGAGATGCGCTGAGTCTGGCCTGCCAGTCCAGCCGCGCGCGGCTGGACACGGTGCGCGCGCTGATCGAGCACGGCGCCGATCCGCATGCGCACAGCGGCGACGACCGCAGCCCGCTCGACCACGCCGCCACCACCGGGCGCTGGGATCTGGTCGCACTCATGGACCCCGATTCGCCGCGCCCGGCCAGCCTGGACGATGCCAGGGATACTGAAACCGATGACGCGCCGTCCCCCGACGCTGCCACCCGCGGCCCACGGCACCTGGCCGACGCCCTGCGACAGCGCCAGTGGAGCACCGCGGCCACCTTCCGCGAGGCGCTGGCGAGCTGGCCGGCCCATGCGCTGGCTGCTATCTACCTGGAGCTGGCTGACGCCAGTCACGACCAGGCCCGCCTGTGGCTGTTGCGCTACGGACTGGACGCCGAAGCACGACTGGCTTGCGGCACGCGTCTGTTTGACCGGCTGCTGGATGACTTTGGCAGCCATGTCGCGGCGCTGAGCCAACTTCGCCAAGCAGGCGCAACGTCCGCCGGCGCTGGCCTCATCGCCCGCGCGCTACGCAGCTGCCAGCCCGACGACGAGGCAGCAATGACGCTGCTGCAGAACCTGCTCGAAGCCGGCGCCGATCCGTTCGGCGTCGACGAAGAAGGCGCCAGCCCCCTGCATCTGGCCTGCCGCCTGCGTGCCCAGGACCTGATCGAGACCCTGCTCGAGCGTGGCGCCGATCCCAATCTGCGTGATGGCCATGGCCGCAGCGCATTGCATGTGGCACTGCTGCATGGCACGGATGCCGCGCCAGCGGTGCGAGTGCTGGTGCACTACGGCGCCGATCCGGAAGCCGCCGACGCGCAGGGCGAGACCGCTCTGGGCTTGGCCATGGCAATGGGCGACAGCATGTTGCAGCACTGGTTGCGCTGGTCCGGTGCCTGGTCGCTACCGCGCCGCCGTCTGCACGCCATCGACCTGCCAGCGGCCGCCGCCGCCGGCGACGCCGAGGCCGTGGCGCGCCTGCTGGAGCTGGGATTTGCCCCCGACACCCGTGACAACCATGGCGCCACCGCCCTGTTGCACGCGTGCGGCGGCGGTCATCACGACTGCATCCAGGCGCTGCTCGAGGCAGGCGCTGACACCGCACTGGCCGCCGAATCCGGCGTCACGCCGCTCGCCGCTGCCGTGCACGGACGCCATGCCGACGCGGTAACCGCCTTGCTTGAGCGACAAGCATGCGCCGAACAGGCATTGCCCGGCGGTGGTACCACGCTGCTGTTGGCGGCGGCGCTGGGTCATCCGGACATCGTCGAACTGCTGCTCGAGCGCGGTGCCAAGGCCGACGCCTGTGACGAGCAAGGCCAGAATGCGCTGCACGTGGCGGCCCAGTTCTGCTTCCAGAGTCGCGACAGCCTGCGTTGTCGCCGCCTGCTGGATGCGCTGCTCAAGCACGAAGTCCCGGTCAATGCCATCACCCGCCAGGGATTGAGCCCACTGCTGACCCTATTGGGGGCTCACATGGCGCCGGGCACGGCCACCAGCGATGCAACTCATCTGGGCGCCCTGCTTCCCGTATTGCTGGATGCCGGGGCCGACCCGGCCCATGCCGATGCGCGCGGGGTCACCGCGCTGCACGCCTGTGCCCTGCACGCCCTGCTGGCGCCGGCCCGCCTGCTGATGGCACGCGGCGCCGACCGCCATGCCGTCGACAGCTTCGGACGCACGCCGGCGGAAGTGGCGCAGGTGGTGGGATTTGCGGACATTGCGGTGGAGCTGGGCGGCGTAGGCGCCGTGCCCAGCGTGCGGCAGACCTTGCGTCAGCCCGCCCAGCCGGCCGACTGAGATACGTCGGCCGGCCACTCTACATACGCGGCAAGGGGGTGGTACCTGTGAGGCACTTCTGGCCTCGCCGGTGGGTTACATCAGTGCCGAACCCAGCAGGCCGTCGCCGCTGAGCAGGCCATTGCTGGCAAAAACGGATACCAGGGCCACCGCGGCGTAGCCCAGACGCTGGGTCAGGCGTTCCCAGACCAGCTTGTTGGCATTGTGCGACTGCTCGCGCAACGCGCGCAGCAACCACGGCGCCGGATCGATTTCCAGGGCTTCGCACATGCGTTCGATGAGGTGCGGCTCTCCCTGCGAGCCACGCATGCGCCAGTTGTTGATGGTCTGACGCTTCACACCCAGCGACAGTGCGGCGGCATTGTCGGACTTCAGGCCCTTGGCCTGACGATACTGGTCGAGCAATTCGGTTGTAGCAGTCATGTCTGTCTCCATGTGGGCCCACGCCCCCAGCGTGTTGACGAACTGTATACTATCCGATCGAAAATCGAAAGTTCTTACGATTTCGACAGACCGAGTGTACCCGAGGGGAGGCTCCTGTCCAGTCTGGAGGCGCACCACGCCACACGCTAAGTCCCTGATGATTCTGAGGCTTCGCGTGCTTGGTCGGCCTCGAACAGTTGCTGCAGATCACGATAGGCCTCGCGCGAAGTCTGAACCAGCGCCGTCTCGTCGTCGTAGATCAGATGCTGATCACGCAGCAGTTTCTCGTCGTGGGCGCGAAAGCGATCGATGCGCGCGGTGACGCGCTGCTCGTCCATGCCCAACGCCCGCATCACCTGGGCGGTCATGCGCAACGAGCCGTCAAAGGTTTCGCGCACCGGCTCGTCGACGCCCATATCCATGAGCCGGAAGGCATGCTGGCGATTGCGCACGCGGGCGACGATTTTCAGATGTGGAAACTGGCGCCGCACCAGGCGCGCAGTGCGCACATTGGCTTCCGGATCGTCGGTGGCCAGCACGAACACCTCGGCGCTGTCGGCCTGTGCGGCGCGCAGCAGTTCGGGCCGTGCCGGATCGCCGAAGAACAGCGAGGTACCGCCAAAGCGGCGCGAAAACTCCACCTGTTCCACGGAATTTTCCAGCGCCACGAAAGGAATGCCCTGCGCACGCAGCGCACGTGCCACGATCTGACCCACGCGACCGAAACCGGCGATGATCACGCGTGGCGCATCGGCTTCGATGCGGTCGAACTCCGGCTGCCGGCGCGGCTTGCGCCGGCCAAGCAGCGAACCGACCCCGGCCACCATCAACGGGGTCAGTGCCATCGACAGGGTAATCGCCAATACCAGCACATGGCGCTGTGCATCGGCCAGGAGGTGATCGCGCCAGGCCAGGTCCAGCACCACGAAGGCGAACTCGCCGCCACTGGCCAGCAGTGCTGTCAGTCGCAACGCGTCGGCCGCGCCAAGGCGTCCGAACAGACGTCCCAGCGGCCAGATGAGCACAGCCTTGAGCGCAATCAGTGCAGCCACCAGCCCCAGCACCAGCAGCGGTTCGCGCAGCAGCAATCCCAGATCCACCGACATGCCGACACTGATGAAGAACAGCCCCAGCAGCAGGCCCTTGAACGGCTCCAGATGCGATTCCAGCTCGTGGCGATATTCCGAGTCGGCCAGCAGCAAGCCAGCCAGGAACGCCCCCAGCGTGCTGGACACCCCCACCAGCGCCATCAGCCAGGCGGTGCCGATCACCACCAGCAGGGCGGTGGCGGTGGACACCTCGACGCTGCCTGTGCGCGCCACCACACGAAACAGCGGCCGCAGCAAGTAGCGCCCACCGACCATCACCGCCAGGATCGCCGCCACCACGCGCACCATGGCGCCGAGGTCAAACGGCGAGACCGGACCGCCATCCATATGACCCAGCAACGGCACCAGCGCGATCAGTGGAATCGCCGCCAGATCCTGAAACAGCAGGATGGCAAATCCCTGGCGTCCGTAGGCGCTGCCCGCCTCCTTGCGCTCGGCGAGAATCTGCAGCCCGAACGCCGTCGACGACAACGCCAGTGCGGCACCGACCACGCCGGCAGCGCGCCAGTCCATGCCCGCCCAGGCGTGACCGAGCCAGGAAATGGCCGCCGCACACACCACCACCTGCGCCAGACCGGTGCCAAACACTGCCCGCCGCATCACCCACAAGCGCTGCGGCGACAACTCCAGGCCGATCACGAACAGCATCAGTACCACGCCCAGCTCGGAGATCTGTGCGACCCGCTCGGTATCGCCAACCAGGCCCAGCAACGAGGGGCCGATGACCATGCCGGCCAGCAGGTAGCCGAGCACCGCGCCAAGGCGGAAACGCTTGGCCAGTGGCACGGCAACGACCGTCGCCAGCAGGAAGATCACCGCTGACTGCAGGAAATGATGCGAGTGCACGCGTTTGTGCTCCGAAAGGCCCCGCGTTCGATTATGTCATGCGCCCATGACGCATCGATGCGCCGCCGCGGTGTGGTCAGCGCGCCTCACCGAGCCAGCGCGCGGCATCGAGCGCAAAGTAGGTGAGGATGGCATCGGCGCCGGCACGCTTCATGCTGGTCAACGCCTCCAGCACGCAGGCTCGTTCATCCAGCCAGCCATTCTGCGCGGCCGCCTTGAGCATGGCGTACTCGCCACTGACCTGATAGACGAAGGTCGGCACCGCAAAGTGCTCCTTCACCGCGCGCACGATGTCCAGATACGGCAGGCCCGGCTTGACCATCACCGCATCGGCGCCCTCGGCCAGGTCCATCTCGACCTCGCGCAGCGCCTCGTCGGCGTTGCCCACATCCAACTGATAGGTGTGCTTGCCGCCACCGCCCAGGTTGCCGGCCGAACCCACCGCATCACGAAACGGGCCGTAGAAGCTGGAGGCGTACTTGGCCGAATAGGCCAGGATACGCGTGCGGATATGGCCGTGCTCGTCCAGTGCCCGGCGGATGGCACCAACGCGCCCGTCCATCATGTCCGAGGGCGCGACGAAATCGATACCGGCCTCGGCCTGCGCCAGCGCCTGTTTGGCCAGCACCTGGATGGTCTCGTCGTTCATCACGTAGCCGGCGTCATCGATCAACCCGTCCTGACCATGCGTGGTGTAGGGGTCCAGCGCCACATCACCAATCAGGCCCAGCTGCGGATAGGCCTCCTTGAGCGCACGCGCCGCACGCTGGAACAGGCCATTGGGATTGAATGCCTCACGCGCATCCTCGCTCTTGCAGCCCTCGCCCGGCGCCGGGAACAAGGCCAGCGCGGGAATGCCGGCTTCGACCACCTCGCCGGCCAGCTTCAGCAAAAGGTCGATGGAAAGGCGCTCCACGCCCGGCATCGACGGCACCGGCTGACGGGTGTTCTCGCCCTCGCAGACGAAGGCCACCATGATCAGATCCTGCACGTTGAGCACGGTTTCGCGCATCAGCGCGCGGGAGAAGGCATCGTTGCGCATGCGACGCATGCGGACGGCGGGGTAGCTCATGGGGACTCCTTGGGAAACATTGGCGAAGGCTTGGCGCCAAGGTACCCATTGTACGCCGCCGCATCACCGCGACCCCACGCCCATGCGGCGCCATGCCGCCCTGGATCGGCTTCGACTTTAGTTGAGGCGAAGCCCGCTGCCGGCATCGAACACATGCAGGCGCGCGGCATCGAAATGCAGGTGCAGCGCCTGATGCGCGGTTGGCAACGGACGCGCGGCAATGCGGCTGACCACCGGTGCGTGATCCTGGCTCAGGTTGAGAAAGGCCTCGTTGCCGACCGGTTCGACCACATCCAGCCAGGCCTCGAACCCGCCCAGGCCGGGGGGCGCCCCACCGGGCAGCAGCTCCTCGGGACGCAAACCCAGAGCCAGTTCACGGCCGTGCCAATGGCTGAAAGCGGCCGGCACGCGGCCGAGGTCCAGCGTGCGCGAAGGCATCACCAGTTCGGCATGATGATCATCGCGGCAGCTCAGCACCCCGGTGAACACATTCATCGCCGGACTGCCCAGGAAGCTGGCAACAAACAGGTTGGCCGGGCGTTCGTACAACGCCATCGGCGTGTCGACCTGCTGGATGCGGCCCTCGTTGAGCACCACGATGCGCTGACCCAGCGTCATCGCCTCGACCTGGTCGTGGGTGACGTAGATCATGGTCGCGCGAAGGCGCCGATGCAGCCGGGCAATCTCCACGCGCATGCGCGTGCGCAGGCGCGCATCCAGATTGGACAGCGGCTCATCGAGCAAAAACACCGCCGGCTCACGTACCAGTGCACGGCCCAGCGCCACGCGCTGGCGCTGACCGCCGGAAAGCTGTGCCGGGCGCCGTGCCAGCAGCGCGGAAATACCCAGCGTCTCGGCCGCCTGTGCCACACGCCGCGCGATCACCTCGCGGCCATGCCCGCGCAATTTCAGTCCGAAGGCCAGGTTCTCGGCCACGCTCATGTGCGGATACAGCGCGTAGTTCTGGAACACCATGGCGATGTCGCGGTCCTTGGGCTCGACCTCGTTGACGATGGTGTCGCCGATGCTCAGCGTGCCCGAGGTCATCGCCTCCAGCCCGGCGATCATGCGCAGCAGCGTGGTCTTGCCGCAGCCGGACGGGCCCACCAGTACCAGCAGTTCACCACTGTCGACGTGGAAGGAGGCTTCCTCGACTGCCACCTGGCCGTCGTCGTAGACCTTGTGCACGTTGTCCAGACTGACGCTTGCCATGATGCGGGGAATAGCCTCCGAGTGATGTGCCAACCGCTGCTGCCGCGCGCCGCCTATGGCCTGGCGCGCGAGCGAAACCGGCCTGCTTCATGCTGCCCGCAGCGACGGCCGGGCGCCAGTGCGCAGTGCATTCACCGGCCGGCTCCGGTATTCTGACATGTAATCGTTTCCATCACGGATTCGCACAGTTCCCGCCTGTCAGGTCGCCGATGTCCCGTTCCTATACCTTCCCGGAGGGCTTTCTCTGGGGCTGCGCCACTGCCGCTTACCAGATCGAGGGCTCGCCGCTGGCCGACGGCGCCGGACCAAGCATCTGGGAGCGCTTTGCCCATACGCCGGGCATGATGCACAACGGCGATACCGGCGACATTGCCTGCGACCACTACCGGCGGATGCGCGATGACGTCAAGCTGATGGCCGAGATGGGCCTGACCGCCTATCGCTTCTCCATCGGCTGGGCACGCGTGCTGCCCGAGGGCACCGGCCGGGTCAACGCGGCAGGGCTGGATTTCTACCAGCGCCTGGTCGATACCCTGCTTGAGCACGGCATCACGCCGATGGCCACGCTGTATCACTGGGATCTGCCCGAAGCGCTGGACGACCGCGGCGGCTGGCTCAACCGCGACAGTGCCGAATGGTTTGCCGATTACGCCCGCGTCTGCTTTCAGGCGCTGGATGACCGCGTGCCACTGTGGGCCACGCTCAACGAGCCGTGGGTGGTCACCGATGGCGGCTACCTCAACGGCGTGCTCGCGCCAGGGCATCGCAATCTGTACGAAACCCCGCGCGCCAGCCATCACCTGATGCGCGCGCACGGGCGCGCGGTGCAGGTTTATCGCGAAGTCGGTCAGCATCAGATCGGCCTGGTGGTGAACATCGAGCCCAAGTACCCGGCCAGCGACAGCGAAGCCGATCGCGCCGCCACGCGCCGCGCGCATCACTACATGAATCGCCAGTACCTGGATCCGGCACTGCGCGGCCGCTACCCGGACGGGCTGCGCGAGGTGTTCGGCGAGGCCTGGCGCGACTGGCCGGCCGAGGACATGGCGCTGATCGCCCAGCCGATCGACTTCGTCGGCCTCAACTACTACACCCGCGCCGTGGTACGCGACGATCCGCATCAGTACCCGACCCGCGCCAGCGCCGTGCGCCAGCCCGGCGCCACCTACAGCGACACCGGCTGGGAGGTGTACCCGCCTGCGTTTACCGACACCCTGGTGTGGCTGAAGGAGCGCTATGGCAATCCAGCCATCTATATCACCGAGAACGGTTCGGCCTTCTACGATCCGCCGACGGTGGAGGGGCCGGTGCTGTTCGATCCGCTGCGCCAGGATTATCTGATCAAGCATCTGAAGGCCTGCCACGACGCCATCGAGGCCGGCGTGGACCTTCGCGGTTATTTTGGCTGGTCGCTGCTGGACAACCTGGAGTGGTCGCTGGGCTTTGCCAAGCGCTTTGGCATGGTGCACGTCGATTACGCCACGCAAAAGCGTACCCGCAAGGGCACCTCGCATCTTTATCAGGCCATCATCGAATCCAACGGCGCGGCCCTGGCCAGCGCCCGCCCGGTCTATGGAACCGGCCATCCGCCGCACGACGCAGGCAACGCTGCCGCCGTCGATGTAAGCTAAGGAATTGGGTTGCCCTTGAGTGGGGCGCCACGCAACTTTTCATACGGTTTTGTTCATGACGTCTTCCTCTTCGTCGCATACGCTCCTGGCCGATGTCGGCGGGACCAATGCCCGCTTTGCCCTTGCCGCGCCGTCGCAGCACGCCCCGCTGCTGTCGGACAGCATCAAGCGCTACCGTGTGGCCGACTACGATTCGCTGGCCGACGCCGCACGCCAGTACCTGAGCGACACCGGCGCCCAGGTCAGCCACGCCGTGCTGGCCATCGCCGGACGCATCGTCGGCGACGAGGTGCACGCCACCAACAGCCCGTGGAAGATCTCCGCACCGGACATCACCGCCAAGCTCGACATAGCGCGCGTGAAACTGGTCAACGATTTTGCCGCCATGAGCATGTCGGTGCCGCTGCTGACCGAATCGGACCTGGAAGTGGTCGGCGATGCCGCGCCGGCGCCGATCGGCCAGGGTCCGCACAACTTCGCCGTGCTCGGCCCCGGCACCGGCCTGGGCGTGGGTGGCCTGATCGTGCGCGAGGGCAAGCCCTACGTGCTGGAAACCGAAGGCGGCCACACCGGCTTTGCGCCGGAGAACGACGAGGAAACCGCGATCCGCGAGCACCTGCGTCAGCGTTACGGTCACCGCATTTCCAACGAACGCCTGATCTGCGGCCGCGGCCTGCAGAACATCTACGAAGCGCTGGCCGACATCCATGGCCGCAGCCGTGAAGAGCTCACGCCCGAACAGATCACCACCCGCGCCAACGAAGGCTCGGATGAAACCTGCGTGCACGCGGTGGAAGTGTTCTGCGCCGTGTTCGGCGCCGTGGCCGGCGACGTCGCCCTGACCCTGGGCGCCTGGGATGGCGTGTACCTGGCCGGCGGCATGCCGCCGCTGCTGCTGTCATGGCTGCGCAAGGGCGCCTTCCGTGAGCGCTTTGGCACCAAGGGCCGTCTCAGCGCCTCGGTGCAATCGATCTGCACGCGCGTGATTACCCACCCCTACGCCGGCCTGCTTGGCGCCGCCGCGATGGCCGTGATCGAGTCGGGCCGCTCGCTGCTGCCGCCCGAACAGGCACCCAGGCGCGCCGCGGCAGGCTGATAAGCGCTTTCGTCTTTGAGATACAACAACGGCTGCCTCGCGCGGCCGTTGCTGCATCAGCCCTTCACGCTGCCCACCAGCAAGCCCTGAATGTAATAACGCTGCATCACCAGAAACAGCACCAACACCGGCATGGTGGTCACCACGGAGCCTGCCATCATCAGCTCCGAATCCTGCACATGCTCGCGCGACAGCGCCGCCAGCGCGATCGGCAGCGTGTAGTGCTCCTGCCCGGTCAGGATGATCAGCGGCCACATGAAGTCGTTCCAGCTGGCCAGGAACGTGAAAATGGCCAGTGTGACCACGATCGGGCGCAGCAGCGGCAGCACGATCTGCACGAAGATGCGCGCCTCGCTGGCGCCATCGATGCGCGCCGCCTCCAGCAACTCATCCGGCAGGCCGCGCGCGTACTGGCGCACCAGGAAAATACCGAATACCGACACCAGCATGGGCACCGCCACGCCGGCATAGGTGTTGACCAGCCCCATCCATTTGAGCATCAGAAACAGCGGCATCATGGTCACCTGCGCCGGAATCACCAGCGCCCCCAGCAGAGTGCGGAAGGTCGCCTCGCGGCCGGCAAAGCGCAGCTTGGCAAAGGCATAGCCGGCCATCAGGTTGATCGCCAGCGACAAAAGCGTGATGCCAGTGGCGATACCCAAGCTGTTGAGCAGGTAACGGCCCATGCCGGCGTAGCCGAACAGGCGCGCGTAATTGGCCAGCGTCGGGTGCGCGGGCAGCAGCGGCGGCGGCAGGCTGCTGGCCGCCCCCGGCTGCATGAACGACACCGACAGCATCCAGGCCAGCGGAAACAGCGCGATTACCGCCACACCCACCAGCAGCCCGTTGATGACGGCGCGGGCCGCGCGCGGGTTCATGCCAGCCCCCGCTTGCGGGCCGCACGCATCAGCAGGGCCGTGGCCGCGAACATCAGCACGAACAGCATGAAAGCCACGGCCGAGGCCAGGCCCAGGTTCCACCACTTGAAGCCGTCTTCGTACATCAGATACAGCACGCTTACCGTGCTTTGCAGCGGACCGCCCTCGGTCATCACGTAGGGCTCGGCAAACAGCTGGAAATAGCCGGACATGGTCAGCACGCCGACCATCACCAGGGTCGGCCCCAGCATCGGCCAGGTGATATGCCGGAAGCGCTGCCAGGGCGAGGCGCCATCAATACGCGAGGCTTCGTAAAGGTCGGTGGGAATGGCCTGCAGACCGGCCAGGAAGATCACCATGTTGTAGCCAAAGTTCTTCCACACCGCGAAGGCGATGATGGTCGGCATGGCCCAGTGCGGATCGCCCAGCCAGTCCACCGGCTGCACACCGAGGCTGTGCAACGCGTAATTGACCAGGCCGTAGCGGGTATTGAACAGATAGCGCCAGATCACTGCCACCGCCACCACCGTGGTCACCACTGGCGCAAACAGTGCGGTGCGGAAAAAGCCCTTGAAGCGCGCCAGTTTCGAGTTCAGCAACAACGCCGCGCCCAGCGAGGCCATGATCGACAGCGGCACGCCCACCACCACGAAGTACATCGTGTGCGCCAGCGCGCGCCAGAACAGCGGGCGCCGCAACAGGGCCAGATAGTTTTCCAGACCGACGAAGCGCAGGTTGTGCAGGTCGGCCAGTGCGTAGACGTCGAAATCGGTCAGGCTGAGGATGAAGCCACCGATCACCGGCAACGCAAAGAACACGCCCAGCACGATCAGCGCCGGCGTCAGGAACACCCACGGCACCCAGCGCCGCCTCATGGCGTGCGCCCGTGATCGAGCATCCAGCGCCGCTTGGACAGAATCTGGTCGGCGCGCCGGTCCAGCTCGTCGGCGGCCTGATCGACGTTCAACTGGCCATGCGCCAGCTGCTCGCCGACCAGGCGCAGTTCGGTGGCAATCTGCTCCCACTCGGGCACTTTGGGCACCGGCCGCACGTGCTCGAGCTGCACACGGAAGGCCTTGGCGTAGGGGTCATCGGCCAGCGCCGAGTTGTCCCAGCTGGAGCGCCGCGGCGGCATGTCACCGACCAACTGATAGAAGCGCCGCTGCACGGCCGGCCGGGACAGGTATTCGATCAGCTGCCAGGCGGCGCGTTTGTGCGCCGAGGCGCGAAAAATCACCAGCGAGGACCCCCCGGCCAGCGAGGTGCCCGGCCCATGCGGACCCGGCAGCGGCGCGGTGGCCCACTTGTCGCGCAGCGCCTTGGGCATGCGTTGCTTGAACTCGGCAATATTCCATGGCCCTGAGAAGTAGAACGCGTAGTAACCGCGCGCGAATTCCGCCCAGACATTGGGAATCTCGGTGTTGGCCACCACCGGCGACCAGTGCTTGCGGTACATCTGCGCGTAGAAGGCCAGCACTCGCTTGAAGCCGGGGCTGCGGAAATTGCCGTAGCGGCCATTGTCGCGCAGCATCGGCTCGCTTTGCTGCAAACCCAGCGATTCAAGCTGCTCAAATTCGTTGGTCGGCAGCAAGATGGCATAGCGATCGGGACCGGCCTGGCGCTTGATGGCCGCCAGCTGGGTTGCCCATTCGGCCCAGGTGCGCGGCGGGTGAGCAAAACCGGCGCGCGCCAAAAGATCCTTGCGGTAGAACAACAGCCGCGTGTCGACGTACCACGGCACGCCGTACAAGGTGCCGTGCAGGCGATTGGTGTCCCAGATGCCGGGAAAATAATCGCCCGGCCGCACCACCCTGGAATCGGCCACCTGCCGATCCAGCGGCGCCAGGGCGCCCAGCGTGGCCAGCTCGGGAATCCAGGTATTGCCCAACTGGCAAAGGTCGGGCGTGGTGTCGCCGGCAAAGGCGGTCAACAGTTTCTGATGGGCGCCGGCCCACGGCAGCGTCTGCACATCCACATGCACGCCGGGGTGTGAGGCCTCGAAGGCCGGCATCACCTGACGCACGGCATCGGCCTCACGACCCATGGCCCAGAAATGCAGCGTGATGCCCTGCTCGGCAGCAGGCGCCGCGCGTTGGCAACCACCCAGCAGCGCAACGCCGATCACGGCGATGCATACCGTGATCGTGCGTCGCACGAAACTGTGTCGAGTGGCCACCGTCATGCGTCCGCGCCCAGGCCGTGCCGTAAAGTCATGGACCCAAAGCATACGGCCTGAACACCGGCGGCGTGGCGGTCAGTGCGTGCTCTTGTCCAGCCAGCCACCGGTGAAACCGGCACGCTTTAAGCCGCGACGGATGTACTTGTTCTGGCGCATCACCTTCCACACGAAGTCGGAGCGGTAGTTCTCCAGCATCAGCAGGATCGGGCCCTGGTCGATGCCCAGGTAGTTGGTGTCAGACCAGCCAAAATCGGGGTACAGCTTGCCGGTGCCGAGCTCGGCGTGCTTCACATGAAAGGTCATGTTGAAGGCATCGAAGAAGCCGTACTTGCCGTAGATGTACTTGCCGTAGCGGTCGTGCATGGTGGTCAGTGCCGGGATCACGATCCTCGGTGCGAAGGCGATCGAGCCACCGGCGGCGGTCGGGGCGATGGTACCGTCATCGTAGGCACGCACGATGCTGACACCGCGCGCCGAATAGGTGTGGAACACACGGCGCACGCCGTTGTTCTCCCAGGTCACGTTGGCCGGACCGTTGCAGGCAGTCAGGCCCCACACATTCTTGCCGTAGCCGGTGAACTTGGCCGGATTGGCCATGGCGTAGGCGCGCTGCGAGTAGGTGGCGCGACGGCTGTTCTCGAAGTAGTCCAGTCCCTTGGAACGCATGTAGGCGTCCTGGATGCCACGGTAGTCGATCCAGGCCTGGCTGTACTGGTGACCGAACAGCGGACCGAAGCCCAACTGCTTCTGGCCGTTGAACATGCCCCAGGTACGGTTGTAGGTCTTGGTCCAGGCGGTCCAGGCATCGGGCTGCACCGGGTGGGTGGGCGAGCCCAGCGCCATCACGTACAGCATCATGCCCTCGTCATAGCCTTCCCAGTCGTGGTTGATGAAACCACCACCGGGGGTCCAGCCCATCGATACCAGCGGCTTGTGGTTCTGCGCCCAGGCCCAGTCGATGCGACGGTACAGCTGATCGGCCAACTTACGGATCTGGCGCTCCTTGACCGTGTCGTGGGTGTAGTAGCTCTGCGCGAACAGCACGCCGCCCATCAGCAGCGTGGTGTCGATGGTCGACAGCTCCACGCCACGGTTGTAGCGCTTGCCGGTGTCCATATCCAGAAAGTGGTAATAGAACCCCTTGTAGCCGGTGTCGTTGTCCTCGCTGGTGCCCATCGGCGCATTGGCGAAAAACTTCAGCGTGGTCAGGGTGCGATCGACCGCCTGTTCGCGGGTGATGTAGTGACGCTCCACGCCAATGCCGTAGGCGGTCAGCGCAAATCCGACCGCGGCAATGGAGGAAAACGACTTCTTCGGCCAGTGGTCCGGCGCCAGGCCGTTTTTCGGGTTGGTGGTATCCCAGAAGAACTGGAACGTGCGGTGCTCCAGGTCGCTCAGGAACGGCGTCCACATCTGCGAGGCCGGCGGCGGCTGGTCGCCCACGTCGGGGGCGGGATGGGCCGGCATGGTCTGCTGGGCCTGGGCGGCGCTGGTGCCTACCAGCGCGGTCAATGCAAAGGCCACCACGGGCACAAAACGGCGAATCACTGACGACATCGGTCACTCTCGGTACGGTCGGTGCCCCGGCATCGGATCCTTTGTCGATGCAAACACAGGGCGAGTTTCTTCAGGACATGTGTGCCGAAAAAGACGCGCCGTTTCTGCGCCCTCTTTCGGCAACGCTATCGCGGCTCTCCACACCGCGACAGCCCGGCGCGCGGCAAGGCTTTGGGCTTGCCACACGCCAGCCGTCGCCCGCAACGGACGGCGGCGGCAACACACCGCTTTGGAAACACCGGACATGGCGGATGCTTCGTTACAGCCCGCCAACACACGGCGAGCAACACGGGTTGAACGTAAAAACGCACCAACGCGTGCCGGCTTCAGTCGGCGCGACCGGCTTCACTGGAGGCGCGCACCACCAGTTCGGTCGGTGTGGTACGTGCGCTGGTGGCAAAGTGCTCGGGTGGATCGATGGCCAGCACCAGATCCTGCAGCGCCTGCTCGCCAATCTGCGCAATCGGGATGCGCATGGTGGTCAGCGGCGGCGTCAGGTAGCGCGCCATCGGGATGTCATCGAACCCGGCCAGGGCCATGTCGTGCGGCACGCGCAGACCGGCTTCGTGCAGTGCGGCCAGGCAGCCGATGGCCATCATGTCGTTGGCGGCGAACACCGCCTGTGGGCGCTGCGCCACGGCCAGGCAGCCGGCGGCGTGGCCGGCCTCCTCGGTGAAGTCACCCGCATAGATCAGCGGCTCCACACCGGGGCAACAGCGCGCCATGGCCTCGCGGTAGCCGCGCAGGCGCTCGCGCGCCTCGTAGTTGTGCGCCGGCCCGCCGATGAAGGCGATGCGTGTGTAACCCTGCCCCGCCAGGTGCTCGACCATGGTCACCGCACCGCCATGGTTGTCGACACTGATCGAGCTGTGCTGGCCATTGCCGAGCCAGGTGTTGACCAGCACCGTCGGCAGCGCCGGCGGCAGGTGCGTGGCAAGGAAATCGTCATCGGCATGCGGTGACATCAACAGCAAGCCGTCTACCCGACCGAGCATGGCTCGCAGTGCGGCGCCAGTCTCGTCCGGCGAGCCGTGCGAACTGGACACCAACAGGTGCAGCCCGCGCTGACGGGCAGCCAGGTCGATACCACGGATCAGCTCGGAGAAGAACGCGCCATGCAGGTCTGGCAGCAGCGCACCGACTGTCTGCGTGCGACGCGTGATCAGGCTTCGCGCCGCCCCGTTGGGCATGTAACGCAGCTCGGCGGCAATCGCCATGATGCGTTCGCGCGTGGCCGGCGTGACGTTGTCGTGGCCATTGAGCGCGCGCGATACCGAGGCCACGGAGACCCCGGCGGCCTTGGCGACATCTTTGATGGTCACGGACACGGTAGGCGCAGCTCACGACTGATTCTGGGAATGTCCGAATGTAAACGTTTCCAAAATGCTATGCAAAACATATCGAATCAGAACACAAATACACAAATACATTCCATGACCTTTGGCCCAGCCGACATCGCCACCAAACAGCTATTCCCATACCACGTCTCCCCCTTCTGACCGCTTGCCCTGAGCCCGGACAGGCAGACGTCGTCGGTGGAGGGGTTCGACGAATGCGACGTCGATCACAAATCCGCCCTCTCCACATCAAGCCCGATTCGGTATTGCCGATGAGGAAGCACCAGCGTACGCCCACGCGCCAGGCATGGACTTTTCATCCCATGCAAGCGGCGTTAAAAGAAAATTAATGCAACTGTCATCAGGGCGCTGTATGCTTTTTCCCGAAGCGTTCTGAATAAACGACCGCAAGTCATGGATTTTCCTACCATGATTGACCCTTCCATCCTCATTGTCGCGATTGCCGTGCTGGGCCTTCTGGCCGCCGCATCCGTGCGTCGCATTCCGGAGGGGCAGGTCTACTCCCTACGCCGCATCGGCCGGCCATCGCCCCGCTTGCTGATGCCCGGCGTGCACTGGATTTGGCCCCTGGCCGAGCGCATTGCCCACAAAATCAGTCTGGGCGGGCACACGCTGGGCGTGGATGGTCCCGACGGTCAGCATGCGCACATCTACTGGCAGGTGCTGGACCCGGTGCAGGCAGCGGCGATCATCGGAGATGCCGAACGCCTGATCGGTACCGAGCTGCACACGATGTGGACGCATACACCGAGTGAGACCCAGCCGCAACGCGGACACCACTTCAAGCATATGCTCAACGCCCAGCTGCGACCGCGTGGCCTGCTGGTGACACGCGTCGACCTGGGGTCGCGCTGACAGGCATCAGGCGCCTGCGGCTTGGGCACCGCTGGATTTACGGGCCGCCGATGCGGATACTTGTCGGCCCGCAGCACACCGAACCGCGCCAGGCGCGGCATGAACTCCCCATGGGGCGTGAACAGCTTTCCCGCCAACTTGATGCTGGCCTCACCGCGCTGGGCCTTGAACTGCCCGGCGCGGCGCGCGAGCGGCTGCTCGACTACCAGGCCCTGCTGGAACGCTGGAACAAGGCCTACAACCTGACCGCGATCCGCGATCCGGCGCAGCAGGTCGCGCGCCATCTACTCGATTCGCTGAGCATCGCTCCCTACATCAGCGGCGACAGCCTGCTCGACATCGGTTCCGGCGCCGGCCTGCCCGGCATCCCGCTGGCGCTGGCCGCGCCCGAACGCGCGGTGTGCCTGCTCGACACCAACGGCAAGAAGGCGCGTTTTCTGCGCGAGGCCGTGCGCTCGCTGCCGCTGCCCAATGTGCAGGTCAAGCAGCAGCGCGTGGAACAGGCCGAAGGCCAGTACCAATGCATTACCGCGCGCGCCTTTGCCAGCCTGGCCGACATGCTGGCCTGGGGCGGCCACCTGCTGGCGCCGGGGGGCACCTGGCTGGCCATGAAGGGCCGCCAGCCCGATGCGGAACTGACCGCCCTGCCGGACACCTTCGCCGTGCGCGATATCCACACGCTGCGCGTGCCGGACGTGGACGGCGAACGGCACCTGGTGGTGCTGGAACGACGCGCGGCATGATGGCGGTGCTAGGCTTTGCGTCTGGCCCGACCGCTGACGGCTGGGCTATCGTTTCGACTTTGCCGCTGCGCGCGCCACGCGCGACGGCCACCGCATACGGCAAGGGGACTCCATGACGCGCATCATCGCCATTGCCAATCAGAAAGGCGGCGTCGGCAAGACCACCACCGCGGTCAACCTGGCCGCGGCGCTGGCCGAGGCCAAGCGCAAGGTGCTGCTGGTCGACCTTGACCCGCAGGGCAACGCCACCATGGCCTCGGGCATCGACAAGGCCGAGACCAAGCCCAACGGCTGCGAGGTGCTGCTGGAAGAAACCCCGATCGCCGACGCCATCGTGCACACCGAGGCCGGCTTCGATTTGCTGCCGGGCAATGGCGACCTGACCGCGGCCGAGGTCAAGCTGATGGACGCGATCGCGCGCGAATCGCGCCTGGCCGACCAGCTGGCTCAGCTGGGCGAGCGCTATCACACCATCCTGATCGACTGCCCGCCATCGCTGCATCTGCTCACGCTCAACGCGCTGACCGCCGCCGATGGCGTGCTGATTCCGGTGCAGTGCGAGTACTTCGCGCTGGAGGGTCTGTCCGGCCTGCTCGACACCGTGCGTGCCGTGCGCCAGCGCCTGAACCCGAAGCTGGAACTGGAAGGCCTGCTGCGCACCATGTACGACGTGCGCAACAACCTGGGCAACGAGGTCTCGGCGCAGCTGACCGAGCACTTTGGCGACAAGGTGCTGCGCTCGATGATTCCGCGCAACGTGCGTCTGGCCGAGGCGCCCAGCCATGGCCTGCCGATCAATCTGTATGACCGCGGCTCGCGCGGCGCCATCGCCTACCTGGGCCTGGCCGGCGAAATGATCCGTCGCGAACGCAACAAGGCGGCTGCGGCCGTCACCACCCCATAGGAGCTGGCATGGCGGCGAAGAAACGCGGACTCGGGCGTGGACTGGATGCCCTGCTCGGCAACGAAGACAGCGACAACGGCAGCATCACGCGCCAGGAAGGCGAACTGCGCAACCTGCCGATCCAGGCCATCGAGCCGGGCCAGTACCAGCCGCGCCGGCACTGGAATGAGGAAGCACTGGACGAACTGGCCGACTCGATCAAGGCGCAGGGGCTTATCCAGCCGGTGGTGGTGCGCGAGATTGGCCGCAACCGCTACGAGCTGATCGCCGGCGAGCGCCGCTGGCGCGCCGCGCAGCGCGCCGGTTTGGCCGAGATTCCCGCCCTGCTCAAGGACGTGCCCGAGCAGTCCGTGCTGGCCATGGCGTTGATCGAGAACATCCAGCGCCAGGAACTGACCCCGCTGGAAGAGGCACTGGCGCTCAAACGCCTGATCGACGAATTCGGCCTGACCCACCAGCAGACCGCCGAAGCGGTGGGCCGCTCGCGCGCCAGCGTGTCCAACCTGCTGCGTCTGATGGACCTGCCCGAATCGATCAAGACCCTGCTCGATGAAGGCAAGCTGGAGATGGGCCACGCCCGCTGCCTGCTGACCCTGCCCGAGGAAATTGCCCGCCCGCTGGCGCTGCAGGCCTCGCGCATGGGCTGGACCGTGCGCGAGCTGGAGCAGGCCGCGCGACGCGCGCAGAGCGAGGCCGGCGGCAAGAAGGGCAAGGCAGCGTCCAAGGACGCCAACATCCAGTCGCTGGAGCGCGACCTGTCCGAACGTCTGGCCACCCGCGTGGAGCTGGCACACGGCCGTGGCGGCAAGGGCAAGCTGGTGATCCACTATCACAGCCTGGACGAGCTGGACGGCATACTCGCCCACGTCAAATAAACCCTTCTCCCGGGTGTAATGAGATGCGCCGGCTTCCGGTCTTGCGTAGGGTGAGCCCACGCCAACGCCAGTTTGAATCGCTGACCCGCGCCCATGCCGGTGACCTGTACCGCTTTGCCTTCTGGCTATGCGGCCAGTCGGCACTGGCCGAAGACCTGGTGCAGGAAACCCTGCTGCGCGCCTGGCGCAACATGGACAGCCTGCGTGAGGCGGCCGCGGCCAAGCCGTGGCTGATGACCATTTTGCGCCGCGAGCACGCACGTCTTTACGAGCGCAAACGCCTGGACACGATCGAGCTGGACGACGTGCGCGTGGCCGACGACGGCGCCTGGGCCAGTCCCGAGCGCCACGGTCAGGCGGCCGATATTCGTGCCGCCATGAGCCAGCTGCCGCTGAAGTACCGCGAGCCACTGGCCATGCAGGTGCTGGGCGGCTTCAGTTGCGAGGAAATTGCCGCCGAACTGGGCGAAAAGCCCGGTGCGGTTGCCACCCAACTGTTCCGCGCCCGCCAGAAACTCAAAACCCTGTTGCAGGATGACCCCATGGAGGCAACCGACCATGGATTGTCTTGAATTTCGCCGACGCCTTGGCGCCGAACCTCGCAGCCAGGCCGCCGACATGCTGGCGCACCGGCTCGAGTGCGCCGCCTGCCAGGCCGCCTGGCAGCGCGCGCAGCAGTTCGAGGATCGCCTCGAAGGCGCGCTCAAGATCGACGTGCCCGAGGGCCTGACCGAACGTGCGCTGCTGGCCCAGAGCACCTTGCAGCGACAGCGCTGGCGGCGTCGCCAGCCGTGGCTGGCCGTGGCCGCCAGCCTGATCCTGGCCATGGGCGTGGGCGGCTATGCCTGGCAACAACACGACGCACATTCGCTGCCGGCCCTGTCGGTAGCACACATGCCCGAGGAAATTGCCTCGCTGGACCTGATCCAGCCGCTCACGCCGCATGCGGTGAAAATGGGCTTTGCCGGTCGTGGCGTGGCCCTGCGCGGGCCGGTGCCGTCCGGCACCACCTATGTGCACGACTGCATGGTCGGACCCTACAAGGCGGTGCATCTGGTCACGCGGCACGATGGCGAGCCGGTGGTGGTGCTGTATTTCCCGCACCGCCAGGTGTCACACGTGCGCAACTTCCAGCGCCAGGGCTGGGTCGGCCGCGAAGTCCCGATGCCGCATGGCGGGCTGGTGATGCTGACCGACCGTGGCAGCTCACGCCCCTTCAGCGCCGTGGCAAGCGCCTGGACCCAGGCCATCGAGGGCCATGTCGAGGCACGCACGGCCAGCCTGGATGATGGCGAAAGCGCGGCCCCCAAGGCACCCTGAATCCTCCATCGCTGAACCGGCGGCGCTGGCCTTGTCGCGACGGGTCATTTCCCCCAACAAAAGGCCCACCCGACAAACGGGTGGGCTTTTGCGCGATGAACTCACCCAGGTGCGCTTTGGTCACGTCGTGCGACGCTGCCACCACCGCGCCAGCAGCGTATCCAGCGACCAGCGCCCTGGCCCCCAGGCGATCACCGCCAACAGCATCAGCGCCCAGGCCTGGTGATCGGCAAACTGGCCATGCGCCAATCCGCGCCAGAACCCCATCGGCCACAGCGCCGGATACGACACCACGCAGATGATGTTGTAGACAAACAGCACCACGGCCACCAGCCGCGTGGCCGCCCCCAGACCCAAAAACCAGGGCAACACCAGCTCGGTCCAGGTGGCCAGCGCCGCCGCAAACCCCGGCGCCAGCCATGGCACGTGATACTCATCGGTAAACAGATACAGCGTGCCGGAAGGGTCGGCCAGCTTCACCGACCCGGCGCGCCAGAAGGCCAGCGCCACCAACACGCGCATGGCCAGCAGGCACCACGGGGCGAGTCCAGCAGCGGCACCTGTCGCGCGCTGCCAGGCGCGCAGGGGAGTCTTGAACGAAGTAGCGTCGGGCATGTCATCACGCTCCAGGAACGGGGAGATCGGACACCGGCTCGATGTCGGCCAGCCATTGCCCTTCCACCAGCAGTTGCAGCATGGGCATGGCGTCATCCAGACCGGCCCGCTGCAGCGCCAGTGACAGGGCGCAGCCCTCGATCAGCGCCGAGACAGCACGCGCCGTCGCCACCGACACCGATTGCATGGCGACCTGGCCGCCATCGCGCCAGAGCACCACGCCACAGGCACTGCGCCGAATGGAAGGCATGTTTGGGCCGGGCTCGATGGCATGTCGCCATAGATCGAGCACGTCATACGCAACGTCCATGGCGTGCACGTGCGGTGCCAGGCGCAGCCGCACATCACCCTCGGCATCGGCCAGTGCCCGCATCAAATGCCGGGTATCCCCCCGTGACATGTCCGGCGCCAGCAGGCAGGCCTGACGCTGCCACTCCAGGCGCGCCAGGTCGGGCAGCCACGGGTACGTCGCCAACACGGCACTGGCGCTGACCTGCGCGGCCATGCCTGCGCCGTAATGCTGCAGATTGCCGCTGCGGCTGGGCGTCTGGGCCGCGACGCGATCGCATAGGTCGGCAAAACAGGCCTCGCCCACCCAGGCCAGCAACGCCGGAAAGGTGGTTTCCAACGCCGAGGCATGCACCGCACGAATGCTATGGCGATAGACGCGAAGCCGCGCCACCGGCTCCAGACCGTTGCCGGCCACCCACACCGGCAGGGACCCAAGATCGTCCTGCATCATCGCGGCGAAGGCGTACTGCAGTTGACCCAGCGAAGGCCCGCGGCTCATGCCGCCACCTCGCCGGTGCCGCTGGCATCCAGGATCGCTTGCGCCCGCTTGGCTTCCGCTTCAAGCACCGCAAACGCCGGCAGATCGGTATCCCATTCCAGCAGCGTCGGATGCACACCCAGGCGCGCCACGGCGCGCGTATACAAATCCCACACCGGCGCCGCCACCGGTGCACTGTGCGAATCGATCAGCAGCGGCACGGCAAGATCCGTCTTCGCAGTGAAGCCGGCCAGATGAAATTCACCCACCATCTGCGGCGCGATGGCCTGCACAAACGTATCGGCGTCAAAACCGTGATTGATGGCATTGACGTAGATGTTGTTCACATCCAGCACCAGCCGGCAGCCGCTGCGGCGGCACAGCGCGGCAACAAACTCCCATTCGCTCATGGTTTCATGGGTGTAACGCAGATAACTGGAGACATTCTCCAGCAACAGCTCGCGACCCAGCGCCTGCTGCACCTGATCGACGCGCGACACCATCAGCGCCAGCGCCTCCTCGGTGTAGGGCAGCGGCAAAAGATCGTTGAAATGCCGCCCGCCAATGGCGCCCCAGCACACGTGCTCGGACACCAGTCCGGGCTGCACGCGCGTCACCAGGGTGGCCAACTGGCGCAGATGTTCGCGATCAATGCAATCGGCCGAACCCAAGGACAAACCCACGCCATGCAGGCTGACCGGGTAGTGCTCGCGCACACGCAGCAGCGTGTCCAGCAACGGGCCACCGTCGGCAAAGAAATTCTCGCTGTGCACCTCGAAGAACGGCACCGGCGGGCGCGCCTGGAGCACATGGTTGAAATGCGGTGGGCGCAGCCCGATCCCGGCACGGGCCGGGACCGGCTGCACACCGCCGGCAAGCGGTGCCGACATGCTTACTTGCCCATCTTGTCCATCATCGCCGCCTTGCCCGGCTCGGTGCTGCCACCAACCTTGGCGCACAGGCCGGCCGGCATGGCCACGAAGGCGTTCGGATCGCGCGCCTTGGCATCCTGGCCGGCACAGGAGTGACCCGGCGACTGGCAGTCGTTCTTGTAGGCCGCGTTCACGCCATAGCACTTGATGGTCTTGGCGTGGCCCATCGAATCGGCTGCGCTGGCACCACCGGCCACGCTCATGGCACCGGCCGCGAGCAGGGTCATCAGGGCGCCCTTGGCGATGTTGTGGGTCTGCATGGGTGTTCTCCTTGGGAAATGGACGCCGGCGTGCACCGGCCCAAGCTAAGACCGTCCGATTCCGGTGCGCATTACACACCACCTGCAGACATCGGCCGCATCGGCGATAATGGGCGCTGCCCCCGGTTTCCCGAGATGCATCCCGATGCCCCAGCTTTCCGTGGTCGTGCCCGTATTCAACGAGCGCGACAACATTCCGCCGCTGCTTGCCGAAATCGCCACCGCCCTGCGTGGCAAGGTCGATTACGAGGTGATTTACGTCGACGACGACAGCCGCGACGACAGCCGCCAGGTGCTGGCCGCACAGAAGGCCGAACACCCGGAACTGCGCGTACTGCATCACCTGAAGCAAAGTGGCCAGAGCACCGCCGTGCGCAGTGGCGTGAAGGCCGCGCGTGGCGGCTGGATCGCCACGCTCGACGGCGATGGCCAGAACGACCCGGCCGACATCCCGAACCTGATCGCCGAACGCGACCGCGCCGAGCCCGGCTACAAGCTGTTCGCCGGCTGGCGTGTCAACCGCAAGGACACCGCCAGCAAGCGCCTGGGATCGCGCTTTGCCAATGCCCTGCGCAGCCGTCTGCTGCAGGACGAAACGCCGGATACCGGCTGCGGCATCAAGCTGTTCGAGCGTGCTGCATTTCTGGACCTGCCCTACTTCGACCACATGCACCGCTACCTGCCAGCACTGATGCAGCGCGCGGGCTGGAAGGTGAAGTCGGTACCGGTGAACCACCGCGCGCGCCACGCCGGCAGCTCCAAGTACACCAACCTTGGCCGGGCGCTGGTGGGCATTGCCGATCTGCGTGGCGTGGCCTGGCTGATGCGCCGCGCCAAGGTCACCGGCATAGAAGAACTTTAACCGGCCTGCGGCGCGGCACGCTGCCCAGCTTCGCCTTCGTCACAGCCGGGACCGCACAGCTGACGCAACGCCACGCCCGGCAGCGGCGTCGGCGCCCATTCGGCCAGCGCGGCCCGCGCGCGCTGGCGGCCCATTTCGATCAGCTCGCGGGCGCGGTAGAACTCGTAGGCGGCCGACACATTGCGCGGCAGCTCGATCAGCAGATCCGGCTGGTACGCCGCCAGACGCAGCCGTGCCAAGTTGGCCTGCATCAGGTCCATGGACTGCATCAGCAGGTTCAGGGCACCGGGCTCGCGCGGCTTTTCCTCGCCGTGCGGAATCAGCTTGCTGACAAAGTTGGTGAAGCGACGCCGATGCGTCTCGTTGCCGGCCGCGTCCTGGGTGCTGTCAGCATCGCGCTCGGGCGTAGCCGTCTCGGCCGGGCCGTCCACGCTGACCGCGATGATGTAGTCGCAGGCGCTGCGCAACAGCGGCGTTACCGGCACCGGATTGAGCAAGGCACCGTCGACCAGCAGACGGCCGTTGTGCTGGTGCGGACGGAAAATGGTCGGAATGGCGATGGAGGCGCGAATGGCATCGAACAGCGGTCCGTGGGTCATCCACACTTCGCGCTGGCGCTCGATGTCGGTGGCCACGGCAGTATAGGCCAGTGGCAGCTCCTCAATATTGGTGTCACCAACCAGACCCCGCAGCGTCTCGATGATGCGCTCGCCCTTGATCAAGCCACCGCCCGAAAGCGTCCAGTCGACCAGGCGCAACACATCCATCTTGGCCAGCGCGGTGACCCAGTCGCTATAGACATCCAGCTTGCCGGCAGCGTGAATGCCGCCGATCAGCGCGCCCATCGAGCTGCCGGCGATGGAGACGATCTCGAAGCCGCGTTCGACCAGTTCCTCGATCACGCCGATATGTGCCAGCCCCTTGGCCCCGCCTGCCCCCAGCGCAATGCCTACGCGCGGCGCACGCGGCGCGTCATTGACGGGAACGCTTTGCTTGCGATGCACGGCCATGGCTTGAGTTCGTCCGTGGGATGAGGGATCAGGGGCGTGGCGGCTGCTGGTAGACACCCTGCGCCAGCTGCAGCAGGATCTTCATCTCCTCACGCAGCGGCAGTGGCGCGATGACCTCGGCATCCGGACCGTACTTGAGCACGTCCATCAGCAGCTCGCGCGAATTGGAATACGGCAGCTTCAGTTCGTAGCGGCCATCCTCCAGCCAGGTGCCGCGCTGCTGCGAATGCCAGTGCTCGTCGGCCACCCAGCGCGCGGCATGCGCGGAGAAGCGCACCGTGGCCCAGGCCTTGGGGACGCCGGCAAAAATGCCGTAACTGGAGGCCAGCGCCTGGTCCAGCTCGTCGCCGTCGATATCGCGCGCCGGCACATCCAGCGTGCGCGCCTCGGCCATGCGGTCGATGGCGAAGCTGCGCAGGCCCTCGCGATCGTGATCCCAGGCATCCAGGTACCAGTTGTCGCGATAGTGGGTCAGACGCTGCGGGGAGACTGTACGCCGCGACTCGGCGTCGGTGGTGCGGGCGCGATAGCGAAAACCGAGCTGGCAACGTTCCAGCACGGCGCCGGCGACGATGCGAAACACGTGCTGGTCGAGTTTTCGCGCGCCATAGGGCACCACGCGTATGCGATCGACAGGTACGTCCCTGCCGCCAGCCTGTTCGGACAGAAGCCGCTCGATGCGCGCCTTGAATGGCGCCAGCGTTCCGGTCAGCACGCCCGGGTCGGAGCGCTCCATCAGCGCATTCAGTGCCATCAGCGCCGATAATTCATCCGAGGTCAGCCACAGGCCGGGCAGCTCGAAACGCTCGCCCTCACCCACCTCGTAGCGGAACGCGGCCTGCTCACCACCGGCCGATTCGATCGGTGCACCCAGCGCATCGCGCAGGAAGGCAATATCGCGGTACAACGTGGCACGCGAACACGACAGCTCCTCCATCAGCCGCGACAATGGCAGCGGATAGCGCGCCGACTTGAGCAGCCGGTGCAGGGTCAGAATGCGCTCGTAACGGTCCATCGGTCACCTCGAAGGCTGGTCACGGCCGCGCCGGCTGTCGCCTTGCGGCCGCACCGCGCGCGCCCGGCGGGCCGGCGGCGATCGCCCGCTAGCATGCGGCCGAGCGACCGACCTCGCAAGGGGCGCGCACCGCGCTGGCGCAACCGGTTATGCTGTCGGTTCGGGTGAAGTGGCCGACGGTTCGGTCGCACGGCCCTTTCGAGGATCGTATGAGTTGGCAAGCCTGGGCCACTGTGGCCGTCATCGTGATCGCCATGGCGTTGTTCGCCAGCGAACGCGTGCGCATCGACCTGGTGGCGCTGATTGCGCTGGCCGCTCTGGTCATCCTTGGCATCGTCTCGCCGGCCGAGGCGCTGGCCGGCTTCAGCAACGAGGCCACGGTGACCGTGGCAGCGATGTTCGCGCTAAGCCTGGGGATCGAGCGCTCCGGGGCCCTCGATCCGCTCAGCCGCCTGCTGATGCGCATCAAGAAGCCCTGGCTGCTGTCGCTGGCGCTGATGCTGGCCATCGCGCCGCTGGGCGCGTTCATCAAGAACATCGCGCTGGTCGCCACCTTCCTGCCGCTGGCGCTGCGCGTGTGCGAGCGCACGCGCACCTCGCCGGCACGCGTGCTGATGCCGATGGCCTACGCGGCGCAGATGGGCGGCGTGTGCACGCTTATCGGCACCTCGTCCAACCTGCTGGCTGACTCACTGGCGCAAAAGCAAGGGTTGCCGGGCTTTGGCGTGTTCGAGTTCACCGAGATGGGCGCGGTACTGGCAGTGGTCGGCATTGCCTATCTGATGCTGGTCGGACGCTGGCTGCTGCCCAAGGAAATCAATGCCGACATGCCCGAGCAGATGGACATCGGCAAGTACGTCACCGAGCTGCGCGTGACGCCCGATTCCTCGCTGCTGGGCAAGAGCATCGGCGAGGCCAAGCTGGGCGAGCAGTACGGCGTGTATCCGCTGGAACTGCTGCGTGGCGAGCGGCGCATGTGGTCGCCGCGTTCGCAGCAGATTGCCGAGGGCGACGTGCTGCTGGTGCGCGGCGACTGGGACAAGATCGAGGATTTCCAGCATCGTGCCGGCCTGCACAGCGCGCCGGAAAGCCGCTACGCGCGCAACGACGATCACCCGCGCGTGCTGGCCGAGGTAATGATCGCGCCGGCCAGCCCGATCGAGGGCCATCGCCTGGCCGAGACCGACCTCAACTGGCGCTACGACGCCACCGTGCTGGCGATCCATCGCCGCGGCCACATCCTGCGCGAGAAGCTCAGCAACGTCTCGCTGGCGGTCGGCGACGTGCTGATGGTACTGGTCGAGGAGGCCGCACTGCCCAAGCTGCGCAGCGACGAGAACCTGATTGTGCTCAGCCAGCGCGAGGGTGGCCGTCCAACCCAGCGCAAGGCCTTCATCGCAGTGGGCATCATGGCTGCCGTGATCGCCGTTTCCGGCCTGCACTGGATGCCGATCCCGATCGCCGCCATCGCCGGCGCCGTGGCCATGGCGTTGACCGGCTGCTTCGGGCGCAAGGACGTCTACGAAGGCATGGACTGGAAAATCATCGTACTGCTCGGCGCCATCCTGCCGCTGGGCACGGCCATCGAGAACACCGGCCTTTCGCACAATGTGGTGACCGCCGGCATGAGCCTGATCGGCCATCACGGACCGCTGGCCGCGCTGCTGATGGTGTATCTGCTGACCGCCCTGCTCACCGAGCTGATGGGGCACAACCCGTCGGTGGTACTGATGGTGGGCATTGGCGCCTCGGTGGCGCATGCGGTGAACGCCGATCCACGCCCGTTCGTGGTCGCCGTGGCGTTCGCGGCCGCGACCTCGTTCGCCACGCCGGTGGGCTATCCGACCAACACCATGGTGTACTACGCCGGACGCTACAAATTCACCGATTTCATGAAGGTGGGCATCCCACTGATCGCGTTGTTCTGTGCGCTGTCGATGTGGCTGATTCCCATCCTCTGGCCGTTCCATCCGTAGCTTCAAGCGCAGGTGACGGTCAGTTCATTCCGCCGTGGCCATACTGGCCGGTCAAACACCCCGGAGTTGAGATGATCCTGCCCGCCCAACCCGCCCTGCCCATCAATATCCGTGCGCCCCGTGCCTGAAGGGGTGACCATGGCGCCGTGGCGCCGCGCCGTGCTCACGATGATGCCCACCGGGTACGGCCTGTGGGCGCTGGTCGGCACGGCGCTGGCCCTGAACCTGCGCCTCAATGGCCGCGGCGAGGTACTGGTGCCCCTGGGGCTGGGGCTGGTGATGATCGTGCTCGGCGGTATGGTTACGCTTCCCGGTATCGGCGGTTGGCAGATGCGCCTGCGCGCACGTCCCGGGCTGGGCGCCATGCTCGGCCTGCTGACTTTTCTTCCCATGCTGGCGGTCGGCGGATTGGCCCGCGGCAGCAACGAATTCTGGGCCACCCGGCTGTTCGCCGCAGCCATGACGGCGTGCGCCGTGCTCACCCTACTGGTGGCATCGGCACCTGCCGCGAACCGAGCCCCCCCGGCATCGACGCAGCCCCGGCCAGGCGCGGTGATGGGGGCGCTATTCTCGGGTGGGCAGTGGCTGTGGGCGAGTCTGGCCCTGCAGGGTCCATCCTCGCCCTCGGGACACGTGGATCTGTCTCTGCTGGGCCTGCTGCTGCTGGGTGTGGCGTTTGGCCTGCTTTCACTGGACCCGCCGGTCGGCCCGGCGCTACTGCGCCGTGGCCCCGGCTGCCTGCTGGCCGCCGGACTCATGTTCATCGTACCCTGCATGCTGCTGGTGATCGCCAGCACGCTTGATGAACGCGCCACGCTGGCACTGGCCTCGGCCATAAGCTGCCAGGCTGGCATGGCGCTGCGCGCGCTGCTGGTCGATGACACCCGTGGCGCCGTGCCCCAAGCCTGAGTCTCCGGGTCGCATTCACGATCGATTCAACGGCATGACTTAACGTCTGCCGGTTCATACGCCCTCCTCACACTGCCCTTATGCCATGAACAAAGCCCTGCTCCTGCCCCTGTCGCTGCTTATCGCCCTGCCGTTCGCCGTCCATGCCCAGGACTCGGCCGCCGACAACGCCACCAGCGGCGGCTGGTCCGGTTCCGGTGAGTTCGGCTTCGCTTCGGCCCACGGCAACTCGCATACCGAGAACCTCAACGCCAAGCTTGGTCTGAACCAGGAAAACGAGCGCTGGAAGAACGCCTTCTCGCTGACCGGCCTGCGTTCGAAGGCCGACACCACCAACGATGACGGCACCACCGATTTCCAGACCACGGCCAACCGCTACGATGGCGCCGCATCGATCGGCTACAAGTTCAACCCGCGCAGTTATCTGGTCAATGCCGCCCGCTACGAGCACGATGACTTCGGCTCCAACCTGTGGCAGGCCACCTACTCGATCGGCTACGGCTATATCGCTTTGAAGAATGCCCGCGCCGAGCTGTCGTTCGAAATTGGCCCCGGTTACAAGCGCTACCGTCCGGCCGACACCTACCAGACCATCAATGGCACGTCGGTAAAGGTGCACTCCCCGGTCAACGACGAAGTCATCGGCCGCAGCCTGGTCAACAGCAAGCTGCGCATGACCGCCAATACCAGCCTGGAAGACACGCTGCTGGTCGAAGCCGGCTCGCAGAACACCTATATCCAGAATGACCTGGGCATGTCGGTGACGGTGACGCAGAAACTGGCACTGAAGCTGGCCTATCAGGTGCGCTACAACTCCGACGTGGACAACCAGACCAAGCACACCGACACGCTGTACACCACCAATCTTGTGTACAACTTCTGATCGCGGCAGCTGGCATGCGCCATGCCTGACTGGTCGCCAGCATGACGAACGCCCCGCCAGACTGGTGGGGCGTTCGCTTGTTGAGTCCCTGAAAAAGCTCGCCGCGCAACGCGTGCGCGCGGCTCGGTTCAGTGGCCAGGCAGGAACTGGGCCGCGCCCTGACGCAGCAGGTCCTCGGCCACCTCACGCCCCAGTGCCGCGGCGGTGCCAGCATCGGCGCTGGCCTGGGCGCGAAGCAGGCGCCCGCTTTGCACATCGCCGACCATGCCGTATAGCGTGATGCCGGCTTCCACGGCCACGCACCAGGCCGCCACCGGCACCGAGCAGTTGCCACCCAGCGCCTGATTCATGGCACGCTCGGCACCGACCGTGGTGGCGGTGTCAACATCATGCAACGGCGCCAGCAGCGCCGCCACGCGGGCATCACCGCTACGCATTTCCACCGCCACTGCGGCCTGCCCCGGCGCAGGTAGCCAGGTCGGAGCCTGCATGCGCGAGCGGATGCGCTCGCCCAAACCAAGCCGTTCCAGACCGGCACAGGCCAGGATGATGGCGTCGTACTGGCCTTCATCCAGCTTGGCCAGTCGCGTGTTGACGTTGCCGCGCAGGTCGCGCAGCTGGATATCCGGACGCAGGGCACGAAGCTGCGACTGCCGGCGCAATGACGAGGTGCCGACGACGGCGCCTTCGGGCAGATCACTGAAACGCTCGTAGTGGTTGCTGACGAAGGCATCGGCGGCGTCGGCGCGCGGCAGGATCGCGCCCAGCGCGAAGCCCTCTTCCAGTTCGGCCGGCACGTCCTTCAGCGAATGCACGGCGATGTCGGCGCGCCCCTCCAGCATGGCCACTTCAAGCTCTTTCAGGAACAGACCCTTGCCGCCGATCTTGGCCAGTGGCTTGTCCAGCACCTCGTCGCCACGCGTGGACAGAGGCACCAGTTCCACCGTCAATTCGGGGTGAGCCTGGCGCAGCAGCGCGGCCACGTGCTCGGCCTGCCAAAGCGCCAGCGCGCTCTTGCGGGTGGCGATGCGCAGCGGGGCGACAGTCATGGTTAGGGATTCCTTGCAGGTGGAACGAATAGATGCGGCCATTGTGGCGCAAACGACGCCGGTGATCAGCCGCGCAAATGCCGACGCACCACCGCCAGATTGCGACGACTGACCTCGGGCGTGAAATCACTGCCATCAATACGCACCACCACGCGCGCATCATCCAGCGTGGCCAGCGCACGCAACCGGCCCACCGGCACCAGGCAATTGCGGTGCACCCGGAGCAGCTGTCCGGCATGGGCCTGCTCAAGCTGACGCAGCGAGGCCTCGGTCAGAGCCTGGCCCGCCTCATGATGCACGGTGACATATTTGTCACCGGCCAGCAGGTAGTGCACCTCGTCGATAGGGATGCGTCGCGCTTCGCCGTGCTGCTGTGCAAACAGCGCCGGTGGTGCCTCATCAACCGGCGCCAACAGGCGACGCGCGCGCTCCAGCGCCTGGCGCAGCCGCTCCAGTCGCACCGGCTTCATCACGTAGTCGGCGGCGCCCAGCTGGAAGGCACGCGCGGCATGCTGATCGTAGGCGGTGCAGAAAATCACCTGCGGCGCGGGTATCAGCCCGGCCAGCTCGGCGGCCAGATCGGTGCCTCGAAGTCCCGGCATCTCGATGTCGGCCAGCAATACCTGCGGCTGATGTTGGCGACAGGCGGCCAGCGCCGCCTCGCCATCGGCCACTGCCGCCAGCAGCTGGACCTGTTCGCACTCCCCGAGCAAGGCGCCCAGTCGGGCTCGCGCCAGTGGCTCATCGTCGGCCAGCACCACACCGAGCACGTCACTCATGCTGCCGACCCGTCAAGCGAGAGCGGCGTGATATCGCGTGGCCAGCGCAACGTCACGCAGAAACGCCCATGCTCGCGGCCAGCCTGCATGTGGCCACGGCCACCGTAATAGTGCCGCATGCGCTGACGCACGCTCTCCAGGCCATGGCCCAATCCGGGCTCGGTGGGGCCGTCGGGCAGCGGATTGTCAATGGCGAACCACAGCATGCCGTCATCATCCCCCCCACGCATGCGCACGCAACCGCCGGCGAGGCGCGGCTGCACGCCGTGATGCACGGCATTTTCCACCAGCGGCTGCAGCAACAGGCGTGGCAATAAATGCTGGCGCGGCAGTCGCTCCAGGTCGCGCTCCACATGCAAGCGCTCCCCCAGTCGCCACTGCTCGATGCCCAGATAGCGCTCGATCAGCACCAACTCGTCACCCACCGTGCCCATGTCGTCACTGCTTAACGCGGCCCGGAACAGGTCGGCAAGGTCTTCGATGGTGCGCTCGGCGGCGGCAGCGTCCACGCGTACCAACGCCGCGACTGTGTTCATGCTGTTGAAGAGGAAATGCGGCCTAATGCGTGCCTGCAACGCCTGTACCTGCGCCTGGGCGGCCGCGGCCAGGCGCGCGCGCCATTGCTCGAGCACGTAGAAATAGCGCAACAGCGCCGCGCCTATCAGCGCCGCGATCGCCATATTGCCCAATACGAAATGCGCCCACGCCACGGGTGCCAGATCCATCATCAGAGCGCGGTCCAGCCACCACACCAGCGCGCTGGCCACCGCCACCACCAGGACCATGCCCAGCCAGCAGACCAAGTACGGCCAAAGCCCCGGCAGGCGCAACAGCCATGGCCGACTCTTGCACAGCAACACGGCGTTGATCAGCGCCAACCAGACTGCAAACAGCACCGCGGTGCTGTAGCCGGAAAAATCCAGCCGCGTGCCCGGCGCCAAGAGCATCACGGTAACCGTGATGCCGGCCACCAGCAGCAAGGCAAACAATACCGGCAGCCGGCAAAAGTCCGGCAGCAGCGCGGCATCTTCTCGCTTGGCGACACGCATCATCGGTCAGCTCCGCCCGCCCCCGCAGGCCAGCCATGCCGAGCGTACCGCCAAGCACCCCATGCTGTCGCTCAAGCGGCCTGCAACCGTGCGCCCAGCCAGGAGCGCAGGTCGGCGATTTCCTCGGCACAGACCTGATGCGCCATGCGATAACTGTGCGCCTCGACGCTGTATCCATGCCCGACCAGCCACTGCTGCGACATCTGCCCCATCGCATAGGGCACCACCGGGTCGTTCTGGCCATGGCCCCAGAAAATTGGTGTGGCACGGTTGGCCTCGGCCAGGTGCGCACCCAGCGTCTCGTGCAGCGGCAGATAGGTCGACAGGGCGACGATGCCGGCCAGGCGCTGGTCATGACGCAATCCGGCCGACAGCGCGATCGCCCCGCCCTGCGAGAAACCGGCCAGCACGATGCGTTCGGCAGGCACACCACGCTCGATCTCGCGCGCCAGCAGCACCTCGATCTGCGTCACCGAGGCATTCACGCCCTGGGCATCCTGCTTGTCGGCCAAGTCCATGCCCTTGATGTCATACCAGGCACGCATGGCCATGCCGCCATTGACGGTGACCGGACGCGTCGGCGCATGCGGAAACACGAAGCGCAGCGCCGGCCATTCCGGCGCCACCAGTTCGGGCACGATCGGCGCAAAGTCGTTGCCGTCGGCGCCCAGGCCGTGCAACCAGAGAATGCTGTGCGTCGGGCAAGCGCCGGTTTCGGTTTCAACGCAGGGCAGTACGCTCATCGGGCGACTCTCTTAAAAAAACGGACCGCAAGCATAACGCGAGCGGCCCGCTGTCGAAGTTCAGCCGAGGGCGATGCTTACTTCACATCCAAGCCCAGTTCGTGCGCGAAGAAAGTCAGGCTCAGCACGGTGTTGCCGACGCGCTGGCTGAACGGCGCACCGACACCGTGACCGGCATTCATGCGCGTCAGCAGCAGGATCGGCTGCTTGGAGCTGGAGGCCCACTGCAATGCAGCGGTGAACTTGCGCGACTGCCACGGCGCCACGCGCGGATCATTGGCACCGGTGGTCATCAGTACGGCCGGATAGGCCGTGCCCTTCTTGACGTTGTAGTACGGCGAGTAGGCATAGGTCGCCTTGAACTGCGCCGGATCGGCGATCGAGCCGTATTCGCTGACGTTGTACTGGCCGTTGGCGAACGCGGTTTCATGACGCAGCATGTCGTAGATGCCGACCTCGGCCACCACCGCACGGAAGGCTCGCGGATGCTGGGTCAGCTCGGCGCCCATCAGCAGGCCGCCATTGCTGCCGCCGAGAATGCCCAGGTGCGCCGGATCGGTCCAATGTTCGTTCTCCAGCGCCTGGGCGGCGGCGAAGAAATCATCGAACACGTTCTGCTTGTGCTCGCCCATGCCCTGACGATGCCAGGCCTCACCGTCCTCATTGCCGCCTCGGATGTTGGCAAAGGCCAGCACGCCACCGTGCTCGAGCCAGGCCAGACGCGCGCCGATGAAGCCGGGCCGGATCGGAATGTCGAAGCCACCGTAGCTGTACAGGATGGTCGGGCGCTTGCCATTGGCATCGACCCCCGGCATCGACAGCACGGTCACCGGAATGCGGGTGCCATCGCGCGAGGTGCCACTGATACGACTGACCTCGATCTTGTCGTACGTATCGGAGGCCGGCTTCACTTCGAACACCGTATGCAGCTTGCCGTTGCGCGCGTCGTACTCGGCCCAGCGCGAGGGCAGCGTCCAGCCACCGTAGGTGATCAGCGCCTCATCGGAACCATGCTCGGAGGCAATGCCGCCGATGCTGATGCCATGCGCCGGCAACGGCACGTGACGCACCGCCTTGCCTTGGGCATCGAACTGCTCGGCCCACCAGTCCGGACCGGAACTGTAGGTGACCACGAAGCCCTGACCCAGCGGCGCCACGCTCTGAATGGCGCCGTCGCGCTGGCCCAGCAGCACCTGGGTGCGGCCATCGGCATCCACGCTCAGCAGCTGGCCGCGCGGTGCGTCCTTGAAGGCCACCACCACCAGCTTCTGCCCGATCCATGCAGCCTCGCGCACATTGGCATCATGCCCAAGCACGCGGCGGTAGTGCGCGCCGTGCTTGACGAACACGTCGGCCGGACCGCCATCGCCAATATTGGCCAGCACCGCCTGATGGCGCGCACCGGGCGAGCTGAGCAACCGGTATTCGGCCACATGCGAATAGCCCTTGCCGAAGGTGACCCGGTCACTGGATGCGGCGTGGCCCAGCACGTGATGCACCAGCGTGGCATTGAACTGCTTGACCTCATGCCCCTTCGGCGGCGGCGCAAAGCGCACGTAGGTAAAGCCGTGGGCATTGGCATCCCAGGCAACGGCCTGCGGCGTGGTGCCACCGCCGGCCCAGGGCAGCGTGTCCGACAAGGTCTTGCCGGTTTTCACGTCCAGCACATGCAGTGTGGTCAGCTCGCTGCCGCCCTTGGCGGTGCCGTAGGCCAGGTAACGGCCATGTGGCGACGGCCAGTAGCCGGTGATGGCGACGCTACCGCCATCCTTGTTGAGATCGACCAGCACGCGCGTCTTGCCGTGCGGCCAGCCCTGCGCCACCAGTACCGGCTGCGGCTGCGGCGGGGTTTCACGCATGTAGAACAGCGTGCCCCCGGCCAATAGCGGCGAGGAGCGCGTGGTCGAGGTCACGGCCAGTTCGCGCACCCGCTTGGTCAACACCTTGCCGGCCGGCATGGCGCCGATCACCGACTCGGTGTGTGCGTTCTGCTTGGCGATCCATGCCTGCACCTTGGGATTGCCGGCATTTTCCAGCCAGCGGTAGGGGTCGTGCACCGTGGTGCCATGAATCACGTCGGTGACGTCATGGCGCGGCGAAGCCGGCGGCGGCACGGTAGCGGCCAGCACCGGCGCGGCGGCCAGGGTGCAGGCCATCGCAAGCAGGGATCGAACGTGACGCATGAAGACAAAGCCTCGCGTAAGTCTGAAAAGTCGGTGTCACAGCCTAGCGCCGGGCGGCCTTGTCCCGCACCTGACTTTCGGCATACGAGGCATTTAAGTGCCGGTCAGCTCAGGTATCCTCGGACTTTGCCTATCGTTGTGGAGATGCGCATGCGTCGAATTGCCCTTGCCGTCACAGCGGCACTGGTCACGCTCCCTGCCTGGGCGGCCAAGCTCAACATGGAGCAGATCATGGCCAGCCCGGACTGGATTGGTCCTGCGGTGGAGCAGCCGCACTGGTCGGCCGATGGCCAGTCCATCTACTACTCGCTCAAGCGCGATGGCAGCCAGGTGCGCGATCTGTACCAGGTCAATCCGGCCACCGGCAAAACCATGGCGGTCAGCGATGCCAAGCGCGACACCGTCAGCGGTCCGGCCGTGTTCGATGCCAGCCACACGCATGCCGCCTACATCCGCCATGGCGATGTGTTCATCAAGACCTTGAGCTCGGGCCAGGTCATGCAGGTGACGCGCACGCCGCAGAACGAAAGTTCGCCGCAGTGGGGCGCGCGCGGCCAGAACCTGCAATACCGCGACGGCAACCAGTGGTACAGCTACAACCTGCGCGACGGTCTTGCCAGCCCGGTGGCCGAGCTCAAGAGCGCCGACAATCCCGACCAGGCCAAGCAGGACCAGCTTGAGCGCCTGCAGATGCATCTGTTCTCCACGTTGCGCGAGATCAAGCACAACGAGGATGCGCAGAAGGCGCAGGACAGCGCGCTGGACAAGGCCGACCCGACACGCTCGGCGCAGCCGTACTACCTGGGCAAGGACAGCAAGATCGTCGACACCTCGCTGTCGCCGGATGGCCGCTACATGCTGGTGGTCACCCAGTCGGCCAACTACGATGCCGGCAAGTCGCCGCAGGTCATCCATTACGTGACCCGCTCGGGCTATGTGAAGCCGGAGGATGCGCGCACCTACGTCGGACACAACGACCCGGCGCCGCAGCAGCTCAAGTTGCTGGACCTGAAGACCCATCATCAGTACAGCCTGTCGCTGGATGCCCTGCCCGGTATCCACACCGACCCGCTGGCCAAGCTGCGCGCCCAGACCCAGGCCAAGCTGCGCAAGCAGGGCCACGATGCCGAGGCCGACGCGCTGGATGCGCCCAAGACCCGTGGCGTGCGCATTGCCGAAGGCAGCGGTTACGCCACCATCGTCTGGAGTGACAACGGCGCCCAGGCCGCGGTGCAGCTGCGTGCCATCGACAACAAGGACCGCTGGTTGACCACGGTCGACTTCGCCAAGCACGCGCTTGCCGTGCAGAACCATCTGCACGACGATGCCTGGATCAGCTGGAACTTCAACGATTTCGGCTTCCTCAAGGACAACCACACGCTGTGGTTCCTGTCCGAAGTCAGCAACTTCTCGCAGCTGTACGAAAAGCCCCTGGGCGGCGCCACGCGTCAGCTGACCTCGGGCCATTTCGAAGTCAGCCATCCGCAGCTTTCACCGGACGGCAAGTGGTTCTACGTGCGTACCAACAAGGAAACGCCGTACGACTACGACATCTACCGACTGCCGGCCACCGGCGGCTCGCTCACCCGCGTGACCCACTTCCAGGCGTTGGACGGCTTTGAACTGTCGCCGGATGGCCGCCAGATCGCCGTGCTGCATTCGACGCCTTACACGCCCCCGCAGCTGGCGGTCATCAATGCCGCCGGCGGCCAGGCGCACGAGCTGACCGATACGCTCAAGCCCGGTTACAAGAAGGTGATGGACGAGTTTGTGGCGCCCAAGTACGTCAAGGTGCCGTCCAGCCATGGCGACTTCGGCATCTGGGCCAAGCTCTACCTGCCCAAAAACTTCAATCCGAACGTGAAGCATCCGGCGGCCGTTTTCGTGCACGGCGCCGGTTATCTGCAGGATGTCACCCGCGGCTGGAGCTACTACTTCCGCGAGCAGATGTTCAACGACATGCTCACGCAGGAAGGCTATGTGGTCATCGATATGGACTACCGCGCCTCGGAGGGCTACGGCCGCGACTGGCGCACCGCCATCTACCAGCACATGGGCCACCCGGAGCTTGAAGACCTGCTCGACGGCAAGGCCTACATGGTCAAGCACTACAACGTCGATCCCAAGCATGTGGGCATCTACGGCGGCTCGTACGGTGGCTTCATGACCGAAATGGCGCTGCTGCGTGCGCCGGGCCAATTTGCCGCCGGTGCGGCGTTGCGCCCGCCGTCGGACTGGACCAGCTACAACCACGAGTACACCGCCAACATCCTCAACGATCCGCAGATCGACCCGCAGGCCTACAAGGTGTCCTCGCCGATCGAGTACGCCAAGAACCTGGCCGATCCGCTGCTGATCTGCCACGGCCTGATCGACAACAACGTCATGCCCAGCGACTCGATCCGCCTGTACCAGCGCTTCATCGAGCTGCACAAGAAGAACTTCTGGATCTCGCTGTATCCGATGGAACGCCACAGCTTCCATCACGCCGATGACTGGTACGACGAGTACCGTCGCATCCACGAGCTGTTCGAGCGCTTCGTCAGCTTCAAGCCGACCGCGCACTAAGCGGCAGGCCATCGGCTCATGAAAAAGGCGGCGCCCTCGCGGGTGCCGCCTTTTTTGTTTCCCAAACATCTCACCGCAAGCGGTTACTGCACGCCGAACACCTGCTTGATCGCCGCCGGCGAGGACAGCCCCTGGATCAGGCGCAGATGCTTGGCGCTCTGGCGGTACACCACCGTCGGCGTGCCGAACGCGCCCAGGTGATGCATCAGCGCGGCATTGGCCTTGAGATCGGCGGCGATTTTCGCCGGCACGGTTTTCAGCGGCTGAATCGGGCTATGCCCCCAGGCCGCTTCATGCCGAGCCCACATCATGCCCGGGTGGTCGTGCTCGAGTATCGCTGCCGCGCGGCCCTCGCTCTTGGGCGAGATCATCGCCACCAGCACCAGGCGCAGCTGGATCTCGCCATCGCTGAGGTACGGCGTGAGTTTCTGCCACAGCTGATGGCAATAGCCGCACTCGGTATCGACAAACAGATAAATGATGCGCCGCGGCTTCTGCGCGCCAATGGCGAACCAGCGCGACTGCGCCAGCGCGCGCCAGTCGGCCGCTTTCAGGTTGGGCGAAGCAGCCTTGCGCAGCGCCTCCTGGGTCAGGTCGTTGCCATGGGCGTCGTAAAGACTGCCAATGCTGACCACCTTGCCGCCGGGCAGCAGATATACCGGCACGGGCTGGCCATCATAGTTGCCCAGAAAGCCCTGGAAACCATCCGGCGCGGCCATGCGCCCGGCAATCTTCACCCCTTTGGCAGCCAGCGCGGCCACCGGCGCCGGTAACGCCTGAGCCTTCGTCTGGCCATCGGCGGCCATCGCGGGGGCGGCCGCCATGGCCAGCCACAGCACGGCCAGCGCCGCACGCATTGCTTTGATCACGGATGCTTGCTCCTTGAAAAGGGACCACGGCCACGCGGCCCGCCCCAAAGCATGGCATGAGCGCGGCGCCTTTAGGCAAGACACGCCGTCGCAGCGCGCAAAGCGCCATGCTTGCCCCGGCAAAGGTGGCTCACGCAGGTAGCGCCTCTTCCACCGAGACACTGCCAAACGCGTGCAGGGGCGCATGGGGTCCCAGACCCCGCACGTAACGCCCCGGCGCCATGCCGAAATGCCGGCGGAACATGGCCACGAACGCGCTGACACTCTCATACCCAAGATCGATGGCGATATCACTCACGGCACGCCCTGCCGCCAGCCATTGCACGGCGCGAGTCAACCGGGCCTGCTGACGCCACTGGCCGAAACTGCAGCCGGTTTCCTGTCGAAAAAGCCGGGTCATGGTGCGTGCCGACAATCCGGCCTGCTGCGCCCAGTCATCCAGGCTGCGGTTGTCACCGGGCTCGATCAGCAAGGCCTGCGTCACACGGGCAAGGCGCCGGTCCGAAGGCATTGGCAAGCTCAGCGGCTCACTCGGTGCGCGCCGGATTTCATCCATCAATACGGCCAGCACGCGCTGTTGCTCAGGCACCAGCGCATCTTCGAACGCCCAACTGCTGGCACGGTAGACCAGCTCGCGCATCAACGGGTTGTCGCCCAGCACGCAGGGCCGCTCCGGCAGATCGCACGCCGCCTGCGGCGCCACGAACACCCCCCAGCCACGCGAAACCACATCCACCCGCACCGTATGTTCCTCGCCCGGAGGCATCCAACCCACCCGGTGGGGTGGCAGTGTCCAGTCACCGAAACGGGTACGCAGACGTACCACCCCGCTATCGATGTAGATGAACTGCCCGCGCACATGGGTGTGCCAGGGCGTCTCTTCATGCATCAGCTTTTCGTTGAATACGTGCGCAATCAGCGCCGGACCATCGGCACGCTCGATATTGGCCCATACCTGATGGTTGCCCATTGACCGGTTCTCGATACTTATTGACCTTAAGACGTTATCAGGTCACGGCAATCCTGCACTAGTCTGTGCCCCACGGTGCCAGCCGCCGCCACGCGCCTCCCTCAACCCCCGCCGCCCGGATGCCACGCGCCGCCGGGCCGCACACTGCTTGTGGAGTCCGGTATGTCCCACACACAGACATTCCATGCGCCCCGTATCACCGATGCCGGCGATGCGCTGGGTCGCTTCCTCGCCTACGCCGCGCTGATGCTCGATCCGGCCACACCCGAGCCCAAGCGCTGCCAGCTCGAACCTCGCCTGCTGGCGCTGTTGCCGGTGCTGCGCGCGCTGGGCGTGTTCGATCTTCTGAGCGTGCGCCATCCGGCGCTGCGCGCCCTGATCGAGGACGAACTGGCGCTCAAGTCCGCCTGAGCGCCCACCCGGACGCGGAACACACTGTTTTTGCAGCGCAACAATCCAAGGATATATTTGCCTTGACAATTATATTTTCGGCAATAGAATCCTTGGCCATGAACACGGAACCCTCCACCACCGCGCCGGAAGAAAGCTTCGGCGTACTGCTGTGGCTGGTGAAGCACGAGCTGGTGCGCGCCCTCGAGCGCGACCTGGCCGCCGACGGCGTCGGGCTTCGTCATACGCAGTTCCTGGTGATCAAGCGACTGGCCACGCTGGGCCCGATGAGTGCCAGCGAGCTGGCCCGTTCGCTTGAGCACGACTGCGGCGCGATGACCCGCATCCTCGACCAGCTCGAACACAAGGGTTACCTGCGCCGGCACAAGCATGCGCAGGATCGCCGCGCCCTGCGCATCGAGCTGACCGATGCCGGCGAGGCCATGTGGCGCCATCTGGACACCATCAACCAGAACCTGATCGACCGCGCACAACGCGATCTGGACCCCTCCGAGCGCAAGCGTCTGCTGGACTATCTCGGACGCGTATTGGGTGCCCTGCGTTCGGACAACACACCCCATTCCGCCTAGGCAATTCGTATGCGAACTTCCGCACTAGCACTCACTGCAGCGCTGGCCGTGGCCCTTTCCGGTTGCGCCAGCATGAACGGCCTGCACACCACCGGCTCGCTGACCGATCCGGGCCAGCTGCACGCCTCGAAGAGCCTGGCTGGCGTCACGTTGTCGCCGGCGGCCTGGCCGAGCCAGGACTGGTGGACCTCGCTGGGCGATCCGCAGCTGGACCAGCTGATCAAGGAAGCGCTGGCCAACAACCCCAGCCTGGCCGCCGCCGATGCACGCACGCAGCAGGCCCAGGCCGCCGCGCTTGAAGCCGATGCCGGTCTCAAGCCGACGGTCAACGCCGGCGCCAGCGTGGCCGGCACCTACCTTCCGACCACGGTGGTACCCGAGCCGCTTGGCGGTCACTTCGGCATCGCCAAGTACGCCTATGGCAGCTTCAGCTGGAGCCCGGACATCTGGGGCGGCAAACGCTCGGCGTATGAAGCGGCCGTGGGCCAGGTGCACGCGGCCAGGATCGATGCGCAGGCAGCCCGCCTGAAGCTCTCCGGCGCCGTGGCCAGTGCCTACGTGCAGCTGGGTTATGCGTTTCGCAGCCAAGACATCGCCGAGGATCAGCTCAAGCGCGCACAGGGCGTGCACAAGCTCACCAGCCAGCGCGTCAACGCCGGCATCGACAGCCAGCTGCAGATGAAGCAGGTACAGGCCGAAGTGGCCGCCGCGCGTCAGCAGGTGGCCGCCGCCAAGCGCGAAGTGGAAGCGGCGCGCATCGCCCTGGCCAAACTGCTGGGCAAGGGTCCGGACCGTGGCTTGTCGATCACCCGTCCGAAGCTGCTGACACCGGCCGAAGTGGCGCTGCCGTCCAAGCTGCCGGCCGACCTGCTCGGTCGCCGCCCGGACCTGGTCGCCGCGCGCTGGCGTGTCGAGGCCGCCCGTGGCCAGATCAAGACCGCCAAGACCAAATTCATGCCCAATCTGGACATCAGCGCCCTGGCCGGTTTCATCGCCATGGGTGGCGGCACCAACCTGTTCCAGATGCCGGCACGTTTCTACAACGTGGCGCCGGCGGTGAGCCTGCCGATCTTCGAAGGCGGCAAGCTGCGCGCCAACCTGAAGAACCGCGATGCTCAGTACGACGAGGCCGTGGCGCAATACAACCAGACCCTGGTCGGTGCACTCAATGACATTGCCGATGACGTCTCGGACATGCATTCGCTGAAGCAGCAGATTGCTGCCCAGCAGCAGGCCGAGGACGCCGCCAGCCAGGCCTGGCAACTGGCACAGGAGCGTTACCAGGCAGGCATCGGCAGCTACCTGCAGGCGCTGACCGTGCGCCAGCAGCTGCTGACCGCGCAGCAGCGCATGGCGAGCCTGAAGTCGCAGCAGGTCGAACGCTCCATTGCCCTTATCGAGGCACTTGGTGGCGGCTATCAGCCCAAGGCCGACGCCGCTCCCACCTCCACTTCTTCCGATCATTCCTGAGGCAGCCCCATGAGCACCGAGAACACCAACGCCTCGCCTGAAAAGAGCGAAGCCCAAACCAAGCGCGCCGGTCGTCGCAAGCTGCTGATGCGCGGTCTGCTGGTCGTGGTCGTACTGGCCGCCATCGCCTGGACCGTGTGGTACTTCGTCGAAGGCCGCTGGTACCAGGACACCGACGATGCCTACGTCGACGGCAACATCGTGCAGATCACGCCACGTATCGCCGGCACCGTGGTCAGCATCGGCGCCGAGGATGGCGACCTGGTCCACGCCGGTCAGACCCTGGTCAAGCTGGACCCCAGCGACGCCGAAGTGGCGCTGCAGCAGTCCGAGGCCAATCTGGCGCGCACCGTGCGCAATGTGCTGGGTCTGTACAACAACGTGCAGAGCGCCAAGTCCGATCTGGCCGCACGCAAGGTGGCACTGGACAAGGCCCGCGCCGACTACGAGCGCCGCAAGAACCTGGCCAAGAGCGGTGCCATTTCCAGCGAGGAACTGGCGCATGCCCGTGATGCCCTGGCCGCGGCCGAAAGCGCCATGTCCAGCGCGCAGCAGAACCTCAACACCCGCAAGGTGCTGGTCAACGACACCGTGGTCGCCTCGCACCCGGACGTGAAGGCCGCTGCCGCCAAGGTACGCAAGGCGTATCTTGATACCGCCCGCACCACCATGGTGGCGCCGGTGGACGGCTATGTGGCCAAGCGCACCGTGCAGGTCGGCCAGCGCGTGCAGCCGGGCCTGGCGCTGATGGCGGTAGTGCCGCTGCACCAGATCTGGGTCGATGCCAACTTCAAGGAAACCCAGCTCGAGCACATGCGCATCGGCCAGCCGGTGGAGCTGGAGTCGGACCTTTACGGCAGTGACGTGACCTACCACGGCAAGGTGCAGAGCCTGGGCGTGGGCACCGGCAGCGCGTTCTCCCTGCTGCCGGCGCAGAACGCCACCGGCAACTGGATCAAGATCGTGCAGCGTGTACCGGTGCGCATCGCGCTGACCCAGCCCAAGGAGCTGGACAAGCATCCGCTGCGCATTGGCCTGTCGATGACCGCCACGGTGAACCTGCACAACCAGGACGGCGCCATGCTGCCGACCACCGCGCCGACCAAGCCGCTGTTCACCACGGCCGTCTACCAGAAGCAACTGGATGCGGCCAACACGCTGATCGACAAGATCATCCACGAGAACGTGAAGGACGAAAAGCAGGCCAAGAAGCGCGCTGCCAGCAAGTCCTGATCGCCTCGCACCGGAAGAAGCTGCCGGCCGCAGGCCCCTCCCCCCACTGCGGCCCGATTCACCGGCCCGCGTTGCCACCCGACGCGGGCCGGTGCCCTTTACCCCTTCCAAGCGACTGCTGCGATGAGCACCCATTTTCGTCCCCCCAATCTGGCGCTGACCACGATCGGTCTGTCGCTGGCCACCTTCATGCAGGTGCTGGACACGACGATCGCCAACGTGTCGCTGCCGACCATTGCCGGCGACCTGGGCGTGAGCAGCGACCAGAGCACCTGGGTGATCACCTCGTTCGCGGTGGCCAACGCCATCGCCCTGCCGCTGACGGGCTTTCTGAGCCGCCGTTTTGGCGAAGTGAAGCTGTTCGTCTGGGCCACCCTGCTGTTTTCGCTGACCTCGTTCATGTGCGGCGTGGCGCAGGGCATGGGCATGCTGATTGTTTTCCGCGCCATCCAGGGCGCGGTGGCCGGCCCGATGTACCCGATCACGCAGAGCCTGCTGATCTCGATCTATCCACCGGAAAAACGCGGCCAGGCGCTGGCCTTGCTGTCGATGGTGACCGTGGTCGCGCCGATTGCCGGCCCGATTCTGGGCGGCTGGATCACCGACAACTATTCCTGGCCGTGGATCTTCTTCATCAACGTGCCGATCGGCATCTTCGCCAGCATCGTCATTGGCGCGCAGCTGGCGGCCAAGCCGGAACAGACCGAGCGTCCACGCGTGGACTATGTCGGCCTGATCACCCTGGTAGTCGGTGTCGGCGCGCTGCAGGTGGTGCTGGACAAGGGCAACGATGCCGACTGGTTCCATTCCAGCTTCATCATCGCCATGAGCATCGTCGCCGCCATCGGCCTGATCATCTTCCTGATCTGGGAGCTGACCGACGATGATCCGATCGTCGACCTGCGCCTGTTCCGGCACCGCAACTTCAGTGCCGGCACGCTGGCGCTGGTGCTGGCCTACGCCGCGTTCTTCGCCATCAACCTGCTGATTCCGCTGTGGCTGCAGCGCAACCTGGGCTACACGGCCACCTGGGCCGGCTTTGCCGCCGCGCCGCTGGGCGTGCTGCCGGTGCTGCTGACGCCGCTGGTGGGCAAGTACGCGACGCGCTTCGATCTGCGCATCCTGGCCTCGTTCGCGTTCCTGTCGATGGCCGTGACCTGCTCCATGCGCGCGCACTTCAACCTGGACGTGGACTTCTTCCACGTGGCCATGGTGCAGCTGCTGATGGGCCTTGGCATCGTGTTCTTCTTCATGCCGGTGCTGACCATTCTGCTGTCGGATCTGGAAGGGCGCGAGATTGCCTCGGGCTCGGGTGTGGCCACCTTCCTGCGCACGCTGGCCGGCAGCTTTGCCGCCTCGATCACCACTTTCATGTGGGATCACCGTTCGGTGATGCACCACGCCCAGCTGACCGAGCACATTACCCGCTACAACGTGGCCACACAGCAGTTCCTGGGTAGTGTCGGCGGTGCCGGGCACACCCAGGAAGCGGCGGCCATGCTCAACCGCATGATCACCCAGCAGGGCTATCAGATGGGCTTCAACGACATCTTCCAGGCGCTGGCGATCATCTTCCTGTTCCTGATCGGTGTGGTGTGGCTGGCCAAGCCGCCGTTCATCGCCTCGGCAGGCCCGGCCGCTTCCGGTCACTGAAGCCCGGCCCATGGCCACAAAAAAAGCCCCGTCGATCCCTCGGCGGGGCTTTTTTTTGTGCTGCAGTACCAGTGGGCTAGAAGCGTACGCCGACCAAGGCCATGGTCTCGCCCAGGTTGCGCCCGTGGAACACATGACCATTGGAGATGTGGCGCAGCATCAGCTGGTAGTGGTCGCCCTGCCAGCCCAGCGTGCTGACAAACTCGCCGGCACTGCTGAGCGCATCGGTACGGCCGTCAGCCACACCCAGCTGGAAACTGAAAAAGGCGCGCCGCCACCAGTTGACCAGGCGCACGCCTGCCGCGCCGATGTAGACGTCGTGGTCGAGGTTGTCCTCGTGGGTGTTACGGGCCTTGATCCAACCGGCGGTCGCCACCGGTTGCCAGTCGATGCCACGCCAGTCGCGGGTGTTGCCCACACCATCAATGAATACCGCGTCAGCCCAACGGGTGTCCGAGGTCATGCTGCGTCCGGCACTGAGGTCGATGTGCGCGGCCTGGGCCGAACCCGCCACCGCCATGCCCAGCACCAGCGCAGCCACGCCTCGCGTCAACAACGGATAGCGCATAGATTGCTCCCTAATTTAATTCATGAACCCCGCAGTTCATAATTATAGCGAAGCGGAAAATGCACACATTGTGAAAATTGCCGCATGATGCTCTTTCACGTGATCGACGGCGGCTCACGACGACTGATCCCTCCTCGAGAATGGATGCCGAATGCCCTCTTCCAGCCACAGTCAGCGCCTGACCGAAGGCCCCATCGCGCGCACCCTGGCGCTGTTCGCGCTGCCGATTCTGGGCTCCAGCGTGCTGCAGTCGCTGAACGCCTCGGTCAATGCGATCTGGATCGGCCATTACCTGGGCGAGGCGGCGCTGACGGCCAGCTCCAACGCCAACCTGGTGCTGTTCTTTCTGCTCGGGGTAATGTTCGGCATCGGCATGGCCAACACCATTCTGGTCGGACAGGCGATAGGCGCGCGCAACGCCGATCACACCCGGCGCGTGGTCGGCACCAGCCTGGGCTTTTTCGCCGTGTTGTCGGTGGTAATGATGGGCGCCGGCTTCTGGCTGACACCGCACATTCTGGCGGCCATGGGCACGCCGACCGATGCGCAGCCGTTGGCGGTGGCCTACCTTCGCATCATCTTCATCGCGCTGCCGTCGATGTATGTGTACAGCTTTCTGGGCATGACCCTGCGCGGCACCGGTGACTCGCGCACGCCGTTTCTTTTCATGCTGCTGTCGGTGGCCCTGGACATTGGCCTTAATCCGTTGCTGATCTTCGGCGTGGGGCCACTGCCCAAGCTGGGCATCGCCGGCTCGGCCACGGCCACCCTGATCGCGCAGAACACCGCGCTGCTGGCGCTGATCATCCATCTTTACCGGCGCAAGCATTTCCTGTGTCTGCACCGCGGCCAATGGCACTACCTGAAGCCCGATCCGGCAATCCTGCGCGCCCTGGTCGGCAAGGGCCTGCCGATGGGCCTGCAGATGGTGGTGATCTCTTCCTCGGCGCTGGTGATGATCAGTCTGGTGAACGCCTACGGCTCGCAGGTGACTGCCGCCTATGGCGCCGCTTCGCAGCTGTGGACGTATATCCAGATGCCGGCGCTGGCCATTGGTGGCGCGGTGTCCTCGATGGCGGCGCAGAACGTCGGCGCGCAGCGCTGGGATCGGGTCGGTCGCATCACCGCCATCGGGCTGGGCTACAACGTGCTTCTGACCGGCGCACTGGTGGCCGTGGTGTACCTGTTCAACCGTGGCGCGCTGGGCGTGTTCCTGCCGGGCGATGGCCAGGCGATTGCCATCGCGCAGCATCTGAACGCCATCGTGGTGTGGTCGTTCCTGTTCTTCGGCGCCAGCTTCGTGCTGTTTGGCGTGGTCCGCGCCACCGGCGCGGTGGTGCCTCCGCTGATCATCCTGGCCATCGCGCTGTGGCTGGTACGCGTGCCGTTTGCGCTGGCGCTGAATGACACCCTGGGTGCCGACGCCATCTGGTGGAGTTTTCCGCTGGGCTCACTGGTGTCACTGCTGCTGGCGGTGGCGTATTACCGCTTCGGACGCTGGCGCCAGGCGCGCATGGGCGACATGGGTGCGCCGCGCGCGCAGGCGCCCACCACCGGTGCCGGTGCCCCGGCGATCAGCGCCGCGGCTGAATAGTCCGCGCGCGTTTTTGCATCACCGTGCTCGCCGGGCCCGTCACGGCCGGCTACCATGCGGTGCCTGCCCCTGCTGCCACGAGTTTTCCGCGCATGCGCCAACTGTTGTTCCGAGTCATCGGTATTTTGCAAATTGCCGGCGGCCTGTTTGGTCTGGCCGCCATGATCCAGCGGCTGTACCCATGGGGCATGCGCGCCGATGTCATCATCGCCATTCTCGGCGCGCTGGCGTTCGGCTTCATCCTGGTCAGCGGCGTGCTGCTGATCGAGGGTCGCGAGTCGGGCGTGCGGCTGTCACGCTGGGCGCAACTGCTGCAACTGCCGCTGATCGCCACGCCATGGTTCAGCTACAGTCTGCATGCTGGCGCCTTCGCCAACGTGTTGGTGCTGGTGCACAAGCCGCTGGGCCTGGTCTACAGCTTCGGCCTGGCCGACTACCACTGGCTGGCCGCCATCGCCGGTCCCTCGACGCCGCGCATCGGCATCAACGTGGTCGCGCTGATCGCCTGGCTGGTGCTGCGTCTGCGTCGCTGAAAATGCATCAGTGGCGCGATACAACGCGCCACGCGGCCAGTACAATGGCCCGATGAACGCACCCGCTGAACTCCCCGTCGTCACCCTGACCACCGAGCGCCTGCCCGGCCACCCGTGGATCTGGTCCTCGCAGGTCCGCAAGAGCGACACGCGCCTGCCGCCCGGCACCGTGGTCGACATCGTCGATGCCAAGGGCCGCTTCGTCGGTCGCGGGTTCTGGAACGGTCACGCGCGCATCGCTTTGCGTGTACTTACCGTCGATCCGCAGCTGCCGGTCGATGCCGAACTGATCGCCGCGCGTATCGCCCAAGCCGTGGCGCTGCGCCGCGACATGCTGGACCTGGATGCCCAGTCCGACGCCTGGCGCGTGGTCAACAGCGAGGGTGATGGCCTGTCCGGCCTGGTCGTGGACCGCTATGGCGACACGCTGGTGATCGAGTATTTCGCTGCCGGCATGTGGCGCCTGCGCGACGCGATTGAGAGCGCGCTGCTGGCGCATTTTCCGGGCGCGGCACTGTACGCGTTCGCCGAGCGTCATGTGCAAAAGCAGGAGTCGTTCGACTGCCGTGCCAGCGAGCCGCCGGCGCCGGCGCGGGTGCACGAACATGGGCTGACCTTCCACGCCGCACCAGGCCTGGGCCACAAGACCGGTTTCTTTGCCGATCAACGCGACAACCGGCGCCGCTTTGCCGAGCTGGCACGCGGCCGTCGCGTGCTCGACCTGTGCTGCAACGCCGGCGGTTTCGCCGTGCACGCCATGGCCGCCGGCGCCGCCTCGGCGATCGGTGTGGATGCCGATCCGGCCATTCTGGAAGTGGCCCAGGCCAATGCCGAGGCCAATGGTGTCCAGGTCCGTTTCGAGGCGGCCGACATGTTCGATTGGCTGCGCGCGGCCATCGAGCGTGGCGAACAATTCGACGCCATCGTGCTCGACCCGCCCAAGCTCACCCGCGATCGCCGCCAGGTGACCCAGGCGCTGAAGAAATACTTCGCCATGAACCGGCTGGCGCTGGACGCACTGGCACCCGGCGGCCTGCTGCTATCGTGCTCGTGCACCGGTCTGGTCAGCACCTCGGATTTCCATGAAATGTTGCGCCGGGTGGGCCTGTCGGCCGGCCGCGATGTGCAGATTCTGGAAAGCCAGTCTGCCGGTCCGGATCACCCGGTGATGGCCAGCGTGCCGGAAGGACGCTACCTGAAAGCCGTGTTCTGCCGCGTCAGCTGAGGCCACCGTCGGCTGAACGCCGGCACGCACCAGCGCTCAGGCTTCACGAGGCATTCGCAGCCGATTCGCACACTGCGCGGATGAGTTCCATGCATCCGAGCCGCGTCCATGGCCAACGCTGACCGCAGCGCCGATCCGATCGACCTGATTCACGTGTGCGACACCGATCCGGGTATCCGCCGGCGCCGTCACGGCAAAGGCTTTGCCTACCGCCATGACGCGGGCCATGCGGTGCGCGATGAGGAAACCCTGGCGCGCATCCGCGACCTGGCCATCCCGCCGGCGTACGAGCAGGTGTGGATCTGCGACGACGCGCGCGGGCACCTGCAGGCCACCGGCCGGGATGCCCGCCAGCGCAAGCAGTACCGCTATCACCCGCACTGGCAACGCCTGCGCGAACGCGACAAGTTCACCCGCGTGGTGGAATTTGGCCAGGCGCTGCCGCGGCTGCGCCGGCGTCTGATCCGCGACCTGAAACAACCCGGCCTGCCACGCGACAAGGTATTGGCGCTGATCCTGGCGGTGCTGGATGAAACGCTGATCCGCATTGGCAACGAAGCGTACGCGCGCGACAACGGCGCCTTTGGCGCCACCACGCTGCGCAATCGCCATGTGCAGGTGCGCCACGGCCGCCTGTATCTGCATTTTCGTGGCAAGAGCGGGCAAAGCCGCGAGGTGGCGCTGGACGATGCGCGTCTGCGCCGGCTGATCAAGCGCCTGCGACGTCTTCCCGGGCAGCGCCTGTTCCAGTACCAGGATGACGCCGGCGCACGCCAGCCGGTCGACTCCGGCCAGGTCAACGATTACCTGCACCAGGTGATGGGTGAACCGTTCTCGGCCAAGGACTTTCGTACCTTCGGCGGCACCGTGCGCGCAGTGGTGGAACTGGCGCGCACGCCGCTACCGGAACCGTTCACCGAGCATGCGGCCAAGCGCGCCATAGCCGCGGCGGTGAAACGCGTGGCCGAAATGCTGGGCAACACGCCGGCCGTGTGCCGCAAATCCTATATTCATCCGGATGTGTTCGAGGGCTGGCAGGATGGCACCCTGCACGCGCTGGTGGATGTACGCAGCACGCGCTATCCGCGCCAGCGTGAGCGCCGCGCGCTGGCCTTCCTGAAAGCCATGCGCGAGAAGGCCGCCGCGTCGCAGCCTTGATCGACGCGACGGCAAACACTCAACCCTTGTCGATACGCCCTTTCAGCGATTTGGCGTCGAACGGACCGGGCATGGCGATCAGCTGGCGGGCGGCATCCACCTTCTCCCACACGTTCCACAGCAGCACGCCACGCACGCGGCCGCGCTCCAGGTAATACACCACGCCCTTCTGATAAGGCTCGGCCCAGTCCTCGACCACCTCCAGGCCGGTATCGAGCACACCGACGGCCTCGTAGCCCAGATCGAACAGGTCCGAATAGAAGAACGGCAGCTCGGTGTAGGCGGCATCCTCACCGCGCATGGCGCGTCCGGCGTGGGCGCCCATGCTGACCGCGGCGTTCTCGTGCTCGACACGGATGCGACGGCCCAGATCCATGGCATGGAAACTGGCCACATCGCCGGCCGCCCAGATGTCCGGGTCCTGCGTGCGCAGACGCGCATCGACGACGATGCCATCGTCGACGCGAAGCCCGGCCGCCTCGGCCAGCTCGGTGCGCGGCGTCACACCCAGCCCAGCCACCACTGCATCGACGGCAAGCGTGCGCTCATCCTCCAGCGTCAGCTCGACGCCATGGTCGGTTTCCTTGCCGCCACTGACGCGCGAGCCCGGCATCACTTGGACACCGCGCTCGCGGTAATAGCCGGTGAGAAACTCCGACAAGCCCTCAGGGAAACGCCCCGCGCCGGGGCCTTCGCCCGGAAACAGCCAGCTCACCTTGACGCCATTGCCGGCCAGCGAGGCGGCCAGTTCGCAGCCGATGAAGCCGCCGCCGACCACGGCCACGTGTTGGCCTTCGGTAGCCAGTTCGCGCAGGCGGCGGTAGTCGTCATGCGTGCGAAAGTGCACCACACGGTCGCTTTCGATCGGCAGCTGGTTGGGCTCGGCGCCGGTGGCAATCAGCAGGCGCTTGTAACGGAACAGATCGCCTTCGCTGTCGCGTAGGCCGTGCGCGGCACGATCGACCAGCTTCACGCTGCGATCCAGATACATGTCCACGTCCTGGCGCTCGGTCTCGAGCATGATGTCGGCATCGTCGGTGTCGCCGTTCCACAGATCCTTGCTGAGCGGCGGACGCTGATAGGGTGCCTCGCGCTCGTCACCGATCAACGCGATGCTGGCCTCGGGCGCGCCCTCACGGATGGCCTTGATGGCGGCATCGGCGCTCATGCCGGCGCCGACAATCACATAATCGTAGGCGTGTTCCATGCATGTCTCCTTGTGGCGTACTTGAGACGCTTCATCATGCGCGGGCACTGCGCTAGAGTCACTGTCACGCTCAGCTGAATGTTCAGCTTCACAGGAAAAAATCATGCCAGGGAAGGAATGGTGCACGGCATTGGCCACGGCGCTCTCGCTGCTGTTGGCCGCCTGCGCCAGCCAGCCGCCTACCCGGCCGCACGCCGCCTCGCCAGGCGCGCCATCCATGTCCTCCGCGTCCGGCCGCTCCGATACCACCAAGTCGAAGACACTCACCGGCGCCATCGAGGACACCTATATCATGGCGCCGCGGCAGGTGGGCCCCTACCACCTGCTTTCCACGCACAACTATCAGCAGGCAGACACCTTGAACGGCCGCCAGGTGAAGCCGGAAGTGCTGGGTGGCGTGCAGCTTCGCTATGGCTACAGGGAACATGACCAGCTGGGCTATGCCGATATCTACATCTACCCGCTGGCCGATGGCGACGCCGACGCCGTGCTGGGTCGCGGCATGCAGCACTTCGTCGATGCCAGCCACCTGTTCGTCAAGGCCGGGCTTTATGATCACGTCGATGTTGGCGCGGTGACGCCCGTCCACCTCGACGGCATCGACTGGCCCGGCCGCGAGGTCACGCTGACGCTGTCACGCGACGGCCAGACCTTCCGTTCGCGCATGCTGCTGTTCATGCATCACCTGTATTTCGTCAAGGTGCGCATCGACGGCAAAAGCACCGCCGGCCAGTCCATCGACAGCTTCGTGCAGCCTCTCCTGACGCAGGTGCTGCCGGCGCTGCAATGGGTAAGTGTCGGCACCTGTGGCCGCGACAAGCGCATCCTGACACTGAAGCCCGGCCAGCCGATGCCGCCGGATTTGAATGGCGGCGTCAGCACCGATGGCTGGACCATCGCCATGGCCTTGCCGGCCCATGACACCAAGGCATCTGGCGATCGCCTGGCCAAACAACTGCTGGCCGAGACAGCGTTGGCTGCCAAGCGCCAGCAGGCCGGTGGTTGTACGGCAATGGACTATGCGCCCCCGTCGGGCAACGCCGATCGTGCGGTGCTGCATCTGCACTACCCCGCGGACCTGTTTAGCAGCCACACGCACTGACGGCGCATGATCTGAGACCACGGCGGCGTACACTGTGCGGCCAGATTCATCCGGAGCCTTGCATGTCCACCGCCGTCATTGTGCTGATCGCCCTGGTCGCCACCTGCCTGCTGCTGCAACTGGTCGCCTTGTTGCGGCCGAAGAAGGACGACGCGCTGGCGTCGCAGCTGGCAAATCTTCGCGAGAGCAACGAGCGTCTGGAGCGCACGTTGCGCGACGAGCAGCGCGCCGGTCGCGGCGAACTGGCGCAGGCCTTCGAACAGTTTCGCGGCCACGTGCAGCAGCAGATGGATGCGATGGGTGCGCAGCAGCGCGAACGCATCGATGGCTTCGGCCAGCGCCTGGCGCAGCTGACCGAACGCACCGATCGCGGCCTGGAAACCCTGCGCGGCGGCCTCACCGAGGATGCGCGCAAGGGCCGCGAGGACAGCCGCGCCTCGCTCAGCCAGTTCGGCGAGATGCTGCAGCAGCGCCTGGGCACGCTCAGTGAGCACAACGAAAAGCGCATGGCCGAAGTGCGCGGCACGCTGGAGGCCCAGCTCAAGGCGCTGCAGGCCGACAACGCGCAGCAGCTGGAGAAGATGCGCGCCACCGTCGACGAGAAGCTGCAATCGACCCTGGAAACCCGCCTGGGTCAGTCGTTCAAGCTGGTCTCCGAGCGCCTGGAAGCGGTGCAGCGCGGGCTGGGTGAAATGCAGAGCCTGGCCACCGGCGTGGGCGATCTCAAGCGCGTGCTGACCAACGTCAAGACGCGCGGCACCTTCGGCGAAGTACAGCTGGGCGCCCTGCTGGAACAGGTGCTGGTGGCCGAGCAATACGCCGCCAACGTGGCCACCGTGCCAGGCTCCGCCGAGCGCGTGGAGTTCGCCATCCGCCTGCCCGGCGCCGACCGTGACAGTCAGGTCTGGCTCCCCATCGACGCCAAATTCCCGCGCGAGGATTACGAGCGCCTACTGGATGCGCAGGAAGCGGCCGATGCCGAGGCCGCCGGCGCCGCCGCGCTGGCGCTGGAGCGACGTATCCGCGACGAGGCCAAGACCATCCGCGGCAAGTACGTGGCGCCGCCGCACACCACCGATTTCGCCATCCTGTTCCTGCCCACCGAAGGCCTGTACGCGGAAGTGATCCGCCGCCCCGGCCTGTTCGAACTGCTGCAACGCGAACACCGCGTCACCCTGGCCGGCCCGACCACGCTCAATGCCTTGCTCAACAGCTTGCAGATGGGCTTTCGCACGCTGGCCATCGAAAAGCGCTCCAGCGAGGTCTGGGAGCTGCTGGGCGCGGTCAAGACCGAGTTCGGCAAGTTCGGCACCGTGCTGGAGAAAACCCGCAAGCAGCTGGACACGGTGCGCAACTCCATCGACTCGGCCGGGGTACGCACACGCGCCATCGAGCGCAAGCTGCGCGGCGTGGAATCACTGTCGGGCGATGATGCCTCCAACCTGCTGGGCCAGGCGCTGGATGACGCCACACCGGACACCGACGACGAAGCGTCCTGAGCGCCTGGACGACAGAGCCACCCGGTCAAAAACTGGGCTGCATGAGGACGGCGTCGCGACGATTGGCCGTCGCCAAGAGGCAAGGCACGGCGCAAACATGGATCGCGCCGTCGGCAGGGCGGCCGCCTGGATTGTGCCTCCCACGCTCCTAGGAGCGTGGTCAACCGGCTACAATGGGCGGTGACGTTATGAAGGATGTCCCATGAGCGATTCGTCCAACCCCGCCGCCACCGTCACCCGTGAACAGGCCGAGGAAGCCGTGCGCACGCTGCTGCGCTGGGCCGGTGATGATCCGAGCCGCGAGGGCCTGCTCGATACCCCCAAGCGCGTGGCCAAGGCCTATGCCGACTGGTTCTCCGGCTACGCCGTCGATCCGGGTGAATACCTGCGTCGCACCTTCGAGGAAGTGGAAGGCTACGACGAGATGGTGGTGCTGCGCGGCATCGAGTTCGAAAGCCACTGCGAGCACCACATGGCGCCGATCATTGGCCGCGCGCATGTCGGTTACCTGCCCAACAACAAGGTGGTCGGCATCAGCAAGCTGGCGCGCGTGGTCGATGGCTTCGCCCGTCGCTTCCAGGTGCAGGAAAAGCTCACCGCGCAGATTGCCGGTTGCATCAACGACACCCTGCAACCACGCGGCGTGGCCGTGGTCATCGACGCCAGCCATGAATGCATGACCACCCGTGGCGTGCACAAGCGCGGCGTGTCGATGGTCACCAGCCAGATGCTGGGCGCGTTCCGCGACGATGCCCGCACCCGCGCCGAGTTCCTGCGCTTCATCGATATCGACGGGCGCCACTGAGTCCACATTACGCATGACTCCCGCGCACGGAATGGCCCACTGATGTTAATGGACCTGGGCACCGTGGCCGCGCTCGGCGCCCTGCAGGCGCTGGTCATGGCGCCCGTGGTGGTGCTGGCGACGCGCCGCTACACCGGCGTCGCCGGCCGTGGCCTGAAACTTTGGGGCATGGTGCTGCTGCTGCAGGCCGCGGCATGGGTGATGGCGGCCGGACGCGGCCATATAAGCGGCTGGCTCAGCATTGTCCTGGCCAACGGTCTGCTGCTGGCCTCGTATGTGCTGACGGTGCGCGCGATGCGCCTGATCCTCGCGCGGCCGTCGCACACGATACTGTGCTCGGCACTGGCGCTGGTGTCCTGGCTGGCGCTGACCTGGTTCGCGGTGGCCGATCCGATATACGGCGCGCGGGTCGCGCTGGCGCTGCTGCCCACGCTGTTCTACGCCGGCATGCTGCTGTGGCCCATGCGGCATGCACTGCGTCGCGGCGGCTCAAGCGCGCAACGGGTGATGATTCTGGTGCTGCTGGGAAGCGCCATCACCACGCTCTGGCGGCTGGGTGAGCTGGCTTTTTCACACCACGCGCCCACGGCGTTGATGGTGAGCACCCCGGGCAATACGGCGGGCATCGTCTATGCCAGCATCGAGCCCGTGTTCGCCTCGCTCGCGTTCTTCATGCTGTATGCCGAATCGGTGGAACAGCGCCTGGCCCGCCTGGCGCGCATCGACCCGCTGACCGATGTCTACAACCGCCTGGCCCTACTCGAGCTGGGCCGTCCATTGTTTGCCAGTGCGCTGCGCCATGGCCGCAGTTTCGCGGTGATGATGATCGATGTGGATCACTTCAAGCGCATCAACGCTGCCTTTGGCCATGGCGGCGGTGACCAGGTGCTGGTCGAAAGCGTACGCTACATGCGCCAGGCGTTGCGCGCCGAGGATATTTTCGGTCGCGTCGGTGGCGAGGAGTTTCTGGTGCTGCTGCCGGACACCACCTTGCACGAGGCGATGGCCTCGGCCGAACGCGTACGCGCCGTGGTGGCGCGCACGCCGGTGCCCCTGCACGAGCGCCAGCTGCCCATTTCGGTATCGATCGGCGTGGCCGAGATGGAACCAGGGGACCGGGAACTGACCCGCATCATCGAGCGTGCCGACATGGCGCTGTATACCGCCAAGCTGGAGGGCCGCAACCGGGTGTCGTGTGAAATATCCAACGCCGCCCGCCGCCATGCCGCCGCCCATCCGGCCATCGACGATGCGCTTGGAAATTCACATGATCAGGCCTGACATGAATGCGCTGCTGGGCTTGCTGCTGGCCGGCGCCATCGCCTGCGCGCCGGCATCAGGGGCGACGCCGAGCACCGCCACCGCCTACCTGCGCCTGTTCGACACCAACCGCGACGGCCGTGTCAGCCTGGCCGAGTACAGCGCCTGGCTGATGCGCGGCTTCGATCGCCTGGACCGCAATCACGATGGCATTCTGGAAACCGAAGAACTGCCGCCCGGTCACCACAGCGGCGCACTGATCACCCGCCGCCAGCGCCAGGCCGACATCGCCCGCGTGTTCCACCGCCAGGACACCAATCACGATGGCTATCTGGACGCCCGCGAACTGGCCGCGCCACCACGCTGACATGCCGCTGCGCGGCAACGTGCGCTAAGGTGCGCGCAATCTTTCCGGATGCCCGGCCATGATTGAGCCCGCCCCAAGTAACGCGCGCCGCAACGCCGCGTTCGCCTTCATCTTCGTCACCGTGCTGCTGGACATGCTGGCATTCGGCCTGATCGTGCCGGTATTGCCGCACCTGATCGAGCAACTGATTGGCGGCGGCATTGCCAAGGCGGCCTGGTGGGGCGGCATTTTCTCCACCGTGTTCGCTATCGTGCAGTTCGCCTTCTCACCCGTGCAGGGCGCGCTGTCGGACCGTTTCGGCCGGCGTCCGGTGATCCTGATTTCCAACGCCGGCCTGGCCATTGACTTTCTGGTGCTGGCGCTGGCGCCGACCCTGTGGCTGCTGTTCGTCGGCCGTGTCATCCTGGGCATGACCGCGGCCAGCTTCACCACCGCCAATGCCTACATTGCCGACATCACGCCGGCCGAGAAGCGCTCGGGCGCGTTCGGCATGCTGGGCGCCGCGTTCGGGCTGGGCTTCATCCTGGGTCCGGGCCTGGGTGGCTGGCTGGGACACATCGACCTGCGGCTGCCGTTCTGGGCCGCCGCCGCGCTGGCGGCCTGCAATTTCCTGTACGGCTTTTTCATCCTGCCCGAATCGCTGCCACGCGAGCAGCGCACGCCCCGCTTCGAGTTCCACAGCGCGCACCCGCTGGGCGCGCTCAAGCTGCTGCGCCGCTACCCACGTGTGCTGGGGCTGGCCGCGGTGATGTTCCTGGTCTATCTGGCGCACTATGTGCTGCAGACCACCTTCGTGCTGTACGGCGACTACCGCTACGGCTGGGGCACGCAGGCGGTGGGTTTCGTGTTGATGTTGGTGGGCGCCTGCGATGGCCTGGTGCAAGCGCTGCTCACCGGCCGCCTGACGCCCATTTTCGGCGAGCGGCGCGTATTGCTGTGGGGCATGCTTTGCGGCGTTGGCTCGTTCGCGCTGATGGGCCTGGCCAGCATCGGCTGGGTGTTCCTGCTGGCGATTCCGCTGATGGCGTTGTGGGGCCTTTCCGCCCCGCCCATGCAGGCGATCATGTCGCACGAAGTCAGCGCCCGCGAGCAAGGCCGCCTGCAAGGCGCGGTCACCAGCCTGGGCAGCTTCGCCGGCATCTTCGGCCCACTGGTGTTCACCCAGGTATTCGCCTTTTCCATCGCGCCACAATCGCCCTGGCACCTGCCCGGCGCCGCCTTCCTCCTTGCCGCCCTGCTGATGGTCGCCGGCACCGTGATCGCCGCCTGGACAACGCGCGGCTATACGCGTGTTAAAGAGGACGAGGACGTAAGGCACTCCTCGACGGAAGTCAGGACATCGACTGCTTCGACTGAGGAAACAGCAATACGCCATAGCGAAGAGGAAAGTGACGAAGTTCGCGGTTAAGTCAAAAAAGAGCGATTAGGCTGGTTTGTGTGACACCCTGCATGAGACGCATTCTTGAACAGGGTGTTATCCGCAGACATGGAGTCACGCGATGAGCCCCGCCCAGTCAAAAAGCATGTTGGTATATCGACAGGTCAAATGCGGCCTTCGGTCGGGCCTTTACAGCCCCGGCCAGCGCATCGATCCTGCCACGCTCGCCTCTCAATTCGACACCAGCCCTACCCCGGTTCGAATGGCCCTGTACCGTCTGTTGGGTGAAGGACTGTTGGCTGACCACGCGCGCGACGGACTTCATGTCCCCATGCTCAACGAGTTCGCGTTAAGCGATCTCTACGACTGGATGGAACGCCTGCTGCTTATGGCCTGCGACATGGATTTGGCACCTGTGGACCACAGGCGTCGAATATCGGAGATGTCCGTCAACGGCGACCCGGTCAAGCGAACATGGCAGCTGTTTGATGCCATCGCCCGCGCCACCGCGCATCACTCGTTACAACGCGCCATTCGCCAAACCAACGACCAGCTGGCCCCCATCCGCCGCGCCAAGCAAGACCTACTGACGCAAGCCCGCGAAGAACTGGCTCCGCTGCTGGCCTACTGGCAGACAAGCGATATTCCAGCGTTGAAGTCCGCGCTTCGCAGCTACCATGAATACCGCAAGCAAGTCGCCCCACGCATCGCGAACCTGCTCAGTCAGCGCATGGATGACTTTCACTAAGAGCTACCGATATTGATTGGCAGCTAACGACCCAAAGCGGACATTGCAGGAACCGAACCTGACCCCGTTCTTCGACGGGTGCGAACGACCCGAAGCGGACGGCAGCATGTAGCGGCAAGGACCAAGCATGTGGCCCTCTGCTCCGATGCGGTGCTGCCAATACCAGAGCGTCGTCACGCATGCACACCGGGCTCTCCGCGCTTACAGTAGGGGAACTGGACGACATCGCGTCAGGACCCATATGACCGAGCGAACTCTTTGGTTCACGGCAAGGCAACCCGATGGCACTGACATGGCGCCAGAGCTACTTCGTTTCGGCGAGTCTATCGGGCTGGAGCGAGTCGCCCGTGGGCGGTACAGCCTCTTGCTCTTGCTCGGCCTGTTCGGAGGCGCGCAATCTCGCACGCAAAATCCTGCCAAAGTTGTTCGAGAGATCGAAGTGTTGGAAGGGGTCCGTGGGGCAAGCAACCTCAAGTCCGAAACACAGTTTGATCGCGTCCCGCTCAAGGGGCTGTGGCACAAGCACTATCTCCAGGATGGGCTTTCGTCTATGGCGCGAAATCTACGCAAGGGGATGCATAGGAACGGCCTTCCGTGGCTTGAGCAGCAGGTAGCCGAAGCGGAGGCTTCCGGGAAGGAGAGATTCCTGTCAGCGAAAGACTGCGAGCGGATCGCATATGACGCGGTCGTGAGCAACTGGGAGAGGCTCGTCCAGGATTCGGCGCTCACCGGCGAGTGGCTGATTTATGCAAAGCATCACGGCAAGAACTACTATCTTTGCCTTGGAGAACATGCGACTGGCGATGCGGTGTTGCGGCGACAGATCAACGCCGTCTGTCTCCAGGAGTTCCCGTTTCTTTCTCAGATCCTCCATCCGCTTACCGAATAGCCGGGATCTACATCAGCCCCTCATTGAGCGGACGCCTTTGAGTTGGCTGCGCTAGCTCAAGGCCGCCGTTCATTGGGAGCAGCTGGTTGCAATGAACCGTTAGCTAATTTCTTCAACTTCACTCGGATCAACTTCCTGTTGCACTTCAATAACGGGGTCGCCCGTTTTTACGTAGCTTTCAGATTCCTTCAGGTCTTCCCAAGTCTTCTCGTTGGTTTTCAATGTCTCGTACTTCGTAACGTACTTCGGTGGCATTAATGATCGACTAAGCGCACCAAGAGAGTTTAGCGAAGGCCATGCTTCGCCCGACCCACCAACATTGATTTTCGCCTTTTTGAACGTAGAGGCCACTGCCAATCTTTCCTGAACCTTCGTGACCACTACCCGTACTTTTGGACGATCTATGGATCCAAGTACCTCTAAGGTATCCGGGTCGCGTATATCCTCGCCCTTAGGGTCAAGGACATCAAAATACATGCCCGCCTTCACGCCATGTTCTGATCCTGCGGCAATCACAATCTCTCTGGAATTTAGGACGCGTGCGACCTTGGATCTTATAGTCTCGCTCACTTTTTCACCTCGACATCCCTAGGGCTGGCAAACCTACTGCGCAACTCTTCAACCTCATCTGGGACGATATCGCACCAGTCTTCAAGTGCATCGTCTGCTGTTGCAAGCTGCTCAACAACTATTGCCTCCATTCGGGCAAGGGTAATTGCGTGAGACTGCGGGTCCTTAGATTTTGATATCTCAATTCCGACTCTTGATAAGCTCTGATACAGTGAAAACAGTCTCCGGAATGCCGACCGCGCGTGAGGCCTTATGATTTCCCTTGCCGCGCTCGTAGCCGATTCCTTTCCGATATAGAACGAGCCAACAAAACTTAGCGCCAGGGCAATCACCCAAAGAAGGGTGTTTTCCAAGCTGGTAAGCGGGCGGATAGCGGCCGCAATGATCGCAATGAATGCAACCAAGACTGCGGTCAATACAAGTATTAATGGAATCGTGGGTTTAGATATTTGCATTCGCTTTTCCGCAGATTCCATCCCAATAACCACTGAATATACGGCCCCGTGGGCCTGTATATACTTATATCGCCGCGCCAGCTAGAAGAAGGCACGCCTCTGACTTTTCGGTAACTTTGCGGCACTCGACCCCTGTTGCGCTAGCCAGTATAGCCAGAACCAGCTGCCCCTTGCATTTCACTAGACCGGCGCGTCTTCTGTCGCCGTTATCTAGCCAACACGCTCGTCCGATGACTGCTTCTTGATTGAGACCTCGGCTGTCCCCTGTTGGCCGATTCCGGCTTTGCGCTTGAAGCTGGGTTAGTTGCTCATAGCGTGGCATCAATGATTGCTTCGGTAACTGACCTTTCCCCTCCAAAACCTCCCTAACGACAGCCCGCACACAGCCGGCCTACGGCGTGACGGGCGTCACACTGCACGTTTAATTATCAGTCAATCATTTGATAATTAAAGATTTTTTATCCTACGTTGACGCTGTCATGGAGCTGCCATGACGCCAACAGTAGGAGACTGACATGAACACCAACGACGACATTCACACCAACGCGTCGGAAGACGTGATCGAGCTTGGCGTTGCAAGCGTCGAGACCAAGGGGCTGTCAGGGATCACCGAAAACTTCGGTGCTGTTCCGATGGAAGGCATCTCCGACGCATGACTCACAAGGCGCGCCGAAAGGCGCGCCTTCTTTTTTGGAGTGATGCACATGACGCGCCTTGGACTACATCGTGACTTGTCGTTCTGCACGATTGATGATCACTTGGTCTTCCTCGATATCCAGAACGACCGCTACTTCCGCCTTTCACCGCCGCTGGAGTCGGCTCTAACCAATTACCTGGAAGGCCGACCTCCTCAGGACAACAGCCTTCGCAAGTTGGTCGAACAACACATCCTGATCAACGCGCCGGACGACAGCGAAGACGTGCCGCGCATGGAAGTAACAATGCCTATGAGCAGCGCCGTTGAAGACGCGATGATGCACGCGCAGCGCGCAAGCGTGGTGGAGGTGGCAGAGACCACGGCCATCGTTGTCTCCACGCAGCTGCAACTGAAAGCGCGGAGCCTGAAGTCGATTCTCGGCAAGCTGGCGGACTATCGCGAAAGACATACGTCCGACGCTCCGATGCGCACCGAAACGCAGATTACGCAAGCAGTGGCCATTTTCCGCCGCGCTCGATTGTACGTGCCCATAGACACCTGCTGCCTTCTCGACTCGCTCTCCCTGGCCAAGTTTCTGGCGCGGCGCAACGTGCGTGCCGAACTGGTCTTCGGCGTGACGGCGGACCCGTTCTCCGCGCATTGCTGGGTGCAACACGGCACCGTGATTCTCAATGATGCCTTGGGGCACGCGCTGGCCCATACACCGATACGGGTGATCTGATGCGCGGCCATTACCTCGCCATCCTGCCCCCTGACGGCCTCGACGTTGATGAGGCCTTTTCCCACCTCTATGCCGCACTGCAGACGAAGGGCCTGTGCGCGCGGTACCGGTTAGGCGCGATGACGTTGTTCGTCACGCAGCACATGCCCACGCTGTCGCTGCCTGGCGGCGGTCTGCTCCTGGGCCACCTTTTCACGAGGGATGGAGCGGCTGTCGATAGTGGCTCGGCATTCCTCGAAGAGGAACCCGCGCAGCTTCGCAGGCGCATTCTGGAACGCTTCTGGGGTTCTTATCTCCTGCTCCAGCCCGATGCGCCTGAGCCGGATGCTATTACGGTGACGCGCTCACCTGCCGCCGCGGGCAATGTGTCGTGCATCCACGCCATCAGCGAGGGCGGCGGCTTCATCACCTCCGATATCTCTCTGGCTGTCGACGCGCGGTTGTACCAGCAGCGCATCGACTGGGACTTCATCGCCCAGCGCCTTGGCTACCCCGGCATCAAGACATCACGCACCGGACTCGCCGACGTACGCGAACTGCTGCCCGGCTGCACGCTGAGCATCAACAGGGGCGATATCTCGACACGGCCGCTATGGTCACCTTGGGATTTCGTTGGCCCCGAGCATCGTTACGACAACCTTCGTGACGCAGCGACTCAGGTGCGTCGCGCCATCCAAAATGCCGTGCAGGCGTGGACGGCGATGGACGACACCCTGTTGCTGGAGTTATCAGGTGGCCTGGACTCATCCATCGTCGCGGCATGCCTGCGCCATCGCAATGCCCGGATCATTTGCTGCAACCTGACCACGCCGGTGCCTGGCGTGGATGAACAGCCATACGCCCGTGCCATGGCCTCGCAACTTGGGGTTCCGCTTTATACCGAACAACTGACGTTCGACCAGGCGCGCTTCGAGTTCGCGCCCGCCCCGGATTCCGTAGCCCCGGCAGTGGGCCCGTTGCAATACGCCGTGGACCAGACCATGGCTGCGGTCGCCGAACGCCATGATGCCACCGCCTATTACTCGGGCGGTGGTGGTGACTCGGTGTTCTGCTATCTGCGCACGGCGGCCCCCGCCGCTGACGCGTGGAAGACGAAAGGCCTCAGGGGCGCTGTTACCGCCATAAGGGACTTGGCCGATATGCATCAGTGCACCCTATGGAAGGCGGCGCGCCTCACATTGGCCAAGCGGCGGCGGCCACCACCCTCCGCCTTCCATCCAGACCCGACGTTCCTTGCCGCCGATGTGGCATCCATGAAGCCGCAAGCGCACCCATGGTTTGCGGCGCCCGCCAACGCGCTACCCGGCGACAGAGAGCGCATTTTCGATCTGGCCGGGAACCAGCTGTTCCAGGATCAGGCATCACGCGGCACCAAGCATCCGCTACGCTTTCCGCTGTTATCGCAGCCCGTCATGGAGGCATGTCTGCGCACGCCCAGCTGGATGTGGATCGACGGTGGCAGGAACCGCGCGGTCGCGCGAGCCGCGTTCGCCACCCTGTTGCCGCCCAGCGTGGCAAACCGCCAGAGCAAGGCCACCTACATGAGCTACCTGGGTGCCGTTTACGAACGCAACAAGGCGCAGATTGCCGACTTTCTTCTATCGGGCCGACTGCGGTCGCAGGGCCTGTTGGATGAGCGCGCCCTCCGTACTTTTCTGGCTACGCCCCTGCCAGCGCGTGACCAATCCTTCCTGAGGGTGTTCGACCTGTGCATGGTCGAAAACTGGGTGCGCCACCAACCCTAGGTGGTGCGCTCTTCAATGCGCACTCGGGTGAAGAGCCTCTCGCATCGCCTGCCAGCGCTTGTACTGTGTGCGCTTGGAAGGCGCCGGGTCCTCGTAGCCCTGCAGCCAGAACCGGAACCAATCCAGGTTCCGTTCGTACACCGCCAGCTTGTGCCGAGGCTGAAACTTGTTGTGTGGCTCATTGGGAAACACGTACAGGTCCGCACGATGGCTGAGCATCAGCGGGATGGCATAGCCAAGCGAGAACATGTACTCCTGCTCGGGAAACTGCATCAGTATCGGGGCGTGAATCTTGTCCAGATTCAAGGTCGGTGCAATCTGCCGCCACTGCCTAGGTGTCTGACCCGGTGAGCCCAGCTGCCAGTTGGATCGCAACAACGAAAGAAAGGGTTTGCCGATATTGCGCCCCAGCAGGTAGTACAGCTTCGACGTGGTCGGCGATGCCATCGACGCGGCGGCAATCGCATGCGAGTGAATGAGCGCCCACATGGTCACCTCGCTACCAAAGCTGAGCCCGCCCATGCCTACGCGGTTCGTGTCGATTTGGCCTTCCGATGCCAGCTGCCGCACGGCGCTCTCCACGGCCGCTTGTCCCAACTCGTAGCGCTGCCGCGCGTTGGGCGAGAATGACGGCGCATTGATACAAAGCGTGGAGACCCCCTGCTCCGCCATGCTCGCCAACGGCCACTCATCTCCCGGACCGCCACGGGCGAACCCCATGCATCGGTAGTAGGTAACGAACAACGGTGGTGGCCTCTTGCCGGCACGGTGCGCGGGATAGAACTGTCCGGTCAATGTTCGGCCTTTGGCATCGGTCCAGCGCAGCACCCGCGCATGGATATCGGCAAGATCACCCGCCAGCACCCTGTTGGGATCGAACATCACCGTTCGCTGGCCCGTGCGCAGATCGATGCGCTCCAGTCGCGGCGGACGGGCGGCGGTAGCCGTCACGCACGCCAACGCCGTGCGAGACACACCACACTGCCCCGGTACCCAACGCCGTTCGCCGGCAAGCAAGCCCTTGGAAAACGCTACCCGGTGCACGCCGCCAGTCTGGACATTCCAGCGATAGATCGATTGCCCAAAGCCGTTGTCGTAAGGCGTCACCGTGAAGATCACTTCGTCGCTGTTCGGCCTCCACTTGATGTCACTCAGCGCCTTGCCGGTACATGCCGCCGCCGTGCACGGGACCACGTTCTTCGCACGCAAGCTTGGCAACATCAGCAGACCGATACGTGGGTGGTCGGTCGCAGCTTTCGTTCGCGTCAGCACGGCAATACGCCCGCTTGCAGGGTCTTGCGCCAGCTTCCACGCGTGGGGTACCCGTTTGACGATGTCCGCCACCGTCAGCGACGGCTTGGCGTGTGCGGCATGCGCAAGATCACGCACCTTGCCGCTGGCCAGGTCCACGGCTTCCCAGCGATCGGGGATATGGGCCGTCAACGCCACGCGGTTGAACATCAACCCCAGACGTTGCGTGGCCAACCGGCCGCCCGTGAACCCCGATCGGAACAACGGCTGCCCCAAGGGCGTGGAGCGATCGACACGAATACCCTGGTCGTACTCGGCCTGCTCGGCATCGGCGACAGCGTCGCGCGTGGGACCCACGCTGTACGTCAACACTTTGCCGTCATCAGCCAAGGCGAATGCGCGCACATTGGCGTCACCCGTGGACATGCGCTGCGCACCCTGCCCATCGGTGGCCGCACGCCACACATCGACCCGTCCATTCAAGCGTGCGCGGTAATAGATCCAGCGCCCATCGGGTGACCAGGCAACCCTGGCCGGTAGCGCGATACCTGCCGAGTCCCGCAGGGGCACACCACCTGCACCCACTCGGCGCGGCGGCGTGGCCGCATCCATCGGCTGCACATACCAGGTGGAAGTGTAGGTATTGCGAGCGATGGAAGCCCGCGTAATTCGAAAGGCTACCCGCATGCCATCCGGCGACACCATCGGGTGGCTGAAGTCGGCCATGTCCACCAGCTGGCGTGGCGACACCGCCCACGTTGGCTGGGTGACGGTAAGGCCAGTCACCAAGGCAAATGCAAACAGCACCCGCCTGGCGACCGCGTGTAAACGCATAAACCGCATGATCTCGCTCCTTCGCCCGCGCCGCGATGCGCGGGCCAGTGGACGGCCTGACATCACCAGTGCTTGGACACGGAGAGGCTGAGATAGCGCCCGATCGCCGAGTAGTTGGTCGAGTCATACGGCGCGTAGGTGCGCGAGGTGACCGCGTACAGCGGCGGGGCGCGATTGAGAACGTTCTGCACGGACAGCTCCAGTGCCACGTCTGACCAGGCATCGCCACTTGCTCCGGTGTCGTAACGCAGCGTGGTATCGAAGGTGGTGAACGAAGCCCCCTTGCTGCCATCGGCGGTATTGGTCACCCCGCTCTTGTAGTTGCCAAACAGCGAGGCCGTGAAGCCACCGCGCTGCCATACCACGCCCACGCGGCTGTTGAGCTTGGCGGGGTAAAACAATGTGCCGGCCAGGTCGTAGGAAGGCTGCTCCGATGAATTTTTCTGCGTGCTGTGCAACCAGCTGGCCGAGCCGCGCAGCGTGAAGCGCCCCGCCGCCAAATCAAACCGATACGAGCCAGAGGCATCCAGCCCCCGGGCGCGTTGCCGCGAGGTGTTCATGAAGAGATTGGGCGCCACCGCCACCACCTTGTCGGGGTCGTAGGGCACCCCGGTGGCATTGGTAAACCGAAAGCCCTGTAGCAGCTGTGCCAACGCTGCCGCCGAAGGCGCCTGCTGAATAAACGGGGCGAACGCGGGGTTGCTCAGGGCCTGGGCAGGCACCAATGGCTGCACCACCCGGTCGGTGTAGTCCACGCTGAACCAGCTCAGCTGTGCCTCCAGACCGCTCACCGCCTCGGGATGAAAGGCAAGCGAAGCACTCCAGGTGCGCGCCCGCTCCGGCTTGAGGTTCGGGTTGCCGCCGGTGAGATAGAGCACCGTGGCGTCCGGGGCGTAGCCGGACCCGCCCAGCGCGGCGGCAGGAAACAGATAGGCATCGCGCGTCAGGTACTGCTGCGACAGCGTGGGCACCTTGAACGACTTGCCCCACGAGGCCTTCAACGTCAGGTCGGCATTGGGGCTGTAGAGCAGCCCCAACTTGGGGGTGGTGACACCACCAAAGCTGTCGTAATCCTCACCACGGATGGCCCCGGTCAGCTCGAACCGCCGCGCGCCGGACACACCCTGATCCGGCCCGATCAACGGCATGTTGAGTTCGGCATAGGCGAAGCGACTGCTCACCTTGCCGTCGACCTGCGTGTAGCCGCTTATCAGGTTGCGATCCTGAAAGGCATTGCTGCGGTAACCCAGCCCCACGGCGAGCCGCGTCTCGCCACCGGGCAGTGAAAACAGCGGCCCCTCAGCGCCCAGCTCGTAGTCGCGGCTTCGGTTGCGATAGCCGGTGCGCGAGAGCGTGGACAGGCCGGTGGCGGGCGTCACCACGGTGTAGCGCACATCGGTGTGCTCGCGCCCCCAACTTCCGCCGAGGGACATGGTCCAGTCACCGGGCAGATAGACATCCAGATTGGGCGACACCAGCGAGGTGATCGTCTTCGGTGCGTTGTGCTCGTAGTTGGTGGCGTTGCCCTGGTCGGTGAAGATGTCGCGCCGGGTGTGAAAGGTATCCAGACGCAACTCGGCGCTATCCCCCAGCGACTGATGCAGGCTGAGCAAGCCACTGCGCAAGCGCCCTTCCTGGTACAACGTGGAAGGCGCGTACATGCGCTTGGCGTAGTCGCGCTGGCTGGCGTAGATCGGATCGTTCTTGCTTTGCTTCCATGTCGCGATCAACCCGCCCGTGGACCACGTGGTGCCGCCCACCAGCGTGTACTCATGTGTGGTCAGCCCGCCATCGGAGGCACTACCGTAGCGCGCTTTTGCGGTCACGCCGTTGAAATCCCGGCGCAGTATCACGTTGCCCACACCGCCGACGGCATCGGAGCCATAAATCGCCGACGCGCCATCGGCCACAATCTCGATGCGTTGCACGGCTTCCACCGGGATGGCGCTGATATCCACCATCTGCGTGAACCCGCCGTAGGACATGCGCCGGCCATTGAGTAGCGTGAGCGATGCATCCTGCCCCAGCCCGCGCAGATTCAGGCCCGAACCGCCGGTAATGTTCTGGTTACCCTGCCCGCCGCCGGTGGCGCCCGCCGCAATGCCGGGATTCTGCCCACCGGAGAAATTCTGCGGCACGCTGCGGATGACCTCGCCCAGGTCCGCGAAGCCCTCCTGCTTGATCTGCTCGCTGCCGATGCGGATCACCGGCGATGGCGTCACCCCACCGCGAATGCGTGTGCCGGTGACGGTGATCACCTGCAGATTCGTCGGCGCCGATGAGGCCGCTGCCGGTGCATCACTGGGCGGATGGCTCTGTGTGCCCGCGGCTGGCGCCCTGCCCTGTTCCTTGGTTGTAACCGTGTCCTGCGCGCTCGCCCACCCGCTGGTTCCGACGGCGACCACGAATGTGGTGACAAAAAAGGACCTTCGTAACGTGTTTGTCCGCATGCTGCGCTCCCTCCCCTTGATTAGCTTTTTAGGCCTGCCGATTCGGTGATTCCGAGGCCAGCCATGACATGGGCTAGATCTGCCTGAGCAGAACCCCATCGACGACATCGCTACTTCGCCCTGCTCACTGTCACCGCCCCTCCCCACCGTTCCTCGCATACACCCAGGTCCCGCTTGTAAAGCGGGCGTCTAGCAATCATTAGCTACATTAAATGTAGCGCTAAGGGCAAAACGACGCGCCGCTGCAAGCAGCGAGGCCCAGGTACATAAGTCGGCGTGCGGCGGTTCGATCACTGCGACAACAGCGCCGCTTTACTGATGCTACAGATAATGTAGCATACATTTCAGGGCTCAGGAAGTCATCCTGTACACATAGGAATGACTCTCCAAGGCTCATGTCACGAACAGATCCTCGCAGTATGTTTACCAAGCGCTTGAGGCAGTCGCGCTTGGCATTGGACATCTCTCAGCGCGAGCTGGGCAGGAGGATTGGGCTCTCGGAGGATGTCGTGTCCAGCAGGGTGACAAGGTACGAACTAGGAACTTCTGAACCTGACTTCGCGACGGCCGGCAAGCTCGCCAAGGAGCTTGGAGTACCGTTGGCCTGGCTGCTGGCAGACACCGACGTGCTCGCAGATATCATTCTTGCCGTTTCGAACATGTCGCCGGCAGATCAACGAAAGATGGCAAGCCAATTGAAGGCAAAAGCAAAGCGCTGAGCACGAGTTTGGTAGGCACGGATCTATGCCGCACCCAGGCACTAAGAGCAGCTGCCCTCCGCAAGCAACGTCTCATCTCTTACCTCTTGAATCGGCTTAGCCCTACATACGCCGAGCGCTCACAACGCCACACTGACACTGCCGCCGAGTCAGGTCTGATCCGACAGCGCGTCAGGCACACGCCGACACACATGTCAGGCTCACAGGCCGATGACGCGGCACTTCTCTATCCCTAGATACGGCAGAGCACAAACGGCAGACGGCCGAAATCGGCCAGAAGCAGTCGCTCGAAAAAACTTAATTCCCTCAGTCCCCTTTTTGTGTGGTCAGTCCTCCTGTGGCGCAGGAGCGGGCTCCATTGCGCCGTCGAACCAGTTGTCGAGCACCGCCAATGAGGCGTCGGAAAGCTCCTGCGTGAAGATCAGCGCCAAGCGTGTTGTCGGGCGGGAACAGCACACATAGAACAAGTTGCGGTTCCTCTCGAATGCATCCTGCTTGCCGGCCGGGGCTCCCTCAGCCGACCACTGCAGGAATTGGTCGAAGTTGTACTTATTCCAGCCACGCCCTAGAACGATCAGGACGTTTTCGAACTCGTCACCCTTCACGCTGTGCTTAGTTGCGAACGGAGTATGGCCGTCGATAAACCTGTCTAGGGCGATGACTTCCTTGTAGGGAACATCCCGCAATTGCCGGAGCTGCCGGACCCGGCGTGGCGGCTCCCCCCCCTCTTCGCCATTCCATTCATCGGCCTCGTGAACCGCATCGAGCAAAGCGTCTGGCAGTTGCGGACGCGCATGCTTGAGCATGTAGTCCAGTACTTGGCCTATGGTCCCGTCGAGTCTGATCCTGATGAGGCCGTCCATCGATGAGGACCATGCGAACTTGTCCGCATGCGAAGAGACGGCAGGCGCCGGCCCGCCCAGCAACGAGAACATTTCTCCGAACCGCTTGTGATGGAAAGCCGTGCAAGCGGGTTCGAGCACGTCGCAAAAGAACGCTATAAGCGGATCTTCCTTCTTGATGTACTGATCCGTATAGGAAAAGATCTTGCTGATCGAATCGTAGCCCTGCTCCGAAGCCAAGACGTTATGGGTGAGCATGAGTACCTTGGTTCGCGGGGGAGTCAGGTCCCAACCGTCCCCTTCCAGCTTCTTGATTAGCGTTGCCAAATAGGCATGGGCGACATCGGCAGGTAGATCGCCTCTCCAGTGCCCGCCTCCCGCTCCGGATCGACGCTCGCCTTGCCAGGCATTGGTGTGAAACGCCATTGCCGAGCCAACGAAACCCTCGTCCATTACCGCTTGTGGCAACTCTGGCCTCATCCTGTTCAGGACATCGACTATCCTGGTCGCTGAGCGGAAGTTCGCCTTCTTGCCGATCTCCGTCAGTGCTTCATGGGTGACGTGGCCGCATGTCTTGTCGTAGATGCGCTGCCAGTGGTCGCCGAACAGACCGATCATCGGGCCGGTTGCGCGTCCGAGCAGATGCTTACTCATGCCGGTCATTACCGCGGCGTCCGTGTCCTGGTACTCGTCTATCAATACGAACGGGTATTGTTGCGCGAGAAGCGCCTGGAACTTCACGTTCGGGAGCAGCGAGACCATCAGTCTTAGGACGTCGTCGTGGTGCAAGGTGACGGCGTCGGCGGTGACGCGGCGGTGGCCGAGTTCATATTCGACGATCCGACTACCGATTCCGTCAGCCTCGGCCAACTTCTCTTCCCATTCCAGCATGACCGCGATCAGTGGCCTCAGCGCTGGCTGGAATCTCCTGACCAGCGACCAACAGAAAGCGTGGATGGTGTCGACGACGACCAGTGGGTTGCTGTCGATACGGCTATTGATGACTGCCGTGGCCGCATTGGTGTAGGTGATGCAGGCGATGCGCTGGTGGTTCCTGCGCAGCTTGGGGCCCTCATGCTCGATGAGGTACTTGAGTGCTTCCACCAGCGAATAGGTTTTGCCCGCACCGGCGCCGGCTTCGAGCAGGAAATTGCGATGATCCTGCAGGCTTTGTGCGACAAGCGCTTCCGCTTCCCGTGCGGCAATCAGTGCAGGGCTAGCCTCGGGCACCGCACTCATGCCGCCGCTCCAACATCGCCAGGAGGGATGGGCACAGGGGACGGATCGCCTTCGGCGAGCCATGCCAACCCGCAGCGGATGTAGCGCGGGATGTTCCAATCGTTCTCCGATAGGGCATGCGTAAGTGCGAATGCGGACTTCTTCTCCTCTCTCGCTCTTTCCCACGCCTGGGTTTCCTTCTCCTCATCGCTAGGCCCTGGCAACGGGAAAAGCTCAGGGTTGGCCAGCATGAACGCGTCTTCGAAGCTGCGGCCGCAAGGTCCCGCCTCTGCTTCGGGACACTGGTAAGTAAGCCGCAGCCGACTTTTGGTCTTGGCGGCATCCCCGACCGCTAACAGTTCCGCCGGAGTGATGTCTTTGTTGCTGTACCAAGATTTCAGGCAGGCGTTGCTCGTCTTCTGTCCCTGCGACACCTGGCAGGCGACGAATTTCCCGGCACCGTTGGACTTTACGCTGTCGAGGTCGGTGATGACTAAGGTCCGAAGTTCAAGGAAGTTGACGAGGTCGAAGAATATGTGCGCGTATGCGCCGCCAACCTCGACGACGGAGAGATACCGGCTACTAAGCTTCTTTCCCTCCGCGAGGTCTCTGTCTAGCATTCGGATGATCCTTGGGAGCAACAGTCTTTCGGTTGTGCCCTCAACAAGGATTGCCTTGTCCGCGAAGAAGAGATCACACCGGGTAAGGGTCATGTACTGATGCAGGAAGCTGCGGTCTGGTTCAGGCTTTCCAGCAAGCCCCTTCCTCAGATCCTTGACCTTGGTGCTCATGGCGCCGTTATCGTCCGCGGAAGCCAGGAAGTACCGGATCGTCTCGAAGTGAGCCTCATTGGCGACATGTGACGAGTGGGTCGAAACGACAAACTGCACGGGCCACGATTCGCCGGTTTCTTCGTTGAACGCCGATGCGATCTCCGTGATCTTGCGGATGAAGACTTCCTGCATTTGCGGGTGCAGGTGGACCTCGGGCTCCTCAATGAAAACAAGGTGCACCGAGGGCCTGGGCTCCATCGCAAGATAGAGCTTGAAGAACTCCCGGAGCTGCAGAAGGATCAGAATGATGTTGCGCGTTCCCAAGCCGTTATAGGCCTCGGGAAGATGAATCCCATCGGATCCGGTATACCGGACTTTTGTGTGGTTGGTCAGGAGCTTGGCGACGTCGAGAGTCGTTTCGGTCAGGAGCTTGGAATCATTGAGCCCCGGATAACCGAATAGCGACAGCGCGGGAAGCAGTTGGTCGAGCTTCTCGTTGAAGTCATCGCCCATCTTTTCTTGGATGGACTTAACCGCAACCTCAAGCTCCTCGGCGATGGCGTGGTTGTCCGTGTCGTCGGTGTTGCTTTTGGCTGTCGAGAACAGGTTTTCGAGCACCTTGCCGATAACCACGCGCTCTTTTTGGCTTGCATCATCCAGCCCCCGCTGTGCGCTGATGAAGCCGCCGAGGCATAGTTTCCTCAGCGTCGACCGTTCGATGACCTTCTCGTTGGTCGCATCGTTTGGATCGACGGCGACGAATGTTGTTTCGTAAAGCGCGGGAATCCGGTCGCGGAGGAGGCGAAAGAAGTCTGGTCTTGCGTCCTCGTCCGTCTCCGCAAAGTCTCCAAACAGTTCGGGCAGCTTCCCGTCCTTGAGTGCGTACCGGACGACGGCCAATGCCTGCGTACATTCGGGCTCGAGGTCGACAATCAACTCGCTGAGGAGGCCAAGGTGCTCGTCCTGTTCATACGAAAAATGAAGGCGCACTTCTATTACAGGCAATATCTTCCTTATCTCCGCCTCGTCCTCACCCTCGGATTTTCGAAGATGGGAATTCCAGAACTGGTCGTAGCAGCAGAACGAGAAGTCCTCCAAGGAAAAAGAGGGAGAGGCATCAGACAGAAGGCGCTTCATCACTTCCGTTAAGGATGTCTTGCCGCTGTTATTGCGTCCGACGATAACGGTGGCTTGATCCTCCAGAAGCAACTGGACGTCGTGCAGCAACCTGAAGTTCTTGGCTTCGATTTGTTTGAGATACATGGCAGGTTCCTCCTGAACCGTGCAATGAGCCGATGTCGTCGCAGTCTGCCTATATTTCGCGGCTTACGCCAAGAATGACCGCTTTGGGTCGGAAGCGGACCTCGGTCGACGCCTGCACGATGGCTTCGGCACTGCCAGCACATCAGTCTATGCCACGCAGCGCTAAAGAGAGCGCGGTGTGCCCAAGGAAAATTTGGCGCGCCGCTCCGATACTGCGTCTCCCTTGTCCACAAGCCGTTTTACCGAAACCGGCGTCGCGATGGCTCTCTCCTTGAGCGGAACGGTGGGGAGCGGTACGGTGGTCGCGGGGGGCGCTCAGGTCGCTCAGCGGGCGCACGAACACTGCCAGGAGTCGAAGCTATGTCGTTGCCGCTTACCTTTGTGGCTGTGGGCAAACCGTCGTCAGTCAATGGCACGTCCGCGAAGAAGCACGCGTGGAAGGCAATTGTGTACGCCGCGGCGAGCGCGGCGGTTGCCGCTAAGCTGCCCCCATGGGTGGGCGGCCCATACCCCGGTCGCACGACCGTCAAACTGTTCTTCTTCCCCGCCACCTTGCAGTACATCGACGTTGACAACGGGATCAAGCACACGATCGATGGCATGAACCCGCCTGTGCTGCTCAACGACAAAGACGTGCTGCGGGTGCTTGCGGAGCGCATTCCCCCCGTGTCTGGAGCTGGCGTGGTCGTCCCCGTTGGGGCGGCGTTCGAGCTGGTGAAGGCAGCCCACATCGCGGCCGGCACGTGGGCCGCCGCTGTACCGGCAAACCACGCCACAGCAGTGAAGGTGGAACAGCATATGTCGACGGGGTGGGCACTGTGGTGAAGCGCGATTACGAGGATCTGCAGCTGCGCCTGATCGGACGCGAGTACGAGCGCGAGGGATATTCCGTTTCGTTCGAGGTTGCGTTCCCGGGTCTTGATACGCGCTTCGACGCTGTTGCGCATCGAGAATCCGACGGCGACTTGGTCATCATCGAACTCGTCAATGCGGAGCGATCGCCTGCGTCACGGGGTGGCCTGGAGGCTTCGCTGGAGGCCGTAACTCAGATATACCCCCGTACCCGCGTCGACATTCGGCGTATCGATCCGGAGGTTCCCGGGTGGACGCGGCTGCTGTGGGCACGACAGCGGTCGACGGAGCACCTGCGGACTGTCCTTCCCAAAGCTGGAGGCGAACCGGATTCCGACGCGTTTCAGCGCAATGCCGCCGAGCTACTGCAGTTGTGGGCAGGCCATGCTTCCGTGCTGCGAGCCTTCGCCGCGTTATCCCTTGAGGGTATGCGGGAGCCAGCCACGGTGCTCGCCATCTACAACGCACTACTTGCTGCGGGGTTGCTTCAGCCGCCTGAAGTGGTAGTGAACGGCGTGGAACTGGACCTTTTCCAGTTGTACGACCTTGCGATAGCGGCGCTCCAGGGCTCGTTTATTGAGCCAGCCGAGGTCGAGCAGCTGCGGAAACACGTGCTATCAGTGCGTTCGCAGGTGGCGCGCGTGCAGGTGCAGGGGTAGTCCTGGGGTCGCGCCGAATAGAGCTAGGCGGGTGCCCCGGACACACGCTATCTCCTGCAGCGCCGGACAGAGCCTAAATCTTGAGTAGCCCGCGACGCGGCCAAGAGCACGACTAATCAGATCTGCCGCTGGTAGATGAGTACCACGTCCGCTATCGGCCAAAAGCGGACGTCCGATCTGATTTGGCCCGTTACGCTCACGACAAAAGCGTCGCACTACTCAAAGCCTAGTGCATGTCGCCTCTAACCCGACACACTTGAGAAAGTATCAACAATTGTTCTCGTACCAAGGGAACTGCGAGCCTCTTAACGACATATTTGATCGCGATTCTTGCCGATACTTCGAAGTGTCCTTGCCTACGTTTAGGCGTCCATGAAGTACGCGAACTTGCGGCGAGGCGAATATTCCTTCCACTCGGTTTCACGCTGCCAAGTAGTCAAGGTTACGAACCAGCCGAGCTTTCGGCCGAGTCTTTCCTGCGCAGCATTGAGGGCGTCGGAATCCATGAGTGCGGCGACTCCGCATCTTGTGTTGCCCCACTTTGGATAGTTAGGGCGCCAGTGGTCATTCCAAGTCACCGTCCTCGAGAGGACAACTTCCTCAGGTCCTACTAGTTCGGTCGCCTCTCCAGTGCACCGAATTGTACCCGGGGTCACGCGGGGCTCGGGAACTCTCAGCCCAGCGCTGAACAAATTGTCGACTCCCCGTAAATCAGTGCCAAGCTAAATTAGAGGTTGCCGGGTCGTTCTGAAGTCGGAATTCGACGGGCGTGAGCCCGTCGAGGCTGTCGTGGGGAATCTCGTTGTTGTAGTCGGCCAGCCACCGTTCCGCGTGCTCACGTACTTCGGTGAGTGTGCGGAAGATGTACATGTCGAGCACGCCACGCCGGAAACTGCCGTTGAAACGCTCGATGAAGCCGTTTTGCATGGGCCTGCCCGGCTCGATGAAGTCCAGAATGATGCCTTTGCGCTCGGCCCATTCGGCCAGCGCCAGTGCGATGAATTCCGGCCCGTTGTCCAGGCGAAGCTTGGCCGGATAGCCGCGCCAGGCCGCAATCCGCTCTAGCGTGCGGATGACACGCGTGGCGGGCAGGTTGAGGTCGACCTCGACGGCCAGTGCTTCGCGACTGAAGTCGTCAATCACGTTGAACGTCCGGAAGCGCCGCCCGTCCCACAGGGCGTCGGACATGAAGTCGATCGACCAGCTAGCGTTGATCTGCTCGCCAGCCACCAAGGGCATCGGACGCCGGTTCGGTACACGCTTTTTGCCGCGTCGGCGGCGATTGAGTTGCATCAGGCAATACACGCGCCACACCCTCTTGTGGTTCCACACCAGGCCGCGGCGCCGGATCAGCTGAAACAGCTTGCCGAAGCCGCGCTCTGGAAACCGCTCCGCCAGTTCAGCGAGCAGCGCAATCACGTTCTCGTCCCGATCCGGTCGGCGGCGGTAACGCGCCGTTGATCGCGACAGTCCCATCGCCGAACAAGCCCGACGCTCGCTCCAGCCGTGGTGATCCATCAACCACGTCAGCAGCGGGCGCTTGTGCGCCGGGTCTACAGCTTTTTTGCGATGAGATCCTTCAGCGCGTGGTTCTCCATCGCCAGCTCGGCATACATCCGCTTGAGCTTGGCGTGCTCCGCCTCGACGTCGCGCAGCCGCTGTATGTCGGACGCTTCCATCCCGCCGTACTTGGACTTCCACACGTAGTACGTCGCGTCCGATATACCAAGCTCGCGGCACACGTCCTTAACCTGACGGCCGCCTTCGACCTGCTTCAGCGTCGCGACGATCTGACTCTCGGTGAACTTGCTCTTGCGCATCTTCGGTCTCCTTGGGGCTAGTTTGCCCGGAGACCTCCAGTTATGCCTGGATCAAGATTACGGGGAGTCGACAAAATCTCCTTGCCAAGAGCCAAACGGAATCGGTGTTAGCTCGACGCAGACTGAAAATTCGGTTCCAGACAAACCATTCGTCTCGATCACTTCAAGAGGCAGTTCTGACAAACACCCTTCAAGCTTGAACCTTTCGCACAGGAGATTACGCGGCATCTCGTGCAAGGACGGGTCGGGTTTCGGCACAAAATCCGGTGATACGAAATGTGAGCTAATTTCAAGCCGGGCGTAGTTGGCTGTAGTGAAGGCGATTGGCGTAGTAAGCGAGACGAGACGCAGCCCGTCGAACTCGGCGTGGTTAATGAAATCACGAGCGATAGCTTCTAAATCGTCCTCGGCAACGCAGGCTCGCTCGGGAAAATCACCCAACCAAGCCGGACGCGAAATTGGATTCAGATCGTGAAGTCCGTCGATTCCATGGATCATCTCGAAGCATAGTCCCTCGGCAAAGTGCTGCGGTAAGCCCAACTCGCAAACGGCAAACGCTAGCGTTCTCAAATAGGCGGAGAGATACGCTTCATGAATTCTTTGCCAGTACTGACCCATTAAACCCGCTCGAACTTCAGCGACGTCGCCAAAGAAGTACGGATAGCGGGTGTAATGCGTGCCAAGTGACTCGCAAATAGCTTCCCATTCAAATGCCCACTGCTTAGCAAATGGGAATCCGCTCTGGCTCTGGAGTTTCTCCAAATGATTGCGGTACACCGGTGGTACGTGCGCTGTCTTGTGCTCCTCAAAATAGTCGCTCGGCTCAAAATCAACAGGCGCTTGGTTGGAATAGGTTCGAGCCCAGCCACCCTTAGCCTCTCCGGGGCCATACATGCGCTCAAGCAAGCAGTCAGCAAGGATAGAGGGATGCTTGATTCGAGACGTGACAACGCTGTGCGGTGGGCGAGCTTCATCTGACGTAAGCATCAGTACGTTGAGGATCTCGCACGTTTCTGACTCATACCTGCTGTTCTCAAGATGATCCAGCAAAGCAGCCGTAGCCGTTGGTCTCGTTGTCTCATTCTCCAACAGTCCCCGAATTTCCCTGGCAACCCGGAAACGAGCCATTGGCACAGGCCACTTCAATCTCTTGAGAAGCATCGTGAAACCCATCGGAAATTCAGCCGAATTGGGCTTGAACCAGGGCGTACTCGGAATGGGCTGCTCTCTTACTTCCTCGACAAGGTTCGTCACAAACGCGTTGGTTACGTCCCTCGCGATCTCTACCTGACCAGCCAAGACGAGGAACCGCACCAGATATTTGTAGCCGATGACTAGCCCGTGTCGACGACGCCGAAAATAGGGAGCTGGTAAAGACGTGTCGCGGATATAGGAAAACCAGCGATCGGCGTAGTGCGTGGCGGCTTGCTCGAGTCGGGCCAACGCCTCCTTCTCAGACGTGTACCAACTCTGCCACCCATGACGGTGAATGTGGGCCTTTACGAGCCACGGATATGCCGCATCCTTACCCTCAACCTCTAGGCTGATTCGAAATGCCTCATCAAGGACCATGTCGGCACCATACGTGGACTCGGAACTATCGAAGTAGGCACCAATGCTGTGCAGCGCTCGCGTTGCCAATCCTTGGTCTCGACAGTGATTGAGCCACGCAACTATGAACCCGCCCCGCTCCTTGTAATCAAGGACGTCCGCTGCAGATACAACATCGGGAAATGCGTCCGGACCGAACGACGTTGGGTCTTGCTCTTGAGAACTGTCGTGGCGGGTTTCTGAATTGTCCGCCTCGTATCGCCTAGGAAGAGATGGGCGACCACCGAGAAACGCTATCTGATCATCGAAAAGGCGCCGTGCAACGCCATCGCCTGCCGCGCGCTTCTCAAGCGCATTCAACGTTCTTGCGTCGACGAGTGTACGAGCGATGGACCTCGACTCCTCCAGCTCGAGATCCATTGACTCGACGAACTCGATGAAGCATTCATCTGCGTAGGAGTGCTCGTCTGCCTCAATATGATGATCAAAAAGAGCTGGCAAAAACCTCGGGAGCCGTTTGCTTACAACTTCAATCAGTTCTGACCTGACATGGTTTGTCTCATCGCCGTCCGTGAACTCAGTAATGACATTGACAATCGGCGTCACCGTTTCTAGCCAGTCGCGAGTGGTTGACGCATCCTTCATGTGCACCGTCGAGATAGCGTCCAAGACCTCAAGCGCACCCAGATCCTTTCTCCATCCGTACCCAACTAAACATTCTGCTGCGTGGCGCAAATATGCTGACTGTTTAGTATCGCCATAAAGTCTCGCCACATCAGCCAAGAGCGTCCATCGCTCCGATCTTTCGTTAAATTCGACGACCGTCAATTGGAGCTTAGTGGCCTCATCCGCCAACATCACCGCGGCAGCGGCGGGCTCGAGAATTGGCATGCGAGATTCGCTTGTGCGAGCCACCCAAATTTCGTCGGACCAGTGTAGGGAACGCCTAACCGATCTGAGGGTAAACTCAGCTACTCGGCCGCCATTGCTGGTAACTAGATGCAGGTCGATAGAGATCCGACGAAGCGCTTCGCAAAAGGCGATGTACTGCGAGTAGTCCTCCTTCGGCGACGGTCCGTGCACCACGGGCGCGAGGTCTGCGGACCCGTCATACACCGCCGCAAAATCCGGCGTAGTTAAGCCGGTAGCGATCTTTGACGCAATTTCCTCAAGTTTTTTTAGACCGAGACGAGCCCACCCGGGGTCTCCTCCGAGATCCTGTGGAATCAACGTGTACTCTGCGCCCGCTGCACGCAAAGCTACATAGAGTGCAGACCAAAACGATTCGCAGAAAAAGCAGGTCAGCTCTTGGTGCAACCCGTAAGAGTAACGGTCTCGAATTAGTCCCGCTGGCACATCGGCATGGCAAACTTTAGATGGTAAATCGTGGCCCCGACTGATGAACCAATACGCCGCAAAAGGGGATATCGATCCATCCGCGCCAGATATCAATTGGCGTGCGTCTGTTCCACTGAAGCCGGTAAATCTTATGATCTCGTCAAGTACACGAGCTCGTTGCTTCGCCCAAGAATCGCCCTCAAGTCTGCTGATGACAAGCTGTAGCCCGGCCAGGTTTCGAGCATTCCCCAAAGCGCTAACTAACTTGCCGACGAATGGCTCCGGTGCTTTGAAACTGAGAATGAAAAGCAGAACTCGGTTAACATCAGAAGCCTCCATTAGAGCACTGACAGAAATTAGCTGGTCGATGAGCTTGGTAAATTCTCCATGTGGCCGATGGCGCAATGCGATCCAAGTGTTTATCCGGCGAGCAAGCTCACTGAGGCTCTCTGGCAGTGTTTCTGTTTGCAAGTCGCTCGGACCGAATCGCGCGATAGCACCGACCTCGGCGTCAGACAGCACATATGGTGCGTCGATAGCATTGTATGTTTGCTGGCGGTTCCCAGAAACCGCCAGCGCAGTTGCCAGAAATAGTGGGAAGTCTCGGGCCTGATAACCTCGGCCATTCGACACTCGGATTTTTAGACTGCGACGCCTTACAGTCCCCGGAAGATCTCCTTCGAGAAAACACTTCTCTTCGGCCGCGGCCAGAATGTCTTCAATTTGCTCCGAAGGCCAACCGCTCGACATAGAGTCAATCACCCAGTCGCGATTCGTTCCTGCAAGCAAGTCGGCGAAGTCGCCTGCCCGCGCCTTGGTTAGCCATAGCCAGCCCCATCGCCAATACTCGGGTGCATCGCTCTCGAGCCAGGCAACGATCTTGGGAAGGAGCGCAACGTGCGATTCCTCATGATCTGGTCGTTCCCGAACCCATGCGAACACGCTCGAATGAAATGGCACCATGCCGAAGCGTCGTGGTTCGAGAAGGTGATCGATCTCGCTGAAATCGCCAAGCACCTGTCTTATGCCCAGACTGGGCCAATAGAAGCCCGACCCGGCAAGCATGTGCAGCGCGTTCTTTGCGGTCGCGCTTAGGCGGACCCAAAGGCCTTTGTAATAGGTTCGAATATCACCATCCGGACAAGGGTCCAGCGCATTCACATCATCTGCCGAAACAGCGGTTCCGGATCGAACCAACTGTTCGTAGGCATAAATGAGATGCAGGGGATGCCCTTGGCTAATTTGGAACAACGCATCCGCAATCTCACTTATCAACTCACTTCGGCGTTCCGGGGTAGGGTCAAAGCGAAGCAGGAGCGGCCTGGCGTGGTCAAGGTGACTAAGCCAGCAATGGACTACAGCTTGTTCCATAGCTGGAATTTCCTGCCAGTCGTCATCTGTTACGAGTGTTAGCAGCTTGCTTGGCAGTTGCTCATCTGGAACGCGTTGTGTACCAACGATAAGGCTAAGATTCGGCGGTACCGGAAGGAGCTCGTTGAAAAGATGATTTAGCTGATCCACCCGTTTGTTGTCACGCCATACGTGATCAAGGCCATCGATAACGATGTAGAGGCGCTTGCCCTCTCTAGCTAGGTTCTCAGCTGCCGTTCCCATTGATCGCCGAAATTCTCGATCATCTTCGGATACGCCATCCATAGCGTCCGAGTGTTGCGTACGAAGCTGTTCAAGGAGAGATGAAACGATGTCGGTAAACGACGTTCGATCAGATACAGAATCCTCAGCCGGAAGGAAGTAGTGGTGACGCAGGACGACGGCGCCTTCCTCTTGTAGCTGCAGTGTCAAATGACTGAGAAATGTGCTCTTACCGCGACCCGGCGTACCCCACAGGACAGTGAGGGGATTGTTATCTTTAAGCCGGCCTCGGATCGTCTCGTAGAACGTACTACTCGGAGGCAGGTAGCCGTCAGGGACAACAAAGTCTTGACGTAGTGGCTGGGGGCGCCGCTTGTTGATTACCTGCGCTACGTGCTCACGCAGGATTTTTCCTCCGGGGGAGGGCTGATCCTTACTCGTCGCCCACGTTCTCACGTGGTGCCGGAAATAGAACCAACCCAGTGGATCGGTGTCTGCGGGCACGATCTGGTCACGAAGCTGTCGCTCGTATTCATCGAATCCCGGCCGTTCACCCAAGAAGTCGAACGAGTCGAAGAAGAGTTTCGCCTCGGCAGCACCGCCACATTCGGCCTCTAGCGATTTCCGCAAGTTCTTGTCGAGCCTCTCAAGGGAAACCCGGTTGCCGATAAGGGACTTTTGAAACTCACTGGATGGAGGGCGATTTGTCTTCAAACATGCAGAATGAATCGTCCCCATTGCAGCCACGCGAGCGAACGACTTTGCCCATTTGGCTAGCATAGACGTGCCGTTCTTGGACTTATGAAGTAGCCAGTCCCAGTCCAGTTCGTACCGCCCGGAGTCGACAGTGAACTTGACCTGCACAAATTCATAAGTTCCGTCGACTCTTTCCGCAACGACATCGTCGAGGGCCTTGAATTGACTATCGTCAGCCTCTAGCTTTACCCAGTTGAATAATGCTGGATCTCGATACTGTCTAAGCAGAACCTCGATCCCAGCCAGATCCTGATACTCGTATCCAAGCCGAGGGATCGCGGCGGCCTTGATCGCCGGCCTCGGAAGGTGAAGATCCAGCTTGGAATTTTCAGAATTACTCAAGGCCCGACGTCCCCAGCTGTTAGTAGCGGTTCGCTTTGGATTCCTAGATTAGGTTACCGGATCGGGCGCCAGCCTGATCGGCTAGGGCCTTATCGTTCCGGGCGAGAGCTGTGTGCGATAGCGTGAGACGCGTCAGACGATTTAGCATCGCGGGGTTGCCCCGCTGCTCATAGCTCCCTTTGTCGCAACGACGTAAACGACTGCTTTGGGTCGGTAGCCGCCGCTGATCATTGACCCGCGTTTCCATGAACGCACCCGCCAGCAAAAAATGGCAAGCTGTAAGCCAGCCATCCCGGACTGCCCGTCGCGCGATCGCCGAACGAGTACTGGTGCTAGCGCCTCCACCTATTACAAGGAACCCAACCCATGCGCCTGATGACACGACTTTCCCTGGGCCTTGTGCTCGCCGCCGCGCTGGCCGCGCCGGCCGCCTTTGCCGCGCCGCCGGCACAGCAGATGGCCGACCTGAAGGCGGTGCAGAACTTTCAGTTGAACGAGGGCTTCCTGGACAAGTACCTGGCTGCGCAGGACGACATTGCCAAGGATCCGTGCAACCTCAGCATGATCGGCGTGATGTCGCAGGGCGGCAAGGACATGTCGTTGGACAAGATGGTGTCGATGTACCAGGCACAGCCGGGCGTGAAGCCGATGCTGGCCCGCCACAACCTGACCGCGCGGCAGATGGTGCTGGGCATGGCGGCGCTGATGCAGGCCGCAGCCGGGCAGATGCAGCAGGAGCACCCGGAGTACTTCAAGGATCACGAGGCGCCCGCCGCCAGCGCGCACAACATCGCGTTCCTGAAGGCACACCGCGACGAGATTCAGCAGCACATGCAGAAGCTGGCCAAGGAGCAGATGGCCTCGGGGCACATGCCCTCGTGCCTGAAGGGCAAGATGGGCGCCATGGGCGGAAAGTAAGCCAGACGTCCGGCTACCAAAAAGCCCGCCGGTTGGCGGGCTTTTTTTATGGCGGCTTGCGTAGCGGCAGGCGTCAGCGCGAGGAGATGTATTTCTCGCGGCGGATGTGCGCCACCGGCAGGCCGGCTTCCTTCAGTGCAGTGAAGCTGGCATCGACCATGTTCGGGTTGCCGCACAGGTAGGCGATATCGCCTTCGGCATCGGGTGCCAGTTCCGGCAGCACGCTCTGCACGTAGCCTAAGCGATCGCTTTCGCGCGGGTCCGGGCGTGCGCCGCGGCTTAAGCAGGCGTGGAAGGTGAAGTTGGCATGCTGGCGGGCAAAGGCCTCGAATTCCTCGCCGTACAAGAGCTCGGCCTCGTTGCGGGCGCCGTACAGCAGCACCACTTTCACGTCGCGCTCGGCCATCACTTTGGCCAGGCCCGGCAGCATGGCGCGATACGGCGTAACGCCGGTGCCGGTGGCCACCAGAATGTAGCGCTGGTTGGCATCGTTGGGCATCAGGCAAAAGCGTCCGTACGGTCCGCTGGCTTCCACACTCTGGCCGTGCTCGAGCTCACCCAGCAGCTTGGTGGCGGCGCCGCCCTCCACGTAGCTGACGGCAATCTCCACGCGCTCGATGGTGGTGTCCTCGGAGACGGTGGCCACCGAGTAACTGCGCTTGGTGGGTTTGCCATCGTCATAGGCAAAGTGCACCTGCAGGAACTGGCCTGGGTTGAACGCGAACGGCTGGCCGTCCTCACGCTCGAACACCAGGTGACGCACGGTGGGCGCCAGCATGAAACTGTCGGCAAGACGCAGGTTGAAACGCTCGGGCATAAGGCAGGTAATCGGCAACGAAACAGTCAGTTCTGGGCCGCACATGAAGGCGCTCATGCCCGGCCGGTTATAATAAAAGGCTACCACGCGCGTTGAAACCGGGCGTGTGCGCCCCGATGCTGGGCGTCTTGTACTTATGCAGTCCCCGCCGCGCTTCGTGCCCCACGGCGCGCCGCGCCTGTGCCTACTCTGGATACAAGCCACTTATGACCGATACCCCCGCGCTGGAGGTTGATGACCTCCGCAAAACCTACAGCTCCGGCACGCAGGCGCTGCAGGGCGTCTCGCTGCGTGTGGCACCGGGCGACTTTTTCGCCCTGCTTGGCCCCAATGGTGCCGGCAAGTCCACGCTGATCGGCATTATCTCCTCGCTGGTCAATCCCAGCGGCGGCGATGCCCGCGTGTTTGGCGTGTCCATCCGCGAAAACCGCAGCGAGGCCATGAAGCTGATTGGCCTGGTGCCGCAGGAAATCAACTTCAACCAGTTCGAGAAGCCGTTCGACATCTGCGTGAACGCGGCTGGCTTCTACGGCATTCCGCGCAGCATCGCGGTGCAGCGCGCCGAGAAGTACCTGAAGGAACTGCGCCTGTGGGAAAAGCGCGACCAGCCCGCGCGCATGCTCTCCGGCGGCATGAAGCGGCGCCTGATGATCGCCCGCGCGATGATGAACGAGCCCAAGCTGCTGATTCTGGATGAGCCCACCGCCGGCGTGGATATCGAGATCCGCCGCTCGATGTGGCAGTTCGTCACCGGCATCAACGCAGCCGGTACCACGGTGATCCTGACCACGCACTATCTGGAAGAAGCCGAGCAGCTGTGCCGCAACATCGCCATCATCGATCACGGCCGCATTGTCGAGAACACCACCATGAAGGCGCTGCTGTCCAAGCTGGACGTGGAAACCTTCGTGCTGGACACCAGCGTACTGCCCGAATCGCTGCCGCAGGTCACCGGCATCAAGGTGCGCCGCATGGACGATCACACGCTGGAGGCGGACATGGCCCGCGGCCATGATCTGAACTCGCTGTTTACCGCACTGACCGAGATCAACGTCACTGTCACATCCATGCGCAACAAGGCCAACCGTCTGGAGGAGCTTTTCGTGCGTCTGGTCGAGAACAACAACAAGGAGGCCCGCGCATGAGCAGCAATGCCGCCCTGAACATGGTTGCGCTGGGTACCATCGTGCGCCGCGAAGTGATGCGCATCGTGCGCATCTGGTCGCAGACGCTGATTCCGCCGGCGATCACCTCGACGCTGTACTTCATCATCTTCGGCGCCGTAATCGGCAGCCACATGGGCACCGTGCACGGCTTCGCCTACATGGCCTACCTCGCGCCGGGACTGGTGATGATGAGCGTCATCAACAACAGCTACGGCAACATCACCAGCTCCTTCTTCGGCGCCAAGTTCCAGCGTTTTGTCGAGGAAATGCTGGTCTCGCCGATGCCCAGCTGGGTGATTCTGGCCGGCTACATCATTGGCGCCATGGTGCGCGGCCTGACCTTGGGCGTGGTGGTGATGCTGATCGCGCTGCTGTTCACACACCTGCACATCGCGCATCCGCTGATCACCCTGACCACGGCGATGCTGACCTCGATGGTGTTTGCCCTGGCCGGCTTCGTGAACGCGGTATTTGCCAAGAAGTTCGACGATATCGCCATCATCCCGACCTTCGTGCTGGCCCCGCTCACTTACCTGGGCGGCGTGTTCTTCTCGATCAGCCAGATCGGCGAGCCCTGGCACACGATCTCGCTGGCCAATCCGATCCTGTACATGGTCAACGGCTTCCGCTACGGCGTGCTCGGCATCTCCGACGTCAATATCGGCGTCGCCTATGCGGTGATGCTGTTCTTCGCTGTGGTGCTCAGCGCGTTCGGCATGTGGCTGCTCAAGCGCGGCATCGGCATGCGCTCGTAAGACAAGCCGATACATGACCGGCGACGCCTCAGGCGTGGCCGGCCACCGCCCACAGCGCCTGCGGATCGAGTACATGCAGGCGATGCTTGGTGAAATGCAGCACGCCCTGCTCGCGCAACCGGCGCAGGGTACGGTTTACATGCTCGCCGGAAAGGCCCGTGGCCTGCGCGATGTGGCGCTGGGTCAGCGGCAGCACCATGCTGTCGCCGGCACGAACAGGCGCGTGCCCGGTCACACGTACGTACAGGTCCACCAGCAGCTGCGCCACACGCTGGCGCGCATCGCGAAGACCCAGGTGCACCAGACGATGGTGCGCGCGCGCCTCGTTAAGGCACGCCGCCTGCAACAGCAGATGGCCGATGCGCGCGTCCTTGCCCAGCATGTGCGGTAACTGCGCGCTGGCATGCGCCCGCACGCGAACTTTCGTCAAACATTGCGCGGTGTGGCGCATCGGTCCGGTCGCGGAAGCCAGACCCAGCACGTGACCTGGCACGGCAAAGTCCAGAATCTGCACGGCGCCGTCGCGCGTGACCATGGACTGCACCACCCAGCCCTCCAGCACCATGAAGTAATGCGCACAGGCCTCGCCCTGGCGGTACAAGCGTGCGCCCGGTGCCAGCTGCAAAAGACGGCCGTGATGTGCCGTGTGCTCACTCAACGGCTGTGCCATCGACACCGGCGTGCGACCTCCCTGCCATCATGACCCGAACCGCGCCCCGCAAGACGCGCGCATGCCGGTGCCGCGCATGCGTCACAACACCCAGGTCGAAGGTAGCGTTGGATAACAGGCAACTGATGCGGCATGGCGTGCGTGCGGAGTCGTGCGGGGCGAACGCGCACTTTTAGCAGTGGCCCGCGCAGGGCGCACTGACACACATCAAATTTGCCCGGCGGTTTGCTCGGCTACACGCTGGCCGCGTGAATCAGTGCCGGCAAATCCAGCACCTGGATCGACTTGGGCCCATACCGGCGAATCCATCCCTCGCGTTCCATGGCGGCGAAGGCACGCGCCACGCTCTCGGGCGTGGTGGCCAGATAATCGGCCATGTCGGTACGGCTCATCGGCAGGCGAATGCGCTGCTCGGCGGCATCGTAGATGTCATCGTGGCGCAGAAATTCCAGCAGGAACGCCGCCAAGCGGCGATGCACGCTGTGCCGACCCAGCACGATCATCTGTCGCTGCGCCATGCGAAGGTCGTGCGCGGCCTTGGTCAGAAAGTGCAGCTGCAGTCGGGCGTCGGTCAGCAGCAACTTTTGCAGCGGCGCCAGCGGAAGGCAGAAAAGCCGCGCCGGGGTCAGCGTGCGCGCCGCGCTGATGTAACGCCCCTGCTCGGCCAGCCCGAACAGGTCACCCGAGCGCAGAAACCCCAGGATCTGCCGGCTGCCGTCGCCATCGTGCACACTGGTGGCGACCATGCCGCGCTGGATGAAATAAAGCGCCTCGGCCGCCTGCCCCTGGTCGTAGATCAAGCGGTTGCGCGCCGGCAGCTCCAGCACACTGGCAATGCCCTCCAGCCGCCGAAGATCCTCGGCGCTGAGCACGGCATCCAGACGCCCACCTTCGTCGGCATCGCCGGAAAGACGCGTGGTCAACACGGGGATACGTGGCTGCGGACCGTTCATGCCGCTTCTCCAGGCTCACCACTATCCCCTCTGGACAAACGCCAGGAGGCACCGCGACGCATCCAAGACCACTCGGCCATGCGACTCGTGCACGCCATCAGGCTGCCGCATTTGTTGGCGCCTGGCGATAATCCCAGCCGCGAGCCACGGCAAGGAGTGCGCCGGATCGCGAGTGACATGTGCCGGCCATGCACACCGGTAATTTTCATCCTGCGACTCACCCGACCGCCTCGTCCAATTCAGACACGCTCACCTTAAGTGCGTCGCCTGGATCACTTATTGATCTGCGGCAACTGCTACCTCACCGTATCCGCGCAAGATGGATCGCAAGCCCTCGAAAGCGAGTGGCGTACGCCCCATATTGCCCTCACCACCTCTTTCACTCGGCCTCACGCATGTCCGCCATCGAGCACGCCACCGACGACCTGGAAACCACGCTGCGCGAGCAGGGCTTTGCGTTCGTGGAGGGCGCGCGCATGCGCGCGGCGCTGGCCGAATGTGGCTCGCTGGACGACTGGAACGCGTTCACTGACAGCTGGAACGACCTGTATGTGGACGCCTACATGGCCGACCGCGGGCGCTACCGACGCCGGCGCCACGCGGTGTTCTCGGTGGACAATGACAGCGGCACGGTGGAGCAGCCACGCCAGCCGCATTACCAGAGCCTGGACTACAACCGCCTCAACGGCGGTATCGAACGCTGGTACGAGCCGATCGAGCCGGCGCTGCGCTCGGGGCAGAGTCTGGCGACCATCCTGCGCTACGCGCACGGACTGTTCGGCGCGCTGGCGCCCGAGGTGCCGCGCTGGCACGTGGAGGTGCATCAGTTCCGTATCGAGGCGCGGCCGGGTGAACCGGGGCAGCCCACGCCCGAAGGCATGCACCGCGACGGCGTGGATTACGTGCTGGTACTGCTGATCGATCGCCACAATATCGATTCGGGCACCACCACCATCCATCGCGATGCCGACACGCCGCTGGGCAGCTTCACGCTGACCCACCCGTTCGACGCGGCGCTGGTCGACGACCATCGCGTGTACCACGGCGTGACCGCGGTGGAGCCGCACGATGCCACGCAGCCGGCCTGGCGCGATGTGCTGGTGGTGACCTTCCGCCGCGCCGACGCGGCCTGAGCGCTCCCTGCAGATGCAACAAGGGCCGCCGCGGAAGTACCGCGGCGGCCCTTGTCGCTTGATGCCTCAACGGCGAGCGAGCCCGCAAGGCCCGCGCCGCTGTGACATCGTGCGCTTGCTTACTTGCCGTTGTTCTTCGGCAGCGGCTCGAGGTTGAACGAGATCGTCTTGGTCTTCGCGTTCAGGCCCTTGACCACGTCGTCGGTGATGTCGTGGCTCATGTTGCCGCCGAGCACCGAGTCGCGATCCAGCAGCAGGCCGCAGTGATGCTGCTTGTAGACCTGCTGCACCACCGGCTCGGCGTCGTTGCCGATGCGCTGCATCACCTTGCCACGCGTCAGCTGCACGCGCTCGCCCAGATCGTGCGCCTTCTGCTGGAAGTGCTGCATGCGCTCCTGCAGCGCCTGGCCCTGCTTCTTGCGCTCGGCCTCGCTCATGGAGCCGGCCTTGGACTGGAAGGCCTGGATATCCTTGCGCAGCGGCTCACGATCCTTGTCCAGCTGCTGGCGGGCATTTTCGGCCAGCTGCTTGAGGCGCGCATCAGCGGCCTGCCCGACCTTGGAAGTACCGATCACTTCCTGGCGCGACATCATGCACACGCCCGGCACCGCGTTGCCGCCGAGCGACTGCTGCGCCTGCGCCGGCATCACGGCCGCCAGGGACAAGCCAGCCGCGGCGGCCAGCACTACCATGCGTTCTACGGACATACGTTTACCTTTTCCCAAATATGTTTTGAGGTGAGTGTCGATCGAAGCCACCGGCGGCGGCCCCGCGCAGCCCAGCATAGCAATGCCGGCGCCGCGGCGCGCGTCCCCCTTGGAGCGCGCCTCGCCTTCAGGCTGGGACAAGCCCCAGTCTGGTTAGTTCATCGACAGTCTACTGCCTGTTGTCGGTCTTATGGGCGTGCTGCTGCCCACGCAAGGGCGCCAGCGACTCGAACTTGCGCTGATATTCATCGGTAATGGTGCGCGCATCATCGCTGTCACTGATGACCCGCGGGGTAATCAGCACCAGCAATTCGGTGCGGTTGCGGTGGCGGCTGGTAGTGCCAAACAGCCGGCCCAGCACCGGAATATGGTTCAGCCCGGGGATACCGGTATCGGTGGTGCCCTCGTCCTGCTGGATCAGGCCCCCCAGCAATACGGTCTGGCCGCTCTGCACGGCAATCTGCGTGGCCAGTTCGCGCTTGTCGATGGGGAAGTTGCCGAACTGGTCCTTGACGCCGGGCTTGCTGACCACCTGGTCCAGCGTGAGATAGACCAGACCACCGGGATTGACACGCGGGCGTACATCCAGGATCACGCCGGTGTCCTTGTAATCCACGCTGCCAAGGTTCTGGATGCCACCGGTGGAACCGGTGCTGATGCCGCTGGTGATGTAGGTCTGGTTGACCGGCACCTGCGTGCCAACCTGGATCTTGGCCTCCTGATTGTTCATCACCACCAGCGAGGGCGCGGACAGGATCTTGGTGTTGGCGCTGGTCTCGATGGCGCGCACCGCGGCCTGCAGGTTGCTGTTGATGAACGAATAATAGAAGGCACTGTTGGTGCTGTTGAACGCCGTGCCGCCACCGCCCAGCGCGCCGGCCTGCTCGTTGCCCGGCTGTCCCCACGAGCGCGTGTTGCCACTGTCGGTGCCGCCGATCAGGCCTTCCAGATACCACTGCACGCCGAAGCTGAACTCACCGGTGAGCTTGACCTCCAGGATGCGCGTCTCGATCTGCACCTGCAGCGGCACCGTGTCCAGACGCTTGATGGCCGACTGGATATCGGCCCATTGCGACGGCCGACAGCGCACCAACAGTTGGTTGTTGGAATCGACCGCGGTGATGCGAATGCCCGTCTGGGAGCCACTTCCCTGGGCATCGGAGCGCCGACTCTGCGAGTCATGGCGGCGGGGCAACTGCACCCGGTCACTGCTGCCGTTGGTGTCCGAACCCAGTCCACTGCTGCTTTTGCTGGTGCTATCGCCGTTCGAGTCCTCGCTGCCGATGCTATGGGAGGTAAGACCCGGCCCCACCTGTCCGCCCTGATCCTGGCCCTGATCGGACTGCGGCTTGGTGCCGTTGTAGATCTGGTTGAGATAGTCGGACAGATCCGAGGCCTGCACGTTCTTCACGTCGTACACGTACAGCTGCGGCTGGTTGCCGCCACCCCGGTCAATGCGCTCGATCCACTGGTGCACTTCGTCCAGATAATCCGGCTGCGGGCTGATCACGACGATGGCGTTGGTGCGCTCGATCGGCAAGAAACGCAGCATGCCGGCCATCGGCGTGTCGGCCTTGGGGCCAAACAGCTTTTCCAGCTGCGGCAGCAGTTCATCGACGTGCGCGCGCTGCAGGTTGTACACGCCCACCGACATGCCCTTGAGCCAGTCCACATCGAAGGTGCGAATGGTGCGCTGATAGTTGGCCAGCTCCTGTGGCGTGCCGGACATCACCAGCGTGTTGCTGCCAGGGTCGACCAGCAGGAAGGAGGCATCGCGCGCAAACGGCTTGAGCAGCTTCTGCATCTGCTTGGCGCCGATGTAGTGCAGCGTGAACAGCCGCGCCTGCAAGCCGGCCTGCGGCGGCTGCGCGCCCAGGCTGGGCACCAGGTTGCCGGCCACCGCATTCTTTGACGGCAGCACCACGTAGCGTCCGCCCTTGTTGACCAGGGCGTTGTCGGTCCAGGACAGCAGTGTTTCCAGAATCGGCAGCGCCTGCTGACGCGTCACCGGCTGCGCGGTGGAAAAGGTGACCGTGCCTTTCACGTCCGGCGAAATGGCGTAGCTCTCGTGCAGGAAATCACCCAGGATGGCCTTGACCACCGCCTGCACGGGCTGATCCTCGAAATTGAACACCACCGCGCCCTTGCCCTGCGCCGCCTGCCGCGCGGCCGGCTGACCATGCACGAACACGCCGCTGCCGCGCTGTACCTCGCCACTGCGGCCACCCTGGCCGGGCGTGGTCGCGGCCGGCTGGCGCAGCTTCATCGGCGGCGGAGGCGGCGAGTGGGTGCCAGCCACGGCCTCGCGTTGCAGCTCGCCATCATCGCGCGGTTGCGGCAGGGTCGAGCAGCCGGCCAGGACGACCACGGCTGCGCTGAGCAGAATGCTGGAAAGGTGACGCATGATCTTCAGTGCTCTCCCTTGGCATGCGCCTTGGCCTGCTGGCCATGGCGCTGCTGGTATTGCTTGGTCAGTCGCTTGAGCCGGGCCTGCCGGGCCTGTTCGGTGACTGACGCGCCGCCGGATGCGGCCGGTGATTGCCCCTGACGCGGCGGACGCAGCACGGCATCGGCCTTGCCACGGCTTGGCCGCGGATGGCCGTCGGGACGGTGCAAGTGCTCGTCCGGTGGGCTGCTGGCAGACGCTGGACGAACCGGCGGTGGTGCCGATTGTCCGGCGTCGCCTTTCGGGCCCGCGCTGGCATCGGCATGGGCCACCTTCAGGGTCAGTTCGGTGCGCGGTCCGCCGCCAACGAACACGGCATGCCGGGCCGCCAGCGACTTAAGCCGCCAGGCGCTGTCGGGCAGGGTTTCGCCTTCGCGCACGCGCACATCCTTGTCGCCGTGAGCATCGTGCATCAGTGCCATGTGCAGGCCCGGTGTAAGGATGATGCCGGTCAGCACCAGATCGCCCAGACTGACATGTTCACCGTTGCCACCGGTGGCCTCGTGCGGCTGCCGGTCGGCGCTGAACAGCGGATGCTCCCAGGCGGCGGCGAAACGGGTCGGCGGTGGCGACGTGGCGGCGCGGGAAGCGACTGGCTTATGTGCCCCCGTGGCCGGCTCAACCGGTGCCCGGTCCCAGCTGACCTGCTGGCCCCACCCCAGCACCAACGCCACCAACAAGGCTAGTACCAGGGCCACGACCATGGCCAGCCAAGGCGTCAGACGACGGTGATCGGCGGCCCTCATGGCGCAGCCTCCGACGCGTGCTTGGCGCCGCCGGCGGCGGGCCGCACGTAGCCGGTGAGCGCGAACTGCACCTCCAGCGGCTGCAGGCTGCCATCGGCACGCGGCGTCGGGTTGCGATAGGCGCTGAAATTGGTCACGAAAAGATCCGGCGTGCCGTATTCCAGCCGGTACAGAAGCTGGCTCAGCGGATGCATGCCGCAGCGCAGGCTGATGTTCACCGTCACGGCGACGTAGGCTGGCTGCTTGCCGCCATCGTCGTCACCGCTGTTGATGGGCATTTTCTGCGTTACCTCACAGGCCCCACCCACCTGTTTGACCGCCTGCACCACATGTTGCATCAGGCCGGCCGAAGCGGCCGAAGGATCGTTCTCGGGCAAAAACGCGCTGGAACGCGCCTGGCCCTGGGCCAGCGCCGCCAGACGCCGCTGCAGCATGGGCTTTTGCGCGATCAGTGCGCGATAGTGATGCTGATCCTCGCGCAGGCTGCGCATTTGCGCCGAGATGGCCTGCTGCGGCGCCACGAACCACCAGTGCACCAGCGCCAGATAAGCCAGCGCCAGCGTCAACAGGGCCAGGCCGATGGCGGCCAGGCGCTGCTCAGTGCGACCCATGCGCATTGGCGCCTCCCTTGGCGGCACCTGCGTCATGCAGTTGGGCGGCGATGAAGAAGCGCTCCTTGTGCGTGCGCGGATCGCTCTGGATGGAGCCCTGGATCTGGGGTTCGTCGAGCAACGGCGAGGCTTTCACGCGCTCGATCAGTCCGGCTGCCTGTGGACCTTGCCCCTGCAGACCGACACGACCGTCATCGCTGACCGAAAAACGCTCCAGCCAGGTATCGGTGGGAATGCGCTGGCTGAGGTCGGCCAGTACCGCCAGCACGGTGGGCGAGCGTGCCTTTCGCTGAGCCAGAAAGCCAGCTGCCTGCGCCCGCTCGGACAACCGACGGCGCAACGTGGCCACCTGTCGCGCCTGGGTGCGCAGCGTATCGACCTGGGTCTGCATCTGCGCCAATACCTGGCGACGATTATGCACCCACTGCGCCATGCAGGCGACGATCAGCACCAGCACCGCCAGCGCCAGCCAGCCGTTGCGACGCCGCCACGGATGCGCGCGTCGCGGCCGCTGCGCCGGCGGCAGCAGATTGACACCCAGGCGGCGGCCGTCGATCACGGTGTCGACCGCATCCACCTTTACCTGCATCGCCGCCAGTCGTGCGAGGGCGTCATCCAGCGGCACGCGTGGCGTCACCACCAGCTCCACCGCCACCTGCCCATCGGGCGCGGGGCCGACATCCTCGCGCACGTCGAAATACACATCCTGGGCGCGGAATGGTGTCTGCCGGTCCATCTCGAAACCGACCACCTGGTTCAGACGCTCCAACGCGGCCTCTGGCAACAGCAAGCGACGACGCAACACCTGCGTAGGCGCCAGCCACAGCATCAGGCGAAGATCGGCCGCATCCACGTCGCTACAAGCTTCGGCCAGCGCCGCCTGCTGCAGCGCCGGCGCCGAATTAAGCGACTGCTCCAGCAACGGCACATCACCGGCCGGCGCCCACAACTGCCAGTGCGAAGCCTCAAGGCGCAGATAGCGCCAGCATCGTCCACGCAGCCAGGCCTGACGCCAGCGCGTCGGCAAGCAGGCGGCCAGCTCGCCACCCCACCAGGCCAGAAAGCGTGGCACCGGCGAACGCCGCCAGGCACGCTGCATGCGCTCGATCTGAGGACGCAGCGAATGCGTCGTCAATTCCACTCAGCCTCCCCGCTGCCGGACGATCGTGATTGCTTTAATTCACGCCAGCGCCGTAACGCCGTGCGCGTGCTGTCCCTGTCCGCACTACTATGCGTGACAACGCCCGCCCCCGCCACCGTCCGCCATCACGGCCTGAGCAGGCGCGACGCCGCAAGGCGCCTTTTGTGACCAAGATCGCATCGCCGGCCTCCGCGGCTGGCGCGAACGGTACTTCAATTGCATGAAGCTTTTCGGTCATGATCGTGAGTACATCGATCACACCCGGGGGAGATTCATGTCCATGCGCCATACCCTGCTCGGCATCCTATTGGCAGCAAGCACCGCCGGCACGGTGGTTGCCCAGGACGATGCGCCAACGCCTGCACCGCCGCCCACCGAGCACCCGGTGTTGCGCCACATTGCCGCCCAGGTCCAGCCCAGCCAGCTGCATGCCACCATCGCCAGGCTGGTCGGTTTCGGTACCCGTCACACCATGTCGTCCACCACCTCCAGGACGCGCGGCATCGGCGCCGCGCGGCACTGGGTGAAATCGCGCTTCGAAGCCATCTCCGCCGACTGCGGTGGCTGCCTGACCATCGTCACGCCGCATCACACCGTGACCGGCGAGCGCCTGCCGACACCGACCAGGATCGAGAATGTGGTCGCGATCCAGCGCGGTACAACTGATCCCAACCGCGTGATCATCATCACCGCGCATCTGGACTCGCGCGTCACCGATGTGATGAACAAGACCGCCGATGCCCCCGGGGCCGACGATGATGGTTCGGGCACCGCCGCGGTGATCGAGGCCGCCCGCGTGCTGTCCAAATACAGGTTCCCGGCCACCGTGGTCTACGCCTCGCTGTCCGGCGAGGAGCAAGGCCTGTACGGCGGCAAACTGATGGCAAGTTACGCGCGCGCGCAGCACTGGCAGGTCGAGAGCGATTTCAACAACGACATCATCGGCAACACGCATGGTATCGATGGCGTGGTCGACAACACCCACGTGCGCGTGTTTTCCGAGGGCACCAAGAGCACGGAAACGGCCAAGCAGGCCGCCTATCGGCGCTATTTCGGCGGCGAAGTGGACTCGCCCTCTCGCAACGTGGCGCGCTTCATGGCCGACCTGGCCCAGCGCTACCTCACCAACTTCCACGTGATGATGATCTACCGCACCGATCGCTACGGACGCGGCGGCGATCAGGTGCCATTCCTGGCCGCCGGCTACCCCGCCGTTCGCGTGACCGAGGCGCACGAGAACTACACCCGCCAGCATCAGGACCTGCGTACCGAACATGGCATCCACTACGGTGATGTGATCGACGGTGTGGATTTTGACTATCTGGCGCAGGTCACCCGGCTCAACCTGATCAGCATGGCGGCGATGGCATGGGCGCCGGCGCCGCCGACCGATGTCAGCATCAAGGGCGCAGTAGAGCCGGATACACATATCCACTGGACCGCCTCCCCGGGCGCCGCCGGCTACCGCGTATGGTGGCGCCAGACCACCGCGCCGCAGTGGCAGCACCATCGCTGGGTCGGCAACGCGACACAGGCCACGCTGAAGGACATCGTCATCGACAACAGCTTCTTCGGCGTCAGTGCGGTGTCAGCCAATGGCTTTGCCAGCCCGGTGGAATTTCCCGGTAACGCCGGCAGCTTTATCACCGCCATGCCCGAGGCTGCCCGCCCTGCAGGCAAGCACGCGCATTAAGCGCGCATCGGCCGGTGGGCAATCGCTTGGCCCACCGGCCGACGAAACCCAACGCCAGCTGAATCTTGGCATGAGCCATTGCGCCAGCATCAACGCAAAAGCGCACACTCGCGCTTACCTCAACAGCGGTGGGTGGGCGACATGAGCAAGGGACTGGATTCAAAACGCAGCGAGAAGAAGAAACCGGCCATGACGCTGAAGGAAAAGCGCGCCGCCAAGCACGAGAAAAAGCGCCTTGGGGCCGTGCCGAGCACGGTCGGCAAGACCCCGCACTAAGCTTGCGACACCGTGCTCAAGTGCCGCGTCGCTTGGCGCGGTGCGTGGGTGTGGCCGACCACGGATCATCCGGCCAGGGGTGCTTGGGATAGCGCCCTTTGAGTTCCTTTTTCACTTCTGGATAGGTGCGCTCCCAGAAACCGGCCAGGTCTTGCGTGACCTGCATCGGCCGGCCCGCCGGTGACAACAGGTGCAATGTCACCGGCACGCGCCCCCCGGCAATACGCGGGGTGTCGGCCAGGCCAAACAGCTCCTGCAGCTTTACTGCCAGTACCGGCGGCTGGTCCGGGGCATAGTCGAGTCTGCGGCTCATGCCGCTGGGCACACTCAGCGCCTCGGGCGCCTGCGCGTCGAGCAACTGGCGCTGCGCGTAATCCAGATGCGCGGCCAGGGCTTCCGATAGCTTGCCCGGCGCCAGCGCATCGAGCTTGCGCACACCGGCCAGATACGGCGCCAGCCAGGTTTCCAGCGAATCGAGCAAGGCCACTTCGGAAAAGTCCGGCAGACCAGCTTCTGGCATCCACGAGGCCAGCGCCTGCACTCGGGTACGCAGGCGGCGCGCCGCCTCGCTCCAGGGCAACACGTCCAGGCCGCGCTCGCGAATACGCGAAAGCAGGGCCGGCAAGGCGTCCTCGGCGCCGACCGGCACACTGCGGCGCGACAGCAGCAGCGCATCGAAGCGCTGCTCCTCGAAAGCCTCCACCGCGGCACGCGCTTCGTTCCACCGCACCGCACGCTCACGCCGAAAGCGCGCGGCAAACTCGCGCTCCAGCACTGCCGGATCAAACGGCGCCGCGGCACGGATCAGACTGTCACCCTGCGCCTGCTGCAGATCCAGCACCACCAACCAGGGCTCGCCCAGCAAGGCGGTCTGCTCGTGCAACCTTGCACCACGGCCATTGCTCAGCTGATAGCGCAACGGCTGGCCATCGAGCTGGCGCGCAATGCGATCAGGGAAGGCGTGCAGCAGCAGATCACCGATGCGATGGCTATCCGGCGTGCCGGTGGCTGCGCTGCGGACATTCAACCGCCGACGCCAGCCACGCGCGGCCTGCTCGATCGCCGCCAGCGCGCCGGCATCGCCCCCATGCATACGCGCGCTACGCGCACCGCCGTCGCGCCAGGCATGCAAGGCGGCCACCCGCACGCGGAAATCATCGTTGAAGGCATCGGCGCCACGCAGCGGCGAGCGCGCATCCAGCATGGCCAGCAGATCGGCCATCAGTGCCAGCATCAACTCGGGCGCTTGCGCGACCGCGGCGGCCAGACGCGGCGTGGCGCCCAGCTTGCGCATGCGCCGCCCCAACGCGGTGATGCGAGCGTCGCTATCCAGCGCGCCCAGGCGCTGCAGCAAGTCGCGCCCCTGTGCCAGCGCACCGCTGGGCGGCCCGTCCAGCCACGGCAGGTCCGCGTCCCCCCAGGCCGCCAGCTCCAGCGCCAGGCCGGAGAGTTCGGCCTGCGCGATTTCCGGCATGCGCGAGGCCTCCAGCCGGCGGCTTTCCGGCCACAGGCGATACGCCGTGCCTTCGGCCACACGTCCAGCACGACCGGCGCGCTGATCGGCCGAAGCCTGCGAAATAGTGACCGTTTCCAGCCGCGTGAAACCGGAGTTGGGATCAAAGCGCGGCTCACGCGCCAGGCCGGCATCGATCACCGCGCGCACGCCGGGCAACGTGACGCTGGATTCGGCCACGTTGGTTGCCAGCACCACACGCCGGCTCTGCGCATCGCCCGGCGCCAGTGCGGCGCGCTGCTCGGCCAGCGACAACTCACCATGCAGCGGCAACACCTCGATGTGGGGGTCCAGCTGCGCCTCCAGCACTTTCTGCGCGCGTGCAATCTCGCGACGACCGGGCAAAAACACCAGCACGTCACCGGCATTTTCTTCCAGCGCCTGCCGCGTCACACGTGCCAGGTGGGCCTCCAGACTTTCCTGCGTGCGCGCCGGCGGATAGGCCATGCGCACCGGAAAACTGCGCCCGGGCGAGGTCAGCCGCGGCGCATCCAGCCAGCGCGCAATGCGCTCGCCGTCGAGCGTAGCCGACATCACCAGCACGCGAAGATCCTCGCGCAGCGCGCCCTGCACATCCAGCGCCAGCGCCGCGCCTAGATCGCCGGCCAGGTGGCGTTCGTGAAATTCGTCGAAGATCAGCAACCCGATACCGGCAAGCTCCGGATCATCCTGCAGCATGCGCGTCAGGATGCCTTCGGTGACCACCTCGATACGCGTCGCCTCACTGACCCGGGACTCGAAGCGGATGCGATAACCCACCCGCCGGCCTACCTCTTCACCCAATTGCCGCGCCATGAACTCGGCCGCCGCCCGCGCGGCCAGCCGCCGCGGTTCGAGCATGATGATGCGCTGCCCGTACAGCCATGGCGCCTCCAGCAAGGCCAGCGGCACCTGCGTGGTCTTGCCCGCCCCCGGCGGCGCCTCCAGCACCAGACGCGTGCCCTCGGCCAGCGCAGTGCTGATCTGCGGCAACAGGTCGGTGATGGGGAAATGCGGGGCGCTCATGGGGGTGGAATGGTACAGCGGGTGGAGGTTTGTTGGGTTTGGGTGGGCATGCCCATGATGCTTGTGCGCAACTGGGAAATGGCTGTCCTATATTGAAGGATTCGCTTTGACTGGCTGGCGCCATTAGGCGCCAGGGGTTCCGACGGCCTGCCGGCCGCCGGGTTCATTTTCTTGCGTGCACAAGAAAACCGAACCAAAAGAATGCACCCCTCGTGTCACCTTGCGCACAATGCGCGCAAGGTCCGTGGTCGCTGGCCGGGCTTGGCCGACAGGGCGTCCTGCCCTGACGACCCAGTGGCTCGCCTCCTTGCGAGCCACCCTGCGGGCCTTTTCAGCCAGCGCCCACTGCCACGAAAAGGGAAAGGTGGCTCTAGCCAGCTGGCGGTGACTCATCGACCACGCTGCGGTGTGCCCCCACTCCCGTTCGCAGGCGGCGAGAGTGTGGAGGATCAGGCCCGCAGGGTGGCCGGCAGGGACGCCGGCCAGTGCGTCGTCAGCGCAGGACGCGCTGTCGGCGCACCCCCGGAATGCGCTCGCGAACCCGAAGGGCGCCGTAGGCGGGTGCCCTTTCTCTTGGTGACTTCTCTTTGGGCACGCAAAGAGAAGTTACCCGGAAGCCGGCAGGCTTTCGGAACCTCTGGCATCGCAGATGCCAGCCAGTCGAAGCCCAATCTCCAGTGGCTAACCTGTACATGAAGGACGATGGTTCTAGCCAAAGTACGACGACTCATCGGCCACGCTGCGGTGTGCCCCCACTCCCGTTCGCAGGCGGCGAGCGTAGGGAGGATCAGGCCCGCAGGGTGGCCGGCAGGGACGCCGGCCGGTGCGTCGTCAGCGCAGGACGCGCTGTCGGCGCACTCCCGGAATACGCTCGCGAACCCGGAGGGCGCCGTGGGAGGGGCTTTCTCTTGGTGACTTCTCTTTGGCACGCAAAGAGAAGTTACCCGGAAGCCGGCAGGCTTTCGGAACCCCTGGCATCACCGATGCCAGCCAGTCGACGCCCCCGCCCTTAAAGAGAAGGAAACCAACACCCCTTCGCACACCCCACCCCAAACTGCGAAAATACCTCGCTTGTCCCACCCGAAAAGACGCCCCACCCCATGCAGCTTGTCGACATCGGCGCCAACCTCACCCACGAAAGTTTCGATCACGATCTCAACGACGTGCTGACCCGCGCGGCCGAACATAACGTCGCCGAAATCGTGGTCACCGGCGCCAGTCACGAGGGCAGTGTGAAAGCGCTGGAGCTGGCGCGGGCGCATCCGGGACGGCTATTCGCCACCGCCGGTGTGCATCCGCACCACGCCATCGACTATCACGCCGACACCGACATGCTGCTGCGCGAGCTGGCCGATGAACCGCAAGTGTGCGCGGTCGGCGAGATGGGGCTGGATTACTTTCGCAACTACTCGCCCCGCGATGTGCAGATCAAGGCGTTCGAGGCGCAGCTGGCCATCGCGGTGGAAAAGCGCAAGCCGGTGTTCCTGCATCAGCGCGAAGCGCATGCGGATTTTCGCGACGTGCTCAAGACCTTCCGCGACCAGTTGCCGGCCGCTGTGGTGCACTGCTTTACCGACACGCGCGAGGCGCTGTACGACTACCTGGACCTGGACTGCCATATCGGCATTACCGGCTGGCTGTGTGACGAGCGCCGCGGCACGCATTTGCGCGAGTTTGTGCGCGATATCCCCAGCGGGCGGCTGATGATCGAAACCGACTCGCCGTACCTGCTGCCGCGCACGGTACGGCCCAAGCCGTCGCATCGACGCAACGAGCCGATGTTCTTAAAGCACATCTGCGAGGAGCTGGCGCGCGATCGCAACGAAACGCCGGAGCAAACCGCCGCACACACCACCGCCACCGCACGCGTGTTCTTCGGCCTGGACGCCTGATGCCACCACGCCGGCCAGCGCCTGCACGTCCGCCCCGGCGACGCCAGATCGGGAAGCCCGCCCCGGCGCCCTCGCAACGGATCTTGCTGGCGCTGAACAAGCCCTATGGCGTGCTATGCCAATTCCGTGACAAGGACGGACGCCCGACGCTGGCTGACCACATCACCATTCCAGACGTCTATGCGGCTGGACGCCTGGATCATGACAGCGAAGGCCTGTTGCTGCTGACCAATGATGGAGCGCTGGCGCACCGGCTTACCGATCCGAAGCACAAACAGCCCAAGACCTATCTGGTGCAGGTGGAAGGCACTCCGGACCAAGCCGCGCTGGACGCACTTCGCCAGGGCGTGACACTGAAGGACGGCCCGACCCTGCCCGCGCAGGTGCAAGCGTTGTCTGGTGAACCGGAAAACCTGTGGCCACGTGATCCGCCCGTGCGTTTTCGCAAGACGGTGCCAACGGCGTGGCTGAGCATCACGCTGCGCGAGGGCCGCAACCGACAGATCCGCCGCATGACCGCCGCCGTTGGCCTGCCCACGCTGCGCCTGATACGCACGAGCGTGGGCGGCTATGCGCTGGACGGTCTGCAACCGGGCCAAAGCCGCGTGCTACGCGGCCCTGGTGCCTGACACGCTGTCTGCGGCTAGGACGACGCGCCGTCGCTGCTGTCGGCTTCGGCGGGCGCCGCCGTATCAGGCTTCACAAAGCGCAGCGTCATGCGATCGGACTCGCCAATGGCCTGGTATTTGGCCTTGTCCTTGTCGCCGAGCGTCAGCGTCGGCGGCAAGGTCCACACACCCTTGGGATAATCCTTGGTGTCCTTCGGGTTGGCGTTGACCTCGCTGCTGCCGTCCAGCTGGAAGCCAGCCTGTGTGGCCAGTTTCACCACATAGGGCTGCGGCAGGTAACCACTGCCCTTGACGTCGGCCAGGCTGGCACCCTGCGCGGCGCGGTGATCGACCACGCCCAGCACGCCGCCGGGCTTGAGCACATTGTAGAAGGCCTTGAACATGGCCTTTGCGTGATCGGCCTGCACCCAGTTGTGCACATTGCGGAAGGTCAGCACCATGTCGGCGCTATCAGGCGCGCCCAGATTGGGCGTGGCCGGATCGAACTGGGCAATCTGCGCCTTGCCGAACACCTTTGGCTGGCTGGCAAACAGCTTGCGCAGTGACGACGCCTGCCGGGCGGCAAAGTCACTGGACACTGGCGAGGTGATGGCGGCGATGTACTGGCCGTTGTCGCGCAGCAGCGGTGCCAGGATGCGCGCATACCAGCCGCCCCCCGGGGTGATCTCGATCACCGTCATGTCCGGGCGGATACCGAAGAACGCCAGCGTCTTGCGCGGGTGCCGATAGGTATCGCGCGCCTTGTCCGACGCCGGGCGCCAGGCACCGGCCAGCACGTCATCGAGCTTCTGGTCGGACATCTGCGCCGCGCTCATCGGCGGCACCACTTCGTCGGGCTGATCCAGCGGCGCCGTACTCGCCATCGCCGCCACGGACGTGGTACCGGCCACCGAGCTGTCGGCAGCCGCCATCGCGTCCTTGTGTTCGGCACTGCCCTGGCTTTTCGCATGGCCACAACCGGCCAAAGCACAGGCCAGCGCGGCAAGCATCACTCGTCTCATCGCTAGGTATCCCTCCAGCGCCGCACCTGGTGCCACGCCGCAAATCGGCTCTCCCCACGCATGGCAATTTACCATGCGGGTGCGAAGCGGCCGTGAAGTCGGCCACTTCGCGGTGGCACCCTCAGTAGGGGCGAGGGCACACCGACTGCAGACCGTCGATGTGCTCATGCAGGTCGTTGGAAATGCCCTGCCACATCGGATCGAGAATGAAGTCGATACCTTCGCGGCGCGCCAGCTTGGCGGCCGGAATGAAGTCGGCATCGCCGGCCACCAGCACAATCTGGTCGACCAGGCGCTTGTGCGCCAGCGAGGCGATGTCGATGCCGATCTTCATGTCGACCTGGGTCTGGCGCATGTCCAGCTCGAAGTGCTCATCGCGCAGGTCTTCCCACTCCATGTCGGCGTTGTGCAAAGGCGCGTAGACGTGGCGCTTGAGCTGCCACTCGCCGCCGCGATCGGCCAGCCGGCCCAGGCGCAGCGCCATCTTGCGCTGGCGGCGCAGCTGGTCGTGCAGATCACGGCGGAAGCCGGCCATGGGGCTGGTGCTGTAGTCGATCCACTCACCGCTGATGGGGCGCTGGAAGCGCTTGTCCATCGGTGCGCAGTCGTAGAAGAAGATGCGGTAAAGCGCTTCCTTGGGGCGGTCCAGCGCCTTGATGTGCTCGATGGCCATGGAAAAGGCGGTCTTGGCCACGGCGCGCGCGTCATTGACGTCGCGATCGGCATAAACCTTGCGAAAACGGGCGAGAAAAAAGGCGCCGTCGATCAGGATGGCGGTTGAAGTCATGGGTACCCCGACATAAATGAAGCATGGCGGACGCGAAAAATAGGTCGCTGTCCGAAGGAAGCGCGGGTCTTCCATGTTGACCCGCCGCGCGCATGATAGCGCGTGTGCACCCGCAACACCGGCGTGGCGCCGATGTATTCAGCGTGCGCTGGTACGCCGGCTGTTTTCATCGAAGCTCTTGTGGCGCCACGCGCCCTCCCCTGATGGATGTACGAGGCACCCCATGGACATGCGCACGATTGGAAAATCCGAGCTCTCGGTAGCCCCGCTGGCCTTCGGCGGCAATGTATTCGGCTGGACAGCCGACGAGAAGCGCTCATTCGAGCTGCTGGACCGGTTCGTCGATGCCGGTTTCAACCTGATCGACACCGCTGACGTGTATTCGCGCTGGGCCGACGGCAACCAGGGTGGCGAGTCGGAAACCATCCTCGGCAAATGGCTGGCCCAGAGCGGCAAGCGCGACAAGATCGTGCTGGCCACCAAGGTGGGCAAGTGGGAGCCACACCCGGGGCTATCGGCCGACAACATCCGCGCTGCGGTGGATGACTCGCTCAAGCGTCTGCAAACCGACCATATCGACCTGTACCAGTCGCACGCCTTCGACGAGAACACGCCGCAGGCCGAAACCCTGGCCGCGTACGGTGAGCTGATCGAACAGGGCAAGGTGCGCGTGATCGGCGCCTCCAACTTCAGCGCCAGACAGCTCAACGAAGCACTGGATATTGCCGAGCGCGAAGACCTGCCACGCTACGAGGCGCTGCAGCCGGAATACAACCTGCTTGAGCGCGCCGGTTATGAGGCCGACCTGGAACCACTGATCCGCGAGCGGAAAGTGGGTGTGATCAGCTATTTCTCGCTCGCCGCCGGCTTTCTGACCGGCAAATACCGCAGCGACGACGATCTGGAAGGTCGCCAGCGCAAGGGCATGGTCGGCAAATACATGAACGCGCACGGCAAGCGTGTGTTGCGGGCGCTGGACGATGTGGCCAAGCGCCATGACACCCAGCCGGTGCAAGTGGCCCTGGCCTGGCTGATGGCCCGGCCCGGCATCACCGCACCTATTGCCAGCGCAACCAGCCTGGAGCAGCTCGAACAGCTGATCGAATCGACCCAGCTGAAGCTGGACGAAGGCGACATCGAGGCACTGAACAGCGCCAGCGGCGGCGCTTGATCACCGGCGCTTGCAACATAGCGCTTGGCTAAATGCCTGCAGCCCTCAGCAACCGGGGGCATCGGCTTTTTGCAATACGGAGTCGGCGAAGAAATGCCATGTCGATGAGGTAAGCATCACCTTGCCTGGCAAGCTTCGACCCCACCCCAACCCTCCCCTGCCAGCAGGGGAGGGAGACACTGCGCCAGTAGCGAACTCGACACCGATCACGCTCCTCGCAGGGAAAGCGTTCACCGTACAGGCGCTCTAGCCAACCACCGATCAAACCCCTCCCCCTGCTCGCAGGGGGAGGCTGGGAGGGGGTGAAGCCTTGCCTCACCCCACACAGCGAGAAAGCGCCTCAGCCCTCTCCCGCCCAAGCGCTTATGGCGCCAGCTCGCCCGCCGCCAGATGCACGTTCACTGGCTGCCCCAGATGCTCGGCATCGCTGCCGACATGGACCTGATAGTCGCCACCAACGATGCGCCAATCGTCGCGGGCAGTGGAGGAACAGCCGATAAGCCACCCGCCACGGCGACATAGCCCTAGCACCTCGGTACTAACAACCCCTCCCCCTGCTCGCAGGGGGAGGCTGGGAGGGGGTGAAGCCTTGCACCCCACACAGCGAGAAAGCGCCTCAGCCCTCTCCCGCCCAAGCGCTTACGGCGCCAGCTTGCCCGCAGCCAGATGCACGTTCACTGGCTGCCCCAGGTGCTCGGCATCGCTGCCGACATAGACCTGATAGTCGCCGCCCGCGATGCGCCAGTCATCACTGGCCGTATCAAACTCGGCCAGCAGTTTGGGATGCAGCGACACGGTCACGCCCTGGCTGGCACCAGCCTTCAGCGATACCTTGTCGAAGCCCGCCAGGTGCGGCGCATCGGCGCCCGGCGCCTTCACGTACACCTGCACCACATCGGCGCCGGCGCGCTTGCCGGTGTTTTGCACCGGCACAGTCACCTTCACCTGGTGCCCGTGCGCGGCCACCTTCGGCGTGCCATGCGAGAACTGCGTGTAGCTCAGGCCATAGCCGAACGAGAACAGCGGCTGCTTGTCCTTGGCGATGAACCAGCGGTAGCCGACATCAGCACCTTCGATGTTGTAGTCCACGCTCTTGTCAGGCGTGCCATGGCCACCGGCGCCGGGCAGATCCTTGCGCGGCAGCTGATCCAGGCTGCGCGGCCAGGTCACCGGCAGGCGACCGGACGGATTGACCTTGCCAAACAGGATATTGGCAATGGCAGGACCACCACCGCTGCCCGGATACCAGGCTTCCAGCACGGCCCCGACCTGGTCCAGCCACGGCATATCGACCGGGCCGTTGGTTTCCAGCACCACGATGGTGTTGGGGTTGGCCTTGGCCACAGCCTCGATCAGCTGGTCCTGGTTGTCATCGAGCTTCAGGTTGACCCAGTCGAAAGATTCGCCCGCCCACTTCTGCGCGAACACCACGGCCACCTTCGAGCGCTTGGCCAAAGCCACCGCCTTGGCAATGTCGTCGCCCTCGGCGAAATGCACCTTGCTCTTGCCGACAATGCTGGCAATGGCCGCCATCGGCGCCGAGCGCTGATACATGATCGGACCCGGCCATTCGGTCGGCTTCAGGCCCGGTACGGCGTTGCCGCCCCACGGCACCACCACCGACGAACCACCACCGGCCAGCACGCCCTTGTCGGCATGCGCGCCGATCACCGCCACGCTGGCCGTGGAGCTGGCGAGCGGGAGCGTGTCGTGCTCGTTGCGCAGCAGCACGGCACCGGCTTCCAGTGTGTGCTGGGCGACGCGCTTGTCGGCCGCACGATTCACTGGCTGCTTGGTCGGCGGATGCTCGAACAGACCCACCGCGAACATCGAGCGCAGGATGCGGTGGACCATGTCGTCCAGACGCTTCTCGCTGACCTTGCCATCGGCCAGGTCCTGCTTCAGCGGCTTGTCGAACCATTCCTTGTCGTCGAACTGCTCGCCCGCCGACTCCTGATCCAGACCGGCATTGACCGCCTTGGCCGAGCTGTGCGTGCCGCCCCAGTCGGACATGACAAAGCCCGGATACTTCCAGTCGTCCTTCAGCACATCGGTGAGCAGGTACTTGTTCTCGCAGGCCCAGTCACCGTTGACCTTGTTGTACGAGCACATCACCGAGCCCGGATCACCCTTGGCAATCGCAATTTCAAAGGCCAGCAGATCCGACTCGCGCATCGCCTTCTTGCTGATGACAGCGCTGACAGTTGTACGCGCGGTTTCTTGGTCGTTGACCGCGTAATGCTTGATGGTCGAAATGACGTGCTGGCTCTGGATGCCCTTGATGAAGCTGCCCACCATTTCGCCCGCCAGCAGCGGATCTTCACCGGCGTACTCGAAGTTGCGCCCGTTGCGCGGATCGCGCACCAGATCGATACCGCCGGCCAGCAGGATATTGAAACCCTTGCTCCAAGCCTCGTGGCCAATCATCTTGCCGCCCTTGTAGGCGATCTGCGGCGTCCAGGTAGCGGCTGTGGCCAGGCCCGAGGGCAACGAGGTGGCACCATCGCCTGGGCGTGCGCCGTGCGGATTGGCCACGCCCATACCGGCGTCGCTTTCCTGCAGCGCGGGAATGCCAAGGCGCGGAATGGCCGGCACGTAGCCTGCCGAACCCAGCGCCCCCTTGGGCATCGGGAAGCCCTTCGGGCCACCGGGGCTGCCGAAGTAACTGCGGATCATGTGCAGCTTCTCGGCCTGGGTCATCTTCGACACCAGCAGATCGGCGCGCTTGTCCGGCGAAAACTTGGGGTTCATCCATGGCTGTGACGCGGAGGCCGCCGCCAGCGCCAACGGCGCGGCAAGGCCCATCGCGAGCACGCCGACCAGACGCAGGCCGGCACGGGTTCGCTTGTTCATCTCCCTCTCCACTTCGGCGTGATCAACAGCGCGCAATGTAGCGCATGCTTGGCAGGCAGCCTTGCCGCAGCGCGTCAATTGACCTCGCAAATGCACCGGCTCGCCACAGCCTGAAGCGAGCTTGGGGAAAGGTAGTGAGCCGGCTGAACACACAGACCGTCGCAAGCATTCACCCCCTCCCAACCTCCCCCTGCAAGCAGGGGGAGGAGTGGTCTTTGGTCTTTGGACGTGGACGTGGACGTGGACGTGGGGAGTTTGAGCCCGACCGCAGCCCTGACCCCCTCCCCTGCTCGCAGGGGAGGGCTGGGGTGGGGTGAAGGTGCCCCTCAACCTCACACCACAGACAGGCAAACGATCACCCGCGCCCTTCTTGCCCCGGTGCGCCACCGCAGAGAGCCCCTCTCGGCCCTGACTCCCTCCCCTGCTCGCAGGGGAGGGCTGGGGATGGGTAGAGACGACGCCCTCAACCCCGCACGACAGACCAGCAATCAACCATCCAGGCGCAACGCCGCGGCACGGCACAGCACGCCAGTAAAGCGCCTGCATGCCCCACTCTCACGAAAACCTGACGCACAAACGCAACGGGCCGCTCAAGGCGGCCCGTCACATGAAAGCTCGGCATATGCGCCGGGCTATCAGCTGCAGCGCGTTACACCGAGCGCGACAGCGTTGCCAGCGCGTCGTTCAAGGTCTGGCTGGGACGCATGGCCTTGGACACGCGCTCCAGATCGGCGTGGTAGTAACCATCGATATCCACCGGCTTGCCCTGCACGGCGTTGAGCTCGTCGACGATCCTGGCTTCGTTCTCGGTCAGCGTCTTGGCCAGCTTGCCGAACACCTGCTTCATCTCGGCATCGTCGTCCTGTGCGGCCAGTGCCTGCGCCCAATACATGGCCAGATAGAAGTGGCTGCCGCGATTGTCCAGCTCGCCGACCTTGCGCGACGGCGACTTGTTGTTGTCCAGGAACTGGCCATTGGCCTTGTCCAGCGCGTCGGCCAGCAGCTTGGCGCGGGCGTTGTCGTAGGTCTTGCCCAGGTGATCGAGCGAGGCAGCCAGGGCCAGGAACTCACCCAGCGAATCCCAACGCAGATGGTTTTCCTCGACGAACTGCTGCACGTGCTTGGGTGCGCTGCCGCCGGCACCGGTTTCGAACAGGCCGCCGCCGGCCATCAGCGGCACAATGGACAGCATCTTGGCGCTGGTGCCCAGCTCCATGATCGGGAACAGGTCGGTGAGGTAATCGCGCAGCACGTTGCCGGTCACCGAGATGGTGTCCTGGCCCTTGCGGATGCGCTCCAGCGAGAACGTGGTGGCCTGCACCGGTGCCAGAATGCGGATGTCCAGGCCATCGGTGTCATGATCGGCCAGATAGGTTTTCACCTTGGTGATCAGCTGCGCGTCGTGGGCGCGGTTCTCGTCCAGCCAGAATACCGCCGGCGTATCCGAATCGCGCGCGCGGCTGACGGCCAGCTTCACCCAGTCGCGGATGGGATCATCCTTGACCTGGCACATGCGCCAGATATCGCCCTCTTCCACGGCGTGCTCGAAGATCACCTTGCCGGCCTCATCGGTGACCTTCACGGTACCGTCGGTGGGCATCTGGAAGGTCTTGTCGTGCGAGCCGTATTCCTCGGCCTTCTGCGCCATCAGGCCGACGTTGGGCACCGAGCCCATGGTGGCCGGATCGAACGCGCCGTTGGCCTTGCAGTCCTCGATCACCGCCTGGTACACGCCGGCATAGCTGCGATCGGGAATCACCGCCTTGGCGTCCTGGCGCTCGTTGGAGGCGTTCCACATCTTTCCCGAATCGCGAATCATCGCCGGCATCGAGGCGTCGATGATCACGTCGCTGGGCACGTGCAGGTTGGTGATGCCCTTGTCCGAATTGACCATCGCCAGCTTCGGGCGCTGCGTGTACTCGGCATTGATGTCGCTGGTGATCGCCTTCCGCTGGTCTTCGGGCAGATCCTTGATGCGCGCGTACAGGTCGCCAATGCCGTTGTTGGGGCTGAAGCCGACCGACTTGAGCGCTTCGGCATGCTTGCCCAGCACATCCTTGTAGAAGCGGTTGACCACCTCGCCAAAGATGATCGGGTCGGACACCTTCATCATGGTGGCCTTCAAATGCACCGAGAACAGCACGCCCTGCTCCTTGGCATCGGCGATCTGCGCATCGATGAACGAGGCCAGCGCCTTGCGGCTGAGCGTAGCCGCATCGACCACCTCGCCGGCCAGCACCGGCACCTTGTCCTTCAGCACCTTGGTCGAGCCGTCGGTGCCATGCAGGGTGATCTTCAGGCTGCCCGGCTCGGCCAGCGTGGCCGACTTTTCGCTGCCGAAGAAATCGCCCTCGCTCATGCTGGCCACGTGCGATTTGGAATCGGCACTCCACGCACCCATGCGATGCGGATGCTTGCGTGCATAGCTTTTCACCGAGGCCGGCGCGCGACGATCGGAATTGCCCTCGCGCAGCACCGGGTTCACCGCGCTGCCCTTGACCTTGTCATAGCGAGCGCGAACGTCTTTTTCCTCATCGCTCTTGGGCTCGTCCGGGTAATCGGGCAGCGGGTAGCCCTGTTTCTGCAGCTCGGCGATGGCCGCCTTCATCTGCGGCACCGAGGCGCTGATGTTGGGCAGCTTGATGATGTTGGCTTCCGGCGTGGTCGCCAGCTGGCCCAGCTCGGCCAGATCGTCCGACACGCGCTGATTCTCAGCCAGTACATCAGGGAACTGCGACAGAATGCGACCGGCCAGCGAGATGTCCCGCGTCTCCACCGCCACACCTGCCGAATCGGTGAACGCATCAATGATGGGCAGCAGCGACTGCGTGGCCAGGAACGGCGCTTCGTCGGTCAGCGTGTAGATGATCTTCGGAGTCTTGGACATCGATAAAACCTCTCGTGCGTGGCGCAGATGCAGGCAAGCGCCCGCCCCGTCTCGCGCTGCCCGCAGCCGGCGTGAAACCCACGCGGCGCCGGCACCACCCCCTCTCAACCGGGACAGGCCATAGATGAAAACGCCCCATTGTGACGTTTTCGATACATGGGGTGAAGCGCGCGCAGGTCAAGGGCGGAAGAGGACTGCCCACCGTTGGCTCAACATATGAGAACAAATGTGCTTAAGCTTTAAGCGAGACTGAAATGAATCAGCGAAAAAAAGCCCAGGGAAAGGACGCACATGGATTTCTATGCCCATTCGTCGCCTCGCGGCGATCGCAGTGACTGGCAACGGCTACGAGACCACCTGATCCAGGTCGGCGATTACGCGGCCGCCTTTGCCGCTCCGTTTGGCGGCGAGGAACTGGCCCGCGTGGCTGGCCGTCTGCACGACCTTGGCAAATACACACAGCGGTTTCAGGACCGGCTTCGCGGCGAGATTCCCAAAGTGGACCACGCCACGTGGGGCGCTGTAATCGCTCGCGATCGTTATCCGCTCTACGGGCACCTGCTGGCCTACGGCATTGCCGGCCATCACGCCGGTCTGGCCAATGGAATCAACGGCGAAAACCGCCCTGCGCTAAGCAAACGACTGTCCTGCGATTACCTGGCTGGCTTGCCTCTCCTGCTCGACGACTGGCAACAGGAAATCGACCTGCCCAGCACACTCAGCCTGCCGAGGCATTTCACGCCACGGCCATCACGCGCGATGTTCCAGCTTACCTTGCTGGCGCGCATGATCTTTTCATGCCTTGTCGATGCCGACTTCATCGATACCGACAACTTCTATCGGACGCTGGAAGGCGAGGCGCCGCGCCCCGTGGGTCATGGTCCAAGCCTGCAGGCACTGCGTGAAAACCTCGATGTCTATCTCGGCCAGCCACGATTCACCCCGGATACCGAGATCAAGCGCAGGCGCCACCAGATACTTGGTCATGTCCGTGCCCAGGCCACCCGAGATCGCGGCCTGTTTTCACTGACCGTCCCTACAGGAGGCGGCAAGACCCTGTCATCGCTGGCATTCGCCCTTGATCATGCCATTACGCACGGCATGGACCGGGTGATCTACGTGATCCCCTTCACCAGCATCATCGAGCAGAACGCGCAGGTTTTCCGCGACGCCTTCGGCGCGCTCGGCGAAGACGCCGTGCTGGAACACCACAGCGCCTTCGATGACTCGCACATCGAGCGCCAATCGAAGGAAAAACGGCAACTGGCCATGCAGAACTGGGATGCGCCGGTGGTCGTTACCACCGCCGTGCAGTTCTTCGAAAGCCTGTTCGCCGACCGCCCCTCGCGCTGCCGCAAGCTGCACCATATCGCCAACAGCGTGGTCATCCTGGACGAAGCGCAGACGCTACCACTGGATTTGCTACGCCCCTGCACCGCCCTATTGGATGAACTTGCGCTCAACTATCGCGCCAGCATCGTGCTCTGCACGGCCACCCAGCCCGTCCTGCGCGAGGACCAGGGCCTGAAGGGCGGGCTTGGCAACGTGCATGAACTGGCCCCCGACCCACCCACGCTGTACCGACAGTTCAGGCGTGTCAGCACGCGGCATGTCGGCACGCTGGACGACGTCCAGCTCGAACAACAATTGCGCGGGCGGAAGCAGGTACTGTGCATCGTCAACAATCGCCGCCACGCACGGCACCTGTTTGAACGCATCGAAGCAGAGGACGGCGCATGCCATCTGTCCACTTTCATGACCGCGCAGCATCGCAGTGCGATGCTCAAGTGCATTCGACAGCGCCTGCATGAAGGTCAGCCGTGCCGCCTGATCAGCACCAGCCTGATAGAAGCCGGTGTCGATATATCGCTACCGACGGTGCTACGCGCCGAAGCCGGCCTTGATGCCATTGCCCAGGCCGCAGGCCGCTGCAACCGCGAGGGCACATGGCCGGTCGAGGCCAGCGAAGTGCAGGTGTTTCGTCCCGGCAATGCTGACTGGGCGCCACCGCGACAACTGCAGGTATTCGCCAAAGCCTTCCAGGCCATCGAACCAACCTACCGCGATGACCTGCTGTCGCTGGACGCCGTCCACGCCTACTTCCAGGAGCTGTATTTCCGCTTGGGTGACGCCGCCCTGGACGACGGCGACCTGCTCGGCATGATCCAGCGCTGCTCGTACGAGGGGCTTCCCTTCGAAACCCTGGCCCAGCAGTTCCAGATCATCAAGACCGGCATGCGGCCGGTCATCGTGCCGTTTGATTGGGAAAGCGGCGAACGCGACCCGGACGTTGAGTGCGTGCTGCGCGATCTGGCCTTCGCTCCGGCAGCCGCCCGCAAGCTGCAAACGCGCCTGGTGCAGGTGCCCCAGAAGGCCTACGACGCGCTTTGGCAGGCCCATGCTATTGAGCCGATTGCGCCAGAGCGTTACGGCGAACAGTTCGTGCAACTGGTCAACCCGCGGCTGTACGACCCCCGGTTCGGGCTGCATTGGGACAATCCGCAGTTTCTAGCGGGGGAGCAACTGGTTCTATGAGATGAGTTATTTTTCTTGTAACTCACAAGAAGAAATTTTAGTATCGCTCTATCCAGACTCGAGGACACGGACATGGGCGAGCCCCAGAAGGAGCAAAAGTCTAGCTATTCAATGCGATTAAACTTGAGCATTGAAAGTCACGATAAGCCCTCAGCGTGGCTCTGGATAGTCGTTCTCATAGCACTAGTTGTCGGTTCGCCTTGGCTAGGAAAGTTGATCACAACGCTGCTGTGAAAACGTGGATAGAAACTTGTGAGTTACTAGCAAATATGACAAGGAATAGGCGCCCTCTGGATTTTCTGGAGGGCGCCAATCAACCGAGATTCAAGTTGGTGGGAGAACAAGGATGAGTTACGGTGTCAAACTCCACATCTGGGGCGAACGGGCGCTTTTCACGCGACCTGAGATGAAGGTCGAACGCGTGTCCTACGATGTGATCACACCATCGGCGGCACGCGGCGTCCTGGAAGCCATCCACTGGAAGCCGGCCATTCGCTGGGTCATCGACAGCATCCAGGTGCTCAAACCCATCCGCTTCGAGTCGATCCGGCGCAACGAGGTCGGCAACAAGCTCTCGGCCGCCAGTGTCGGCAAGGCGATCAAGGCCGGCCGCACCGAGGCTCTGGTCAGCTACGTCGAGGAGCACCGTCAGCAACGCGCATCCACCGTGCTGCGCGACGTGGGTTACGTCATCGGTGCGCACTTTGAGCGCACCGCTCGCGCCGGCAATGACGACACGGAAGGCAAGCACCTGGACATCTTCAACCGTCGCGCCCGGCGCGGACAGTGCTTCCAGCAGCCCTGCATGGGCACGCGCGAGTTTGCGGCCAGCTTCGCCCTGATCGACGACGACACCGCCATGCCGGGCATCGACCCTGCACTGCACGGCGAACGCGACCTGGGCTGGATGCTGCACGATATCGACTTTGCCAACGGCATGGAGCCGCGCTTCTTCCGCGCCCACATGCGCGACGGTCTGATCGCGGTGCCCGCCTTCAACGACGAGCAGGTGCGGTCATGATCCTGACCGCCCTTTACGAGTACTACCAACGCCTGCTGGACACACCCGATACCGACATTCCCCGACCCGGTTACAGCCGGGAAAAGATCGGCTATGCCATCGAACTGGATGCACAAGGTCATGTCACCGACGTGATCGACCTGCATCACCAGAGTGGCAAGAACCCGCAGCCACGCCAGCTCAGTGTGCCGCAACCCGAAAAGCGCACCGTGGCAGTGAAGCCAAACTTTCTCTGGGACAAAACCAGCTACGTACTCGGTGTCAGTGCCAGCAGCAAACGCTGCGCGCAGGAGCATGAAGCCTTCAAGCGAATGCACCAGCACACCCTTGCCACCAGCGACGACGCCGGCCTGAAGGCTCTGCTGGCCTTTCTCGAACGCTGGACGCCCCAGCAGTTCGAGGAAAATCCGCACTTCGTCGAGCAAGGCGAAAACATGCTGGACGCCAATCTGGTGTTCCGCCTGGCCGGCGAGTCGCGATTCCTTCACGACAGGCCTACCGCACGCGCGCTCTGGAGTCAGCAGCAGGCCGCATCGACCGATAGCCCCGCAGGACTCTGCCTGGTCACCGGCGAGCAAGCGCCCTTGGCACGCCTGCACCCGGCCATCAAGGGGGTCAATGGGGCGCAAAGTTCCGGCGCTTCGATTGTCTCGTTCAACCTGGATGCCTTCACCTCCTACGGCAAACAGCAGGGGGAAAACGCGCCGGTGTCGGTGCAGGCAGCCTTCGCCTACACCACCGTGCTGAATCACCTGTTGCGACGCGAGGCTTCAAACCAGCAGCGCATGCAGATCGGCGATACCACGGTGGTGTTCTGGGCACAGGCGGCCAAACCGGCCGAAGCGGAGGCGGCCGAGGCCGTGCTGGCAGCGCTCTTTGGCACCGGTGAAACCGACGAACAGGCCACGCAGCGATTGCACCAAGTACTCCAGCAGGTACGCCAGATGCGGCCATTGAAGGAGCTGGGCGAGCACCTGCGCGACGGCACCCGCATCTTCGTGCTGGGCCTGGCACCCAATGCCTCGCGCCTGTCGATCCGCTTCTGGGAAACCGGCTCCCTGGCCATGTTCGCCAAGCGGCTGGCCGATCATTACCAGGACCTGGCGCTGGTGCCGACGGCATGGCGACGCGAACCGACGCCTCGATACCTGGCGCTGCAGACCGCCCCCCAGTACGCGGGCAAACCCAAGGAGGAGGACGTCTCTCCGCTGCTGGCCGGCGAGCTGGCGCGCGCCATCCTCACCGGTTCCCGCTATCCGCGAAGCGTGCTCGCCGCCATCGTCATGCGTTTTCGCGCCGACGGAAACATCTCGCCACTGCGCGTGGCGCTGTGCAAAGGCGTTCTGGCGCGTAACGCGCGTCTTGGCAAAGAACAAGGAAAGTCCACCGACAAAGGGGAACCGCCCATGAGTCTCGATACGAACAACACCGAGCCCGGCTATTTGCTGGGACGGCTTTTTTCCACACTGGAAAACGTGCAGCGCGCCGCGCTGGGCTCGCAGATAAACGCCACCATTCGCGACCGCTATTACGGCGCCGCATCGGCCACGCCGGCAAGCATTTTCCCGGTGCTTTTGCGCAATACACAAAGTCACCTGAGCAAGCTGCGCAAGGATAAAGCCGGCCTGGCCGTGAAGCTGGAAAAGGAGCTGGGTCAGATCATCGACCTGCTTGGCCCGCATTTTCCACGCAGCCTTGGCATTGAAGCGCAAGGCCAGTTCGCCATCGGCTACTACCACCAGACCCAGGCCCGCTTCGCCCGCAACGAAGAGCAGGATGCCACCGAATCCGAAGGAGAGATTGCATGAGCGCCATTACCCACCGCTACGAATTCGTCTATCTGTTCGACGTCATCAACGGCAACCCCAACGGTGACCCGGATGCCGGCAACCTGCCCCGCCTGGACCCGGAAACCAATCGCGGTCTGGTCACCGACGTCGCGCTCAAACGCAAGATCCGCAACTACGTTTCGCTGGAGAAGGAAGGCGAGTCGGGCCATGCAATCTACATGCAGGAAAAATCCGTTCTCAACAACCAGCACAAGCTGGCTTATGCCGCGCTGGACATCGAGCCACAACCCAAGAAACTGCCCAAGGACGAGGCCAAGGCGCGCGAACTGACCGCGTGGATGTGCAAGAACTTCTTCGACGTACGTGCCTTCGGCGCCGTCATGACCACCGAGATCAACGCCGGCCAGGTGCGAGGCCCGGTCCAGATGGGCTTTGCCAGCTCCATCGAGCCGGTGCTGCCGATGGAAATCGCCATCACACGAGTAGCCGTCACCAACGAACGCGATCTGGAAAAAGAGCGCACCATGGGCCGCAAGCACATCCTTCCCTATGGTCTTTATCGCGCCCACGGCTTCATCTCGGCCAAGCTCGCCGAACGCACCGGCTTTTCCGATGACGACCTCGCGCTGTTCTGGCGCGCGCTGAGCAACCTGTTCGAGCATGACCGCTCCGCGGCGCGTGGCGAGATGGCGGCTCGCAAACTGATAGTGTTCGAGCACGAAAACGTGATGGGCAATGCGCCGGCTCATGTACTTTTCGACGCAGTGACCGTCGAGCGTAAAGACGCTTCGTCCGATGCACCCGCCCGCGCGTTCGACGACTATCGCGTCAGCATAGAACGCGAGCGCATCCCCAGCGGCGTCAGCGTGAAAGAGTTGATCTGATCGCCATGGAGGGCGAAGTCATGGATGACGAACTGATCCCCATCTCCGCCCTCCAGCACTTTTTGTACTGTCCGCGCCAATGTGCGTTGATCCACATCGAGCGCCAGTGGGCCGAGAGCCGCCACACGGCCGAAGGCCGGCTGCTGCACGAGCGCGCCGACAGTTACCGGCGCGAAACGCGCAAAAACGTTCGCACCGTCTCGGCCATGCCCTTGCTCCAGCCGGAGCTGGGCATCACTGGCGTCGCCGATGTGGTCGAATTTCATGCCGGCAATGGCAGGGAGCAGGCATTTCCTGTCGAGTACAAGCGGGGACGGCCTAAAAGGCACCGTGCCGACGAAGTACAACTATGCGCCCAGGCGCTTTGCCTGGAACACATGCTTGGCCAGGAGGTACCTGCGGGCGCGCTGTTCTACGGCCAGACGCGACGGCGCAAGGATGTGTGCTTCGACCCGGCATTGCGGAAACTCACTGAAGCCACCATCGGTGAAACTCGCGCCATGCTCGCAAGCGCACATACACCCATCGCTGACTACGACGCGCGCCGCTGCGATGCCTGCTCGCTCATCGACCTGTGCCAGCCCAAGTGGGCGAGTCGAGGCCACCATGTGGCCCAGTGGCTGCAGGACCAGTTGGAGGACTAAGGTGCGACGTCAACTCAACACCCTTTATGCCACGACCGACGGCGCCTGGCTGCACAAGGACGGCGCCAATATCGTCATGCGCGTCGACCGGGAAGAGCGCGGACGGATTCCAGCGCACATGCTGGAAAGCCTGGTGTGCATCGGGCGCATGTCCATCTCACCGCAACTGATGGCGTTTTGTGCCGAACAAGGCATCAGTATCAGCTACCTCACCGAACATGGGCGCTTCCTCGCCCGCGTGGAAGGACCGGTATCGGGTAACGTCTTGCTTCGGCGCAGGCAATATCGCTGTAGCGACCAGCCAGGGCACTGCGCCACACTGGTGCGGCACATGCTTGTAGGAAAACTGCACGGCCAGCGCGCCGTACTCGCACGCGGCCTGCGTGACTATGCCGGAAAGTTGGATGACCAACCGGCGCTCGAACAAGCAGTGGAACGTCTCACGCGCATTCCCAAACGCATGATGCGCGAAACCGACACCGATAGCCTGCGCGGACTCGAAGGTGACGCCGCACGCATCTATTTCGGCGCGTTCGATCAGCTCATTCGTGTGGGCTCAGCTCGCATGCGCTTTCACGGGCGCAGCCGGCGTCCACCCAAGGATGCGTGCAACGCGGTGCTGTCTTTTCTCTACACCCTGATCACCCACGACTGCCGCTCGGCATTGGAAACGGTGGGACTAGACCCAGCGGTAGGCTTTCTTCATAGAGACAGGCCTGGCCGTCCCAGCCTTGCACTGGACATGGCAGAGAACTTCCGCCCGCTCCTGGGCGACCGTCTCGCGCTTACACTGATCAACCGCAAGCAACTGGCTGAGCGCGATTTTCGCTACCTGGATAATGGCGCCGTATTGCTCAAAGACGATGCCAGAAAGAAGGTGCTTGTCGCCTACCAGGAGCGTAAGCGTGAGCAGTTGTTGCATTCATTTCTGGATGAGAAAGTGGACATCGGCCTGGTGCCCTATACACAAGCCCAGCTATTGGCCCGCCATCTTCGCGGTGATCTGGATGCCTACCCTCCCTTCCTCTGGAAGTGACCGCCATGCTGGTATTGGTTAGTTACGATGTGAGCACCAGCAGCGATGGCGGTCAAAAGCGGCTTCGTCGTGTCGCCAAAGCCTGCCGGGACTATGGGCAGCGCGTGCAGTTCTCGGTATTCGAGCTGAATGTCGAGCCAGCGCAATGGGTGAGCATCAGGCAACGGCTGATGGATACCATCGAGCCCGAGCTGGACAGCCTTCGCTTCTACTACCTGGGAAGCCATTGGCGGGGAAAAATCGAGCATATCGGCGCAAAGCCAACACTCGATCTGGAAGGTCCACTGGTTCTTTGAAAACTGCGAACCTCTAGCGAACGCGAAACTCCCGTTCGGATCGCGCTGCAGCAAGCAACTGATGTGGAAGGAATGTTGCCAACCCATCCCACATGAAGAGCCCGGAGAACCTTACTTTGAAAGCTTTTCGCGCAAACAGGTGTTTTCCGTCTTGGCAAACAAGACTTTAGGATAAAGCGGGTCGCACCCCACACGGGTGCGCGGATAGAAACCTCTAGGCCATGAAATGCCATCAAAAGCCATAGTGGTCGCACCCCACACGGGTGCGCGGATAGAAACACCACTGCAACGGCAATGGAGCCAACCGCCTCACGTCGCACCCCACACGGGTGCGCGGATAGAAACTCTCCAATGAATCCATGCCCGTGGTGCTGGAGCAGTCGCACCCCACACGGGTGCGCGGATAGAAACATTAATGACCGCCTGGCCGAAGTGTGGGAAGACCGTCGCACCCCACACGGGTGCGCGGATAGAAACGGCAGCTTTGGTGCTGGCGGGGTTCGAGAAAGAAGGTCGCACCCCACACGGGTGCGCGGATAGAAACGCTCTGCGACCGCATCGATCATGGCGCAAGGCCAGGTCGCACCCCACACGGGTGCGCGGATAGAAACAGGACGGACTCACCGATATCTCAAAAACTCTGCAGGTCGCACCCCACACGGGTGCGCGGATAGAAACGCTGTGTTTGATATCAGATGGCAGCGGTGCGCGGTCGCACCCCACACGGGTGCGCGGATAGAAACTCCACCTGCACAGCGCTTGATATCCGCGATGGCAGTCGCACCCCACACGGGTGCGCGGATAGAAACATCTATGCTCATGGGCAAAAAATTTTGCCCTCAGGTCGCACCCCACACGGGTGCGCGGATAGAAACTCCCTGATTCGGAAATGTCGGTGCACATCAGGAAGGGTCGCACCCCACACGGGTGCGCGGATAGAAACCAGTCTTGCGCTGGCGCGTGGCTGATCCCTGAAGTCGCACCCCACACGGGTGCGCGGATAGAAACACGAAGCCGCGCCGCGCGACACATTGGCGCAGCTCGTCGCACCCCACACGGGTGCGCGGATAGAAACGTTTGACTAGCCCAGGCTGTACCTTTCCGCCTGGTCGCACCCCACACGGGTGCGCGGATAGAAACTGCGATGTAAGCGGCGGCCTCTGCGTCACTGGGCAGGTCGCACCCCACACGGGTGCGCGGATAGAAACATACCGCCGACCCGCTGACATCGCCTGGAGCCTGATGTCGCACCCCACACGGGTGCGCGGATAGAAACCTTGTTTCGAGACGAACTGATGCGCCGCCGCTACGGGTCGCACCCCACACGGGTGCGCGGATAGAAACATTGAGACGCAAATTGTTCGTTCGCGCCGGCACCGGGTCGCACCCCACACGGGTGCGCGGATAGAAACACCCTGGTTTGCGCCATCGCCTCGTTCTAAGGAGTCGCACCCCACACGGGTGCGCGGATAGAAACGCCATCACCTCGGCCTATGTATCGCTGACATCAGGACGTCGCACCCCACACGGGTGCGCGGATAGAAACTACGAGTGCATGCACCTGTTGGGCCTGGCTCCGGGTCGCACCCCACACGGGTGCGCGGATAGAAACGACGACAACGCGCTGACGCCGGCCGACCGCCCGGTCGCACCCCACACGGGTGCGCGGATAGAAACATCGTGCAGTGCGCCAACGCATCGGCCAATGGTGTCGCACCCCACACGGGTGCGCGGATAGAAACTTCCGCCGCACCATCGAATCGCGCGGCTACGCCGGGTCGCACCCCACACGGGTGCGCGGATAGAAACATCTATAAAGCTTCGGTGAAGCGCTGGGAACAGGTCGCACCCCACACGGGTGCGCGGATAGAAACGGCTGCTTTCGGAAGGGGGGAGGCTTGCCACGACGGTCGCACCCCACACGGGTGCGCGGATAGAAACGCCCTTGGCGCCACTGCCCAGGATCGCATCCTGCGTCGCACCCCACACGGGTGCGCGGATAGAAACACCGCCTGGCAGCGCGGCTGGCGCGAGCTGCAGGTGGTCGCACCCCACACGGGTGCGCGGATAGAAACGCCCTTGGCGCCACTGCCAAGGATCGCATCCTGCAGTCGCACCCCACACGGGTGCGCGGATAGAAACACCAACACCGATGCCAGTGGTGCCAATGCGCTGTGGGTCGCACCCCACACGGGTGCGCGGATAGAAACAGCGTCACGACGGAGCGCACCGCCTACGACAACGCGTCGCACCCCACACGGGTGCGCGGATAGAAACACTTGAAACACTTGTATTTTCCGCGTACTTGGCGTCGCACCCCACACGGGTGCGCGGATAGAAACCTCCGAGACGATGCCGGTGTTGCCTGAGGTGACGTCGCACCCCACACGGGTGCGCGGATAGAAACTGCATGCGGATGCGCTCGGAGCGCGAGATGCGGTGGTCGCACCCCACACGGGTGCGCGGATAGAAACTACATGTCCACGCCCATCGACCGCACCAACGACGTCGCACCCCACACGGGTGCGCGGATAGAAACCGGACGCACATCGTGACTCGCACCAGCCTATATCTCGTCGCACCCCACACGGGTGCGCGGATAGAAACCCTACAATGGCGCAGTTCGCACCCAGTCAGCACGTCGCACCCCACACGGGTGCGCGGATAGAAACCTCCTGTTCGCGTTCGGCGATGTAAGCGGCGGCCGGTCGCACCCCACACGGGTGCGCGGATAGAAACCAGACGGATGTCGTGGGCCAGTTTGGCCAGCAGGGTCGCACCCCACACGGGTGCGCGGATAGAAACCCGCGAGAGCACCGCCATCTACACGCTGCCCGACGGTCGCACCCCACACGGGTGCGCGGATAGAAACTCCATCCTGCACGCCTACAACGCCACGCTGGGCCGGTCGCACCCCACACGGGTGCGCGGATAGAAACCCTTCACGATCAGCGATCAGGTTCGGGCACGCCTGGTCGCACCCCACACGGGTGCGCGGATAGAAACTACGTGGACCGCATGCACGTGCAGCGCGCCCGGCGTCGCACCCCACACGGGTGCGCGGATAGAAACGTCGGTACCGTAGCCGCGCGCCAGGTGGAAGCCACCGGTCGCACCCCACACGGGTGCGCGGATAGAAACGACATCCCGACCGAACGGCGCGACAACGCGGCACGGTCGCACCCCACACGGGTGCGCGGATAGAAACAGATCCTGATAGGTCTCAAGGATCACCTGGCGCTGGTCGCACCCCACACGGGTGCGCGGATAGAAACAGCCCGCGTGCCATGCGTAGGCAGGCGTCCTGGTGTCGCACCCCACACGGGTGCGCGGATAGAAACATGGCCACCTGGCGCGCCCTCGCCGGCGACGACGGGGTCGCACCCCACACGGGTGCGCGGATAGAAACCACCTGGACGTGGATGACGCGGACTACCTGACCTTGTCGCACCCCACACGGGTGCGCGGATAGAAACTGCATGCGGATGCGCTCGGAGCGCGAGATGCGGTGGTCGCACCCCACACGGGTGCGCGGATAGAAACTACGTGGACCGCATGCACGTGCAGCGCGCCCGGGGTCGCACCCCACACGGGTGCGCGGATAGAAACGCCTCGCACCTTGCCCATGCCGCCCGACCGTGTGGGTCGCACCCCACACGGGTGCGCGGATAGAAACAAGGCCCAGTCGCATGGCCAGATCGTGCAGATCGAGTCGCACCCCACACGGGTGCGCGGATAGAAACGCTCCAGGTAGCCGTCCTTGCTGACGCGCTCGGCGGTCGCACCCCACACGGGTGCGCGGATAGAAACCTGTGCCATGCCGGCAAAGTCGGTGATCAGCGACCGGTCGCACCCCACACGGGTGCGCGGATAGAAACGCGCTTCATGCCGCCGCTTCCAGCGCCGCCATGGGCGGGTCGCACCCCACACGGGTGCGCGGATAGAAACACTTCGAGGCCGCCGAAAAGGCGGCCAGCGAGGCGGTCGCACCCCACACGGGTGCGCGGATAGAAACCACCATGTGGCTGCTGCTGCCGCCCGGCTCATATGGTCGCACCCCACACGGGTGCGCGGATAGAAACCGTTATGTAACGGAGTAACGCCGTTACTATCTTGGTCGCACCCCACACGGGTGCGCGGATAGAAACGCGCACCATGGTCTGGAAGCTCTCGCGGTCGAGCGTCGCACCCCACACGGGTGCGCGGATAGAAACTTTGACGCCTCGTAGCGGGCCATGATGGACTTGGCGTCGCACCCCACACGGGTGCGCGGATAGAAACATTCACCAACCGCATCTTTCGCCCTGTTCTTGGTGTCGCACCCCACACGGGTGCGCGGATAGAAACCTCGAAGGCGACGTGCTCAAGCGCATCACGCGAGTCGCACCCCACACGGGTGCGCGGATAGAAACTTCCACGGTGTGCAGATCGTGCGTGACCCGTCTGCCGTCGCACCCCACACGGGTGCGCGGATAGAAACATCGCCGCCTGCCTCGGTAACCTCGGTATCAGTGCGTCGCACCCCACACGGGTGCGCGGATAGAAACTGCACGGTGCTGCGCGGACTCTCGGCCTTGGCCTCGTCGCACCCCACACGGGTGCGCGGATAGAAACGCTGGGACGATGATTGCTTGTGCTACGTCATGGCAGTCGCACCCCACACCGGTGCGCGGATAGAAACGTCGTGCAGTCCAAAGACCCCGGCGTGCTGCGCCGCGTCGCACCCCACGCGGGTGCGTGGATAGAAACGAGAGCTACACGCGCACCGCACAGTAGCTCATCGAGTCGCACCCACGCGGGTGCGCGGATAGGAACAAGTTCTTCCGCGACCTTTTGGCATCGACGTCGCACCCCGCACGGCTGCGTCATTTGTCGCATTGCGAATACACCCAAGCACGCGGACAGCATCACCCTCCTTACGGACCGACGCTGCCTGCCTGGTGCGTCCAGATTCGTGCTTATGCCAAATCTGTCATTGATCTGAGGACATGTTAGCGATACCTTCGCCTGCATTCGCGGAGCGAATGTTTTGCATCTTTTGAAGGAATGCATGACATGTTGGACGGAATCAACGCGCTGGGGACTGGCTTATGAGCCATCCCAGGGGTTACGCGCAGGGGGCGGCGCGCACATTGGCTTGGGTGACCGGCTCGGCAACGCTGCTGCTGGTGGCGTGTGCGGCCATGGCTGCCACCAAGGCACCGGCCACGGTTTATGGCCCGTGGAATGCGCAGGTGCTGCAGGGTGGCGTGGGGCTCAGGGCATCGTTGCCCAAGCACGCACCGCTGCTGGCGGCCGATGCCAGCTGGACGGCATCTGTCTGGGTTCGTGCCAACCATCTGGGAGATGCCGATACCCTGCTGGCCGGTGTTGGCGCGCCGCATGGCGCCGGGCGCTATTTCTTTACCCATGAAGGGCATGCCGGCTTCTGGTGGGGTCACGGCCATACGCTGGTTTCCACGCAGGTTTTAGGCACGGGTCATTGGCATTTCCTGGCGGCAACGGCCGATCACGGCACGCTGTCTCTGTATGTGGATGGCCGCAAGGTGCGCCAGGACAAGACCGCGCATGCGGCAGTGAAACCGACGATCGCGCTGGGGCCGCAAAACGCGGGTGAATCGAGGTCAGCGCATTTTGGCGGACTTATCGCCGATTTCACTGTGCGCGATGGCGTGACGGGCACGCGCCAGCTCGCGGCCGCCGCCAAATCATCGCCCAATGGTCTGACCCGTTACGCACAGGCCTCGCCCCACTGGCCGGTGCAGACACGCCAGATGGCCGGCCAGACCACCTTGCAGGCGCCGTCCAGCTTGCCGCACAGCAAGGCGCCATTTTCCCAGCCGGTGCGCCATGCGCCGGGGCCGCATCCGGCCTTCAAGGCCAGCGGCTGGCACACCTGGACGCTGGGCGACTGGCAGCTGGCCTCGGCAACCCAGCTTGGTGATGCCGATGGCGCCCGCCTGTCGCAGGCCACCTACCAGCCCGGCAAAGCCTGGTATCTGGCCACGGTGCCCGGCACCGTGCTGACCACGCTGGTGAACCGCGGGGTGTATCCGAACCCCGACTACGGCCTCAACAACATGGCCATCCCCGAGTCGCTGGGCCATCACGACTGGTGGTATCGCACCACCATCGATGTGCCGGCAACGCTGGCCGGCCAGCGGCTGACGCTGGACTTTGGCGGCATCAACTACGCCGGCACGGTGTGGGTGAACGGGCAGCGCATCGGCAAGGTGAAAGGCGCCTTTCTGCCAGGCCGCTTTGATGTCAGCCAGGCGCTGCACGCGGGCCAGCGCAACGTGATTGCGGTGCGCGTTTCACCGCCGCCACATCCGGGCTTGCCACAGGAAGAATCGCTAACGGCCGGCCCCGGCCCCAATGGCGGCATCATGGAGCTGGATGGCCCCACCTTTCTGGCCAGCGAAGGCTGGGACTGGATTCCCTCGGTACGCGACCGGGAAACCGGGCTTTGGCAGAAGGTGACCCTGCACGCGACCGGCGCCGTGCAGCTGGATACGCCGCGTGTGGTAACGCGCCTGCCCACGCCCGATCACAGCCGCGCCGATATCAGCGTGGATGTGCCGCTGGAAAACACCAGCGCGCAGCCGATCCACGGCACGCTGAAGCTCAGCTTTGGCCAGGTGCACGTCAGCAAGGCGGTGACCATCGCCCCGGGGCGGCATACGGTCACGCTCGATCCGGCCAACTTCCCGCAGCTGGTGGTGCAGCATCCGCATCTTTGGTGGCCCAACGGTTACGGCCAGCCGTACCTGTACCAGATGCACCTAAGTGTGAGCACCGGTGGTGCCGTCTCGGACCAGATGCAGTTTCACTTTGGCATCCGCCAGATCAGCTACGAGCTGTCGCTGTTTGATCAGCAAGGCCGGCTGCGGCGCGTGCTGATCAACCTGGACCGCAAAGGCAAGCGCGACACGCGCATTGTCGATATCCGCCACCGCGCCATCCGCAAGACACCGCACGGCTGGGCCTATTCGCTGATGCCGGGCGCGGCGCAGTCACCGGCGGTCACGCCACTGGCCGACACCCGCCTGACGCCGTATCTGGCCATCCGCGTCAATGGCGTGCGCATTGCCATCAAGGGCGGCAGCTGGGGCATGGACGACTGGCGCAAGCGCGTGTCGACGCAGCGCCTGGAGCCGTACTTCAAGCTGCAGCGCAAGGCCCATCTCAACGTGATCCGCAACTGGATTGGCCAGAGCACCGAGCCGGCCTTCTACGACCTGGCCGACAAATACGGGCTGCTGGTGTTCAACGACTTCTGGGATTCCACGCAGGACTACAACATCGAGCCGCAGGATGATGCGCTGTTCATGCGCAATGCGCGCGCGGTGATTCGCCGCTTCCGCAACCATCCGTCGGTGGCGCTGTGGTTTGGCCGCAACGAGGGCGTGCCGCAACCGCTACTCAACCAGCGCCTGGACAAGGCCATTGCGCAGATCGACGGCACACGGCTTTACATGCCCAGCTCCAACCGCATCAACCTGCAAGGCAGCGGGCCGTACAACTACCGCCCACCGGCCGACTATTTCACCAAGCTGGCGCAGGGTTTTTCGGTGGAAACCGGCTCGTCGTCGTTCCCGACCCTGGAAGCGTTCAAGGCGATGATGCCCAAGGCCGACCAATGGCCGATCAGCGACGACTGGGCCTATCACGACTGGCATCAGGCCAGTAACGGCGATGTGGCCAGTTTCATGCAGGCCATGCGCACCAAATTTGGCAAGCCGACCAGCCTGGCCGACTTTGCGCGCAAGGCGCAGATGATGAACTACGTCACCTACCGCGCCATTTTCGAGGGCATGAATGCGCACCTGTGGTCGCGCGACAGCGGCCGCATGCTGTGGATGAGCCAGCCGGCCTGGCCCAGCACCATGTGGCAGCTGTACAGCCACGACTACGACACCAACGCCGCGTATTTCGGTGCCATGAAGTCCGCCGAGCCGGTGCACATCCAGATGGATCTGCCCGATCACCGCATTGCCGTGATCAACAACACCGCCAAGCGCCTGCCCGGTTTGGACGCCCAGATCACCGTCTACAACCTGCACGGGCAGAAGCTGGCCAGCACCACCACAACGCTCGACGCTGGCGCCACCTCGGTGACGCCGGTGCATGCAAAGGCGAAACTCGGCCACCTGCTGGCCAGCCAGCCGCTGGTATTCGTGGCGCTGAAGCTGCGGGGCGCAGACGGCCAGTTGCTCTCGCGCAACTTCTACTGGGCCACGCAGACGCCGGCCGACCTGAAACAGCTGGACCGCCTGCCCGAAGTAGCGCTGGAGGCGGCCATGCACGCCGGTCCCGAGCACACGCTTGAGGTCAACCTGCGCAACCGCTCCAGCCACATGGCGCTGGAAACCAAACTCACCCTGGTCGATGCCCACGGGCAGCGCATTCTGCCGGCCTACTACAGCGCCAACTACATCAGCCTTGCGCCTGGCGAAAAGCGCACGGTGCGCATCTCGGTAGACGACCCGAACCGACTTGACCACGCGAAGCTGAAGCTGCGCGGCTGGAACGTACAGGCCACCACCCTATCCCCAAGCACGCCTCATTCTTAGAACAGATGGCGCGCGCGGCATGCCGCAAGGCGGCCGCGGGCGCCAAGAACAACGGACACCATCACCTAACAAACGCATCGGCGTTTGACGCGCACGCCCCCGGATGCGCGGCCATTTTTGGGCATCACTGCCAGCCAAAATGTCCAGCGCTGTCAACGCCACCAGAAAAGCAACACCACGCTCACTCATTGAAGCCGGAGGGTATACCGGCACCCCTTGCCAGCGGGCCATCCCACAGGTGTGCAACCAAGGTTCGCCGGCAGTCGCCAGCGCTGGACGCCCAGCCGTTGGTCACCACCACGGAATGGAACGGAGGAACGAGCCGTGAGAGCAGTAATCAGCAAGAGTGTTCTGTACGCCAGCATCACGCTGGCGCTGGCCGCAAGCGGGCCGGCGCTGGCCAGCAACCCGTCGAAAGGCGACAGTCATGCCCGAAGTCCCAAGCCTGCCAGCGGCCAGACCTCCGACAACACCAGCGCCAGCCCGGCCAACGCCAAGAACCCCAAGAAGGCCGAAAACCTGAAGGCAGTCAGCGTCACCGGTATCCTGAAATCGCAGATGCAGGCCATCGAGCTCAAGCGCACCGCACCCAATATCCAAGACAGCATCACCTCAGTGAACATTGGCGAGCTGCCGGATGTGACCATTGCCGATTCACTGCAGCGCATTACCGGCGTGCAGGTGGGCCGCAATGCCGGTGAAGGCACCACCATCAATATTCGTGGCCTGCCCGAGGTGACCACGCTCATCAACGGTGAAAGCTTCATCACCGCCAGCAACATCTATTCCATCCAGCCCAACTACCAGACCCTGCCCTCGTCGCTGTTTGCTGGCGCCGACGTGATGAAATCGCCCACCGCCAGCATGCTGACCTCGGGTATTTCCGGCACGGTGAACCTGCGCACCCGCCAGCCCTGGGACCTGCCATTTGGCTGGACCACCGCCGGCTCGCTGGAAGCCGGACGCGGCCAGGTCGCGGGCAAGACCAAGCCCAACGGCAACATCCTGGTCGGCTACAACGACCATGGCAACTGGGGTTTCCTAGTCGGCGCATCCTACTCGGACTTTGTGCACAGCAACGATGTGCAGGGCTGGCAGCCCAACCAGACCGGACGCGTGGCCGGGGAAAATGCCAGCTCGGCCAATGCCGACGGCCTGGGCTACCTGACCGGCTGGAGTGGCTCACCGGTACCCTCGCAGATCACCCAGTTCGCCAATGGCTCCGTGGACGTCAACGGCGATGGCAAGGCTGATGGTGCCTTCTACAGCCCACCGCGCTTCAAGCCGACCCAGGACACGGTGCAACCCAAGCGCACCGGCCTCAACGCCGCGTTCCAGTACGGCTTTGACAATGGCCTTACCTTCACCGCCGATGGCTTCTTCAATCATCAGGTGCAGACCGACCAATCGATCGGCGTTTACACGTTGCCGGTCAGCCAGACCTCGCCGACCTCGCTGCCGCTGACCTCGCGCGGTACCGGTGCCATCTTCACCAACCCATTCAACACCCCGGGCGAGCAGGATGGCGACTGGAACCAGCAGTTCTACACGGTGCAGAAGTACAACGTGGTGGTAGGTGATTCCGAGCCCGAGTCGACTGCGATCAGGACCAACTCCTACGCACGCAACTTCAACACCGATCTGAAATTCGACAACGGCGGCCCGTTCACCGGCGATCTTCGCTGGATCAACGCCAGCGCCAGTCAGCAAACCGACCAGATGTCCATCGACATGAGCGACGGCAACGGTTCGCAATGGCCCAATGTGCTCAAATCCGGCGTCTCGCTACCCTCCACGGTGTATGTGCATCCGGCCAACGAGGGCGGCAACTTCGCCTTCAACCCCAATGGCTTTCCGCAGTATGCCTACGGCGAAACGGTGGACTGGACCGGCCAGAACCCGGTGGTCACCGTGCCGCAATCGGTACAGTCTCGACTGGGCCAGGAGTCCACCTATGTGGTCAAAAGCATCTATGGCAACGGCTCCAAGGCGGCGACCAGCATGAACGTCGTCCGCGCCGACGGGCATTTCCGATTTACCCCGGACTTTTCGCTGGACTTTGGAGCGCGCAACTCGATCCGCTCGGCATCGCTCAACTCCTACGTGTTTGCCGCGCACAAATTTGCCGGCAATGGCGCCAGCGACCCTGATGGCTGCCTGGTGCGCTGGACCACGTCGGACATCATCCTCAACGGCGGCGGCATCGATGGCGCCTGCACGGCCAGTAATGCCGATGGCTACTTCCGCGGCAACGAGTTGATGGGGCCGGTCAGTCAGTTGCCCGGTTTCATCAGTGACAACATGATGAAGATCAGCAACGTGGCCCAGACGCCCGGCGTGGTCGGCTGGGGCGTGGATCCGGCGGCGATGAAGAACCCGTACGACTTCTACAACGTTACCCAGGGCGGCACCGCCACGCGTGTTACCGACCCGGCCAGCAGCTGGGACCTGCAGGTGAAGGAGCGCGCACTCTACGCGCAGGCCAACTTCCAGGGCACCATTGCCGGCCTGCCCTTCAGTGGCAACGCCGGCTTTCGCTACATCCGCACCAACCTGGATGTGCGCCAGAATCTGACTGGCGCGGCACGGCCGTATGGCCTGCCGCAGGCCAATGCTGGTGCCATTCGCACCCATCGCCAGTACGACGACATTCTTCCCGCGATCAACGTATCGGTGGATCTGACGCCAAAGCTTAAACTGCGCCTGGCCGGATCCAAGAACATGATGCCGCTGTCGCTGGATCAGTGGGGAGGCGGCTTCTCGCGCAGTTTCCAGACCACCACGCTGGCCGATGGCACCGCGGTACAGGCGGTGACCGGTGCTTCCTCGGGAGGCAATCCGCAGCTCAACCCGTGGCGTTCGGAGAACTTCGGCGCCTCGCTGTCGTATTACATGAATCGCAGCAGCATGATCAGCCTGGCCGCATTCCGTATCCGCGTGTCCAGCTTCATCGTGCAAAGCAGTGCCATTTCCTGTGACATTCCCGATCAGGACGGCGTGGTGCGCCGCTGCGTGGACGTCACCGAGCCGGTGCAGGGAACCGGCACCACCCTGCATGGCCTGGAGGCCAACTACAGCCAGCATCTGGACTTCCTGCCCGGCTTCCTCTCGCACACGGGCTTCCAGATCAATGGCACCTACTCGCCCAGCGATACCGGCAAGAAGGACCTGGCCGGCAACGCCATTCCATTCCCGGACAACTCCAAGAAGTCGGCCAACCTGATCCTGTACTACCAGGACTCGCGGCTGCAGGCGCGCGTGGCGGCCAACTATCGAAGCCGGCGCGCGGTGGCGGAAAACTATGCCGGCATCACCGGTCTGGAGGTCTACCAGAAGCCGACCACCTACGTGGACGCCAGCATCAGCTACCAGTTCACGCCCAACTTCCAGGCCTATGTGCAAGCACAGAACCTGACCAACGAGCGCCAGAAGTTTTACCTGGTGTGGCCGGACGAGAAGTATTACTCCAACCTCTCCGAGCGCTACTACATGGCCGGCGTGCGCTTCCACTTCTGAGGCCGGTGTAACGATTGCCAACCCAGGGCTAGGAACGCCCTCGCCTGATACATGGACGTAAAAAACGCCCGCGGTGAGGGTTCGCCCTTGCCACGGGCGTTTTGCATTTGCCGGGCCGTGATTGTCCCACCGCGCCGATGACGCTTGGCGGCGCCAGGTGACCGCGACGTTGGCGTGGCCCGCGCTTGCCAGGCCGCGCTCCAAAGCCATGGCCGCATGGAAGATTCACACCCCGCATGCATTCACATTGAGAGCATGCGGGGCTCCAGTGGGTTCGCGCGCGCGGCTGCGTGTGGCGAGCTGATGTGGCTGGTTCGGCAGGGCGCGAGGGGGCGTGCCTGCGCGCGGTGTCGTGATGGTCCGGGCCAGTGCGTGCAATACGGCGACGGGGTCCATGATGGAACATCTGCACACGCTCGATTACATCATCATTGCCGCCTATTTCTGCGTCACCGCCGGCATCGGCATCTGGGTGGCGCGCGGCAAGAAGGACAAGGACGACCTGTTTCTGGCCGGGCGCTCGCTGGGCCCGGTGGCGGTGGGCTTTTCGCTGTATGCGGCCAATGTGTCCTCCGACACGCTGATCGGCCTGCCCGGCGGCGCCTACCGGAATGGCATCTCGGTGGGCAACTACGAATGGATGGCCGGGCTGGTGCTGATTTTCACCGCCTTCTTCGTGTTGCCGGTGATCATGCGCTCGAAGGTCACCACCATGCCCGAGCTGATGGAGCGACGCTTCGACTGGCGCCTGCGCAAATACCTGTCGGTGATCACGCTGCTGCTGGCTATTGTCATCGACACTGCCGCCAGCCTGTACGCCGGATCGGTGGTGGTGACGGCGTTCTTCCCGTCGCTGTCGATGTGGGAAATGAGCCTGGTGCTGGCCGCGTTCACCGCGGTCTACACGGCGTCAGGCGGCCTGCGCGCGGTGGTATATACGGATGTGATGCAGGCCTTCGTGCTGCTGGGTGGCTCGATCGCACTGGCGATCCTGGTGTTCGGCCAGTTCGATTTTTCCTGGAGCCAGGTGATGGATCGCATCTCGCCGGACAAGATGTCGATGATCCGTCCGCTGGGGGCCAACGGCCTGCCATGGCTGGGCACGCTGATCGGTCTGCCGATCGCCGGCTTCTACTACTGGACCATGAACCAGTACGTGATTCAGCGCGTGCTGGGCGCGCGCGACATGAGCGCCGCTGGTGGGGCCTCGGTGATCGCCGCCGGGCTGAAGCTGCTGAACCCGATCTTCATGGTCATTCCCGGTGCTCTGGCCATTGCCCTGCTACCGAACCTGGAACACCCGGACAAGGTGTTTCCCGAGATGATCATGCACTTTGCGCCGGTGGGCCTGACCGGGCTGCTACTGGCGGGCCTGGCGGCGGCACTGATGTCCAGCCTTTCGGCGGTGCTCAATTCCTCGGCGACGCTGGTGACACTGGATTTCATCCAGCCGATGAAGCCGAACTTGAGCAACCGCCAGCTGGCCTGGTGCGGGCGCGTGGCGACCTTCGTGATTGCCGGCATCGCGGCGCTGTGGGCGCCCTTCATCCAGCACTTCCAGGGCCTGTTCAATTACATCCAGCAGCTGTTCGCCTACGTCGCCTCACCACTGGTGGCCGTGTTCCTGTTCGGCCTGTGGAACAAGAAGCTGGGCCCGTCGGCGGCGCTGCGCGGGCTGATCTGCGGACATGCCGTCAGTGCACTGCTGTTCGTCGGCCAGATGACCAAGATCATTGGATGGCACTACACCATTTCGGCCGGCATTTCCTGCGCGAGCACGGCGCTGATCACCTGGGCCTGGATGGCCAAACTGGGCTGCGCGGACCGGCCCGACGAGGATGACAAGCGCGTGGCGCTGATCGCGCGCAAGGGGCTGACCTTCATTCCACCGAAGGTGCGCTGGGCCTCGTTCATCGTGCTGGGGTTGACCGCGCTGCTGATTATCGTGCTCTGGTAAACCAGCGCGACAGCGTTGATACAAGGCGACCGGTGCAAGTCCGGTCGCCGGCTTGATCAACCGTTCTGACGGGCCAGTTGGCGCCGCTCCAGCTTGCGCTGGCGTCGAGCTTCCTTGCGTGCGCGGCGGCGCGCGGCCATGCGCGAGAACACCAGGAACAACGCCGGGGTGCTTAGCAGGGTCAGGCTTTGCGACACCAGCAGGCCACCGATCACCGCAATACCCAACGGCCGACGCAGCTCGGCGCCTTCGCCCAGGCCTACCGCCAGTGGCACGGCGGCCAGAATGGCCACCATGGTGGTCATCATGATGGGCCGGAAGCGCACCAGGCAGGCAGTGCGAATGGCGTCGAACGCAGTAGCGCCTTCGCGCTGCGCGGTCAAGGCGAAATCCACCATCATGATGGCGTTCTTCTTGACCAGGCCAATCAGCAGCACGAACGCCATCATCGCCACCACCGACAGCTCGGTGTTGGTGACGATCAATGCCAGCAGCGCGCCGACGCCCGCCGATGGCAGCGTGGAGAGGATGGTCACCGGATGGATCAGGCTCTCGTAGAGCATGCCCAGCACGATATACACCGCCAGGATCGCCGCCAGCAGCAGCCACGGTCCCTGCGACTGCTGTTCGCGCAGGCGACGGAAGTTGTCGCCCAGCGCGAGACGGATGTCGCCCGGCAGCCGCATCTCGCCCACGGTCTGGCGGATCGAGGCCATGGCCTGACCCAGCGCCACGCCCGGTGCCAGGTTGAAGCTGACATCCATCACCGTGAACTGGTCCTGGTGGGTGATCTCGGCCGGCGCCAGGCCCGGCTCGATGTGCGCCACCGCAGTCAGCGGCACCATGCCGCCGGAGCCCTTCACGTAGATGCGCGTCAGCGCATCGGGCGTGGCCGTCTGCGTCGGCAAGGCGTTGACCACCACGTGGTATTCGTTGATGTCCGAATAGATGGTCGAGACCTGGCGCTGGCCGAAGGCGTTGTACAGCGCATCGTCCACCGCCGCCACCGACACGCCCATGGCCGAGGCCTTGTCGCGATCCACCACCACGTTCTCGCGCAGGCCGGCATCGTCCACATCGGTGCCGACATCGCGCAGCATCGGGTTCTTCTTCAGCACCGCCTGCAGCTTGGGCAACCACTCCTGCAGTTCCTCTGAGTTGTTGCCCTGCAGGGACACGCTGTACTGCGCGCCCTGACTGGTGCCGCCGCCACCGCCCGAGGGCAGGTCCTGGTGCGGGCGCAGGCGCAGCTCCATGTCAGGGAAACGGTTTACCTTCAGCGATAGTCGCGTCAGCACCTGCTGCGTGGTGAGCTTACGGCCATGGCCCAGCGGCTTGAGCTGGATGGTGAACGAGGCGGTGGTGGTACCGTGGCGACCACTGCCCAGCTGCGAACTGATGTTCTCGACCGCCGGGTCGGCTTCCAGCACATCGGTGATGCGTTGCAGGCGATCGGACATCTGGTCATACGACACCGACGGCCCGGCACTGGCCCGGCCCCAGATCAGTCCGGTGTCCTGCTCGGGGAAGAACCCGGCATGCACCATGCCGAACAGGAACACCGTCAGCACCACCAGCAGCAAGGGCTGCAGCGAGAGCAGGCGCGGATGCCTCAGCGCCCAGTCCAGCGTGCGCCGGTACAGGTTCAACATGCCGCCGTGGAAGCGATCCAGCACACGGCCGAAGCGGCTCGGCTCGGCCTCACTGGTGGGCTTTAGGAACACGCCGCACAGCGACGGCGTCAGCGTCAGCGAGACCACCGCCGACACGGCGATGGCCGAGATCAGCGTGATGGTGAACTCGCGGAAGAACATGCCCATCATGCCCGGCGCGAACAGCAGCGGAATGAATACCGCGATCAGCGAGGCGGTGATGGAAACGATGGTGAAACCGATCTCGCGCGCGCCGGCCAGTGCCGCCTGCAGGCGCGACTCACCGGCGTCCAGATGCCGGATGATGTTCTCGATCACCACGATGGCATCGTCGACCACAAAGCCGATGGCAATCACCAGCGCCAGCAGCGACAGGTTGTCCAGCGTGTAGTCGAGCAGGTACATCACCACGAATGCGCCGGCCAGTGAGAGTGGCACAGCCGTGGCGGCAATCACCGTGGGTGCCAGCCGGCGCAGGAACAGCGCCATGGTCATGATGACCATGGCCAGGCTGATCAGCAGCGTGATCTGCACCTCGTTGATCGAGGCGCGTACCGTTGGCGTGCCGTCGAAGAAGGTGGTCAGGTGCGTGCCCTTGGGCAGCCAGGTGCGCATCAATGGCAACTGCGCCTTGACCGCATCGACCGTGGACAGCACGTTGGCGTCCGGACGCTTGAACACTTCCAGCAGGATCGATGGCTGCTCATTGAACCAGGCGCCCTGGAACGAATCCTCCTGGCCCTGATAGACATCGGCCACGTCCTTCAGGCGAATCGGCGTGCCGTTCTTGACCGCGATGACCACGTCGGCGAACTGCTCGGCGCTGTGCAGCTGGTCATTGGCGGTCACCGCCATGGTGGTCTGGCCGTTGCTCAAGAACCCCTGCGGCGAGGTCACATTGGCCGCGGTCAGCGCGTTGCGCAGCTCATTGGAGGAGATGCCCAGCGCGTTGAGCTTGTGCAGGTTCACATCGACGCGGATCGCCGGCTGCGCGCTGCCGGCCACATCCACCGAGGCGACGCCCTCCAATTGGCTGAGTCGCGGCACCAGCAAGGTGTTGGCGCGATCATAGAGATCCGACAGCGGCTGCGAATCGGAGGTCAACGCCAGCATCAGGATCGGGTCGTCGTTGGGATTGGCCTTGCGGTAGGTGGGCGGCGAGGTCAGCCCCGAGGGCAGGTCCGGCACCGCCGCGTTGATCGCCTGCTGCACATCGCGCGCGGCCGCATTGAGATTGCGGTCGGAGTCGAAGATCATGAAGACAAACGTGCTGCCTTCGGAACTGTGCGAGCGCATCATGTAGATGCCCGGCACCTGGCCCAGGTGCCGCTCCAACGGCGCGGCCACGGTCGAGGCCATGGTGCTGGCATCGGCGCCGGGCTGGCTGGCCTGCACGAAAATGGCCGGGAACGACAGCTGCGGCAGCGCGCTGACCCCCAGCAGCAGGTAGCAGATCACGCCGATGACGAACACGCCGGCCGCCAGCAGCGAGGTGCCGATGGGGCGACGGATGAACGGCCCTGAGATGTTCACGCGCACGCCTCCCGCACCCACGGCACCACGGCCCGCGAACCGGCCTGGGCCAGCCCATGGGCCCCGCGGGCAGTCTGCCCGGACATCGATCCGATCATGACCGGCTGCCGACCTCGGCGCGTGCCAACGCACGGCGCTCGCGGCGGGCCCGCTGCCAGTCGGAGAAACGTTCCATGTACAGGTAGATCACCGGCGTGGTGTACAGCGTGATCAGCTGCGACAGCAGCAGACCGCCGACAATGGACACACCCAGCGGCCGGCGCAGCTCGGCGCCGATGCCATTGCCCAGCGCCAGCGGCAACGCGCCCAGCAGGGCCGCTGCGGTGGTCATCATGATCGGACGGAAACGCAGCAGACAGGCGCGATGGATGGCATCACGCGCATTCATCCCCGAGCGCTGCGCCTCGATCGCGAAGTCGATCATCATGATCGCGTTCTTCTTGACGATACCGATCAGCAGCACGATGCCGACAATGCCGTCCACCGACAGGCTCATGTTGCAGATCATCAGCGCCAGCAGAGCGCCGACACCGGCCGGCGGCAGCGTGGAAATGATGGTGATCGGATGGATGTAGCTCTCATAGAGCACGCCCAGCACGATGTAGATCACCACCACTGCCGCCAGCAGCAGCAGGACTTCGTCACCCAGCGAGGAGGAAAACTCGGCGGCCTTGCCGATGAACTGCCCACGCACCTGCGGCGGCCAGTTCTGCTTGGCCTGCAGATTGCGAATGGCATCGACCGCCTGTGACAGCGAGTAGCCTTGCGCCAGGTTGAACGAGATGGTCACTGCCGGCAGCTGGTTCTGGTGCGTGATCACCAGCGGTGCGTTGGTGACCGTGGCATTGGCCAGCACCGACAAAGGCACGGTACTGCCGGCACCGGTCTTGATGCCGGTATTGGCGTTGCCCACACCGGTGGACGTGGACGAGTTGGCCGAGACCAGCTGGCCATAGCTGGTGGCGTTGGTGCCGGTCAGCGCACCGCTGCCATTGCTGCGCACGGTCAGCTTGTTGAGAAGATCGGCGCTGTTGCGGAATTTCGGGTCCACCTCCAGCACCACGCGGTACTGGTTGAGCTGGGTGAAGATGGTCGAGATCTGGCGCTGACCGAAGGCGTCGTACAAGGTGTCGTCGATGGTCTGCACCGGCACGCCAAGACGGCTGGCCTTGTCGCGGTCGATATCAAGATGCAGCGAGCGCCCCTTGTCGGCCAGGTTGTTGGACACATCCGACAGCTCGGGCAAGCCGCGCATGGCCGAGGTCATCTTCGCCGCGTAATCGTTGAGCTGGTCCGAATTGACGTCGGACATGGCGAACTGGTACTCGGTGGCCGAAACCTGCGTATCCAGGGTGATGTCCTGCACCGGCTTCAGATACAACGCCACCCCCGGAATGCCGGCCGCGTCGTTCTGCAGGTGCGGCAGGATTTCATCCAGGCTGCCGCGGTCACCGCGGTCTTTCAGCACGATCGACAGCTGGCCCTGGTTGAGCGTCGGGTTGATCGAACCGGCGCCGATGAACGAGGCCACGCCAGCCACGGCCGGGTCCTTGCGCAGGGCTGCGGCGACCTGCTTCATGCGCTGCTCCATCGCCGGGAAGGCGATGTTGTCATCGGCCTGCACCACACCGGTGATCATGCCGGTGTCCTGCTCGGGCAGCAGACCCTTGGGAATGGCCACGTAAAGCAGGATGGTCACGGCCAGGGTGATGGCCGCCACCAGCATGGTCAGCGGACGGTGCTCGAGCACCCAGTCCAGACTGCGCCCATAGGCATCGACGGTGCGTGTCCACCAGTCGCGCCTGCCCTCGGCGGCGGCCCTCTCGTGGGCATCATCGCCCACCGGCAACTCGTCGGCCTTGAGCAGATAGGCGCACATCATCGGTGTCAGCGTCAGCGACACCAGCATGGAGATGACCACGGCGCTGGTCAGCACCCAGGCGAACTCGTGGAACAGGCGCCCGGTCACGCCCGGCATCAGCAGCAGTGGCAGGAATACCGCCACCAGCGACACGGTCAGCGAGAGCACGGTGAAGCCAATTTCCTTGGCGCCGATCTCGGCCGCTTCCTTGGGGCTCTTGCCCTGCTCGATGTAACGCACGATGTTCTCGATCATCACGATCGCATCGTCGACCACAAAGCCGGTGGCCACGGTCAGCGCCATCAGCGACAGGTTGTCCAGCGACATGCCGGTAAACGACATCACCGCGAACGTGCCCAGCAGCGACAGTGGCACCGCCACCGATGGAATCACCGTGGCCCACAACCGGCGCAGGAACACGAAGATCACCGCCACCACCAGGAACACGGTGAGGATCAGCGTGAACTGCACATCGTGCACCGAGGCGCGGATGGTCACCGTGCGGTCGGCGAACACCCTGAGGTTCACATTGTTGGGCAGCACCGAGCGCAGCGACGGCATCTGCCGGCGGATGTTCTCCACCGTCTTGACGATGTTGGCACCGGGCTGGCGACGGATATCCAGCAACACCGCCGGTTTGCCATTGGCCCAAGCTGCCAGCTGGTCGTTCTCGACACCATTGATGACCTTGGCCACGTCCTTCAGGCGGACCGGCGAACCATCCTTGTAGCTGATGATGGTGTTGCGGTACTGCTGGGCGTCGGTGAGCTGGTCATTGGTGCCGATGGAATAGGTCTGCACCGTGCCATTGAGCGTACCCTTGGCAGCGTTGACGTTGGCCTGGGTGAGCGCGCTGCGCACGTCCTCCATGGTCAGGCCCAGGTTGCCCAGCTGCGCCGGATTCACCTGCACGCGCACGGCCGGCTTCACGTTGCCGGCAATCGACACCAGGCCCACGCCCTCGACCTGCGAGAGTTTCTGCGCGATCACCGAGTCGGCGTAGTCATTGACCTGCCGCAACGGCACCGTGTCGGAGCTGAGCACCAGCGTCATGATCGGCGCGTCGGCCGGATTGACTCGGTTGTACACCGGCGGATACGGCAGACTGCCGGGCAGGCGCGCGGCGCGCAGCGCTGATTGCACGTCCTGCGCGGCGATGTCGATGTCCTTGTTCATGTTGAACTGCAGGACGATCGAGGACAGCCCGGCGGAGCTGTCCGAGCTCATCATGGTGATGCCGGAAATCTGTCCGAGCTGGCGCTCCAGCGGCGTGGTCACCAGGGTGGCCACGGTCTGCGCGCTGGCGCCCGGATACTGGGTGGTCACGACCAGGCTGGGCGCGTCCACTTCCGGCAGTGCCGAGACCGGCAACGCACGATAGCCAAGAATGCCCAGCAGCAGCACCGCTGCCATTAGCAGCGAGGTGGCGATCGGCCGGCGGATGAAAAGTGTCGAAAAGCCCACGCGGTGCGTTCCTGCTAGACGGAAAGTTCAACACGCCCCGGCACGCATGCGCCGGGGCGGCATCGATCAGTGATGGCGACGGCCGCCACCTTTCTGCTGGCTGGCCTTCTTGAGCTCGGCGGCGGTCGGCGCCGGCGGCACCTCACCGGGCTTGAGCGGCTGCACCTTGGCACCGGGCTTCAGACGGAACTGACCTTCGGTCACCACCTCGTCACCGGCCTTCAGGCCGCTGGCGATCATGGTGTGGGTGTCATCCACATCGCTGGCCACCTGCACGTTCTGCACCTTCACCGTGTGGTCGCCCTGCACCAGATACACGTAATCGCCATCGGGACCGCGCTGCACCGCCTCGGTGGGGATCACCAGACCGTTGTCGACCGTGCGCACGCGCAGGCGCACGTTGACGAACTGGCCCGGCCACAGCTCGGTCTGCTTGTTCGGGAACTGCGCGCGCAGCGTGAACGAGCCGGTGCTGGAGTCGATCTGGTTGTCGATCACCTGCAGCGTGCCGTCGGCAGCAATGGGGTGCGAGTCGGTGCGGTCCAGTGCTGCCACCGACAGTGGCGCCTTGGCCTGCGCGCTGCGCACCATGCCCAGATTCTGCTCGGGCAGGTGGAAGATCACATAGATCGGATGCACCTGGGTCAGGGTGACAATGGCCGTGGAATTGGCGCTGACCACATTGCCGGCGTCCACCTGGCGAATGCCCGCAAGCCCGGTAATCGGCGCGCGCACCTTGGTGTAGTCCAGCGACACCCTGGTGTCACGCACATTGGCCGCATCGGCGGCCACCGTGGCGCGAAGCTGATCGACGGTGTTCTGCTGGGTGTCCAGATCCTGCTTGGAAACGAAGTTCTTCTTGATCAGGTCCTGGCTGCGCTTGAGGTTGCTGATAGCCGTTTCCAGCTGTGCCTGGTCCTGCTTCTGGCGCGCCACGGCCTGATCGTACTGGGCCTGATAGGTGCGTGGATCGATCTCGGCGATGACCTCACCCTTCTTCACCTCCTGGCCTTCCTTGAAGTCCATCTTCATCAGCTGACCACCGACCTGCGGCACCACAGTCACGGTGTTGAGTGCCTGCACGGTTCCAAGGGCGGTCAGGTAGACCGGCACGTTTTCCTTCTTGACCGGCACCACGGTCACCGGCACTGGCTTGCTGTCGCCGCCCTTGTCGGCGCCGCCAGCGTGCATGGCGCCATGAGCCGTCCCAGCCTGCGGTGCGCTTTTACCGCTCTTTTTATGGTGAAAAGCCAGAACCAGTGCAATCACCACGACGATGATGATGACGATCAGCGCGATTTTCCGACGCGACATGAGATGGGTGACTCCCTACGAATTTCGCTCATGGTGATGTGGATGCAGGATGCAGGTTGAACGTCGCCAGCCGCACGGCGGCCAGGACATCCTAAGGACAGGGCCACACGGACACCCCGCAAGCCCCCTCCCCTGCATTACCTGCAAGCACCGGACATGGCACGCCCGGCAGCTTGATGCATGCATAGCATAGGTGCACTACAACGGCATTGAACAATGCCGGTTGACACATCCACCCCCTGCCTTTTGGCCTAGATGATCACTATTCCGGCTGCTGCCTGCCTGGCCTGCGTCAAAATGCTTGCACACGAGCGGCCCGGGGCCGCTATGCTGGGCCGGCAACCGGGGGAATGGCCAGCGGCCGTTCCGGGGAGGGTTCATCCCGTGGCATCCGCCGCCGCAAGGGAGTACGCGGCAGGCGCCTGTGGGAGGCAGGTGCGCGGATCTGCTTGAAAACAGACAGGTTGCGCTGGGCCGGCAGCACTCCGGCCATCAAGGAGACCGGGGTAACACAAGTGAGCAATCCAATCAGCAAGTCTGATCGCAACTTCCTTCGTGGGTTCTCCATCCTCATCGCCACGCTCGCCATTCTGACCCTGCTGATCGTGGGACTGGCCTGGTGGGTGTACGGCGCGCAACATGCCTACAGGAATCCGGATGCGGACAAACTGACCGGGCAGCGGCTGGCACCGGTGGGTTCATCCTATGCCGGCGATACCGGACGTGCCGCGATGCAGGCGGCCGAGGCCGCCGCCGCCAAGGCCGCCGCCTCGCAGGTCGCTTACGGTGGCACCACCGATGGCAAAGCCATCTACGGTCACCTTTGCACCAGCTGCCACAACGCCGGCGTGGCCGGCGCGCCGAAGCTGGGCAACCAGTCCGCGTGGGCACCACGCATCGCGCAGGGCATGGATACGCTGATCAAACATGCCATCAACGGCTACACCGGCCCGGATGGCAACCACATGCCCGCCAAGGGCGGCAATCCGGCGCTCACTGACAAACAGGTGGAAGCGGCGGTGAAGTGGATGGTCAGTCAGTCAAAGTAAGCGTTTGCGGCGCGTGCCGGCGACGCCAGTCGCCGGCAAAGCCAGCCAGATCGGGGAAAAACGCGCGGTAGTCAGCCTCCAGCCGGGGCGCCTGCGCGTGCAGCTGCGGCCATGCATCGGCCAGCGGATTGGCCCGGCTCAGGCGCTGTGAAAGCCCGGCGAAGACGTTTTTCAGCATCGCCGGTTCGGCATAGGCGGCCGGCAGGCCGTGCGCCTGCATGTAGCCGGAAAAGCGCTGCAGACGCGCCGGCAGCCACGGCCAGTGCGCCCGCAAGCGCTGGCGCAGACGGGCTGAAAACGCGTCCAGGTCCTCACCCTGCGCGCGCAGCTGGTGCGCCAGGCAATAGTCGAACCAGACATCGAGCATGATGCCGGCATAGCGTCGCCACGGTGGTTCGAAACGCGCGCGCGCGGCGGCCACCACCGGATGCGCGTCGGTGTAGGTATCGATGGCCCGATGCAGGGCGATGCCCTGTCGCAGGCTATCGGGCAACGTTTCGTCAGGCGTGCCACGCACGAAATCGCCCATCAGGCCACCCACTTCCAGACCGGCATCGCCGCCGGCCAGCCAGGCATGCGCCAGGTGATTCATGCCCGTCCCTCGCGCGCCCGCGTGCACGCACGTTTGACACTGGGGGGCGTAACGGCGGTTATCATGCACCTCATGAACGATACGATTCCTGCATCCGCGCCCGACTCCTTCCCGGGCGAGGCCACCAGCTTCGCGCTCGCCGGCCCGGTCGGCAAGCTCGAGGTGACGGTGGATGTTCCCGAGGCCGGCGCGCGTGGTGCCACGGCGGTGATCTGCCATCCGCACCCGCTGCACGGCGGCACCATGCGCAACAAGGTGGTCACCATCATTGAGCGCAGCCTGCGCGAGGTCGGCCTCAACACGGTGCGCTTCAACTTCCGCGGCGTTGGCGCCTCCGAAGGCGAATACGACGACGGCATGGGTGAAGGCGATGACCTGGCCGCCGTGGTCGAGTGGGTGCGCCGCGTCAATCCAGGCGACGATGTCTGGCTGGCCGGTTTCTCCTTCGGCAGCTACGTGGCACTTCGCAACGCGCACAAGCTGGGCGCGGCGGCACTGATCACGGTCGCTCCTCCGGTGGGCCGCTGGGACTTCGACGGCTTCACCCTGCCCACCTGCCCGTGGCTGGCCGTGCAGGGCGAAGACGACGAAATCGTCGACGCCAACGAGGTGTTCGCCTGGGTCGAGTCGCTGGGGTCCAATGCACCGAACATGGTGCGCATGCCCGACACCAGCCATTTCTTCCACCGCCGCCTGATGGATCTGCGCGGCGCACTGAAGAACGGCGTGCGCAGCTGGCTACCCGAGCCGCGCGCCAACTGATCCGCCCTGTCCCGATTCACCCGCGCGGCGACACATAAGGCGCCGCGCCAAACCTGCGCCCATTGATGACCGACCCTTCCGCCGACCCGCAAAGCCCCAGCGCGCGCTATGCGCAGGGCGTACAAGCCCACCGCTGGGAACGCGATCGCGCGCAGTTGCCGGCCCTGGCCGAACTGGACCGCATGCACAGCGCGCTGCATCAGCGCGCCGGCCGCCGTCAGGGCATGCTCGGCCGGCTGCGCCAGGCGCTGGGCAAGGAACAATCCTCGCCGGTACAGGGTTTGTACCTGTGGGGCAGCGTCGGGCGTGGCAAGACCTTCCTGATGGACCTGTTCGTCGCCGGCCTGCCGCAGGGCACGGCGCTGCGGCGGCATTTTCATCGCTTCATGGCCGAGGTGCACGAGGCGCTGCGCCAGCTTGGCCATCGCGCCGACCCGCTGCCGCTGGTCGCCGACGACCTGGCCAGCCGCGCCCGCGTGTTGTGCCTGGATGAATTCATCGTGCAGGACATTGGCGATGCCATGATCCTGGGCGGTTTGCTCGACGCACTGTTCGCCCGGGGCGTGAGCCTGGTCACCACCTCCAACACCGAGCCGGAAAATCTCTATGCCGGTGGCCTGCAACGCGCCCGCTTCCTGCCCGCCATCGATTTGATCGAAACGCACTGCAAGGTGCTGATGCTCGATTCGCGCAACGATTGGCGCCTGCGTGCGCTGGAGCAGGCGCCGGTCTACCAGTGCCCGCCCGGCGCCGAGGCCGAACGCGCGCTGTCGCGCATTTTCAACGACTATGCCGAGGGCGATGTGCACGAAGGCGGCCAGATCAGCGTCAATGATCGCCACATCGCCGTGCGCCGCCATGCCGACAACATCGCCTGGTTCGACTTCGACGCGCTGTGCGACGGACCGCGTGCGGTAGCCGACTACATCGCCCTGGGCAAGCGCTTTCCGGCCATCGTGGTGTCCAACGTGCCGCCGTTTGGGCCGGACAACAACGATCCGGCCAAGCGCTTCATCCATCTGGTGGACGAGTTCTACGACCGCCACGTCAAGCTGGTGCTGTCGGCCGCCGCACCCATCGTCGAGCTGTATGACGGCGAGCGCCACCGCGCCGAGTTCGAGCGCACCGCCTCGCGCCTGATCGAGATGCAGAGCCAGGATTATCTGGCTTCCGAACACCTGGACTGACGCCCTCGTCCGCATGCCTCGCCGCTTGCCGAGCCGGCATATGACTTATGGCGGATTTGCATCGATCTAAATGCGAACGTATGGTCCTTGCACCGACACGTTCGCCGGCTGCCTATCCATAACGCTTCCACGCGGCGCGGCGTTGCTTATCTTTCGAGGGGAGGATGGACCATGGGTTTCCGGCGCCGCAGCAGTGCAGCCATCGTATTGACCCTTGTCGCCACGGCGGCAAGCGCGCAACACAGCCAAACACCTGATTCACCGGTCAGCCTGGCCAATCCGCTGGTCGGCACTGCGCCACTGGACAAGCCCAAGCTGATCGGCAACGCGCCACCGCCGGGCGAACCGGTCTATACCGGCCAGACCTCACCGGGTGCGCGCCTGCCGCACAGCTCGGTGCAGGCCACGCCGGTCAACAACAACATTGCGCTGAGCTACCCCAACGGCGTGCCGACGCCCTACTACTACACCAACCCGACCATGATCGGCTTTACCGGCGGTGGCGGCTCCACTTATGGCGGCCGTGCCGAACCGATCATCGAACCGGTGGTGGGCGCCTGGTCGATGCCGCCGGCACTGCGCGAATCCTGGTACGACAAACGCCGCGAAAAGGCCTCGCCAGGCTATTACTCGGTGTATCTGAACACCTTCAAGACCCGCGTCGAGCTGACGGCCACGCAGTGGGCCAGCCTGATGCGCTTCACCTTCCCGGCCAGCGATCGGGCCCATGTGCTGGTGAGTTTCCCGTCGCATGGCGGCCACGTGCAGGTGGTCAACGACCACAACATCCGCGGCCAGTCCAGCGACAGCCACGCGATCGACGGCGCTTACTTCGTCGCCGAATTCTCGCAGCCGTTCACCAAGCTGGGCACCTTCCGCAAGGCTCCTGGCGACAACCGCGGCTGGGGCATCGGCAACAAGGACGTGGAGCCCGGCCAGCGCGACATCTCCGGCCATTACGCCGGCGCTTATGTCACCTTCCACACCAGCGCCGGCGAGAAGGTGCTGATGAAAATCGCCCACGGCACCAGCTACGCGCAGGCCGAGCAGCGCCTGCATCAGGAACTTCCCGCCTGGAACTTCGAGCGCGTGCATGAGGCGGCGCGCAAGGACTGGGCCAAACTGCTGGGCCGGGTCAAGGTCACCGGCGGCACGCACAAGCAGCGCTCACTGTTTTATTCGACACTTTTTCAATCGTTTGAAAGCCCGCGCCTGATTGCCGCCAAGGGTGAGAAATTCACCGACTCCAACGGCAAGGTCCAGGTTGCCACGCACGATCGCTACAGCCCGGTGCCGTTCTGGGATACCGGCCGCAACCAGATCGTGCTGCTGGAGATGCTCGAACCCAAGCTGATGCGCAATGTCATGGCCTCGGAGCTGGACATGGCCCGTGAGAAGGGCTTCATGAACACCTCCTTCCACGGCGACAACGCGGTGTTCATGTACCTGGGCGCCTGGGAGCGCGGCATTCCATTCGACTACAAGGCGGTCTACAAGTACCTGCGCAAGAACGCCATGGACCCGGCCGGCCCGCGTCGTTACCTGGCCGAGTACGAGAAGCAGGGCTGGATTTCCGACTTCATTCCCAAGGGCAGCCCCAACCCGCCGTACGCCGGCGGCAAGGCCGGCGCGGCGACCACGCTCGAATATGCCTGGGACGACCACGCCATGGCCGAATACGCCAAGCGCATGGGCAAGATGGACGATTACCGGATGTTCCTCAAACGCGCGCACAACTACGTGAACGTGTTCGACAAATCCGACGGCTTCATTCGCGGCCGCACCGCCGACGGCAAGTGGATCACGCCGTTCGATCCTGGCGAGCCTTACTACAACTTCATGATGAAAGAGGCCTCCGGCTGGTCGACGCTGTGGCTGGAGCCACACGATGTGCAAGGCCTGATCAACCTGCTGGGCGGTCGCCAGGCCTTCGATGCCAAGCTCGACCAGTTCTTCACCACGCCGTACCACCCCAAGGGCATCTGCCGCGACTGCACCGGCCTGATTGGCCAGTACGTGCAGGGCAACCAGCCCGATCAGCAATCGGCCTACTACTACGACTGGGGCGGCCAGCCGTGGAAAACGCAGATGCGCGTGCGCCAGATCCTGCGTGAAATGTATGGCAGTGACGCCTCCGGCTACGCCTACCCGGGCATGGATGACCAGGGCGCCACCTCGTCGTGGTACGCACTGAGCGCGATGGGCTTCTACCCAGTCGATCCGTCCAGCCCCAACTACATCATCGGCAGCCCGATCTTCGACACCGTGGCCATCCAGTTGGGCAACGGCCATGTGTTCAAGGTGGTGGCCAAGAACAATTCGGCGACCAATCAGTACATCCAGTCGGCCACGCTCAACGGCAAGCCGTGGAACAAGCCGTGGTTCTCATGGGATGACATCAAGAATGGCGCGACCCTGACCTTCCAGATGGGCCCCAAGCCCAACCATCAGTGGGGCGCAGCGCCGGCCGACGCGCCGCCGTCGATGTCGGCACCGGCCGATGCCGCGGCCCAGGAGCATGCCGCGCACTAGCTTGGGCCTTGCCCGTCACGCCAGCGAAAGCGGGCAGCCAGCGCCTTGGGTGCCGCAACACACCAAGGCGCTGGGACGACACGCCCAAGCCCTTGGTGACAGTCGGTTCGAGTGCCAACAAGGCCGGACATCCAAAAAAAATGGCGCCGCCCCGAAAGGAGCGGCGCCGTTTTTTGTTCCATCCCCGCAGCATGACACCAGCGAGGCGTCAGCGCTCAGTGCGGGCGGTAACGCAGCGTGACGTAAGCGGTGCGGCCCGGCTGGTTGTAGTACCAGGAAGTCTCGTAGCTATGGTCGAACACGTTGGCCACGCGCGCCTGGATGTCCCAATGCGGCAGGAAGCGATAGCTGGCGCGCAGATCCAGCGTGCCGTAGCCACCCAGGTGATGCGTGTTGGCGGCATCGTCGTAGCGACCACTGGCCGCATACAGCGTGGCGCCGAGGCCATAGACACCAAAATGGCGATCCAGATCCACTCGCGCACTGCGTTCGAAGCGACGCGGCAGCAGGTTGCCATCGTTGGCGCTGCCGTCGATGTTCTTCGGCTGCTGCCAGGTCAGGTAGGTGTGCACCAGCCAGCCGGCCCACTGGCCCTTGAACTGGCCTTCCACACCACGGATGCGCGCACGGCTGATATTGCCCGGCGTGTAGTTGGCATCCAGCGCGATCAGGTCGTCGATGGTGTTCTGGTAGGCGCTGACCTGCCAGCTCCAGCGCGTGTACCAGCCACCCAGGCCCAGCTCGACATTGTGTGCCGACTCGGGCTTCAGGTTGGGATCGGCCGAGGGCGCGTAACCGGGCGTGCTGGGGTAGTACAGATCGTTGAACGTCGGCGCGTGGAAAGCGCTGGCGTACGAGGCGGTCAGGCGCAGGCCGTCGGTGAAGTCGTAACCCCAGGCAATGGCGCCCGTGCCATGGTTGCCAAACGGCTGGTTGTGGTCGTGACGCAACGACAACTGCAGCTCGTTGGCGCCGAAGCGGCCCTGGTACTGCGCAAAGACACCGGTGTTGTCGCGCGAATCGTTGATGTACGCGGTGGACGAATCCAGATGCTCGCGGCTGTAATCGACACCGGCGGTCAGCTGCTGGTTAGCGGCCAGGGTGAACGCGTTCTGCCAGGACGCATCGTCACGGCGCGAATTGGCGTAGCCGGTCGGCGCCTTGGGATAGAACACGCCGTAATAGGTGCCCTGGTAATAGGTGGTCGACAGGTCCTTGCTCTGCCCCGCGTTCAGGCTGACATCCCAGCCATCGACCGGGGTCAAGCTAAGACGCGCGCCGGCCACGCGCTGCTCGTTGTCGGCCATGTTGCCGCCATACGGGCTGCCGTCGTATTCGACAAAGCTCTTGCTGCGCATGCCGGTGACGGCCAGCTCGGTGCCGTTGTCCCAGCGGTAGCCGCCGGAGAACAGGCCGTTGTAGTTGCGGTAACCGTCCTTGTCCGGCTCGTTGACGAAGCAACCGGCAAACACATCGCCGGCGCCGACCTTGCAGCTGTTGATGCCGTGCGTGTACTGGCTGCCGAGGCTGACGTTGTACCAGGCATGGTCGCTGCCACCGGAAAGTCCGGCCTCACCGCGCCAGGTGTTGTGCGAGCCACCGGTGACGCTGAGCGAGGGCGTCGGCGCCTGGCCGGCCTTGCCATGTCGGGTGAAAATCTGGATCACGCCGCCGATGGCATCGGCGCCATACAGCGAGGCGCGCGGCCCGCGCACGATCTCGATGCGCTGAATCTGGTCCACCGGAATCTGCTCGAACGCGGCCAGCCCCGCCGACACCGAGCCAATGCGCACGCCATCGATCAGCACCAGCGTGTGCGTGGAATTGGTGCCGCGCAAAAACAGCGAGGTCTGCTGACCCATGCCGCCAGCGTTGGAAAACGCCACGCCCGGCAGGCCAGTCAACAGATCCTGCAGCGATTCGGGCTGCAGACGATCAATATCGGCGCGGGTGATCACCGTGACCGGCGCCAGCGTATGGCTGACCGGCTCGGCGGTACGCGTGGCGGTGACCACCACCGGATCGATGCTTATCGAGTGATCGCTCTGCGGCGCGGCAAACGCCGGCGCAGCCACGGCCAGCAGCACGGCGCTGGCAAGAAGATTCAGACGCATGTCGTTTAGGTTCCCTGATGGACGCCACACCCCGTCGGTGCGGCGGGCGGCTTAAGGCCAATAACGTTGGCACGCGGGAACATAAAAGCCAGAACACCCAATGCCGGCACGGCATCGCGCATGGTCCGACCATCGCCCACCGCGATGCCTCCACCCGACCGCACGCAACCTGGCATGCGGTCATGTCATCGGGCCGGTCTCCGGGCTTGTCGGTTGAGCCTTGAACACAGGCTCGGTACCCATCGCCCTTCCCGCCGACACATGCCGGCAGTGGGTGGCCTTGAGGCCGTCGATCGATACCCGGTCGATACGCGAAACACGCATCGAGCGCACACGACTTACCGTTGCGGGGGCAGCGCCGGCCTTGCACCCTGGCGTGATGGCTCACACCCGGCGCGCACCGGCTTCCCGTTTCATCCTGCGCGTGGCAAAAAAAGCCGCACGCCGGACACCCGAAACGGGCGCAAGCCTAGCCGCTTGGCGCGCCCAAGTACAGTGCGCCAAGTGTCATGAACTCAAATCATTGATCAGCCACGCATACCCATATTTCGTGTTGACGGACCAAGGGCACGCGCATATGTTGTGTTCCATCGGTGTACACGGCCCATCCGGGATGTGTGCTTAAAAGGGAATCCGGTGCGCTCTGGGCCATAGGCCTCAGGGCAAGTCCGGAACTGCCCCGCAGCGGTAGGCGGAAATTCCAACTCCTGACAGATGCACTGGGTGCGAAACGCACTTGGGAAGCGCAGGACGAGGTGGATCGCGAGGCGATCCGTGCCGCAAGTCCGAAGACCTGCCGATACGTCGAGCGCGCTCGTGTGCCCTCGCGTCGCAGCCGGTGAGATGGCCGCTACGCACAGTGCAGGCGAACGCTTCGGCGCGGGTGACCGCTTCCGCGGGGAGGCGCGTCGCAGATGGGGTCCGCAAGGGCGCATCCACGCATGGATGCCCAGCCGGGCCGCATCGCGTCGCGTGGCCTCTTGCTTGAAGCGCAATCCTCAATGACCCGCGCGCGGGAGCGGGAACTTGAACCGGCAACGAGCGATGCATGACCAGAACGGCATGCCCTCGATCGCCTTTAAGAGCGGAGGTCGTCCCATGGAACCTTTCGATGATGCCTCGCGCGGCAGCGCCGTGGCGTCCCCCGAACCCCTCGTCGATGGCCATCCGGCCGAACCGGCAACGGCCGAATCGCCCATGCTGAGCCGCCCGTCGGCGCCGGTAGCGGCGCAACCGCCGTTTGAACTGACCGCACCGCACAACCCGGCGCAGATGCATGTGACCAAGCGCGACGGCGTGCGCGAGCCGGTCGACGTGAACAAGATCGTGCGCGCGGTGGCGCGCTGCGCCGAAGGCCTGCACGCGGTCGATGCCATGCGTGTGGCGGTCAAGACCATGGGCGGCCTGTACGACGGCGCGACCACGCTGGAACTGGACCAGCTGTCGATCCGCACCGCCGCCGCGCTGACCGCCGAGGAACCCGAATACGGCCAGTTGGCGGCGCGCCTGCTGGCCGCCACCATCGACAAGGAAGTGGGCGCGCAGGACATCCACTCGTTCTCGCAGTCGGTGGCACGCGGCGCCGAGCTGGGCGTGGTCAACGCGCGCCTGCGCGATTTCGTGGCCGCCAATGCGCGCAAGCTCAATGACGCCATCGATGGCGAAGTGGCCCGCCGCTTCGAGTATTTTGGCCTGCGCACGGTGTACGACCGCTACCTGCTGCGCCATCCCGAACAACGCCATGTGCTGGAAACACCGGCGTATTTCTTCATGCGAATCGCCTGCGCCCTGGGTGGCGGTGAGATGGGCGAGACGCTGGAGCTGTACCGCCTGCTCTCGCATCTGGAATACATCCCCAGCTCGCCGACGCTGTTCAACGCCGGCACCGCGCACGAGCAGCTGTCCTCGTGCTTCCTGCTCGATTCCCCGGCCGACTCGCTGGAGTCGATCTACGAGAAATATGCCGATGTCGCCAAGCTGTCCAAATTTGCCGGCGGCATTGGCCTGGCCTACTCGCGGGTGCGTTCGCGCGGCTCACTGATCCGTGGCACCAACGGCCATTCCAACGGTCTGGTGCCGTGGCTGAAAACGCTGGATGCCTCGGTGGCCGCGGTCAATCAGGGCGGCAAGCGCAAGGGCGCGGCCTGCGTGTACCTGGAACCGTGGCACGCCGACATCGAGGAATTCCTCGAGCTGCGCGACAACACCGGCGACGAGGCCCGGCGCACGCACAACCTCAACCTGGCCAACTGGATTCCCGACCTTTTCATGCAGCGCGTGGCCGAGGATGGCGACTGGTCGCTGTTCGATCCCAAGGTGGTGCCGGCGCTGGTCGACACCTGGGGTGAAACTTTCGAGCGCGTCTATACGCAGGCCGAGGCCGAGGGCAAGGCCGTGCGCACACTCAAGGCACGCGAGCTCTACGCGCGCATGCTGCGCACCCTGGCGCAGACCGGCAATGGCTGGATGACCTTCAAGGATCGTGCCAACGCCACCTGCAACCAGACCGCCGTGGCCGGCAACGTGGTGCACCTTTCCAACCTGTGTACCGAGATCCTGGAAGTGACCTCGGGCAACGAGACGGCGGTGTGCAACCTGGGCTCGATCAACCTGTCGCGGCACATGCAGCGCGAGGCCGACGGTCACTGGAGCTTTGACTACGACAAGCTGGCCGACACCGTGCGTACCGCCGTGCGCCAGCTCGACCGCGTGATCGATCTGAACTTCTACCCGATCGACACCGCACGTCGCGCCAACATGAAGTGGCGCCCGGTAGGCCTGGGCGTGATGGGTCTGCAGGATGTGTTCTTCCGTCTGCGTCTGGGCTTCGACAGCGACGAAGCCAAGGCCATGTCGGCGCGCATTGCCGAGGAAATCTACTTCCACGCCCTGGCCACCTCGTGCGAGCTGGCCGAGGAACTGGGCGCGCACGCCGCCTTTGCCGATACCCGCGCCGCACGCGGCCAATTGCAATTCGACCACTGGGACGGCACCGCACCACATCAGCCCGAACGCTGGGCCACGCTGCGCCAGGCCATTGTCGACAAGGGCCTGCGCAACTCGCTGCTGATCGCCATTGCGCCGACCGCGACCATCGCCTCGATCGCCGGCTGCTACGAGTGCATCGAGCCGCAGGTGTCCAACCTGTTCAAGCGCGAAACGCTGTCCGGCGACTTCCTGGTGATCAACCGTCACCTGGTCGATGAGCTGAAAACGCTGGGCCTTTGGACGGCCGAAGTGCGTGACGCCATCAAGATGGCCGACGGCTCCATCCAGGGCATCAGCGCCATTCCCGAAGCGCTTCGCCACATCTACCGCACCGCCTGGGAGCTGCCGCAGAAAGCCCTGATCGACCACGCCGCCGCGCGCGGCGCCTACATCGACCAGAGCCAGTCACTGAACCTGTTCATGGAAAACCCGAACATCGGCCAGCTATCGTCCATGTACATGTACGCGTGGAAGTCGGGCATCAAGACCACCTACTACCTGCGCTCGCGCCCGGCCACCAAGATCGCCAAGACCACCGTCGGCAGCGGCGAGGCGGCAAAAACCAAACCGGACGACACCACCAACGCCAACGCCGCCGTGGTGTGCTCGCTGGAAAACCCCGAGTACTGCGAGGCGTGCCAGTAGAGCGAGGAGTGCTGCCTTCCCGGTAGCGGCTATCGACCCAGCGCCCCGCCTTTGAAAGAAAAAGGCGCTGGGTCCCAGCTTTCGCTGGGACGACGAGCTAAGCGCGAGAGGCAGCGCAAAGCTCGCGTCGATTCAATCAATGCTGGCATCCAGTGTCTATGGCGCTGCAGCTAGAAGCATATGTGTGACACAACCAGTTCTACACCGTGTGAGCAGACGCCAGCGAGTCACCGCCACGACGTGCCATTCAACCGCAGATCTCCGAGTAGAGATCACGCCAATACGGATTGGAGGCCTCAATCAGCTGGATCTTCCAGGCACGTCGCCAGGCCTTAATCGCCTTCTCCCGCACTATGGCTGAACGCATGTCGTGATGCATTTCAAACCAGACCAGACGATGTACGCGATAACGCTGGGTAAATCCGGCCATCACTTGTTGACGATGCTGCCAGATTCGGGCCACCAGATTGGACGTCACGCCCACATAAAGGGTGCCGTTACGTCGACTGGCAAGCAGATACACGCAAGGCGCCCGCTCGCGCATGAAGGAAGTCCTTTTCCACTCAGAGCTCACTCAACCCTAAAGCCAGCTATCTCGTCATTCCAGCGAAAGCTGGAATCCAGCGCCCTCGTCCCTCGCCGCGACACCATGCAAGTCCCTAGCGCCGCACTTGGCCGCTGCCTGATAGATACACATGCTGCGCATTAGACGACACACCATTTAAGGAATCTGCCATGTCATCCACATCCAGCCAAAGTAGTCGCCTGCTCAACCCTGGCTTCGAACTCACCCTGCGTCCGATGCGCTATCCGACGTTCTACGAGATGTACCGGGCGGCGATCCGCAATACCTGGACGGTGGAGGAGGTGGATTTTTCCATCGACACCAGCGACCTGAAATCGAAGATGAGCGAGGCCGACCGGCACCTGATCCATCGTCTGGTAGCGTTCTTCGCTACCGGCGACACCATCGTTTCCAACAACCTGGTGCTCAACCTCTACCAGCACATCAACTCGCCCGAGGCGCGCATGTTCCTCTCGCGCCAGTTGTATGAGGAAGCGCTGCATGTGCAGTTCTACCTGACCCTGCTGGATACCTACATTCCCGACCCGGACCAGCGCCGACAGGCCTTCGATGCGATTGAGAACATCCCTTCGATCCGCAAGAAGGGCGAGTTCTGCTTCAAGTGGATCGACTCGGTGCAGAACCTCGATCGCCTGGAAACACGTGAGCATCGGCGCCAATTCCTGCTCAACCTGATCTGCTTTGCCGCCTGCATCGAAGGCCTGTTCTTTTTTGCCGCCTTCGCCTACGTGTACTACCTGCGCTCGCGCGGCCTGCTGCACGGGCTGGCCTCGGGCACCAACTGGGTGTTCCGTGACGAATCCGGGCATATGGCCTTTGCCTTCGAGGTGGTGCGCACCGTGCGCGAGGAAGAGCCCGAATTGTTCGACGCGCAGATGCGCGAGGATGTGGAACAGATGCTGGAAGAGGCCATCGCCTGCGAAACGCAGTTTGCCGAAGACGTGCTCTCCGGCGGCGTGGTCGGGCTGTCGGTCAAGGACATGCGCCAGTACCTGGAATACTGCGCCGACCAGCGCCTTGGCCAGCTGGGCATGACCAAGAAGTACGGCGCCAAGAACCCGTTCGATTTCATGGATCTGCAGGACGTGCAGGAAGTGACCAACTTCTTCGAGCGCCGCGTGTCGGCCTACCAGGTAGGCGTGGAAGGCGAAGTGTCGTTCGATATGGCCTTCTAAACGGCGTTGCATTTTATCGCCATTTCTTACATACGCCCCGTCATGGCACGGCTCCAAAGGCCGATACCGATCCCGCACGGATGGGTATCGGCTAGACTTTCCGGCCATGAATCGCCCGCCCGATCAGCGCATCAAACCCATCACCGCCGCGCAATGTCTGCCATTGCGCCAGGCGGTGCTGTGGCCACAGGCCACATTGGATGAGGTGAGGCTGGCCGACGATGCTGAGGGCCTGCATCTGGGCGCCTTTGTCGGCACCGAGCTATGCAGTGTGGCCTCGTTTTTTGTCCCCGGCCCGGGCCAGGCGCGTTTGCGCAAGTTCGCCACGGCCACGGTTTGGCAAGGCCAGGGGCTGGGCAGCGCGCTACTTCGCGAAGGCGCCCGGCAGCTGCACGCGCGAGGCGTCGGCACGCTGTGGTTCGATGCGCGCGAAAGTGCCACCGCGTTCTATCGGCGCTTTGGCTTCCAGGTCGACTCGGTGCCCTTTCTGAAAGGCACGGTGCGCTACGTGCGCATGCGTGGCTCACTGGACACCTTGCTGAGCCATTAAGAGCGCCACCCCGCGCCAACAAACCCGGTAACTCCCCTGCCGCAGGTCATGCTTGACTACAGCTGTCGTCAAGCGCACGATGACTACACACGTAGTCATATGGATTACCCATGCCTCCTTCCACCATTGGCGATCAGGAACTGGCGCTGCTGCACTATCTGGCCGAGCACGAGGATGCCTCGGTCGGCGAAGTGGCGGCCGACTTCGGCGCCCAGCGCGGCCTGGCCCGCTCCACCGTGCTGACCATGATGGAACGCCTGCGCAGCAAGCAGTACCTGGCGCGCCAGCGCGTCGGCACCGTCTACCGCTACCGCACCGCGACCGGCCCCGGCGAAGCCATGCGCCAGGCCGTGGGCAGCTTTGTCGAGAAAACCCTGGGCGGCTCGGTGTCGCCGTTCGTGGCCTGGATGTCCGAACGCGGCCAGGTCAGCGATGACGAGCTGGACCAGTTGCAGGCGCTGGTCGCCAAGCTGAAATCCGAACCCGGAGCGCGCTGACATGGACACCTTGCACAGCTTTTCGCTGGCCTTGCTGGAACGCCTCACCTGGACATCGCTGCAAGGCGTGGTGCTGGCGGGTGTGCTGATCGGGCTGATGCGGCTTCGCCCGCACTGGGCACCGGCGCTGCGCAGCCGCTTGTGGTGGCTGGTCAGTGCGCAGCTGCTGATCGGGCTCACCTGGGGCGCACCGCTGCCCTTGCCGCTGCTGTCCGCACCGACGCCTGCGGTCCAGACCACGACACCTGCGACCACGCTGACCGAAGTCACGCCCGAGTGGACCCGCCATGACGCCGAGGACGTGTCCGCCACGCGTGACAGCGAAGCGTTCATCCAGACCTCGCCACTGGACTGGCGCGATGCACTGGCCGGCGCCTGGCTGGCGCTGGTACTGATACAGCTGGCGCTGGCGGCCCGACACGGTCTGCGCACCCAGCGCCTGCGCAAGGAGGCCGCTTCCTGCGACGATGCCGCATTGCTCGCGCTGTGTGATGCCCAGGCCCGCCGCATGGGCTTGCGCAAGGCGCCGGCACTTTGCCACAGCCGCGACATCACCTCGCCGCAGGTCAGCGGCTGGCTTCGCCCCACCGTGTTGTTGCCCAGCCGCATGGCCTTGAGCCAGGAGCAGGTCGTACTGGCCCTGCGCCACGAGCTGGCCCATCTGCATCGGGGCGATCTGTGGCAGGGCCTGCTGCCGGCACTGGCGCAGCGCCTGTTCTTCTTCCATCCCGTCGCACACTGGGCGGCACGCGAATACGCCATCGAACGCGAGGCCGATTGCGACACCCGCGCGCTGGCCGATGTCGACATCGCACCGCAGGCCTACGGCCAGCTCTTGCTCACCCTGGGTGTGAGCACCCAGACACACGCTGGCCTGGCCAGCGCATCTCCGACCTTCCGCCACCTCAAGAGGCGCCTGACCATGCTTCAGCATCGCCCCCACTCACAGCACCGTTTGACGCAGTTTGCGCTGGTGATTGCCATTGCCGCTGCCGGCCTGGTGCCCTATCGCGTCACGGCGCGCGTGGCGCCGACAGCGACCACCGCCAGCGCCCATGCCTCGGCCGAAACGCAGGTTCAGAGCAACGCAGCAGCCCTGCCGACACCACCGCAGGCACCACCACCGGCACCGGTGCCGCTTCCGCCGGCACCACCTGCACCGCCGCCGGCACCACCTGCGCCTCCAGCGCCTCCCGCCCCCGACTACGGCGGCCGCCATTTCCACAACGTCACCATCGACACCCACGATCACGCCAGGCAAGGCTATGTGCTGATCACTGATGACATGATGCAAGTAATAGGGTCGGAAGCGGACGCAGCATTTGCACGTGACCACGCCGGCGCAACGCATCAACCCACGCTATGGCTGCGCCAAGGTGACACGCGCTACGTCACGCACGACAAAGGCGTCATCGATCGCATCAGCAAGGCCTACGCGCCATTGACCAAAGCCGCGCAGGAAGAAGGCCGCCTGGCCGGCCGTGAAGGTGAAATCGCCGGACGCGAGGGCGGCCTGGCGGCCGAGGAAGGCTCACTCGCTGCGCTGGAGGGACAACTGGCCGGCAAGCAAGCCGAACTTGATGGCGAGCGTGCCGAACTTCAGGCCGCCAATCTCTCGCAGCAGGCGGCCAACGATGCCGACCACCAGGCTCGACTGCGTGAGATCGCCGCGCGTGAGAAGGCCATCCGCGGCGAAATGAGCCGGCTCAAAAACCGTCAGGACGCACAGCACAAGCGCATGGCAGCGCAACGGGCGAAGCTGGAAGCCCAGCGCCAGACCATTGCCAAGCAGCGCGAAGCGGTGTCCAAGGACCGCCAGGCCGCCAGCGAACGCGCCCAGCGGCAAGTGCGCAAGACCCTGGCCGAGGCGCTCAAGCAAGGCAAGTTCAAGCGGCTGGACTAAGCCCCCGCCGTCAGGCAAGCAAGAGAAAAGCCGGCCCCCTCACAGGGCCGGCTTTTCGTTTTTCAAGCGACACGCGTTGCCCGGATATCAGTACCAGGGCCACGCCTTGAGCTTGTATTCGGACGGCGGGGTGTCGCCGGCCAGGTAGCGCACGAAGTAGTCCCAGCGCCGACGCGTGATGTACGGCGTGGCATAGCCATAGCCGTGGTGCACGTTGGGGATGGCGATCATGTCGAAATCGCGGTTGGCCTTGATCAGCGCCTGCACCACCATCTGCGTGTTCTCCGGCGGCACATTGTCATCCAACGTGCCGTAGGTGAGCATCAGGTGACCCTTCAGCTGCTTGGCGATGTCCGGGTTGGACTGGTTGTCGTAATTGGTGCTGCCGTCCTTGTTCTTCTTCAGCAGGCCCTGGTACTTCTCGCCCCAGTCGGCCTCGTAGTTGCGGTTGTCGTGGTTGCCCGACTCGGCCCAACCAACCTTGAAGAAGTCCGGATAGCGGAACAGCGCATCGGCGGTGGTGTTGCCGCCACCGGAATGGCCCCAGATGCCGACGCGGTTGAGGTCGATCCAGCTGTAGCGCTTGGCCAACTCCTTGATGCCCTTGACCTGGTCGGGCAGCGTGTTGTCGCCCATGTCGCCATACCAGGTGTTGTGGAAGGCCTTGGAGCGCCACGGCGTGCCCATGCCATCCAGGGCGATGACGATGAAGCCCAGCTCGGCCATGGCCTGGTGATCGCCACGCGCCGCCGAGAAGCTGCGGCCACGCACCGAGCCGGTCTGCGGACCCGGGTACACGTAGTCGACCAGCGGATATTTCTTGTGTGGATCGAAGTGGGTCGGCTTGAACATCATGCCGTAGAGCTTGGTCTTGCCGTCACGCGCGGTCACGGTGAACGGAATCGGCGGCACCCAGCCGGCGGCCTTCAGACGCGAGATATCGGCACGCGCCACGGTGGCGATGACATGGCCATCGCTGGATGCACGCAACACGGTGACCGGCGGCGTGGTCGGCGTCGAATAGCTGTCGACAAAGTAACGGCCATCCGGCGACATGGTGATCGAGTGATCGGCCTTCTCCGGCGTCAGCAAGGTAGCCTTGCCGCCATTGAGCGAGGCCTTCCACAGCTGGCGGTAGTACGGGTTGACGCCCTTTTCGCGACCGACCGCGGTGAACCACACCTGGCGCTTGCTGCGGTCCAGATGCAGCACGTCCGAGACGTTGCCCTTGCCGGTGGTGATCGGGTGCAGCATCTTGCCGGTGCGCAGGCTGTACAGGTACAGCTGGTTCCAGTTGCTGCATTCAGACGGCCAAATGGCCTGCTTGGCCTTGGAAAGATAGCGCCAGTTGACGCCCTCGATGCCGCTCTCGTAGTAGGTGGGCACCGATTCCTCGAACACCGTGCGCACGGCGCCGGTCTCGGGGTTGGCAATACGGAACCACTCGTGCTTGTGGCCGCGCGAAGTGGACACGAAGGCCAGCGACTGGCTGTCCTTGGACCACTTCACATCTTCCCAGGCGCCATGGCCGAAGCAGCTGATGTCATCGCACAATGTGGAGCGGTGGAAATCGGGCTTCATCTTCAGCCGCACCACCTTATCGCCAGGCACGTCGATGACCACGCGGTGGATCATCGGCACGTGCTTGTCACCGACCAGCGGGTACTTCCAGACCTCGATCTTGGGATGGCCGATGGCCGCGCCGACGATGGCCATGTCACCGACCTTGCGCTGGTCCTGCTGGAAGGTGGCGATCTTCTTCGAATCGGGCGACCACACCAGCACGGCCTGGTCCGAGTGCACCCAGCCGGCGTTGTCGGTGGCGTAGCCGTAGTTCTTCACGCCATCGTGGGTGAGCTGGCGCTCCTTGCCGGTGGCGATGTCACGCACCCACAGGTTCCAGTCGCGGATGAAGGCCACCTGCTTGCCGTCCGGCGAGACCACGCCCTTGAGCGCAGCGATGCCCTTGTCGGCTTTGTGACCGGCCAGCACGGCATCGAGATTGCCCTTCACGCACTCGGCCTTGGCCGAGAGATCACAGGTGTACTCGGTGCCACGCACGGTGACCTGGAAGTGACCCTGCTTGGGCAACGTCATGTCGCTGATCGGCAGCTTGCCGGCCTTGATCGGCTTGGCCTTGCTGTCCTTCTTGCCGTCGATGACTGCATTCAGCGCGGCGGCCAGCTTGTCGGCGTCAAAGGCCGGCTCAGCCTTGCCGGTGCCCGCGTTCATGCGCATGTAGTGCTCGACGCCGTGATCGGTGTCGACATACCAGAACTGACTGTCGCCCAGCCAGTGCACGCGACGCACGTCGTGGTCGACCAGTTTGCGCGTGTTGTAGACCATGAAGCGCTCGGCGCGCGCATAGTCCTTGTCGGTGAGCTTGGCGCCCGGCTGCGCCAGCGCGCCGAACGAGGCCAGCCCAAGAGCCAGTGCGCAGCCCAGCCGCGCCGTCGGGGTCATCGATAGCATGTGATCTCCACCTTGTCTTTCCACGGGGCAGGCGGGCGCGAGCTGCGCCGATGGGACACGCCCCGACTGACCGATGCTAGCGCGGCGCGGCCTTACCGGCCTATGCCAAAGGTCGCGCCGGGCCACGCTAGAATGGCCGCCTACCCGCATGCAGCACGCCCCATGAGTACCCCCGAGCACTCGCCGCTGGGCAAATCCAGCGACTACCCGCGCCAGTACGACCCCGCACAGTTGTTCCCGATTCCGCGTCGCGACAAGCGTGCCGAGATCGGCATCGACGATGGCGCACTGCCGTTTTCCGGTGTGGATATCTGGAATGCCTACGAGCTGTCGTGGCTGGATACGCGCGGCAAGCCACAGGTGGCCGTGGCCCGCTTCGACGTGCCGGCCGACTCGCCCAACATCATCGAGTCCAAGTCCTTCAAGCTGTATCTGAACAGCTTCTCCGCCGAGCGCCTGGATACGGCCACGTTGAGCCAGCGCCTGCGCGAGGATCTTTCCGCCGCTGCCGGTGCCCCGGTGCAGGTTGAGCTGACCGAGGCCCGCGATTTCGCCACGCTGTCGCTGAGTGAGCCCGACGGCATCGTGATCGATACGCTGGATATCGCCATCGACCACTACGGCCCACCGTGCGCCGAGTTCCTGAGCGCCCGTGGTGCGCCGGTCGAAGAGCGCCTGGTCTCGCACCTGCTCAAGTCCAACTGCCCGGTGACCGGCCAGCCGGACTGGGGCAGCGTGATCATTGCCTACCGTGGCCCGGCCATCGACCACAAAGGCCTGCTGCGTTACCTGATTTCGTTCCGCGAGCACAACGAGTTCCACGAGCAGTGCGTGGAGCGCATCTGGACCGACCTGATGCAGCGCTGCGCGCCCAGTTTCCTGAGCGTCTACGCGCGCTACACCCGCCGCGGCGGCCTGGACATCAACCCGTTCCGAAGCTCCGAACCAGCCCCGACGCCGCCCAACCCACGCGGCGCCCGCCAATAACCAAGGCTAGGTGCGCAACCGTTCGGGATGGCTATAGACGACATGCCGTCCCGGCCGGGCGAAGCCGACCAGGGTCAGGCCGGCGCTGCGGGCCAGTTGCACGGCCAGGGCGGTGGGCGCGGAGATGGCCGCCATCAGGGTGATGCCGGCGGCGGTGGCCTTGGTGACCATTTCGTAGCTGGCGCGACTGGTGACCAGGGCAAAGCCGTGTTCGACATCGACGCCAGCCCGGCCCATGGCGCCGACCAGCTTGTCCAGCGCGTTGTGGCGGCCGACATCTTCGCGCACCAGCACGATATGGCCCTGATCGTCGGCCCAGGCGGCGGCGTGCACGGCGCCGGTCTCGCGATTCAGTGACTGCCCCTCGCGCAGCGCGCCCAGCGCCCGTTCCAGGGTGGCGGCATCGATGGCCGGGCCACGGCCCACGATGCGCGGCTGGCGCACGGCATCTTCCAGCGTGCGCGCGCCACACAGGCCGCAGCCGCTGCGCCCAGGCAACAAGCGCTCATGACCGGGACCGGCCTGCAGCGCCGCCGGCGTTTGTTCGCAGGTGACCGCCACCTCGATGCCTTCCAGGCGCTCGTGGATGCTGACATCGCGGATCTGCGCAGCGTGCTCAACCAGCCCCTCGCTGAGCGCGAAGCCGCGGGCAAAATCATCCAGATCGCCCGGTGTGGCCATCATCACCGCGAACGGCTGATCGTTGAACACCAGCGCCACCGGCACTTCCTCGGCCAGGCTGTCTTCGGCTTGCTCGATGCCGCCGGGCAGGCGGCGCTCCACCGTGCGGCGCACGAAGCCGCGGCTCATCGGAGCACCTGCGGCCATGCGCAAAATGGAGGCCAGGCAGTGGCGAAAAGGTCCGTCATGGCGACAAGGCTAGGTGCGCCATCGATGAAAATTTCGTGCAGACGATGTGACGGGTGCATGCACGGTATTTTCATCTCGCTCATGGATGGGTCAAGCGCGCATGAACATGGCGCCAACGGGGTGGCGAAGGCAGCCTGCACCATCGCATCCCGGTGCTAGACTCAAGGTGAATCGTCAACAACTCCGAGGCGCCCTGCCTACGTGCCGACAAGCGGCATAGGGTATGGCGTCCGTGATGCCTTCACGGTATCACCAGGGTGGAACCGGAAACGCGTTCCGCCTCCCGACCTTGGAAAGGAGCATACGTACATGCACCCGCTGGCCGATGCATTCGGTCGCAGGTTTCCGTACCTGCGCCTGTCCATCATTCCCGCCTGCAACTTTCGTTGCACCTATTGCCTGCCCAACGGCTACAAGGCCGATCCGAAGGCGGCCGGGCCGTTGCGCCTGGACGAAATCACGCGCCTGCTGACCGGCTTCCAGCATCTGGGTATGCACAAGCTGCGCATCACCGGTGGCGAACCCAGCCTGCGCCGTGACCTGACCGACATCATCGCCACCGCCGCGGCGGTGCCGGGCGTCGAGCGCATCGCCATGACCACCAATGGCGTGCTGCTGACGCGGCGTCTGAACGAATGGATGGATGCCGGCCTTGGCGCCATCAACGTCAGCATGGACAGCCTGGACCGCGCCTGTTTTGCACGCATCACCGGGCATGACCGGCTCGACTCCATTCTCCAGGGCATCGATCTGGCACTGGCGCGCGGCCTGCCATCGGTGAAGATCAATGCCGTGTTGATGCGCGATGTCAACGACCAGCAGCTGCCGGCATGGCTGGACTACCTGCGCGATCACGCCGTCGGCGTGCGCTTTATCGAGCTGATGCAGACCGGCGACAACCTGGACTTTTTCCGCCGTCACCACGTGCGTGCAGCCAGCGTGATGGCGCATCTGCTGGACAGCGGCTGGCGCGAACGCCCACGCCGCGCCGATGCCGGCCCCGCGCGCGAACTGGTGCATCCCGATTACGCCGGTCACATTGGCATCATCGCGCCGTATGCGAAGGATTTCTGCGCCGGCTGCAACCGCCTTCGTGTCACCGCCACTGGTGATCTTAGGTTGTGCCTGTTCGGCGACTTTGGCATTCCGTTGCGCCACCTGCTGCAGGACGACGCCGATCAGGAGGCCCTGGTCCGCGCCATTGGCGGGCAGATCGGGCGCAAGGAAAAGGGCCACTTCCTGCATCAGGGCCACACCGGCATCACACCCCATCTTGCATCCACCGGAGGCTGATCCATGGCGCACGACGCCGTCGCGTCTTCCCGCAACGCTTCGCAGTTTCACATGGCCGATGTGCGCCGCAAACGGCCCACCGAACGCCGCGCCGTCGCCGTGGGCGAGCTCGATCCCGGCGCGGACACCTTCAAGGTGATCGTCGAGCGCGGCCTGCCCAAGGGCGACGCGCTGGGCATGGCCGAAGTGGCCGGCCTGCAGGGTGCCAAGCAGGCCTCGGCGCTGATGCCGCTATGCCATCCGCTGCCGCTGGAATATGTCGAGGTGCACTGCCAGCCGGTGCCCGAGCGCGCGGTGATCCGCGTGTACTGCGAGGTCGCCACTATTGCCCGCACCGGTGTCGAGATGGAAACCCTGGCCGGCGTCAATGCGGCCTTGCTGACCCTGTACGACCTGACCAAGCCGGTGCAGCCGGCGCTGACCCTGGGCGGCGTGCGCCTGCTGTTCAAGGAAGGCGGCAAGAAGGGCCTTTGGCAACACCCGGACGGCATGAGCGAGACCGAGATCGAGCGCTTCCGTCCCCGCGCGCCGGCAGGGCTGAAACAGGCGCGCTGCGCGGTCATCACACTCAGCGACCGCGCCGCGCGTGGCGATTACGAAGACCGCTCCGGCGCGCTGCTGGTCGAGCGCCTGCGCGCGCTGGAGGCACAGGTCGAGGCAGCCACCGTGCTGCCCGATGATCGCGGGCGTCTGCTCGAGGCGCTGCGCGCCGAGACCGATGCCGACACCGCGCTGGTGCTGCTCAGCGGCGGCACCGGCCTGGGGCCGCGTGACATCACCCCGGAAGCCCTGGCCGAACTCGATGCGCGCCGCGTGCCGGGCCTGGGCGAACTGTTCCGCAGCGAAAGCCGCCATTTCACGCCGATGGCCTGGCTCAGCCGCGCCGAGGCGGTGCTGGCCGGGCGCACGCTGATCATCGCCCTGCCCGGCAGCGCCAAGGCCGCCGCGCAGGGCATGGACATCCTGGCGCCGATCCTGGCCCATGCGCTGAGCATGGCCGCCGGCGGAGACCACGCATGATCGACTACGCCCAGGCACTGGCCACGGTGCTGGAAAGCGCGCCGCGTCTGGAGGCGCAATCGCTGCCGGTGGAGGCGGCGCTGGGGCGGGTACTGGCCGCGCCCGAGCTCAGCCCGGCCGCGCTGCCGCCCTTCGACAACTCGGCCATGGACGGTTTCGCGCTGGCCACCGGCGGTGACACGCTGCCGGCCGGCGACGAGGCCGATATTGTCGGTGAACGCGCTGCCGGCGACATCGACATGGCGCGCGGCGACCGCGGCTTTTCCATCATGACCGGCGCGCGCGTGCCCGACGGCCTGGACGCGGTGATCCCGGTCGAACAGGCGGAAGTGCTAGCCCACGATGCCAGCGGTCGCGCCACGCGCATTCGTTTGAAGGCACCACTGGCACCGGGCCAGAACCTGCGCTACGCCGGCAGCGACATCGATGCCGATGCCATTGCGCTGAGCGCGGGCCGCCGCTTTGACGCCAACCAGCTGATGCTGGCCGCGGCGCTGGGTATCGGCCAGGTACAGGTGGTGCGGCGCCCGCGCGTGGCGCTGATCTGCACCGGCAAGGAACTGGTCGACGAGGCCAGCCAGGCCTTGCAGTCCGGTCAGATCCGCAACAGCAACGGCCCCTATCTGGCCGCGCGCCTGGCGCTGGCCGGCGCCGAGGTGGTGCACCGGGAAACGGTCAGCGACGACAGCGGCGCCTTCGAGGCGGCCCTGCGTCGTACGCTGGATGCCGGCGTCGACGCGGTGCTGTCCACCGGCGCGGTATCCATGGGCCGCTACGATTTCATCCCCGATTCGCTGCAACGCCTGGGTGCGCACACGCTGTTCCACAAGGTGGCGATGCGTCCCGGCAAGCCACTGCTGTTCGCGCAGCTGGCCGAAGGTCCGCTGTTCTTTGGCCTGCCCGGCAATCCGATTTCCGGTGCCGTGGGCCTGCGCTTTTTCGTCGAACCGGCACTGCGGCGCATGCTCGGTCAGGCCGACGAGCGCCCGTTGCGCCTGCCGCTGGGCGGCGAGGCGCGCAAGAAGGCCGGGCTTCGCATGTTCTACAAGGCGGCGCTGGAAACTGATGCGGACGGCCGCCCACAGGTGCGCGTGCTGGCCGGGCAGGAATCGTTCCGCATTCGCCCGCTGGCCGCCGCCACTTGCTGGGCCGTCGGCCCGGAAGCGGCCGAACAGCTGCCCGCCGGCACCCTGCTCGATGTCTATGGCCCCGGCCACCATCAGGCCGCCCAGCTGGGAGATACCCTTTCATGATCGTGACCCTGACGCTTTACGGCGCACTCGGCGATGCGGCGGCCGATGGCCGCGTCACGCTGACGCTGGACCACGGCGCACGCGTCGCCGACGCACGCCAGGCGCTCACCGAGCACGCCCGTGCGCACTGGAGCGATCCGCGCGAGAGTCTTTTGGCACGCTCGGCGTTTGCCAGCGACAGCGCGGTGCTGCGCGAGCACGACGCGGTGCCGGACAACGGTCAATTGTCGGTGCTGCCACCGGTCAGCGGGGGATAAGAGCGATGAACCCCGAGATGCTGGATGCACGCATTGTCGATATCGCCGAGGGCGGCATCGATGCCGCCGCGGCGCTGGATTTTGTCTCCGACCCACGGTTTGGCGGTCTGGCCTGTTTTGTCGGCAAGGTACGCGCGCAGAACCTGGGACGCGTGGTCACCGGGATCAGCTACCAGGTCCATGCCGCACTGGCCTGCAACCTGTTCCGCGGATTTGCCGAGCGCGCCGTGCAAGCGGTCGACTGCGAACTGAAGCTGTCGATCGTGCATGCCACCGGCCGCCTGGCCGTCGGAGATGTGGCGGTGGTGGTGGCCGCCGGCACACCGCATCGCGACGAAGCCTTCCGCGCCTGCCGCATGGTCATCGAGGCGGTCAAACACGAAGCGCCGATCTGGAAGCGCGAGCATTATGAGGACGGCGACAGCGCCTGGAGCGAAGGCTGCTCGTTGTGCGAAACCTCCCGCGAACACGACGCCGGCCATGCGCGCGGCCAGCATCACGGCCATGGCCACGGCTGAGCACAACACCCCTGTCACCGGCCTGATATTGGCCGGCGGCCGCTCCTCGCGCATGGGCCGCGACAAGGCGCAACTGCGCTGGCAGGGCCTGACCATGCTCGAGCACATGCGTCGGCAACTGGCGCAAGCGGGCGCGCGGCCGGTGTTGGTCAGCGGGGACCGCGATGGCGCCATTGCCGACCGCTGGCCGCACGCCGGCCCCATCGGCGCACTGACCAGCGTGGCCGACGCGCTGGACGATGCCGAGCTGCTGATCGTGCCGGTGGACATGCCGCGCCTGTCGGCCGCGCTGCTCGCCCGCCTGGCCGCGAACGAGCGCGCCGCGGCGGTGCACTACGCCGACCACGTGCTGCCGCTGCGCCTGCGGCTGGACGAAACCACGCGTCAGGTCCTGCGCGCCTTGATGGCGCGACCGCCACGCGAACGGCGCTTGCGCGCGCTGGTCCAGGCACTGCACGGCGTGGCGCTGCCCGTGCCCGTCGACGCCCGGCCGCAACTGGCCAACGCCAACACCCCCGAGCAATGGCAGGAGATGTGCGCATGAAACTGCAGATGGAAGCCCAGCACCTGCGCTTTCGCATCAGCGAGAAGGAACTGGCCACGTTGCTCGATGGCGGCGCAGTGGACAACCTGACCACACTCGACGAGGGCCATCACATCGGCCAGCGCGTGACCCTGGCCGATAGCGATCATGCCAGTCTGGATACCCGGCCCACGCCCTGGCAGCTGCGCCTGCCACGCACGGCCGTAGCCGCCTACGCACGGCGCCTGCCGACGCGCGAGGGCCTGCATTTTCACCTGCCGCGCGCCGAGTCGGCCGTGCTCGAGATTCAGTTCGATGTCGATGTGCGCGACAGCGCGCGCACCCGCCTTTCCTCCTCATCCTAAGGAGTTCGCCTGATGATGGTTTCGATGTTTCGTCGCGGCGCCGTGCTGGCGCTGGGCGCGGGCCTGGCACTGGTGGCGATGTCCGCGCAGGCCGCCAGCAAGCTGCGTGTGGCCTATGCCGGCTCCATGGGCGTGGTCATGGACCATGGCGCCGGCCCGGCCTTTGCCAAGCGCCACGATGTTAACTATCAAGGCATCGGCCATGGCTCGTATGCGCTGGCCCGCCTGCTGGCCTCCAAACAAATGCGCGCCGATGTGTTTGTCGGCATCACGCCGGGGCCGGTGAAGTTGCTGCAGAAAGCCGGGCTGGTCGGGCGAGCGGTACCGGTGGCCAGCACGCAGATGGTCATCACCTACAGTCCGAAAAGCCGCTTCGCCCGTCAGTTCAAGGCCGCCGCCGCCGGCAAGATGCCGTGGTACCAGGTGCTGGAACGCCAGGGCCTGCGCTTTGGCCGCACCGACCCGGCCACCGATCCGCAGGGGCGCAACATCATCTTCACCATGCAGCTGGCGCAGCTGCGCTACAAGCAGCCGGGCCTGCTGAAAAACGTGCTGGGCTCGATCCGCAACCCCCAGCAGATTTTCAGCGAAACCTCGTTGCTGTCGCGCCTGGAAGCCGGCCAGCTGGATGCGTCGTCGGGCTACCTGAGCGCGGCGCGCTCGCATCACCTGCCGGTGATCCGCCTGCCCGATGCCATCAATCTGTCCAACCCGGCCATGGCCAAGCGCTGGTACAACAAGGCCAGCTTCAAGCTGGACGGCAAGATGCTGCGCGTGCAACCGCTGGTGTTCTACGCCGCGGTGCTGAAAAACGCCCGGCACCCGAAGCAGGCGCGCGCCTTTGTCGACTTTCTGCAAAGCCCGGCCGGGCAGAAGCTGCTGGCCCAGTACGGCTACAGCAAACCCAAGGGCGGCGCGCTCTAGGTCCGTCGGTGCAAGCTCGCTATGCTGGCGATGATGAAACACTTCCTCGCCCGCCATCCGCATGTCGATGACCGGCGCCCTGGCTGAGCCGGGGCCGCGCCGCGCGCGCGGGCCGTTCTGGCTGGCATCGCTGACCCTGCTGCTGATGGCGGCGCCGTTCGCGGGGCTGGTCGCTGTCACCCACTGGAGCGCCTTCCACTTTGCGCGCGGTGACGCCATGGCGATTGGCGTATCGCTGGGCTACAGCCTGTTGGCGCTGGTCATCATCGTGTTGCTGGGCACACCGCTGGCCTGGTGGCTGGCAAGGCACCGCTTTCGTGGCCAGTGGCTGGTCGAGGCGATTCTGCTGCTGGCACTGCTGACGCCGCCGCTGGCGATGGGCCTGCTGCTCTCTGCGTTGTATGGCCCCTACGGCCCGATCGGGCGCTGGTTCGAGGCGGCCAATCTCAGCCTGACCAATTCGGCCGCGGCCTTTGTGCTGGCGCAGTGCTACAGCGCGCTGCCCTACTACGTGCTGGCTGCGCGCGCCGCCTTCGAAGGCGTGCCGCGCGAGCTGGAACATCTGGCGCTGACGCTGGGTCGCTCGCCGTGGCAGGCGTTTCGTGAAGTAAGCCTGCCGCTGGCGCGGTTTGGCCTGGCTGCCGGTGTGGCGCTGGCCTGGGTGCGCGCACTGGGCGAGTTCGGCGTGGTGCTGATCATCGCCTACTTCCCGCAGGGCATTCCGGTGAAGCTGTGGGTGAACCTGCAGGACATTGGCCTGCATGCGGTGTATCCGCTGCTGTGGGCGTTCTTCGTGGTCGCCATGCCGTTGCCGCTGGTGCTGGGCATCGTGGCGCGCCGACGCGAGGCGGCCTAAGCCATGGAACTGGATTATCGCCTCGAACATCCGCTGGCGCTGAGTGCGCGCGGCGAGATTCACGGCTTCACGGTGCTGCTGGGGCGCAGCGGCAGCGGCAAGAGCAGCCTGCTGCGTGCGATTGCCGGGCTGCTGCCAGCACACGGCACGCCCTTCGATGGCCTGCCGCCGCAACGTCGTGCGGTCGGCTACCTGCCCCAGGGCTATGCGCTGTTTCCGCATCTCAACGCCTGGCAGAACGTGGCCTTTGCACTGGACGGATCGCAGCGCCACCGCGCCGCACTGGAGTGGCTGGCGCGCTTCAATCTGGCCGAACTGGCCACGCATTACCCGGACCAGCTCTCAGGTGGCCAGCAGCAGCGCGTGGCGCTGGCCCGCGCCATGGCGCGGCGGCCCGAGCTGTTGCTGCTGGACGAGCCGACCTCGGCGCTCGATGCCAGCACGCGCGACGAGGTGATGGCCGAGCTGGTGGCCCAGGTGCACGATCTGGGCGTGCCGGCGCTGGCCGTCAGCCACGATCCCCACCTGGCCGCCCTGGCCGACCATCTGCTGGTATTGCACGACGGACGCATCGTGCAGCAGGGCCCGCCCGACAGCGTGCAGGCGCAGCCGGCCAATGCCGCGGTGGCACGCCTGCTGGGCCGGCGCAATCTGTTTCATGCCCGGGTCGAGGCGCATGGCGATGGCCGCGGCCACACCCGGCTTCACTGGCCCGAGGCGGGGCTGCATTTTTCACTGCCACGACATGACCTGGCGGTGCACAGCTGGGTGGATGGCACGCTGCCACCACACCGGGTGACACTGACCGATCACGGCGGCGAAGGCGCCGTCCGTGCCCGCGTGGCCAGACGCATGGCGCTGGATGGGCAGTGGCAATTGGCGCTGCACTGCGGCAAAACCCTGCTATGGGCGTACCTGCCCGGCACGTCGCCAGCGCCGCCGATTGACGCGCATGTGTACGTCAAATGGTCGGCCTCGGATATTTTCCTATGGCCGCCGGCACATGCGGATGCGGCGATGCAGCGTGAAAATGACGAATGACTTGCATTCTTTTGTCGCATATGATTGATGCCGATATGCCTTCCTGTCCGCCTGCCCACGCGCTTTGAGCCATGAGCCAGAAACGCAAACCCACCTCGTTCGACATTGCCCATCTGGCCGGAGTCTCGCAGTCCACGGTGTCGCGGGCGCTGCGCGGCAGCTCGCGGGTCAGCAAGGAAACGCATCGGCGCATCCAGGAGGCCGTGCGCGCACTCAACTACAAGGTGGACAAGAACGCCTCGAACCTGCGCACCCAGCACACCGGCACGCTGGCGCTGCTGTTCTTCGAGGACCCCACGGCCGATGATTCGAACATCAACCCGTTCTTCCACTCCATGCTCGGCTCGATCACCCGCGCCTGCGCGCAGCATGGCTACGACCTGCTGATTTCGTTCCAGCAGTTGTCGCAGAACTGGCACGCCGAGTACGAGGATTCGAAGAAGGCCGACGGCCTGATTCTGCTCGGCTACGGCGATTACGTGTCCTACCGCGCCAGGCTCGACCAGCTGCTGGCGCTGGGCACGCATTTCGTCCGCTGGGGTGCGGTGCTGCCGGATCAGCCCGGGCTGTCGATCGGCTGCGACAATTACCAGGGGGGTCACGACCTGGCCGCGCACCTGCTGGCTCAAGGCCGCTCACGCATTGCCTTCATCGGCGATGCCTCGCAGCACTACCCGGAATTTTTCGAGCGCTATCGCGGCTTTGCGGCCGCGCTGCGTGCGGCCGGACTGGAGGTCGATCCGCTGCTGCAGGTCGATGCCATCACCACCGAGGCCTCCGGCCACCAGGCGCTGGAAACCCTGCTCAAGCGCGGCGTGTCGTTCGACGCGGTGTTCGGCGCCAGCGACCTGATCGCCATCGGCGCCATGCGCGCGCTGGTCGAGCACGGCTACCGCGTGCCCGAGGATGTTTCGCTGGCCGGCTTCGACGACATTCCGATGGCCGCCAACGTGCATCCGGCGCTGACCACCGTGGCGCAGGATACGCGGCGTGCCGGTGCACTGCTGGTGGAAAACCTGCTCAAGCTGATCCGCGACGAGCCGGCCGAAAGCCTGAAGCTGCCGGCACGGCTGGTGATCCGCCGCTCCTGTGGCGGCGGATCGTCAGCGCAGGTCCGTCCCGGTGGCGAGCATCAGCCGGCGACAATCGATGTCACCGGCTGATGCCCAGGGCTTTTTCGCTCAGCCGTGCCCAGCCACGGCGTGCGGTACGTAAGGCGATTCCAGCGCCTTGAGGTCATCCTTGCTGAGTGTGATCGATAGCGCCGCCACCGCATCGTCCAGATGGCCGGCCTTGGAGGCGCCGATGATCGGCGCGGTCACGCCCGGCGCCTGCATCACCCAGGCCAGCGCGATCTGCGCGCGCGGCACGCCATGGCGCCCGGCCACCTTGCCGACGGCATCGACCACCTGGTGATCGAAATCGAAATGCCCGTACAGCGTGGCGCCGAATTCATCGCTGCGCTGGCGCTCGGTGGCTTCATCCCAGGGCCGGGTCAGGCGCCCACGCGCCATCGGGCTCCACGGAATCACCGCCACACCCATGTCGCGGCACAGCGGCAGCATCTCGCGCTCTTCCTCGCGATAGAGCAAGTTCAAGTGATTTTGCATGCTGACAAAGCGTGTCCAGCCATGGCGCTCGGCCACGTGCTGCATCTTGGCGAACTGCCAGGCGAACATCGATGAGGCGCCGATGTAGCGCGCCTTGCCCGCCTTGACCACATCGTGCAGCGCTTCCATGGTCTCCTCGACCGGCGTGCCGGGGTCAAAGCGGTGGATCTGGTAAAGGTCCACGTAGTCGGTATCCAGACGCATCAGGCTGGCATCGATCTGCTCGAAGATGGCCTTGCGCGACAGACCCGCGCCATTGGCGCCGGGCCGCATGCGACCGTGCACCTTGGTCGCCAGCACCACGTCCTCGCGGCTGACGAAATCGCCGATGGCGCGACCGACGATTTCCTCGGAACTGCCGTCCGAATACACGTTGGCGGTATCGAGAAAATACAGCCCCATGTCCAGCGCCTTGCGCAGCAGGGGACGGCTGTTTTCCTCATCCAGGGTCCAGGCATGCTTGCCGCGACCAGGCTCGCCATAGGTCATGCAGCCCAGGCACAGCGGCGGAATATCCAGCCCAGTGTGACCCAATTTGATCGATTCCATCGCGCACTCCTCAAAAAAGCGTGGGTGGGGAACCTAAAAGCCTACGCCGCTTGGCGTCCCGCATCTGCCCCTGAGGTATACACGCATCGTGAAGCTGCGCTTGGCAATGGGCGCCTCGGCGGCCCTCGATTATTAAGCAACACTGCATGACGCATGCGCCGCGGCCCCGGTTGTCGCACCCGACCGTTCGCCCAACATCACAGGTCAGGCACGCGGAGGCTCCGCGCCGCCATTACGATTCACACTTAGAAAGGAGTGCTCTCATGACCACGCTTTCCGCTGCCGCTTCCGGCACCTTCAGTATCGGCGACAAGACCATTCATCGGTTGGGCTTCGGCGCCATGCGCATTACCGGTGATGGTATCTGGGGACCCCCGGCCGACCCTGATGAGGCCCTGCGCGTGCTTGGCCGCTTGGGCGATCTGGGCGTCAATTTCGTCGACACCGCCGACAGCTACGGCCCGGATATTTCCGAGCAGCTGATCGCACAGGGACTGAAGCCCTACGCCGACGATCTGCTGATCGCCACCAAGGGCGGTCTGACCCGTACCGGTCCCAACCAGTGGATTCCGGTGGGCCGTCCCGAATATCTGATCCAACAGGTACACAAGAGCCTGCGCCAGCTGGGCGTGGAGCGCATCGACCTGTGGCAGCTGCATCGCATCGACCCGAAGGTGCCCGCCGACGAGCAGTTCGATGCGATCAAGTCGCTGATCGCCGACGGGCTGATTGCCAACGCCGGTCTTTCCGAAGTCAGCGTGGAAGACATCAAGGCGGCCGGCAAATACTTCGATGTGGCCACCGTGCAGAATCGCTACAACCTGGTCGACCGCACCAGCGAAGCGGTACTCGACTACTGCACCGAACAGGGCATCGGCTTCATCCCCTGGTTCCCGCTGGCTGCCGGCGATCTGGCCCAGTCCGGCGGTGTGGTCGACGAGGCCGCCAAGAAGTACGAGGCTTCGCCGAGCCAGATTGCCCTGGCCTGGGTATTGAAGCGCAGCCCGGTGATGCTGCCAATTCCGGGCACCTCCAAGGTCAAGCACCTGGAGCAGAATGTGGCCGCGGCCGGCATCGAGCTTTCCGATGAGGACTTTGCCACACTTGATGAAGCTGGCCGCAAGGCTTTTGCCAAGTCCGAATCGTCGCAGGATTGATGCGGTCGGACAGGCCTAAGTCTCTGCGCCTGAACTGAACGAACAAGCCCGCAGTGGCTATGCCGCTGCGGACTTTGCCTTGCTATGCTTGGCGTACAGTGTTCGCCGCATGAGGGGAACACGCGCTGGCCAGAGGTCGTGGCTGCCCATGGACGGCCAACCCGGTCGGTTTTCGTTCGCTTTACTGGTCCTGCCCACGCATGAACTTCACGGTCGTTCCGGATTTTCTCGCCATCGGCGGCCTGACCGCCGTGTTCTGGGCCATGCTAAAGCGCACCCATCAGAGCCGCCTGCGCTACTGGCTGGTGGGATGGATGCTGATCCTGGTGCACATTGCTGCCCAGTTTGTGGGCGACAACATCAGCGACGGTGCCGACCTGGCCCAGGCTGTTTCCGTGATCATGCTGGTGCTGACCAGCATGGCGTTCATCTGGGCTGGCTCGGGGATGCGCCGTTCGGACACGCGCACGCTGGGCATGACCCTGCTTTCGGCGGCACCGGATGCGGTGCTTTGCGCGCTGGTTGTTTTCAGCGTCGATGCAAAGATGCCGTACTACGCGGTCACCGTGCTCGGCTGGCTGACCGGCCTGTGGGTATTCCATGGTCAGCGTGGGATCGATGCCCGACGCAACCTGGCCCGAGGTCTGCTGATCACCCTGATCTATGGCGTACAGGCGGTGCTGATTTGGCGCGGCCTGCTGGTGCAGACCCTGATATGGACGCTGTTCGCGCATTACATGGCGGCAGCGGCCAGCTTCGGGCAAAGCTCGCCGCGCGCACGTATCGGCCGGCGCTTCACCACCATCAGCTTCGTCGCCTGGGCGCTGGTGTTCCCGGCGGCCATGCTGATGCGTTACCTGTGGCCCGATGTCCATGTTGAGAGCGAAGTCTGGAACCTGCCCAAGTTCCTGGTCGCCACCGGCATGATCGTGACCATGCTTGAAGAGCACATGCTGGAGGCCGAACACGCCTCGCTGCATGACTCACTGACCGGGCTACCCAATCGCCGGCTATTCCTGCGTCGCCTGCACCGGGCACTGGACGAGGCGCGCTCACAGAACCGTCCGGTCGCCCTACTGGTGATCGATCTGAACGACTTCAAGGAAGTCAACGACGAACTGGGGCATGCCGTTGGCGACGAACTACTGCGGCAGATTGCCCAACGCTTTTCATCCTGCCTGCGCCAGGGCGACACGCTGGCGCGCCTGGGTGGCGACGAATTTGCCTCGATACTTACCGACGTCGCCGATCGCAAGTCGGCGCAGACGGTGGTCGCCAAGCTGCACGCGGCGCTGGAAACGCCGATCAGCATCGATGGCCATTCGCTGAGTCGCCATACCAGCATCGGGCTGTCGATGTATCCAGACGACAGCATCGACCAGACCCGCCTTTACGCCCTGGCCGACCGGCGCATGTACGGCTATAAGCAGGAGGCGCGCTTACAGGCGACGTCGCCTTCGCAGCAGGCAACCGTACCGCAGGCCTGAGGGAGTCGGCTTCTGACTCAGGCGGTTTCAGCCAGCCCCTTATGGAACTGTGGACGCAATGCCACCGTGTGCTCGCCGTCGAGCAAGTTCAGCTCACCATCCTGGATCAGGCACTGCAGACGCATGCCTCGCGTGCACAACGCCTCGAGGGCGACCACATCGTCGGCTGCGATTTCCAGCACGGCCAGGCGGTCGTAGCGGCGCAGCGCGTTGGCCTGCTTGTCCCACCACACCTGAAAAGCGTGCCCGGCATAACCGATCACCACCACCTGCTGCGCGCGCGCGCACGCCTTGCGAATGCGTGACTCATCCGGCTGCCCCAGCTCGATCCACAGCTCGATCTGGTCGGCATAGTCGCGCTGCCACAGCGCCGGCTCGTCCTCATCGCTGAGGCCGCGGCCAAAAGCCAGGCGTTCATCGGCGAACAGTGCGAACGCCAGTAACCGCATCATCAGGCGCTGCTCGGTTTCCGACGGATGCCGGGCCAGGGTCAGTGCATGCGTGGCGTAGTAATGGCGGTCCATGTCGCTGATGGACAATTCCGCCTTGTAGATGGTCGAGGTAAGGGCCATGAGGTCCGTCGCGAGAAGGTCAGCGCACCATTGTACGCCCGTCGGGTCGCTGTCAGCCCACATCCAGGCCAGTTGGCCGCAAGCCGCCCAGGAGGACCTCAGACGTACGCGATCACTGGCATCCCCATGGAACCGAATCAGCGGGCCACCTTCAGCGTCGATCAACAGATCACCTTGGCCGTAGCGATAAAGGCTCCCGATCACGCGCCAGCGGCGTTTCCGGCCTCAAGTGGTGGCTGGCTCGCTTACACGCAAGGTGAATAGGCCGGCTGTCACCAGCGACACCCCGCCCAGCACCAGCGCATAGATCGGCTGATCGCCGAACAGCGTGCGCAGCAGCAGGCCCAGAATGCTGGCGGCCAACAACTGCGGGATCACGATGAAGAAATTGAAGATGCCCATATAGACGCCCATCTTCTGCGCCGGCAGATGATCGGACAGCAGCGCGTAGGGCAGCGACAGGATCGAGGCCCAGGCAAAGCCGACCCCCACCATCGACACCAGCAACCAGTGCGGGTTGGCGATCAGCGCGAACGAGGCCAGCCCCGCCCCACCCAGGAACAGGTTCACCAGATGGCTCTTGCGCAGGCCAAGCCGACGAACCATCCAGGGAATCACCAGCGCGGCCACGGCGGCGAACGCGCTGTACACGGCAAACAGCACGCCGACCCAGTTGGCGCCCTCGTTATAGGCCGCCGAGGCGGTGTCGCTGGTGTGGTACTGCACCGCCGTCACCGCCGGCGTGGTGTAGATCCACATCGCGAACATGGCAAACCACGAGAAGAACTGCACCCAGGCCAGCCGGCGCATGGCCTGCGGCATGTGGTGAAGGTCGCCCAGGATCTGCGCCAGTGCGTTCTGGCTTTGAGTGCGACCGGCCCAGAGCTGGGCCAGACCATAGGCGACCAACATGCCGGCAAGGATGTACAGCTCGCGCTCCAGGCCGGTGAAGGCCACCAGCAACGCCAATGCCAGCCCCAGAATCAGCCAGATCAGGCTGCCACGGCGCGGCAGCGCCTTCGGCGACGATGCCTCGCGCGCTGCCACCGGCGTGGCATCGTCGAAAGCGGCCAGCTGCGGCGGCGAATATTCGCGCGAGGACAACACCGTCCACAGCACCGACAAAAACAACACTGCCCCGCCCAGGTAGAACGCATAGCGCACGGTATCGGGCACATGTCCGGGCGCGGCGGTATTGGCCACGCCCGCCTGCGCCAGCAGCCACGGCAGCGCCGAAGCCACCACCGCACCGATGCCGATGAAAAAGCTCTGCATCAGGTAACCAAGCGAGCGCTGCCGCGTCGGCAGCTGATCGCCGACGAAGGCACGAAACGGCTCCATGGACACATTGATGGAGGCATCCATCACCCACAGCGTCCCGGCCGCCACCCACAGATACGGCGCGTTGGGCATGGCAAACAGCGCCAGCGTGGTCAGTACCGCGCCGGCCAGAAAATACGGCCGGCGCCGCCCCAGCCGGGTCCAGGTGCGATCCGAATAATGACCAATCAGCGGCTGCACGATCAGACCGGTCAGCGGCGCGGCCACCCACAGGCCGGCGATGGAATCCATCGGCGCGCCCAGCGTCTGGAAAATGCGGCTGACATTGGCGTTCTGCAGGGCAAAACCGAACTGGATGCCCAGGAAACCAAAGCACATGTTCCAGATCTGCCAGAACGACAGCTCGGGCTTGCGACTCATTCGCGACCCTCGGTGCCGTTGGCGCGCTCGATCTTCAGCGCGCCGATGTCCGCCTGGTTGAGTGGGCCTTGCGAGCCACCCTGACCACCGGTGTAGTGCGCAAAGTTCGCCAGATCACTCATGTTGAAGCCCGGTTCCAGGGTGAAGGTGCAGCGCTCGCCGGCACGGGCGTGGATCAGGGCGTAGGTCGAGTCGTTTTCACCCACGCTCTGCGGCATTACCACGGTGGCGCTCTGCCCAGCGCTGCCACATTGGGCATGTAGCTGGCGCACGGCCGCCGTGATACCGGTCTCGATGGAGCCGTGGTCGTTGTCATAACGCAGCCAGACACGATAGGTGCCCGTGGCCGGCGCCTTCCACGTCCGCGGCCAGGTACCGCTGACGGCGGCCGGCGTGCCTGCACACGCGCGCGGACTGTGCAGCGACTCCACACCACTGGCATCGTGCGTGGTGGCACTGACACACGGTGGAGCTGCCTGCGCAGGCAGCTCCAATGCATGACCATGCAGCTTGCGCGCCACACCATCGACGTACAACGTGTCAGCCTTCGGCGCCTGCACCTGCCAACCGCTGTCGGCACGCGTCATCGTGGGCGCCGGCGGTGTTGCCGGGGCATACATCGGCGCGCCCTGGGGCAAAGCCGGCGAATGGGTATCGATGCCGCGCAGGGTGACGTCGGTGGTCTGCCCCTGCGTGCTGACTTTGCCGGCCACCAGCAGATCGCCCGAGAGCTTGGCCGGCTTGTGCAGGGTGATGGTGCGACCCGGCAGCACCAGGCGAATGCTGTCGTGCTGGCCGAACAACATCGGCACCAGCGAAGCGGGAATCTTCGGCTTCACTGCACCATCGTCGGTCACCCCGAACACGCCCTCGATGACCATGTTCAGATAACCGGCCACCGACCACAGCTGGCGCGGCGAATCGATCACCGGCCCACTGAGCTTGCCTTCGTCCACGTGCGTGGACTGCGCCAGCAGCGAGAAATTCTCCATGTTGGATCCGGCCAGCGCCGCACCGCGCATGATCGAACGCAGCGCATGGGCAATGCGCGGTGCATCGTCAACCTTGCGCGCGGCGCGCAGTTCGTAGGCGCTGACGAACGGCCAGATCGCGCGATTATGGTAGATCGGCTGATCCTTGCGCTCGGGCCAGATCACCGGGCTGCCGGCGGCCCAGGTGGGATAATGCGCCAACGAGGCGCGCGCGCGGGCCGGATCGGCCACGCCACTGGTGATGGCCAGCGACAGGCCCAGCAAGTCGTAGGCTTCGTACGGCGCGCCGTTGCCACCGATATAGCTCATGTACATGTCGCGATCGGCACGCCAGAACCGCGTGTTGATGGCCTGCTTGAGCGCCTCGGCATGCTGCGTGTAGCGCGTCGCCGCGGCCTGATCACCATGCTGGCGCGCCAGACGCGCGGCCAGCTTCATGGCCTGGTAGTGCAGTACATTGGTCGACAGCGCGAACGACTGCGCAATGAAGGTGACGTTATTGGCCGTCCACGCCGGATAGGTCTGCTGGCGCCAGTCCAGGAAGGAGGTCTCGCCACGATACAGACCCAGCCGGGCATCATAGATGTACTGGCGGTCCTGCTTGAGCGTATCGCCCAGCGCCTGGTAGACCTCGGCGGCGAACGCCTTGTCATCCAGCAAATGGCGCGCGCCCAGGAACCAGACGATGCGGTCGGTGCTGATCGGCCAACTGCCACCGGAACCGGTGTCCTGCATGGGGTAAAGCCCCTGCGGCATCTTGGGATTGCGCACCTTGGACAGCTTGAAGCGCATCGAGGCACGGGCGCGATCCGGATCGAAACGCCACAGCCCCAGATCCACCGAATAGGACAGATCGCGCGTCCACACGTAATGCCAATTGGCGCCGGTCTCAAAGCAATGGCAGTCAATCGCCTTGTCGTGATCGAAGGCGCCGTCACGGATGGCCTGTACCGAGTCCTGCCTGAGGTCATCCTGGGCCATCGCGAACAGACCGTCGAACAGCGTGCTGGCGGTATGCGCCTGCGCGGCGCCGGCGGCAATCTGGCGGTTGCCACCAGGATGACTCAACAGATAGCCGGTACCGGCGTGCTGCATGGTCGCCTGACGATTTTGCCAGCTGAGCTGACGTTGCCAATGGCCCGGCGCGGCGGCACCGGCGGCGGCCGGGCCCATGCCGATGGTAGCCAGAGCCAGCCACAAAACCGCGCGACGCGGGACGTTGGAGTGCTTGGATGCGGTCATGCCTTCCCCTCGGGTAATGATGGCGAGGTGTGGGTTGTCCGTCTTTTCACGCGCCTGTGCAAGGTACGCGCTGCGGAGTTATTCCCAGCATAGTAGGCATGCCGCGCATGAATGGGCCAGTTTCTGCATACGTATTCATACCCGGGCCACGCAGCCACGTCACCGGCAGGAAAAGGCCACCCCGTGGATGGCGCGCCCAAAGCGCCCATCACCGGGGTATCGGGCTCGCCCACACCCATACCCACTCGTGCCACCGCGGTCGGTTGGGCATACTCAGACATCGGGAGCCGACAACAGCGACATCGCTGACAGTCACTGACGGGGGAAATTCAGGCATGCGGGAAGGGCAATGGGGACGGCTTGTGCAGTGGGCACGTGCCGGTGCCGACGCGCATCAGGGCCTTCGCTATCTGGTGCTGGGCCTGGTCTGGCTACTGCTGTGGCGGCTGTCGGCACTGATGGAATACGCACCACATGCCTCGATATGGTTTCCGCCGGCCGGACTGAGTTTCGCCGCGCTGCTGCTGCTGGGCTGGCGTGCGGTGCCGGTGCTGATGGCCTGCGCGGTCACCGTCACCTTCTGGATGGCCCAGCTGTATGCCAGCGCCGCCGGCTGGCATGACGTGCTGCTGACCGGGTTGTTGTTCGGTGCGGCCCACTGCGCCTCCTACGGTGTCGGTGCAGCGGTGCTGACGCACTTGGTACGGCGCCATGTGCTGGTCTCGGCGCCGGCCATCATTCTGACCTTCCTTCTGGTCGGCTGCCTGTCAGCACTGTGTGCGGCGCTGAGCGGCATTGGCGCGCTGCAGGCCACCGGCATGCTTGGCCGCGGCACCGAACCCGGGCTTTGGCTGCCCTGGTGGGTCGGCGACATGGCCGGCGCGCTGGTGCTGACACCGCTGTTTCTGGGTCTGCTGAGCTGGCGCTATCCACAGATCGAGCCCTGGCTGGGCGGTCTGAGCTTCAGCTTGCCCGCGCAAAAACGCGCGGGTTTTGGACTGAAGCTGGGTATCAGCATGCTGCTGGTCAGCGTGGTCCTGATCGTGGCAGCCCACGTGCCTTACCCTGAAGTGGCCTTCGGCATGTTTTTCCTGATCCTGCCGCAGATGTGGATCGTCTACACCGAGAGCCCTTTCCGCAGCGCACTGAGTCTGGCCATCTTCAGCACCGTGGTGGCCATCTGGGTAGCTTCGTTGAACCTGGTCGACCAGGCGCTGACCTACCAGTTCGCCATCTGCGTGATTGCCGCCAGCGCCTACTTCGGTTTTGCGGTACCGGCGCTGATGGCACAGAACCAGCAGCTGAGCGAGCTCGCCTTCAGCGACAGCCTGACCAAGGCGGCCACCAAGAGCTATTTCTTCGAACGCGCCGAACGTGAGCGCGAGGAAGCCGAGCGCAAGGCTCGGCCACTGTCGCTGATCGTGCTGGATATCGACCACTTCAAGGCCATCAACGACACCCATGGGCACAGTATTGGTGACGAGACACTGATCCGCCTCAGTCGCGCGGTGCGTGTGCAGCTGGGTCCCCAGGACCTGCTCGGCCGTTTCGGCGGTGACGAGTTCACGCTGCTGCTTCCCGGTGCGGAGCTGGAACAGGCCATGGCCACCGCCGAGCAGCTGCGACGCCTGCTTTGGCACACCCATGTGCCGGGTACCAAGCAACACCTCTCGGCAAGCTTCGGCGTGGTCACCCTGAGCCCTCGCGAGACCATCATGCAAGCCTTCAAACGCGCCGACATGCTACTGCTGGAGGCCAAGCGTCATGGCCGCAATAGTGTCGGCGTGACCTGAGCGACCGGCCTGCCGCCATGCCGGGGGCCAAGGCGCCGGCGCGACATGGCCCGCCGACACACGCCATTACCGGTCGCCTCGAGCCGCCAAGCGCAACCCTCCAGCCGCCGCCTCGACGTGCTCGGCGCGCGCCGCCTGCTTATGCGCCTGTTTCATTTGCAGGCGACAGCCACCGGCTCCGATCCATGGCACCATCGACCTCACCGCGACAGGCAGGGGACAGTCATGATCGATCGGCCCGGACACCGGCGACACTGCATCGGATGGCTGGCTGGCGTGACCATGCTCGTCATCAGCGGGCCAGCACTGGCAAAGGTGGGCGGCAGCGGCCTGCTCAGTTGCGCCGGTGATGCCTTGCCGACACCGTCGGCCTCGGCCCAACCTGCGCCGGCAACCATGCCGAGCCTGCAACATTGGCAGGGTGGTCAGGGCTACTGGACCCTGACCGCGCATACGCGCATTGTCGTCGAGCCGGCGCACCAGCACGCGCTGCGGGCACTGGCGGCGAAGCTGTCCGACGATCTGGTCACGGTAACTGGCCGACGGCCGGCGGTACGGGTGTCGGCTCGGCCGCGACCCGGCGATATCGCCCTGGGCCTGGCCCCGTGTCGCTTCGACCAGCGCCAAGCCATCGGCGGCGAGGGCTATACGCTGCGTGCGTCCAGGGTGCTCTGGCTGCGCGCCAACACCGCACGGGGCGACTTCTATGCCACCCGCAGCCTGCTGCAGATGCTGAGCATGGATGCAAGCGATCACGCGCGGCACCGCCGTGTACCGCACGGGTACGCGCTTGATTTCCCGCGCTACAGCGAGCGCGCGGTGATGCTGGATGTCGGCCGCAAATTCGCACCGGTGCCATTCCTGAAGGCCTATCTGCGATTCATGGGCTGGTACAAGCTCAATACGCTGCATCTACATTTGAACGACCAGGTACAGAGTGAGGACGGCAAGCGCTGGCTGTCACGGGCTTTCCGGCTGAAGAGCGACGATCCACGCTTCGCCGCGCTGGTACCCGCGGACGGCAAGTTCTACACGCGCCAGGACTGGGAATCGCTGGAGAAAGTGGCCGCCGCCAACGGCGTTCGCATCGTGCCCGAGATCGACGCGCCGGGTCACGCCGGCGCCTTCGTCATGGCGCGGCCGGACCTGGCCTACCACGGCGACCAGCCGGGCGGTGGCACCCTGGACCCGCGCAAGCCCGGCAGCTTGGCCTATGTGGAGTCGGTATGGAGCCAGTTCCTTCCGTGGTTCCATTCGGCGCTTGTGCATATCGGCGGTGACGAGGTCAACATCAACCACGGTACCCTCAGTACCGCCATCCAGGTCGACTTCCTCAATCGCCTGGGCCATTTCCTGCAGCGACGCGGCAAGCAGGTGGAACTGTGGGGCAGTGCCGATTTCGCGCCGACCCTGGATCACTCGTTCGTGATCCAGCGCTGGATCAACTGGGGCCAGGAGGCCAAGGTCAACTGGGGCCGCGAGGGCTTCCAGTGGACCGAGTCCTACGGCGACTGGTACATCGTGCCGCTGGGTCCGAAGTACTTCAATCCTCACGGCATCCAGGGCAAGGTGCTCTACGACGGCTGGGACTCGCGCACCGCCGCCGATACACCCGGTCGCTTCGGTCCCGACGGCGGCCAGATCTGTGTCTGGAACGACCTGGGCACGCGAGACTACACCTATGCCGGAACCGTGCACGATCTGTTGAAGGGTGCTATCCCGGCCGCCGGACAGGTGTTCTGGAGCGACAAGGCGCGGGCACCGGACGGACACGTGCTCGATTACGCACCGTTGCAGCAGCGGGTCCGGGTGTTGCAGTACGGGCCACGCGTACACGCCTTCGCCGATGATCCCCTGCGCTGAGCGTTTCCGGCGGCGGCCCACAACACCGGAAGGATCCGGCGTGCCGACGCAGTCAGCGGGTTGGGCACCCCTCCACTGCGTCCAGAAAGACCGTTTGGCGCCGCCTCCCGCGCGCGTACACCTGTCACGTCGCCATCGAGACGAGACGTGACAGGTGCCGCTCAGACGATGCGTCTACTGCGCCAGAATCGCGCCGTAGTGACCGTTCACCGTAACCGTGACGCTACCCCCTGAGACGGTGTAGGTCTGCCCGCTCAGAAGGTCGGTCATGGTGCTGCCGTCGGTGACGCTCATCGGATACACCGGCACGGTTACCGTGTGCCCGGTACTGTCGTTGTTGAGCACCACGGCGATGCGATGGCTGGCATCCAGACGTCCAAATGCATAGATGTGCTGGCTGTCGTCAGTCATCAGATCCATCACCGAGCCAGTGCGCAGCGCCGCATACTGCTTGCGGATACCAATCAGCTGCTTGGTCAGCGCCACCGCACTGTTGCTGGTGCTGCCCTGCGACCAGTCGAAGGTGCGCCGGTTGTCCGGATCGGCACCGCCCTGCATGCCGTACTCATCGCCGTAGTAGATGGTCGGCGTACCGACGTAGGTCATCTGGAAGATCAGGCCCAGGTAGGTTTTCCAGATGTCGGCCCCGCAGCGCGTGGCAAAGCGCGAGGTGTCATGGCTGCCCAGGAAGTTGGCCATGGTCTGCTGCACGTCGGTGGGGTAATTGGCGCGCGTGCCATGCAGCCAGCTGGCGAACTGGCTGGCCGGAATCGAGGCGCTGTTGCCGCTCTCGTCGACATGGCAAATCCATTCGGACACCGGCTGGGTGAAGCCGTCGTAGTTCATGGCGCCGTCCCACTGGTCACCGCCCTCGGTCCACGGACCGGCGTTGCCCCAGAACTCGCCCAGGATCTCGGCGTTGGGGTTCACGCCCTTCACCGCGTTGCGCAGCTCGCGCATGATCTGGTGGTTGGTGGCGTCACTGCCGTTGTTGCCGCCGGCGTCGATGTACTGCGCCGCATCCAGTCGCCAGCCATCGATGCCATAGGGAGACTTCAGATAGGTCTGCACCACCGAGCTGGATGCACCATAGATCTGCTGGCGCACCGCAGAGCCGGAGGCACCGTAATCGAGCTTGGGCATGCTGCCGTAGCCGAAGAAGGCGCTGTAGCTGTTGGGCCACTGCTGGAAGGTGTAGTAGCTGTACCAGGGGCTGGACTGCGACTCGTAGGCGCCCTGGCTGCTCCACCAGTGGTATTTGTCGAACCACTGGCTGGTGTCACCGGTGTGGTTGAACACGCCATCGAGAATCAGATAGCCATGCGGCCCATTGCTGGTGGCATGAATGTCGGAGATCAGCTGCGAGAGTTCGCTGTTGCTGCCGAAGGCCGGATCGACCGTGTAGTAATCCTCGGTGTCGTACTTGTGATTGGTGGGCGACTGGAAGATCGGGTTCAGATAGATGATGTCCGCGCCCAGGGTGTTCTTGATGTAGCCGAGCTTGTCATCGACACCGGCCAGATCACCACCGAAGAACACCACGCTGTTGCAGCCACCGGCGTTGGAGGTGACGCTGCCGCCCCAGGCATGCTTTTCGGTGGCGCAGCCGGCATAGGTGTACTGGCCATTGGTGACATCATTGCTGCTGTCACCGTTGAAGAAGCGGTCCGGGAAGATCTGGTACATCACGCCGTTCTTCATCCAGCTGGGCGTGGTGAAACCGGGAATGATGTAGAAATCGCCCGAGCTGGGCTCGCTGGCCGTGGTACCGGCGGCGTTGTACCAGGCGGTGGCACTGCCGTCGTTGACCTGAAAGCGGTAGTACTTCTCCGACGCCGACGCCGGAATCGTCCCTTGCCAGCGGTCGTAGCGGCCGGTGGCGTCGTTGGACACCCAGTGCATGGCCACCCAGTGGAAGCTGCCATCACCGCTGTCGTAATACTTGATGTTGGCGCCGGTGATATCGCCCTTGAAGGTGCGAAGCGTCAACGTGACCGCCTGACTGGCGCTGGGCTCGGGGTGGTTGTCGTACAGCGACCCCTGGTCATGGAACAGGCCATTCCATTCGACATTGTTGTCGTTGCTGGCGGCGCTGGCCGGCGCGCTGAGGGTGGCGCCCCCCAGCGCCAGGCCGATCAGGCACGAAAGCAGGGCCAGACGCGGCTGCCCGGAACGTGAGCGCATGCTCATGGTTACTCCTCCCTTTTGACAAAAGCTGGGCACTACGTCGCCGCGCCCGCCGGGCCCAGTGCCGGCAGCGTATCTTGCGCGGAACGTTTTACGCCCCGTCCCTGGGGTCCCCCTGCTCCGTGTCTCCGCGGGCCGGCCGTTGCATGCCGGCCGGCCCGCGGAGCGGTACTACTTCAGTGTGACGGTGCGAACCTGGCCGGCGTCGAGCTTGACGTAGGTGACCGGACCAAAGCGGTCGTGGCCGCGGGCCCAACCCTGGCCGCCTGCGGCCTTGAGCGCCTTCAGGCTGTCAAACTGCTTCAGCGCCCCCGCCTTGGCGCCAACTTGATGGGCCGCCAGCCCGTGCACCTTCATCAGGTAGTGCTTGAGCGCGGGGGCGTAGCTGCCCTGAACCGCCTCGGTGCGAACATGCACCTGACGCCCATCTCGCTGGGTATCCAGACCCTGCAGGAAGTAGGCGCCGTGCTCGTAGGCGTAGGTTTTGCCGTTGTCGTCGTAATAGTTGAAATGCGAGGCCTTGCGGGCCGGGAACATGTCCACGCTCAGCGTCGGCACGGGGTGCTGGCCAACATAGTCCATCACCGGCTGGGTGGGGATGATGGCGCCCTCGCGCACGAACAGCGGAATATCGCGCCAGGTCTTGGCATCGGTGGCCACCGTGATGGTCTGACCACCCTGGTACACCTTGCCGTTGAAATAGTCGGTCCAGGTGCCGGCCGGCAGGTAGATCGACTTGTGCGTCTGATCCTTTTGCACCACCGGCGACACCAGCATCCAGTCACCGAACATCCACGCGTTGACGTCGTTGCGCACCTTCGGATCGTGCGGCCAGGCAAAGGTCAACGGACGCACCAGACCCACGCCGTGGGCGTGATCGTTCCACGCGTAGCTGTAGATGTAGGGCAGCAGCTTGTAACGCAGGCGAATGGCGGCGGTGGCGGCCTTTTCGGCCACCGGGCCGTAGCGCCACGGCTGGCGCTTCTCGTTCTGTGTGCCATGCACACGGAAGATCGGCGTGAAGGCGCCAAACTCGATCCAGCGGGCGTAGTTCTGATCGGATGGATGGCCCTGGAAGCCACCACCGTCCATACCCCACTGCATGGCCCCGGAACTGATCGCATTGAGCATGCGCAGGCGCTGGCGGGCCATGGCCTTGAAGCCGGTCTTGATGTCACCCGACCACACGCCATACGCGTAACGCTGCGAGCCCAGCCAGAAGTTGCGGTTGATCGACCACACACGCACATCGGTGTGCTTGCGCTGCGCGTCATACAGCGAGCGCTGCATGTTCAAGAACTGCGTGTTGTCGTCTATCTCGTCGGCTTCGTCGTTCCACCAGCCGACCATGCCCTTGTCAAAGCCGTAGGTCACCGCCAGCTGGCCAAACCAGTGGCGCGCCGCGGCGGTGTCGAAGTCCACATCCTTCACCGGCTTGTGCGAGAAGTAGTCGTCGCTGACCTTCTCGCCCGGCACCCACAGGTGATGCTCGGTGGCGTAACGGCCTTCCACGGTGTCGACATGGATACGCGGCTTCATGATGCCGGTCAGGTGCATGCCCTGTTGGCGCAGCTGGCGTGCCAGCTTGCCGGAGGGGCCATCGGGGAATTTCTTAGGGTTCCAGCGGAATTCGCCATAGTGATCCTGGCCCCATGCCTTCCAGTCAAAATCCAGCGTGAAGTTGTCGATCGGAATGTGCTTGCGGCGATAGGTATGGACGATGTCCAGCAGTTCCTTCTGATCGATGCCCCACTGGCTGTTGGTGAAGCCCATCGCCCACTTCGGGAACAGCGGCGCGTGACCAGTAAGGTCGGCCACGGCGTCGAAGATGGCGTGCGGACGTCCGGCGATCAGGTAATAGCTGAGGTCCGGACGCGAGGTATGGCTGACACTGACCGTGCCGTCGGCGATATCGAAGGTGGCCGTCTTGGTGTCCACCAGCACGCCAAAACCGCCGGTGCTCCAGGCAAACGGGCCGCCAGCGGCGCCCTGCGGACAGGCCTTGGCCACCTGGCGGCCTTCGCGCAGCAGGCCGCTCGGGTCGTGGTCGGCATACGCGCAGTCGGGGGTGTCGTAGAGCGACGAGCCCACCGCCGCATAGCCACGGATGCCGTACATCGGTGCATCCTTGGCGTAATGGAGCGAAAGCTGGCCGGTGCTCAGCGCCCGCAGGCTGGTCTGGCTCAGCAGGCGCTTGGGATGGGCGCCATCGCTGACCGTCAGGGCCAGGGTGGCCGGGTCCAGCTGCACGTGCAGGGCGTCGCTGGACATCACGATGACGCCGCCTTCGCGCTTCACGCTGAGCTTGCCTTGGGCACGATGCGGCGCATCGGGCGCCATCACCAGTGCCGGGGCGCTGGTCTTGCCATTGGGCTCGACATGTACGTTCAGCACGTTGTCGCGCACCAGGCGCAGGGCGATCAGATCCTTGCCCAGGTGTACATCGACACCATCGTTGGTGATCTGCACCTGCGGTGCGGCCTGGACGGCCGAGCCGGCGGCATGAACCGGTGTCGAGGGCAGAGCGCACAAGCCCAGCCCGAACAGGGCAGCAGCCAGCGCAGTGCGTGTGTGATGCTTGAAAATCATGGAAACCACTCGCGGGTTGGGGCGCGTCGTCGCGCCGTTCATTCGAGGATGACCGTGGTGTACGGCGGCAATTGCAGGGTGCGGGCGGCCAGCAGTGCAGCCGGATCGGTGCTGTGCAGCAGGGCGTGCACCTTCACGCTGGGCGGCAGCGGGTAGCTGCGCGGCTGACCGGACAGGTTATGCACCACCAGCACATGCGAGTGTGCATCGCCGAGCGTGTAGGCCCAGAGGTGCGCATCGGCTGCCGGCACCGAAGCCAGGGCGCCATCGCGCAATGCGCTGATCTGCTGGCGCCATGTGGCCAGCTGCTGATACAGCGTCAGCAGCGAGTCCGAGCGACCCTTTTCGGCCTGCACGGAAATATCCGGGCTGGTGTTGGAAGCGGCCTTCTCCCAGTGCGTCTGGCCATGACCATTCAAGCTGCGGTCCCAGCGCATCGGTTCGCGGATCGACGGATCGGGCTTGCTGCCATGCATGCCCAGTTCCTCGCCGTAATAGACGTAGGCATCGCCGGGCAACGTCAGCAGCAACGAAGCGGCCAGACGCATCTTGGCCATGTTGTCGCCCAGCTGATCCATTACCCGGTTCTGGTCATGGTTGGACAGGAAGATGGCATCGGCGCGGCGGGCGCCGGCGGCCCGGCGGTAAGCTGCCGCCTGCGCCGGCAGCCAGCTGGCCAGGTCGCCGCGCGTCCCGCTGTCGGCAGCCTTGATCAAACGTTCGGCCAGCGGAAAGTTGAACACTGCATCCAGCGAAGCGAGATACGGTGCCAGCTGCTGGTAACGCTCGCCGGATACCTCGCCGACCAGATAGGCGTGGCGCCCGTGGGTATCGATACCGTGGGCAAACTGCTTCCACCAGGCCACGTTCTTGGCCAGCGGTCCGGGCTTGTCCTGATCGCCGGCGTGATCGTCATAGATATGTCGGGCTGCATCCAGACGGAACCCGTCCACGCCCTTTTTCATCCAGAACTTGCCGACCCCGATGATGGCCTTGCGCACCGCCGGATTGTCATAGTTGAGGTCAGGCATCTCGGCAGTAAAAACGCCAAGATAATGGCCATCCTTGCCCTTGTGCCAGAGCGGCCCACCAGTGGCACTGATGGCCTTGAGATGGGTCTTGGGGCCAGCCCATGTGTACCAGTGACGATACGGGCTGGCGGGGTTCTGTGCCTGCTTGAACCAGGGGTGATCGCTGCTGGTGTGGTTGACCACCAGGTCCATGATGATTTTGATACCGCGCTGGTGCGCGGCGGCCACCAGGTGCTCGAAATCGGCCATGCTGCCGTACTGCGGGTTGATGGCCTCGTAGTTGGTGATGTCGTAGCCGTGGTAGCTGGGCGAGGGATTGATCGGCATCAGCCAGATGGCATTGATGCCCAGCGACTTCAGGTAATCGAGCTTGGCGGTCACGCCATTGAGATCGCCAATGCCATCGCCGTTGGTGTCGTACCAGCTGCGCACGAAAATCTCGTAGTACACACCGGACGGGGCGACCTTGCCGGTGTGGTGCGTGGCCGCCGCCGCGGTCGCGTGTGCAGACGGCACCGTGGCGCTGGCAGCCGAGCAAGCCAGCAGGGCAGCACCCAGCGCCAGACTCAGGGCGCGTATTGAACGACTCATGATGTTCTCCATACGTCGTGCCATGGCTGCGCCGGCATCGGCGGCGGCCATCGCTTCATGGTAGGCGGCAGCACGGCGCCCGGGGCGCCGGCTGCATACGTATTCATCGGAACGGCGGCACGCTTTGACATGACGCAGCGCAGCGAATGGCATGTGCCGATCACGCTGCCGCCCCGCAGTGACGGGCCAGGTAATCGGCATGCGTCGGCATCTGCGCCACACCGCGACCCACCAGGGTGCGGATGTGGCTCAGAAACTCATCCAGTTTGGCCGCATCCAGGCTGTCGGCCAGCGGGTGATAGCGCACCGGCAACTGGCCCTGGCCGACCAGCACCTGCAGCCAACCGACCTCGGTGAACAACTCCTCACCCTCGCGGAAAATCTGCCCGCTGCGCGCGAACACGTCCAGTTTGTGACGCAGGCTGTCGGGCAGCTCGATGCGCGTGCACTGGCGCCAGAACGGCTCGTCCCGGCGATTGGCGCGATAGTGCAGGATGAGGAAATCGCGGATGCGCTCGTACTCGAAACGCGTCTGCCGGTTGTAGGCATCGCGCAGTGCGGCATCACAGTGACGATCGGGGAACATCGCCAGCAGCCGGCTGATGCCCGACTGGATCAGGTGGATGCCGGTCGACTCCAGCGGCTCCATGAAACCACTGGAAAGCCCCAGCGCCACACAATTGCCAACCCAGAAGCGCCGCCGCATGCCGGTGTGGAAACGGAGCAAGCGCGGGTCATCCAGCGCCTGGCCTTCGACGTACTCGAGCAATACCGCCGCCGCCTCGTCATCGCTCATGTGCCGGCTGCAATACACATGGCCGTTGCCGGTGCGGTGCTGCAAGGGAATGCGCCACTGCCAGCCGGCAGCGCGCGCGCTGGCCTGGGTGTAGGGGCGCATCACCGTGCTGCGCTCGCTGGGTACGACCACGGCGCGATCGCACGGCAACCAGTGCTGCCAGCTTTCGTAACCGGCGCCCAGCGCCTGCTCGATCAGCAGGCCGCGAAAGCCGGAGCAGTCGATAAAAAGATCACCTTCGATGCGCGTACCGTCGTCCAGTAGCACGGCATCGATGAAACCATCCTCGCGCAACGCCACATCGACCACGCGGCCCTCGGTACGGCGCACCACGCCCTCCGGACAGTGCGTGCGCAGGTAACGCGCGTACAGCCCCGCGTCCAGGTGGTAGGCATGGCGTGTGCCGGTCAACGGGCTGCCCGAGATCTGCGCCACCGGTGCAAACCGGTCCTTTTGGCAGGCCTGCGCGTTGAGCGAATAGGCCCACAGATCCGGCGCATGGGCCTGCTGGCGCGAACGCAGCCAGTAGTGCTGGAACGGAATCAGGCCCAGTGGCAGGCCAATGTCGCCAAAGGCGTGCAGGTAACTGTCGCCGGCCGCGCCCCAGCCATTGAACTGGATGGCCAGCTTGTAGGTGCCGCGCACGGCGCGAAGCATGTCGTGCTCGTTGAGTCCCAGAAACGCGTTGACGTGCTGAATCTGCGGAATGGTGGCCTCGCCCACACCCACGCTGGCAATGGCATCGGACTCGACCAGCTCGATGCGCACCTGGTCGCCCAGGGCGCGTGCCAGCAAGGCGGCACTCATCCAGCCGGCCGTGCCACCACCGACGATCACTACACGCCGCACCCGCGAATCGCTCATCTGCCCCTCCCCATCAACGCCTTCATGATCTACTCCATCATGCATCAGCGATGCAGGAAAAAAACGGGCCCCGCTGGTAACACGCAACGGGGCCCGGAGGGGAGATCATGCAGACAGGGCCTGCCAGTCTCTTACCAGAACTTGTACGAGATGCCGACGTCGTAGCGGCGACCGTAACGCTCCCAGGTCAGCACCTGGCGCGAGTCGTTGTTCTGGATGGTCTGGAAGGTCTTGTTGGACAGGTTCGAGCCCTGCGCGATGACGGTCAGGCCCTTCAGCGCACCGCTGTCGAAGGTGTAGCTGACCTGCGCATCGTAGGTGCTGCCACCCTTGATGGTCTGCTCGATACGCGTGGCGCTGATGCCCGAGACACGGCCCAGGAAGTCATCGCGGTAGCTGTCGCTGACGCGTGCCTCGAAGCCATGGTTCTGGTAGTACAGCGTGCCATTGGCGACCCACTTGGACAGGCCCGGCACCGTGATCGGATCGGGGTTGTCACCGTAGACCAGCGAGCTCTTGGTGTAGTTGCCGGTAAGGATCACACCGAAGCCGCTCAGGCTCGGGGTCAGATCACCCAGCGGCAGATTCACCGTGGCCTGGGCGCCCTTGACGTATCCGTGGCCGTCGTTCACCGGACCGGACACGATGCCCTTGGTGGTGCCCAGCTGCGCCTGCTGATCCGGCGTCAGGTAGGAGTTGACGAAGGCACTGAAGTCATACAGATAGGCCGCGTTCGGATCGATGTAGTCCGACAGCTTCAGGTAGTAAGCCGACAGCGCGAAGTAACCCTGGCCACCGCTCTGGCAAAGTGCCGACTGCTTGGCGTCGTTGTTGTTGCATTGATAGCCGCCGTTGTCGCCGCCGAAATAGTGCTCGTAGCTGACGTTGTAGTTGTCGGCCATGGTCGGCAGCAGCTCGGCGTTGCCACCCGACGCGCTGAAGTAGGACAGGTTCGGATCGGTCTCGGTCAGGTGCGTGATGTTGCCCGACACACCCAGGCTGGCACTCATCTGGTCCATGCGCGGACGGGCCATGACGCGGGCCGCGCCGATGCGCAGGTCGTCGTTCTGGCTGAAGCTGAAGATCAGGTTGGCGCTGGGCAGGTAGCGGGTGTACTTGGTGCCACCGCTGACCGGCACCAGAATGGCGGTGGCGTCACCGGCGGTGCTGCTGCCGTCGCCGGCGGTCACGCGCTGACCATCGGAGGTCTGGTTGGTGTGCGCCACCTGGATGCCGACGTTGCCGCGCAGGCCAACGCTGCCCAGCGTGGTGTCGATGTTGAACTGCAGGTACGAGGTCACATCGCGCTCGGTCACCTTCCAGTTCGGCGGCACCGCGATCGAGGACAGCGCGGTCGGCAGCTGCGTGTAGGTGCCATTGGCGATCAGGTCCAGCGGGTTGTAGCACGGTTGCGCGCCCACGCCCATCCAGGCCAGCGGATCGCAGGTGCCGCCACCGGTCGGCGCGGTCAGTACCGGCGTATTGCCGTCGGTAAAGTAGCCGCCGCCCAGGGTCAGGAAGGTCTGATCAATGCTGTAGGTCTTCTTGCGCGTGCCGCGCACCACACCGGCCTCGACACTGGAGATGGGGCCATCGACGAATTCGCGCTTGATGCTGGCCTTCAGGTTGGCCAGGTAGTCATCGGTATGCGGCGCATTGATGAAGCCGGCCTGCACCACCGCCGGCGTGCCACCGGCACCCCAGCCCTGCGGATCGGTCAGCACCGCGTTGCTGTAATCCAGCGACGGATTGACGTAAAGCAGGCCGTTGCCGCGCTCGGTGAAACCGATGGTATCGAAGGCACCGGCATCGGCACCGGTGCCGTAACCGGTACCCGAGTAGCTTTCCAGCTGCAGATCGCTGCGCTGGGCGCGCGAATAGCTGGCGGTCAGGTTGCCCGACCAGTTCTCGTTGAAGTGGAAATCATTTTCCCAGTTGATGTTCCAGACCTTGGCGTTGGTCTTGTTGTAGTCGTTGCGCACCACCGCCTTGACGTGGTCGTAGGTGCCGCTTTCAACAAAGCCGTCCGCGTCGACCTGGTTGGAGGTCAGGTAGCTGGTGCCATCCGGGCCATATCCCAGCGGCAGTTCCATGCCCTTGGCCTGCTGGGTTTCCTTGAACTTGTCGTAGGTCAGGTCCAGCGTCGAGGTGAAGAAGTCGTTGGGCTTCCACTGCAGCGTGGTCAGGAAGCCGTTGCGGTTCATCTGGTCGGAGATGCCGTAGTTCTTGGAGCCACCGATGACCATGCCACCGTCGCTGGTGGAGGCATAGCCCCAAGGCGCCTGGTGCTGGATCTGCGACGGATTGGACTCGAAGTCCACGCCCACGGTGACGCCGAAGGTGTGGTCGGCGAACTGATTCACCCAGATGCCATTGACGTGGTAGCCCTTGTCACCCACACCCGGACCATCGGCCAGCTGGCTCATGCCGTCCCAGATGTAGTGTGCATTGATGGCCGCTTCGGGCTTGTCCTTCTCCAGCGGACGGATGGTGTGCATATCCACCGTACCGGCCAGGCCCTGGCCGACCAGGCTGGCCTCGGGGCTCAGGTGCACTTCGACGTTGTCGAACCAGCTGGACGGATACTGATCAAACTGCACGTCACGGTTGTTGGAGGTGGACACCTGCTGGCCGCCATTGACCAGCGCGGTGGAGAAGTCCGGCCCCAGGCCGTGGATGGTCAGCACCTGCGGGCGACCAGACACGGTCTGCACCGCCAGACCCGGCAGGCGGCCCAGGGTGTCGGCAATGGACACGCCCGGCAGCTTGCCGATCTGCTCGGCCGACACCGCCTCGACGATCGTCGAGGCGTTGCGCTTGATGTTGATGGCGTTTTCCAGGCTGCTGACGTAGCCGCTGACTTCCACCGCCTGCAGCTTCTGCGCCTGGTCATTGCGACGGGTCTTCTTCTTGGCCGCATCGGTCTTGTTACCGGCCTGATCCTGGCTGGTGGACTGCGTGGCGGTGTCCTGGCCATGAGCGCCCGCGGCCACGGCCGAAACCGAATACATGCCAAAGCAGGCGGTGGCGATGGCGGTAGCCAGCAGGCTGCGCTTGAATGAGTTCATATGGTTACTCCTCCCCGGAAATGGAGCGCATCTTCAAGGCTCGTTGCGACCGGCCCTGTGGTGATGGCGGACCTGCACTGAGCGCGTTATTGGGAAGCCGACCGTCGTCAGCTTGGGGCGGATGTTAGATCGGTGTTGCGGCCACGCACAGCGCTTGCATACGTATTCATAAGTCCAGCAAAAGGCGCGGTTATGCGGTTTTTCGCGTTGTGCACCTGCACAATTGGATACCAAAAGCGCTCTATGGCGCGCCCGTTTTACATGGCTTTTACATGCCAAAGCTGCATGCAATGCATTTTCAAACCGGATTGTTGCGACGCAGCACAAATGCTCAATTTCAGCGCTTTTTCCCTATGACAGCCCCGCGCATGAATACGTATGCACATGACTCGGCGTCTTCGCCGCGGCCCCGTAAGCTGATGCCCCACATCGACATGGCCGACATTTCGGCGTATCCGAACCGCGCTCGAAGCCTGCAGCAGAGGCGGCGAAAGCCGATACTCAAGCCGCGTGCGAGGCCGCCACGCACGAGATGCCCATGTCCCCGGAAAACCCGCTTTTGGACGACTCAAGCATGAGTGACACACCCTGGTGGCGCGGCGCCGTCATCTATCAGATCTATCCGCGCAGCTTCCTGGACACCAATGGCGATGGCGTCGGCGACCTGCCGGGCATCATCGACAAGCTCGACTACGTGGCCAGCCTGGGCGTGGACGCGATCTGGGTGTCGCCGTTCTTCAAGTCGCCGATGGCCGATTTTGGCTACGACATCGCCGATTATCGCGACGTGGACCCGCTATTTGGCTGTCTGGACGACTTTGATCGCCTGCTGGCGCGGGCCCATCAGCTGGGGCTGAAAGTGATGGTCGATCAGGTCCTCAGCCATACCTCGATCGAGCACGCCTGGTTCAGCGAAAGCCGTCAGGACCGCACCAATGCCAAGGCCGACTGGTATGTCTGGGCCGACCCCAAGGAAGATGGCACGCCGCCCAACAACTGGCTGTCGATCTTCGGTGGCCCGGCCTGGCGCTGGGAACCGCGCCGCGAGCAGTACTACCTGCACAACTTCCTGTCTTCGCAGCCGGACCTGAATTTCCATAACCCCGATGTATGCCAAGCGGTGCTGGACAACGTGAAATTCTGGCTGGATCGCGGTGTGGACGGTTTCCGCCTCGATTCGATCAATTTCTGTTTCCACGATGCGAAGCTGCGCGACAACCCAGCCAAACCCAAGGACAAGCGCGTCGGTCGCGGCTTCAGCGCGGACAATCCGTACGCCTACCAGTACCACTACTTCAACAATACGCAGCCGGAAAACCTGGCCTTCCTGAGCGAGCTGCGCAAGCTGCTCAATGCCTACCCGCAAGCGGTGACCCTGGGCGAGATCTCCTCGGAGGACTCGCTGGCCACCATGGCCGAGTACACCAATGTCGAACGCCTGCACATGGGCTACAGCTTCGAGCTGCTGACCGATGATTTCTCGGCCGCGTTCGTGCGCAAGACGGTGCAGGATCTTGAGGCGAAGATGCCGCACGGCTGGCCGTGCTGGGCCATTTCCAATCACGATTCGGTACGCGTGGTCACACGCTGGGGCGGCGCCCAGCCGCCGGCATATCTGGCCAATCAGCTGAGCGCGATGTGTTGCTCGCTGCGCGGCTCGGTATGCGTGTATCAGGGCGAAGAGCTGGGTCTGCCCGAGGCCGAGCTGGCCTACGAGGACCTGCAGGACCCCTACGGCATCGCATTCTGGCCCAACTTCAAGGGTCGCGACGGCGCACGCACGCCGATGCCGTGGAGCGACGCCACCGACGGCGCCTTCAGCACCACCAAGCCGTGGCTGCCGATGCCACCCGAGCACCTGCCGCTGGCCGTATCGCGCCAGGAACAAGCTGCCGACTCGCCGCTCAACGGCTTTCGTCGCTTCATGGCCTGGCGCCACCAGCAGCCGGCGTTGGTGCATGGCGACATCGCCTTCATCGACCTGCCCGAACCACTGATCGGCTTCACCCGCCAGGCCGAGGGGCAACGTCTGCTGGTGGTGTTCAACCTGGGTGCGGAGCCGCTGGACGTGCCGTTGGATACGCTCGGCGCCTGCCATCCGCTCGAGGGCCACGGCCTGCTCAGCGGCAACGTTGAAGATGGCATGCTGCACCTGCCCGGCTTTGGCGCGTTCTACGCCACACTTGACTGATGTTCACAAAATGAGGACAACCCCCGCGCCGTGCTGAACAGCCGGTGCGGGCGTTGCGCGCTTGGACTCGGATGGCGCTAGGCTTGCTGAACAATCGCAAGCCAAAATCCTTGCGCCACCGCACCTTCGACCGCCTGCCGGCCGCGATGCTTCGTGGCGCACCTGATGCCTTCAAGGAGCGCCAGCGATGAGCACACGCACGTGCACCATCCAGTTTGATGGCCGGTCCCTCACCGGCCCGGCCGACAGCCCGCTGATTCCCTTCCTGCGCGACCACGGCATCGAGTTGCCGGCGGTGTGCTACCACGGCGCGCTGGGGCCGCTGGAGACCTGCGATACCTGCTGGGTGTCGCTCAACGGCGAGAAGGTGCGCGGCTGCTCGCTGAAAACCGCCGACGGCATGCAACTGCACAGCGACCACGCCGAGCTTCGCCATGCGCGCGAGGAAGGCATGGACCGGCTGCTGGCCAAGCACGAGCTTTACTGCACGGTGTGCGAAAACAACAACGGCAACTGCGAAATCCACAATGCCGTGGTACAGATGGACATCCCCATCCAGCGCTATCCGCACAAACCCAAGCCCTACGCCAAGGACACCTCCAGCCCGCTGTACACCTACGATCCGGACCAGTGCATCCTGTGCGGGCGCTGCGTCGAGGCCTGCCAGAACGTGGAGGTCAACGAGACCCTTTCCATCGACTACACGGCCGAGCATCCGCGCGTGCTGTGGGATGGCGGCAAGACCATCGACGAGTCCAGCTGCGTCAAGTGCGGCCATTGCGTCACGGTGTGCCCGTGCAACGCGCTGATGGAAAACACCATGTACGGCGAAGCCGGCCAGTTCAGCGGCATGGACGACGACATCAAGCGCCCGCTGATCGACACCATCAAGGCCTGGGAAAACACCATGGGCGCGCGCCCGATCACGGCAGTGTCGGAAATCGACCATGCCATGCGCGAGGCCGAGATCAAGCGCACCAAGACCGTGTGCACCTACTGCGGCGTGGGCTGCTCGTTCGAGATGTGGACGCGCGGGCGCAAGATCCTCAAGGTGCAGCCGGTGGAGCACGCCCCGGCCAACGGCATTTCCACCTGCGTGAAGGGCAAGTTCGGCTGGGATTTCGTCAATCATCCGGACCGCCTCACGCACCCGCTGATCCGCGAGAACGGCGCCTTCCGCGAGGCCAGCTGGGACGAGGCGCTGGATCTGGTCGCGCGGCGCCTGGGCGAGATTCGCGACACCCACGGCGCCGACGCCATCGGCTTCATCGGCTCCAGCAAGGCCAGCAACGAAGACTGCTACGTCACGCAGAAATTTGCCCGCCTGGTGATCGGCACCAACAGCGTGGACAACTCCTCGCGCTACTGCCAGAACCCGGCCACCAAGGGCCTGTTCCGCACCGTCGGTTACGGCGGCGATGCCGGCTCGATCAGCGATATCGAACAGGCCGGGCTGGTCATCATGGTCGGCTCCAACACCGCCGAGGCGCACCCGGTGATTGCCTCCAAGATCAAGCGTGCGCAGAAACTGCGCGGGCAGAAGATGATCGTCGCCGATGTGCGCAAGCAAGAGATGGCGCAGCGTGCAGATATCTTCCTGCGCCCGCGCGCCAGCACCGACGTGGTGTGGGCCTCGGCCATCTGCCGCTACATCCTGGACAACGATCTGGCTGACTGGGAGTTTCTTGAAAAGCGCGTCAACCAGCTGGACGCATACCGCGCCTCGCTGGAGCCGTTCACGCTGGAATTTGCCGAACAGGTCACCGGCATCGAGCGTCAGACCCTGATCAACGCCGCCGAGATGATCGCCGGCGCGAAAAGCGTGTGCCTGCTGTGGGCCATGGGCGTGACCCAGCACAGCCGCGGCTCGGACATTTCCACGGCCATGTCCAACCTGCTGCTGGTCACCGGCAACTACGGCAAGCCCGGCAGTGGCGGCTACCCCATGCGCGGCCACAACAACGTGCAAGGCTGCAGCGATTTTGGCTGCCTCAAGAACATCTACCCCGGCTATGAATCGGTCGATGACGAGGCCGTGCGCGCCAAGTGGGCCAAGGGCTGGGGCGTGGACCCGGAAAAGCTGTCGCTGAAGGTGGGCCTGGGCAACTTCGATCAGGTCAATGCCGCCGCCGAAGGCAAGGTCAAGGCGATGTACGTGATCGGCGAGGAAACGGCCATCTCCGATGCCAACGCCAACCATGTGCAGAAAGCCTTCACCAACATCGACTTCCTGGTCGTGCAGGATATTTTCCTGAGCCGCACCGCCGAGTTTGCCGATGTGGTGCTGCCGGCCTGCCCCAGCGTGGAAAAGGACGGCAGCTTCACCAACACCGAACGCCGCATCCAGCGCTTCTACCAGGTCATGCAGCCACTGGGTGAAAGCCGTCCCGACTGGGAAATCCTGAGTGACCTGGCGCGGCGCATGGGCCATGACTGGCACTACAGCCACCCGGGCCAGATCATGGCCGAGGCGGCCAGCATCGCCGACATGTTCGCCGGCGTCAGTTACGAGCGCCTGAAAGGCTGGAAGTCGCAGCAATGGCCGGTGGCTGCCGATGGTACCGATTCGCCACTGCTTTACACCGAGCGCTTCCACTTCGATGACGGCAAGGCGCGACTGTTCCCTCTGGAATGGGTCGAACCCAAGGAGCAGGACGATGCGGCATTCGACCTGATGCTGGACAACGGCCGCATGCTCGAGCACTTCCAGTCCACCAACCAGAGCGGCAAGGGCGGGCGCATCCTGGAAGGCTCCTCGACCTGGTTTGTCGAAATTGGTCCGGACCTGGCCGCCGAGCGCGGCATCGAGGATGGCACCTGGCTGCGCATCACCTCACGCCGCTCCACGGTGGAGGCGCGCGCGGTGGTCACCGACCGCGTACAGGGCAAGACGCTGTTCATGCCCATTCACCACGCCAAACCCACGCTCAATGCGCTGACCGGCGACCATCACGACCCGGAAGTAAACACGCCGGCCTACAAGGAAACCGCCGTGCGCATCGAGAAGATCGATCGTCCACGGGGCGAGCCCGGCCTGCCCTACAACAATCATCGCTATGGCACGCGTACGCCCAACGATGGACCCGACGCCGAGCAGAAGCGCAGCCAGCCGCGCTACACCACACCCCCTGATTCGATGAAGCAGCCGGAGACCCTGTGATGGCCGAGCCAATCCGTTTCCAGCCCACCCCGGAACGCACCGAACCCACTGCCCGCGAGGCGCTGGAGGAATTGCTGGAGGCCGCGCACGAAAAGGGCGTACTGCGCCTGGCCACCAATGCGCTGAAGGCCGAAGCGCCGATTGCGCGCATTCTGGCCCAGGGGCTCAACAGCGATGGCGCGCGCCGTGCCGTGCAAAACCTGTCCACGCTGCTGATCGAGCTGGGGCGCGTCGAGCCGGCGGCGTTCTACAAGGTGGCCGCCGCCATCGGCGATGCGGCGCGCCAGCTGCAAACCGATACGCCTCGCCAGGACACCAAGGCACCCGGGCTCAGCGGCATCTACAAGATCCTGCACGACGACGAACTATGGCGCGGCACCGCGCCGGTGTTCGATGCACTGAAAGCCTTCACGGGACGCCTGCGCGAACCGGTCGACAAACCCATTTCCGACCTCACCGGAAAGCCCGTCGAAGACTAGCGCGTTTGACCGCGCTTGCGCGGCGTTGACGGGCACTGCAAATGGATGTCCGCAGGCTGTTTCATGAAAACGATTAACCGCTCGTTTTCATGCCATTCCCAACCTTCCCCCTGGCTAACCAGCCACAGCCACCAAGAAAAAAGATAGCGCTAACAAGGATTTCCCGGAGATATCCGAATCCGCGTCGAGGTGACGATTTTATGTTGCAGTGCAGTTTGACTGCGCTGTTATCGGTGCGTGAGGATCGGCGCCGAACGACCACGCTCTTTTGGGGAGAGCCTGGTCGTCAGACACATCACCGGTGCCGCCATGGGTTTGTTCAAGGCGTCACCGGGGGACTGGGGAAACTACCGAACGGCCACTGGTTGACATCACGCCCTCGCGGCCTGATGCCGCCATCCGGACGGTTGTGCAGGCCGGATGCCTGCTGGAGATGAAGCAGGACTTGGGGATGGATACGTGAGTCTTTTGGCCAATGCCTCAGCGTGCATGGAGACGCCGGAACGCCGGAGCGGTCGCAAGGCCCCGCTCTGGGCGGGCCGGACGCCGCATATGCACGCCACATGGCCGGGTGACATCGCGTCCGTGGTCTTCTTGAGGCCTGCCTTGGCACGCCACGCCCTCCCGCCTCGATACACAGCGACACCTGAAGAAAATCTTGAGATGTGCGGGCGACCTGGACGCCCGCCAGCGGCGGCGATGAAGCCCGACAGGCGAAGCGACGTCGCGTGGGGCCGGCGACGATCGTCGACCGGCCTGCCGTGCCTAAGTGCACGGCATGGTGACAGCGCTGTCACCAACACATGCCATCGGTGGCGATGGTCTGTGTGCAAGGGAAAAAGCAAAGCAATAAAAGCACCCTCGGGGAGGAACTCATGAATAAGACGGCTTATCTGCCACGCAGGCGCCTCATCGCATCAGCAGTGATGATCGCCCTGGCCGGCACCGTGTCTGCCCAGACCACCAGCAACGCGCAGGACAATGCGGCCAAGCGCGCCGCCAACGCGGCCCGGCCCACACCGGGCAATGCCAGCAGCACACAACAAAGCGATCAGCCCGCGACACTGGAAACGGTCAAGGTGACCGGTATTCTCGGCTCGCTGGAATCGTCGATGAACCTCAAGCGCTATTCCGATGGCGTGGTCGATGGCATCGTCGCCGAGGACATCGGCAAGTTCCCGGACACCAACCTGGCCGAAGCATTGCAACGCATCTCGGGTGTCTCCATTGACCGCGTCAATGGTGAGGGGTCGCGCGTCACCGTGCGTGGTGTCGGCCCCGACTTCAACCTGGTGCTGCTCAATGGCCGCCAGATGCCGACGGCCAACATCGCCGACACCAGTGCCTCGAACTCGCGCGCCTTCGACTTTGCCAACCTGGCCGCCGAAGCCATCGCCGAGATCGACGTCTACAAGACCGCGCGTGCCAGCACGCCGGCCGGTGGCATCGGCGCCACCATCAACGTGAAAACGGCGCGTCCGCTGGACAACCCCGGCTCGCACGGCAGCTTCGGCGTCAAAGGCGTGTGGGACAGCTCCAACAAGGACATTCCCGACTCGCTGCAAAATACCCAGCTGACCCCGGAGATCTCCGGCATCTACAGCACCACCAGCGCTGACGGACGCTTTGGCGTGGCCGTCAGCGGCAGCTACCAGGTGCGCGACTACGGCGTCAGCCAGGTCAAGGTCGACTCGGGCTGGCACACCTTCCACGGCGACGAGGTCAACTGGGGCACGATTCCGCAGCCGGGCCAGCCGGGCTCCGAGCGCATCACCAACCGCCCCGGCCCGAACGACGTGTACTCGGTACCGCAGAACCTGAACTACAGCGTCAGCGGCATCCGCCGTGAGCGCACCAACGGCCAGGTGGTGTTCCAGTACAAGCCCATCGACGACATCACCACCACGCTCGATTACACCTACGCCGAAAACAAGGTTCAGGCACAGCGCAACGAGATGTCGGTGTGGTTCAACTACGGCCCGTCCTCCAGCAGCTGGACCGACGGCCCGGTGGCCGCTCCGCTGGTGTACTCGGAAATCATCGATCCGGCCAACAGCGATCTGGCCATGGGCGGCGGCAAGAGCGCCACCAAGAACACCCTCAAGTCGCTGGGCTTCAACACTGCCTGGAAGGTCAACAACTCGCTGAACCTGGGCCTTGACGTGCACCACTCGGTGGCCGAGGCCGGCTCGGACAGCCCGTATGGGTCCAACAGCGTGCTGGGCACGGCTGGCTTCTTCCGCGGCACCACCACCGCCGACTTCGGCGGCAGCTTCCCGGTACTCAACGTGCAGTTGCCCGACGGCATGACCCAGATCGACCCGTCGAAGATGCTGGTGACCGGTTCTTCCTTCCGCAACAGCTACATGCGCTCGAAGATCAACCAGATCCAGCTGACCGGCGACTTCACCTTTGCCGATTACTCGCGCCTGGACTTTGGCGTGGACAGCACCGACGTGCACAACCGCTCGGCGTTCTCCAACGTGCAGCTCGATACCTGGGGCGGTGCCACCAGTCCGGACGACTATCCCGACTCGGTCTGGCATCTGGATCACATGGGGCACTATTTCGACGCCTTCCCGCGTCACAACGACCCCAACTTCACTGACGCCTTCTTTACCTGGAACTTCGATCAGGTACGCCAGCTGGCCGAGGATGCCTGGGTCGCCGCTGGACACGATGCGTCGGACTATCGCGCCTCGCCGGACTTCACCACCGACCGCCGCGTGCATGAAAAGTCGATGAGCGCGTACCTGCAGTGGAGTCAGACCTACGACTTCCAGATGCCGCTGCACGTAGCCGTGGGCGTGCGCTATGAAAAGACCGACGTCACCTCGCGCGCACTGGTACCCACCGCCACCGGCATTTCCTGGGGCTCGCAGAACGAGCTGAGCCTGCTCCAGGGCGAGGCCGGCTTCACCCAGCTGTCCGGTTCCTACAAGTACGTGCTGCCCGATATCGACCTGTCGCTGGATCTCACTGACAGCATGAAGCTGCGCGCCAGCTACGGTGAAACCATCGGCCGCCCCGGCTGGGGCGACATCCAGGGCGGACAGACGCTCAATACGCTGGTGCGCGTGGATGGCGGTACCGGCTCGCAGGGCAATCCGGGCCTGAAACCACTGCTGTCGCATAACATCGACCTGTCGTTCGAGTGGTACTACGGCAAGGGCAGCTACATGTCCGTGGCCTTCTTCCGCAAAAACATCGACAACTATGTCGGCACCAGCCAGGTGACCGAGCAGCCGTTCCAGCTGCATACCCCGATTGGGGGTGACTACTGGAATGCGGCGATATCCAATGGCTGCGCGGACAGTGACACCACCTGCATCCGCAACTACATCTTCACCAACTTCGCCGGCTCGCCGGGCGTCAATCCCACCGGCACCGACACCAACGGCAATATCACCGGCACCATCGTCGGCCAGCCCGGCGACCCGATCGCCAACTTCCGCATCACCACGCCGGCCAACCAGCAGTCGGCCTCGCTGCACGGCTGGGAGTTCAACGTGCAGCAGATGCTGTGGGATACCGGTTTCGGCGTCTCGGCCAACTACACCCTGGTCGACTCCGGACTGACCTACGACAACTACGTGATCGGCCAGCAATTTGCGCTCGAGGGCCTGAGCGACTCGGCCAACTTCGTGGCCTTCTACGACAAGGGCCCGTGGCAGGCACGTGCCGCCTACAACTGGCGCGGCAAGTTCCTGGCCAGCCGCTTCGACGGTACCGGGCCGAACCCGATCTACACCGCTCCATACGGGCAGTGGGACGTCAGCATGAGCTACGACTTCACCAAGCGCTTCTCGATGTCGCTGGAGGGCATCAATATCACCAACCGCGTGCAGCGCCAGTACAGCCGCAATATCCACCAGCTGGAATACGCCACGCAGACCGGTGCCCGCTACATGCTCGGCTTGCGCTACAAGTTCTAGCGCCTCCCCTGCCACCGGCGGTCTTGCGCCGTCGGTGGCTTTCTTCAGGCAACGGGCCGCGTGCCTTGGCGGCCCGTTTTCCTTATGGTTGGCAAGGCGCGGTACGGTGGGGATCGGAAACCAAGTGCACGCACAGGTACGCAAGCTTGTGGTGGTCGGCGGCGGATCGGCCGGCTGGCTGACCGCGGCCGTGCTGGCCGCCACCCACGCCCACGACCCGGCCATCGAGGTGACCGTGATCGAGTCGCCGCAGGTGGCCACCGTCGGCGTCGGCGAGGGCACCTGGCCCAGCATGCGCGAAACACTGCGGCGTATTGGCGTGGGCGAGAGCGACTTCATCCGCGCCTGCGATGCCACCTTCAAGCAGGGCTCACAGTTCAACGGCTGGATCGGACGCCAGCAGCGCGATGCCTACATGCATCCATTCACCCTGCCCAACGGCTTTCTGGAAACCGACCTGGTCGCCGGCTGGCTGGCGGCGGGCGCCGACACGCCCTACGCCGAGCAGGTCAGCTTCCAGCCCCATCTGTGCGCGGCCAATCGCGCGCCCAAGCAGCCGGCCACCCCGGAATTCGCCGCCGTCGCCAATTACGCCTATCACCTGGATGCGGCCAAATTCGGCCAGTTTCTGCGCCAGCACTGCGTGCAGCATCTGGGCGTGCGCCACCTTAGCGCGCACGTCAACGCCATCAACAGCCATGAAAACGGTGACATCGCCTCGCTGCAGACCCGCGAGCTTGGCGCCGTGGAAGGCGACCTTTTCATCGACTGCAGCGGCGCCCGCGCGCTGCTGCTGGAACAGCACTTTGGCATTGGCAAAGTGGATCTTTCTCCGGTGCTGTTCAACGACCGTGCGCTGGCCGTGCAGGTGCCCTACCCGGCGCCGGACACGCCCATCGCCTGCCAGACCATCGCCACCGCCCAGCCGCATGGCTGGACCTGGGACATTGGGCTTTCCGCGCGCCGGGGCGTGGGCTACGTCTACGCCAGTGCGCACTGCAGCGACGATCAGGCGCACGCCACCCTGCTGGGCCACATTGCCGCCAGCGGCCCGACCGACACCGCGGCGCTGAGCGAGCCGGCACGCATCGCCTTCGCGCCCGGCTATCGTCGCCAGCCCTGGCACCGCAACTGCGTGGCCATCGGCATGGCCTCGGGCTTTGTCGAGCCGCTGGAAGCCTCGTCGCTGGTGCTGGTCGAACTGGGCGCCGCGGAGCTGGCCGAGCAGCTGCCGGCGACGCGCGAGGATATGGACCACGTCGCGCGTCGCTACAACGAGGGCTTTGACTACCGCTGGCAGCGCGTGGCCGACTTCCTGAAATTGCATTACGTGCTGTCGCAGCGCGAGGACAGCGATTACTGGCGCGCGCATCGCGATCCGGCCACCAGCACGGAGCGCCTGCGCGAATGGCTGGCGCTGTGGCGCCATCACACACCATCGCGCCGCGATCTGGTGCGTGCCGAGGAAGTGTTTCCCTCGGCCAGCTATCACTACATCCTGTACGGTATGGATTGGCGACCAGAGCTTCGCGCCGCCCCTGCCGCCATCGCGGCCGGCCAAGCCGCCGACCACTTCCGCCAGGCCGCCGAGCTGGCGCGCCGCATGCGGGCGGCGCTGCCCTCGCATCGCCAACTGATTGCGCACATCCAAGCACACGGCCTGCCGCGGATCTGACGCTCACCAAGGCACTGACCATGACCCGACCTGTCCTGCTCAACAATATCGACCATCGCGACCTGCGCGTGGCCACCGGCTACGGCGCCGCCTACGGCGACGACGCGATGTCGGCACTGACATTCCCGGGCGAGTTCCGCAACGTCCAGGCCTACTACCCGATCGTGTTCCAGAAGGACGCCCAGGGTCGCTTCCAACCGGTGGCGCTGTTCGGCCTTGAGGCCGGACAGAATCTGTTCCTGGATGACTCGCGCTGGGATGCGCCCTATGTGCCGCTGGCCGTGCAGCGCCAGCCGTTCATGATCGGCATGAGCGACGGCCAGCCGATGGTGCACATCGACCTGGACCACCCGCGTGTGGGCGCCAGCGACGGGCAGGCACTGTTTCTCGAACACGGCGGCACCAGCCAGTACCTGGACCAGGCCAGCTCCATTTTGCTGGCACTGCACGAAGGGCTTGAGGAAACGCCTGCCTTTGTGGACACCTTGCTCGAACACGACCTGCTGGAATCGTTCGTTCTGGACGTGGAGCTGGGCGGTGAGCAACCGCACCGCCTGGCCGGCTTCTACACCATTCACGAGGAACGCCTGCAGGCACTGGACGGCGCGGCGCTGGCCAAGCTGCATGCCGCCGGTCATCTGCAGCCGATCTACATGGCGCTGGCATCGCTGTCGCATCTTCGCGACCTGATCGAGCGCCAGCAGCAACGGAGCGCCGGCCATGCCTGAGGCGGTCGCCGAGCGCCACGGGCTGGACCCGATGGCCCTGCCCGACGAGGTACTGCACAGCACGCAGCCACTCTTGTTGCGCGGGCTGGTTGCCGACTGGCCAATGGTGCAGGCGGCACGCTGCTCACCTGCCGACGGCGTGGCCTACCTCAACCGCTTCGATCGCAAGGCACCGGTGGTGGCGATGGTCGCGCCGCCTGAAAGCGGCGGGCGCTTCTTCTACAACCAGGACCTGAGCGGCTTCAATTTCCAGCGCCAGAAGGCGCCGCTGGCCGCGGTGCTCGATACCCTGCTGAAAGCCGCCGATACCGAGGCGCCGCCGGCGATCTATGTCGGCTCGACCACGCTGGACACCTATCTGCCCGGCTTTCGCCAGGACAACCCGATCAACCTGGAAGCCATGCAGCAGAAGCTGGCCAGCATCTGGATCGGCAATCGCTCGCGGATCGCCGCCCATCAGGATCTGCCCGACAACCTGGCGTGCGTGGTCGCCGGCCGTCGCCGCTTTACGTTGTTTCCACCAGACCAACTGGCCAACCTCTACATCGGCCCGCTCGATTTCACACCGGCCGGCCAGGCCATCAGCCTGGTCGACTTTCACCAGCCCGATTTCGAACGCTTCCCGCGCTTTGCGAAAGCCCTGGAGCAGGCCCAGGTGGCCGAACTGGAGGCCGGCGATGCGCTGATGATTCCCAGCATGTGGTGGCATCACGTCGAAGCGCTTGAGGCATTCAACGTGCTGGTCAATTTCTGGTGGCGCCGCGTGCCCGGCTACATGGACACGCCAATGAACGCGCTGATGCTGGCGCTGATGAGCATCCGCGACCTGCCGCCCGAGCAGCGCCGCACCTGGCAGGAGACATTCCGCCACTACGTGTTTGAGCCCGATGACGCCACCGCCGGGCACATTCCGGAAAGTGCCCGGCGCGTGCTGGCACCCATCGACGAAACCACCGCGCGTGAGTTGCGCGCGCACCTGCTGCAACGCCTGAACCGCTGACCGACGCCACGCCATGAGCCAAGCCCATCACGACACGCCCCGTTCGCCCGTCCGCCGTGTGGTCATCGCCGGCGGCGGTACCGCCGGCTGGATGGCCGCCGCCGCGCTCTCGCGCACCCTGGGCAAGGTGCTGGACATCACCCTGGTCGAGTCCGACGCCATTGGCACCGTCGGTGTCGGCGAGGCCACCATTCCCACCCTGGTCACCTTCCACCGGCTGCTGGACATCAACGAGCAGGCGTTCATGGCCGCCACGCATGCCACCATCAAGCTGGGCATCGCCTTTGAGAATTGGCGCGATGTCGGGCGCGACTACATCCACTCGTTCGGCAGCACCGGCAAGGACCACTGGACCGCCGGCTTCCAGCACTTCTGGCTGAAAGGACGCGAGCGCGGCCTGGCCGGCGACTATGGCGATTACTGCCTGGAACTTCGCGCGGCGCAGGAAGGCAAGTTCGCGCACCTGCCGCGCGGCGGCATCAACTACGCCTTCCATCTGGATTCGGGCCTTTACGCGCGCTTCCTGCGCCAGTACGCCGAGGGCTTTGGCATCAAGCGCGTCGAAGGGCGCATCGGCGAGGTGGCGATGGCCGACAACGGCGACATCGCCGCGCTGGTGATGGACGATGGCCAGCGCATCGAGGGCGACCTGTTCATCGACTGCACCGGCTTTCGCGCCCTGCTCATCGGCCAGACCCTGGGCGTGGGCTATGACGACTGGTCGCAGTGGCTGCTAGCCGACAGCGCGCTGGCGGTGCAGACCGAAAGCCAGCGCGATGCCATTCCCTATACCCGATCGATCGCCGGCGAGGCCGGCTGGCAGTGGCGCATTCCGCTGCAACACCGCGTCGGCAACGGCATCGTGTTTTCCAGCCGCCATATGGACGAAGCTTCCGCCCGCCAGGCGCTGATGGACAGCATCGAAGGCGCGCCGCGCAACGAGCCACGCCTGATCCGCTTCACCCCCGGCCAGCGCAAGAAGGCCTGGGAGCGCAACTGCATCGCGCTGGGGCTTTCCAGCGGTTTCCTGGAACCGCTGGAGTCGACCAATATCCACCTGATCCAGCGCGGCATCACGCGCTTGCTGCAATCGTTTCCGCATGTGATCGGTCAGGTCGATATCGATGAATACAACGCCCAGGTCGCGTCCGAAATCGAGCACATCCGCGATTTCGTGATCCTGCACTACCACGTCACCGATCGACGCGACACGCCGTTCTGGCGCCATTGCGCCGAAATGGACGTGCCCGATTCGCTGCGCCACCGCATCGAACTGTTCAAGGCCACCGGCCGCGTGTTCCGCATCCCCAACGAGCTGTTCACCGAGAACTCCTGGACCCAGGTCATGCTGGGTCAGGGCATCACGCCCGCGCAGCACCACCCTTCGCCGGACCTGATGGGCGATGTCGAACTCAAGCAGTTCCTGGAGAGCATTCGCAGCCATGTCGAACACACCGTGGCGCGTCTGCCCCGGCACATGGACTACATCCGCAGCTACTGCCCGATGAAGTCAGCAGATACCTGATAGAGAGGCAAGCGCTCAGGGCGTCAGCACGGCGGCGCCCTCGATGCGCCCGTCGCGCAGGCGCTGCAATGCTTCGTTGGCTTGCTCCAGGGCGAATACGGTAGTGGTGGTGCGCACCGGAATCTGCGCGGCGACGGCAAAAAACTCCTCGCCGTCGCGCCGGGTCAGGTTGGCCACCGAGCGCACGGCACGCTCCTGCCACAAAAGACGGTAGGGGAACGAGGGAATGTCACTCATGTGAATGCCGGCGCAGACCACCGTGCCACCCGGCGCGGTGGCTTTCAGCGCGGCCGGCACCAGCTCGCCCACGGGCGCGAAGAGGATCGCCGCATCCAGCGGCTGGGGTGGCGTATCCATCGAGCTGCCGGCCCATTCGGCGCCCAGCGAGCGCGCGAACGCCTGGCCCTGCCTGTCACCGGGCCGGGTGAAGGCATACACCGCCTGCTTGCGATGTCGCGCCACCTGGATGGCAATATGCGCGGCGGCGCCAAAACCATACAGCCCCAGCCGGTTAGCCTCCCCGGCCATGCGCAGCGCGCGATAACCGATCAGGCCGGCGCACAGCAGCGGCGCGGCCTCGACATCGGAAAACACCTCGGGGATGGCGAAACAGAAACGGGCGTCGGCCACCGCGTATTCGGCATAACCGCCATCGACCTGATAGCCGGTAAAGCATGCCTCGGGACACAGATTCTCGCGACCGCTGCGGCAGTATGCGCACTCGCCGCAGGTCCAGGCCAGCCACGGCACGCCAACCCGATCATCGATTGAAAACGCCGTCACGCCTTCGCCAACGGCATCGACCCGGCCGACGATCTCGTGGCCGGGAATCAGCGCCGGCTTTGGCTGTGTCAGTTCGCCGTCGAGCACATGCAGATCGGTACGGCAAACCCCACAGGCATGCACACGAAGGCGCACCTGCCCCGGGCCGGGCATGGTCGTGGCGCGCTGCTCATCGTAATGCAACGGTTGTCCCGCGCGACGGAACACCATGGCGCGCATAGTCTGGACCGGTTGCGCCGTCACCATGACCGCCTTAGAAGCGCACCACCATGCGCCCATCCACCTTGCCGGCCTTGAGCTGCTCGAAGATGGTGTTGATCTCCTCCAGCCGTGCCTCGTGGATATGCGTCTTGACCTTGCCCTGCGCGGCGAAGGCCACCGCCTCGGCAAGATCCTTGCGGCTACCGACGATGGAGCCGCGCAGGGTAATGCGCTTGAGCACCACGTCGAAGATCGGGGTCGGAAACTCGCCCGGTGGCAAGCCGACCATGGCCACCGTGCCCTTGCGACGCACCATGTGCAGCGCCTGCTCGAAGGCCGGCGGTGAGACCGCCGTCACCAGCACGCCCTGTGCGCCGCCCCCGGTCAGCGTCACCACCTGCTCGGCGGCATCGGCATCACGCGCGTTGACGGCCGCCTCGGCGCCCAGCGACTTGGCCAGCTCCAGCTTGTCGTCGGAGACATCCAGCGCCACCACGCGCAGTCCCATGGCTACGGCATACTGCACGGCCACATGCCCCAGGCCGCCGATGCCGGAGATGGCCACCCATTCACCCGGCTTGGCCTCGGTTTCCTTCAGGCCCTTGTAGGTGGTCACACCGGCGCAGAGGATCGGCGCGATGGCGGCGAAGTCCACATCATCGGGCAGGCGCGCCACGTACTCGGCGTGGCCGATGGCGTACTCGGCAAAGCTGCCGTTGACGCTGTAACCGCTGTCGTGCTGCTGCTCGCACAGCGTTTCCCAGCCGGTGATGCAGTACTCGCAGCGCCCGCAGGCATCGTGCAGCCAGGCAATGCCCACCGCATCGCCTTCCTTCACATGGCTGACGCCAGGGCCGACCTTGACCACGGTGCCGGCGCCTTCGTGACCGGGAATGAACGGCACGCTCGGCTTGACCGGCCAGTCGCCGTCGGCGGCGTGCAGGTCGGTATGGCACACACCGGTGGCGACGATCTTCACCAGCACCTCGCCCGGCCCGGGCTCCGGAATCGGCACCTGCTCAATGACCAGCGGCTTTCCGAACTGGTGTACGACAGCGGCTTTCATCGTCTTGGCCATGACGGCACTCCTGAGGCGGATGGCAGTGAATGGCGCCAAGCTTAGGCGTGGGACGGGCCCATGCATTGATCTGGGTTAAGAACTCGACCTTTGGCGATAACCGACCAGAAATTGACGCAGATTAAGGACGGCCCACCAGGCGCGGCGCAATCTGCACGGGCAGCAAGCGCCAAACATAACGGTGGCCTTCCATACGGCCATAACCATTGCCATTAGATCTGGAGTGAAGTCATGGGCAATCAGGCACAACATCCGGACCACGTCGACGAGAGCCGACTCAGGAACCGTTACGACAACTTCATCGGTGGCGAATGGAAAGCGCCACTGAAAGGTCGCTATTTCACCGACAAGAGCCCCATCGACGCCAGCACGCTGTGCGAGGTGGCACGCTCGGATGCCGGCGATGTCGAGCGCGCGCTGGATGCCGCGCACGCCGCGCGCCAGGGCTGGGCGCGCACCTCGCCGGCCCAGCGCGCCCACCTGCTCCATCGCATCGCCGATCGTATCGAGGAAAACCTTGAGCTGCTGGCCCGCGTGGAAACCCGCGACAACGGCAAGCCGATCCGCGAAACCCTCAACGCCGACGTGCCGCTGGCGGCCGATCACTTTCGCTACTTTGCCGGCTGCATCCGCGCCGAGGAAGGCTCGATCGGCGAGATCGACCACGACACGGTGGCTTACCACTTCAAGGAACCCATGGGCGTGGTCGGGCAGATCATCCCCTGGAACTTCCCGCTGCTGATGGCGGCCTGGAAGATGGCGCCGGCCCTGGCCGCCGGCAATTGCGTGGTCATCAAACCGGCCTCGGACACGCCGATGAGCCTGGCGGTGCTGATGGACCTTGCCGGCGACATCCTGCCGCCGGGCGTGCTCAACGTGGTGTTCGGCCACGGCTCGGAGGTCGGTGGCCCACTGGCACGCAGTCCGCGCATCGCCAAGATCGCCTTCACCGGCGAGACCACCACCGGCCGGCAGATCATGCAGTACGCCGCCGAGACCATCATCCCGCAGACCATGGAGCTGGGCGGCAAGTCGCCGAACATCTTCTTCGCCGACGTCATGGACGAGGACGACGGCTTCCTGGACAAGGCGCTGGAAGGATTTGCCCTGTTTGCCTTCAACAAGGGCGAAGTGTGCACCTGCCCGTCCCGTGCGCTGGTGCAGGAATCGATCTTCGATGAATTTGTCGAACGCGCGGTGGCGCGGGTGGCGAAAATCAAGGTGGGTGATCCACTGGATCCGGCCACACAGATGGGCCCGCAATGCTCGGCCGGCCAGCTCGAAAAGATCCTGGGTTACGTCGATGTCGGCAAGCAGGAAGGCGCGCACTGCCTGACCGGCGGCGCGCGTGCGCACCTGGGTGGCGCGCTGGAGAACGGCTACTTCATGCAGCCGACGGTGTTTTCCGGCAACAACAACATGCGCATCTTCCAGGAGGAGATCTTCGGCCCGGTGCTGTCGGTCACCTCGTTCAAGGATCTGGATGAAGCCATCGCCATCGGCAACGACACCGTCTATGGCCTGGGCGCCGGCGTGTGGTCTCGCAACGTCAACAATACCTACCGCGTCGGCCGCGGCATCCAGGCCGGTCGTGTGTGGACCAACTGCTATCACCAGTATCCGGCGCATGCCGCCTTCGGTGGCTACAAGCTGTCCGGCTTCGGCCGCGAGACCCACAAGATGATCCTGGACCACTACCAGCAGACCAAGAACCTGCTGGTCAGCTACAGCACGGAAGCTGCCGGCCTGTTCTGATCCACCCTGGCATCCGGCCCGCCGCCACAGGTGGGCCGGATGCGTGGAGCCTGCCTACCGTGTCTGTCGAGCATCCCATCCCACCACCACGGGTCGTGTTCAGCGACCGTGCCCGCGCGCTGCTGCGCCAGTTGCGCGCCGAACATGGTCCGCTGCTGCTACACCTTTCCGGCGGCTGCTGTGAAGGCAGCGCGCCGATGTGCCTGCGCGCCAGTGACTTTCGTGTCGGCGCGCAGGATGTGTTGCTGGGCGTGATCGAAGACTGCCCGTTCTATGTCGCCGCCGCGCACTATGCCTACGTGGCCTTCAGCCAGCTTGGCATCGATGTGGTCGACGGCGGTGGCGACAGCTTCTCGCTGGAGGCGGCCGAGGGCGTGCGTTTCATCGCCCGCTCGCGACTGTTCACCGATGCCGAGGCCCAGGCACTGGAAGCGTCCGGCCCGGCACCGCGCGGACCACAGGCAGTGGCCGCGGCGTCCGGTGCCGACGGCACTTGCCGCGACACGCCCACAGGCAGAACATGAGCTGCATCTGTCGGATCACCTGCCTTTTACCGTCCTTGCGCCGGCCCGGCCTCGGACGCCGCAGCCACAAGGAGCGTTCGTGATGACCACGATTGCCGTGCTGAAGGAAACCCACCCCGGCGAACGGCGCGTGGCGCTGGTCCCTAGCGTGATCGAACGACTGGCCCAGGACGGGCTCAGCATTCGCCTGCAGTCCGGTGCCGGTGATGGCCTGGCCCTGCCCGACGCTGCCTTCGCGCCGGCCGAGGCGATAGCCGACAGCGCCACCTTGCTGGCCGACGCCGACATCGTGCTCGCCGTGCAGCCGCCAGACCCGGCGCTGATCGCGCAGATGCGCCCCGGCGCCATACTGGCCTGTCTCGGTGCCAGTCACGATGAGGCGCTGCTGGGCGCCCTGCGCGAGCGCGGCATCATCTGTTTCGCCATGGAGCAGGTGCCGCGCATCAGCCGCGCCCAGGCCATGGATGTGCTGACCAGCCAGGCCACGCTGGCCGGCTATTACGCGGTGCTGCTCGGCGCCACCCAACTGGCGCGCATCCTGCCGCGCATGACCACCGCCGTCGGCACGCTGCGTCCGGCCCAGGTGCTGGTGATGGGACTGGGCGTGGCCGGCCTGCAGGCCATTGCCACCGCGCATCGCCTGGGCGCGCTGGTGGAAGGCTACGACGTGCGTCCCGAGACCCGCGAACAAGCCGCGTCACTGGGTGCCAAGTTTGTCGACACCGGTGTCGATGCGCGCGGCGAAGGTGGCTACGCACGCGAGCTGACCGATGAGGAAAAAACCAAGGTTGCCGCGGCCATCACCCGTCATATCCAACAGGCCGACCTGATCGTCACCACCGCCTCGGTGCCTGGCCGCGCGGCACCCAAGTTGATCAGCCGTGATCAGGTCCAGGGCATGAAGGCCGGCGCGGTCATCGTCGACCTGGCCGCCGAAAGCGGCGGCAATTGCGAGTGCAGTCAGCCGGGCCAGACCGTGCGCGAAGGCCAGGTCACCGTGGCCGCCCCGCTCAACGTGCCTTCGCTGGTCGGCGAGCACGCCAGCGAGCTTTACGCCAAGAACCTTGCGCACCTGCTGGGTCTGCTCATCAACGACGATGGCGCCATCGCCCCGGACTGGAGCGACGAGGTACTGGCCAAGACCGCCGTGACCCGCGCCGACCCAAGCCATGCAACGGCCACGCTACCGGGCTGAACTGGCCTCACCACCGACGACGCGGCCTGCATCGCAGGCGGCCTTCCAGGTTCCAAGGAGCGCTTCGTGGATACGCATATCGTTCTGACCGTTCTCATCGCCGTATACATCTTCATGCTGGCCGCCTTCACCGGTTACGAGGTGATCTCGCGCGTGCCGGCGATCCTGCACACGCCGCTGATGTCCGGCTCCAACTTCGTGCACGGCATCGTCGTGGTCGGCGCCATGTACGCGCTGTTCAACGCCGCCAGCTGGCCGGAACAGGTCATCGGTTTCCTCGGCGTGCTGCTTGGCGCCGGCAACGTCGGCGGTGGCTACGTGGTCACCGAGCGCATGCTGGAGATGTTCAAGCCCAGCGCCAAGAAGCAGCCTTGAGGAGCCGGCCATGAGTTTTCTGATTGTCGACCTGTGCGGGCTCTTGGCCGCGTTTCTTTTCATCTATGGCTTAAAGCGCATGGCCTCGCCAGTGACCGCGCGCTCGGGTATCCGTGTGGCCGGCTTCGGCATGGCGCTGGTGGTGCTGGCCGCCTTTCTGTACGCCATGCACGTCACGCCAGCCGCGCGCCCGCACCTTGGTACCAACGTGCTGCTGGCCGTCATTGCGCTTGTTCTGGGTCTGGGCTGGGCCTGGTGGCGCGGCAAGCGCGTGGCGATCACCGCCATGCCGCAGATGGTGGCGCTGTACAACGGCATGGGTGGCGGCGCGGCGGCGGCCATCGCCGCAGTGGAACTGCTATCGCATGAAGCGCTGACGGCGCTGCATCTGGGTGTGGCGCTGGCCGGCGCGCTGATCGGCGCGGTTTCGCTGTCCGGTTCGGTGGTGGCCTGGGCCAAGCTCGACGGTCGCCTGCGCAAACCGTGGCGCATCAAGGGCCAGAAGGTGCTCAACGCGCTGGTGCTGCTGGCCGCGCTGGCGCTTGGGCTGGCTGCGCTGCTGGCCAGCGGTGGTCCCGGCCCCGGGTTGACCGCGGCCTTCTTCGTGCTGGCGCTGGCCTTCGGCATCCTGATGACCTTGCCCATCGGCGGCGCCGACATGCCGGTGCTGATCTCGCTGTACAACGCCTGCACCGGCCTGGCCGTGGGTCTGGAAGGCTACGTGCTGGGCAATCCGGCGCTGATGATCGCCGGCATGGTGGTCGGCGCGGCCGGTACCCTGCTGACCCTGCTCATGGCCAAGGCCATGAACCGCTCGCTGGCCAACGTGTTGTTCAGCAACTTCGGCGACGTCAGCCTGGCATCGGGCGATGACATCCAGGGCCAGATGAAGCCGGCCGAGGCCAGCGACGCGGCCATCACCATGCGCTACGCCGACAAGGTGATCATCGTGCCCGGCTACGGCCTGGCCGCGGCGCAAGCGCAGCAGAAGCTCTATGAATTTGTGAAGCTACTGGCCGAGGCCGGCGTCGACGTCAAGTTCGCCGTGCATCCGGTGGCCGGACGCATGCCCGGGCACATGGACGTGCTGCTGGCCGAGGCGGGCGTGCCCTATGACATGATCTTCGCGCTGGAGGACATCAACGATGCCTTCCCCGATACCGACGTGGTGCTGGTGATCGGTGCCAACGACGTGGTCAATCCGGCCGCGCGCAGCGACAAGTCCTCGCCGATCTACGGCATGCCGATTCTCGATGCCGACCGCGCGCAACAGGTCTACGTGGTCAAGCGCGGCCAGGGCAAAGGCTATGCCGGCGTCGAAAACGCGCTGTTCTACGCCGACAACTGCAACATGGTCTACGGCGATGCGCAGGCGGTGATGGCGAAGATGGTGCAGGCGGTCAAGGCACTTGGCGATGCGGGTGCGGCCTGATTCTCTCCGAGATCGACGGGCGTGACGCCATCGCCACACGAGGCCAGCTTCAGCCGACACGGGTGCAGTATTGCGCTTGACGCATATCAATGTGCGGCGAGCCTACCTGCGTAGCCTGATCCTGCTGGATGGAGATCAAGCCACCCACGCGTTGGCAAACTGTCGCTGGAGGTCAAGATCATGCTTACTGTCACATTGAAACGATGCGCTGCCACTACCGCGGCTACCTTGTTGCTGACGGTGGGACTACCCGCCATGGCAGCGCCCTCCGGCATCCAGGCCGCTGCCGGCACAAGCGCCAATAGCGCGGCCGTCTCACAGCAGACGCAAGAGACGTTCCACAAAAACATGCAGGTCATGCGCGGGCAGATGATGCAACTTCGCACCACCAGTGATCCGGCGGCCCGGGCCAAGCTGCTCAATGCGCACATGCAAACCATGCAGAGCACGATGCATATGATGATGGGCCAGCGCGGCATGCGCGGATCTGGGGGCATGGGGCCGGGCATGATGCGCGGAAGCGGCATGGGACGCGCCGGCGGTATGATGGGCGGTAACGGCCAGATGATGCAGATGATGATGGCGCAAATGCTGCAGCATCAGCAGGCCATGCAGGCCATGGGCTGCACCAAGTAGCCTCATATCTGCGCAAGACACGTCCGGTGGAGCCCGCGAGCCACGCTCGCGCGCGCCACCTCTGCTGGTGGACGCCAACACCCTATATTCGGCAGGGGACTTGGCGCCCCGGGCGCTCAGCGCCGGCGTCCAAACCTCGGCTGGAGCTCCGCGTAACCACGCAGGCGCGGGACTTGACCCGTGACAGAGCTCGGCGGCGAGTGAACTGGCCAGGACGCTCTGGTAAAAGAAATGGCGCCTCGGCGTCTTTCGAATAATTTGTATAAGTATTTATATTTAATGATTATATAAAAGTATAATTTTTACTGTTACTCACAACCTTACTCACTTTTGGGTTGGCCCCATTTTGAGTGGGTTTCAGCAACGGTTCCGGTCGAAAACATAGACGTGCCGGGCACCAATCGGGAGAAGAAGTGCTCGTATGTCGCCACTTTCTCCTGCCGGCGGTCAGTGACCGAATGTCTTGCGCAGATATGCGATGACGTTGTCGACATCCTTGGGAGTGAGGGTCGGATTGCCGCCGTTGGGCGGCATGGCCATCGGCGAACCGTTGCTCTGGAAGCCGTGGACGATACGGTCCTGCAGCACCTTGGTCGGCAGGCTCAGCACCCCCCCGGACTTGGTGAAATCGGGCGTTCCGGGAATCTGTCCCTTGCCATTCTCGCCATGGCAGGCCACGCAGGTCTGGTGGTACACCGCCGAACCGGCCTGGGCGTCGCCGCTCGTCGGTGGCGGACTGGCCCAGGCCATGGTGCTTGCAAGCAGACCGAGGGCCGGCAGGGTAGTGGTCAAGATACGTCCTGGTTTCATGCTCTTCTCCGGGTCAGTTGCTGGCCTTGAGGAACGCAGTAATGTCGCGCTCCTGCAGTCCGGTGAGATGGGCGCGCACCCGCATCTGGCCCATCGCCACTTCCCATTCGTTGTCGGTCAGCTCACGCGGGTCGCGCAGGTTGTGGCAGGAACCGCACACCGCGTGCCACTCCTTGGCCCCACGGGCAACCTGCAGGGCCTTCTGCAGCGCGGGATTGGGCGCTGGGGTCGAACGGGCCGTCTTGTCCGCGCTGTTCTGCGCCGGCGCTGCGGCTCCGCCGGTCGCGGCCAGCGCCGTTCCCGACAGCGCTACGCCGAGCAGGAGCACCATCAGCGGATTGAAACGATGTCGAACATGCATGTTCATGACGGGTCCTCCTAGAAGCCGAGCGCAAGCTGCGCGCGGATCACGTTGTCGTCGGGCCGGACCTGGAACGTCTTGCGTTCGTAGGCCAGCTTGCCGACGAGGGTCGGGCCGAACCAGTAGTCCACGCCGAGGGTCCAGCGGTTCTCGTTGTCGAAGCGCCAGTCCTCGGTACCACCGTCGACCTGTCGATGACTGCGCCGCACTATCAGTTCGACGTTGCGCAGGTAGGGGTTGTCGCCCCCCAGCAAGGCACCCAGCCGATAGGCTCCCTGCAGGTACCACATGTTCCAGCGCGAGCGTTGGGTCAGGAACGGTGCCGCGCCCGTGCCGTCGTCGAAGAACACCGGATCGAGCCGCGAATGGATGTATTCGCCGCGGATCTCGCCGTTATCCGGCGTCCAGGCGAAGTCGGCGTCCACGAGGTCATAGGCGGCGCTGGTGCCCGCCCCGGTCCAGCCATCGACGTTGGTCGGCACCTGCGCATGCATTGCCGACAGGCCCATGTTCACGCCGACCCACGGACGCAGGCCGATGCGCGCACCGACGGACTTGTTGGCGTTGTTGTCCTGGGAGAAGCCTTCCAGGGTCAGGCCTTCGTCGGTCATCTGCGGCCCGTTGCCCACGAACACCGCGTAGTCGGCGGTTGCATGACCCACGGGAAATGCGCCGGTCAGTTGCACGCCGACCGTCGAAAGCGGCTCACCACCACCGCCTTCGACAAACCCGGCGGGACGGTCGGGGAGCTTGTTGATCCACGGTGGATGCTGGGCTTGCTGAAACTGCCCGATCGGACTCAGGAACTTGCCGGCGACCAGTGTCGACCAGTCGTTGAGGAACAGGTCGAGCTGGGCGTACTCCAGCGATGTCTCGGTTTCGTTGCCGTTGTTGGAGACTTCCATGTGTGCTTCAAGCTCCATGAGGTTCTTGTAGCGCACCAGGAAGATCGGCATGAAGCTGCCGCCCGTGAACGTGTCGTGCATCATCTTCGAATCGGTGGCGGTGTAGTTGGCCACCACGGTGCCGGACAGGCGGAACTTGATGTCCGGATTTTCCGGCGCGGCAATCGCCGCTGTCGCCGTGCGGGCACGCTCGGCTTCCTCGCGCGCCTCCTTTGAATCGACGCTGGCCTGCTTCGAGGTGGCCGTCGCCTGCTGCAGTTGCTGCTCAACCACCTGCAGCCGCTGCTTGAGCATCTGCACTTCCTGCCGGAGCTGCTTCAGGTCGGCAGGTGGCGCCGTGGTGTCCGGCCGGGCGTGTGCCAGCGGGGACAAGCTCAGGGCCGCCATCAATGCCACCCATCCCAGGGTTCGCTTGTTCATTGCCTCTCTCCTCTTTGCCGTGAACAGGTCGCAGCGTGTGCGGACCTGTTCCCCCAATCCGGCAGCGGCCGAACATCGCCGTGTCGTTGCCAGCGACGCCACCCTAAGTGTCCGGGGCCCGCGAGCCATTGATTTGAGTCAACCGGACGCCCTTGGATACCGAACCCTGTGTTATTGACCGACATCAAAACGGGCTGCGCGGTGACGGGACACGATGCATCGAGTCCCGTGTGCTCCGGAAGGCGCTGAAGCACCCGGTCCCAGGTCGCATGGGCAGGCTCGCCACGCGCGGCCCGCTGTGGACGTGGGCAAGAGGCACGAGCGGACAGGATGAGTGCGGACACATGGTGAATCGCGACATGCACGATACGCATGCAGTGGCAGAGGGCGCGGCAGTGCGGCGACCGCAATCCCACGGCGAGGCGCCCGCGGACGATCACGGCAAGTCCATGGCCGGGCATGGCGGCGCGGGGCACGACCATGCCGCGATGGTGGCCGACTTCCGCCGCCGTTTCTGGATATCGCTGGCGCTGACGCTGCCGGTGCTGGTGCTTTCGCCGATGATCCAGGCGGTGTTCGGCTTGCAGTCACGGCTGTCGTTTGCCGGCTCCGGCTACGTGTTGTTCGCGTTGTCGGCGTGCGTTTTCTTCTACGGCGGCTGGCCGTTCCTGACCGGCATGGCCGGCGAGCTTCGCCAGCGCAAGCCGGGCATGATGACGCTGATCGCGGTGGCGATCTCGGTGGCCTTCTTCTATTCCAGCGCGGTGGTCTTCGGCCTCACCGGCAAGGTGTTCTTCTGGGAACTGGTGACCCTGATCGACATCATGCTGGTCGGGCACTGGATCGAGATGCGTTCGGTCATGGGCGCCTCCGGCGCACTGGAGGCGCTGGTCCGGCTGCTGCCCTCCAGCGCGCATCGTCTCGGCACGGACGGTGCCCTGACGGAGGTGCCGGTCACCGAACTGGTGCCGGGCGACCGCGTGCTGGTGCGCCCGGGCGAGAAGGTGCCCATCGACGGCGTGATCCTGGAGGGACGATCCAGTTTCAACGAGGCGATGCTGACCGGCGAATCGCGGCCGGTGGAGAAGGCCGAGGGCGAGGAAGCCGTGGGCGGCGCGGTCAACGGCGAGGGCGCGGTCACCCTGGAGGTGCGCAAGACCGGCGACCAGACCTATCTGAGCCAGGTCATCGACATGGTCAGGCAGGCCCAGGACACGCGCTCGCGCACGCAGGACCTGGCCAACCGCGCGGCACTGTGGCTGACCTACATCGCCCTGTCGGCGGGTGGCCTCACACTGGCGTTCTGGCTGGGTGCCGGCAAGGGCTTCGAGTTCGCGCTGGAGCGCATGGTGACGGTGATGGTGATCACCTGCCCGCACGCCCTGGGACTGGCCGTGCCGCTGGTGGTGGCGGTGAGCACCCGCCTGACCGCGCGCAACGGCCTGCTGATCCGAGACCGCGCGGCGTTCGAGCGCGCGCGCAACCTGACGGCGGTGCTGTTCGACAAGACCGGCACCCTGACCGAGGGCCGGTTCGGCGTGGCGGGCATCGTCACCCTGGCCGACCTGGACGAGGACGAGGTGTTGTCCTGGGCCGCCGCGCTGGAGAGCCGGTCGCAGCATCCGATCGCCCAGGGCATCGTGCGCAGCGCCGGCGAACGCGGGGTGCCCACGCGCACGGTGGAAAACTTCCGCAGCCTCACCGGCCAGGGCGCTGAAGCGGTCAGCGAGGGGCACGTGGTGCGGGTGGTGAGCCCCGGGTATCTGCGCGAGCACGCCGTATCCGTCGACGACAGCGCCGTGAAGGACCTGGCGGCCGAAGGCCACACGGTCGTCTATGTGCTGCTCGACGAGCGTCCTGTCGGCGCGATCGCGCTGGCGGACGTGATCCGGCCGGAATCGTTCGAGGCCGTGAACCGCCTCAAGGCCATGGGCATCCAGTGCATGATGGTGACCGGCGACGCGACGCCCGTGGCGCGCACGGTGGCCGGCCGCCTGGGACTGGACGATTACTTCGCCGAGGTACTGCCGCAGCAGAAGGTGGAGAAGGTGCGCGAGGTGAAGCAGCGCGGGCTGACCGTGGCCATGATCGGCGACGGCGTCAACGATGCGCCGGCGCTGGTCGAGTCGGACCTGGGCATCGCCATCGGCGCCGGCACCGAGGTGGCCATCGAGTCCGCCGACGTGGTGCTGGTGCGCAGCGATCCGCGCGACGTGTTCGCGATCATGGCGCTGTCGCGGGCGACCTACGCCAAGATGGTGCAGAACCTGCTGTGGGCCACCGGCTACAACGCCTTCGCCATTCCGCTGGCGGCCGGTGTCGCCTATGCCTGGGGCCTGCTGCTGTCGCCCGCCGCCGGCGCCGCCCTGATGTCGCTGAGCACGGTGATCGTGGCCATTAACGCCAAGCTGCTGGAACGCGCGAAGCGGCTGGTGGCTGCTGCCGGTGCGGGGCCGGTGCAAGGATCGGCCAGGTGAATTGCAGGTGTCCTCGAGCGCGCCGGATTGATGCACGTCAATGACCGGTGCGCATCCCGGGCTAGTCTTGATGCGCTGGATGGGCATGCCGCCCAGCCCGGCGTTGAATTCCACAGCAGGAGGTCACGATCATGTCCACACGTGCACTGAAACGCTGCATTGCCGCTACAGTGGCGGCGTTGCTTCTTGCCACAGCGGGCCTGCCCGCCATGGCCGGTCCCTCGGGCGCCCAGGCTCCTGCCAGTGCGAGCAGCAGCGTCACACCCGCATCGCAGGCCGCGTTCAACAAGAACATGCAGATCATGCGTGGGCAGATGATGCAGCTGCGTGCCGCACACGATCCGGCCGCGCGTTCGAAGCTGCTCGATGCCCACATGCGCACCATGCAGAGCACCCTGCACATGATGATGGGTCAGGGGGGCAAGCGCGGTAGCGGCGGCATGGGCCCGGGCATGATGGGCGGCGGCATGAGCGGCTCCGGCGGCATGATGGCCAACGGCCGGATGATGCAGATGATGATGGGCCAGATGATGCAGCACCAGAAGGCCATGCAGGCGATGGGATGCACCCAGTAGGCGGCCGGTTCCGCTCGGTCCGGCCTTCGCTGCCCTGGGTGCCTGGCCCCGTTGCGGCGGGTTCGCGCGTGTCCTCGCGAGCCCGCTTGCGCATGATGGCGGCGGTCGCCGCCATCATGCTGCTGAGCGGGTGTTCCTTTTTCGGCGATGCCGTCGGAGGCGACGCAGCACACGGGCAGGTCGTTGCCAAGGCGCGCTGTGCTGCATGCCATGCCAACGACGGCAACAGCACCGTACCCACCTACCCCCGGCTGGCCGGCCAGAGGGCCCGCTATCTGTATCGACAGCTATCGACATTCAGGGACGGCACGCGCCCGTCGACGGTGATGGCCACCATCGTGGCGCCCCTGTCCGATGGGGATCTGCGGGATGTGGCGACCTTCTTTGCCGGCCAGCCACGCGGCAGCGACCCGGCGGGGCCGCCCGCCCTGATGGCGCAGGGGCGTCGGCTTTTCCTGTACGGTTCATCCGACGGCCGCGTGCCCGCCTGTGCGGCCTGCCACGCGGCAGGCACGGGCATGATGGGCCGCATGGGCTCGGGCCACATGTCCATGATGGGCATGATGACGGGGCGCCGCGCACCTTCGCTGTACGGCCAGCATGCCGTCTATGTGGTCGGCCAGCTGAAGGCATTCGCCGATGGCACGCGTCCGGCGATGATGATGAGCCGCGTAGCGGGCGCCATGACGGTGCAGCAGGCGCAGGCGGTCGCCGACTACGTGGCCGCGCACCAGTGACACCGGGCGTTTGCGCCCGGCATCACGAACCGGCCTACATTGCCTCCTTCACGCCGGCCCGGATCAGCAGCCAGTTCACCGGGTACGTGGTGAAAAAGCCGAACACCATGGCGAACTGCATCATCCACCAGAACAGCCAGTGATCGGGCTCCATCGCCGAGCGACCGAACAGGGCGAAGATGCTGATGGCCATCCAGCCGTACATGCCGATCTGCCAGAATGAGAGCGACAGGATGTCCGACTTGAACGACTTCCAGGCGACGGTGCCGCGGGGTTCGTCCGACATCGGCGCCAGTGCCGCATATTGGAACACGACGCCGATGGCCAGGGCGGCGATGTAGTCGACCACCCAGTTGCCGAACACCTCGTGCCCGAGCACCACGAAGCCGAGGCCCAGCACGAACATGCCGCCCTCGACCACCATGTCGGCGAGCGAGCAGCCGGCGCCGCAGTGCGTTGCGCCCAGCGCCACGCTCTGCCACATCGGGCGCTGGCCGTGTCCGTGCCCGTGGTCATGATGATGGTGGTGGTGCGACGCGCCACTCTCGGGGGCGCGGCCGAACCACAGGTACATCAGCAGGGCGAACAATCCGCCCCACAGGAACGTCAGCGGCCAGACCCACTTCATCACGGCCATTGGCGGCGGGCGCCGGTTGACGTCCACGATCGACCACAGCATCAGCAGGATCGAAACGACGATGTTGGCGATCGCCAGTGCCTCGAGCATCGGCAGTCCCCCTGGTTGAATCAATGCGGAGACGTAGTGTTGCTGCTGGCGGGTGAAGCGGCAGTGGACGCGGAAGCGGGCGTTCCGGCCGAACTGCTGCTCGCCGGGGCATCGTGGTCGTCATCGCCGTGATCTTGCGCCGTGTAGGCCTTGTACTGCGCGGGCGTCATGCCGGGCAGCTTGCGCACGAAGGCCACCATCGCCCAGATCTTCCGGTCGCTGTGCGTCTTGCCCCAGGCCGGCATGGCGGTGAGCTTGATGCCGTGCTTGATGATCCAGAAGGCCATCTGCGGGTCGACCGGGTGCTTCATGCGCGAGAAGTCCGGTGGCGTGGGATACAGCCCCTTGCGCATCTCGTCGCCGGACTTGCCGGGCTTGAGATGGCAGCCGGTGCACATCTCGGAGTAATGCTCGGCGCCCAGCTGCACGCGTGCCGGCGATTCCAGATCCGACGGCACTTTCACCGAGGCATCGTGGTGGGCAATCGCACGGTTGCGGAACCAGGCCAGGAAGTCATACGTCACCGGCCAGTGCGGCACGTCCGCGCCGATGGTGTAGGTGCCGGACCAGGCCCAGATGCCCACACCGGCAACGCCGACGACGATCGCCACGACCAGCGTGGCGATCACGACCTTGAGATTTTTCATAGGGCTCCTCCCCATATTTTTCGGGATCGTCTAGAGACAGACCCGGAGACCCAGCAAAATCTTTCGGTCGGGCACGGGTTGCTGCCGTGCCTGGCCCTGCCCGCCGTGGCCCCCGCTGGCGGGCTCCAGCGTAGCCCATCCCGGTGTCCTCATGCTGAATTTACCATGCGGACGGAACGTGAACGAAGGGGGCGGTGATGCCGGTGCCCTGACCCGGGGCCGGACGGGAGCGCCCGTGGGCGTTGGCCTCCGACCCCGGGTCAGGGCCAGACGCTGCGCGAACAGCCATTCCTGCGCTCCGGTGCAGCTGCGTCCGCCCGGATCCGGATGGAGCCTGCGCCAACGGGGCGGTGCGATGCCCCGGGTGTTTCAGCGATCCCGTTGCGGGCCGGGCCGGGATCGTGACGCACGCCCAGCAAAAGACCCACCGGTGTCTCCGGAAACAGGCAGGAGACGGGATGCACCATGGACGCGGTCAGAGCCTTCCGAAGAACATGGCAAGACCCAGGCCCAGGGCAAGCACCGCGAAGGACAGGGCCGTCATGGCAGCCAGCGTCTGACCGGTTACCGGCGCTTCCCGGGAGTGCGGCATGTCAGCCCCGCGGTTGCGATGCCCATGCATGGGCGCGGTCCCGTGGCCTGGCGTCGATACTTCGGCGTCGCCAGTGGTCTGCGCCGGGGGGCGCACGGTCATCATCCCGTGCTTCAGGCGGCGTGTGACCAGCCACCAGTTCATCGGATACGCAGTCACGAAACCGACCAGCAGGGCCATCGACATCACGAACCAGAAGGCGGGATGAGAGGGGTCCCGGCTGCCGGCCACATGGGCCCTGGCCACGGTCATGACGGGCACCATGCCGGCCATGAGGCTGTTCATGGAAAGCAGCTCCGGGAAGAACGTGCCGACAAGGGCACGCATGTACGAGCCGTCTGCCATGTCGCGCATGAACAGTGACTGGAAGATGCTCCAGCCGAATCCGAAGCCCAGCACATACTCCAGCGCGACATCGCCGAAGCCCGACAGCTCGGTCAGTGCGGCAATCACGGCCCCGACCAGAATGCCGATGCCATCGCCGGCGACGCAGTGCATCGTTGACCCGAGCACCTGCCGCCAGCGCACCATGGTGTAGCGCTCGTGCACCCCCGGCAGAGGTTCGCGGCAGCCGAGCACATACAGGAACGCGCCGACCGGACCGGTGTACGCGGTCAGCAGGACGAAGCCCCACTTGAGTACCGGGGAGGCCGGCGTCGAACGAATATCGATGCCCACGTACAGCACCGATATCGCCGTCAGCACGAACCAGAGCAGCATCACACCGTCCAGCATCATCGCTCCCGTCCTGGTGTCCACCGGGTTGTTGCTGAATGGACGCAGTCAACTACCCATGCGGTTCCCGCCGCGGACATGATGCGCTCAATCGAGCGTCTGAACGGTCGCCCAGTGTCCCACCAGCGGTGTCATCCGCACGGACTCACCCGGCCGCAGGCAGTGATGGCGGCTCATCTGGTGATGGTTGATGACGGTCACGCGCGTGGCATCGTCCAGGACGATCACGTTGTGGCAGTGGTTCAGTCCCTGGGCATCGGGTGCGCAGTCGGCATCCGTCATGACTGTTCCGTGCAGCCCCCCTGCCGCAGCGGCGGGCAGCGTGCCTGCAAGCAATTCGACGACGTAGCGTCCCTGGCTGCCGTTTTCATGCCACGACGAGATACCACTGCCCCTGGGCAGCGCAGGCTCCGATGCGCGTGTCCATGGGGTGGTGGCCAGTAACAGGGCCGCTCCTGCGATAGCGAAAAAGAGGGCTCCCATGAAGTGCGAACGTCGAAATATCCGGGTCATGATCGTTGTCCTGTGAACGTTCCGGCCTGCATACGGGCGTGCGCCCCTACCCACAGCCTAGGGAAAGCGGGCGATCGGTCCTTGATGCCGGTCAATCGCAATGGCACCAACGGCATCTGGCCCCGGCAATGCGCGATCGCCCCGGTTGCGCAACCGGACCGGAGCCGCCTGCCGCCGCGACCGGTACGGCACGACGGCCACGACGATCGAGGCCGGGCCGGAAGGGTGCCCGGCCCGGCGTCCTCCCCTGTCAGGGGCGTGTCGACACGCCCCCGATGCCAGGTGGTCTCGTCTAGAACCAGACCCGCAGGCCCAGCAGGATCTGCCGGTCGAGCACGGGGTTGCCCTCGCGCCGGGCCATGCCGGCCGTGGCCCCCCACTGGCGGACCCAGGCATAACCCACGTAGGGGGCGAACTTCCTGCTGAACTCGTAGCGCAGCCGGAACGTGAGCGAGGTGTCGGTGATGCCGGCGCCGTGACCGCGGGCCGGATCGGTATGGCCGTAGGCGTTGGCCTCGAACTCCGGCTCCAGGATCAGGCGCTGCGTGAACAGCCATTCCTGCGAGGCCCGCACCCGCAAGGCACTGCGCCCGCCGGGGCCCAGGTAGAACGTGGTTTCGTAGTCGAACTGATAGGGGGCGATGCCCTGGATGCCCGCAGCGAGCCAGTTGCGTGCCGGGCCGGGTCCCAGGTCGTGGCGCGCGCCCAGCATCAGGTCCCACCACGGGCTGATGGCGTGGCCCCAGAGCAGTTCGGCATCGCCTTCCTCGATGCGCCCCTGGCTGCGCGTGCCCTCGGTCCGCAGCCACACACGGTCGAGGTTGTGGCCGGCCCATGCGCGCAGATCCCAGGCCTGGGCCGAGCCCTCGCGTCCGTGCACATACTCCAGGCTGTCCAGCTGGACTTTCGACAACAACGGGTCATTGGGCATGCGCAGGGTCACGCCGTAGGCCGCATACGGCTTGGGTGCCGAGCCGTCGCTGCGCGGCAGGCTGCCGATCGGCGGGTTGCGTTGCGCGTCCTGGTTGGCCTGGTGCATCTGCATGTGGTCCATGCGCATGCCTTGCATGGATGTCTTCGCTTTGCCCTTGGCCTGCATGGCCATCCGGCACCCCTCCGTGGAAGGGGCGGTCTTGTGTTTCATCGCGTGGTGCGCATCATCCGGCTTGCCCTGCATGGGCACGCACCGGTGTTTGCCGGACTGCATCGAGGTGTTCGTGGTCTTCGACGCAGGGACTTCCGGGGAAGAGGCCTGACGGGCCAGGGCGGGGACGCTGGCCGTGACCATCAGCAAAAGGGCGGTCCACGGCAGGATGCGCTGGCGGTTGGGGGTTGCCAGCGGGCGTTCGATCGTCTTCATGGCAACCTCCTCACTTCACGACGATGGCGCGGAACATGCCGCTGTCCATGTGGTAGAGCATGTGGCAGTGGTACGCCCACCGCCCCAGCGCGTCGGCGGTCACGCGGTAGCTGATGCGTTGCGCGGGCCGCACGTTGACGGTGTGCTTGCGCACGCGGAACGCGCCGTCGGCGGTTTCCACCTCGCTCCACATGCCGTGCATGTGGATGGGGTGGTTCATCATCGTGTCGTTGATCAGCACGATGCGCAGGCGCTCGCCGTGATGGAACAGGATCGGCCGCGCCTGGTCGTACGGCACGCCGTTGAACGACCACATGTAGCGGTTCATGTTGCCGGTCAGGTGCAGTTCGATCTCGCGCGCCGGTTCGCGCCGGTCGATGGGACCGCCGATGGTGTGCATGTCGGCGTAGGACAGCACGCGACGGCCGTTGTGGCGCAGCCCGGCGCCGGGATCGTCCAGCGCCGTCGAGGCCACCGCGATGCACTTGGTGTTCTGCGGGCCGTACTCGGTCGGGTAGTGATGGTGGATGGGCACCGTCTGCGCAGACATTCCCATGCCGGCCATGCCCGCCATCGATGCGCCACCGTGGCCGTCGTGCGTCTTGCCTTTGTCCATGCCCTTCATGCCGGCCATGTCCATGCCCATGTCGGCCATGGTCAGGGTGGGGATCGGATCCATGGATGGCACGTCGGCCCGCATGCCTTCGTGCGGCGCCAGCGTGGCCAGCGCAAAGCCGCTGCGGTCGATGGCCTGGGCGAACACGCTCCAGGCGCGGTCGGCGGCCGGTTCGACGATCACGTCCAGCGTCTCGGCCACGCCGATGCGGAACTCGTCCACCGACACCGGATCGATGTCCTGGCCGTCGGCGGCGACCACGGTCATCTTCAGGCCCGGGATGCGCACGTCGAAATAGGTCATCGACGAGGCATTGACGAAACGCAGCCGCACCTTCTCGCCGCGACGGAACAGGCCGGTCCAGTTGCCGGCCGGTGGCGTGCCGTTGAGCAGGTAGGTGTAGGTATAGCCGGTGACGTCGGACAGGTCGCGCGGGCTCATGCGCATCTTGTCCCAGGCCAGCCGCTGCTTCAGTGCCGTGGCGATGCCCTGGGCGCGGGCGTCGCGCATCAGCTCAGGCACGGTCAGCTCGGTGCGACTGTAGTAGTCGCCCATCTTCTTGAGGTTGGCGTAGATGGTCTCCGGGTCGGTATCGCTCCAGTCCGACAACACCATCACGTAGTCGCGGTCGGCCGGGAAGCGTTCGCCGTCGCGCGGCTCGATCACGATGGCGCCGTACAGGCCGGTCTGCTCCTGGAAGCGCGTATGGCTGTGATACCAGTAGGTGCCCGACTGACGCACGCGGAAGTGGTAGCGGTACATGCCGTGCGGCGCGATACCGGCATAACTCAGGCCGGGTACGCCGTCCATGTCGGACGGCAACAGGATGCCATGCCAGTGGATGGAACTGGACACCGCCAGGCGGTTGCGCACGTCCAGTGTGATCAGGTCGCCCTTGCGCCAGCGCAGCACCGGTCCGGGGACCTGCCCGTTGATGCTCGTCGCCATGACGCGACGGCCGGTGATGTTGATGGGGGTTTCGGCGAGATCGAGGTTGAAATGGGTACCGCGCAGGACGTTCTGTCCGGCGGACAGGTCGGCCAGCCGCGTGTCGCCGGCCCAGGCCCGCGCCGGTCGCGCGAGCGCCAGGCCGGCCGCCGCGCTGCCCAGTCCCAGCACGAATCGCCGGCGGGACGGCATGGACGGGAAATGATCATCCCGATGATCGGAAGTCATCGAACACTCTCCTCGGGCAGTCCCCGCTCCGGGGCGCTGCCGCTGACATACGGGTTTCGCGGCCCGTCGTCGGGCCGCTGCAACGCGTTGCCGGTCAAAGGACCGGCCCGGACCTTCAGGAGAGTGTCAGGACGACGGGGGATGCAGCGGCGGTTCGCCTCTGCCGGGGGGCACCGGTTGCACGCCCGGGGCATAGGTTTCGCCGGCGCAGTCAGTGCGGGCGAATATCGGAGCGAACGGTACGATGGCGCCGTAGCAGGAGGTGCCGCAATGGCAGCCGAACGTCATGCCGCAGCCGGTGTCGGGCGTGCCATCGGACGCCGCTGCGGCGGCGTGGTGCGACGCATGTGCGGTGGCCGGGGCAGACGTTGCGTGTTGCGCCGACGCCGTGGGTGCGGGCGCGGCATGGGCGATGCCCATCATGACCAGCCCGAACCAGGCCAGGAGCGCAAGCGCACTCAGGCCACGGAACGTACGTCGGCGGTGGGCAAGGTCGATCAGCACGGCGGCATCATAGCCGATATCGTCGCCGGATGGCCCAATCTGCGCGCGCCTGGCGCGGTAACCCGGGTTGCCGCGGAACACGCGTTGCCATCGTTCCAGCCGCGTGACCATAGACGGATCGTGTCGCCACCCGGGAGGCGATGCGGCACACGGACCAGTCATCGCCATACGGTGCGGGATTCGTTGAGGATCATGATGCCGCTACCATGAGGAACGCAATCAGCCGCCCGGAGTCGCCGGGCCGCCCCGGGGACGGGTGGGGTCAGGGACGCCCGCATCGTCCTGACTCGACCAGATTCCACTTCAATGCGCATCCTAATCGCCGAAGACGAACCAAAGACCCATCGTTACCTTGCGCAGGGACTGAAAGAGCACGGGCACGTCGTCGAGGTGGCGGGCGATGGCATCGCTGCTCTGAAGCTGGCTCGGGCGCGGTTGTTCGACGTAATTATTCTGGACGTGATGTTGCCCGGCATGGACGGCTGGGAAGTGATCACTGCGCTGCGAAGCAACGGCCTTGCAACACCGGTGCTGTTCCTCACCGCAAGAGATCATGTCGAGGATCGCGTCAGGGGCTTCGAGCTTGGTGCCAACGATTACCTGATCAAACCGTTCGCATTCGCCGAATTGCTGGCTCGCCTCAACAATATGGCCCGACCGCAGGGCCATGAAGGAGCATCGCTCATCAGCATAGGCGACCTTCGGCTGGATCCGTTGCGTCACCACGTCGAGCTGGCCGGCCGGACCATTCATATGACGAGCAAGGAGTACGCGCTTCTGATGTTGCTGGCGCGACGGCATGCCCGTGTTGTGTCACGTACGCTCATCGCCGATGTGGTGTGGGGCCTGGATGGTGAGGTCAGCAACAACGCGGTGGACGCACTCGTGCGTCGCGTGCGCAGCAAGATCGAACCTGGCGCAGGAGGCTCGCTGGTTCATACGGTGCGCGGTGTGGGCTATATCCTGGATTGGCGGGAAAGAGACGGCCCGCATCAGGGAGACGAATCGTGAGGGCATGGTCCATTACTGCACGCATGACCGTGTTCTACACCGTCAGCGCGCTGATTGCTGTGGGTCTACTTGCCTTGTTGCTCAACTGGAAGCTGACTACCAGCTTTCAGGGCGCACACGTGCGTTATCTGCAGGCAAAGGCTGATGAGTTTCAGACCGATCTGAATGATGCAGGTGGGCGCCCGTCAGCACTTGTTGCAGAGATCGTCAAGGAAACCGGGGACAGTCCATTGCGACCCTACGAGGCGAGGGTGATGCTTGGCGATAAAGTGCTAGGTCAGACGCCCGGCATGCAGAAGGTGCTTCCCCCAGCGCTGTTTCCGCCCATACGTCATGGGCCCATACAGGCTGATCAACTGCGCCGGAAGTACACCCAAGGAGATCATTGGGTACTGGCCAGCGTGGCCTTTGACGGCGTCCACGGGACGAACCATGCGCCGCACATCGAGCTTGCCCTGAACGTTTCGCGCGATACGTCGCTACTTGACGACTTCCACAACGCTCTCGTGATCTTTTTCCTGTGTCTGGTGCCCTTGTTGGTGCTATTGGGACGCTGGATCGCCGGGCGCGCACTGGAGCCGGTCAGGCGTATCGCCACCTACGCGGGCGACGTCCGGCCGACCGACCTTTCCCGGCGCATTCCGCCATCCGAGCCGTGGCCTGCCGAGCTGCGGGGACTGGTCCATGGCTTCAATCGGATGCTGGACCGGCTAGACGATGCATTTACGCGCCTTACGCGGTTTTCCGCCGACCTTGCGCACGAGTTGCGTACCCCGCTGGCCAACCTGACCGGCGAGATCGAAGTCTGCCTGACCCGGCCGCGCTCGCCCGAGGCGTACCGCGCCACTCTCGTCTCCGGCTTGGAAGAATGCCGGTTGCTGACGCAGTTGATCGAGAACCTGCTATTCCTGGCACGCGCCGAGCGCGCCCAGCTGCACCTGCGTAGTGAGCGTTTTGACGTCGGTGACGCAGTGGGTTGGGTCGTCGCTCAGCATGAGGAAACGGCGGCGGCGCGTGAGATACATATCGCACTGTCTGGAACGGCCGACCTAGAAGCAGATCCGATGCTGTTCCGCCAGGCGGTATCCAATCTCCTTTCCAATGCCATCCGGCACGCCCCGAGGGGGTCGTCCGTCGAGGTGCGCGCGGGTACGGATACTGCCGGCGCGGTGGCCGTCAGCGTGATCGATCATGGCGAAGGCATCCCTGTCGAGGCGTTGGATCGGGTGTTCGAGCGGTTCTATCAGGTCGACGTCAACCGCCGGCACCAGCCGGGCCAGGGTACCGGCCTGGGCCTGTCGATCGTGCGGTCCATCATGGAACTGCATGGAGGGACCGCCGGCATCCTGTGTGACACCGACGAGGGTACAGTTGCCACTCTCCGATTTCCCCGCCGCCGGCACAACGCGGCGATTCAGGGCTGAAGGTGCATGGCCCACCGCTGACCCCACGGCTGCCGTTCGTCGGGTCAGCCGGTTGGGCCAGAAGGAAGGGTGCTGTTCGGGCACGGTGCCTGGCCGAGCAGCAGTGCGAGGTCACTCTGCGCCCGCCGTAGCTGAGCTTCCAGGGTGATGACCTTCATGTGCACGGCCACTGCGTGTGCATGCGTGTCGAGGTAGTCCGCCGTATCCATCATCCCATCATCGAAGCTCTGGCGATTGGAGCGGTCCATGGTGCGAAGAGATGCCCATCTCGCCCGTTCCTTGCGCAGCTGCGCTCGCAGCAGGGCGCTGGTGCCGTGCAGTTCATGGACCTGGTTGACGGCTTCGTCCAGACGGTCCTGGTAGGACTTGTGGAGATAGGCGCGGGTGGCTCGGGCGATCGCTATGCGCGCATGCGCCTGGCCGAACAGGGGCAACGTCAGATGGATGGCAAAGCCGATGGTCTGCACATTCTGGGTATCCTGTCCGCGGCTTATGCCAAGCGACAGGGCGGGGAACTGTTGCAGGATCGCCTGGCGCACCCGTGCCTCCTGACTACGGTAACCTGCCTGCAGTGCCTGCAGGTCCGGCCGCCGCTCAGGCATGTGCATCAGGGCCTTGTGGAAATCCGCTGCCGACCAGCTGGGCAGCTTCGCCTTGCCCGCCAGCTTCGGCTCCACCCCGGGCTGAAGCCCTAGCAGAGCATCCAGGGCAAGCCATGTCTTGTACTGACGGCGCTTCAGACTCCACCAGTGCGCCGATGCCTGCTCCTGGCGGGCCTGGTCCACCGCTAACTGTGCCGTCGTCAGCTCACCGTGCTTCAGCGCGACGAGATCAGAACGATAGGTCTTCTCGCAGACGTGCCTCCAGGCCCCGAGTACACGCATTTCCCGCGCTTGCGCGCGAATCCGGATATACAGCTGCTGTGCCTTGTACGCGACCTGCCATTCGTCCCACAGGATGTCCAGCCGGACCTTATCCCCACGCGCACGGGCCTGGGCGCGCCGGTCATGGCGGGTGATGATGGCGGACAGGTCCTCCATCAACCCCGCGCTGTAACCGTTCACCAGTGGTGGAGGTCCAGCGGTGGGATGTGAGAAGCCGGCCTGGACTTCCGGCTCCGGGAGCAACCCGGCCTGCAACAGTTGCGCATGGGCAATGCCGAGCCTGAGACGGTCGGCCTTCAGTCGTGGATTGTTGAGCACGGCCAGCGTTACCACGTCAGTCATGTCCAGGCCACGCGACGCATGGAAAGCATGCTCGCGGACTCCCTTTCCGTGAAGACGCTGTGCGGAGGCAGTGAGATGGGCCAGGGTGGTGAGGTCGGAGTGGTGGGCCAAAGGCCGTGGATGGTAGGTGGCGCAGGCCGCGAGCATCAGGGGGAGCAGGGCGATGCCTGCGCGGCAGGCACACCAGAATAGGCGCTGGGCTGAGCCCCGGCTCATGCCGTTCGTTCCTGGCGCTGGCGGCGATGCAGATAAAGCGCCGGTATCAGGTTGGTGGTGAGCAGCGCGCTCCAGATGATGCCGCCCATGATGACGATGGCCAGCCCCTGTTCGGGCGCGGCGCCCTGGCCCCATCCGATGGCCGTGGGCAGCATGCCGAGCACGGCGGTCAGGGTGGTGAGGAGGATCGGACGAAAACGCGTGTGCACGGCCTCGTCGATGGCCTGCGCTGGATTCATGCCTGCTGCCTCGTTACGTCGGGCGCGGAACAGCAGCACGATGCCGTGATTGAGGCTGAGGCCGACCAGCGTGAGAAAGGCCACGAGCCCTGTCGCATTGAGCCCGACACCACTGACGATGAGTGCCAAGGCACCTCCCGTGAAGGCAAGTGGTATCTGCAGAAGCAACAGGCCGGGCACCAGTAGCCCATCGAACTGCAGGATCAGTATGCCCAGCATCAGCACCAACGCGGCGAGGGCTGCTACACCCACGCCGACCGCCGCGTGGATGAGCTCCTGATACAGCCCTCCCGTGGAGATACGGTAACCGGGCGGCAGCTTGATGCCTTGCAGTGCCTTGCTTGTCGCCGACCCCGCACCGGTCAGGCCGAATGATGGCGTGGCCAGAATATCCAGTGCGCGTGCACCATCGATGTGGCGCAGTTGATTCGGGGTGGACACCAGCTTCAGGTGGGCCAGCTGTCCCAGTTCGGTCCAGTGACGGGCATGGATCGGCAGTTGCCGCAACGTATTGACGGATAGATCCGGGGCCTGCAGCAGGCGGACGTACAGGTTCAGTGGCACATTGCCGTCGGGAACCTGCGCCACAGTCTCGCCACCGAGTAGTGGCTTGAGCTGCGAGTACAGTTGCCCGCTGGTCATGCCGTAGGCCGCCAGTGCAGCGTGGTTGGGCAGGATCCGCAATTGCGTGATCGGGTAACCGTCGTTGTTGAAGATGTCGCTGAACCGATGTGAGCGCTTCAGTTTCCGGACGATGCGGTCAGCGATCGATTTGAGCTTGCGGATATGTGTCCCGAACACGTGGATGACGAACGGCTGTGGCAGTCCCGAAAGACTCTCTCCCAGGCGCTCGATCGTGGGCGTATCGATGGCTGTCTGCACGGATTGCGTGCGACTTTCCCGCAACAGGCGCTTGCCGATGGCATTGAGGCTGTCCACTCCGATGCCCTTTTTCAGCACGATCTGGATCTCGCCCGCATAGCCGGGCTCGGTGTAGGCGGTGTTCGACGCCGATCCGATCCTGGCGAACGTGTGCGCGACATCGGGGTCCTTGCGCAGGCGGCGAGTCAGTGCATCGATGACGGCCTGTGTTTCGTGCAGCGACGTACCCGGCGGGAGCGTGAAGCTTTCGAGCATCACCCCTTCGTTGGGCAGGGGAAGGAAATTGACCGATACCAGGGCCAGTCCGGCGATGCTGAGCACGAACAGTGTCACGCATCCAGTTAGGCTCCACCGCGGATGGCGTTTGACCCAACCGAACAGGCGTTCATTGTGCACACGCAGACGGTCCATCTGCCGCGCACCCCATGTCGGCCGCTGACGCGGGTGCGCGCGGATGAAACCCAGCCCGAGAGGGATCAGGGTCAGGGAAACCAGCAGCGAGGCAATTATCGCCAGCGTCATGGCGAGCGCGAAGGGGATGAAGAACAGGCCCGCCAACCCGCCGACGAACAGCAACGGCAGGAACACGGACACCGTGGTCACGCTGCCGCTGATGTCCGGGCTGGCGATGTCCTGCAGACCCTTGCGGATGCCTACCCAGTGCAGGTCGCCCTGTTCCCAGCGGTGGTAAATGGCTTCCAGCACGATAATGGCGTCGTCAGCGAGCAATCCGACGGCAACCGTCAACGCGCCCAGCGTCATCAGGTTCAGCGTGTGTCCGGTGGCATACAACGCCGCAATCGCCAACAGCAGGGACAGCGGGATGCTGAATGCCAGCATCCATATACCCCGCCCCGCACCCAGCACGCCCAGCAGCACGAGCACTGCGAGCACGCCGCCGATAAGAAGATTGCGCCCCAGGTCGGTGCCGATGAGATGCACCATGTGACCCTGGTTGTAGGTGCGCACCCAGCGCACGCCGTGGGGCAGCTGGGCCTGCGTGCCATCCAGCGTCTTCTGCACCGCCCGGGTCACGGGAAGGGTCGATGCACCCGGTTGCTTGAAAACGGTGATGGCGACGCTGGGCCGTCCGTCCAGACTGACAGCGTTCTGCACGGGTTGGGCCGTCTTCACGATCCGCGCCAGCGCATGCAGCGGAATGGGGCCGGACGCGCTCGGCACGGGTACGTTGCGAAGCTGGCGCACCGTCGTTGGAAGATCACGGGCCTCGATCAGTACTTTCTGATGGCCCTGCCGGATGTATCCGACGGGACCGAGCAGCACGCGTTGGCGCAGCGCTCGGGTCATGGCGGACGTGCTCACGCCATGGCGGTGCATCGCAATCAGGTCGGGCTGCACCCACAGCGACTCGTCGCCGCTGCCGTAGACTTCCACGCGTTGTACGCCGGGCAATGCCCGCAGGGCCGGTTCGATACTCGCGCGGATCGTTCGCTGCACCTGCGCAGGTGCGATGTCATCCGGAATGTAGGCCGTGTAGTCGGCGACCTCGTTGATCGCATTCCCCATGATCTCCGCGTAGGGGTGCGCGGAAGAGGGCAGTTGTCCACGGGCACGGTCGATGGCGCCGTTCACGGCCTGAAGGTCGAGTTGCGCGTGCGTGTCACTGGCAAAGCGCACATCGGTCTCCACCGTGCCGTGACCGATCGTGGAGCGCACGCTGACCAGGTGCGGAAGCGCGAGGATCTGCCCCTCGATCGGGCGTGCGACCAGACTTTCCAGCTCCTGGGCCGTAGTTCCGGGCTGGTGCGTGATGATGCTTATCTGCGGAAAGTCAAAGCTGGGCAGGACCTCCGAAGGCATGTGCAGCAACGCATAGACGCCGTAGCTGAGCAACGCGCCGTAGACCATCGCCCACAGTAGCGGGCGCTTGATCAATTTCCGGAAATCATCCAAGCCAGACATGCTCAATCCGGCGGCGTGTACTGACCGGCGACGTGCTGGTGATACAGCTCGTAGGCATGGCTGACCACGACTTTCTCGCCGGCCCTGAGCCCCTTCTTGATAAGGGTCATGGCCCCGGCACTGCGACCCGGGGTGACGGACCGTGGCCTATCGCCGTGCGAGGTGTGCACCATCACCCACCAGCGGGCATGATCGAGAATCAGGGCTCGTGTCGGTACGACGATCATGGCGACGTGCGGTCCGTTCAGCGTGACCGTGCCCGCCTCGCCATTGATCCAGCCGGCCTGGGGTCCGCTAGCAGCTGCAGCGCGCATGCGCACCGGCCATCCACCGCCGTCCTGCAATGCGGGTCCGACGCTTACCACCCTGACGGGCACGTCCGCACTGCCATCCGCCGGAGTGAAGCGTCCATGCATGCCCGGATGGATGGCGCGGACCTGAGGGCCGTAGTAGTCGGCTGTCAGCCATAGTCCGTTGTTGGGCTGCACCACGGCGATGGTCTGGCCGGTATGAACGCGCTCGCCAGCGGCGACGGGGATCTCGACGACCGACCCCGCAACAGGGGCACGAAGCACTGCGTGCCGGTCGGCCGTGCGCCACCGAGCCTGCGCGGCCATGAGATGAGCCGATGCCACGGCTTTGGCGGCCACGGCCTTGAGCAAGTCGCTGCGGGTGGCGAGGTGCGGGCGTGTCCTAGATTTTGTGTAAACGGGTCCCTGGCAGGACACTGCCGACAGACCCGGAGACACCATGATCTCACGCAAGCACGACGTGCCCGAGGAGCTGCTCAGCCAGCTGCTGGCCAACTACCAGAACCCTGACGACCTGATCGGTGAGAATGGCCTGCTCAAGGAGCTGACCAAACGCCTGGTCGAGCGCGCCCTCGACACGGAGATGACCGAGCACCTGGGGCACGACAAGCACCAGAGCGTCGGCAACGCCAAGGGCAATACCCGCAACGGACG
>NZ_JAARLY010000005.1 GCF_011759385.1 Oleiagrimonas sp. C23AA | reverse complement strand
TGAAGGGCCTGTACGCCAAGGCCCGCGCCGGCGAGCTGAGCAACTTCACCGGCATCGATTCACCGTATGAGCCACCCCAGTCGCCAGAGATCCGCTTGTCGACCGAGGCTCGACCGGCATCCGAACTGGCCGATGAACTGGTCGACCAGATCATCGGTTAATGTGCGCGAGCTGAAAGGTAACGGTGGATAATGAGAGGACATCACGGTTTGGGGCATGTGGTTGCCGCGACCAGACATCGTGGGAAAGCTTTTCCTCGTTGAACTGACCAGGGGGCAGGCGTGTCGGCGGAATCTGGTCTGGCTGGATACCTGCGCCCCCCGTTTCATCTATGTATCGACACAACAGGATCTGTGTATGCGCAAGACGGAAAGCAGCAAGATCGCGATTGTGGGGCTTGGGTATGTCGGCCTGCCTCTCGCCGTGGAGTTTGGAAAGCGCTACCCCACCAAGGGCTTTGACATCAATGCGCAGCGCATTGCGCGATTGCAGGAGGGCCGCGATGACACGCTGGAAGTCTCCAGCGACGAATTGGCATCGGCAGGCCAGCTGAGCTTTACCGCCAGCCTGGAGGATATCGCCGACTGCAATGTCTATATCGTGACCGTGCCGACCCCCATCGACAATGCCAAGCGGCCGGACCTGTCACCCCTGGTCGGCGCCAGTGAGCTGCTGGGCAAGGTGCTTGGTGCCGGTGATGTAGTGATCTTTGAGTCAACGGTTTACCCCGGTTGCACCGAAGAAGTCTGCGTTCCGCTGCTGGAGCGCGGTTCGGGATTGACCTACAACCAGGACTTCTTTGTCGGCTACAGCCCTGAACGCATCAACCCCGGTGACAAGGAGCATCGGGTCACCAATATCCTCAAGGTGACGTCCGGCTCGACCCCCGAAGCGACCGAGTTCGTCGATCGTCTTTATGGCTCGATCATCACCGCGGGAACGCATCCGGTCAGCTCATTGAAGGTGGCCGAGGCCGCAAAGGTCATCGAGAACACCCAGCGCGATCTCAACATCGCCCTGATCAATGACCTGGCCATCCTATTCAACAAGCTGGGCGTCGATACACTGGAAGTGCTGGAGGCAGCGGGTACCAAGTGGAATTTCCTGCCGTTCCGTCCAGGCCTGGTCGGCGGTCATTGCATCAGCGTCGATCCGTACTATCTGACCTACAAGGCACAGCAGGTGGGTCACCATCCCGACGTGATTCTCGCTGGCCGTCGCACCAACGACAACATGGGCACCTATATCGCCAGTGAAGTCATCCGGCTGATGGTGCGCAAGCGTATCAATCCCGTCGGGGCGCGTGTGCTTGTGCTCGGCCTGACATTCAAGGAGAACTGCCCGGATCTGCGCAACACACGCGTCGTGGACATTATTGAGGCTCTGCGTGCTTACGGCATCGATGTGGATATCCACGATCCGTGGGTGGAGCCTCGGGAGGCCGAGCACGAGTATGGTCTGGAGCTGGTCGCCGATCCCGAGCAGGGTGGCTACGATGCGGTCGTGCTGGCCGTGGGGCACCGTCAGTTCGCCGAGCAGGGGGCCGCGGGCGTCCGGCGTCTGGGTAAGCCGGTCTCGGTGGTCTACGACGTCAAGTACGTGTTGCCCAAGGGCGAAGTCGACGGCCGTCTGTAAAGCGGGAATCTCAGGATATGAAAGTACTGGTTACCGGCAGCGCCGGTTTCATTGGTTCGGGTGTCACGCTTGCCTTGTTGGCGCGCGGCGATGAAGTGGTGGGTCTGGACAATCTCAACGATTACTATGACGTCAACCTGAAAAAGGCTCGCCTGGCGCGATTCGCAGAGCATCCCAGATACACGCACGTACAGGCAGATCTGCAGGATCGCGGCGCAATGGAGGCGGCCTTCGAGCAGCATGCACCGCAGCGCGTCGTGCATCTTGCGGCGCAGGCAGGGGTGCGCTACGCGGCTAAAAATCCCCACGCCTACGTGGACAGCAACCTCACCGGGTTCCTTCACGTGCTAGAAGGCTGCCGCCATCATGGCGTTGATCACCTGGTCTTCGCCTCGACCAGCTCGGTCTATGGCGCCAACACCGCGATGCCGTTTTCGGAGCACCAGTCAGCCGAGCATCCGCTGACGCTCTATGCGGCAACGAAGAAGGCCAATGAGCAGATGGCCCACAGCTACGCTCATCTGTACGGTATTGCTTGCACGGGATTGCGCTTTTTCACGGTATACGGGCCGTGGGGACGTCCGGATATGGCCCTGTTCCTGTTTACCCGCGCGATCCTTGAAGGCGAACCGATCAAGGTCTTCAATCACGGCAAACACAAGCGCAGCTTCACTTATGTTGATGACATCGTCGAGGGTGTGCTGCGCAGTCTCGACCGACCACCTGGTGAGGATCGCGAGTGGAGCGGTCAGGCCCCCGATCCTGCCAGCAGTGGGGTTGCCCCCTACCGCATTTACAACATAGGCAACGAGCAGCCGGTGGAGTTGATGCGTTATATCGAGGTGCTTGAGGATTGCCTTGGCCGCAAGGCCGAAATGCAGATGTTGCCCCTGCAGCCCGGTGATGTTCCCGACACCGAGGCCGACGTGTCCGACCTGATCAGCGCGGTAGGTTATCGCCCCAAGGTGTCGGTGGAAGAGGGCGTGGCCGCATTCGTGTGCTGGTACCGCGACTACTATGGGGTCTGATGCCGTCACTTGAGACCATCGTGTTTACAGCGACTTTCCTGGCCGCCGACGGAGGGTGTAGGCGAGGCGGCCGGTTGGCGGCAAGTGCATCACGCGCTTGGTGGCCTCAACCCTGTGCGGCACGCGCTCGCCTCGCGAGGCCGCAGGCAGGTAGAGCCCGTAACGTTTTCTTTATATTGTGAGTTGTTCCAATAACTTGCGCTATGTCTCAAGGGTTGCACCGCTCAAAAGTTCACGTTAGATTGACAGTGAAATATCTACAATCGACGCTTCAGGGCGGTGTGCGATCACGGTCCATACTGGGCCAAAAGTTACGAAGCGTGGCGGCCACCTGACATTTCTTGGCGTATCCGGCAGATGCTGGATGGGCCATTCGCAGGGCTTCAGCTTGAGCCATGTCTAGGTTTCGCACCTTGGGGGCTCGACCGGTGTTGCACCAGTCCGTCGTCGATTGTATCTGCGCTGAACGGCGTGGTGCTCCACTTTCGATCACTTCTTACAGGACGTAATGACCGATTGGTTTTGCCTCAACGCAGCCAAACGGGGAGGTCGTGCGCCTGTTGCAGCGTTCACTTACTACGTCCTTGGGGCGTTGGCACGTTTGGTGCTGGTACCGAAGTGATCGACGGTGTGTGCGTTACCTCCAACCGACGTGCTGCGAACTGGAAGCTGAAACCATGAATGCAATGAGAGCGGTAGCTATGCCCGAACCGGCTGATGATGTCCGGGCAATTCGCGCGAATCTTGACGTGCGCAGCAGCGAGCCAACCTGCTCTTGCGCGAGCAGCCTTGAAGAGGTCGAGGCTGCATGGCAGCTGGTCTACGATCGGTATTCGGAAATGGGGCTGATCGAGGAAAATGTTTTCTCCATCCATACGGCTCCGACGGCGGTAGGGTCGCATGCCTGCGTGATATCCGGCCCTATCGGTCCCGATGTCGGCTATACCATGACTCTGTTCCGCGATAACCCGAAGGGGCTCGCCCTGGACAGTGTCTATGGTGCCTATCTGGACGATCTGCGGGCGCAGGGGCGCCGCCTGATGGAGGTGGGCATGCTGGCTGATCGGCGCCGAAATGCCTCCCGTAGCATCGGTGCATTGTTCAGCATGATGCGCTGGGCGGTCCATTTTGGGTTGCATTGCGACATCTCTGACATCGTCATTGGTGTGCACCCGCGACATGCGCAGTTCTACATACGTTGCTACGGCTTTGAAGAGTATGCGCCTGCCACCACCTATGCTCTGGTGCGGGACAATCCGGTAGTGCTGTTGCGTCTGCGTCTTAGCGAAGTGTTGTCAAATGACGTGCTGCCACGCGGGCTCGCAGATGCTCGTGACAATCCGATTCCTCGGAGCGCGTTCGCGGATCGCTTCGAGTTCGAGACCAATCAGTTGCGTGACTCGCGGATTGCCCATTTCCTGCAAGCCCGCTACCAGGTTGACCTTGGCGCTACAAGTCCGACATTGCCATCCAAGCTGTCGGCGCTCGTTGAGCCAGCTGCCGAGGGCGAGAGTGAAGCGTTGCTTGAGCTTGAGGTCGCCTGCTGAGCGGCAGCCCACCGGCAAACCATGCGGATCGCTACACGCCGCGATTGTGACCGGCTTCCTGAGCCTTGCCCACGACTCTGTCGTCAGGCGTCAACCGCATGACGACATGGGTGGATCGAATGCGGGGAGCGCCACGCTAGCATCGACACAGAGCGTAGCTCGACTACGAGCCGATGTCCGTCTCGACGGACTCGATGGGCTTTGGCGCATTCTAGTACCAGTTAGCTCGAGCCGTCGCGAGGTTTGCTTGTCCATCCTTGGCTCTCAAAGAGATGGCGGGTACTTGGTCCGGGCGCAGATTGCGCACCGAAAGTCTTGATGCCCCGGCGCGTTCTTTCTTTTCCCTTCTTATGTGTCTAAGCGCTGCCCTCGGTGGGGGCGGGGCAGTGTTGACCCGTGGTGCCAGCCACGCGGCTTGTTCGGGCTGGGCCTTGCGATTTTGCGAATGAAGCATCGCTGGGTAAAGCGCCCTTATCACAAGAACGATTGCTAGCCGAGCTCATGTGCGCCGTGTATTGCCGGCTCAGCCTTACACGCCTTGGTGAAGCACGGTTCTGGCTGGGGAAGTGATTGATGCCCGGCGAGTGTCCGTGCAGATGTCAGAGTAGAGCCGGCCGTTGGTTGATGCGCTCTTACGTGCTCGGTCACGTTCAAGTTCATGAACAATAGTCAAATGGGCGACTCCCTTCATGTGCGATGCCTACAACAGGAGGCGTCAGCGCATCTACTATAGCGTCGCGTGGGAACGTTCGATCCAGCGAACGTCAAGTGGTTTTCCTGGAAATGTGATCTTGGTCGCAAAAGTCACGCAAAGCAGGCATAGTGGGGGCGCCGCCACGCCGTGGCGAATCACTAAGGGCGAAGGCGGCCAAGCAGCGAGCGGGGGGGCGCGCAGTTATGTACCGAGTATTCAGGTTGAGAGCGGTCCGCTGGCAGCTGTTTCTGGTGCTTGTCGACGTGGCTTTGCTAGTGGCAAGCATCCACATCGCCTTGTGGCTGCGATTTTGGGGAGACCCTGCATCACGAGCTGTATCGGGTGATGGTTTGCTGTGGCGGGCCTGTCTGGCCGCATGCATCATGAGCCTGGGGATGGCTGCATTGGGCCTTTATCAGATGCACCTTCGCGCCAGCTGGCTGGGTCAGTTCAGTCGATTAATCGTTGGCTTCATGTTGGGCAGTGCGGCACTCGCCGTCCTGTATTACGCCATCCCCGCCGCCTATATCGGCCGAGGCATTCTGGGTATTTCTCTGCTCCTGGGTGCTTTCCTGATAGCACTATGGCGAATCATCTTCCTGGGATTTCTTGATACGGATGCATTGAAGCGACGGGTCATCATATTCGGTGCCGGTGAACGCGCGGCGCAGATTGCCCGCAAAATGCGCCGAAAGACTGATCAGCGTGGCTTCAAGGTCCTTGGATATGTGCCCGTTGGCCAGGACCCTGTAAATGTGCCCGAGTCCTTGCTGATACATCCCGATCAACCCATTTGTGACTGGATCGCTGAACTGGACGTGGACGAAATCGTGGTAGGGCCTGATGAGCGTCGCGATACCCTTCCTGTCGACGCGTTAATGCAGTGCAAGGTCCGAGGTGTTGAAGTCACCGAGATCTCCGAGTTCTTTGAGCGTGAGGCTGGCTCGATCAAGCTGGAGCTCAATAACCTTTCCTGGCTGGTGTTTTCCGGCGGCTTCAATATTTCGCCGCTGCGTAACGTCATCAAGCGAGCGTTCGATATCGTTGTAGCTTCTTTGGTGCTGCTTGTTGCTTGGCCTTTCATGCTGGTGACTGCACTGGCTATTCGACTGGAATCCGGGAGAGGGGCGCCGATTCTCTATAGACAAGAGCGTGTTGGGGCCAATGGCAAGCCGTTCATGCTCATAAAATTCCGGAGTATGCGAACCGACGCTGAAATCAATGGCGTGGCACAGTGGGCCACAACCAACGACAGCAGAGTTACCCGTACGGGTCAACTGATACGAAAGACTCGCCTGGATGAGCTTCCACAACTGTGGAATGTGCTTAGAGGAAACATGAGCATTATCGGTCCTCGACCAGAACGACCGCAGTTCGTCAAGGATTTCAATATCAGTATTCCATACTATCCGTTACGTCACTCTGTAAAGCCGGGTCTCACTGGATGGGCGCAGCTTCGATATCCCTATGGTGCCTCCATGGAAGATGCGCAGGAAAAACTGAAGTTTGATCTTTTCTATGTCAAAAATCATAGTTTGATCTTTGACATCGCGATATTGATACAAACCGTGGAAGTTGTGCTGTTCGGGCGCGGCGCACGCTGAAAATTTTGGAGACCAACCATTGAAAACGCTATCGATTAAATCTTTTGTCTGGTTGACAATGTTGGCTGGCATTTTGGTGCTCGTCGGTTGCAGCACTCCGCCTGCGATCAAGTCGACGACGTCAGCGCCTCATTTGACCGAGCGTTATATTATCGGTCCGGGGGATTCATTGGATATCTTCGTGCGAGATAATCCCAATCTCACTACCTCTGTGCCAGTTCGGCCGGACGGGCGTATTTCCATACCTCTTGTCCAGTCCATCACCGCTGCCGGCAAAACGCCTGACGAATTGGCGGGCGACCTGGAAAAAGCCTTGGGTCGTTATATACGTTCGCCTTTGGTCACGGTCATCGTGAAAAAATTCGTAGGCGCCTACAGTCAGCAGGTGCGAGTCATTGGGCAGGCGACCACACCCAAATCGGTTCCGTACCGGGCCGGTATGACGGTACTGGATATGATGATTGATGTTGGTGGTCTTACCAAGTACGCCGCGGGAAATCGCGCCAAAATCATCCGTCACTTGCCTGGCGGCGAAGAGAAGGCAATCCCGGTACGTCTCGGTGATCTGATGAATGGCGAGATTAAATACAATGTCGTCATGCGTCCGGGGGATATTCTCATCATTCCCGAGTCACTTTTCTGAATCGGGTTCAATTCAGATCTGAACACCTTGGCGACACCTGGAAAGGGCAATGCAGAGTTCATCGTTCAATTTGCACGAAATTCTCGAGAACTTGCTTCTAGAGTTGCGTGCAGCCTGGCGGTACCGTTGGTACGCGCTGATTGTGGCGTGGTGCATCATGCTGGTAGGTGCGGCGCTGGTGTTCAGCTTGCCCAACAAGTACGAGGCCAGTGCTCAGGTGTATGCGGATACCGAGGCGCTGACCAATCCGCTTCTCCGAGGGGTCGCCGTTCAGCCTGATGTGCGACAACGGCTGAGAATCATCACACATACATTGCTATCTCGGCCCAATCTGGAGATCGTGGCCAACAAAACCGGTCTTTCATCACGGGCCACCACACCCGCTGAAATGGAGGATTTGTTGGATAATCTCGGTAATGCGGTGAAGATCAATGATGCCGGCGCCAAGGACCTGTACAACCTCACCTATGACGACCCTGATCGGCAGGTGGCCAAGCGTGTGGTGCAGGGGTTCCTGCAAATATTGATGAATGACACGTTGGGGCAAAACAACGCATCGACGGACTCAGCGCAGAGCTTCCTCCAGCAACAGGTCAACGACTATAGTCAGAAGCTGAATGATGCTGAGAGCAAGCTGGCAGACTTCAAGAAGGAAAATATTGCTTACCTTCCAAGCCAAGGTGGCGGTAATTACTTCGCTCGTCTTCAAGAGGCCGAGACTCAGCTTCAAACGCTTCAGGACCAATATGAAACAGAGCTGGCGACCCGTGCCACCACGTTGAAACAGATGCGGGCGATGGAGACGGACCCTAGCTCCGGAGGCGTAGACCCGCGAACTCAGCAAATCGATTCGCAGATTGCATCTTATCAGCAAAAGCTCAACACGCTTCTTCTTAACTACACCGAAAAGTATCCGGACGTCGTTTCGACTAAGCGCATGATTTCGCAGCTGAAAGCACGTCGGGATGCATTAAAGAAAAGTTCCCCTGGATCATCTTCAATGGGAGTGGTTTCCGATAACTCTGTTTATCAGGAAATGCAGAAGTCGCTATATGGAATGCAGGTTAAAATTCAGTCTCTGGCGACTCAAATAAACCTGCAGAAGCAGCGTATTTCCGACCTGCATTCCCAGGCGGGGCGCATCACTGGCGTTCAGGCTACCCTTCAGAAGCTTTCCAGGAACTACGAGACAACCAAAAAGCAATACGACGAGTTATTGAGTCATCTGAACACTGCCCATTTGTCGCAGGATGCCACTCAAAGTGGTAATAACCTGAAGTTCCGGGTGGTCAATCCGCCGGATGCGTCCATGCGGCCGGTCAGCCCCAAACGCGCCGTCTTGCTTCTGGTCGTTTTTGCCATGGCACTGGGCGTGGGTGGCGGATTCGCTTATTTCCTTCACAAAATAAATCCGGTTTTCGTCAGTCTCAAGGGCTTGCGTGAAGTCAGTGGATACCCTGTCATAGGTGCAATCGGTCTGGTGGTCTCAAGGGCTCGGCAGGCAACCCGGCGAAAGGAGGTCATCGGCTTTTGCACGGGTGGAGGGCTGTTGGCGGTGGTGCTGGTCATCGGTATCGCATTTAATGCTCCTCTTACCCACTTCGTTCAGCACTTCTTCGTCTTGGGGCCCCTATGAGCATAGTTGAGAAAGCGGCAGAAAAGCTGAAGGCACTGCGCCCTGACGAGCAGCAATCGCCGGCAGTCATCATGCCCGAAGGGAAGGTAGCGGACGATTCAGGATCGACCATTGAACGATTGCAGACACGGCAGCACGTATCAGAGCCTGACGGTGAAGTGCCAGTACGTTGGCACATCGACCAGGCTGCTTTAAGACGCGCGGGTTACCTTCCCGCGGATGCCGATGGCGAATCGCGACTGAAGGATCAGATGCGGCGTATCAAACGGCCGCTGTTGGCTAATGCGACCAAGAAGGCTGCCAAGGTGCCTGCTCACTCCGAACGTATCGTGGTGACCAGTTCGGGAGAGGGTGAAGGCAAGACATTTACCTCCGTAAATCTGGCGTTGAGCTTGGCTCGGGAGCCAGATTTCGAGGTGTTGTTGGTGGACGGCGATATTCCGAGGTCGAGTTTGTCGCGCGCCTTGGGGCTGGCCGATCGCCCCGGTTTGATGGATCTTTTGACAGGCGATGCAGTCCAGTCTGAAACCGTCATCGTGCCAACCGACATTGATAATCTCAGCGTGGTTCCCGCGGGAAAGCCACATCCACTCACGGCGGAGTTGTTTGGCAGTCGGCGCATGGAAACTGTGCTGGATGCGCTTGGAGGTCACAACCGTCGACGCTTGGTGGTGTTCGACTCTTCTCCCTTGCTGGCTACGCCTGAGTCGCAGGTACTTGCTTCCTACATGGGACAAGTTGTCATGGTGGTCGCTGCTCGTCGTACGCGAACCCAGGCGCTGGATGCTTCCCTGCAATGTCTTAATGATTCCCAGTTTGTCGGCCTGATACTCAACATGAGTCAACTATCCGCGAGTGAGGACCACTACGGTAGCGGATATGGTTATTAAGTCCGGTTACAAACGACGTCGGACGTTGAAAGCAGGCACGCGCCGGGCCGCCTTGCCGTTGGCCATGATGTCCTCCGCGCTTTTCATCGTCGCTTGCCCGACCGCAATAGCGCAGCAGCTATCACCACCTGACGGGTATGCACCGGCCTCGACGCCTGAGTCGGCGGCGCAGAGCCAGGGGGGGAGCGCACCGGTGGGTACCATTGCGCAACCTTCAGTTGACAATCCCGGATGGGTGGCTGGCGTCACCGTCGGCGAGCTCTACACCGATAACCTCAGGCTCGCCGCGTCGGGACGTTCCAAGCAGGCCAGCTGGATCACGCAGGTGGAGCCTTTTCTTAGGGCCGCCTACAGTGGTAAACGACTGTCCGGCGTGATCGATTACACGCTTACCGGCTATCTGTATGAGGGCCAGCATCACGGCAAGCAGCTGACTCACAACCTGGATGCGCAGGGTAGTGTGACGGTACTGCCTGATCACTTTTTCATCTCAGGTTCGGCGGTATACGGAAGTCAGATCATAAGCAACGAGACATCCGCCGTACCGGGAACGTATTTTCTGAGTAACAACCGCGCCAACGTCGCCCGCGGTACGCTCAGTCCTTATTGGGTCCAAGACGTGGCTGATGTGGGTACGGCTACCCTGCGTTACAGCTACGGCCGGGTGGTCTACAACACCAACGGTATCCCCTCACAAAAGCAGAGCGAGAACGTTCTGGCCGGCGTGCCTGACGTGAGCAGTCATACGCTGCAGTTCGGGTTCAGCAGTCCCAAGGACAGGTCTGTGGGCTGGAATTTGCGTTACTCGGATCAACGCATTGAACCCGACTATGGCCGCGGGCTGGAGTATGCGATCGCTCAGGCCGGGGGCTATGTCGAGCTCAACTACAGTCTGCGCCTGCTGGCCGATGCCGGGCGGGAAAGCCAGTTTTTTCCGGATGGGTCGGTGGACAAGCTGGGTGCCAGCTTCTGGGACGTGGGCGTTTCCTGGGCCGATGCTCTCAACTCTCTGGAAGCGAAGTTCGGACACCGGTTCTACGGTCGCAGCTATCAGTTCTCGTGGCGGCATACGGCTGCTCGGTTGAATACAACGGTGAGCTATGTGGAGCAGCCCACGGATATCAACCAGCAGTTGCTGGGACAAAATCCCGGCGACATCGTCTCGACGCCTGTGAACGGTTCAATCATCCCTTCGCTTTCGCAGCGGCAGGCCTATCTCATGAAGCGCGCCACGGTGTCGGCTGAATACGACATGCCCGACAGCAAACTGCGAGTCGCGATGTATGACGAGCGGCGAACCTTTTTTGCGCCTGGAACCCGTGGCGAGCGTGTTCGGAACGCCAATGTGGACTGGCGTTTTGAGGTGGGCGCGTTCACCACGCTGACACCGACGCTTGGCTGGCAGCGTTACAAGTTTCGCGATGGACAGGACCGAGACAACCTATATGAGGAACTGGCTCTGGTGCATCAGTTCAGCGCCAAGGACTTTGCCAGCGTGAAGTTTCGTCACGACACCAGTGATGTGTCCTCTGCATTGCCGGGTGCACACGGATACAACGTGAATGTGATTTTCCTGCAGTGGACCCATCTGCTCTGAGGCCAGTATGTATCAGGCGTTTTACAACCTTCGCGGCAAGCCCTTTCAGCTGACGCCAGATGCGGCCATGCTGTTTCCCAGCAAGGGGCACAAGCGCGCCATGGCGTATCTGCTTTATGGCCTTGAGCAGGGCGAGGGCTTCGTGATGATCACGGGGCCTGTCGGTACCGGCAAGACGCTGCTTATCCAGCGCCTGCTGGAGGAGGTGGCACATCGCCAGATAGCGATGGCCAGCATTGCTTCGGCCAACTTGGGAAGCGAGGATATTCTACCGGCGGTGGCGTCGGCCTTCGATCTGCCCTATGAGCGGCGCAGCAAGGAGGCGTTGCTGCAGGATCTGAAGCGACATCTCAAGACGCTTCGTGAGCGGCATGCGCACGCCCTGTTGGTGGTGGACGAGGCGCAGACGTTGACGCCGTCGGCGCTGGAAATGCTTCGCATCCTGTCCAACATGGAGTGTGATGGTCGTGCGCTTTTGCAGGTGTTCCTGGTTGGTCAGAGTGAACTACGCGGGTTGATCATCAACAATCGCATGGAGCAGCTGCGTCAGCGAGTGATTGTCTCCCATCGCCTGGAGCCTTTAGGCGAGGAGGAGAGTCGGGCGTATATTTTGCACCGCTTGCAGGCGGTGGGCTGGGACCATGACCCAGACTTCACGCCGGGGATCTTTTCGACCGTCTACGAGGCCAGTCGAGGCATTCCTCGTCGCATCAACCTGATCATGGACCGGTTGCTGCTGCACGGATATCTGGAGGAGCTGCACGAGCTTGATGATGTGGCTGTGGCCACGGTGCTCGAAGAAATCCGTGATGAGATGCCTGAGATGCCAGCGACCCTGGAGGCATCCGAAACCCCTTATGCACCAGGCGCCACGCAGAATCCGGCTGCCTCTGCGCAGGAAGCCCAATACACCAAGCTGGAAATGAACGCCAACAAGGTGTTGCTGCGCTTGATGCGGGAAACTATTCGTCTTCGCAAGACGATCCACCAGCGATCTGTAGCTTCGGTGACCGAGGATGACGATACGGAAGGCCGTGATCGTACCGGTGGCGACATGCCGGAAGATGGCGACAAATGAATCTGAAGTCGCCGCAATCCAGTCCTGTGATCAATGCCATGACGGTGGATGTGGAGGATTACTTCCAGGTCGCCGCGTTCGAGGACTGCATCCATCGTCAGGACTGGGGGCATTGGCCAGTGCGTGTCGAGGCCAACACGCGACGCGTGCTTGAGCTTTTCGAGGGTCATGATGTGCACGCCACTTTCTTCATCCTGGGCTGGGTGGCTGAACGCTTTCCGGCGCTGATGCGAGAGATAGCGGCAGCAGGTCACGAGGTAGCCAGCCACGGTTTTGGTCATGAGCGCATCACCACACTCAGCCGGGCGGCTTTCAGTGAGGGGGTTGTGCGCACCAAGCACATGTTGGAAGACCTGACCGGTACCGCTGTGCGCGGCTATCGGGCGCCCAGTTATTCCGTTGGTCCGACCACCCTCTGGGCCTATGAGGCACTTCGAGAGGCGGGCTATGACTACAGCTCCAGCATCGTACCCATTCGTCATGACCTTTATGGCATGCCGGAAGCGCCGCGATTTGCCTTTTTCACCAAACACGAAGGCATGCTTGAAATTCCTGTGACCACCATGCGGATGTGGAACCGCAACTGGCCGTGTGGCGGTGGTGGTTATTTCCGGCTGTTGCCCTATGCGCTGTTCAGGCGTGGGCTGCGCCGTGTCAATCGGCGGGAATCGCGTTCGGGCGTGTTCTATTTTCACCCCTGGGAGGTTGATCCGGATCAGCCTCGCGTCCCCGGGGTGACGACGAAGAATCGCGTGCGGCACTATCTCAACCTGGCACGCACCGCGCCCCGTATCGAGCAATTGGTGCGCGATTTCCGCTTTGACCGCATGGACAAGGTTTTTCTCGCTCCCGGACATGCCGATTACCCGGTGGTAACGCTGCAGCCCGATGCACCCACTGCGCACCAAGGGGGGATTTCGCATGCGCGTCCATTCGGATGACGGTCATCTCGTCAGTTCACCCGTGGTCAGGCGTTTGCAGCACGGCGACGAGGGACGCTGGGACGCGTTCGTAACCACCGAGCCGCGGGCAACCTTTTTCCATCTGAGTGCTTGGCGAAAGATCATTCAGAACGTTTTGCGGCATCGTTGTCACTACCTGTACGCCGAGCAGAACGGATCGATCACCGGTGTGCTGCCTCTTGCCGAAATTCGTAGCCGTCTATTTGGTCATGCGCTTATTTCGACGCCATTTTGTGTCTATGGCGGTGCCGTCGCACGCGACGACGAAAGCGAGCGGCAACTGAGGGCGGCGGCCAAGGTGCTGGCCGATGATCTGCAGGTGGATTATCTCGAGTTGCGTGATCGCGAGCAGCGCCAGCATGACTGGCCGATCAAGGACCTTTACGTCAGCTTTCGCAAAGCCATCCATCCGGATCACGAGCAAAACATGAAGGCGATTCCGCGCAAGCAGCGGGCCATGGTGCGCAAGGGCATCAAGGCAAATCTGCAGGCGCATCACGGACGGGACCTGGACAGTTTCTACCGCGTCTACGCCGAAAGTGTGCGTAACCTGGGCACGCCCGTGCTGCCACTCAAATATTACCGGCAGCTGCTGCAGAGCTTCGGTGACGACTGTGAAGTAACGGTGGTCAGTCACGAAGGTCAGCCGGTGGCGGCGGTGATGAGCTTTTACTTCCGTGATGAAGTGCATCCCTATTACGGGGGAAGCGTGGCGCGAGGTCGTGATCTGGCCGCCAACGATTTCATGTACTGGTCGTTGATGCAGCGTGCCACCGAGCGCGGCGCGCGCGTGTTCGACTTCGGACGCAGCAAGCAGGGCACGGGATCGCATGATTTCAAGAAGCACTGGGGTTTCGAGCCCGAGCCGCTGTGCTACGCCTACTACCTGGTGCGGGCCGACGAGGTGCCGAATGTCAGCCCCACCAATCGTAAGTATGCAGCGTTCATCAAAGCCTGGCAGCGACTGCCGTTACCGGTGAGTCGTGTCATCGGTCCCTGGCTGGCACGCGATCTGGGATAGCGTTGCCATGCAATCGGTATTGTTTCTCTGCCACCGTTTGCCGTGGCCGCCCAACAAGGGCGACAAGATTCGCTCCTACCATGTGCTGCGCCGACTGGCCGAGCACTACAGGGTCTACCTGGGTACTTTCGTGGATGATTCCGCCGATTGGCCACACGTTGATGCGGTCGAGGCCCTGTGCGCGGACGTATGTGTGCGACCGCTGAACCGATGGGCATCACGTTGGCGGGCTTTGATGGCGCTCCTGCGTGGCCGGCCGCTCACCGTTGGCGTGTATCGAGATCGCGTTATGCGCGGCTGGATAGATCAAGTTATGGTCGAGCACAAGCCGGACGTGATCCTGTGCTATTCCTCGGGTGTGGCACCGCTGGCAATGCCTTTCAAGCAGACCCGGCGGGTGATGGATTTCGTCGATGCCGACTCGGACAAGTGGCGTCAATATGCGCGTGCTCATCATGGTGTGATGGGCATGGTTTACCGGCGCGAAGCGCGGCGTCTGGCGGCACTGGAGGCAGAGGTTGCGGAAAAGTTCGATGCCAGCGTGTTTGTCTCGGCAGCCGAAGCGGCATTCTTTCGCCGGCAAGTGCCTGCGCTGGCCGGGAAAATTCATGCGATCGCCAATGGCGTAGATGCCGATTACTGGAATCCGGATCAGGTGTACGCCAACCCTTACCCCGCGGGAGTGCACGCTATTGTCTTTGTGGGGGCCATGGATTACCGCGCCAATGTGCACGCCGCGCAGTGGTTCGCAAGCCAAGTCTGGCCGCGCATTCATCGCCAGATGCCTCATGCACGCTTCTATATCGTTGGCAGTAACCCGTCCGCGCAGGTGCGTGCGCTGGGAGAGCTTGACGGAATCACCGTTACTGGCAGGGTTGATGACGTACGGCCATGGCTTGCGCACGCGCATGCTGTGACGGCGCCGCTGCGCATTGCGCGAGGCATCCAAAACAAGGTGCTGGAAGCGATGGCCATGGAGAAGGTGATCCTGGCCACTCCCGAAGCCTGGGAGGGTATTGCTGACTTCCCTGGCCGCGAGGGCTGCATCAGCGATGATCCCGAGACCATCGCGACGCAGGCGCTAAGTTATCTGCGTATGCCGTGTCCCAAGCGGGTACCGCAAGCCCGTGGCGAAGTGATGTCGCGCTACGCCTGGGAGGCTAGCCTTGACGCTTACGAAGCCTTGCTGCGGCCGGCACAGGAGCACGTCTTCGTCACGGTCGCCAGCGCCGGGCCAGGTCGGGAGACATGCTCGTGAGCAGCGTGTTGAAGGCTCGAGTGTTTGTGTTGGCGCGCGCTGCCGGCTGGCAGCGTGCGATCGCCGTTCTTGGTATGGCTGTTGTTGTGCTGTTGGCAGGCTTCTGGCAGACCATCAGGTCACTGTGGCAGGCATGGGCGGGGGACGGTACCTATCAATATGCCTTCCTGATCTTTCCATTGAGCTTATGGGTAGCGTTGACCCTGCGCCATGAGCTGATGGCCCGGCCAATCAAGCCCAGCGTTTGGGGCCTGACCATGGTGGGTGCGCTAGTGCTGGTGTGGTGGACCGGTCATCGGCTCGATATCAATCTGGCGCAGCATTTTGCCTTCGTGGCAATGTTTCCGGCGCTGGTGCTGGCCTGCTGGGGATGGCGTGCGCTCTGGGTGTTGGCGTTCCCCTTGGGCTACTTGGTGATTTTTGCCGTGCCCTGGGGGGATGGACTGGTGGGTCCGTTGCAGGATTTCACCGCACATTTCGCGGTACATGCGCTGGAATTGACTGGCATCCCGGTGCTGTTGAACGGTCGCGAGATACTTACGCCTACGGCAACCTGGATGGTGGAGGATGCCTGCAGCGGCGTGAAGTTCTTCGCTGCCTGCAGTGCATTGGGATGTCTATACGCCTATTTGATGTATCAATACATGTGGAAGCGGGTGGCATTTGTCGTGCTGTCTGCGGTAGTGCCGGTCTTGGCCAATGGCATCAGGGTGTATTTGACTGTGTTGATTGGCGAAACCTGGGGACTGAAGTACGCCTCGGGTACCGATCACATGGTGTTTGGCTGGCAGTTTTTCGGCGCGGTGCTGTTGCTGCTGTTGCTGCTGGGGTGGTTTTTCCGCGATCCACCCATGGCGCGGCAGGCTCCCGCTGAAGGGGGCGGCCAGATGGCGGGCTGGCGCGTGGCTCTATGGCCAGCGGCGATGGTACTGCTGATTGCAGGGCCGTTACTGGCTACCGGCAAGGCCAGGTCCATGCCCCCAGTCGGGACCTCTTTGACGGCGCCATCGGTCGCAGGCTGGTCAGTGGTCGGTGCAGGCGCTGACGGCTGGCAGCCAATGTTCCGGGGCGCCTCGAAGTGGATCCATGTCGCCTACCGATCAGCCTCGAGCGGCAGGGTGGTCGGATTTTTTCATGCCGCCTACCTTGGTCAGCCGCAGCGTGGGCATAACCTTATTACTTTCGGAAATCGCCTATACGATCCTGCGCAAGGGCAGGTGCTCAGCCAGTCCGCTCGATCACTGCAGCTGACTCAAGGTCAGCGTATCAAGCTTGGCGAGTTGTGGCTGAAGGGAGATACAGGTGCCCGGCTGGTCTGGTTCCGGTACTGCGTGAATCAGCGTTGCACGCGCTCTCCGGTGCTGGCTAAGTTGCTACAGGCATGGATTGTGCTGCGAGGACAACCGCCGCGATCCTCGGTGTGGGCATGGTCGACAGTCATCACTCATGACGATGCAGAGCAAGCCAGGCGTGATTTGGCACAGTTTGCTCATGCGTTGCCCAGGCGTGACCTGCTGCCGCCAGCTGACGCTGGAGAACGCCCATGAGTCGCCGTCCGCTGATTGCGCATGTGCTTTACCGCCTGGATACCGGCGGCATGGAGCAGATGCTTGTAAGGTTGATCAACGGCACCTGTCATCACTATCGCCATGCGGTGATCTGCCTGCAGGGTTATGGCGATTTTCGGGATCGAATCGAGCCCGAGGATGTTCGCTGCCTGGCGCTGGACAAACGGCCCGGCAAGGACTGGCGTTGCTATCTGCGGTTGTGGCGAGTACTGCGAAGCGTGAAGCCGGATATCGTCCATACCTATAATTTTGGGGCACTGGACACGGCACCTGTCGCGCGGCTGGCCGGTGTCAGGCGTGTTGTCCACGCCGAGCGGGGAAGAGATGCCGCGGACCCAAACGGCGAGAACCGGAAATATCGATTGCTGCGTCGCGGGCTGCTGCCCTTTATCGACCGCTATCTCGCCGTCTCGGCGGATTTGCGCAACTGGCTGACGGCCAACGTGGGCATTCCGGCCGAGCGGGTGACATGCATCCCCAACGGGATCGATGTGGCGGCCTTTGCCGACGCAAGCAGCGATCCGGCTGAGCGCGTGCTACTGCGTGATTTCGCTCCACCTGGCAGTTTGCTGATTGGCACTGTGGGTCGGCTTGACGCGGTCAAGGACCAGACCGGGTTGATCAGTGCCTTCGGCTGCCTATGTGAAGCGCTGCCCGACCAGCGGACACGTCTGCGCCTGGTGGTGGTGGGAGAGGGCACACAGCGTCCTGCGCTGGAATCCCACATTGCGCACTTGGGACTTTCCGGGCAGGTTAGGTTGCTGGGCAATCGCAGCGACATTCCGGCCTTGCTGGCTGAGTTTGATGTCTTTGCGTTGTCTTCCATCGCCGAGGGCATGCCCGGGGTGCTGCTGGAAGCCATGGCCTCCGGGCTGCCGGTGGTGGCCACGCAGGTTGGCGGCGTCGGTGAGGTGGTGGTCGATGGGGTGACAGGAACGCTGGTGCCCGCCAGTCAGCCGCGGGCGTTCTCCATGGCACTGGCTGAATACATCATGCATAGCTCGTTGCGGCGTCAGCACGGCAGGGCCGGGCGTGACACCGCGCTGGCGCAATTCAGTCTGCAGACCATGCTGGACGCGTATACCGCGCTCTACGATAGCTTGCTCGTTAGTGACAGCGATCGAGAGGACATGGCGGCCGAGGGTATAGGCAAGCGGGGGGAGGATTAGCTCATGTGCGGTCTGGCTGGAATCGTAGCAGAGGGCCGAGAGGCCGGGGTGCGCCGGGAGCACCTTCTCGCCATGCGGGAAGCGCAGCGCCACCGCGGTCCCGACGAGGCCGGCATACACGTGGCCGCGGGCGTCGGGCTTGCGCACCGTCGTCTGTCCATCATCGATCTCAGCCATGGTCAGCAACCCATGCTGGACGAAGCGGCCGGACTGGCGCTGGTCTACAACGGCGAGCTGTACAATTGCCCGTTGCTGAAGGCCGAGCTGGAACAACAGGGTGTCACCTTCAGCAGCCATAGTGACACCGAGGTGCTGTTGCGGGCCTGGCAGCAGGGTGGCGAGCAGTGCCTGCCACAGTTACGGGGCATGTTCGCGTTCGCGATGTGGGATGCGCGCGCCGAGCGCATCTTTCTGGCCCGCGACCACTTGGGCATCAAGCCGCTCTACTACGGTTTCACGCGTCGTGGCGACTTGGTGTTCGCCTCCGAGCTCAAGGGCCTGATCGCGCACCCGGACGTGGATCGCCAGCTCGATCCACAGGCACTGGAGGACTACCTGGCGCTGGGCTATGTGCCCGATCCGAAGAGCATCTACAAGGGGATATTCAAGCTGCCTCCGGGGCACTGGCTGAGCTGGCGAGCGGGTGAGCCGGTCCCCCTGCCGCGCCAGTATTGGGACCTGCCCTTTGATGTCGACCAGAGCCTTGGGATCGATGAGGCGACAGCGCGGCTGCGCAGCCTGTTGGACGAGTCGGTAGCCAGCCAGATGGTGTCCGATGTTCCCCTGGGGGCCTTCCTGTCTGGAGGCGTCGATTCCAGTGCCGTGGTGGCAAGCATGAGCCGTGGCTCGCAGGCGCCGGTCAATACCTGCTCGATCGGTTTCGATCAACGTGGCTTTGACGAAACGGTCTATGCGCGGCAGGTAGCGCGGCACCTTCACACCAACCATTTCGAAGAGCACGTCGACACGAAGGACTACGACCTTCTTGACACGCTGGCCGCCACCTACGACGAGCCGTTCGCCGACAGTTCCGCGCTGCCCACCTGGCGGGTGTGCCAGTTGGCCCGCAAACATGTGACCGTGGCGCTGTCCGGTGACGGCGGCGACGAGAATTTCGCCGGCTATCGACGCTACCGGCTGCATGCCTGGGAAAGCGCGTTGCGCGCGCGCGTGCCGGCGGGGGTGAGAAAGCCGCTATTCGGTCTGCTTGGTGGCCTCTATCCCAAGGCGGACTGGGCGCCGCGTCCGCTGCGTGCCAAGACCACCTTGCAAGCTCTGGCGCGGGACGATGCGGAAGCCTATTTTCACAGTGTCAGCATCACCTCGACGGCTATGCGCGGCTCACTCTACAGCGCCGCTTTCAGACGTGACCTGCAGGGTTATGACGCGCTGGAAGTGTTTCGTGACCATGCCCGGCGTGCGCCGACCGATCATCCCTTGTCGCTGGCCCAGTATCTTGACTTCAAGACCTGGCTTCCCGGAGACATCCTGACCAAGGTCGATCGTGCCAGCATGGCGCATAGCTTGGAGGTGCGCGTGCCGGTGCTCGACCATCGGCTGGTCGAATGGGCGTCGAGCGTGCCACCTGCGCTGAAGCTGCGTGGCGGTGAAGGCAAGTTCATCTTCAAGAAGATGCTTGAACCGGACCTGCCGCACGAGGTGCTTTACAGGTCCAAGATGGGTTTTCGCGTGCCCGTGGCCGCGTGGTTTCGCGGCGCGCTGCGCAGCCGGTTGCAGCAGTCGCTGATGCAGGGGGCGCTTGCCGAGTCAGGTTATTTCGAGCCGGCGATGGTCGCGCGCCTGGTGCATCAGCACGTATCCGGTCAACGCGACCACAGCCCGACGCTGTGGAGTCTTTTGATGCTGGATGCTTTCCTGCGCCGTACGCAGGGCCAGGCTGACGGCCTGGCCGCAGGTGAACTCCTGCGACAGGTGCCGGCGGCGGAGGCGTCGTCATGAGCCGGTGCATTCTTGTCTTCGGTATGCCGCGCTCCGGAACGACCTGGGTCGGCAAGTTGTTCGACAGTCATCCAGACACCTTGTATCGGCACGAGCCTGACAGTCTGCGCCGGTTGTCCATGCCGCTGTTCCCGGACATGGGCGACGCTTCCGCGTTTCGCACCGAGCTGCAGGGTTACCTGGCGCAGGTACCGAAGATGCGCTCGCCGGAAGTGGTCGGCAAGCAGCCGCTGTTCCCCAAGAGTTACCTGTCTTCCGTCCAACTTTCCACCTATCGCGCCAGCGTACTGGCAGCCAAGCTGGCCAGTCGTCTGCGTCGGCACTTCCCCGCGCCATATCGGCCCACTGCGGATAGCTCGAGTCACACGCGTCTGGTCTGGAAGTCCATCGAGTCGATGGGACGCCTGGGGGTGTGTGTCGATGCCCTGCCGTCGGCCCGTGCCATTCACTTGATGCGCCATCCATGCGGTTACGTGGCATCGGTGCTGCGTGGCGAGGCGGCACAGCGGTTCAGCGATGTGCAGCCAAGTGCCAATGACCTGTGGTTGCTTAAGATGCTGCTGGCGACCCCTACCGCGAAGCGTCACCGTCTTGATCTGGACGAGATCGCAAAACTCAGGCCCGAGGAGCGCCTGGCATGGCGTTGGGTGCTGATGCAGGAAAAGGTCCTCGCCGACATCGGGCACAGCGAGCGCGTACTCACCCTTCGGTACGAGGATATTTGTGCCGAGCCTGTGGCGATGACCCAGCGTATGTTCCAGTTCACCGGTCTGGACTGGCATCCGCAGTCCGAACGATTTGTCCAGGCCAGTACGCAGGAGGCGCAGAGCGGGTACTACAGCGTGTTCAAGAATCCGCTTCGCTCGGCCGAGCGCTGGCGCTCGGAGTTGCCGCCAGAGGTTATTAATAAAATACAGGTTATCTTGAGTAAAAGCTCGATTTCTTATTTATATCCTGAGAATATAAATAATCCAGTTTCATCATCGGAGGCGTTGTCATGAATACGTCACCTATCACTGATATCGCTGTTGATGGACGTTCCTTCGCGGGTACAAAAAGCCCAAGCGCTGTATCATCCGCTGACGCAATATCTCCCGAAGACGCGGAGTTGTCGAAAATTCGTCTTCTGGTATTCACGAGCTTGTACCCAAATGTAGCGCAGCCTCGCCATGGAATATTTGTTGAAGAGCGCCTTCGCCACTTGGTGGATTCCGGTCGTATTGCAGCGACTGTTATTGCTCCTGTGCCGTGGTTTCCTTTTAAAAACAAGATATTTGGCTCTTATGCTGCCTTTGCCAAGGTGCCTGAATATGAAGAGCGTCACGGCATAAAAATTAGACACCCTCGATATCTAGTGATTCCAAAGGTTGGTATGAGCCTAGCACCTTCACTGATGTTTCGTGCGCTGCTTTCGGTGGTTCGTCGTGTCTTACGAGAAGACTCCAAATATGATTTAATAGATGCGCATTACCTTTACCCAGATGGTGTTGCCGCAACGGCCATCGGTTCTCGCTTGGGGTTGCCTGTGGTTCTCACAGCACGTGGTAATGACGTGACCCTTATTCCGCGCTACAGAAGCCCTCGGCGGGCCATATTGTGTGCGTGTAAACGTGCAGCTGCAGTTGTCACCGTCTCGAATGCTTTGCGTGATCAACTGGTTAATCTGGGTGTAAGCGCATCTGATGTTAGTGTTTTGCGCAATGGTGTCGATCTTAATCGCTTTAAGCCTGTCGCTTGCGATAAAAGGCGCAAGCCCATGGATTTTTCTGGCTCGGTGTGGCTTACGGTTGGCCATCTCATCGAGCGCAAGGGGGTCCATATCGTCATTGAAGCTTTGGCACGCGTTTCGAGTGTAACGCTTCTGGTTGTCGGCGATGGCCCGCAAGAACGCACTCTACGAGGGTTGGTTGAAAGGCTGGGCTTGGGCACGAGAGTGAAGTTTCTCGGTGCTAAACCACATGCCGAATTGATTAACTACTACAACATGGCAGATACGACGGTGCTCGCTTCCAGCCGTGAGGGCATGCCCAATGTGGTCTTGGAGTCGCTGGGGTGCGGCACGCCGGTAGTGGCCGCTCCATTTGCCGGAGTCACCGAAGTGTTGACGGCCCCGGAAGCTGGAGAAATTGCCTTGGAGCGAAGTGCCGACGCGATCGTGTCCGCGTGGCTGCGACTCAAGCAACGCTCGCCCAAGCGCTCAGCTACTAGAGCTTTTGCGGAGCAGCTTGGGTGGGATCCTGTTGTGAAAGCACAGCATGCACTCTATGCCCGGGTCTTGGCTAAGGTGGTCGATCCGGAAATCGAGAGAAAGTGATGGTGGGGATGGCGAACAACACCTTGCGACCGGAGCATCCGACAGGCGCTGAAGAGCGACCGTTGCGGATTTTGCACGTGCTCGATCATTCATTGCCGCTGCACAGTGGGTATACGTTCCGCACGCTCGCCATCCTCAATCAGCAGCGCGCGTTGGGGTGGCAGACGTTTCATGTAACCAGCCCCAAGCAGGGAAATGGCGAGGTGCGCGAAGAACAGATCGACGAGTGGTCCTTTTTCCGCACGCCGCCGGTGGGCGGTTTAACGGGCCGGTTGCCGCTGCTGCGCCACCGCGGCCTGATGGGCGCATTGCGCCGCCGGCTTGCCGAGGTGGTCGACCAGGTACGGCCGGACATCATCCATGCCCATTCGCCGGTGTTGAACGCGATACCGGCCTTGTCGGTTGGTCGGGAGAAAGGCATCCCGGTGGTCTACGAGGTGCGTGCCTTCTGGGAGGACGCGGCCGCCGATCACGGTACCGCGGCGGAGTGGGGGCTTCGCTACCGCCTGACGCGAGCGCTGGAGACGCGGGCACTACGGCGTGCCGATGCCGTGACGACCATCTGCGAGGGCCTGCGCAAGGACATGCTTGGGCGCGGTCTGGCAGCTGACCGCATCACGGTCATTCCCAACGCGGTGGATGTTTCCACCTTTGCGTTCCAGGAGCGGGCCGATGCGACCTTGCAGCAGCATTACGGCCTGACGCCCGGAAAGACGCTGGGGTTCGCCGGCTCCTTTTATGCCTATGAGGGGCTCGATCTTCTGCTGCGCGCCATGCCCGAGGTACTACGCAACGATCCGCAGATCCGGCTGATGCTGGTCGGTGGAGGACCGCAGGAGGCCTCTCTGAAGGCGCTACGTGACGAGCTTGGTCTAGAGCACGCAGTGCACTTCACGGGTCGCGTGCCGCATGCCGAAGTAGGGCGGTACTACAGTGTGATGGATGTGATGGTGTATCCGCGGGTCTCGCGGCGCCTGACCGATCTGGTGACGCCGCTGAAGCCGCTGGAGGCCATGGCCATGGGCAAGCTGGTGGCAGCCTCGGATGTCGGCGGGCATCGTGAATTGATCAATGATGGCGGCAACGGCCACCTATTTAAGGCTGATTCGGCGCAAGCCCTCGCCGCTCGTATTTTACAGCTTATGAAGCGCCCTGACGCCTGGAGCGAGGTCATCGCGAACGGTCGTGCGTTTGTCGAGCGCGAGCGTACCTGGCGGGCCAGTGTGGCGCGCTATCGCGATGTCTATGCGGGTGTGCTGGGAAAACGCGCGACCGTGGAGACGCGCTGATGCGCGTCGATACACCTGCGGTGATTGTAGGCGCCGGCCTCAACGGCTTGGGCGTGGCGCGCAGTCTGGCGCGTGCCGGCGTGCCGGCGTGGCTGCTGGACACCGATGAGCGACGCGCGGAGATGCGCACGCGTGCGGCGCGGCCGCTCAAAGTTGAGGCCTTGCATGGTGATGCCCTGGTCGACGCACTGGTGCATCTGGCAAGCACCCGCTTCGCCGGTCAGCGGCCGGTGTTGCTGTTGACCCAGGAAGAGAGCGTGCGTGCCGTATCGCACCAGCGTGAGCGCTTGTCGGCGCTATACCGTTTCAGCCTGCCACCTGTGGCGCTGGTCGACGCCTTGCAGCACAAGCAAGGCTTTCAGCGCCTGGCCGAGCAGCTGGGTGGTCCGATCCCTGCCTTGGTGCATATTCGCAAATTGGAAGACTTGTCGGCACTGGACCGCTTGCAGTTTCCGGTGGTGGTCAAGCCGGGTGAGCGACACGCCGAGTACAGCAAGCAGTTCAAAAAGGCATACCGGGTGGAACATGTCGCCGAAGCCTGCGAGCTGATCCGGCGCATATTGCCGGTGATGGATGACGTGGTGGTGCAGGAATGGACCGAAGGCCCCGATTCGAGCATCTATTTCTGTCTGCAGTATCTGGACCGACAGGGCCTGGTGACGGCATCGTTCACCGGCCGCAAGGTGCGTTCGTGGCCGCCCCAGGTGGGCGGCACGGCCAGCTGCATGCCGGCGCCAGAAGCACACGACGTGCTGTCGGCTCTGACCACCCGTTTCTTTCAACAGGCCGGGGTTACCGGCATGGCAGGCATGGAATACAAGCGCGATGTGCGCAGTGGCGAGTTTCGGATGGTCGAACCGACCATCGGTCGCACGGATTACCAGGCCGAGGTAGCCACACTCAATGGTGTCAACCTGCCATATGCGGCCTACTGTGCCGAACTGGGGCAGCCTGGGGCGCATTCTTCGCGGGCCGGGCGCTCGCTGGCCTGGCGGATGCGCTCGGAAGACGAGCAGTCTGCCGCCGCGCAGCAGCAGTCCATCGGTCAAGGGTTCGAAACGGTCGACCGGGTGTGCGACGCACTATGGCGATGGAATGATCCAATGCCGTACCTGATCCAAGCCATGCGTCGCATCCGCGGCGCGCTGAAAACCCGCAGTGCGAAATGGATGTCAGGTTCGCCCGCGGCCAGGAGCAAATGATGAACGTGGTTGCCAAACTTTTTTCCGGTCGCGCCGCCGCGCCCGCCGTGGATCCCTTGCGCGGCCTGCAGGCCGCCGCCGACTGGTTGGTGCGGGCACAGGATGTCGCTGGCAGCGGTGGCGTCAGCGCTTATTACGACGCCGCCAAGCGAACCTGGGCGGGGGCCTATCCGGAAACCACCGGATACATCATTCCCACGTTTTTCCGTTACGCCGCATTTTCGGGCCAGGACGAGTATCGGAAGCGCGCTATCCGCATGGCCGAATGGGAGTCCGATATCCAGCTCCCCGACGGTGGCGTGCGCGCTGGCACCATGGATGCCACACAGATCGCACCCACCATTTTCAATACCGGGCAGGTGCTGTTCGGCTGGTTGGCCGCCTGGCAGCAGACACAAGATGAGCGTTTCCGCACATCGATGGTGCGGGCCGCCGACTGGCTACTGGCAGCGCAGGACGCCGATGGCGCCTGGCGCCGGTTCGGGTCGCCCTTCGCCAACCACAGCGTCAACACCTATAACACCCGGGTCGCGTTCGGATTGGCCGCCGTTGGCCGTGAGCTTGGCCGGCAGGACTATATTGATGCGGCCGTGCACAACGTGGCTTGGGCGCTCACTCAGGCGCGCGCAAACGGCTGGCTGGAAAACAACGACCTTGAGGACAACCGGCGGCCTCTAACCCATACCATCGCCTATGCCACGCGAGGCATGCTCGAAGTCGGGTTGATTGCCGGAAATACACAGTTCACGGATATGGCCATGCGCATCGCCAAATCGGTCGCCGGCGCGCAGCGCGGCGATGGAGCGCTACCGGGTCGACTCGATGCCAACTGGCGCGCGGCGGCGCGCTGGACGTGCGTTACCGGCAATGCCCAAATGGCGATTATCTGGCAGCGCCTAAACCAAATCACAAGTGACGCGTCCTGGACGGTTTGGGCCGAGCGCGCCAACCGCTTCAATCTTTCCGTGCAGGACTTCGACAGCCAGGACAGCGGCGTGTGCGGAGGCATCCCCGGATCCCATCCGCGAAAAGGCGACTACATGAGACATCGCTACCCAAACTGGGCGGCCAAGTTCTTCATGGACGCGTTGATGCTGCAGCTTAGGGGCGGTGTTTAGCCGTATGCGCGATATCGCCCTGACGCTGTTTATCTTTGGGATGGTTCCCTACGTTCTTATGCGTCCTTTCGTCGGCCTGCTGGTCTGGTCGTGGCTGGGCTACATGAATCCGCATCGTCTCTGTTACGGCTTTGCCTACAACTTTCCGTGGGTGATGGTCATTGCGGTGATGACGCTGGGCAGTCTGCTCGCCAGCAAGGAAAATAAGCGTATCCCCAGCTCGGCGACCCGTACTCTGTTGATAGTTTTTCTGCTCTGGACAGGCTTCACCACCGCGCTTGCGGTAGTTCCCGATGCTGCATGGCACCGTTGGCAGGAGTTTGCCAAGACCCTGGTGCTGGTATTTTCCACCCTGATGCTGATCAATAGCCGAGAACGCATGCGCTGGCTTATCTGGATTATCGTCGTCTCGCTGGGCTTCTACGGCGTCAAAGGGGGACTATTCACGATCCTGCGCGGCGGCTCCAACCATGTTTTCGGGCCTCCTGGCAGCTTTATTAGTGACAACAACGACCTGGCCCAGGCGCTATGCATGGTCCTGCCGCTGATGCGCTATCTGCAATTGCAGGCGCCCGACAAGCTGATACGTGCGGGTTTGGGCGTGGCGATGTTTTTCACCGTGGTCGGGATACTGGGCACCTATTCGCGGGGAGGGTTCGTGGCCCTTGCGGTGGTGATCATCGCTTTGTTCCTGAAAAGTCGTCGCCGTTTGACCCTGATCGTGGCTTTCGCGGCGGTGGGCGTGGTCGCCTACCATCTGATGCCCACACAGTGGATGGCACGCATGGATACGATTCAGCATGCCGATCAGGTCAACAGTTTCCAGACTCGGGTGCAGTCATGGGAATTTGCCAGCAATTTGGCACTGCATCGTCCTTTGACGGGAGGTGGCTTCAACGTTTACGAAAGTGATGCCATGTGGAGTCGCTATGGACCGGCAGGGGCGAAGCCACGAGCTGTCCACAGTGTATATTTTCGCGTGTTGGGAGAGCAGGGGCTTCCGGGCATCTGCCTGTTCCTGGCGTTGCTAGCGGTCAGCTGGCGGCATTGCGCCAAAGTACGGCGACAGACACGTCGGGAGCCTTCGCGGAAATGGGCTTTCGACTTGGCATCGATGTTCCAGGTTTGCCTGCTCGCCTACATGACAGCCGGTCTTGCGACCACCTCCAGCTACTTTGATATGACTTATCAGATCATGGCGATGTGCGCGGTTTTGTCCGCGCTGGTCAACGCCGAAGCTACGGCTTCTACGCCACACCAAGCCCAGACCGTCTCATCGGCCGGTTCTTTGGTATCAGGGCGGCTTGTCGATCATCCGGGCGCGAAGTGAAGGTGGGTGGCGCATGAGCAAAACAGTGATCATGATCGGCTTCCACTTTCCGCCATCGGCAATGAGCAGCGGCCACCTTCGGTTGCTGGCTTTCACTCGTTACCTGCCTGCCTGCGGATGGGATCCAGTGGTGCTGTCGGCAGTGCCGATGGCGTATGAGTCGGTGGATCCGGCCAGCGTCGAGGTGATTCCTGATCCCTGCCGCGTGCACCGTTCCTTCGCTCTGGATGCCAAGCGGCACATGGCAGTCATGGGTCGGTATCCGTCCATGTTGGCCTTACCAGACCGATGGGCCAGTTGGTGGCCCGCAGCGGTGTGGAGTGGGTTGCGGCTGATCCGTCGTCATCGGCCGCAGGCGATCTGGTCTACATTTCCCATCATGACCTCGCATTGCGTCGCCTATGCGCTGCATCGCTTGAGTGGACTGCCGTGGGTTGCCGACTTTCGCGATCCGGTATCCAGCTCGACGGCGGGCAAACATGCGCAGGCGGTGCGCTCCCAGGAGCGCTGGGAGCGCCGCGTGCTTGGACACGCCGCGCGTTCGGTGTTCACTACCCCTGGAGCGATGCGGCGCTGTGCCGAACGCTTTCCAGAGGCCAGCCAGGAAGGGCGTCTGGCAGTCGTTGCCAATGGTTACGACGAGGATGCCTTTGTCGGCCTTTTGGCTCGGTCTGCGCGCGCCGGCGGGCCACTGGTGCTGGTACACAGCGGCCTTTTGTACCCGGAGGGACGTAGCCCGGTTCCTTTTTTTGCCGCGCTTGCTCGCCTCAGGGAGAGCGGATACCTGGTGCCGGGAGCACTCAAGGTGATTCTCAGGGCTAGCGGCTCTGAATCGGTCTATGCGCGTGAGATACAGCGTCATGGACTTGACGATACAGTCATTCTGGCACCACAGGTCAGCAATAGCGAGGCGCTGCGCGAGCAGGCCGAGGCCGATGGGCTGCTGTTATTCCAGGGCAGCAAGTTCGATCTGCAGATTCCGGCCAAGGCTTACGAATACCTGCGCATTGGCAGGCCGATCCTGGCCCTGGTCGGTGCCGGTGGCGACACGGCATGCCTATTGCGCCAGTCCGGTGGCGCGGTTCTGGTGCCGGCCGACGATGTCGATGCCATTGCAGTGGGGCTGCAGGACTTCTTGCGGGCTTTGCAGCAGGGGACCACGTCATCGCCGAATCAGGACGCCGTGGCCGGCTATTCACGGCGTGCCGGTGCGGCAAAGCTTGCGTCACTGTTGGATGAGGTGAGCCGTTGAGCGGATATTACCGGGCGGTTGCCAGCCCCCTACGCGGCGGCATGCTTGTTGCTCGATACGCTGCGGATGGGCGCCAGGCTGCAGGTCCTGCCAGTACACCGTGCGTTGCATTGAACCACTTATTCGGATGAACCTTGGCATGCTAAAAGCAAAGACGTTTTTCGACATGCCGCCGATGCGTCTGACGCCGCGCATGGAGGAGGACTTTTTCACCTCCTTGATGATGCGCAACGGGACTTACAAGACGACCTTTCATGATCGTTTTGCCGAGGTCAATCCGTATCTTGTCAGGTATTTGAGGGAGCACGCTTCAGCATCACCGCAGGTGCTGGATATTGGTGTGTCCTCGGGCATCAGCACGCTTGAGCTCCATGAGAACCTGCGCGCAGGGGGGCTGAATGTACAGATGCTGGGCACGGACGTACTGATCGACGCCTTTCTGGTGACGGTATTTCCGGGCTGCCATGCATTGGTCGACCCGAGCGGATTTCCGCTGCGTTTCGATGTGCCGGGTGGCAGCATGAAGCCATGGGTCACACGTCGCGATTACTACAGCGGGGTGTTCATTGCTCGCAAGCTCATCAACAAACTTTTCACGTACCGCGCTCGACGCATGCTGGAACAATCTGACGCTGCCATAGTGCGGGCCGTGAAGCTGGTCACGCCACGAGCTCTGGTCGGAGCCGAAATCACCTTCTGTTGCGACGACGTCAGCCAATACAACCCTGCCTACGCTGCGCGGTTCGATTTCGTGCGCGCCGCGAACGTGCTCAACCGCGGCTACTTCAATGCCGCTGTGCTTAGCAGCATGGTCCGTAACATTGGACGCTACCTGCGACCGACCCATGGCAGTTTGTTCGTGACACGCACGCATGATGATCGCACTAACCACGGTACGCTTTTCCGCATGGCGGCCAATCAATACTTCGAGGTAGTCCATCGCTTCGGCTCTGGGTCGGAGGTCGAGGACGTGGTAACGCAAACTAGGATCACGCCGTGAATCGCTTGCCAGTTCAAGTAACTACGAAGCGGCAGCGACAAGCGCCAAGTATAGGCGAGGGTGATTTTTCCTGCCGTTTGCCGCCCGACAGAGACGCTACGAAGGCAAGTGACGAAGTCTGATGGAGGGCGCCCCCATGACCGTGAACGTGTTATCTGCTCGTGAGGCATCCTAGTGCTAAACGCAGTGTCAATTCTCTTGGTCGATGGCGATGCGGAGGGCGAGGCACGCGCCTTTCGTTCGCTGGAGCGACAGGGGTTTGTCCGCACTACGAGCGTCGACTTCGAAGGCGGAAGCTTGGTCGGTTGGAGACACGCCGAACAACGTGCCGCGGACGATGACTTCGTTCGTACGCCGTTTGGCGTTGCTTGCTGCGTGGGACCGCTGTGGTACCGGGGGCATTTCGGTAGGGCGGCGCTAGCGGCGCTCCTCAATGAAGTGCACATGTCTGGGCGTCTTGACGAGGGCGCGCTTCGCGGCAACTTTGCACTGTTCCTGAGTACGGGCGATCATACTTGGCTGCTGAACGACGCTCTCGGGTTTGTGCGCATTCATGCTAGCTCGGATGGTAGGTTTTTCACGACTAGCTGGCTAGCTGCTTGCGCCTATTTACCCACACGTGAACTTGATCCTGGTTCGGCTGTGGAGTACGTCCTGCTAGGGGCCGTTCATTCCCGTCATTCGGTAGTACGGGGGGTTAGTCTTCTTCCAATTGGTCACGCTAAAGATTTGGTTCGCCGTACCTCTTGGCAGCGTTTCCCCGACGGGCTGGTTCCCCCTTCGGTCAATTTCGACTCGCTTCCTGAGGCGCTGCGAGCCGTAGGCGAGCATCTCACTACAGTTTCTAAAGAGGTGGCTACGGCCTTTCCCAACAAGATCAATACGGCTTTGTCGGGCGGCTTCGATTCGCGCCTCATCGTCGCGGGACTGCTAGCAGCGGGTATTCGCCCCAATTTGTTTGTATACGGAGCTCCTGATTTTCCTGACGTCGCCATAGCGAGCGCCGTCGCAAGCAGTGTGGGACTCACACTGGAGACAATCAACAAGGCAGAAATCAATCGCGGCTTGTGCGAACTGGACATCAGAGAGCTGGAGCTGAGTGCTTTGTTTTTTGATGGGTTACCAAGTGATGGAATCGATGACCCTGGTGCGGATCGTAATACGCGGTTGCGCCAAACAGCAGAAGGCAACATTGCATTGAACGGTGGTGGTGGAGAAATTTTCAGAAATTTCTTTCATCTCCCAGATCGGCCCTTATCGGCGCTCGATCTCGTCAGAACCTTCTATCGTGGCTTCAGCAGACGTGCTTTTCGTGATAGCGAGGGAATGAAATCCTATGAAGCGAGACTCGTGTCATCAATGAGAGCTGTTCTGGGAGTGCAAAATAAATTTGCACATAATGGTGATCTCACCCGCTTTCAGATCGAGTTACTTTATCCCCTGTTTCGATGCCACTACTGGATGAGTGTTAACAATAGCTTGGCAATACGCCATGGATATTACATGACGCCGTTGGTGGATCTGAAATTAATTCGCCTTTCGCAGCGTCTTCCGTTGCGCTGGAAAAATGCCGGATATTTTGAGAGTCAACTTATCTCATTTCTACACTCGGATATTGCTAAACAGCCGAGTGCGCACGGTTTCAAATTCAGTGAGGGGCCGGGCCTAAGCGCGCGTCTTTCTGAAGTTGCGACGTGTTATCGACCCGTGGGGCTCCGGCCCATGATCAATGCGACGAGACGGCGCCTTGGTAAGGTGCGGGTAGCACCCACACAATTGAAACGATATCGCAAGCTTTTACCTGGGGAATGGGTAGTAGATTCTTTTCTTGATCTGTCGCACTTGCCAGACAATGTTTCCTTGGCACGTGCTCTAGCATTAGAGATTGTTTGGCGACGCATATTATAGCAAGAATTAACCACGTTAGTTCAGGAGGCCTCGATGGTTCAATAATATAATTGCCAGTAAAGTTTTACGGCTGGTGCTTCGACTCCTCGAGCTATTTCCTGAGCATTCACTCTTACTTTAGAGCCGCCGGCAGTATCGCTGCAGAGGAATTTTAGCCGGTGAAAGCTAGTTGTTTGCATCATGCCACCTTGTTTTTAAACAAAAAGCTATCGCCAAAGAGTCCGGACGTCCGAAAACATGGCTCCATTTGCGAGAGAGTCGACGATCGACATATCGGTGCGACCATTTGGCCACACGCCAGCACGAACGGTTGCGAGTTGAAGGTTGGTTGCGTGCTCTCTCATCCGCGTCAATCCCCTGAGGAGGGTCTAACAATGCACAAGCGTGAGTTTTTGCCGCGTCGGAGTTTCCTTCGCGGTTTACTTGGCTTGGCCGCCGTTCTGCCCATGCGACGCGCATTAGCTTGGTTACCAAGATCATCTATGGGTGGCGGACATCTAGTAACAGTCAAGGTCACAGATGGGTCTGGCAAGTTATGGTCAGCAAAGGCGTATGTTGGTGAAGATCCAAAGGAGCCATCGGTATATGCCAAGCTTGTCGACGACGCAGGGCATGAGCACCCAGGATTGACTGCTTGGTTCTATGCCGACGGTGTGGATGTTGGAGCTTGCCGTGCTGACAACGCCTACGATTACATCAACTGCAGACTGGCGATCACCTACGACGGGAGGACCATTCCTCATGCGCCTAGTAGCAAGACTGATGGCACCGTAGACTTCTGGAGAGGCTGCCGGATGCCGACGTCGCGGTACGGAGTTCAGGCGCCGATCCCGACAGGTGCGGACATCGATTGGACTCTGCTGCCAAGTTATACACGCGAATCACAGCCACTGTACGACGAGGCGCACGCGGGATATCGCGGTCAGCCGGCCGACTATACCTTCAACGGTATTGGTATCGCGTCACTCAAAGCCATGGGGGCGGGTGGGGAGCGAGCTGACATTGGCTATATGAGCAAATGGAATGTGGGTTTTATCGTAAACCAAACGGCGGCTGACTGGGCTGTTGTACGACGAGCGGATGACTGGGCTGGCGTATGGCCGATCTACTACTGTGATCCCGCTACTGGCGGCATCATAGATCGCACGGTTCATCCCCAAGCTAATTTTTTACCTCCAATTCAGAACGCAAGTTATCCAGAAAATCCGGTCGTTCCCTATGGGGGCACATATAATGGAGTGGTGTTGATACCACCAACCAGCAAGTGGAAGTCCTCCGGCAGTTCCCTTAAGCCTAACGGGGCGCACCTGACGTCTTTTGCGCTGTTGTCTGCAATGCTCACAAAGACGGCTCGTGATCGCGACCATGCGAGTTTCTGGGCGAATTATCCATTAATGGAAATTGGGCCTAAATACACGGAGCTTGGTGGTGTTGTGCACGGGGCTCAGCGCCGTTTTGCGTGGAGTCTTAGGAACCTTTTCATGGGCGGCTATGTTAGTGCCAACACAGATTATTTCTTCAAGGAAACATCCAGAAATTTGACCATCGCAAATGCGTTGGAAAAAAACGAATTTGGGATTATTGGAACAAATTTCCCCTATCCCGGAAAGGGGCCTGCTCAGGGCTATCGTGGTATGGCGGAATGGATGCAGAACTATCTCGCCATGACTCTTGATGCGGTTTCTTATAAGTTGAAAGAATGGAGGCCTTTTTCTCAATATGTTGCCAAGCTGGCGCTTGAGTGGTTCAAATATCCTTGGGTGATGCTTGGCACCCATTATGATTTAATTTGCCGCGAGCCAAATGGAAACGTGATGACCAATTTTACGCAAATAGTATATTACAGTCTAGTTGACACCCTGCATGGGAAATGGGACGCGGTCGACGCCAAGAAGCTCCTTGCAGCATCAACTGTGGAGGAGGCTTATAACATCGTTAAAAGCCAATATGCGGGTAGGGGCAAGAAGTGGGAAGGAAAATGCGTGAACGGAGTTTCGGATTTCCATGGCTATGTGGCATCCCCGGACGCTTATCCGGCAGGTTTTATCGCGGCCGTGGTGGCTGCCTACAACACAGGGGCCCCGGGCAGCCGCGCAGCGCTTGAGTATGTACGAGCATTGCCGACCAAGCCGGCTTATGCCCGAGATCAGAAATACCACCTGGTGCCGCGAGCGGATACCTAGGTGGCGACAGGCGTTCCGGTGGCCGGCATCCAGCGGGCCGGCGCCGGGATACTGGCAGGCGCATGCGATGCATGCTCTGGCGCGCCTGGAAGAGAAAGGGGGAGTGCATGGTGAGTGACAATCGGCGTACGTGTCTTCGGTCATTGACAGCGCCGAAGCTGGCACGCGAGGTACTCTATTCGCAGCTGTGCGCGGACACTGCTCGTGCCGCCGACCAATCTGACGTTATATGAGTTTGCGCAGAGAGGTGCTTCATTCGCTGAAGTGGCTGGCCGGCGCCCGCCTGGCCGGGCAGGCCATAGCGTGGACGATCACGCTGGTCGTTATCCGCATTCTCAAGCCTTCAGACTACGGGCTGATGGCCATCGCCGAGGTGTTGATCGGATTCGCGACCCTGTTCCAGGAGCTGGGATTGTTCTCGGCGATGGTCCAGAAACGCGATCTGAACGACCGTCACGTTGAGCAGGCGTTCGGCTTGCTGATTCTGATAAACAGCGGCATCTACCTTCTGGTGTTCGCCATGGCGCCGTTGCTGGCCGGGTTCTTTGGCGATCAGCGCCTGGTCGATATCGTGCGGGTACTGGGCATTCAGTTTCCGCTGGCATCATTCGGCGTAGTGCAGGACGCCATGCTGAGCCGCAGCATGCGCTTCAAGCAGAAGTCCCTGGCTAATCTGGTCATTGGACTAGGTAATGGCCTGACCACTCTGGGTTTTGCCTTGGCCGGCTTCGGGGTGTGGGCGCTGGTCTTCGGCAGCTTGGCCGGGGCTCTGGTACGTCCGTTCGCACTTGGCGTGGCGGCCCGGCACTGGTGCCGCCCGCGCTTTTCTCGAGACGGCATGTCGGAGATGTTGCGCTTCGGGAGCTTTGTCACTATCAGCAAGGTGCTTTGGTACGCCTATTCCCGCTCGGATGTTTTCATCATTGGCAAGATTCTGGGCAAGGAGCTTCTCGGTTTCTATTCCATCGCCATGCACCTGGCCTCGCTGCCCATGCAGAAGGTGTCAGAGATGCTCGACCAGGTCGGCTTTGCCGCTTACGCCTCGGTTCAACACGACATGGAGGCGATCCGGGGCCATTTTCTGCGCGTTATCCGTGTCCTGGGATTTATTTCATTTCCGGTGTTTTGGGGTATCTCCAGCGTTGCTCCAGACCTGGTAGCTGTGGTTCTGGGGCAGCGTTGGGAACGGGCAGTCATTCCCTTGCAGTTGCTGGGACTGGTTGGTCCCATTCGCATGATCGGGCACGGTAGTGGCTCGGTGTTGACGGCGATTGGCAAGCCGCATATCGGTACGCTAAGTCTGTTGCTGGCAATATTGATCATGCCTCCGGCGTTTTTCATTGGCACCTATTACGGCGGCTTGCTGGGCGCTTCGCTGGCCTGGGTCATTGGCTATCCCGTGCTGGTGCTGGCCCGCCTGCCGTTGTTGTTGCCACCGCTGGGGTTGGCCAGTCGCCAGTATTTTGCAGCAATGCTTGGACCAGCCACTGGCGGTGCGGTCATGTATTTGGCGGTGATGCTTGCTCGCGACCAGATCGCCGGGACCGTACAGGATCCGATAGTTGGCATGATTTTGCTGGTACTTGTCGGTACGGTGATCTATCCGGCTTTCATGTGGATATTCTGGCGTGGAGTTTGTAGAGAAGTGCTTGATCTGTTGAGGAAACGGTGAATGGGCAACAAGCACCTTCGACTGGTATTCGCAGGCGATGTTTGCCTGCCTTTCCTTAAGCGACTACCGCCGGGTGAACCGGCATTCGGGAGCTGGCCGGTCATCAAGGAGGACATTGGAGAGCACGACTTGCTGATAGGCAACCTGGAGTGCGCACTCGTGGACGAGCGGTGCGACCAGCAGGCACACGGGCAGTCGATGGCGACGCCGGTCGAACTGGCTTCGTTCCTGCGCGAGATTGGCTTTACAGATCTTTGCCTGGCCAACAACCACACCATGGACTGCGGTAGCGACGGGCTGGCGGCCACTCGTGACTGGATTGCGGACAATCAGATTCGCGCAGTCGGTGCGGGGAGCGACCTTCATGATGCCGAGGCTCCTGTGTTTCTGCAGCGCCATGGGTGTCGGGTGGCCCTTCTCGGAGCGTGTGACAAAAGCGAATTTTATGCTACCGAGGATCGAGCCGGAGTCGCGCCGTTGGAAAAGCGCCGACTTGGCGAACGCGTACGGGAGGCGGCCGCGCAGGCCGATCTGGTGGTGGTCATGTTGCATGCCGACCTGGAGTTTTCACAGGTGCCAGGCCGCTGGCGGCAGCGGCTATCGCGATGGCTCATTGAGCAGGGGGCGCAGCTTGTGATTCAGCATCACCCCCATGTGCTGCAGGGGGTGGAATCCTACCGTGGCGGGCTCATCGCCTATTCGCTGGGCAACTTTATTTTTCACCTGAATGGCAACAGCTACCAGGGCCATAAGCCCGGCGTGCACGACAGCGTGCTATTGGTGGTCGACTTGGAGATCGTCGACGGCCGGCCATCGATCACCCACCGCATTATCCCGCTGCACATCGGCGACGATCACGTGCCACATCGGCTTTCAGGGCCCGCTCACGAGGCGGCCTTGGAGCGGTTTCAGGCGCTTTCGGCCCTCATCGCTGATCGCCGGCAACATCGGAAGCTGTGGTTCCGACGCTGCCGTGAGGAAGCTGCCGCGCGTCTACTTCAGGCCTATTACGGACTCCGTCGCCGCGATATCGCCAGCGTGAAGTCCACGGCCCATCAATTGCTGACCTGCCGAGAAGATCGACGCTGGCTCCGCGGGCTGGCCACGCTCGGTTACCGCTAGCACCCGACGCGAGTGAGCGACCCTGCGAAGGGTGGCCGTGATTTACGTAGACAAAGCCTATTTCGATGCCCAATTCTCGACCGTTCCTGTCATCCGAAAGCTCCAAGTGCCCGGCGCTAACGATGCCCATCAATACTGATATCGACGCCGACGCCGACGAGCACTCTGGGGGGGCGCCGTATTTTCTGGTCAGGCAGGTCGATGAAATATTGGAGACGTCTGGCCGGGCGGAGGCCTGCTTCGGTCATGAGCTGCCTTCTGACAACCATGACGTGGTTGATGGCGTTTTCGCACGTTGGCTGTGGGATGGTCGACGACTTGTGGTGCGCAATGATCGATATGGTTGCTATCCCCTATTTTGGTTCAGGCTGCAGGATGGGGGGGTTTGTGTGTCTCCTTCCATCGAGGTGCTCATTGAGCAGGGCGCCCCTCGGGATCTGGATACAGAGAGCCTGGCGGTATTCTTCCGTCTTGGGTACTTCGTCGGCGATGACACGCCGTTCCGGGCCATCAAGAGTGTTCCGCCGCACGCGGTGTTCGAGTGGGAAAACAACAGGCTGCAATGTCGGGGGCGATACCCGGCGACGCCTGTCGTGGTGCATCATTCACGCGATGAAGCCATAGATACGTACATCGACCTTTTCTCCAGGTCCATGGCCAAGCGCACGCCGGGTACGGGGCGCTGTGTAGTACCGCTGAGCGGCGGTCGGGACTCAAGGCACATTCTACTTGAGCTGCATCGCACCGGGCGTCCCCCGGATGTATGCGTTTCGGCGCTGGACCATCCTCCGGACCCGAACGAAGATCCTGCAATCGCAGCGCAATTATGCAAGGCGCTGCAGCTTGACTGCACGATTGTTCCGCAGCAGCTGCCGGTTTTCTCAGCGGAGTGGCAGAAAAATCGAGAGACGAATTTCTGTACGCCCATGCATAGCTGGTACTTGGCTTTGTCGACGTTCGTGAACGGCCGATTCGACTACGCCTATGATGGCATCGGCGGTGATGTGCTGAGTCAGAGCAAATCACTCAATCCCGACATGGACGCGGTGTTTCGCTCTAGTGACGTTAGGGCCATATGTTCTGCACTCATATCAAGGCAAAAGACCAGTGCATCGGTCACTCTATCGCTTTTGAAGGGTGAGTTGGCCGCGGCCAGGGATGAAGGGTTGGCAATAACACGTCTTGCAACAGAGGTAGAGAAACATCTGGATCACCCTAATCCGGTTGGGTCATTCATGTTTTGGAATCGCACCAGGCGTTCAATTGCGCTGGCCCCCTATAATATGATCAGGGGAATTTCTTGCGTATATGCTCCGTTCCTGGATCACGAGCTTTTCGATTATCTTAGTTCTTTGCCTGTAAGTCTGTTGATGGATCACAAGTTCCATGATCAGACCATTGCACGTGCTTACCCGTCATTCTCAGATATACCCTACGCAAGAAATTCCGCCCCAATGGCCAGTAACAACGCTCAACAGGCCCGATTCCTAGCGCAAGCGGCGGGCATATTTGCACTAAAGCGACCATCAAGAATAATGAAGAACATGGTGCCGCGGGCCAGGATGTTGGCGAGTGTGTGTTCGTTTGGCCGAGTCAATCCGTGGGTGCCGAAGTCCATCATATATATCGATCAGATTGAGTCCATGTTAAGAAGGTGAAAGCCCCGCAGTGTTTATGGTTTGAGGCGCGTGACGTTGCGGAAAATATGAGACCAGGCGGTGTTTTTATGATGTAGGGCGTGTGCGGGCGCGACCTGGAATGCAAAAAACAACAGCAAGGTGTGCGCAGCCGGTAACGTGCTGGCGAACGTCTGGGGCATCCGATCATGGTGGTGCTTGTGAACACCGCATATGGCGTTGCCTGTCTGGCCGTTCCCTTCCGCGATAGGGTTGCAGTCCAGCCGGACTCGACGATATGCAGCCTTGGTTCCTGATGTCATCACGTATGCAATGGCTTAAGGTGTGTCGGCTCGCTCTCTTGATTGGTAGTTCGCCTAATGAATGTGGTACCGGATGGTTTCAGGGCCAGGAAGCTCGCCATACACATGGGTAGCGATGCTGGCCATCGTGTTGCCGACATGCTTGGTCGTCAGCATGACGATGGACGTCTAGCCACCCAGCGCGATGTGCCCGGCGGTTCAATTGGTTGCCTAGGAGCAGCCATGCCGGCGCAGGGCCACGTGTGTTTTTTCGTTGGCCAGCCGATCCGCGGGCCGGCTGTGCAGAACATTGTCGATGCCGATGCCGCGGCGAGGCTGTTTCCGCAATACGACGGCGCCTTCGCTGGAGTGTTTTGGGATGCCGAGCGACAGTGGTTGGTTGTCGTCACCGACTGCCTTGGCATGCAGCCGCTTTACATGCGTCACGTCAATGGCGAACTGACGCTGTCTTCGCAGACCAGGGCACTGCGGGGCGATCCGGACTTTGCAGCCTGGGGCGCGTTTTTGTCATTGGGCCATCCCATTGGTGCACGCTCTTTGATGCAGGGACTGGTGCGCGTGCCCGCGGCAAGCATCGTTACCTTCGATGTGCGGCGGGGCACGCTGGATATTCGCCGCTACTGGCAATGGCCCGATCCCTCCGACGCTTGGCGAGGCTATGATTTTCTCGGTTCGCTGGAGCAGGATGTACGTGCGGGCGCAGCCTATGGCGACCCCGGCACGTTATTGTTGAGTGGGGGGGTTGATTCGCGGCTGTTGCTATTTCTTCTGAAGCGCTCAGTAGTGCCGGCTCAGGCTCTGATCGTTGCGCACCAGGATGAAGCGAATGACGCCGACGGGCGACTAGCCCAAGCCGTGGCCAAGCTGGCCGGGATGCGCTTTCGCCGGGTATATCCAGCAACAGATTTCTTTTCCTCCCAGGCCTATATTGATTACCTGCAGGCCAGCGATGTCGGTTTTCCAAGCATGGAGCTGTTCATCGCCAAGGTGGCTTCGCATCTTCATGGCACCGCAGTGTGGGATGGATTGGTTCCCGGATTCGTGTTCATGCCGCTGCACCAGCCGGAAGGTGGCTTCAAGGCCTATCTGCGAGAGGAAGTCCGAGGTGCCGGGAGCGCAATATGGCGGGCGGCAAAGCGATTGTTCAGGGACGAAGTTTACGAAGCCATGCGCGAGGGATTCGCCGATGATCTTCGCCGGGAAGTATCCCACCTATCGCAGGATGCTTACGGCCTAGCGCGCTTCGTGATTGAGAACCGAAGCCGCAACCGGGCCTCCATGAATCCACTGAAAGTCTATGCGAGTCAGGGCGATGCATTCACACCTGGCTTGTCGAAGGACTTCATGGCCCACGCCGCGATCATTCCGTTCGAGGTCAAGCAGCGTGGGCATTTGTACCGGCAGCTGTTGCAAAAGCTGGATAGGCGCTCGCTAGCGGTGCCATTCATCAGCGGCGGTGAACTGATGCCGGGTAGGGTACCGAGCCTTGCCTATGGCGTGGAGCGACTGCGGCAACATTATTTCCAGCAGCGTGCGCGGCATCCGCGCTTGTTCCCCAAGGCGGGTGCGTACAAGGTCGAGCGTTCCTGTTTTCTGGGCGAATTGTTGCTGCAGGAGGATGACGCTTGGCTGCATGAGCAGGTTCGTGAGCGTTTGCGCGAGTCCGGGCCAGACATTGAGGTTGCGTGGAAACTGCTGTTTCACTGGAAAGCCTGGCAGTGGCTACACCAGGACGGCCTGGCACGGGTGCTGCCTGGCGCGAGCTAGAACCATCCGAGTTGCTTGCCGGGTGGGTGCATATGGCGCCATGGTGCGCTGAAGGGCATGACGTACTCCGGTCAGTCCCTTTTTCGATAAGGTGGATGACCGGCGTAAATGGCTGCAAGCGCCCATGCGGCGGCGCCGAAAAGGACCGGGGTGATATCAGGATGGCGGCCCGGAACCCACTGTTGCAGCCCCTCGGCAGTCAACAGGAAAAGCGCCCATGGGACCAATGCGTACCACAGCGCGCGCGCGCGCGGCTTACCGCACAGGCTCGCCAGTGCCATTGCCGGCCAGATGGTATCTGCGAGATTTGCCATCGCGCCAAGCGGGTGGGTCAATTGCGCGTGTAGCGGAATCCAGTTGAAGGCATAGGTCGTTGTATCGGCAATCGCGGGATGCAGTGCCTGGACCAGCACACAGATGGGAACCAGCAATGCTGCCATGAGCCTTGCCACGCGAGTATGGACGCTCCACAGCGCGGCGGCCAATGTCACTCCGAACAACGTCCCGACCAGGTCCTCGGGCGACAGCTGACGCTCCATCATTAGCGCTTTCAATGGCAGCAAGGCGAGCAGATAGAAAGGCGCAAGGCGTCTCCAGCGCGTGTGCTGCAATATGCCGAAGCCGGTGATGGTTAATGTGGTAGTGGCCGCCACGTAGGCGACGCAGCGCCAAGGCTCGATCGGACGGGTACCCTGAAGCATATGCCACAGCGGTTTCAGAGCCGACTTGAGATGACTGATATCCAGCGACGGCACGAACGGCATCAGTTGCGCCGCGCCCCATGCCAGCAAGGCGGCGATACCCAGGCCGGCGGCGCGGTCATTCCGCAGATAGCCAGCCAGGGTCAGGCGCGAGACGCCTAGTGGCGCGCGCAGGCCGAAGATGGAGCACATCGCGAGCAGCGCGCCGAGACCGGCGCCACAGACGTTGGTGATGACGTCCAGCCATGAGGCGACACGGCCGGGTATAAAGGCCTGAAGCGTTTCCAGACTCAGACTGAGCATGAGCGCGGCAAGCACGATTGCAACGGTGGCGCGCAAGGGACGTCGGAGGCCCGCCAGGAATCCGAACGGCATGTAAAAGAGGATGTTCGCCAGTATGTCCGAGCGCGATACATCCTTGAGCGCCGCCGCGCTGACGAGCTGGCTGAAGTCACCTGGCGTGCGCCAGCCGTGAAACGGAAACAGCGAGCCATAGATGATCAGGCAGACGCAAATAGCCAGCAGGCCGCGGCGCAGGCGCTTGGACGGAGGCGGGACGTGGCTATGAGAACGGCTCGACATCAGGGTGACATCACCTAAACGCTCTTGTGACGCTGGAGGTGTGCGAGCTGCTTGAGGCGGCCGGAGGGGTGCATGGCCACGTCATGTGATGATCGATGGGCAACAATGACTTTCCCGGTCCATGATGGGGCTTGTGATGGGGAAGAGCATCCAGTGAATGCCGGTACTGCGCCGGCCGCGTAAACTTAAGCGGCCAGCCGAAAGTATTCAATGTGCCACGCCCGGTCGGATGGCCTGTATCGTCACACATCGGGCCTCGGTGTGAGTGGCCGCTCAAGGCTCCATGTTTGGGTTGCCACTATCAGGCACCCCAGGAAGGACATGCACGCCGGGAAGTCGGCTATGATCCGGCCCGATGCTTGCGCAATATCCAGGGGGAGAGCAGTGCTGGTTCTGCAGATTTTCATATTGGGCGTGTTGGCCGCGGCGGTTGCGGCCACGGTCTTGTATTTTCCAAATCCGTCACCTCTCATTCGGCACTGGTTGCCGCCGCGCAAGCGCTGGCCGGAAAGGCAGATTCGTGGCTGGTTGAACAGCGGCAAGTATCAGCGTTCGTTTCTGCGACATTTCTACAACGATCCCGAGCGCGTGGTGCCACCGGGTACCAGCCTGGTGGGGCCAGCCGATGGCTTGGTTACCAGTGCCGATGAGCAGGGCGGCATACGCTATCTGGTGATCGCCTTGAGCTTTTGGGACATGCATGTGCAGCGCAGCCCGGTGGCGGGTGTGGTGGTCAGTGTGGAATCGCTGGGTAACGAGTTCATGGACGGAGAAGGACGGGAGTTCGCGTTCATTCGCGAGAAGCCGTGCCCTGTGCAAAAGCGCGTGGTGATTGCGACCGATGCCGGACAGATCGCAGTGCGCCTGATCACCAGCGTCGCGGCGCGGCGCATCGAGGTTTGGGTCGAGGAGGGTCAGACCATCGAGCGCGGTCAACGCATCGGCCGGATACTACTGGGTAGTACCGTAGTGCTTGAGTTGCCGGCCAATACCAAGCTGCTGGTCCGTCCTGGTGAGCGCGTCTGGGCGGGTGAAACCCCTGTGGCCGAGGGGCTCGTCGCCTCATGAGCAGTTTTCTGTGGACATCCGGTCATCTGGGCTGGGGGGTATTCGCTATCGTCGTTTTCAGCGGCATCTGGTTGCTGTTGGCGGACCTTTATTGGCGTTTGCGAACAACCCGTATCAGCCGGTTTCTGCTGGCGCTGGCCGTGGGGTGGGTGATAGGTGTCGGGCTGATCATGCTTCTCGTTGGCCGATGAACAGCAAGCCGGGTGCATGGCGACGGGTGGTCTTGGTCTGTGCGGTCAAATTTCCATACAAGAAGGCCGCGGTACGGTTCGCACCACGGCCTTGGCCGATAGCAGTTCGGCTGCTTCAGGCGGCCATCAGCGCCTCAATGGCACTGACTGCATGGTTGATCGCCGAGTTGCGCTGATCTTCGCCCATGGCAACGCCTTCGGCGCGCACAAAGCGCAGGTCGGTCACCCCCATGAAACCGAACACGCTGCGTAGGTAAGCTTCCTGGTGATCCATGGCCGCCGCTGGCCCCTGCGTGTAACGACCGCCGCGCGAGGAAGCGATGACCACCGTCTTGCCGCCAGCCAGGCCTTCCGGACCGTTCTCGGTGTAGCGGAAGGTCTTGCCCGGCACGGCCAGGTGGTCGATCCAGGCTTTCAGCTGGCTGGGCACGCCAAAGTTGTACATCGGCGCACCGATCACCACCACATCGGCCGACAGAAACTCATTCAGCAACACCTGGCCCAGTTCACCGGGCTCGCGGCTCAGTGCATCGCCCGGTGCCCAGTGGGGCTGGCGCTCGGCGACCAGGTCACGATAGGTCACTTCAAGCTCGGGATGACGGTTCTGCCAGGCGCGGGTCACCGCCTCGGAAAGCTGGCGGGAAACCGATGCCTGGCCCAGGCTGCTGGAGTCGATGTGAAGCAGTTTCATGATGCGTTCCTGCATGTAGCCGGCCGTGATTGACCATGGCGTAAAGTCTAGGATCTGGACAGTGACTTGATTAGCCGGCTTAATTGACACGTATCGTTCGCCAAAGGAAACGCCATGCAGGCTCAATCCGGTGCCTTGCAGGATCTCAACGACCTGTATTTCTTCGCCGCTGTGGTCGAACACAGTGGCTTTTCCGCCGCCGGACGCGCGCTGGGGATTCCCAAATCGCGCCTGTCCAAGCGCATTGCGCAGCTGGAGGAGCGCCTTGGCGTGCGCCTGTTGCAGCGTACGACGCGCCGCTTTGTGGTAACCGAGGTCGGCGAGCGCTTCTACGGCCACTGCCGCGCCGTCCTGGAGGAGGCGCAGGCCGCGCAGGAGGCGGTGGACGAATTGCAGGCTGAGCCGCGCGGCGTGGTGCGGGTGAGCTGCCCGGTGGCGCTCAGCCGTACGATTCTGGCGCACGTGCTGCCTGAGTTTATGGCGCGCTATCCCAAGGTGCAGGTGCGCCTGCTCTCCAGCGACCGCCGCGTTGACGTGATTGGCGAAGGCTATGATATTGCCATTCGTGTGCGCACCAAGCTCGATACCGACGCCACGTTGATCATGCGTGCATTTGGTCAGTCACGCGTACTGCTGGTAGCCAGCCCCGAACTGCTCGATCGGGTCGGTCGCCCCGCGGTACCGCAGGATCTGGTCAAACTGCCGACCTTGTCGACGCTGGAAGGTGAGAGCAACCACCAGGCCTGGGAGCTCATCGACGGCGACGAGCGCCGCGTCAGCGTGGATGTTCAGCCGCGCCTGTTCAGCGGCGACTTCCAGGTCACGCTGGAGGCCGCGCGTGGTGCCATCGGTGTGTGCCTGTTGCCCGAGTTCGTGTGCGCGCCGGCGCTGGAACGGGGCGACCTTGAAGTGGTATTGCCGGAGTGGAGCGCGCCGCAGGGCACCATGCATTTTGTCTACCCCAGCCGCCGCGGGTTGCTACCCGGGGTGCGCGCCTTTGTTGACTTCCTGGCCGAGCGGTTGCCCGAGTCGGCGGCCAGACACCATCAGCAGTGCCGTCGGCGCAAGTGCCTGGAAAGTTAAGCTCACATCACCCGGATGCGTGATAGCATGCGCCCTCATTGACGTTTGGACGTCCAAACGTTGCCTTTCTCCACCCGATTCGTGTGTGCCACTGCGGGGTATTCATGCAGATTCAGACCAAGCTGCCCAAGGTCGGAACCACCATCTTTTCCGTGATGAGCCAGCTGGCCATCGAGCACAATGCGGTGAATCTGGGGCAGGGCTTCCCCGACTACGAGCCGCCGGCGCGCCTGCGTGAAGCGGTGGAACGGGCCATGCGCGAAGGGCGCAACCAGTACGCGCCGGGCATCGGCATTGCACCGCTGCGCGAGCAGATTGCGCTCAAGACCGAGCGCCTTTACGGGCACCGGGTCAGCGCCGAGAGTGAGGTCACGGTGACCTCTGGCGCCACCGAAGCGCTGTTTTCGGCCATCGCCGCCAGCGTGCGCGCAGGCGACGAAGTGATCGTGTTCGACCCGGCTTATGACAGCTACGAGCCGGCCATCGAACTGCAGGGCGCCAAAGCCGTGCACGTGCCCCTGCATCTGCCCGATTTCAATGTCGACTGGCAGCGTGTGCGCGATGCGGTGACGCCGCGTACACGCATGATCATCGTCAACACCCCGCACAATCCCTCCGGCGCGGTGTTTTCGCCGGGCGATCTGGACACGCTGGCCGACATTACCCGCGACACCGACATCGTGGTGCTGTCGGACGAGGTCTACGAGCACATCGTCTATGACGGGCGCGATCATCAGAGCGTGCTGCGCCATGCCGAGCTTGCCGCGCGCAGCTTTGTGGTCAGCTCGTTCGGCAAAACCTTTCATTGCACGGGCTGGAAGGTGGGGTACTGCGTGGCGCCGGCGGCGCTGTCGGCGGAATTTCGCAAGGTGCATCAGTACCTGACCTTCTGCACGTTTACGCCGGCGCAGTTCGCCTTTGCCGAGATGCTTGAGCACGAGCCACAGCACTACCTTGAGCTGCCGGCGTTCTATCAGGCCAAGCGCGACCGTTTCCGCGCCTTGCTGGCCGAAACGCGCTTCAAGCTGCTGGACGTGCCGGGCGGCTACTTCCAGCTGGTCGATTACAGCGATATCCAGGACACCGACGACATCCACTTCAGCCAGTGGCTGCTCAAGGAGGCCGGAGTGGTCGGCATTCCACTGACGCCGTTTTATGAAACGCCGCCAGCATCGCGTTTCCTGCGCCTTTGCTTTGCCAAGAACGATGCCACGCTGGATGCTGCCATCGAGCGGCTGCGTAACGTATGAGCACGCCGTCGCCGATGTCGCCGTTGACCGTGGCGCTGGTGCAGGGCGCCACGCGTTGGCACGACGATGCGGGCAATCGCGCCTATTACGGAGCGCTGGTGCGCGAGCGTGTGCATGGTGCAGATCTGGTGATCGTGCCCGAAACCGTGCTCACCGGTTTTACCAACGCCACCGACAGCCAGGCGCAGACCATGGACGGGCCGGGCCTGGCGTGGATGCGCGAGCTGTCCATCGAGACCGGAGCCGTGATCACGGGCAGCCTGGTGATTGTCGAGGATGGCAAGCATTACAACCGCCTGATCTGGGCGCGCCCGGACGGTACCTGGGCGCAGTACGACAAGCGCCACCTGTTCCGCATGGCGCGTGAGCACGAGCGTTACGATGCCGGCCGCGAGCGGCTGATCGTCGAGCTCAACGGCTGGCGCATCTGCCCGATGGTCTGTTACGACCTGCGCTTTCCGGTGTGGTCGCGCAATGGCCGCCAAGCGCAGACCGCAGGTGGCATGGATTACGATCTGCTGCTGTTTGTCGCCAATTGGCCGGCTCCGCGCCGCGAGGCCTGGCGCACGCTGCTGCGCGCGCGGGCCATCGAAAACCTGGCTTGCGTGGCCGGCGTCAATCGTGTGGGCACAGACGGCAATGAACTTAACTACGCGGGCGACAGTGTGGTCACCGACGCGCTGGGTCAGCCGCTGATCGAGCTGGGCGCGCAAGAGCAGGTGGCGCAGGTCACCTTGGACCCGGCCGCGCTATTGGCCCACCGTGAGCGTTTTCCGGCGTGGATGGACGCCGATGGATTTGCGTTGAAGCTCGACGCCGGGCGGCAGTAGTCATCGTATCCGTCGATGGCGAGCGAACGTTCTCGCCTGATTGTTCAGGCAATAAAAAAGCCCGGCCAAGTTGGCCGGGCTTTTTCCAGATACCCGTCAGTCGTGACCGGGTACCGGTGAACTTTAGCGATTGCCGCCGCGCGGGCCGCGATTGCCGCCGCGGGCCTGGCCGCGTGCGCCGCCGCCACCGCCGCCGGGCTTGCCGCGACCACTGCCGCCGCGACCGGGCTTGGCGTTGCCGCGATTGCCGCCGCGGTTGTTGCCGGCGCCAGCGCCGCCACTGTTGCCACGTGATTCGTTGCCGCGGCTGTCACCGGCGAACCAGGTGCGCACCGACGGCAGTTCCTGACCCGGCGCGACGCGCTTGGAACCACCGCTGCGCTTGCGGTTGCCGCCGGCCTTGGCCGGGCGGGCCACGTTGCCATTGACCTCGCCGCCGCGACCACGGCGGCCCGCGCCTGCGCCTGCACCGCCGCCACGACGCTTGGCGCCGCTGCCCGGACGGGCCGGTTTGTCATCACGGATGCGATCGAAGGCGGTCAATTCGCGCGCTTCGTTGTGGTAGGTCCCGGTCCATGCATTCGGCTCGGCCTGGCCACCGGGGTGGTACTCGGTGACATGGCGGCTGGCGCGGCGCTGGTGGGATACCGGGCTCAGCGTCAGCGTCGGTTGCGGACCTTCAAGGCCGGTCTGCTTGCGCAGCGCCTTGACCGCGTCTTCCGGCAGCGCCTCACAGTCACCGCGGCGCAGCTGGCGCGGAAGTTCGACGTTGGCGTAGCGGATGCGCTTGAGGCGGCTGACCAGGAAGCCCTGCGAATCCCACAGACGGCGCACTTCGCGATTGCGGCCTTCGCGGATCACCACGCGGAACCAGCTGTGGCTGCCGCCACGACTGATCACCACGATCTCGTCAAAATGCGCCGGGCCGTCTTCCAGCTCGACACCTTCCTTGAGCTTGGCAACCACTTCGTCGGGCACATCGCCATGCACGCGGCACAGGTACTCGCGCTCGATGCCGCTGCGCGGATGCATCAGCGCGTTGGCAAGTTCGCCATCGGTGGTCAGCAGCAGCAGGCCGGTGGTGTTGATGTCCAGGCGGCCCACGGCGACCCAGCGCGCACCCTTCAGGCGCGGCAGCTGTTCGAACACGGTGGGACGGCCATCCGGGTCCTCGCGGGTGGTCAGCACGCCCTCGGGCTTGTGGTAGACCAGTACCTCGGTGGCGTCGCGGTTGTCGGTGGCGACAATGAACTGGCGGTTGTCGACCACCACACGGTCACCGGCGCGCACGCTGGCGCCCACTTCGGCGGCCTGGCCGTTGACTTCGATATCGCCGCGCGCAATGCGCTGCTCGAGCATGCGGCGTGAGCCCAGACCGGCGTTGGCCAGCACCTTGTGCAGGCGCTCTTCCAGCGGCTTGGATTCCGGGTCAGCATGACGGTTGCGCTTGTTCAGCGTAAGCACGGAACGGGACGCACTCATGTGCGGTTCTCCTTAAATATTCTTGCCGGCGGAGGGATCGTCCTCCGCGTGGTCCTCCGCCTCGTCGACGGTGGCTCGGGGTTCATGGGGCGCGTCGGCTGCGGCACTGTTGCCGGCGCCCTCGCGCAGTGGTGATGAATCAGACGGCGTGTCCTCATCGTTGACGGCCTGGCCGGCGCGCTCGGCATGAGCGGCCAGGGCCTGGGCGTCGGGGCTGATGTCGGCGCCGTCGTCGTTGCTTTGTTCGTCCGCTTTGTTGGCACTATTGCCGGAGGGCAGGGCGGCCTGGGCGGCGCGTGGCCTGTCCAGGTCCAGCTGCGGGTTGATCTCTTCCATGTCGCGAACTTCAGCCAGTGTCGGCAGCTGATCCAGCGATTTCAGATTGAAGTAGTCCAGGAATTCGCGGGTGGTGCCCAGAAGGGCGGGCTTGCCCGGCACATCGCGATGTCCGACCACGCGAATCCAGTCGCGTTCCTCCAGCGTCTTGATGATCGACGAGGACACCACCACACCGCGGATGGCTTCGATCTCGCCACGTGTGATCGGCTGGCGGTAGGCGATCAGCGCTAAGGTTTCCAGCAGCGCTCGCGAGTAGCGACTGGGACGCTCGGCCCACATCCGCGCCACCCAGGGGTATACGTTCTGGCGGATCTGCAGGCGAAAGCCCGAGGCCACTTCCACCAGCTCGACACCGCGTTGCTCGCAATCGTCGGCCAGCAGCTCCAGCGCCTTGCCGATATCTTCTCGCGTGATGGCTTCCTCTTCACTGAACAGGTCGGCCAGCTGTTTGGCGTTCATTGGGTGAGACGACGCCAGCAGTGCGGCCTCAAGGATATTCTTCAGCTGCGCGTGTTCCATAGGCTTATTCGGCGGCACTTGCCTTCGACTTGAGGTAGATCGGCGCCAACGGTATTTCCTGCACGACTTCGATGAGCATTTCCTTGGCCAGTTCCAGCATGGCCAGGAAGGTGACGACCACGCCGAGACGGCCTTCGGTGGGGTCAAACAGCGTTTCAAAGCGGTAGAACCGCTCGGCATCCAGCCGGCTGAGCAGTTCGCCCATGCGCTGGCGCACGCTCAAGGCCTCGCGCTGGATGGCGTGATGGCCGAACAGCTCGGCGCGGCGCAGCACGTCTTTGAGCGCCAGCAGCATTTCGCGCATGTCCACATCCGGCGGCGCTCGGACCACCTGGCGGTCGGTCACATGCGCCTGCGCGGCGGTGAAGTCGCGCTCCATGCGCGGCAGCTCGTTGATGTCCTCGGCGGCTTTCTTGAACCGCTCATATTCCTGCAGTCGGCGCACCAGCTCGGCACGCGGGTCTTCCTCGACGCCTTCTTCCGGCGGCGGCCGCGGCAACAGCAGCCGCGATTTGATCTCGGCCAGGATGGCGGCCATTACCAGGTATTCGGCGGCCAACTCCAGGCGCAGTTCCTGCATCATGTCGATGTAGGTCATGTATTGCCGGGTGATCTCGGCAATGGGGATGTCCAGAATGTCCAGGTTCTGCCGGCGAATCAGGTACAGCAGCAGATCCAGCGGGCCTTCGAAGGCATCCAGAATCACTTCCAGCGCATCGGGCGGAATGTACAGGTCCTGCGGCATCTGCAGCACCGGTTCGCCCTGCACCACAGCCAGCGCCATTTCCTGCTGCTGCGGCACGTGTACGAAGGTACCCGGGGCTATCGGCGCCTCGGCCATGCTCGATTCGGCTGGCTCTGTAGTCATCTTAAGGACGAATCGCCCCTCGGCCTTGCAGGATTGGTGCTGGCCGCCACGCGGCAACGGCCGCAGTTTGCGGCCCCAAAAGCTTGCTCAAGTTCCATGAAACCAACGCCATGCGTTGTTGCGTTGCGCCGTGAACGCGTGTCCCGGCATCGTCGGTCAAGGTGCTCTCCGCGACCGCGGCCCACGCAGCGGGGCAGTGCGGTACGGCAACGGCGACCGTGACGGGCACGGCCGGCCTTTTGGGGCCTGACTGATGCGGCGGGACGGAAGGCGCGTCGACTTCCTCGGTATGCGCCTGACCGGTTTCACCCGATGACTTAAAGTGCGGTCATAGCGGGGTAGGGCGGCGCATTCGATTTCCACCCGTGTGCGAAGAGTAAAGCCAGTCCCGCGCGAAGTCCAGCACCTGCATGATACGCCGGCGTGCGTGCAGTTGACACCAGGACTTGCAATGGCAGCGCGAGGCAGTGCACTGTCGGCCTGAAACCGCCCGGGCAACGTGGGCGGACTTGGCTAGCATGACCTCAGGGACCGTTCGTCGCATGAATCCAAGCCAGCGCCCGCATCCGGATGAGCCGGGCATCCGACACGCCCGCATGAAAGTCCACTCGACGGTGTTGATGAGCCGTGGGCTGGCATCATTTTCCACCGACCTTGAAGATATTTCGTCGACCGGCGTGCTGCTGCAGCGCCCGCCGGAATGGCAGGGAGAGCTGGGTCAGGTGTGGGTGCTGGACATGATGTTCGGTCATGATCTGCACATTCACCTGGAGGCGAGTGTAGCGCGGGTGACCGAGCGTTGGCTGGGGTTGGCCTATTCGCGCATCCCCGAGCACAAGCAGGCCGCGCTGTGGGAGTTGCTGGGCGGCTACGCCGATACGCTGGAAGCCTGGGAATAGTCCCAAGGCCTCTTGAGAAGTATGGGTAGCGGCGGCCGCAAAGCGCGCCGTGACCAGAGGCTCAGGCGCTTTGCTTGGCTTCGTTGCGCAGCTCGCGGCGCAGGATCTTGCCGACATTGCTCTTGGGCAATTCCTCTCGGAACTCAATGTACTTGGGCCGTTTGTAGCCGGTCAGCTCATCGTGGCAGAACTGCTTGAGGGTGGCCTCGGTGAGCGCGTCGTCCTTGCGTACCACGTACAGCTTCACCACTTCGCCGGAGTGTTCGTCCGGCACGCCGACGGCGGCGACCTCGGCTACGCCGGGGTGGGTGGCGACGATGTCCTCGACCTCGTTGGGATACACGTTGAAGCCCGAGACCAGGATCATGTCCTTCTTGCGATCGACGATATAGAAGTAACCCTTCTCGTCGCAGCGTGCCACATCGCCGGTATGCAGCCAGCCGTTGCCGTCGATGACCTTGGCCGTTTCCTCCGGGCGCTTCCAGTAGCCGGCCATCACTTGCGGGCCTTTCACGCACAGCTCGCCCACCTCGCCGGTAGGCAGAAGCTGGCCGTTTTCGCCCAGGATGGCTACATCCGTGGAAGGAATCGGCAGGCCGATCGAGCCGTTGTACTGGTCCAGGTCCAGCGGATTGATGCACACCGCCGGTGAGGTTTCGGTCAGGCCATAGGCCTCGGCAAGGGTGCAGCCGGTGGTCTTTTTCCAGCGCTCGGCCACCGACTTTTGCACGGCCATGCCACCGCCCAGGGTCAGGTGCAGGCGCGAAAAATCCAGCTGGTCAAACCCCTTGGTATTGAGCAGACCGTTGAACAGCGTGTTGACGCCGGTCAGCGCGGTGAACTTGACCTTGCCCAGCTCCTTGACGAAACCGGCCATGTCACGCGGGTTGGTGATCAGCCAGTTGAGCCCGCCAAGGCGCATGAAGACCAGCCCGTTCGCGGTCAGCGAGAAGATGTGATAGAGCGGCAGCGCGGTGATGATGACTTCTTCGCCGGGCGTGGTCTGTTTGCCCAGCCAGGCATCGGCCTGCAGCATGTTGGCGATCATGTTGCCGTGCGTGAGCATGGCGCCCTTGGCCACGCCCGTGGTACCACCGGTGTACTGCAGGAATGCGATGTCCTCGTGGCCCAGCTCGGCACGCTTGAAGCGGTGCTTGCCGCCGCGATCGAGCGCCTCGCGAAAACGCACCGCGCCGTCGATCTGATAGGGCGGCACCATCTTCTTGACGTGCTTGAGCACGAAGTTGATCAGGGCGCCCTTGGGGAAGCCCAGCATGTCGCCGATGCCGGTGGTGATCACATGCTTGACCGGGGTTTGGCCGACCACCTTGGCCAGCGTGGCGGCAAAGTTGTCCAGCACCACGATGGTGGCCGCATCGGCATCGACCAGCTGGTGCTTGAGCTCGCGACCGGTATACATCGGATTGGTATTGACCACGGTCAGCCCGGCTCGCAGCGCGCCGAACAGCGCGATGGGATACTGCAGCACGTTGGGCAGCATGATGGCGATGCGATCGCCCTTGCCGAGCCCCAGTTCACCGGTCAGGTAGCCGGCGAATTTCGCACTCAGCGTGTCGACTTGGTCGTAGCTGAGTGTGCGGCCGAAGTTGGTGAAGGCCGGTCGTTGACGGAAGCGCTCGAAGGCCTCCTCGACCACGGCGACCACGGAAGGGTAGAGGTTGATGTCGATTTCCGCGGGCACATCTTTTGGGTAATGCGCCAGCCACGGACGTTCGTTGCTCATGGACCGGTCGACTCCCTTTGCGTGGTGGTGACAAACGAACGTTTGCATTGGAGCATAGGCCCCCATGACCGGCAAGACGCAATGCAACGAAGCGGTCGGACCCGTATATGCGTGGCTGTTTGGCTGCGTAGGATCTGTGCGCATGGTGTGTCTGGCGTTGCTTTTGGCGCTGGGCGCCTGCCATCACGACAGCGACCAGGCGAAGGTGCGTGCTGCGATCGCCGATGCCGCCAGCGCCGCGCGCGACAACGACGCCGGCGCACTGGCGCAGGTGCTGTCGGACGATTTCGATGCCCGCCAGGGCGTGCTTGATCGGCGCCGTCTGTTGGCGCTGCTCCGACTCAATGCGTTTCATGGCGAGCACGTGGGAGTGGTGCTTGGCCCGATCGATGTGCAGGCGCGCGGCGAGCGCATGCTGGCCGACTTCACCGTCACCTTGAGCGACGGCGGGCGCTCGCGCTGGCTGCCTCAGCAGCTGGGCGTGTATCAGGTGCATAGCGCCTGGAAACGCGAACACGGCCGCTGGCGTTGTTTTGCCGCTTCGGCCCAACGCAAGCTCTAGGCGCACCTTTCAGCCAATAGCGTGCCGACAAGCGAATGGCACATGTGCCGCGCGCGTACTTGCGGCGTCATAAGGGCCTGCGCCGCACCACTGGGGGAGCGGCGCACGCATTGGGGAGAATCCATCCGTGAAACGTTCCGCATGGACGTATGTCCTTGCCGGCCTGATGGTTGTGGCCGCGCCGCTGCATGCCGCCAGTCATGCACACGCCGACAAGAAAGCCGAAGCCAAAGCCGCCACCAAGCCGATTCCAAAGGAAGATGCTGCCATCAGCCATGGCTCGGTGAGTGTGCATGGCCACGCGGTGCACTACACCGCCACAGCCGGCCACCTGCTGATCCGCAACGATGACGGTGACGCCACGGCCACCGTGTTCTATGTCGCCTACACCGCCGACGGCGCACGTGCCGGCACGCGGCCGGTCACGTTTTTGTACAACGGCGGCCCGGGCTCTTCGACCATCTGGCTGCACATGGGCTCGTTCGGACCGGTGCGCGTGAAAACACTCAACGCCAAGACCATTCCGGCACCGCCTTATACGCTGGAGCCGAACAAAAACACCTTGCTGGACAAGACCGACCTGGTGTTCATCGATGCCATCGGCACCGGTTTCAGCCACGCGGTGGGCAAGGCCAAGAACAAGGATTTCTGGGGTGTCGACCAGGATGTGGATGCGTTTGCACGCTTCATCCGCCGCTACATCACGGTGAACCAGCGTTGGAACTCGCCCAAGTATCTGATTGGCGAGTCCTACGGCACCACACGCTCGGCGGCGTTGTCGCTGCATCTGCAGAACATGGGCATTGCGCTCAACGGCATCACGCTGGTGTCCTCGATCCTCAATTACGGCATCGACATGCCCGGCTCGGACATGAGCTACCAGCTGTACCTGCCCAGCTTTGCGGCCATTGCCTGGTATCACGACAAGTTGCCGAACAAGCCCGCCGATCTTGCCGCCTTCGTGCAGAAGGTGTGCCACTTTGCCGACACCGAGTACGCCAATGCGCTGGCCGAGGGCGACAACCTGCCTGCCGCCGAGCGCGATGCCATCGCCCAGAAGCTGCACCAGTACACCGGGCTCTCGGTGAAGTATCTGAAGGAGACCGACCTTCGCATCAGCATCGGTCGCTTCCGCAAGCAGCTGTTGCGCGACCAAGCCATCACCATGGGCCGCTACGATGCGCGTTACGAGGGTGAGGATGCCGACTCGGCCGGTGAACGCCCGGATTACGATCCGTCCGATTCGGCGGTGAGCCCGGCTTTCATCGCCACTTTCAATCAGTACCTGGACCACACGCTGCACTACCAGCACGACAAGCCCTACAACGTGATGGCCAGCGCGATTCGTCACTGGGACTGGAAGCACAGTGCACCTGGCGGCCATGGCTGGAAGATGCCGATGCCGTATGTGGCCGGCGATCTGGCCCAGGCCATGCGTGAAAATCCGTCGCTGCATGTGTTTTCGGCCAATGGCTGGTTCGATCTGGCCACGCCGTTCCATGCCACCGAGTACGACCTCAATCACATGACGCTGCCGGCCAAGCTGCACAGCCAAGTGCATTTTGCGTATTACCCGTCCGGGCACATGATCTATCTGAACCCGAAGGCGCTGGGTGAACTCAGTGCCGATCTGGATACGTTCTACGACAGCACGCACTGAACGTTCCATGCGTCGATGGTATTGAGTTGATGCCAAAAAACGCCCGGCCATGGCGCCGGGCGTTTCGTGTCAGTGGGTGGGGTGGGCCGCCAGCAGTTGTAGCGAGTGGGCGATGAGGGTGTGCTGCGTGCCCCCTTCGATCAGGGCGTGGCGGCCATCGCCGGTGTCGGTGACCACGCGCCAGGCGCTGCGATCTTCCACATGCGGCAGCGCGAAGGCCTGCTCGTGATCGTGGGCATTGAGCAGCAGCAACAAGGTGGCGTCGGAGCCGGGACGGCAGATGCCGGTCGGCTGCGAGCGGCCATCGAGCAGCATCATCAGTGCCGAGCGCGAGTCATCGTGCCAATGCGCTTCGTCCATCTCCTGATTGTCCGGCGTCAGCCAGGTGACGTCCTTCAAGCCTTGCGCATCGTCGAAGCGACCGGTGAAAAAGCGCCCGCGATGCAGCAGCGGATAGCGCTGACGGATGGCAATCAGGTGCCTGACGAAGTCGGTCAGGTCCTTGTGCTGCGCCGCTTCATCCCAGTTGATCCAGGTGATCTCGTTGTCCTGGCAGTAGGCGTTGTTGTTGCCGTGCTGGGTGCGCGAGAACTCATCGCCGGCCAGCAGCATCGGCGTGCCCTGGCTGAACAACAGCGTGGCCAGCAGATTGCGTTGCTGACGTTTGCGCAGCGTCAGAATGTCGGCATCGTCGGTATCGCCTTCCACGCCGTGATTGGCGCTGAAGTTGTGGTCGTTGCCATCGCGGTTGTCCTCGCCGTTGGCCTGGTTGTGCTTTTGCTCGTAGCTGACCAGGTCGCGCAGGGTGAAGCCATCGTGTGCGGTGACGAAGTTCACCGAGGCATAGGGCCGCCTGCCGCGATGATCGAACAGGTCGGCCGAACCGGTCAGGCGCGTGGCCAGTTCCGGCAGTTGTCCGGCATCACCGCGCCAGAAGCGCCGCGCGCAGTCGCGAAAGCGGTCATTCCATTCGGCCCAGCCCGGGGGGAAACCGCCGACCTGATAGCCGCCCGGGCCGATGTCCCAGGGTTCGGCAATCAGCTTGAGCTGGCTCAGCACAGGGTCCTGCCGACAGGCATCCAGGAAGCCGCTGCCCTGATCGAAACCGTGGTCCTCGCGGCCCAGGATGGTGGCCAGATCAAAGCGAAAGCCATCCACGCGCATTTCGGTGGCCCAATAGCGCAAAGAGTCGTTGACCATGCGCAGCACGCTGGCGTGGGTCAGGTTGAGCGTGTTGCCGGTGCCGGTGTCGTTGATGTAACGGCGTCGATCGTCGGCCAGACGGTAGTAGCTGAGATTGTCGATGCCGCGCAGTGACAGCGTCGGGCCCAGTTCGTTGCCCTCGGCGGTGTGGTTGTAGACCACATCCAGAAACACCTCGATACCGGCCTCGTGCAGGCGCGCCACCATCTCCTTGAATTCGGCCACGGTGTGGCCGGCCAGATAGCGAGGATGCGGCGCGAAAAAGCCGATGGTGTTGTAGCCCCAGTAGTTTCTGAGGCCTTGTTCGAGCAGGTGCTGGTCCTCGATCAGCGCATGCACCGGCATCAGCTCGATCGCAGTTACGCCGAGGCTGCGCAGGTGCGCCAGTACGGGCTCTTCCATCAGGCCGGCAAAGCTGCCGCGAAGGGGCAACGGCACCTCCGGGTGCGCCATGGTGTAGCCGCGCACATGCGCTTCGTAGATCAGCGTATCGGCCCAGGCGCGGCGTGGTGCGCGCACATGGCCCCAGGTAAACGCCGGGTCGATAACCCGCGCCTTGGGCATGTATGGGGCGCTGTCACGCTCATCGAAGCTGAGGTCAGCATCGGCATGGCCGATGGTGTAGCCAAACAACGCGTCGTTCCATTGCAGCTCACCGACAATCTGCTTGGCGTAGGGGTCAAGCAGCAACTTGTTGGCATTGAAGCGATGCCCTTGCTCCGGTGCGTAGGGACCATGCACGCGGTAGCCGTAAATCTGGCCGGGCCGCGCATTGGGCAGGTAGCCGTGCCATATCTCGTTGGTGTATTCGGGCAGGTCGATGCGTTCGAACTCGGTGCCATCCAGGTCGAACAGGCACAGCTCCACGCGCGTGGCGTGTGCCGAGAACAGGGCGAAATTGACACCCAGTCCGTCCCAGGTGGCGCCGAGCGGAAAGGGCAGTCCCTCGCGGATGCGCGAACGGTGCTTCAAATGCGTGGCGGGCATGTCGGTTCCTGGCGTGGGTCAGCGGCGCTTGCGGCGTCGGGGCGGGGCGGGGGCGTGTTGTTCGGCGTAGACGCGATCTTCGGCATCGACCAGGCGCTCGGCCATCGACCAGTGGCGCGCTTCCTGGCCGTCTGGGCAGCCCTCGCTTTCCCAGATGTGATGGGCCAGCTCGCGAATGCGGGCCTCACGTGGCGCAACTGTCGTGTTCATGCAGGCAGGTCTCGTTCAAGAGCAGGGAGGCGCCGGTTCGCGAAGCAGCACGCCAATCGGTCCGTGGTCGAACAGCTCGGATGCTTCTAACTGGCCATTTTCGAGCCTGAGTGAGCGCCCGCTCAGCACGTGGCGATAGTGGCCTTCGGGAATCGCAAGACGGGTCTCCTGCCAGGCGCCTTCGGCGAAGCTCAGGGCGTGATCCACGCCAAGCGTGAATGGACCGCGCGGCAGTACGCAGATCAACAGGCCGAGGCGGTGCTCACGGGCAAAGGCGAGCAGCGGCGCCGGGCCACGTGGTTGCAGCGGAACATAGCGAGCGTCCATGAACAGCTCCGGTTGCATACGGCGAAGCTCGAGCAGTCGGGCGATCAGCCGATGGCGCACCCGCCCATCCGGCCATTGCGCCAGAAGCTCGGCCCACGATGCGGTGTCCTGAAGCCAGTGTTGTTCACGGGCATGATCGGGGGCACGGCGGTTATCCGGATCAACCAGGCTGTCATCCCAGCCGGTCACGCCCTGGTAAATATCGGGTACGCCCGGTGTGCACAGGGCCAGGGCGAGCTGGGCAAGACCATTCACGGCTCCGGCGGGAGCCAGGCGCGTGACGGCGGCATCCAGTCCCTCGCGCACGGTATGTCCCTCTGGCGCTTGCAGCAGGTGGCGGATGAAGTGCTCGACGGCGTGCTCGTAGTCGTTATCCGGCGTCATCCAGCTACTGTGGCGCGCCGCCTCGCGCAGTGCTTTGCGTTGCCAGGCCAGGATGCGCTCGACGTAGTCGGCCGGCAGTGCCGCGCCGGGGCGCTCACGCACGCGCGGCCAGGTGCCAAACAGCGTCTGATAAAGCATCAGCGCCTCGGCCGTATCCGGCGCCGAGCCCAGGCGCCAAGACTGGCTGAGCGCCTGCCAGCGTCGGGTCTGCTCGATCCACCACGGCGCACATTCACTGAGCACTGCCAGACGCGCGCGCACGTCTGCGCCGCGTTTGTGATCGTGCGTGGAAAGCGCCAGTAGGCTGCGTGGATGGGTCACCGCGCGCCGCGTGGCCGCGGCATGAAAATCAGCAGCGCTGCACACCGGTTGCTGCGGCTGGCTGCCCACCTCGTTGAGCGCCAGCGTCGCGCCGTGGCGATAGAACAAGCGGTCCTCCACGGCCTTGGCGTTGAGTGGTGCGGCCAGTTGTTCGAAACGCTGGCGTGCATGGCGTCGTCGCGTGCGTGCCGCCGTGCTGTCTTCGCCGTGATCGCCGAGCACAGCCCATAGGGCGTCCATGGCATGGATGAGCAGGGGACCGGCGTCGGCGCGTGCCTGATCGAAGGCCGGTGCCAGATGCTGACGATCGGGGTCCGACAGGCCATCGGGTGTGGCGTAGCTGCGGTACACGCGAAGGTGGCCGAGCACGACACCCAGCGCGCGTTGCCAGGCATGTTCGGAAAGCTCGGCCTGTGCGGCCTCGTGGCGACTCACCGCGTGCAGTGCACGTACCGCGCGCTGCCATTCGGCGTACAGACTGGTCTCCAGAATCTGCCGGCGCGCGCGGCGCTCTTCCTGCTCGATGCCAGCCATGCCGGTGCGGTGCGTCCAGTCACGCTGCAACTGCTGCTGGCCGCGACGCATATGCAGTAGGGCGCAGGTCTCGGCCATGAAGTCGTAGCCGGTGCTGCCTTCAACCGGCCAGGCCTCGGGCAGCGTTTCGTGGTTGGCCAGGATCTTTTCCACCCACAGTCGGGCCGGACCGGGGCGCCCGGAGGCTTTGCGCGCGATATCCATGCGCCGACGCAGGCGATCCAGATAGGCGGCTGGATTGGTCAGCCCGTCGATGTGATCAATGCGCAGGCCGTCCACCCAGCCACGCTCGATCAACGCCAGCGGCAGGGCGTGCATAGCGTCGAACACTTCGCGACGCTCCACGCGCACGGCCACAAGCGAGGTGATGTCGAAAAATCGCCGGATGTTGATCTGGTCGTGACCAGCGCGCCACCAAAGCAAGTGATAGGCCTGCCGTTCGTGCAGCTCATGCAGGGCCTGTGGGCTCTGGTTGACCTTGCTGGCCCACTCCGCATCGATGGCATGCGTGCAGCGTTGCCGCGGTAGGTAGAGGGGAAAACGCTGCTGGTGATGGCAGAACCAGGCGTTGTCGCCCTCCACCATGACGGTGAGTACGCCTTGTTGTAGCGCCTGTGCGTACGGGCGGTCGAGCACCGGCCATTGCAACCGGCCCTGCGCGCCCGGCGCTTTCCAGTCGATATCGAAGTAGCCCGCGTAGGGGCTCTCGGTGCCATGGCGAAGCACGTCCTGCCACCATGGATTGTCCGCGTGCGCGGCCAGGTGGTTGGGCACGATATCCAGCAGCAACCCCATGTCGTGCGCATGCAGGGCATGCACGAGACGCTTCAGGGCGGCCTCGCCACCCAGTTCCGGACTGATGCGTGTGGGGTCGACGCCGTCATAGCCATGCGTGGAACCGGGCACGGCTGCGGTCAGCGGGGATGTGTAGAGGTGGCTGATACCCAGGCGGGCCAGGCGCGGCACCTGCGCGGCAGCATCATCGAGCGTGAAGCCGGCGTGGCACTGCAGGCGGGCGGTGGCGCGCCAGTCGGTCATGGCCGCTGTCTCGGACGCTGGCGCGCGACCGCCTGCAGATGGGCATCGATGGTCGCCTCGGGCAGCGGCTCGCTCTGCCGGCGTTGCCAGTTGGGATGGGCGTCAATGGTGCCGGGAAGATTGGGTTGCTCGATCTCGCCCAGCGCGTCCTCCAGTGGCAACAGCATCAATGGCGCGGGGCTTTTGGCGACCCAGGCAAAGGTAGCGGCGGGTGACTGGCCGCGGCCATCGCGGCGCCCGCTGACCTGGTGCGCCAGGTCGGTAACATCTCTCGTGCGCGCCTTCAATTGGGCGGCCGCTGAATCTGCATTCACCTGACCCAGGCGCCGCCGCCACTGCACATCGCGTCCGATACGCCAGCCGGCAAAGCTCGGCAGGTCGTGAGTGGTGGTGGTCGCTATCGCTTGGCTTCGCCACTGCCGGCTGGGCAGGAAGCGTCCGACGCCATCGCGCGCGAACATCATTACGTCAGTGCCAAGCACGCCGCTGCGCGCCAGCTTGGCACGCAGTTCAGGCGGTACGGTGCCAAGGTCCTCGCCGATCACTGCGCAACGGTGCCGCCACGATTCCAGCTTGAGCAGACGCAGCAGGTCGGTCAGCGGATAGCAAAGATAAGCGCCCTCGCGAGGATCGGCATCGGCTGGGATCAACCAAAGCCGCATCAGGCCGAGAATGTGGTCGATACGAATCGCGCCGCAGTGGCGCATGCCGGCGCGCAGCAGTTCCAGAAATGGCCGGTAGCCATGACGGCGCAACGCCAGCGGGTGGTAGCCAGTAATCGACCAGTCCTGCCCCATGGCGTTGAATGCATCCGGCGGCGCGCCCAGGGTCAGGCCATGCAACAAGGTGGCTGGATGCGCGGCAGCCTCGGCACCGTCGGCACGAAAACCCACCGCCAGGTCGGCGATCAGGCCTATGCGCAAGCCGCGCCGCTGGGCATGTTCGGCCACATGCTGCCAGCTACGCGAGGCCATCCACTGCGCGAACACCTGCCGTTCGGCCGCCTCGGCACCGAGATCGTGGCGTGCCATGAACGCCGCAAAGCCGACCAGGTCCGCACCACCTTCACGGCGAAATTCGGCCAGGTCCACCCGCAGTTCGGTATCCAGCAGGTGTCGGCGCTGAAACAGCTGATCGATCACCTGCCATTTGCGTGCCTCGGCCGCGCGCCAGTCCACGAGTGAGTCATCGGACACCCCGGGCAGGTTTTCAGCGTCGACCAACTCGGTGAAGGCCCGTTCGCCGACCACCAGCGCCGGTGCGGCGTGCAACACATTGTAGAATCGCCGGTCGCTGGGCGAGTAAGGGCTGATGCCGCCGGTTACTGGTTCCATGGCGTGTATCGGGCTTAATGCCAGCGCGTCGCCATCGTACGCGGCGAGTGTTTCGATCCAGGGCAGGGTGCCGGCGGCATCGCCGACGCCGTCGTCGGGGTGGCCACGCAAGGCATATACCTGCGCGGTCAGGCCCCATACGTGGGGATCGTCCTCGCCGGTGCGATCGGCGATACCGAAGGCCTGTGCCGGCGCCGCTGCCACGGTGCGAAGCTGGTCACCGGTGCTGATCTGATAATACCCGGGCTGGGAAATAGCCGGCAGTCGGCCATGGCTATCCAGGCGCCCTTCGCTGATCTGGCCGTGCTCATTCTCGATGCGATATGGCGCCCCGGGCGAGCCCACATCGACGGCCCGCTCCAGCTCCGTGGTCAGCAACGGTGGCCCCTGGGCGAGGTCGCGCTGCAGACGCTCCAGGCCATGCAGACAGTCCGCCTCGTTGCGTGCCGGGTAACCCAGCGCTTCCAGCACCTGTACTTGAGTAATCGAGGACAGCTTGTGCCGACGCCCGTCGGCGTCGGTCCAGTCGTTGAGCAAGCCAACCGCTTCGGCCAGGGCGTCACGGGCGACCAGGCTCATGCGGCCGCCTCCAGAGGCCACCACGCCAGCAGGCTGCCTGGCGGCAGCTTGCCCTTGAGCAGTGCATCACTGTCAGTGTTGAGTGCGTAAAGAATCTCCGCCACCGGCGTTCGATGCGGTGCGGGAAGCGTGGCCGCCGTGTCGCCGGCGTTGAAGGCGATAGCCAGCTCACGCCCGTCGCCCAGTCGCCAGCTGGCGTGCAAGGCCTGGTCCGAGAGTACGTTTGCCTGCAGTCCCCGCGCGCCGTTCAGGGCGGCGGTGTACTGCTGGCGGCATTGCAGCAGGCCCTGGAAGAACGCCAGCCAATGGGTACCACGCTGGCCGTCGGCTTCTTCTATCGGTGCCCGTGATTTCAGGAACGTGAGTCTGTCGTTGGGATCGGGTATCAGTGCGCGCCTCTGGGGGTCGGCAAACCCCGGAAAGTCGGTAAATTCGCGACGCCGGCCATCGCGCACCTGTTGGTCCAGTGGCGGCGCAAAGTCGGTGAAGAACAGAAACGGCTGTTCGTGACCCCACGGCTCGCCCATGAAGAACAGCGGAATCATCGGACACAGCGCGGTCAGGGCCATGGCCAGGCGCGTGTGCGCCGCGCCTACAAGGCTGATCAGGCGCTCGCCCAGCGCGCGGTTGCCAACCTGGTCGTGGTTCTGGGCAAAGTGGATGAATGCACTGCTGGGCAGGTAGGCGCTGGGTTCGCCACGACGGCGATCACGCGCGTCGACTTCGCCCTGGTAGGCGAAGCCTTCCTTCAGCACGCGCGCCAGATGGCGTGCAGGGTTATCGGCAAAGTTGGCGTAATAGCCGTAGGTTTCGCCGGTCAGCATCACGTGCAGCGCATTGTGGAAATCGTCGTTCCACTGCGCGACATAATCTGCGTCGAGCCAGTGCGATTCGTTGTTTTCGTTCTCCAGCATCAGGTGCACGTGCCGGTCTTCGGTGACGTGCAGGCGCACCTCGCGACTCAGTTGCTGCAGGAATCGTCGCGGCTCCAGCGCATGCACGGCGTCCAGACGCAACCCGTCGAAGCGATAGTCCAGCAGCCAGCTGAGGGCATGATCGGCGAAATAGCGCTGCACCATGGGTTGATCGAAATCGATGGCGGGGCCCCAGGGTGTATGCCGGTCGTCTCGGAAGAACGCGGCGGCATAGCCGGGCAGGGCGTTGCCATCTGGGCCAAAGTGGTTGTAGACCACATCGGCAAAGACCATCAGGCCAAACCCGTGGGCGGCATCGATCAACGCCTTGAGGCGATCCGGGTGGCCCAGCGCGGCATGTGGTGCGTACGGCAGTACGCCGTCATAGCCCCAGTTGCGTTCGCCTGGAACGCTGGCCAGCGGCATCAGTTCGATGGCGGTGATGCCCCACCGTGCCAGCTGCGGTAGTTGTGCGATGACACCGTCGTAACCGCCGCAGGTACCCACGTGCAGTTCGTAGATCACCGCCTCGTGCCAGGGCCGCCCTTGCCAGTTGGCGTGTTGCCAGCGATAGCTGCGCTCATCGAGCAGTGCGCTGGGTCCGTGCACACCCTCGGGCTGCCAGCGCGAGGCCGGATCGGGCACGGTGTATCGGCCATCGATGCGAAAGCGATAGCGCTGGCCGGTGCCGGCCTCGGCGCGGCAGTGAAACAGGCTGTCCGCATCACGGGACATGGTCTGGGCCGGCGCGTTGTCCAGCAGCAACTCCACACGCTGGGCCGACGGTGCCCACAATCGGAACAGCGTGTGGGTGTCGTCGAGACGTCGCGGGCCGAGCCTCGGCACGAAGGCGCTCATGCGGCGCGCACCGGTTGCAGCCATAGCGTGGCCAGTGGTGGCAGTGTCAGTTCCAGTGCGCAGGTCAGGCCATGGCTGGGAGCCTCCAGCGCCCGAACGCTGCCACCGTTGCCCATGTTGCTGCCGCCGTAGTGGGCGCTGTCGGTATTCAGGCACTCACGCCAGGCGCCGCCTTCCGGTACCCCGACACGATAGGCATGACGCGGCACAGGCGTGAAGTTGGTGATGCACAGCAGGGGCGCCCCGCCACGCGGATCCTGGCGCAGGAAGGCGAATACGCTGTTGGCAGCATCGTCATTGATGCTCCAGCGAAAGCCGGCGGCATCCTGGTCGGCCCGGTACAGTGCGGGTGTGACCCGCAGGGTATGGTTGAGATCGCCGACCAGACGTTGCAGCCCGGCGTGCAGGGGGTGCAGCAGAAGTGGCCAGTCGAGCTGGCCATCGTGGTCCCATTCGCGGTACTGGCCAAACTCGCCGCCCATGAACAGCAGTTTGCGTCCCGGATGGGCCCACATGAAGCCCAGGTAGGCGCGCAGGTTGGCCGCCTGTTGCCAGGCGTCGCCAGGCATCTTGCCCAGCAGCGAGCCTTTGCCGTGCACCACTTCATCGTGTGACAGCGGCAGCACAAAGCGCTCGGAGAACGCGTAGACCAGCCCGAAGCTCATCTCGCTGTGGTGATGGCAGCGGTGCGCCGGGTCGCGACGCATGTAGCTGAGCGTGTCGTGCATCCAGCCCATGTTCCACTTGTGGCTGAAGCCCAGGCCGCCGCGCGATGGCGGCCGCGTGACGCCAGGCCAGGCGGTCGATTCCTCGGCCATGCGCAGCACACCGGGATGTTTTTGCGCCAGGGTGCGGTTGAACGTGCGGATGAAGGCCAGCGCTTCCAGATTCTCGCGCCCGCCGTGAACATTGGGAATCCATTCGCCATCGGGTCGGCTGTAGTCGCGGTAGAGCATCGAGGCGACCGCATCCACGCGCAGTCCGTCGATGTGAAAGCGTTCGATCCATTCCAGCGCATTGCCGATCAGATAGGCCGCCACTTCAGGCCGGCCATAGTTGTAGATCAGCGTGTTCCAGTCGCGGTGCATGCCCTCGCGCGGGTCGGCGTGTTCATAAAGTTCGTAGCCGTCAAAGCACGCCAGACCATGTTCATCGCTGGGAAAATGCGCGCTCACCCAGTCAACGATGACGCCGATCCCGGCCTGGTGACAGGCATCGACAAAGCGCATCAATGCCTGCGCCGAACCCAGCCGGGCAGTCGGCGCGTAGAGCCCCAACGGCTGATAACCCCACGAGCCGCCGAAAGGATGTTCACTGACTGGAAGCAATTCGATATGGGTGAACCCCAGCTGGCAGACGTAGGGAATCAACTGCTCGCGCAGACCGTCCCAGTCCAGGATCTTGCCGTGCGCATCGTGGCGCCAGGACGGCGCGTGTACTTCGTAGATGCTGATCGGCTGCGAAGGTCGCGCCGGCCGTGCCTGCCGGGCCATCCATGCCTCGTCTTGCCAGTCATAATGGTCGATGTCAGTGACGATGGAAGCGGTGGCCGGCGGTGCTTCGCAGCGTCGTGCCATGGGGTCGGCCTTCAGTGGAAGATCTTGTCCATCCGGTCCGATCAGCTCGTACTTGTAGCGGTCGCCGACCTTGGCGCATGGCAGGAACAGCTCCCACACGCCGCCATTGTGGCGTCTTCGCATCGGATGAAGGCGGCCATCCCAGCCGTTGAAATCACCCACCACCGACACCCGGCGTGCGTGCGGTGCCCACACCGCGAAACGCACCCCCTCGATGCCACTGAGGGTCATGACCCGGGCACCCAGTTGTCGGCGCCAGATGGCACCATCGCCAGCGGCCATGGCCGTGAGATCGGATTCTTTCAGCAACAGACCGAAGGCATACGGGTCGGCTTGTTCGTCGACACCGTGTGGGCCTTCCATGCAGACTCGATAGGCACGCCGGGTACCCTCTGGCCAGGGGGCACGAAACAGTCCGGCCGCGGCGAAGGGAGTCGCCTGACGCGCCAGCGTCCGGTCCGCTGCATCGACAAGCCAAACGCGCCGTGCGTGCGGCGCCAGCACGGTGACCTGGCAGTGTCCATTGGCATCTTCATGCGGGCCGAGCAGGGCGAATGGGTCGCCGTGTTCTCCTCGCACCAGTGCACGCCAGGCCGGATCGTCGGCGCAAGGACCTGGCTCCCCACAGCCCAAGTACATCGCCGCTTCACTCATGCGATGGCCTTGTGGTCGGTGTTTGCCGGATGCGGTGTGGGCGCGGGGTGGCTGAGGGCGTCGTACAGGCCAAGGTACTGCTCGCAGGCCGCATCCCAACCCATCGGTATCAGCATCGCCGCACGACGCATCGCATAAAGCAGCGGTGTGCAGCGATACACGCGGAAGGCGCGCTCGATGCATGCCCGTAGACCATCTGCGCTGGCCCGCGGGAAAAGGAAGCCGGTGACACCGTCGTCGATGGTATCGATCAGGCCGCCGGTGGCGTGCGCCAGTGGCAGCGAGCCAAAGCGCTGGGCATACATTTGGCTGAGGCCGCACGGCTCGAAGCGCGAGGGCATCAACAGGAAGTCCGAACCGGCAAACATGCGTCGTGCCAGCGACTCGCGAAAACCGACATGCGTGGCCACATGACCAGGATAGCGCTGCCCCAGTTCGCCGACTGCCTGTTCCACCGAGGCCTCGCCGCTACCGATGACGCACAGCTGGCCGCCGGCGGCGACAATCTGTGGCGCCACCTCGCAGACCAGGTCCAGCCCTTTTTGCTGCACCAGTCGCGAAACCACGGCAAACAGGGGACCGCGGCTGCGGTGCAGGCCGAAATGGCGCTGCAGGAAATGCTTGTTGGCCTGCTTGCCGCGCCACTGGTCAATGCCAAAGTGGCAATGCAGGTGTCGGTCCTTGCGCGGGTCCCAGCTGACGTCGATGCCGTTGACGATGCCGCTGAGGTGACCCTGGTCGGCTCGCCGCAGCAGCAGGCTGTCCAAGCCACAGCCCAAAGGCGGCAGCGTGATTTGCTCGGCGTAGTGCCGGCTCACTGTATTGATGCGCGAGGCGTAGTGAATACCCGCCTGCAGGAACGAGAGCTGGCCGTAGAAATCCATGCTGGCATGGGCTTCGCGCGGTATGCCCAGCGCATCACCCTGCGTGTGCTCGAACAGGCCTTGATAGGCCAGGTTGTGAATCGTCAGCAGACACGGCGTTTTCAGTCCCCGCCAGCGCAGATAGCCGGCACTGAGTGCACACGGCCAGTCATTGAGATGCAGCAATTGGGGCTGCCAGTCCAGGCCGGCCGCACCCGCTGCCACTTCCGCCGCCGCGTGCGAAAGGGTGGCAAAGCGCAGTGTGTTGTCGGCCCAGGCTTCGCCGTCGCGAGCAACATAGGGGGAGCCGTCACGCTCGTAGAGTGCCGGACAACGCAGTATGTAGATAGCCAATCCATCGTCGCTGCGCGCCAGCAGCAGATCGCAGGCCGGCAGTTGCGCCAGCGGTGCAATGCGCCCCACGAGCCGGGCCTGCCGGCAGCTGGCCAGCACCTGGCGATAGCCGGGAATCAGTACGCGGACATCCTGCGAACGCGCCAAAGCGCGGGGCAGTGCCGCCGAGACATCACCCAGTCCACCGGCCTTGACGAAATCGGCCATTTCGGTGGTGACAAAAAGTATCCGGCGCTTGATCGCCTGCGACTGGGTTCTGTGGGCCTTGGCCAGATGGGTGAGCGCGCGCGTGCGCCGCACCAGTTCCGTCGAAGGCATGTAACGCTGGCCGGCAGGCGGCCTGAGTGAGGAAGTCATCAACGCACCATCCATTTGTCTGGATCGTGCGCGTCGCATGCGTTTTCGTTGAACCGGACTGGCTCATTCCACGTAAGTACACAGAATGAATCATTCAGGAAATGAAAGACATACCGCCGCGCTACGTGCCTTTGACTCTAGGCCGCGAAACATCAACTTTTCGTGGCGCTTTTGCGTAGCGTACGTGAAAGCGGCGTGTCGTCATTGACACGATTCACGCAGCGGTCTGCGGCGATTCAGGCTCTGGCTACTACCGGCATGGCATTGGCCGATACGGTAAGAGAAATGCGTACGATGTACGCCCTGTCGCTGGTGTCAGCGCCAGCTGATTTCATCCCAGGCGCCGTGCTCATCTTGCACGTGCACGCGCATGGGATCGTCCATGCGTGAAGCCAGGTCACGCGCACGTTCCTTGGCCGCCAGAATCGCTTCGTCGCGTGTGCCATGCGTACTGATGACCACGCGGCTGCGCCTGACCACCCAGTGTCCACCGGCGACATAAGGGACGAACAGTTGCGAAGGATCAGGTGTCATGAAGCGGCGCTCGAGCAGGGAGCGCCATGTTACACGTAAATTCGGCGCGAGGAGGGGGCGGATCGATATTTTTGGAACGTGCATATTTGATATCGGTACCGGCAGGCGTCCGCCAATCGGAATAATCGCAAGATATCGCGCGTGGCAAGGCACCAAGTCGCTTGCAAACGGCCTGACGTACAGGCCTGCGGGGGCGTTTGATCGTGGTCCGTTGGTCGAAACATGAGGGCGTGTGGCAGCGACTGGTTCTCAAAAAGGTAATGGCATGACTGCCATACTTAAGCGGAATGCATTGGCGTTCGGTTGATTGAGGTATCGTTACCTCAATCACTGCGGCGCTTCTGCATCGCCGGGTGGCAGCGCCGCAGCGCCGCAGTGGTGCACGCGAGCCGGCAGGCGGGGGAAAACGCAAAACGCAGCCTCTTCCCCATGTTTGGGTATCGCTACAAGAGGAGAACTTCCGATCATGAAGACACTGATCAGGTTCACGGTGCAAAAATGGGCCGCCATCACGCACCGCGTGACACCGCTGGTGACGGCCGGACTCATCACCACGCTGTTGGCACTGTCCACGGCTTCCGCCCATGGGCATCGCCATCACCGAAGTCCCCGCGCCGATGGCGCCACCGCCGTGGCCCGAGCTCGTGTCGCCGCCGATGTGCTGATGCAGTCCTACGATCCGGACAAGGCCTGGTTCCCATCCAGCTGGTGGAATTCGGCCGTGGCGTTGCAGACCATTGGCGATTACATGCAGCGTACCGGTGACCGGCGTTATCTCCCCGAGCTGGATAACACCTTCGAGAAGGACAAAGGCACGTTTCCCGCCGGTCAGCTGTCGGGGGACCCGTTGCTGGGTAATTTCACCAGCCGGGCTATCGACGATTCGGAATGGTGGGGCCTGACCTGGGTTGAGGCCTACGACCTGACCGGAAAGAAGAAATATCTGGACATGGCTGAAACCATCGCCAACTACGTCGATGGCTACTGGGACACCAGCACCTGCGGTGGCGGTGTGTGGTGGAACGCCGAGCGCACCTACAAGAATGCCGTCACCAACGGTCTTTGGATTCGCCTGACCGCGGAGTTGCACAACCGCATCCCGGGCGACCAGGTGTGGCTCGGTCGCGCGCAGACGGCGTGGGCCTGGTTCACCGGTAGCGGCATGATCAACAGCAAGGGGCTGGTCAACGATGGTCTCACCAACCAGTGCACCAACAACGGGCAGATGGTGTGGAGCTACAACCAGGGGTTGGCCATCGGTGCCGGTCTGGCTTTGTGGCGCGCCACGCACGACCCGAAGATCATGGCCACGGTGCATCGCCTCGCTGACGCCGCCATGGGGGCCGATGGCCTGGTCGCCAATGGCATCCTGACCGAAAGCTGCGATGCCAGCGATCGCACCTGCGATGACAACGGCAAGCAGTTCAAGGGCATCTTCATGCGTTACTGGACCGATCTGGTCGACACCACGCATGACCGGCGCTATGCCGCGTTCCTGCAAAAACAGGCGCAAAGCATCTGGAACCATGATCGCGATGCGGCCAACCGACTGGGCACGCGCTGGTCCGGCGCCAGCAATGACGATCATCCCAATGTCTTCGACTGGCGTACCCAGGCCAGTGCACTCAGTGCGCTGATTGGTGCCGTGCCGCAGTTCACACCTCGACAGTCGCTGGCCGCCACCTTGTCGCCTGCCCAGCCTGTGGTGATTCCCGCTGCATCCGGTGCGTCGGTCATTCCGATGACGCTCACGGCTTCGGCGACCGGCTATTTTCCGTTGAATGTACTGGCTTCAGCGCAGGCGCCGACCACCTGGAACGTCACGCCGAATGCAGCGCAGGTTCGCCTGCGGCCACACGGCCTGGCCCATCCCGTGGATGGCAGCAAGGCGTTGTCACTGACGGTACCCAGTGCCGCCGCTGACGGACACCACATGGTCAGCGTCGACGTGAAGGCGGCGGGCCTGGATTTCACCGCTCAGGCTGACGTGCTGATCGCACACGACGTCGAGTTTGATACCGGTACCGCCGCGGAACGCCCCTGGCTGTGGGATGCCGATGGTTCGCAGAGCAATGGCGTGCAGAACCGGTTTGCCGATGGCGGCTCGCATTTCACCTATCGCTTCCCATTCCCAGCCGATACCACCGCGGCTCAGGTCACCCTGACCATTGACGCCGAATATCTGGTGCAGGTCAGCTCTGACGGCCAGCACTGGACCACGCTTCGTGAGGAAAGCCAGCGCGTGACCGACGGCTCCAACAAGACCGATATGACCCTCGACCTGACACCCTATCTTCAGGCCGATGGCAGCGGTGCCAAGCCGGTCTATGTGAAGGTATCCGACGCCTTCCCGGATGACGGTTGGGGTGGTCGTGTCTATCACGTAAGCGCGAATTTCGTGGAATAAGCACTCGTCGAATGTCCGCCCTCCCTGAGCGGGGAGGGCGGACGCAAGCGTCGCAGCAGGCATGGTGTGTTTGCAGACCGAGGCGCTTGCCGTTTCTTTGCACGCCCTTGCGGTCAGGCCGGGCGTTTCTAAGGGTGTGTGCGTTTTACCGCGCGAGAACGATGCATCCAGCCCAGGCGCCACTGACCGCGGGGATCGGAGGGTTGCGCCCGGACGCGCACGGTGTGTCACGGCGGGCTCGGCCGTGCCACCAATGCGAAACACGGCTCGCGCACCGCTCCGACAGTGAAAGGGAAGAGAAAGAGTGCCCTCTTTAGGCTGGCATCTATTCCCAGCCTAGAGTGGAGTGCGCAGTGCCTGCCTGGACGGTTCTGTGTGATTTTGACGGCACCATCGCCGTCGACGATGTCACCGATGTTTTGCTGAGCCGGTTTGCTCGGCCCGAGTGGGAGCAGATCGAGCGTGATTGGCGCGCCGGTCGCATTGGCTCGCGTGAGTGCATGACGGCCCAGGTAGCGCTGATCGACGCCTCACGCGACGAGCTGGATGCGGTGCTCGACACGCTGGCCATCGATCCGGCATTTCCGGCCTTTGTTGCCGATGCGCGCGCGCGCGGTATGGCGGTGCAGGTGGTCAGCGACGGCCTGGATTACGCCATTACGCGGATACTGACGCGCCATGGCTTGAGTGACTTGCCGATACGCGCCAATGCGCTTGTGCACGATGGCGCCCGGAGCTGGTCAATGCGCTCGCCCTTTGCCCGCGCCTCCTGCGCCGCCGACAGCGGTACCTGCAAATGCAGCATTGCCCGTGAGCGCAGCACCACGCTGCTGGTAGGTGATGGACAGTCCGATTTCTGCGTAGCGGGACGAGCGCATTACGTGTTCGCCAAGCACCGCCTGATCACCCACTGCCGCCAGGCAGGCATACCGCACCGGCCTATCGAGGGTTTTCGCGAGGCGCGCGCGTTGCTCGCCGACCTTCCCTGGCTGGCCGGTACGGCCGCTGCTCCTTCTGAACCCCTTCCCCTGCGAGTCCATGTTGCATGAATAACGCCGCTCTCCAGGCCGTGCCAACGGCCCCCGCCGATGCCGACGAATCCGCACTGCTGGCCGATGAGGCCCGCTATTGCTCCTTCGGTGATACCGTCCACTACACCGATCCGCCGAAGCTGTTCGACCGCTGTGAAGGCAGTTACATGTTCGACTCGGCCGGGCTGCCGTATCTGGACCTGCAGATGTGGTACTCGGCGGTCAACTTCGGTTACGCCAACCCGCGTCTCAACGAGGCCCTGAAGCGCCAGATCGATCACCTGCCGCAGGTGGCCAGCCAGTACCTGCATCGCGAGAAGATCGAGCTGGCCAAGACCATCGCCGTCGATGCCGAGCGCAAGTTCGGTCTGCCGGGCCGGGTGCATTTCAACGTCGGCGGTGCGCAGGCGGTCGAGGATTCGCTGAAGATCGTACGCAACTACACCGGCGGCAAGAGCCTGATGTTCGCTTTCGAGGGTGGCTATCACGGCCGCACCCTGGGCGCCTCGGCGATCACCTCCAGCTACCGCTATCGCCGCCGCTACGGCCACTTCGGCGAGCGCGCGATGTTCCTGCCATACCCGTACCCGTTCCGTCGCCCCAAGGGCATGGACAAGGAAGAGTACGGTGAGCACCTGGTGGCCGAGTTTGCGCGCCTTTTCGAGACCGAATACCACGGCGTGTGGGACCCGAAGGTCGGCGAATGCGAGTACGCGGCGTTCTACATTGAGCCGCTGCAGGGCACCGGCGGCTACATCGTGCCGCCGATGAACTACTTCAAGGGCTTGAAGAAGGTGCTGGACCAGTACGGCATCCTGCTGGTCACCGACGAGATCCAGATGGGCTTCTACCGCACCGGCAAGCTGTGGTCGATCGAGCACTTCGGCGTCACCCCGGACATGATCGTGTTCGGCAAGGCGCTGACCAACGGCCTGAATCCGCTGTCGGGCCTGTGGGCGCGCGAAGAGCTGATCAATCCCGAAGTGTTCCCGCCCGGTTCCACGCATTCGACCTTCAACGCCAACCCGCTGGGTACCGCGGTCGGCCTGGAGGCGATGAAGATGATGCACGAGACCGATTACGAGGCCATGGTCATGGCCAAGGGCGCGCACTTCCTGGAGGGCCTGAAGGACCTGGCCAAGCGGCACAAGGAGATCGGCGACGTCGACGGCCTGGGTCTGGCCCTGCGCTGCGAGATCTGCACCGAGGACGGCTTCACGCCGAACAAGGCGCTGGTCGACCGCATGGTCGACATCGGCCTGGCCGGCGAGTTGGAGCACAACGGCAAGAAGATCGGCCTGGTGCTGGATATCGGCGGCTACTACAAGAACGTGATCACGCTGGCGCCCTCGCTGCACATCAGCACCGAGGAGATCGACCTGGGCATCGCGCTGCTGGACCAGCTGCTGACGCGTGCCAAGCGCGGCTGATACGTCGTCGGATCGATGGCATTTGCGTTGCAACAAAGCGGACCGCCCCGACGCATGCGCCGGGGCGGTCCTTTTTCCGGCTGGGATTATTCAGTGTGCAAATCGGCGCAACGCCAATACGGCGTTGAGACCTCCGAAGGCAAACGAATTGGACAACACCGCATCCACTCGTTGTTGGCGAGCGGTGTTGGGGACGTAGTCCAGATCGCAGGCCGGGTCGGCATCAATAAAGTTGCAGGTGGGCGGGATCACCTCTTCACGCAACGCGCCGATGGCGGCGACCAGCTCCAGTGCACCGGCGGCGCCCAAGGCGTGTCCATGGACACCCTTGGTCGAGGATACGGCGAGCCGGTCGGCATGATGTTGGAATACCTGGCGGATGGCCTGGCTCTCGACCGGGTCGTTGGCGGGTGTTGCGGTGCCGTGGGCGTTGATATAGCCCACTTCATCCGCACGCAGACCGGCGTCGTCCAGGGCCGCCTGCATGGCGCGCGCCGCGCCGTCGCCGGTCGGCGAGACGATGTCGCCGGCATCGGCGCTCATGCCCACGCCGGCGATCTCGGCCAGGATGGTTGCTCCGCGAGCCTGGGCGTGCTGCAGCGTCTCCAGCACGAAGATACCAGCGCCTTCGCCCAGTACCATGCCGGTTCGCTGCCGGCAGAACGGCCGGCAGGTATCGTCGGCCACCACCCGCATGGCCTCCCATGCGCGGATGGCCGGAAGGCTGAAGCACGATTCGGTACCACCGGCGATCGCCACATCGGCAAGACCGCTGCGCAACATCGCCACAGCCTGGGCTATGGCATGGTTGGAGGACGCACAGGCACTGGTCACCCCGAAGGCCGGACCCATCAGGCCCATTTCCATGCTGATCTGGCTGGCTGGCGCGTTGGGCATAAGCCGCACGATCGACAGCGGGTGTACGCGTGGCGCCTGATCCTGATAGACGCGACGGGTTTGTTCATCGCGCGACATCTCGCCGCCGACGCCGGTGCCGATCACGGTGCAGGTGCGAAGTGCCGTGTCACCGCTGAAGTCGACTCCGGACTCGGCAACGGCCTCACGCGCAGCCACCAGTGCCATCTGCGAGACACGGTCCAGCATGGTGAGGATGCGGCTGACAAAGTAGACCGAAGCATCAAAGTGCAGTGCTTGTGCGGCCACCTTCATGCGCAGCGGTTGGGCCGGCTGCTCCATGTGCAGTGGTCGGATACCGCTTCGACCTTCAACCATCGCTTGCCACAAGGCGCGCTGGCCAGTGCCCAGCGCGCTGACGGCACCCCGGCCGGTGATGACCACGCGTCGCTCGGCGGGACCCGGCCCCCGGGTGGAACCTGCGGGCTGGTTCAAGATGACCTCCGCTCGGCTTCGGCCTCGGTTTCCGCCGCTGCCTTTAGCGCAATGGCATCCTGCACCGCGTCGATCAGGCCCTGCGTCGAGCCGGTGTCGAAGTCCGGGTTGTTGTCGGGGAGGGTGATATCGAAGTGCTCTTCGATATCGAAAATGATCTCGATCGCCTCCAGTGATGCGATGCCCAGGTCAGTGAGCGTGGAATCGGGCGTAATGGTGCTTGCTTCGATTTTTCCGTGCTCGGCGATGATCTGGAAAATTTGCTGCTGGACAGATGCGTTCATGTGGACGTCTTCCGGAAATGCGGGAACCGGTCCGGGCAGGCCTCTGTGGCGTGCCGGACCTGGCTGACACACTAGGAATCAAACCTTGCATACGCCTTTCATTGGCCAGCTTGAGCCGCCGTCCCTGGTACGGCACTGGCAGTGCCATCCGCCCGAGGGCTTTATCGTGGCCAGTTCGCCGCATGATGTGCCCGGCTTCCTAACCCGTTTCGACATGCTGACCACCGCCGAACACGGCGTTCGCGACAAGGTGCAGTCCTTGCCGGGGTACCGGTGGTGGCGACGCTGGCTGTCCCCACGGACGCGCTTTTTCGGCTCCACCGTGACCGAATACACCTGGCTGCCACGGACCCCGGAGCCGGAGCGCCTGGCGGCGGATCTGGCCCGCGAGCACGGGCGAGAATGTCCTTTGTTGATCATCAAGGATATTCCGCAGGCCTCGCCGCTGCTTGACCAGGCCGACAACGCACGTGTCGAACGCTTCGTCGCCGCGTGCCGGGCCAACGGTTTCGTCGCGCTGGAAGGGCAGGCGCTGGCATGGGTACCGATCGACTTCGAGGACGAGGACGATTACCTGTCGCGGCTGTCTCGTGGAGCCCGCCGCGACATACGACGCAAGCTGCGCACGCGTGCCGTGCTCCAGGTTCGCGCACTGCCCACGGGTGATCCTTCGTGGACGCCGGCGCTTTTGCAGCGGTGCGTGGAGCTTTACGAGAACGTCTATGCGCAGAGTGAGGTCCATTTCGATCACCTGAGCGCAGCCTTCCTGCGTGCGTTGCTGACCGAGGCTGGAGGCGACGGAATGGTATTCATCTATATGCACGACAGCGAGGTGATTGGTTGGAACCTTTGTTACGTGCATGAACAGGACTTGGTGGACAAGTATGTCGGGTTTGACTACCCGAAGGCGCGCGAGTTGAACCTCTATGCCGTCAGCTGGATGCATAACCTGGCATGGGCGCGCCAGCGTGGGTTGAAGCGCTACATCGCTGGCTGGACCGACCCTGAGGTCAAGACACACTTGGGCGCGCGCATCACCTTCACCCGGCACCTGGTGCGCCCGCGCCATGTCCTGCTTCGCCAGGCACTGCGTCGGCTGGCACCTTATTTCGAAAGCGATCGCCGCTGGTACGAGGAGCAGCAAGCCCATGCAACCGATCGTTCTTGACGTGGATGACTCGGTCGGTGCGATCAGGCACCGGCTGGTGGTGCCATTGCAGCACTGGGGGCAGCACCTGCGCTTTGCCTGCAGTCGCAGGATGCTGGGTCGTTTTGGCGGCGTCCTGGACAAGACCATGCCCACCGATCACGGCCTCGTGTTCATGGGCAGTGGCGACTTCCACCACCTGAGCCTGCCATTGATCGAACGGGCCAGTGCGCGTCATGGAGCGCTGGACGTGGTGGTCTTTGACAATCATCCGGACAACATGCGCTTTCCCTTTGGTGTGCACTGCGGTTCCTGGGTGTCGCGGGTCGCCAACCTGCCTGGTGTGCGACACGTGCATGTGGTCGGGATTACCTCGAGCGACATTGCGCTGGCGCACGCCTGGGAAAACCGACTGGCGCCGCTGTATCGCCGCCAGCTGACCTACTGGTCGGTGGGCGTGGATGTGCGCTGGGCGCGCGCCGGCCGTCTGCAGCATGCATTCCGGAATTTCGCCGGCACAGCGGACATGCTGCGGGCGCTTCAGGATCATCTGGCCACGCATGCCCAATCGGTGCCGATCTATCTGTCCATCGACAAGGACGTGCTGTGCGCCGAAGATGCGCGGACCAACTGGGATCAGGGGGTAATGCGCGCCGACGAACTGCTGGCCGCCATTGCGGGCATGCATGGGCGGATCGTTTCCGCCGACATCACCGGCGAGGTGTCCACCGCGCACTATCATCAGTGGTGGAAGCGTGCCATGGCTTCACTTGACCATCAGCCCGAGGTGCCCGCGTCGGAACTCGAGCGCTGGCGCCACCAGCATCACGCGCTCAATCAGCGGTTGCTGGATGCCATTCACGGAGCCTGGCAAACACGCCCGGCAGACAGTGGCACCGGGTAAGTGATGTGTGCGGCAAGCGTCGGCGGTCCCGCTTACCGGGGGTGCTGGAGTACCTGGAGGATCTGCCCGAAGTCGGCATCACTCAGCCAGGGACTGTTGCTTATGGTCAGTGTGCGGGCCGCAAAATCGCTTGCCCGGGGCGTGGCTTCACGCGGTACGACGTCGCGCAGATAGTCGTAATCGGGCAGGGCATGGATGAACATGCGGCTGACACCAAGGCCCCGGTGCCACACTCTGGAAAGCGCTGCATCGCGATCAGCCTGGCAGGTCATGACAAGCATGAACAGGGGCCATGTTCCCTGACCTCGGTCGACGTCATCCAGCACCGTGATACCCGGGATGGCGCGCAGGCTCGGCAGGCGTTCGCGGGCCTGCTTTCGCTGAAACTTCAGCAGGGCCGAAAGACGCTCGGCGGCGCTGACGCCGACCGCCTCGCGCCAGCGGCTGACCCGGTGCAGTGGGATCTTCGCGCCGAATTGGTCGCCCACCGCGTTGACCAGGTCGCCCTTGCGCAGCGCACGCCGCAATGGCCGGCCATAGGCCATGCGCAGGCCGCCTGGCCTGTAGAACAGTGCGTAACCAATCAGCTCGAGCATGCGCCGTGCCTCCCACAGGCTGAATCGCGGCACGGTGCCGGCTACCGCGCGCAGGGCTTGTAGTCGCGATGCGTCACGGCTCATCAAAAGCCCGCCCTCGTAAATGCTCAGCCCCTTGCCGGCGGCCATGCTGACGAAGCCGATATCGCCGGCCAGGCCGGCCGCGGTGCCATCGGCGTGACGGGCACCGAGCGCCTGGGCGGCATCCTCGATGACGGTCGCGCCACAGTCATGGGTGATGGCCGTCACTTGCGTCATGTCGGCCAGGCGACCTCCCAGGTGCGCCGGAATTACCGCCAGCGTGTCGGGTCCGCATAGGGTCTTGAGCACCTGCGGATCCATCTCGAAGTGTCCTGGACGATTGTCGCAAAGGCGTATCACCAGGCCTGCCGCGGCCACCGCACGCACCAGCAGCGGGCACGTGTAGGCCGGCAGCACCACTTGGTGACGGTGGCTTTCTCCCGCCAGACAGCGCAACGCGATCATCAGTGCCGCTGTGCCCGAGCAAGTCAGTATGGCCTGATCCGTGCCCAGATGAGGGGAGAGCGCGTGGGCCAGGGGGCGGTCCCAGCAGCCGAGCAGGTCGGAAAATTCCAGCGCCAGTCCAGCGGTGGGTGCTGTTTCCTGGCGGCTAGGGCGTGGCGTCCACATGCTCGGTCTCGCTCAGCGCCAGGCAGATAATGCCGGCGATAATGGCCAGGGCACCAAGCGCCTGGGACCAGCCGATGGTTTCATGGAACAACGGTACCGATAGCAGCATCACACTGATGATTTCCAGGTGCGAGGCAGCGAACGCCGGGCCAATGGGCGCGCGCTTTAGCAGCGTCATCCAGGTGAAAAAGGCGCCGATGTATCCCAGCACTGCTCCATAGACCCAGGGCTGGGCAAACACACGCAGCAGCCAGCCCAGGCTGGCCTGCACGGGCAACGCCTGGCTGCCGGCGTACTTGAAGCTGATCTGGGCCAGCGTATCGAAACCCAGCAGCACGGCAAAACCGATCAGGTAGAAGCGCTTCATGACGCCATGCCCACCACGGCCACACCCAGCGTCACCAGCAGGATGCCGGCCACGCGCAGCCTGGTGAGACGCTCGCGAAACAGCAGCCGGCCAGCCAGCATGATCACGACAATGTTGATCGAGCCCAGCAGTACACCCCGATTGAGTGGCACCAGTGAAAGAAAGGCTATCCAGGCCAGAAATTCGAAGACGTAGCACACGCCACCCAGCCATATCCACGGCCGGCCCAGCATGTGACGCCAGTGCGCCAGATGCGAGCCACCGGCGTCGTGACTGGCGGCGGCCTTGAAAGCGAGCTGACCGACCGTATCCAGCAGCACGGTGGCGATCCACAGCAGCAACGCCATCGCGTTCATGCACCACACCCGGCAGGGCCGTGACACCAAACGCTCATGCGGCGTCGGCCATCGCCGGCGAGAGGTCGGCTACGCCATGGAAGAACTCGGCCGCCGCTGCCGCCAGCAGGCGCCGCTCGCGGTCGATCGTGATCATGTGATAGCTGTCCTTGAGCCAAAGAAACTGGCTGGGACCGGTGACGTGGCGCGCCACGATCTCGGCATTCCAGCGTGAGGCCACATCGTCCTCGGTGGCGTGCGCAATCAGGCAGGGTGCCATCACGCGTGGCAGGTCACGCCGTACCCGGCGCGACAGCAGGTGCAGGTCGGCCAGTGAGTGCCAGGGATTGCCGGGCAGGCCGGCCAGCGTGCTGTCACCGCTCATCATCGCCGCGCTTACCGAGGCCCGCAGGCGCTCATCGCGCAGGCCGTAGGGCGGGTTTTCCATGAACATGCGCCGACGCCCGATGCCCAGCCGCTTGATCAGCGGCAGCAGGAAGGACAGTCGGCCTATCGGCGGGATGCTCCAGCCGTCGTAGCGGAAGGTGGCGCCCAGCGAGCCGACCCCGTCGACCCACTGCGGGCGCACCTGGGCCAGCCGCAGGGCCAGCAGCGCCCCCATCGACAGCCCGGCGACAAACAAATGGTCCACCGACTCGCGCAGTTCCAGCGCGGCCGCCTCGACACTGGCGTACCAGTCTTCCCAGCCAGTGGCGAGCAGGTCTTCCTCGCTGCCGCAATGACCGGCCAGCTGCATGCCACGCACAGTGAAACCACGCTTGTTCAGCCCCTTGCCCAGCAGACGCATTTCCGCCGGCGTGCCGGTCAGGCCGTGAATGAGCAGTACGCCGCGACGGCCCCCCTCAAAGAGGAATTCGACATTCTTGATCATTTGATGCATCCATCGGGACGGGCCGTTCGCGCCCGATGCGGTGACCCTTCACCAGCATGCGCGAGCCCGGTTTCACGAACCTTTCTTCGCCGCCGCGGGCGTGCGTTGATCCTGGCCGGGGAGAATGCGCACCAGCACCATCTGTCCGATGCGCAGGTTCGAGGGCTTGTCGAAATCGAGCACACATTGCACGGTACGCGTGCCTGCGCTCAGCGCAGGATTGTCCTGCAACTTGGAGGGGCTGTAGACGGCGCCGACACGTGCCACACGGGCACTGCCGAGGACCGTCTGGCGATCGTTGTCCAGTACGATCTGCGCGCGCATCCCCGGGTGCACGGCGTCGACATACTCCTGGTTGAGTTCGGCACGCACGATGCGGGGCCGCTCTGGCAACAGCTCGAAGGTGGGCGTGGAACCGGCCACCGCGCGGCTGCCCGTCTGCACCTGTACCCGCGTGACATGTGCCGCCACCGGGGCCCGCACACGGTGCAGGTCAAGCTGCCGCCGGGCGATGGCAAGATGGCCGCGGGCCACACTGACGCTGGCCTCGGCCTCACTGCGCTGCCCCTGAAGTTGCCTTACCTTTTGCGTCGCGACCTCGGCATCGTGTTGCGATCCGGCGCCGGCCTTTGCTGCACGACGCAGTTTTTCGGCATCCCCGCGTGCCGACTTGATGCGCTCATCGAGCACTTTTACCTGGGCGCGGGCCTGGTCAAGTGTGCCCTGGGCGATTGTCACGTTGGCCTTGGCCGTCTGTTCGTCCAGACGCGCCAGGGTTTGACCCTTATCGATCTTGTCGCCTTCATGCACCGAGACCGAGGCCACGGTACCCGACACCGGTGCATACAGCTGGAGCAGTCCTCCCTGGACATCCACGCGGCCACGCGCCACCGCCACATAACGGCCAGTGGCCGCCTGCTGATCCGATGCGTCGGCGTGCCCGGCGTCGGCGCCGGGTGGCGCATGGTTGCCACAGCCTGCCAGCGCAAACAGGGCCAGTGCGAGCAGACCGTATCGGATATCGACGGTGGAGCGTGGCGTCAACATGAAGGAGCCTTGGTTTGATCGGGGAGGGGCGGCCGGGTGTCATCGAGAATGCGGCCATCTTCCATCGTCACCACGCGATCGGCATGACCGATCAGACGCGGGTCGTGGCTGACGCATAGCACGGTGGTGCCGTGGCGACGGGCGATGCGGTGCAGCAGGTCGATGACCACCTGGCCGTTGGCGGCATCCAGCGCGCTGGTCGGTTCATCGGCAAATAGCAGCGCCGGTGCCTTGGCCAAGGCACGCGCAATCGCCACGCGCTGCTTCTCGCCGCCGGACAGCTCGGCAGGGCGAAGGTGACGCCGCGAGGCCATGCCCACTTCCTCCAGCGACTGGTCGGCGCGCGCGTCAATCTCCGCCTGCCGCAGTCCCAGGTATTGCAGCGGAAGCTGCACCTGTTCGCGTGCGGTCAGCGCAGGGAACAGGTTGAAGCCCTGAAACACAAACCCGGTATGCAGCAGGCGGAAGGTTTCCAGACGACGCGCGTCCATGTCGCCCAGGTGTTCGGACAAGGCGTACACATGACCGTGATCGACCGTTTGCAGGCCGCTCAGGATTGAAAGCAGCGTGCTTTTGCCACACCCGGAAGGGCCAGAGATCAGCGTCAGTTCGCCAGCATGGATGCGTACCGACAGATGGTCGATCACCCGCGTGGTCAGGCGGCCGGAGGCAAACGACTTGCCAATATCCTCGGCGACGAGCGTCGGAGCGCTGGATGTATGGACATCAGGTGGTGTCATCGTGCTATCTCAGCAGGGTGGCTGGGTCGGCGCGCCGTATGCTGCGCATGGCGAATAGTCCGGAGATGCCCACCAGCACCATGATCAGCGCCAGACAGGCCAGCATGACCGGTGCGTTCATCACTACCGGAACGCTCTGGCTGCGGGCCACCGATACCATCACTGCTGTCAGTATCCCGGCCCCCACCAGGCCGCAGGCTCCTACCCAGAAAGCCTGTTCAAGCACGACTCCTCGCAGCGAGCGCTTGCCCACACCCAGCGCGTTGAGGGTGGCGTATTCGTTGATCGAAGCCACCACGGCGGCCATCAGGGCCTGACTGGTGATGATGGCCCCGACCGCGAACACGATAGCCGCCAGGAACAGGACGCCGGCGCCGGCACCGGTGTCGAACAGCCAGAACAGCACCGAGCGCCGCGCGAATTGGGAGGCGGTCCAGGCCTGGTAGGGCCCGAAGCCGTCGTGACCACGCAAACGCGCCACCACTGCGGCTGCATTGGAGGGGTTGTCCAAGCGCGCGACCAGATAGGTCGGGCCACCGGTGTCGGCCGGAGAAGGATCCAGCGTGCGCGCGGTTTCAAGTGAGGTCAGTACATTCACACCGCCCAGCGCCCGCAGGCCATGTGCGGTGCCCACCACGCGTACCAGGTGCCCATTGATGCTGGCGGTGTCGCCTACACGCACCCCCAATTTTTCCAGGTCGGCCGGATCGACAATGACCGATTCGGGATAGGCCAGTCGCGCCCGCAACCTTGGTGTAAGTACCTGCGAGAACATCATCGATCCGGGCCGCGTGCGGATGCCGGACACGAATACGGAGATACCACCGGTACCATGGCCGCCGCGCCAGTCGCCATCGAGCAGATCGAACGGCTCAACACGACCGACGTGGCGATCCATGTGCAGCAGTGACGCAACGTCGGCGTCAATGGGACGCCCCTGGTCGACGCTTTGGGTGCCCGGGTAGCCAATCCAGATGTCGGCGTCGGACCCCGTCACATAGACCGCCGCTCCGCCGAAGATGCCCAGCACCAACGCGGCCTGGAGCAATTGCAGCAGCGTGGCAAAGCCTACCGCCAGTATGGCCGGCAGGAAGCGTCGCCATTCGTACAGCAGCGTTTTCCGCGCCAGCGATACCATCAGTTTGGCGCACCTTTGCCGGCCACGGAAGCTGGGTCGGCTGCCCCGCCCAGGGCCTTGTACAGCGCCACGTATGCCAATGCGTGATCGGCCTTGGCCTGGATCAACCGAAGTCTGGCCTGATCACGTTCGGCCCGCGCCATCGCCACGCTGGCCGGACTGTTCAATCCCAGCTTGCGACGGATGTTTTCACGCCGTGTCGTTTGCGCCAGCGCCTGCCATGCCGAGCGTCGTGCACCGACGGTCTGCGCGGTGGTGCCAAGACTGTCCAGCGCGGTTTCGACATCGGCCACGCCGGCCAGCACCGCCTTGCGGTATTCGATCACCGCGGCCTTGAGCAGATGGCCCTTGGCGCTGGCGTGCGCCTTGCGAAGCCCCCAGTCGAACAACGGAATGTCAATAATTGGCCCGAACGAACCAATCGCATTGGTGCTGTCCCTGTGATAGCTGGCCAAGTCGGTCGAGGCCACCAGCGAAGCGCCCAGACCGATGCTCGGGTACATGTCGGCTCGTGCCAGCCCCAGTTCGCCGGCTGCACGGATGACCTTCGCCCGTGCCAGAGCGATACCCGGTCGCGTTTCCAGCAGGCGGGCTGGTACAGAAACCGGTCCAGGGCCCTGCAGTACTGGCAGGGGCGCCGCCTTCAACCAGGCGGGATCGGGAGCCTCCCGGCCCAGTAGCAGGGCGAGCTGTTGTGCCGAGCGCATCGCCTGGTGTCGCGCATCGAGAAGGTCTGCGCGAGTATCGGCGAGGGCCGCCTGGAGGCGGTCGGCGTCGGCAGGAGGAGCCAGCCCCAGCTTGATCCGGGTACCGGCCATCGATAGCGCATCGCGGCGAACGTCGAGCAGCTTGGTCAGCCATTGGTCGCGCTGCTGCGCCGCGCGCAGCTGTATCCAGTCGCGGACCACTTCGGCCACCAGAGAAACTCTCGCTTCCCGCAGTGTCTCGGAAGCTGCCATCAGACGGCCGCGCAGATCCTGTTCGTGAGCCTGGGCACGGCCGAAAAGTGGCAGTTCCCAGCTGGCATCGAAGCCGATCAGGAAGTAGGAGGCGCTGGCGTCGGGATCGATGGGATCATCGGTCTTGATCTGCAGCGATGGTTTGTACGGTGCGTTGTGTTTGGCGTAAAGCGCACGAGCGGCCCGCAGACGCTCGATGGCCGCCTGGAGATCGGGATTCGCCTTCAGCGCCTGATCGACCAGGGTATCCAGGGTCGGGTCGTGAAGCGTGCGCCACCAGTGGTGGTAATCCGGACGCGGTGCGTGTGCCGGTGCGTGTTGCCAGTGTTCCGGCAGTGGCGCCTTGGGAGACGGCACCTGCACGGCGGCGCAGCCGACCAGCAACGTCGGCAGCAGCAAGGCCCAATATCGCAGGCCGCGCCGAAGATGCTGCGCGGGATGAGGACGGAGAAGCGTATTCATGCGTTTGCGTGGGTGACAACCGAGGTGCCAGTCGTCTCACCGGCATGCAGGCGGGGCAGGCGCATGATCACGGCCAGCCCACCCAGGGTGGAGCGGCTGAATTGAAGCGTGCCACCGTGCTTGTCGGTGATGCGCTGAACGATCGCAAGGCCCAGCCCGGTCCCTCCTTCGGCGGCATCAGGGGCACGGAAGAAGCGCTCGCCCAGACGCGGCAGCAGTTCGTCCGGCACTCCAGGGCCACTGTCGTCCACACGCAGGCTGAGCCAGTCAGGCGAGTCGGCGCCCAGTCCGACCGTGACCGTGCCGCCGGAGGGCGTGTGACGCAGGGCGTTGTCGATGAGGTTGTTCAACGCCTCCTCCAGACCATGCGTGTCGCCAAGCAGCCATGCGGGCTCGTCCGTGGTTTCCAGCCCCAGGTCGATGTTCTGAGCGATGGCATCGTATACGCGCTGGCCCACCCACGCCGGTAGCAGGATACCCAGGTCGAGTGCCTGCAGCTCTCTGGGCCGGCTCTGCGCACGGGTCAGCGACAGCAGCTGCGCCGACGCACGTGCGGCGCGCTCGGTGAGTCGTTCGATATGCTGCAGTGCATCCACGGCGCGCGGATCGATGGCAAAACGGGCCGCCCGTTCCGCTTGCAGGCGCAGGCCGGCCAGCGGCGTACGCAACTGGTGCGCGGCATCGGCAATGAAACGTTCCTGCTGTGCCAGCACCTCGCGCAGCCGTGCGAACAGCGCATCAATGGTCCGGGTCAGCGGCAGCAACTCGACCGGAACGTCGTGGTCATCAATAGGGGATAGATCGTGCTCGCGACGGGCCAGTTTGGCGGTGAGCGGTTCGATCACGCGCAGGCCATAACGCACGCCGATCCATACCAGTGCCAGCAACGCGCCAATGAGTCCAAGCTGCAAGGGAATACTCATCAACAGGATCTGGCGTGCAACCACATGACGGGAGTGCAGACTTTCGGCGACGGTGATCTGCAGAATGTCATGGCGATTGTTCGGGTCGAGCACTGCCAGTCGTGCCGCGCGCAGCGGTGTGTGATTGAGCCTGACGTCATACAGTCGTGGGGGGCTTCCCGGCAGGGCGGGCTTGCCGGCGGGTGGAAGGTGGCGACTACCGGCAATCAGGCCGCGGTTTGAGCTGCGGATCGAAAAGTAGTCGCGGCCGTCGGGATCATACTCCAGTAGAAAGCGTGCCTGCGAGGAGATATCCCCATGCGGGGACTGTGTCCTCAGCATGGTCGCCAGGGTCACGGCATCGTCGGCCAGGTCGCGGTCGTGGACGCGATTGGAATAGGCCAGTGACACGGCATAGGTCACCACGGCGTCAACCAGCAGCAGCGCCAGCATGGGTACCAGAAGATACAACAGCAGTCGGCGGCGAAGACTTGGACGCCGCCGTACAAGCGATTCCTGTTCCTGCCCGGGAGCCACCGATGTCACGTCAGTTCGTCTGCGGTGCATCGGGGTCCGCTTCCAGCATGTATCCCAGTCCGCGCACGGTGCGTACCGAGGTGCCTGATCCACGCAACTTGCGGCGCAAGCGATGCATGGCAATATCCAGACCGTTGTCGGTCAGCTCCTGGTCCCAGTTACAGGTTGCCTCCACCAGTTGTGCACGGCTGGTGAGTCGTTCCTGACGGGTGGCCAGCGCGGCCAACAGGCCGAATTCACGCGCGGTCAGTTCCAGCTCGCGATCATCGATGCGGGCACGCCGCCCGGGGATATCCAGGTGCAGTCGTCCCAGTGTCAGTTCCGGCGCACCCTGGACGAAGCGACGTCGCAGCAGCGCACGTGTGCGCGCGGCGAATTCGCTGAAGGCAAACGGCTTGATCAGGTAGTCGTCCGCGCCAAGGTCCAGCACCCGGATGCGCTCTTCCAGGTTGTCCCGTGCCGTCACCACGAGCACCGGCAACTGGCTGTGCCGGTGGCGTAGTCGCTGGAGCACGCCACTGCCATCCAGGGAAGGCAGTTGCAGATCCAGCACCAGAAGATCATGGGTGGGATCGAGCAAGGCTTCGTCGGCCTGGCGGCCATCGCTAAGATGGTCGACCGCATGCCCGGCTTCCCGCAGCCCCGCGCACAAGCCCGAGGCAATGGCCGGGTCGTCTTCAACAACCAGTACGCGCATGACCTGCACTCCTTGGCGACATTCAAGGTTCGCCGTGATGGCATCGGTAAACATCACCTTTGGCCGAGGTAGGACCCGGCCGTGGGCGAATAGTTTCACCATTTCAAAAAGGCGTTGTTCGGTTTATAAATCGCATTGCTTGATGGCAATGGATGCGACCGATTTAGGGTCGTTTTTACGAATGTCCAGCGATTGCGATCCATTGCCAAATGGACCATAGATCTCCATGGACGTCACCGAAAACAGGCCCAGGGTCCGGGCGCGGGCGGCCGAGGCCAGATGCATGACGCCGCAATCGCCGCTGATGAAAATATCCACATGACACATGGCCGCAGCCATGTTTCGCAGGTCGGTCGAAAAAAGGCCGGGTATTTCGTCATCGAGCATGGACATGCCGTGAGCTGGCAGAAACTCGACCAGCTGACATTCCGGCGCCATCACTTTCAGATGGGCGATAAGCTCCTTCCACCATGCTTTGTCCAGATTTTTCTTGCCGGTGGCGTTGGCAAAAATCCCAATCACCGGAGCCGCTTGCCCCGGTGTCTGGGCGCAGACACGCTCCAGCGCCGAACGCCCGGCATCGATTTCGGCTGGCGCAAGTCTCAGGTCAAGATTGGCATACGGCCGCTTGAGTGATGACGAGCCCAACGCGGCGGCAAGGGCGGCCACAGGGCGATGGGCAAAGTGTTCGGTGAGTGTCGACTCCGGAAGGTCCGAAGGTGACACCGAGTAGCGGCCACGGATGATGCGCGAGAAGATGCGTCCCGAGCCGGAGCCCTTCGCAGCATCAATGACCAGGTCGTATCGGCGCGCCCTGAGGTGAAGCAGGATCCGCACCAGGCGTAACGGATGCCGCACGATGCGGGCGCCAAGCGCGTGGATGTGCCTGACCTGCGGATACCGACTGAAAATGGCATGACCACAGGGGGAGCCGACCAGAAGATCCACTTCGGCGCCCGGATACGCCGCTTCTATCGCCTGCAGCAGGGGGGTAAGCAATAAAAGATTACCGAGCCGGTGATTGGGTCGGCATATCAAGATGCGATAGATGCCCCGACTTGGAAGCCTTTTATCTTCCGGGTGGCTTTTTTGTTCGACGCGGAAGGATGCGTTTTCCTTATCAAGGGTCTGGCGCGAATAGGTCGAAGAAAGCGGATTCGTAGGCATGGTGAAGCCGGTGCACAAGCGATGGTTGTATTTTATGTGAATGACCGGTTTCGATTTTTTCCTGCAGAATAATTTTTGTTTACAAACCTGTAAGGGAACTTTTATCGGGCGTTTTGAAGCAAATTAATTATCTAATTTTTACAATTAATTTACTGGCAAATAGGTAGGCAGGAAGTCTGCCCCCCGCGGGGGCCTGCCCGGACTTTGATGCATGATCTGTGCATTAAGGTGCCGGATGTATCGCATGGCTATTTTTCACCGTGTTTACCGCCCTGGGCGTTTCATCCCGAGGTTTCACCGGCGCCGCCCCTGGATCGGGGGTACGGCGCTGGTGATCGGGGCGTTCGGCCTATGCCCCACGTCTAAAGTGAAGCAGGCGGTAGATCACCGGCAGGGCCAGCAGTACCAGCGGGATCTGGATCAGCAGGCCGCTGATGATGGCGATGGCCAGGGGCTGCTGCATGCCCGAGCCCTGACCCAGCCCCAGCGCCAGCGGCAGCAGGGCCAGGGCAAAGGCCAGTGCACTCATGACGATCGGGCGCATGCGATTGCGACCGGCCCGGACCAGACTCCAGGCCACCGACTGCGTATGGTCGAGAAGGCGCAGCTCGGAGAAGTAAAAGATGGCGATCTCCGTGACGATGCCGATGACCATGGTCATGCCCATCATCGCGGTGATGTCCAGCTCGGTACCGGTACACCAAAGGCCAATGAACACGGCGCCGGCGGCCAGCAGCGGCTGGATGAGTACCGCGATGGCCACCCTGAAGCTTTCGTACAGATACAGCAGCAATAGGAACACCAGGGCCACGGCCGCGGCGAACACTGCCGCCAGGCCGCGGAAGGCTTTCTGCTGTTGTTTGTAGAGCCCACCAAGCTGGTAATAGACCCCGTTGGGTATCAGGCCCTTTTTGGCCAGCACCTTCTTGACGTCGGCCACGGTCTTGCCCAGCGAGCGACCGCTGATGCGAGCGGTGACAGCAACATCGCTTTTCAGGTTGTAACGCGTCAGTTCCGGTTGTCCGGTGATGATTTGCACCTTGGCGACCCGGCTGACTGGCAGCACGTGGCCATCCGGTGCGCGCAGAAGCAACTTGCCGATTTGCGCAGTTTGCTCGCGCATCGCGTGCGGTACCCAGACTCGTACACCCAGATACTTGATGCCCTGGCGTACCTGGGTGGTGACCACACCGCCCAGAAGCCCCTGCAATTGCTGGGTGATGTCCTGCGGCGTGAGGCCCTCTAGCGCCGCCTTTGTGCGCTCGACATGGATCGACAGCGCGTCGCCGGCAATCACCACGCCGTTATGGATGCTCACCACGCCGTTGACGCTGGCGATGGCCTTGGCCACCGACTTGGCCACCTGTCGCAACTGCTTGACGTTGTCGCCGAACAGCCGGATGTCGATGGGTTCGGGCACCGAGGTGAGATCGCCTATCTCGTCCTCGATGAGCTGGGAGGCGTCCACATCCAGTCCGGGTATCTGTGATTGCACCTGCTTGCGTATCGATTCCATGACCGTCGAAGTCGATGGACGCGACGAATTTTTCAGACGTATCGAGAAGTCACCCCGGTTGGCCTCGGTAATGCCTCCGCCCAGTTGTGATCCGGTACGCCGTGACCAGGTATCGACGTACGGGTTCTTGCGCAGGATAGTGGCGACCTGCTGCAGCAGACGGTTGGTTTCGGTAAGCGAGGTGCCGGGCGGACTGCGGTAGTCGAGGGTGAACCCACCCTCGTCCATGGGCGGCATGAAACCGGAGCCGACATGGCTGAAGGCCAGCCAGCCCAAGGCGATCAAGGGTATAAGCCCGGCCAGCAGCCAGGCCGGTCGGCGCAGCAGGCGAACCAGCAGGCGGCTGTAGTTGCGCCGGATCCAGCGACCGAGACGTCCGTGGGTTTCCGGTTTCGTGTCCTTGTGCCCGATCAGGAAGTCAGCCAGCAGCGGCACGATCAGCAAGGCCACCAGGAAGGAGATGGACAGGCTGGCCGCCATGGTCAGCGACAACGCCTTGAAGAAGGCGCCGGTCAGGCCGCTCAGAAAGGCCAGCGGCACGAAGATGATGATCGTCGAGGCCGACGAGCCGATCTGCGGATGGGTGAATTCGCGTGCTGCGGCCAGCACCCGTGCGGTGCCATGTTCGCCCGTTTCCTGAACCTTGCGCACGATCTGCTCGATCATCACGATGACATCGTCGATGATCAGGCCCACGGCTGCGGCCATGCCGCCCAGGGTCATGATGTTCAGCGTCATGCCGAACACGGACAGCATCAGGGTAGTTGCGGCCAATACCGCCGGCACCGTGATCACGGCCACCAGGGTGATCTTCCAGCTGCGCAGGAATGCCAGCAGCACCAGCGCCGCCAGTCCAATGCCGATGAGGATGGCGTCGACCACGCTGCTGCGTGACGCGCGCACCAGCACGCTCTGGTTGTACCACTGGTGCAGTTGCACGCCCTTGGGCATCTGCGACTGGAACTGCTTGAGCCGGGATTTGAGATCCTGCGACAGCTGGATGATGTTGGCGCCCGGTTGCTGGTAGACATTGAGCAGCACGGCCGGCTTGCCATCCGCGGTGAACGCCGTATAGCGCGGTGCGGTGGCCATGTGCACATCGGCCACGTCACCCACCGTGACCACGCCGGACGGCCCCTTGCGCAGCACCGTCTGACGAATCTGCTTGATGTTCTGGAAGCGGGTGTCGGACATCTCCAGGTACAGCTTGTAGTGGTCCTGGATCTGGCCCAGCGCGGTAAGTACGTTGGAGGCGGCCAGTGACTTGGCAACGTCACTGATGGACAACCCGAGCGCGGTCAGGCGCGCCGGATCCACGCTGACCCGGTATTCGGCCTGGTCGCCGCCCTGAACCGTCACCTTGGCCACGCCCGAGACGCTGGACAGGAAGGGCGCCATGCGGTACTCGGCAAGATCACGCAGCTGCACCAGGTTCTTGGTGTCCGAGGTCAGGCTGTAGGCGATCACACCCGTGTAGTTGGACGGATACATGCGCTCGGCGGAAAAGCGTGCCTGTGGCGGCAGGTCCGGCTTGATGCGACTGAGCGCCGATTCCACCTGCAGCAGCGCATCGATCATGTTGTGGCCCCAGTCGAAATTGACCGAGATATCGGTGCTGCCGCGACTGGTGGTCGAGCGCACCGAACGCACGCCAGGGACGCCGCGCACGGCCCGTTCGGCAGGCCGTGTCACCTGCAGCATCATTTCACTGGCCGGCCGCGACCCGGCGTCGATGCTCACGCGCACCCGAGGAAACGCCACCTGGGGGAACAGGGCCGTGGGCAGCGAGAACAGACTGGCCACGCCACTGAGCGCCAGCAGTGCCAGCGTGAACAGCACGGAGCGACGATGGGTCTGCAGCCATCCGGCGATCCCCGCCATCAGTGCCGACCTCCGGCCATGCGCACTGTCATACCTTCGGTCAGCTCATAATTGCCGGTAACGACAACGTTCTGGCCCTTGCGCAGATCAGGGCTCTGCACCGCACTCCATCGCGGCGTCGTCAGGAGCACCTTGACGTTGATCCGGTGGGCCTTCCCGTTGCGGACCACAAACAGATAAGGGCCATGCGCGCCGTTCAGCACCGCTGAATGCGGCACGCTCAGATGGTGCAGGGTCTGCACTTGCAGTTGTCCCTTGAGCCAGCTTCCCATCAGCAACTGATGCGCCGGCCGTCCACTCAGATCCACCAGCACGTCTATCAGCCGGGTCCTGGGGTCAACCATGCCCTGCACACGGCTGACCTTGGCCTGGACCGGGGTCGAGCCGTCGCCGAACACCGGGGTCAGGGTGACGCTCTGGCCAGCGTGCACCCGCTGTGCCTGTTCCGGTTGCAGACCCAGCCGCACGCGCACATGGCTGGTGTCGCTCAAGGTCACCAGCGGCTGGCCCATTTGCACGACGGCGCCAGGCTGTGCCTGGATTTGAGTGACAATGGACGCTTGCTTGGCAGTGATGCTGAGGGGCCCCTGCGTGGCGCCCTGATCTTTCAATGCCTGCAGGTCCGACTTGGCATTGCGGTACTGCTGCAGCGCGGCGGCAAGGTCGGCCTTGGTGGCCAGTTTTCGCTTGAACAGGTCACGTGTTTGCAGCCACTTGGCGTGAGCGCTGTCCACCGCATGACGCGCCTTCAGCCACGCGGTGTGGGTTTTGGGCGTGGGCGCCAGCTTGAGCAGCAACGAGCCCTTTTCGACGTGTTCGCCCATGCTGGCGTTGACCTGCGCGACGCGTCCGGCTTCCAGGGCGCTGATGGTCCGGGTGTAGGCCGGATCGGGGATTACCTGGCCGTAGACCTCGACCTGATCGTGCAGGGTACGTGGAAGAATCTGTGCTGTTTTTACCGAGGCCGAAGCGGCGTGTGCGATCGGCGTGGCGAGCGCCAAGGCGAGCAGGCACAGGCGAAGGGGGAGTCGGGCACATGTCATGGGCGATGCAGATCGGTGGCAGAGGGCGGAGGGGTTTGCGTGCGCGAATCGGCGCGACCGAGCAGGGCCGAAAGGGCGACCTGGCCTTTGGCCAGGGTGGCCCGGGCCTGCAGGGCTTCGGTCTGACGATCGATCAGCTGCTGCTGCAGCAACGACCATTCGGCTACGCTGAAATGTCCGGCGCGGAAGGCGCTGTCGGCGTCCTTGGCCAGCTGCCTGAGCGGCCTGAGCTGGCGATGCAGAACCTGTTGCCGCTGTTGCACCTCGCGCAGGCGGGCGTACAGCGCCACAGCCTGGCTCTGGGCGCTGTCGAGCCGGGCCTGATAGGCCGCATGCAGTTGCTCCCGGGTGGCCCTGGCCAGTCGCGCCGAGGCCTGGGCACGGCCGAAGATGGGCAGACTGAGATTGATGCCGAAGCCGTTGGTGAGCACGCCGCTGGTATCGGATGCCCGGTTCAGATTCACGCTCAGGCCGGGGAACTGCGCCAGCACGGCGGCGCGGAAGTCGGCATCGGCGGCGCGATAACCCGCGGCCAGTGCGCGAAGGTCCGGACGTGATTCAGGCAGATGCGCCAGCGCACGATCAATGACCGTGCGGCTGGGCAGTGGCAGCCGCTCTGGCGCGGTGACTGCATAGCGTGAATCGGGAGCGACGCCCATGTCATCATTGAGTGACTGTCGGGCCTGAATCCGGTCCTGGCGTGCCTGGGCCAACTGCGCTTGCGCCTGGCTCAGACTGGTCAACGCCGCCGCCTGTTGCTGACGGGTGACATCGCCCTGTGCCAGTGCCTGGTCCAGCGCCGTTAGCTGCACATGCAGCAGATGGACATGTTTTTTCAGCAAATCGATACGTTCGCGCGCATCCCAAAGTGCCACATAGTCGGCAGCCGTTTTCTGTTCCAGGCTCCAGCCTTTCCAGACCAGTTGCAGGCGCTTTTGCGCAAGCCGGGCGCGGGCCGCGCCCAGTCTTGAGCCACGCCCGATCAGTGCGCCCAGGTCCTGGGTGAGGCCAAGGCTCCAGCCACGCTGATAGGCGGAACTGACCGGCGAGTCGATGCTTGCGCTGAACTGCGGGTCCGGCAGCAGCCCGGCCTTTTTCAATTGCAACTGGCTCACATGCGCCTGCAGCCGGGCCGCACGGTAGTCCGGATTGCCCTGCAGCGCGCGGGAGGTGGCCGTGCGCAGGGTGAGTGGTTGGCCGTGCTGGGTTGGTGCTGGCTGCCAGTGGGGCCGATCCGGCAGCGGGTGGGCCTGATAGGCCACGCAACCGGAAAGCAATACCAGCGCCAGTGGCGCTGTTCTGGAAATGGCCGTCAATAACCTCATCGGTGCCTTGTTTGATCGGAAAGTGTGGTTTTTGGGGGGGCGTTGGTCATCAAGACCACCGCTGCGTTTTCGTGTGCCTCGCAGACTCGCTGCGAGCTCAGACGAAGGCTCTTGGAATCTGCAGGCTTACGCGTAGTCCGGGCGCGGCATCCAGCAGGCGGATCTTTATGCCGTGTCGCTCCGAGATGGCGGCCACCATGGCCATGCCGAGTCCTGAGCCGGGCATGCTTCGGGCCGTATCAAGCCGTGCGAAGCGCCGGAACACATAGTCGTGATAGGCAGGATCAATACCCGGCCCGCGATCGGTCACCGACAGATGAATATGCGTGTCGTCGATGTGGAAGGACACCGTGACCGGGGTGCCCTCGGGGGTGTGGTTGAGCGTGTTTTCCAGCAGGTTGGCCAGCAGTTGCAGCAGCAGCGCCCGGTCGCCCAGGCAATAGACACAAGGCAGCAGTTCAACGCGCAGCTTGCGTCCCTGGTCCTCGAAGACCGGCTTGTAGTCATCCACCACGGTGACCACCAGGTCGGTCAGGTCGATGGTCTGGAAGGCGGTGCGCAGCGGCTGGCTCTCGATGCGCGCGATGCGCAGCAGTGCGGCGAACGTCTCCAGTACGCGGTCGACATCCAGCACCGCCTTTTCCACCGCGCGCTGGTAGGAGGGGAGGTCTTCACCCTGGAGCATCACCTGCTCCAGGTTCTGACGCAGATGCGTGAGCGGCGTACGCAGGTCGTGGGCGATATCCGAAGAAACCTGCCGCATGCCCTCCATCAACTGCTGGATCCGCTCCAGCATGCTGTTGAGGGCATAAGCCAGACGATCGAACTCGTCATCCTTGCCGCTGGGCTGGATGCGCGCGGTGAGGTCGCCATCGGCGATGCGGGTGGCGCTTTCCGACACCTGTTCAATGCGCACCAGATAGCGCCGTGCGGTAAACCAGCCAGCCGCCAGCGCCAGCAGCATCGAGAGCAGTCCCGCGGCCACGAATGCGCCCTGGAGAATATCCTCCAGCGCGTCCTCCGAGTTCCGATTGCGCGCCACGGCCAGCATGCCACCGGGGATATCCACTGCCTTGGCGAGCAATTCCACCCGTCGGCCATCGACCTGGATCGACACGCTGTGCCAGCCCGGTTGGGTGTAGTGCATGGGCAGGTTGCCCAGCGTGGTGTCCGAACCCTTGGGGCGGTAGCCGTAGAAATAGGGCCCATCCGGCTTCTGCGAGGCCAGCCGTGTGATCACCTGGGCCCGTCGAGCTGCCGGTACGCCGGCAATTTCGGCCGCCTCTTCCTTGACGTTCTGCTGCAGCTGTTGCTCCACGTAGTTGCGAACGGCAAACCAGGTGATGACGAACAGAATCAGGGCGATGACGCCAAACACCAGCGCCAGCCCCACTCCTGTACGGAAGGCGGCGGTCTTGGTGCCGTTCTCACGATTTAGGATGGCGGTAACCAGACTCATTCGTCAGGTTCCTTGAGGCAGTAGCCGGCGCCCCGCACCGTGTGCAGAAGCTGGCTCTGGAAGTTGCGCTCTATCTTTCCCCGCAAGCGGCTGATATGGGTCTCGACCACGCTGGTCTTGGGGTCGAAGTGGTAATCCCAGACCTGCTCCAGAAGCATGGTGCGGGTGACCACGCGCCCGGCATTGCGCAGGAAATATTCCAGCAGCTTGAATTCGCGGGGCTGAAGATCGATCAGTTCGCCACCGCGGTGCACTTCGCGGCGCAGAAGGTCCATTTCCAGGTCTGCCAGCCTCAGTCGAGTCGGCGTCGGGTCACGTAGTGGCGGGCGCCTTGCCAGGGCGCCGATGCGGGCCGCCAACTCGGTGAAGGCAAAGGGTTTGCTGAGATAGTCGTCGGCGCCTGCCTCAATCCCCTCGACGCGTGCCTCCACTTCAGCCAGCGCCGTCAGCATCAATACCGGGGTATTGATCTGCGCGCTCCTGAGCGCCTTGAGCACGCTGAGACCGTCCAGTCGTGGCAACAGGCGATCCAGCACGATGACGTCGTGTTCAAGCTCCGAGGCAAGCATGACCCCTTCGGCGCCGTTGGCCGCACAGGTCACGGCGTAGCCTAGTTCGTCCAGGCCGCGCTGGATGTAGCGCCGCGTCTCGGCGTCATCCTCGATCAACAGTATGCGCATAGGTTCTGCCACATGTTCGTTGGGGCAAGATTGCGCTCTCATGCTTTTTCCGCGCTTAGTTGAGTGCTTACCTTCGGTGTCACTGACCGAGGGGCTGGATCGAGGTGGTCCTGATGATGCTAAGTCGCATGAGGTACGTGATTTAATATATTGATTTTCAAATATATAAATCACATTATTTCCCTGCACTTATCAGCAGGAGGTGACGGCCTCGCCAATCTCCGACCACCGTGAGGGCGGTGCCCGGGCAGTTGGCTCTTAGCTCCAGGGACGCATCGGCCGCGACCAGCAGTGGCGAGTGGACATCCACCAGGCGGCATAGCCGTTGCGCCGCACCTGGTTTGTTCCAGGCGATGGCGTAGACAGGTTTGCGAAGGTACAGGCGCATGCCCCAGGGGGTATGCTCCTCGATGGCCACGTGATCGTCGGTCGCTTCGATGAAGGTGACGGCGGCATAGCGCGAGGCCGCTACCTTTTGTCCCAGGCTGCGCGCCCGGACGCGGTTATCGACATGAGGGTGGTAGAAGTGGCCGATGCCGCCCTTGAGCACAAGCAGCGCCACCATCCATAGGCCAAGCAGCACGCGCCGCCGTGTCGAGCGCATGTCGAACGTCGCTTCCAGTTCCATGGCCACCAGCAGCGAAAGCGGAATGAACAGCGGCAGCACGTAGGCAGGCAATCGCGAGCGGGCCAGGCAGAACACCGTCAACGCCAGCAAGAACCACAGCCACAGGAACAGGCGTGGTGGTTGCTGCGCCCACCCGTCACGCCAGTTGCGGACGCTGGCGGCCTGTCGCACCACGCGGGCCAACGGACGCCACCATGGCAGCGAGCCCAGTACCAGCACCGGGGCATAGACGACAAACCAGCCGTACCATTGTGGATGGCGGTTTTGCGTTGGCGTGAAGATGCGGTTGTAGATCTCGTAATGCAGGAAGTAGTGCACCAGTGCCGGTTGCCGCACCACCACCAGGGCGTACCAGCCCAGCCCGACCAGCAGGAAGACGACAAGACCCAAAGGTGCAAACAGCGCTCTTACCCCCGGCCAGCGCTGTTTCCGGTAGACGAACGGCAGCATGCCCAGCAGCGGCATCAGGCCAGGTGGGCCCTTGGTCAGAAAGGCCAGACCGAAACCAAGCCACATCAGTACGAGGTAACGTCCTGCCTTCCTGGCGGGGCCAAAGCTGGCTGCCAGAAACCCGTAGGTGGCCAATGCCTCGAACGCCACCAGCAGGCCGTCGGTGCTGACCACATTGGCCATCAGAAACGGCACCAGGGAGCAGCCATAGATCAGCCCCGGCAGCCACAAGCGCCCAGAAAGCAGCCACCGACCCATGCCACAAAGCAGCAGTGCGGTGAAGATGAAGGCCAGTGCGTAGGGCAAACGCGCGGCCCAGGTGGTGCGCCCGAACAGCCGCATCGATCCGGCGATAAGCCAGTAGGTGACCGGGGGTTTGGTGAAGTTCACCCGATCCTGGTTGTACGCCGGCACCAGATAGTTGCCCGAATCGATCATCTGCAGCGCATTTTCGGTGTAGCGACCCTCATCGGTGCTCCACAGCGCGCGCGTGCCCTGAAAGCCGAATCCGAGAACGCAAAGCACCAACAGCAGCCAGGCCATCGGATGAGTGCGGGGGCGCTTTGAGGCGGGCATTGCCCTGGCTGGTGCCGGACGAATATCAGACATGCATGCTCTCGGGCTGTAGGGGAGTGATGTGCTTGATCCGGGTAAGGCTCTCTGGCGCCATGGCGGGCAGCGGCTCGGACAGCCATTCCAGCCACTCTCGAAGCACCAGCAGCGTCCATATGGCGCGGGCATGATCGGCCGCCCCGGCGACGTGGTCGGCCAGCAGTGACGAGGCCGTGGCCGTGTCGATGCCGACCCCGGCAAGAAGCGGGCTGGCCAGGCCCGACCGGGCCCATTCGTGCAATGGTCCCCTTAGCCACGCCGTCAGCGGTACCGACAACCCTCGCTTGCGCCGGTGCACGACCTTGCGTGGCAGGTAGCGGCGCGCGTAACGCTTCAGAAATACCTTGGTGGTCAGCCCGCTGACGCGTTCGGCCGGTGACAGCGACGAGGCGAACTCGATGATGCGCGGATCCAGGAACGGTGCGCGCACCTCCAGCCCGTGCCGCATGCCGCCTCGATCGGCCTTGGCGAGCAACGCCTCGGCCAGGGCATGGCGCTGGTCCTGGCGTTGCAGCATATCCAGCACGTGCGCCTGCGGTGGCGATGGCGGCACGGCCATGGGTTCAACTCCCAGTTGCCGCATCAGCAGCGGAGAGATGTTGGCCGTCCAGAGTAGGTGACGCGCATACGGCGCCAGTTCCTGGCCCTGCACGAAGCGCTTGAGCAGGAACGAGATGGTCATTTTCTTGTCGCTGACCGGCAGCTGCGCCACCACCTTGCCGAAAGCGCAGCGCAACGGGGCGGGCAGGGCGCCATAACGTCTGGCCAGTTGCGCGCCGAGATAGGTCGGGTAGCCACCGAACAGCTCGTCGGCACCTTCCCCGGCCAGCACCAGTCGCACTTCGCGCGCCGCACGTGCCGCCAGCAGCGACATGGGCACCCAGGCCGGATCGGCCAGGGGTTCGCCGCAGGTACGAACCAGATCACGCAGGGTGCCGGGCAGCTCGTGCGCATGAACCATCACCGGCACATAGCGACAACCAAGCCCGCTGGCGACCCGCTCGGCGACATCGCCCTCGTCGAAGGATCGTTCCGCAAAGCGCAGCCCGTACGCGGTGGGATACTTGTCCGGCCGGACGGTACGGGCCACGGCGGTGATCAGCGACGAATCAAGCCCTCCGCTCAGCAGCACGCCATAATCGACGTCGACATCGGTCTGGTGCCAGATCGAGGCACGAAACAGCCGGTCGAATCGGCTGTCGTCGCCACGCCCCGAGGCATGTCGGACGGGGGGCGGCTTGTGGTAATCACGCCGCTGCACACCGGCCTTGTCGACGATAATCATTTCGCCGGGCGCGACTTTCTGGCAGCCCGCGAACGGGCCGGACATGGCCGGGTAAAAGCCATGGCTCAGATAGCGTGCCACGGAGGCCACGTTGATCTGAGGGACTCGCGAGTGTCCGGCGCGCAGCGCCGCCAGCTCGGTGGCGAACATCAGGCGGCCCTGCTCAATGGCAAAGTGGATATAGCGTTCACCGGCGCGATCTCGCGCCAGGATCAGCCTTGCCCTGTGCGGATCCCACAAGGCAATGGCAAAGGCACCGCTTAGGTGCTGCGCAAAATCCAGCCCGTATTCCATGTACAGCGGCGCGATCACCTCGACATCGGTCTGCAGCGAAAAGTCGTGGCCACTGGCCCGCAGGCGTTCGCGTAACTGACGATGGTTGTCGATCTCTCCGTTGCAGGCCACCCATATGCCGCCGGCCGCGCCGAGCAATGAGGGATGCGGGTCGCCCGTTCCGCGAATCGCCAGCCGGTTGGCGCCGAGTGCTCCCCATTCTCCATCGACCATACCGGCGCCATCAGGGCCGCGGTGATGCATGCGGGCCAGCATCTGTTTCAGCGCTTGAGGAGGGTCGAAATCGGTTGCGGGTGCATGTAGGTGAAAAATGCCGCAGATGCCACACATGCTAAATCCTGCTGGAAGCGCGTTTTGTCAGGATGTGTGCGGTCAAACCGGTTGCCTTGAGCAGTTCCATAGGGGTCATTTTTTTCGTATGGCCAGATGAAGGTTTCTTGTAAATAGGAGAAGGCTCAAAGCTTCGCCAGCCATGAACACCGGATCTGATTTATGGATGGCATAGATCAGCAAAACGGCACTGCCAGCGATGCTGAAGTGCCAGAACACTTTGGGAACGACGCTCTTTTTCTGACGTTCGGTGCAAATCCATTGCGTAAAAAACCGGGCACCGAAAAGTGCCTGACCCAAAAATCCGACCGTGATCCATGCCGAGTTGCCAAATTGCACGATCAGGGCCTGGTGTCACAGGTGATTGCGGGTTTGTCGGAGCTTTTTTCGTTGGTCGCGGATGCCATGGCATCGCGCTTCTCACGAATGCGCCACTGAAGATTTCTTGCGTAGATAATCAGTCCTCCCGCCTGGCCAACGATGAAGACCGGGTCCCTTCGGTAGATCGCATAAGCGAGAAGCGCCATGCCGCCAGCAATGCTCAGATACCAAAAGGCCATCGGGAATATGCACTGGCGTTTCAACTCGCTGTAAATCCATTGGACCAGGAAGCGCATCGAGAAAAGCACTTGGCCAAATATGCCCAAAATGAGCCATGTGCTTGCCGTTGGCATGGTGCAGGATCCTGTAAAAATCAGCGGTCTTTCTTCCCGGCGTGGTGGGTGCTAGTCATTCACCCGCCGCATCGTGGCGGCCGTTCCGAGCGACGTTGCATCCATCCAACGGTCGCGGCAGCTTCTGTGCGAAGGAGGCCGTTGAGGCGGCCTCCTTCGCAGCGTCACGATTCAGTCCGATTCATCGGAGGCATCGGCGGAGACGGCGCCCGTGTTGGCGTCCACGCTGTAGTGGGTGATGGCACCCCCGCGCTGGGCGATGTCGACGTCATAGTGCGCCTGCTCACCGTGGCCGCTGGGACCGGCCTCCAGGGCACGACCGTGCCCGGCACGCTCGGCGCTCGTGACCGCCTCGATCAGGTTGACCTTGGCGCCGGCGAGAATGCCCATGCCCTCGGCGTCTTCACCGCTGGCTTTTGACATACCCAGCCAGGCGCCTGTGGCGGGGTTGATCCTGGCCAGCATCGGCTTTCCCTTGACATCGACCTGTACCTCGTACCAGGAGCCGCTACTGGCCACCTCCATGCCCATGCCGAAGGCGCGTCCGTGGGTTTTTTCCTGCACCGTCCTGATCGCGGTAACCGGTGCGATGTGCGCCTTGACCGTTGCTGCCGCTTCCGCCGAGTCACCCGTTTCAGCGTGACCGGAGAAACTTGTGAAGCCCAGCGCCAAGGTGACCATGACTATCGTCGAGCCTCGGAATGAATGGGTCATGATTCGCTCTCCTTCGAAAATGGGTAAATTTATGGTGGAGGCGAATCACGTGCATGTCACCATACCCATGAATTACATAAAGGTAAGCGCAGGGGCCATGTTGATAACCGGTTTTCATCTCTGCATGCAGCGATACATCCAGGCACCGCTCATGCCCCGAAGAAGCAGGTAAAAGCATGCATTTCATGCTTGCCACGAAAATGCATGCGTATTTATCCGACCGTCTTTGCAATCCAGTGCAACGCGACGACATCGCTACGTCGCGATTGCAGAGCTCTCATGCCGAGAGCGTCAATGGGAAGTGGAGGGAGCAAACACTTTGATGCATCCAGAGGCGCAATCGGACGAGGCGCTGTTTTGGGCGACGGGAACGAAGACACGACCATTGCGGCTGTCAGCGGCCACCGAGTGCGCATGGGCTCCAGAGCGCAGGTTTTCCAGCCAGCGTGCATGAGTCGCGTCGACCACGCCCAAAGCGGGGCCCCCCTTGTTGGCCGCGGCGGCCAGGTAGTAGTGCTTGCTTCCGGGATCGAACCAGACCTCGTCGGAGCCGCCTACCTGATGCAGGGTGCTGACGATCTTGCGGGTCTTGAGATCGACAATGATGGATTTGGGGGCAAATCCGGCGCTGACCGCATCATCACTGCAGCCGACCAGTGCCTGATCATCCGGGCCCATCGCCAGTCCGGCAGGCATGCACCGGTTAAGGCGGATCATGCCTTCCAGCTTTCGGTTACGCGGATCGATGATGGCCACCGCGCCGAGTGCCTTTTGATGATTGAGCTCGGGAATGGAGACGTAGATCTTGCCGTCGACCGGGTTCCAGGCGGGCTGTTCCAGTCCCGCCGTGGCCTGTGGCAACGAGAGCTTGCCCAGAATGGTGTGGGTCTGTCCGCGCGTGGACACAAAGGTCAGAAAGGGCGGCGTGTCGTCATTGTTGGCCGCCACCACCATGTGCAGTGCCGGATCATAGGTAAGCTCATCGACGCGCTGGCTACCGCCCGTATGGATGGTCGAGGTGATCTTCATCGAGGCGATATTCACCCCACGAAGATTGCTGTGCCCGTCACCGGCCCAGAATTGGTGCTTGCCCACCGCGACCAGCCCATTGGGTCCTCCGGAGAAGCCTTTGGCTCGACCCATGAATCGGTCGGTGTCCGTGTTGAACAGGTCCACCGCGTGATTGGACCGATCAGAAAGGCCATAAGTGTGGCTGGGTTCGGAGACGGCACCGATATCGAAACTGCGCAGGGAGTTACCGGGAATGGAGATCGTATCGATGTGCTTGATCGTTCTGGCGTCATGCGCCGGCGCAGCGGCCTGAGCGCCGAGCATCGATATGCCCATCAAAAACGATACGGAAGCGGCTGCGAGCAGTGATTTTTTCACTTGCCTTTATCTCCTGTTGAACACGAAATGATTTCAATGGTCATGGCCGGCGGACTTTTACCCACGCCCGTATTTTCGGAATAGGTATGGCCGGAAATAGTCTCCCCGAGATGATTCGTGCGCGAGATAATTCGCAGCGGGAAGTGCCGTCGGGCCGTTGAGACAGGCGAGGATGATACGCGCCGTGGCGCGCACGGCATGCTTACAAAAGGTTGATCCAACCCTAAGCTTGTTTATCGCGTGGACGCTTGCCGCAGAGCGCATCTTGCGGTGCAAGACAGAAAAATTTATTCGGTTTAATCGCCATGATCCAAGCGATGGGCTGGCCTATGTGCGCCTATGCCGCATTCAGAGCGTGCCCGATGGCGTCTCCCAGCGCCTGGCGGGTATACGGCTTGGTCAGCACCTGGATATGGCGCAGATCCGCAAGCATGCCGTGCGCGACATCAGTGCTGTAGCCGGTGGTGAGGATGACCTTTACCGCCGGTCTTTCCCTCCCGATCCAGCGCGCCAGGTCGATGCCCGACATCTGGCCCGGCATGACTATGTCGCTGAGTACCAGACGTATTTGCGTTTGTGCCGTCAATTTTTCGATGGCCTGTTCGGCGTTACGTGCCTCCTGCACGGCATAACCCAGGGTTTGCAGCAGCTGTCTGGCCACTTCGCTGACGGTGTCATCATCCTCGACGATCAGTATCAGTTCGCCACGTCCACGGGGCGGCTCCGTGGCGTGATCGTTGAACACAGTCACCTCGTGGCGCGCCGGGTTGGCCCTGGGAAGGTAGAGGCGCACGCAGGTCCCTTGGCCCGGTTCGCTGGTGAGCTCAAGATAGCCGCGCGCCTGTTTCACGAAGCTGTGCACGCTGAACAAGCCCAATCCCGCGCCAAGATCGTTTTCCTTGGTCGAGAAAAAGGCCTCGGTGGCCCGGGACAGCGTTTCCTTGCTCATGCCGGTGCCCGAATCGGTCACCTCCAGGCAAACGTAGTCTCCGGGCCGGGTGGCTCTTCCATGCGCCGCTTCGCCGGCATCCAGTGTGACGTTGCGTGTGCGAATGACGATGCAGCCGCCGTGCGTCATGGCATCGCGGGCGTTGAGCGCAAGATTGAGCAGGGCGCTGTCGATTTCCATCGGGTCGACATAGGTAGGCCAAAGATCGTCGTCCAGCCGCGTGCAAAGCACGATCGGCTCGCCCAGGGCACGTTCGAGCAGCGCAGTCAGGTCATTGATGCGATGGTTGATGTCGATGTGCTGCGGCGCGTAGTGGTGTTTGCCGGCAAGGGACAGCAGCCGCTTGTTGAAGCTCGCACCCAGCTGCGCGGCCTTGGCGGCCTGTTCCACCCAGCGACGAATCGCCTGATCGCGGATATGTTCTTCGGCCAGTTCGAGGTTGGCCACGATCACTGTCAACAGGTTGTTGAAGTCGTGTGCTATACCGCCCGCCATGCGACCGACGATTTCCATGCGATTGGCGCGGGCCAGCTCTTCCCGGGCGCGATGAAGCTGCGTTACGTCGCTGGCGGTACCGAACCATTCGATGATGGCGCCACGTTCATCCAGCAACGGAACGGCGCGAGAAAGGGTCCAGCCCAGAGAGCCGTCCGGTCGCTTGACGCGGTGCTCGAGCTGGAAGGTACTTTTGTCTCTGATGGCCTGGTCTATGGCCATGCGTACCATCGATCGGTCGTCCGGGGCGATATACGTCTCAAGCCAGCTGGCATTGGGCGCCGGCGTGTCGGCCAGGAAGCCACGTCCGTTCAGTTCACGCATCTGGGTCCAGTCCGGGCTCATGCGATAGATCGCGTAGGAGGTGGCGATAAGCAGCGCGCGAAAGCGCGATTCGCTTTCCTGCAGCGCTTTTCTTGCCTGATGGAGCTCAGTCACATCCATCAGGCTGATGGCCACGCCTTCGCCTTCGCCCAGTGGACAGGGGCGCATCCGAAGCAGCAGTCGTTGTCCCGAAGTGGTATCGACCTCGCGCTGCAGGCCATCGCGCTGGCCAAGCACTTGTCGTATGTCCTTGATCAAGGACGCGTACGGCACGTGATGGGGAACATCGGCGATCGACTTGCCCACCGCGTCGGTGGTGAGATCGAACATCTGTGTCATTGCCGGCGTGAACAGCCGGATATGCAACTGCGCGTCGACAAAAAGTGCTCCGCCCTCCATGGTCTGCATGAGGTTGTTCAGATGCGCATTCGATTGGGTGAGGCGGGCCACCTTGAGCTTCAGCTCGTTATTGAGCGTTTGCAGTTCCTGATTCAGCGACTGAAGCTCGGTGTGGTCGGCCTGCCATGCGTCGTGGGCAAGGCGGTAGTCCTGTCGAGCCAACTGCAGGGCGTCTTGCGTGGCCTTCAGTTCATCGCGAGTGGTTTCCTGGTGGCGCTGGCTGAAGCGCAGTTGTTTGCGCACCCGCTCCAATTGCACGCGTAGCGAGTGGCGACGGCGCTGATTTGGGTTGCTTTCTGCACCAGGCTCTGCCGCCGGCGGCGTGTCCAGAAACGTGATCAGCACCTGCACATCCGAGCGATCGGACCGAATCGGCTGCGCATGCAACACCAGTCGTTGCCAGGCGCCCGCGCAGGGGTTGTCGACAGGCTCGCTGAGATAAGGACATGGGTGCAGCAAGGCCGCGTCCAGTGCGCACTCCAGCGCCGGACGAAGCGGGGGCGCGATCTGCTCGATGAGGTTGACGCCGGGGGAGAGCGAGGAGGTGTCAAGAAAGCGGGCCATGGCGCCGTAAAACCCCAGCACCTGCCGTCGCTTGTCGACCAGCACGCCGGGCGGCGCCAACCGCGTGATGGCCGGCGGGCTTTTCCGGCCGGCACCAGCAAGCGGCGGACGGGACGATAGCGGGTACGTCGGGGGGACGCCATCAGGGTGCGGCGGCTCGTTCGAATCCGATGCCCGACGTGCCTGATAGATGCGGTGCGTGGCATCGATCACGCGATATGCTTCAGGGGTGCGCTCGGTGCTGTCCGTGGGGCCCAGGAACAGGTAGCCCTCGTCATTGAGAGCCCAACGCAGTGTCGTCAGCACGCGCTCTTGTGCATCCGGGGCCAGGTGGACCAGCAGGTTGCGGCAGGAAATCAGGTCCAGGTGTGAAAAAGGCGGATCACCGAGCAGGTTGTGCCGGGCAAATATCACCTGGTCACGGATGGATGGCGCGACACGGAAATGGTCGCCTTCGCGAGTGAAGAACCGTTCCAGGCGCTGCGCAGACACGTGCCGTTGGATAGTTCGCGGGTAGCGGCCCTGGCGGGCGGCGTTGAGCACACGGGTGTCCAGATCGGTGGCGAATATCTGGAAATCGCACGGGCTCGCTCCCGGGACGTGGGCCTCCTGCATCAGCATGGCCAGCGAATAGGCCTCCTCGCCCGTGGCGCAGCCCGGCACCCAGAATCGAATCGTCCGCCCGGCCGGTGTTGCGGACGCCAGCGGCTCGATGACCTGTGTCTGCAGCGCCTGAAAGGCGCTCGGGTCACGAAAGAACGCGGTGACCGAGGCCAGAAGATCGCCATGCAGTGCCCGCGTTTCCGCGTCATGCTCGCGCAAGTGGCCCACATACGCCTGCATGCTGCGGAAGTGCCCAAGTTGCATGCGACGGTGCACGCAGCGCAGAAGGGTGGAGTGCTCGCAGGTGGAAAAGTCATCACCGGACTGCTGCTGCAGGTGGGCCACGATGGCGCGCAGGGCGGTGTCCATGGTGGTGAAAATAGCCTGCTCGGCCTCCGGGCGCGTACGTTTCCGGTGCCTTGCATGGCCAAGGCGATGACTCAGCGCCGCCGCCAGTCGTTCCGCCGGCGCAACCACATCCACGCATCCGCTGGCGATCGCGTTCCGAGGCATCGATGCATACGCCGCCTCGACCGGTTCCTGTACCAGGGTCATGCCGCCCTGGGCCTTGATCGCGCGGATGCCCTGGGTACCGTCCGTGCCTTCGCCCGAGAACAGCACCGCGAAACCGCCGGGGTGCATCGCCGCTACGGCCTGAAATACATCGTCGATGGGACGGTGAAGTTTCGATTCGTCTGCGGACGCGGATGTGTCCTCGTGTCCATCAGCGCACGGCATGTCACGGCCGGGCAGCAGCACATAGATATGGTTGGCGTGAAGATGCCCAAGCGACGAGGTCTCCGTGACCGGCATCGGGGTGTATCTGGCAAGCGTCGGCACCAGCTCACTGGGCGGACACGAGTCAAGTGGGCAGGTCACCACAAAGGCGGCGCCAAGGTCGGCGCGAAGATGACGGAGCCAGATCGTGAGGGGAGCCAGTCCACCCGCTGCGCCGCCGACGGCGACCACTGGGCGGTCTGGCTCGGGCGCTGACGGGGAGGTACGTTTGGCGGGATCTGGTGTCATTTGCACACTTTCATCCAGGGCTTGGCGGCCGGCTTCCAAGCCCTGCATCGCTTGTCCCTGTGCCCCTGGTTTCAGGGGGCAAGCGCCGCTCGCGTGAAGGCGGGGTTTGCGGTCCGCGTGCCGCCTGGCATCAATGGCGCGTGCACCTTACCCCGGGCCTCGGAGCCCCCGGACGAATAGCATCGCACCTGGCCGACAACGGCTTGGATACAAGGTACAAGGCGTGGCCGACACACCCAACATACGATAAGCAAGCCTTGTGCATGAAATGTGGGTGGGCCTGTTACATACCGTTACATCGCGTCACCGTTCGGTGAGGACAGGCCATGACATGGCTGGGCAAGCTGGATGTCCCAGCGAGAGGTGCCCATTATGACCCTAGTGCAATCTTCTCACGCGACGAACCCGTCTCCGGCCCTGGCCGGTGTGGCGTGGCAGCGAACATCAGTGGGACGCTGTCTGCAGGCGGTAGCATCGCAGGTGTCCATGCAGGTCAGTCGGCTGGAGAAGGGTCAATACCTTGTTCGCGCCGGCGATGCCTTCCGCTCCCTCTATCTGCTGTCCAGCGGCTCGGCCAAGGCCTTCCGCGTCGGTTATGACGGCCGCGAACAAGTCACCCGCTTTTATCTGGCCGAAGACCTCCTGGGACTGGACGCGATGAACCGGGATGTCCATCCCACCTTCATCCGGGCGCTTGAGTACAGCGTGGTGGTAGAAGTGCCGCTGCGCCAGCTGGAGCAGCTCGGCGTGGATACGCAGGGCCTGCAACGCGAACTCATCCGTCAGCTGGCACGAGAGGTCGAGCGTGATCAGGCCGCCATGCTGCTGCTGGGCTCGACGTCGGCCGAAGAGCGCATCGCGTCGTTTGTGCTTGATCTTTCCAGACGTCATGCCAGTCGGGGCCATTCGGGGGTCGAGTACGTCTTGCGCATGACCCGCGAAGACATCGCCAGCTACCTGGGCGTGAAGCTGGAGACCGTCAGCCGTGGCCTTAGCCGGTTCCATCGCGCCGGTGTGCTTGAGGTACGCGGGCGCCACATCACCATTACCGACCGGGCCCGACTGGGCACCTTCGCGGCATGGGACGCGGATATTGAGCAGCGCCGCTCAGTGGCCTGAAGGACCGATCGCCTTGCGCAAGGCGGCTCCCAGCTGGGCACGGGTATAGGGCTTGGCAAGCAGGTCGATCTGTTCGGCCTGAATGCCGTGGCGCTGCAACGCCGGGCGTGCATAGCCTGACGTGAACAGTACCGGGATGTGGGGATACGTCCGGCGCAGCGCCTGTCGAAGGTCCAGACCATTGCCTTCGCGTCCGATCAGGATGTCACTGAGCACCAGGGCGATGTCCTGGTGCTCGTGCAGTTGCTGCAACGCTTCCGGGACGGAGCCGGCGGTCAGTACCCGGTAATCGAGGCTTTCGGTCATGGCCTGCGCGGTATCTCGCACCGCGGCGTCGTCCTCGACGATCAATATGCATTCGCCATGGCCGATGGCTTCGCGATGATCTTCGTGAGCCGGTGCCGTGGCCATTACCTGCGTGGCTACGGGAATATACAGCGTTACCCGGGTGCCATCGTCCGGAATGCTCTCAAGCGCGATGTATCCGCCGATCTGTGTGATCAGCGAGCTGGCCAGGCTCAACCCGAGTCCGGTGCCTTCCCCTGCCGGCTTGGTGGAGAAGAACGGCTCGAAGGCGCGACGTGCCGTCTCATGGTTCATCCCATATCCGGTATCCACCACCTCGACGACGACAAAGCGTCCGCCCTGGAAGGTGCTGGAGGCCTGGTGGGCGGGGCGCTCACTTATGGTGGCATCGCGCAATCGGATGTCGACAATGCCACCGTCGGGCATGGCATCGCGTGCGTTGGTGGTGAGATTGACCAGGCAGGCATCCAGCACGGTCGGGTCCACGCTCACGGCGGGCAGTCCGGGCGTCATGTCCAGGCGGATATCGATGCGCTTGCCCACCATTCTTTGCAGCATCGGCACGATGTCCTCCACCAGTGGCTCGATGGCCTGCGTTTGCACGCGTGGGGGACGCTTGCGGGCGAACATCAGCAACCGCTTGGTCAGTTCGCCGCCTCGCCGCGTTGCACGCAGCGCGGTATCAATCAGCTGCAGGCAGTCGGCACGCTCGCTCAAACGGTCACCAAGAATCTCGAGGTTTCCCGAAATAATGTTTAGCAAGTTGTTGAAATCGTGAGCGACCCCTCCGCTGAGCTGGCCCAGTGCTTCCATCTTTGATGCCAGCAAGAGCAGCTGGTCGGCGCGTCGCCGGGCGAATACCCCAGCCAGGAGGTGGGTCACGCTCTGTGCCAGGTACACCTGGTCACGGGTGAACAGCGTACGGCTTGGCAGGCTTATGCACAGCGCGCCGACCATCTTGCGCTGGTAACGCAACGACATCATCAGCAACGCCTCGTCGGCATGCTGATGCAGGCGAGCGGCAACGGGCGGCAGGCCTTGTTCAAGCGCGTGCATTTCATCATTGAAAAGCGCGGCCACATCCGGCTCGGCGGATATCTCCTGCCATTGCGCAGGTGCCTGGTCGAGGGTGTCACGGATCGCGCGCAGACGCACCGGCAGGGTCTCATCGTCGATCTCGTACAGACGAATGCGTGATGCCGAAAACAATTCGTGCAGCGCACGCACCGCATCGCGCGTGCACGATTCCAGCGAATCTTCGCGCAGTGCCTGTTCCCAGAGGGAAATCAACGTTTCCTGGCTCTGCAAGCGAACCTGGATATCCTGCGCCCGGTGTTGCAGGCTGGCGTCGCGAATGGAGGCGATGACACAGGCCTGACCGTCGATCCGGACCGGACTCAGACTGATTTCCACCGGAAGCTCATGGCCGTCGGCGTGGCGCGCCCAAAGACGCAGACCACTACCCATCGGGCGCCTGTGTGGTGCCCTGGCATATTCCTGACGGTGCCTGCGATGGGCCTGCGCGCGTTGCTCGGGTACCAACCGCTCCACCGGCTGACCTTCGATATCCTCGCCGTAGCCAAGCAGCTCGCGTGCTGGCAGGTTGAAGCAACGGATAAGCCCTTCTTGATCGACGATCAGCATGGCGTCGGGGGCGGCGTCGAGTACCGGTCGCAGGGTGGACATGGCCGCGAAGGCCGAGGCCGGAGGCGGATTCACGGTGATCTCTTGACGGTGGGAGCGAACCAGTAGCCGCTGCCACGCACGGTCTTTATCAATCTGGGCTGGGCCGGATCATCCCCCAGTTTCCGGCGCAGGCGAGTGATCTGCATGTCCACGCTGCGGTCGAATGGTCCGGCATCGCGTCCATGCAGCCATTCCAGCAACTGGTCGCGCGACAGAATGCGATGAGGATGACTCAGCAGCAGTTCCAGCAGGTGCAGTTCACCCGACGTCAGCGCCACCTCCAGGCCATCTGCGTTCATTAGCCGGCGCCGGTCTGGCTGAAATACAAACTGATCAAATTCCAGTGTCACGGCGACGACATCGGCGACATGGGGGCGTACCCGGCGCAACACCGTGCGTACGCGTGCGTACAGCTCGGCCAACTCGAACGGCTTGGTGACGTAGTCGTCGGCGCCCAGTTCCAGGGCCACCACCTTGTCGGCGGTGGTATCTCTGCCGCTGATGATGATCAACGGAAGGCTGGAGTTCTTGCGAATGTCCAGGGCGAGGTCAATGCCATTCTCGCTGCCCAGGCCCAGGTCGAGCAGGATCAGGTCGGGGTGCTCGTCGCGCAGGATGCGGTGCAGGTCGCGGCTGTTGGCGCCGCCCAGCACATTCATCTGGCGGGTGCTGAAGTAGCTGTCGATCATGGTGATGACATCGGTCTCGTCATCCACGACGACGATGAGCGGGACTGAGTCCGGATCTTTTCGCATCGTGCCGGCGCCTCCATCGGTCTCCGTTTCGATGATGCCATTCCCTGCATAAGACGGCGACGGCCCATGGAGGTACTCAGTCCAGGTCAGCCGATGGCCTGCTGATCAGTGCCTGGATGACGTCAATGGTGTCTCGTGTCATGTCCCGATTGATCTCGTGGACCAGTTGAGCCCGGAGCGGAGGCTGCATGCACTGGCGAAGCCGGCCCAGGAAACGCGGCGTGGCGATCAGCACCAGATGCTGGAAGTGATGATGCACGCGTCCGTCCTCCAGCACCGAGACCAGTTGGTGTGCAAAGCGGTCGGCGAGCTTGACCGCGGGCTCGGTATGCGGCTCGATGGCGTGGCGGGCCGCCCCCGTGCTGTCAATGGTGCGCGGCGGGCGATTTTCTCCTCGTGAGCTTTGCCCGATACGCCCATCGGGATTGAGGAAATCGCCGATTTCGGTGATGTCGCGCTGCTGCTCGTCGAACTCCAGCAGGCGGGCCCGCACGCGACTGGCCACAAGCACCCAGGTCTTCATCGATCGCTTCCTGGACTGAGTGTTGAAGATCGCTGCCGCCGACGTCCGTCGGCGGCCAGCGCCCGATGCATCCCAGCCTTGATACCCCCGGTTCGCCATGGACAACAGCATACGCAGCCGTACGCAGAACATGTTGATGTGCATCAACATTGCCGATGCAGGCAGGACGCTAGATAGCACCTTGAGAGGCGTGTCGGGCAGTCAGTGCCGTCACGCCGCTGGTGTTCCCAAGTTCCCTCACTGCAAAGGAGACCGGCCATGGCCATCCCATCACTCTGGAACCCGCTGCGCTCACTGTCACGCGTGGACTTGAACAGCGATTTCGAGGACATGTTCCGCAACCTCGGTGCGCGTCCCTGGAAGTACGAACGTGACCTGGCGCCCGAACTGCGCATGGATGTCACCGAAAGCGACAAGGCGTACTTGGTCTCGGTGGAAACCCCGGGCGTGCGCAAGGAGGACATCGACGTCGCCGTCGATGGCAATCGCGTCACCATTACCGTCGAGACCAAGCGTCAGCGCGAGAAGAAAAAGGACGAGGAAGAAGTACTCACGGAACGCTACTACGGCAAGTCGTATCGAAGCTTCACCCTGCCCAGTGACGTGGACGAAGAGCACACCGAGGCCCACTACGAGAACGGCACCCTGCAATTGATGCTGCCCAAGAAGGCCACATCGCGCTCGCGCCGTATCGATATTCGTTGAACCAGGCGGGGCCGGCGCCACTCGTTGTCAGTGGCGTCGGCTGGCCGCGCCTCGGCCTTGCCGCAGGTCGCTCGGTCCGAAGGCCGGGTTGTCGTTGTCGCATCAAAGCCTGCAGGCAGGCGAGACCAGCACGCGTAGCGCGATGCCGGGAAGCACCATGGACTGGCCGGTGACATACACAGGAAACTCATCGGCGACCGTTTCCCGGGTGCTGTCCAGCACGCAGACCCAGGCGCCACCGCCCGGGCTGGGTGGCACCTGGACTGCGCGCGTGTCGGTGCCGGGCTGCATGATCAGCCAGATCCAGCTTTCGGCAGCGTCGCTTGCCTGTTTGTCGCAGATCAGGGCCATCAATGCCATGTCGGCGTGGCGATCCCAGTCCTGGCGCGAAAACGGGCGTCCATCGGTGCGTAGCCAGAGGATGTCCCGCGCACCACTGTCGTCGATCTGCCCGGTGAAGAAGCCGCTGCCGTGCAGGGCAGCGAAACGGCGGCGCAGGCTCAGCGCCCGCGTCACGAAGCCGCGCAGGTCGCGTCGGGTATCGCCACGTGCCGACCAGTCGATCCATGTCAGCCGATTGTCCTGGCAGTAGGCGTTGTTGTTGCCGTCCTGGGTGTGAGAGAGCTCATCGCCGGCCAGTAGCATCGGCACCCCGCGTGCCAGCAGTACACTGCCCAGCAGGGCGCGGCGGCGCCGGCGTCGCAAGATGCCAATGCCGGGATCGGCGGTGTCGCCTTCGACGCCGCCGTGGCTGCTCCAGTTGGGTTCGTGGCCATCGCGGTTTTGCTCGCCGTTGGCCCAGTTGTGCTTGTGTTGGTAGGCGGTCAGGTCGGCCAGCGTGAAGCCATCATGCGACGTGATCAGGTTAATGCCGGCCAGTGGTGTTCGCGCCATCGCGAACAGGTCGGCCGATCCGGACAGGCGCGTCGCCCATTCGCCGGTGGTGTGCGGGTCGCCGCGCCAGAACCGGCGGGCGCTGTCACGAAAGCGGTCGTTCCACTGCGCCACCGGCGCGGGAAACCGGCCCAGTGCCTGCCCACCCGGACCCAAGTCCCAGGGCTCGGCAATCCACTTCAGTGGGCGCAGCAGCTCGTCCTTGCCAATGGCATCGAACAGCGGCGCGTGGGTCTGGAAACGCCCGCTACGATCACGCATCAACGCTGATGCCAGATCCAGGCGAAAGCCATCCACGCCCAGCCTGGCCCAGTAGCGCAGTGCGGCAAGCACCCACTCCAGTACCGCCGGTTGCGACAGGTCCAGCGTGTTTCCGCAGCCGGAGTAGTTGACGTAGCTTTCAGGGTGGTCTGGATCGAGCCGGTAGTACAACGCGTTGTCCAGCCCGCGCAGCGTCAGCGTGGGTCCGTAGGCATCGCTTTCGGCGGTGTGGTTGAACACCACGTCGACAATCAGCTCCAGTCCCGCCTCATGCAGGCGATCGAGCACTGCCGCGAAGCTCGCAGGTCCCGTGCCGGCCAGATAGGGGGCATGCAAGGCCAGCGGTGCCAATGGATTGTAGCCCCAGTAGTTGCGCAGCCCCTGGCTAACCAGCCGCTGCTCGTCGATGAAGGCGGCCAGCGGCAGCAGTTCCAGCGTGGTGATACCCAGTCCGCGCAGATAGTCGGTGACGACCGGCAGCGCCAGTGCTTCGAGCTTGCCGCGCAGGGGCGTGGGTACCTGCGGATGGCGCATGGTGTATCCACGCGCGTGCAGTTCGTAGATCACGGTGTCGGCCCATGGCACCCCGGGTCGTGGCGTACGTGATGGTTCGGCGCTGAATGGGGAGACTCGGCAGCGCGGCACGAAAGGGGCGCTGTCGCGGCTGTCGATGGCATCGGCGTCGTTGCAGTGCCTGTCCTGGTAGCCGAACACGGCCGGGTTCCAGACAAAGCGTCCTTCAAGTGCGGTGGCGTGGGGATCGATCAACAGCTTGTGCGGATTGAACCGATGTCCGCGCCCCGGTTGGTACGGACCATACGCGCGATAGCCGTAGAGAAGGCCGGGACCTGCATCGGCCAGATAGCCGTACCAGAGATCCCCCTCGCGCTCTGGCATGGGCAGGCGCGCCGTTTCCCGGCCACTTTGCGCATCGAAAAGGCATAGCTCAATGCGCTCGGCGTGACGTGACACCACGCCGAAACGCAGGCCATCGTCCAGCGGCTCGACACCCGGGCGCACGCTGTCACCGAGGCCACCGGTCAGTGCGGGGGTCTTCACGTGGACTCCGCAGGCGCCTCGAACACCACACAGGCCAGCGGTGGCAGCGTCAGCACCAGCGAGCAGGGCAGGCCATGCGCAGGTTGCGGTTGGGCATCGACGCCGCCGAGGTTGCCCATGCCGCTGCCGCCGTAGTCGCTGGCATCGGTGTTGAGAATCTCCCGATAGCGGCCACAGGACACCGCGCCGATGCGGTAGTCCGTGCGTGGCACCGGGGTAAAGTTGCATACCACCACCAGGGATTTGCAGGACTGGTCGTCGAGGCGGCGGTAGGCCAGCACGCTCTGTTCGTGGTCGCTGCAATCGATCCAGGCAAAACCCCGTCCATCGCCATCATGCAGGTACAGGGCAGGGCGTTCGCGATACAGCCGGTTGAGATCGCGCACCAGCTGCTGCACGCCGGCGTGATCGGCCCACTGCAGGCACGCCCAGTCCAGCTCGGCGTCATGATTCCATTCGCCGTCCTGGGCAAACTCGCTGCCCATGAACAATAACTTGCGTCCGGGCTGGGTGTACTGGAAGGCCAGGTAGAGGCGCACGTTGGCCATACGCTGCCACATGTCGCCGGGCATGCGGCCTTGCAGCGAGCCCTTGCCGTGGACCACCTCGTCGTGAGACACCGGCAGGATGAACTGCTCGCTGTAGGCGTACAGCAGGCCGAAGGTCAGCTGGTCGTGATGAAAACGCCGGTGTACCGGGTCGTGGCGCATGTAGCCAAGCGTGTCGTTCATCCAGCCCATGTTCCATTTGTAGTCGAAACCCAGCCCGCCCAGATGGGTCGGCCGGGTCACGCCGGGCCATGCAGTGGATTCCTCGGCGATGGTGATCACCCCGTCAGGGGCCTGTTCGCGCAGCACATCGTTGAACCGGCGCAGGAAATCCACCGCATCCAGGTTTTCGCGCCCACCGTGGCGGTTGCTGATCCATTCCCCTTGCGCGCGGTCATAGTCCAGATAGAGCATCGAGGCCACGGCATCCACGCGCAGGCCGTCCAGGTGGTAGTGGCGTAGCCAGTGCAGCGCCCCGGCGATGAGGAAGTTGGCCACCTCGTGGCGACCGAAGTTGTAGACCAGCGTGCCCCAGCCCTGGTGATAGCCCATTCGTGGATCGGCATGCTCGTAAAGGCAAGTGCCATCAAAGCGCGCCAGGCCGTGTTCATCGGCGGGGAAATGCGCCGGCACCCAGTCCAGCAACACGCCGATGCCGGCGACGTGGCAGCGATCGACAAAACGCCGGAACGCATCCGGAGCGCCCCAGCGTGCGCTGGGTGCCAGCAGGCCGGTGGGCTGGTAGCCCCAAGAGCCGGTGAACGGGTGCTCGTTTACCGGCAGCAGCTCGATATGCGTGAAGCCCATCTCCAGCACGTAGGGAATCAGCGCATCGGCCAGTTCGTCGAACTGATACTGGTGCCCGTCCGGGTGGCGCCGCCAGGAGCCGACGTGCACCTCGTAAATGGCCAGCGGGGCCTGTGTCGACTGACGCTGCTGTCGCGAGCGCATCCAGTCGGCATCGTGCCATTCTTCTGCCAGATCGGCCCAGACGCGGGAGGCAGTCGCCGGGGGCAACTCGCAGGCGAACGCCCACGGATCGGATTTCAGTATGACCTGGCCATCGGCGGTTCGAAGTTCGTACTTGTACAGGGCGCCCAGCGCCACGTCGGGAATGAACAATTCCCACATGCCGCATTCGGGGCGTAGCCGCATCGGATGCACGTGGCCATCCCAGGCGTTGAAGGTGCCCACCACGCTGACCCGTTGGGCGTTGGGCGCCCAGACCACGAAGCTCACCCCGTCGACACGATCCAGACGCCCTGGATGCGCACCCAGCCGGCTGGCCGCGTGCCAGTGCCGACCTTCGGCCAGCAGATAGCAGTCCAGCTCGCCGAGCAGGGGAGCGAAAGCGTAGGCGTCTTCCAGATCCCGGATCACCTCGCCGTCGTCCACGCGCAGCCGGTAGGGAAAACGGCCCTCCGGTGCCGCCAGAGCGCCGGCGAAGACATCGTCGCGCACGCGTCGCAGCGCCCCGCGGGACTTGCCGGTGTCGCGCTCGATCACTTCCACAGTGCGCGCGCCCGGTCGTATGCAGCGCACCACCACCTGTGGCGATCCGGGCCGCACGTGCATGCCCAGCACGGCAAACGGATCGCTGTGCGTGGCCGTCAGCAGCCGTTCGAGATCGGCCGGATCGATGGCCGGCGGATCAGAAGGGCGGCGGCGCATGCGTAGATACTTCCCAGGACGGACGGCGCGCGATATAGGCTTCGGCGGCATAGCGGCGCATCATGCGATGGGCATTGAAGGTACTGCCGATCTTGCTGATCGCCTGCTTCATCATCCAGATCCAGCGCGGGCGATCCTGGTAGTACATCGGCAGCACGGCCCGTTCCAGCTTGTCGTAAAGCGCATCGGCGCTGGCGCCGGCGTGATTGCCGATCGACCAGCCGGTCACGCCCTCGATATGGGCCTCGATCCACCAGCCGTCGAGCACGCTGAGGTTGAGTACGCCATTGAGCCCGGCCTTCATGCCGCTGGTGCCCGAGGCTTCCATGGGTGGCTCCGGCGTGTTGACCCATACATCGGCGCCGGCGATCACCGTACGGGCGATGCTGAGGTCATAGTTGGGCAGGAACGCCATGCGTATTTCCGGCGCCAGCGCGCGGATCATGCTGTGGATGGAATGGATCAGTTCCTTGGCGGGCTGATCATTGGGATGCGCCTTGCCGGCCAGTACCAGCTGAAAGGGATAGCGTGCGTGGATGGCCTGCAGTCGCGCCAGATCAGAGAAGATCAGCTCGGGACGCTTGTAGGCGGTGAAGCGGCGTGCGAAGCCCAGGATAGGTACGTCCAGGGCCAGCTTCTGCCGCGATACGCGCTGCACCAGCTCCAGCAGGTGCCCCTTGGCCTGCTGGTGCGCCTGCCAGACCAGGTCATCGGGCAATTGATCGAAGCGCTGCATGACTTCGGGCGAATAGCCCCACTTCAGCGAATGGCGATTGAACACCTCGGCGAACGCCGGGTGCGCCCACTGCGGCGCATGCACGCCGTTGGTGATGGCGCGAATGTCGTAGCCGGGGAACATGCGCGTGGTGACCTCGGCATGACGTACCGCCACGCCATTGATGTAGCCGCTCAGGTTCAGCGCCAGCCGGGTCATATTCAGCTGATCCGAGCCGGCCAGCTGACGCACCTGATCGAGCTCGATATAACCTTGCAGAAGGTGTCCGACCAGCTCGTAGGAAAAGGTGTCGTGGCCGGCCTCGATGGGCGTGTGCGTGGTGAACACGCAGGCCTGGCGCACCTCCGCCACGTCCAGTTTCAACTCGCCCGGCGCCACTTGGTCCAGCGGGCGTGGATAACGGCGCAAAAGGTCCAGCGCAAGCAGTGCCGCGTGGCCTTCGTTCATGTGGTAGCGGTCGATGTGGAATCCCAGCGCCTGCAACAGGCGCAGGCCGCCAATGCCCAATACCACTTCCTGCTTGAAGCGGTAGGTCATGTCGCCGCCATAAAGCGTGTCGGTGATGGTCTGGTCGTCGGCGTGGTTCTCCGGCAGAGCCGTATCCAGCAGCAGTACCGGCACGGTGCGCCCGATGGCACTGCCCAGTGGATACAGCCAGGGCCGGATCCAGACCTCGCGTCCGCCGATGATCACGGCCACCTTGGCCCGAAGCGGCGTGGCGTAGTCGGCCGGCTTCCAGGGGTCGGCACGGTCCACCTGGCGACCATCCTCGTCAATGGCCTGCTGCAGGTAGCCCTGCCGGCTGACCAGGGTCACGAACACCATCGGCAGTGAGAGGTCGGCGGCGGCGCGGGCGGTATCGCCGGCCAGCACGCCCAGGCCGCCGCTGTAGGTGTGGATCTCGGCGCGCAGTGCGATCTCCATCGAAAAGTAGGCCACGCGCGTGTGCCCCAGATACGGGCCGATGGTGGCCTCCGAACCGATGTAGGGCGCGGCCGGGCGGTTGACTTGCTCGGACATGTAAGCGTTCTCTTCATTGCACGGCGGGTGACAGCGAACTGCCGCCAGGTGCCTGCTCATCATGGTGCGTTGGCCGGCTCCGGCAATGTTGATATTGATCAAGGTGTTTGTGGGCGCGGGCGATAGCGTCGAGAACGTCGCTGTCGTTCTTCGAGTGGTCGCTCATGTCTGCGAATGTCTCAACATCGGTCGACGCACCCACCGTGCTGGACCCGCACGCGGTGCACGTGCTCTTCGTCGCCTCGGAAATCTATCCGCTGGCCAAGACCGGGGGGCTGGCCGATGTCTGCGCGGCGCTGCCGCAGGCGCTTTGTGCGCAAGGCCTGGACGTGCAGCTGATGATGCCGGCCTATCCCGATGCGCTCTATCAGCTGGTGGCGCCGCGGCCCGTGGTGGATCTGGGCGAGGTGTTGCCCGGCGCGCGCGTACGTCTGATCCATGGCCACATGCCCGATTCGGGGCTGCCGACGTGGTTGGTCGACTGTCCGTCGCTGTACCGGCGCCCGGGCACGCCGTACCGGGATCCTGACGGTCGCGACTGGCCCGACAACGCGCGACGTTATGGCGTGCTTTGCCATGCCGCGGCGCGCATGGCGCTCAATCGCTGCGGGCTGGCCTGGGTTCCGCATGTAGTGCATTGCCACGACTGGCACACCGGCTTGTTGCCACTGCTGCTGCAACTGGGGGGCGGACCACGGCCAAGCAGCGTTTTCACCATTCACAATGCCGCCTTCCAGGGCAACTATCCGCTGGCCACCTTGGCCAAACTGGGGTTGCCCGAACATCTGGCCAGTGCCGAGGGCATCGAGTTTTTTGGTCAGATGTCATTTCTCAAGGCCGGCATCCGCTATGCCGACAAGGTGACCACGGTCAGCCCCACCTACGCCCGCGAGTTATGCACGCCGGAGTTCGGCTTTGGCATGGAGGGCCTGCTCAACGCGCGTCGCGACGATCTGCACGGCATCATCAACGGCATCGACGATCAGCTGTGGAACCCGCAGGCCGATCCATACCTGCCGTTCCGGTATCGCGCCACCGAACTGGGTGGCAAACGCGGCTGCAAGCGGGTGCTGCAGGACATGCTGGGTCTGGACCCTGATCCGATGGCACCGCTGGCGGTGTCGGTCAGTCGTCTCACCCAGCAAAAGATGGCCGATATCGTGTTGCAGCAGCTGCCGGTGCTGCTGCAGCGCCATTCGCGGCTGCAGTTCGCTTTGCACGGCAATGGTGATCGCGAGATCGAGAGCGGCCTGATGGCGATGGCCGCGCAATGGCCGGGGCGTGTGGCGGTGCGTATCGGCTACAGCGAGGCCCTGGCGCACCGTCTGCACGCCGGTGCGGATCTGTTGCTGCATCCCTCGCGCTTCGAGCCCTGCGGCCTGGCGCAGATGTACGCCATGCGCTATGGCACGGTGCCCGTGGTGCGTCGCGTGGGTGGCCTGGCCGACAGCGTGGTGGATACCAGCCAGGGTGCGGGCAGGGCGACCGGCTTCGTGTTCGATGCGGCCAATGGCGCCGCCTTCGTCGATGCTGTCGAGCGCGGTCTGGGCACCTTTTACGCACAGCCGGACAGTTGGTCGGCGCTGCAGCGTGGCGGCATGCACGCTGACTTCAGCTGGCGTACGCCGGCGCAGGCCTACATGCAGCTGTATGCACAGCTGCTTGGCGTGGTGCTGATGGAGCGCGATCAGGCCGGAAGTGGGCCGAATCTGCCTTCACTGATCCGCCATCTGGCCCGGCCGCGCTGGCGCGAGACGGCCTCGCGGCAGGCTTCCTAGGCGCCGCGCATCGGCGATGGCGGTGGCGACGGCGATGCCTGCCGGTCGACGAGGGGCTTAAAGGCGCGCGGCCGGCGTGGTGCTGGTGACAGCACCGCCACGCTGGGGTACCGGCAACGCCTCGCGCCTGAGCGCCTGAATGTCATCGCCTGACAGCGTCTCGTGCTGTAGCAACTGGGCGGTGGCGCGTTCAAGCAGCGGGCGCTGTTCGGTAAGAATCTGCCGGGCGCGCCTGAAAGCCTGGTCGATCAGGTCACGTACGCTGCGATCGATGCTGGCGGCGGTGGATTCGGCGTAGCTGCGAGGGCGCCAGTCAACAGGTGTGGCTGGCCCCAGCATGGGCGCCGGATCCGTTTCGTAGCTGACCTGGCCCAGGTCTTCGCTCATGCCAAACCGGGTGACCATGCTGCGTGCAATCTCGGTGGCCTTGGCCAGATCGTCGGCGGCGCCGGTGGAGACCTCGTCAAAGCACAGCGTTTCGGCGGCACGACCGCCCAGCAGCACCGTCATGCGGTCAACCAGCTCACCGCGCGCCATCAGGAAACGGTCCTCGGTCGGACGCTGAATGGTGTAGCCGAGCGCGCTGATGCCGCGCGGAATAATGGAAATCTTCTGCACCGGATCGGCGCCGGGCAAGGCCATCGCCACCAGCGCATGGCCAATCTCGTGATGGGCCACCACCTGACGCTCGTGGGGACTGAGCACGCGGCTTTTCTTCTCAAGCCCGGCCACGATGCGTTCCAGTGCCGACTGCAGATCATCCATGGTCACGGCTTCGGCGCCACGGCGGGTCGCCAGCAGGGCCGCTTCATTGGCCAGGTTGGCAAGGTCGGCGCCGGTCAGTCCGGTCGTCAGCGCGGCCAGCTCATCGATCTTCACGCCATCGGCCAGATGGATCTTTTTCAGATGCACGCGCAGTATCGCCTCGCGGCCGGCCTTGTCGGGACGATCAACCAGAATCTGGCGATCAAAGCGTCCGGCGCGCAGCAGTGCCGGATCCAGAATTTCTGGACGGTTGGTGGCACCCAGCAGCACCACGCCACTGCTGGGGTCGAAGCCATCCAGCTCGGTCAGCAATTGATTGAGGGTCTGCTCCTTCTCGTCATGGCCTCCGCCGGGAAGAAAGGCCCCCCGTGCCCGTCCCAGCGCATCCAGCTCGTCGATGAAAATGATGCACGGTGCCTGCTGGCGAGCCTGCTCGAACAGATCGCGCACCCGCGCCGCGCCGACACCGACAAACATCTCGACAAATTCCGAGCCGCTGATGGAAAAGAACGGCACCCCGGCCTCACCGGCCACGGCCCGTGCCAGCAGGGTCTTGCCGGTCCCTGGCGGTCCCACCAGCAGCACGCCCTTGGGCACATGCGCACCGAGCCGGCCATAACTGCCCGGATCACGCAGAAAGGCGATGATTTCCTTGAGTTCCTCCTTGGCCTCGTCGACACCGGCGACATCGGCAAACGTGGTGCCGATGCGCTTTTCCATGAACACCTTGGCCTTGCTCTTGCCTACGGCCATCAGCCCGCCGCCACTGCCGGCGCCGGTCAGCCGCCGCGCCATCCAGAACCACACGCCGAAGAAAATCGCCATCGGCAGCAGCCAGCCAAGCGTCCGCCCCAGCTGGCCCTGATCTGGTTGCGCTGAATAGGTCACCTTGGCCGAGCTGAGCAGTCGGGCCATGTCCGGGTCCACCGGCACCGTGCGAAAGCGCAACGGCCGGCCGTTGGTGTCGGTTTTCCGGTAGGTGCCGTCGATGCGCTCGGAGCCAATCTCGACCGAGGCGATCTCGCCGTCCTTCAACTGCTGCCGGAACTGGCTGAATGGGATGGACTTCACTTCGCCACCGCCGGTCAGCAGGCCCTGCAGCGCCACCCACATCAGAAGGACTACCAAGGCGTACCACAGATAAATGTTCCAGCGCCGGTTCACGTCGATCCGTTACCGTGGCTGGCTGCGCGAGGCAAAGGAGCGGACGCTGCCTAGAAATGCCTGCAACGCCTGCGCATGCTCAGGCGGGGCCAGGTGTTTGGCGTCCACGGCCAGCGTCGCCACCATGTTCTGGCCACTGAGCTGCTCGATGTCGTGGAAAGCGCGCTCGGCAGAGCTGCCCCCCAGGCTGCAGAAGCAGGCGAGGTTGGAGCACTGCGCGCCATAGTCCCGGGCGAAACGACGTACCGGAGCGGCCATGCGCCCGGCCCATACCGGACCGCCCAGCACCACCACGCGGTAGGGTGTCAATGCCGTGGAGGGCGCCACGATGGGGGTAAGGCGTCCCCCAATGGCATCAAATAGCGCCCGTGTCACGCCGTACAGTCCACGCCGCCTGCGCGGCTCGTGAATGTCGATCAGTGGTGCATCCAGGGCCTCGGCAATTTCGCCGGCCAGCGTGCGCGTGTGTCCGGTCATGGAATAACAGATGACGATGGCGTCGGTATGCATGGTCGTTTACTCCCGCCCATTCAGGTGCGCATTTCCATCTCCAGCATCTGCTCGCGCGACAGTGCATGGGCCAGCTTCTGCATGTAGGTGCCCAGCGTGCCCAGAATGTCGTCGGCAGACACCATCCCGCACAAGCCACCTTGCCGGTTGACCACCGGCAGGCGCCGCACCCCGTTGACCTGCATCAGCTGCACGGCGTCGAAAATGTCCTGGCTTTCGGTGCAGGTGATCAGCTTGGTACTCATCACGTCGCCAACGACCAGGGCATTGATGTCCACATCCGGAGCCACCACCGTGACCACGATGTCGCGGTCGGTGACCATGCCGATGGGGACACGTTCACCGTTGGGCTGTTCGATCACCACCAGGGTGCCGACGTGACGCTTGCGCATGAGCACGGCCGCGGCACGTACGGAAAGGTCGGCGTCCACATGCACCACGCTGCGGGTACAGATATCGGCGATACGCATCTTGATGCCCTCCAGCCGTCACTTGGGTCGACGCTGTCGAGCATGGCCGCGTCTTGCCCCGCGTGATGTTGATCGGTATCAAGATTGGATGACGACATGCGGCCACTGGGCATGATGCGTCGACGTTGCGGCGCGGCAGTATCACCCCTGCGTCCTGTGCTCGTTCGGCCACACCCGGTCTCTTTCATCGTGTGCGGGCAAGGGTCCCACAAGGGCCCGTCCCGACCGCGATGATTTGAGCCAGATCAACGCCGGGATTCCCAGGCGGCGAAAAATTGCAGATGCCACAGGGTCGCGCCGAGAATCACCATGCACAGCAACGGGAGCCGTCGTGTCCAGTCCGGTCATCACCGGGCCGGATTGCCTGCCGCCGCACGGCACACGGGCATGTTTGTGCCTTCGCTGGCCGAGAAGGTCGAATTTCTGCAGCATCCCGGCAGCTATGCAGAACCGACCCGGGAAGTGACCGCCATCGAGACGCACATGTCCTGGGTGTTCCTGACCGACCACTACGCCTACAAGTTGAAAAAGCCCTACAGTCGCGACCTGATCGACTACAGCACCGTCCATGCGCGCAAGCTGAGCAGTCAACGCGAAGTGCGCCTCAACCAGCGTCTGGCCGAGGGCGTCTACCTGGACGTGGTGGCGCTCAAATGCGATCGCGAGCATCGCCTCAGCCTTGGGGGGAGGGGGCGCATCGTCGACTGGCTGGTGCGCATGCGCCGGCTGCCGCTGGCGCAAACGCTGGAATATCGTCTGCGCGTGGGCCGGGCCACGCGCCAGGATGCCTGTCAGTTGGTCGAGCGCTGGTGGTCGCTGTACGCCGACGCCGCCCATCCGCATATCAGCGCCGTGGAATGGAGGCGCCGCCTGCTCGATGACATCACCCTGAGCGAGCACGAACTGCTACGCCCGGAGTTCGCTCTGCCCGAGCACGAGGTGCGCCGATTGGTGTCGGCCCTGTGTGACTTCCTGGCCCAGTCAGGCCCCCTGCTCGACAGCCGTGCCGATAGCCACCATCTGGCCGAAGGCCACGGGGATCTGCGGCCCGAGCATGTCTATTTCACACAGCCGCTGGCAATCATCGACTGCATCGAATTCGACCTGCGGCTGCGCCAGCGCGATCCGGTCGACGAGCTGGCGTTTCTGGCGTTGGAGTGCGAGCGCCTGGAGCACCCGGAATGGCGCGAGTGGCTGCTGGAGCATTATCGCCGGCTCAGTGGCGACCGGCCCGACGTCGCGCTGGTGGCGTTCTATCAGGCGCTGCATGCGTTGCGCCGCGCCCGACTGGCGATTTTGCACATCGAGGATCCGGAGACGGGTGCCGCCTGGCACTGGGCTGATTCGGCGCGTGATTACCTGCGGCGTGGCTGGGAGCACATGGCCGTCGGCGATGATGGTGAGGGTGCGGCACCCGCCCAGCTCATGCCTCGTCGACGTCGCTGAAGTCGCGCTCCTGGTGCAGGCGCCGGATGGCATCGGCCCACAAGGCGGTGGTGTCGACCACATCGACACGCTCGGCCAGCGAGGTGGTCGACAGCGGGCAGGGCGATACCGAATCGGTGACCACGATTCGTTCCAGCGCCGGTTTATCCAGTATCACCGCCGCGTCCTCGGCGAACAGGCCATGCGTGGCCACGGCCAGTACGCGCCGGGCGCCAGCGGCCTGCGCGGCCTGCGCCGTATGCCGCACGGTGGTGCCGCGGCTGATCATGTCATCGACGATGATCGCCGCGCGGCCGCGTACGTCGGCGAAAAGCGTCTCGCCGGTGACCTGATCCCGGCTGCGGTGTTTTTCCATCAACCCCAGCGGCACCGGACGTGGCCAGCGGGCCGCCAGGGCGGCGCGAAAGGCCTCGGCGCGTTTCATGCCGCCGGCATCGGGTGACAGCACCACGATATCCTCGTCGTGCTTCAGGCGCGCAAGCAACGCTGGCAGCAGCACGGCGGCAGCCCCGAGGTTGTAGGCGGGGTGGCGAAAGGCGTTTTCGTAAGCGGCTGGATTGTGCACGTCCAGCACCAGCATGCGGTCGATGCCGACCGCTTCGCACAGCATGGCGACATAGCGGGTGTTGATGGGGTCATAGGGCTTGGTACGGCGGTCTTTTCGGGCATAGGCCAGGTACGGCGCCACCAGTGTCACGCGCGCCGCGCCGTGATCGCGCAGCGTGGCGCAGAAGAACCACGTGCGGCACAGTTTGTCGTTGACGCTCAGGCCATCGCCATGCAGCGAGTGCAGCACATACACGTCATCGCCACGCACCGGGTCAAGTGGCCGCATCTTGTGCTCGCCACCTTCGAAAGGACGCGTTTCCAGATGTCCCGGCATCACGTCCAGATGGTCGGCGATCCGCGCGGCCTGTGCCTGCTGCGCCCCCAGTCCGAAAATATGCGGGCCGTGCATCTAGCTGCGCCCCCCGCCGGTCCGGCCCTTCCTGTGTGCCGGACCGGCATCCCATGCCACGGCCAATGATCGGCGTGCCAGCGGCGAATAGGGACCAGCGTGACCGGTAGCCACCTTGCGCGTCGGCCCGAACCGGCGCATCGCCTGTGCGCCCGGCGGGTGGTGGTGGGTCCATTCGGTCATGACTCGCACGATTGATCCCCGTACAGCGCGTTCTGCACTTCCTGGTCGCCGACCTGCGGAAAGTCCAGGTAGTACTGGGCCACGCCACCGAACGCCGACGGCGTGGCCAGGCACACCGCCTCGTCGCATAGCGGCGACACCGCCGCCAAGGCTCCGGCCGATGCCACCGGCACCGCGCAGACCAGGCGCGCCGGATGCTGGCGTCGCGCCGCATGCAGCGCGGCGATCATGGTGGCGCCGGTGGCCAGGCCGTCATCGACTACGATCACGGTGCAACCGTGCACCGGCTCGGGCGCGCGGGCGCCGCGGTAGCGGTGATTGCGCTCGACCAGCACCTGCATCTGCCGCTGCATTTCCTCGTGCAGATAGTCGGCATCGGCACCGGCCTGCTCGGCGTCGGGCGACACATAGCTCCAGCCCGATTCGTCGATGGCGCCGACCGCGTACTCGGGGTCGCCGGGTGCCCCCAGCTTGCGCACCAGCACCACATCCAGTCGCGCCCCCAAATGGTCGGCGACGATGCGGCCCACCGGCACGCCGCCGCGGGGAATGGCCAACACCAGCGTGTTTTCGCCAGCATATTTTTCCAGTGCTGCGGCAAGAAATCGCGCCGCATGCGTACGATTGACGAAGGGCAGCGCCCAGACTCTGGATTTTTCCGGCGATGGCCGATGCCGGCCGTAGGGTGATCGGTTCACGGTCAGTCCCGGGGTATGCAAGCCACGCCTCAGCATGCTCGGCCTGGCGCGAAGAATCCTGATGCAGGTCAAGGTTGCCGGCCGGCGGCGGGCCGATGCGATCCACGCAAGCGTGCCGCGAAGAAGGGGAGGGCGGTCGGCATCAAGCCTTGATGTCGATCAAGGCATGCCACGCGGCGCGAGCTAACGTCGCTCCTGCCCGCTCACCGAGGACGGGCCTCAACCGTCAGGAGAAGGTCATGAGCCGAGTCGACAGCGAACTTCTGAAAGACGACCTGCGCATCATTGCAGGCGATGTGGAGCACCTGATGCAGGATGTGGCCACCGGCGCCGGTGAGCGCGGTGAGGAATTCCGTCAGCGCCTGCACACCGTGCGCGAGCGCCTCAATCGCCTGGAACAGAAGGCCGCCGGTCGTGCTCGCGAGGCCAACACGCGCTTCCAGCATTACGTACACGAGCAGCCCTGGGTGATGATCGGAACGGCGGCCACGGCGGCATTCCTGTTCGGCCTGATCACCGCGCGCTCTCATCACTGATCGCTTTGGCGCGGACGCTGATGCATCGGTCATGGCGTGTCGTTTCGGCCAAGTTGCGGCGCGCCTACTGGATCGCCGCAAACCGGTCGGGGTGGTCGATGCCGTGTACCACCGATGCTGGTACGCCGCCCATGCCCTGCGCCAGTATTGGTCGGCCGGCACCGACCGGTGCCACGGCGCGATGCCTGAGGCCCCTCCATGTATGCCTTTGTTCCGCGAGCCCTGCCTGAGCGACTGAGCGCGCTCACCGGCTTGGCGCTGGATTTGCGCTGGACCTGGAATCACGCCCTGGATGCGCTGTGGAAACGCATCGATCCCGAGCTCTGGGCGCGCACCGAAAACCCCTGGGTGATCCTGCAGAACGTGCCGCAGGAACGTCTTGATGCGCTGTGCCTGGATGATGGCTTTGCCAGCGAACTGGAGCGGGCGCTGGACGACGCCCGACGCTATCATCAGGAGCCGGGCTGGCATGCGCAGTCATCGCAGGCGCCATTGCCCGGTACGGTGGCGTTCTTCAGCATGGAGTTCGGACTCAGCGAGTCGTTTCCGCTGTATGCCGGCGGCCTGGGCGTACTGGCAGGCGACTACCTGAAAACCGCCAGCGATCTGGGCGTGCCGATGGTGGGCGTCGGCCTGCTGTATCAGGAAGGCTATTTCCGCCAGGTCATCGATGCCGATGGGCACCAGCGCGAGGCCTACCCTTACAACGACCCCACCAGTCTGCCGATCCAGCCGGTGATCGGCGAAGATGGCGCCTGGCTTGAGATCAAGGTGGTCTTGCCTGGACGGCCGCTCTACCTGCGCGTGTGGCAAGCCATTGTCGGCCGCGTTCGGCTGTTCTTGCTGGACAGCAACGATGTGCGCAACGGTGCCAGTGATCGCGGCATTACCGCCAAGCTGTACGACGGCAACCAGGAGATGCGCCTGTTGCAGGCGGTGGTGCTGGGCATTGGCGGCTGGGTGACGCTGCGCGAGCTCCATATTCCGGTGAACGTGTGTCACCTCAACGAGGGCCATGCCGCGCTGCTGGTGCTGGAGCGTGCGCGCCAGTTCATGCGTGATCACGGCGTCTCGTTCTGGGAAGCCTGGTGGACGACACGCGCCGGCAACGTGTTCACCACCCATACGCCGGTGCCGGCCGGCATGGAAGCGTTTGCGCCCGCGCTGATCAGCAAATACGCCAGCGATTACCTGACCGAATTCGATATCCCGCCTCGTGATCTGCTCGGGCTGGGCCGTCGCGATCGACTCGATGACAGCGAGCCGTTCAGCACCACGTATCTGGCCCTGCGCGGCTGCGCGCAATGTAATGGTGTAAGCCGGCTGCATGGCGAGGTAAGCCGGCATCTGTTTGCCGACCTTTACCCACGCTGGCCGCTACAGGAAGTACCGATCCGGCATGTGACCAACGGCGTGCACGTGCCGTCCTGGGATTCGGTGTGGTCCGACCGGGTGTGGACGCATGCCTGCGGCAAGCAGCGCTGGCTGGGCCCGATATCCACCCTCGAGAGCGATTTCGCCGCCACCGACGACGAAACACTTTGGCAGCTGGCCTGCGATCAGCGCCGGGATCTGGTGATGCGTGCGCGCGAAAGGTTGGCCTGGCAGCTTGGTCAACGCGGCGAATCGGCGTCGCGCGTGGCTGCTTGCGCGCAGGTGCTCGATCCGAACATCCTCACCCTGGGCCTGGCGCGCCGCTTTGCCGAATACAAACGACCCAACCTGATGCTGCACGACGCCGAGCGTCTGCTGCGATTGATTACCGATGCCACCCGGCCGGTGCAGCTGATCGTCGCCGGCAAGGCGCATCCAGATGATGAAAAGGGCAAGCAGCTGGTGCACGCCTGGCTGAGTTTCGCGCACCGCGCGCAGGTGCATGCACGCGTGGTGTTTCTGGAGGACTACGACATGGCCCTGGCGCAGCAGATGGTGCAGGGCGTCGATCTCTGGATCAACACTCCGCGACGGCCCTGGGAGGCCTGCGGTACCAGCGGCATGAAGGTGCTGGTCAACGGCGGACTGAACGTGTCGGAGCTGGATGGATGGTGGGCCGAGGCCTATCGGCCCGAACTGGGCTGGGCCATCGGTGACGATAGCGACACCGATTATGCCGATGACGCCGAGCATGACGCGCATGATGCCGAGCGGCTCTACCGCCTGCTGGAGCAGGACATCGTGCCGGCCTTTTATGATCGCGATGCCAAGGGCCTGCCGCGGCGCTGGATAGCGCTGATGCGCGCCAGCATGGCGCGACTGGCGCCAGCCTATTCCAGCAATCGCATGCTGCTCGAATATGTCGAGCACTTCTACAGACCGGCGGCGCAGGCGCTGCAGCAGCGGGTGGACGGTGGCGTAGAGCTGGGCCGGCGGCTGTGCGCCTGGCATACGACCTTGGCCGCGCAGTGGCATGAGCTGCATTTTGGCGCGCTCGATGTCATCCGCGAGCAGGATGACTGGCTTGTCAGCGTGCCGGTCTATCTGGGCGAGATCGAACCGGGCCACGTGCGTGTCGAGCTGTGCGCGCAGGCCCAGGGCGACCTTCCCGCCGAGTGCGTGACCATGACTCCGGGCCGCGCCATGCCGGGTGCGGTGGAGGGGCACGTTTATTCGGCGCGGGTACCGGCCACCCGTCCGGCCGAGCACTTCACCGCCCGGGTGCGGGCGTGGCATCCGGATGCATTCCTCCCGGCCGAGTCAGCCCTGATCGCCTGGCCGGCGTGACGGTGCGATGCCATGGTGCGCGTGGGCAGACGGGAGCGATGAGGCCCTGCTTGATGCAGATCAAGGGCGGCGCCAGGGCATGTCCATAGCGTGATGACCCTGGGCTGCCCATGCAGACCGATATCGTGCCGACATGCCAGAACATCCGCCCACGCGCTCCCACCGCTGGCGCCTCGTCGCGCTGGCCTTGCTCGTACTGGTGCTGGCCGCACTCGTCGTGGCGTGGCTTGGCATCGGCTCGCGTCGCGGGCCGGCCTACATCACGCAGCCGGCAAGGGTCACCGACATCACCCAGACCATTTCCGCCAATGGCACGCTGAACCCGGTCACGCTGGTCAGTGTCGGCACGCAGGTGTCGGGCACGGTGCAGACACTGCATGCCGACTTCAACGACCAAGTGCGCGAGGGGCAGGTACTGCTGGAGCTTGATCCGCGTCTGCTGGGCGCGGCGGTGCGTCAGAACCAGGCCAGCCTGGCCGTGGCGAAAGCGGCGCTGAAACTGGCGCAGTCCACGCGCGATCGCGGGCAGCCGCTGTTTCGCCAAGGCTACATTTCCCACCAGGACTACGACCAGCTGGTGGAGGCGGTGGACGCGGCCCACGCGCAGGTGGCGCTGGCGCAGGCCGCGCTTGACCAGAGCCGCACCAATCTTCGCTACGCCACCATCCGTTCGCCGATCTCCGGCGTGGTAATCAACCGCGCCGTGGATGTGGGGCAGACGGTGGCGGCGAGCTTCCAGACGCCCACGCTGTTCCAGATCGCCAAGGATCTGACCGACATGCAGATCGACTCCAGCTTCGCCGAAGCCGATATCGGGCAGATACACGCCGGCCAACCGGTAACCTTTACCGTCGATGCCTTCCCCGATCGCCAGTATCAGGCCTCGGTTCGGCAGGTGCGGCTGAACCCGACCACCGAGCAGAACGTGGTCACCTATGACGTGGTGGTGGGGGTGCGCAATACCGATGGCACCCTGATGCCGGGCATGACCGCCTACGTCAACGTGATCGTGGCGCAACGGCATCAGGTACTGGCGGTGCCCTCGGCGGCGTTGCGCTTTCATCCGCGCGCGGCGTCATCACCGGCAACCACGCCCTCGGCACCCGGCACAAGCGTCGTCTACGTGCAAACAGCGCAAGGTTTGCAGGCACGACGCGTGACCCCCGGGGTCAGCGACGGCAAGTTTGTCCAGATCAAGGCCGGGGATATACGTGCCGGTGAGCCCGTGGTGGTGGGCGAGGTGATACGCGGGCAGGAGACCTCCACGTCTGGCGGTATTCGCCTGAGGGCCTTCTGATGCCGACCTCGTCGCTGATCGTGCTGGACGCGGTGTGCAAGCGTTACGAGACCGCAGCCGGGCCAGTGTCGGTACTTCGCGATATCGATCTTGCCGTGGGCACGGGTGAATCAGTGGCCATCATGGGGCCATCAGGTTCAGGCAAATCCACGTTGATGAATATTCTTGGCTGCCTGGATGTGGCCAGCAGTGGGCGCTACCTCCTGGACGGACAGGATGTGGCCGGGCTCGATCACGATCAGCGCGCCCACTTGCGCAACCGTGTGATTGGCTTCGTGTTCCAGGGCTTCAATCTGCTGCCACGCATCAGCCTGCTGGACAACGTGGCGCTGCCATTGCTGTACGCCAGTGTGCCCGAGCGTGAGCGCCGACGCCGTGCGCAGGAGTCGCTGCAACGGGTTGGACTGGGCGGTTTCGAAGCCTATCTTCCGTCACGTGTGTCCGGCGGCCAGCAGCAGCGCGTGGCCATTGCCCGGGCCCTGGTCAGCGGGCCACGGCTGATCCTGGCCGACGAGCCGACCGGCAACCTGGATACGCAGACCAGCCACGAGATCATGACGCTGTTCATGGGCCTCAACGCGGCCGATGGCATCACACTGGTACTGGTCACGCACGAGCAGGACATCGCCGATTTCACGCACCGCCATGTGCTGCTGGTGGATGGACGCATCGCCGCGGACCATCTGTTGGGCGAGGCGACCGCCGCTCGGGTGTCGCCATGATCACGCCGTTGCTGGGCGAGGCGTGGGATTCCATGCATGCCAATCGCATGCGCAGCGTGCTGACCATGCTGGGCATGGTCATAGGCGTGGCCGCCGTTATCCTGATGGTGGCCATCGGACAGGGGGCGCAGCAGTCGGTCAATGCTTCCATCCAGTCGATGGGCAGCAACCTGTTTATCGTGCTGTCCGGGTCAGCCACCACCGGCGGCCTGCGCATGGGTATGGGCGCCGCGCCGACACTGACCACTGGTGATGCCGAGGCCATCGCCACGCTGCCGGCAGTGGCTGCGGTGGCGCCGTTGCAACCGGGTACGGCACAGGTGGTCTACGGCGCCAGCAACTGGAGCACGATGATTGCCGGCACTACCCCCGACGCCCTGGTGGTGCGCGATTGGCCAGTGGCCCGGGGCGCCGCTTTCAGCGCGTCCGACGTGCGTGCCGCGGCCAAGGTTGCGTTGCTGGGAACGACGGTGGTCGCCAACCTGTTCGGTGATCAGGATCCGGTCGGCAAGACCATTCGCATCAAGCAAAGCCCGTTCGTGGTGGTCGGCGTGCTGGCCAGCAAAGGGCAAAGTCTCAACGGCCAGGACCAGGACGACACCATCCTGATTCCAGTCACCACCGCGCAGCGCAAGCTGTTCGGCTCGCAATTTCCCGGCACGGTGCGTCTGATCATGGTGCAGGCGCGCTCGGCCGCGCTGATGCCACAGGCGCAAAGCGAGATGACCGCACTGTTGCGTCAGCGTCATCATCTGCCCAGCCGCGCCGACAACGATTTCGATATCCGAAATCTGACGGCCATGGCCAGCGCGGCGGCGCAAACCACGCGCGTGATGTCATTCATGCTGGGCGCCATCGCGTCGGTGTCCCTGCTGGTCGGCGGCATCGGCATCATGAACATCATGCTGGTGTCGGTCACCGAGCGCACTCGCGAGATAGGCATTCGCATGGCCATTGGCGCACGACGCCGCGACATCCTGCGGCAGTTTCTGCTGGAGGCGGTGCTGCTGTCCCTGATCGGGTGTTTCGTGGGCGCCCTGTGCGGCATTGGCGGCGCGGTGGCTGTTCACTACCTGGCCCGCAGTGTGGTGGTCATCACCCTGAGCTCAGTGCTGCTGGCCTTTGGCCTGGCTTCGACGGTGGGCATGTTCTTCGGGTACTACCCCGCGCGCCGGGCGGCGACCATGCAGCCGGTTGAGGCATTGCGCCACGAGTAAGCTGTCTCGGCGTGGATAAATGGATGGCTGTTTGAGTGCCGCCATAAACAGCGTTGCGATGAGCCCGAAATGCCCGGGAAAGTGCCTTTCGCCACCCATGCAAAACATTGATGTAGAACAAAATTGCCACCACCAGGGCAATGCTTTCATGACATCGTCGTAGGGAGCCACATAGGCAATGGGAGGGTGTCATGGAAAAGCGTTGGCAGGATGGTGTCAATTTCGTTTTGGGGCTGTGGCTGGTGGCTACGCCCTGGATCTTTCAGCAACTGATTAACGCGCTACCGGCCGACATCGCAGGCGTCACCGCCTGGAACATGTGGGTGGTAGGTATCGCACTCATCATTACCTGTTCGATGAGCCTGAGCGCCTATTTCGCCACACTGCAGTGGTTGAACATTCTGTTCGGTGCATGGCTGGTGGCGTCGCCCTGGGTGTTGGGATTCAGCGCGCTGACCGAATTTGCGTGGAACGCGGTCATTGCCGGGGGACTGGTGGTGCTCTTCGCCGGGTGGGCACTTATCCAGGCAGGCTCTGCCGAAAGGCATGGCGAGCTAAAGCCGCAACGTCCCAGGCCGGGGTCAACCACTCAGGCCCGCTAGGGCACTCGGAAAGTAAATCCAGGTACCGAGAACTTGCAGGTATTTCAGCGGAGACGAAACCATGAGACGCAGCTATCTTCCCTTGATCATCGCCATGGGTGCCGCCTATGTCTTTGTATCCGGTCCGCTGGCGACGGCTCAGTCGGCACAGAAGAAAACCTGTGCGCAGCAGATTGCCGATGTCCAATCCAGTGTATCGGCCATCAAGGATGCCAAGTTGAAGACGCAGGCGGAAAAGGCCATCGCGCAAGCCCGTGCCAGTGCAGACAAGAAGCATGAGCGGCGTTGCCTCTGGCATCTGAACGCGGCCAGAAAAGACATTCGCAGGGATACGGCGAAGCAGGAAAAGATGAAAAAGTAGGTCCCGAAATGATGGAGCCTCACAGTCATTCATAGTGAATGGCCCACACTTTGTCAGCTTCATCCAGAGCCGCCTGGTGGCAAACCGGCGGCTCAATTATTGGCCAGTATGCCGCCGGATCGTTTTGTCAGTCGCCGATGATATGGCCGGCTAGATGTCTATAGAAAATCCGCTTGGTGGCTTCCGAGGTGACGACGTAAAGCGCGGTGATCGCCACGATGGCCATCAATACTTCGCGTGGTAACGGCACGAAGCCGAACAGGCCCGCGCCGGGCAAGAAAGGCAGCACCAGCGTCACCACCATCACGCCGACCGTGCTCCACAGCAGGAAAGTACCGGGACGACTGCGATAGAACGGTTGTGCGGTGCGTATTACCAGCAGGATGCATAATTCGGTCAACAGTGACTCGGTAAACCAGCCGGTGCGGAATATTCGCGTTTCGCCGGCCGCCAGGGTCATCAGCGCGGCGAAGGTCAGCAAGTCGAACACACTGCTGACCAATCCGAAGGTCACCATGAAACGCCGGATCAGACGGATGTCCCAGCGGTGTGGCCGCCGTTCCCATTCGGTATCCACCCGATCACCGGCGATGCCCATTGCGGGAATATCCGACAGCAGGTTGTTGAGCAGTATCTGTGAGGCCAGCAGCGGCAGAAACGGCAGGTACATCGAGGCCAGTGCCATGCTTATCATGTTGCCGAACGTCGCGCTGGTGTTGATCAGGATGTACTTGATGGTGTTGGCGAAGGTGTGCCGACCCTCGTCAATGCCGCGGCGGATCACTTCCAGCCCGTGGCGAAGCAGCACCAGGTCGGCGGCGTCCTTGGCCACATCAACGGCAGTGTCCACCGATATGCCGACATCGGCCGCCTTCAGCGCGGGAGCATCATTGATGCCGTCGCCAAGATAGCCCACCACATGTCCGGCCTTTTGCAGGGCATTGATGATGCGTTCTTTCTGGTTGGGCTCGATCTCGGCAAACAGCGTGGTGGTCTGCACCCGGTGCCACAGCGCCTCGTCGGAAAGTTGGCGCAACACGCCGCCGGTCAGCATGCCGCGAACCTGCATGCCAATGTTCTGGGCCACGTGCGAGGCGACAAAGCGGTTGTCGCCAGTGATGATCTTCACCGCCACGCCCAGCTGATCCAGCCCACCGAGTGTGGCCGCCACCTGCGGCTCGGGCGGGTCGAAAAACAGCAGAAAGCCGGCCAGCGTCATGGCCTGCTCGTCGTCGCGGGTATAGCGGGGTTTGCCGGCCAGGGTCCGTTTGGCCAGTGCCAGCACGCGAAAGCCCTGGGCGCTCCAGTCGACAAAGCGCTGCATCAACGTCGCCCGAAGCGCATCATCCAGTCGCTGTATGTCAGCAGCCATCTGCACGTGCGAGCACACGGCCAGCACGTTTTCCACCGCGCCCTTGGTGATCATGCACGCGGTATCGGCCGTCTGGCCCGGGACAAGAACACTCAGCCGCCGCCGCTGGAAGTCGTAGGGGATTTCGTCGATTTTTCGCGTGCTGTCAGCGCGCGCCTTGCCCTCGTCGGGCAGGTTTGTCAGCGCATCATCCAGGGCATTGCGAATGCCCGTCTGCAGCCGTGCGTTCAGCACGGCAAGTTGCCGCACCCTCTGGTCGGGCACGCCTTGCGGGTCTACCGCCGAGTTCAATTGGATGACGCCGCGGGTGAGTGTGCCGGTCTTGTCGGTGCACAGCACATCCATGCTGCCCAGGTTCTCGATGGCGCTCAGGCGTTTGACGATGACGCCTTCGCGCGCCATGGCTCGCGCCCCGTGTGACAGCGTCACGGTAAGAATCACCGGCAGCAGTTCCGGCGACATGCCCACCGCCAGCGCCGCGGCAAACAGCAGCGTATCCAGGGCCGGGCGGTGCAGGGCGATGTTGGTGCTCAGCACCACGACCACCACGAACAGCATGAGGCGTATCAGGAACGCGCCGAAGCGACGCAGCCCACGCTCGAACTCTGTTTCCGGCACATGTTGCTGCAGGCGACTGGCAATCGCGCCGAACACGCTGGACGCTCCGGTCTGCACGGCTACCACTCGCGCCCAGCCGCTGCGCACGGAGGTCCCCATGAAGACACAGTTGTCCCGCATGGCCAGACCCGCGTCGGCCGTGCATCGGCCGGGGCGCTTCTCCACCGGTAGCGATTCGCCAGTCAAAACGGCCTGATTGACGAAGCAGTCGCGCGCCTCCAGCACGCGCGCATCGGCCGGTACCAGTGCGCCGGCAGACAGCTCGATAATGTCGCCCGGAACCACTTGCTCGGCCGCAACCGCCACCTGTACGCCGTCGCGTATCACCTGCACCGTGACCGAGACACGGCGACGCAATGCCTCCACCGCCATCGACGCCCGGTATTCCTGGAAAAAGCTCAGTACGGCAGTCAACAGGATGATCGCCAGTACGATCCAGGCACCCACCCAGTCGCGCACCAGCAGCGAGACCACGGCGGCGACAATCAGGATCAGCACCAGTGGACTGGTGAACCGGCTGACCAACAGGCGCAACCAGGGCAGGGTGGCAGCCCCGGCGAGGGTGTTGGGCCCCACACGCCTCAGCCGCTCGGCGACTTCCCCACTCGACAATCCCTCCATGCGCGAGTCCAGCGAGGCAAGCACGTCGCTGGCCGAGCGCGCCCAATAGCGATTATCCCCACGCATGTGCCCGCTCCCGACGTCAGGTGATACCTCTCGACCACGCCATTGGCGGTTGTGGTGTCGCCGGCGATGGCTGCTGGCAACATGCAGCCTTGGCGACGGGGATTGCTTGATGCCGATCAAGGCGACGCGGGAACCTGGCGCGATAAATGTCGGGTGCTGCGAAGGCTGGAAACAGGCGGCACCGCCTGAGTACAGCGTTAGGGGTCCGGCAGCCCGGTCGAAGGGTGTCGGCAAGCCGCACCGAACCGTGCATGCACGCCAAACGCGCCCCTATTGTCTGACTGGGCCATCCGTAGTGAGTTGAGTTCATCCATCGGGAGGATGTCATGGCCTACCGCCTCAAGCGCAACGATGCATCGATGACGGCGGCGCTACGGCGAGTCGCGCGGCAACAGGTGGCACGTGCCATAGAGGGCATCGACAGGCAGGCGACCGATGCCGCCGAGGCGGTGCATGACCTTCGCAGACGCTGCAAGAAGGTGCGTGGATTGCTGCGTCTGGTGCGCCCCGCGTTCGCCGGCTATCAGAGGGAAAATGCAGCGTTTCGCGACATCGCGCGCCATTTGTCTCCCTGGCGCGATGCCACGGTGCTGATTGCAGCCTACGACGCCGTTACCGCTCGCTTCGAGGCGCAGATCGATCGGCGTGCGTTGGCAAGCATCCGCCGCCAGCTCACGCTCGACCGGCAGTCGTTGCAGGCCCGCTGCACCCTGCAGGACGCGCTGGCGCGATGTCGCGCCGAACTGCAGCAGGCGCAGCGGCGCATCGACCACTGGCAACTGGCCGATGATGGGTTCGATGCCCTGGCTGATGGCCTTGGCAAGACCTATGCGCGCGGCCGACAGGCGATGCGCCGCGCATGCCAGCAGGTCTCGGCCGGCGACATGCACGAGTGGCGCAAGCGCTGCAAATATCACTGGTGTCATGCCCGCCTGCTGCAGCCCGTGTGGCCCGGCCCGATGAAAGCCTATGCCTGCGCGGCGCGTGCCTTAAGCGAGGAGCTTGGCGATTATCACGATCTGGCCGTGTTCCTGGACGTGCTGACCCACGCCCCGGAGCACTACGGCGACATTCGCAGCGTGGAGGTGATGATCGGGCTGATCCGGCAGAACCAGGCACACCTTACCGCTTCGGCCATCCGTCAAGGACAGCGGCTGTTTGCCGACAAGCCGGGCGCGTTGGTCGACCGCTGGGGACGACGCTACGAGGCCTGGGGCGGCGGGAAAGTCCCAGGCCCGTAAGTCGTGGCGAGCCTAGCCCGCTTGGCGATGCCCATTCATCCCCAAGCGCGGGCGCGACATGTGCACCAGCGCCCAATCGATTGGCATCAGCCGCCATCGAATGCCGTCGCGGTCACCCAGGTTCCACCTGTCACTACTGGAATTTGACCCGTACCCCCAGTGTGTAGAACCGACCAATGGCGCCGGGCTGGTTCCAGGTCGGGTTGTAGTTGCTGGCGGTGGCGTAGTCGATCGTATCCAGCGGAGCCTTGCGGTCGAAGAGATTCAGCACCGAGGCGGTCAGCTCAATGTGTTCGGTGAGCCGGTAGCTGCCGGTCAGGTCGAAATCGGTAAACGAGGCGAGACGGCAGTTGGAGGGAATGTTCTGACCCTGATTGCCGGTGGAGTAGCACACATTGGCCGGCAGGTAGTCCGGAATCGAGTTGTACAGCCCGCTGGTGTAATACAGCGTGCCGGTGATGGTGGCCGGGCCAAACTTCACGCGATTGCTCCACGAAGCCCTGTAGCGCGGTGTACCTGCCCCGGACGACAGCGCATAGGGACCATGCGTGCCGACGAAGCGCTGCACCGTGCCATCGGCCAGTGTTTCGGTCCAGGACAGGATCTTCGTGGCGCTTATCTCACTGGTCAGCTTCACGTCCTCGGCCAGCGCAAACGTGCCCTGCACATCGACATCGATGCCCTTGGTCCGCAGCGAGTTCTGGTTGATGTACGGCGCCTCCACGATCAGCGGTCGTGCCGGGGCGTTGGGGTAGGCCGGGTCCGGGCTGTCCAGCACGATGGTGTATCCGGCCGGAATCGGCTGCCCGGCGTAGTAGGCCGCCAGCGCGGTGTCCGGACTTTGCTGGGCGATGACACCGGTCTTTTTGATGTCGTAGTAATCGACCGAGGCGCTGATCGAATCGGTCGGCTGCACCAGCACGCCCAGCGTATAGCTGCGCGATTTCTCCGGCTTGATATTGGGATTGGCGGTGGTGAACTCGGCCAGACCGTAAGGCTTGACGTAACCGTTGGTGGGGCCGCCATGCTGGGCGACGAAGGATGCCGGTGGCGTGTAGGTGACGAACCCTTCCGCCGAACTGGACCCGTTCTCCGAGAAGCTGGGCGCCCGGAAGCCCTTGGAGTAAGTGCCGCGGATGGCCACCTTGTCGATCGGCTGCCACTTGAAGCCCACCTTGGGGGAAAAGTTGTTGCCGAAATCGGAGTAGTGGTCATATCGGCCGGAAAGATCGACCTCAAGCGTGGAAAGTACCGGGGCATCCAGCTCGGCGTAGAGACTGCTCACGTTCCGCCGGCCGATGGTCTTGGCGTTGCCCAGTCCCTGAGCAGCGGAGCCGGGATTGAGCGACGGATCGCGCTGTGCTTCATAACGCCATTGCGCACCCAGGGCCAGGCCAAGTTCGCCGCCGGGCAGGTCCATCAACTCGCGCGTGCCCTGCACATCCAGCGAGTCCAGGTCGGTGGTCGAGCGCTTGTCCAGCACCGGTGCCAGTGTCTGCAGCAAGGCGCCGGAATTCTTCGAGGGGTCAATGAAATTGTAGGTGCCCTGATTGACTGCCTTGATCAACTGGTCGTAGTTGAGAAAGCCGTAATTGCGAACATCCAGCCACGTGTGATTGAGCACCACGTGACCTTGCAGGTGCCAGTCATCCCATTGCGAAGTCACGCCGCTGGTGATGCGCAGATTGTGGTTGGCCGTCTGCGCGCCGCCGGCGATGTCACCAAAGGCATAGTTGATCAGCGCGTACTGTCCCTGCGCGGCGAACGGATTGTTGGGGTTGAGCGAGCCGTCGGCCAGGGTGGGTGGCAGGGCGATGCTGTTGGTGTTGACCGGCGTATTGGCCTGAATCTGGGGCGGCGGCGCCGTGGAGGTCACCTTGTCCTCGTAGTACAGCGCATCGACATAAATCTGCGAGCTATCGCCCAGCTTCTGCGTGAAGCGGCCATAGATGCCGGCGCGATGGCTCTTGGGCTGGATCTGCCCCCAAAGCGCGGCGGGGTCCTGCTCGCAGTAGCTTCCCGCCGCCGTGGTCACAGGCTTGCTGTTCTTGCCGCAAGGACGCAGCGGTTGATAGAGCGCACCTTCGATCGCCTGGCCGGACAGCAGGTCGCCTGGGGTCGCCAGCGTGGCTGGCGTGACCGTGCCGAAGGTCGATCCGGAGCGGTTCGAGGGATCGCCGATGTCCAGGTTGTTGCCACCTATGCGTGTCAGATCCGAGGTGTTGTAGGGAAAGCCTCGTTGCGATGACCTGATGGCATTGTCACCTTCGAATTCCGCGCTGAAATAGATATTGTGGCCATCCTTGTCCAGATCGCCCGTGCCACCCATCACGGTGGCGCGACGACGCAGGCCGCCACCATGCTGCGCCGTGCCGATTTCAGCGTTGGCCTGTGCGCCCTGGTAGGACCGGCGCAGGATGATGTTGACCACACCGGCGATGGCGTCCGCGCCATACAGTGAGGATGCGCCGTCCTTGAGCACCTCGATACGCTCAATGGCCGTGACCGGTATGGAATTGAGGTCGACAAATGAGCGCTCGCCGTCATCGGCCAGCGCATAATTGGCCACGCGCTGGCCATCGATCAGCACCAGGGTCGAGTTGACCGTCAGGCCGCGCAGCGCGACACCAGCGGCGCCGCCGGCAAAGCCGGCGGTGAACGAGGTCGGGATCGAGCCACTATTGTCCGCGGAAATGGCGCGTACCACGTCCGAGACCGTGGTCAGGCCACTGTCCTGAATTTTCTCGGCGCTGATCACCGTCACGGGTTAGGGCGTCTCGACATCGATGCGCGGTATCGCCGATCCGGTCACGGTGATCGTTTGCAGTTGCTGCGGCTCGTTGCCCTGTTGTGACTGCGACGACTGCGAAGATGGATTGGACTGGGTGGTCACCTGGGCCCGCGTATTGGCGCCGGCCGATGCCAACGCCAGCCCGATCAAAGCGGAGAGAAGTGTGCGTTTCATATGCCGCCTCCGTTAAGCAGCGCCATATCGTGTGAACCAAGCGTTCAACTTCGCCCTCTCTGGCGGTGAAGCCTGAGTGGGCCGGCTCGTTCTTCGCGCACCTTGATGGCGCGCATTGACTAGAGCGGGCTCGCTCCTTCGCGCCATCGCCTGGGCTGGCCTTTTGTTGCCGTTTATCTTCTAAAACCGCTTCCTGTCACGAGCCGTCGACCATCATTTTGTTCGCACCTTGGTCTTGCATGGTGTGATGCAGGGGCAGGGTGCAGCCATCGATCAATGATGCTTTCCGCGCCCTTCGCGTGTCGCCCATGCAGACACCATCGATGTCCGTAATGACCCGTCAGGAAGCAAATTGCGGAAAAATCACATCACCGGCTCCGAGCAAAAATATTGATCGGGATCAACAAATATTGCCCTGTCACATGGCGGCGCGAGCTGCCGCGCACCTCTGGCGTGGCGGACCTGGCCTCGAGAGAACATCAGGAATGCGCGTAGGCCACCCAGCCTTTGAACGTCAGGCCCGCATAAAACAGGCTTGGGCTATTGAACCCCGCCTGCTTCAGCAAGCGCACTTCGGCCTCTGGGGACAACAGCGGCAGGCGCTTGGCCATTGCCTCGATCGATTGGGTGGCGTTTCCCACTGGCACCCCATTGGACGTGATGTAGCGGCTGTACCGGCGTAACCAGAGCCTTTTTTCCGAGGGGGACTCCGGGACGCTGTGATGGGCGACCACCAGTGGCGCGCCGGGTCTGAGGCGCCGCCTCAGTTCCCGCAGCGTATGAAGGCGCTCGTCGCAGGAAAGAAAATGCAGCGTCAGCAGGCAGGCGGCGCCATCGCATGCATGCTCTGGCGCCGAGTCGATGTAACCCTGCACCAGTTCGACGCGTGATCCCAACGGGCCGAGTGTTCGCGACGCCAGCTCCAGCATGTGGATGGACGGATCAATGCCCAGTAAGCGCCATCCGGGATAAGCCCGGGCAAACGCCCGCAGCTCCATGCCGCCGCCTGCACCCAGCACCAGCACGCGGCCCTCGGGCGGCACATGCTCGTCCAGCAGTTGGCCCGCCATCTGGTGCAGCGCCTGCAGACCGGGCACCTGTCGCGCCAGGTTGTCGGTGTAGCGTGCGACCGCTTCAGGATCATCAAAAGACATCTTCAACCAGCCGATTGACATGATCATCTAAATGTAACATCGTTTGTTACATGAAACGAGACAGCCGACTATCTGCCGTACTTCATGCCCTGCTGCACATGGCCGAGCGTGACGCACCCATGACCTCCGAGACGCTGGCTCTCTGCCTGCACACGCACCCGGTCGCCGTAAGACGCACCATGGGCCTGCTTCGCGAGGCCGGACTGGTCAAAGCCGAGCGCGGTCACGCCGGTGGCTGGCGCATTTCGGCGGATCTGAGCCAGGTCACCCTGCGCCAGCTGCACGAGGCACTGGGTGAGCCGGCACTGTTCGCGGTAGGCCATCGCAGCGAGCACCCGGACTGTCTGGTTGAGCAGGCCATCAATGCGGTGCTGGACAACGCTTTTGCCGAAGCCGAAACGCTTTTGTTGCAGCGCTTCGAGTCCGTCACGCTGGCCGCGCTGGCCGCTGACTTCGCGCGTCGCCACCAGATGCATCGCCAGGAGCTGCAACATGACGTATGACGTGGCTGTGGTGGGTGGCAGCTATGCGGGAATGGCTGCGGCTCTGCAACTGTTGAGGGCGCGCCGTCGCGTGCTGGTGATTGATGCGGGCAGGCGTCGCAATCACCGCGCCAGCCACTCCCATGGATTTCTCGGTCAGGACGGCACCGATCCCGCCGAGCTGGCCCGCACCGCCCGCAAGCAGCTTGCCGCTTATCCCACGCTCACCTGGGTGGACGGCACTGTCGAGCAGGTAGCCGGGAGCCGTGACGCGTTCAACGTGGTCTGTGAAGGCGTCACGCACTCGGCCAGGCGCGTGCTGCTGGCGGTGGGCGTCACCGACCAGTTGCCGACTATTCCGGGCCTGGCCGAGCGCTGGGGCAGAAGTATCTTCCACTGTCCGTACTGCCATGGCTACGAGCTCCATCGCGGACGTATCGGTGTGATCGCTACCGGCCCGATGTCCGTCCACCAGGCGCAGCTGCTTCCCGAATGGGGAGACACGACGTTTTTCCCCAACGGTGCCCTTGAGCTCGATCGGGCCACCAGGGATGACCTGATCCAGCGCGGTGTGTCGATCGAGCCAGGCCTGATCGTACGCATCGACGCCAACGCCCAGGTGATCCTCGCCGATGGCACGAGCATGGACTTTGCCGGTTTATTCACCGCGCCGTACAACGAGCCTGCCTCGCTCCTTGCGGCACAGCTTGGATGCGACATCGCCGAGATGCCGTTGGGTAAGCAGATATGGACCGGTGATACCAAGGAAACCAGCGTGCCGGGAGTTTTCGCTTGCGGCGACGCGGCGCGAGCACCGCATTCGGTGTCACTGGCCGTTGCCGATGGTGCCTGGGCGGGCGCGCAGATTCACCGTTCTCTGGTCTGGCCTGATGCGTAAATGCATGAGGTTGGGACCGATCGACGACCACAGGGCGCAAGGTCGTCGGCAGGGTTCCAAAGGTAACGTTTGCAGGTGTTGCTGAGTAGTGACCCGGAAGACATTCAGGTACGTTTGAGCGTCTTGATGTCAGGGCGGATGGGACCGCCATACATCATGTCAATCTACGGCCACCGTATGAGCGCTACCGTGCCCGCCAAAAGGAGTCCTTCGTCGTGAACGCCAACATGGATACTGACATCGCCGTCGTCGGCCCCGGCGCCATTGGCACCACGGTGGCAGCGGCGCTGCACGAGGCTGGCCGCACACCGCTGCTGTGTGGCCGCACATCTCGAGATCATTTGACGCTGCGCGATGGCGACCGCCTCATCCGCGTGCCGGGACCGGTGCTGACCGATCCCGCACAGATCACTCGCCCAGCCGGTCTCATTTTGTTGGCAGTCAAGGCGACACAAATCGAGGCGGCGGCCGATTGGCTGGCGGTTCTGGTCGGCCCGGAATCCGTCGTGTGTGTGCTGCAGAATGGGGTTGAACAGATGGATAGGGTGATCCCGCACGCGCCACGCGGCCAGGTCATTCCTGCCGTGGTCTGGTTTCCTGCGCAGGCACAGCCCGATGGCCCGGTACGCCTGCGTGGCGAGGTGCGTCTGAGCCTGCCGGACATGCCCGCTTCCCACGTGGTCGAGGCGGCGCTGCAAGGCACGCGATGTGCCGTGGAGGTGACCGAAAATTTTCCTTCCCTGGCTTGGCGCAAGCTGCTGCAGAATGCGGTCGCCGGGCTCATGGCGCTCACGCATCGGCGCGCGGGCATGTTCAGCCGCGCCGACATTGCCGCGCTGGCACTGGCCTATTTGCGCGAATGCCTGGCCGTGGCTCGCGCGGAGGGCGCACAGCTGGGCGACGAGGTACCGCAGGAGATCCTCGACACGTTCCAGGCGGCTCCCGCCGATTTGGGCACTTCCATCCTCGCCGACCGGGAGGCCGGCCGACCCCTGGAATGGGATATTCGCAACGGTGTCGTCTCGCGCCGGGGCCGCGCTCACGGCATGGCGACCCCGATCAGCGATGTTCTGGTGCCGCTACTTGCAGCGGCCAGTGACGGCCCGGGCTGACCGGTAAGCGTGGTGAACGGCCTGGCGCGCGACAAGGCGTTACTACTGGCGGATAACGATCCCGCCCGACGCGCCGAAGTCCTTGCCTCCGGCCACGCCTGACCGGGGTTTCGTCTCGCCCATGGCCTCGACTGAGAATGTCGCGGCGCACATGATGGGGAATGGCGATCGGCAAAGAGCATGCGGCTGGCACATGGGCATGGGTTTAGTCTCGCCGCGCGTCTATGATGGCTGTTTCCACATGTGCCGAGCGCCACGCCATGCTGCGACGATTGACGGTGTTTTCCCTGGGTTGCGTTCCGCTGGTGGCAATGGCGGTGCCTGTGTCTTTGAGCCATCGGCAGGTGACGCGGATCGATGCGGGTGTGCGTGCCATCATGCAGCGCACCGGTACGCCCAGCGCGGTGATCGAGATCGCCCAGCACGGACAGGTGCTGTATCGGCATGCCTATGGCCTGCGTGACCGCCGGAAACAGCGGCCGGCTACCGTGGACAGCTATTACGAGATCGGATCGATCACCAAGCAGTTCACCGCTGCGGCCGTGCTGCAATTGCAGGAGGCCGGCAAGCTGCATCTGGACGACAAGCTGTCGGACTACCTGCCGAATGCGCCGCACGCCAGCGAAGTCACGCTGAGACAACTGCTTTCCCACACCAGCGGTCTGCCCGATTATCTGGATGCGATCGACAAGGCCGGGGCCATCGGCAAACGCGCCAGCTTCGATACGTTGATGTCCTATGTCGCCGGCAAGCCGCTGGACTTTGCCCCGGGCAGCCACTGGTCCTATACCAACACCGGTTACGCGATGGCGGGGCGCGTCATCGAGGTGGTATCGCATGAGTCCTATCGCCATTACGTGCAAACGCACCTGCTCGATCGCGCTGGCATGACGCACACCTATACCGTGGCCGACGAGGGCACACTGCCAAACATGGCCATTGGCTACCAGCGCAAGGACGGGCGCATCGTTCCGGCGCCGACCATCGCCGATTCGGTCGGCTGGGCGGCCGGCTTCCTGGTGTCGACCGTTGGCGATCTGGAGAAATGGAACGTCGCCCTGCGTGGCGGCCGCATCGTCACACCCGCCGACTACGCCTTGATGAGCCGCTCGGTACGTGTCGGGCAGGGCGATGCCGGCTATGGCCTGGGTCTGTTCGTTGGCAAGCTCGACGGTCAGCCACGTATCGGCCACACGGGTGGCTCGCTGGGCTTCACCACCGCCAGCGAGTACTTCCCCCGGCAGGCCCTGCTGGTGATCGCCTTCACCAACTTTGTGGACAATCCGGAGCCTGGCGAAACCATCACTACGGCGATCTTCGAGGATTTGGACCCGACGATTGCCGCCGCTGCGATGCGGCCGGCCAAAGGTGAAAACGCAGCGATCACCCGCAAGCTCAAGGCCTTTTTCCCGCACATGCAGGCCGGCGACACGAACTCGCCCCTGCTTGCGGCCAGGCTCGGCAAGAAAATGAAGATGGGCCTGGCCAAACGGCTGGCGGGAGAATTCAAAGGCTACGGGCAGCCCACGGCCTTCATCTACAAGGGCGAGCACATGCAGGCGGGCATGACCTTCCACGACTACGTCATCCGCTTTGGCCCAGGCAGCCTGCTCAAGTTCGGTATCGCCCTGGACCGGGATGGAAAAATCACCGCTCTCCTGCAGGGATGAAGCTGGCCTAGCGCCGCTTCGTGAGGGGCGCTGGCAAGTGTCTGCGGTCACTTCTGTTCGATTCGGCGCACGCGCGCCCGAAGCCATGGCGCACGTTACTTGAGTAGGTGCGCGCTGCATGGACTCGGCGTCGGTTCGCGCCAGGCGTGCTGTCGACATGAAACTGGATGCACGGCGAGGGTGCAGCCTGCCTCCGTGCGGCGTATAACCCCTAATCACCGGCGCCGCCGGCAGCTTTGTTCACTCAATCGAGCGAAAGGAGTCTGACATGCCTCTGCTTGAAGCCGATGAGAACGATGTGAAGCGCCAATTGCTGTCCATGTTCATGGACACCATCGAAACATTCAGGGCGATATCCCAGCATGCCGAGCTGTACTTCGGCGAGCACTCGGAGCAGCTGAGTCGCGCCATCGATGAATACATCCGGGACTTCATCGAACAGCCCGACGGCGAGGAACGCATCCATCCGGAAGTGCTGATCTTCCGCACCGATCGCGTTGCCCTGCAAAGTACCGGTTTCTATGGTGCGCAGCTTGCCGTGAAGGAACGCCAGGTAACCCAGGCCAATCGGGGACTGCGGGAAGTGATCAGCGGGGGTGTCCGGTCCGTGTTCCGGCGGCCATTCAAGAAATGGGTCGGCATCATCAACAACTTCCTTGGCAGCCTCGGCATCACCGGCATCGGCTCGGCCTTGAAGGAAATCAAGGATTGCCTGCGCGACGAACTGCCGGACGATTGATTGAGCCTGGATGGTTCGCGGAAGTTCGTCCCGATGAAGTAGGTGTTTGTCCGGTTCGCGCGCATCAGTGCATATTTGATTGCGAGGTAGTTGACGGCGCAAGTTTCTTGATCGATGATTGCGTTCTCAAACATCTATCAAGCATGTCATGTCTACGCCCGTCGAACTTGTTATCCAACTCACCACCTTGCAGACCCGGATGCAAAAGCGCCTGAGCGGGGCGCTGTCCGCGCACGGCCTCAGCTTTACCGAGTATCTGGTTCTCCGGCAGCTGGCCGCAGCTGCCGATCACCGCCTGCGCCGCATTGATCTGGCCGAGCATGTCGGCCTGAGCGCCTCAGGGGTCACCCGGCTGCTGAATCCGATGGAAAAGACCGGCCTGGTTCGAAAGGAAGAAAACGCCCGTGATGCGCGGGTCAGCCTGGTGGCCTTGTCCAAGGCCGGGCAGCGCCTGTACCAGGATGCCGATGTCGCCGTCGCACATGCCGCCCAGGCTCTGTTCTCGGGGCTTTCAGAAGACCATGTCCAAAGCCTTTCAGGTGTGTTGAAGACACTGCGGATACCGTAGCCGCCCGGCCGCCGCCATCGACACCGTCGCGCCCCAGGAAGTACGCCATGCAAGCAACGTATGTCGAACCCAGCCAGGCCTCCGGCGCCGCCTTGTTCCGACGTGACATCCGCGGGCCGTTGCTGATGCTGAACTTGCTTCGCCTGCGCCGACCACGCCGAGCTTTCCGACGCCACGCTGTCGATCATGGGCGATGCCATCTACCGGGACGTGGCCGCGCTGCGCGAGATCGTCGACGACTGTCTGATGCAAGAGCATCCGACGTATCAGTAGCTGGAGTAGGGCGGAGGGCAGCGTGAGTGATGCCCCTCGCTATTTTTGGTGGAATGCAAAAGGTATGTGCCGGTGATTAGAGTCCATTATCGGGGGTAGATCAAAGTGTCCCCGGACTCTAGACCGCCCCGCTAATCAAAGCGAGCGGATGGCGGTCAGCGCGACCATGACTGTCAGGTCTGCTGACGTCTAATGCGACTGGCGTCAGCCTTCAGCATCGCTGGTGCCTGGAGCGTCTGCGGGCATCAGCGATGCTGCACTGGCATGTCTTCGCAGATCAGACCAGCGCTCGCGCCAGGAACGCGAGCATCAGCCACCCGGACCTAGACGGATCGTGCAGCGACCTGGGCTAGGGGGCATGGGGAAACCTGACACTCTTTCCTCTTTTTTTGCGCCTTTAGTCGAACGGGAACTGTAAATCCAGATCGATTGATTGGTTGTGCTTCGATGCGCTGTCGAACTGGCTTTGGTACTCGATGCGGAAGCTCGTTCCCCGTGTGGTCTGCGTTTCCAAGCCGAGCCCGAGGATGGTGTGATCGTGTGACTGGCTTCCGGGTTGTACACGGTACACCGGCCCGACCGGCAGGTCCGCATAACGCAGCAGTGCACTGCTGTTGCCCTGGAAATCATGTCGGTACTCGATTCGCAGCATCGGTGCGAGGATGCCGAAATTGCGCTTGAAGGAGCGGCGCAGCCGCACGCCTGCCGTGCCCGTGGTGGTGTCCACGTCCTGCCGCTCGTAATGTAGCGCGTACAGGTCGTCGCCGGTCTCGGTGTAGGCATCCAGGGTGCCGGACGCCACGTCGAGGCGACCGTAGGGGGATACCTGCAATCCGTCGTGGCCGGCATACTCGTAACCCAACGTCAGGGCGCCAAAGGCCTGCTTGCCGTCGCGGCGGCCTTGCACGAGGTTGCCATCGGCGGTGACGTAGCGGCGTGCGTCGAACGATAACCACTGGTAGCCGGTCAGGGCATCCAGGTATATCGCCTCGCCGGGCTGATAGCTGGCGTACAAAGCCACACTGTACGCATCGCCCTTGCTGCGGCTGCCCTGATGACCGACGTCGCTGGAATCGTGGCCGTAGCCGACACCGGCACCGAACACGAATGAGGACCACAACCGTTTGTCCGCGCCCAAGCTGATACCCGAGGTGTTGAAGTCGATGCCGTCGACGCTGGCACCTGGCTTCTGCGCACCAAAGTTCATCGCACCGTCGATCCAGAAATGCATAGCGTTCGGGTCGTAGGCGCCACCGGATTCCACCGGCGTCTCGTCGGCATTGGCCGGCTGCACGAGATAGCGCCGCTGCAGATCCGACATGGGCCGCAGTCCGGAATAGGTCAGCCGGGGCTCGTTGAGCATGCGGCTGCTGGCGGACGTGAAGCTCAGGCTGTTGCTGAAGCGGTCGAGGTGACCGGCGTCGTGCAGAGCTTCCAGACGGCGATTAAAGTTGTCCATCTGGCCGCGTGCGAAGCGGCGGGTGGATTCGGTCTGCGCGTTGAGTAGGCCCAGCACCTCGCTATCCTTGCTCGGATCGGGGCGCGTAGTCACGTGGATGGTGACCGTCGCCCGCGCTGAAGTCGCGTAGGCGTTCTTCAGTGTGTAGACCACCGCAACCGTACCCGCATAGGTGCTAGAAGAGGTGAATTGCAGCTGGTAGCCGCCATCGACCCTGGTGATTCTTCCGCTGCCTGCCGTGCTGGGCGAGATCGAGACTAGGTTCGCACTCTTGAAGGGCCCGCCGCTGGCCTTGTCGGTGAGGTTTACTGTGACCTCAGCGCCGGCCATGGCATCGGCACTGAGGTCGACCGCCTGCGGCAGCGGATTGATGTGCACCGAAACAGTCGCCGGCTTCGACGTGCCGTAGGCATTGCTCAGCGTGTAGGTGAACGTGTGTGCGCCGGACGCCGAGGCTGGCGCGGCGTAGGTGATCTTGGTGCCGGACACGGTGGCCGTGCCCGTGTCCGGAGCGCTCGCGACAGCGGCGGTGGTGTAGGGCCCGCCGGTCGCGCCCGCGGTGGCGTCGATGTCCACCGACTTGCCGCCCAGCACCGTGACCGACTGGTTCTTCGCGGTCGGCACGGCCAGCGCGGCCACCGTCACCGTCACCGTGGCCGGTGTCGAGGTGCCACCCGGTCCGGTAGCGGTATAGGTGAACGTATCGGTGCCGAAGAAGGTATCGGTCGGCGTGTACTTCACGGACAGGCCGTTGACCGTGGCCGTGCCGTGCGACGGCCCCCCGCTCAGGGCGATGCTGCTGATGTCGCCGGTGTCATTGTCGGTGACCGCAATGGTGACCGTCTGCTTGGACGAGGTGGAGGCCTTGTCGTCATGCGCCGTCGGCGGATTGGCCGAGACCGACAGCGTGTAGGCCTTGTCACTCGTGTAGGGACCGCTGCCGGTACTGCTGTCGGTCGCCGTGATCGTGAAATTGAAGGATCCGTTCACCGTCGGCGTGCCGCTCAATGCACCGCTGCTGGACAGGCTGAGGCCTGACGGCAATGCGCCCGAGGCCAGCGCGTAGGTATAGGGTGCCGTACCGCCGCTTGCCGCAAGCGACTGGCTGTAGGCTGTTCCCTGTTGTCCTGCGGGCAGGGTGGCTGGCGTCACGGTGATGGTCGGGGTCGACACTGACGTCGTATAGGTACGGGCGCCCGTGTACGGACCGCCGGCCCCGCTGCTGTCGGTGGCGGTGACGGTGAAGGTGAACGAGCCGCCCGAGGTCGGCGTGCCGCTCAGGGCCCCGCTGCTGGACAGGCTTAGGCCCGTCGGCAACGTGCCCGACGTCACCGCATAGGTATACGGACCGGCACCTCCGCTGGCGCTAAATGTCTGGCTGTAGGCCGCTCCCACGGCCGGCGCTGGCAACGTGGCGGGTGTCACCGTGATCGTCGGTGACGCGACGGTCAGCGCGTACGCCTGGCCCCCAGTGTAGGGGCCCGTGCCCGAGCTGCTGTCGGTCGCTGTCACCGTGAAATTGAAGGTGCCAGAGGTCGTCGGGGTACCGCTCAGGGCACCGTTCGCCGACAGGCTCAGGCCTGCCGGCAAGGTGCCGGCCGTCACCGCGTAGCTATACGGTGAGGTGCCGCCGCTGGCGCTCAGGTTCTGGCTGTACGCACTGCCTCGCTGTGCGCTGGGCAGAGAGGTCGGCGACACGGTGACCGTCGAAGCATTCACGACCAGCGTGTAGGAGACCGATTTCGTCGCCGGCGAACCCGTGCCGGTGCTGCTGTCGGTCGCGGTGACCTGGAAGGTGAACGAACCGCCTGCAGTCGGCGTGCCGCTGAGAAGGCCGGAGGCCGACAAGGTCATGCCCGCCGGCAGCGCGCCCGAAGTCACTGCATAGGTGTACGGCGCGATGCCGCCGCTGGCGGTGATCGGCTGACTGTAGGCGCCACCCACGCTTGCGCTCGGCAGCGAACTGGGCGTCACGTTCATCGACGCCGCACTGATGCTCAGCGTGAACGCCTGGTTGACGGTGAACGGCGCGTTCTTGCCGCTGCTTGGATCGGTACCGGTACTCGAATCGGTGCCGCTGACCCCAAGCGTGAACGTACCGCTGGCGGTGGGCGTGCCCGCGATCGTGATGCTGGTGTTATTGAAACCAGTGACGCTCAAACCGGCCGGAATGCCGGTGATGCTATAGCCCGAATACGGCGCCTTGCCACCGCTGAAGGTGAAAGTCTGCGTGAACGGCTGGCCCACCTGGGCCGTCAGCGACGTGCCGCCGCTCGAACTCGTGATCGCGAGCGTCGGACCGGAGACGGTGATGCTGACGGTGGCCGGCGTCGTGGAAGTGCCGGCCGAGTTGGTCCCGGTATACGTGAACGAATCGGTGCCGGTATAACCGGAGATCGGGGTATAGGTGATGGTCGTGCCGCTGGCCGTCGCGGTGCCGTGGCTGGCTGGCGAGACGATGGCCACCGAAGTCGGGGTGCCCCCTGAGAAGCTGGTCGGCACGACATTCGAGGAGCTGCCATAAGGCACCGTGTCCGAGACCGGGTTGGCGACTGGCACGATTGACTGGACATCGAGCGTGTAGGAGCCGGAGACCGAGAACGGCGATCCCGTTCCCGTCGAGCTGTCGGTCGCGGTCACGCTGAAGTTGAACGTCCCGGCCTGCGTCGGCGTGCCGCTCAGCTGCCCCCCGCCACTCAGCGAGAGGCCGTTGGGCAGCGTGCCGCCGGTCACCTGGTAGGTGTACCCGGGCGTGCCGCCGCTGGCGGTGAACTGCTGGCTGTAACTGCTGTTCTGCGTCGCCGCGGCCAGGGTCGTCCCCGAAGCGGGGGAAATCGTCAGCGTCGGATCCGACACGCTCACCGTGTACGACTGCGAGCCCGAGAACGGCGCGCCTGTGCCCGTGCTCTGATCGGTGGCATAGACCGTGAAGCTAGCGGAACTGGTCGCCGCCGTCGGAGTACCGGACAGCAGGCCGCTGCTGGATAGGCTGAGACCGCTCGGCACCGTGCCTGTCGCCGTGAACGTGTAGCCGCTGCCTTGCGTGCCGCCGGAGGCGGTGAATTGCTGGCTGTAGGGCACGCCGACCTGCGGATTGGCGATCGCTCCGGACGCGGGGTCGACCGTGACGGTCGGCGCATCCACGGTCATGGTGACGGTCTGGCTGCCCGTCGCGTTGTTGGCATCGGTCGCGGTCACGGTGTAGTTGAACGAACCGGCTTCGGTGGGCGTACCGGTCAGCGTGCCGTTGCTGCTCAGGGTGAGCCCGGCGGGCAGGCTGCCCGCCGTGATGGCGTACGTGTACGGACCCGTTCCACCGCTGGCGGTGAACGCCTGGCTGTACGCCACGCCTACCGTACCGTCGGGAGCTGTGCTCGGGGTGATGCTGATGCTGACCGGCGCGGGATTGATGGTGACGTTCACGGTGACGATATAGCCCGTACCGTCATCGAACGTGAACGTATCCGACGTGGCGCCATCGCCATTGTTGGCATAGTAGATCTGTACGTTGCCGCTGCCCGCAAAATTGTTGTGCGTGACCGTGCCATGAGCCGTAGTGACCGGATCGCTCATGGTGATGCCGAAGGGCGCACAGTCGTTGTGATCGGCCGTGAGATCGATGGTGTAGGTCGCCCCCGAGTCCACGGTGATGTTGATCGGAGATTGGGCCGAACAGTTGGCAAGCGCCGTTCCCGACCACATCGTTGCAGCGAAAAGCACCAGCAACGCGCTGAAAATACGCATGCAACCGGACACGCGGCTGCGCTTCTTGCGCAGACGTGCCATATCGGTCATCGACCAAAACATAGCCCACTCCCTGGCGCCCCGGCGTCGACTCGCCCCGTGCACGGATCCATTCGAGTGATCAGGCACGCCATCTTTCCCCATTAGCAAAGCTGATCCTTTGATCCAGCGGATCCGCTTCCCCCTTCTTCACAATCAATTACAACAGTTATTCCCTGCGCTAGGAAGCACGGTGCCAACATGGGAGCGACAAACTGAGGCCAGACTGGCCTTTTTCAGCGCGTACCATCGAGATGGTCCCACAGACTGCACTGATGCAGGACGATCTTGCATTCGGTTAGCCGGCCCAGCGGTTGTATAACTGGCCCGACGGACCACGGTAGGCCAAGTGCGCCATGCTGTATCAGGCCACCGATAAGCAGACCTCCAAGGACACGCCAATTGGATGGATGGCGGTGCTCTCGGGCTTCAACTATTTTGATGATTACAGTTGCGTCGAGCAGGAAATCGCTCAGGCAGGCCGCATCGCCACCGGTGGGGCCGTCGTAGAATGCACCATGTCAGGCGTGGAAACCGGGGAGCTGCCAACGGGCACCGATTGTGCGGCACTGGCGTTGACTATCGACAGCTTCCTCATGGGCTTGGCGACCCAGAGCGGCGATGGCGCAGCCGCCAACACTCTGCATAAGGAGGCTGAGTTGCTTATGGGACTTTGGGGACTTGGCGCCCCGAGCGCCGAGTCCTTCCTATTGACCCAATCCAACGAGTTTCCTGATGAAAAGTGCGATCCTGCGCTGCCTGGTCACGGGCGTGATATCTGCCCGGCTCCTAGATATCTGGGTATAGATCGTGCGATTGGTCACCGGTATAGCGCCTAAGAAGTCTCGGTTTGCAGGTCCAAGATGCGATGGTCGCAAGTTAAGCACGGTCAGCACGACGCTGCACTTGCTCGAACCGTTCCACCGCATGCAACGCACGGTTGGCGGAATCGGCGGCACCAACGTCTGGTTAGTGCGGAGACCTCAGCGTAAATCTGATAGCTCTTCAATGACGGGAGCACGCCATGAAATGTCGCGCCTTGCTGGTAACCACTCTTCTTTTTCTTCCCCTGCTTACCCACGCCGCTCCGCCGAAGGATCATGCTGCTATCCGGAAGGTGATCCAGCAGTTCAGCACGGCCATCGTTCAGAAGGACAAACAAGGCTTTCTCACGTTGTTCGCTCAGCCGCCGATCCTGTGGCGTACGGTATTGGGAGACACCATGCTGAAGAAGATCCGGCAACGCCATGCCGGGGCCGACAAAGCACCCTTCAACCCGCGGCACAACTACCGTCAGTTCATCGATTTCGTAAGCGGGCACAAAGGTCCGGTCAAGGAAACCTTCCGCAACATTCGCATCGACAGCGACGGCGACGTGGCCTCGGTCAACTTCGACTACACCTTCCGTATGGACCGGCGTGAAACCAATCGCGGGCAGGAGTCATGGCAACTGCTACATACCGATGCTGGCTGGCGCATTGTATCCGTGGTCTGGTCCACGCATCTTCCGCCGGGGCACTGAGCCTGACCGCAACCGTTCGAGCCACCGAGCCCGGTAGTGGGTGGCATGATGGCGTTTTCGCATCGAACCGGAATGCTGCGTTTGAGTGCTTCCTTTTCCAGATCAACACATACGCTTCGTAGCTTGCCGGCATTTTCCCTGCCGCTGCTGGCAGGGCTGCCCATCGGATTGTGCCTGATCGTGATGGATCTGCCGGCGCTCGGGCAGCGGCACGCGCTGCCGGTTCGTGCCGTTCTGCTGCTGGCGTTTATGGCGTGGACGGTACCGGCCACGGCGCTGCAGCGTGCGCTCTGGAAGCGCCGCGTGCGGACTTGGATGACCGCGCTGGTCATGCTGGCGGTCACCTATGCGATGTCGGTCGGCAACAACTTATTGATACTTGGCCTGTTCCGCGCCAGTGGCTGGGGGCTGCCGCCGAGCTTTCATTGGGCCTCGTTGTTCCGGGGTCTGGAAAGCTGTTGGCTGGCACTGATTGCCTTCTGTGCCGCGCATGCGGTGATCACCTATGCTTTCGAATTGCGCCAGGAGCAAGCCGAGCGCCTGCAGGCCCACGCGCTCGCACGCGATGCCGAGTTGCGTGCGCTGCGCTATCAGCTGCAACCGCATTTCCTGTTCAATACGCTCAACGCTATCTCCTCGCTGGTCAACGCGCATCGCCCGAGCGAGGCCAGCCACATGATCACCTGTCTCGGAGATTTCCTACGCGCGACGCTGGACGCCCCTGCGCAGCATGAGGTCGTGCTGGCCGATGAAATCGTGCTCACGGAAACCTTCCTGGATATCGAGAAGGCCCGTCTTGGCGACCGCCTGATTCTGCACTGGTGCGTTGGCCCTAACGTGTTGCACGCGTTGGTTCCCTGCCTACTAATGCAACCGTTGGTTGAAAACGCCATTCGTCACGGCATAGCCCGGCGCCAACGGCCGGGCCACCTAACGGTCGAAGTGAAGCAAGCACATGACCGCCTGCGAATGCGGGTGCATAACGACACGGCTGGAATGGCTCCACCGTCGAGCACGATGGGATGGGATCGCGACGATAATGTCGGTCTCGGTAACGTGCGCGAACGTCTGGCGCACCTGTATCCTGGTACACACCGGTTTGATGCCGGTCCATGCGCCGATGGCGGCTATGAAGTGCGCCTGAGCCTGCCTCTGCGCCTAGCCAGCAGCAGGGGGGAATACGCATGATGCGCGTTGCGGTGGTCGACGACGAACCGTTGGCGCGCCGCGGCGTGATCACGCGCCTGCAAGCGCATGCAGATACCATGCTTTGCGGCGAATACGCAGATGGCACCGCAGCCCTCAACGGATTGCGCGACAAGGTGGTGGACGTAGTATTTCTGGACGTGCAGATGCCTGATATGAATGGGCTCGACGTGCTCGCCATGCTTGCACCGGAGCGACGTCCGAAAGCTATTTTGCTTACAGCCCATGATTGTTTCGCCGTACGCGCCTTCGAGCTTGATGCTGTCGACTACCTGCTCAAGCCCGTCGACGATGTGCGTTTCGACGAGGCACTACAGCGCACGCGCACAGCCTTGCGTATGCCTTCAGCGTCCGCTGAGGATGTCGACGGCATAGTCGCAATACGAAGGCTCTCCACGAAAATTGGCCGCCGAACCTGCTTCATCGATACCGACGACGTCGAATGGATTGCGGCGGACGGTGATTACGCCCTGCTGCACGTTGGCGCACGCAGCTATCCCGTGCGCGAATCATTGAACCGGCTGAGCCATCTGCTTGACCCGCAACGCTTCGTGCGCGTGCATCGTTCGGCCATCGTGCGTGTCGACTGCATCCGTGAAATGCAGCCGCTGACCAATCGGGACGCGATACTGCTTTTGCGCGAAGGGACCCCCGTGCGTGTCAGCCGTACCTACATCGACGATTTGCTGGCCCGCTTGCACCACAACCGCGGCTGAGGCAGAACGTGTAGCGCAGACCGTACTGGGTTCACTCCGACCCTGACCTGCGAGATGCAGATACGTTGATGCAAGTCGCGATTCATAAAGGCAGGAGCGCATTTCATGTGCTCCTGCCTTTGATGGATTCGGTCGTCCTGGCCGAGACTCATCGACGTTGTGAAGTGATGCGTGATTCAAGTTCCCCTGATGGCTATGGCAACGGTGCGGCGGGGCTGCGGTGCAGGTTTTTATCGATGAACGCGTCGAGTTCGGGGGAGGGAGGTGTGACGCCGCCACCAAAGGCGTGGTCGGCCGCAGCCTCGAGCAGCCAAATTTCGGCCTGCCTATGAAGTCCCGGCTGCGGATTATGCCCAGACTGCGGGTCGACGAGCAGGGCAGGCCTGTGTGCAAATGGCGTCGCGGCGACATAACGCACGAGGCTGGACACCGGGACCCGGTCGTCCCTCGCGCCGGCCCACAGATACACAGGGGTGAGCAAGTCGGCGGCGTGAGCCAGGGGTGATTGGCGATGCATTTTTTTGTGCCAGGCCGGGTCCATCCAGGGCACGCCGAAGTGTGACAGCAGCACCTTCATGGTCGGGCCGTCGGCGGGTAGCCCGCTGCCTCCTTCGGCGGCGATATGTTGCATGTCCCACGCAAAATCGACGGGGGCAGCGCCAGCGAAGGCGAAGGCGAACCGGTGCGGATGGAAGGTCACGGCCAACAGGCTGGCGTAACCGCCGAAGGAGTGACCGACGATCGCCTGCTTTTTCGGGTCGCCGATGCCGTGTACAAGCAGATAATCCAGCCCCGATATGATGTCGTCCAGGGCGCCGCCGTGTTCGCCAAAGTGGCCCCGAGAGCCGGTCGCGTAGGCGATGCCGTATCCTGTTGACGCGCGGAAGTTCGGCTGGAAGACGATGTACCCGCGATTGACCAGCAACTGCACAATGGGGTTCATCGTGCCGTTGCTGCGGTTGTAGGGTCCGCCATGGATGCTGGCGATGATGGGTGCCGTGGACAGGTGGATGCCCTTGGGCAGGTAGACGTACCCATGCAGCAGGACACCACCGTTACCGCGCCAGTGCAGGGGAATCATGGACGCCAGTTGGGCCGCTGGCACCGGTGGCTTACGCGCCTTGGCGAACAGCGGCGTCAATGATCCGCTTGCCGGCTCGAATAAGTAATCACGGTCGTACATCCAGTCAGCACGTGCCGCTTGTACCAGCCAACGCTGGCCATTGCTGGACATGTCGATATCCAGACTGGCGCGCGGAAGTTTCGCCTGCAATTGGGCAAGTTGCGCTTTCGCCTTGGCCGTGCGTCCGTGCCACTCGATGCGATCGGGCCGATAGGCGTTGGCAAACCAGTCCTTGCCGTTGGGTTGCATGATTACGGCCACCGCATCGGCGATGCCGCGAGGGTCGTGGTCCAGAACCTTCCACTTTTTCGTTTCTTTCGAATAGACCTGCAACGACGCCAGGTCGCGGCCGTGATGAGCCAGCGCCCAAACCTTGTCCCGGCGATAGGCGACCGGAACGCATTGCTGGGGCTGCGGACATCGCATGATCGCCTGCTTATGTCCGTGCTCGACCCGCCAGATCACGGTATCGAATTCGCCCCCCGCGAAGCCGGCAAGGTAGCGGGGCGTAGCGTCGGGCCCGAGCAGGATCGCTGTCAGCGCTTTGTGCGAAGTGGCAATTACTCGCGTCTTGCCGTGTGCGTCGATGGCCAGATAGCGGAAGACCCATTGGCCATTCACCGGTACCTTTTCGCGCAGCACTGCATCGTCCGGTGCATTCGGATCCACCAGCCAGAACGATTGCCGGCGCTGGCGATCGAAACGAAAGATGCGTTGGCCAGACTGAGTGGCGACGTCGTAGACACCCAGACCTCGCGAGTCAACCAGCCAAAGTCGCGCGCTGTCGCCCGACCAGTAGGCCATGGTGCCGGCGCTGTCCGACATGATCCGGTGCTCCTTGCCGGAAGCGATATGACGTATCCATAGCGCCCAGCCACGCTTGGTGTGTCGGCGAAATGCCAGCCACTGGCCATTCGGCGCCATGCTGATGTCGCGCACCGGGGGGCGGCGAAAAAATGTTCCGCGCGGGATGTCAGGTGCCTTTGTTGCGGCCTGGGCTGATTTTTTCGCAATCTGCAGGACGGTATCGGTGTTGGTTCCGGCCCGTGCGGGCGACCCAAGCAGGGCCAGCATCAGGATCGGCGCCAGCGTGAATATCCATGGCATCTTCATGAGCGCGGCTCCCGCGGTTCCAGTACCAATAGGCTCAGCATCGCCGGCAGCCCAAGCAGTAGGCAGCAGGCAAGCCAAAGAGCGCGCCGCGAGCGCACCACTCGCGTATCTCGAAGCCACCACCAGGCCAGTGCCAGGGACAGCAGTGCCATGGCCAGCGCAGCGATATAAAGGGATGTCGTGCGCGGCAGGACTCGCAGCGGCACCGGCCAAGTGAAGCCCTTGTTCAAGACGACCTCTGGCAGTGTGGTCAGCAGGTCCAGTGGTGGTGACAGCCACCAGTCGGACCGGAACAGGGCGGGGAAGTCTGCCTTGATGCGTCGGGTGGCAACCACGGACGCCTTGCCATCGGCGTCGATGAAGTCAACCTGCTGCCACGGCTGCGCCACCACATTAAACTGGCTGAAGCCGACTTGCCGCAGACCGTTGTCGTAAACGAACGACACCAACCAGCCGTCCATCAGTTTGGCAACGCTGGCAAAGTCCAGATGTTGTGGGCCCTTGGGAAGTGGGACCTGCCAATCGGCCATCAGCGGTTTGATGGTGGCCGCTGCGCGCGAATCTTCACGCAGCGCCATCAGCCGTTGGTTGGTCAGAAGCAGTATGCGGTTGAATTTGCGCTGCGGCACGTTGGTGAACTGCTCATCCTGGCGCAAGGTCAGCCGCAGGGTCAGCGTTTGCGCCTCCCGGTCCAATCCGTAGAGCGTGTGCCGTGTCATGACGTCGCCGCCGGCTACCAGTGGAACGGCCTGGAACGGCGTCGTGTCGCCCGCTCCATGTCGTCCGAATACGCCCTTATCCACGCCGCTTTGCGGGTTGCGCCCGTGAAACAGCATGTCATCGTGGCTGAACGTCCAGCGGACGTTGCGCTTGGCGTCGTACCAGCCCGTAGGCAAGGACAGGTTGCTCATCTGCTGGCGCACGGGGAAGCGTTGAAGGGCCGGACCGATGTCCATCGGCTTGAGCAGTGGCAGCTGCGTGCGCCAGGAGCCGGCGCGCGGATCCTGACTGGACTGCAGCCCGAGCCGGATCTGCTCGTCCGGCTTGGCGCGCTCAGTGGCCACCAGTCCGCCCGTGGGTGGAAAATCGGTGTTGAGCGGGTTCTTGCCGAGCAGGATGCCGCCTGAGACGAACAGGAACTTCCAGATCACCACGCACAGCAGGAACATGCCGATCTGCAGGGGCAGTGCCGTCAACAGCAGCGTACCGTGGTGATGGATCGGCGCGTCCCGGTTGGCGCGAAAGCTCTTCAGCGTGATGAATGTAAGCCAGGCCAGTGCGACCAGGACCGGTATCAGCAGCACCACGGTGGAGACCAGATGCAAGGCCAGCAGCAATGGAGCAAACAGCACGGCCACCGCAAAGCGGCTGCGGCTGACACAGGCATGCGCGCCGGCCATCCAGGCCATCATCACAAAAGCCAGTACGTGCACAATCATCAGGTAGTGGCGCACATCGACCACGCGTGAGGTGAACGCATCGGTGCCCAGTAACAGCAGCAGCAGCGGCACAAAGATGACGAACCCCAGCATTAGCAACGCCGATAGCGCCAGCGCGCCAAAAATTCGCGAGGGTGCGAGCGGGCGATGAATAAGCCATATCCACTGGCTCGGCTTGCGGTAACTGCCCACTTGTATGGCGGCAAAGATCAGCCCGATAGCCATGTAAACCAGCAAGATGCCCAACGACATGGCAAACGATTGCTGCAGCAGGTTGCTAATACGGTTCACGAACAGCAGCGCCAGCACATGGATGCCGAATATCGCCAACGCCAGCCAACGGAAACGTCGCAGTTCGGAAAAGATCAGATCCTTCATGAAGGCACCCCCTCGGCTGGCAGTGGGCGAGCATGGTTGCGGGTCAGAAAGGCGTTTACCGCCCGATCAAGATCCACCGCGCCCTGCCAGGCGCGCCGGGCGCCCTTGTCTTCCAACTGCTGGCCGAAATCCTCGCCCCTGTCCAGTACGATGAAATGGAACAGCCCATCGATGCGCTCCACCTGCAGTACGCCAGGCAAATGCTCGGCGCCCGAAGCCAGAAAGGGAAACTCGGCGACCCACAGCGTGACGCGATCGCAGAATTCGTCCGGCGACGACATGTGCATCAGCTCACCGCGCTCCAGCACAATCAGGTTGTCAGCGAGCCGTTCGATCTCTTCCATCTGGTGCGAGCAGTAGATGACCGTGCAGCCCGCGTCCTCCACGGACATCAGCACTGCTTCGAGAAAGGCGCGCTTGGCGACCACGTCCAGCCCGAGCGTCGGCTCGTCGAGAATGAGCAGTTCGGGCGACTGCGCCATGGCGATCGCCAGATTCACACCGGCACGTTCGCCGCGTGACAGCTCACGGATGCGTTGTTCTGGCGTAACGTTGAAGTGATCGACGATGCTGCGGTAGCGCGCCTCGTTCCACTGCGGATACAGGCGCCGTTGCATGGCTACCACCTCGTGAACGTTGAGCCAGCTCGGCAGGTTATGCTCTTCGTTGACGAAGCCGATGCGCGCACGGTCGTGCTCGGTTAGCGAACCGCAGTCACGCCCGAGAATCCGCGCATGTCCGCTGCTGGGTGTCTGAAAACCGAGCAGAATCCGGAACAGCGAGGACTTGCCGGCGCCGTTGGCCCCCACAAGCGCGTGGATGCGCCCTTGAGGAATACGCAACGTCAGTCCCTTCAGGGCGACCTTGCGCCGATAGCGCAGCATCAGGTCTTTCGTCTCAATCACGTATTTGGGTGGGTGTGGCGCCACGGCAGCCGTCTGTGCGACCACCTTGAACTCGGGTGTGGACATAGCAAATGCCTTTCGATGGTTGCGTGTTTTGGCTCAGGCCCGGCGCTTGCGTCCGTCGAGCATGGGCGCCAGTTCGGTTTCGATCCGCTTGAGAACGTCCTGCATCGAGTAGTCGAGCCCGACCACTTCGGCGACAAAGGCATCGATGGCCAGTTGCAATCGACGCTTGCGCTCGGCCTCGGACAGTCGTTGCCGGGGCGCCGCCACGAACAGGCCAAGCCCCTGGCGTGAATCCAGCCAGCCTTGTGAGACCAGTTCGCCATACGCCTTGGCAATGGTGTTCGGGTTGACGGTCAGTTGCTTGGCCAGTCCACGCACACTGGGGAGCTGGTCGCCAGCATGCAGCTCACCGCTAGCGATCAGTCGCCGCACCCCATCGATGATTTGCTTGGTAATCGGTCGCGGGTCGGCGGCGCTAAGGCGCAGCATCAACGGAACAGTTCGTGACATCTCCGGCTCCCTGTATGTACTGTACTATTTGTAGTAGTACAGAGTTTGCATATGTATTTACACAGCTGTCAAGACCTACGCAGAGATTGAGGGCATTGGGTCGCCTGCAAGCGCCATGACGCACCGGCGGATATGGCCGTGACACGGCACTAAGGCGTTTTGCGATCGAGTGGTTCGAGTCCAGGTGCTATCGACTAAAAAATTAGTTGACTAGACGGATCGCGCATCGCTAAGGTGAAAACTAATTAAATAGTCGTGGAGAGGGAGTCGGCGATGGTGAGGATCTTGAGCTTGAAAGCGTTGCTTGGCGCGTTCCTGTTCCTTGCTACGCTCAGTGCATCACAGGCGGCGAGCACGAAGTCATTCAATCCGGCGACGCAATGTGGACGACAGGAGCAAGGCGCCGCTCCCCGCAATGTGCAGGCAACCCATAGAAAGCTGACGCCAGAACAGTTGCGCGCGGACCTGACACTGGTGTCGCAAGTACTGATGCGTTGTGATCCTGATTTGCACCACTCCGTACCGCCATCGTTGGTAGCGGCGAAGATCGCAGCCATCCGTTCGAAGCTGGATCATCCGATGACGCGCGAGGAAGCCTGGCGTGTTTTCTCGACACTCAACCCGGTGCTGGCCGATGGGCACTTGGGTATCTTCCATGCCAACAGCAGCCATGTGCATTGGCTAGACCACGTCAATGATGGTGGTGTGCTATTTCCCTTCGAGACGGTGGCACATGCAAACGGCATGCTCTACGTACGCGCCATGTTGGGCGGTGGCGAAACACCGCTGGCCGGTGCACGGATCGTATCCATTGACGGTGTCTCGGCTTCCAATGTGATCGCCACGGCCATGAAGCATGTCAACGGGGATACGCCGCGCTTTCGCGCGCACCTGCTGTCGCGTCGCTTCTGGTCTTACTACTGGTCTCTATACGGGTCGCCTAAGTCTTACCACTTCGTACTTGAGCACCACGGCCAGCGCCTTGCCATCACGGTGCCAGGCAGTGTGCAGACGCCGGTCGATAACCTGGTTGGCAAAGCGTTCAACCACACCTTCGCCTTCCAGTTATTGCCACACAAAGCGGCGCTCCTCACCATCAAGCAATTTTACTGGCCACACCGCAAACGCTACCTGGCGTTCATGCGTAGCGCGTTTGCACGTATGAAGGAAGCAGGTACCAGGACACTGATCATCGATGTGCGCGACAATGGCGGCGGTGATGACGGCTTTTGGAAGAACGGCATCCTTCCATACATCGGACATGGCAAGTATTTGTTCGCCTCGTCCTACGTCAAGCGCGAACTTCCCGGGCACACCGATGCTGGATACAAGATTGGCGATGTCGCCAAGGGGAAGCTCGACAGCTGGGTCACACTGGACGCGCATCACCCACTGCATTTTTCCGGCAAGGTGTACGTGCTGGAAGGGGGGATGACCTATTCCTCCTCGATTCTTTTCATCAATGTGATGCAGCACTTCGGTTACGCCACCATTGCTGGCGAAGGTGGTGTAGTACGGGCCAACCAAAGCGGCGGCGTTTACTCGAAGCTTCTACCGAATACCGTCCTGATCGTTTCGTGGCCTCGCTTCATTCTGATTCGACCGTCAGGCGCGACCAAACCGGAATTTCTTCAGCCGGACATCGCCATTACATCCGATCCGCTGCATCCAATGGCAGCGGTGCGCAAGGTCCTGCGCGTGGCCGAGCGGCGTTAGGGTTCCGCTGTGATGTACGGAGAGCTGGCCGCGATACACATCGCATCTGGCGCGGCGTGCTTATCCTGGGACGCAGGGCGTCAGGTCAACACGGTGGCGAGTTGACACGCCATGTGAATGACGACCACCCTTGATCCATCTAATTCTTTAGTCGTAGATATGGTCAGACCCAAATCATCAGAGCCCACCCAGGGCGAGCGCGAGATTCTGGAAGTGCTCTGGAGCAGGGAAGAGGCCACGGCACGTGAGGTGACCGATGTGCTCTCCGAGAGCAAGGCCGTGGCGTTCACCACCGTGCAGACAATGCTGAAGATTCTGGACGACAAAGGCTTCGTGACGCATCGCAGCGAGGGCAGGGCCTTTGTCTATCGGCCTCTTATTAGCCGCTTGCAGGCACGCAATCTGGCACTTCGAAAGCTCATTGGCGAGTTCTTCAACGGATCGCCTCAAGCTTTGGCTCAGCATCTGCTTCAAGAGCACAGGCTCGACCTTGCCGAACTTGATGAGCTGCAAGAAAAAGTCGACGCTGCAAGCGCCAGAAAACCCAGGCAATGAACGTGTTCTGGGCGCATTTGCTAGCGGTACTCGCTTTGCAACATCTATGGCAAAGCCTGCTCGTGCTGGCGGTGGCTCAGTTCGCGGCACGGGCTGGTTCATGCTTCTCGGCTCGGATGAAATCCCGCATTTGGCTATGTGCGTTCCTGCTCGCATTGATTTTGCCGTTCGCGGTCTTGCTCCCGCGAGCCGCTCACGTCGTGCCTTCTTCCGGCAAGCTTGTGTCCATAAGCATCGGGGACATGCCTGCGCCATCAACCCCTCAGTCCTTGCCACGCTCGCCACCGCACCAGGTGAAAACCGAGTTGACGCTACCCACCTTCGACGTGTGGGCCACCCACGCTGAGCCAGTTCTGATCTCTCTCTGGTTGCTCGGCACGGTTGGTGGGCTAGGCCGGCTACTGTGGCGATGGAGGACCGCTCGCAGGCTTTGCCGCACAAGCTCGCCACTCAACGACCTTGTCCCTCATGAACTTCTGCGCGGCATGCGCGTGCGAACCTCGGGCGACATCTCCAGCCCGATGGTTGTCGGTGCGATACGGCCTTGCATCATTTTGCCGCAAGCCCTGATCGGCGACGCATCATCGGCCACCTTGAGACATGTCATCGATCACGAAATCGCGCATGTTCGGCGTGGTGATCTGTGGATCGCATGGTTACAGGCGATCGGCCTTGCCGCGTATTGGTGGAATCCACTATTGCACCTGATCGGCACCCGGTTGGACATGACACGCGAGATGGCCTGCGACGAGCAGGCGATCAAGCAGTCGGGCACGCCGATCAGCTACGCGAACGCGCTTCTGGAAACTACGCGCAGCGCACTTTTTCGCAAAGCACATCCCGACGTATTTGCTGCCGGCATCTTCGCAACGCGGTCGGCGCTGAGTCGTCGGGTGGACGCACTTCTTGATGTGGGTATCAGCAAGTCCATCGACAGCGGAAAGCTCATCGTGCTTGTTTCATTGGGCATGATGTTCGTGAGTATCTCTTGCACGTTATTGGCCACGCCACGGTTGGGTTACGTGGGTCCCACGGCCAGCTGGTTAAGCACCCATCGCCATGGCCCATCGCTGATCGCTGCGGTTGCCGAAAATCGGCCCCGTTTGGTGCGAGCCCTCATTCTCCATGGCGCAGACGTCAATGCTCGCCAGACGGGAGATGGCACCGCGCTAATCGTTGCCGCAAAGCGAGGTGATGCAGACATGGTCCGGGAGCTGATTGGCCTTGGAGCCGATGTAAACAAGGTTTCACCAGGTGAGGGCAGTGCGCTTATCGTCGCCGCTAGGCTGGGTGACACCATAGAAGTGGGAGAACTCATCGACGCCGGTGCTAACGTCAACGCGCGGTCGAAGGGCGACGGAAATCCATTGATTGCGGCGTCAGCGCACGGGCACCTGGATGTGGTCAAACGGCTTGTCGCTCATGGCGCCAACGTCAACGCCATCGTCGAAGATGACGAGACGCCGCTCATCAATGCGGCACGTGGTGGCGATCTGGCCCTGGTCAGATTTCTTGTAACGCGGGGTGCGGACGTGAACCTTGGCGTGTTCGCAAACAACCACGTATGGCGGTCCCCACTCAACCAAGCGTCCAGCAAAGCCATCAAGCGCTACTTGCGAAGCGAGGGCGCCGTTCCCCGTTAGCACTAGCAGACTGAAGCTAGGCGCTCTGGGCGCACTTTATGGCATGGGGCGGAGATCATAGCGGACGATTGCCTTACTTTATTACTGTAGGAGTGGAGTGCGCATATCAGCGACCAGGGCACGCTATCAGGGTAGGGTGCTCGCTCGTTCGGGCTTTCAAGGCGACGCGCAGTGACGCCGTGGACGCCGCTTATCAAGTCCACGGCCGAGCCATCAGCGTGGTGCGGGGCCGTAGCCAATCAAGTACCTGGGTGAGAAAATGTCGGCTCCACCACTCGTGTGCATGCCGTGTCCAAGTACGATTTCCGCCAGTTTCAAAACGACCTCGCGGCCATCGATCGCCAGGCTGAGCAGAGTAGGGTAGGTGCCGATGACGGCGCAGACCGTCTCGCCCAGGCAAAGGTCGAATTTCTCGCACTGTGCGACCGGTACCAGCTGACCGTGGCTGACGTGGTTGCCTTCTTCCCCGAAGAGGAGGGCATTCAGTACCTGCAGGGCCTGATCGCCGACTCCATTAATAGCGCCAAGCGGAGCCGCTAGCGCTGAGCGATCAGCCTGTGTATGGCAGTGCGAGAACGGCACTCACCGCAGTGGTCGCTCGCCCTGCTGTCTCGATCCGCGACATTTCGCGCGCGTCCACCGCTCGGCCATCATCAACGTTCGCCGAGTCCAGGCGATCCATCCCTGGTTCAATGGCCACCACGTGGTGACTGAGTATTCTGGTCAGCCTGAACATCAAATCCTGCAAGAGCCGAACACCCTGCTGGTGCTGACCGAGTGCAACCCGCCTGGCCTCGTCATGTGCCTAAGGTTGCTGTTTGGAAGAGCCGCTTCCGACCCAACCACACGCAGTTGGACAGCTCTACTCCACCGCTGGCTGCAAGGGTTCAGGACCGACTCCGGAGAGAATTGTTCACCGCGTTGCCGATGGCCAAGATTAAACCTTCCTGACGCTGATATTCGTTAGTTAGAGTCGGAAGAACCCACTTGGTTGGATAGCTCTTGCTGTCGTAAGTGAAAGGTTTGAATCGCAAGCCGTGTTCGATCGCTTCGGATTCGAAGCTCGCCAAATAGGACACATCGATGATGGAACGATGCTTGGAGTGGTTGCTCAGTGCCGCCAGGTAGAGGTGTGGCCGGGATTATGGAAATTTTCGCAGGAACACGGCTAAGTAGCTGTATTGACTATGGTATAGAGAAAATTATTCACGCCCAACCTACTTGCTGAAGAGTGCTTCAAAGCCCGGTCCATGGCACCGCTTGTATTTGCTACCCCTTCCGCACAGGCACGGATCGTGGTCGCGCAGGCCAGATGAAATGGACTGCCCGAGAAAGCCCTGCGCCATCATCAGCGGCTCGATCTCATGTGCTGGGACGCTGATATGCCCGTACTGAGCGGCGCGCTCGCCACGATTCATCACTTGGACAATGGCCTCGGACGCCTTGATGAAATGACGAACGAGCAAGTCGTCACGCACCGGCAACCTTACGTTATCTATGACCACACCGCTGTACGTGCGCCGTGCATCGGGCACAAACAAGATCGTAGCCTCTCCGTGCGGCTTGGGCGTGATGTCGACCTGCTGACCTTCGGGCGAAACCCACACGGCATGAAACTCCGCCTCGACCATGACATGCGGCCATTCCCAAATCTGCCACCCGCACAGCATACGTCCACCGGCGCGCGCGATCTTGGCCGCCACATTAGGGAAGCATTCGTTGACCACCGCGTCGGCTTCGGGGTGGATTGTCAGATAGTCAGCCTTTCCGCCCGGGACCACTTTTGCGATGAGCTGCCGGATATGCCGGGTGATGTTCGGCGGCGTGGTGCTTTTCAAGCAAGTAGACTCCAAAATCGACGACAGTCGCTCAATTTGGTTTAGGCGTCGCGCCGTTGATCGGCTCGCACTCGCACGTCTTTGGCCGAGGCCCGCGGTAATGTGATGAAATCCCGCTCCGGCATGACGTCGTAGGTACCCTGGAACGGCAGATACAGCTCAACCATCCAGTCCTCACCATCCTTCCGACCTGCATATGGATGGAGGATTTCGCCGTCTGACTGCCGACGCCGATCGAAGCGCAACACCCCGTGGTTGGGGTAACGGTGCGCATGCCTCGCTTCCAGCATCTGCCTGACGACTTCCGCAGGGTAGCCGGGATGTCCCGAGCTGTTGTGTTCGTGAATAGTCGCCACGAGCGCGGCGTCTTGGGTGAGATGGCAACTCTCGATCTCGTGTTCATCGAACACGACTTCCTTGGCAATGTATGGCGGTCCCTGGTACCAGTGCGGGTTGCCGCGATCCAGATGGATGGCCAGGATGGTTCTTGTGCCGACATCCGTGCAGCGCCACCGAAAGCCGGCGCTACCCACAAATTCCAAGCCAATATGGAAATCCGCGTGTTTCATGCTGCCTCCGGTTCCAACCCAACCCTCCGACAATCCATCGTTACGAGGAAGCCGAAAGCAATTCACCCACGATGTCCTCACCCCATTCGCGCGGAAAGGCGATACGAACCGCGGCGCCTCCGCCGATGCGTTCGGCAAGTTCGCCGAGCGTTTGCGCGTGACGAGCCGGCCAGCCACAGACTTCCGCATGCAGACGGACATCGTCCTGGGAAAGTGGAACGCCATGGTCTTTCAGCGCGATGAAGAGTTCTTTGGCACGTGCTTCATCCATTGGGTGCGCAAGCCCGGTGGATACGTTGCTCACCATGCTCAGTTTCTCCATGGCCTTCTGAAGGATTTCACTCATGGCCATCTCCTTCGCTGGGGGAAGTATCGAACCTTTCACGGTTCGTCCATTGACCGATGAAGATGACCGCCTGGTCAGACACACGTGCCCAATCAAGGTGTCCAGGCTCAAAATAGGGTAGCCCGCGAAACCACTGCGAAAGACGTCGGTCCAGCAACAGTTGCTCCGTCAGCGGAAACTCCTCGATTCGCGAGTCTTCGTCTTGTCCGGCCATCACCGTGACGCGAATTTCTCCCTCTGCCGTGTGTTCTGCATGAATCTCGAACACTGGGCGTGGCAAGGCGGGCAAGGTTCTGCGATCCATTCGTAGCATGGGCAACTCCTTAGGTAGTGAAGCTCACGTAGCATCCCGCACGAAAGTCTCATTGCCCGAGACTCAGAAAGGTATTGCCAGAAGAGCCGTGGCCGAAACTCGCCGATTCATTCGGCCCGCCGACGTTTCCGTGTATTCGCTAGGCGTGTCTCTGCCGCTACGGCGCGGGCTTCCATGGATTGAATCGCCGCTGCCATCCCGGTGACTTGGCCTCGCACCGTCGCCAGTTCAAGGGCAAGTTGGTCGCGATCAGTAGTGACGCTGATCAGCTCGGCGAGCCGTGTTTCGGCATCGGCGAGTTCGCGACGATGGCGGGCTTCCTCCAGGCGCAACTCGGTGAGTCGGGTTTGCTGCTCTTCACCTCGTTGCCGTAGCTTGGCCGTTTGCTGCTCGGCTTGCCGCAACCCTTCGCGCGCTGCATCGGTTTCCTGCAGCATGCGGGCTTGAGCGGCCTCGACGCGCTCGTTGGCTTTATCCCGCTCCGCTTGAAAGGCGGCATCGCGGGTCGCGATGGTGGCCTGAAATTCGGTAGTCAATCGTTCCTGGGTGTGCTGCGCAGCCTCCAACTGATGAGCCATGTCGGCGCGGACAGTGGCCACTTCTTGCTGCAAAGCGTGGATCTGACCGAGCGCATCGCGCTTGCCTTCGGTTTCACGAGCAAGCCGCTGCTCCAATTCGGCGCCTTGCTCGTGAAGATGGCTTATCTCGTTTTGGAACTGATCAGCTGCAGTCAACGCCGCATCCCGTTCAACGACGACGTCATCGTGCGCACGCTGCAGCGTCGCCAAGTCGGATTCCAGCGCGTGGCGGTGTTCGCCGAAGATCTGCTCACCTTGCTCCACCGCTGCCACCCACAGTGAACGCATCGCGTCAGCAATCGCCGGTGGCAGCTCGGCGCCAAGTGCATCAGCCTTGGCCCGCTCGTCTTTCCATAGCTTCAGTTCGTCATTGATCGTGGTTCGACTGCCCTGCTTGATGGCGGCATAAATCAGGTCGACAGTGAGTTCGTGCGGACGTTTGCCGTCGGCTACGAGGGCTATCGCGGCTTCGCGGGTACGTTGACGGGTATCGCTGACGCGGCTCATGACGGCTCCAGTCGCTCGAAGGGTGGATTTTGCCTTGACCGCCAAACGTATATCACAGTATTACGTTATACACATAACGATAAGTGGAAGAAATTTACGATAACTTCTATAATCGAAAGTCTTTTGGCAGTACGCTGCTTTTCCCGTGGTGCCGGACATTGGAAAGCATGACTGAGTCTCTGTTGGGCCTTATGGCGCTCCCCCATGCCCTAGCACCCGCCTTGTCAGGACGCGCCGGCACCAACCGTGCGTCGGCCAGCGTGGCGCGGCAGATAGCAGCAGACGACGACGTGGCGGCGATCGGCCTCTGGCTGGCGGAATATCACGATTCGCCGCATACCTTCCGCAGCTATCGCAAGGAGGCCACGCGACTGTTGCTCTGGGCGACGAAGGTACGTGGCAAGCCGGTATCCAGCCTCACGCGGGAGGATGTGATCGCCTATGAGGCGTTCCTCGCCCAGCCACCTGCTACCTCGTGCGATGAAGCATTGGCCAGGCGTGGCGAACATCGACGGCTGTTCGTCGGTCCGTTGGCCGAGCGCAGCCGCCGACAGGCTTTGGGCATCCTGGCGGGGCTGTTCAATTACCTCGTGCGCGCCGGTTATCTCGCGGGCAGTCCGTTTGGGCTGCAGCGACGACGGGCACGCCGAGGCACCCGACGCACGATTGAACGCTACCTGGATCGTGCCCTCTGGGAGGATGTACTACGCATCGTCGACGGCTGGCCACAGGAAACTGCGCGGGAACGGCAGCGCTACGAACGCGTTCGGTGGGTGTTTCGCTTCCTCTATGAAACCGCGCTGCGGGCCGCCGAAGCGGCAGCCGCCTGCGAAGGTGATTTCCAGCATATTCGCGGGCGATGGTGGCTGCACACCGTGGGAAAAGGCGGCGTCGAGGGCACGATCCCTTTGAGTGATGGTCTCATGACGGATTTCGCACGCTACCGACGTTTTTATGGACTGCCAGAGGTGCCTTCGTCGGATGGCAAGACACCGGCCATTCTGGGCATCGCCGGAAGGCTTTTCCCGTTGACGCCTACCGCGATCTACCAGATCGTCAAGGACGCTTTCCGACGCGTGGCCGATACGCTGCAAAAGGAGGATGGTGCCAAAGCCACGCGTGTGCGGCGGGCATCAACGCATTGGCTGCGGCATACGGCCGCCACGCACCAAGCTGAGGATGGCACACCGATCCACCACATCCAGCAGAACCTGCGCCACAGTTCCATTGGCACCACGTCGATCTACATTCACGCAGAAGAGGATGCACGCCATGCCAGCACCACCAAAACGCGCAACGAGGCAACGGCACTTCAAGGAGACGCCCCATGACTGACCCGCATAATCGCTTTGGTATGCCGAACAGTGCGTTCAAGGCCGCCCGAGAAGGCCACGACTTGAATAGCCCGTGCCCCGACAAGGCATGAAGTAACTACCCTTTCTGCCGCCAAACTTCTCCCGGTCGTGGTCGAGTGGATGTGGCAAAGTCCGTCGGAGTTGATCCCCAATAGTAATCAGATTTCGGCCTTACGTGCCATTTTTTGGGACGTAACGATGCCGCAGAACCCAAGGTGCGCGAACTCGTCGTGGCCTGTGAGGACTACTTGAAGGTGTAATGGCACCGTGCCCAAGTGCATCCAAATCGTCAGCAGTAAAGTGGGCTATCGACCTGAATTTCAACTTGCCTACACACGTGGGGGCGCACCTTCTCGCTGTTGCGTCTGGCAACTCATCGTAGGGGAAGACATATGACTATTTCACGCAAATCACTATATTCGACGCTGGGTTCTCTGGCGCTCGCTTTGGCCCTCAGTGGTGTCGCCGTGGCGCAGGACAATACACCGACAAACGGCATGGACAAGATGGGCAAAATGGGCGCCATGCACTCGGCAATGAAGGGTATGCACGGCAATATGATGGGCATGCACATGATGCCAGCGACCGTGACGGAGGCGGATGCGAAGACCGGCATCGTCGACGTGACGAGCGATGGCATGACCTTGAAGGTGCATTTCCCGCCATCCGCCATGGCCCACCTGAAAGCAGGTGACAAGATCACGTTGCACATGGGCTTCAGCAAGCCGTGAATCATCTGAACCCGCCTCCAGAGTTGAGGGTGTCAGTTCACACGGGTAAGCTCAGCTAATGACCTTCTCGCTACGGCCGCTCGCTCGTTCACGTCGCCTTCGGGCGATGAGCATGCTCGCGTGGCTGTTGCTGGTCATCAACTCATTGGCCGCTGCACCGATGGGCATGACGGGAAGTCCTCATTCCCATGTCATGCACTCAACGGTCGTGGCGGCCAGTGAACATCGTCCTTCCCACATGGCCGTCAACGGGTCTGGATCCTGTTGCGATGACCACACGGGTTGTTGCGGCGGTACGGCAACTCAGGCCTGCCATTGCGCTGCGATGTGCAGTACCACGTTGCCACCCGCAACGGCTGTCGTTCTGGCTTCGGCCGCGATGGCTACCAGTTATGCCACGCCGCTGCCCAGCAGTGCGCCTTCGATGAATACCGCCCCTCCGTTGCGACCACCGGCGGTCTGACTCTTCCTCGTTTTTGATGAGCTTTGCTTGCGATCGTCGTATGTCGATCATCGGGGCAATCGGCTGTGATTGGTATTGGCATGCTCCATACCGTCTGCCCCGGAGAGATTCCATGAACTTGCTTTTCCGCCGTCGGCAAATGGCTCGCGCTATGCGGTTTCGCGCGGACTACCACTGGCGACGAGGGCGCTTTCAGGGATTCGACGGCATGCCTTTTGCCCCGATTGTCCCCCGACCGGAACTGGCGTCCAGTTCTCTCCGGCAACAACGACCCAGCCGGCATATCAGCACCACAGGCGATCACTCCATCCTCGACCGGCCAATGGTGGCCGGCGCCCGCATCTGTTTTAAGGGGAGCAACACATGAAGAAGCACATCAAGCATCACAGCATCACGGTTGCAGTCGTCCTTGGCGTACTTGCCTTGGGGGCGGGCGCGTTCGTGTATTCCGGCATCTACAACATCGGCGCCGATGATCACCACACCAAGCCGGTATTCGCGATCTTGCAGACGCTACGCGAGCGTTCCATTCGTGTCCGCTCGGAGGATTTGAAGGTACCGGATCTGAACGATCCGCCGCTGATTCTGAAAGGGGCCGGCCAGTACGCCGCGATGTGCACCGACTGCCATCTGAGACCCGGCATGACCGATTCGGAAATCCGTCCGGGCCTGTACCCACAGCCACCCAACCTGTCACAAACGCGGATTGACCCGAAGGCTGCGTTCTGGGTGATCAAGCATGGCCTCAAGATGAGCGCGATGCCGGCATGGGGCTTCAGCCACGACGATGCCACGATCTGGAGCATGGTCGCCTTCGTGGAAAAACTGCCCGGCATGACGCCCGCCGAGTACCAGGACATCGTCGCCAGGGCGCCGCCGGATGAGGACATGAAGATGCCGATGAGCATGGCCACCGGAGAGGCCGCCGAGCACGCCCACAGCCATGGCGATGCGGCTGGGTCCCGGACCCCACCAGCAGCTGATATGGCGGCCATGCCCGCCATGGCGACGCCTGCGCATACGGGGCACAGCCACTCCGAGGCAACGATGGGATTCAATGCGCCGATCTCGCTGGAAGGTCTGAAGCCGAAGGCAGTACCACAGGCCGAAGCGGTTTCGAACCAGTTGCACGCGGCCTTGGAGAAAGGTGACCGTAACGCCGTGCTGGCGCTGCTGGCGCCCGACGTGACGATCAGCGAAGACAACGTGGTGCAGACGCGCGACGCCTATGCGAACGGTCACCTGGGCGAAGACCTCGCGTTCCTCAAGGACGCCAAGATCACGCCCGTCTCACTGGGTTCAATGTCGATGGGCGACACCGCCATGGTGGGCAGCGAAAGCGAGCTCCGCACGACCATCAAGGGCAAGCCGGTCAGCCTGCGTAGCCGCGAAATGCTTGATCTGAAAAAGTCCGGAAACAGCTGGAAGATCGTGGCGATTCACTGGCAGTCGACGCCGTTGACGGAGAAAGGATCATGAAGCGTGGACTATTCCGCGTCATTACCGGCCTGGTACTGGCTGCGCTGATGGTGCCGGCACTGGCCATGGCCAGCAGCGCCGAGGTCTTTCGCGATCCGAGCTGTGGTTGTTGCGGCGCGTGGATTCACTACCTGCAGAGCAACGGCTACACCGTTGTCACGCACGAAGACCAGCCGATGGCGGCGGTCAAGGCACGGCTGGGCGTGCCGGCTGACGCGGCCTCATGTCATACCGCGCTGATCGGCGGCTACGTGATCGAAGGCCATGTGCCGGTGGAGGATATCCAGCGTTTGCTGACCGAACATCCCGACGCCCGTGGTCTGGCCACCCCCGGCATGCCGATGGGTTCGCCCGGTATGGAGATGGGCACTCCGGTGCGCTACGAGGTGCTGCTGATTGCCCGCGATGGCTCCACTCGCGTGTTTGGCACGCATGCTCCACAAGCCTAACAGCGCGTGCCTGAAAGGAGAGAACTAATGTCTCTGTTGCCGCCGGCCACCACTCACGACACATGGGAGAAACGATCATGCTGGAAGGCGTAATGCTGCTTTGGTTCCTGCTGACCGGTTTGTCCGTGCTGTACGTGGCGATCGATATCCGCTCCACACCGGAGTCGCCGGTGTTGAAGTGGGGGTTTGTCCTGCTTACCGCGTACACCGGGCCATTAGGTGCCTTTCTCTACGTGCTGGGCTGCCGTGAACCCTTGCCGGGGCTGCATGAGCGCTATGTCGCGGTACGCTGGCGACAGGTGCTCGGCTCGACCATGCATTGTGTCGCGGGCGATGGCGTGGGCATTCTGGCCGGTGCGGTCATCGCCAGCATCATGCAACTGACCGGAGTGCTGGATATTGCGCTGGAATACGCGCTCGGCTTTGGTTTTGGCTGGACGATTTTCCAGGCGTTGTTCATGCGTGGTGATGCCGGCGGCTCGTACACAGCTGCCTTGCGCAACACCTTCTTTGCCGAGCTGCTGTCCATGAACGTGCTGATGGCAGGCATGGTGCCGACCATGATGCTGGCGATGAAGCACGTGCCGGGTGCACACGACCCCGCCGGGCCGGCGTTCTGGTTCGTCATGTCGATGGCGCTGCTGGTGGGATTCGTGGCCGCCTATCCGATGAACTGGTGGCTGGTTTCCCGGCATTTGAAGCACGGCATGATGACTGTGCGTATGGCGGAACCGGACAACACGCAAGCGCGTGACGCCGGGCACGCGAAGTACGGCGCAAGCCATGCCTCGGAGCATGCGCCGGTCGAGTCGAACGGCGAGCCCCATGGCATGGCACATGGCGGGGCCGAAAACGTATCCCACACCATGCTGACCGGGATGACCGTGCTGTCGATAGTGCTGTTTGCGTTGGGCATCGGCGTCGCCGTCCTTTTCGGAGGTTTCTCATGAAGCGCCTGATCGCGTCGCCTCAAGCACGCTGGTGCCAGCGCGCGCCGCTTTGCGAACCGTCTGTCCGTCCCACAAAAACTTTTTTCTTTGACTCTGGAGTTTGATATGTCACGTATACAGTTTCCGGGTGATCCCCCCCACGGGCCCGACCCTTCGCGGCGCCGTTTCGTGCGCGGCCTGGCGTTGGGCGGTGTGCTGGCCGGACTGGTTCCGGCGGCGAGCATCGCCCAGGGCATCCGGGCCAAAAGCACGGGGCTGCGGCGTTCGCCGTCGGTCCTGCGGGGAACGACCTTTGATCTAGAGATCGCCGAAACCCCGGTCAATTTCACCGGAAAACCCGCGATCGGCACCATCATCAACGGCCAGGTGCCGGCACCGACGCTGTACTGGCGCGAGGGCGACACAGTGACCCTCAACGTCACCAACCGGATGAATGTTTCCACCTCGATCCACTGGCACGGCATGATCCTGCCCGCGGACATGGATGGTGTGCCGGGGCTAAGCTACCCGGGTATCGCGCCGGGTGAAACGTTCCAGTACCGCTTCAAGGTGCAGCAGGCCGGAACCTACTGGTACCACAGCCACACCCGCTTCCAGGAGCAGACCGGCCTGTACGGTGCGATCGTGATCGAACCCCGCGAAGCCGAGCGCTTCCCCAGTGATCGCGAACACGTGGTGGTGCTGGCCGACTGGACCGATACCGATCCCGAGCAGGTCTTTGCCAACCTCAAAAAAATGGGCAGCTACTACAGCCTTACCGAGCCGACCACGCCGGAGATTTTCAAGGCGGCAGGCATGGAAGGCTTTGCCAAGGCCTGGAAGGAACGGATGGTGTGGAACCGGATGCGCATGAGTCCGCGCGACTTGTCCGACGTGACCGGATATACCTACACCTACCTGACCAACGGCGTGACACCCGAAGGCAACTGGATCGGCTTGTTCAAGCGTGGCGAAAAGATACGCCTGCGCTTCGTCAACGCTTCCTCAATGACGTACTTCGACGTACGGATTCCCGGCCTGAAGATGACCGTGGTCGCCGCCGACGGACAGGATGTGGAGCCGGTGTCGATCGACGAGTTCCGTCTTGCCGTGGCCGAGACTCTGGATGTGATCGTCAGCCCCAACGATGACCGTGCCTACACCATCTTCGCCCAGGCCATCGATCGCAGTGGCTACGCGGCCGGCACGTTGGCACCACGCGAAGGCATGCGTGGCGAAATTCCGGCGCTGGACCCGGTCCCCAGCCTGAGCATGGCCGACATGGGCATGGACATGTCGAAGATGGCCGGCATGGCGGCGGGTGGCATGCAAGCCATGCCGGGTATGGACATGGGTGGTATGGGTGGCAGCCAGACGGTGCCGATCCATCATCACTATGCGACCGAATACGGGGCGTCGAACACCAAATGCATCGCCGTCGCGTCCACCGCGCTCGACGATCCGGGCGCAGGCTTGCGGCACAACGGCAGGCGGGTACTGAGCTACGCCGACCTGCATACGATCGGCGGACCGCTCGATCCGCGCGAACCGACCCGCGAGATCGAGTTGCACCTCACCGGCAACATGGAGCGCTATCTGTGGTCATTCAACGGCGTGCCGTATTCCGAGGCCAAACCGATCCTGTTCCACTATGGCGAGCGGCTGCGCATCGTGCTGATCAACGACACCATGATGAACCACCCGATCCATCTGCACGGGATGTGGAGCGAAGTGGAAACCGCCCAGGCGCAGTTCCAGGTGCGCAAGCACACGGTCAACGTACGTCCGGCCCAGCGCATCAGTTACCTGGTTAATGCCGACGCCCGGGGTCGATGGGCCTACCACTGCCACATGCTTTATCACATGGATGGCGGCATGTTCCGCGCGGTGGTGGTGGCATGAGGACCACGACGATGACTCTGAACCCGATCACCTTTCGCCGCTCCATGCTTCCCGCCGCCCTTGGGCTGGCTTTGCTGGGCGCCTCGCCATGGGTCATGGCGCAAACCGATGCACCGGCGGCCCCTTCGAGCACGACGGCGGCCAGCCAGTCGATGACGATGAAGCACGGCGCAGACATGCACGGCATGCACGGCAAGACTCAAACTACCGCCGCCAAAACCATGCCGCCGAAAAACGGCCGCAAGTCCATGTCGCATGGCACGATGATGGGCATGTCCGAGCAGCCCGCGAAAAAGTCCGCCGACATGGGCGCCATGCAGAACATGCCCGGCATGGCTGGCATGGCGATGCCGATGGACATGAACCACGGCGAAGCCATGTCCATGGCACCTCCGATCGGTAGCCTGCCGACCAGTGACGGTGCAGCGCCGAAGGGTTATGACGCCTACGGCGTCAGCTTGCGCATGCATGACGATCCGTTGCTGGCCAAGCTGCAGATCGACAACCTCGAGAGCGCACACAGCAGCGACGGCGCGAACGCCCAGCAATGGGACGGTCGATTCTGGGTCGGGCACAATCTCGACAAACTGTGGATCCGCAGCGAGGGCAGCCGCAGCCAAGGGCGTATCGAAGAGGGTGATGTCGAAGCGCTTTGGGGGCATGCCGTCAGTCCGTTCTGGAACCTGATGGCCGGCGTGCGCCACGACCTGGGCACCGGACCCACCCGAAACTGGGCGGCGTTTGGCTTCCAGGGCATCGCCCCCTACGAGTTCGAGTTCGAGGCAACCGCCTATGCAGGGCCGTCGGGGCGCACGGCGTTCCGGCTCAAGACCTCGCAGGATTGGCTGTTCACGCAGAAGCTGATTCTCACCCCCGAAGTGGATCTGAACGCCTACGGTCGTGCCGATCCACGCCGCGATATCGGAGCCGGTGTCTCCGACGCCTCGTTGAGCTTCCGTTTGCGCTACGAGTTCAGCCGCAAGTTTGCGCCGTATCTCGGCTACTCCTGGGTACACAAGTTCGGCGCGACGGCGGGCATGGCCCGCGCGACAGGGCGGCCGGTATCCGATCGGCAGATCCTGATGGGTGTGCGGGTATGGTTCTGACGGACGGGGACTGGATGAGGCTGTACAAGTAATTGCCACCTGCGCGGCGCTGGATACGAGCCATCAGTCCTTTGTTCTGCGGCCGTTTCCGGCCAATCCGTCGATGTGACCTAGTCGATGGACAATGCATTTGTCCTGGTTCGAGAACGTCGGGTAATTGATCCTGATCAAGATGAATGCCAAGGGCGATATAGAGTGAATAAATGTCACTGAGCTTCCGCTTGCGTCCCACGAAACGCTCCAGCCTGTTCTGGCTGGTGGCGTTGTTGTTGCTGTGGCAGCAGATGGCGCTGGCGACAGCCCTGTGTCGATCAACTGATGAGGAGATGTCGCCATGGAAACGTTGCTTTATTTCATTCTTTGGGGTGGTCTGCTTTTCCTGCTGATGCGCTTTGGTTGCGGCGCGCACATGATGGGGCACGGTCACGGGGGCATGCTGGCGAGCACGACAAGCCCGGGCCGTCGAACGACACGTTGCGCTGGACGCCGCCGCCAACGGACATCGACCCGGTCTGCGGCAAGACAGTTCGAACCGACGGCGCCAAATCGGCCGTGCACGACGGTACGGTCTACTACCTCTGTTCGCGTGAATGTCGTGAGCTTTTCGAGGCGGCGCCTCAGTTGTATCCCCGATCCTCGGACGCGTTGCATCCAGCCCAAGCGGAGCATGCCCATGGCTGACTCATTGCGTTCGCCCAAATATGGCTGGGCGGGTTGGTTACAAAAAACTACGGCCCTGAGTACCACCGGCTCACCAACAGTAACGGAGACAATTCCATGACTCAGCAGCAACCCATAAATCGGCCCGAACACTCTTTGCGCAGCAAGCATAGCGCCGCCCAATACACTTGCCCGATGCACCCGGAGGTAGTCTCCGATCAACCGGGTGACTGTCCGAAGTGTGGCATGCATCTTGTGCCCGCAGAAAAAGGCGATCCGCAGGCGCATTCCAGCCATGACAAGTGTCATGACCATGGGCACGCCCGTCACGTCGGCCATGAAACCGCCGCGCCGGTTCGTGGCGGCAAGTACGACAAAGTGCCGACCGGGTATGTCGGCGCCGTCTACACCTGCCCGATGCACCCCGAAGTGCGGCAGACCACCCCCGGTGCCTGCCCGCTGTGCGGCATGGGATTGGAACTGGAATCGACGGCGGTCGGTGACGAGGGGCCGAATCCCGAACTGGTGGATTTTACCCGCCGCTTCTGGGTCGCGGCCGCCCTCACGATCCCGGTCCTGGTGTTGACGATGACCCCTTATCTGGGGATCACGGCGATTCGCGACCTCTTCGATGAGCGGGGCGCAATGTGGCTGGAGCTAGTGCTCAGCACGCCGGTGATCCTGTGGTCGGGCTGGCCCTTTTTTGTGCGCGGCTGGAATTCGTTTCGCACCATGAGCCTCAACATGTTCAGCCTGATCAGCATGGGGATCGGCGCAGCCTATCTGTTCTCGATCGTTGCGGTGCTGGTGCCAAGCATCTTCCCCGAGGGCTTTCGCCGAGGGGACGGCACTGTCGGGGTCTATTTCGAGGCTGCTGCGGTCATCGTCACCTTGGTGCTGCTGGGCCAGGTCATGGAACTGCGCGCGCGGGAAGGTACCGGCAAGGCGATCCGCGCCCTGTTGGACATGGCTGCCAAGACCGCCCGGGTGATCCGCCCCGACGGCAGCGAGGAGGAGGTTCCGCTGGAAGATGTGCAGGTTGGCGACCATCTGCGGGTGCGCCCCGGCGACAAGGTGCCGGTGGACGGCGTGGTGGTCGAAGGCCGATCGTCCATCGACGAGTCAATGATCTCCGGCGAGCCAGTGCCAGTGGAAAAAGTCAAGGACGACAAAGTCACCGGTGCCACCATCAACGGTACCGGCAGTTTGATCATGGAAGCCACCCGGGTTGGTGCCGATACCATGCTCAGCCAGATCGTCGAGATGGTGGCGAATGCCCAGCGCTCGCGGGCACCGATACAGAAATTCGCCGACAAGGTGGCGGGCACGTTCGTGCCAGCGGTCATTGGCGTCGCAATCTTGTCCTTCGTTTCCTGGGCGATCTGGGGGCCAGTACCAGCGTTGGCTTATGCGCTGGTCTCAGCGGTAGCGGTGCTGATCATTGCCTGTCCCTGTGCGCTGGGACTCGCCACGCCGATGTCGATCATGACGGCTACTGGGCGGGGCGCACAATTGGGGGTGCTGATCAAGAACGCCGAGGCGCTGGAGCGTTTCGCCAAGGTCGATACGCTGATCGTCGACAAGACCGGCACTCTGACCGAAGGCAAGCCGAAACTTGTGGCAGTCCTACCCGAATCCGGACACGAAGAGACCGAGGTGCTCCGGCTGGCCGCGACGCTGGAAAAAGGGTCTGAACACCCGCTGGCCGAGGCCATCGTCGCAGGTGCCCAGGAGCGCGACGTCAAGCTGGGCAACGCTGATGATTTCGAGGCTGTGACCGGCATGGGCGTGAAGGGTGTGGTCGACGGCCATCCGGTAGCGCTCGGCAATGCCCGGCTGATGGCCGAACTGGGGCTCGATGGTGGTCAACTGGCGAAGACCGCCAATGCCCGACGGGACGAGGGCGAGACGGTGATGTTCGTGGTGCTCGACGGCGCCATCGTCGGCCTGGTCAGCGTCGCCGACCCGGTGAAGTCAACCACGCCCGATGCGCTCAAGGCGCTGCACAAACTCGGCTTCCGCATCATCATGGCCACCGGTGACAACGAGCGCACGGCGAAGGCGGTGGCTAGGCGCCTGGGCATCGATGAAATCCGTGCCGACGTGCTGCCCGAGGACAAGGCTCGCATCATCAAGGAACTGCAGGCCGAAGGCCGCAAGGTGGCGATGGCGGGCGACGGGGTTAACGATGCCCCCGCGCTGGCTCAATCCGATGTCGGTATCGCCATGGGTACTGGCGCGGACGTGGCGATCGAAAGCGCGGGCTTCACGCTGGTCAAGGGCAACCTCGACGGCATCGTGCGCGCACGCAAGCTCTCGTTGGCCACCATGCGCAACATCAAGCAGAACCTGTTCTTTGCGCTGGTCTATAACGGAATTGGCATACCCGTTGCCGCGGGGATTCTCTATCCATTCTTCGGCATTCTGATCGGGCCGATCTTCGCCGCCTTCGCGATGAGCGCCTCCTCGCTGTCGGTGGTCTTGAATGCGCTGCGCCTGCGCCGGGTGAGGATTTGATCATGCTGAGCGACGAGCGCTGGGACAATCCGCTGATCCCGTATATCAACGCCGGACAGATGGAGTTCTTCCTCTGGCTGAAGGGGGGCGAACTCAAGTACGAGGTGCTTGGTGGTCTTGTCTTTGGCACGCCAAAGACGCGTTGGCCATCGCGGCACTGGGGCGGCGGTGGGGTGCTGACAGTAACGCTGCGCTCGCACCGTCGACTTGATCAGGAGCAACGCAACGTCCGCGTATTCGGCCCGGACGAGACGCTATCCAACGGCCTGGGTGCCTTGTTCGAAGCCACCCAGCGCCAGTGGGATGCCGCGACACGGCCGGACGACAAGTTTCTTGCCGGCTCCGGGCGTGTGGTGGATTCGATGCTCAGCGAGTATCAGCGCGAAGGCTGGATCGAAAGAACATTGCAAAGTGCAAATCTCTTGATGCGTAGCTGAACCCTTCCAGTCGATGATGCCTGCAATCCACAATCTTGATGAAGCCCTGCTTGACGCGCTGCAAGCACACGCGCTGCGCTACCTGCTCGACGAGGTCGATCCGCACACCGGCCTGGTCGCGGACAGCACCATACCCGGCACCGTGTGCAGCATCGCGGCGGTGGGCATGGCATTGGCGAGCTACCCCCTCGCCGTGGAGCACAGGCTGATCACACGCAACAAGGCCGCCACCCGCACCTTGCGCCTACTGCGTCTGTTCCATGATGCGCCACAGGGCGAGGCAGTCAACGCGACCGGATACCGAGGCTTCTACTACCACTTCCTGGACATGCAAACCGGCCGCAGGGCCTGGGAAAGCGAGTTGTCCACCATCGACACTGCGCTGCTGCTGGTCGGCGCCCTGACTGCAGCTGCATTCTTCGGTACAGGCACCGAAGACGAGCGTGAGATCAATGCGTTGGCGGACGCGCTTTATCGGCGCGCGGACTGGCAGTGGGCACTAGATGGCGGCCTCACGCTGACCCATGGCTGGCGGCCTGAGTCCGGATTCCTGCCCTATCGGTGGCAGGGATACGACGAGGCACTGATCCTGTACGTCCTCGCCTTGGGCTCAACGACCCATCCGATTCCTGCGGATAGCTACGCAGCGTGGGCTACAAGCTACACGTGGAAGCGCATCTACGACCACGAACTGCTCTACGCCGGCCCGTTGTTCATCCATCAGTACTCGCACCTGTGGATCGACTTCCGCGGCATCCGGGACGCCTACATGCGCGACAAGGACAGCGACTACTTCGAAAACTCTCGCCGCGCCACGCTGGTGCAGCGCGAGTATGCCATCCGCAACCCACTCGGCTTTGCGGAATACGGCGACTGCTGCTGGGGCTTTACCGCCTGCCACGGGCCGGGGCCGGCAACGCTCCATGTCGATGGCGTCGAGCGGCGCTTTCTCGGATACAGTGCGCGTGGCGCGCCCCACGGCCCGGACGATGGCACCATCACGACTTGGGCCGTGGCGGCCTCGCTTCCGTTCGCGCCCGAAGTAGTGCTGCCGACGCTGCGCCATTTCGCGGAGCTCCACGTGGGCGCCACTGGCCGCTACGGATTCGAATCCACCTTCAACCCCTCCTATCCGTCTGCGGATGGCCAACAGCCGGGCTGGGTCTGTCCGTGGATCTACGGCATCGACCAAGGCGCGCTCGGACTGATGATCGAGAACTACCGCACTGGTGCGATCTGGGAGCGGCTAAAGCGGTCTCCATGGATCGTGCGCGGGCTGCTGCGCGCCGGCTTTGACGGCGGGTGGCTGGGAAGATCGCACGCCCCGGGGGCAGCGGAATCCGCGCCATGAGGGTCCCGCGCAGCAAGATTGCGTTCATTCAAGACTACCAACAGGAGACTGACATGCAACGACAGAACGAAGAACATCCCGTCACAGATCCGGTTTGCGGCATGGAGCTCAGCCACAAGTCAGCCGTCGATGAGGCGACATACCAGGGCAAGACCTATTACTTCTGTGCCCAGACCTGTTGCGAGGCATTTGTAGCCGACCCGAAAAAGTATGTTCGTCAGCATCGCCAGCACGGGATGAAACCGGGATAAGGCGTGGGCGAAGTGGATCTCTGATACGAAACATCAACCGAGAGAATAAAGCCACCATGAAAGAGCAGTTCGCGCATTCCGGAGCCTGGGGCCTTGCCGTGATCATGATCGTGGCCGCGTCCTGGCTGTTCTATCGCTACTTCGCCCCCAAAAACTGGCGCGAGTGGGCTGGCGCCACGGTCGTACAGGCATTCATCATTGGTGATCCACCGGCGCTCCTGGCCGAACCGGGAGGCGGTGAAGCTTGCTACCCTCAATTGGGTGGACTTGTTCAACCATAAGCGCCTGCTGGGGCCGATCGGGCACATCCCGCCAGCAGAAGCCGAAGCAAACTACTTTCGGCAACAGGAAGGTCAGGCCTTGGCGGCCTGACTCAAACCAAACAGCCTCCGGGAAACCCGGGGCGGTTCAGTCCGATGCAGTTCGAGCAACACTGGCTGACCGATCAGACCAAACAAGCCAGCTCATGACCTCGGTTATTGGGTACGGAATTCGAGGGCTAAGGTCAATCAGCCTGTCACCAAGGCCACCGTAGCAACCGCACCTCGTATATCCCCAATTGATTGCACAAGGGCAATGAAGCATTCGGACACCACAACCTCTGCCACTGGCCCGTCCCCCGGCAGAGGTGTTAGGGAGCGAACTCTCATCCCGGCGAAGCTTCGCCGCCAATTGGGATGGCGCGCTGCATCGCGCCGCCTTGGCCCTTTCAAACCGCACGAGATGCGCTGGTTGGCGCTCGCGCTTGTCTTCAATCTCGCGTGGGAACTCGCACAACTCGGCTTCTACGACCTGTCCGTCATGCATACCAGCGTCGCGTATGCGGTAGTCCACTGCACGCTCGGCGACGGCATCATCACAGCGGTCGCGTACCTGATGGTGGTCGGCGTTACGCGCTCTCGCACATGGCCGTATACGAAACCATGGGCGGGGATGGCGGTCATGCTGCTCTCGACCATCGGCTACACCGCGTGGAGCGAATGGCACAACGTCTATCTCGAGCACAGCTGGGCCTACGCGCCATCGATGCCGCTCATCGCCGGTATCGGAGTAGCACCGTTAGTGCAATGGATCGTGGTTCCCGTTGCAATCCTGATCACCGTGCGCCGTTTCAAGCCATAGCGCGCTGCCGCTCACAGATAGGCCCCGGCACGAATGGTCGCGCCACACTATGACTTCGCAAGCGAACTGTGACCAGCCTGTTGGTCTGCAGCAGCGTGACAACTTCCGATGATCGTTCGATGCAGCCCAGCCAGCATGAAACAATCGATGTACTTGATCACGGTCAAGTGTGAGCGCCCCAACCTACGATAGTCTTAAGCTCATGACTGGCATGTCCCACCGGCGAAGCATCCATCGCCACCACATATTGTGGTGCGTGCTGGTGTTGTTGTGGCTGTGCCAGCAGGTTGCTTTTGCGGCTAGTGCTTGCGTTGTTTCCATGCCCGACATGGCCACGGTCACGTCCGCGTCGCAGCCGACTTGTATGGGCGACATGTCGGTGGGGCAAGCCAAGCGCCTCATGTGTGCCCAACATTGCGCTCAGGGCACGGCGATCCAGTCCGATGCATCTTCGCCCAATATTCCGGGCTCCTTACTTCCGCCCTTGGCACCGGAGGCGCCGGTCGTGGCCATGTTGCCACGCGCCGAAGCATCGTTTGCTCCGACGGATCGGGCGCATGTCTATCGACCTCCGCTCAGATTGCTGTTCTGCTCTCTCCTTATCTAGTTCCCGCCTTGCTTGTAGCAACGGGTCGTACCGGCATTGGTACGGCGCACTTGGCAAGATTGCGGGAGTAACTGTTCATGTTTTCCACGTGTTCTGCACGGCGTCATCAGACGTCCGCGCTGGCCATGCTCCTGTTCGCAGGCATGGCCATAACCCCGATGGCGTGGGCCATCGACGGACCAACGCATCAGGGCGCTGCCACCGCATCGCGTGCAGCCTTGATGGCCCCGGTAGCGGCTGAAATTATTGCGCCATCTGCCGGGCTCACGCCTGACCTGTTGGTGCAGAAGGTTCTGCAACGCAACCCGGGCATCGAGGCGATGCAGGCGGCTTCCGATGCAGCGGGCGCCCGGATCGAGTCAGCCGGCGCGCTGGATGACCCGATGGTCAGCTATGCAATAGCGCCAAACACGGCCGGCGGCCCACGGCAGGGCCTCAACCAGAACGTGCAGTTTAGTCAAAAGTTTCCGTGGCCAGGCACCCTTGATCTGCGCAGCAGGATGGCTACGGCCGAAGCGGAGTCGGCGGACCAGCAAGTGGCCGACCTGCGTCTGCGGCTGGCCGCACTGGCACGCTCCGTCTACGCTCAGTGGTACTACGTGCATCGCGCTCTGGCGATCAACGCCGAGAACGTCACATTGGTCACCCATCTGCGGGCGGTGGCCGAGACGGCGTACGCCAGCGGTCAATCACCACAGCAAGATGTGTTGCAGGCCGAGGTCGAGTTGGTTCGCTTGAGCAATCAGGCGATCGAGCTCAGGCGTTTGCAGCACACGGTTCAGGCGAAGATCAACGGGCTGCAGAATATCGACCCGGGATCCGAGGTTCCCGCGCCAGACGATCTGCCGCGTGAAATCCCGCTTTCAACCGAGGCGGCCCTGCAGGATGCGGCGCTAGCGCACTATCCAATCTTGCAGAGTATTCATGCACGCATCGCGGCAAGCAGAGACCGGGTCGCTCTGGCGCACAAAAGTTACCTGCCCAATGTCACCTTGCTGGCCGGCTACAACAGCATCATGGACATGCCGGCCAAACGTCTCACCGTTGGCATCGCCATCAACATTCCGTTCGGTGGCAATCATCGCGGCGAGGTCAATGAGGCCAATGCACGCTTGCACGAGAGTGAGGCCAAGCTGGCCGACGTCCGCAACCAGCTGCTGAGCAATCTCGATCAGACTCGCGCGACCGCGGCCCAGGCAGCTGCCACCATCAAGCTCTACAACGGCAAGTTGCTGCCGTTGATCCGGCTCAATATGCATGCCGCCGAGGCTGACTACAGCGGTGGGTCGAGCTCGGGAGATTTCCTGAAGTTGATCACCGCCCAGCAGCAATACCTGACGGCGGAACTGGAGCTGGCGCGTGCACGCGCGGATTTCTTTACCCAGCTGGCCTCCCTCAACTACCAGACAGGCGGAGCGATTTGGCCGTCTTCGTCATCGGCCACTGCTCTGGATGTGAACCCATGAAAAAGTCTCCCTTTATTTTAATCGCCATCCTCATCGCTCTCATCGCGGCAGCGGGTGGCTATTTCGCTGGTCATCGACAGCCCATTTCGGGTGCTAGCGGGGATGCTTCGGACACAGCGCCCATGCATCGCAAGATCCGGTACTGGAAAGCGCCGATGGACCCCAACTTCCATAGTGACAAGCCCGGCAAATCGCCGATGGGCATGGATCTGGTACCGGTCTATGCCGACGACAGTGGCTCGGGTGAGGCCAGTGACGTGAAGATTGACCCGGTCATGGTCAACAATCTGGGCGTGCAGACGGTGGAAGTGAAAGCAGGGTCACTTGCACATCCACTCTCGTTGGTGGGTTATGTCGGATATGACGAGGACACCATCACCAGCATCAACACCCGTGCCGACGGCTGGATCGAAAAGCTGGCAGTAAAGAGTGCGGGTGACGCCGTGCGCGCCGGACAACTGCTGTATGAGTTGTTTTCGCCAAAACTGGCTACCGCGGAGCGCGAGTATCTGACGGCACTGGCAAGCGACAGTCCGTCGTTGATTGCCGCGTCGCGCGAGCGCATGCGCGCGCTCGGATTCACGGCGGCGCAGATCCAGCAGTTAGGGCACACACGAAAGGTCAGCGATCGGGTGGCGCGCTATGCCGACAGCGCCGGCGTCGTCATGAATCTGGGCGTTAGCGAAGGCGTCTACGTGATGCCCTCCACACAAGTCATGAAGCTGGCCGATCTGCACGCTGTATGGGTGTTGGTGGAGGTGGACGAAAGCCAGGCAGGTCTTTTGCACGTCGGCCAGAAAGCCGACGCGACCTTCGATGCCTTTCCGGGCCAGCACTGGCAGGGGACGGTTGATTATGTCTATCCCGATCTCAACGCGATGACCCGCACCGTCAAGGCGCGGCTGCGCTTTGACAATCAGGATCTGCGTCTGCAACCTAACATGTATGCCCACGTCACGATCGCGGCGATGGCGCAAAAGGAAGGCACCGCCGCGCCATCAACAAGCGCGGTTTACATTCCCAATCTCGCCCTGATCCGTACGGGTAATAGCCAGCGCGTGATTGTTGCGTTGGGCGAGGGCCGCTTCGATGTCTGTCCGGTGCAGGCTGGCCTGACTTCCGGCGACCAAGTGGAAATTCTCAAAGGCTTGCAGGCCGGCCAGCGCGTGGTCAGTTCGGCACAGTTCCTGATCGACTCCGAGGCCAACGTGGACGCCGCCGCCCTGAACTACGGCTCCGCCAAACCCGGCTGTTCCGAGACGCCGAGTACATCGGGTACCGGGGCGGCCATCGATGGAAAACCTGGCAGCCAGGACATGCGGGGCATGGACATGTCGTCGAAGCCCGCCGGTGGCGCACCTGAAGCACCCGCCCGAACCCCTTCCATGGAGAAGACTGACGTGCCGTCCCCTCCGTTGAAGGGTGAAAAGACACCGCCCAGTGGAAACGAGCGCGACATGCAGAACATGCCGATGCCAGCGCGGGGCAACAAGGGCCATCAATCATGATCGCTGCCATCATTCGCTGGTCCTTGAGAAACCGTGGCTTCGTACTGCTGGCTATGGTTTTCATCGTGGCCGGTGGCTTGTACACGTTGCAAAGCACACCGGTGGACGCGATCCCCGATCTCTCCGACGTGCAGGTCATCATCAAGACGCCCTATCCCGGACAGGCGCCACAGGTGGTCCAGGATCAGGTCACCTATCCGCTGGAAACCGCCATGCTCGCCGTGCCGAAAGCGACGGTGGTGCGTGGTTATTCGTTTTTCGGTGATTCCTACATCTACATCATCTTCAAGGAAGGCACGGATCTCTACTGGGCCCGTTCGAGGGTGCTGGAATATCTCGATCAGGCGGCCGGTACCCTGCCACCGGGTGCGAAGCCGAGTCTGGGACCGGACGCCACCGGGGTGGGCTGGGTGTATGAATACGCCTTGGTGGACAAGACCGGCAAGCATGATCTGGCCCAGCTGACCAGCTTGCAGGACTGGTTCCTGAAGTTCCAGTTGCAAACGGTGCCGGGCGTGGCGGAGGTGGCCACGGCCGGCGGCATGGTGAAGCAATACCAGGTGGTGGTAAATCCGGACAAGCTGCGTGCCTATGGCATCACCTTGGCGCAGGTAAAGAAGGCCATACAGGATGGCAACCACGAGACCGGCGGCGCCTTGGTCGAATTGGCCGAAGCCGAGTACATGGTCCGCGCCAGCGGTTACATCAAAAGCATCAAGGATCTGCTGCAGATACCGTTGACGACCGACAAGAACGGCACGCCGGTACAGCTCAAGGATGTGGCCGAGGTGCGGATGGGACCGCAGATCCGTCGGGGTGTCACCGAGCTCGATGGCCAGGGCGAGACGGTCGGTGGCGTGATCGTCATGCGATCCGGCGAGAACGCGCAAAAGGTCATCGACGGCGTCAAGGCCAAGCTGGCGTCACTCAAAGGCAGTCTGCCGCCCGGCGTACAGATCGTGCCGGTCTACGATCGATCGCAGCTGATCCACGCGGCCATCACCAACTTGCGCGAGAAGCTGTTCGAGGAGTTCCTCGTGGTGGCGCTGGTCTGCATCATATTTCTGTTTCATGTGCGCTCGGCACTGGTGGCTATCGTCAGCTTGCCGGTCGGTATTTTGATGGCCTTTATCGTCATGCGACTGCAGGGGCTGAACGCCAACATCATGTCACTGGGCGGTATCGCAATTGCCATCGGCGCGATGGTGGATGGCGCCATCGTGATGATCGAGAACCTGCACAAGCACATGGAGCGCGAGCCCATGACTCCGGCTAACCGATGGCGCATGGTTGCCGATGCCACGGTGGAGGTCGGGCCGCCGCTGTTTTTCTCGCTGGTGATCATTGCCCTGTCGTTCACGCCGGTATTCACGCTGGGCGAACAAGCCGGCCGGATGTTCAAGCCGCTGGCGTTCACCAAGACGTATTCCATGGCGGCGGCAGCCATCCTTGCGATCACCTTGGTGCCGGTGCTGATGGGTTACTTCATCCGTGGCCGGGTGACACCGGAGCATGCCAATCCCGTCAACCGCCTGTTAACCAGACTTTATCGACCGTTGGTGGATTTCGTCGTCAATAAGCCTTGGCTGGTCGTGCTGATCAGTGCCGCAGTGATGCTGGTCAGCATCTGGCCCGCGACCCAGCTGGGGTCTGAATTCATGCCGCCGCTGGACGAAGGGGATCTGCTCTACATGCCTTCGTTGCGCCCCGGTGTTTCCGCCGATGAGGCGCTCCATGTGCTCCAGCAAACCGACAAGCTGATCATGAGCGTGCCGGAGGTGAAATCGGCCTTCGGCAAGATGGGGCGGGCGTTGACGGCCACGGATCCGGCACCGCTATCCATGGATGAGACGGTCATCCAGTTCAAACCACGGTCCGAGTGGCGGCCTGGCATCACCAAGGCCGACATCCGCAAGGAGCTGGAGGATCGGGTCAAGCTGCCGGGTCTGACCAATGCCTGGGTCATGCCGATCAAAGACCGCATCGACATGCTCTCCACCGGCATCAAGACGCCCGTCGGCATCAAGGTGGGTGGGCCGGACCTGAAAGTCATCGAACAGATCGGTGCACAACTGGAAAAGATCATTCCGCAGGTCCGCGGCACCGCATCGGTGTATTCCGAACGGACAGCGGCAGGTGGCCGTTACATCGATATCGATATCGACCGCGACAAGGCGGCCCGGCTCGGTCTCAATATCAGTGACGTGCAGGACGTGGTGCGTACGGCGATTGGGGGTATGAACGTCACCGAGACCGTCGAAGGGTTGGAACGCTACCCCGTCAACTTGCGCTACCCGAGCGACTGGCGCAATTCGGTGGCAAGTCTGCGACAGCTACCCATTGTCACGGCGCGCGGAGGTCATGTCGTACTTGGTGATGTGTCCAGTATCCGCATCGAGGACGGACCGCCGATGATCAAGAGCGAAGCGGGCCAGCCCACAGGCTGGACGTACGTCGACATTGCCAATCGAGACGTCGGCTCTTACGTGGCCGCCGCCCAGAAACTGGTTGCCGCGAAGGTCATCTTGCCGCCCGGCTATTCGCTGACGTGGTCCGGGCAATACGAGTACATCCAGAAGGCCAACAAGAATCTGACGCTGGTCGTACCGGTCACCATCGTGCTCATTGCCCTATTGTTGTATTTAGCCTTCCGCAACATCGCTTACGTGCTGATCATCATGGGTACCCTGCCCATGGCGCTCGCAGGCAGTTTCTGGCTGCTGTACCTGCTCGGCTACAACATGTCCGTTGCGGTGGCCGTGGGTTTGATTGCGCTCGCGGGAGTGACCACGGAAATCGGCGTGGTGCTGGTGGTTTATCTCAATCAGTCGGTGGCTATGTATCTTGAACAGTGCAAGACCACGGGCAAGCCGCTCAACTTTGAGGGCCTGCGTGACGCCGTGCGTAACGGTGCCTTGTTGCGGCTGCGGCCGATCGCCATGACGGCCGTTGCCATTATTTCCGGCCTGCTGCCGGTCATGCTGGGTGCCGGCACGGGCTCGGAGGTCATGCAACGCATTGCCGCACCGATGATCGGGGGCATGGTCAGTTCCTTGATCTTGACTATGTTGGTAATTCCGGCGGCGTATCTGCTGTGGGAGTGGCATCGTCTGCGCAAAAGCAGTGAGCTCATCTCATCGCCCATGACGCCTATTTGAGGACATCAGGAGCCCGAGGAGGACGCAATGGAATACCGAAAGATCACCGCGATTATCAATGCAAGCAAACTCCAGGCGGTGGAGGAGGCGCTCAAACGCGAAGAGACCATCGAGGTTGCCATCACCCGCATCAAGGGTTACGGCGACTACAAGAATTTCTTCGATCCCGAATGGGTGTCGACGCAGGCCAGGGTGGAGGTCTTCGCATCCGTGATGCATGCGACACGGATAGCCGAAGCGATCATGGATGCAGCGCATGTGGGACTGGAAAGCGACGGCATTGTAGCCGTCCTTCCCGTGGAGACCCTGTACAGGATCAGGGACCATCATTCAGGCTAGAAATCCCCGGTGGCTGGCTTTGAATGGATGTGACGTCAGCGATACATCATCACCACGTTGCCGATTTGTTCCTGCATGCGCGAATCGAACGCAGCCGGATGACCTCTAAACAACAGCAGTACCTCATACCGCTGCTCATTACCTCCAACGAAGGATATCTTTCATGAAGAATCGACAGTTTTTTGTACAGACCTTGATGGCGTTGGCCCTTTGCGTCTCCACGACCCTTTCGGCTCAACAGATGGATCCCAACATGGCCGGCATGCACAAAGCTACGGCGACCGAAGCGCACGGCACAGGTGTTGTCAAAGCGATCGATACGGCCAAGGGCACGATTACCCTGCAGCACCAAGCGATACCGTCGATTGGCTGGCCCGCCATGACCATGGCCTTCAAGGCCAATCCGCCGGGGCTGCTGCAGAAGGTAAAGGTGGGTGACACCGTGCGGTTCACCCTGCATCCGGCCGGAATGGCCAGCACGGTGACGGCGATCAGCCCGCTGCCCTGACAGACTCATCGCCGGCTGGCCCGCGCCAGTTGGCGGCCAAGCGGTGGTTGTGAAGGTGGCGCGGCCACGCACGGTTGATGCTGCATGTGGCCGCGCTTGTAGCGATTGTCATTTTCGGAGAACGACCATGAAATCGATTGTTGCTCGTCTCGGCATCCCGCTGCTGCTTGCGGGTTTCACCCTCATCGGCGTCGCGCACGCGACCGATCCTTACACCGACGGTTGGGTTGGCCATGTGGATAGCCAGCGTTTGGACGTCTGTTATCGTGTCACGCCGCTGCCAGCGGTTGGTGCGCGGCTGCAGGTCATGCGGACATCCTTCGTGGTTCCCAACAAAGGGCCGCTTCGCCAACAGTTCGCGGTGGCGGGGTATGCCACGGTAACGTCGATCACGGATGCGCATTGCGTGCGTGCCGAGCTGATCCAGGGCACGGCACAGCGGACAGATCACGTGCGTCTCGCGGGCTGAACGGATGCGATGACGAGACCGCCAAGGCCACATACTCCGCGGTGGGAAATAGCGGAGCGGCCAAGGCGTGACTACAACATCCAGCCGAAGTGCTTCACCCGTGTCCTGCCTGTCGCACTCTGCCTGCTGCCAATTCAGCAGGCATGCAGCGAGGCGATCAGCGGGCAGGACACGCTGCGCTGACGTGCACCGCATTGTTCGACGAGTGCAGCGAGGGCCGTCTCCATGCGGGTGAGGTCGGCCAGCCGGTTGCGTACATCGGTCAGCCGCAGCGCGGCAAGAGTGGCCGCTTCCGTGCAATGGGTGCCGTCCTCCAGTCGCAGCAACTGCGCCACCTCATCGAGGCTGAACCCCAAGCGCTGCGCGGATTTCACGAACTTCACCCGTGCTACCTCCGCGTTTCCGTAGCGACGGATGCCGCCCGGCGGACGGACGGGTTCCGCCAACAGGCGCTTGCGCTGATAGAAGCGGATCGTCTCGACATTGACCCCGGCTGCCTTGGCGAAGGCGCCGATGGAAAACGTATCCTGCGTGTATGGCATAGGCTTGACTCCGTACTCGACTACGGGAATACCTTAGACCACCGGCATCCCGCGCGAAAGGAGAACCCCATGTCCCTGCTTCCCCGGCTGGTCGACAAGGCCGGACTGATCGGCAGTGTCGTCTCGGCGGCGGCCTGCGTGAATTGCTTTCCCGCCCTGGCCAGCCTCGGTGCGGCGATCGGGCTGGGGGTGCTGAGCCCGTATGAAGGCCTGTTCATCCGTATCCTGCTGCCGGCGTTTGCGGCCATCGCGCTGCTCGCCAACGCGCTGGGCTGGCTCAGTCACCGGCAGTGGCCGCGTGCCGCGCTCGGCATGCTCGGCCCGTTGCTGGTGCTGGTGGCGGTATTTGTGATGCGGGGCAGTGGCCATCGCACCGGGTGGCTGCTCTATCCTGGCCTGCTGCTGATGGTGGCCGTGTCGATCCGCGATCTGCTGGCGCCGGCACCCAGCGCATCCTGCCGCACGGTCAGCGATACCGTGGATGCCCGCTGAATCGACACGATAGATACGGGCACTGCGAATACTCAGCCGACACTTCACCCTTATTTTTCCGGCGAAACACATGACGACCGAGCTCATCCTGCAGAGCACGCTGACCTGTCCGCATTGCGGCCATCAGGTGGTCGAGACCATGCCGACTGACGCCTGCCAGTTCTTTTACGACTGCGCGAGCTGCGGCGAGCTACTCCGACCGAAAGCGGGTGACTGCTGCGTGTTCTGTTCCTACGGCACGGTGCCGTGTCCACCGATCCAGCAACAGAAATCCTGCTGCGGCTAGCGGTCGCTGAATCTTGTCCGTCAAGCTGTCTGGACGTTGACTCTGCTCCGCGATCGGGTGGTCGCCGCTATCCAGATGCTCAGGGTGGCTAACGCAGCGAGGGCAAGCGCTCCCATCATGTCTCCTGGGTAATGCACGCCCAAATAGATGCGCGCCCACGCCATTGGCAAGCCCAGCAACGCGACCACCTTGCCCCAACGACGCGTGCGTGGATCAAGCCAGAGCATGCCGGCGACCACCCACTGGATGGTCAGGTGATCGCTGGGGAAACTGCCGGTAGCGGCGTGTGCGATCCACGCATGGCCTACGCCGGCCACAAATGGGCGGGCTCTGTCCCATACAAGGCCGATAAGCGCGTTACCGATCAAGGCCATGGCAGCGACCACCAGCGCTTTCAACGCGGTGGCGCGCATCGACCCTCGGGGCCACACCAGCATCAGCCCAAGGACGCCGGCGGTCAGCACCAACGGCCCATCGGCGAACACGCGAGCCAAGTGCAGCATGACCGGTGACGGCGGTACCGTCGGGTGGATGGCTTGGAACAAGTGAAGATCCCAGCCGTACACAGCCGTGCCGATCCACGCGATGAGAGACGACGTCATGGCTTGGCGATCGCCGTTGCGGCGACGCGTGCCTCCCGCGCCTCGCGAAGAATGCCAAAAGCCTCCTTGAGCACATACACCGCGATGGCCGCACCGATCACGAGATCGGGCACGGGGCTGTGCAGCCATAGTACCAGGACACCTGACAGAATTACCGCTCCATTCGCGACGACATCGACCCTGGTGAACAGCCACGTGGCGCGAAGGTGAACCTCGCCCTGACGGAAACGGCCCAGCAATCGCAACACTGTGGCGTTGACGATCAGCGCGACAAAGGCGATCGCCATCATCCATACGCCTTCCGGATGGCTCCCCATCGCACTGCGCCAGATCACGCCGAGCAAGACACCGAGCCCCAGGATCAGCAGCAAGATGCCACTCAATTGTGCGGCGGAGGCTTTGAAACGCGCGCTGCGCGTCCACGCCGCCAGACCGATGCCGTAGGCACAGGCGTCGGCCAGCATGTCCAGCGAATCGGCGATCAAGCCCATTGACTGGGCGATCAATCCAGCGACGATACCGACCACGAACATCGTGGCATTGAGCCCCAAGGCGAGACGCAGAATCCGGCGCTCCGCCTCATTGGACGCTTCTGCGTGGCAGCCACACTCACTCATGCCGCATTGCCTTCATCCGTATCCGGCAGCACTTCCCGGGTCGCAGAGGGTGACGGCATCGGTCGACGGCCACGGCGGATATTGAACACGAATCCAACGGCCAGCAGCACCAAAATCGCCAACTGCGCCAGCAAGGATTGCCAGGTCGGATAGATGCCCAGCAGTTCGATATGCGGCACCGGCGCGACGCTCACCGCCACCCAACCGGCCTCCTGCAGGGCGGCGACGCCCTTGCCGGTCAGCACGATGGCGAGCACGGCGATTAGCGCCGAACTGGCCGAAAAGAATGTGCCAATGGGGAGTCGACGACTGGTGCGCAACAGCACCCAGGCGATCAACCCCAGCACCGCCGCACCGGCGGCAATGCCACCGAGCAGCCACACTTCCTGACCGTCGTTCCACAGGGCGGCATAGAACAGGATGCTCTCGAACACCTCGCGGTACACCGAGATGAAGGCCAGCCCGAACAGGAACCACGCGGAACGCCGGTTGAGTGCGGCGGCCATCTTTTCCTTCAGATACGCCTGCCAGCGACCGCCGATACTTTTCTGGTGCATCCACAGACCGACCCCGAGCAGCACGAACGCCGCAAACAGCGACGACAGCCCCTCGGTCAATTCACGGCCGGCACCGCTGATGGAAATCGCATAGCTGGCGATCGCCCAGGTAATTCCTCCCGCGACCAAGGCGAGGCTCCAACCGGCATGCACGTAGCGCAGTGCTTCGGGTCGCGCGGCTTTGCGCAGGAAAGCGAGCAGCGCGACCACGACCAGCAGAGCTTCCAGACCTTCACGCACCAGGATCGTGAAAGCACCAAGGAAAGTGGCGGCCGCATCGCCTGCGGCATCGTTGGTGACTTCTTGTGCGCGCACCAGCAGACCATCGACCGCATCGGCCTGTTTCGCCACCGATTCCATCGAAGCGCTGCTCGATAGCGCGGTGCGATAGGCACCCATCGCCGTTTCAAGCTTGGCGCGCAGCGCTCCGTCACGTGCATTGAGTTGCGGCTCGACCGGCTCCACGCCATCGAGGTAGGCGGACAACGCCAGTTGAGTGGCTTGCGCCTTGGCACCGGCTCGGTAAGCCGTCAGGCTCGCCGCCAGTCGCGCCCGCGCCAGAGGAATACCCGCCAAGGCCTGCTGCTGGATGACGTCAGGGTGGGCCCGCAAATAGCCCACGATCGTCCGAGCACGCTCCGCACCGAGGGTGGGCGTCAGCTGTGCGACACGCACACGCGACAATTCCTTCAAGTCGGCGATCTGCGCCCGGGCGGCGGTGTCGTGTTGCCAGGTATCGGCGCCAGTGGCGGCTTCCTTGGTGTAAGCCAGCGAACCCACGTAGTACGCCAGCGCCCAGCGGTCGTCGGAGGACAGTTGTTGCGCGTAGCTCGCCATCGGCGTGCCTTCCACGCCCTGGCTGATCACCTCATACAACGACAGCGCGCTGCGCTGATCGGCCCGCGTCTGGTCAGTGAAATTCACGGGCCGGGGGGACAGCTGCAGGCCAGCCGGACCATCGCCATGGCCGGTCGCCCCATGACAGGCAGCGCACTGGTTTTGATAGAGCGTGGCCCCCCGTGCCAGATCGGGAGCGCGTTCCGGTGCGGTCGGCACCGGATACGCCTGCAGCAACGCATCGGCCAGCGCATGTGCCTGCGTCGCGACCTGAGCGGGTGCGGCCTTGGCATCGACCGACGCCACCAACGTATCGGCTTGCTTCATGAGTGCAGGCGTGGTCGCGGTCGGTGGCAATGCGCCGATGCGTGATCGCGCCGTCGCCGTGAACTCCCGCATCTCGGCGTACTCGGAGGTACTGATCACCGCGCCATCCTTCACGGCACCGGCGTAATCCGTGGCCAGGTAGTCGAGCATCTGCCACGTTTGCGGCACGCTCGGACGAGCGTCTTGGGCGTATGCCGGCGGGGTCGGGATGGCCCAGAACAAAAGGACACCCAGTGAGAGGCCGCGCAACATACTATGAATGCGAGTAGTTATCATTACTGCATAGTACCCGCTCATGGAAAATTCGCCAATGCCGGCATGGCCGGCACGGGTGACCGCGATCGCCGCGCCAGCATTGAGGCAAGCGAAAGGAATGGGTTTCAGTGACGGGATATCCGAACCACCTCTCTGCGGAAGGAAATCTTGATGCCGGTCAGCTACGTTACCGAGGAACAGCGCGACAGCTACGGCCGATACAACGGCGACCCATCCAACGACGAACTGGCACGCTACTTCCATCTCGACGATGCTGATCGTGCGTACATTGCACGCAAGCGCGGCCATGCAAACCGGTTGGGCATCGCGCTGCAACTGACGACGCTGCGCTACTTGGGGACGTTCCTGGACGATCCGCTGGATCTACCACCATTGGTGCTATCCACCGTTGCCAGACAACTGGGCATTACGGACACCCGTCCTTCCCTCGACGACTACCGAATGGGGGAATTACGGTGGGATCATCAGCGCGATATCCGTCGTCAGTACGGCTTCGTCGAAATCACCGCACCACCCATCGGCTTTCGGTTGGGGCGCTGGCTGTACGCACTGTGCTGGACGGGAACGGAGCGGCCCAGCGTTCTGTTCGAGCGAGCCACCACATGGCTCCTGACGCACAAGATATTGCTCCCCGGACGCAGCACGCTCGAACGATTTGTCGCCAGTGTAAAAAGTCGCGTCGAAGAGCGTCTATGGCGTCGATTGGGTACCCGGCTCTCGGAGGCGCAGCACGAGCGCCTGGAGCAGCTGCTGACCGTGCCGACCGGCAGCCGCTATTCGCTTCTGGATCAATTGCGCTCAGGCCCCACCCGAGTCAGTGGCCCCGCGCTCATTCAAACGCTGATGCGCCTTCGGGAGATCCGGGAACTCGGCATCGACCTGCCCACGGTTGCGCATCTTCCGGCCAGTCGCGTCACGGCGCTGGCCCGCTTTGCGGGGGCCGCCAAAGCCAGCGCGGTGAGCCGCTTGCCCCAAGTGCGTCGCCTCGCCACCCTTGTGGCATTCGTGCACTGTCTGGAAGCCACTGCGCATGATGACGCCGTCGAAGTCCTTGAAATGCTGCTACGGGATGTTTTTGCCACAGCGCGAAAGGAGGATCGGAAAACACGCTTGCGCACGCTGAAAGATCTGGATCGTGCGGCCACGTTGCTGGCCGATGCTTGCCAAGTGGTGCTGGACGCCACGCTCCCTGACAAGGCGCTACGCAAAGCCTTGTTCGCCAAGGTTCCACGCGACATTCTCGCCCAGGCGCTTCAGGAAGTGAGCAACCTGGTGCGACCACCCGACGATGTCTTCTACAGCGAGTTGAGTGAGCGCTATCGGCGCATCCGCCGATTTCTCCCCTTCGTCCTGGAGAATCTGCGCTTCGGAGCGAGCCCTGCAGGTGAGGCCGTCGTCGCTGCCTATGAATGGCTTCGATCGCATCCCGGACGATTCAAGGCCGACGATGACGTACCGCGCGATGTCATTCGCAAACGCTGGCAACGCTACGCGATTCGCGATGACGACAGCATCGATCACCGGGCCTACACCTTTTGCGTGCTCGACGAATTGCATACGTCATTGCGCCGGCGCGACGTGTTCGTCGCACCCAGCTGGAAGTATGCCGACCCGCGTGCAGGCTTATTGAGCGGCCACGAATGGGAGACCGCGCGCCCCATCATTTGCCGCACGCTTAGCTTGTCTCCAACACCCTCATCGGCGCTCGCCGCGATTACCAAAGAACTCGATGAGACCTACCGCGCGGTAGCGTCCCGGCTCCCGGACAATCCTGCGGTGCGGTTCGAAGGCGAGCACGACCTGGTCGTCAGCTCCCTCGACAAGCTCGAAGAACCGACGTCTTTGCTGGCCTTGCGCGCTGCGGTCAATGAGCGTCTGCCGCGCGTGGACATCGAAGAGGTATTGCTCGAAATTGCGGCGCGTACCGGTTTCACCGATGCCTTCACTCATCTCACCGAGCGGTCTGCGCGTGCTGCGGAGCTTCCGATCAGCCTCTGTGCCGTATTGCTGGCCGAGGCGAGCAATACGGGCTTCGAACCCCTTGTTCGTGCCGACATCGCTGCTCTGAAACGATCGCGCCTGTCGTGGGTCGACCAGAACTACCTCCGCAACGATACCCTTGTTGCGGCCAATGTCATCTTGGTGGCGGCTCAGAATCGCTCGGCGCTGGCCCATCAGTGGGGTGGGGGCGATGTGGCGTCTGCCGACGGGATGCGTTTCGTCGTGCCTGTGCGCACTGTGCATGCGGCCGCCAATCCGAAGTACTTCGGCCGGGAACGCGGCGTGACGTGGTACAACCTGATCTCTGACCAGTTCAGCGGCCTCAACCACATCACCGTGCCGGGCACGCTCCGCGACAGTTTGATCTTGCTGGGTGTGGTGCTCGAACAACCCACGGAGTTGCAGCCGACGCAGATCATGACCGACACCGGCGCCTACAGCGACGTGGTGTTCGGGTTGTTCCGGCTGCTGGGGTACCGGTTCTGTCCCCGATTGGCTGACGTCGGCGGCACGCGATTCTGGCGCATCGATCCCGAGGCCGATTACGGCGGCCTCAATGCCGTTGCCCGCCAGCGGGTGAAACTGTCATTGATCGAGGAGCAGTGGGACGACATCCTGCGACTGGTGGGCTCGCTGAAACTGGGTCGTGTACCGGCCAACGGCATCATGCGAACCTTGCAGATCGGCGACCGTCCCACCCGTCTGGCCCAGGCGTTGGCTGAATTCGGAAGGATTGAAAAGACGCTGCACACGCTGACCTATATTGACGATGAGGCCAAGCGACGCAGCACGCTGACCCAACTCAACCGTGGCGAAGGGCGCCACAATGTTGCGCGCGCCATCTTTCATGGAAAACGCGGCGAGCTCCGGCAGCGCTATCAAGAAGGTCAGGAAGATCAGCTGGGCGCGCTGGGCTTGGTTCTCAACATCGTCGTCTTATGGAACACCATCTACATGGAGGCGGCACTGGATCAGTTGCGTCGGGAAGGCTTTCCCGTGCGTGACGAGGACGTCGCACGGCTCTCGCCGCTCACCCATGACCACATCAACATGCACGGCCGATATTCCTTTGCCGTGCCCGAGGCGGTTGCTCGCGGGGAACTGCGCCCGCTGCGGAATCCTGACGATAGGGAAGGCGATTGAGATGGGGACGCCTCAAGAGGTAGGCACTAACTATATGGTTTTTATAGACAAATCGACCTTATCCCGGTTTTACGTTCCATTGCTCCTCAAACCCCTTAACAGACACCATCGCCCGTTGGCCCCCAACTGTCGAGGGCCTGCTGATGGTTGTGAAGGCGGTGCGGCCACGCACGTTGTGATGCGCGAGGCTGTTCGCGGTTACGGGGCATGCCACGGTAACGTCGATCACGGACGCACATTGCGTGCGTGCAGAGCTGATCCAGGGCACGGCACAGCGGACAGATCCGGCCCAAGGCGGCCGACTGCTGCGTGTTTTGCTCGTGCGGCAGCGTGCCATGTCCGCCGATCCAGCAACAGAGGTCGTGCTGCGGGTAGACCATCCTTCATACATACGGGTCAAACGGTGCCGGTAGGGGGCTGTCTGAATTCATCACGACCGGTGCCCAAGTGAAATTGTCTAACAGCGCGGCAGTCGTATAGGATTGAAAGATGTATCCGTCTGCACCATCGCTGCTGACCCGCCTGCGCCGCCACCGCGGTCTGTGGGTGTTGGCGGTGGCGGTGTTGCTGATCAAGCTGGTCGCCGGCACGGTCTGTCTGGCCGATGCGCCCGAGAAGCGATTGGTGTCGACCACCACGGTCTCCGCCGTCAGCATGCCGGTAGATACAGCGATCGCCAACGTGTCGGCTGATGATGCGAGCGCCTGCCTTCTTGGTGAAGCGGATTGCCATTGCGCGTGTGCGCACACGGTGACGCTGCCGACGACCGCCCCGCTTGCTGTCGCCAGGGTGGAGTCTCGTTTCGACAACTTCACTATCCGTTCCGGATTCACGTCAGCGACGACTGGCTCCCTATTGCGCCCTCCGATCGCCTGAAACCGCTCCGTTCCGCGACGCATTCGCCCAGGCGATGCGTCGCTTCGTGATCGATTTCAGGAGATGGCTTCATGTCTGTGTTCCGTTCGGTGCCTATTGGCGCCGCGTGCCTGTTGTATGCGGCGCTGCTCAGTGCTGCCCCCGTACCCCCATTATCCGATCCTCCCCCAGCGGCAGGGACCCGAGCACCCTCGTTGCTCTCGTCTCCATTGCAGGACGCGGTACGCCGCGTCTGGCAAGCCAGCCCCGAAGTCCAGGCAGCGCGGGCGGATCTCGACGCCGCTCGTGCCCGTGCGCGTGCCGCTGCACAGCCGCTGTACAACCCCTCGCTGTCGCTCGATGCGGAAAACGCCGACGTCAACCGACGCACGGCTGGCCTCAGTCTGGCGCTGGATCTATCCGGAAAGCGTCGCGCCCGGGCCAGCCAGGGTGATGCCGAGGTGCTCGCCGCCGAGGCGACCTACGACCTTCTGCGTCGCAACGTCGCCGCCCGCTGGTTGAAGGCGTGGTCGGCAGCGACACTCGCGGCGCGACAAAGTGAGTTGGGTCGCCGTCGCCTCGCGCTGATGCAACGCTTTGACGACTTGGCCGCACAGCGGTTCAAGGTGGGCGACATCAGCAGTCCCGAACGCGACCTGGCTGGCCTGGCACTGGGTGAGGCGCAAGTGCAGCAGGCCACGCTCGCCGGCAATGAGGCGGCCGCGCGTGCCGCTTTGTTGGCCATCAGCGGTGACCAGCTCACGACCTTGCCGCCGTTACCCGAGGGGCTATCACCGGCGGCCGACCGTGTGACGCCCTTGGCCGTCGACGAGTTACCCGAACTGCGTCAGGCCCGCGCTCAGCAGGCAAGCGCCGACGCCGGCGTGCAGGTCGCGCGTCGTGCGCGCATTCCTGATCCCACGCTCAGCCTGACCGGTGGACAGGTACGCAGTGGGCCGCGTACCGATCAGGTGATCGGTTTGAGCGTGTCCATTCCCTTGCCCGTGCTCAATACCGGACGTGCCGAAGTGGATGCCGCCCGGGCGGAAGCCGATGCGGCCGCCGCGGGCGTGCGCTCGCGCCAGTTTGTCCTGCGTGCGGGGCTGCAGGAAGCGCAAGCCCGCTATGCCGCCTTGCGCGGTGCCGCCGAGGCGTTTCGTACCGGCCGCGCGGCCGCGTTCGAGGACCGCACCGCGCTGCTGGAAAAGCTCTGGCGTGCCGGTGAAATCAGCACGTCCGATTACCTCGTACAGCTCAAGCAAAGCCTCGATACCGCGCTGTCGGGCCAAGAGCTGGAAAGCCAGGCCTGGCAGGCCTGGTTCGATTACCTCACCGCCGCTGGCCGTCTGAACGATTGGCTCGATGGCCGCGTTCAGGACGGCCACAATCAGGAAATTAACCGATGAACGAATCTCTATTGAAGCGCGGCCTGCTGGGCATGGCCTTGTTGGCCGCCTTGGCCGGACCGGCGATGGCACAAGACGCTCCGCCGGCCAACCCGCTCGCACTGGACGCCAAGGCGATCAAAACCGCCGGCATCGTGCTCGACAAGGTGGCGCCACGTGCGCTGACCGATGAATTGAAGGCGCCCGGCGAAGTGAAGGCCGATGCGTATTCCACAGTGCTGGTGTCGCCGCGCGTGGAATCGCAGGTGCTGGCTCGCAAGGCCCGGCTGGGCGACGTCGTGAAAGCCGGCGCGCCGTTGGTGGTGCTCTCCAGCGTGCAGGTGGCCGAGACGCAAGGTGCATTGATCGTTGCCGAGCAGGATTGGCAACGGATTGCCGCACTGGGTCCCCAGGCGGTGTCGGCGCGCCGTTACAACGAAGCGAAAGTGCAGCGCGACCAGGCTCGCGCCAAGCTGCGCGCCTACGGCTTGTCGGATGGCCAGATCGGCGGCCTGCTGCGCAAGGGCTCGGCGGGGGCGGACGGGAGCTTCGAACTGCTCGCGCCCGCGGCCGGCCGCGTCACCACCGATGAATTTCTGGTCGGCGAGCGGGTGGAACCGGGTCGCACGCTGTTCACCTTGGTCAAGGAAGATTCGGTGTGGGTCGTCGCGCAGTTGTCACCGGCCGATGCCGAACGGGTCGAACCCGACGCGGACGCCCGCATCCTCGTCCACAACACCGCCATACCCGGCAAGGTGGTCCAGCGCTCGCATCAGACCGATGAGCGCACGCGTACCGTGCCGGTGCGCATCGAGGTCGATAACCGCAAGGATCTTCTGCATCCTGGTGAGCTGGTCGAAGCACGTATTGCTACCGGCAGCGCCGTGCAGAAGCTCGCGGTACCGGCCGATGCCATCGTGCTGCTGCAGAACCAGCCGACCGTGTTCCTTGCCAAGGGCAACGGGGCGTTCGAGCCGGCACCGGTGATGGTCGGCGACACGCGTGATGGCTGGACAGTCATCACGCAAGGGCTCAAGGCCGGCGCTTCTTACGTGCGCAAGGGTGCCTTCGCGCTGAAGGCCCGCTTGCTGCGCTCGCAGTTGGGAGAAGAATGATGCTGGAACGTCTGGTTGCATTCTCCCTGCGCTACAAGGTGCTGGTGCTGATCGCCTTCGTGGTGATCGGATTCCTCGGCTTTCAGGCCGTACGCCAGTTGCCCATCGACGCGTTCCCCGACGTCACGCCGGTGCAGGTCAACGTCTATACCGAAGCGTCGGGACTGGCCGCCGAAGATGTGGAACAGCTGCTCACCACGCCGGTGGAATCGGCGCTGGCGGGCCTGCCCAAGGTGGAACAGATCCGCTCGGTGAGCCTGTTCGGTTTGTCCTATGTGTCGGTGTATTTCGACGACAGCATGGACATTTACTTCGCCCGCCAGCTGGTCAACGAACGGCTGCAGCAGGTGGGCGATCGCCTGCCGGCCGGTTACGGCAAACCGGAGATGGGTCCGAACACGTCGGGTCTGGGTCAGGTGTTCTGGTACACCGTCGAACGCGCCGATGACAAACTGAAGGGGGCCACGGCGGGCACTGCCCCGAACGACATGGACCTGCGCACGCTGCAGGACTGGACCATCCGCCTGATCCTGCGCACCGCCCCCGGCGTTGACGACGTCACGTCGTGGGGTGGCCAGGAAAAGCAGTTCCAGGTGCGCATCGATCCGATGAAGCTGATCGCGCACAAGCTCGGCTTCAAGGAAGTGATCGAAGCCTTGCAGGCAAACAACGCGCAGGTCGGCGGCAATTTCGTCGACGTGGGACGCGAGCAGTACCTGGTGCGCGGCTTGGGGCTGATCCAGAACGCGAAGGACCTGGGCGACATCGTGCTGAAAACGGAAGACGGCACGCCGGTCTATGTGCGTGACGTGGCCACGGTCACCGAAGCGGGCGCACCACGCACCGGTGCGGTGACGCGCGATGGCAAGGAAGTGGTCCTTGGCATGGCGCTGGCCCGGATCGGTGAGAACGCCAAGAGCGTGGTCGATGCGGTCAAGGCCAAGCTCGACACGGTAAAGCAGGCGCTGCCACCCGGCGTGGCGGTCAAACCGGTGTACGAGCGCACCGAACTGGTCAACGCAGCGGTGGAAACCGCGGTGCGGGCGCTGGTCGAAGGTTCGATCCTGGTCGCGATCATCCTGTTCCTGTTCCTGGGCGAATTTCGCAGCGCGCTGGTGGTGGTCGTGGCGTTGCCGTTGGCGATGCTGATCGCTTTCATCTGCATGAATCAGGCCGGTCTGTCAGCCAACCTGATGTCGTTGGCAGGCTTGGCGATCGGCATCGGCATGATGGTCGATGGCGCGGTGGTGATGGTGGAGAACGCCTACCGCATCATGGCTGAGCGCAAAGCCCATGGGGGTCCTGTGGACCGCACCTCGGCCGTGCTGGCCGCTGCCCGCGAGGTCGCCAATCCGATGGCGTTCGCGATTTTGATCATCATCGTGGTGTTCCTGCCGCTGTTCAGCCTGCAGGGGCTGGAAGGCAAGATGTTCAAGCCGATGGCGTTCAACATCAGCTTCGCGATGGCCGGCTCGCTGATCCTGGCCCTGACGCTGATTCCGGTGCTGGCGGCGTTGGTATTGAAGCCCAAGGAAGAGAAGGACACGCGCTTGGTCGCGTTCCTGAAACGGCACTACGCCACCGTGCTGGCGTGGGCACTGGAACGGCGTAAGCTGGTGCTGGGCATCGCCGCCGGCGCCTTGATCGGCAGCCTCGCGCTGTTCCCGTTCCTGGGCAAGGAGTTCATGCCCAACCTGAAAGAGGGCGCCATCATGTGGCGTATCACCTCGATTCCCTCGGCCTCGCTGGATGAGTCGATCAACATCTCCAAACAGGTGTCGGCGCTGATCAAGCAGAAATTCCCGGAGGTGGACACCACTCTGGCGATGATCGGGCGCGCTGAAAAGGGCGAGACCGCCGACGTGAACTACATGGAGGTGTACACGCCGCTGAAGCCGAAGGATCAATGGCGCAAGGGCGAAACGCTGGACAGCATCGAGGAGGCGATGCAGAAGGAATTGTCGGCGGCTTTACCCACTGCCGTGGTGAGCTATACCCAACCGATCCAGATGCGCATTGAGGAATTGATCTCCGGCGTGCGTGCCACCCTTGCGTTGAAGATCTACGGCCAGGACCTGGGCGAGCTGGACCGGCTCAGTGGCCGCATCAAGGACGCGCTGGCCGGGGTGCCCGGTGTGGCCGACCTGGCGTTGGAGGCAAACATCGGCAAGCCGCAGATCCGCATCAAGGTGGATCGCGACGCGCTGGCCCGCTACGGCCTCAACGCCGACGACGTGCTGACCGTGGTCAAAAACGGCATTGGCGGCGAGCCCGTGACGACGCAGCTCGATGGCGTGAAACGCTTCGACATCACGGTCCGCCTGGACGATGCCGACAAGGCATCCTTGCCGGCGATCGAGCGCATCCCGATTCGCACAGCCAGTGGCGCCCTGGTGCAGCTGTCGCAGGTGGCCGAGGTCAGTGACGCCGAGGGTTACTCGTTCATCCGTCGTGAGCAGTTGCAACGCTACGCCGTGATCCAGATGGACGTGCGTGGTCGCGATATCGACGGCTTCGTCAAGGAGGCGAATGCCGCGATCTTCAAAAAGGTGCATCTGCCCACCGGCTACTACACCGAATGGGGTGGCGCGTTCGAGAACCAGCAGCGGGCCTTGAAGCGGTTATCGCTGATCGTGCCGGCGACGATCTTCTTCATCTTCGTACTGCTGTACACCGCCTTCAACTCGGTGAAGTACGCCGCGCTGATCCTGGCCAACGTACCGTTTGCCACCATCGGCGGCATCGTCGGGCTGGCCATCACCGGGCAATACCTGTCGGTGCCCTCAGCGATCGGCTTTATTGCGGTGTTCGGCGTGGCGATGTTGAACGGCATCGTGCTGGTGAGCTTCTTGAACGAGCAACGCGAAAAAGGGCTTCCGGTCCGGGAGGCGGTGGTTCGCGGCACGGCGTTGCGCATGCGACCGGTGATGATGACCGCCAGTGTGGCGATCCTGGGCCTGGTGCCGATGCTGCTCTCCAGCGGTGTGGGTGCGGAAACCCAGCGACCGCTCGCCACCGTGGTGGTGGGCGGCCTGATCACCTCGACCCTGCTGACGCTGGTACTGCTGCCGGTGCTCTATGACTGGATCGAAGAACGCGCCGCGCGGCGCCTGGCCAAGGAGACCACCCCATGAAAGAAGTAAAGGCATTCATCCACCGCGGCCGCGTCGTCGACGTCATTCACGCCCTGGAGGACGGTGGGTTCGGCTACCTGTCCGTCAGTGACGTCAAGGGCTTGTTGACGGCGCTCAGTGCGCAGGAACAGGTCTATTCCATGGAACTGGGCGAACGCGTGACCCGGCAAATCAAGCTGGAGGTGTTCTGCGAAGACGACCAGGTGGACCGAGCCGTACAACTGATTCGCCTGCACGGACGCACCGGCCAGAGCGTGGCCGGATGGGTCTACCAGAGCACCGTGGATGGGGCATGGCCGATCGACGGTCAAACCGACTGATGCGGACGGGCGGGGTTCAGTCCCGCCCGCTTTGCCGGGTGTCATGTCATAACACCGCGGTGCTTACCTAGAATAATCACTGCAACGGAGGGTTCGATGGACACGACAAAGCCACACGAGCACGATCACGATCATCACCACGACCATGCCCATGGCGTGGCACCCGATGCGGACAAGAAGTACCTGACCGTGGCGCTGCTTTTGCTGCTCGGTTTCATGGTCGTCGAGGTAGTGGTCGGCATTCTGGCCAAGTCGTTGGCGTTGATTTCCGACGCTGGCCACATGCTTACCGACGTCGGCTCGATCGGGTTGGCCCTGGTGGCGATGCGCCTGGCCAAGCGCCCGGCCAGCGGCAGCTACACGTTCGGGCTCAAACGCGTGGAAATTCTGAGCGCACAGGCGAACGGGCTGACCCTGCTGCTTCTGTCAGTCTGGTTCATTGTCGAGGCGATTCGCCGCTTGGTTGATCCCCCGCAGGTGCAGGGCTTGCTGGTCACGGTGATTGCCGTGGTGGGCATCGGCGTCAATCTGCTGGCCGTGTGGGCGATGAGCAAGGCCAATCGGCAAAGTCTGAACGTGGAAGGCAGCTTCCAGCACATTCTTACCGATCTCTATGCCTTCATCGCCACAGCGATTGCTGGAGGCATCATCTGGTGGACGGGCTGGAATCGCGTAGATTCGATCGCCGCACTGGTGGTCGCCGGGTTAATGCTCAAAGCCGGTATCGGACTGGTGCGCGAATCGGGGCGCGTCTTTCTGCAGGCAGCGCCGCGCGGTTTGGATCCTGAAAAAATCGGTCAGTCGATTCTCGCCATGCCGGCCGTAACCGCACTTAAGGATCTACATGTTTGGGAAGTTACTTCGGGCATGCCATCGCTGTCGGGACATGTCTTTGTAAGCAGAGAGGTCGATTGCCACGATGTGAGGCGCGCCATTGAGGCGATGTTGCACGATCGGTTCGATATCACGCACACCACACTGCAGACCGATCATGGAAGCGCCGACGAATCGACCAGCGTCGCAGGCTGCAGCTTTGCCTCAACTGGCGGGGCGCACTAGGGCATCGCTGTGTTGGCCATAAACGGAGCGCCACGCCCGTGACGATGTGGACGCGATGGCGCGCGTCATCGCAGGGCAATTGAACCACTTCCAACTTACCAGGCCACGCGCCAAATGCAGCATCGCGGACGGATGGCGTGGAACAGTCGAAGTTCAACGGTTTACGCCATGGTACCGAACCCCGAGATCGGCGATGTCATGGCTTGCCGATCGGTGCAAGGGCAGCGATCCGTGCTTCCTTTGCTTCGCGCAGGATACCCAACGCCTCCTTCAGCACATAGCAGGCGATGGCCGCACCGATGATCAGATCGGGCACCGGGTTGTGCAGAAGCAGCACTAACAAACCGGAGGTAATTACCGCCAAGTTGGCGATGACGTCGGCACGCGTGCACAGCCAGATCGCACGCAAATGCACGTCGCCATGCTGAAAACGCGCCAGAAGTCGCAGCACGATGGCGTTCACGACCAAGGAGACGAAGGCAATGCTCATCATCCAGGCACCCTCGGGACGGCTTCCCATCGTCAGGCGCCAGACCACGCCAGCCAGCACGCCTAGTCCCAAGACAATCAGTAGGGTTCCGTTCCACTGTGCGGCTGCTGCCTTGAAACGCGCGCTGCGCATCAAAGCCATCAAGGCGATGCCGTAGGCACAGGCGTCACCCAGCATATCGAGCGAATCGGCGACCAAACCCATCGACTGGACGATCAGGCCAGCGACGATGCCGATCACGAACATTGTGGCATTAAGTCCCAGGGCGAGACGCAGAATTCTGCGCTCGGCCTCATTGGACGCTTGCGCGTGGCAACCGCAGTTGCTCATGTTCTGCTGCTCTCATTCGGCATTGGAGAGCACCTCCTTAGTTCGCCGTGGATGACGGGATAGGTGACGGCCTCGACGGATGTTAAACACGAATCCGACCGCCAGGAGAACCAGGATCGCCAGCTGGGCCAGCAGGGATTGCCATGTCGGATAGATACCCAGTAGTTCGATATGCGGCACCGGTGCGACGCTCACCGCCACCCAGCCAGCCTCCTGCAGCGCCGCCACGCCTTTGCCCGTCAGCACGACGGCAAGCATAGCGATCAGCGCCGAACTGGCAGAGAAAAACGTACTGATCGGTAGCCGGCGACTGGTGCGCAACAGTACCCAGGCGATTATCCCCAACACCGCCGCTCCGGCAGCGATACCACCCAGCAACCACTCCTCCTGGCCATCGCTCCACAGGGCGGCATAGAACAGGATGGTCTCGAACACTTCGCGATAGACCGAGATGAAGGCCAGACCGAACAGGAACCACACCGAGCGTTGATTCAGCGCCGCCGCCATTTTCTCCTTCAGGTAGGCCTGCCAGCGCCCGCCGATGCTCTTCTGATGCATCCACAAGCCCACGCTGAGCAGCACCGCCGCAGCGAATAGTGAAGACAGGCCTTCGGTCAGCTCGCGGCTCGCCCCGCTGATGGCAATGGCATAGCTGGCTATCGCCCAGGTGATACCGCCGGCAACTAGTGCCAGAATCCAGCCGGCATGCACATAGCGCAGCGCCTCTGGTCGCTCGGCTTTGCGCAGGAAGGCGAGCAAGGCCACCACGACCAGCAGGGCTTCCAGTCCTTCACGCACCAGAATGGTAAAGGCACCCACGAAGGTTGCCGTGGCATCGCCCGACGCATCGGCCGTGATCTCCTGAGCGCGGGCCAGCAATCCGTCAATGGCGCCGGCCTGCCGAGTCACGGATGCCACCGGGGCACTGTGCGACAGCGCCGTGCGGTAGGCGCCCATCGCAGTTTCAAGTTGCGCACGCAACGCGCCATCATGGGCGTTGAGTTGTGGCTCGACGGGCTCGACGCCATCGAGATAGGCCGACAACGCCAGCTGGGTCGCTTCGGTCTTTGCGCCGGCGCGATAGGCGGCGAGGCTGGCTGTCAACCTGCCGCGAGCCAATGCAATCCCTGTCAACGCCTGCGTTTGAATGGCCGCCGGATGCTCCCGCAGATAGCCCATGATCGCCCGGGCTTGTGCCGAGCCAAGGGTCGGGGCTAGTTGCGCGACCCGCGCGCCCGACAACTCCTTCAGGTCGGCAATCTGCGCGCGCGCGGCGGCGTCGTGTTGCCATAGATCAGCGCCGGTGCCGGCTTGCTTCTGGTAGGCGAGTGATCCCACGTAATAGGCCAGCGACCAGCGATCAGCCGGTGAGAGCGTGGAGGCATAGCTCGCCATCGGCGTACCTTGAACACCGTGGCTAATCACCTCGTAAAGCGACAGTGCGCTGCGTTGATCGGCGCGTGTCTGGTCGGTGAAGTTGACCGGGTGCGGTGACAGGGTCAAACCAACCGGCCCATCCCCGTGGCCGGTAGCACCGTGGCAGGCCGCGCACCGGTGTTGGTACAGCATCGCGCCACGGGCCAGGTCGGGAGGATGGACCGGTGCGGTCGGTATCGGATAGGCCTTCAGGAGCCCATCAGCCAATCCATGCGCTTCCCGAGCCACGATGGCAGGTGCCGCCTTGGCGTTGATCGATGCGATCAGCGTGTCGGCCTTTGCCAACAACGCCGGTGAATCTTTCGTGGGAGGCAACCCGGCAAGACGCTGACGGACAGTCGTCGCAAACTCGTGCTGCTCGGCATACTCCGAGGCACTGACAATGGTCCCGCCCTTCACGGCGCCGCCATAGTCCGTCGCAAGGTAATCGAGCATCTGCCAGGTTTGCGGCACCGTGGAGGAAGCTTCTTGGGCCTTAACCGGCATCGCGGCCAGCCCCCATATCAACAGAGCCAGGGCAGTGAAGTAGCCCGGCATCTTGCAAATGCAATTAGTTCTCATTATTAAAGTGTAGCCCGACCACCGCACATTCGCCAGACACTCTCATGGCAGTTGGCATGCGAGGCGCACCGCCGACCTCCTAAGGCGATGCTGCCGACTTAATTTATCCTTCCGTTTCGCTGCGCTCGAATTCCATGTCCAAACTGCCATGACTATACTCTGGTAGGGTATGCTATTTTTATATCAATCACGGCCAATCAGGAATTCCCGCCATGGGTCACATCGCCAACGATTCAGCCAAATTGCTGGGTCGGGTACGCCGTATCAAGGGGCAGGTGGAGGGTATTGAGCGCGCCCTCGGCCATCAGACCGATTGCGCCGAAGTGCTACGCCAGATCGCCGCCGTACGTGGCGCCATCAACGGACTGATGGCCAAGGTCGTCGAGGAACACATCGAAATGCATGTGGCGCATCCGGACATCACTGATCCTGCAACGCGGGCCCAGGGTGCGCGTGAGCTGATCGAAGTGATCCGCACGTATTTGAAATAAGCCCAGGACTTTCGTTATGCCCAGCAGTCGAGAACCCGCCGACGGCGAAGGATTGCCACAACAAGCCGCCGAACGCACCACCGCGCCTGCAGCGCACCATCAGGATCATGCCCATGGCCATGGCCATGGCCATGAGGGCGACCACGATCATCATGGTCATGAGCACACCTTCGATGTGCTGGAAGCCTTGCGCATCGGTGCGGTCGCGCTGGCTGCCATCGCGGTGGGGTTCCACTGGTGGGAGCCGTGGACGCGGGTAAGCCTCATCGGCGTTACCGGTTTGCTGGTCGGCGGCTGGCCGATCTACAAGGAGGCGCTGGAAAATCTGCTGGCGCGGCGCATGACGATGGAACTGTCGATGACGATTGCGATCGTGGCCGCGGCGGCCATCGGCGCGTTCTTCACGGCGTTGATCATTACCTTTTTCGTGCTGGTGGCCGAGGTGCTCGAAGGCATGACGGTGTCGCGCGGGCGGCGCGCCATTCGCGACCTGCTGGATTTCCTGCCGCGGGAAGTCTCGGTGCGCCGCGGTGGCAGTATCAGCGAGATCGACAGCGATACGCTCGCCGTGGGCGATACCGTGCTGGTCAATCCCGGCGGGCGCATCCCGGTGGATGGTCGCGTGGTCGACGGTCACTCGTTCGTCGATCAGGCGCGCATCACGGGCGAGTCGCTGCCGGTGGAGAAGATGGCGGGTACCGGGGTTTACGCCGGCTCGATCAACCAGTCCGGCGCGCTGGAGATAGTCGCCGAACGGATCGGTCGGGACACCAGCTACGGCAAGATCATCGAGGCAGTCGAACAGGCCGAACGATCACGCGCGCCGGTACAGCGACTGGCCGACCGCATGGCCGGCTACCTGGTCTATTTCGCGCTGGCCGCAGCGGTGCTGACCTACCTGATCACCCGCGATATTCGGGCCACCATCTCGGTGATCATCGTGGCTGGTGCCTGCGGTATCGCCGCCGGTACTCCGTTGGCCATTCTCGGTGCGATCGGCCGGGCCGCTCGTGGTGGCGCGATCATAAAAGGCGGCCTGTATCTGGAGCAGTTGGGCCGGGTGGACACGGTGGTGTTCGACAAGACCGGCACGCTGACTTACGGTCAGCCGGAAGTGCAGTCCATCACCGTTGCGCCAGGTATCGTTGAGGCGGACTTGCTGCGCTGGGTCGCGTCGGCCGAGCTGCGATCGGAGCATCCGCTGGGCAAGACATTGGTGCGTCATGCGCGCGAACAGGGCATCACACCGAGCGAACCGGAGAACTTTGCTTATGCTCCCGGGCTGGGCGTCACCGCGATTGTCGATGGCGAGCGCATCCTGGTCGGCAATGAGGCGTTGCTGCGCAAGCATCGTGTGACCATGCCGGACGGCCTGCATGGGACGCAGTCCGAAGTCGCCACTATCTGGTTCGCCTGCGCAGACCGTTGGGCCGGGATGGCCGTGGTGGCCGACACGGTGCGCGGGGAGGCCCGCGAGGCTGTGGCGACATTGCACGCCATGGGCCTGAGCACCGTGTTGTTGACCGGCGACACCAAGGGCGTGGCTCAGGCTGTTGGACGCGCGTTGGGGATTCCTACGGTGATTGCCGGCGTCCTTCCCGACGCGAAGCTCGCCTATATCGAGCAACTGGTGGCTGGCAAAGCCATCGTGGCGATGGTCGGTGATGGCATCAATGACGCGCCCGCCCTGATGAAGGCGCAGGTGGGCGTGGCGATGGGATCGGGAACCGATGTGGCACGCGAGAGCGCCGATGTCGTGCTGCTTGGCAGCGACCTGGCCAAATTCGTGGGCACGCTGCAGCTGGCACGACGCACGCGGCGCATCATCTGGGCCAACTTCATCGGCACCGTGGTGGTCGACTTGACAGGCATTGCGCTGGCCTCTGCGGGCCTGCTCAATCCCTTGTTGGCTGCATTCATCCACGTCGCTTCGGAGATGGCCTTCATCCTCAACTCGGCGCGTTTGCTGCCCGGGTCGATGCCCGTTTCGGGCAAGTCGGACCTGTCGTCTCCCATCGCGCGCGTCGACTCCGAGTCCGTTTCCAGCAGCATGTCGCCATAGATTGCCCCATCCCGCTTTTTCCTCGTCGAGACTTTTTACATGCTCTGGATAATCACCAAATACCTGATCACATCGGCCATCGTGGTGGCAGTGTCGGAGTTGGCCAAACGCAGCGACCGTCTGGGTGCGTTGCTGGCTTCGTTACCCTTGGTGACGCTGCTTGCGCTGACCTGGCTGTATGTTGAAAAGCAGCCGGCTTCGAAGATCACCAACCATGCCTGGTACACCTTCTGGTACGTGGTGCCTACGTTGCCGATGTTCCTTCTTTTCCCTCGTCTGTTCACGCGCTTTGGTTTTTGGCCAGCACTTGCATGAGCACGATTCAGGACACTGCCTATCCTCAATTGAAGAAGGATCTCAGCGCCCGCGATTTGTCGGCCATTTACACGCCCACCACGGACGAATGTGCGTTTGCCGTCAGCGTCTCTGCCCGCAAGCCAACGCAGGTGCTGCTGTTGATCCAGCTTAAGATCCTTCAGCGTTTGGGATACTTCGAGCCGCTGTCGACATTGCCGCGTGCAATTGTTGACCACGTCTGCGCAAGCGCTCAGATGCGCATCCCGACCGTGCGCGAGTTGAAGGCGTACGATGCATCAGGCAGCCGCTCGCTGCACTTGCGGAAGATTCGTGACTTCGTCGGCATACGGCGGTTTGTGGAGGCCGATTGGTGCTGGCTGGATCAGATTGCCCGTCAAGCGGCCGCAACCAAGCAGGAGCTGGAGGACATCATCAATGTCCTCATCGAAGAGCTGGTGCGGCAGAAATACGAATTGCCGGGATTCACCCAGCTCGTACGTGTGGCGCGGGCAGCGCGCAGCAGGGTCAACGCGGCCATTTTCAAATCGATCGACGGGCAGTTGACCACCGACCAGCGTCAGATGCTGGACGATCTCGTCCTTCAGCGTCGTGGCCTGACCCTCTGGGATCAACTCAAACGCGAACCGAAGAAGCCTACGGTTCGCGAGGTGGCCAAGTTTCTTGAGCACATTCGCTGGCTCAAAAGCCTGGGTCACGGACTACCTGATACCCGCGAGATGGCGGTGACCAAGCGCCACCAGATGATGCTGGAAGCCCGTGCGTTGGATGCCAAGGACATCCGCGCCGTCAAGCCGCTTAAGCGTTATACCTTGGCCGTGCTGCTGATCCAGTCGCAGATGGAGAAAGCCACCGATGATGTCGCGCGCATTTTCATCAAGATCATGCACGGTATCGATAACCAGGCTGAGGAGCGGTTGCGCCAATACCGATTGGATCATGCCGAGCAGACTGATCGTCTGATTGGCCAGTTTCGTGAGGTGCTGGCCGCCATGCAGGAGGGTGCGTCGGCTAAGAAGCGTGTGGAAAGCATGGAGCGAGTGCTCGGCGACGATCCGGAACAATGGATCATCCAATGCGATGAGCACGCCGCCTTTGCAGGCAATAATTATCTGCCTTTCATGCTGAAACCTTACAGCGACAAGCGTGCCCTGCTGTACCAGTGCCTGGAGGTGCTCGAACTTCAATCGAGCTCACAGGACGATACGCTGGTGAAGGCCATCGCTTGGCTCCACGAATGGCGTACGGCACGCCGCGAACATCTTGATGTTGCGGTGCTTCCCCAAGGAATCTACCTGAAACGCTGGCTCCCTGATGCGTGGTATCGCTTGATCGTGGTGGCATCGCCCGATGACGAACCACGCATCCACCGAAAATACCTTGAACTATTCATTTGCATGTCGATCATGAAAGACATGCAGTCCGGTGACCTGTACTCGGCTCACAGTAACGATTTCGATGACTACCGCGAACACCTTGTGTCCTGGGATGAGTACGGCGGAGAACTGGGCCGCTACTGCGAAATCACCTCGCTGCCCAAGGACGGTGCTGGCTTTGTCGAACAGCTCAAGAAGGAAATGTCGGCCTTGGCCAAGCACGTGGACGAAAGCTTTCCTGAGAACGATTTCGTACGGATCGGCGACAACGGTTTGATAATCCAGCGGCTCGACCGAAAGCAGGATCCACCGGAGCTTCCTTTGTTGGAAACGCGGCTCAAGGAAGACATTCCGTCCGTCAACATATTGGATCTGCTGACTGAGACCGAACAGTGGCTCAACCTGCATCGGCTGTTCGGGCCCTTATCAGGGTTCGAAGCCAAGGTGGACGATCCGCGAAAGCGCTTCATCACCACCTTGTTTTGCTACGGCTGCAACCTAGGCCCCACACAGACAGCGCGCTCGGTGCAGGGTTTGAGTCGCAAGCAGGTGGCGTGGCTCAACCTCCGTCATATAACCGAGGAACGCTTGGACAAAGCGATCGTGCGGGTGATCAATGCCTTCAACACCTTCGCTTTGCCAAAATTCTGGGGCACCGGCAAACATGTCTCCGCCGACGGTACGAAGTGGAGCATCTACGAGCAGAACCTGCTCTCGGAGTACCACGTTCGGTACGGCGGCTACGGTGGCATCGGCTACTACCACGTCTCGGATATGTACATCGCGCTCTTCAGCAACTTCATTCCGTGCGGTGTGCACGAGGCGGTCTATATCCTCGATGGCCTGATCAAGAACGAATCTGACGTGCAACCGGACACGATCCACGGTGACACCCAGGCTCAGAGCGCGCCCGTGTTCGGCTTGTCCGATCTGTTGGGCATTCGCCTCATGCCACGCATCCGGGGTATCAAACAGTTGGTGTTTTACAAGCCCGATCAGAAGGTCAAGTACGGGCACATCAACAGCTTGTTCACCGAATCGATCAAATGGGATCTCATCGAACGCCACTATCCGGACATGCTGCGCGTGGCCATTTCGATCAAGGCTGGGCGAATTACACCCTCAATGATCCTCCGACGCTTGGGTGTGGCCAGCCGGAAGAACAAGCTGTATTTCGCGTTCCGCGAGCTCGGCCGAGCCATACGAACCCGATTCCTGCTGAACTACATCAACGACGTCGAGCTGCGCCGCGTGATCCACCAGTCGACGAACAAGAGCGAGCAGTTCAACGACTTTGCCCAGTGGCTGCATTTCGCCAACGATGGGGTCATTGCGGAAAACATCCGCCACGAGCAGCGAAAGGTCGTGAAGTACAACCATCTCGTGGCCAACATGGTGATCCTGCACAACGTCCATACGATGTCGCGGACGCTGAAAGCTCTTCAAGAGGAGGGCGTTCCGCTCAGCGAAGACCTGTTGAATCGGCTGTCGCCGTACCGGCGCGAACACATCAACCGGCTAGGGCACTACTCACTGGACTTGGAGCGGTACAAAAGCGCTATGGCCAAAGACATCAAATTTACCTTGTAGACAGGGACTTATTGTCCTTTTTGCGGAAATTTCCAGAATCCCGGCCGTACCTCAGGTAGGTGAAGCCCGGATCGTGCAGTAAGGTGCTCAGCCCATCCTTGATGGGTCCCGCAGAGAGTTTCTTGCGCACATTGCACCAGGTGATGCCGCGCTCATTCTCGATGCAGGTATCCGGGTTTTGGTTGAAGCCCAGGACGTAGTAAGCGAAGTAGACCATGTTATCGACCACCGCGTGCATGCTCTGGACGCAAGCAACCGTGTGCGCATACGCCTGAAACCGCGCAGTGGAGAACTGTCGCTCGTCGGTGTCGAACGCCCCCAATTGCGCTGCGATCAGCTCGTAGTCTTTGCGGCCTTGGAGGACACCTTCCATCAGGCCCTTGGCTTCCCTGAAATGATAGCGACTGAATTCGCGACGGTCGCCGATGGTCCGCAAGCATTGGTTGACGGTATGCAGCTGCTCTTCTCCAAACAGCTGTTGCACGTATGCCCGAAGCTCTTTCAAGTCCCATTTCATCAGCGCACCTCTATAAAGGGAACCCGCGAACAGCCGATCAACTTCCACGTGATCTTCACCGGCTGCATCTCGCGGGCAATGTCCTAGCTCGGAAAGCCTGACGGTCAGGACCAGTGCACTGGTCAAGAGTTGCCGGAACGATGGTCAACCATTGCGGGAATCCGCAGCGACGATGGATACCGGGCAGAAACTGCGCATGAGCCGCTACCAGCATGAAACGTTCCTGCGTCTGGTGTCGGCACGCGGCGGGAAGCCAACGGAATAGTCAGCGTTGCCGTTACGACAAGCGGCAAGGCCCTGGGTTATTAGGGCGCGCCATCGGGGGTGGGTCAGGTCAAAGCAGACCATCGACTTCGCCTTTTTACAGGCGAGCGATGCACGAGATAGCGCAGCGTCGCCGAAAGGGCGGATCTCCGCCATCGACCCATTGCGGTCGTTGGAAAAGTGAATCTGGTCCCGTTCTCTGCCGACAACGGATTGGAGTGCCCGCCTGCCTTGACTCTCCGCGATGACGGTAGGAGACTCAAGCACAAGGAGCCTCGAAACTCCGCAAACAGCGGTACCCACCTCCGTCAATCCGGTGGGTTTTTTGTGCCTGCGTCCGTGGGCACAACCGACGTGACATCTGCGTCGGGAGGGCGGTGAATACAACACCCGCAAGGGAAATAAGCCCGCCGACTGTTTGCGGTTTCGAGCCTCCCGACTTCCCGTCCGCCATCCTGGCGGCGGGTACTCCATGGAACGAGGAGGCACTCATGTCGACGATCGAAGTGGAAGACCCGAAAGCGACCGGCTATTACCTGCCGGAGGAAACCCAGCTGCGGCTGAAGAAACTGCACGAATACGCCACGTTTCTGGCCAACCTGGCGCGACCGCGCCAGGCCGACCCGAGCCTGGAAGGGTTTGCGGAAATCCGTCCCGGCGAAGTAGGTATCTGCCTTGAACACTTTGAAGAGCAGATCGGTGGCGTGCTGGAAGAGATTGGCTGGCCGGCCCTGCTGATAAAAGGGGCCACGGCCACAGATGCCGATGCACCGCCAGCGAACGGTCCCGAAGAAGAGACCGATGCGGCGATCAAAACCACGGCAACGCAAACCGATCAGCCAGCGGCAGCGGTAACTGGGGTCAGCTCACGAAACGGAAAAAATCGTACGTTAGGAGTGAGACGATGCCGGAATCCAGCGATACAACGTGGGAACCGACACCCCGAGGTTCCTGGCAACGTCGCGTGGCGGAATACCTTCGGCCAGTAGCCTTCTCGCTGACCGGATCTTGCTCTCGGTCATCTGACGTTTGCGGCCGCCCGTGCGGCCCAGTTGCCGCGCAACCTCCAAGCCGGCACGCGTGCGCTCCACGGTCAGCTCCCGCTCCATTTCGGCGAGGCTGGCCATGACATGAAAGAAGAACCGCCCCGACGGCGTGCTGGTATCGATGGCGTCGGTGAGACTACGGAACTGGACCTCGCGTGCGTGCAACTCCCCGACCAGATCAACCAGGTGCTTCACGCTTCGACCGAGCCGATCCAGCTTCCAGATGATCAGCGTGTCCCCCTCGCGCAGTATCTCCAATGCCTTGGTCAGGCCGGGGCGGTCCGCCCGGCTAGGGGGATGGCCGAGATTCGTGCGGAAACGCTCGTTTAGGCCATAACACCTTGTTTTGACGAACCCTTTGACATCCAGGCAGGCCGATTCTGCCCTGGCCGTTGATGACCAAGCATGCGGGATAGCGGAATCTGGGAGTCGCGTTTCAAGGCCTCGACGGATCGACTGGTATCGATAGTGTGCTGGCCGAGTCGGTTGATGTGTTGGGTGCGGTAGGGGCCGAGTGCCTCGATCATTTCCGGCGTGATCTCCCACCCCTCCCCGCGCAACTCCACAAGTATCCGCTGCATCTGCTGGACGTTGTGGAACATGATCATGTTGGCGACGGCGTGGTTATAGCGGATGAGCTTCTGCTGCTCGTGGCGAATCGTTTCGTCGATCAGGCCATCGTTGGCGAAGAAAGCCCACTTGATGAAGTGGTTGTAGGCCTCGCTCTTGTTGGCCGCGGCACTGACGGCCTTTCGCATGCGGGGATCCTCGATGTACTCCAGCAGGTAGATGGTGCGGTAGGCCGCACCCATCTCGTGCATGGCGTCGTGGATCTTGTTCTTCTGGCTCTTGTTGTTGAACCGCCGCAGGATAGTCGAAGGGCTTATCCGGCCCAGTTTCATGGAAATGGCGTAGCGCAGGATGTCGCGGTAGTGCCGTTCGATGAGATCCCACTTGATCGAGCGGTTGAACAAGGTGTCGATGTGCTTGTAGCTCTTCTTCTGGCTCGGCCGGTAGAGGTTTAGATCCTTGAAGCGACGAATGCGTGGCATCAGCTTGGCGCCGAGGAAAGGCGCCAGGCCGAAGGCCACGTAGTTCTGCGCGTGCGTGTCGCCGTGCAGGTAGGTTGGTCGAATATCCGAAGCGTTCTCCTGGCAGAGATCAAGAATGTAGTGGCCCTCATAGGCTCCGCACGTTATGAAGCGCGAATACAGCGCCACATAGGTGTCAGACACGATGTAGTAACCGATGCCACCGTAGCCACCATACCGAATGTGGAATTCGCTCATGATGGTGTTGTCGCGCATCGTCCACTTCGTGCCATCACCGGAAGCGGATTGGCCCGACCCCCAGTACGCCGGCAGCTCCAGCTTGTAATAGGCATTGATCACGTCGTTGACGACACGACGCAAGGTCTCTTCGTTGACGTATTTCAGGTTGAGCCACGCAGCTTGCTTCCGGGAAAGGTTCTTCACGCAACGCGCCAGTTCCGTGGGGCCGATGTTGCAGCCGTAGCAGAACAAGGTCAGCACGACACGCCGCAAGAGGTCGTCGACGCGCCCCTCGGTACCGGCAAGCCGCTTGAAGTGTTTATCGACCCCGAGCCACTTGGTGACGTCCACCAGGACGTCAACGATGGTCGTAGCCTCCATCCGGTTGCTGATTTCCGTATCCAACCGGTTAATAGCCTCCGCCAGCGGCGTCTTCTTGAGCTTGCTGAGCACGATGTGACCATCGACGATACGGGCATCCGGAAGATCCGGGAACGCCTTGTCGACACGCTCGCTGGTCGCGACCAGTTCGCCCTTGAGCTTTTTGACGAACTCCTTACCGGTCGCCGGCATCCCGGACACTTCGACAAACGCAGGCAGCTCGCGGTCGAGTGTGGCGTCGTCGACAAGTTGCTCGCGGAAATCGTCGTATGTGTTGCCGCCCGGGATAAAGACGTCGCCCGTGCTGATCTCGTCCTTGAGCTGGGTCAGGATGGCCAGTTCAAGGTATCTGCGGTGAATCTGCACCGCCTCGGCGTCGTCTTTGGCGGCGACCACCACGTGTTTTCGCCAGCGGGATGACATCCAATTGAGGTCGCGGTGGACGTCGATCCCCAGAGCTTCGGGAGCGAGAAGCATGGCCTTCGTCGACCGGCATCGCTTCAGCACATCCAGCATGCGCTCCATGACCTTGTCATCGCTCGCGCTCTTGAGGGCGATGAGATCCAGGCAGTTCATCAGGATAGATCGTTGCTGGCCATAGGGACGAAGGAGGAACGGCAGGTAATTCTTGCCGGCGTAGGCCAGGTGCTCCGTACATTGGGTGATGAGGTCGGCAGGTTCGCCGTCAAGGCTTTCCTCGATGGCAGTCAGGCGTGCTTTGTGGGAACCTTTGCGAACGAAAGCCTCCAGCATGTCCTTGAGCTGGAGGATCAGGCGCTCGGCTTGTTCGGTGTATTCCAGGTGATGGGCGACCAATTGCGAGGTCGCGTTGTTTTCCAGCGCCCGCATCATCTTGACGAAGATGTCGCCGGCGTCGTCGAGCGTGTGGGCGTACTGCGCGCGGATGTAGATGACCGCCAGCGCATAACGCTTGATCGGTTTCTGCGCACGCAATTCGCTGGCGTCCAGGCTGGCCGCCACATCGTAAAAGTATCGGTGTTTGGGGATCGGCAGGGCCAGCGTAGGCATCTTCTCGGCCAAGGCACGCAGCCGTACGACGTGCTGCAGGTAGTGCCGTGCCTCCTGGTTCGTGGGTTTGCGCGATTCGCGCTTCAAGGTATGCCACCCGGTGGTCGCGCGGTCGCCGGCATCCAACAGCCCGTCGATGGTTCGCTTGAGTTCAGGCGTGAGCTGGGCTTCTATCGCACGATAGTGCCGATCGTGCACCGCTTCCCGGGCTGCAGCCGCGATGCGATCCAGCGCGGCGAAGGACGGGAGATCGTACCTGTGGTGCGCCAGTTCTTCGAGCATCGTATTGATGATGTCGGGGAGGACGCTGCGCAGTTCGGCGGCCTTCTCGGCCACAGTGGTCAGCCAGGCGGCGGCCTTCGCGCCATAGGCGCGCACGCCGATGTAGTCGCGAATTTTCGCCAGGTGCCGTCGGCCGGTTGCGGACGCGTCGTACTGGCGCAACGCCGCAACGGTTGGCATGCGGCGAGCATTGACCGATTCGGCAACCTTCAGCAGGAGATGATTCGGTACGCCGACCAGATCGACAAATCGTCCCAGCCGCTGATGCAGCTTCAGGTGGAACGCTGCGGCCAGGCGTCCATCGGCCGATTGGGCCAAGGTCTTGATGAACGCCCACTCTTCCGGCGAGACGGTGTAGTGGTTCTGAACTTCGGCATCGGATGGTTGTTGGTTGAGGAGTGGGTAGGCGGTCTCGTCGATCTTTGTCATCGATGCATCGTTCCTGACCTACTCCCAGCGGCGATCGCCCTTTCTTTCACGGATGGTCGCTTTCAGATAACAGGCGTTGTTGTCGGCAATACGGTACATGTCATCGAACATAGTGGCGATGGTCTCTTCCAGTTCGGCATCGTCCGGGATTCCAATGTGGAAGCGGTAGCCATCCACATCGGCACGCTGCGCGCTGTGCCGTGCCAGACAGACCGCTTCGATGAGCTGCCGTGCCTTGGAACGCCGACGCGAGCTCTGCGTGTACGATGTCAGAGCGAACTGCACCGTAAGTTCCTTGGGAATGGGGGCCGGAGTGATTGCCGCGGAAAGTGCGGGGGTCACTGCAGGTTGCGCCGGTGGCGTTGCCGTATTGGTCGGCAAAAACGGCAGGCTAGCATCCACGTAACGCATGGCCGTATCGACTTTGCGCCATCCCACATACGCCATCAGGCTTTTGATGTCCCAGCCATTGGCGTTGGCCCAGTTGGCGAAGCCGCGTCGCAACGAATGTCCGCTGTACTCGTGGGCCTGGCTCAGGCCTGCCTGCGCAAACGCCCGGCGCAGGATCGGCACGATGCTGTCGACATTCAGTGGCGTGTCGCCCAGTTTTCCCCAACGGTTGATGCCGCTAAATAAGGGACCTTCCGTCCGCCTGGATGCAGCGATCCAGGCCTGGACAGCGTCGACCGGGCACCAGCGCGATAGCGCAGGCATCTTGAACGTTCGCCCATTGTTGTCGCGATCCGTCTTGCTGCGCGGCAGGAACCCCGTCAAGCCTTCGCCAAGCCGAAGATCGATGTGTTCGATACGTAGGCGAGTCAGTTCATCGGCGCGGAACCCTTGCCAAAAACCCAGCAACATCAAGGCGCGATCACGCCGATGTTGCATCGCGCGCACGACGTCGCCATTCTGCTCCGCCAAGGTGGCGGCGCTGTCGAGCCAATCGGCCACCGCACCCAGCGCAGTCAGCTGCAGTGGAACGGCCTGCTTCTCAACCGCAGGGTGCAGTGCCTTGATGCCCTTGAGCACCTTTCGCACCAGGGCAGTGCGTGTTGGATCGGCAAATCCCTGCTCGACGTGCCAGTTCGCCAAGGCGGCCAGGCGCTGCCGGAGCGTGTTGATGGAAAGCTGCTCGGCGTGGTCGGCGAGATAGCGTGCCGTACTGTCGGCTGTCGCAGGCAGGTGACCGCCCCATTCCACTTCAAAGTGGCGGATGGCCGAGGCGTAGCTGCGTTGTGTGTTCTCACGCCTTGCGGCGTCAAGGTACGGTTGAAATTCAGCCATAGGGAGGTTTCACTGATGCCCGTGTCACGCTGTGCTCACATGCCTCTTGTAGCCATCATTGGAGAAACGTTAGAAGCGCGTCGTGCTGGCATAAATGCAGAAATTTGACCAAGCAGAATAACTACAAGTACCCCCGCCAAAACATACCAAACTGGAATTCGACTTGTTGCAAATACCTGCATAAGAGCAATGTTAATGCAAAGTGTAAGTACTATTCCAACGATACATCCCCCACTCACAATGACAAGATTCTCCACCTGAAAATAATGGAGAATATCAATTCGACGCGCCCCCAATGCCCGCCGAATACCGATCTGTTTATATCGCTGCCTCACCCAGAAATTGGTAAGGCCGGCGATACCTACCCCCGTCACCAAGAGCAGGATGACGCAAACGAAAGCCAAAACTTCGGCAGTAAAAACATCAATCGCATACCCCAAATCACGAATTTGCGCGTAAGTATGAATGCCATTAAAGTTAAAACGATCCCCTTCGTCAATAACCCGCATTGGGTTAACTTTAAACAATGCATCGCGCGACTCACGAATAGCGGGCTGTATGCGGCCACGCTGGCTGCGCACCGCATACATGGTTGATGCACTATCAACTCTAGACGGGATCAATATGGAATACCATGCTGAAGGCGAGTCGTCATCGGGATTGGCGCTAAACATCTTTTCAACGACACCAACGATAACGCTCGGCGATGTCATTTTATCCAGATAAACTGCCGAGCCCAACGCATTCCCGTTTGGGAAAAGCTTATCTGCCAGCGCCTTTGTAACAATCACAACAGCGGGCGGAAAATTTCCGCGCGCTGGGTGATTTTCTACGTCAGCTTCTGAAAAGTTACGCCCTGCAATCAAACGTAAACCGAGTGTAGGAAGTAGATATTGGTCGCCCTTGAAATAGTTCGCATGTGCAGAACCATGTGCTTGACCAAGCCCAAGCGCGACACTTCCAGACCACACATACCTTAAGAGTGGTAACGTATTGACCGGGGTTACCAATTTTACATCTGGCAAATTCCTTAATACAGACAAATCTGTAAGCTGCATCGAATCGAGCTTGTTCATTGCAGATTGATCATCGCCGGAATAATTGCCCACATATGACTGAGCAACGAGGAATAAATCATGTTCATCCAAGCCAGTCGAATGATGCATTAATTCAATGCGCAGAGTTATTATATAGGCAACGTTGCAGACTATGGCTAGCGTAAGGGAAATCTGTATCATAATTAAAATGACGCCAGCCTTATGCTTACGCAACGCAGCCAAAATTGGATGCACAGCCATCATAGCCCCCCTTTAATTTGATTTAAGTTGCCAAGCAGGCTGTACCTGTGCAGAACGCCATGCAGGGTATAACGAGGCTAAAAGCGTCGCTATAACTGCAACAGCCAAGGCAAGGATAAAGAGCCCAACATCGACTGAAGTTAATAATTCCCAGCCTCGAGGCGCACGGGATCTCACCCAAAGAAGACCCAACCAAGTTAGAGGAAAACTTGTTATTCCACCAGCCGCACCTATTACGGCGCCCTCAGTTAGAATCTGCGCATAAATCGCAGGCCGTGTCGCCCCGAGCGCACGTCGTACGCTGATTTCTAAGTTACGGCTTAAAAATTTAGCAAGCATTAAGCCTATAGTATCTACTACGCACACGACCAATAAGCCAAACCCAACCATCCACAAGATATTAAAGCTATCAGGTACTACTTGAAGATAATCAAGCCATGACATCAAATTTCTGAGTCGCACGTTTGGAGGCCAACTATACCTTTCGTGTGCCACACCCTCCAAGTAAAGCTTGTACTCTTTAAATGCATTGGCAGTATCAAGCTCAACTATATAGCTTATCCAAACACAGCTTGAATGGAGTAACCCATCAAAACCAGATTGTGAGGGCGGTACTTTGCAATCAGTTTCTCCAGCGTTGGGAATTTTTTCGGTAATGGCGACATCAAACGGCAGAAATACCCCTGGCGTTTGAAGCAAAAAGCCGCCGGTTGCAGGTACATCGTAAAATACTGGCTCTGGATTCCAGTTACTCAATATGCCAGCAACGCGGTAGGAATGGCCATCTATGTTTAAAATCTTTCCGACATTATCACCACCTCCAAATACTTTCCTATTAACCTCTTGGCTAATAACCACCACTTGAGCTCGTGCCGTTTCATCATCCATGCTCCAAGTGCCGCCATGAATAAACGGCACATTTAGCATGGGGAAAAATTCCCTAGAGACAGCAAACCCAACCGAATTAAACGGTCGTCCCTCATTTACATGAGGCGTTACTATAGATGAAATTAGGTAAATCGCAGACTGTAGTTTTGCACGGTGGTCACCCAACAATGCTGTCACAGCACCATAGTCCAACAAATTGGGAGGTTCATGGCTGCTACCCGAATTGTTTCCGGCACGTCCGCCCCACACATCAATCTGGGGGACATACAAGTTGGCAGACTTTTCAGGAATTGGGTCACGCGAGACCATGCGCACTAATTGCCATGTAGTCATTGATAACGCAACACCTACCCCAATGCTCAATACCATCAGCGTGGTAAGCACCGGAGAACGTCTCAAGCTCTTAAGTGCGAGGCTTAAATAATAACCTAGCATAACGACACCTCGAGCATAGGTGAACTCCAAGATTTTTCTGTTTTAATTTATATGGCAGACTCCCGTTCGCCTCACTGAACGGGAGTCCATGCCTATGTTGTCACGCTGCAGAAGGTTTTTTAGTGGAACACTGCACATCAACTGTACAACTAGCGACAGCTTCAGCAACGGAAACCATTTCAAGGCGTGCCTCTATTTCCTCAAAATCTACCTTGAGCTGCTGTGCCAAATCCTTGAGTGCATTGTTTGAAGGGCTTTCGCATGACATTTCGAGTTCTCCTACATTGAGTTGAAGATGTTGTGCGCCAATATTCCAACATAAATAGATCCGGTACGAAAGCGAAGCCATGTAAGTGCCGTGCCTACAATTGCTGGAATAATAGCTTCGACCAGCTGGATCGAGAGCTTTCCGTCTGGAGTTACCGAAAAAACATGATCAAAACAAAATATCACTAGCGTAGATGCATAGGCATTAACCTCCCACGTCGCACACCCAGATGATTTGAACAAGCTAAAAAAAATTGCTAGAAGAGCGGAGCGATAAAAAAGTTCCTCAGCAAGTCCGGGCATAGTCAGCTGATATATCAACTGATGAGCTTTACCGCCCTCCGTCGGAAATGCGCGGCTAAGCCCATAACCAAATGACACGACAGCTATAAATACAAGCCAAACTTTAAGATCAAGAAAATTTGTTACACTCAACCCTAGACCTAAACTAGCTTTAGAAAAAAGCAAAAGCGCACTAAGAGAAAGCATCGCTTGTAACACCTTTCCCTGCCAATTCCAACTGTCAAAATGAAAAATGCGCAAAGTTGGGGCATATAGACATGCGTAATCTAAAAATATAAAAGTTACCGCAATGAAGAAATTGAACCAAAATCGCCTATCAACTGAAGCCCTATCGCCGAATATTAAAACTTGAGCATACAAAAAAAAGGAGCAAAGGAGAGACATCATTGACGCTATCTTTAACATTTTATGCCTCTCTGATACTGGAATACGATAAATCACGCATATTAATAGGGTGGCAAAAGAAAATCCAAGAGGGTTCCTGATTCCCCATATCACACATCCAAGGTTGCGAGCCGATAGCTCAGGGGAGGAGTACGAGCTGCGGCGACAATAAGCCGGGGTACGAGCGCGGCCAGATCGAAGCGACGGTTGAAGCGGTAGCAGAACTCGGACAGGTAGCGCTGCAGGTACTTGGGGCGCAAGGCGTGATAGGTGCCATGCAGGGCGTTCTTGACGTTGCCCAACACCGTATTGACCCACCCGAAGATGGGGTGGCCCTTGCTGGGCGGCCCACCGCCGGTGACCAGCGGGACGTGGGTGCAGTCCGCTTCGAGCACGCCAGGGAAGCAGTTCAATCCATCGGACACCACCGCTGTGCCGGGCGCCAGGTGATGCTTCGCCCACGACGCCAACACCGTCTTGCGGAATCCCGGTATCACGTCCATCCGCATGGCGATGGGGTGACCTTCCGGATGGCACTGCACCGCGGCCACAAACGGCGTCTTACTGGGACTGCCGCGCCCTGTGCCGCCGCCATGGCGTTCCCCGCCCCAGTAGGCATCGTCCACCTGCACGATCCCGCCCAGCGCCTGCTCGCTGTCGCGTTCCACCATGGCCTGCATCAACTTGTGCTTGAGCAGCCAGGCCGCGTTGTATGACACGCCCATTTGCCGGCGCAGGGCCAGCGCCGAGATGCCGTTCTTGTGCTGGGTCATCAGGTAGATCGCCAGGAACCACGTGCGCGGGGGCAGCCGGGTCTGTGCGAACAAGGTGCCGCTGGTCAAGGACACCTGCCGCTTGCAGCGATTGCACTGGTACACGTCCCGCTGTGCGAGGTGGCAGTGCCCCGTGTGGCCACAGGCTGGGCTGCGGAAGCCACCGGGCCAGCGCGCCTTCGCCAGTGCTTCGCGGCATTGCGCCTCGGTACCGTAGCGATCAAGAAAGGTCATCAAGCTCATGCCCGCCTGAAATTGCACCTGATTCTTCTTCACGACGCTTCTCCCGTCTATTCAGACGATTGCAGCGTCTACCTTCGCCGTATCACAGGATGTGACAGGTGGGGAATCAGGAAAGGGTTAGAGTTTCAATCGATCATTGTGATTTGCTTGTTGCTGCACTCAGCGTACAGCACAAACTACACCCAGCCCCTTTGCTACCATGTTCGCAACTTCATTTACCTGATCCAGGAGTATCCTATTATTATCTTTCTCATAATCCTCCAGGCTATTAAGCTCACTTAGCTTGGTCATCTCCAAGGTTAGTTTATCACCTACGGCCATTACTTTATTTATATATATCAAGTCTTCTTTAACTGAAAGAATTTCACAAAGCTTTAAAGCAATGATTCTGGCGGATATAATATCTCCCATGCGTAAATATAGTTGTATGTGAGCCTCCATAATTCTGATCACATTATGATCGCAGTTGCGGAAATCTCCATCGCACAGGCTCAAAATTTTACTGCAATTGATGCAATCAATTGAGTCATCATGTTTATCCAAATAAAGAAACAGTGCAGCAAGATAAAATTGCCTAACAATAAGACTAACGTGATTACCGCGCCAGCTGTCAGATTTTAGAATTTCTGCCGCACTAGAGATGTCGCCTTTTGAAATATTTACGGACACCTGCAATTCGTCAAGCAAAAGCAAGGAATGCTCTGGAATTTTTCTCCGGTCGAAATTTGTTAATACCATCAATGCCTCTTCAAAAAGCCCTGCTGCAGCCAAGGATTTTACATATTCAACAACAGATATTAATAGAGCCATCTGGATAAATTTTGGATCTCTCGCATAGAATTCTTTCCAGTAAGGAACTTTTTTTCTATATAAAAGTGCTTCAAGAGTGGTTTTCATATGGTGAATTGAATCAGCCATACAACCTGAGCGCCTATATAAACGGCCTAAATTTATCCAGGGCTGAAAGGCCAGCATACATATAGAATAGTTATCTGAGGAACCGTTCAAGCATTTAGCGATTGCAATCTCCAAATCACATATACACACGGCCATCTCGCTTTTATTAAAGCGAAGATTTAATAAAGCTAAATTATTAAGAGCATTCGCAAGGCTATCTATATCATGGCCATCCCTTCCTGCATCAAGACCTAATTTGATCGACTTCAGCCATCCCTTAGTAGCATATTGAAATACTCTCCCATTGTCCGTCAATGTGTCTTTGTGAAACGATGGCTGCACAGTCATCATTCTCATGCCTTAAAATAACCATCGCCTTTCGAAAGCGGACAAGAAAGATCCTGTCTATTTAGTGTGAGCAAGCCTGCTGTCCATTTAGATGATTTTTTTTGATCGAGAATCAACGTTCCATCGTCAGCAAGCCTTCCAACTACGTTATAGTCCTTATCTAATGCCACGGTACATTTTCCAATTCGCCCGTCCGATCTAATATGAAACGCATTATTTTTGCAGGCGTAACACACACTAAATCCACACGCTTCTTGACCAGGCATTGGAATCATCTCCTCCCTCATGTTTTTCACAGCCGACCTTGCAGAGGGACGATTTTTCAGTTGCTCACTCCAAATATCGAAGGTCTTGTGATCCAAGACATCAACAGACTTTACCCCTTCGCCTCCCAAATCCTCCAAAGGGTGAAGCCCAACTATAAATCGGTCATCTTTACCGAAAGAGTTGTCAATCTTTTCAAGCAATTGAGAAACGCTATCAAAGTTGGATTTTCTTAGATGAACTCTTATTATGATCCTGAACCTTAAATTGGTAGCCGCTGCCTCGTTTAGATTGGTCCAAATTGTATTAAATGTACCTGCGCCATCAGCTCTCCGGCGCACTTGATCATGGTAGCTTGCATCGCCGTCTAAAGAAATCTGATAGTTCCTGATGTTCAAACCAACAAGTTTATCCAATAAAGCTCTGTTTAAGTTATAACCGTTTGTTGTCATACCGCCAATGAGCTCAATATTGGAACGTTCACATTGGTTATTAGCCCAAGCACTAATGTCTTCAACTACAGGTAAGGCAGTCAATGGTTCACCGCCAAACCAGTTTATATAGAGGCGGCCTATACCTGCGGATCGCCTCAAAATAAATAATTTAACGCGCTCAATTACTTCGGGCTTCATTCTCCCGTGCAAAAAACTCTCATAGCAGTAAACGCATCTGAAATTACACTTTTCTGTCGGATCAATATAAAGCTCCAAGCTCCTACCAAGAAGGCTTTCTGCTATCACTTGCTGTGTTGATTCAGGTAGCTTGTCGAACTTCCCAAGCCATTCCTGATAGCGTTTACTCTCCATGTCTACCCCCATTCAAATTATTAATTCGGTAGATTTTCAAGGTTTGTTTGTCGGTGAGATAGAACTCATCACCAGCCTTAAACTTAAAAAATCTTGCCCTCCATGTAGTAGTATCGCCATGCTCCAAGTTTGCAGCTTCAGTGCTATTACCACTCAGGAACGTGTGAAAATATATCCAACCTTCCCACTGCGAAGGCTCAGCTCTTATATACTCTTCTAGCCATTTAAACATTGATATAGTTGTCTCACTTACGTCTCTATCGGACCCATTTTTCTTTATTGAGCCTCCGACGATTAGTTTCCTTGCTAAACCATTAGTGCGGATTGCATTAAAAGGTACACATTCGATTCGTAGTGCATTTGCAAGTCTAGCTATACTAGTTTTGATTCTGAGTTCTGTCGCCAAAAAAGGGAACAACAGATCCCTACGCTCATTTGTGGATGGGAGGTAACCTCCGTAGCCATCAAGAAAGAGTACTAATTGCTTCCCTTGAGTTACGCAATTTCTAGCTTTTACCAGAAAAGCTTTATCAGTAAGGTCTATAAAATCCAAGGATGATTGTGTTCTTAGACGATTTCGAACGGCTAGATATGCTTCGCGAACCTGGCTTTTCTTAGCTTCAAGGCTTGGTGGAAAGATAGCAACAATTTCTCTACTTCGTCGTATCAATTCGATGAATATTGACCAATACGGACCCGTGTGAAAACCACAAAGAATTGGCAGTCGCCTACCGGACACATCATCAAGAATTGAATTTGCATCGACAACTTGTATATGAGGCGCGAAATCTGCGGCGAATTCTGGCACATGATCAATATTGCGTGTCGTTAATATTTCAACCAGAATTTTTTTAACAAGGAGGTGACGCTCTAGGTCATCAGCAATTCCGAGGAAGTGATAGACATTCATGTCCACGTAGTGGAATGTAAGGTAGTCTTTGTCTTGGACTTCTCGATCAGATAGATTTTCATACAAATTATCCACATAGAGCTTAAGGTTATTCCGCTCGGCATCATAGCTCTGAACGTCAATCATTGTTACGCCCCTGTTTACAGTCTTATATCCGGTCTTTTAGACGAAAAGCTTCTTCAGCACGGACATTTTAAATGGCCTGCCATTTAAAATGGGAAGGTGGCGTTTAAGGTTTACCTGATGCCATAGCTTTATTGAATTCACCGAAAAATTCCTTAATACTCCCAAAAATACCAAGTAAGACCATTGGCATAAATAAAATTGGTAGAGCCCTCGCTGCAGCATCTACCAATTTTGGAAGATCATCAGTTATAGGTCTAAATTGTAATGCGGTTTCTACAAAAACGGCGCATGCCTTATATGATTTCAGAAAACCAACAATGATTAGCCAAACAAAAAAAACGCTGTACACGAGCGACAACAAATAAAATCCAATTAGTGCAGTCTCTCTTTTTCTTGTGTTTCGCAGAGTCTTATTAGACTTGATGAACCGCCCACCCAAAAGCCTTTCTATAAAAGCGTTTCGCGACGATTTACTTAAATTTGGCTCGTCCAATGCATCGGCAACGATCCAGTACCCGTCATAACGCAGTGCAGGATTAAGAGATATCCACATACTAAGCATGTTATATAGCACAGCGATTTGGAAAGTTGCGACAAATCGTTCAGGCATGTGAAGCGAAAGGAGCATATATATTGAAGTTATAATCGACTGAAAATATACTCCGCCGACGTCAACTTTTATACGGTCGGTATTTTTTAGTTGCCACACTTTTGTTACATCGGCAAAAAAAACAGGGAATAACCAGTAAAATCCAAAGCCTATCCGCCCTGGCTTTACACCGCAGGCCGAGGACGCAGTGCAATGCCCAAATTCATGGCACAAATATGCAAATAGCATTAAAGTTGCAAGCAACCAGCCATTAATCTCCACTGAATGTGTTCCTTTCACCCCTCCCCATGCCTCCATTATTCCTGTAGCGCCGCCCTGATGTATGAAATTTAGCGTCATAAGTGCTATGAAAAGCAACATTACGACAGACATCGAGCGCGAAAACATACCTCGAAGGTGCTTGCCAATTAAAAATGTTATGTTCTCGGGCACAATCGGGAACCTAAGCCATATCATGGTCTCCCGTTCTTTTGTATTCGTGCTCTTTTTAGAATAGATCTTGACCGTATTAGATTCGGCATCAAGCTCTAAAGCTACGCCCGTGTTTTCAAAGATGACTTCTAGGAAGGTCATTATTTCGTTATCAGAAATGTTACGACCTAGTTCTGATCTCATCATTTCTTTTATGCGTTGTAGTTCAGCTCCTTTTGAAAGGGCGGTGAAGTAAGGCACAAGCCTTGATCCGACACGGAAAAAATGGCCGTCTACTTCACACAGTACAACTTCTCGATTACTCATCACACGATCCATCCTCATCCATAATATATACTGAGGCAATTTCCCACCACCGCATTCCCAGCTCAATGCATCTCTTTAACTTGATCTTGAATTACGTGCAAAAACAAAGGGCTCCCTTTTGAGGAGCCCTTTGCCATTATTTTGAATTACTATTGCATCCACCGTTCACAGTGCAGCATTGCGCTGCTGCGGCTGTGACGTCAGTCATTTCTAACCGACTTTCAAGTGCCTCGACTTCGATGTTGAGCTCCCTAGCAATCGCTTGAAGATCATCATTGAGACTGTTCGCTTTACCGTCGTTGGTATACATGCGCTGACTCCAGTCATGGCGCCGCACTGTGCGGCGTTCGCGGTTTACCACTTATTCATCTCATCTGTCAACATGCCTGGCACGGCAGGCGCGGACCTCGGGCAAGCGGATCCTTGCGGTCGGGCGCCCGTTACAACATCCGATTCTTGGCCATGACTGTCCTCCGCCTCGGAGCATGCTCCAATGCCGTCACCAAACCTAAGGAAACTCCGATTTTGCCCCGCTGTCGAAGCGAAGCCGCCCTCCACCGAGCGTAATCGATGCCTCAGCAGCTGACCTTGGCCATGCAGTCCGATGCGGGTTTCGAAGCCCATCGCAAGAGGACTCGCCGCGATGTGTTCCTGGCCGAGATGGACAAGGTGGTGCCGTGGGCCGAGCTGTGCGCGGTGATCGAACCGTTCTACCCCAAGCCACGTGCCGACGGCGGTGGCCGCCCGGCCGTGGGGCTGGAGAGGATGCTGCGCATCCACTTTCTGCAGCCGTGGTACGCGCTGTCGGACCCGGCGGTGGAAGAGGCGCTGTACGACTCGGCGGCGATGCGCCGGTTTGTGGGCATGGATCTGGGCCGCGAATCGGCGCCGGACGAGACGACGGTGTGCAAGTTCCGCCACCTGCTGGAACGGCACGGGCTGGCCGATCCACTGTTTGCGACCGTTGGCAAGCACTTGAAACGGCATGGCTTCAAGCTGTCGCAAGGCACGATCGTGGATGCCACGATCATCGCGGCGGCGCCCTCGACGAAGAACAAGGTCAAGGCGCGCGACCCGGAGAGGCACCAAACCAAGAAGGGCAACCCGGGGTTCTTCGGCATGAAGGCGCACATCGGCGTCGATGCTGAAAGCGGCCTGGTGCATACGGTGACGGGAACGGCGGCGAACGTGGCCGACGTGACCGAGGTGCCGAACCTGTTGCACGGCAAGGAGCGGCATGTGTGCGGCGATGCGGGCTACATCGGCGCCGAGAAGCGGGCTGCGAAGCGTGGACGCAAGTTCTGGATCGCGGCCAAGCGCAGCGTGGTGAAAGCCATCGACGATACCAAGCTGCGCGAAATCATCGAGCAGTTGGAACACGCGAAGGCCTCGATCCGTGCCGCGGTGGAACCCCCATTCCGGGTCATCAAGCGCCAGTTCGGCTATGTGAAGGTGCGCTACAAGGGCCTGGTCAAGAACACTGCCCAGGTCAAGACGTTGCTCGCGCTGGGCAACCTGTGGATGGCACGCAAGCATCTGCTGGCTTCCATGGCGTAGATGCGCCCGGAGAGCGCACCACGGCGGCCAAGGGCGGCAGCCGCGAGCGAAAAACGACATGCGAAACGATGCAGAGGCGGTGCGGTCGGCCATCGTCACGCTGTGCGCGCCATGAAAAATCCAACGTCGTCACTGACAGTGTGGTTAATCAGACGATCCCTAAGGTTCCTCGGCTCTGCACCTTCTGACCGGCAGCCCGGGGTGGACATTTCATAATGATCAGAGCCCCGCCGAGGTAGCAAAACACGCATGGCACCGGATAACCTCCCATTATCCGGTGTCAGATTTCGCGCCATGATTGCTAGTCTGCTCACTTGAAATATTACGTAATTACATGGTATGTAATGTGTTACGAAATATCGAGGAGGCTTTGCGATGGCCCGTGGCGGCGTATATAAGACCGAGATCGAGAAGGCCCGCAACGCCCTGTTGGCTGAAGGAAAGCACCCTTCGGTCGACGCGGTGCGGGTGGCGTTGGGCAACACCGGCTCGAAAACAACTATCCACCGCTACCTCAAGGAACTGGAAACCGACGATGCGGCCGGCGTCGGCGGCAAATTCCCGATCAGCGACGCCTTGGCCGATCTGGTCAGCCGATTGGCGGGACGGCTCCAGGAGGAGGCGGACGCCAAGATCGCCGAGGCAGCCGCCCGTTTCGAGGCCCAGCGGAAAGAGCTGACCGCCCAGTTGGACCAGGCGAAGCACGAGGTGGCGTCCATCCGCGCCGATCAGGAGCGCACGGCGACGGCACTGCGTGAAGAACAGGCACAACACGAGGCTGCGCGCCAAGCGCGGCTCGATGCGACTCTGCAAGTGCGGCAACTGGAGGAACGGGCCAACGGCTTGACCGCCCGCATAACCGAGCACGAAGCGCATGCGCAGTCGCTGGAGGAAAAACATGCGCACGCCCGCGAGGCGCTGGAGCACTACCGGACGTCCGTGAAGGAACAGCGGGAGCAGGAGCAGCGCCGGCATGAGCACCAGGTCCAGGAGCTGCAGGTGGCACTGCGTCAGGCCAACGAAGCCCTCACCGGCAAAAATCACGAACTCCTGCAGCTCAATCGCGACAACGGGCGACTGACGGAGCACAACGCCCGACTGGACAAGGAATTGCAGCAGGCACGAAGCGCCACGCGCGCGGCGCAAGAGGAGGTGGCCACCCTCAAGCCCGTGGTGACAGAACTGGCTAGCCTGCGCACAACATGGAGCCACGATGTCCAAGCGCTGGAACGCGCGCGTCTCGATCTGGAAGCGGCAGCGCGGGCGCTCGACCAGGAAAGGGCCGCGCGGCAGGAGGACCAAAACCGCGCCGCCGGCACCCAAGCCCGATTGGAGGCGCTGGAGGAGGTTCTGTCCAGGCTACCGTTTGGTTCTACGCCGGCCCCAACCGCAGCAACGTAGCCATGCCGATCGCTGACAGCATGCTCGACAGCTACATCACGCAGCCACAACTAGCAGCGATTCGCCGATCTTGCTAATTTTAGCTGAACTAAGCTAATTCCACAAAACCAATAACTTAGACGCTATATGAGCGTTTTCGCACGAATCTCGGCCATCCCTCGGCTACCGCTGAGCTTGTCTTCAAAGACCTTGGTGCAGCCCGCTTTGCGCAGCGCGTCGATCTGAAGATCCAGATTCTGGTCCTGCGTGGAGACGCGGGCATAGCCGATCAGCATGGCGGCACCCTGGGGGTCATGACGTCGGCGTCAACGTGACGCGATCCGAGGTCAGGTCTAGGTAGCAGATACCGTCACTGCATACCCAATCGAGCAGAACGCCGGAGGGCACGGGCTCCTCGGCAAACTGAGCCAGCGCCGATCGGTATTGCGCGGCCGTGGTGGTGGAACGCTCGATGCGCGGCTGGTTGTCAGTCAATCCCGTCAAGAGATCCTGTTCGATGTCGGACCGGAAGGCGGTGACGCTGCCCTCGGGACTCAGGGCGAAGAAGAAGTAGTCGCCACTCCCCACCATGTTAGCCAGCACGGCCTGGACAATCGGATTGTTCGGATTGACCAGCACGTGATACGTGGCGAACCCATAGAAGTGGAACGAAAACTGGACGACTTCATACGTGGCCGTGCCAAGCACAGCGTGGCCGAAGCTGAAGCCCCCCGCAGTGACCTCGGGCGGAATGACCTCTGGCGGGCGTAGCGCCAGGCAGGCGTACGACTGGCCGTATTCTTCGACCAAACCCAGTGCAACACACGGACCGGGTGCATTGACGAATTCGCGGATCCAACCCCCCTGAACGGTCAGCACGGGCAAAGCGGGCATGGGACGAGTCACGGCACCCTCACTCGTGGGTGCGCGCCGCACGCAGCTGCTGCAACAGATCGGGAAGCGCGGTTTGGACCGTCTCCCACACCACGTCGAGGTTGATATCGAAGTAGCCGTGGGCGATGCGGTTACGCATTCCGCGCATGCTCCGCCACGGCACTTCGAGATGGGCCTGGGTGAACTCAGCGTAGCCATCCATCACTTTGGTGGCGGCCTCACCCATAATGATGAGGCTCATCACCACCGCCTGCTGGGTGCGCTTGTCAGCAAGGAAGTCGTCTTTGCTCAAGCCGTCCACGAATCCGCACGCATCGGCCGCCGCCTGGCGCATATGATCAAGGTAGTCGCCCAGGCGATTATCGCTCATACGGGCTGGGCTTCAGCGAGCACCTGAGCGCGGAACGACGCCGGCAGATCACTCGGCGTCAGTAAGTCTACGGGGATGCCGAGCAAGGATTCCAGCTCGACCTGCAACCCGCCCAGGTCGAACAGCGTCGCGCCGGGCAGCGCGTCGACCAATAAATCGAGGTCGCTGCCCTCCTGATCCGTGCCGCGAAGCACGGAGCCGAAGATGCGCGGGTTCGCCGTGCGAAATCGGCTTGCCGTTTCGCGAACCGCACTTCGCTTGAGATCGAGCACGATCGACGGGCGCATCCGGCATTCTCCTTTATCGAAACTCATGGTTAGGGTAGTCGTGCGAGAATAGGGTTTCAAGAACTGTTTTTGAGAATCGCTAGGCCTTGAGCCACGGTACCGGGTGCGATCCCTACCCGGGTTATCACAAACCTGCGTTTTCAAGAGGAGCTTCGCTATGCCCCGTCGCTCGATCTTGTCCGGCGCCGAGCGCGACCGCGTGCTGGCGTTACCGGGCTCCGATGATGCACTGATTCAGCACTACACCTTCAGCGATGCCGATCTGGCGGCCATTCGGCAGCGCCGTGGTCATCACAACCGACTCGGCTTCGCGGTGCAGTTGTGCTACCTGCGCCATCCCGGTTTCGCGTTGCCGCCCGATGGCGAGCCGCCCGCGACCTTGCTGACGCACGTCGGTCGACAGTTGCGCATCGAGCCGGCGGTGTGGCCGCAGTATGCGCAGCGGCCGGAAACTCGGCGCGAGCATCTGGCCGAATTGCAGACGTGGCTCAACCTGAGACCGTTCTCGGCCGCCGACTATCGCCGCGTGGTCCACCAGCTCAGCGAGCTCGCCCAGCAGACCGACCGTGGCATGGTGCTGGTCGAGGCGCTGATCGAGTCGCTGCGACAACAGCGCATCATTTTGCCCACGGTCGATGTCGTTGAGCGGGTCTGTAGCGAAGCCCTGACACGCGGCACGCGACGCGTGCATGAAGCGCTGACCTCGCCCTTGGCGGATCAGCACCGCCGCGTTCTGGATGGTCTACTGACCATGCGCGAAGGCAGCAAAGGCAGTGGTTTGATCTGGCTGCGACAGCCGCCCGGTCCACCGAAGCCCAAACACATCCTTGCGCACCTGGCGCGGTTGAAGGTTCTACGCGAGCTGTGGCTACCGGACGGGTTGGAGCACGCCATCCACCAGAACCGCCTGTTGAAGCTCGCCCGTGAGGGCGGCCAGATGACCGCCCAGCATCTGCGCGACCTGGAGCCCCGTCGTCGCTACGCGACGCTGGTGGCCGTGATCCTCGATACCCGCGCCACGTTGATCGACGAGATCATCGACCTGCACGACCGCTTCATGGGTGCGTTGTTTAGCCGGGCCAAGCGGCATCATGCCGATCGCTTCCAGGAGGCAGGCAAGGCGATCAACGACAAGGTGCGCTTGTACTCGCGCATCGGCCGCGCCCTGATCGATGCCAAACAGTCAGGCGACGATCCGTTCGCTGCCATCGAGGCGATCATCCCGTGGGAGGTGTTCCGCGAAAGCATTGTCGAAGCCGAACAACTGGCCCGGCCGGCCGACTTCGATTTCCTCGCTCTGGTGGGTGACAGCCTCCATCAGCTGCGGCGCTACACGCCCACGCTGTTGGAAGCGTTGACCTTGCGCGCCGCACCGGCGGCGCGCGATCTGCTCGCTGCGGTCGAGTTGCTGAAGGACATAAACCGCCGTCAAGCACGCAAGGTACCGGACGATGCGCCCACCTCGTTCGTGCGCAAGCGTTGGGAGCCGTTGGTCTGTACGAACGAAGGGCTGGACCGGACGTTCTACGAGTTGTGTGTGCTGGCCGAACTGAAGAACGCGCTGCGCTCGGGTGACATCTGGGTGCAGGGCTCCCGCCAGTTCAAGGATTTTGAGGACTACCTGTTGCCACCACCCCGCTTCGCGGCACAGCGCGACCAGCGCGAGCTGGGTCTGGCCATCGAGACGGACGGTGAGCAATTCCTCGCCTCGCGACTGGCCGTACTGGAGCGCGAGCTGGCGACGGTGGAACAGCTCGCCGCCGCCAACGAGCTTCCCGACGCCGCAATCACCCCTACAGGCCACCTCAAACTCTCGCCGCTGGACAACGCCGTGCCGGAGGCAGCCGAAGCGTTGATGCAGCAGGTGTATAGCCGCCTGCCACACCTGAAGATTACCGAGCTGCTGCTGGAGGTCGACGACTGGACCGGATTCACGCGGCACTTCAAGCATCTGAAGAGCGGCGCTGCGACCGAAGACCGCCATTTGCTCCTGACTGCCATCCTGGCTGATGCGATCAACCTGGGCCTCTCCAAGATGGCGGAATCCTGCCCCGGCACCACCTACGCCAAACTGACCTGGTTGCAGGCGTGGCACATCCGCGACGACACCTACGCGACGGGATTGGCCGAACTGGTAAATGCGCAATTTCGCCAGCCGTTCGCGTCATATTGGGGCGACGGCACCACGTCGTCGTCGGACGGCCAGAACTTCAGGGCGGGTGGCCATGGGCACGCCGCTGCACAAGTGAACCTGAAGTATGGTCAGGAACCGGGTGTGCAGTTTTACACCCACATCTCCGACCAGTACGCACCGTTCCACACCAAGGTGATCAATGCGACGGTGCGGGATGCCACCCACGTATTGGACGGTTTGCTCTACCACGAATCGGACCTGCGCATCGAGGAGCACTACACCGACACGGCCGGCTTCACCGATCACGTGTTCGCACTGATGCACCTGCTCGGTTTCCGCTTCGCACCGCGCATCCGCGACCTCGCTGACAAACGCCTATACATCCACGGCGATGCCAAGTCGTACCCGACACTTGCCGCCCTGATCGGTGGCAACGTCAATGTGAAACACATCCGGGCGCACTGGGAGGACATCCTTCGCCTTGCGGCCTCGATCAAGCAGGGCACCGTCACCGCATCGCTGATGCTGCGCAAGCTGGGGAGTTACCCCAGACAGAACGGCCTGGCTATCGCGCTGCGTGAACTCGGTCGCATCGAGCGTACGCTGTTCGCGCTCGATTGGATCCAGCACGTCGAGCTGCGTCGCCGCGTGCAGATCGGCTTGAACAAGGGCGAGGCCAAAAACGCGCTTGCCCGCGCGGTGTTTCTCAACCGGCTAGGCGAGATCCGCGACCGCAGTTTCGAAAACCAGCGTTACCGGGCGAGTGGTCTCAATCTGGTGGTGGCGGCGATCGTGCTGTGGAACACCGTGTACCTGGAACGGGCTATCCAAGCGCTCCGCGATGGCGGCCACGCCGTTGACGAGACGCTGCTGCCGCATCTGTCACCGCTGGGATGGGAGCATATCAACCTGACCGGCGACTACATCTGGCGGCAGAGTCGGCTGCTCGGGCAAGGCAAGTTCCGACCCTTGCGCACTCCAGGCGAGGTGCGTATTCCAGTCTGATTGACCGCTCGTTCCGGTAATCGCTGACCAGTGTACCGGTGTCGACCACTTGGCAGCCCCAAGTGCCCGATCAAGCCGGTCGGTGGAAACTGTCACTATCGACCCTAAGCTGACGGCCGCTGCTATTTTACTGAAGCAGCATTCGCGCGTTGCTTCGTCAGTTGTGCCTCGAAACTTTCGCGTGCATCTTTCGCGTAAGCGCGGCATCCCGTGGGATCTATCAGCGCATCCGCATCACCTTGTTTACGCTTGGTAACACGTTCCCAGAAATCCACCATTTCCGGATGCGGAGCGAGCGGGATGTCGCAAGGCAACGCCGCGACCAGCACGAAGCTGTGTTCGTAATCCTTGACGACGCCTGAGTACTTCGGGCCGATCAATTTGTAACCGGGCGCTGACAGGCTGCCGACATCGACCATGTGTAGGCAGCGCTTGTCCTCGCATGACGTCCACGTCCAAGTCATGTTGCCTTTGGTGTGGCCTGGTGTCGAGTGCGCGGTCAGCAGCAAATCACCTAGGTGCAAACTCTCGCCATCGGTCACCGTGCGTGCCACATGCACCGGCGGAAACGGAAATCTATCACCGTATTCCGGGTCGTCGTGACCGCCGCGTTCCAGCAACGTGGCGCCCGCAGCACCCGCGATCACCTGCGCACCCGTGGCATGCGCGAGTAGCGCTATGCCGCCGGCATGGTCGGAATGTTCATGCGAAATGAGAATCCATTTGATGTCGCGCAGATTGATGCCGAGATCTCGGATATTCGCTTCGATCAGTGGAGCGTCTCCCGGCACACCGCCGTCAATCAGAGCATCGCCCGTACGCGCGGTGATAAGGAAGACGCCGAGGCCGTGAGGCCCGACATACCATGTATTGCCATAGATTCGGAACGGTTTCTGCGGAGCCGTCCATGAGGGATTGTTTGCAATGTTTTCTCGCTCGGATGCTGGCATGCGGAACGCTTTTTGCAGATCCGTCCACGAGGGGTGGTTCGCGGTGTTCTTTTGCCCCGACGCCGGCACCTGAGCACGCGCGCTCTGCCCGATTAAACCGCAAAGGAGCATCGCAGCTATCAACAAGCGCATATGTAACTCCGATCTGGGGGAAGGCGTAGGTTGAACGTCCCACATGACACGTCGCGGGCACAACCATGAAATTTTGCGGGCCGAGGCAACTGGTCGCCACGATAATGCCGGATGTAGCGGCGCGATTTGAACCGCAACGAACGGCTTTTGGCCGATCTCGACTCTCAGCCAAGCTTCGTAGACCCTTCTTGGTTAACTCCAGAGTCGCGATCGCTCGCTGCCATTAACCCCAAACTACCCGTAAGACGGAGGCAGCAACGCACCAGGCGACAACGGCCAGTGCGGACCAACGCGCGGCCACGAGCAGCGTGAACGCAATCAGCGCGATGGCAAAATCCTTGGCGTCATGCACGGCGCTGACCCACACCGGATCGTAAAGCGCCGCCGCCAGCAAGCCGACCACGGCCGCATTGACACCCGCCAGCATGCGAGCGGCGCCGTCCCGATTGCCCAGCGTCCGCCAGAACGGTAACGCGCCCGCGACCAGCAGCAGTCCCGGCAAAAACATCGCCAGCAGGCTGACGGTGGCACCGAGCACGCCACCCTGACCACCGTGCAGACGTTCGCCGAGAAACGCGGACAGTGTGAACATCGGGCCCGGCACGGCCTGTGCCGCGCCATAGCCGGCAAGGAACGTATTGCTACTGACCCAGCCCGGATCGACCACCGCCTGCTTCAACAGCGGAAGCACAACATGCCCGCCACCGAACACGAGCGCGCCGGCGCGATAGAACGCACCAGCCACCTGTGCCAGCGGCGGTAGGCCCGGCGCAACGAACAGCGCCGTCGCCAGCAACGCGCCAAAGATCACTAACAAGACGCCGCCGGTGCGCCGACCGTAGTACAGCGCGAACGTCTCCCCACGCTTCGCCGCGACCTGTCGGCACAGCCATGGACCCAGCGCGGCGCCGATGGCCACCACCAGTAATTGCATCAAGGCACTGCCGCTGATCGCAATCAGCCCCGCCGCCGCCGCGGCCATCAAGGCGCGGTTGCGATCAGGGGTCAGCGTGCGTGCCATGCCGAGCACACCCTGCGCGACAACTGCCACAGCGACCAGCTTGAGGCCGTGCACCGCACTCTGACCGAGCGGCCCGGCCAGATAGCCGCTCATCGCGGCAAACGCGAACAGCAGCAACGCCGAAGGCAGCGTAAAACCGATGAACGCCGCGATCGCGCCGCGCCAGCCGGCACGCAGCAGACCGAGCGAAAAGCCGAGCTGACTACTGGCCGGTCCGGGCAGGAACTGGCAGAGCGCGAGCAGCTGGCCAAAATGCTCCTCGTCCAGCCAGCGCCGTCGTTCAACGAACTCGCGGTGGAAATAACCCAGATGGGCAATCGGCCCGCCGAACGACGACAGACCGAGTTTCAGGAAGGCGGCGCCGACCTCCATCGCGCTGCCGCGCGAACCCTGATCGACGGCGACGTGTGCACCATGAGGCATCGTGTCACTCATGCGCAATCAAACAGCACCATGAAGCCGTAATCCATGTGCAGTTGCGAGTGGCAGTGGAACAGCGTCAGCCCCGGCTGATCGGCGGTGAAATCCAGATCCATGCTTTGATACCCGCCCAGCAGCGCGACATCCTTGATGACGCCGGCGGTTGCCTGTCCGGCAATGCGCGTCAGTTCGAAGCTGTTCCGATGCAGGTGGATCGGGTGGATATCGTCGGTAGTGTTGTGCAGGCGCAAACGGTAGCGCCGGCCGAGCGACAGTTTTCGGGTGACCGGCATGGTGTGCATGTCATAGGCGGTACCGTTGACCGTCCAGCGATTGAAGCCGTGATCGGCGGCGTTGTCCTTGGCGAAGGTCATCTCGATGACTTCGTCCGGCTCGGAGACGTGTCTATCCGGCTTGCCGAACGTCCGGTAATCCCAGCGCGAGGCCGGTGGCTTTTCCCAGCGCGGCTTGCCCTTGGTGCCGGCGTATTCGATGACGATGCCCATGCCGTTGCCGCGATCATCGTCGGACAAATCTCCCAGCACCCACACGCCTGGCCGATCCATCGCCACGATCGCCGACACGCGCTCGGCGGTACCCAACCAAAGCACGGGCACCTGCGCTGGTGTAGGGACGGGATTGCCGTCCAGCGCCAGGACCTTGAACGTGTGACCCGGCAAGGCGAGGCTGCGGATTTCGGTCGCGCTGCCGTTGATCACGTGAAACAACACGCGTTCACCGTGCTTGACCCGGATCGGCTCACCGTGACCCAGCATCTTGCCGTTGATGGTGAACACGCGATAGCCGACCTCGTAACCGTGCGGCATCCCCTTGGCCAGCGACGCCTTCATCGCGGTTTCGCCGATGGCTTTAAGCGCCGGATCGACATCTTTCGGTGCCAGGAAATCCTGCGCCATGTCGCCGCCCTGACTGAAGAACGGTTCGAACTCCTTGAGCACCAGAAAGACTTCGCGGTCATACGAACCGGCGTCGGCTTTCGGTTCGATGTAGATCGCGCCTACCTGACCGTTGTATTGACCCCGGCTCAGATCGCTGCCGGCGCGCAAATGCGTATGGTAGAAACGCAGGCCCGATGGTGCGGGTACGAAGATCTCACGACGCATGCCATGTGCCGGAATATACGGCGTACGTTCCTCCGCAGCACCATCGATATCGGCGGGGACAAATTGCCCATGCCAATGCAGTTGTTCGGAGGTATCGGTGTCGTTGCGGATATCCACGATCACTTTCTGGCCCGCCTTGAAGCGAAGCAAGGGACCGGGGAACTGCCCGTTGTACGTGGTCGTGGAAATGATCCGGCCCGATGCCACCTCGACCAAGCCGGTACCAATGGTCAGCGCGGCATCGGCTTTCGCGTCGGGCGTGACCGCCAGAGCCTGTCTGTCAGCGGCATACCCCATGCTCGGCAGGCTGCTCGCAAGCGCAGTCATGCCGCTCAGTTTGAGAAAGTCGCGGCGATCGATCGGCATGGCGATTACTCCTGAAGTGGTAATTCGGTAGCGGTGTGCGATGACAGCTGACGGCGGCAAAGCCACCCATCCACCGACCAGCCGCCGCCACCGGTAATGAGCAGAAACAGCGCGCCAAGAAGCATGCACAGGTCTGTGCGCGCCTCGTGCGCCATACCCCAGAAACCGTAGCGGGCCCCGACCGGCGCATGGAAGATCCACACGTCGTGCCCCAGCATGAGCGGCAGTTTGGTCGAGACGAGCGCCACGATCATCACGATGATCAGGGGTACGACCGCGAACCGCGTCAGCAATCCCAGGATGATTAACAAGCCGCACACGGTCTCGACCACGCCAACAAAAGGGCCCATGACCTCGGGCCACGGAATGCCGATCTTGACGAAACGGCCCGCGCCAAGAAGAGCCGGAAAAAGGAGCTTCTGCAGTCCTTCGGGAAAGAACACCACACCGCCGACCAGCAGTCGTACCAGCACCGTCCAGCCGGTGGTCCGCGTAACGAGCCAACGTGAAATCATCATGGGTGCTTCGCCTTGGTGTTCTCATGGAAAAGTTCGCCGAACAACTCTTGGACCTTGCGCTTGGCGCCGGTCAGGGCACGTCGTCCCAGCGGCGTAATGCGATAGAAACGTCGATTCATCTTGCCGGCCTGGATCTGCGTTGACGTGAGGTATCCCTTCTTCTCAAGCCCATGCAGGATGGGGTAGAGCGTGCCAGGGCTGAGTTGATAACCGTGATGGGCCAGCTCGTCGATCATCGACTGGCCGTAGATCGGCGCCTCGGCTGCATGGTGCAGCAAGTGAAGACGCACAAGACCTGCGTAGAGGTCGCGATCATCCATCAACGGAATCCTCGGTTACTTAAGCCGTTATCGATGTTCGATAACGTATGCCGATAGCAGCGACTTGGCAAGTCGTGGGCAGCCCGTGGCGAGCAGCGGCGTCGCCGCGATCACACTTTCAGATAGTCATCGCAAGCGGCAATGAGCTGCTGTATATCGGTGGCGTCCGCGTCGGGGCGCGCGACCAAGATCGCGCGTAGGTCGGCAATCTGTGTGTTGTCCGGGATCAATTCGGATGGACTCTCCCACATCCAGTCGATCACGATCGGGTAAAGCTCGGCGGCGGAGCGCGTCGCCACTTCTTTTCGGGTTGGCACATACATGCCTGTACGAAATACCGGACTGTCGATGCCGTGGCTTTCGCGCGCCGCCTGGAATGCACTGGCGGGCATGCCGAAACGATCATCAGGATCGGTCATGACGCATCTCCGTTCTGCTGAACTTGGTCTTGAGCGTCGGTTCGATGACCTCAGTTCGACCGGCTTAGCGTACGATTTCATCCGTTTCGTGAGCTGACCCCTAACTTCGCCACGCGGTTACACCGCCACCCTGGATCAGGTCGACCAGATGAACCTGCTCCTGGCCAGTCTGCACGCCGTGGGCAACGTGGTCGCCTGCGCCGACCACGCCGAGCTCTCCGATGCCACGCTGTCGATCATGGGCGATGCCATCTACCGAGACGTGGCCGCGTTGCGCAAGATCGTCGACGACATCTACTACTCGGCGCCAGAGCCGGATGACGCGTCAAGCACCGAGGTACAGGAGGCCCGCGCCAGCTATCTGGCGCTGCCGAAACACCCTCGCACGGCCGGTGCATCGTGCTTGGTGCAAGAGCACCCGACGTATCAGTAGTCGGAGTAGGGCGGAGGGCATCGCGAGTGATGTCCTCCGCTATTTTTGGTGGAATGCGAAAGGTATGTGCCGGTGATTAGCCTGTGTTATCGGGGTAGGGGGCAGTACAGATCGGGTGGTCGCGAAGCCCGAGCCTCAAAATTAGCTAGCCACTGCCTACCTGCCGAGTATTACTTTCCAGCGTGATCCTCTGGGTCATCTCGCTCTGCCAGCCGTGCTCCGAACTTTCGTTACACGACATACAATCACTGTTATCAGGACATCTTAGCTACGTAGCGCTTGAAGCTTTCAACGAAGAGCTCCAGAAAGCGGTTACTTCTCCTAGCGAATCCTGCATCGAGCAGCGCGGCAATGGTCGCTTCGGACTGGAGCTCATGAATAAGCGTTGTGGCTGATGACGAATGCCATCCCGCACGCCCGACTGGCATCCTGGCGAACAATCCATGTGGTGTGTTGGACGCGGCTTGCTCCAAGGTTGCCTCGTCATTCTCCTCAAGGAATGCAAGAGCTGCCAAGGTTTCGAAGCGGTGGAATACCAAGTCAAAGTCTGGCGAAACGCCAGCAAAGCTTGACCGCCACGAAGATATGACTTCAAGTAGGTGATCGCTGAGCGGCGTCTTGCGCTGCCTGAGGCCGTCAAGTTGATTCCAGACGTCCTGCTCGTCTCCTTTCCATGACCATAGAAACAGCGTTGATACAACGCTACATGGCTCTCTATGCTCCCGAGGCCACAGGGTCACCAGGAATTCATGCAGCGTTTGCCAGCGTTGCGCGCGTGTCAGACCGACGCCGTACGCTGTAAAGATCAGTACCGCAGGATAAGAGCGTAACCCGAGCCATATCTTTAGGCCATTCCCGATTTTTTCCGCTTGGTGATATATACCTTTGAGAATATCAAGGACCAACGTCAGATCGTTACCTTCCCCCCATCGGCCAAGCGCGCCGGCCATGCGCGCCAAGGGCTCTGCCAATGCTTCGTATCGCGAAACCCGGGATCGAAAATCTTCTTGATTCCATTGTCCGTGGGGCGCGAACGAATAGTCATCCAGCTGCGCCAACAGTCGCCCGGCTTCTTGCGAAAACAGTTGGTCCAGCTGAATGCGGTATTCCGGTTTAGCTAGGTACCGCTTCGTGCTATTAACGAGCAGTTCGATGCTGAGTGGATTCTGCCTCTGGCTCTGTTCAAGCGTTTCCACACGCTGCTGCAACGTCTGGAAGAATTCGTCCGCCCCTGAGATCTGAATGATCTTGGCATTACGGTGGTTCGCCAGTTCGACCGCACCAGTTCCGAGGGAGCCGCGGGTGGACCAATAGACAGGGTAGCGCCGGTTCGGCGCGCGGAGAAATGCAGCGCGCAACGCGTGGTCCCATTCGCCCGACCAGCCACAAACGATCAGTCCATGCTCGTCAAGGATTCGATCGAGCAACCTGTCGTAGCTGCTGGGGTAGGTACTCAGTTCCTGATCGGTGTTTAGGATGCGTGCGTCCTTGTAGTCGCCGTGAAGCTTGAGCAGATAGCAGCGGCTGTGTACCAACGGTTCAGCGCCGGCAAGCGCATCTACCGATGCAACTACGGTTGGTTCGACACCCTGTTCTCGCAGGGCGTTCTCCATGAGTCGATCAAAGTTAGTTGTAATGATGACCCGAATGTGACCCGAGCGAACTAATTGAGCGATCGCATGATGCGCTTTAGTTGGAACCTTCCTGCCTTGCTCGCGGTCCTCTGTGCTGGGTTCAATATAGCGATGCAAGATGGCTCGCCGCTCATCAGGTGAGCTAGCGATCTCCTCGAGCAACGCAGAGTAGTTGGGCTCCTGGCCTGTCTTATCCCGATACCATTTTGCCCAGTCCGCTTGCTCTTCGGTTTCTTGGGCCATTGCGACGCGCCGTACCAGATCCAGAGTGATTTCCCAACCGGTCGGGATTTCCGCTGAACGCGAAAGCCCCGATCCTAGGAAAACGGCAAATACCCCCTTGTTTTCGTAAACGGAGAACGCGAGCTGCGTAACGGGGTCGCTTTGAAGTAGCGTCATGGATGAAGGTCTTAGTTTAGTGACTTGGTTTCCTACAGGCCTAGACTAGCCGCACTCAGTTTTGGAGTGATCGCGAGGTATGCCGCGATATGAAACGCCCCTGTTTTCCCAGCCGACCTGCCGAATGATGAGGATGCTCACACCCCCTAAGAGATTCTTTAATATTGACTTTCGACATATACTGAAGGGGTATTTTTCGAGGTGAAAATCCCACACTTGTGAAGACTTTAGTCGAAGTAGCCCACTTCTACCGCAACCATTGGAGTCTTTTCTAGGGGGAACTCATGATCGCCCACAAGACAACAATCAGCATTAAAAAACTAAGCAAGCAACCGATCCGTGCAATAGCCCTGTATGAGTTTGCTGCCTTCTTGGCGGGTCCCTCTACGAGCAAAGCGTAGCTGTCAGGCGATATGAAGCCATAGGTGCGGGGCTTCCACTGAGCTCGAATTTCGTCCTGCAGGCTGAGGAACCGATAACCTGACCAGGCAATGGTGATCACATAAATCACAGCAATGGCAGAGATTGCGCCGACTATGCGGCCGTCAGCATGAGCGCCAATTTTCGCTGCGATCATGCCAATCCCCACCAAAAGGGTTGTGGCAACCCCTGCTACGAGTTGTCTTGTTCCGTCCGAAACCTTGGTGGCCTCGTCGAGGACGCTCTTCCTGAGATCCGTAAGCATTTTCAAAGTGTCGCTACTTAACTTGGACATGCCGAGTTGATAAGCAAGGCGAGCACCGTCCAGCGCCGCTTTTAACATGGCAGCATCGAGCGCAATCGTGCCATCCACGGTGGCGAATCGAGCAATCTCCGCAGCTAGTAAGGGATGCCGCATCTCAGTCTCTGAAGGCGTCTCATAGACCCATTGTGTACACGCCTGTACTGCAATGAATATTTGCTCGCTGTTTTCGAATGAAGAGGAGGGCAGGGACATGTTTCCGCGAGGCGGACCTTTAAAGATAACCAACTGCGGATTCAGCTGGATTTCATCACCGAGTGATAAAAGGCACTGCCTTAAGGCGATGGTAGCCCAACGAACAAACGCAGGCTCCGCCGCGAACCATGCGACATCGCGCATAAGCCAGGGACTGACAGAACGCGGCGCGATGCGCTTGTCTCCGTATTCCCGAACGAATGACCGAGGACTCTTCAGCGTTAAAGGCCCTTCAAGCGTGGGAGTGCCCGCCTCCCACGGAGTAAAAGCAACATCCAAAGACTCGAATGGTTGGTTGAGCCCAGCTATACGGATATTTCGACGCATTCCCGCGTCAAAGAGCAACGTATCTATAGCAACGAGCGTGAGCAGGTACCCGACCGTCGCATTACTCGGTTTGTCCAGGATGACCCGATAAGGTGCCTGTATATCATCGACAGCACTTAATGTGATATCTCGCGAGGCTTCGTCCATGATGGCGCAGGAAAGGCCGGCTATCGCCGCCGATTCGCCGATCGCACGCGTGAGGTCCGGGGCCAGACGAGACAAAATTACTTTGTCCCAAGTTTCACGGGCAGCGCAATCACCGCGCCGCTGAGCGTCGTTCACGAGAAGTGCAAGCTGATGGATTGTCATCGCTAGCCAACCTTAGTAATGGTTTCCTTCACAGCCCCATCTGTGTCGATGGTGATGAGCTCGCCGCCGTTATCCTTCTTGGCTCGAATGACAAGAGCCTCGCCTGCGCGCTGGCTGTATTTAATAACCACTCCTTCTTCGGTTTCGAGCTTGACGGATTTCGGGGTCGCCAAGGCAGCTGGGTCCGGCTTGAAGCCGATGCCGTGCAGTTTTGCGGATTCGAACTTGCGGTCGATGGACCTCTCGATTGACGAGTGGACCTTTTCGTCCTCGGGACGCCCGAGCACGCCGAGTAGAATCTCCCCCATTGCATCCACGTCGACCGTCTCGCGTAAGCGGAGCGCGCCTTCGACTTCAGCCATGGCGATAGCAACAGAACGGTCACCCAAATGAGCTTTAAACTCATGAAGAACTCGCCTAGCGACGTCGAGTACCGCCGTAGTTAGCTGAGCATCGGTCCGCTCCCGTGCGACACCAAGGAATTTATAGAAGTAGTCACTCAGCTCGGGAGCAGCTTTCATACGGTCTCTCGCAGCCACATCAGTGCTGACCGTGCCATCCTTCACTCTAATAAGGCAGATTTTCTGGACTGCTTTTTTATCGGTAACGAAGGCCTGGATGATTTTCCTTAGCGAAGTCTTCCCATCAACTTCATGCCGCTCGACCGCTTCGCTGTAGTCGTACTTAATAAGGCAAAAGAATCGCGAACCGTCGTCAGTATCCAAATCAATAACGAAGAACGCTCCTTCCTTGCTCGTGGCAACGTGAGCCTTGGCGAAATCGTGCGCAAGCCTTTGGGCGCCGGCCTCGAAGGCCAGATTGTCTTCAATGATTTTTTCAATCACTGACTTAACATCACTAAGTTCAGTGAAGGAAAAGATCGCGTCGGCATCGTTTTCTACGATGCGCTCAAGGAAAAACTCCTCGTGCGCAATCTCATCGAGCTCTGGCTCCGGCGCAAACTCCTCATTGCCCACAACGTGGAGGCTCATAGCCTTAATGCGGAGCGCATCCTTACCCTGTTCCAAAAAACCCATCGTCCTTCCCCCTAGATCATCCTTCCGCCTGGTCTACCGCTCGGTGCGTACCTCACAGTGTGACACGGCCCAATCTCATGGCGTGAGCGTAACCACATGATGGCGAGTTGTGCGGAAGGCAAGCAAATTACGCGTCTGCGCTATTTAAGCAGCCGGGCCGCGGGATTGGCTGCTGTCGAACTCGCTTGAAAATACCCAATCGCACTCGCCATCGAGCAGTGTTCCGTCATTGCCATCACGGCCGGCAGTGGCACGCCTTGCTTGCCCGCTTCCATGATGAGGGACCGCAAGCTGTGCGCCCCAAAGTTCTCTCCAGTCCGGCTAAGGCCGCCCGTCGCTTGACGGTGGTCGCTACCGATCCGGGTAGTAGGGCGGGGCCGATCCGATCCTTTCATATTCGCCGAAAAATCGCACCCATTGCGGATGGCGGCCGCCTCCAGCCATGCCGTAAGCAGCTTCTCCGCTGCGATCCAAGATCGGCTTGTCCGGGGTTGAATCCGCCTTTTGCTGCGTCTTCGAATACTCCAACCGAGATAGATATAGCCATCGTGACCGGTTTTGCGCATATCTCGCATGTCCGCGGCGTCGATTTCGCTTCGCCAGCGCCAGCCGCTGGCGAAGCCGAAGCAGAGCAGGGCGCGCTCGTGCAGGCCTTCCAGCGAGTGTCGTCGCAGGCGGCGAGCATCGCGTCGAGCTCGGACAACGTGATCGCGGTCTTCTTGCGCGCCCGCTCGCCGCGTTTGACCGCAGCGCGGGTGGCACGACTGAGCACGGTGCGGATCGCCGGCTGCTCGCAGGGGTAAAGTGCCGCCTCGGTGATCCCGTCGCGTGCCGTGGAGAGAGTCGCGCCCGACTATCCGTTGCGCACCCGGCTGTGCGCCCTCGCCATGGCCCCCAGCTCCTGTGGGCGCGCCCGCATGACAGCCTCTGCTGCCTCTGTTGCGGCCCCAGGGGCGCTGATCACGGCGAACAGCTCTGCGAGCCATTCGCGAAACCGCTCTTGCGGCGCTTGGCTCGGGGACTGCCAATGACGTTCCATGGGCTCGCCTCATCAGTCAACTTGGCCTCACCTTGATCGTATCAAGAGTCGACACGGTCGGCGTGATGAAGAACTCCCACGAATGCAGCTGGCGTCGGTTGGGAGCGTGATGAAGAACTCTCACGGCATCCGCCAATCCGCGAAAACGTACGTGAATGTACATCTGCGTACGTTTTCGTGATGTAGAACGCCCAGAGCCCGCTGTAGAGCCATTTCCGCCGACCGCAGCGGTGATGAAGAACTCTCAATGGATCCTCTGGAGGATCTTCGCGTGATGAAGAACTCTCATGTACAGCCACGTGCTGCGTCGCCGGTGATTTGATTAGCTGGGTGACATGATTAAGTGGGAGGCGCACGGCGAGAGCGGGCGTAGATTGTTTCCGTCGAGATGAGTCGCCGGGCTGGAACCGGACGATTGATCAGCTGAGCGTGTCAATCGTGTCAAAGGATGACCTGATTAAGAGGGATGACATGATTAGCTAGTGAGCGACACGTGTCGTGTTGGCCGCGGCTGCCTCAGTGCTTTCTTTTGTGCTGCCTATTATTTTACATAATATACATTATGCGCAATTATTGAAGGCGCGTAATGTGAGCGGCTGGTGCGCTGGAGCGTATCGCAGAAATAACGCTAGCGGCCTAGCGCAAGGCCTCATCGGCCATGCGCCCGCGACAGCTCACAACGTGGCCGTGGTGAATCAGCTGCACTGCCGAACGCGCCGTCACCGTGACCACCGTACCGCCGACACATTGTTGGTCCTTGGCCAAGGTGCGTTCGAACAGGCGTTGGATGTGCTGAGCGTTGCGAATGCGCTCACGGCGGTCAGATGCTTCCTTCATGTGCTGCGCCTGTTGCTGCGAGAAGCGCTGCACGCTCTCCATGCTCGCATTGACCTCGTGAACCACCGCACCCACCAACAACAACCGCCACACCAAGCCAATGAACCCGGCCACCAAGATTCCGGCCACGACGGCCCAGAACACCCGCATATCCATGCCGTTCCCCCTGCACCATCCGGTGCGCAAGAGACAAGCATACAAAAAGCGGGTTTTCTCCGGTGTAGTGGCGGTGCCGTGTCACGTGTCTTCGCAGTGACCGCTCTCTCAGGTAGCGCCTTGACGCGATCATGCTCTGATGTAGGCCGCCAGTTCGTCCGGTGTCCCTCGCGGAAACGCTTCTCTCAAATGGTCCAGGAACGCGGAAACGCGGCTGTTGAGCAATCGGCGTGTCGGATAAAGCGCCCAAAGTGCAATTTCCGGCCCGTCGATGTCTGCCCATTTGACCATCGTTCCGGCAACAAGGTCGTAGCTGACCATCGACAACGGCAGTCGCGCGGCGCCAGCTCCCGCGCGAACCGCGTCCCGAGCCATGAGCAACGAGGACACGCCTAGCACGGGTCTGGCAGTAATGGTCGACGCACCCTCAGTGGTGGTCACCGCCCAGGTTTCAGCGTGTTCCGCGATGGCGCCTCGGACCACTGCGGGAACCGGTTCCTGCTGGTTGCCTGCCGGCACCGGCAGGTCGGGACTGGCCACGACGACCAATCGGTCGCGCAGGAATATTCGCCCAACCAGGCTGGAGTCCGGCTCCGGATTGACCCTTATCACCAGGTCGTAGGCTTCCTCCACCATCTCCACCGGGCGATCCTCCGCGGTGATTTCCAGCCGCACCTGCGGGTAGCGTCGCGTGAATTGCGCCGCCAGTTTGCCCAGCGCGGTTTGTGAGAACAGCAGTGGCGCGCTGATGCGCAGACGTCCGCGCACGTCGTGCCCACCGGAGGTGATGGCCGTGGCCGTCTCCTCGATCTCGTTGAGCAGCAGCGTGGTGCGCTCGAACAAGGCGCGACCTTCTTGCGTCAGTTTGAGTGATCGCTTTCCTCGCTCGAACAGGCGCAGATCAAGACTTGCTTCCAGTTCGGCGACGTGGCGAGACAAGGTGGCCTTGGGGCGACCGGTTTCGCGGGCCGCTTTGCCGACACCACCGTGGCGAGCCACCAGGTTGAAATCGGTCAATGCAAGCAGGTCCATTTTTAGTTCCACCTATGAGACATATTGTCTAATTTTACCGTCTATGCAGTAAATTTTGGATCGATAGTATGGCGGCTGTGTCCTCAACCACTCGGAGCAAATGCCATGACTATTCTAGTTACAGGTGCCACCGGCCGCGTTGGCCGCCACGTCGTCGACCAGCTGGTGAAGCGTGGTGCCACCGTGCGAGCGCTGACCCGCGATCCGTCCAAGACCTCGTTTCCCGAGGCAGTCGAGGTGGTCCAGGGGGATCTGCTCGATATCGACGCCCTGCGGAAGGCGTTTGATGGTGTGAGCACCCTATTCCTTCTCAACGCGGTCACGGGTGATGAGTTCAGCCAGGCGATCATCACGCTGAACGTGGCTCGCGAGGCGGGCGTCAAACGCGTGGTGTACCTCTCCGTGCTTAATGCGGACCGCTTCGTGAATGTGCCGCACTTCGCGGTCAAATCCGGCGCCGAGAACATGCTTCGGCAGATGGGATTCAGCGCCAGCTTCCTGCGCGCCAGCTATTTCATCGACAACGAGCACATGATCAAGGATGTGGTGCTTGAGCACGGCGTGTACCCGATGCCGATCGGCACTCAGGGGGTGGCCATGGTCGATACACGCGACATCGCCGAAGTGGCGGCCATCGAGCTTGTGCGACGCGACCAGGGTCCTGACACCCTGCCCGTGGAAACCATTCATCTGGTGGGACCTGACACGCTGACCGGTCCGCAGGTGGCGGCGCTATGGTCGCAGACGCTGCAGCGACCCGTGGTCTACGGTGGCGATGATCTCAGCTCGTTCGAGCAGACGATGGCCGGCCAGATGCCCGTGTGGATGGCCTACGAGATGCGTCTGATGGCCGAACGCTTCGTCAGCGACGGCATGATTGCGGATCAGGGAGATGTCGAGCGCCTGACGCAGATGCTGGGCCGACCACTGCACTCGTACCGCGACTTCCTGGACGAGATCACCCACGCTGCGGCTTGAGACGACCATTCCGCCAGGCTTCGTCTGGCGGCCGTCCGGTCCGACCACGCACTCATTTGCGGATTCCGCATCGGGTGACGTGGTCGGATCCCGGATGAAGCCTCTGCCCTACCCGATCGCCAGGACAACGTGATGCCGTCGCCATGGGAGCCACGGTGCACCACGTGTCGCCGCAGTGTGCGAACGCTTGCCTGTCGCCTTTGCGGCACCGGCGTACTGACACGCAAGCCTCCGGTCAGACCGATCCAGCGCTTGGGATGAATCAAACGGCTTGCTAGACTGATTGAATGAGAACGACTCCTATTCGCATGATATCTCGCGGCACTTGGCTTCTCGTGCTGGTGCTCAGCTGCATGACGGCGCTCCCGGCGGTAGCCCAAAGCGCGCCCGCGAGCGTGCCGCAGACGTGGCAGATGCTCGATTATCTGGCCACCGACTATGCCGGGGCGGTGAAGGACGGCGCGATAGTAAGTGCGTCCGAATACGCCGAGATGCGCGAGTTCGCCACCACCGCGCGCCAGCGCATCCAGGCACTGCCTTCCAACGCGGCGAGACCGGCGCTGCTGACCCAGGCCGATCAGCTGGTTGCGTTGGTCAACGCCAAGGCACCTGCGGCCAGGGTCTCGCAGCAGGCACATGCGTTGGCCGCTGCGCTGTTGAAGGCCTATCCGATACCCACCGCCCCTGATCATGCACCCAACCTGGCTCGCGGGGCGGCGCTGTATCAGGCGCGTTGCGCGGCCTGTCATGGCGCCACGGGGCATGGTGATGGCCCGGCGGGGCGTCAGCTCGATCCGCGTCCGGTGGACTTTACCGATCCGACCCGGGCCGACCAGCGCAGCCCGCTCTCGCTGTACGAGGTGATCAGCCAGGGTGTGGAAGGCACGGCCATGGCCAGCTTCGCTGACCAATTGTCGGTGGCCGATCGTTGGGCACTGGCGTATTACGTGGGCTCGCTCGCCTACTCCCGGCAAAGCGCGGCGGGAGCATCCATGTGGCAACACCAGCGATCGGCGCGTGCCCAGATCGCCGGGCTGAAAGAACTGTCGCAGACCCGTGTGGACCAGCTGAGCCCCGCGCTGGGCACCAAGCAGGCACGAGCCATCGTCGGCTATTTGCGAGCGCACCCCGAGGCGCTGCAGAGCGCCCTGGGCGGCTTGCCGCTGGCACGGGGACGCATCGAGGCCAGCGTCAGCGCGTATAAAGCCGGCGCGAAGGCCGAAGCCACCCAGCTTGCCCTCTCTGCCTATCTGGATGGCGTTGAGCCTGTGGAGCCGCTGCTCAATGCCCGCGACAGTGCGCTGCGTGCGAGGCTGGAAACGGCGATGGGTGCCTATCGCACCGCTTTGTCGAAGGGCGCACCGCTGCAGTCGATCACACAGCAAGCAGATGCGGTGGACGGGCTGCTGGCGCAAGCCCAGGCGGTCACGGCCGAGACCGCCGCAGATCCCTCTTCCACGTTTATCGGCGCTTATACCATCCTGGTGCGAGAGGGACTGGAAGCCTTGTTGATCGTGGTCGCTTTGCTGGCTTTTCTGCGCAAGGCCGAGCGGCCGATGCAGGTGCGATATGTGCATGCGGGCTGGATGCTGGCGCTGGTCGCCGGCGGCATCACCTGGGCATTGGCGCGCTATGCGATCTCGATCAGCGGCGCCGGGCGCGAATTGACCGAGGGGCTGTCATCGCTGTTTGCCGCAATCGTGCTGCTCAGCGTCGGCCTGTGGATGCACCAGAAGAGCATGGGGGGTCGCTGGCAAGCGTATTTGAAGGAAAAGATGGCCGGTGCACTTGACCGGCGCTCGGCGTGGTTCCTGCTGGGACTGGCCTTCATCTCCGTGTACCGGGAGGTGTTCGAGACCATCCTGTTTTATGCCGCGCTCTGGAGTGAAGGCCAGGGAATCTGGCTGCTCGGCGGCATTGTGGCCGGCATGCTGACACTGGCGCTGATCGCATGGGTTCTGCTGCGGACCAGTCGACGCCTTCCGATCGCCCAGTTTTTCTCGGCAAGCTCGATCCTGATCGCGGTGTTGGCCATTGTGCTGACCGGCAAAGGCGTTGCCGCGCTGCAGGAGGCAGGTTGGGTCTCGGTAACCGTTGCCCCATGGCCACGCGTCGAGCTGCTCGGCCTCTATGCGACGTGGCAGACACTGCTTGCGCAAGTGGCGGTGGTGGTGCTGCTGGGCGCAGGCTTCATCTTCAATCTGTATCGTGACCATCATCGTCGGCGGGCCCGAACAGCCGCCGGTCCAGTGCCCATGGAACAGGACGTATGAGCGATTGCGGATGCCATGCCGAAGCGCGCAACCAGGCGCAGCGGCGCATCGTGCGCATCGCGCTCGCACTGAACGCGGCGATGTTCGTGATCGGCCTGGTGGCCGGGGTGCTGGCTCAATCCATGGGGCTGGTCGCCGATGCGCTGGATATGCTCGCCGATGCCAGCGCTTACGGTATCGCGCTGCTTGCCTGGCATCGCGGCGCCAGATTCAAGGCGTCTGCGGCTACGCTGAGCGGATCGCTTTTGCTGGTCCTGGGATTCAGCGCCATCGCCGGGGTGCTGTGGCGGTGGCTCATGGGCAGCCATCCAGAAGGCGCCTGGATGATGGCCATTGCCTGCCTTTCGCTGCTGGTCAATGCGACGGTGCTGCGGCTGCTGGGGCGTTTTCGCGAGGGCGAGGTGCATCTGCGTGCCACCTGGCTGTTCACGCGGGTAGATGTCATCGCCAACATGGCGGTGATCGTGTCGGGACTACTGGTGCTGGCCTTTGAGCATTCGGCGCCGGATTTGATCATCGGCGCCGCCATCGCGCTCTACGTGATCAAGGAAGCGTGGCAGATTCTCCGGGAAGCCAGGCAGGCGCGTCAGGCGACTGCTTCTGTGCAGACTGGGTCGTAGCCGGAGGTTACCCTTCCGCTTTCTGGGCGGCCGATGTCGCCCGTGAAGCACCCGACCGCTCGTCACTGATGTGCAACAGGCGGATCACCGTTGCCGGCGCCGACCTTCACAGGCTGCCAGGAACGGGGCGCTTTGAGCCTGGGGCCTTGGGTCACTCTTCGGATTTGGACGGCCGCTCTTGGGTGGCTTCCGCCGAGCTCAACCATCGCCGTTGCATATCAAGCTTCTGCAGCAGGCGTTCGGCCGAGTAGCGTCGCATATCCGAGGCGGAGGGCGTCGCGGGCGCGTCGCCGGTCTGGTCGCGTTGACTCTTGCGGCGAGCATCAAGACTGTCGCTGAGGCGAACCAGCACTTCTTGTTCGATGGAGTGTCCGGACCGAAAGGCTTCACGAGCGAGCTCTGCTGCAACCTGGCCCGGTATGGCAAGGCTTAGTGTTAGCGGCTTGGTTTCCATGCCTCCATCATGCTCGCCGCAGCTTGAAAGAAGGTGAAAAAAAAGTGTCTTGGCGCCGGGCGCTTAAGAAGTGCTTATGGTTGTGGAGACCCTACAAGAGAGCGACCACACCCGGGCTTGAACTGGACGCACGCGATATTTTATTGAAATTTTACGCTCGCCCTCCCCCGCGCTCGTCCTCTTTTACGCCTGCATTCCTACAGTAGCTGCTCCTTAACATCAGAGCATGCCCGATACATGCCGTGCATGGCGGGGGCGTGCCACCAAGAGCAGCACGGGTATGGCATCGAACGGTCGTGGAAAGTTCCTGACGCTGGCGCTGAGCGCCACCGGCGTGGTCTACGGAGATATCGGCACCAGTCCGCTTTACACCATCAAGGAGATCTTCGGTGAGCAGGGCATCGACGTCAGCCGGGACAACGTGCTGGGCGCGCTGAGCCTGGTGTTCTGGTCGCTGATCATCGTGGTGTCGCTGAAGTACCTGCTGTTCATCATGCGTGCCGACAACAAGGGCGAAGGCGGCATCATGGCGCTGCTGGCGTTGGCTCAACGCAGTGTGCGCCGTGTCGCTGGGCTCGGGGCCGCAATTGCGGTGCTGGGGCTGTTTGGCGCGGCACTGTTCTATGGCGATGGTGTCATCACGCCGGCCATTTCGGTGCTGTCGGCGGTGGAAGGCCTGGAAGTGGCCGCGCCGGGACTGGCGCGCTGGGTGGTTCCCATCACGCTGGTGGTGATCGTTGCGCTGTTTGCCATGCAGCGCCATGGCACCGAACGCATTGGCCGTGTTTTCGGGCCCATCTGCGTGGTCTGGTTCTTGGCTCTGGCCATGCTCGGCATCCGCGGCATTGCGCATGGGCCCGAGGTGCTGTGGGCATTGAGTCCTGTGCAAGGCATCGCCTTTTTCGTGCACAACCGCGTCGATGCATTCCTTGCACTGGGCGCCGTCGTGCTGGCGGTGACGGGCACCGAGGCGTTGTATGCGGACATGGGGCATTTCGGCAAACGACCCATCCAGGGTGCCTGGTTCGCGTTGGTGCTGCCGGCCCTGGTGCTGAACTACTTCGGCCAGGGGGCCTATCTTCTGCAACACCCGGCAGCGATCGCCAACCCGTTCTACCACCTGGTGCCGCGACCCTTGCTCTACCCCATGATCGCGCTGGCCACGGCGGCCACGGTGATTGCTTCGCAGGCCGTCATCTCGGGGGCGTTCTCGATGACACGGGAAGCCATCCAGCTGGGTTACGTGCCGCGCATGCGCGTGGTGCACACGTCCCGCACCATTTCCGGGCAGATCTACGTGCCCTGGATCAATCGTGCCTTGCTGATGCTGATTGTGCTCGCGGTGCTCGGCTTTCGCAGCTCCGACAATCTTGGCGCGGCCTATGGCATCGCCGTGACCGGCACCATGGTCATCACTACCTTGCTGGCGCTGGTCGTGGCAAGGCCGCGCTGGCACTGGCGCTGGCCGCTCATCGTGCTGACCGGCGCGGGTCTGCTGACGGTGGACCTGGGCTTTTTCAGCGCCAATGCCATCAAGATTGCCAGCGGTGGCTGGTTTCCGCTGCTGCTGGGAATGGGCGTGTTCGTCCTGATGACCACCTGGCGTCACGGACGGCGAGCGGTACAGCAGCGATTGCGGCAGAGCGGCGTCAATTTGAAGCCATTTGTCGAAAATCTTCTGGAGCACACACCCGAGCGCGTGCCGGGCACCGCGGTATTCATGACCAACGATCAGGAGCTTGCACCCAATTCGTTGCTTCATAATCTGAAGCACAACAAGGTGCTGCATGAGCGCAATATCATACTGACCGTAGAGACGCTGGATGCGCCCACGGCCGAACCCGGTGAACGCTTCGCACTGGAATCACTGGCTCCCGGGATCTATCGGCTGCTGCTGCGCTTTGGTTTTGATGAAGATCCCGACGTGCCTGCAGCGCTACTGGAGTGCGGCGGGGTCGGCGCCGAATTCGACCTGATGGACACCACGTTTTTCCTTTCACGCGAGACCGTAATCCCCGCCGAACATCGCCTGGGCGTCGTATCCTGGCGTGACAGGCTGTTCGCTTTTCTGATCCGCAACGCCCTGCCCGCCACCGCGTTTTTTCGTATTCCCGGCAACCGCCTTATCGAGCTAGGAGCCCATGTCGATATCTGATCTCGCGCACACATGCCGCTTGCGGCCGGTCGCTGACAACCTCATTTTGGTGGGCTGAGGCAACCCCAACGCCATGAACCGCCCCGTTCCCGATTCACACTCGGTCCGTTTTTCCGAGCGCGCCACCGGCTTGGCGAGCTACGCCTATGCCAGCGCGGTCACCCTTGTCGCCTTTGCCAACGCCTTCATTGCCGATCGCTACATGGCGATCGCCAACCTGTCGTTGATCTTTCTCACCGCAATCATGGTGGTGGCGGTGCGCGTACGCATGCGCGTGGCCGCCTACGCCGCGATTCTCTGCTTTCTCGGGTACAACTTCTTTTTCACCCAGCCGCGCTACACCTTCGCCATCGACTCGGCCGACGATGTGCTTACCGTCAGCCTGTTTCTGGTGGCAGCGTTGATCTGCTCGCGCCTGGCCACGCAACTGGCCGAGAAGGTGGCGTCATTGCGCACGGCCAGGGCGTCGGCCGAAGCGCTACACATACTGGGTAAACAACTGGCAGAGGCCGGTGATCAAACCACGATCCATCGCGTAGCTGCCGATACGGCGGCCAGACTGCTGGAGCGGCCAGTGGCCATTCTGGTGCGTCCCACCTTGAAAGACCCATGGCAAGTGGCGATGGCGACGCCAAGTTGGGAACCGCTCGATGCGCACGACGCGTTGGCTGCCGATTACTGCGATCGGCTGGCCGAACCCACCGGAAACGGCACTGAACGCATTCCGGCGGCGACATGCCTGATGTTGCCGATGTGCGTGGACAAGCAGCGGCAGGGCGTGCTGGCCGTCGCCTGCCCGCAACGTCCGTTGTCGCCAGAGGCACGCTACCTGGCACATGCCATGGCACAGGACGTGGCGCAGGCACTGGAACGGATCCGGTTGGCCGAAGCACTGGAGAAGGCGCGCGTCGCCGGCGAAACCGAGCGTTTGCGCAACGCGCTGCTTTCTTCTGTCTCGCACGACCTGCGTTCCCCCCTCTCGGCCATGATCGGCTCGGCGCAGACGCTGTCGCGTTATGGCAGGCAACTACCCGAGGAAGAACATCAGCAACTGCTGGAGGGGGTGCTGGAGGAAGGCCTGCGTCTTGATCGTTACATCCAGAATTTGCTGGACATGGCCCGGCTGGGACACGGTGAGCTTCCGCTGCGCCGCGATTGGGTGGACGTGGCCGACATCGTGGCCGCTGCGGTGGAGCGCATCCGCACGCTGTTTCCAGGACAACCGATGGATACCGAGCTTCCCTCATCGACGCTGTTGCTTCATGTGCATCCGGCCCTGATCGAACAGGCATTGTTCAATGTGCTGGAGAACGCGGTGCATGTATCACCCTCGGGTGTGCCGGTCCATCTTCGTGTGTACGCCGCAGGCGCCCGGCTGCTGCTGATCGATGTGAGTGATCAGGGCCCGGGGATCGCCGCCGACCAACGCGAGCGTGTCTTCGATGCCTTCTATTCGGTCGCCAGGGGTGATCGCGGCGCCCAGGGTACCGGGCTGGGCCTGTCCATCTGCCGGGGCCTGGTGGGCGCCCATGGCGGCACCGTCGAGGCCCTGGCGGCGACGCCGAGCGGTACCATGATGCGCATCAGCCTGCCCCTTCCCGCGCTGCCCGAAGAACACGAATGAATTCCGCCGCGCCCCGCATTCTGGTGATCGACGACGAGCCTCAGATCCGCCGCTTCCTGAACATTGGTCTGCGTGCGGAGGGATATCAGGTATTGGAGGCCGCCAACGCCGAACAGGGCTTGGCGCTGGCGGCCACGCGTGCCCCTGATCTGGTGATCCTTGACCTGGGCCTTCCCGACAGGGACGGTCACGACGTGCTGACGGAGCTGCGGCAGTGGAGTGAAGTGCCGGTACTGGTGCTGTCGGTACGCGATGGCGAGGACGAGAAAGTCAGCGCGCTGGACCATGGTGCCAACGACTACGTCACCAAACCTTTTGGCGTACCAGAGCTGATGGCGCGCTTACGCGCCATGCTGCGCCAGCGTGCCTCTGACGTGCATGACCACGCCCCACCCATCTATGACGATGGCCACCTGCGTATTGACCAGCTGCGGCGGGAGGTCAGCCGCGACGGTATGCCCGTGTCATTGACCCGCAAGGAATACACGGTGCTGGCTGCCCTGCTCCAGCACCCCAACCGGGTGGTGACGCAACAGCAGTTGCTTCGCCAGATATGGGGCCCCATCCATGTCCAGGACAGCCACTACCTTCGCATCGTCATCGGCCGTCTGCGTCAGAAGTTGGGAGACGACCCGGCATCACCCATTTGGCTGAAAACAGAGACCGGGGTGGGCTATCGTTTTCTGGACCGCCGCGAACCGGCGTCCCGCTCTTGCGACAGCGCTTGATAATAAAGGTAAACGGCCATGATGCGAGCCTAGTGAACATGATGGCAGGCGGCCGGCAGCGAAAGCGGCGTAGCATCACTTCACCACGCCGTATCTGTTCGAATGCGTCCGGACCCCGAGTGCGCAAGTGACGATCAGATTCGCTCGGGGGTCGCATGTCAGGCAAATCTATGGGTGCATGGCATGAATGATACGGCGCCTTGTGGGTCAGAGGATCAAAAAAAAACCATGAGGGCATGCCCGAAGAGAGCTGGCATCTATTCTGGTTGGCGTGGGGAAAGCGGGATGGCAGAACACACCAATTCCGCCGGGGGGAATCACGCACGGACCAACGGCCGGCCTTGAGGCAAGTCGCGTGCGGGACTCCCATGTCCTGGTTTCAGCCCGAGGACTGAGCTACAGCGGGTAGACAATATTCCCGGCCACGGCGGGAAAGGCGGCAAGGCAACGACCTGCGGCGCGGGCGATGTCGTGTCTGCCGGCGGAAAGATCTGCCGCCGGCACAGACGCCTGTTGACAAGCGGAGCCTACCTCTGGCGCAGGTCAGCCGGCGTCCTGTTGAGAGTCGAGCTGCTGTTCCAGTGCCTGGCGCGCACGCTGGCCGGCATCGGGAGTCACGCGGTCGGCCAGCACCTGGCTGAGCTGCTGCAGCTGGCCCTTGCTCAGGCCGACGTTCATGCTGATGCGCATGTGCGCCTGTACCTGCGGCTCGACGCCGGGCAAGGCTGACAGCATCGCCACGGTAGCGATCTCACGGTCTTTCCAGTCGACGTTGTCTCGCTCGAAAATGTCACCGAACAGGTGCGTCTTGAGGTATTGGTCGATAGCTGGGGCGAAGTCGAACAAGGGGCCCTTGACCGGTCCACCGGACAACCTGGTCTGATTGGCCGTGCCCGCGGCGAGCAGCGCCTCGCCGGTCGGAATGGGGTGGCTGGGCGCCCGGCCGGGGGCATCTTCGATACCCCGCTGCTTGCGAGCCTCCAGCACCTTCATCAGTTGCCCAAGGGCGTTCAGGCTGCGTGGAAAGCCCGCGTAGGCATAGGTCTGCACCAGAATTTCCCGCGCATCACTGACGGTCAGGCCAGCATCGAGTCCGTCGTTCAGGGCCTTTTTCAGCGCATCAAGATGCCCCGCGGCGGCAAAGGCGGCGATGGGAATAATGGCCTGCTGGCGGGCGGAAAGCGTGTCCGAGGAGATAGATGTATTGCTCATGTCATGGGTGTCCTGTGTGGAGGTGGAAGGCATCGCGTGGCATCCCATAGCGGTAAGCAGAATGGCCAGTGCGAAGACCATGCGGCGCTTGTGACTGACCTTGCCGGAGCGGGTAGCGATCATGGTGATTTTCTCCATCGGTTTCTCATGCTGACGATAGCCGTTGCGCCATCATCTGAATGGGCTTTTCCACGTGTTTTTCAGCGAGCGGTATAGCCCCCATCGACGGGAAGCGCGGCACCCACAATGAAACTGGCGCCAGGGCTGCACAGCCATAGAACCGCATCGGCGACTTCCTGAGCCTTGCCGAGCCTTGCCATGGGCACGTCCTTGAGCATGTCGTTCATGACCGCCGTCTCGCCCTTCAGCATGTCGGCGACCATGGGGGTTTCCACGATGCCGGGGCAGATGGCATTGACGCGTATTCCCCGCGCGGCATACTCCAGACCGGCGCTTTTGGTCAGACCGATCAGGCCGTGCTTGGCCGCGTGGTAGGCAGCACGCCCCGGAACACCAACCAGGCCACCAAGAGACGAGTTGTTGACGATGGCCCCGCTGCCCTGCGCGCGCATCTGCAGCAGTTGGTATTTCATGCCTAGCCATACGCCACGCAGGTTGATCGCATTGATGCGATCGAACACGTCGCTGGGCACATCGGCAGTTTCCACGGCCTGACTCTGGATGCCGGCGTTATTGAACGCCGCATCCAGACGTCCAAACGTCTTCACTGTCTGTTCGACGACGGACTTGACGTGGGCCTCGTCGCGGATATCACCGGCCAGTCCGATGACCTGATGTCCTGCGGCCGATAGATCCTGGGTCGCCGCATCAAGACCTTGGGCGTTGATATCGGTGAGGGTCACGGCCGCGCCGGCTTCGGCGAACGCGCGCGCCGTCGCCAAGCCCATGCCGGATGCGGCGCCAGTCACCATTGCGACCTGACCACTGAAATCGTAGCTGACGCTCATGTTGAGTCTCCTCCTACAGCAGGTGGGGTCATCGACCATGGATCGATGGGACTCATACAGTGTCGCTCGCCAGGAGCAATGCGACTAGCTAATGTATTCTTAAATGCTATATAAGACTGGCTAATGAAAGGCGTGGCCGCTCGCTAAGGCCTGACTGTCCATCGCGCGATCAAACGTGCCGCTGGTGAATCGTGAGCGCAGCGGCTGACCAGCGATGGCGTGGAGGTACGGGCCACGCGGTCAGACCACGCTGGCCGGAGAGTTGCGTCAATACACTCGTCTTTCCCGCTTTTCAGCGAGCACGGCCCGCCCCGCCGGGAAACGTGCAGTGACCGCGCCGCGTTACCTGTCAGCGCATCTGCAGGATGATGACGTCACTGCTTGCCGGGTTGGTGCGTTGACGCAGTTTCTTCACGTCCTGCGGCTTGACCGAACCACCGCGGTTACCCCACGACGTGCGGATGAAACTGAGCACCTCGGCGACGTCCCGATCGGAGAGCTGGTGGCGGAATGCGGGCATGCGATAGCCATCGGGGACGCCCTGCGCAACGATATGGGTCGAGCCATTCAGGGTGATATTGATGGCCGACGCATCATGACGGCTCATGGAGGCCACGGAGCCGGCCAACGGCGGGATCCATGTGCCCTGCCCGCGTCCGTCGCGGCCATGGCAGAAGCCGCACTTGGCCAAATAGAGGCGTGCCCCGGCTGCCTGTGGATGCGCTCCGGAACCCAGCGCCGGGTTCGGCGTGTCCTGGTACTGCCACGGTGGGCCATCCTGCTTCGGGTTGCCTGGCAGCGATTTCAGGTAAACGGCAATTGCCTTCAGGTCGGCATCGCTCATGAACTGCGTGGAGTTGTTGTACGCGTCGGTCATGGAGCCGTAGACCACCGCGTGCGCGTTGCGGCCTTCTCTGAGAAAACGCACGATGTCGGCTTGGCTCCAGCGGCCCAGACCGATATTCACATCACCGCGCAGACTGGGCGCGTACCAGCCATCCAGTAGCGCGCCAGCCAGGTATTGCCGGCTGCTGCCGTCATAGGCCTTCTCATTCATCACCGCACCACGTGGCGTATGGCAACTGCCGCAGTGCCCCGGTCCCTGCACGATATAAGCGCCACGATTCCACAACGTGGCGTCGACGCCTGCCGGCGCCGCATTGCGCTGGTAGGTCCCGCCATCGGTGAATACCGCACTCCACAGCGCGAGTGGCCAGCGCATGTTCATCGGCCAGGCGATGTCGCTTTTGCGATCTGGCTGACGCTGGGGACGAACGGCATGCATGAAATACGCGTACAGCGCGCGCACATCGGCATCATCCAGCTTGGCGTAGGAGGGAAACGGCATGGCCGGATACAGACGGTGGCCATCGCCTGCCACGCCGTGGCGCAGCGCCCTGGCGAAGTCGGCCAGACTGTACCCGCCGATACCGGTGGCCTTGTCCGGAGTGATGTTGGTGGTGTAGATCGAGCCCAGAGGCGTGGACATCTCCAGTCCGCCGGCGAATGGCTTGCCATGCGGCGTGCTGTGGCAGGCCACGCAATCGGCGAGCCGGGCCACGTAGCGGCCGCGCTCAATCAACGCCTTCGAAGGTGAGGTGCTGGCGCTGACACCGTCGAAAGGCGAACCGGGCTTGCGGTTGACAAACCATGTGGTGGCAGCGATCACCACCGCCAGGGCCGCTCCCACAATAGCGAGGATTTTCCGGTATCGGCGCTTGCTCATCGGCGACATGGCTCCTTGGGTGCGGTTCGTCAGGTTGGGGTGGCGTCAGGCACTGAAGTCATACTGCGACAGGGGCATGCTGCGAATGCGCTGCCCGGTCAGATGCGACACGGCATTGGCCACGGCCGGCGGCGTGGCCGGCAATGGCGGTTCGCCGATGCCGCCCATCTTGGCGCCGCTTTCCACGATGCGCGCGTGCACCTTCGGCATGCGATCCGGTGGCAGGATCGGATACATGTCGTAATTGCGCGCCCTGGGTTGACCGTTCTCGTACACGGCCTCCTCCAGCAGCACCTCGGACAAGCCCAACGCCGTGGCACCGGCAACCTGCGCATCGATGATCGCCGGATTGACGATGCTGCCCGGATCGACCGCCTGCCAAATATCGTGGACTCGCACCTGACCGTTTTCGAGGGAAACCTCAGCGATGGCGGCGGTCTGACTGCCAAATGGCGAGGCCATGGCCACGCCTCGGGCCCGCCGGCTGCCATCGGCGGCCGTGAATGGGCCGCGCTTCCAACCTCCGGCCAGCTCGGCGACGGCTTGAAGCAGGTGCGTTAGGCGCTGGTTGCCCTTGAGCAGCTTCATGCGCAGCTCGAAGGGATCCTGTCCGCCCTTGTCGGCCAGCTCGTCAAGAAACGTCTCGTAGAGAAAATCGTTCATCGAGTGGCCCACTGATCGCCAGTAGGCGAGCATCGCGGGCGTCTTCACATATAGCTGGGCAATGCGCCGGTTCGGAATGGCATAGGCCTTGCCTGTCAGACCCTCCACCGCGCTGTCATCGACTTTTTTCTTGGAGCGCTGGTTGGCAATGCCCTCGGTGGGGCCTTCGGTGGCGCTGATCGCTTCCAGTGCCACGGGCATGCCGTTGGCGTCCAGGCCGCCGCGAAATTTCACCACGGCCATGGGCCGCATGGGGTCGCGCAGGAATTCTTCTTCACGGCTCCAGATAAGCTTGATCGGCCGACCGGTGGCCTTGGCCAGCTGTACGGCCTGCATATACGGATTGCCCGGCCCATACAGGAAGTGCCGCCCGAAAAAGCCGCCCAGCATTGGCGAGTGCAGGATGATCTTGTCCGCATCGACACCGGCCCGCTTGGCGATATCGGCCAGGAACATGTCCGGCGCCTGATTCGGCAGCCAGATTTCCAGTGTGCCATCGTCGTGAAAGTGCGCCAGGGCCGAGGGCGGCTCCAGCTGCGCGTGGTGAACGTACTGGCTGGAATAGGTAGCGTTGACCACGGTTTGCGCGCCCTTGAGGGCGTCACCGACATGGCCCTTCGATTCGGCGGTCTCGCCATCACCGGAAGCATTGGCCAAATGTTCGCGATAGGACTTGGTGGAGAAGTCCGTCGGCATGTGTCGCGCCGAGGGGTCCGGCTTGGGTTCCTGCCAGTCCACTTGCGCCGTTTCCGCGGCCCGTTTGGCGTTCCACCAGCGTTCGGCGACCACGGCCACCGCGCCGTCCAGGATGTGCACCGAGTGCACGCCTTTCATCGCCTTTATCTGCGCCTCGTTGCGAATGCGGCCAACCGTCATGCCCAGTCGCGGTGCATGCTGCACCGCTGCCTGCAGCATGCCGTCCACGCGCGTATCGATGGTGTACTCGACCCGACCGGTGGATTTGTCGTAGACGTCCACGCGCTTGACCGGCTTGCCGATCCAGCGGAACTGGCCGGGGTCCTTGAGCTTGACGCTGTCTGCATCAGGCACGGCCAGTGCCATCGCATGCGGCGCCAGCTGCCCGTAATCAAGACTCTTGCCGGAGGCCTTGTGTATTACGCGTCCAGGCTCGGTGGTCAGCTCGCCGACCGCAATACCCCACTGATGTGCCGCAGCCTGCAGCAGCATCATACGAGCCAGCGCGCCAATTCGGCGCATCGCGGTGTAGCCAAAGCGTACCGACATGCTGCCACCGGTGATGCGCATGCCGTTGCTCATCACGGTGTATTGCTTGCCGGGCGGCGCGTTCTCGACCAGGAAATGGGTCGGATCGGCGTCCAGCTCCTCGCCGACGATCTGCGCCATGGCGGTGAAGATTCCCTGTCCACCTTCATTGAAAGGGCTTTGCAGGCGAATGCCGCCGTCCGGTCGGATCTCGAGAAATGCCGGTACCCTCGGCGGCGATCCAGCCGCTGCCGTGGCACCCCTTGCTCGCGCCGTATCAAGCGGCAGGCCGAAGCCCAGCACCAGCGCACCGGCGGCAACGCCCGCCGAGGCCAGCAGGAAACGTCGCCGGGAAATATTGGTCGGGGTCTCGTCGGTCGGGAACGTCTCGTTGTGTCCGTTGATATCGGTCGACTGGCTCATGACCGCATCCCCCGGCCATTGGCGGCGGTAGCCGCCTGCATCCGCGCCTTTTCGGCCGCGGCAGAAGGTCCACCGCCTGCCAGGTCCTGCACGGCGGCACTGATTGCGTTGTAGGTGCCGCAACGGCAGAGGTTGGTCATGGAGGCGGCGATCTGCGCCTCACTGGGCTGCGGCGTTTGCTTGAGCAGCGAGGTGGCCGCCATCACCTGCCCAGACTGGCAGTAACCGCATTGGGGCACCTGATGCTCGACCCAGGCGGCGACCACGCGCTGGCCAATGGGATCTTCCTCGACCCCTTCGATAGTAGTGATGTTCCTGCCTTTCACCCCCTCGACAGGCGTTACGCATGAACGCATCACTTCGCCGTCCACCAGCACCGAGCAGGCGCCACATTGAGCGATGCCGCAGCCGTACTTGGTCCCGGTCAGGCCCAGTTCGTCACGGATCACCCACAGCAAAGGCGTATCGCCCTCGGACTGGACGGAATAGGTCTTGCCGTTGATGTGCAGTTCCATAGCTGTCCCACCTCTTCTGGCGGTTGCCTTGTTGGTTGATGAAATCACCATAGCGGGGTTCCGCCGTCCGGTCATCACGACCATGGCAGAAGTGTCTCTGACGGCCGTGCGGACCATGTCGGGCACATACACCACATGCCTCTATCCGTGCCACCGGCATGGCAGGAAGGCACTCCATTCCAAGACCGCTTTCGTGCCAGGGGGTCAGACGATCTGCGTGCATGGCCATTCCGGATCGGGCCGCCGGCAGTGACCGGAGCATATGCGTCATGCCTGGCACATGAGAGGCTCACGCCAGTCCAGCCTGCTTCCATAGCTTGGCGTGGAACAGCTCCAGCATATCCTGGTCCATGTAGGGGCCGATGCGGCTCACAGTGTCGATGTGCATGCTGGCACGATCGGCACTCGAGAAAGCGGGCCAATCAGGCAACCCCTCTGCCCGCGGCACGCCTGTGCGCGCGAATGTTGCCCAGGCGCTGGCAACGGTCTGGGCCAGTGTCGCGGCCTCGCGCCCACCGCCCGTCATCACGCCTCCGGCTTGCGTGACCACGTTATCGAAGACAAAGGGAATTTCGATGGTATGCGGGGAATACAGCTTCCCTGCGAGTATTGGCGACTGCCAATCGAAGCGATAGGCATACACCGGAGCGGCTCCAGGTACGGCCCGCAGGTCCATGATGTGCGAGCTGAGCACGCCCATTCCGTAATCGGAAAAAATCCGGAACCACAGGCTCGATGGATCGTAATCGGGAAAGTCGCGACGATACGTATGCAAAATGTCGAGCGCGGCATTATCGCCGAACAGATGCGCGACACGCCGCTCGAGCTGAGCCGCATCCAGCGTGTAGGCGGCTTTGTCGCCAAGCATGAACAACGTGAATTCGGTGCCGTTCTGTCCGATCAGCAAGGGAACGTCGAGACTGCTGGGCACCGCGCGCGGGTCGAACACGTTGGCGCGAATAAAGTCTCCATCCAGCACTGGCCAGAAGCTGCTTGGAAAGCCCGGTACCTGCATCGACATGGGCGAATCGGCAAGCACCCTCGCCTCCGCGCGAATGACATCCTTGGTGGAGATTGTGTGCAGTTTCTCCGCGGTATCGGGCGTCACGTCGAGCGCACGCAGCACCTTTCTGGCCACGTCATCGGCTTGCCCTGGTTGCAGGAATCGGGTCAGCGGCCCGCTCTCGATGACGGCGCGATGAAACAGCCCCTTCGCCGCGGGAACTCCCAACATGGTCGACACCTTCCAACCACCACCCGACTCCCCGAAGATCGTGACTCGATCCGGATCGCCGCCAAAAGCCGCGATGTTGTCGCGCACCCATTCCAGTGCAGCCACGATGTCGCGAATGCCCAGATTGGATGCGTCGGCGAAGTCGCCTCCAAGCACACGCGAGAGGTCCGTCAGACCCGACGCGCCCAGCCGGTGGTTGAGCGTGACCACGGTGACATCATGTCCACCAGCCAACCGTTCGCCATCATAAATAGCGCACGATCCGCTGCCACTGACCCAGCCTCCACCGTGCAGCCATACCATCACCGGGTGGGAATGGCGGGTATCGGTCGGCGTCCACACATTCAGCGCAAGGCAGTTGTCGCCGACATGCACGTAAGACGGCGTCTGAAATGCCGGGCTCACCGGCGTGGGACCGACCACGCCCGTATCCTGCTGCGGGCACGAATCGGCGTAGCGAAACGCATCGCGTACGCCCTGCCATGGTTTTACCGGCTGCGGCCTGGCAAAGCGGTTCCGTCCGCCGATGTCTTGCGCATAGGGGATGCCGAGAAAGCGATTTACACCCCCCTGGCTGACGCCCCGCACGCGGCCTGATGCCGTGCGAACCACAGGGTGCGCGGCGTGCGCTGCCGGTACCGCCGCAGCGCGGACAGTTCCACCAGTGCTGACAGCCAGCCATGCCGTGCCCGCGGTGGCCTTGAGCAGGGTTCTTCGCAACAGGTTGGTGCCTTCTCGACCATGTGATGGGTTCACGATGGTTGTCCTCACTCACACCCAGGCCCGGGCACCGGGCGTGGCACCGTGGCGACAGCAACACGCCATCGCCACGGAACTGGCATCAGACGCGAAGCAGTGTCTTGATGGCGCGTCGCTCGTCCATGGCGCGGTATCCCTCGGCGACGTCGGCCAGTGGCAACTGCAGGTCGAACACCTTGCCTGGGTCGATGGTCCGCTTCAGCACCAGATCCATCAGGTCGGGCAGGAAACGGCGCACCGGTGCCGGCCCGCCGAGCATGCCCGTCTGCGAGAAGAAAAGTTGCTGGCCATCGAACTGCACACCGTGTGGCACGCCGACGTAGCCGATCATGGAACCGGGACGGGCGCACTGAATGGCCTGCGTCATCGACTCCTGCGTACCCACGCACTCCAGCACCGAATCGGCGCCCACACCCCGCGTCAGTTCCTTGATACGGGCCACGCCGGCCTCACCACGCTCGGAGATGATGTCAGTGGCGCCGTACTCCAGCGCCAACGCCTGACGGCTCTTGTGCCGGCTCATCGCGATAATACGATCAGCACCCATTTGCTTGGCGGACAACACCCCCATCAGGCCGACGGCGCCGTCACCGACCACGACCACGGTGGAGCCGGGCTGAACGCGAGCGGCATCGGCCGCATACCAGCCGGTACCCAGCACATCGGAGGCGGCCAGCAAGCCGGGGATCAGGTCCTCGTCGGGCATCTCGGCGGTGGCTACCAGGGTCCCGTCTGCCAGTGGGACGCGTGCATATGGTGCCTGCGCTCCGGTCATGAATTCGCGCTGTTCACACGAGGACTGGAAACCGAACTGGCAATGCGGGCAGGTGTTGTCGGACAGACAAAACGAGCCGACCACGAATTGGCCCGGCTTGACGTTTTTCACCTCGCTTCCGACCTCGACGACAACGCCGCAATATTCGTGTCCCATGGCGGCCGGCCCATCCAGGGGCTGCAGACCACGATAAGGCCACAGGTCCGATCCACAGACACAGGTGGCGGCAAGTTTGATGATCGCATCGGTGGGTTTGATGATCTGCGGATCGGCAACGTTCTCGAAACGCACATCGCCGGGACCGTGTAAGACAGTGGCAAGCATCTTTAGGGCTCCAATCGGAAGGTGACGGTAAGATCAGTCGGCGACGACCGGGCTCATGTAGTGTTCATCGGACACATGCTCAAGCCAGGTGACCGGCGAGCCATCCTGGTATTCCTGAACCGCGATATGGCTCATCGCGGTGGTGTCGGTGGCACCGTGCCAGTGCTTTTGTCCGCAGTTGCAGAAAACCACGTCACCGGCAAGGATCTCCTTCTTCGGCCCTCCCTCGCACTGCGTCCAGCCGCGTCCGGAGGTCACGATCAGGTGTTGTCCCAGCGGGTGCGTATGCCAGGCCGTGCGGGCTCCCGGTTCAAAGGTCACCTGTGCCGCGGAGACACGGCTGGGCTCGGTGGGCTCGAACAGCGGATCAATCCTCACGTCACCGGTGAAGAACTTGTCCGGCCCCTTGATGGACGCACGGGAACCATTGCGGTCGATACGCATTGGTGCAGTCATGGTGTGTTCTGCCTTTTTTCCTTGGGTGAGAGATAGCGGCGCGCCCTTGGCGAGCGCCCGCAGGGGACGCGGTAGCGCCAGCCCGCCGCCCGCCAGTGCCGACAAACGCATGAACTGCCTTCGGGTCAAACCGACGGGAGGCATGACGGGTCTCCTTGCACGAGGTTGCGCGTTATCTGGTGCTCGCGCCGATGGGCCGGCAGGCGGCAAGCCAGGTGGCGCCAATCATGGGCCACAGTGTCCGCCTGCCCTGGAAAACTTTCTAGCTAATCAGTTATGAATGGCTCTATTAGAGAAATTAATAATTTTCCCGTGGGAAACTTTCGCCATGGCCAGACGCAACTTCGATGACTTGCTCGCATTCGTGACCGTCGCACGCGAATCGAGTTTTACCCGGGCTGCCGCCATTCTGGGGGTTACCCAGTCGGCGTTGAGCCAGACCATCCGCACGCTTGAGGAGCGCCTGGACATTCGCCTGCTGACTCGAACCACACGAAGTGTGTCGCCCACGGCCGCCGGCGACCGGTTGCTCAAGGCCATCGGTCATCGTTTCGATGAAATCGAGGCCGAGCTGGAGGCGTTGTCGGCGTTACGGGACAAGCCGGCAGGCACCGTGCGCATCACGTGTGGAGACCATGTGCTGCATTCCATCCTTCTGCCCAAGCTCTCGCCCCTGCTGCGCGAATACCCGGACGTGCAAATCGAATTTGACGTCAGCTACGGGTTTCGGGACATCGTCGCGGATCGCTTCGATGCGGGCGTGCGCATGGGTGAAAGCATCGACAAGGACATGATTGCCGTCCCCGTGGGGCCCGCTCTGCGAATGGCCGCGGTGGCCTCCCCTGAATACTTCAGTGCCCATCCGGTGCCAGGCAAGCCCGAGGATCTGCTTTCGCACACCTGCATCAACCTGCGCCTGCCCACGTACGGGGGGCTGTATGTCTGGGAGTTCGAGCGCGACGGTCGGGCTTTGAACATCCATGCCGATGGCCAGCTCACGCTCAACACCTCACCGCATATCGTCTCCGCTGCGCGGGCCGGGCTGGGTGTAGCGTTCCTGCCCGAAGACGAAGTGCTGGCACATATTCAGGCCGGGCGTCTGGTACGTGTACTGGAGGACTGGTGCCCGCCCTTCCCGGGCTATTTCCTTTATTACCCGAGCCGTCGTCAGCCGTCGCCGGCCTTCTCATTGGTGCTTGATGCGCTACGCCTGCATGCGCGTACGAGCAACTAGCACGCAGGCGTACACGTTGTCTGCGAAACTCAGCTTGTTCCATCACCGTACGCCATCCATGCCGTCAGCTCGGGATGTGCCGATGCGCGGCGATCCGATTCAGTGGCGTGGTTCGATCCTGACGGTCGCCGCGCGGGCGCGCTCCCCGATCATCGCGTGCAGGTAGGGGCTACCGGCATATTTGGTTCGATACGCTTCATCGACGCGATGATCGATGGCGCCGGAAACAGGTTCAAAGTTCACTTCCAACGTCATACCCGCCGCGCGAATGCGTCCGGCCTTCTGGGCCAGCGCAGCGCGATACCAGCGCGAGCGCTGTCCGTTGTAGGCACGTACGTAGAGTGCGCCATCCACCACCACCGACCAGATCCAGGTCAGGGTGCCGTAGGTCTCTCCATCATCGCGGAACGGCGCGATGTGCAGGTCGTCGGTAGTGGCGATTTGTTCGATCACTTGTTGTGGCCATGCGGCCATGCGGAAACCTCCGTCGCGCCCGTAACGGGCCGGTTAGCATCAGGCGTTGGACTCAGCGTCGACGGCCTTGGCATGCAGGCCATCCATGCCACGTCGTTCAATCGAATGTCAGCACCAGCCGCCCGCGCAAGCCACCGGCATCGAAGCGACGATGTGCCTGAGCCGCCTGATCGGCGGGAAACTCCCCCGCGACCCGCAGCGGCAGCAGGCCGTTTTTCACCTGTTCGCCGAGGCGAGCGATGGAGGCGTGATCGGTGACGCGCTCACGCACGTTGACAAAGATCAGGCGCACACCGCGCTCGAGCGTCGTTGGTTGCACAAAGCGCAGGGCAATGATGGTGCCGTCATCACGTACGGCGGGCGCTATACGTTCCAGCAGCCCGGCGGTATCCACTACCGCATCGACACCCGCCGGAATCATGTCCCGCATCCGCTGCGCAGCGTCATCGCCGCGCGCCACGAAGTGATCCACCCCCATACTGCGCAAATACGGTTCATCCTGCGCAGAGGCGATGGCCACCACGTTCAGGCCCGCCTCGCGAGCCAGCGCCACGGTGAAGGTGCCAACCGCTCCGGCAGCACCGGTCACCAGCAGCTGGGAACCGGCTGGCAAGTCCAGCGTATCCAGCGCATTGCGCGCGGTGAGCGCGTTCATCAGGAACGATGCAGCTTTCGCAAGCGGCACTCCTGGCGGGGCGGGTATCACCGAGGCAGCAGGCAGACACACATACTCGCTGTAACCGCCATATCCACCCTGGTTGTCGACCACGCCAACCACCGCCATTCCCTGCTCCAACCCGAGGGCAGGATCCACGTCATCACCCAGCGCATCGATATGGCCAGCGATGTCCATGCCGGGCACGAACGGCGGCTCCAATGACTTGAATAACGCCGACAGCTCCCCTTCGCGAACCATTACATCGACAGGATTGATGGCCGCGGCCTTCACTTTGACGCGAACCTGCCCGGCCAGGGGCTGCGGATCAGCAAGCTCGACCCGATGCAGCACGTCAGGCCCGCCGTAGTTTTCCAGTCCAATGGCGTACATCTCGTTTCTCCTCAGTCAGCTGACAAAATGCCCGAATAGCTGCCCGAGGCTGACGGGTCGGGGAATCGGCACACCACGACTGACGATGGCAAGGGGGGGCGCCCTCCAGGCCAAGCCCTGCTTTGACGGCTCAAACGGTGGTGCCAACGTCGGTATGGACCCAGGCATCGGAACGGGCTGAATGAATGAATGTCTCTGGCCGCTGCATGTTGCGCAGCGCCGATGCTCACGCCTGCAAAAAAACGGTGCATGGCCCGGGCAACCCGGCACTCAGCACATGGCGCACAGCATAGGGTCTGCCCGCTCATTCATTAAGACCCATCACTTACTAACACCTATAAGCGTCGCTAACCGATAGCTCGCCTGGCGCCAGCTTTACATGGGTGCGCCCATCACTGGCAGCACGATGCCGGTGATGTAGCTGGCGCAGGAGGGGGCGGCCAGAAACACGTAAGCCGGGGAGATTTCTTCCGGCTGTGCCGGGCGGCCGATATCGGTCTTGGAGCCGAAACTTTCGATTTCCTGCTCGGGGCGATCGGCCGGATTGAGCGGTGTCCACACCGGCCCGGGAGCCACGGCGTTGACGCGGATGCCGCGGTCGGCCACGTTGCTGGCCAGGGCCTTGGTGAAGGCGTGGATGGCGCCCTTGGTCATGGAGTAATCCAGTAGCCCTCCACTGCCGCCCAGACCGGTCTCCGAGCCGGTGTTGATGATGCTGCCGCCGCGCCCGATGTGCTCAAGCGCGGCGCGGGCCATGTGGAAATAGCCGTAGACGTTGGTGCGTATGGTTTCGTCGAAATGCTCGTCGCTGATCTCGGCGATGTCGCGGGCGTGCTCCTGGAAGGCGGCGTTGTTGACCAGGATGTCCAGACGGCTAAACGCCTGCACGGTTTTCTCCACGGCCTGCCGGCAGAAGTCTGGGGATTTCACATCGCCGGCGATGGAGAGCGCCTGGCGCCCTTCCCGCTTGATCTGGTGGCAGGTTTCGGCGGCGTCTTCGGCTTCTTCCGGCAAGTGCACGATGGCCACATCGGCGCCTTCGCGAGCGTACAGCACGGCCACGGCACGGCCGATGCCGGAGTCGCCGCCGGTGATCAGCGCGATCATGCCCTTGAGCTTGTCGCTGCCGATGTAGTCGGGGGCTTTGTACTGCGGGCGAGGTTTGAGGTCGGCCTCGGAACCGGGCTTGTGTTGATGCTGGCGCGGTAGCGGATTTTCCGGGTGCCGGCGGACATCGGTCTGCGCGGCATGCGGATCAGCGGCGTGGCCCAGTTCGTCCTCGTGACGGTCGATGTCATCCTGGATGGCGCGCTGGCGGTCGGCGCCGGACGATGCGCTGTTCATGGCCTTGGGCTCCTTGAGAAATCAGGAGCCCCAGCCAATCACGTGGCGCATTTGCCGACAGTGAACGCGCAGTACCTGTTGCTGCCGTCGTTCAAAGCGCAGACAGCTGACGTTGCCCAGGCCATTCAGTGTTCGCTGCCGCCACTGAGCTCGGGAGCGGTCCGCGTCGGATCCAGCGCGCAGGCCAGTGCCACGCGCACGCCCTGTTCCATGTCGGCCAGGCTCATGCTGGGCGCATCGCGGCCGCTGTCTGCGGTCTGCTGCGAGCTGTAGGGAATGTGCATGAAGCCGGCGGGTGTATCGCTTTTGGCCAGGTGATGCATCAGACCGTAGAACACCTGATTGCAGACGAAGGTGCCGGCGCTGTGCGACATGTGTGCCGGCAGCTGCGCCTCGTGCAGCGCACCCAGCATGGCCTTGATCGGCAGCGTGGAAAAGTATGCCGCGGGACCGCCATCGAGTACCGGCATGTCGATTGGCTGCCAACCTTCATTGTCGGCGATGCGTGCGTCGATCAGATTGATGGCCACGCGTTCCAGCGAGAGCCGCGTGCGACCGCCGGCCTGTCCCAGGCACAATACCAGCGCCGGCCTGTGCGTCTTGATCGCTTTGAGCAGATGGCCGAGCGCCTTGCGAAAACTGGTGGGCAGGCACTCGGCCACCACCTGATGTTCGCCGATGCGCTGACCGTCCAGCGCCTGGGCCACTTGCCACGACGGGTTCTCGGTTTCACCGCCGAAAGCATCGAATCCGGTCAGTAGAACGTTGAGGTTTCGCATGCCTTTTATTCTAGGCCGTCACGCCAGCACGTAAAGTGCCACCAGGTTGAATGCAAGCAGCACCACCGCCGTGGGCCATTGCGCGCGGATCACCGCCCAGTTGTCATCGAGCTCCAGCAAGCGCACCGGCACCACGTTGAAATTGGCCGCCATCGGCGTCAATAACGTGCCGCAGTAGCCGCAAAGCATGCCCAACGAGCCGATGATCGCGGGGCTGGCACCGTGCTGGTGCACCAAAAGTGGCAGACCGATGCCGGCGGTAAGTACCGGAAAGGCGGCAAACGCATTGCCCATCACCACCGTGAATACCGCCATCCCTACGCCGTAGGCCAGTACGCAGGCCAGCAGGCTTTGCGTGGGAATGATCCACGCTGCGGCCTGGGCAATGTCCTGGCCGACGCCACTTTGGTTCAGCACCACGCCCAGTGCGGCCAGGGTCATGGGCAACAACGCCGCCCAACCCAGGGTATCGAGCAGACGCCGCCCTTCGGTGGCCATGGTCGCGGGTCGCTGACGCCCTGCCCTGACGGCGGCGACGGCGGCGATGATGCAGGCCAGCGCCAGGCCGATCAGGGTTTTGCGCTTGGGATCGAACAGCGTTTCACCGCCCAGATGCAGGTGGCCGCCGATCAACGTGACCAGCACGGTGATGGCCGGAATCAGCAGCGCCGGGCCGAACAGCTTGTGGCCCAAGCGATGCGCGCTGGCCTGGCGCTGGGCTTGTGGCGGCAATGACGGATAGCGCTTGCCCACGCCTGGTGCCAGCAGCGCCAGCACTACCACACCGACACCGGCCAGCTCCTGCGGCCACAGCACGCCGTGGGCCTTGGCCGCCAGCACGGCATCGCCGCCAAAGAACAGCGCCGACAACAGCAGCCAGAAGCTACCGTTGCGCCATTGGCGATCACGGAAGTTGAGCAGCGCGCTGACCAGAAGGAACAACGCGGTCAGGTCGATGGCAAAATCAATCCCGATCACCGCCAAGCGCCTCCTTTTGCAGGCGTCGGCGCCAGATGACAATGCGCAGGGCGTGGATGACAAAGGCCGCGATCGCCGTGGGCAAGGCCCAAAGCGCAATCGACAATGGCGCCAGCTCGATGCCGTTGTTGGCGTAAAAGCCCTGTATCAGCAGCACCGCACCCAGCGCAATGAACACGTCCTCGCCAAAAAACAGGCCGATGTTGTCGGTGGCTGCCGCCAGTGCGCGCACTTTTTTGGCCTCGTCCTCGCTGCTGGGCCGGCCCTGGTCGCGCTCGTGCGCAGCCTCGCTCATCGGCGCCAGCATCGGGCGCACCGTCTGCGGATGGCCGGCAACATTGGTCATGCCCAGCATGGACAGGATCTGGCGCAAGCCCAGATAGCTGATCAGCAGCCTGGGCAGGCTCATGCCGCGCATGGCGGCAATCCAGCGTGCGGCATGCTCGCGAAGGCCGCAGCGCTCCAGCACGCCGATGGCCGGCAAAGTCAGGATCACCATCAGCAAGGCACGCGAGGAAACAAACGCATCGCCGATCATGGCCAGCAGATGCGGCACATCGAAGCCCGCCAGCAGACCGCTGACCACGCCGCCGGCAACCACCACCAGCACCGCGTTGAAGCGCAGCAGAAAACCGACAACGATCACCAGCACGCCCAGCATGGGCCATGCGTTCACTGCGTGCTCTCCAGGCGGACCAGCTCGACTCCGGCTCGGCGCAAACCTTCGTGCAAGGCCTGCGCGAAAGCCGCGGCGTGGGCGCGATCGCCATGCACGCACAGGGTGTCGGCGCGTACCGACAGAGTTTGCCCATCGCCGCACAGCACCTCGCCCTTGGTGGCCAGCGAAAGCGCCTGCCGCACGGCCTGCTGTGGGTCTTCAATCACCGCGCCCGGCTGGCCGCGCGGCATCAATGCACCGGAAGGCTGGTAGGCGCGGTCGACGAAGGCTTCGTGAGCCACCGCCAGACCGGCATCCTCGGCACGTTTGACCAAGGTGCCGCCAGCCAGGCCGACGATGCGGATACCATCGCCGAGCGAACGCACGGCGGCGACTATCGCATCAGCCAGCGCGGTATCAGCCTCGACCATGTGATAGAGCGCACCGTGCGGCTTGAGGTGTGCGATTTGGCCACCGCTGGCCTGTGCCATCGCCTGCAAGGCGCCGATCTGCACCACGCACATGGCTTCCAGTTCGTCCGGCTTGACCGCCATGGCGCGGCGCCCGAATCCCACCAGATCCGGCAGGCCCACATGCGCGCCGATGGCCACGCCAGCCTCGACCGCCGCACGTACGGTGTGGCGCATGGTCAAAGGGTCACCAGCGTGAAAGCCGCAGGCAATGTTGGCCGAAGTGATCCAGGGCATCACCTCGGTGTCGGCACCCATGTGCCAGGCGCCGAACGATTCACCCATGTCGCAGTTCAGGTCGATCCGGCTCATGCCTCTCCCGTCAGTCGTCGTGCGATGTCGCCTTCCAGTTTACCCAGCATGCGGCGCTGTTCGTGAAGTGCCGAAAAGGCCGCATCCGGGTGTATCCACGTCAGGCGTACTCGATGACCCGGGCGGCACTGTGCCAGCCGCGGCAAGTCGACATCGGCCACCTTGCCGATGCGCGGATAGCCGCCGGTGACCGGATGCTCGGTCATCAGCACGATCGGCTCGCCACCGGGTGGCAGCTGGATCACCCCCGGCACACTGGCTTCGCTGAGCATTTCCACCGGTTCTCGCAGCATCAGTGGCACGTCCAGAAGGCGCACGCCGACGCGATTGCTGTCGGTGCCCACCTGGAACGTGGCCTCGGTGAGTGCGCGACGCGAAGCGTCGTCGAGCATGGTGGTGTGGCTGCCGGCGAGCACACGCAGTACCACCGGCTGGCTGGCGTCGAACCACGGCGACGGGTCCAGCGACCATTCCAGCGATTCGGTGTCCGGGTGCAGTTCCACGGGCGGGCCCAGGGGCAATTCGTCACCGGCTTTGATCGCTTGCTCCAGCGGACCGAGGCGGGCATTCAAATCGGTGCTGCGACTACCCAGCAGCGGCGGCACGTCGATACCGCCATCCACGGCCAGATAGGCACGGCAGCCAGCCGCCATGCCACCAAGATCGAGGCTCGCCCCAGCGCGGACACGTACCGGTCGCCACATCGGCAAGGGCTGCTTGTCGTGTCTTGCCTGTGGCATCGGTGCGCCGCAAAGGGCCACCCAGGCATCGCGTTGCAGTTGCAGCTGCGGCCCCTGCAGGCTGAGCTCGAGCACGCAGGCCTCGGGCCGGTTGCCAACCAGGGTGTTGGCCAGCCGCGCACAGGGCGCATCAGCGGCACCGGCAGCGCCAATGCCCAAGTGTGCATAACCTTCGCGGCCCATGTCCTGCAGGCTGGTGAGCAGGCCCGGCTTGATGACCTTGATCATGCGCCGCCCTCCTTCGCCACGAAGCGCACCCGATCGCCGGGGGCGAGCAGGCAGGGACGCTCGCTGTCGGCGGGGTCGAACAGGCGCGTGTCGGTGTGCCCTATCAGCTGCCAGCCGCCAGGCAGTTCGGATGGATACACGCCGGTCTGCGCGCCGCCAATGGCCACGGCACCGGCCGGCACGCGTGTGCGCGGCGCTTCGCGGCGCGGTGTGTGCAGCGCTTCGTCCAGCCCCAGCAGATAGGCAAAGCCGGGCGCAAAGCCGATCATCGCAACCTGATACTCCGGCGCGGTATGGCGGGCAATCACTTCGTCCACGCTGAGGTTGGCATGGCGGGCCACCTGCTCCAGGTCGGCGCCGACCTCGCCACCGTAATTCACTTGGATACGGTGCGTGCGTGGTGTGGCGCTGGGTTCGGCCTGCCGATCCAGGTCGCGCAGCAGTTCGCGCAGCTGTGCTTCCCACCAGGCGTGCCGGGGCGGTGCCTGAAAGCCGGCCGCCGGCATGTGCCAGCGCACCAGCAGACTGGCGTAGGCCGGCACCAGTTCGCGGATGGCCAGATGGCTGGCGGCGCGGATACGCGCGGCGGCGGCATGCACGGCGGCGTTTACGGTGGCATCCATGCGCTGCCCGAAACGCAGCAACAGGGCCGATGCACTCATCGGCTCGTAGCTAATCTCCATGGTGCGGTATGACTCCATCGTAGGGCTCAAGGGGCGGCATTCATCGTACAACCGCGCACCGCCCTGCCCCAGCGTTCGGCTGGTGGGTGGGTTAGCTGGCGATTCATTCGCCGGCAGGCACGATGGCTGTCACACTCACCATCGGGAGCGAGCCATGGCGCAGGTGGAAGGCGAGCACGGCGAGCATCACTACGAGGCCTTCTGGAACGTGCAGGATCAGGCGATCTACTGGGGCGCCGTGGTGCGCCTGGATGAACGCGTGGTCGGTCGGCCACGCGGCATCCTCAAGCTGTCGGCCATTGACGGCAACGAGGAAGCGGCCGTGCGCAAGGTGGTCGAGGAGGCCATCGACGAAGGCCTGGACGTGGAGGAGTAGCCGTCCGCTCAGAGTTCGCCCGCTGATTTGCTGCGGCGGGCACGAAAGAATTCGCGCAACAGACTGCCCGACTGTTCCGCAAACAAGCCGCCAGCGGTGGTAATGGCGTGGTTGTGGCGATCGGACACGAGTGTGTCGAAGACGCTGCCGGCCGCACCGGTCTTGGGGTCGGTGGCGGCGTAGACCACCCGCCCGATACGCGCATGCACCAGCGCCATCGAGCACATCGCACACGGCTCCAGCGTCACGTACAGGGTGGCGCCCGGAAAGCGGTAGTTGGAAAGTTTCTGCCCTGCCGCGCGCAGCGCGACGATCTCGGCATGGGCGGTGGGATCGTGCAGCGTGATGTTTCGGTTCCAGCCCTCGCCGACGATTCGCCCGCCCTGCACCAGCACTGCCCCCACCGGCACTTCATCTTCGGCATCACGGGCGTGGATGGCCAGGTCCAGCGCACGGCGCATGAAAAGCTGGTCCGCCGAGCTGAACACGGGCGAGTCGGAAGGCAGGTTCATGAAAGGTCATCAGTGACGGGGGAACGCTCATGCATGGCCGGATGATGCGAGTACGACACGTGCAGGCCATGCATGAAGGGCCATCATAATGCAGCCGGCGCGAAGCGACGTGCGCAATCAGTGAAAATCGCGCGAGCGCACATCCAGGCCATCCAGCCAGTCGCTGCGATCGAGCAGGCGTCGGGCGATCAGGTGGCCGACGCCATCGACGGTTTCCCAGCGCCCTTCCACCACCAGCAGGCGTGCTTCGAGCAGAGCGCGATGAAAATGCTCGGCCACGCGGCGCCAGACCACCACGTTGATCCAGCCATGCTCGTCTTCCAGCGTGAGAAAGGTGACGCCCGAGGCCGTTTGCGGGCGCTGGCGCATGGTCACGATGCCGGCCATGCGCGCCGGACGGTTGTGGCCAAGACGCTGCAGCCGCTGCGAGCCTAGATGGCCGCTGGCACTCAGCCTGGCACGAAGCTGGGCCAGTGGATGCGTGCCAAGACTCAGACGCGTGCGCGCATAGTCGGCCAGCACGTCCTCGTGCACGGTGGGTACCGGCAGCGGTGCATGGCTTTCCTCGGGACCGCGACGCCCCAGCAGCGGGCGCTCGGGTTCGATGCCCGCCACCTGCCAGTGGGCACGGTAGCGATGGCCGGCCAGTCCTCGCAGCGCTCCGGCTTCGGCCAGCAATTCCAGCGTGCGGCGCTCCACGCCGCTGCGGGCACTTACGTCGGCCATGTTCTCGAAGGGCGCTTGCTGGCGCGCCTCTAGCAATGCCCCGGCCTCGCCTTCGTGCAGGCCCTGGACTTGCCGCAAGCCCAGACGGATGGCCAGACCGCCATGGCTTTTGGCATCGGCTTCCAGTGAGCTGTCCCACTGGCTGTAACGGACATCGATGGGCCGCACCTGGATGTCGTGCCGGCGCGCATCCTGCACGATCTGGTGCGGACTGTAGAAACCCATCGGCTGACTGTTGAGCAGCGCGCAGGCAAAGGCAGCCGGCTCGTGACGTTTCAGCCAGGCCGAGACATAGACCAGATTGGAAAAACTGGCGGCGTGGCTTTCCGGAAAGCCGTAGCTGCCAAAGCCCAGAATCTGCTGGAAAATGCGCTCGGCAAACTCGCGGGCATAGCCGTTTTTCTGCATGCCACTGAAGATGCGCTCGCGGTGTGATTCCAGCCCGCCATGGCGCTTCCACGCGGCCATGTCGCGCCGCAGTTGGTCGGCCTCGCCCGGCGAGTAGTCGGCCGCCACCATGACGATGCGCATCACCTGTTCCTGGAACAGCGGCACGCCCAGGGTTTTATGCGTGGCCAGGCGCAGCGCCTCGGTGGGATATTCGACTGCCTCCTCGCCGCGGCGCCGGCGCAGGTACGGGTGCACCATGTCGCCCTGGATCGGGCCGGGGCGCACGATGGCGACCTGGATCACCAGGTCATAGAAATTTGCCGGCCGATGGCGCGGCAGCATGGCCATCTGTGCGCGGCTTTCAATCTGGAAAACGCCGATGGTGTCGGCGCGCTGGATCATCTCGTAGGTGGCCTGGTCATTCGTGTTTTGCGTCAGGCTGGCCAGGCTGTGGCATTGGCCGCGGTGGCGCTCGACCAGCGCCAGGCAGCGGCGCACACAGCTGAGCATGCCCAAGGCCAGGCAATCGACCTTGAGCAGCTTCATGCGGTCCAGGTCATCCTTGTCCCACTGGATGATGGTGCGATCGGCCATGGCCGCGTTCTCGACCGGCACCAGCTCGCTGAGCGCGTGATGGGAAATGACGAATCCGCCCACATGCTGGCTCAGGTGGCGCGGCTTGCCGGTCAGCTCCTGCGCCAGCGTCAGGATGCGCCGTAGCAAAGGACTGTGCGGATCAAAGCCCTGCTCGGCCAGACGTTGCTGCAGCGGAATCTCCATGCGCTGCCAGGCCATGCTCTGGGTCAGCCGATTGACCTGGTCTTCCGGTAGCCCCATGGCGCGGGCCACATCGCGCATGGCGCTCTTGCCGCGATAGCGGATCACCGTGGCCGCCAGCGCGGCGCGCTCACGCCCGTATTTGGCGTAGATGTACTGGATGATCTCTTCGCGGCGTTCGTGCTCGAAGTCCACATCGATGTCCGGCGGCTCGCCACGCTCGCGGCTGATGAAGCGTTCCATCAGAAGATCAATGTTGGCCGGATTCACCTCGGTGACTCCCAGCGCAAAACACACCGCCGAGTTGGCCGCCGAGCCGCGCCCCTGGCACAGAATGCCCAGGCGGCGCGCCTGGCTGACGATATCGTGCACGGTCAGAAAATAGCTGGCGTATGCAAGCTCCTGGATCAGCGCCAGCTCCTGCTCGATCTGAGCGCCGACCTTGTCCGGCGTGCCCTGTGGCCAGCGCCAGGTCTTGCCCTCCTCCACCAGATGGCGAAGCCAGCTGTCGGGCGTATGGCCCGCGGGCACCAGTTCCTCGGGATAGCGGTAGCCAAGGTCCTGACCCAGATCGAAATGACAGCGCTGGGCGATGGCCACACTCTGTGCCAGCAGCTCGGCTGGATAAAGGCTGGCCAGCGCCTCGCGGCGGCGCAGGTGGCGCTCGCCATTGTTGAACAGTAGCGCGCCGGCCTGGGCCACCGTGGTGCGGTGGCGAATGGCGGTCATGGTGTGCTGCAGCGGCAGGCGCCGGCGCACATGCATATGCACGTCGCCGGCGGCGACCAGCGGCATGTCCAGGCGTTGCCCGGCTTGCTGGAGCCGGCGCAGCTGCGCCTGATCGTCGGGCCCTTTGTGCAGCTCCACCGCCAGCCAGCAGCGCTCGCCGAAGGTATCCTTCATCCACTGCCCGTGCTCCAGCGATGGCGCTGTATCCGCCGGCGGAATCCACAGCGCCAGCGTGCCGGCAAGGCCATGGCTCACATCGCTGCGCGACAGCCGATAACGTCCTTTCTCCGAAGCGCGCCGGCCCCGCGTGATCAGCCGGCACAGCTGGCTGTAGCCTTCCCGGCTTTCACACAGCAGTACCAGCGCGGGGCCATCGTCCAGACGGATTTCGGCGCCGACGATCAGCTTCACCCCGGTTTTCTGCGAGGCCTCCAGGGCGCGGACAATGCCGGCCAGCGAGCACTCGTCGGTAATGGCTAGGGCGCTGTAGCCGCAATCGCGGGCACGCTCGAATAGCTCCATGGCATGGGACGCCCCGCGCTGGAACGAGAAGTCGGAAAGACAGTGCAGTTCGGCGTAGGCGTTCATGCAAACCAGCCGTGCAGCATCCAGCCATCGGCCTCGCCAGACGGGCAAAACGCCCAGGCGCGCTGCCCGTCCGCCGTCTGCACCAGGTAATAGTCACGCCGGATGCCACCCTCGTCCCACCAGCCGGTTTCCATGCGTTCGGGGCCGGCCAGGATGCGCGGTGGCGCGCCACGCAGTGGCACCGGTTGCGTCAGCAGCCAGCTGGGCCGTGGCTGCGGTGCGGTCTGCACAGTATCGGCCGGGCCTTTGTGCTGGGCGCGCTCGGGCCGCGGGTCGACGGTCGGCGCCAGCCGGTAGATGGCCTCGTCGCCCAGGCGTGCGCGCAGGCGTTCACGTAGCTGCGCCATGGGGATGGCATGGGCCGGACGGGTGTCGAACAGGTCGCGCCCCTCCGGCACGAACGGCGGCAGATGCCGGGCCTTGAGGCGAAGGTCGAGCACCGGCGCCGGCAGTTGCAGCGCTTCCAGGCGTCCGCGCGCCGTCTCGAACAGCATGGCGGCATCGCGCTCGGGCGCCAGCAACCGGATATCCAGACGCGTGGCCGGGCGGCCATGATGGTCCAGGCACAGTACGAAGTGCTGCACGCCACCGTCGCGGCCGGCCAGATAGCTGGCCAGATCCTGCGTCAGGCGGCGCAGCGGAAATATCAGCGCGCCGGTGTTTTCCACCTCGTGCGACAACTCCACATGGTGATCGAACACATCCGCTGGCCGAAACCGCTCCAGGCCATCAGGGGCCTCGCCCAGCAGTTTCGCCAGCAGGCTCACCATGTCCTGGCCGAAGCGCCGCTGCAGGTGGCTCCGATCCATCTGCAGCACCTGCCCCATGGTGCGCAGCCCCATCGCCTTGAGGCGCGCACAGGTGTTGCCGGAAAAGCCGATGCGCTCGACCGCTACCCCGCGCAGGGCGGCATGCAGCTCGCCCCTCCCGGTGACCGCCTGCAGCGGACGTTCCGCGGCCATGACGGCGGCCGCCTGCGGTGTGGGCGCGGCCGCCAGCCGATGCTGAAAACCCTGTGCCTGCAGCAACTGCTGCAAACGCTCAAACAACTGCGGCCAGGCGCCGAACAAGCGCTGGCTGTGGCTGATCTCCAGCGCGATGGCGCCGGGCATCAGGCAGACCTCGGCGCTGAACTGATAGGCCAACGCGGCAAGAAACCGAAGCCAGCCGGCGGTAGCCGCGGCATCGTAGGGGCGCATCTCGAAATCGGCCAGCAAGGCCTGCGCCGTGGCCAGTTTCTGCCCCGCATACAGGCCGGCCTGACGCGCCGCCACATTGACCGCCACCAGGTGCCGGTCATGAGCATGGCCATCCAGCAGCACCAGCGGACGATCAGGATCCGGATGGCTGCGCAGTACCGCATCCATGGCCAGGTTCGGCAAGGTAAAACAGGCCCAGAGCATCACCGTGCGCCCTCACCCGAACAGGTCCAGCGCGATCAGCGTGGCCGGTGCATGGGCCCCACGGCATTTGTGCACGCGGATGCCGGGGGTCGGCTGGCTGACCAGTTCCACGCGCAGCGCGGCCGGTGAAGGCTGCCGGAGACAATGACGATCACGAAATACCCAGGCTTGGGCCTGGCCGGTGCCGGCGGCCACCTGCAACTTTCTCAGCACCCGGTCATCGACCTGCTGCGGCCAGGCCAGCACCGCGCTGCAACTGCCCGAGCGCAGGCATTGTTCGGCCGCCCACAGCGCATCGCTACCCTGCGCCTGGATGATTTCCACCTGCTGCATGGCAATGCCCAGCTGCTGCCATCCGGCCACGCATGGCACATAAGGCGGCGCCACCACGGCGATGGGACGCGTCGTCTGGCTAAGGCGCGCCAATGCCGGTGCCAGCAGCCGCAACTCGCCCACACCATCGACCGGCAGCAGTACTTCGCTCAAGGCGGCATCAGGCCAGCCCCCGCCCGGCAGCACGCTGTCCAGCGCCGGCCAGCCGGTGGGCTGGTGACTGCCGGTGCCGTTGGCGGCCGTCTTGCCCTTCCAGACCTGCCGGGCCTCCAGCAACGGCGCCAATGCGAGCACGGCGCTCATCAGCAGCCCCTCAGCAAGCCGGCAAAAAGGCCCTCGATGGCGAAATCCTCGGTGGGATCGGGGGTGATGGGATGATGCCCCGGGCTGTTGGGCAGCAGACGGATGACATCGCCCTGCCAGTACAGGCGCTTGATGGTGAAGCGGTCATGCTCCAGGCGCGCCGCCACCACCTGCCCGTGCCGGGCCACGGCGCTGGCATGCACGCCGACCAGGTCGCCATCGAGAATGCCCTCGTCGCGCATGGAATCGCCCATCACGCGCACCAGGTAGTCCGGCCGCAGGCGGAAAATATCCCGGGCCACGGTCAGGGTGCGTTCGACCCGGTTGTCAGAAAAGATCGGCTCGCCCGCGGCGATGCGACCGATCAACGGCAACGCCAGCAAGCCCTCTTCCATCAGCGGTGCGGGTGTCGGCGAGGCCAGGCGAATACCGCGCGAACGGTTCGGCGCCACCACCAGATGGCCCTTGGCCTCCAGCGCCCGCACGTGCTTGCGCACGGCGCTGACATGGGCAATGCCCACGGCCTGGCCGATTTCCTCCAGGCTGGGCGCTTCCCGGGTGGCGCCCAGGCGCTGGCGGATGAACGCCAGGATCTGTTGCTGGCGTGTGGTCAGTGTCAGGCTCATACGCCTATTTTCACCTTTTTTGGTGAAAATGAAAGCGGCGCCGAGCCGGCCACAAAAAAGCCCGCCGATCAGGGCGGGCTTTCAAGAGAACAAGAAGACCTTATTCCCACTCGATGGTGGCCGGCGGCTTGCCACTGATGTCATAAACTACGCGAGATACATTGCGTATCTCATTGATAATACGTCGGGATACCAGGTCGAGGAATTCGTACGGCAGGTGCGCCCAGTGGGCGGTCATGAAGTCGATGGTTTCCACCGCACGCAGCGCGATGACCCATTCGTAGGCGCGGCCGTCGCCGACCACGCCGACCGACTTCACCGGCAGGAACACGGCAAACGCCTGGCTGGTGCGCTCGTACAGATCGTGGCGGCGCAGTTCCTCGATGAAGATGTGGTCGGCACGCGCCAGGATCTCGGCGTACTCGGGCTTCACTTCACCCAGGATGCGCACACCCAGGCCCGGACCCGGGAACGGGTGGCGGTAGACCATGGCATGTGGCAGACCCAGCTCGACGCCAATACGGCGCACTTCGTCCTTGAACAGCTCGCGCAGCGGCTCGACCAGCTTGAGCTTCATGTAGTCCGGCAGGCCGCCGACGTTGTGGTGGCTCTTGATGACGTGGGCCTTGCCGGTCTTGGCGCCGGCCGACTCGATCACGTCCGGATAGATGGTGCCCTGCGCCAGCCACTTCACGCCTTCGAGCTTGGACGATTCCTCGTCGAACACCTCGATGAACAGGCGACCGATGATCTTGCGCTTGGCCTCCGGGTCGGCCACGCCTTCCAGTTCGCGGAAGAAACGCTCGCGGGCGTCGACGCGAATCACGTGCACGCCCATGTGCTCGGCCATGGTGTCCATGACCTGGTCGCCCTCGCCGTAGCGCAACAAGCCGGTGTCGACGAACACGCAGGTCAGCTGGTCGCCAATGGCCTTTTCCAGCAAGGCGGCGACCACGGACGAATCGACGCCGCCGGACAGGCCCAGCAACACGCGGTCGTTGCCGACCTGTTCGCGCACCCGTGCCACGGCATCATCGACGATGTGTGCGGCGGTCCACAGCGTCTGGCAGCCGCAGATGCTGGCGACAAAGCGCTTGAGCACATCGTTGCCGCGCACGCTGTGGGTGACTTCCGGGTGGAACTGCAGGCCGTACCACTGGCGCGATTCGTCGGCCATGGCGGCAAACGGGATGCCGTCGGTGGTGGCGGTGGCTTCAAAGCCCGGCGGCAGCGCGGTGACGCGATCGCCGTGCGACATCCACATCACGCTGCGCTCGCCTTCGCGGAAGTCGGCAAACAGCGCATCGACCTTGGCCACGGTGAGGTCGGCACGGCCGTATTCGGCGTGGTGGCCGCCCTCGACGCTGCCACCCAGCTGGTGCGCCATGGCCTGCATGCCGTAGCACACGCCCAGAATCGGCACGCCGGCGTCGAACACGGCCTGCGCGATGCGCGGCGAGCCGTCCTCGGTGACCGACTCGGGGCTGCCGGAGAGGATGATGCCGCGCGGTGCAAAATCGGCGATCTCGCTGGCGTCGTGATCCCAGGCCCAGATTTCACAGTAGACACCGATTTCGCGCACGCGGCGGGCAATCAGCTGCGTGTACTGCGAGCCGAAATCGAGAATCAGGATCTTGTCACTGTGGATGTTTTGCATGGGCGCCGGGAATCGGAATTTAAGGAGTCAAGAACGGTCAGAACGCGAACGAGTTGAGGCTGGCGTGGAGAATCCATTCCCCACTCCCGATGCCCCATTCCCGGCCTTCAAATCAATCGAGCCGGTAGTTCGGTGCTTCCTTGGTGATCTGGATATCGTGCGGATGCGCTTCCAGCACACCGTTGCCGGTCACGCGCACGAACTGCGCCTTGTTGCGCATGTCGTCGATCGAGCCGCAGCCGCAATAGCCCATCGATGAGCGCAGGCCGCCCAGCATCTGGTGGATGATGTTGCGCAGCGGACCGCGGTACGGCACACGGCCTTCGATGCCTTCCGGCACCAGCTTGTCGGCGTCGGCCTCGTCCTGGAAATAGCGATCCTTCGAGCCCAGCTCCATGGCGCCCAGCGAGCCCATGCCGCGGTAGCTCTTGTAGGAGCGGCCCTGGAACAGCTCGACTTCGCCCGGCGCTTCCTCGGTACCGGCGAACATCGAGCCCAGCATCACCGTGGAGGCGCCCGCGGCGATGGCCTTGGCCACATCGCCCGAGTAGCGGATGCCGCCGTCGGCGATCAGCGGGATATCGTCCTTGAGCGCGGTGGCGACCATGTCGATGGCGGTGATCTGCGGCACGCCGACACCGGCGACCACGCGCGTGGTGCAGATCGAGCCCGGGCCCACGCCCACCTTCACCGCGTCGGCACCGGCATCGCGCAGTGCCAACGCCGCATCGGCGGTGACGATGTTGCCGGCGATCACCTGGATCTGCGGATAGTGCTTCTTGACCCAGGACACGCGATCGAGCACGCCCTGCGAGTGGCCGTGCGCGGTGTCGACCACCACCACGTCCACGCCAGCGGCGACCAGTGCCTCGATACGGGCCTCGGTATCACCGCCCACGCCCACCGCGGCGCCGACCAGCAGACGCTCGTGCGAATCCTTCGCCGCATGCGGGTTGTCGCGGGCCTTCTGGATGTCCTTGACCGTGATCAGACCGCGCAGCTGGTAGGCATCGTTGACCACCAGCACCTTCTCGATGCGGTTCTTGTGCAGCAGCTCCAGCACTTCCTCGTGGCTGGCGCCCTCGCCCACCGTGACCAGGCGCTCCTGACGCGTCATGATGTTGCGCACCGGGTCTTCCGGGCGCTTCTCAAAACGCAGGTCGCGGCTGGTGACGATGCCGACCAGCTGTTCGCCATCGACCACCGGCACGCCGGAGATGTTGTTGGCGGCGGTCAGTTGCATGACGTCGCGGATGGAGGTATCCGGATCCACCGTGATCGGGTTGCGGATGACGCCGGCCTCGAACTTCTTCACCAGACGCACTTCGGCCGCCTGCTTGGCCGCCGACATGTTCTTGTGAATGATGCCGATACCGCCGCTCTGAGCCATGGTGATGGCCAGGCGTGCCTCGGTGACGGTGTCCATGGCGGCGGACACGATCGGCACGTTCAAACGGATGCCACGGGTCAGGCGCGACGAGGTGTCGACATCGCGCGGCAGCACGTTCGAGTGGGCGGGGACGAGGTAGACGTCGTCGTAGGTAAGAGCCTCGGCAAGGATGCGCATGGCGATATGTTCCCGCGAGTAAATTCGCTGATTATAGCGGTTCGGCGCACCTCTCGGCCAGAGCGGCACGCCACGGAAAAACCTGTTTTACCAACGCCGGCCAGGAGCGGCCGGCGACAATGGGCCGCCGCCGTCAGGCCACGGACCGGGGCGGTGCGGCCTCGGCAGCGGTTAGCGTGTTCTCGATCAGCGTGGCCACCGTCATCGGGCCAACGCCGCCGGGAACCGGCGTGATCCACGAGGCGCGCTCGGCGGCCGGCTCAAATTCCACGTCGCCGACCAGGCGACCATCGTCCAGGCGGTTGATGCCGACATCGATGACCACGGCTCCCGGCTTGACCCAGTCGCCCTTGACCAGTCCCGGCTTGCCCACGGCCACCACCAGGATGTCGGCCTGCGCCACGTGCGCGGCCAGATCCTGAGTGAAACGATGGCAGCAGGTGACGGTGCAACCGGCAATCAGCAGCTCCAGCGCCAACGGGCGGCCGACGTGATTGGAGACACCCACGATGACGGCGTGGCGGCCGCGCACCGGGCGGTCGGTGTGGCCAAGCAGGGTCATCACGCCCTTGGGCGTGCACGGACGCAGCCCCAGGCGGCGCAGCACCAGCCGGCCCACGTTGACGGCATGGAAGCCGTCCACATCCTTCTCTGGATCGATGCGGTCGACCAGCGCGTCTTCGTCCACGTGATCGGGCAGCGGCGACTGCACCAGAATGCCGTGCACGGCTGGATCGGCGTTCAGCGTGTCGATCAGCGCGAACAGCTCATCCTGCGTGGTGCTGGAAGGAAGGTCGTAATCGAAGGACTTGAAGCCCACTTCCTGGCAGGCGCGGCGCTTGTTGCGCACATACACCGATGAGGCGGCATCATCACCCACAAGAACCACCGCCAGCCCCGGCGGCGCATGCCCGGCGGCGACGCGTTCGGTCACGCGCTGGCCAACCCGGGTTCGAAGTTCCTGCGCGATGCGCTTGCCGTCGAGAATGCGAGCAGTCATGGGGGTCCACGTGGCGGGAGGCGCGCATTATCCGCGTTCGTGTGGCATCGCACAAACCAGCCAAACGTGAGAATCTGCTTTAACTGCAGCTAAAAGCATTCATATTCATAGTGTTAAATATAATGCTTAATGTTTATTCGAGATAAGGATCAAGGCTATGCCGCTGCCACCGCCTGACGCCCTGCCCGGCCTGCGCCTGTATCGCACGCATGAGGCGGCGCATCTGCGTGCGCTGATTCAAGGCGCCATGGCCGATCTATCGCGCTGGCTGGCCTGGTGCTCGCCCAGCTATGACCTGGCTGACGCACACCGTTTCATCGCCGATTCGCATCGTCACGCGCGCCAGCCGCTGGGGCCGTTCGAACTGGCCATCACCGTGGACGACGTGCCGGTGGGTTCGCTCGGCGTGCATCCGGTGACGTTGCAGCCGCGAGTGGTAAGCCTGGGTTACTGGATCGGTCAGGAACATGCCGGACGCGGCCTGGTGACAAAGGCCGCACGTCAGGCCGCGGCATGGGCCTGCCGAGAGCTTCAGGCGCAACGCGTCGAGATCGTCGCCGCCACGCACAACCTGCCCAGCCGGCACGTCGCCGAACGCCTGGGCGCTCGCCTGCAGCCAGACGCGGCGCGCCAGGTGACCGAATACGGCAACGTGGTGCCAGCGGTGCTCTACCAGCTGGAGCCGGAAGATATTCGTGCCTGGCCCGAGTTGCCCGCGCCCGATCTCTCGCGGTGAGACTTACGGTGTCGCCGAGCAGCTGGCCGCCGTCACCGTATCGCGTCGATGGGCCGGGTCTGCGCAACCCGGGCAGGCCGGATCACGCGCCAGCGCCAGCGTGCGGAACTGCATGCCTAACGCGTCGACCATCAGCAGACGCCCGGTCAGCGGCTGGCCGATCCCCAACAGCAGCTTCAAGGCTTCGGTCGCCTGCAGCGAGCCGATCAAACCGGGCAACACGCCGAGCACCCCGGCCTCGGCACAGTTGGGTGCGCTGCCGGCATCGGGTGGCTCCGGATACAGGCAGCGATAGCACGGCGAGGCGGCATCACGCGGATCGAACACGCTGACCTGCCCGGAAAAACGGTCGATGGCGGCATAGATCAGCGGCAGACCCAGGCGCAGGCTGGCCGCGCTCAACAGATAGCGGGTGGTGAAATTGTCGGCGCCATCGATGACCAGATCGTGCCCCTGGAGCAAGGCATCGACATTGCCCTGGTCCAGGCGCGTGGCATGGGCGGCAAGCGATACCTGCGGGTTGAGTGCAGCCAGCGTCTGCCGCGCCGATTCCACCTTGGGCTCGCCGAGCCGGTCATCGGCATGCAGCACCTGGCGATGCAGGTTGGAGCGCTCGACCACATCGTCATCAATCAGCGTCAGGTGACCGACCCCGGCGGCGGCCAGGTACAGCGCCACCGGCGAGCCCAGTCCGCCGGCGCCAATCAGCGCCACTCGCGACCGGCGCAGCCGCCGTTGCCCTTCGGCACCCACTTGCGGCAGGCGCATCTGGCGCGCGTAACGCTCTGCGGCCTCGGCGCCCAGCTCGCCATGCTCCATGGGCAGTCCAGCAGCACGCCAGCGCATGGTGCCGCCCTGCACCGAGTAGACGCGGGAAAAGCCTTGCGCGCTCAATGCTTCGGCGGCGCGCAGCGAACGCTTTCCGCTGCCACAGATCAGCAGCAACTCGACATCGTCTGGGGTCTGGCTTGCACGCAGTTGGTCGAGCAGCGCCTCGGCGGCGATGCCATGGGCGCCGGCGGCCATGCCGGCGGCGCGTTCGGGTGCCGGCCGCACATCGATCAACCGCGCGCCATGGCGCTGGCGTTGATGGGCCTGGGCCGGCTCCAGTTCCTCGATGTGATGCGTGGGCGAGCTAGTCATGGCGCCATGGTAGCGCCATTGACCTGGGTGAAGCGTGAGCGCTCAGCGACCGCGACGCTTGGCGTTGCGGATCATGCGTTGGCGCTTGCGCTGCTGGCTTTCGGTCAGCTCGTTCTTGCGTCCGGCGTACGGGTTCTCACCGTCACGGAATTCAATGCGGATCGGCGTGCCTTCCAGCTTGTAGCGACGCCGGAAGGTGTTTTCCAGGTAGCGCCGGTAGGCGTCGGCAATATGCTTGGTGCGGCTGCCGTGGATTACCACCGTGGGCGGATTGACGCCACCCGGATGAGCATAGCGAAGCTTGGGCGCATGCCCGCGCACCAACGGCGGCTGGTAGCTTTCGTAGGCTTTTTCCAGCGTTCGGGTGAGATCGGACGAAGTCATGCGCTTGTTGGCCGAGGCGTGGGCACGACCGACTGCCTGCATCAGCTCGCGCAGGCCCGAGCCGTGCTTGGCCGAGATGAACACGCGGCGCGCCCAGCCGACAAACTCCAGCCGGCGTTCCAGGGCACGCTGGCATTGCTCGCGATCGTACGGCTCCATGCCGTCCCACTTGTTGGCAGCAATCACCAGCGCCCGGCCCTGCTCCAGCACATGGCCGATCAGGGTCAGGTCCTGGTCGGACAGGTTCTCGCGGGCATCGACCAGCACCACGCACACCTGCGCCGCAGAAATAGCCTGCAATGTCTTGATGACACTGAACTTTTCCACCGCTTCTTCGATGCGCGCCCGACGTCGCACACCGGCGGTGTCGATCAGCGTATAGCGGCGGCCATCGCGCTCCAGCTTCACCGAAATGGCATCACGCGTGGTGCCGGCAAGGTCCGAGACGATCAGCCGATCCTCGCCCAGCAGGCGATTGACCAGCGTCGACTTGCCGGCATTCGGGCGACCCAGAATGGCCACGCGGATGGAGTCGTCATCTTCGTCGATGACCTCCTCTTCGGCCTCGGGCAACAGCGGCACGATGGTTTCGAGCAGGTGCTCGGTGCCGCGGTTGTGCGCGGCAGCCAAGGGCAGCGTGTGCTCGATGCCAAAGGCGGCGAACTCGGCCAGCGCGCCGTCGATGTCGACGCCGTCGGTCTTGTTCACCACCACCAGCAGCGGTTTGCCGGTACGACGCAGCTCGTCCAGGATGCTGTGATCGTGTGCCAGCAGGCCATCGCGGGCGTCGACCACCATCACCAGCACGCTGGCCTCTTCGATGGCCAGGCGCACCTGCTGCGCGGTCAGCGCATCGATGCCGTCCTCGTCGCCGGACAAGCCGCCGGTATCGACGAGGACAAAGGGACGATCGGCAAGGCGACAGATGCCGTAGTGGCGATCACGAGTGACGCCCGGCAGATCGGCCACCAGGGCGTCACGACTGCGCGTCAGTGCATTAAATAGGGTTGATTTGCCGACATTGGGGCGGCCAACCAGGGCGACGACGGGCAGCATAGGGTTTCACGTCTCTCGTACGGCTTACTTGCCGGCGCTCAGGCGGTAGGCGGCAAGATGGCCTTCCACGTCTTCGACGTAGACCATGTTGCCCACCACCAGTGGCTGGGCGCGAATGGCATGGTGCGACATGCGCTTGCGGGCGGCGAACTTGCCGTCGTCCAGCGACAGCCAGTGCACGTAGCCTTGGGTATCACCGACCACGGCGTAATTGTCCTGCACCGCCGGCGCACTCAGCCAGCGCCACTCCAGCCCGGCCTGCTTCCAAAGATCGGAGCCGCTGCTCTTGTCGAAGGCCCAGACGTTGGACTTGGTATCCACGCCGACCAGCTTGTCGCCGGACACGGCCAGTGACACATAGCTGGAGAACGGGTGATGCCAGAGCGGACGGGCGCTGCGACCATCGACCGCGGTCAGTTCGCCGTGGTAGGCGGCCGCGTACAGCGTGCTGCCATCAAGCAGGATGCTGCCGTCGGCGTCATCGAGCTGATCGATTTCGGTGCGACCGCCGCCCTTGGCCAACGGCACGTCCCACAGCTTTTCGCCATTGTCCAGGCGCAGCGCGGTCAGATGGCCATCATCGCTGCCGAAGAACACCACGCCGTTGGCGACCAGCGGCGCGCCATTACCGCGCAGGCTCAAGGTCGGCACGGTGGCCTGATCATTGGCCCACTCGCGATCGCCGGTGTCGGCATTGATGCCATAGACGCGACCGTCCTCCGTACGCACCACCACCTTGCCACCGACGATGGCCGGCGTGGCAATGATTTCGGATGGTAGCGTAGCCTTCCAGCGGTGCTTGCCGGTCTTGGCGTCGAAGGCATACAGGTGGCCATCGAGCGTGCCCACCACCAACAGGCCGTTGGCCACTGCCGGGCCACCGGCATACTTGGCATCGACGCGCTTGCTGTCGCCCCAGCCGAACCAACCGTGCTGCTTGGTGTAGTCCTTCCAGACGGTATCGCCGCTCTTGGCATCGACTGCCTTCAACGTACCGTCGGGGCTGGCCGCGTAGATCACGCCATCGGCGTAGGTCGGACGCATGCGCACGCCGGTTTCGGCGGCGCCGTCACCCACGCTGGTATCCCATACCTGCTCGACGCTGACGGTCGGCGTGATCTCCTTGAGCGGGGTCGGCGGCTGGATGTTTTCTTTCTTGAACGAGTGACAGCCCGCCAATGCCACGGCTGTCATCGCCGTCATCAGAACAATGCGTTTCATGCGCCCTGCTTTCCGGCCGTAGCCAGATTCTCGAGTTTGACCTTGACACTGCCACGCTGTGGCGCGTCTTCGTTGAGCGCCGACAGCGAGGCCTGGTAGGCCTGGCGCGCTTCGTCGACACGTCCTAGCTTGACCAGCGCGTCACCGCGCAGTTCCTCGGCCAGGCCCGCGAAATCCTTCTTGTCCAGCGTCTGGAGCGTATCCAGCGCGTCCTGTGCCTTGCCGGCGGCCAGATCCACGCGCGCCAGACGCAGCGCCATCAGCCCCTTGAGCACATCGTTCTCGGCATGATCGTGCGCCCAGGTCAGCGAGGTGCGGGCCTGGTCCAGCTTGCCGTTGTCGGCCTGGTAGCGCGCCATCACGCTGCTGCCCAGTGCCGCGTAGGCGGTGCCCGAGTAATCGTCATGCAGCTTGGTGACGATATTGGCGGCCACCTTGTCATTCTTGGCGGCGATGGCCTGCTGCAGCGCCTGGTACTGCTCGGCGGCCTCGGCGCGGTGGGTGGCGCGATGGCCCTTCCACTGCTGCCAGCCGAAAATCAGCACCAATCCGAGCACGATGCCGACCAGGATCGACACGCCGTTCTTGCGCAGCCATTGCTGGACGCGCTCACTCTGCTCGTAATCGTCGTATTCCTCAAATGCCATGCTTTCACCACTGGGGCCGAGGGCGGCGTGTCGCCTTTTGGGCCATGAACGAAAAAAGCGCCACGCGAGCTGGCGGCGCAGAAAAACCCGTCAAGCATAACCGAATGGGCGCTCTTCACAAGTGTTCGACGCCGGCATCCCCGTCACCAGGAACACCGGCGCCCAAGCAAGCGCCCCAATGACGAAATTCAGCCGTGCTCGGGTGTGACCTGGCCGTCGTCGGCATTAACTTCGAAATGGGCCACGTTGGCGTGGCGATAATCGTTCAGTGCCAACGGCTTGCCATCCACACTGACCTGCGCGGCCTTGGCATTGCCAATGCGTACGTTGAGCGCCTGCGCGCTGTCATATTGCTTGTGCGTCCCAGCCGGCAGCAGTGCGTATTCCAGGCGTTTGCCGTCGGCCGTGGTCACCTCCACCCAACTCGGTTCGCTCAGATCCAGCGACAGACTGTGCCCGCCCGCGGCGGGCGATTCCGGTCGGGCCAGTTCGGGCTTGGGTTGCTCCACCTCGCGATCCATGGCCGGAAACGGCGCGATGGAGGCCATCAGCGGCTGTTCACTGGCCGGTCTGCGCTGCGAAGCGTGTCGAACCGGTGCCTTTTGCACCTGGGCGGTCGTATCGGTACCCGGCTGCATCGGGGTGCTCACCGGTGCACTGTCCAATGGCGCCAGTTTGGTGATCTGCTTGCCCAGGCCGCCATTCACACCCAGCCATATCAGCGGCACGATGATGACACCGGTCAACACCACGTAAGTGGCGGCAGTGGCGTAACGCTCCAGCAGGTAGCGCGAGCGCGGGATACCGCCAGTGGCCACCAGCGTTGGCTGCTGCGCCTGACCGGTGCCCAGTTCGGCCTCGATACGCTCGCGCTCGACGCCCAGATACGCGCCGTACTTGCGCAGGTAGCCGCGCATGTACACCTCGTAGTCGACGCCGCCACCGCGGTCGCCTTCGATGCGCTCGAGCACGCGCGCAGGCAGGCGCAGCTCCCGGGCGCAGGTTTCCAGATCCAAACCATGCTCCTGGCGCACCCGGGCAAGCAGTGCACCCAGAGGCTCGGGGTCGGCGGCCTGGGCAGTGACGACATCATGCAGATGTTCGGATCCCTCTCCGGCAGAGAAGAGATCGTCCCCCTGACGATCGCTCTTTGACACTTGGGATTCGCTTGGCTTCATTTTACTGGCTTGAAGTGGTAGCTAGGTTCTGCGCCTGAGGTGAGTCGGGAAACTTGCTCTTCAGGCGCCTGGCGTAGGACTGGGCATCCTCCGCGTTGCCCAGTCGGGTCTCGATCCGGTAACCCAACGCCAGAGACGCAGGCGTGGGCCGGCCGAGCGCGTCGAAACGCTGCAGGAACGCGCTGGCCGGAAACGGCTTGCCCTGGGCAAGCAGCATGTCGGCCAGGTTGTACAGCGCATCGGCGTTGTGCGGGTTGAGCGATAGCGCCTTGCGGAAGTCCTTTTCGGCGGTGACCGCATCAGGCAGCTTGCGCTCGCAGATACCGGCATTGGACCAGGCCGCATCCGGCGTCTGATAGAAAGGGTCGGCCAACGCCTGCTTGAAGTAAGGCAGCGACTCGGCCACCTTGCCTTCGCGGCACAGGAACACACCCAGGTTGTTGTTGGTGGCGCCGCTCTTGGGTTCAAGCTGATTGGCGCGGCGGTAGTGCTGCTCGGCCTTGGCATTTTCACCAATACGCGCATAAAGCACCGCGATCACGGTGTGCGCCGGCACGTAGTCATCGTCGAACTGCAGCGCCATCTTCAGCTTCTCCAGCGCGACCTTGAGTTCGCCGCGCTGCAGATACTGCTGGCCCAACTCGGTATGGATGCGGGCAGCGTTTTCGGCGTTGCTGTCCTTGCTCTTCAGGCCGTCGCCTCCGCTTCCGGTGGTGGCACAGCCGGCCAGCAACATCAGAAGGGAGACCACGACGAGAAGGCGTTTAGGCAGCATGCGTGTTTCCTTGCTCTTCCAGCTGCTTGCGGAAGGTGGCCGAGCGGCGGGTACGATCCAGTACCTGACCCTTGAGCTGACCACAGGCGGCGTCGATGTCGTCGCCGCGTGTACGGCGCACCGGCGCCACCAGCCCGGCCTGATTGAGAATGGCCTGGAAGGCGGCAATCGCCTCCGGGTCGGAGCGCTCATAGCGCGTACCCGGGAACGGATTGAACGGAATCAGGTTCACCTTGCTGGGCAGGCGCCGCATCAGCTTGACCAGCTGGCGCGCGTGCTCGGGCTTGTCGTTGATACCCTTCATCAGGGTGTATTCGAAGGTGATGGTGGCGCGTGGGCGCGTGCTGACATAGCGCTGGCAGGCGGCCAGCAGCTCGTCGATTGGATAGCGCTTGTTGAGCGGAACCAGCTCGGTGCGCAGCTCGTCATTGGGCGCGTGCAGCGACACCGCCAACGACACATCGGCCGCGGTGGAAAGCTTGTCGATCTGCGGCACCAGGCCCGAGGTCGACAGCGTCACGCGCTTGTTGGCCAAGCCGAAGCCCAGGTCGTCGCGCATGTTGTTCATGGCGGTGACGACGTTGTCGAAGTTCATCAACGGCTCGCCCATGCCCATCATCACCACGTTGGTGATGCGCCGACGCTGGTGCGGCACGTTGCCCAGGTGCTTGGCCGCCACCCACACCTGACCGATGATCTCGGCGGCGGACAGATTGCGGTTGAAGCCCTGGGTGGCTGTGGAGCAGAACGTGCAGTTGAGCCCGCAACCCACCTGCGAGGACACGCACAGCGTGCCGCGTGTGGGCTCGGGGATGTACACCGCCTCGATGGCGTTGCCCCCGTCCATGCCCAGCAACCACTTGTGCGTGCCATCGGTGGAGGCCTTCTCGAACAACACGTTCGGCGGCCCCACGTAGCAGCTCTCGGCAAGTTTGGCGCGCAGGGACTTGCCGAGATCGGTCATGTTGTCGAAATCGCTCTCCAGGCGGTGGTAGATCCACTTCATGACCTGATCGGCACGATACGGCTTCTCGCCAAGCCCCGTGAAAAATTCACGCAGCCCCTGGCGATCGAGGTTCATCAGGTTGATCTTGTCCGCCTTGTTCACGACTTCAACCGACATCAGCGTGCCGTGACTTCCGTGGCCGCGAAGAAGTACGCGATTTCGGTGCGTGCGGTCTCCTGCGCATCCGAGCCGTGCACGGCATTGGCGTCGATGGACTCGGCGAAGTCGGCACGGATGGTGCCCTCGGCCGCTTCCTTGGGATTGGTGGCACCCATCAGCTCGCGGTTCTTGGCGATGGCGTCATCGCCTTCCAGCACCTGGATCATCACCGGACCGGAAATCATGAACTGGACCAGCGCGCCGAAGAACGGGCGCTCGCGATGCACGGCATAGAAGCCTTCAGCCTCGGCCTTGGACAGCTGCTTCATCTTGGCAGCGACAACTTTCAGGCCGGCTTTCTCGAAGCGGCTGTAGATCTCACCGATCACGTTCTTGGCGACGGCATCGGGCTTGATGATGGAAAGGGTGCGCTCCAGCGCCATGCAGGTAACTCCGGAAAAAGGTTGCAAAAAGCCCCGCCACGACAAGCGAGGCGGTCGAATCATGCCCGAAATCCTAGCGGAAATCAGGTCTTAGTACACAAAATCTTGACAGATTCTAACGCAGACGCAAGGGGTTCGTCATATGCCATGCGCGCCTGGCTGTCATGCCGATGTTTGACGTTCAGCCGGCACGGCGCCTATGCTTCAAACGATCGTTTGATATCGCCCGAAAAGCGATCTGCGGAGCACACCATTGAACACATCGCAGTTTTCGACCAAGGAGCGCATCCTCGGCGCCGCCGAGACGCTCTTTGCACGTCATGGCTTTGCCGGTGCTTCGCTGCGTCAGGTCACCTCGGCAGCCAAGGTGAATCTGGCTGCGGTGAACTACCACTTCGGATCCAAGGACAACCTGATCGAGGAAGTGTTCCGCCGTCGTCTGGATGAACTCAATGGCCGTCGTGTGGCGGCGCTGAAAGGCGCTGGCGAGGATGCCTCGCTCGATGCCCTGCTCGGCGCCTACATCCGCCCGGCGCTGGAGCTCTCGCTGGACACCGATGGCGGCAGCGCCTTCGTGCGTGTACTGGCCCGCGCCTATGCCGAGCACAATGAGCGTCTGCGCAAATTTCTTTCCGACAACTACGGCCACGTGCTGCGCTTGTTCGCCGCGCAGTTCGCCAAGCAGCTGCCGCACCTTTCCAAGGAAGAGCTGTATTGGCGCCTGGACATAGTGTCCGGCGCGCTGACCTACGCCATGGCCGACTTCGGCGTGATCCAGCGCCGTGCGCAGGACAGCGAGGCCCAGCATCGCGCGCTGGCCGCCGAGCATCTGATCCACTTCGCGGCAGCGGGGCTGCGCGCGCCGTAGACATCATCTTTCCGTTTCGGAGCGGTGGCACCGGAACTTCGCGGTCCACCTCTTCGGCTCTTGTACGACCCCTAGGAGATTGGCATGACCGCAAAACCGCTACGCATACGCAAGGCCGCGGTGCTCGGCGCCGGAGTCATGGGTGCGCAGATCGCCGCCCACCTGACCAACGCCGACGTGGAGACCGTCCTCTTCGACCTGCCGGCCAAGGACGGGCCCAGCAATGGCGTGGCCCTGAAGGCCATCGGCCATCTGGGCAAGCTCAAGCCCGCGCCGCTGGCCGAGAAGTCGCGCGGTGGCCAGATCATTCCTGCCGACTACGCCCAACACCTGGACCAGCTGGCCGATTGCGACCTGGTCATCGAGGCCATCGCCGAACGCCTGGACTGGAAGCTGGATCTGTACAAGAAGGTGGCCTCGCACCTGCCCGAGCATGCGGTGATTGCCTCCAACACCTCCGGGCTTTCCATCAATGCGATGGCCGACGCCCTGCCCGAGGCGATGCGCGCACGCTTCTGCGGCGTGCATTTCTTCAACCCGCCGCGCTACATGCACCTGGTCGAGCTGGTGCCGACCGCGCACACCGACGCGGCGGTGCTGGAAGGCCTGGAAGGCTTCCTTACTACCACGCTGGGCAAAGGCGTGGTCTACGCCAAGGACACGCCCAACTTCATCGGCAACCGTATCGGCGTGTTCTCGATGCTGGCGGCGATGCATCACACCGAGCAGTTCGGCCTGGGCTTTGACACCGTCGATGCGCTGACCGGCCCGGCCATCGGCCGCCCCAAGAGCGCCACCTACCGCACCGCCGACGTGGTCGGTCTGGACACCATGGCGCACGTCATCAAGACCATGGCCGACACCCTGCCCGACGATCCCTGGCACAGCTATTTCAAGGCGCCGTCCTGGCTGGCTGGCCTGATCGACCAGGGCGCGCTGGGCCAGAAGAGCGGCGCCGGCTTCTACAAGAAGGAAGGCAAGGCGATCAAGGTGCTCGATCGCGACGCCGGCAACTACCGCGACTCGGAACAAAAGGCCTGCGATGAGGTGGCGGCCATCCTCGCCATCAAGAATCCGGCCGAGAAGTTCGCCAAGCTGCGCGCCAGTGACGATGCGCAGGCCAAGTTCCTGTGGGCCAGCTTCCGCGACCTGTTTCATTACGCGTCCTATCACCTGTCCGACATCGCCGAGACCGCACGTGACGTGGACTTCGCCATTCGCTGGGGCTACGGCTGGAAACTGGGCCCGTTCGAAACCTGGCAGGCCGCCGGCTGGCAGCAGGTCACCCAGTGGATCGAGGAGGACATCGCCGCCGGCAAGGCCATGAGCGATGCACCGCTGCCTGAGTGGGTCAGCGATGGCCGTCAGGGCGTGCATGGCAAGGACGGTTCGTTCTCGCCGTCCAAGGCCAAGGCATTGCCGCGCTCGTCGCACCCGGTGTACGAGCGCCAGTTGTTCCCGGAGACCGTGCTCGGCGAGCCGGCCGGTGATACGGGTACCACCGTGTGGGAAAACGACGGCGTGCGGCTGTGGACGCGCGATGGCGACGATGTCGGCATCATTTCGTTCAAGACCAAGATGAACACCGTCAACGATCACGTGCTCGATGGCGTGCAGCGCGCGGTGGAAGAAGCCGAAGCCAAGCTGAAAGCGGCGGTGATCTGGCAGACCAGCGAGCCGTTCTCGGCCGGCGCCGACCTCAAGGGCGCGCTGGGCCTGCTGCAGGAAGGCAAGCTGGCCCAGTTCGAGGCCATGGTGGCCAACTTCCAGGCCACCAGCATGAAGATCAAGTACTCGATGGTGCCGGTGGTCGCGGCGGTGCGCGGGCTGTGCCTGGGCGGCGGTTGCGAGTTCCAGATGCATTCGGCACGCACCGTGGCGGCGCTGGAGTCGTACATCGGCCTGGTCGAGGCCGGTGTCGGCCTGCTGCCGGCCGGTGGCGGTCTGAAGGAAATTGCCACCCGCGCGTCTGCCTCGCCGGTGGGCGATGCCTTCGACAACATCAAGCGCTACTTCGAGACGGTAGCCATGGCCAAGGTCGCCACCTCGGCGCTGGAGGCCAAGCAGTTCGGTTTGCTGCGCGAATCGGACCTGGTGGTGTTCAACGCCAACGAACTGCTCTACGTGGCCAAGCAGCAGGCCGGGGCGCTTGCCGAGAGTGGCTATCGCCCGGCCCTGCCCACGCGCCACATCAAGGTCGCCGGCGATGTCGGCACCGCTACCTTCAAGGCCATGCTGGTGAACATGGCCGAGGGCTACTTCATTTCGCCGCACGACATGGAGATCGCCACGCGCATCGCCGACACCCTGTGCGGCGGTCAGATCGAGCGCGGCTCGGAAGTGGACGAAGCCTGGCTGCTGGCGCTGGAGCGCAAGCACTTCGTGGCCCTGGCGCAGATGGAAAAAACCCAGGCGCGCATCGCCCACACCATGAAGACCGGCAAGCCGCTGAGGAACTGAGAAGCGGGAATCGGGATTAGAAAATCGTCCAGAGCCATCAGGAACGGCGGGGCTGCAAAGAAGGCTATCGGCAAGCAAGCCGATTTGCGGCGCCCCCTTCCCCATTCCCCCTTCGGAGAAAGTCATGAGCAAACACATTCAGGACGCTTACATCGTCGCCGCCACCCGCACGCCGGTGGGCAAGGCGCCGCGTGGCGTATTCCGCAACACCCGGCCCGACGACCTGCTGGCCCACGTTATCCGTGAAGCCATGGAGCAGTGCCCGGGCATCGATCCGGCGCGCATTGGCGATGCCATCATCGGCTGCGCCATGCCCGAGGCCGAGCAAGGCATGAACGTGGCGCGCATCGGCGCGCTGCTGGCCGGCCTGCCCGACAGCGTGCCGGGCGTCACCATCAACCGCTTCTGCTCCTCGGGCGTGCAGGCCATCGCCATGGCCGCCGACCGCATTCGCCTGGGCGAGGCCGACCTGATGATCGCCGGCGGCACCGAGACCATGTCGATGGTGCCGATGATGGGCCACAAGGTGCAGATGAATCCGGCCATCTTCAACGACGAGAATGTGGCCATCGCCTACGGCATGGGCATCACCGCCGAGAAAGTGGCCGAAAGGTGGAAGGTCAGCCGCGAGGATCAGGACGCCTTCGCCGTGGAAAGCCACCGCCGCGCGCTGGCGGCCATCGAGGCCGGCCACTTCAAGGATGAAATCGCGCCGTTCACGCTGGACGATCGTTATCCGGACCTTGCCAACGGCAGCGTGCGCGAGGACCAGCGCGTGATCGACACCGACGAGGGTCCTCGCGCCGGCACCACGCCGGAGGTGTTGGCCAAACTGCGCACGGTGTTCCGCAACGACAAGTTCGGCGGTTCGGTGACGGCGGGCAACTCCTCGCAGATGTCCGACGGCGCCGGTGCGCTGATCCTGGCCAGCGAGCAGGCGGTCAAGGACTACGGCCTGACCCCGCTGGCGCGCTTTGTCAGCTTCTCGGTGGCCGGCGTGCCGCCGGAGGTGATGGGCATCGGCCCCAAGGAAGCCATTCCCAAGGCGCTCCAGCAGGCCGGTCTCAGTCAGGACCAGATGGACTGGATCGAACTCAACGAGGCCTTTGCCGCGCAGTCGCTGGCGGTGATCCGCGATCTGGGTCTGGACCCGGAGAAAGTGAACCCGCTGGGCGGCGCCATCGCGCTGGGTCACCCGCTGGGTGCCACGGGTGCCATCCGCGCGGCCACCTGCATCCATGGCCTGCGTCGGCGTCAGCAAAAGTACGGCATGGTCACCATGTGCATCGGCACCGGCATGGGTGCAGCCGGCATTTTCGAAGCGCTTTGATCGTTACGCGACAAACGGCGTAAATCAGAACGGCCCGCATCGAGCGGGCCGTTTTCTTGTTCGCTGAAGCCACTTACAAACCATGCCAGAGCATGCTGATGGCCACGGCGATGATCATCAGCGCGAACAGCGTGTTGAGTACGCCTTTACGGTTGGCCAGGTGCCCGGCCAGATGGGCACCGATCCAGCCGCCCACCACGCCCCCGGCAATGAACTGGGCAGCGATGGTCCAGTCGATCCAGCCCGACAGTGCGTAATTGGCCGCCGCGGTCATGCCAAAGCTGCCGACGGCAATCAACGAGGTGCCAATGGCGTTGATGATGGCCATGCCGCTGGCCAACATCAGGCCGGGGACCACCAGAAAGCCGCCACCGATGCCGAAGAAGCCGGCCAGCGCCCCCGCACCCAGTCCCGCCACCGCCAGCTTTGGCATGGCGTGCGGCGTCGGGTAGCGGTCCTGGCCCGAGCGCTGGCCGCCGCGCAGCATCAGCCCGGCGACCACCAGCATCAACACCGCGAACGCCAACACCAGTCGGTGTCCATCGACGGCCTTGCCCAGACTGGAGCCGGCATAGGCCCCCAGCATCCCGGTGACCGCAAACATGCCGGCCGCCTTCCAGCGCACGCGACCGGCCCGCGCATGGGGAATCACATTGGCAAACGCATTGAGCGCCACCGCCAGCGCACTGGTGCCAATCGCCACGTGCGGGTCGTGCACGCCCACGACATACAGCAGCAGCGGCACCGCCAGCATGGAGCCACCGCCACCTACCAGGGCCAGAGACAACCCCACCAGTGATCCGCAGGCGAGCGCGAGCAGCGCCTGTGTCATCGCCACAGTCAGCATGATCGAAGCCTCGCAATGATGCGGCGCCGGACGCCGCTAGTGTGCCCTCAGGCGCGGCAGAACTGGTCGAACATGGTCTGCATCAGGGCCAGTACGCGTGAATCGCAGATGCGGTAGAAGATCGATTGCGCATCGCGGCGCCCCGTGACCATGCCTTCGCGCCGCAACAGGGAAAGATGTTGCGAGACCACGCTCTGCGACAACTCCAGCCGATCGGCCAGCTCACCCACCGCGCATTCGCCCTGACTCAACTGGCACAGCAGCAGCAGGCGATTCTGGCTGGCCATGCCCTTGAGCACGGAAACGGCCGATTCCACGTTGCGGTGCATGGCTTCGACGGTCATGTTCGACGGCTTGACGCTGGCGCTCACCGGGGCTCCTTCTGGTGCAGCATGGGTTCGATCGGCGACAGATCGTAGCCGGCTGCCCGCGCTTGCGCCAGCACTTGCGCGGCGGGTTTATCGCTCTGCATGGCCCACATGGTGCTGGAGCGCATGCCACTGCGACAGAAGGCGAACACCGGGCCGTTGGCATCGGCAAGCGCCTTGGCGAACGCGGCGACTTCCTGCGCGCCCCAGGCTTGGGGCACTACCGGGATGTAGTGATAGGTCAACCCCTGAGCCTTGGCCGCCTCAGCCAGTTGCGCAGCGCTCGGCTGGTCGGGGGATTCGCCATCCGGGCGGTTGTTGATGACGGCGACAAAGCCTTTCTGGCGCAGCGTGGCCATGTCGCTCGCGGTGATCTGCCCGCTGACACTCAGGCGATCATCCAGTGCATGCATATCCATGGTGAGGCTCCTTGGGGACCGGTTACAGGACGTTGAGGGGAATCTTCAGGTAGTGCGTGCCGTTGGACTCGGCCGGAGGCAGCTCGCCGGCACGCATGTTCACTTGCACCGAAGGCAGGATCAGGCGCGGCATGGACAAGGTGGCATCGCGCTCGGTGCGCATGCGCACGAAGCTTTCTTCGTCCACGCCATCACGAACATGGATGTTGTGGGCTTTCTCGTCGCCCACCGTGGTTTCGTGGGCGAACGCATCACGCCCCGGCGCCTTGTAGTCGTGGCACAGAAAAATGCGCGTGGCCTCGGGTAGGCCATAGATTTTCTGGATGGAGCGGTACAGTGTGCGCGCATCGCCACCGGGGAAATCGCAGCGCGCGGTGCCGTAGTCGGGCATGAACAGCGTGTCACCGACAAACGCCGCATCACCGATCACGTGCGTCATGCACGCCGGTGTGTGGCCAGGCGTATGCAACGCCACCGCCTCGATGTTGCCGAGGCGGTAATGTTCGCCATCGGTGAACAGGTGGTCGAACTGGCTGCCATCATGGGCAAACTCGGGCTCGGCATGAAACAGCGTGCCGAAGGTGTCCTGCACGGTACGGATGTGCTCGCCGATGGCCAGCAGCCCCCCCAGGGTGTCGCGGATGTACGGCGCCGCCGACAGATGGTCGGCGTGCACGTGTGTGTCGATCACCCAGCTCACGGCAAGACCGCTTTTGCGGACAAAGTCGATGATCTGGTCGGCCGATTCATGCGCGGTGCGGCCGGCCGCGGCGTCATAGTCCAGCACGCTGTCGATCACCGCCGCCTGCTGGGTTTGCGGGTCCCAAACCACGTAACTGAAGGTGTTGGTCGGTTCGTGGAAGAATGTTTCTACGCTTGGCTGCTGTGACATGGTGCTTCCTCGCAACTTGGCGGATACGGGATCGAAATGGACCGGGTGCCCGCGACGAAGAGTCTGGTCACCGTCGTCAAGCGGCGGTCCTTCATGAGCCATATATTAGATTATTCGAATATATAAATTCAATGGCCGCCGTGCTCAATGTGCCCAGGTGTGACCCGGTTCGCACCGGCGTTGTATCGATTGAAGACTGGCTCACAAAACGCCGGGCGGCGGCAGCGAGAGGCTAGACCTCCACCCGAAGACGGGTGGCTGAACAGGGGGAGCCTTGAGCGGTGCCCGCACCGCGGGGCTTTTCAGAGACGACGGGCAGCGGCGCTGCCCTGCCTTGCATCGAACTCATGGATAAGGAGTCTCAAGCGATGAAGATGTTCAGAACCCCGGGGGCAACACGCGGCCGCGCCATGCGCACCTGGCTGGCTGCCGCCGCAGCCTTGTGCCTGTCCGCACCGGCGTTGGCCGCCCATGCCGTCAAACCCGATGCCGAACCGCAACTGGTGCGCGTGGCCAGTCTGCCCGCGTCCAGCCAGCCGGCCGGCGTTCCCGGCAACTACGTGGTCACGCCGAACGGCTATTTCGATCCATCCTGCGTACGTACGCTGCATGCCGGTGAAACCCTGCGCAAGGACGGCCGTATCCGCGGCGCCAACGGCGCCTTGCAGGCGGCCAATGTCTGCACGCGGGCGCATTTCACGCTCAACGGGGTACGGGTGATGCCCAATGGATTGCGTTATCTGGGCAGCGCCAGTGCCGACAATGCATCGGGCACCGAGCCCGAGCAAAGCGGCTGGGTGATGTCAGCCAACTACAGCAGCAATTCGCCGATTGGCCGCATTGTGGCCACCTGGACCGTGCCGGCTGCGCCCAGCGCGCAACAGGATGCGGTGATCTACTTCTTCCCCGGCTTGGAGCAACTGCCCAACGTGCAGTCGATCCTGCAGCCGGTGCTGGGCTGGAACAGCTATGGCGGCAAGGCCTGGACGCTGGCCAGCTGGAACTGCTGTGTCAGCGGCACCACCTATCACAGCGCTCCGGTCGCCGCGCACACCGGTGATGTGGTGGTGGGCGATACCTACTCCACCTGCGCGGCAGGTGTGGATTGCTCGACCTGGAAAATCGACTCGCGCGACACCACCACCGGCCAGACCAGCTCGCTGACCACCAATCCGTATGCCGATCTCAACTGGGTGTATGGCGGTGTGCTGGAGGTCTACAACGTGTCCACTTGCAGCGAGTATCCGGCCAGCAGTCCCATCGTGTTCCACAACATACAGGTCTACCGCCGCGATGGCTCGCGGGTAGCCTCGCCGCCGTGGAACTCCAGCGCCGACACCTCGGGCATCAATCCGCAGTGCAACTACAACCTGTCGAGCATGCCCAGCTCGGTGACGCTGTCGTACTGATCCATCACTTGCGAGCCAACGTGGCTCTCCCCCTGCCCTGCGCGCGGCGACGGCCGGCGCAGGGCTTTTTTTTCGGGAACGATCAGGCGATCAGGCGAATTTCGCGCAGACGCTGCATCAGGTACTCGTGCGAGCTCAGCGACTCCGGATAGCGATTGGGATTTTCTTCGCTGATGCAGGTGGACACCGGGTCCAGCAGTACATCCGGATTCGGGTGCAGGAAGAACGGCACCGAATAGCGCGGCTTGCGGGCATCCTCGCCCTGCGGGTTGGTCACCCGATGCGTGGTCGACGGGTACACGTGGTTGGACAGGCGCTGCAGCATGTCGCCAATGTTCACCACGATGGCATCGCCGGTGGTGGTGATCGGCAGCCAGTGGCCTTCGCGCGTCAGCACTTCCAGGCCCGCCGCACTGGCACCCACCAGCAGCGTGATGAAGTTGATGTCCTCATGCGCCCCGGCACGCACGTTGGGCACAGTGCCCTGTTCGATCGGCGGATAGTGGATCGGGCGCAGGATGGAATTGCCCTGGTCGATCTTGTCCTCGAAGAAGGTTTCCGGCAGCTCGATGTGCAGTGCCAGCGCGCGCAGCACGCGTGAGCCCAGCTGATCCAGCGCTTCGTACAGGCCGTAACCGTACTGGTGCAGCTCGGGCACTTCCTCGGGCCAGATGTTGGCCGGCATCACGTCGGCGAACTTGGAGTCGCGGTCGATCTCGCGGCCGATGTGCCAGAACTCTTTCAGGTCCGGATGCTCGCTGTCCTTGGCCGTTTCCACCTTGAACGGCGTGTAGCCGCGCGCGCCGCCACTGCCGGGCACGTGGTACTTCATCTTGGTCTCGGCCGGCAGCGAGAACAGGTGCTCGAAGGCCTTGTAGGCGCCATCAATCAGCGCTGGATCGATGCCATGACCGCTGATGCAGCAGAAACCGAATTCACGGTAGGCCGCGCCCAGTTCGGCCACAAAGGCGGTGCGATCGGAATCGAAACGACGGATGTCCAGCGTCGGGACGTTCTTCATGGGTTTTGTCTCCACAACAGGTTGGCGTGCGGTGTTTGGTTTCCGCCACCGCAGGGGCGGGGGCACGTCGGGCCAATCCTTGGCGACCTGAAGTGGGGGCCATGCCAGCCCCCTGGAGGTTCACGAGCGTGAGGCGGTCGATTTTACGACGTCTGCCAGTTCCTGTGCCAACCGTTGCACCTCGTCGGCATGGGCGGCTTCGACGGTAACGCGCACCACCGGCTCGGTACCCGAGGCGCGCAAGACCACACGGCCGCGCCCGGCCAGGGTTTCACGTACCTGCGCTTCGGCCTGGCGCACGGCGTCGGTGTCCAGCAGCGGACCGGCCTTGCCCTCCACGCGCACGTTGAGCATCACCTGCGGCATCTTGGTCAGATCGCGGCGCGCTTCGGCCAGATCCTGGCCGGCACCGGCCAGCGCCTCGAGCACGGCCAGTGCGGCAACCAGGCCATCTCCGGTGGTGGCCCGATCCAGGCACAGCAAGTGGCCGGAGGTTTCCCCGCCCAGCACACCACGGTGGGCCTTAAGCTGCTGCAGCACATAACGATCGCCCACTTTGGCGCGCAGCAGCGGGATATCCAGCACCGCCAGCGCCTTTTCCAGACCGTAGTTGCTCATCAACGTGCCGACCACCGGCCCCTGCAGCACACCACGGCGTTTCCAGTCACGGGCCAGCACATACAACAGGTCGTCGCCATCGGCGAGCACGCCATGGCGGTCGACCATCTGCACGCGATCGCCGTCGCCGTCAAAGGCAATGCCGATGTCGGCACCCTGCTCGACCACCGCGTCCTGCAGCGCTCTGGGATGAGTCGAACCAACCTCGCGATTGATGTTGAAGCCGTCCGGCGACGCACCGATGGTGTTCACCTGTGCGCCGAGCTCGGCGAATACCTTGGGCGCGACCTGATAGGTGGCGCCATGCGCGCAGTCGAGCACGATCTTCATGCCTTTCAGGCTGAAGTCCTCATCCAGCGTTGCCTTGCAGAATTCAACGTAGCGTGCCGCGGCATCGTTGATGCGACTGGCCTTGCCCAGGTATTCGGAATCCACCGTCTCGAACGCCGCATCGACTTCGCGCTCGATGGCCGCCTCCACCTCATCGGCCAGCTTCTCGCCATCGCGCGAGAAAAACTTGATGCCGTTGTCGTAGTGCGGGTTGTGCGAGGCGCTGATGACAATGCCGGCATCGGCACGCAGGCTGCGGGTGAGGAAGGCCACCGCGGGGGTCGGCATGGGACCCAACAGACGCACATCGGCTCCGGCGGCCACCAGCCCCGCTTCCAGGGCCGATTCGAACATGTACCCGGACACGCGCGTGTCCTTGCCGATCACCACGGTGGCGCGACCATTCTTGCCGGCAAGCGCGATGCCCGCGGCGCGGCCGAGCTTGAGCATGAATTCAGCGGTAATAGGCCACTTGCCAACCTGGCCACGGATGCCATCGGTACCAAAATACTTGCGTGAGCTCATGGGCGATCTTCAAGGGAAAGGAGAATCGTTCAGGGTCGTAAGCCTAGCCGAGATCGGCGGTGGGACCATTTTGCGGCGCAGCAGCTTTCGTCCGCCAGGCGGCCGTATCAGTCGTCGTCGGGCCACCGCGGCGGCGCCGGTGTCGGCGAGACTGCGGGCCGGTCGCCTTGGTGGACTGCCTGCCACACGGCCAGGGCATCCCGGGTCGGCGCGACATCGTGCACACGCACCAGATGGGCGCCACGCTGCGCGGCGATCAAGGCGGCCGCGACCGAGCCGGCGCCACGCTCACCTGGCGTCTCACGACCGGTCAGGGCGCCGATCATCGACTTGCGAGACAGACCCACATAAAGGCCGCCGCCCAGGTTGTCGAAGCGTTCGAGCTGACGCAGCAGTTCCAGGTTGTGCTCGAGCGTCTTGCCAAAGCCGAATCCCGGATCGACCAGCACCTGGTTCACGTCGATGCCGGCCATCTGGCAGGCAAACACACGCTCGGCCAGAAAGCGATGTACCTCGCCGACCACGTCGTCATAGGCGGGCGCCGCTTGCATGTCGCGCGGCTGGCCCTGCATATGCATCACGCAAACCGGCACACCGAGCGCGGCCGCGGTCTCAAGGGCGCCTTCGCGGCGCAACGCATAAACATCGTTGATCAGGCCGGCGCCCGCCCCTACCGCCGCACGCATCACATCGGGCTTGGAGGTATCGATGCCGATCGCAACGTCGCTGGCCGCCGCCAGGCGCTCGATCAGCGGTACCACACGCTGCAGTTCTTCGTCGGGTCCGACCTCGGCCGCCCCCGGCCGCGTGGACTCGCCGCCGACATCGATCATGTCGGCACCGGCCTCGACCATCGCCAATGCATGCTCAAGCGCGGCGTCGTGATCGACAAAGCGCCCGCCATCGGAAAACGAGTCCGGCGTGATGTTGAGCACGCCGACGACGCGCGTGCGGTCCAGCGTCAGCGGACGCCCGTTGCAGTCCAGGGTGCGCGCGAACATGGCCGTCGTGCTCAGGCCGAATCGGCGCTGTCGGCGGCCTCCATGGCCTCGCGTGCGCCGCGGCCACCGAATTCACCCATGAAGGTGCGGTAGTAGCGCAGCTCGTCGATGGAATCGCGGATGTCACTCAGCGCCGTGTGCGCGCTGGCCTTGCCGGTCATGCCGCGGGCGATCGAGGGCACCCAGCGCCGCGCCAGTTCCTTGAGCGTGGACACATCCAGATTGCGGTAATGGAAAAAACGTTCCAGCTGCGGCATCTGGCGATGCAGGAAGCGCCGATCCTGGCAGATCGAGTTGCCGCACATCGGCGAGCGACCGGCTGGCACCCACTGCTCCAGGAAGGCCAGCGTATCGGCCTCGGCAATCTGGTGATCGGCCTTGGAGGCCAGCACCTGCTGCCAGAGTCCGGACTTGGTGTGCTGGTTGCGGTTCCAGTCATCCATGTCGATCAGGCGTTTTTCCGGATGCGAGATGGCGAACACGGGCCCTTCGGCCAGGATGTTCAACTCGCGATCGGTGACGATGGTGGCGATCTCCAGGATGGAGTCGCGGTCGGTATCCAGACCGGTCATTTCCAGGTCGATCCAGATCAGATTGTCGTCGTGCGCCTGCGCCATGTATGTCTCCTTGTGGCTATCCAGTGTATCAGGCCAAACCGGGGCGTCGGCATGCGATCATGGCGGCCATGGCCCAACCGACTTTCTTCTGGCACGACTACGAGACCTTTGGCACCGACCCCCGGCGCGATCGTCCATCGCAGTTTGCCGGCATCCGCACCACGTTCGATCTTGAGATCATCGGCGAACCGGTGAGCGTGTTCTGCCGTCCGCCGGAGGACGCCCTTCCGCACCCGCAATCGTGCCTGATCACCGGCATCACGCCGCAGCAGGCACAGCGCGACGGCGTCGCCGAAGCGGAATTTGCCGCGGTCGTGCACGAACAGCTGGCCCTGCCCGGCACCTGTGGCGTGGGTTACAACTCATTGCGTTTCGACGACGAATTTACCCGTCAGTTGCTGTACCGAAACTTCTATGACCCCTACGAGCGCGAGTGGCGCAACGGCAATTCGCGCTGGGACCTGATCGACCTGGTGCGCATGTGTTACGCATTGCGCCCGGAGGGTATCGAGTGGCCGATGCGCGACGATGGCGCGCCGAGCTTTCGCCTGGAGCATCTGGCGGCCGCCAACCATATCGAGCAGCGCCGTGCGCACGACGCGGTATCAGACGTCGAAGCACTGATCGGCTTGGCGCGCCTGATCCGCGTGCGTCAGCCCAAGCTGTGGGACTGGTTCTTCGCCTTGCGCAAGAAACAGCGTGTGCACAGCCTGCTGGATACTGCGCACATGACGCCGGTGTTGCACGTGTCCTCGCGCTACCCCGCCAGTCGCGGTTGCCTGTCGATGATCGCGCCGATCACCCAGCATCCGTCGCGGCCAAACGAGGTGATCGTCTACGACCTGGACGCCGATCCGGCCGAGCTGCTGGCCCTGGAGGCGCAGGACATCGCCGATCGCGTGTTCACCGCGCAGGCCGACCTGCCCGAGGGCATCGAGCGCATCAAGTTGCGCACGGTGCGCGTCAATCGCTCCCCCGCGCTGGCACCACTGTCGGTGCTCAAGGGCGTGGATCTTTCGCGCATCGGCCTGGACCCGGCACGCTGTGAGCACCATCTTGAGCAACTGCGTGAAGCGCCGGCACTGGCTGACAAACTACGTGAGGTATTTGCGCTAAGCGGCGGTAATAACGAGCCCGCCACTGACTGCGAGCTGGCCCTGTACGACGGCTTCCTGCCGGACGGCGACAAGCGGCTTCTGGCCGAGGTGCGCGGCACGCCGGGCGCACAACTGGGCGAAGCCGCAATGGCGTTCCGCGATCCACGTTATGTAGAACTGCTGTTTCGCTATCGGGCCCGCAACTGGCCGGACACCCTAAGCGCCGAAGAAGCCGAGCGCTGGCAAGCTTTCTGCCGCAAGCGCCTGGGTGAGCGCAGCGCGTTGACCCACCTCAGCCTTGAGGACTTCTTCGTCGCGCTGGCCGAGTGCCGCAGCGCGTCAGCTGATGATGGCCCCAGCCAGACCGTGCTCGATCAGGTGGAAGCCTGGGCGCGCGAGCTGGCGACGCGCCACCAGTTGGCGTTGCCGACCTAGCGCGCATCGACGCGCGCTGCACAGGCGGCGCGTACACTTTGCCGCCCCTTATCCATCGCGCCGTAAGCCCTGCCCGCGGCGCGCCCCGAGACGAGTTTTCCCATGGAACGCGCTTACTTCTCCGCCGCCACGTTTCGCTTTCTTGGTGACCTTCGCGCCAACAACACGCGCGAATGGTTCCAGGCGCACAAGGACGATTACGAGCGTCACGTGCGCGAACCGATGCTGGCGCTGATCACCGATCTGCAACCGGCGGTGGCATCCATCAGCGCGCATTACCGCGCCGATCCGCGCAAGATGGGCGGATCGATGTTCCGCGTGCAGCGCGATACGCGTTTTGCGCACAACAAGGCGCCGTACAAACCGTGGGGCGGCGCGCGGCTGTTCCACGAACGGCGCCGCGAGGTGCAGGCGCCCTCGTTCTATCTGCACATCGAACCCGAGTCGAGCTTTGCCGGCGGCGGCCTGTGGCATCCGGAAAGCGCGAACCTGAAGCGCATCCGCGAATTCATCGCCAACAACCCCGCGGCCTGGCAACGCGCCGCGCATTCGGAGGCCTTCCAGCGCCATTTCGGCTTCTGGGGCGAACGCCTGAAACGCCCGCCACGTGGGTTCGAGCCTGATCATCCGCTGATCGAGGACTTGAAACTGAAGAACTTCGCCGCCGGCCAGGACATCACCGACGCCGTGGTCTGCTCGGCCGAACTGCGCCCGGTGCTGATCGACACCTTCCAGCGCATCGCGCCGCTGGTCGATTATCTGTGTGCGGCGCTGGACCTGGAGTTCTGAACCATGGTCGCGGTGTCGCTCGCCACCTGCATGGCACCATGGGTGGACGGATCGAGCACGACCGTGGCAGTCATGCCGGCGACCAGCACCTGCCTGCGCGGCATGCTGTCGGGATCAATGGCGATGCGCACCGGCACGCGCTGTGCCAGGCGCACCCAATTGAAGGTCGGACTGACGTCGGCCAGCAGGTTGCTGCCGGTGGTGTTGTCGCGATCACTCATGCCGTGCGCGATGCTCTCGACGCGACCGTGCAGTTCGACGCCGCTCATCAGGCGGATGCGCGCTCTGTCGCCGACGTGCACCTGCGGCATCTTGATCTCCTCGAAATAGCCGTTGATGCGATACGAATGCGCATCGATCACCGCCATGCGTGGCGTCCCCGCGGTGGCGTAATCACCGGCATAGACGTCCAAATGAGTGACGTAGCCGTCGACGGGCGAGTGCACCGTGCTGCGTTCGAGGTTGAGTTCGGCCAGCGACAGCGTCACCTGAGCCTGCTGTACCGCTGCCAGCGCCTTGGCCTGGGCGGCGCCGGCGGCACGATGGCTGGCGCTGGCCGCCGCCAGGCCGGCACGGGCCGCGCGGGCGGTCGCCTCGGCATCGCTGCGCGCTTCGGCCGATATCACGTCGCCCATGTGCTGACGGCGCTCGGCCTGGGTCTGGCGCATGGAGAACTCGGCACGGGCCTGGGCCGCGGACGCCTCCGCCGCTGCACGGCTGGCGCCGGCGGCCTCGGCATCGGCCTTGGCCGCGGCCAGCGAGGCCTTTGCCTGCGCCACCGCATTGGCAAACCGCGCGGTGTCGATCTGCCATAGCGCCTGGCCGCGGTGCACATAGGCGTTGTCCTTCACCTCGACACGATCGACAAGGCCCGAGACGTCCGGTGCCACCTGCACGACGTCAGCCTGCACGCGGGCGTCGCGGGTCCAGGGGGTATACATGTAGTGGCGCCACAGCACCCACAGGGCCAGCACAGCCACAGTCAGCACCAGGAGCGTCAGGACAAGTCGGGTAAGCGAAGCTATCTTCATCAAGGTCACCTCAGTGCATCGCCAGCAGGCCCAGCCCGCTGAAAATGCAGCAGACCAGCGCCAGGCGGAACAACGCCGGATGCCATACGTGGCGATAGACGCCGAGCCATAACAGCAGGCGGTGCAGCAGCCAGCCCAGACCCAGGCTGGCCACGAAAACCCATAGCAGACTGGGCACCAGGGCATCGAAAAAGGCCAGTTCACGCGGCATGGGACAAGCCTCCGGGAGTCATGCTTGCAGCCTGTACCGCACGGCCCAGCACCGAATCGGCCTCCAGCAACGCCAGGCGCAGCAGGTGCAACGAGGGCATCCACGCCGTTGGTGTGTTCTGGGCATCGATCAGATGCGTTACCTGCCGGCGGGCCTTCCAGTAGCTGGACGGGCCGGGCTGCTCATAGAGTTCGGCCAGCGCGGCCAGCATGGCCCCCAGGCAGGCGCGCGCAGCTTCCCCGCCCCGCATTCGCTGCTCGCGCAGGACCATGACCGCGCGAGCCGTCTCGGCCACCGACATGGCCCAGGCGATCAGGTGCCGGGCTTCCTCGCTGCGGGGCTTGCTGAGGGCCAGCACCTGGTTGAACAGATCGCGGCTGGCGCTTTCGACGTCATGGCGCAGATGTGGCGTACGCGCGCAGCAGGCGCGCACCACCTGGCTGCGCAGACGACGCAGCAGACGCTGTCGCAACCAGCGGCTGTCCGAGGCGTGCGCCAGAACCAGGAATCCGGTGGCAGTACCGGCGATGCCGATCCACTGGCTGATCGCATCGTTGAGGAAATGCGCGACATCGAAGCCGGGACTTTCGCGTACTCCCAGCATGTAGCAGAAAGCGATCACGAAGCCGGTGCCGGCGCCGGTCAGGCCAGGTCGTGTGTACAGATAAAAACCCAGCAACAGAAAAGGCAGCATGCCGGTTGCCAGCAACATGAAGCCGTCCATGTGCACCAGCACCACGAATCTGCAGATAAAGGCCGCGACGATGCCACCGGTGTAGCCCAGGGTCATCTGTCGCAGCCCCAGCAGCGGCCGCGGCGCACTGGCCAGCAGTGCGCTGAAGATGGCGCCGATCAGCATGGCGCCGGAGCCGAAGGACCAGGCACTGGCGATCCAGAATGCCCCCAAGCCAAGCATCACACAGGTAGTGCGCACCATGACCCAGAGCGCGTCCAGATGGTCGCTTTCACGCGAGAAGCTCGGTACATCCTCATCGGCCGGTAGCGGCTGTGCGTCGACCAGCACCACGTAGGCGGCCGCATAGGTGCACAATTCGTCGGCAAAGCGGAGCACCAGCTCCGCACCGGTAGCGAAATCGAGCCGCGTGTCGCGTGCGTCGAGCGCGCTCTGCAAGCCGTCGATGCGCTGTTGCAGCATCGGTCTCAGCTCCGGCAAGACGCGCTGCAGGTGCCTGGCCCGCGCGATGGCGTGATCATGCCGCAGGCTGGCGTGCAACTGCGCTGCCAGAGGCTCGAACAGTTGCTTGATCGAGGTGCGAGCTTTTTCACCACGCGGCGATTGCAGCCGGTTCATCAGATGGTGCAGCGACAGGAATGTGCCCGATGCCGCCATGTAGGCCTGATTGAGCCGTTTCAGGTGCGGGCTGCGATCGACGCCGTATTCGCTCTCGAAGACCACCGAACTGCGCAAGTTCTCGATCTCCAGCACTTCGCGCACGGCGCGCAGGTGCGCCGCTTCCAGATTGCCGCGCGGCAAGCGTCCCGACAGCGAATCGGCGGCAAAGCCGAGCAACCCGGCAAGCTGGGCGCGCACGGTCTGGCGCAGAACGTCACGCAGACGCTGCGGCAGCAGCACGTCGCTGAATACGGCGGCGACGATAAGCGCCAGCAGTACTTCACTGACGCGCATCACTGCCGAATCGAAAGCCGCAGTCGGGGTGGAGAGCACAGGTATGGCGACGATACCGGCGGTGTAGCCGGCCAGCACGAAGCCATAGGATTTGAAATTGCGGTACAGCGCAGCACCACCGGCGCACGCCCCCAGCCACAGCGCCATGCTGCCCAGCAGCCAAAGGTGCTGCTGGGCGAACAGTGCCACCAGCAGCAGCCCGGCAAATGAGCCACACAAGGTGCCGATGGCACGATAAAAGCTCTTGGCCAGCACCATGCCCGAATGCGGGTGCATGACGATGCCCACGGTGATCATGGTCGAGGCCGGATTTTCCAGGTTGAAACGCAGCGCCAGCCATGCCGCGACCAGCATGGCAGCCGCAGCCCGCGCCACGAACAGCCAGTCGCGGCCCGCGCCAGCCAGGCCCTCGTGCAGTTGCTGCATGACCGGTGTGCGCCTCACGGGGCATCACCCGCCATGGGCCCGGTGGCGATCTGTTCGGCATTGCCAAGCAGATGTTTGAGCAGGGCTTCGGCCTGCGCCATTTGCGTCGCATCCAGGCCTTGCGTCTGCGCATCCAGCAACCGGCACATGTCCGGTAGCAAGCGTTCGACCAGGGCAATGCCCTGTGCGGTGAGCGTCAGCGCCAGCTTGCGCCGATCCTCGGCACTGGGCGCGCGTGCGATCAGCCCTCCGTCGTGCAGCGCATTGCAGATACGCGTCAGATTGGCACCTTTCTCGCCTGCCGCCAGCGCCAGTTCACCCGGACTGACGCCCGCCCCGTCGCTGCCGTAGATCATCATCAGGATGTTGTAGTCGGTGTGATTCAGGCCATATCGGCGCAGCACGGCATTGGCTGCGTCGTGGACCTGTTGGTGAATGCGCTTGATCAGTCGCACCAGCACCGCCGGATTGCGGGGAAACTCAGGGAAGCGCCGACAGGTGGTGTCGATACGGCGCTCGGTGGCGGCGAAGGTGCAGCTTTGCAGCGGATCCTTGTTCATGGATTTTACTTTATCAATAAAATATTCATTTGTGAACTAAATAATGCCCAGCGGAGCCCTTCAAGGACATGTCGCGGCCGCGCCGATTCATCAGGAGAGTGCGATGATCACCTTGCAGGCAGCGCCATAGCGAAAGCAGACACCGGGCGTGGCGGCCGATGGGGGTGGCCCGGCCCTGCCGTGGCAATGGCGGCGGCTCATGCCGTGCCCGGGTATAGAGCGGGTCAGGGCCCTTCCCTGGCACCTCACCGGGTAACTGGCACACTTGGCGCGATGCGAACGGCGGCCATACGGATGAAGAAGACGCATGCCGGCCACGTTGGCATGATGGCCTGCCGCGCCGCCTCTATCGGCAGCGGATCAGCATTCACCTGATGCACTGGAGCGTGGACCGACTACCGGAGGGCAAGCCCAGGTCCGCGACGATGATGGTCCTTGCCGGCCTTAATGATGCAGGGCAACGTCAAGCACTCCGCAGCGCCCGCTGACCAGGGGCGCGACGATTCTTCAGTGGGTGTGATGTCGGGGTGTACGCGATACGCGCTTTGCATCGGCATTGAGGTCACGACGCGCTGATGCGGCGTGGGTATCGCCAGCGGTGGCTCAGGCCTGCCCGAACGGAAACGCGAGCACATCGGCAATGGCATCGGTGCCGAGCAGCCCCATCAGCAGGCGTTCCACGCCCAACGCGACGCCGGCGCAATCGGGCATGGCATCCAGCGTCGCCAGCAGGGCTTCGTCCAGCGGCAGTTCGGCGTCGCCGCGCTGACGGCGACGCGCGTTGTCGGCCTGGAAACGGCGCCGCTGCTCGGACGCGTCGTTGAGCTCGTGATAGCCATTGGCCAGCTCGAACGCGCCCAGGTAAAGCTCAAAGCGTTCGGCCACCGGCGGCGCGCCCTCGCGCACCCGCGCCAACGCGCACTGGCTGGCCGGGTAATCGTGGATCACGGTGATGGTGTCGGCGCCGAAGGCCGGTTGCAGATGATGGGTCAGCAGCAGGTCCAGCCAGTCGTCGCGGCTCATGCCTTCGGGGTCGATGCCGAAATCGGCCAATGGCTCGCGCAGCGTGGTCTCACTGGCGCCATGGGCGTCGATGCCAAGGTGCTGGGAAAACAGCTTGGCATAGGTGGTGACATGCACCTGCGCCTGGCGGTCGACCAGTGCCAGCGCGGCCTGCACCAGCGCAACCACTTCTTCCGCGAGCGCGTAATGGTCCAGCCCCAGCCGATACCACTCAAGCATGGTGAATTCCGGATTGTGCCGGCCACCGGCCTCGCCATCGCGGAATACACGGCCCAGTTCGTAGCAGTCGCCGAGGCCTGCCGCGAGCAGGCGCTTGAGCGGAAATTCCGGCGAAGTACGCAGGTAGCGAATGCGTGCACCGGCGTCGGTGTGACCGCTGAACCGGGTCTGGAAACTGGCGATATTGGGATCGGTATTGCCCGCCACCGAAAGCATGGGCGTTTCCACTTCCAGCACGCCGCGCTCGGCAAAAAAGGCCCGCAGCAACGTGTACAGCCTGGCGCGAAGGCGTAGCGCCTCAAAGCGCGTGGCGACGCTCATTGGCCCTCACCGTGCTCGGCCAGGAAAGCGTTGAGTTGGGCCTCGTCCCAGATGGTGATGCCCAGCGATTGCGCCTTGGCCAATTTGGAGCCGGCCGCTTCGCCGGCGACCAGCATGTCGGTGTTCTTGGACACGCTGCCCGCCACCTTGGCGCCTAGCGCTTCCAGGCGCGCCTTGGCCTCGTCGCGGGTCAGCGTGCTGAGCGAGCCGGTCAACACCAGGGTTTTGCCCTCCAGGGGCAGCGCCGAGGTCTGGCTGGGCTGCGGTGCGGCCTCCAGCAGCCGGCGCATGGCCGCTTCTGAGGCCTGCAACGCCTGACGCTGGGTCTTGTCGGCAAGAAACGCTTCCAGCCCGGCGCAGGCCGTCTTGCTGATGCCAGCCGCCGACCAATGTGAAGCCCCGGCCTGCACCAGCTTCTCAAACGTCGGGAAGTAGCCGGCGATGCTCGCCGCACCCTTCTCGCCGACACCGCTGATCGGGAACAGTCGCAGCAATGCAGCAAAATCCAGGCGCTCGCGCAGTCGCGCCGACGGCGACGCCTCATCGGTCAGGGTGACGCCGCGTTCCAATAGCGCATCGACCACGGCGAGATTGCCTTCCTGTTCGAAGAAGGTGGCGATGGATGCGGCCACTTCCGGTCCGATGTCCGGCAACAGCTGAAGCACCGGGGCCGGTGTACGGCGCACCTGGGCCAGCGAGCCCAGCCACTGCGCCAACGCCTTGGCGGTGCTTTCGCCGATGTGCATGATCCCTAAGCCAAACAGGAACCGCGCCAGCGTGGTACTGCGGCTGGCGTCGATGGCCTCGACCAGATTTTGCGCCCATTTGCTGGCCACCTTGCCCTGCTTGACCGTCTCCGGCGTGGTGCCGTCGCGCTCGTCGGCACGGCGCTTCATGTCGATGAAGTCGTCCACGCTCAAGGTGTAGAGGTCGGCCGGCGTCTTGACCATGTCCAGTTCGACCAGCGCATCGACATAGCGCTCGCCCAGGCCATCGATATCCATGGCGCGGCGCGAGGCGAAATGGATCAAGGCTTCCTTGCGTTGCGCGGCGCAGATCAGGCCGCCGGAGCAGCGGTAGGCGGCCTCGCCCTCCTCGCGCACCAGCTCCGAGCCGCATACCGGGCAGCTTTTGGGCATGTGCCAGGGGCTCGCGCCTTCGGGGCGTTGCTCTTCGACCACGCGCACCACTTCGGGAATCACATCGCCGGCGCGGCGTACGATCACGGTGTCGCCAATGCGTGCATCCAGACGCGCGACCTGGTCGGCATTGTGCAGGGTGGCGTAGGTCACGGTGACGCCGGCCACCTGCACCGGCTCCAACCGCGCCCGTGGCGTGGCGGCACCGGTGCGGCCGATCTGGATCTCGATATCCAGCAGCGTAGTCATCTGCTCCTGCGCCGGAAACTTGTGTGCGATGGCCCAGCGTGGCGCGCGGGAAACGAAGCCCATCTCGCGCTGGCCTTCGTAGTCGTCCAGCTTGTAGACCACACCGTCGATGTCATACGGCAGGCCATCGCGCTTGGCGCCGATGCGGCGAAAATAATCCAGCAGGCCATCCAGCCCCTTGGCCGTGCCCACTTCATGCGAGACCGGGAAACCCCACTCGCGCAACTTGGCCAGCGTCGCCGAATGCGTGTCGGGCAGTTCGCCGTCCTGCACATCGCCAATCGAGTAGGCAAAGAAGCTGAGCTTGCGGCGCTTGGTTACCGCCGGATCCAGCTGGCGAAGCGAACCGGCCGCGCCATTGCGCGGGTTGGCCAGTGGCTTTTCGCCGTGTTCCAGCGCCCAGGCGTTGAACGTGTCGAAATCGCGGCGCAGCATCACCACCTCGCCGCGCACCTCCAGCACCTTGGGCCAGTCGCTGCCGCGAAGCTTCAGCGGAATGGCCGCCACCGTGCGCAGGTTGGCGGTCACGTCCTCGCCGGTGGTGCCATCGCCACGCGTGGCGCCGCGCACGAAATGGCCATCTTCGTAGCGCAGGCTGATCGCCAGGCCATCGAGTTTGGGTTCGACCGAAAACACGGGCTGTTTGCGGCCCAGTTTCTCCTCAATGCGGCGCTCGAAATCGGCCACCTCGTGGAAACGCTCACGATCGGAATCGCCGGCTTCGGCGTCCTCGAAAGCGTTGTCCAGCGACAGCATCGGAATAGTGTGGGTGACCTCGGCAAAGCCGCCGCTGGCACGAGCGCCGACCGTGCGCGTAGGGGAATCGTCACTGGCAAGTTCCGGATGCGCCGTTTCCAGCGCCTGCAGTTCGCGCATCAGGCGGTCGTACTCGGCGTCCGGAATCGACGGATCGTCCAGCACGTAATAGCGGTGGTTGGCCTCTTCCAGGCGGCGGCGCAGGTCGGCGATGCGGTCGGCGGGGGAATCGGTCATGGAGGCGATGATCCTGATGCGGCGTAACGGGCAAGTGTAAACCGCGGCGGTTCCGAGCGCCGACTTCTGTCCGCCGGCTGAAGCGTAAGTCGAAGGTCGCGCTTCGCCGCTGTAAAAATGACGTTAAAATAGGCGCAGTCATGACGTCCCGCGCCTCGCCTGCCCTCACCCCCACCGACGACCCTGATGCCCTGGCCGCCCATCGCGGCCTGCTGTGGCTGGTGTCGGCGGCGCTGTTCATGCAGACGCTGGACTCGACCATCGTCAACGCCGCGGTGCCGACCATTGCCGACGCGCTGGCGGTAACGCCACTGTCGCTGAAATCGGCGCTGACCGCCTATGTGCTGACCATCGCCGTGTGCGTACCGGCCTCGCCCTGGCTGGTCGACCGGCTGGGCACGCGGCGCCTGATCGGCGTCGCCTTTGCCGTGTTCTCCCTGGGTTCACTGGCCTGCGGCCTGGCGCAGAGCCTGGACCAGCTGGTGGTGTCGCGGGTGCTGCAAGGCATGGGTGGCGCGCTGATGATGCCGGTGGGCCGTTATGTGTTGGCGCGTACTTTCAGCAAGCGCGCGCTGGTGCAGGCGATGAGCATGGTCACGCTGCCGGCGATGCTGGGTCCGGTGTTGGGGCCGTTGCTGGGCGGCGCGCTGGCCGAATATGGCGACTGGCGATTGATCTTCCTGATCAACCTGCCGGTCGGTGCGCTGGGCTTGTGGCTGACGCAGCGTTTCATGCCCGAGATTCGTGGCGAGCGGCGGCGCTTCGACCTGGCCGGCTTTACCTATTTCGCGCTGGCCTCGGGCCTGCTGATGGCCGGTGCCGACCGCGCCGCGGACGGTCGGGCCAAGCTGGCAGTGCTGGCGTGTCTTGCCGCGGGTGCCCTGTTTGCCGTGCTGCTGGTATGGCACACCCGGCGCACCGAACACCCGGTGGCCGATCTCAGGCTGTTCGCCTCGCGCAGTTTCAGCATTTCGGTACTGGGCAACATCTGCACGCGCCTGGCAGCGGCTGGCATGCCGTTCGTGCTGGTGCTGTTTCTGCAGCTGGGCTGTGACTGGTCGCCGCTGGCTGCTGGCCTGATCCTGGTGCCGCAGGCGATGGGCATGATGCTGATGAAGCTGGGTATCACGCGGATTCTGGTCCAATTCGGCTATCGCCGCGCGCTGGTGGCCAACACGCTGATCATCGCCGTGCTGCTGAGCGCGTTCGGGCTGCTCGGCGCCGATACACCGTCGTGGGCGGTGGCGCTGCTGGTATTCGTCTACGGGCTGGCCATGTCGCTGCAATACACCGCCATGAACACGCTGGCCTTCCAGGACATCGGGCCCGATCAGGCCGCGCATGCCTCGTCGCTGACCTCGAGCATGCAGTTTCTGGGCATCAGCTTTGGTATCGCGCTGGCCTCGTTGCTGATGGAGGCGCTGGTGGGCGACCTGCACACGCATGCGGCGGCCTATGTGCACGCCTTTCATCTGACCGTGTGGTGGCTGGCTGGCATGGCGGTGCTGGCGGCCGCGGTGTTTACGCGCCTGCGGCGCGATCGGCCCGGCCGCGAAACAGCTTGAGGTCGCACGTGCCGGCGGTCTTGGGTACGCAGCGGTCACATCCGGCCCTGCTAAGCTTGGCGGTGTTTCCCTTCCGGTAACTCCAACACTTCGCAAGGAGAGCCCATGCGCTCGATGATCGGATGGCTGGCGCTGCTGGCCAGCTCACCGGCGGCTGCCGCATCGCAGGAAAGCTCGCAAAATTTCCACCTGACCGGCTCGCCCATCGGTTGGGTGGCAGTGGCACTGTTCGTGGCCGCTTATGCCTGCGTGATCGCCGAAGACAAGATCCGCATTGCCAAGTCCAAGCCGGTGATGCTGGGCGCGGGCCTGATATGGGGTTTGCTGGCATGGCACGTGGGGGCGCCGGGCAACGGTGAGGAATCACCGGTACGCAAGGCGTTCGAGTCGATGTTCCTGGAATATGCGGACATCTTCTTCTTCCTGGTGGTGGCGATGACCTACGTCACCGCGCTGGGCGAGCGCAATGTGTTCGAGGCGCTGCGCGCCAAGCTGACGCGGCGCCATTTCAGCTATCGGCAACTGTTCTGGATTACCGGCACGTTGGCGTTCTTCCTTTCGCCGATGCTGGACAACCTGACCACCGCACTGGTGATGTCGGCGGTGATTCTGGCCGTCGGTGCCGGCAACGCGCGTTTCATCACGCTGGCGATGATCAACCTGGTGGTGGCCGCCAACGCCGGCGGTGCCTGGAGTGCCTTCGGTGACATCACCACGCTGATGGTGTGGCAGGCGCACAAGGCCGAGTTCATCGACTTCTTCTCGATCCTGATTCCATCGCTGGTGAACTGGCTGACCCCGGCGGTGCTGATGAACTTTGCCCTGCCCTCGGGCAAGCCCGAGGCGGTGACCGAGGAAGTGACCATCAAGCACGGCGGCGTTGGTATCTGCCTGTCGTTTGCCACCACCGTGGCCATCACCGTGGTCGGCAAGCAGATCCTGGGCATGCCGACCGCCTACGGCATGCTGACAGGCCTGGCGCTACTGAACCTGCTGGCTTCGCGCATCGACCGGCGTCAACGCAAGTACGCGCTGGCCGAAGGCAAGGACGAAGAGGAGCACGGCTACTCGATCTTCAACATCATTGCCGATGCCGAGTGGGACACCCTGCTGTTCTTCTACGGCGTGTTCGCCTGCGTCGGCGGCCTGGCTGCGATGGGCTACCTGGAGATGGCCTCGCACCAACTTTACGGCAACCTGGGCTTCACCTTTGCCAACACCGCGATGGGCGTGCTCTCGGCGGTGGTCGACAACATCCCGATCATGTTCGCGGTGATCAAGATGGACCCGGGCATGGATCTTAGCCAGTGGTTGCTGATCACGCTGACCGCCGGCGTCGGCGGTAGCCTGCTGTCGGTAGGGTCGGCCGCCGGTGTCGCGCTGATGGGCGTGTCCAAGGGCCATTACACCTTCGGCAAACACCTGAAATGGGCCTGGGCCGTGGCGCTGGGTTTTGCCGCTTCCATCGCCACCCATCTGGGCCTGGCCGCGATCGGTCTGACGCACTGATCAAGCGGCGCCATCCCGCAACGGTGTGAGCGTCCTCATACCGTTGCGGGCGGCCAACCCGGAGTCGCTCATGTAGCATGCGAAGGCGACGCTCAAGGACCAGGCCAACTCCATGCATCATGCCAGCGATATCCTGCTGACCCTGTTCATCATCTTCATCGCCGCGCAAGTGGGCGCGGAGATCGCGCAACGCATGAAGCTGCCGGGGGTGGTCGGTGAGATTGCCGCCGGTTGCGTGATCGGCCCCTCCGTGCTGGGCTGGATTCAGCCTGACCAGATGCTGCCAGGCACGCCACTGGATGCGCTGGCGGAAATCGGTGTGGTGTTGCTGCTGTTTTCGGTGGGCCTGGAAACGCGCCTGGCCGACCTGAAGAAGGTGGGCACCAGTGCATTCTTGGTCGGCGTGCTGGGCGTAATCCTCCCCTTTGGTCTGGGCGCGCTATGGGCCCACGGCTCCGGCTACGACTGGATCAAGTCGCTATTCGTGGCCGCGGCCTTCGTGGCCACCTCGGCCGGCATCACCGCACGCGTGTTGCAAGAGTTGGGCGTGCTCAAGCGCACCGAAAGCCGGGTGATTCTCGGCGCGGCAGTGATCGACGACATTCTGGCCATGCTGCTGCTGGGCGTGGTGTCTTCCTTGCAGGGTGGTGGCGAGATCAATATCAAGTCGCTGCTGCTGACCCTGGTCGGCGCCATCGGCTTTCTGGCGATCTTCGGCTGGGCCGGCACGCAAGTGGCGCGCCGCCGTTCCAGCTGGCTGGACAAGCCGATGAGCCCGCACTCGCCGCTGGCGCTGGTGCTGGCGCTGTGCCTGGGCCTGGCCTTCCTTTCCACCAAATTCGGGCTGGCCGCGATCATTGGCGCCTTCCTGGCCGGCATGATTGCCTCCGAAACGCGCCAGCGCGAATCGCTGGAGCATCAGACCATGCCGATTCTGGCTCTGCTGACGCCGTTCTTCTTCGTCATCACCGGTGCCAAGATCAGTCTGGATGCATTGGCCTCCAACGAGGCTCTGCTGATGCTGCTGGTGGTCACGGTGATCGCCATCGTCTCGAAACTGGCCGGCGGCTTCCTGGGTGCGCTGATGCTGGGACGGCGTGGCGCCACCATCGTCGGTTTCGGCATGGTGCCGCGTGGCGAGGTCGGTGTGGTGATCGCCAGCCTGGGTCTGACCGCCGGCGTGTTCAGCGAGCGCATGTACGCCATCATCGTGGCGATGTCGCTGCTGACGGCGATGATCACGCCGCCGGTGCTGGCGCTGCTGCTGCGCCGCGCGCCGGATGATCCGGGCGCCGTTGCCTCGGATGTGTCTGCCGAATCCGAGTCAGGGCACGAACCCGGGCACTGAGCGACGGCCGGTTTATCGCCTTACGCTCAGCCTTTTACCGTGCCGTACGCATCCAGCGCTTTCTGACGCGAGGTTTTCAGGTCGACGATCGGCAGCGGATAACCACAGCGCTGGTTGAGCCCCTGCTGCTCCCACGGCGCGAAGATCGCCGGCGCCGAGACGCCGGACAGCTCTTTCACCCAGCGGCGGATGTAGGCGCCGTCTGGATCGAACTTCCTGGCCTGGGTCACTGGATTGAAGATGCGAAAGTAAGGCGCGGCATCGGCGCCGCAGCCGGCGACCCACTGCCAGCCCAGAGTGTTGTTGGCCAGATCGGCATCGACCAACGTGTCCCAGAACCACTCCGCCCCCTGGCGCCAGTGCTGGCGCAGATTCTTGGTCAGCAGGCTGGCCACAATCATGCGCACCCGGTTGTGCATCCAGCCGGTATGCCAAAGCTCGCGCATGCCGGCATCGACAATGGGAATGCCGGTGCGCCCGCGTTGCCAGCGCTGGCGCGCATCGGCATCGTCGCTCCAGGGAAACTCGGCGAAGCGCGCGTTCATGGGCGCGTGCGTGGTCTGTGGGTAGTGAAACAGCAGGTGATGGGCAAATTCGCGCCAGCCCAGTTCGCGCAGGTAGGGCTCGATGTCCGGCGCCGGCTTGCGGCGTCCGTCGTTGGCCACCTTGCGCAGCCTGGCCAGAATCTGTCGCGGCGTGATCTCGCCAAAGTGCAGATGCGGCGACAGCCGCGATGTGCCATGACGGGCCGGCACATCACGCTGGCTGGCGTAAGCGTTCAGCGCATCGTCGGCAAAAATATCCAGCATCTCGTGCGCGCCGGTTTCTCCCGGCTGCCAGGCCTCGGCCAGGCCGCCGGTCCAGTCGATGGACGGCAACAAATCCAGTTCGTGCAGTGACACGCCTGCGTCGGCGCTGGCCAGGTGCAGTGGCTGCGGGACGGGCAATGGAGCCTCCTCGCCCAGTTGGCTGCGCAGATTGCGCCAAAATGGCGTGAACACACGATAGGGCTCGCCCTGCTGCGTTTTCACCTGCCACGGTGTGCGCCATAGCGCTGCATCGAAGCTGGCCACGTGCAGCCCGTCATCGCGCAATGCCCGTTTGATCGTCGCATCGCGTTCAATGGCGGCCGGCTCGTAACGGCGGTTCCAGTAGACCGCGTCGGCGCCCGTTTGCTCTATCAGTCCACGGAGCGCCTGCAGGCTTGGGCCACGCCGAAGATGCAGCGCTCCGTGACGCTGGTGCAGTTGCGCGTTCAGGTGCTCAAGTGAATGATGAAGCCACCAGCGCGTGGCAGCACCCGGCGCCCAGTCGCCCTCCTCTTCAGGTGCGTGGATGTATACCGCAAGTACATGCTCGTGATGACGCGCGGCGGCACTCAAGGCGGGGTGATCGGCCAGGCGAAGATCCTGACGCAACCAGACGATGGCAAGGCTCATCAAGGCTCCGAAAACGTCCGGGCGACGCCTCGGCGCCACCGTTCATGGGTGTGCCAGGGCCTTCAGCCGCTCTCCGAGCAACCGGTAGAAATCCTCCGGAAGCACGGCGCGAACCGGCACGCTCCACCAGTGGTCCTGGGCAAACGCCTGGCACTTGATTGCATCCTTCTCGGTCATCAGTACCGGAAGGTCATCGCCGAAGGCTAGATCGTGAACAGTGTACGCATGGTGATCGGGAAAAGCGTGCTCGATGACATCAATGCCCTGCACGCGCAGCGTGTCAAAGAAGCGTTGGGGATGGCCAATCCCGGCCACCGCATGTATGCGCCGGCCGGCGAACTCGCGCACGCCGCGCGGTGCGCCCTCACGCAATGGTTGCGCCACGTCGCCAAGCAACCGCATCAATACTTCGCCGGACTGGTTCATGCCTCCGTTGCAGACACGAAAATCCACCGAGCGCAGGCGCGACACGGGCTCGCGCAAGGGGCCGGCCGGCAGTACCCAGCCATTGCCGAAACGTCGTGAGCCATCGATCACACAGATTTCCAGATCACGTTGCAGCCGGTAATGCTGCAGGCCATCGTCGGTGAGCACGATATCGGCACCGGCCTCGATGACCAGCTGTGCGGCGGTTGCGCGATCACGCCCCACCGCGACCCTGGCACCGGTTCGCTCACGAATCAGGCACGGCTCGTCACCGACACGGACCGGATCCGGCGATGCATCCAGCAGCTCTGGCACCTGGTGCTTGCCGCCGTAGCCGCGCGAAACCACGCCCGGTTGCCAGCCCTGTTCTCGCAACCACTGCACGAGCGCAATCACCAGGGGGGTCTTGCCAGTACCGCCAAGACTGATATTGCCGACCACCAATACCGGTACCGGCAGGCGTTGGCTGGTCAGCCAATGGCAACGGTACAAGGCCAGACGAACGGCACTAAGGCCACGATAAAGCCCTGCCAACGGCCGCAGCAGCCAGGGCGCCGGACGCTTGCTGTACCAACGTCGCAGCAGTGCGCCCTCCATCCCACCAGGCTCGCGCGATGGGGGCCCGCTCATGCCGATTCGACCGATGCGCCATCCAGCGGATGATCATGGAACTGCATGCGATGCAGTGCGGCGTAATGGCCGTCACGGGCCAGCAGCTGTTCATGCGAGCCCAGTTCCACGATACGGCCGTGATCCATCACCGCAATCTGGTCAGCATGCTCGATGGTCGACAGTCGATGAGCAATGACCAAGGTGGTGCGATCGCGCATCAACGATTTCAGTGCCTCCTGAATCAGGCGCTCGGACTCGGTATCCAATGCCGAGGTAGCCTCGTCCAGAATCAGGATGGGGGCATTTTTCAAGATGGCACGAGCGATGGCGATGCGCTGTCGCTGGCCGCCGGAAAGCGAACTCCCGCTCTCGCCGACCCGCGTCGTCAATCCCTCGGGCAGCTCGCGGATGAATTCCATCGCATGCGCCGCCTCGGCCGCGGCGATGATCTCGGCCTCGCTGGCGCCGGCCATTTCACCATAGGCGATGTTGGCCGCCACGGTATCGTCGAACAGCACCACATGCTGGCCGACCCAGCCGATCTGGCGGCGCAGTGCGGCCAGCGTGTACTCGGTGTGCTCCCGCCCGTCGACAACGATGCGCCCGTCCTGCAGCTCGTAGAATCGCGGCAACAGGCTGACCAGGCTGCTCTTGCCGGCGCCCGAACGCCCGACCAGCGCCGTTACGGTCCCCGGCTTGCAGTGAAGCTGGATGTCAGCCAGCACGGCCCCCTGCGCCCCTGGATAGCGCATGCCAACATGCTCGAAGCGGATGTCGCCTTCGGCCCGGGTCATGTCCCTGGTGCCACTGTCGGTTTCCGCAGGTTCGTCGATGGTCGCGAAGAGGTCCTCGGCAGCCGCCACCCCGCGTTGAATGTCGGCCTGTACATTGGTCAGACGCTTTAGCGGTGTAAGTAGTCCGGTCATCGCCAACAGCATCTGTGTGAAGGTGCCGGCCGAGATGCTGTCTATGACCCCGGGGCGCGTGGCCAGGTACACAATGGCGGCCAAGGCAATGGCCGCCGTGGTCTGCACACCGGCACTGGACAGCGCAGCCGTCTTGGCGATCTTCAAGGTCTGGCGCGCGGTGCGGTCGGCGACTTCGTCGAAACGTTGCTGTTCGGACGCCTGGCCCCCGTAGATGCGTACCTCGCGGTGACCGTGAACGGCTTCCTGCACGGTGCCGGCCACCGAGCCCATGGAACCCTGGATAGCCCTGGAAATGCGCCTGTAGCGGCGACTGATCCAGGTGACGATGGCGACCATGGTCGGCACCATCAGAAGCAGCGCCAGCGTCAGATAAGGGCTGGTACTGAGCATCACGTAGATCAGCCCGATCACCAGCAGCGAATCGGAAACCAGCACTTTCACCGAAGAGGTTGAGGCCTTGGCCACCTGATCCGAGGTGTAGGTGATGCGCGAAATCTGCTGTCCGGAGCCTTCGGCGCCGAAATAGCGCACCGGCAGGCGCAAATAGCTTTCAAACACGTCCTTGCGCAAATCGCAGACGATGTTGCGCCCCAGGTAACCGACGCCGTAGTCGGAGAAATAGGATGAGGTACCGCGCACCACGGCCAGCGCGATGATTGCAATTGGCAGCCAGAAAATGGTCTGTGGATCGCGATTGACGAATAAATCGTCGATCATCGGCTTGATCAACTTGGTGAAGGCGGTCAGACCGGCGGCGTCCATCGCCATGGCAAGCAGCGTCAGCATGCCCACCCAACGATAGGGCTTGAGGTAACTCAGCAGGCGCCGGTAGACCCGGAACGTCGCCTTCCAGTCCAGGGGTGTGCGTTTGCTCAACGTTACTGCTCCGAAGCGTTGCCGGACGCCGTGTCACCTGCGTCCATCTGCGGAGTGGTGGCGATGGATAGGTGGGTGAAGCCCAGGCGACCGAGTGCATCCATGGCGGTGACCACGGCCTGGTGGTGGGCCATGGCGTCGGCGCGCAGGGTCACCGGCCGCGAGCGATCGTTGCCTACCTGCGAGGTGATGGCTCGCTCCAAGGCATCCTCGCCCTGGCCCAGCACCTCGTTGGGACCGATGAAATAGTGCCCATTGCGATCGACCACGATCACCAGCGCCCGGCTGGTCGCGGCACTGGGGTGGGCGCTGGCCTTGGGCAGATTCACCTGCATGCGCGCATGACGCACAAAGGTGGTGGTCAGCACGAAGAACATCAACAGGGTCAGCAGCACGTCGATCAGCGAAATCACGTTGATCTCGAAATCGTCGCGGCGGCGGCTGTTACCAATGCGCATGCCGATCCTTCTCAGGCGTGACTGGGGGCTGCCGCGGCACGTGGGCGCCGCGTTCGCGTCGGGGCCGGCTCACCCTGTGCAGACAACTCGTCCAGGATCACAATGGCTTCCTTTTCCATTTCCACCACGTAGCCATCCACGCGCGAGCGGAAGTAACGATGGAACACGTAGGCGGGGATGGCCACGATCAGGCCGCTGGCGGTGCAGATCAGGGCTTCACCGATGCCACCGGCCATTTTCATCGGATCACCCACGCCACTAAGCATCACCGCCAGGAACATACGAATCAGGCCAATCACGGTACCAAGCAGGCCAAGCAGCGGGCCAATCAGCGCGATGGTGCCCAACGTATTGAGAAACCGCTCCATCCGATGCACTACATGCCGACCGGCATCCTCGATACGCTCCTTGATGACCTCTCGGGAACGATGGCGCACCGACAGTGCCGCGGCCAGCAATTCGCCCAGTGGCGAGGCGTCGGCCAGCGATTGCAGATGCAGCGGCTCCAGGTGTTGTGAGCGAGCCCATTGACGCACTTCATCGGTCAAGCCCGGCGGCATGACGGCGCGTTTTCGCAAGCTCCAGAAACGCTCCAGCACGATGGCCAGGGCCACCGCGGAACACAGCAGAATGGGCAGCATGGCCCAGCCACCTGCCAAAAGAATATCCAGCACCTTAGTCCCGCCTCCCGGCTGCTCAATTCACGCCGCGCATGATACCAGCGCTGGATGCGCTGCCTGCGCAATGGGTCACGCTATCACAGCCAATGACACCCGACACGCGAGGGGCAACCCCTAAAAAAAAGGTTCTTCGTAGGTTTCCGTGGAGCCGACTCTCGTGCATCGATACCTTAGACGTTTCCGGGCGGGTCTAAGGAGC
>NZ_JAARLY010000004.1 GCF_011759385.1 Oleiagrimonas sp. C23AA | reverse complement strand
GCCCACCGAGTACAGCATCACCGGGTTGGCAAACTCCGCCGCCACCTCGCGCATGATGTGGATCGCTTCGGCTTCCAAGTGTTGTAGATGGGAATCAAGCTGGGGCATGGCGCCACCACGTCGCTATGGCAAACCCATAGGGTACCTTTCCCGACAGCGCTTGCCATGATGGATTGGCCTATCCATACAACGCGCGCTCAGCAGACCACCTGCCAGACATCCAAAGGCCGGACGACGATGCGCCCGGCCTTTGGGTTGGCAAGCTCTGGCAAACGGCCTATTTCACCGGATGGCCATCGGCGTCGATGACCTGGACCTGGCCCAGGTTCAGGGCGCGGATCGGTTTTTCGATCTTGCTGAGGTCACCGATGATCACCCAGGTCAGGTGATCGGGGTGAATCACCTGGTCTGCCGCCTGCTGCACGGCCTGGTCGGATTGCGCGTCGATGCGTGCTTTCAGCGTCTGTACGTAGTCATCCGGGCGGTGGTACTGCTCGATACCGTTGATGGCCCCCAGCACCGCGCTGGTGGTTTCGTACTGGCCGGGCATGCCGCGCACGTCGCCATCCTTGATCTTCTGGATCTCGGCATGGGTCAGCGGCTTGGGTCCGATGACGGCATTGGCTTCCTTGAGGATTTCGCTGACCGACTGCGAAGTCTTGTCGGTCTGCACCGGCGCGTACATCAGGAACGGGCGCTGGCCCACCGCATCACGAAGGAAGCTGAAGGCACCGTAGGCCCAGTGCTTGTCCTCGCGCAGATTCATGTTCAGGCGCGAGGTGAACGAGCCACCGAAGGCACCATTCATGGTGCGGATATCCAGATTATCGTCCGCCTGCGTGGACGGCGCGACGAGACCGGCCAGGATCAGCGACTGCTGCGCACCGGGGCGATCCATCAAGTACACGTGCGGCTTGGCCGGGTAGTCGACATGGGCGATGTTCTTGGTCGGCACGGCACCGGCGGGCGCCTTCCAATCGCCGAACACGGCGTTGAGCTGCGGGATCACCTTGGCCAGCCTGGTGTCACCGGCAACCAGGATCTTCACATTGTCCGGGCGCACGTAATCGGCCATGAAGCGGCGCATGTCGGCCACCTGCAGTGCCTTGATCGAAGCCTCGGTGCCCGAGCCGGTAAACGGAATGGCGTAGGCGTTGCCCTGGCCATACAGCAGCGGCGGCAGCGTGCGCAGGGCCAGGCCGATGGGCTGGCTCTTTTCCTGGGCGATGCCGGCCAGCCACTGGCCGCGCAGACGCGCCACATCGGCATCACGGAATGCCGGGTGCCGCACGATATCGGCGAACAGCGCCAGCGAAGGCTCCAGCTTGGCGTCCAGGGCGTTTAGCGAGGCGCTGCAGTAGTCGAGGTTGCAGCCGGTGCCGATGCGCGCGCCCAGGCGCTCCTTGCGCTGGGCAATCTGCACCGAGTCAAGCTTGTCGGTACCCTCGTCGAGCATGCTCATGGTGAAGCTGGATGTACCCAGCGGACGGCCCTGATCGGCTGCGTAACCGGCATCGAACAACAGCTGCATCTGCACCACCGGAATGGCGTGGCGCTCGGCCAGCACCACCTCGATACCGTTGTCGAGCTTGCCGTGTTGCAGCTTGGGGAAGCTCAAGTCTGGGAACTGGCTGACCTCAGGCACGCCATGGCTGCGGTCGACACCGTCACCCTGCGCCTGGTAGCCGGCGACCTTGCTGCTGACATCGTGCGGACGGCCGTTGACGGCTTTGCGTCCGGCCATGCTGGCCGCATCGTTGGCATCGACCTTGCCCGGCGTCACGGTCAGCGTGTAATCGCCACGTCCCAGCCACTGATCGGCCGCCGCCGTCACCTGCGCCGGGGTGGCCGCCATGGTGCGTTCGTAATCGACCTTCCAGGCGCCGGGATTGCCCTGATAGACCTGACCCTGTGCCAGCGTGACCGCCTTGCCACCGAAGCCGCCCACCTTTTCCAGGCTGCGCACGGTATCGGCCTGATAACTGGCCTTGGCCCGCGCCAACTCATCGGCGGTGGGCCCGTCGGCAAGAAAGCGCTTGAATTCATCGGCGATGGCCGCCTTCACCTTGGCCGGATCGATGCCCTTCTTCACATCGACCTGAAGCATGAACATGCCGGCCAGCTCGAAGCTCATCTGGTTGACGCTGACGCTGTCGGCCAACTTGTCCTTGTAGACCAGACGCTGATACAGCCGGCTGGTCTTGCCGCCGCCAAGCACATTGGCCGCCAGATCCAGCATGACGGCGTCGGAGGTACCCAGTGCCGGCACGTTCCACTCGCGATAGATACGCGTCTGCGCCACGTTGTCGGTCATGTGCCCGGTCACCGAGGACTTGCGCGGCGCGGCCCAGGCCTGCGGACGCGGCACCGACGGGCCGGGGCCGATATCGCCGAAGTAGGCCATGGCCTTCTTTTTCGCCACGGCCGGCGTGATATCGCCAGCCAGCACCAGGGTGGTGTTGGCTGCGCCGTAGTAATCGCGGAACCACTGCTTCACATCGCCCAGCGACGCGGCATTGAGATCGGCCATGGAGCCGATGGTGTCGTGGTGGTAGGGATGGTTGGCCGGGAAGGCGTTGGCCTGGATGTCTTCCATGACGCGGCCGTAAGGCTGGTTCTCGCCCTGGCGCTTCTCGTTCTGCACCACGCCGCGCTGCTCGTCCAACTCCTTCTTGCCGATGGCGCCCAGCAGATGGCCCATACGGTCGGACTCCATCCACAGCGCCATGTCCAGCGCGGTGGTCGGCACCGTTTCGAAGTAGTTGGTGCGGTCCAGCCAGGTGGTGCCGTTCTGGTCGGTGGCGCCGGCAAGCTCGAAGGGACGGAAGTACTCGTCCTTGTGGTTTTCCGAGCCCTGGAACATCAGGTGCTCAAAAAGGTGCGCAAAGCCGGTCTTGCCCTTGGGCTCGTAGGCCGAGCCAACGTGATACCACACGCTGACGGCCACGATCGGCGCCTTGTGGTCCTCGTGCACCACCACGGTCATGCCATTGGGCAGTTTGAAGCGGGTGTACGGAATGTCCGGTGCGTTTTGTGTATCGGCCGCGCTTACCGGCGCGGCATACATGGCTCCCGCTGCCAACAGGCCGGCAGCCATCAGTGACAGTGCTCGAAACATGCGCCCCTCCCTTTATGTTTTTTGGCGTCGTGCTTGGCACCACGCTGCGCCAGGGCGCCGAAGACCTCTCCTACCTTCGGTTCACCCGGGCTGTGGCAACGTGGGATGTGGATTGAAGTTAGCGGCAAGGTCGATGCATCCGCATGTGACCTTCGACCGTAAATCTATTGAAGACACGCACACTTGCGTGTTGATCCGGAGGAGCCATGCCCCGTCTGCCATTGCTGATTGCCACCACGCTTGCCATCGCCCCGCTGGGCGTGAACGCCGCCACCGCCAAGGACATCCACGGCTACACCGGCAAGGCACATGCGCTCGATGGTGGACGTCTTTTGTGGGTGGAGCACCACTTTCGCTACCAACAGGATGATGGCAAGCAGGCCGCCCTGGTGCTGTACAGCTGCCCCAACGGCAAGGCCTTCGCGCGCAAACGTGTGCAAGGCGGCAGCGCGCAGGCGCCGAACTTCGCCTTTGTCGATGCGCTCAGCGGCTACCGCGAAGGGGTACGGGAAAATCATGGCCAGCGGCAGATCTACGTGCAGCGCCATGAGCACGCCGATGAGAAGACCAAGTCATTACCGCAAGCCAAGCGCCCGGTGATTGATGCCGGCTTTGATGCCTTCGTGCACGCGCACTGGAAAACCCTGACCGCCGGCCACTCGGTGTCACTGGATTTTCTGGTGCCCAGCAAGCAGCGCTTCATCGGTTTCAGCGCCAGCAAACGCCGTGGCGCTCCCGACGGTCAGGTGCGCTTTCGCCTGAAGCTGGACAGCTGGTTTTCCTTCGCCCTGCCGCACCTGGATGTCACCTACGCCCGCGACAGCCGCCAGCTGCGCGGCTTTTCCGGGCTGACCAACGTCCGCGGCGCCAACGGCAAGAACGTGTCGGCCAACATCCAGTTTGCCGCCAGCAGTTTCGGCAGCCGCTCCGCCACTGAGCTGGACAAGGCACGCCAGGCGCCGCTGGATGGTCGCTGCTCATTGCATTGAAGTGTCCGTCCGGACAGTGTCCGCACGCGGACAGTTACGTCCGCGGACACACCACCAGCCTGTGTACACAGGTAAATAAAAGCGAAAATAAACACGTAAATTCATAGACTTGTGATAATTCCAGCATGTTGGCACGACCCTTGCGATAGACGAAGCACTTACCGTCACTTGCGAAGGATCTAGCCATGAAACTGGAAATGCTGCTGCTCAAATCATTGTTCGCCGCCGTGATGGGGCTTTCGGTGCTGTTCTTCACCTCGATGCTGACCCTGCACGCCGACCCGGTGCGCCTGGCCGGGCCGACCACGGGACCGGTTGCCACGCAGGTCAATCCGCAAAGTCACACCAGCACCTCGCTGCCGACCTGCCCGCTGCCGCCGGACCAGGTGATCTGCTTCCGTGCCGGCTGATGCAACGGGCGGCGCTATTCGGGCGATAATGCGCAGATGCTGCATGTCATTCTTTATCGCCCTGAAATCCCGCCCAACACCGGCAATGTCATTCGTCTGTGTGCCAACACCGGCGCGGCACTGCACCTGATCGGACCGCTCGGCTTCGAGCTGGACGACACGCGCCTGCGTCGCGCCGGTCTGGACTATCACGAATATGCCCGTGTGCAGCTGCACGACAGCCTGGACGCGTGCCTTGAGGCCATCGGCCGGCCACGTGTGTTCGCCTTCTCCACGCGCAGTCGCGTACGGCATGTGGATGCACAATTTACCGATGGCGATGCGCTGCTGTTCGGCTGCGAAACCGCCGGGCTGCCGGCCGAGGTGTTCGACACCATCGCCCACGAACATCGTCTGCGCCTGCCCATGCGCGCCGACAGCCGCAGCCTGAACCTTTCCAACAGTGTGGCAGTAGCGGTGTACGAGGCCTGGCGCCAGCTCGACTTCGCCGGCGCTTCGATTCCCGACTAAGCCACGCCGATCCTCGCCGGCATGAGTGCATGCAGGGCCGAACGCGAGGGCGTGGCAGGTTACAATCGTCGCCATGAGACCTGCCGATGCCCCACCGATTCTGCCGCGCCCGCTGCGCGTGCTTGGCGGCCGCGCCCTGGAGCGCGCCCTGAACCGCGCCGTGGCGCTGGACCCGGATACCGTGCAGCGCCTGCGCGCGCTGGATGGCCGGCGCATCGACCTGCATCTTGAGGGCCCGAATCTTGACCTGTCGGTGAGCGTGGCCGGCGGCCGCCTGATGGTCGGCCCCATCCCCACCGAGGCGGCCGGCTCCAGCCTGCGCGTGGCGGCCACACCCGGCAGCCTGCTGGCGATGGCGCTGCGTCGCGACGATGACGGCGTGGCCCCGGGCAAAGTGGAGATTGCCGGTGATGCCGACCTGGCTCGCCGCCTGGAAAAGCTGTTTCGCACCTTCGCCCCGGATGTCGAGGAAGCCTTCGCGCGCACCTTCGGCGATGTCGCCGGCGTGCCGCTGGCACGGGCGATCCGGCGCGGGCTGGCGCATTTCCGGCGCAGCGCCCGCCACACCGTCGAGGACACCGCCGACTGGCTGCGCGAGGAAGCGCGCGTGGCGCTGGCGCCGGGCGAGCTGGAACCGTTCCTTGACGATGTCGACCTGCTGCGCGAGCGCACCGAGCGCCTGGAAGCGCGCATCCGCCGCCTGAGCCGCCAGACGGAGCATCACGCATGAGGAGTGTGCGTTTGTTGCCGCGGCTGCTGCGCGTGGCCGCCGTGTTGTGTCGCTTCCGCCTGGACGAACTGCTTGATGCGCGCCGCATCGGCCCGCTGGCCTGGGTGCGCCCGCTGCTGCCGCGCGGCCGCGCCGACCTGCGCGATGCCAATCGCGGCGAGCGCCTGCGTCTGGCGCTGAACGAACTGGGCCCGATCTTTGTCAAGGCCGGCCAGGTGCTGTCCACGCGTCGCGACCTGGTACCCGAAGACATTGCCGACGAACTGGCCGAACTGCAGGACCGGGTGCCACCGTTTCCCGGCAGCGAGGCGCGCGCCATCATCGAGGCGCAGCTGGGCGCACCGGTCAGCGAGCTGTATGCCAGCTTCGACGAAACGCCACTGGCCTCGGCCTCGATTGCGCAGGTGCACGCGGCCACGCTGCACGATGGCCGCGAGGTCGTGATCAAGGTGCTGCGCCCGGGTATCGACAAGGCCATCGCGCGCGATATCGATCTGCTGCGCGCGCTGGGCGAGCTGGCCGATCGCTGGCATCCCAACGCCGACAAGATCCGCCCGCTGGAAGTCGTCGCCGAAATCGAGAAGACGCTGGAAAACGAGTTGGACCTGCAGCGCGAAGGCGCCAACGCCAGCCTGTTGCGTCGCAACTTCGAAGGCTCGCCCGATCTTTACGTCCCGGCCGTGGAGTGGGACCTGAGCCACGCCCGCGTGCTGACGCTGGAGCGCGTGCACGGCGTGCCGGCGGACGATGTGGAGGCGATCGCCGCCGCCGGCATCGATCGCAAGCAATTGGCCGCCAAGGGCGTGCGCCTGTTCTACGAGCAGGTCTTTCGCGACAACTTTTTCCATGCCGATGCGCACCCGGGCAACATCTGGGTGGACCTGACCAAGATCGACGAACCGCAGTTCATCGCGCTGGATTTCGGCATCATGGGCTCGCTGCCCGAAGCCGATCAGTACTGGTTGGCGGAAAATTTCATCGCCTTGTTCGAGCGCGATTACCGACGCATTGCCGAGTTGCACCTGGCGGCCGGCTGGATGCCGCGACACATCCGCGTGGACGAGCTGGAAGGCGCGGTGCGCACGGTGTGCGAGCCGTATTTCACGCGGCCGCTGTCGCAGATTTCCATCGCCGAGCTGGTCGCCAAGCTGTTCCAGACCGCGCGCCGCTTCGAGCTGACTCTGCAGCCGCAGCTGATCCTGCTGCAGAAGACGTTGCTCAATATCGAAGGCGTCGGCCGTCGGCTGGATCCCGACATCGATATCTGGGCGGTGGCGCATCCGGTGCTCAAGCGCATTTTGCGCAAGCGCTACAGCCCGCGCCGCGCTCTGCGCGAAGTGCGCCGACGCATCCCCGAGTGGATGCACGCGGCGCCCCGCATGCCCGATCTGGCGCGCGAGTGGCTGCAACAGGCGGTGGCCGGCGAGCTGCAGGTGCGTTTTGCCTCGGACGACTTGGCACGCCTGCACACCGAGGCGCGGCGCACGCGCCGGCTGCTGGCTGGCGGTCTGGTCGGCGCCACCTTGATCCTGGGTGCGCTGCTGCTGTGGCTGGATGCGCCGCAGGTCGGCCACTGGTTGCCGGTGCTGGCCGCGATCGGCGGCGTGGTCGCCTTCGTGATCGGCTGGCCGCGACAGCGTCGCTGAAGGCATCTTGCATGCTGGACATTCTCTACCAGGACACCGACCTGCTGGCGGTGAACAAGCCTGCCGGCATGCCGGTGCATCGCTCCCATTTCGTCGGTCCGGCCGAGGCCTTCGTGATCGACGCACTGCGCGAACAGGTGGACGGCCCATTGCATCTGGCCCATCGCCTGGATCGCCCGACCAGCGGTGTGCTGCTGGTCGCGCGCAACAGCGACATGGCCGCGGCGCTGGGCGAGCAGTTCAGGGCGCGCAGTACACGCAAGCACTATCTGGCGGTGGTGCGCGGCTGGCCGGAGCCGGCCGAAGGCGTGATCGACTACGCGCTGCCCGGCGCGCGCGACTCCGGCCCACGCCGTGAAGCGCAAACGCATTACCAGAGCGTGGCCACGGTGGAGGTACCCATCGCCCTGGGCCGCTATCCTCAGCAGCGCTACGCCCTGCTTAAATGCATGCCGCAAACCGGGCGTTTTCGGCAGATCCGCAAGCACTTGGCGCACATCCATCACCCGATCGTGGGCGACAGCCAGCACGGACGCAGCGACCACAATCGCTTGTTCAAGCAGCACTTCGGTTGCTTTCGCATGCTGCTGCACGCCAGCGCGCTGGAATTTGTCCATCCGGCCGACGCACGCGCCATGCGCATCAAGGCGCCACTGGATGCCACCTGGCTCGCCATCACCGACCGGTTCGGCTGGCGCGCACATCTTGGCTAGAATCAGCTTATGTTGAAGGTAAGCCGACGCATCCAGATTGAGGAATCCGAGCTCAGCGAGCGCTTCACGCGCGCCGACGGGCCCGGCGGCCAGCATGTGAACCGCACAGAGAGCGCGGTCGAGCTGCGCTTTGACGTGGCCAGCTCGCCAGCGCTGCCCGAGGAAGTTCGCGCCCGCCTGCTGGCGCGTCGTGACCGGCGTCTGACCGAGGCCGGCGTGCTGGTGATCCAGGCCAGACGCTTTCGCGACCAGGCGCGCAACCGCGATGATGCGCGCGAACGTCTGGTCGAATGGCTACGCCAGGGTTTGGTCGTGCCCAAGAAGCGCATCCCCACGCGGCCCACGCGTGGCTCCAAGGAACGGCGCCTTTCCAGCAAGCAGCGTCGCGGCCAGATCAAGCGCGCCCGTGGGCGCCCGACACTGGAGTAACACCCTTCGTGGACGCTCGCATTCCGCGGCCGGCCGAGCTGCCTCCGCACATGCCCTCGTTTGCCGATTCCTGGCGCCGACGTCTGAGCCGGGCCATTCTGCGCATGGCCGGGTGGCGCCTGGCCGGAGAACTGCCGGACATTCCGCAGGCGGTGCTGATCGGCGTGCCGCACTCTTCATGGTGGGACGGCATCTGGGGGCTGCTGATGAAGGTGGCCATGGGCGCCGACGTGCACTTCATGGCCAAGCAGGAGCTGTTTCGAGGCCCGCTCGGTGCGCTGCTGCGTCAACTCGGAGGCGTGGGCATCGATCGCAGCGCCACTAAGGGCGTGGTCGAGCAGATGGTCGACCAGTTCGCCACGCACCCCAAGTTCTGGCTGGGCATCACGCCGGAAGGCACGCGCAAACAGGTCGAGCGCTGGAAGAGCGGCTTCTGGCATATCGCGCGACGTGCCAATGTACCGGTGGTGCCGGTGTATTTTCACTATCCGGACCGCGTTATCGGTCTGGGCCCGATATTTGAGACCAGCGACGACATGGAAGCCGATCTCGTGTCGCTGCGGCAGTTTTTCACACCCTTTCAGGGCAAGCATCGCGGCGTCTAGCCATTGTGTGATGCTGGCATGGACGTCTGTCACACTGCCTGCGGACAGGGCTCGACGCGCCAGACAGCTTGCCGTATACAAGAGTAGGACTCTTGGATTTGTCGTGTCAGACCCCGGCCAAGCTTGCTACTATTCTTCTCACACCGCGCCTAAGGAGGGGAAGGCAGCGTGAACCTGCCGATTGCCGATTCAGCAACCAAGTCGGCCCATCAACTCGATGCCATGGCTGCTGAAACCATGCCTTACTATCAGCTGACCGATGCCGAACTGGTGGCCTTCCGCGCCGCTGCGCGGCCGTTGCGCGTGCTCGCTGGTCAACCCATCCTGCGCCGTGGAGAGATCGGCCAGAGCATGTACGTCATCGAATCGGGGCAGGTCGAACTCGACTTCCATGGCGACATGCCGCGCAAACAGCTGGAGCCTGGCATGTTCTTCGGCGAGCTTGCGCTGTTCGTCGGCGATCACTGCCGCATGGCCACGGCCACCGCGCTGGAGGACTGCCAGCTGCTGGTCATCGACTACGAGCACTTCGAGCGCCTGACTCAATGTGACCCCACACTGGGCCTGCAATTCACGCGTCGTTCGCTGGCCTACCTAGTGCTCAGCGAACAAGAGCTGGTCGCCGGCCTCAAGCGCCGCAATGAAGACCTGATGCACGCACTGGATTCACTGCACCAGACGCGCGGCCAGCTCAGCCAGGCCCAGGGCCAGATTCGCACCGATGAGCTGACCGGGTTATGCAATCGGCGCGGTCTCTACAAGTACCTGGAGGAGCTTCCCCGGGCGCACGAACCAGGCAGTCACCTGGGTATCCTGCTGATCGACCTGGACCACTTCAAAAGCGTCAATGATCGCTACGGCCACCTTACCGGCGATGAAGTACTGTGCGCCGTGGCCCGACAAATCCAGCTGGCTTCGGGCCTGCTCGACCTGCCGTGCCGCCTGGGTGGTGATGAATTCGCACTACTGATGCATGTAGGCTCTCACGAGGCCGTGCGCAACCGGGCCCAACGCCTCATGCAGGCCATTCGAGATCTGCATTTCGACGCCAGCCGTCAGGACCTGCGCGTCACCGCCAGCATCGGCGCCAGCCTGTGTCGTGAAGGCGCCGGCTGGTCGAACTGGTACAGCGAAGTGGACGAGGCGCTCTATCGGGTCAAGGGTCAGGGAGGTGACGGCCTATACGTCATGCCCTACCGGCCCGGTGCCGTCGTGTAAGTCGTCCCATGGAAGCGGTGTCCGGCCAAGAAGCGGCCCCCGAGGTACGCGAGCCCGTGCCGCAATTGCGCACGATCGTTGTGTGCGATCTGTCCGACTCCACGGGTATGGTGCAAAGACTCGGCGATCGCCGCGCCGCGGAGCTCATTCGCGCCCACGACCGCCTCGCCCGTACCGTGCTGCAACGCCACGGCGGGCAGGAAATCGACAAGACCGATGGCTTCCTGCTGCTGTTCGAGCGCCCCATCCGCGCCGTCGCCTTTGCCCTGGATTATCAGCACGCGCTGGAACAGCTGGCCATTGAACAAGGCGAAACCCTGCGCAGTCGAGTTGGCATTCACGTCGGCGACGTGGTGCTCTGGCACAACGACGCCGACGCCATCTCGCGTGGCGCCAAGCCACTGGAAGTGGAGGGGCTGGTCAAGCCCATCGCCTCGCGACTGGCCAGCTTGGCGCGGCCTGGCCAGATCCTGCTTTCCCAAGTCGCCGCAGGCTTCGCACAGCGTGCCGAAGGCGAACTCAAGAACCACAAACTTCGCTGGAAAAAACACGGCACCTATCGTGCCAAGGGCCTCAGCACCCCCCTTTCCGTAGTCGAGGTAGGCGACGCCACCGTCGGCCCCATGAAGGCACCACGATCCCATCGCAATGCCAGGCGGGATAGGTCTTGGTTGAAGCCAAAATGGCTAGCTGTTTTTGGAATTATTCTTGCCGCGAGCACTGCCGGGTCTATTTGGTGGGGATATAATCATAGCGAACGCTCGCTGGGCTTTTCAGCACGAGACTGGGTAGTGGTAGGGGACATCCAGAATCACACCGGCATTAAAAATATATCCCTTCCACTAAAAAGTGCGTTTCTTCTCGACCTGCAACAGTCGCGGTACGTAAATGTGATGCCCGATGCAATAGTCAGAGACACACTAAGGCAAATGCGCCTTAGAAAAAAAACCAATATAGAAAAAAAAATTGGCATCAATATCTCACTGCGACTTAACGCTAAGGCGCTTATACTGCCCTCCATAGATAATTATGGTTCCGACTTTCTTCTGATAGCAACGATCATCAATCCAACAACAGGAACTCCTGTCGCTAAATTTTCTGAGAAAGCATCAGACAAGAAAAGCCTTGTACCTGCTATCGATGGACTCGTTAAAAAAATGCGAGGCTCTTTAGGCGAAACTATAGATCAAATAAAGAGTTCCAGCGTACCTCTTCAGCAAGCAACCACCGACAGCTTGGACGCACTGCGCGCCTATACTTTAGGATACACCGCCCTACAGGACGGGGATGCGAAACTTGCAACTGACGTAACCAAGCAGGCGATTAAGCTTGACCCCGGCTTTGCTGCGGCTTATGCACAACTTGGCGCCATATATCTCTCACTTAACCGCAAAGAAGCAGCTCGGGAAGCGATGGATAACGCCCTTAAGCGTAGCGGCAGACTGAGTTATCTGGAGCAACTACGAATACAAGCCCTTAAGACCACCGCCTACGGCAGCCCTTTGGAGGCCATCGCTGCCTGGAAGGTCATGGCCGACCTATACCCTGATATAGCAAGCGGCCCCAACAATACTGGGCTTTTTTTAGCTGCCTATAATAATGACTGTAAGTTGGCATTGCCCTATTTGCATCATGCGGCAACATTGCCTCAGTCTCTGCGCCCTGTATCCATATACGTACTAGGCACTTGTCAGCTCGCTACAGGCAGCCTAACGAACGCGGAAAAGAACCTTAAAAAGGCTCGGCAGGCAGGATTCAAGGGGCCGTTTTTAGGCCTTGCTGATCTTTATATCATGGAGAAGAAATATAAACTCGCCTACACATATATCAACTTAAGATCTAAAGATAAGAGATTTTCTGTTAGCGTTGCGCGCAGACGAGCCATGCTTTTGGAGGATCAAGGAAAGCTACAAGAAGCAGTTAAAGTGCTTGCTGACAGCCTATTCAAACTCAGCACTGGAAAACGTGGATACGATGTAAACACTACGATATGGAGTCTAAAGCTGGACCTTGTTGCAATGCGCTGGACGGCAGGTCAAAAGGAGGCCGCACGAGCCGAAACAAAGCACTGGCTGGATCAACTATTATCAATGAAGAAAGTTGACCGCGATAGGCTTGTGGTTGATTATCGCGCGCTCACTGCATTATTTTCAGCATGGTCCGCGCGAATGGGAAACACTTCGCTGGCGAAAAAAGCTTTAGATGAGCTGCACGCCCAGGGAAAGGTGGAAGGAAACCCTGTACTGAGTCAGATATACACTCTAGCTCAAGCAGAAATTTACCTCTCCTCTGGGGATGCGCGGAGAGCATATTCCATGGCGACATCAGTAAGGTCAAACCCCATTTGGGAAATTTATGACCTCAGAGCAAGAGCAGCATTGGCGGCCTCAGGTAAAAATGCCCAAAAATTACTTGATTTTGCTATAAGAAATCGCGCCCTGGCCTTTGGTGAAATCTTCGAAAATAACTTGGGCATTGGCGCAAGAGTCGCATCACTTCAAATTGATAAGCACCTGCGCCGCACGCGGGCAGCGCAGGTTAACTAAATACGGCTTTAGATCTTGAAAACGATGACAACGGCAAAGCTTTCGAGAAGCCTTTCGTCAGTCATATCCAAGTATGATTTTACTTCGCCCTTGCTAGGAAGCTTGATTCCATTTTTCGGCAAGCATTGAGCATCAAAAGTAAAGCCCGCTGCAAGAGCAGAAGCAACCGGTGTCGTCTCAAGCTCACTCCGAAACGAATCATCGACCGCCAACTTCTTGAGAAACTCATGCACCGTCATGCGCTGGCTTGGCCGATGGCCAGTGGTAGAGGGAATGGCATGGGCTTCGCTGCGGAATTCAATCACGTCGTTCATGGCTTGCTCCTTGTCGGGTTGATGACTTGCATCAGAAGTCGTGACGTCGATGCGGACACGCATCGTGCTGTCGGGAGGGCCCGCTGGAACGGGTCGGTTCGGTTATAGCGGATATGGGGTCTTGCACGCAAAGTCTGTCAGGGCATGGCTGCGGCAATGGAATCAGCGCCTGGCCGCTGTCGGATCATAGGGTTGCGGGCAAAAGTGCAGTTCATCGTGTGGATCTTCGGTGGTGATTCCCACGCCGCTCATGCCCACGGGAGCGGCTTCAATCGGGTCCAGTCCCAGCCACGGCGTCAGCTCGACGTCGTTGAGCGCGGCGGTGTAGAAAGCGCCCAGGCCCCGTTCGGTCGCCAGCAGATAGAAGGTCTGGCTCAGATGCGCCGAGTCCATCAGTAATGCCTTGTAGGCCTTGGCGTGACGGCGATACTTCCAGTGATGCCGGGCAAAGCGTGCCACATGCACGATGGCGGCCTGCGCCTGGGCGAAGTAGTCCTGCCCGGCGGTGACCTGCATGACCATGGCACGCAGGCTTTGCTCGGGCACTTCCTTGAGCAGTTCCAGGGAGTGCGTACCCGCCTCGTAGTGATAGATGCCGGTACGCAGGCCTTCAACGTTCATGATCAGCGGATAGGCGTCCATCGGCGTCAGGCCGCCGCCCGAGGCGCTGGTGCGCTTGACGGCGACCATGCCCGGCGCGAACTCCTGCGTACCCATGGCACCAAACGTACCGTACAGCATGTGCGAAAGCTCATGCCTGGGCAGCGGCACGTGGCTGGCAAAGTTGCGGGCGGTGCGCCGGGCCTTGAGGATTTCAGCGAGGGGCGAGTCGAACGCAGGCAAGTCCAGTGGCTCGGTGGCTATGGCGTCATCACGCCGCGGAAAATGCGTTGGCGGCGGGCCGTGCCGCTTGGCTACCTCATCCAGTCGCGAGCGATGCGCGGCATCAGAGTGCTCGCGATCGGAAACGTCGTCGGTTTTGTTCGACCATCGCGTCATGGCGTGATACATGGCGGTCAGGTCGTACCAGCCGATATCCTCCATGCGCTTCTCGGCGGTCATGATGCGCTGGCTGGCGACGTCATCAGGTGCATCCGTCAGCAGCACCTGACGCTCGGCCATACGCACGAGCAACGCTTTGTCGGCCAGGCCCTGGCTCATCAGGGCCTCAGCTTCTACCCACTCCTCGGCAGACAGCGAGGCCAGCACCGGCAGTTCCTCCGGCTTTAGGGCAATACGCTCGCCGTCGATCGGACACAACAGTTCGGCCTTCGGCTTGGCGTCAATTTTCACCTCGCCCCGGAACAAGGCGTGAAAGTCGGGAAGGATCTGGTCGGCAATCTGCACAAAGCAGATACGGCGCCTGCGAACCTGCATGGGTCATACATCCCAGGAACATGAAGACCCAAGCCTAGCCCATTGGATGTCGGACGGGCGAGCTTACGCCGCCTGGGTTCCGTCCGGAGGCACCAGCGCGATCACCAACCAGCCTGGCTTGGGATCGGGCAATCGGCGCCCGGCGGCGATGCGCAGGCTGCCGCCACCGTCGACGGCGAACAAGAGCACCGCGCCGGAGCCATACTGCTCGATGAATTGGGGCCAGTCGAAAGTGTCTGTCAGGCGCGTGGACTTGAGTCGCCAACCATCGGTGAGCAGACCGGCAAAACGCGCGTGAGTCATGTCCTCACCGAACAACGCATGACCGACCAGATTGCCACTGAATGCCTGCCGCCCGTTCTGTTCCTCCGGGTGCAGGTTGCGCAGGCGAAACACCTGATCGCGACCGAATTCCTGCCGATAGTGGACACAGGCCAGAGAGTTCATCTCGCGCCGTGTGGACATGGCGAGCAGCCGTCCCAGCCCTGTCAGATCCAGGTGATGGTCGGCGTGCTGCGAGGTGGGATTTCCAAAGAACGTGTTGAGGCCGGCCATGCGCGCCGCGCGGATGCCATCCCAGTCGTCATCCGCCACCAGTACGCGGAAGTCGGCGTCGGCCAAGGCCCTGGCCACCGTGCGCGCCACCGGGTCGGAGCCGTAGACCAGCACGCCATGGGGCTCGGGCTCGGCCACCTTCAGCCAGCGCGCCAATGGCCGTGCCGTGCCGCTTTGCAGCAGCACCGTGCCGATGATGAGGATGAAGACCAGCGGCACCAGCTGCTCGGCACCGTTGACATGCAACGACTCCAACTTGATGGCGAACAGCGCCGAGACCGCGGCGGCGACGATGCCACGCGGTGAGACATAGGCCACCAGCGCCCGCTCGCGCCAGCTAAGCGCACTGCCGACAGTGGCCACCAGTACCGACAGGGGGCGCGCGACAAACTGCGCCGCCAGGAACACCCATATGCCAGTCAGCAAGGTGCCATCCGGCAACGGCCATGACAGGCGCGCGGCCAGCACGATGAACAGCACCGACACCAGTAGCGTGGACAGGTTCTCCTTGAAGTCCATGATGTCATCGATATGGACGCCACGCAGATTGCCGATGACAATGCCCATGATGGTCACAGCCAGCAGACCCGACTCATGGGTCAGCGCGTTGGAGCTGGTGAAGGCGCCCAGCACCACCGCCATGGCGCCGAAGTTCTGCAGATATTCGGGAATCAAATGGCGGCGCAGGACGAACGCCAACAGCCACGCGCCGACACAGCCGATGGCGATACCGCACAGCACGGTGAGTGCAAATACACCCAGTGAGTGGCCCTGCTCGCGCGAAAGGATGGCCTCGAACACCAGCACCGCGAACAATGCGCCCAGTGGATCGATGACGATGCCCTCCCAGCGCAGCGCATTGGCGATCTTGGCGTTGGGACGCAGCGTGCGCAGCATCGGTGTGATTACCGTCGGTCCGGTCACGCAGGTGAGCGCGCCGAATAGCAAGGCCAGCTCCCATTCCAGACCGGCGATCCAGTGCACCGCCGCGGCCAGCAGCAACATGGCGGCGACCGCACCGTAGCTGACCAGACCGCGTACGGCCCGCCCGATACCCCGCAACTCCCCCAGGCGCAGTGTCATGGAACCTTCGAACAGGATCAGCGCCACCGCCAATGAAACCATCGGAAACAGGGTGGGCCCGAAAATTCGGTCAGGATGAATCCAGCCGGTAAGAGGCCCCATCACCAGCCCGGCCAGCAGCAGGAATAGGATTGCCGGCAGCTTCACGCGCCAGGCCAGCCATTGCGCCACAAAACCGACGGCCAGCATCAGGGCCAGAGTCAGAGCAAGATCCAAGAGTGTCCCCAAAGCACGTGCAGCTGCATTCTGATCCGATGGTACCGCGCATGCGCACGTTGCCAAGCGTCGTCTCGTCCCATCGCAGGACGACCACGGAAAACGTCGGGGAGAAAAGCCAGTCCCCGGTATCGGAGCGGGGGAGGGGGGATTTTCCGATACCGGGGAGGCCGGAGGCCGAGCCATTAGCGTACTCGACGGTTCAATTATCGAGCCGGACGTAGGATTCGGTCAACCTCGACGGAAGTCGCATAGGGGCGACTGAGCCTGCACACAGTGTTCGCGAAATCGGACCAAATGGTCACATTTTCTTCATTTTGGCCAAGTTGGGCTACGGAGAGCGCCGCAGCTGAAGCGCTTCGGCCAGATGCTCGCGCTCCACGCAACCGGGCGCGCCGTCCAGATCGGCGATGGTGCGGGCCACCCGCAGCACGCGGTGATAGGCACGCGCCGAGAGCTTGAGCTTGTCCAGTGTCTGCTCCAGCCAGCGCCGCTCCGGCGGCCCCAGCGCGCAGTCGCGTTCCAGCTCGCGCCCGGACAGCTGCGCATTGACGCGCCCTGATCGCGACAGGGCCTGATGCTGGGCTGCCACCACGCGCTGGCGCACCTGCGCACTGGGCTCGCCATCGGCTTCGGCCCGGGTCAACTCGGCCAGCGGCACGCGGCGCACCGCCACGTTGAGGTCGATGCGATCGAGCAAGGGCCCGGATATGCGCGCGCGATAGCGGGCAATCTGGTCCGGTGTACAGCGACAACTGCCATCCGGATCACCGGCGTGCCCACAGGGACACGGGTTCATCGCCGCCACCAGCTGGAACTGCGCGGGAAACTCGGCGCGACGTGCCGCGCGGGAGATCACGATGCGTCCTGATTCCAACGGTTCGCGCAGTACCTCCAGCACGTGCCGGTCAAATTCCGGCAGCTCATCGAGGAACAGTACACCGTTGTGCGCCAACGATATTTCACCCGGTTGCGGACGCGAGCCACCACCGACCAGCGCGACCGCGGACGCGGTGTGGTGTGGCGCTCGGAACGGCCGATGGCGCCAGCGCGCAGGATCGACCGGCTCGCCAGCCACCGAGCGCACCGCGCAGGCCTCCAGCGCCTCGGATTCGCCCATCGCCGGCAATATCCCCGGCAAACGCTCGGCCAGCATGGTCTTGCCGGTACCCGGCGGACCATGCATCAGAAGGTGATGACCACCGGTGGCGGCAATTTCCAGCGCGCGACGTGCTTGCTGCTGCCCGCGCACCTCGATGAGATCAGGCACCGGCACCTGCGCCGCATCAATTCGCGATTCCGGTCGCGCCAGTTCACCCTGACCGCTCAGCCACGCGGTGACTTCGGCCAGCGTATCGGCGACGCAGATATCGGCCTCCTCCAGCAACGCCGCCTCGGCGGCGTTGGCGCGGGGAATGATCACACGGCGGCCGCGATCTCGCGCCTTAAGCAGCGCCGGCAGAATGCCCTGCACGCCCCGCAGCTCGCCCGATAACGCCAGCTCGCCGAAGACTTCGCAATCGTGCAATCGCTCGCGCGAGACCTGCCCGCTGGCGGCCAGAATGCCCAGCGCGATGGCCAGATCGAAGCGCCCGCCATCCTTGGGCAGATCGGCCGGAGCCAGGTTCACCGTGACGCGACGGTTGGGATACTCAAAGGCCGTGTTCTGAATGGCCACACGCACCCGATCACGCGCCTCGCGCACGGCGGCCTCGGGCAGGCCGACAATGGACGTTCCCGGCAGGCCACCGGACAGATGCACCTCGACCATGACCTGCGGTGCCGCCACACCCTCCTGCGAGCGGCTGAGCACAATCGACAAACTCACCGGGACCACCCGACGTGCTGGCAGTGCCTGCGCGTGCCGCGGCCAAGCTCCATGTCACACAACTCCCTTGATCGGTCGGCCCCGGCCTTGAAAAAACCGCCCCCGACCTTGACTCGGGGTGAGGTGACGGGTCGGGGGCAGCCTCCCGGGAGCGGTGGCGAGCGGTCAGTTACCGGTTTTTAGGCCGGCTTCCAGCTCGGCCACGCGGGCCTCCAGCTGTTCCAGCCGCTCGCGGGTACGCGCCAGCACCTGGCGCTGTACCTCGAACTCTTCACGGGTGACCAGATCGAGCTTGCGCAAACCCTGCGCCAGCACGTCACGGAAATTGTCCTGAAGATCCGCACGGGCCTGCGAGAGACCGGGCGGCACCAGAGACGAAAGGCGTTGCGCGAGTTGGTCGATTCCTTGCGCGTCGATCATGACTGCACCCCGAATAGATGAAAGACTTTAAACACCGGCCGAACGAGCCGCCAGCGGCCCCGGCCACAAAATTCTGTAGGCATTGGCCTACACGTGAAAGCATAGCCGATGCGGCACCCGCCCTTGCCCTGGATGGCCATCGGCTGCTACAACGCCGGGCCTTCGCGCAGGGCATATTTTCGAGGTGCATATGAAACTGGTTGTGGCGATCATCAAGCCGTTCAAGCTCGACGACGTGCGCGAAGCGTTGGCCGATGCCGGCGTACAGGGCATCACGGTGACCGAGGTCAAGGGGTTCGGCCGCCAGAAGGGTCATACCGAGCTCTATCGCGGTGCCGAATACGTGGTCGATTTCCTGCCCAAGATCAAGCTGGAAGTAGCTGTGGCCGACGATCAGCTAGAACGCGTGGTCGAAGCCATCCAGCAGTCGGCCAGCACCGGCAAGATTGGCGACGGCAAGATTTTTGTCAGCGCGCTGGAACAGGTGATACGCATCCGTACCGGCGAACTGGACGCCGACGCGCTGTAAGACGCACTTCACGGCGCCTGCCACTGCGCTTTCAGCCGGCGGTGATGGATCAGCAAGCCGCCGTAGTAGGCGATGTAATAGCCAAAGATCAGGCCGAAGGCGGCCATGGTCATCGGCGTGTGCGTGATCTGGCGCATGGCCTGCTGCTGGCTTTGCGCCTGATCCATCGCCGGCGCCAGCTCGACCAGCCGGTAGGCAATTCGTCCCAGCACCACGGCGCTCAACAATCCGCCGATCCAGGCATTGGGTATATAGCAGTCGGTGCCGCCCTGACCGACCTCAAAGCGCGTCAGCTTGAGACCCACCAGCGCCAGCGCCAGCCCGGCCAGCAGTCCGCCGACCAAGCCTTCGAGCACCGGCGGATGAGCCAGCGCGCTGCTGCCAAACAGCACCACCAGCGCCACGATCACGATGATGCGTGCACGCATACGCCGGGTGCGAATCGGCTGACGACCGAAGAAGCGACGCAGGCGCCGCGCCAGCAGCAGCACGATCAACGGCACGGCAATCAGGGGAACAAGCAGATGCGGCGACATCGAAAAGATATCCGGCGAAAGATCAGGGCGGCCAGCATGGCACACCGGCCGCTTACTGGCCGCTGACAGGCGTCATGCATCGACCGGCGCGACGCCGGCCGATGCCTCTGCCCAAAGGCCAGCCTCAGCCCTTGGACTTGCCCTGGTTGGCAACCGCTTCCATCTTCGCCTTCAGCGCCTCCTGGTCACCCAGGTAGTAGCGGCGCAGCGGATTCATGTCGGCGTCGAACTCGTACACCAGCGGAATGCCGTTGGGGATATTCACGCCGGCGATGTCATCGTCGGAAATGTCATCCAGGTACTTGACCAGCGCGCGCATGGAGTTGCCGTGCGCCGAAACCAGCACGCGCTGGCCGGAGCGGATGGCCGGCGCCAGCGTCTCGTGCCAGTATGGCAGCACGCGCGCCACGGTGTCCTTCAGGCACTCGGTCAGCGGCAGCACCGAGGGGTCCAGCGCGGCGTAGCGCGGGTCGTGGGCGGCCTCGTTGTCGCCCGGCTCCAGCGCCGGCGGTGGCGTGTCATAGCTGCGGCGCCAGATGTGTACCTGCTCGTCGCCATACTTGGCTGCCGTCTCGGCCTTGTTGAGGCCGGTCAGCGCACCGTAGTGGCGCTCGTTCAGGCGCCAATGCGTCTGCACCGGCAACCACATCAGGTCCATTTCGTCCTGCACATGCCACAACGTGCGCACGGCACGCTTGAGCACCGAGGTGTGCGCCACATCGAAGCTCAAGCCTTCGTCCTTGAGCAGCTTGCCCGCTTCCTTGGCTTCGGCCACACCCTGCTCGGTAAGGTCGACGTCGGCCCAGCCGGTGAAACGGTTTTCCTGGTTCCACAGCGACTGGCCGTGGCGAATCATGACGAGCTTATGCATGGGGATCCAATGTAAGTGGAGGGAAATCAGGTCACTGCAAATGGTGGGAGCTGGCGCGGCAAGCGTCAACGTTGGGGCAGCAGGACGGCGCCGGGCGCGATTTCGCCGCAGGCATCTAAACCCTGCCCCAGGCCAGCGCATCCAAGCACCTACTTCATTATCCCAAACCTGTCAGCCGCAAGGAGATTCCCATGCGCCGCATGTTTCGCCCGCTTACCCTCACCGTCGCCCTGATGCTGGCCCTGCCCACCATGGCCGCCATGGCCTCGCCGCAGTCGGACATCAGCAAGCTAAACGGCGGCATCGATGTATCTGCGCATCAGCAGGCCGGTGATTTGAGCTCGGTCAACGGCAGCGTCAACATCGGCGCCTCGGCGCAAGCCGGCCAGGCCCACACCGTCAATGGCAGCATCACGCTGGAACACGACGCCCACGCCCGAGGGGTGAAGGCGGTCAATGGCGATATCACCCTCGAGCGCAAGGCGCAGGTGCGCGATGACGTCAGCACCGTCAACGGCAGCATCGACCTGGCGCCGCAAGCTGAAGTGGCCGGCCACGTGTCCAACGTCAACGGCACCATCAAGCTTGACCACGCCCATGTCGGCGGTGGCCTGGAGACCACCGCCGGCGACATCACCGTCGGCGCCGGGTCACAGGTGGAAGGTGGCATCCTGGTCAACGAGTCGCACTCGGGCTGGTTCCACAGTGGCCACAACGACCACACGCCGCGGGTTGTCATCGGTCCCGACGCCACCGTGCACGGCACGCTCGACTTCAAGCGCCCGGTTGATCTGTATGTAAGCAACACCGCGCACGTGGGCACCATCGTCGGTGCCAAGGCGCACACCTTCGACGGCGCTCGCCCATAAGCGCCCACTCTTTGCCGGCATGCGGCCGGCTGTGATACACGTCAGGACACCGATGCAAGGGGGCATCGGTGTCCGGTCGCCAAGGCGCCGGCATGCAGCTGTCGACGGCGACGCCCCAGAAGGCTAGAACCGCGGCGGGCACCACGGTTTCCAAGGTCATACCGGGGAGTGATGAAGTAATGCGAGTGAAGCAGATTTTGTGTGCGCTGGCCGCTGCCGGCTTCCTGACCGCCTGCTCGTCAGGCAGCGATTCTTCCAACCCATCCGCCACTGCGCCGAGTCATGCCGGCTCCAGCCAGAGTGCAAGCGCACCGGCGAGCACCGCTGGCGCGCCGGCAGCACCCTCAAGTCAGGCGCTGCCCGAGGTGGTGAAGATGGCCGACCGTCATCACTTCTCGCCCGATATCACCGCTGATGACTTTGTCACAGACGTAAAAGTGCTGGGCTCGGATGCCTTTGGCGGACGCAAGCCCGGCAGCCCCGGCGCCACGCTGACCACCAACTATCTGATTGCCCAGTTCAAGCGCATGGGTCTTCAGCCGGGCAATCACGGCCAGTGGTTGCAGGCGGTGCCGGTGGTGTCCACCGAGCTGACCAATACCGATGTCACCCTGGACATGCACGCCGGCCAGCAGAACCTGCCCTTCGCCTATCGCAAGGATATGATCGTGGCCACGCTGCAGGGCAAGCCCAAGGTCAGCCTGGACAAATCCGACGTGGTCTTTGTCGGTTACGGCATCGACGATCCGGCGCAGCACTGGAACGACTACAAGGGCGTGGACGTGAAGGGCAAGACGGTGGTCGTGCTGGTCAACGACCCCGGCTATGCCAGCGGCAACCCGAAGCTGTTCAAGGGCCGCACCATGACCTACTACGGGCGCTGGACCTACAAGTACGAGGAAGCGGCCCGCCAGGGTGCGGCCGCTTGCCTGATCGTGCACGCCACCGGCGCCGCCGGGTATCCCTGGAGCGTGGTCAAGAACAGCTGGTCCGGCCCGCAATTCGACCTGCCATCCAGCGAAGATCCGGCACCGCGCCTGCCCGTGGCCGGCTGGCTGACCGGCGATGCCGCGCGCGCCTTGTTCAAGGCGGCCGGCAAGAGCTTCGACCAGTTGGCCAAGGCGGCCGGCCGGCGCGGCTTCAAGCCGGTGCAGCTCGATGCCACCGCCTCGATCACCCTGGACAGCCGCATCGGCCATTTCCAGTCGCATAACGTGTTGGCCAAGGTGCCCGGCAGCCAGTATCCGGATGAGGCGGTGATCTACAGCGCGCACTGGGACCACCTGGGTACCGACCCGTCATTGCAAGGCGACCAGATCTACAACGGCGCCGTCGACAACGGTACCGGCGTGGCCGCGTTGCTGGAGCTGGCCGGCAAGTTCGCCGCGCAAAAACCCGCGCCCAAGCGCAGCGTGCTGTTTGCCGCGGTGACATTGGAGGAATCGGGTCTGCTCGGCTCCAAGTACTACGCCGCCCATCCGGTATTCGCGCTGGACAAGACCGTGGCCGACATCAACATGGATGCGCTGGCGCCGATCGGGCGTGCGCACAACATTACCGTGGTCGGCCTGGGCCAGTCGCAACTGGATGACTACCTGAAAGCGGCCGTGGCCATGCAGAACCGGCATCTTTCGGGCGAGGATTCACCGGAGAAAGGCTTCTACTTCCGCTCCGACCATTTCAGTTTCGCCAAGGCCGGCGTGCCGGCACTGGACGTGGAAAGCGGCGAGGATCTGCTCGAGGGCGGCATGAAGGCCGGGCGCGCCGCCAGCGCCGACTACACCGCACATCGCTATCACACCCCGGCCGACGAGTATTCGGACAGCTGGAAGCTCGGCGGCATCATCGAGGATGTGCAGGCGCTTTACGACGTCGGCCACACGCTGTCGGACAAGCACGTGTTCCCGGCGTGGTCGCGCGACAGCGCCTTCCGCGCCAAGCGCGTGAAGATGATGCAGCACAGCAGCAAGTAAGCGACAAGGCCCCCGGCGCAGACCCGTGCCCGGGGCCGTTGCCTTTGAGGCACGCCCGCCAAGCGGGCCGCGCGGTGGCTACAGCCAGTCGCGCGGCTTCAGGTAATCGGCCAGCGCTGCCTCGGCGCTGCCCGGCTCGGGCGTGTAGGCGTACTCAAAGCGCACCAGCGGCGGCAGGCTCATCAGGATCGACTCGGTACGCCCGCCCGATTGCAGGCCGAACAGCGTGCCGCGGTCGTAGACCAGGTTGAACTCCACATAGCGCCCGCGCCGGTACAGCTGGAACTGACGCTCACGCTCTTCCCACGGCGTGTGCATACGCCGCTCGACAATCGGCAGGTATGCATCCAGGAAACCCTGGCCAACGTCGCGGGTGAAGGCAAAGCAGCGGTCGAATCCGCCTTCGTCCAGATCGTCGAAGAACAGCCCGCCGATGCCACGCGTCTCGTCACGGTGCTTGAGATAGAAATACTCATCGCACCAGCGCTTGTAGCGCTCGTACACATCGTGGCCGTAGGGCGTGCACACGTCGCGCGCCACCTGGTGCCAGTGCGTCACGTCCTCGTCGAACGGATAGAACGGGGTCAGGTCGAAACCGCCACCGAACCACCACAACGGCTCGACGCCTTCCTTGCGCGCCTCGAAGTAACGCACGTTCATGTGCGTGGTCGGCACGTAAGGATTGCGCGGGTGCATCACCAGCGACACGCCGGTGGCGACGAAACTTCCGCCGGCCAGCTGCGGGCGATGCGCGGTGGCGCTGGGCGGCAGCCGGTCGCCATGCACCAGCGAGAAATTCACCCCGCCCTGCTCGAACACACCACCATCGCGCAACACGCGGGTGCGACCACCACCGCCGCCCTCACGCGTCCAGGCATCCTCGACGAAGCTGGCTTCGCCGTCGATGTCGGCCAGCGCATCGCACAGGCGATCCTGCAACTGGCGCATGAAGTGTTCGGCGGTCTTGGCGTGATCGGTATGGCTCATGACAATGTCCGCGCCGGGTGTCGGCAGTCAGCTGCCGCGGGCGAGGTTGCTCATGTCGCGCCGCGTGTCGTTGACCCGATTGTTGACCCAGCTCAGGTAGTTCTCGTGGATGAACGGCGGCCCATATTTCATGGTGCTCGTGGGAAGCCTGGTCAAAGCGTACCGCATGGCGGTCGTCATGGATGTACCGACGCGCTAAGAGTGTACCGATACAGCGCGGCCTCCATGTCACCTCAGAGTGCCGGCATCTGCCAGCCACTGGTGGCCGGGCCCCTCGTCCGGATATCGGGCCCTAAGGCAACACCGCCCAGCACGCCCTGCCTGAGCAATGCGCCGGCTGACCGATCGCCCTCACGTAATGCGCTCGGCCATGCGGCGGTGGCCGATCAAATGCGCCCAGCGCAGGCCCAGGTCGATCCACATCAGGTAGCCGGCTTCAAGCACGATGCGCCGGGCATAGCGCAGCGTACGCGGAAGCCGCGGTTCGGCGGCGATCAACTGGCACTGGAAACCCAGCCGGCGCGCCAGATGACGGCACCGCGCCAGGTGATAACGACTGGTCACCAACTGCACCGGGGGCAATGGCTCACCGAGCAGCGAACGCGCGTGGCGCAGATTCTCCAGCGAATCGATCGAAGCCTGCTCCAGCGTCACTGGCACTGCCGCCGGGGCCTGGTTGGCGCGCAGCCAGTCGGCACCGGCCTGTGCCTCGCTGATCCGCCCACCACTGGCGCCACCCAGCAACAGGACGCGCACGGCCGTGCCCGCCCGCATCAGACGCAGGCATCGGCGCAGGCGCTGACGGTAATCGGCCTCCGGACGATCGTCGACCAGGCGCCGACCGAACACCAGCACCACGCCGGCACGGCTGGGCCGCAGGCGGCTGCGCGCGGCCAGCTGCCACACGTGCACGATATAGCCCAGCCATACCAGACCGCCGCTGGCGGCCAGCGCCACCATCACCACGGCCAGTGCATGCAGCACGTCGGCATCGCGCAGATATCGCCAGGGGCCACGGCGAACCGGGCGGAGCGGATCGGACATTAAGGCCACACCGGGCAGGGAAAGCGCGCAGTCTGCGATGCCCTCGCCGGCAGCGCAACGCTTGCCACAGCGCAGCTGAACCCAACCCGGCAAGCAGCGCCGATGCAGGCTAGGCAAGGCCGCAGACGCTGGGCTAGGCTGCCGTTGATGAATACACGAGTGATGACGCCGCTGGCGGTGAGTGCCTACACCGCCGTGTCGGCGCTGGGAAACGGACGTCAGGGGCACGCCCGGGCACTGGCCGAAGGCCGTGGCGGACTGCGCGAAAACGACATCAGCAGCGCGCCGCTGGCGTGCTGGATCGGTCGCGTGCCCGGCATCGAGGCGCACGCCCTGCCAGAGGACATGGCGCACTGGGACTGCCGCAACAACCGCCTGGTGCACATGGGCCTGCAAGCGGATGGCTTTATCGAGCGCGTGCGCGCCGCGCGTGAGCGCTACGGGCGCGAGCGCATCGGCGTGTTCATGGGCACCTCCACCGGCTCCATCGAGGCCACCGAGGCCGGCTATCGTCAGCTCGAGGATGGCCGCCTGCCCGCAGCGCTGCGTCGTCCCGGCATCCACTCGCTGCACTCGCTGAGCGCTTTCACCGCCGAATACCTGGACCTGCAAGGCCCTGCATTGACCGTCTCCACGGCCTGCTCGTCCAGCGCCAAGGTGTTTGCCATGGCGTCGCGCATGCTGGCGCTGGGCGTGATCGACGCGGCCGTGGTCGGCGGCGCCGATACGCTGTGCGACAGCGTGCTGTTCGGCTTCAATTCGCTGGAGCTGGTCTCCAAACGGCCGGCGCGTCCGTTCGATGCCTCGCGCGACGGGCTCTCGCTGGGCGAGGCCGCCGGCTTTGCCCTGCTCGAACGCACCGACGCGGCGCCGGATGCGCCTAGGCTGGTCGGCTATGGCGAAGCCAGCGACGCGCATCACATGTCCACGCCGCACCCGCAAGGCCTGGGCGCGGAACTGGCCCTGCGCGATGCGCTGGCCCGCGCCGGACTGGATGCCAAGGCGGTGGACTACATCAACCTGCACGGCACCGCGACCCCGAAGAACGACGAGGTGGAAGCGGCGCTCCTGGCACGTACCTTCAGCACCCGCACCCGCGCCAGTTCGACCAAGGGCTACACCGGCCACACACTGGGCGCGGCCGGCATCGTCGAAGCGGTGGTGGCACTGACCGCGATCGAACACGGCCTGATTCCCGGCAACTTGGGCTGCGATGAACCCGAGCCGGTCTGCGCCAGCCACTTGGCGCTGCAAGCCGAACACCGCCCGGTGCACGTGGCGCTGAGCAATTCCTTCGGCTTTGGTGGCAACAACGCCTGCCTGGCCTTCGCCCATGCACGGGGGGCGGGCGCATGAGCACCCTGGCTCCGATCTGGATTGAAGGCATCGGCGTATGGGCGCAAGGCGCCGCCGACTGGCCATCGCTGCGCGCGCGTATGGCCGAAACACGCGCCGAACCCAGCGACGATGAATGTGCCGGCAAGCCGGCCGCCGCGCTATTGGCGCCGGGCGAGCGCCGCCGCGCGCCGATCAGTGTGCGCCTGGCGGTGGAGGCCGGCGCACAGGCAGTGGCCATGAGCGAGCGTGATGCGTCCACGCTACCGTGCCTTTTCAGCTCCGCGCACGGCGACAGTGGCATCCTCGACTACATGTGCGCCACGCTGGCCGAGGCACCACGCGAGCTGTCGCCGACGCGCTTTCACAACTCGGTGCACAACGCCGCTGCCGGCTATTGGACCATCGCCACCGGCTGCCATGCCGCCTCCGACGCGCTATGCGCATGGCGCCACAGCTTCGGCGCCGGCCTGCTGGAAGCGATCGGCGAAGTGCTCAGTGGTGGGCAACCGGTGCTGCTGGTCAGCTACGATGTGCCCGGCGAAGGGCCGCTGGGCGAGATGATCGACAGCCGCGCACCGTTCGGCTGCGCACTGGTGCTGGCACCGGCTCAAAGCGAGCGCAGTCTGGCTCGCCTGGATGTGCGTACCGGCCCGGCACAGGCCGTCAGCAGCGCACAGGCACCGTTCCTGCGCTGGCTGGCCGAGCGCAACCTCTCGGCCGGTGCCGCGCCGTTGCTGGAAGCGCTGGCCGATTCGGGCTCGCACACGCTGGAAATGCCTGCGGCCCCGGCGCTGGGTCTGCACATCGCCATGGAGGTGGCCCCTTGAACACCGAGCCCGACTACTGCTGCATCCTGATTCCGTGCCTGAACGAGGCCAAGGCCATCGGTCCGTTGCTCGATTCGCTCAAGCCGCTGGGCCTGCCCATCATCGTGGTCGATGACGGCTCCGATGACGGCACCCCCGAGATGGTGCGCGAACGTGGCGTGACGCTGATCCAGCATGCCCAGCGCAGCGGCAAGGGCGAAGCCTTGCGCACCGGCTTTCGCGAAGCTCTCGAGCGCGGCTACCAGGCGGCGCTGACCATGGATGGCGATGGCCAGCACATTGCCGCCGACGTGCCGCGCATCCTGGCCGTGGCGCGACGCTATCCCAACCACATCGTCACCGGCGCGCGTCTGATCAACCGTCACAAGCAGCCCAACTACCGCCGCCGCGCCAACAATTTCGCCGACTGGGGTATTTCCTGGGCCTGCGGGCAGCGCCTGATCGACACCCAGAGCGGCCAACGCTATTACCCCAAGGCAGTGCTGGAACTGCACGGCATCCAAACGCAGGGCTTTGTGTTCGAGAGCGAGATTCTGATCGAGGCGGCCTGGCAGTGCGGCGTGCGTGTAGCCTCGGTGCCGATCGAGTCGCGCTACGAGCACACCCAGGTGGACGGCCCGCGCCAGTTCCGCGTCAGTCACTTCAAGCCGGTGCCGGATTTTCTGCGCATCACGTTCCATGTCATCGGCAAGATCGTCGGCGCCGGTTTTCTGCTGGACAACTACCGCCGCGTACGCCGCGAGAAGCCGCTGCTGATCGATCCGGGCAAGGATACCGGAAGCACCACGGACGAGGCCGAGGCACACGCCCGCGCCTGAGCCATCGTGTTGCGTGTTCGCGCGTCGCGGATGACGCCGGCCACCTGACACCGCACAATCGAGCAACCATGCATGGGTCGAGGGAGACGACCATCATGCGGCGGCGACAACGACACTCGGGAGGGTGTGATGACGCAGACACACGATGCAGTCATTCTGGGCGGTGGCCTGGCCGGCCTGACGCTGGCCCTGCACCTGAAAGGCGAGTATCCGGATCTGGACATTCTGGTGCTGGAACGGCGCCCGCACCCGCTGCCGGCGGCCGCGCACAAGGTCGGCGAATCCACCGTGGAAATCGCCGCGCACTATTTTGCGCAGACGCTCGGCCTTGGCGAGCACTTGGAATCGGCGCACATCCGCAAGTTCGGCTTCCGCTTTTTCTTCTCCGACGGCCGTGCCGATCTCGAGAACGTCACCGAACTGGGCGTCAGCCGCGTGCTACCCACGCCCAGCTACCAGATCGACCGTGGCATCTTCGAAAACCACCTGGGCGAAGAAGCCCGCCGGCGCGGCATCGATTTTCGCCATGGCGCCAGCATCGACGGCCTGAGCGTGGGCGAAGGCGATGCGCCGCACCAGGTGCGCTGGCGCCAGGACGATGGCGAACACAACGCCCAGGCGCGCTGGCTGCTGGATGCCTCCGGCCGCGCGGGCTTGCTGCGGCGCCGTTTCGAGCTGACACGCGACAACCATCACGCCGCCCACGCCGTGTGGTTCCGCCTGGACGAGCGGCTGGAAATCGACGGCTGGTGCAACGACCGCGACTGGCTCAACCGCTGCTCGCCACCCGAGCGCTGGCGCTCGACCAACCACATGGTCGGCCCCGGCTACTGGACCTGGCTGATTCCGCTGGCCTCCGGCGCGCACTCGGTGGGCATCGTCGCCGATTCGTCAATGCACTCGTTTCAGGCCATGCGCAGCTTCGACGGCGCGCTGGACTGGCTGACCCAGCGCCAGCCGGCGGTGGCGCGCGAAGTGGCCAAGCGCCGCGACACGCTGCTGGATTTCGCCTTCCTGCGCCGCTACTCGCACGGCTGCGCGCAGCACTTCTCGGCCGACCGCTGGGCCCTGACCGGCGAGGCTGGCAGCTTCCTGGACCCGTTCTATTCGCCGGGTGGCGATTTCATCGCCATCAACAACACCTACATCGCCGCACTGGTCGGCCACGATCGGGCCGGTCGTCACCTGGCGCCATACACGCATCTGTACGAGCAGCTGCTGGCCTCCTTCCACAGCAACACCCTAAGCCTGTATCAGGGCCAGTACGGCTTGCTCGGCAACCCCGAGGTACTGCCGATCAAGGTGATCTGGGATTATGCCTACTACTGGGGCGTGCTGTGCCAGCTGGTGTTCCAGAACCGCCTGACAGACATCGGCTTCCTGGGTGCGGTGCGGCCGCAACTGGAGCAGGCGCAAGCGCTGAACGCGCGCATGCAAGCACTGTTCAAGCGCTGGCACGCGGTCAGCGACCCGGCCAATCCGCGCGCCATGCTCGACCAGCGTGAGCTGCCGTGGTTTGCCGAGCTCAACCGCGGTCTGCACGACACACTGGACGATGTCGCCCTGCGCCAGCGCCTGGGTGCCCACGTCGAGCTGCTGGAAGCGTTGGCCGATGCCATCGTACTGCGCGCCGCCCAAGCCGATCCGACGCTGCAGGGACCGCTTTCCGGACGTGCCCGCCCGCCGCTGTTCGAGCGCGCGGCCTGACCGCCACACGCCCGACAGCACCGCTGTGCGCGCGCTAGAATCAAGGTTTTCGAACATTTCACAGGGATGACCATGGCTCCACTGCACGTCATCGTTCTCGCCGCCGGCGAGGGCACGCGCATGAAATCCTCCAAGGCCAAGGTGCTGGCACCGCTGGCGCAGCGACCCATGCTGGCGCACGTGATCGACACGGCGCGTGAGCTGGAGCCTGCGGCCATCCATGTGGTGCACGGCTTTCGCGGTGAGGATGTGCAGGCTGTCTTTGCCGATGCCGGGCTTAACTGGGTGGCCCAGGCCCAGCGTCTGGGCACTGGCCACGCGGTGCAGCTGGCCATGCGCGACGTTCCGGATGGCGCGCGCGTACTGGTGCTGTATGGCGATGTGCCGCTGGTGCGCGCCGCCAGCCTGCGCGCACTGATCGAACCTGACGCGCCGCTGGCGGTGCTGGCCGCCGAGCAGTCCAACCCAGCCGGCTACGGCCGCGTGCTGCGCGATGGCCTGGGTCGCGTGCGTGCCATCGTCGAGGAAAAGGACGCCGACACCGAGCAGCGCGCCATCACGCTGACCAATACCGGCATCATCGCCGCCAGCGCCGGCCGCCTGCGCCAGTGGTGCGATGCGCTCAGCTGCGAGAATGTGCAAGGCGAGTATTACCTGACCGACGTCTTCGCCATGGCTGCGGGCGATGGCGAAGCCGCCGCCTGTGTGGTGCTGGACGACCCCCGCGAAGCGGCCGGTGCCAACGATCCCTGGCAGCTGGCGCAATTGGAAGGCTATTTTCGCGAACGCTGCGCCCGTGCGCTGGCCACGGCCGGCGTGCGCCTGACTGATCCGGCGCGTTTCGACCAGCGCGGCACGGTAGAGGTCGGACGTGATGTCGACATCGATGTCGACGTGGTGCTGGAAGGGCGCGTGGTGCTTGGCGACGGCGTGCGCATCGGCCCATTTTGCCGCCTGCGCGATGTGACCCTGGCCGCCGGCACGCAAGTGCATGCGCATTGCGATCTGGAAGGCGTGATCACCGAAGGGGCCTGCCAGTTGGGCCCATTCGCGCGCCTGCGTCCAGGCACCGTGCTGGCCAAAGGCACGCGCGTGGGCAATTTCGTCGAGATCAAAAAAACGCGGCTGGGACCGGACAGCAAGGCCAACCACCTGACCTACCTGGGTGACGCCGAGGTCGGCGCTGGCGTCAACATCGGTGCTGGCACCATCACCTGCAATTACGACGGCGTAAACAAGTTCCGCACCGAGATTGGCGATGGCGCCTTCATCGGCTCCAATAGCGCCCTGGTCGCGCCACTGCGCGTGGGCGTGCAGGCCACGGTGGGCGCCGGCTCGGTATTGACCAGTGATGCGCCGGACGGCCAGCTGACTGTGGCCCGGGCGCGCCAACGCAGCCTCAGCGGCTGGAAACGTCCCGTGAAAAGCGACAGCAAATAACGCCCCCGCGTAGACGGCGACCGGACCAGGCTCGGGCCGCCGTCAGCCTCAGTAACGCCAGCCGTCTATCTCCACCAGCAGTTCGGCGCGACAGATGTCGCCGTGCAGCAGTAGCCGCGGCGTTTCCGGCAGATGCCGGGCCAGGTACTCGTCGATGGCCTGGGTCTGTTCGGGGTGACGCACATACACCTTCAGCGGCGAATGCTCGTCGAACCCCGCCGCGCTGCCGGCATGGGTCAGCAGCGCCTCGAGATTGGCCAGGATCTCATCGAGCTGCGGCTCCAGCTGGCCGATGTGCTGCGACTCGTGGCCGATGATCGAGGCGGTGCCGGAGATGGCCAACTCGCCGCCGGGCAGCCGCATGGCGCGGGCGAAACTGGGCGGGGTCGGCCCATATTGGCGCGGATACTGCCAGGCGGCGACCTGGCGTGGATTTTCCAGTCGCGTACCCGGCTTAAGCGCCGCCAGGCAATACACCTGCAGCCAGCCTTCTGCGGCGTGATGACCCACTGCCGTGGCTGCCGGGAAACCCTCGGCGAAAAAGTCGCCCATGCCTATCGCCCGGCCATCACAGAAGCGCTTGTAGCGCTCACGATCGCCGTCACCCGTGTTGATCTGGCCCAGGTAATTCCACAGACGCTGCACCTGGCCGGCCGGATGCCGGGCCAGGAAGGCGCACAGCTGGGCATAGGCCTGCTCGGATGCGCCGGCAACGCCGCCATGATCGGCCTCGTTCACATCCATGGCCACGAACAGCCAGCCACCACCGCTGGCCCAGGCCAGTTCACCCTCCCGCCCGTGGGCGACGCTATCGTCCACCTGCCAGTATTCGATGGCGCCGTACGGCGCGCCAAGCACCCCCAGCGGCACGCGCAAGTGGCGTGGATCACCCGGCGCCGCACGCTGCGTGTCGAAACTGAACGCGGCCAGCGTGTTCGACGCGGCCAGCGCCGTGGGCAGCGAGTGGCCATAGCTCACCCGTGGCGCGGCGGTCAATGTGCTGTCCCCGGGGCTCGGGCATGCTTGGTTCATCCGGTATCCTCGACACTTGGTTTGATCACGGCCGCTGGGCCGCGGGAAAAACACCCTATGTTACACTCCGCGGCCGCTGGGTCCGGGGGATCCACCAGCCAATGCGGGGAGCGCATAGCAGCATGACCGAGCAGACCGCGGCCGAACGTGAACTGGCCGAACTCATTGTCGAAAGCCTGAACCTGGAAGAGGTCAAACCGGAGGAAATCGATCCGGAGGCGCCGCTGTTCGGCGGCGATCTGGGCCTGGATTCGATCGACGCGCTGGAGATCGCGCTGGCGGTGTCCAAGCGCTATGGCTTCCAGCTGCGTTCGGACAACCCGGACAATCAGCGCATTTTCGGCAGCCTGCGTGCGCTTTCGGCGCACATCGAGCAGCACCGCACCAGCTGAGCAATACGCGGCGCCGGTGTGCGTGCCGCAGGCATGCTAGATTCAGCCGCAACTGCCTGTGAACATGGTGTCGATGCCCGTCGCCCGCCCAATCCAAGCCCTCGCGGCCCCGCTGATGCTTACCTATGCACCACTGGCCCTGGCCGCCGCCCTGCTGCACCGGCCGGGATGGGCCGTGGCCGGACTGGCGGCGCTACTGACCGGCATCGCCTGTGCCATGCAAGGTCGCGCCGGACGCCGTGGCTGGGGGCTGTGGCTGCTGCTGACGGCGCTGGCCACGCTGGCGGTAGCCTACGGCAAGCAAACGTGGTTGCTCGATGCGGTACCGGTGGCCTTCAACGCGGCGCTGGCGTGGCTGTTTGGCCACACCTTGCGCGCTGGCCGCGAGCCGCTGGTGGCACGCATCATCGCCAGCATGGAGGGCGAGGCGCGCCTGGCCCTGCCCGGCGTGCATCGCTACGCACGCCAGGTCACGGTGTTCTGGGCCGTACTGCTGGGTCTGCAGACACTACTGCTTGCCGCCTACTGGCTGGGCACCGGCCCGATGCAGCTGACCCCGCCGCCGGCCATGGTCTGGTACGCGCACCTGGGAGGCTATCTGGTGCCGGTGCTGGCGATGCTGGGCGAATACAGCGTGCGCCGCCTGCGTCTGCGGCACATCCATCATCCGGGGCCGGCCGAATTTGCCCGCAATCTGGCCGCCTGCTGGCCTTCGCTGGTGCGAGGCATGTGGGCATGAACGAGTACACGCATGATTTCACCATTGCCGCCGAGCATCCCTGCCTGCCCGGCCACTTCCCCGGCCATCCGCTGGTGCCCGGCGTGCTGATTCTGGACGAAGTGGCCTGCGCGCTGCGTAGCTGGCGCCAGAAAGCCCTGACGCGCGTGATCGATGCCAAGTTCATCGCCCCGTTGCTGCCGGCACAATCGGCGCGGGTCACCCTGAGCGCCGGGCGCGATCCACAGCGGGTGCGTTTTGCCGTGCATCGCGGCGATACGCTGCTGGCGCGCGGCCAGCTGGAGCACCCGGCATGAGCGCGCACTGGCGCCAGCGTCCGGAAGGCGGCGGCCGCTTTGCCCTGTGGCTGATCCGCACCATTGCGCTTTACGGCGGGCGTGGCCTGGCGCGGCTGATCCTGTATCCGATCACGCTGTACTTTTTCATCCGCCGTGGTCCGGAGCGAGCCGCGTCGCGCGCGTTTCTGCGCCGCATCGGCAAACACCCGGTGCACGCCGGCCACGTGCTCAAGCACATCCACTGCTTTGCCTCGACCATTCTCGACCGCGTGTTTTTCCTGGCCCGTGGCGAAGACTCGTTCGAGATACGCGCGCAAGGCCTGGAAGCCCTCGAAGCCAAGCTCGGTGAAGGCCGCGGCGTGCTGCTGCTGGGCTCGCATCATGGCAGTTTCGAAGCGCTGCGCACGCTGTCCTCGCGGCGTCCCGATGTGCCATTGCGGGTGGTGCTGAACAAGCAGCAGACGCCGGCCATGACCGAACTGCTGGAGTCGCTGGCGCCGGATGTGGCCGCCGGCGTCATCGACGGCGCGCGCGATCCGGCCTCGGTGGTGCTGGCGCTGGCCGAAGCGGCCTCGCAAGGCCACATGATCGCGGTGCTGGCCGATCGCGGCCGCCCGGATGAACCGATGCGCCACGCCCCGTTCCTGGGCGATCCGGCACCGTTCCCGGTCGGCCCGTGGCTGCTGGCCAACGCGCTGAAGATTCCCGTGGTGTTGTGCTTTGGCGTCTACCGCGGCGGCAATCGCTACGAGCTGACTTTCGAGCCCTTCGCCGATACGGTGGAGTTTCCCCGCGAGCGTCGCGAGGCGGCCCTGCAAGCGTGCGTCAACGCCTACGCCGAGCGACTGGAAGCGCAGGTACGCAACGCGCCCTACAACTGGTTCAATTTCTATGATTTCTGGCACGATCACCAGGCTGATGGCCTGCACGCTGGCGCTGATGCCGGCCTGGGCTCTGGCGCGCGCGCCTGATCCAGCACCCGCGGGGCTGTCGCCGCAGGCCAGCGCGCTGATTGCCGGGCTCAAGCAGGCCCCACCCACGCAGACGCCATTCGCCGAGGCCAAGTACTCGGCCATGCTCGACCGCGCGCTGGTGGTTTCGGGCACGCTCAGCTGGCAGGGCGGCGACCATCTGAGCCGTGATGTCAGCGCGCCCTACAAGGAACACACCGTCATTGCCGACGGCAAGGTGGCGATGACGCGCCAGGGCCATGGCACACGGCATTTCTCGCTCGATCGCGCGCCGCCGCTGAAAGCGTTGCTGGACAGCCTGGTTGCGGTGCTCTCGGGCAACCCGCAGCGCCTGCAAAAAGGCTTCAGTGCGCGCCTGGATGGCGATGCCGCGCACAGCTGGACGCTGACCCTGCGCCCGGACTCGGCGCGCCTGGCCAAAGGGCTTTCGCACATCCGCCTGGATGGACACGGCGACACCCTGGACTGCATGGAAATTGCCCAGTCCGGCGGCACCGTCACCATCGACCTGCTCGGCCCGCTGGCGGCCAAAATGCCCAAGCAGCCCAATCGTGCACAACTGACGGGGCTGTGCCGCCGTGCACACTAGCCGGCGCCTGATCCTGGCGCTGGTGTGGCTGGGCCTTCTGGCTCTGCTCGGCCTGTACGTGGCGCGCAGTCTGCGTGTCAGCACGGACCTGCGCAGCTTCATGCCGCCGCCGTCGACGCCGGACCAGCAGTTGCTGATGGACCAGATCGGCAATGGCCCCGGCTCGCGTCTGTTGCTGCTGGCCATCGCCGGTGCCGATGTCGATACCGCGGCCGGCCTGAGCCAGGATCTGAGCGATGCGTTAAAGCACGACAAGCAGTTCACCGAGGTGATCAATGGCCGCTTCGACCTGGACAGCCTGGATCCCAAGCTGCTGCCTTATCGCTACCTGCTGTCACCGACACTGGATAGGCACCGGCTCGATGCCGCCTACCTGCACGACCAACTGCAGCAGCGTCTGGCCGACCTGGGCTCGCCGGCCGGCGCCATGCTGGAAACCTGGTTGCCACGCGATCCGACGCTGGAAATGCTGAAACTCGCCCAGCGCTGGACGCCTGCCAACGCACCGGACACACGCGATGGCGTCTGGTTCGACAAGCGCGGCGAGGCGCTTCTGCTGGTGCAAACGCGCGCGCCGGGGTTCGATCCGGGGGCGCAAAAGCAGGCCATCGATGCCATCCAGGCCGCCTTCAAGGCCTTGCCCGATCACGCCAAGGCGCACCTGGTGATGAGCGGCCCGGGCTACTTCAGCGTCAAGATCAATGCGCGCACCCGCGCCGAGGCCGACTGGTTCGGGCGTATCTCCACCATCGGCTTCATATTGCTGCTGCTTTGGGCCTACCGCAGCCCGCGTGCGGTGCTGCTGGGCGCGCTGCCGGTGGCCAGTGGTGCGCTGGCCGGGCTGGCCTTGTTGATGGTCTGTTTCGGGCAAGTGCACGGCATCACGCTGGCGTTTGGCTTCACCCTGCTGGGGGTGGCGCAGGAATACCCGATCCGCCTGCTCAGCCATCGCCGCGCCGGTGCCGACGCGCTGGCCGGCGTACGCGCGCTGTGGCCGCTGCTGCTGACCGCCATCGCCTCGGCCTGTATCGCCTATCTGGCCTTCTACGCCTCGGGCGTGCCGGGACTGCAGCAACTGGCGGTATTTACCATCGCCGGTTTGCTGGTAGCCGGCTTTTCCACGCGCTACCTGCTGCCCCACGTGTTGCCGCAGCGCTTTCGCGATGTTGCCGACAGCCGGCCGCTGGCGCGTTGGCGGCAACGCTTCGATGCGCTGCCGCGGCCGAAGATCATCCCCGTGCTGGTGGGCGCCGCGGTGATCGGAGCGCTGTGGCTGGCGCCGGGGCCGTTCTGGCAGAACAACCTGGCCGCGCTGACGCCTCTGCCGCACAAGCTGATGGCGACCGACGCGCGGCTGCGCCAGGCGCTGGGCGCACCGGACGTGCGTTATCTGCTGCTGCTGCACGCCGACAGCGCCGAAGGGGTGCTGCAGTTGTCCGAGCGCATCACGCCGACCATCGACGCACTGCAAAAGCGCGGCGCGGTGCAGGCGGTGGAGCTGCCCTCGCGCTACCTGCCCAGCGCCAGGACGCAGCGCGCACGCCAGGCGCGTCTGCCCGATGCCGATACACTCAAGCATGCACTGGCCCAGGCCGATGCCGGCATGCCGTTCCGCGCCGGGCTGTTCCAGCCGTTCCTGGCCGATGTCGCCACCGCGCGCCAGCTGCCGCCATTGACACCGGCAAGGCTGGCCGGCTCGCCGCTGGCGCAGCGTCTGACCGCCATGCTGGTACGCGAGGGCCGCGGCTGGGTCGGCCTTGCCACCGTGTCGGGCGTGCACGATGTCGCCGCTCTGCAGGCGCTGGCCAAAGACACCGGCGGCAAGGTGCGCCTGCTGGACCTTAAAGCCTCGTCCGAATCGCTGATTGCCGCCTATCGCGTGCGCATTCTCAAGGCACTGGCGGTGGCCACGCTGCTGCTGGTGCTGACCATCACCATCGCCTTGCGCAGCCTGCGCCGGGCCTGGCATGTGCTGGCACCGATGACGCTGGCCACTTTTGCGGTCTTGGCGGTGGAGCGCGCTGTCGGCATCGAGATTTCCCTGTTCCACCTGGTGGCGCTGATCCTGGCGGCTGGCTTGGGCCTGCATTACGCGCTGTTTTTCGAACGCCAGACTGGTGATGCCGCCGAACAGCGCCGCACGCTGCACGCCACGCTGGTTTGCGTGGCCTCGGCGCTGCTGGTGTTCGGCATGCTGGCGTTTTCGTCCATTCCGGTGCTGCGCGCCATCGGCCTGACGGTGAGCCTGGGCGTGGCTTTCCATTTCTGCCTGTCGATCCTGATGGCGCCGCATGTGGAGCGCACCGATGCTTGAACGTGATCAATTCGCCCCGCTGATTCCGCACGCCGGAGCCATGTGCCTGCTGGATACCGTGCTGGTCTGGGATGCCGAGCACATCCACGCGCAAAGCCACCGCCACACGGCCGCCGATCATCCGCTGCGTCGCGATGGCCGGCTGCACGCGGTACATCTGGCCGAATTCGGCGCCCAGGCCACCGCTATCCACGGCGCGCTGAAAGCGCGCGAGCAAGGCGCCACGCGGCCGCGACCGGGCATGCTGGTCTCGCTGCGCGATGTGCAGTTGGGCTGCGAATTCGTGCCCGATACCGGCACGCTCAGCATCCAGGCGCAGTGTCTTTTCGCCGACGACAGCGGCGCGCAATACCGTTTTTCCGTGCAACACGACGGCCAGACACTGGCCAGCGGCCGCTGCGCGGTGATCCATCCGCAGGAGACATCGACATGAGCCAAGCTGACCCACGTCGCGCCCTGGTCACCGGCGGCAGCGGCGACATCGGCGGCGCTATCTGCCGCGCTCTGGCCGCTGGCGGCTATCACGTCATCGTGCACGCCAACGCCAACCGCGAGCGCGCCGAAGGCGTGGTCGCCGCGATCACGGAAACCGGCGGCTCGGCCGAGGCAATCAGCTTTGATGTCGCCGATGCGGTGGCGACGGCACAGGCTATCGATGCATTGCTGGAGGCCGGCCCCATCGCCAGCGTGATCAGCAATGCCGGTATTCACGACGATGCGCCGATGGCCGGCATGGATGCGGCACGCTGGCAGCGCGTGATCGATGTTTCCCTGCATGGCTTTTTCAATGTCACCCAGCCGCTGCTGCTGCCGATGGCACGCCAGCGTTTTGGCCGCGTGATCGCCATCGGCTCGGTGGCCGGCGTGTTAGGCAATCGCGGCCAGGCCAACTATGCCGCGGCCAAGGCCGGCCTGCACGGCGCCATCAAATCACTGGCGCGGGAAATGGGCTCGCGCGGCATCACCGCCAACGTGGTCGCGCCGGGCATCATCGCCGGACGCATGACCGATGCCCTGTTCGCCCCCGAGCAGGTCAAGGCCATGGTGCCGGCCGGCAAGCCAGGCAGGCCCGAGGATGTCGCCGCGCTGGTGGCGTTTCTGGCGTCATCGGCCGCTGGCTACATCAACGGCCAGGTCATCGGCGTCAACGGCGGCATGGGTTAGCGCGCCGCCGCCCAGGCCATGGCCAACTCAGGCGTTGGCCTTCTGATGCACGCCAAGCACGGCACGGCCGGACGGGTCATCATGGCCGGCAAAGCTCTGCGACCAGCGATAAGCGGTCGGCGTGGAGCAGGCGATGGAAGGGCCACCGGGCACCAGGCGCGCGGCGTTGTCGCCCGGATAATGGCGCTCGAACAACACGCGGTAGGCGTAGGCCTCCTTGCTGGCCGGCGGATTGACCGGAAAACGTTGCGCCGCCACCGCCATCTGCGCGTCGGTGACCTGGGCCTCGGCCCAGTCCTTCAGCGCATCGATCCAGCCGTAGCCCACGCCATCGGAAAACTGCTCCTTCTGCCGCCACAGCACCGAATCAGGCAGCAGACCGCGACCGGCCTCGCGCAGAATGTTCTTCTCGATGCGCCCGTTGCCCGGACGCTTGATGGAAGGCGCCATTTGCATGGCCACGTCCAGGAACTGGCGATCCAGGAACGGCACGCGTGCCTCCACGCCCCAGGCCGCCATCGACTTGTTGGCGCGCAGACAATCGTAGTTGTGCAGGCCGTCGAGCTTGCGCACCAGTTCCTCGTGAAACTCGCGATCATCCGGCGCCATGTGGAAGTACAGATAGCCACCGAAAATCTCGTCGGCGCCTTCACCGGACAGCACCATCTTGATGCCCATGGCGCGGATGCGCCGCGCCATCAGGTACATCGGTGTGGACGCGCGAATGGTGGTGACATCGTAGGTTTCCACGTGCCGGATCACATCCGACAGCGCGTCCAGGCCTTCCTGCACGGTGAAGTGGAAACTGTGGTGAACCGTGCCCAGCGCATCGGCCACGGTCTTGGCCGCGGCCAGGTCAGGTGAGCCTTCCAGGCCAATGGAAAAGGTATGCAGGCGCGGCCACCAGGCGTCGCTGCGATCGTCATCCTCGGTGCGCTTGGCCGCGTATTTGGCGGTCAGCGCGGCGATCAGCGATGAATCCAGGCCGCCGGAAAGCAGTACGCCGTAGGGCACGTCGCTCATCATATGCCGGTGCACGGACTGCTCCAGCGCCTCTCGCAGCGGCGCGGGGTCCGACGGGCCGGCCTCGACCTGCTCGAAAGCGCGCCAGTCCGGGCTGTAATAACGCTGCGGGCCACCCGATTCGCTGGTCTGATAGTGCCCGGGCGGGAACGCCTCGATGCTGACGCAGATCCCGGTCAGCGCCTTCATCTCCGAGGCCACATACATGCGCCCGGACGCGTCGTGACCGGTGTACAGCGGAATGATGCCGATCGGATCGCGCGCAATCAGCCAGTCGCCGCGAGCGCGATCCCAAAGCACGAAGGCGAACATGCCGTTGAGACGATTGAGGAAGTCGTGGCCCTGCTCGCGGTACAACGGCAGGATCACCTCGCAGTCCGAATCGGTGGCGAAAGCGTAGTCAGCTAGTTCGGCGCGCAACTGACGGTGGTTGTAGATTTCACCGTTGACCGCCAGCACCTGCTCGCCATCGGCCGAGGTCAGCGGCTGCGCGCCATGCAGCACGTCGACGATGGCCAGACGCTCGTGGCAAAGAATGGCATTGGGGTCGGCGTAGACACCACTCCAGTCGGGCCCGCGATGGCGCAGGCTGCGTGCCTGCTCAAGCAGGGCAGGGCGCAGCGCGCTGACGTCGCCGGCCGGGTCCAGTACCGCCACAAAACCACACATGTCTGACATCTCCCAAGGGCTGGGGATCATGCTGGCACGCAGCATACTGACGGTTGAAATGAGTTTTGGTTGGAACCTGAAGCCGCAACCCCGCCGAAAGCCTCGATTCGTCAGCTGCGACCGCCGTCGACCACCGGTTTGCCATCGACCAGTTTGAAGTGGAATCGATAGCGCAGGCTGAACGGCTTGGCGGCCTTGTTGCCGACAAACCAGCGTGACCCATCGGGTTCGGTTTTCCACGTACCCACGCGCAGCGGCGTGAAATGCCATTGCAGCCCGGCCTTGCGCACCGCGGCGTCGAAGGCGCGGGTCGTGGCATCATCGGTTTCCTCGCCGTCGATCAGCACGCGCTTGACCGCGCCCTGGCGGTCGACCACCAGGGTGGCGGTCACCGATACCGGTGCCAAGCCCCGACCGATCAGCGCCTTGGGATAGGTCGGGATGACCCGTTTTTCTTCCTTGGCGCCCAGCGCCGACTGGCCGGCTTTCAACGTGTAGCGTGCGTGTGGACCGGGCGGCGGCTCCACTGCCTCGTAGGAGACGTCACCACTGGGCGACGCGGTTTTGACCGCCACATGCTCGCATCCTGAGATCAACGCGACCGCGGCGAGCGCGGCCGGCATGCACCATCCTCTGGCTTTCATGCATTACTCCTTGTTGTCCGATCAACCGTGACTGGACTGGACCACCGGTTTGCCGTCGACCAGCTTGAAGTGAAAGCGGTACGTCAGACTGAATGGCTTGCCCGGCCCATCATCGACGCGCACCGAAGTGCCATCGGGCTCGGTCTTCCATAGCGAATCATGCAACGGACTGAAGCGCCATTGCCGCACCGCTTCACGCACCGCGTGGTCGAAAGCCTGCTGGTCGGGGGTATCGGTGGCCATGGCCGGAATCAACACGCGCGTGACCGTGCCCTGGGCGTTGGCCACCAGTGTGGCGGTCACCGACGTCGGCGGCAGCTGCTGCGGCACCAGGGCCTTCGGGTATACCGGCACGACGTGATGCACAAAGGCCGCGCCGACCATCTGATGCCCTGTTTTCACCTTGTAGTGCGACACGCCCTGCGGGGACTTCACCGCCTCGTAGGACACATTCGGCTTGGGCGCCGGCGGGGGCGGTGGTGTCGGCTTGACAGCATGCTGACAACCGGCCAGTGCCAGCACTGCCGCCATCAACATGAGCCTGCCGGTTTGTCCCTGGTTTATCACCCAGCGCATCGCCACTTCCCGTGTGTCGGCCTTAGGTTAGACTATAGCGCAGCCGAACGCCGCCACAAGCCAGGCCTGACGGGCTAATCCTTACCCGATTTCGGCGCCGGCTTTAAGTGCTCAAGTTGAGGCGTGTACGCTTTCACAAAGGCGTTGTGCAGCACGTTGACCACCGCCTGCATGGTGCCCAGCTTCTTGTCATCGATGCTGCCGTGGATGGGCACACGGGTGGCGAACTGATTTTTCTCGTGATTCTTGAACAACCAGGTGACCCCCTGTGCCACGGCCTCCCATGCTGCGTGCAATGGACCCTCATGGCCCTTTTCAACATCCTGCTTCCAGCTGAAGATTTTCATGTCCTTGAAAAGCGGCTTGGCGTAGCCGTCCAGATGGCCATGCTTGGCGTCCAGTTCCATCACGAAGTCGCCGTGCCCGGAGTCGAAATCCAGCCCGGCGTAGGCGCGGGCCAGGCTGTTGGCCTTGGTCAGATCGATATGCAGCACGCGCAGCTGAAAGCTGAAATTCTTCATATGCGAGAGCGGATCGAAAGCGGCCTTGGCGTGCAGGGGCGCGCCGCCCAGTATCTTGGCGTCGGCGCGGAAAGTGGCCACGCGAGCACCATCCTTGCGGCTGGCATTGGTCAGATTGGTCGCCACCGCGTCGACTTCGGTCGCCTTCAGATCCACCCGTGGCTTGGAGATGAAGTTGTGGAAGGTGACCGTGCCATTATCGACACGCACCTGATCGAGCTGAATCGGTACCAGCTTCTGCAGCTGTACGCGCCAATCCACGCCGGTGCCGGCCTGGGTGTCGCTGTGGCCTGAGCCGTCGACGAAGTTGAGTACGGGCCGCTTGAAGTCGACCTTGGCACGAATCGCCCCATGCCAAAGCGCGTGCCAACTCAAGGAGATATTCATGTGCGGCGTGTCGAGCAGAGGCACCGGCACCTTGCCGCTGACTTTGGTAATGGTCAGCCCGTCCAGCGAGTAAGCACCTCGCCAAAGATGCAGGTCGACGTCATCAATGTGCCCGCTGTAGTCGCCCATGTCGGCCATGCGCGCGTTGAGCTCGTGGCGCACAATATCCGGCAACGCCAACCGGATGGCCAGCAGCAGCACGACGACGACCAGCAGGATGGTCAACGGCAGACGGTAACGGCGTTTCACGGGCGCTCCGGCACATGCAAGTACCGTGATGCTAACCGTTCATGCATGACGTTGCGCCAAACATATGGCCATCCGTCCATATCGTCCGGGTGTATATTTGCCGGTGAGCGGTGCATCCCCCTGACTGGCTTGAGTGCACCGCCAGCCTGGTGCTGATCGGAGGAACCCGCCATGCATCGTATTCGCCTGACCCGTATCGTTCTGGTCCTGCTGCTGGGGCTTTCGCTTGGCGCGACCGCCATGGCCAGACAGCCTGACACCCGCACAGTGGTCCATTATCAGCATCCGGCCGGCTTCACCGAAACCAAGCGCCTGCATGGCGCCGGCATCTTCAATGAGGACGATGATTACCTGGCCCAGCTCAAACGCTACTTGATCAAGCAGGCAGACGGCGTGCTGGCGCCCGGTCAGCGACTGGAGGTGACCATCACCGACATCGCCCGCGCGGGCAGTTTCGAGCCATGGCTGGGACCCAACTTCGACCATGTGCGCATCATCAAGTCGATCTACCCACCGCGCATCGAACTCAACTTCACGCTGTACGGTACCAACGGCACGGTGCTGCGACAGGGCCAGCGCAAGCTGACCAATCTGGCATTCATGGATACAGTAAGCAGCACCAACCAGGATCCGCTGCGCTACGAGAAAGCGCTGATCAAGAATTGGCTGCGCCGTGGGCCGGATCGCCTTTAGCAGCCGTTGGCCCACACTGTCATGTCGGGCGGGCAGGCGGGCTGTCCTTGGCGCCCGCCCCCGTGCATAAAAAACGCCGGCAATAGGCCGGCGTTTTGGTGGCGGCGCATACGGCCCGAAAGCGAGCCGTGGGCGCTTAGTGCTTGAGATTCTTGCGCAGACGCTCCAGCGCCTGCAACTGAGCCATGGCCTCGGCCAGCTTGGCCTGGGCCTCGGCCACCTCCAGCGCATCAGTGCGATTGGCCAGCGCCTGCTCGGCTTCTTCCTTGGCCTTCTGCGCCGAGGCTTCGTCCAGATCAGTGGCACGCGCTGCGGTATCGGCCAGCACCGTCACCACCTGCGGCTGCACTTCGAGAATGCCGCCGGAGACGAAGAACGACTGGCGCTCGCCGTTGGCCTGCACCACTTCCACCGGACCGGGCTTGAGGCGGGTGATCAGCGGCGCGTGACGCGGCGCGATGCCCAGCTCGCCCTGCTCGCCGGTGGCAATGACCAGCGTGGCTTCGCCGTGAAAGATCTCGGCTTCGGCGCTGACGATGTCACAGCGGATGGTTGTCATGGGATTTCTCTCTCGCTTCGCTCGTTCGGGGAAATCGGGGATGGGGCGTCGGGGATGGTTGGAACGCAGTGCGCGCAAGTGCGGCGCTCTGCGAGTCCCAACTCCCTATTCTCCATGCCCGGAAGGCAGCCTCAGGCTGCCTTCTTCGCCCCCATCTCCTCGCCCTTCTTGATGGCATCGTCGATGCTGCCGACCATGTAGAAGGCCTGCTCGGGCAGGTGATCGACCTCGCCCTCGACAATCATCTTGAAGCCGCGGATGGTTTCGCTCAGCGGCACGTACTTGCCCGGCGCACCGGTGAACACTTCGGCGACGTGGAACGGCTGGCTGAAGAAGCGCTCGCACTTGCGCGCGCGGGCCACGACCTGCTTGTCCTCTTCGGACAGCTCGTCCATGCCCAGAATCGCGATGATGTCCTTGAGCTCCTTGTAACGCTGCAGGGTACCCTGCACCTTGCGCGCCACGTCGTAGTGCTCCTGACCGATGATCTGCGGATCGAGCTGACGACTGGTCGAGGCCAGCGGATCCACCGCCGGGTAGATACCCAGGCTGGCGATGTCACGCGACAGCGCCACGGTCGAATCCAGATGCGCGAAGGTGGTGGCCGGCGACGGATCGGTATAGTCGTCGGCGGGCACGTAGACCGCCTGGATCGAGGTGATCGAACCGGTCTTGGTGGAGGTGATGCGCTCCTGCAGCACGCCCATTTCCTCGGCCAGCGTAGGCTGATAGCCCACTGCGGAAGGCATGCGGCCCAGCAGCGCCGAGACCTCGGTACCCGCCAGTGTGTAACGGTAGATGTTGTCGACGAAGAACAGCACGTCACGGCCCTTGCCGTTCTCGTCCTTTTCGTCACGGAAGTACTCGGCCATGGTCAAACCGGTCAGCGCCACGCGCAGACGGTTGCCCGGCGGCTCGTTCATCTGGCCGTAGACCATCGCCACCTTGGACTCGGGCAGGTTGTCTACCTTGACCACGCCGGCGTCCTGCATCTCGTGGTAGAAGTCGTTGCCCTCGCGGGTACGCTCGCCGACACCGGCGAACACCGACAGACCCGAATGCTGGGTAGCGATGTTGTTGATCAGCTCGAGCATGTTCACGGTCTTGCCGACGCCGGCGCCGCCGAACAGGCCGACCTTGCCGCCCTTGGCGAACGGGCAGACCAGATCGATCACCTTGATGCCGGTTTCCAGCAACTCGCTGGCCAGTGCCTGCTCGTCGTAAGCCGGCGCCTCGCGATGGATCACCCACTGATCGTCGGCCTCGATCGGGCCGACCTCGTCGATGGGGCGGCCCAGCACGTCCATGATGCGACCCAGCGTGGCCGTGCCGACCGGCACCTTGATGCCTTCGCCGGTGTTCTGCGCGACAAGACCGCGCTTGAGGCCATCGGTGGAGCCCAGCGCGATGGTGCGGACCACGCCGTCACCGAGCTGCTGCTGCACTTCGAGGGTGATTTCGGTGCCGTCGACCTTCAGCGCGTCGTACACCTTCGGCACCTGGTCGCGCGGAAACTCGACGTCGACCACCGCGCCGATGATCTGAACAACTTTGCCCTGGCTCATGTCTTTGACTCCGAACCTCTAACCTTTTAACTGTACCGTTCCCGCCGACGGCGGCAACACGAATACGAATAATCTTGCGTTGGCCTCAAACCGCCGCGGCACCGCCCACGATCTCGGAGATCTCCTGGGTGATGGCGGCCTGGCGGGCCTTGTTGTAGACCAGCGTGAGCTCGTCGATGACCTTGTTGGCGTTGTCCGAGGCGGCCTTCATGGCGACCATGCGCGCGGCGTGCTCACTGGCCAGATTCTCCAGCGTGGCCTGGTACACCAGCGATTCCACATAACGGCTCAGCACGTGCTCGAGCACGCTGCCGGCGTCGGGCTCGTACAGGTAGTCCCAGTCGTGCTCGCGCTTGATGTCGATCGCCACCACGGTGTCGCCATCGCCCTGCTCGCGGCTTTCCTTGCGGATCTGCTCGGCGGCGGTCGGCAGCGGCAACAGTGCGTCCAGACGCGGCTTCTGCACCATGGTGTTGACGAAATCGTTGAAGGCCAGGATCACGCGGTCCAGCTTGCCGCCGGTGTAGGCATCGAGCACCACCTTGATGGAGCCGATCAGCTGCTCCAGCTTGGGACGCTCGCCCAGGTGCGTGGTGGTGGCCACCAGGTTCACACCCTTGATGCGACGGAAGAACTGCACCGCTTTCTGGCCGATCGCGACCATGTCCACTTCCACACCCTTGTCCTGCCACTGGCGCACATCGGCCAGCACCTTGCGGAACAGGTTGGAATTGAGGCCGCCGCACAGGCCGCGGTCGGTCGCCACGACGATGTAGGCCACGCGCGCCACATCGGCACGCTCGACCAGGAACGGATGACGAAAGTCCGTGCTGGCCTGGGCCACGTGGGCGATGACCTGGCGCATGGAACGCGCATACGGACGCGAGGCGCGCATCAGATCCTGCGCCTTGCGGATTTTCGAGGCCGAGACCATTTCCAGAGCACGCGTCACCTTACGCATGTTTTGCGTGCTCTTGATCTTGGTTTTGATTTCGCGTCCGCCTGCCATTTTCTCGCTCGCTCTGCTCGCTCGGGGGGGGAATCGGGAATGGAAAGGAAAGAAACGGCGCGTCAGCGCTTTTTTTTAATTCTCTATTTCCTATTCCCGGCTCTTCACCAACTACCGGTCTTCTTGAACTCGTCCAGGGCCGCCTTGAACTGGCCCTTGATGTCGTCGTTCCAGTTGCCGGTCTCGACGATGGTGCTCATCAGCTGGCCATGGTTCTGATGCATGAAGGCATGCAGCGCCTTCTCGAACGGCAGCACCTTGTCGATGGGCAGATCGTCCAGATAGCCCTCTTCGGCGGCAAACACCGACACGGCCAGTTCGGCAATCGACAGCGGCGCGTACTGGCGCTGCTTCATCAGCTCGGTGACGCGCTGGCCACGCTCGAGCTGGGCGCGGGTGGCCGCATCCAGATCCGAGGCGAACTGCGCGAAGGCCGCCAGCTCGCGGTACTGGGCCAGCGACAGCTTGATGCCGCCGGACAGCTTCTTGACGATCTTGGTCTGCGCCGAACCACCCACGCGCGACACCGAGATACCGGCGTTCACGGCCGGCCGGATGCCGGCGTTGAACAGGTCGGTCTCCAGGAAGATCTGGCCGTCGGTGATCGAGATCACGTTGGTCGGCACGAACGCGGACACGTCGCCGGCCTGGGTCTCGATGATCGGCAGCGCAGTCAGCGAACCGGTCTTGCCCTTAACCTCGCCGTTGGTCTGCTTTTCCACGTACTCGGCGTTGACGCGCGCGGCACGCTCGAGCAGGCGGCTGTGCAGGTAGAACACGTCACCCGGGAACGCCTCACGGCCCGGCGGGCGCTTGAGCAGCAGCGAGATCTGGCGATAGGCCACGGCCTGCTTGGACAGGTCGTCGTACACGATCAGCGCATCTTCGCCACGATCGCGGAAGTACTCGCCCATGGCGCAACCGGCATACGGCGCAATGAACTGCAGCGCGGCCGACTCGGAGGCCGAGGCCACCACGATGATGGTGTGATCGAGCGCGCCGTTCTCTTCCAGCTTGCGCACGACGTTGGCGATCGAGCTGCGCTTCTGGCCGATGGCCACGTAGATGCACTTAATGCCCGAGTCTTTCTGGTTGATGATCGCGTCGACGGCCAGCGCGGTCTTGCCGGTCTGACGGTCACCGATGACCAGCTCACGCTGACCACGGCCGATCGGGATCATCGAGTCGACCGACTTGTAGCCGGTCTGCACCGGCTGGTCGACGCTCTGACGCCAAATCACGCCCGGGGCCACCTTCTCGACCGGGCTGCTGCCCTGGGCCTCGATGGCGCCCTTGCCGTCGATCGGGTTGCCCAGCGCGTCGACCACGCGACCCAGCAGGGCCTCGCCGACCGGCACTTCCAGGATGCGGCCGGTGGTCTTGGCGATGTCGCCTTCGCGCAGATGCTGATATTCACCCAGCACCACGGCGCCGACCGAGTCGCGCTCCAGGTTCAGCGCCAGGGCGAAGGTATCGCCCGGCAGCTCGATCATTTCGCCCTGCATCACGTCGGCCAGGCCGTGGATGCGCACGATGCCGTCGGACACGCCGATCAGCGTGCCTTCGTTGCGTGCCTCCGAGGAGAGCTTGAACTGCTCGATGCGGTGCTTGATCAGTTCGCTGATTTCAGAAGGGTTGAGCTGGGTTGCCATAGTCGTTTCCCGGCGATCTCAATCTTTAATGGGTAAGGGCGGTGGCGAGCTGCGCCAGGCGGCCACGGGCGGAACCATCGATCACCTCGTCGCCGGTGTCGATGATGACGCCGGCCAGCAGCGCCTCGTCGACCACGGTGTCCAGGTCGATGTCGCGATCGAAGCGGCGCTTCAGCGACGCCTTGAGCGTGTCGCACTGGGCAGCGTCCAGGGCCATGGCGCTGGTCACGCGGACCTTCAGCACCGACTCGGACTCGCGCTTGTGCGCATCGAACTGGGCGGCGATGTCGGCCAGCAGACCAAGACGGCCGTGTGCGGCCAGTTCGCCCAGGAAGTGGCCGAACGGGCTGTCCTCGGACACGCCTTCGGGCAGATGCAGTGCGACCAGCTGCGCGGTAGCCGCGCGCGGATCGTTGCGAAGCTCGGCCACGTTCGGGTCGAGCGCCACACCGGCGGCAAACGCCAGCTGCTGCGACCATGCATCCAGTGCGGACGCCGAACGCGCCAACTCGAAAGCGGCGCGCGCGTAGGGACGGGCGAGAGTGATCGCTTCCATCGCTTAAATCTCGGCGGCCAGCTGGTCGAGCAGCGCCTTGTGCACGGAAGCGTCCACTTCGCGCTGTACGATCTTCTCGGCGCCCTTGACCGCCAGCGTGCCCACCTGCTCGCGCAGCTGTTCGCGGGCGCGCTGGGCCATGGAGGCAATTTCATCCTCGGCCGCGGCCTTCTGGCGGTTGATCTCGGCCACGGCGTCGGCGCGGGCCTTGTCCAGAATCTGGCCGGCCTGCTGCTGGGCCTTGTCGATGATCTCGGCGGCCTGCTGACGGGCGTTCTTGATCTCGTCGGCGACGCGGGCGTCGGCATCCTTCAGCTCGGCACGCGCGCGTTCGGCGGCGGCCAGGCCGTCGGCAATTTTCTTCTGACGCTCTTCGATCGCCGTGGTGAGGTGCGGCCAAATGAACTTGACCGCGAACATGATCAGCAGGGCAAACGCGATGACCTCGCCGATCAGGGTGCTCGCATTGAATTGCATCGCTGCGCTACCTGTGCATGCGTGAAGCTAGAAGGCACGGATGCCGGGGTTGCCGCATCCGTGCCGAAGGATCGGTGTCCGACCTTGCAGGCCGATCAGCCCTGGTGCAGGGCCGACAGCAGCGGGTTGGCCACCGCGAAGTACATGGCCAGCGCCACGCCGATCAGGAACGCGGCGTCGATCAGGCCGGCCAGCAGGAACATGCGGCCCTGCAGCATCGGAGCCAGCTCCGGCTGACGGGCGGCCGACTCAAGGAACTTCGAACCCATGATGCCGATACCGATACAGGCACCGATAGCGCCCAGACCGATGATGAGGCCAATGCCCAGCGCCGTGGAGGCCTGGACCGAAGCGATGAGGGCGGCGATGTGCTCCATGACTTTCTCCTAAAGAAAAGCTTTGTTTGCTTTGGTTTGTTGAAGTTGAAGGGTAAAGCGGGTTCGATCAGTGGTGATCGTGGGCCATCGAGATGTAGACCACCGTCAACACCATGAAAATGAAGGCCTGAATGGAAATGATCAGGATGTGGAAGATGCCCCACACCGTGTAGCCGAGGATACCGGCGCCGAACAGCGCCCAGCTGCCGGCGCTGAACAGGCCGGCGATCAGCATGAACACCAGCTCGCCGGCGTACATGTTGCCGAAAAGTCGCATCGCCAAACTGACCGGCTTGGAGGCGAGCTCGACAATATTCAGCAGCAGGTTGAACGGGGCCAGCCACGGGCCAAACGGCGCCGTGAACAGCTCTTTCATGTAGCCGCCGGCGCCCTTGGCCTTGAAGCTGTAGAAGATGACCAGCACCAGCACCGTCAGCGACATCGCGAAGGTGAGGTTCAAATCGGCGGTGGGTACGGCACGGAAGTGGCCGGCACCGGCCGCACCGAAGATGGTCGGCATTAGGTCCACCGGCAGCAGGTCCATCAGGTTCATCAGGAACACCCAGACGAACACGCTCAGCGCCAGCGGGCCGATGAAGCGACGGTCGCCATGGAACACGTCCTTGACCTGGCCGTCGACGAACTCCAGCACGATCTCGACAAAGGCCTGGCCCTTGCTCGGCACGCCGGAAGTGGCCTTGCGTGCCTTCAGCCAGAACCACAGGCAGAAGATCACGCCCAACGCCACCGACACCAGCAAGGAGTCGATGTGCACCGGACCCAGCACGCTGTCTTTCAGCGTCCAGAAGTTCAGGTGGTGCTGGATGTATTCGGTGAGTCCGCCTTCGGGTGCACTCGCCATCTGCTTTCCGCCCTATTGCTTTATTGATGTCTTAAGCGTGATCAGGTTGACCGCCAAGGCCAGAACCAGTCCCGCAATCGCAGGCGCCGGCGGAAGATGCCAGCGCACAGTGATCAGGAACAGTCCCCCCAAGACGGTTACCCACTTTAAAAGCATACCAGCCAGGAAGCGTGCCAGGCTCGCGCCAGCTCCCATTCCTGCAAACACACGAGCGGCCAGCAGCGCATTGCCCAGCGCCACCAGCAGCCCGCCCGCCAAGGCGGAGAGCGCTGCTCCCCGTCCCAACGTCAGGAAAATGAGACCCGCCAACATCGCCACAAGCAGCTGTGCGACACAAAGTCGCAGCGCTAGACGACGTCCGGCAGCAAGACTGTTAAGCACTCGGGCTTCCCGTGCGGTCGCGCCAACGGCGCAGCCAGTCAAAGTGATCGGCCACGGTCGAGTCGGAGAATTATATCAGCGGCAAGATCGGCGGGACAAGCCATCAGGGCGGCCTGAAACACGCCTCAAGCTGGGGTCGCCGCGGCGCCGCGACAAAGCGGCAACAAACTGAATGGATTTAAGAAAAAGAAAAAAGGCCGGCGGTCATGCAACCGGCCGGCCTTGCCGCACCCGAGGGGGAGGAGAATGGGCGCGAAAAAACTGCAAATGTGGGTAAGGAGAATCAGGCCGCCTTGCTGGCCGTCTTCTTCGGCGCCGCGGCGATCACCGGCGGCACGGCCAGGGCGCTGACGTCCTGCGCGGTCTGCTGCGCAATCTCGAGCATGTCCTGACCGGCGCTGATGCTCTGCTCCAGGTAGGCGCGATGCAGCTTGCTGCCCTTGTCCCAAAGCTGGCGCAGACTGTTGGCGTCGTGAGCCTGAAACGCCTCATTGGCGAACTCACCGGCCTGCTCGGCCTGCGCTTCGAAGGTCTTGAGCTGGAGCGCGGCCATCTGTTCGAAGCCCTTCAACAGGGCGGCCTGCGCCTTGAAGGCGTTGTCCGTGAACTGACGCGCGTAACCAAAAGCCTGAGTATTCATACCTGCGTGCCTCCGCACTGAAGGTGATGGGGTAGGGCAAAGCCTAGCAGCACATTTTGTGCGTTGCAACAAAATTTAGGCGAGGCGTATTTTGGTTACGGAATCAGTCACCTTTGTGATGATTGGCGCCCGCCATAGGGCGCCACTTGCGCGGTGCGTCAGAGCGGGCGGGCGTAGGCGGCGCCGGCGGTGCAGGTCTCATGCACCACCACTTTCGACAAGGCCGGCAACTGCTGACGGGTGCGCTCGAAAATCCAGCGCGCCAGATTCTCGCTGGTGGGGTTTTCCAGCCCCTCGATCTCATTGAGATAGTGATGGTCCAGCTGCTCGTAGATCGGCTTGAACGCGGCCTTGATCTCGGCGTAGTCCATCACCCAACCGGTATGCGCGTCCGGCTCGCCGGCCACGTACAGCTCGACGCGGAACGAATGCCCGTGCAGGCGCGCACACTTGTGACCCTCGGGCACATTGGGCAGGCGGTGAGCGGCTTCGATGTGGAAGATCTTGAAGATTTCCATGCTGGACATCCTGAAGGCGACCGCGTCGCGGGCACCCTGCTGAAAGTGGGAAACGTGCAAGTATATCAGCGCGATGGCGCATGCGGCGGCGCAGCACCTGGCGCCCATGCGGCGCTGTGCCGCAAGTACAGCGCGCGCGTCGCGTGACAGGCTTTGCCACCCCAGTTGCAGCCGCCCGCTCCGCCCCGCGATGCGTCGCCTTCCCCGAAACCTGCGCCTGATTCGCGGTGCCGCCTTCCTGGCGATGGCACTGCTGGTCTGTGCGCCGGTGGTGTCGCGACTGCTTTCGCCGGCACAGCTGCCCACCGCCTGGTGCGGGCAGGCGCCGCCGCCCAACCACGCGCTGGGCCTGGATTGCTGCGGCTATTGCTCGCTCCTGGGACACAGCCCGCTGTCACTGCAAGCGGCGAAGCTGCCTGTTTTGCGGGCGCTGGCGCCGCCGCCATGGGTGACGCCACGCACTCTGGGCCAGCGCCAGGCCGCGCGCCCGCTTGAACCACGCGCACGCGCACCGCCGCGCGCCGCCTGATTCGAATTCGAACTTGCCCGCCCCCACTACCGCGCCACCATCTGGTGACGCGATGGCGGGCGCCTGTCACGACATTCAAGCGGAACCCATTTGATGAATCACCGTTGCCACTTCGGCGCGGCGCGCACCCCTGCGCGCGCCGCCGCCCTGTTGACCTCACGAACCGCCCTGACGCTGGCGCTGACCGCCGCACTGCCTTGCACCCCCGCGCTGGCGGACACGCCGCACCGCCACGCACCCGACGGCCAAACGCTGGAGACGGTCCACGTCACCGCCTTGCGCACCGATGGCCCGCTGGTCACGGCCACGGCAACCAACCCTCCCGACCAGCCGCCTGCCAGCGACGGCGCCGACGTACTGCGACGCCTGCCGGGCTTTGACGTGGTGCGCAAGGGCGGCACCAACGGCGACCCCAGCCTGCGCGGCATGGGCGGATCGCGCCTGGGCATCCTTTCCGATGACGGCCGCATCGGCGGCACGTGCCCCTCACGCATGGATCCGCCCACGGCCTATATCTCGCCGGCGCTGTATAGCAAGGTCGTCGTGATCAAGGGTCCGGAAAGCGTGATCTACGGCGCGGGCCATTCGGCCGGCATCGTGCGCTTTGAGCGCGACAAGCCCGACCTGACCCAAGCCACCATGAAAGGCGACGCCAGCCTCACCGTGGGCAGCAACGACCACCGTGCAGCCAATCTCAACCTGACCGCCGGCGATGCCCACGGCTATTTGCAAGCGAGCGCCAGCCGCGACCGCGCCGATGATTACGATGACGGCCGCGGTCAGCGCGTGCGCTCGGCCTACATGCACTGGAACGCGCAGCTCACCGCCGGCTGGACACCGGATGCCGACACCCGCGTGGCGTTGTCAGCCGGGCGCGGCAATGGGCGCGCCGCCTATGCTTTCGCCAGCATGGACGGGGTGCAGTTCAAGCGCGACACGCTGTCGCTGGAGGCCAGCCGCACGCACCTTGCGCCGTGGTGGTCAAAGCTGGAGCTATCGCTTTACGACAACCGTGCCAACCACATCATGGACAACTACACGCTGCGCGAACCGGACCCCAGCAGCATGATGCCGATGGCGATGGCCGCCAACCTGACCCGACGCTCTTTCGGTGGCCGCCTGGCCGCCACGCTGACGCCTTCCAGCGACTGGTCGATCATCCTCGGCGGCGACGCTCATACCGATACCCACCACCATCGCAGCGGCGGCCCGCGCGGCAGCATGAGCGATTACCACGACCTGCCACTGGCGCGTGATGCACGCATCGCCGACGCCGGCCTGTTCGCGCAGGCGACCTGGCAGCTGGACGAGAGCCAGCGCCTGGTCGGCGGTATCCGCGCCGATCGCGCGCAGATGCGTGCCTACCAGCTTCAGGCCATGAGCATGGACGATGGCAGCGGCGGCATGGCCGGTATGGGCACCAGCATGGCCGGCGACATGGACATGAGCATGCCGACGACAGGCACGGTGGCACAGACCCGTCACGACCTGCTGCGCGCCGGCTTTCTGCGCTATGAAACCGACGCGAACGATATGCCGGTGCATTTCTACGCCGGCCTCGGCCACAGCGAGCGCGAGCCGGACTACTGGGAGCTGCTTGGCGATCATGCCGACAGCCACGTCAGTGATTTCCTGACGCTGCGCCCCGAGCGCACCACACAGCTGGATATCGGCGCACGCTGGCAAGGTGAGCGCTTCAAGGCCTGGGTCTCGGCCTACGCCGGCCGAGTCGATGACTACATCGTGCTGCACTTTCCAGCGGCCGGCATGAGTGGCGCCTACGCCAGCAACGTGGATGCCCGCATCGCCGGTGGCGAGGCCGGCCTCGATTGGCAAGGCGCGCACTGGTCGCTCGAAAGCGCACTCAGTTACGCCTGGGGCCGCAACGACAGCGAACACCGCCCGCTGCCGCAAATGCCGCCGCTGAAGCTGAAAAGCGAGCTTGGCTACCGCCAAGGCACCTGGCAGGTGCATGCCACCTGGACCGTGGCCAGCGCCCAGCATCGCGACGCAGTGGGCGAGGGCACCATTGTCGGCGCCGATCTGGGGCCATCGGCCGGCTATGGCGTGCTCGGCCTCAACGCTACGGTGAAGCTCGATGCGCGCTGGCAGCTGGCGGCCGGCATCGACAATGTGCTGGACAAAACCTACGCCGAGCACGTCAACGCCGCACCGGTGGCACTGGCCGGCTACGTGGGCAGCGATGCCACGCGCATCAACGAGCCCGGCCGCACCGCCTGGCTGCGCGCCAACCTGCACTTTTAAAATTGATCCGCTGCCGGTCCGCTTTCCATCGCGGATCGGCAGCGTTCATGCGCGTGGTCGTGTAGGTCACGTGGCGCTGGCAAAGGGGTGTGTACACGCGAAATTCGCGGGGCCGCGCCTAGCATCGTTCAGGCTTTCCGGCATGCCGACCAGCGACGCCACAAGGCTCGCGTTAGCGACCTGATGCCGCCGGCAAGGAAGGCAGACGGTTTCGCGGACCCTTTTGCTCCCGGTAGCACCGGGCCGGTCCGATGTGGAATCGCAGCCCGATGCGGTCATCGTGCGACGCCCCGCCAGGAGCGCCAACGCGGCAAACGGGCTTGCGATCGGCTCAACGGCCCGCCCATGGGCCGCCAGCGGTGTCAACGAGCATGCATCGATCCCCCCCCTCAATGCGCAGGTCCACCAACGGCTTCAAACGCACGGCACGCTCACGAGTCGCCCCGCTCGGGCGCCTTGCACGCCTGCTGCCGCCGGCGGTGATGGCGCTGCTTTCCGGCTGCAGTCTGGAACACGGGTTTCTGCACCCGCACGGGCGCGTTGCCCACGACGAGCGCACGCTGTTTTTCGAGGTGATCGCCCTCACCCTGATCGTGGTGGTGCCGGTGCTGGTTGGCACGCCCTGGCTGCTGTGGCGCTATCGTCGAGGCAAGAACAACAACGCCGCCTACAAGCCCAAGTGGACATTCTCCTGGACGCTGGAAATCCTGGCCTGGGGCGTGCCGATCCTGATTGTGGCGGTGCTCGGCGTGATGGTGTGGATCAACTCGCACAAGCTCGACCCTTACCGGCCACTGCCATCGAATCAGAAGCCGCTGACCGTGCAGGTGATCGGCCTGGACTGGAAATGGCTGTTCATTTATCCGGACCAGCACGTGGCCAGTGTCAACCAGCTGGTGATTCCCACCGGACGCCCGGTGCATCTTGAGATGACCTCGGACACGGTGATGCTGTCGCTGCTGATTCCGCGCCTGGCCGGGCAGATCTACGCCATGGCCGGCATGAAGACCCAGCAATGGCTGCAGGCTGACCAACCGGGCAACTTCCGCGGCGAGAACACGCAGTACAACGGCTTTGGTTTCCAGAAGCAGAAGTTTCGCACCATCGCCATGGCGCCGGCGTCATTTGAAAGCTGGATCGACAAGGTCAGGGCCAGCGGCCAGTCGCTGGACTGTCCCACCTATAAGCAGCTGGCGCGCCCCAGCAATGTCGACAAGCCCCGCTTTTACCGCAGTGTCACCCCGGGCCTGTTCTCCTGGGTGATCCACAAATATGTCCTGCACCCGGCTCCGGCCTGCGGTGCCGCAGCGAACGGATCGCACGCATGAACGCAAGCCCGCTCTGGCATTTCTTCTTTGGCGAGCTCAACTACAACTCGCTGCCGTTCTACAGCCCCATCGCCACCATCGGCGCCGGTGCCGAAGTGTTCGGCGCGCTGGCCGCCATCGCACTGATCACCTACTTGGGCAAGTGGCGCTACATCTGGAAGGAGTGGCTGACCAGCCTGGACCACAAGAAGATCGGCATCATGTACGTGATGCTGGCGCTGGTGATGCTCTCGCGCGGCGTGATCGAAGGCATCATGATGCGCACGCAGCAGGCCATGGCCATCAATAACCCCGGTTACCTGCCGCCGGAGCATTTTGGCCAGCTGTTCTCCACCCACGGCACGATCATGATCTTCTTCATGGCCATGCCGTTCCTGACCGGCCTGATCAACGTGGTGATGCCGCAGCAGATTGGCGCGCGCGACGTGCGCTTTCCGCTACTCAACGCGATCAGCCTGTGGATGACTGTGGCCGGCGCCGGCATGATCCTGATCTCGCTGGTGATCGGCAAATTCTCCACCGGCGGCTGGAGCGGCTATCCGCCCTACACCGAGCTGCACACCATGCCGTCGGTCGGCCCCGACTACTGGATCTGGGCGCTGACCTTAAGTTCGATCGGCACCACGCTGACGGGCTTGAATTTCGCCGTGACCATCTACAAGGAACGCGCGCCCGGCATGAGCTTTTTCAAGCTGCCGCTGTTCACCTGGACCTCGCTGTGCACCAGCATCCTGATGATCTTCGCGATGCCGCCGCTGACCGTGTGCACGCTGATGCTGGCTCTGGACCGCTACGCCGACTTCCATTTCTTCACCAACGGCATGGGCGGCGACATGATGAATTACGCCAACCTGTTCTGGCTGTTTGGCCATCCGGAGGTGTACATCCTGATCCTGCCTTCGTTCGGCGTGTTCTCCGAGGTGTTCGCCACCTTCTCCAGCAAGCGCCTGTACGGTTACAAGTCACTGGTGATCGCCACCATGGTCATCGCGGTGCTGTCATTCACGGTGTGGCTGCATCACTTTTTCACCATGGGCCAGAGCGCCGGCGTCAACGCGTTCTTTGGCATTGCCACCATGCTGATCGGCATCCCCACGGGCGTGAAAATCTACGACTGGATGCTGACCATGTACCGCGGCCGTGTGCGCCTGACCACGCCGATGCTGTACTCGGTGCTGTTCATGGTGCTGTTTGTGATTGGCGGGCTGACCGGGATCATCCTGGCCACGCCGCCGGTGGACTTCCAGCTGCACAACACCACCTTCCTGGTGGCGCATTTCCACAACATGCTGATCCCCGGCACGCTGTTCGGCATGCTGGCCGGCTACAACTTCTGGTTTCCCAAGGCCTTTGGTTTCCGTCTCAACGAGGCCCTGGGCAAGCTCAGCGCCTGGTGTTTCGGCATCGGCTTCGTGTTGGCCTTCTTCCCGCTGTACTTCACCGGCATCCAGGGCATGCCGCGACGCGCGCAGGAAATATACAACCCGGCCTTTGCGCCTTACATGTATGTGGCCGAAGTGGGCGCGGTAATTCTGGGCCTGGGCCTGTTCGCGCTGATCGCGCAGTTGCTGGTCAGCCTGTGGCAGCACAAGCGCACGCGCGTGCCACTGGGTGACCCGTGGGATGCGCGCAGCCTGGAGTGGTGGTCGCCATGTCCGGCACCGGAGATGAATTTCTATACCGTGCCCAAGGTGCACGACCGCGATCAGTTCATGTGGATGAAAGAACACGGTAGCGCCTATGTGCTGCCCGACAAGGACGCCTACGAGGACATCCAGATGCCCAACAACAGCGCCACCGCGGTGGTGATGGGCGCGGCCGGCTTTGTCGGCGCCTTTGGCCTGGTCTGGCATATCTGGTGGATGGCCATCCTGGGACTGGTGGTGGTGTGGGGTGCGGTAATCGCACGCAGCTTCATTACCCATACCCATCACACCATCAGCGCCGACCAGCTGCGTGACCAGCACAAGGCGTGGCTGGACAAGGTGGCTGCCGCCCAGCCGGTGTCGCGCGACCACGAAACCGACCCCACCAATCAGGGCCTGGCGGAGGTGGCACCGTGAGCGAGCAAAAACACGCCGGGATAAACCTTAAGAACAAGGACCGCGACACCCACCAGCAGGCGGAGAGTCCGCTATTCGGCTTCTGGGTGTTCATGATGAGCGACGCGGTGATCTTCGCGCTGCTGTTTGCCACCTACGGCGTGATGATGCACAACACCGCCGGCGGCCCGGGCACGCATCAATCGTTCGAGCTGAAAAGCGCCTTCATCGAGACCGTGCTGCTGCTGGTGTCCAGCTTCACCTTCGGCATGGCCTCGCTGTCGATGAAGTACCGCCCCGAACGGCTACGGCACCTGGTCGGCTGGCTGATCGTCACGCTGCTGCTGGGCATGACCTTCCTGGGCTTTGAGCTGCACGACTTCCACTCCATGGCCGGCAAGGGAGCCGTACCGCATCGCAGCGGCTTTCTGTCGGCGTTCTTCGCCCTGGTCTCCACGCATGGCCTGCACGTGGCCTCGGGCTGCGTATGGACCATCATCATGCTGATCCAGCTGGGCGTGTTTGGCCTGAGCGATCAGGTCAAGACGCGGATCATGCGGCTGGGCCTGTTCTGGCACTTTCTGGACATCATCTGGGTGGGCATCTTCTCGGTGGTCTACCTGCAGGGGTTGCTGTAATGGAAAACCACGCCGAATACCGCAAAGAGCTGCGCAAGTACGCCACCGGGCTGGGTTGGGCCCTGCTGCTGACAGCGATCCCGTTCGCCGTGGTCGCCTGGCACCTGCTGTCGCCGGTATGGGCGCTGACGCTGATCTTCATCCTGGGATTGACCCAGGTGGTCGCCCACTTCAAATATTTCCTGCACATCGGCCGCAGTTCGCACCGCGATGATCTGAACCTGCTGCTGTTCTCGACCCTGATCGTGCTGCTGATGGTCGGCGGCACCCTGGTGGTGCTGTTCAACCTGCACTCGCGGATGGTGTAGCGCTCAAACACCCACCTGCGACACAAAAAAACCGCGCCCGTTAAAGGGTGCGGTTTTTTTGTGTTCACCGGCGCGAAGACGCTGCCGGATCGCTTTAGTGGTGGCTAGAGGCGGGCTCGAACCGCCGACCTCAGCATTATGAGTGCCGCGCTCTAACCAGCTGAGCTACCTAGCCACGTTGGGTACCGGTTGCTGCAAGGCTGGTCGCGCAACAACTCAGGGGCGCGAAAGTGTAGTCGGCCAGCGGAAAAGGTTCAAGGGGTGTTTGCCTTGCCCGGGCTCGACCCCTGTGGTTGAATCGAACCAACGGTCCATCGCGGGCACACCCGCCAACCCTGGCGGCAGGCACGCGGTGGTCACCCAAAGGCTCGGACGAGGAGGCCGGCATGATCGACGCCGATGGTTATCGTCCCAATGTGGGCATTGTACTGCTGAACGCCGATGGCCGGCTGTTCTGGGCCCGTCGCGTCAGTCGTGATGGCTGGCAGTTTCCCCAGGGCGGCATGCGCTCGGATGAAACGCCCATCGAGGCCATGTATCGCGAGCTGGAAGAGGAAACCGGCCTCGGGCAGGGGCATGTGGAGGTACTCGCCACCACTCCCGGTTGGCTGCGCTATCGCCTGCCGCACCGGTACCTGCGCCGACACCAGCGGCCCATGTGCATCGGCCAGAAGCAGGTGTGGTTCCTGCTTCGTTTCACCGGCGAGGAGGATCACCTGCGCCTGGACGCGGCCGACAAGCCGGAGTTCGACTCCTGGCGCTGGGTCGATTTCTGGTATCCGGCCGATCATGTGGTCTCGTTCAAGCGGCAGGTGTATGAACGGGCCTTGCGCCAGTTCGCGCCCTTGGTCGAACGTACGTGCCGTGTGCACATCGAGCGGCCACGTGGGCCAGGGCCGGCACGAGGGTTCGCTGCGGCCTGACCGGATGCCTGCTGCCGCAAGCCGAAACGTCATGCGGCAATCATTGACAATCATTCGCATTTGCGTTTGAATGCGCACGTCCCAGAGGGTACCTGCCTCATGTACGTGTGCATCTGTAACGCCGTCACCGATCACGACATTCGCCGCCACGCCGAGCAGGGCGTGCACTCGTTTGCCGATTTGCAGCAGCGCACCGGCTGCTCCGATTGCTGCGGTAACTGCGAGATGGAAGCGCGCCAGACGCTGAAAGAAGCCATCGTGCAGATCCGCGCACCCGCGCGCCTGATCGCCGCCGCCTGATCGCCGCGCCCTTCGGCGCGTGTCACGATTCATCCCCATTTGCGTTTCGTCACGGCCGGCGCCAGGGCGGTATAGTCATGCTCAGACTTGACGCACCCTGCCCGCAAAAGATTTCAAGGAGAGGCCGATGAAAGGCGACGCCAAGGTCATCGAATTTCTGAACAAGGCGCTCTACAACGAGCTGACCGCGATCAATCAGTATTTCCTGCACGCCCGCATGTACAAGAACTGGGGCTATATGGCGCTGGCCGATCACGAGTACCACGAGTCGATCGACGAGATGAAGCACGCCGATTGGCTGGTCGAGCGCATCCTGTTCCTGGAAGGCCTGCCCAACCTGCAGCACCTGGGCAAGTTGCTGATCGGCGAGAGCCCGAAGGAAGCGCTCGAATGCGATCTGAAGCTCGAGCACACCGCCGTGCCGCTGCTGCGTGAAGCCGTCGCGCACTGCGAGCAGGTTTCTGATTACGTCAGCCGCGAGCTGTTCGAAAAGATCCTGTGCTCGGAAGAAGAACACATCGACTGGCTGGAAACCCAGCTCGACCTGATCGCCAAGCTGGGCGAGCCGCTGTATCTACAGGGCAAGGTCGGCGCTACCAGCGCCAGCTGAGCCAGACACGGCTCAAACTAAAAAAGCGCCGGCGCCTTGAGGGCTGCCGGCGCTTTTTTATGCCTGGAGCAAGTTCAGAACGGCTTGACGATCACCAGGATGACAATGGCTATCAGCAGCAGTGCCGGCAGCTCGTTATAGAGACGCAGGCCGCGACTGGTCCAGCGACACGTCTCGCGTTTGAGCTGCCCGGCAATGCGCACCAGGCTGAAGTGATAGGCGATCAGCGCCAGCACCAGCGCCAGCTTGGCGTGGAACCAGCCGGCGTGGCTCAGATAGGTCGGCGCATGACGCATCCACCACACCACCAGCGCGATGCCAAAGGCGACCGCCAGGCCGCCGCCGATGTGGGTGATCGCCAGCAGGCGCTTTTCCATCACCTTGAAACGCTCGCGCAAGGCTGGCTCGGTGGCCTCCACGTGATAGATGAACAGTCGCGGCAAATAGAACAGGCCGGCAAACCAGGTAACCACAAAAATGACGTGAAAGGCCTTCAGCCAGAGCATGTGAAAGAGTCCTTGGGGAAACTGGAGTGGGCACGCCGACCAGCGCAGGCGCCAGACCAGTATAGGCGGGCGCTCCGGCTCCGCCCACGCAGCGGCCCGCAGCGCGCCGTTCATCATCGCGTCATCACGTTTTCTTGACGGCTTCACCGGGCTTTGGCTAGATGGGCTGCTCATTGACCGGTGCCAGCATGCCTATTCAGCCACCGCCCCGCTTCGTGGTTCGCCCTGCCGATGCACCGCCCTCGCGGATGCGTCGCGGCACGTGGATCGCCGCGTGGCTGCTCAGCCTGATACTGGTGGCACTGCTGACGGCATGGTTGGCCAGCGGTGACAGCAGCCTGCCCGTGGTCGGTCATGGCCAGCGCCAGCTGCGGGCACAGAACGAGACGCTGAAGCAGCAGCTGGCCGATCTGCGCCAGGCGCGCACCGTGGACCAAGTATCGATGAAGCACCTGCAATCGGCGTTGTCCGACCGCGATGAGCAGGTCAACGGCCTGCGCGCGGATCTGGCGTTCTATTCGCGACTGGTCGGCGGCGCGCAGCGCGATGGCGTGCACCTGCAGCGCGTGACGCTGGCGCCGGTCACCGGTGCCCAGCGCGCCTGGAACCTGGGCCTGACGCTGACGCGCAACGCACGCAAGGGCGGACAGGTGGACGGCAAAGTCATGCTGACGGTCGAGGGCATCGACCATGGCAAGCTGACCACACTGGACGAAAAGTCCCTGACCGGGAACGGCCAATCGCCGGATCTGAGCTTTTCGTTCAAGTATTTTCAGCAGCTTCACGGCACCCTGATGCTGCCGGCCGGCTTCACACCCAACCGCCTGAAGGTGAGTGTGCAGCCGCGCCACGGCAGCGCGGTCGAGCAGACCGTGAGCTGGGCCGATGCATTGAACAAGGCGGAGAACAACGATGTGGAATCAGACCAAGGGTGACAAGCGCTCGGCGGCTGGGCCGTCCCACTCGGCGCGGGCCTGTGCCGACACCAGCCTGGTGGCGCAGGGGGCGCGCGTCTGTGGTGATGTGCACTTTGCCGGCACCCTGCATCTGGATGGCTGCGTGGAAGGCGCGGTACGCGCCGAAGCGGGCACTGAGGGCACCTTCACGCTGAGCGAGCACGGCCGTGTCATCGGCGAGATCCGGGTACCGCGCGCGGTAATCAACGGCCATGTAAAGGGCGACATCCACGTCTACGATCGCCTGGAACTGGCCGCCGAAGCCCGCATCGAAGGCGATGTGCATTATCGTGTGCTGGAAATGGCCGCCGGTGCCCAGATCAACGGTCGCATGGTGCACGAGACGGAAACACCGCGGCAGCTTTCGGCTCCACAGGCGGTCAATGTGCCGGCGGAAGAAGCCGAGCTGGCGCACGAGGCTTGAACCTGGGGCACCCGCCATCATCTAATGGTGGTCCCCACATCAAGACGGAGCCTTTGCGCTCCGCACAAGCGTTGACGCCATGGAAGTTTCCCTCGACATGCCCGATTACCGCAGCAGCGGCGCACCGCTGGAGTTCACCGATGCTGCCGCGCGCAAAGTGCAGGAGCTGATCGACGAAGAGGGCAATCCCGAGCTCAAGCTGCGCGTGTACATCAGCGGCGGTGGCTGCTCGGGCTTCCAGTACGGCTTCACCTTTGACGAAGCCCGCGCCGAGGATGATTTCGCGCTGGACAAGCACGGCGTCACGCTGCTGGTCGATCCGCTGTCGCTGCAGTACCTGGGCGGTGCCGAGATCGACTACGCCGAAAGCCTGACCGGCGCGCAGTTCGTGATCCGCAACCCGAACGCACGCACCACCTGCGGCTGCGGCTCGTCGTTCTCGATCTGACGTGGACCGGCCCGGCTCAGTCGCCTTGCGCTACCGCGCCAACGCCTTCACCGATCTGGCCCTGGATCGCGCCGCCGAGCGGCGTGACGACGCGGCGTGGGTGCAGGCGCAATGGCAGCAGCCGCAAAGCCGCGTACTGGCCATCGACAGCGAGGGCCGCCTGCTGGCCAATGCCGGGCGCGCCGCGCCGCGCTGGCTGAACCAGGACGAGCGCCAGCGCCCCGACGCTGCGCCCAGCCTGCTCGGCCTGGCCGATGGCACCGCCTACTTCCTGCTGCCGGCCGATGACACCCTGGCCAACACACTGCATGCCGAACCACTGGGCCTGCGAGAAGCAGGGCTGACACTCACCCCATTCGAGGCGGGCCTGTTTGCCTACGCCCGCGCACTGGCGCACTGGCAGGCGGTAACGCGTTTTTGCACGCGCTGCGGCGCACCGCTGACGCTGGTCTCGGCCGGCCATCGCGCGCAGTGCACACGCTGCGGCCACCTGCAGTTTCCGCGGACCGACCCGGCGATCATCGTCATTGTCGAGCACGACGGCGCCTGCCTGCTGGGCCGTCAGCCCACCTGGCCCACCGGGCGCTATTCCACCCTGGCCGGCTTTGTCGAACCCGGCGAGGCGCTGGAAGATGCCGTGCGCCGCGAGGTGCACGAAGAGTCGGGCGTACGGGTCAGTCAGTGCAGCTATCATTCCTCGCAACCCTGGCCGTTCCCGGCCTCGCTGATGCTGGGCTTCAATGCCGAGGCCACCTCGCGTGATATCGCCTTGCGCGATGGCGAACTGGAAGACGCGCGCTGGTTCACGCCGCAGGCCATTGCCGAGGGCGTCGAGGCGGGCACCTTGAAGCTGCCCTTCGGGGTGTCGGTATCCAGGCGCCTGATCGAGGACTGGCTGGCTCTTCGCGGTGGCGAGGCACTTTTGCAACGGGTGCTGCGCGCCGCCAGCGCCGACTGATCGCCCGCACTCGCGTGCGCTGCTGCGCTTGACCCGACTCGCCAAGGAGGCCCCATGAGCGCCCCGCAGACCAAACACGATCCGGCCAGCCACAGCCTGACCTTCACCTTCGGTCATGATGAGCTGGTCGTGCGCCGCCGCTACCAGGTGCTGAGCATCCTCAACGATGTATGCATCGGCGTGTGGTTCCTGATCGGCTCGATCATGTTCCTGTCCGACCACTGGCAGACCTTTGGCACCTGGCTTTTCATCGTCGGCAGTGCGCAGTTGTTGATTCGACCGCTGATCCGGCTGGCCCATCACCTGCACCTGAAGCGCTTTCCGGGCGAACGCATGGATCTGTGAGCGGCGTTTCCGGGCCTGGCCACGCTTTGCGTACAATCAGGCCATCGCAAGGGGAATTCTGATATGGCACTGCGCCTGTTTGTCGTCGTCATCGTGCTGTTGCTGCTGTCCATGGTGCCGCACCTGCCCAAGTGGCGCCGTCTGGAGTGGTTCGATCAATGGGTCGGGCATCTTTCCGACAGCAGCGGTGCGGCGCGTGTGCTGGTATGCGTGTTGCCGCCCCTGGCCGCCTGTGCGCTGATTGCCTTCATCCTCTCGCGCACGCCGTATCTGGCCGTGCTGTGGGTGGTATTTGCCGCCGCCGTGCTGGCCTACAGCTTTGGTCCGCGCGAGCTGGAGGCAGATATCGATGCCGTGCTGGCCGCGCCGGATGCCGCCAGCCGGCACGATGCCGCGCAGGCCTTGCGCCCGGGCATCGACGATGAGCCGCTACCGATGCTGGCACCAGCCTGGGTGGAGGCAACGGTGGTCTCGGCGCTGTGGCGACGCTTTGGCGTGCTGTTCTGGTTCCTGCTGGCCGGACCCACCGGGGCCATCGGCTATCGCCTGGTGCAGTTGCTGGCCGCGGGGCAGCCGGCCACGCGGCTGGACGCGGCCACGCGCGCGGCAGCCCGGCGCACGCTGGAAGTGCTGGACTGGCTGCCCTCGCACCTGATGGTGTTCGCCATGGCGCTGGTCTCGGATTTCGATGCCGTGGTGCAGGCCTGGCGCGCCTGGCACCGTGAACCCGGCCGTGCCGCGCGGCCGTTCGAAGCCGGCTTTCTGGGGGCGGTGGCCCGCGCCGGCGTGGATGCCGATGTCGAGGCCGGTGACGGCTATGCCGAGGACACCAGCGATCCGGCTGGCGAACTGACCGACACACGCCACCTGCTGACCCGCGTGCTGATGGTGTGGCTGGCAGTGACCGCGTTACTGGTGCTGGCCGACTGGATCATCTAGACGGCGCACACGCAGCTGCCATGCGCCGTCTTCGCGGTTCACCTGCACTCGCCAGCAGGGTGTGGTTGCACACAAGGCTGCGGTCAGGTCGGCATCGGCCAGCAAGACGGCCTCACCGCGCGCCAGCACCGTCGTGATGCGCTGGCTCGCTGATCGGCCGCAGGTATCGACGGCGCCGGCCAGGCCAAGCAGCGCGCCACGCGGCTGCTGGCAGGCCGGGCGCACCGGCCGTGGCATCAGTGCCAGCGCGCGGCACACGTCCGCCGCATCCATCGCCTCGCCCACCAGCAGCAAGGCGCCATGCATCGGCAAGCTCTCCAGACCCTCGCTGCGCAACGGCTCGCGCCAACGAAAACCCAGCCAGGTCAGCGCACGCAGAACAAATTCACGCTGCGCGGCGAACAGCGTCACCGACACCAGCGCGTTACCCAGCGCTACCGCCAGAAACAGTGCCGGTACACTGACACCGGCGTGCAGCATCGCCAGACCAAAGGCAGCCGCCAGCACCATGAACAAGGCGTTGACGATGTTGGTGCCGGCAATCACCCGGGACAGATGGCTGCGCTCGGCGCGCGCCTGCAACATGGCAAACAGCGGCACGATGTAGAAGCCGGCCGCCGTCCCCATCAGACTGAGATCAACCGCGATACGCCAGGCGCCGGGCTCGGCCAGAAAGGCCAGCCAGCCCAGATGACCATGCAGCGCCGCATGGGGCCGCGCCAGGTACAGATCCACGCCGGCCAGGGTGAGGCCCAACGCGCCCAGCGGCACCAGCCCCGGCTCCAGGCGCCGTCCGGAGGCCCGCTCGCACAGCAGCGAACCTACACCCACGCCAATGGAGAACAACGTCAGCGCCAGCGTCAGCACGCTTTCGCTGCCGCCCAGATACACGCGTGTGTATAGCGGCAGTTGCGTGGTCAGCGTGGCGCCGACAAACCAGAACCAGGAGATACCCAGCACCGGCACGCAGACACCGCGGTGACCCAGCGTGTAGCGCAGCACACGCCAGGTTTCCGACAACGGATTGGGATTGAAGCGCAAATTCGGTGCGGTAGCCGGCGCCGGCGGCATACCACGGCTGGCCAGATAGCCGGCCAGCGCCACGCCCAGCACCGCCGCCGAAGCCAGCAGCGGCCCGATGCGTGGCACCGCGATCAGCGTGTTGCCGGCCACCGAGCCGATCAGGATCGACAGCGAGGTGCCGGTCTCGACCAGCCCGTTGCCGCCGACCAGCTCGTCCTCGGCCAGTACCTGCGGCAGGATCGCGTACTTGATCGGGCCGAACAGGGTCGAATGCAGCCCCATCAGCGCCAGCACCGCCAGCAGCAGGCCCAGCGAGTGCAGATAAAAACCCACCGCCGCCAGCGCCATGGCCGCGATCTCCAGCAGCTTCACCAGCCGCACCAGACGCGCCTTCTCGAAGCGCTCGGCAATCTGCCCCGCGCTGGCCGAGAACAGGAAGAACGGCGCAATGAACAGCGCCAGTGCGGCATTGGTGTAGGTGGCCAACGCGCCCTGCGACAGCGCCATCTGGAAGGTCGCCATACCGATCATGGCGTAGCGAAAGGCGTTGTCGTTGAACGCACCCAGCGCCTGCGTGACGAAAAACGGCGCAAAACGGCGCGTGGCAAGCAGGCGGAACTGGCTCATGCAGGGGGCATCGGCAGCGCACGGATTGCCCACGGTGACACGCGTGCTGCCATGGCGGAAGCCCTAGGCGCGATGCAGCGCACGATGGGCGATATCGCGGCGCAGATAGGCGCCATCAAAGTGCACGGTTTCGGCCGCCGTATAGGCGCGATCGCGCGCTTCCTGCAGGGAATCGCCCAGCGCGCACACCGCCAGCACGCGACCACCGGCGGTGACGGTACGACCGGCCTCATCGAGCTTGGTGCCCGCCTGGAATACCTTCACGCCGTCTGGCTGCTCGGCATCCAGACCCTTGATGACATCACCGCTGCGCACCTTGCCCGGATAGCCCCCCGCGGCCATGACCACGCCAATGGACGGGCGCGGATCCCATTTGGCCTGCACGCGATCGAGTCGGCCATCCAGCGCCGCCTCGATCAGCTCCACCAGATCGGACTTCAGGCGCAACATGATCGGTTGGGTTTCCGGATCGCCAAAGCGCACGTTGAATTCAATCACCTTGGGCGCGCCGCTCTTGTCGATCATCAGCCCGGCATAGAGAAAACCGATGAAGGGCGCGCCCTCGGCGGCCATGCCGGCCAGGGTCGGCTCGATCACCTCCTTCAGGATGCGCTGCTCGACCTCGGGCGTGACCACCGGCGCTGGCGAATAAGCCCCCATGCCGCCGGTGTTGGGACCCAGATCACCCTCGTCACGGCGTTTGTGGTCCTGACTGGAGGCCATCGGCAACGCGCGATGGCCATCGCTGATGACGATGTAGCTGGCTTCCTCGCCTTCCAGAAATTCCTCGATCACCACTCGCGAGGAGGCATCGCCAAACGCCTTGGCCCCCAGCATGTCGCGCAGCGCCTGCTCGGCATCGGCCAGCGTCAGCGCCACCACCACGCCCTTGCCGGCGGCCAGGCCGTCGGCCTTGATCACGATCGGCGCGCCATGCGTGTGCACGTAGGCCAGTGCAGGCTCCAGATCAGTGAACACGGCGTAGCGCGCGGTGGGAATGTTGTGACGCTGCAGGAAATCCTTGGAGAATGACTTGGAGCCTTCCAGCTGAGCGGCGATGGCGCGGGGGCCGAAGCAGCGCAATCCTGCCTTGCGGAAACGATCGACCACGCCGGCCACCAGCGGCGCCTCGGGCCCGACCACGGTGAGCTCCACGCCTTCATCCTGGGCCAGATTGAGCAGGCCATCGATATCGGTGGCGGACACCGGCACGTTGCGCAGCCCCGGCTCACGGGCGGTACCGGCATTGCCCGGCGCCACCAGCACCTCGGTCACCTGCGTCGACTGCTTGAGTTTCCAGGCCAGCGCGTGTTCACGCCCGCCACCGCCAATGACCAGCACCTTCATAGCCGCTCCGATTCACTTCACAAGGGTGAGGGGCGCACATGATGCCGCAGCTGACGCCGCGGAGCGAATCGAGGCGCGCGGGCGCAAGCCATCAGAGCATGCGTTTGAGCAAGGCCAGCGCCTGCTGGCGCGGCAGCTTGCCGGTTTCGTTGCGTGGCAGCGACGGCACCCGGCGCAAGGGACGCGGCAGGAATACCGGGTCCATGGCCCGGCGCAGGGCGGCCATCACCTGGGCTTCAGTCAGCTCGGGCGCCACCACCAGTGCCGCGATGCGGCGCACGCCCATGGGATCGGCGCCATCCAGCTGCAGCACCAGGCCATCCTCGACGCCCGGAATGGCCAGCAGACGACGATTGAGGTCGGCCAGCGAGGCGCGCTTGCCGGCAATCTCCAGCAGATCGGTGTTGCGGCCACACAGGCGAAAATGACCCTCACCACGCAGTTCGACCAGATCGGCCAGCACCATCGGCTCGGCCAGCTGCGGTGCCTCGATCAGGGTGCCATCGGGCTGCGGATGCAGGCGCACACCCGGATACATCGCCCAGTCCTCGCCCAGCGCCGCGCGACGGCTGGCGAACACGCAGGTTTCGGTGGAACCGAACATCTCCACCAGCGGTGCACCGAACATCGCTTCGGCCTGAGCCGCCAGTTCCACCGGCATCGGCGCTGTGGCCGAGACCATGGCCGCCAACGGTGGCAGTTCGACATCGGCCTGCACCAGCGCACGCAGATGCACCGGCGTGATAACCAGCACGCGCGGCGCCGGCACCTCGGCCAGCGCGCGGGCCACGTCGGCGGGAAAGAACGGGCGCTCGGCATGCACCGAGGCCGGCCCCAGCAACGGCAGCAACACCGAGGTTTCCATGCCGTACATATGCTGCGGGGGCACGGTCGCCACCATATGGAAGTCACCCTGCACCGCTGCGCCCAGCGGTGCCAGGTTGCCGCGGTTGCTGGCGTGGAAACTTCCCCAGGTCTTGATGTTGGGTTTGGGGCGACCGGTGGAGCCGGAGGTATACCCGATGGCGGCCACGTGCGCGGCGTCGATCATCGGTACGGCCACCGGACGCATCGCCTCGGGCGGATCGGCCAGTTCCGGCAGATGCACGTAGCCGGAAGGCGCCGGCTCCAGCGTGGCCTCGCCCAGCGCGTAGCTGCCCGGATGCGCCGCCATCACCTCATCGACGGCCTGAGGCGCGCGCGAGGGTGGCAGCAGGTTGGTCTGACCGGCCCTGAGGATGGCGCAGAAGGCGACCAGGAACGCGTAGCGATCGGCGCAGAGATTAACCGCGTGGCGTGCCTCGGGTAGCTGTGCGGCGACGGCCTCGACATGTGCCAGGAAGCGCGCGGCGCTGACCGCCTGGCCGCGATGCCAGGCCACGGTCCGCGCGCTGTCACTGGCCTCTAGCAGCGGCAATGACTTCAGGGCCGCGGTCTGTTGCGGCGATTCATACACTTTAGCCATGCGCTTAAAAAGCTCCCCTACGTGATGCGTGCATGCTCGCAACGGGCGTGTTCACGCCACGTCAACGGTGCCGCCTCATCGATCCCCTAGGATCGGATGATAGCGCCAGTAAGCGCATCGTGGATCGGCGTCGGGCGTTCACGGCCACCGCACGCACCTTCGACTACCGCGGCCAAGCCGCTGCCGAAAGCCTCACGCACCGGGCCTGCCTGGCGTGAGGGTGGCTCACCGTGACGGTTGGCGCTGGTCGAGACGATGGCGCCACCGAAGGCCCGGCACAAAGCGGCGGCTACCGGATGCGCGGTGACCCTGAGCGCGATGCCTTCATGCGCTCCGGCGACCCAGGACGGCACGCTGGCGGCCCGCGGGAAAATCCAGGTTTGCGGGCCGGGCCAGGTGGCCTGCACGCGTTCGAGCACCTGCGCATCGACCCGCTGCATGTCGATATAGGGCTCAACGTGTGAAAAATCGGCGCCGATCAACAACACGCCCTGTGTGGGCGGACGCTGCTTGAGCGCAAACAGCGCCTCGAAAGCGGCCTGGTTGGCCGGATCGCAACCAAAGCCATACACCGCTTCGGTGGGATAGGCGATGACGCCGCCGCGACGCAGGGCGTCGGCAGCGGCTACGAGTGCGTTATCCATGGTGGCCAGGCTCAGAACGGCGGATCGTTGTCGGGAGCCGGCGCAGCGTTGCTGGCCGGCGTTTTCTTGGTGGCCGCCTTCTTCGTCGCGGTCTTTTTGGTCGCGGCTTTCTTGGCGGCCGTCTTCTTGGTGGCGGTTTTCTTCGTGGCCGTTTTCTTGGCTGCGGCTTTCTTGGCCGGCGCCTTCTTCGCCGCGGCCTTCTTGGTGGCGCGACCCTTGCGCGCTGGCGCGGCGGCCAGCAACTCGCGGCATTCGGCCTCGGTCAGGGCCTTGGGCTCCTTGTCCTTGGGAATGCGCGCGTTCTTGTCGCCATCGGTGATGTACGGCCCGTAACGGCCGTTGAGCACCTGGATGCCGTTGTCGAAATCCTGGATCACGCGGTTGCGCAGCAGTTCCAGTTTCTCGTGCATCAGCGTCTTGGCGCGCTCCAGCTCGATGGTGTACGGATCGTCTTCCTTGCCCAGCGAGGCATAGGTCGAGCCCTGTTTGACGAACGGTCCGAAGCGGCCGATGCCGACGGTGATGTCTTCGCCATCCTCGCTGACGCCCAGCTTGCGCGGCAGCTTGAACAGCTCCAGCGCCTCCTCCAGGGTCAGCGTGTGCATGCTCTGGCCCGGACGCAAGGACGCGAACTGCGGCTTTTCCTCATCGTCCTTGGTGCCGATCTGCGCGAACGGCCCGTAACGGCCCAGACGCACCGACACCGGCTTGCCCGATTTCGGGTCGGCGCCCAGCTCGCGCGCGCCGGTGGCCTCGCTGCGGTCGACCGTTTCCATCTTTTCTTCGACCTGGCCCTTGAACGGCTGCCAGAAGCGCTGCATCAGCGGCACCCAGGCCTGCTCGCCACGGCTGACCGCATCCAGGTCGTCTTCCAGGCGCGCGGTGAAGTCGTAGTCCACGTACTGGGTGAAGTGCTGGGTCAGGAACTTGCTGACGGCGCGGCCGACGTCGGTCGGCTTGAAGCGGCGGCTGTCCAGCCAGACGTACTCGCGGTTGAGCAGCACCTGGATGATCGAGGCGTAGGTGGACGGACGGCCAATGCCAAATTCTTCCAGCGCCTTGACCAGGCTGGCTTCGGAATAGCGCGGCGGCGGCTCGGTGAAGTGCTGGTCGGCGAAGATATCGGCCAGCGGCACCACATCGCCCTTGGCCAGGCGCGGCAGGCGGCGCTTTTCGTCGTCCTCGTCCTTGTTCTTGGCGTCCTGACCTTCCTCGTAGACGGCCAGAAAGCCCGGATCGACCACGGTGGTGCCAGTGGCGCGGAACGAGGAATCGCCGACCGGAAACTCCACCGAGACGGTGTTCAGCGTGGCGTGGATCATCTGGCAGGCCACGGTGCGCTTCCAGATCAGCTCGTAGAGCTTGCGCTGGTCATCGCTCAAGTAACTGGCCACCTCCTTGGGACGGCGCATGGCCGAGGTTGGGCGGATCGCCTCATGCGCTTCCTGCGCATTCTTGGACTTGGTGCGATACACCTGCACCGACTCGGGCAGCGCGCGGGCGCCAAAGTCCTGCTCGATCAGCGCGCGCAGCTCGCCGACAGCATCGTCGGACAGCGCGGTGGCGTCGGTACGCATGTAGGTGATCAGGCCCACGTTGCCTTCCGAGCCCAGCGCCACGCCTTCGTACAGACCCTGCGCCACGCGCATGGTGCGGCTGGCCGAAAAGCCCAGCTTGCGCGAGGCCTCCTGCTGCAGGGTGGAGGTGGTAAACGGCGCCGCCGGGCGGCGCTTGCGTTCGCGGCTGCTGACCTCATCGACGGTCAGCGAGCCATTGGCCGCCTTGAGCAGCGCCTGGCGCGCGGCCATGGCGGTGGCTTCGTCGGTCAGGTCGAACTGCTCGAACTTCTTGCCATCAAGACGCGTGAGCTTGGCGCGGAAGCCGATATTGTCGTGCGACAGATCGGCCTCGACGGTCCAGTATTCGCGCGCATTGAAGGCTTCGATTTCCTCCTCGCGCTCGACGATCATGCGCAGCGCCGGGCTCTGCACGCGACCGGCGGACAGTCCGCGCTGCACCTTGCGCCACAGCACCGGCGACAGGTTGAAGCCGACCAGGTAATCCAGCGCACGGCGCGCCTGCTGCGCGTCGACCATGTCGTGCGAGAGCTGGCGCGGATGCTCGACGGCGGCCTTGATCGCCTTGGGCGTGATCTCGGAGAACACCACCCGATGCATGTGCTTGCCTTCGGTCAGCCCCTTCTGCTTGAGAATCTCGCTGATGTGCCAGGAAATGGCCTCGCCCTCGCGATCCAAGTCGGTGGCCAGATAGATGGCATCGGCCGGCTTGGCCGCCTTGGCGATGGCATCGACGTGCTTCTGGTTGCGCTCGATGACCTGGTAGTTCATGGCGAAATCGTGCTCGGTGTCGACCGCGCCCTCCTTGGGCACCAGGTCGCGCACGTGGCCGTACGAGGCCAGCACCTGAAAGTCGCTGCCTAGATATTTGTTGATCGTCTTGGCCTTGGCCGGCGACTCGACGATGAGCAGGTTTTTCGCCATGCGGGGGTGAATCCGGAAAATGAATACGTGAGTGGCGCGCGCGGGCGGCTCCCGCGTACGTGCATATATAAGTGGGAACACAGCCCCGTCGAGGCTGTCAAGCAACAATGTGTGATCAGCCCCGGCGCTGATAGCGTCCACCGGGGCAGGTCTCGACCACGCCATCGAGCTCCAGCATCAGCAACATCGACGACAGCGCCGAGGTTTCCAGCCCGGTGCGCTGGGCCAGTGTATCCAGCGCCACCGGGTCGTGACCCAGCGCCGCCAGCAGGCGCTGGTAGTCGCCATCGCCGCACCAGCCCGGAGCCGGCTCGGAGGACACCGGAGCCGCGGCCACCTCGATCGGCAGCTCCGGCGGTGCCTGCGCCAGCCGCTCGGCCAGCTGCGCGCCCAGCGCCTGCGCCATCGGCGTCAGCGCTTCGGTGACCTCGTCGGCCGTTTCCACCAGCCGGGCGCCATCGCGGATCAGGCGATGACAGCCCTTGGCCAGCGGATTATGAATGGAACCGGGCAGGGCGAACACCTCCCGGCCCTGCTCGCTGGCCAGGCGTGCGGTGATCAGCGAGCCCGAGCGCAGGCTGGCCTCGATCACCAGCGTACCCAGGCTCAAGCCGGCAATCAGCCGGTTGCGCCGCGGAAAGTGATGCGGTCGCGCCTCGGTGCCGGGCGGAAATTCGCTGACCAGCGCGCCGCGCTCGACGATGCGCGCGGCCAGCTCGCGGTGCTGGCGCGGATAGACCCGGTCCGGCCCGGTGCCCATCACCGCCACGGTAACGCCATCGGCAGCCACCGTGGCCTGATGTGCGGCGCCGTCGATACCATCGGCCAGACCACTGGTCACGGCCAAGCCGGATGCGGCCAGCGTGCGCGCAAAATCTCGGGCATGATCCAGCCCCGCCGCGCTCGCATTGCGCGCGCCAACCATGGCCACCTGCGGCAGCAGCAGCGCCTCGCTGTGGCCGTTGACGAACAGTGCCGCCGGCGCGCCGGGAATCTCGGCCAGCAGGGGCGGGAAATCGATCTCGGTATAGCGCAAAAGGCGATGACCCGGCGCATCAAGCCAGACCAGGTCCAGCTCCAGGCGCTTGGGGTCGGGATGACGCAGCCAGGCCAACGTATCGCCCTCGGCGCCATGCACCGCCGGCGCGCCCAGCACGGTGTCCAGGGCGCGCGCGGCATCGCCGTCGGCCTCGTCCAACCAGCGCCGCAGCTTGGCACCGCCCACGCCTGGCGCGCGGATCAGCGTCAGCCAGGCCCGTGTGATGATCTCGCTTGCTTCCATGACGCCCCAGTGTAGCGGCGGACGAAAACAAAAACGGCGCGACCAAGGCCGCGCCGTCGTGTCGGTCGATGCCCACAGCGCATGCTGCGGGCACGCCGGAACTACTGAGGCAGCCGCAGCTTGTCGCCCACCTGTACCGGCCGCACATCGTCCATCACCAGCGCGTAGCTGACCCGATCAAAGGTGCGGAACACCATCAGGTGCCCTAGGTATTCGCCTGGCAGTTTCACGTGATTACCGAAGGTCTGGTTCATGTAGCTGCCGGCGACGTCGTCGTGCACGGTCTGGCCAGGGCTGAAGATGGAAAAGGTTTCGCCATTGCTGATGCCATCGGCCGTGCCCACCGAGATGGCCACCACCTGATGCCGGCCCACCGCATACATGGAGTCGGCCAGGCTGATCACACGCGCATTCGGCGGCATCACCTTCGGCGCGTGTGGGTAGAAGTAGGCATCGTACGGATGCTCGTCGACCGGCAGCAGGCGGTCACCCTTGCGAATTTCCATGGTCGAATCGGTCAGCATCAGCGTGGACGGATCGCCGCCGCGCAGCATTTCCGCGGTGCCAATGACCTTCACCTCCACGCCCAGTTCGTCGCCACGGCCATAGTGGCCATCGCCATAGTCGTTTTCGCGCCAGGGCGAATCGACCATGCCGACGTTGGAATTGAGCTCGTGGGCGACCACGTCATCACCCCGCTCACCGTGAACGCCGAATTCGCGGAACACGTGCGAAGGACGCACCACCGCCCAGCGCTGGCCAGGCTGCGAGGTCAGGCCGCGCACGTAGATGAAATGCCCCGGTGTGCCGCGCAGCTTGTTTTCCTCGAAAGCCATCACGTACGGCGCGGTTGACAGCTGGTGGCTGCTGACAACGCGGAAGTCCTTCAGGAACGGGCGCACCTGATCCAGCGCAATCGCCGGTACGGCGTCGGCATCGGTGGCTCGCGCGCGGGGCTTGAGCACCAGCCGCGGGCCGTGATCGTACGACAGGTTCAGCACATCACCCGGGTAGATCAGGTGCGGATTGTGCACCTGCGGGTTGGCCTGCCAGATTTCCGGCCACAGCCACGGCTTACGCAAAAAGCGCGCCGAGATATCCCACAGCGTGTCACCACGCTTGACCACGTAGGTGTCAGGATGACCAGGACGCAGCTCGCTGGTCGCGGCAAACACCGCCAGACTCACGCAGAGGCCGGCAAACAGGACAAGCGTTTTCTTGAGCATGTTGGGCTATCCCCCCGATCCCCCTTGACCTGGGCGAGTGTAATCGAATCGCAAAACCAGGCAAATTGGGGTGATGCAATGATGCCGACCCGCCAGCCGGGTCGTACAATGGGCTCCATCCTAATGGAGAACGGCCTTGGATTTCGCCCAATTGGGCCGCAAATTTGAAGGCTGAGGTGATCGTATATGTCGAAATTGACCATTCTTGAATTCCCGGACCCGCGCCTGCGCACGGTGGCCAAACCGGTCAGCGTGTTCGACGAGGCCATCAAGACGCTGGTCGCGGACATGTTTGAAACCATGTATGAGGCCAACGGCATCGGCTTGGCCGCGACCCAGGTGAACGTGCATCAGCGTGTGTTCGTGATGGACATTTCCGAACAGCGCGACGCGCCGCAGGCGCTGATCAACCCGCGCATCGTCGAGAAAAGCGGCGAGCAGGTATACCAGGAGGGCTGCCTGTCGTTCCCGGGCCTGTATGCCGATGTCGAGCGCGCCGGCTGGGTCCGCATCGAGGCCGAAGACACCGAGGGGCAGACGTTCTCGGTGCAGGCCGATGGCTTGATGGCGGTGTGCATCCAGCACGAGCTGGATCATCTGGACGGCAAGGTATTCGTCGACTACCTGTCGCCACTCAAGCGCAACATGCTGCTCAAGCGCCTGCAGAAGCAGCGCAAGCAGGCCAGCTGACCGGCGCCGGGTACGGCGCTGATATCCATACGGGCGTCCACGCGCCCGCTTCGTCTTTCAATTTTCGAGCCCTTCGATGACGGGCGCGTAGGCGCTTTGTGAGCCTGCGCCCAAGGTGGATGCATGAACCGACCCCTGCGCGTGGTGTTTGCCGGCACCCCGGATTTTGCCGTTCCCTGTCTTAAAAGCTGCCTGGACAGTGGCGCCGAAGTGGTGGCCGTATACACCCAGCCGGACCGGCCGGCCGGCCGTGGCCGCAAGCTCACACCCAGTCCGGTCAAGCAGGCGGCGCTCGAAGCCGGCGTGGAGGTCCATCAGCCCGAACGCCTGAAAGATCCCGAAACACAGGCAACGCTGGCGGCACTCAAGCCCGACCTGCTGGTGGTGGTCGCCTATGGACTGATCCTGCCGCGTGCGGTGCTGGCCATCCCCAAGCTGGGCTGCTGGAACGTGCACGCCAGCCTGCTACCGCGCTGGCGCGGCGCGGCACCGATCCAGCGTGCCGTCGCCGCCGGTGACGCCGAAAGCGGCGTCGACCTGATGCAGATGGAGGCGGGGCTGGACACCGGTCCCGTGCTGCTGGAGGCACGCACCCCGCTCGCCGCCGACGAAACCGGCGGCAGCCTGCATGACCGCCTGAGCGGGATGGGCGCCAAGCTGCTGGCCGAAGGCCTCGCACGCGCGCTGGCCGGCGAAACGCTCAAGGCGACCCCGCAGCCGGAAAAGGGCGTCACCTACGCGCACAAGCTGGACAAGGCCGAAGCCAAGCTCGACTTCACACAACCGGCCAGCGCGCTGGAACGCATCGTGCGGGCTTTCAATCCGTGGCCGACCGCCGAAGGCGAAGTGGCGGGCGAGCGCCTGCGCATCTGGGCAGCGCACGCGGTGGACGCGCATGGTGAGCCAGGGCAGATAGTGGCCGGCAGCCGCGACGGATTGGTTGTCGCCTGCGGTGAAGGCGCGCTGTGCCTGACCGAGGTGCAACGGCCGGGCGGGCGCCGCATCGGCATTGCCGACTACCTCAACGCACGCCCCGAGCTGCGCGGGGCCGCCTCATGAACGGCACGCGCCGCAAGCCGGATGTGCGCGCCGAGGCGGCGCTGGCGCTGGCCGACGTCGCCCTGGGTGGCGCCTCGCTGCGCGATGTCATGGAGCGGCACGCGCCGCGCCTGCCCGATCCACGCGATCGCGCGCTGCTTTCGGCGCTGCTCAATCAGGGCACGCGCTGGTGGGTGCGTTTCGATGCTGCCCTGGATCGCCTGCTGGACAAGCCACTGCGCCGCCGCGAGCCGGCTATCCACGCGCTGGCCGTGCTCGGCCTGGTGCAGCTGGAAGTGCTCGGCATGCCCTCGTATGCGGCCGTCGCCGCCACCGTGGAGGCGGCGCGCAGCCTGCGCAAGCCACGCCTGGCCGGATTGTTGAATGCCGTGCTGCGCCGCTGGCAGCGCGAACGCGAACAACATCTGGCAGCACTGGATGCCACGCCGGCCACGCGCCATGCGCATCCGACCTGGATGGTGCAGGCGATCGCGCATGACTGGCCCGGGCAGGCCGAGGCCATTTTCAGCGCCGACAACATCGAGCCGCCACTGATGCTGCGCGTGCAGCGCCGTCGCAGTGACCGCGAAAGCCTTCTGGCTGCCCTGGTCGAAGCGGGCGTCGAGGCCCACATTCACGCCTGGCTGGACGATGCCATTGTGCTGACCCACAGCACCGATGTGACCCGGCTGCCGGGCTTTGCCGAAGGCCATTTCGCGGTGCAGGACGGCGCCGCCCAGGTCGCCGCCGACGTGCTTGATGCCAAGGACGGCATGCGCGTGCTTGATGCCTGCGCCGCACCGGGCGGCAAGGCCTGCCATGTGCTCGAACGCGCCGCCGTGGACCTGACCGCGCTGGAGTTTGAGCCGGCGCGGCTGCCGCGCATCGCGCAGAACCTGCAACGCCTGGGGCTGGAGGCCAAGGTGGTACGGGGCGATGCCAGCGAGCCCGCCGAATGGTGGGACGGCGTGCCTTACCAGCGCATTCTGATCGACGCGCCGTGCTCGGCAATGGGCGTGATGCGACGCCGACCCGACGTGCGCCTGCACCGGCGCGAAAGCGACATCCCCGCGCTCGTGAAACAACAGCAGCGCATTCTGGCAGGGTTATGGTCGACCCTGGCACCGGGTGGACGACTGGTCTACGCCACCTGCTCGCTGTTGCGCGCCGAAAACCAGGACGTGATCGAGGCTTTCCTGGCCACCATGCCCGACGCCCACGTCTTGCCGCTATCGCTGCCGGCCGGCTACGCGGCCGGGCCCGGCTGGCAGTTGCTGCCGGGAGATGATGGCCTGGACGGCATGTTCTATGCGGCGCTGGAAAAGCGCGCCTGAGCACCAGCTAAGCACGGGTGCGCTAAGCTTCGCAGGACACGGACGGCGCCGCCGTCCCCATGACACGCATCTTTGACGAGGTTGTCCGTGAATCGACCGGCTCCCCTGACCAAGGCCCGCGGCCTGGTGCTGGACAGCGCGCGCACCGAACTGATCCTGGCCAGCCTGTTTGCGCTGTTCGTGCTGGGTATCGGCATTGGCCTGCGCGATCCATGGCCATCCGACGAACCACGTTTTGCGCTGGTCGCGCACTGGATGGTGCAGCACGGCCAGTGGCTGTTTCCACACCGAGGTCATGAGCTTTACTCGGACAAGCCGCCGGTGTTCATGTGGCTTGAGGCCATCTTCTACCTGGTCACGCGTAACTGGCGCGTTGCCTTTTTGCTGCCTTCGCTGCTGGCGGCGCTGATGACACTGGGCCTGGTCTACGACCTGGGCCGACGCCTGTGGAGCCATCGCGCGGGCCTTGCCGCCGCGCTGGTCACGCTGCTGACGGTGCACTTCACCTACCAGATGCGCGATGCGCAGATCGACCCATTGATGGTCGGCTGGATGACGCTGGCCAACTACGGCCTGCTGCGTCACCTGCTGCTGGGGCCAAGCTGGCGCTGGTTTGCCGTCGGCTGCTTTGTCGCCGGTGTCGGCGTGATCACCAAGGGCGTGGGCGTACTGGCGCTGCTGATGCTGGTGCCCTACCTGTTCGCACGCCGCCGCCACTGGCGCCAGCTGGCGCCGATCGCCGCTGGCGGCTGGCGCTGGGCCGGCTGCCTGACACTGTTCCTGGTGCCGATCCTGGCTTGGGCCCTGCCGGTCTTGCTGGTGTCGCATGCCGATGGCGACCCGCAGCACGCAGCCTATGTCCGCGACATTTTTCTGGGCCAGACCGTGAAGCGTTATGCCACGCCGAGCGGCCACCACCATGGGCCGTTCTACTTCCTGGGCATCATCGCCGCCGACTGGCTGCCGCTGTCACTGGCACTGCCATGGGCGTTGCCGGCATGGTGGCGCCGCTTCCGACGCCACGACGCGCGCTACCTGCTTCCACTGGGCTGGGCGCTGCTGGCGCTGATCTTCTTTTCCATCAGTGGTGGCAAGCGTGATGTCTATATTTTGCCCTTGCTGCCGATGGTGGCCGTGGGCTTGGCACCGCTGATCGCCGGCCTGCTGAAAAAACGCCTGCTGCGGGCGCTGATCTGGACACTGACGTTCGCGCTGGGCGCCGTGATGCTGGTCGCCGGCGTGTTGGCCATCACACGTCACCCGCACTGGGCGCAGCGCATGGAGGCAAGTCTTGACCCGCGTATGTGGACGGTACTGGCCACCATGGGCGCCGCAGGCGTTCTGGCGGCGCTGATCTTCCGTGTCCGCCGTGCGCATCTGGCCTGGGCCGCCTTCGCCACCGTGCTTTGGACACTGTATGGCACCTGGGGCTACAGCCTGCTCAATGGCGACCGCTCGGCCGCCGACGTCATGGCCAAGGCACGACAGGTCGCTGGCCCCGGCATCACTATCGGCCTGGTCTCCTGGAAGGAACAGAACCTGCTGATGGCCCAGGGACCGGTCACCGAGTTCGGCTTCACCCAGCCCCCGGACGACCAGTACGCGGCGGCTGTCAGGTGGATGGACCAAGCGCCGACCTCGCGGCGCGTGTTCATCCTGGAGTCGTCCATGGGCGATTGCGTGCTGCGTGACCGGGCACACTTTCTGGGCCGCGCCAACCGACGCAACTGGTGGCTGTTCGGTGCCGATGCCGTGCGCCCTGGCTGCGTGCCTCATGCCAGGGCCGACGATGATGACCAGTGAGCTCGGACCCAGCGTACAACTGCTGGGTCGTGACAATGGCGCCGGGCTATCGCGCGATCTGGACCTGCTGGCCGATGCGCTGGCCTCGCTGGCGGTCGAGGTGCACGCCAATCGTCTGCCACGCCGCAATCGCGTGCATGCCTGGGTCACACGCTGGCGCGGCAAACACAAGACGCCGGCCTTCGACATCAATCTGATGCTCGAGCGCATCCGTCCGGAATTTGCCAGCCAGGCGCGGCGCAATGTGCTGATGCCCAACCCCGAATACTTCAGCGACCGGGATGGTCGGGTCATCGAGACCATTGGCGAAGTGTGGGCCAAGACCCGGCACGCGGTTCGCCTGTTCAACGCCCTTGGTGTGCCCGCGCGTTATGTGGGCTTTACCAGCCCGGACCAGCGCCTGACCGGTGTCGAACGCACCGCCACCTTCTTCCACGGTCCCGGCCGAAGCAACAACAAGGGCACCGCGGCGCTCATCGAGCTTTGGGCCCATCACCCGGAATGGCCTCGGCTTACGGTGGTCTGGCGTCGCCAGGAAGCGGCCCAGACGCCGGTGCCACCCAATGTCACGCTGATCCGCGAGCATCTGGACGCTGCCACCTTCCGCCAATTGCAGAACCGGCACCAGTTCCACCTGTGTCCGTCACAGACCGAGGGTTTCGGACACTACCTGGTCGAAGCGATGAGCTGCGAAGCTGTCGTGGTGACACTGGATGGCGAGCCGATGCAGGAGCTGGTGCAACCTGACCGCGGCGTCCTGGTACCGGCGCACGTCATCGGCCAGCGTGAGCTGGCTGCACGCTACGGTTTCGAGCCAGCCGCGATGGAGGCAGCCATCGAACAATGTCTGAGTATGGCGCCGGCCACTCGCGAACGGCTGGGGCAGCAGGCACGGCGGTGGTTCGAAACCGAACGCGATGGCTTTCTGGCGCGCCTGCGCGAGGCGGTGTACGCCGCTCCCGGCGCAGCAGCAAGCTGAGCGCACGCTGAGCCTGACGCCAGGATGAGACATGACGTGACTTGGTTATGCCATGACTATTCGCCTATGCTCGACAGCGTTTCGATGCCTGGGCACCGGCCTTCAAGCGTGGTGATCACACATGGATGGCCCGTGGCGTGACGCATGTACATGCGCCGCCGCGACGGTGGACTCAGGACCCGCATCCTTGTAGATCACATCGCACGAGTCCGAGATCCCGCCTTCATGCCCACCGTCCAGTTACTTGCCCGCGACAATGGTTTCGGCCTGTCGCGCAGCCTTCGGCTTGTCGCCGACGCCTTGCGCAAACATGGGCATGATGTCGTTATCAACGGCCAAGACGAAGCATGCGGACGGCGGCGGCGGCTGGCAGCGACACGCGTGGCGGTCTCATTTCGATCGGGGCTGAAATCGCTGAACCGCATCCTGCCTCGATATGATGCCAACATCATGCTTGAGCACATCTGGCCTCAGGGCCTGCACGAGGCTTCCCGTAATATCTACATGCCCAATCCGGAATGGGTAGACCGCCACGACCTGCGCTATCTTCCCCGCATGGACGCCGTCTTCGGCAAGACCCATGACACCGTCCGCATATTCCGGGAGATGGGAGTCACCTCCAGCTATGTCGGCTTCGCCAGCGAGGATCGGCTGGACGAAACGGTGACGCGTGACCGCCGTTTTTTTCACTTGGCCGGTGGCGCCTATATCAAGGGCACTGAACGTCTCTTGTCGCTGTGGCGCAAACATCCAGAGTGGCCATTACTTACTGTGCTTCAGGATCCCAGCCGTGCCAGACCCGGGCCCACCGCCCGCAATATCGCTCATCGCATCGAGTACCTGGACCTCAACGATCCAGTGCAACGCAGGGAAATGAGTCGACTGCAAAACAGTCACCTGTTCCATCTTTGCCCCTCCGAAACCGATGGATGGGGTCACTACATGGCAGAGGCCATGGGCGTAGGAGCACTGGTGCTGAGCGTTGACGCCCCCCCCATGAATGAGATGGTCACCACTGACCGGGGCTTGCTGATCAACTATCATCGAAGTGGTCGACGGCGCCTGGCCACCACATATTTCTTCGATGAGCAGGCGCTCGAGAAAGCGGTGGATGGCGCGCTCTCCATGCCAGAGGAAGAGATGAAAAAAAAACGCGAAGCCGCCCGGCACTGGTTCGAGCAAATGTGCGCCAGCTTTCCGCAACGTCTTCACGACGCGATTGTGAGCGCGGTGGCCTGACCTGACCACATGGAAACAGAAACCGCACGGTTAGTGCCAAATCCGCAGATGGGTTCTCACCGACTATCGGGAGGGAGCCTCCGCCTGCATGTGGCCAGTTTCATCGCCGGACTGGGTCTGGTCTATCACGCCTTCTTTGCGATGACCGATTATGGCCACCTTTTCAAGAACGAATACGGCGCCATGGCGGCACTTATGGCGACCCTCATTGCGGGTCGCGACGCCCTCAAGCCCTTGTGGTCACTGCGCTTTCTTCGCTGGGCGTTGGTATTTACCGGCTACGTGCTGGTGCAGTCCTGGTGGTGCGCTCATCATGTATCGCTGTCACCATCCTATGAAAAACAATTATCGGTCGCCGCCAACGCAGTACGACTTGGAATCTTTAGCGCCATACTCGCCGTCTGGCTGATGCGGTACTGGCGCTGGGTACCCCATTTGCTTGGGCTGATGTTGGCGGGTTATCTGTCCATGCTGATTTTCCGGTCCAGCTGGATGCCAGCGGGGGCAGGCGCATGGCCACGTCTGCGGCTGGTCTATTCGGAGAACATCGTCGGCCTTTTCGCGGGCGAACTCTTGGTGATTCTAAGCATCGTAATGATCAGCCAGCGTCATCGATGGTGGCAGCTACTGGCACTGGTGGTGGCATGGTGCACCATGTTTGCGTGCCTGGCGCTATCGCAATCACGTGGTGCCCTCGGCGCAACGGGCCTGGGCCTCATAGTCGCCTGTACCGGCTGGATCATCAGTCAAAGATCGCGAGTTTCCGGGCGTGAACTGTGGCGCCACAGCCTACTTCTGTTCGGTTTGCTACTCGCCTGCGTAGTTGTGCTGGCCCCGGTCCTTGGCCAGCGCGTGGGTGGCGCCGATTCAGTAATCAGGCCATTGCTGGAGCATGGTGTAACCGCAGTGCCGGATAGCCCCGTAGGCTTGCGCATCCAGCTTTACGCGCTGGGCGTGGAGACCTTCCTCCAGCACCCATGGGTCGGTATCGGCATGCGCACCGTAGAGCCGCTGATTGCCGCGCACGGCATTGGTACGGGTCATTACACCCCACCCCACCTACACGATATTTATCTTCAGATCCTCGTAAGCCTTGGCCTGGTCGGGGCACTGATTCTCGCAGGGGGCTTTATCACGCTCCTGCACGATGGGTGGCGGGCATACAAAGCGGGCGCCATAAGCCAGAGGCTAACCTGGATCCTGAGTGGCTGGATGACGCTGTTGCTGGCTGACATCGTGCTCGATAACCACCTGTGGCATTTCAGTTATCTTCGCACCACCCAGGAAGTATTGTTCGGCCTGATTCTTGCGGGCAGGTTGCGCGCGACAAAATGAATCGCGCCGGCCTCCGCCTCCACTCTCAACGGCCATAGACATCTTCGCCGATCCGGTCATCCGAAGGCCGCACGTACTGCATCAACATCCTGATGGATTTCCTCAACGAGCCCGGATACATGCCCTGTCTGCCAATCACCCTGGTCGTGATGACCTACAACGAGGCCAGCAATATTGCACGCTGTCTGGACAGTGTGCCTTTCGCTGGCGAAAAGCTGGTCGTGGACAGTGGCAGCACGGATCAAACGGTGGAGATCGCCCGGGCGCATGGCGCACGCGTGGTGCACCAGGACTGGCTGGGCTTCGGACCACAACGCAATTTTGCCACCACGCAATGCTCGTATCCCTGGATACTGGCGCTGGACGCCGATGAATATCTCTCGCCGCAACTGGCCGACGAGATGACCCGACGCCTGCCGGAACTGATGGCATCGTCACTGGCCGCAGCGTACCTGCGTCGAACCACGCTGTTCATGGGCGCACCCATGCGCTGGTACAGGCCCATGCTGGGCGAACTCAAGGCACGCCTCTATCATCGCGATCGCGCACGCTGGAGCGATGTGCGGGTGCATGAATCGCTTCGCTTCGACGGCGAAAGCATGACCTTCGACCACGTGTTCAATCACTTGCACAACCCTACACTGGTTCACAAGGGGTTGAAGGTGCTGCGCTACTCGGAACTGAAGGCGCGTGACTGGGCAGAGAAGGCGCGCAAGCCGCGCATGTGGGACATCCCTCTGGTGTACCTGTCTGCCTTCACCAAGGACTATCTGTTCCGACGTGCCTGCCTGGATGGCTGGCGCGGATTCATCGTCGCCCAGACCGCGGCCTCGTATGCCGTGTACAAGCGCATGCGCTATTACGAAATGTGCATCAACCCCGAATCGTTGAAACAGGCCAGCGATGTCCTGGCCCGCCACGATCTGGACCATTGAAAATGACCAAGAAGCACTACCTTTTGTATGGTTCCGAGCGCTACGCGCTGGCCATCCTTCGCCCGCTCCAGCAGGCCATTCGCGCTCGCGGCGACGAGGCGGCCTGGTTCTTTGACGGTCCCGGGGGTGAGGACCTGAACGCCGATGAGCGCTGGCTGCGCAGCACCGGCGAGGTACGCGCCTTCGCGCCCGAGGCGGTGTTGACGCCGTCGAACGCGGTGCCCCATTTCTTCCCCGGCGTGAAGGTGGAAATCTTCCACGGTTTCGACGCCGGCAAGCCGCGGCACATCTACATCCGTGGCTTCTTCGACATGTACTGCACCACCGGTCCGCGCGACACGGCCGCTTTCCAGACCATCGCCGATCAGCTGGGTCACTTCGCGGTACGCCAGACCGGGTGGCCCAAGCTCGACCCCTTCATGCCTGTGTTCGGCCACGAGCCCGAACCGGTGCGCTCGCCGCCAGTGATCCTGTACCACTCCACGTTTTCACCGTCCTGGAGCGCGGCCGAGACCCTGTATGAGGAGGTCAAGCGCCTTTCGCGTGACGGTCGCTGGCGCTGGATCGTCACCTTTCACCCGAAGATGAATGCCGAAACGGTGGCACGCTTCAAGGCGCTGCAGAACGACTACCTCACCTTCGCCGAGGATGACAACATCCTCGACCTGTTCCCGCAGGTCGACATGATGTGCTCGGACACCTCTTCGGCGCTGAACGAGTTCCTGCTCACCGGCAAACCCGTGGTGACGTTCAAGAACCGCCGTCCCGGCCCGCAGCTGATCGACATCGACGATCCGGCCGACTTCGAACCGGCGATCCAGCGCGCGCTGCGCCGGCCGCCGGAACTGATGCAAGCCATCCGAGACTATGGCGAGGCGATCCATCCATGGCGGGACGGCCGCTCCAGCGAACGGGTGCTGGAAGCGGTGGATGCCTTCATTGCCGACGGGGCCCGCAACCGCAAGCCCAAGCCGGGCAACCTGTGGCGCAAGCTCAAGATCCGGCGCCGCATCGGTTACTGGGGCCCCGCCCGGTAAAGCCTAAGCGAATGGGCAGCCTGTCAGGGCAATATCCCGAGACGTTACACTGGGTCTTTGAGTGAGCTGATTGCATGTTGAAGCGCTTTGCACGGTGTCCAGACCATCTGCGCACGGTGTGGCCGTGGCTGGCGCTGTGGTCGGTGTTCGCCTTGTTCGCCATTTTCCTGTTCGGGCCGATGCCGCTGTACTCGACGCGTACACTGGCCGTGGCCTGGGAAATGTGGAGCGGCCACCACTGGATCGTGCCCTACATCAACGGCCACCCATACAGCCACAAGGTGCCACTGCTGTACTGGCTGATGCACGCTGGCTGGGCCGTGTTCGGCGTCAATGATGTCTGGCCGCGCCTGTTGGAAGTGGGGTTCGGCGCGGCTCAGCTGGTGCTGGTTTCGGTGCTGGCGCGGCGCCTGTTTCCGGCCCGTCCCTGGTTGGCCAAGGCAGCGCCATGGATCCTGATGTCGCTGAGCTATGCGTTCCTGTTCGGCCTGCAGATCATGTACGAGGTGCTGCTGGCCGTATGCGTGCTGAGCGCGTTGCTGTGCCTGGCTCCGGCGCCGCACCGCCAGCGTCCGCGCTGGTGGCTGTTCGCGCTGTGGCTGGGCGCCGGCCTGCTGACCAAGGGCCCGGTGATGCTGCTGCATGTGGTATTCCCATGGTTGCTGGGGCCGCTGTGGCACAACCATGCACGTGAGCACCGCGCGCGCTGGTACGGTGCCGGCGCACTGGCCATCCTGGGCGGACTGGGCATATTGGTAGCCTGGGTGATCCCCGCCATCTACCTGGGCGGGCCGGCCTATGAGCACATGCTGCTGTTCAAGCAGACCACTGGGCGCATGGTCGATGCCTTCGATCACGCTCATCCCCTCTGGTGGTACCTGCCGTGGATCCCGGTGATCATCTTCCCCTTCAGCGGCTGGCTGCGAAGCTGGGTAGCGCTGGGCAGTCTGCGTCGACCGTTCGAGCCGGGTCTGCGTTTCCTGTTGTGCTGGCTGCTGCCGATGTTGCTGGCGTTCTCGCTGATCAGCGGCAAGCAGACCTACTATCCGCTGCCCGAATACGGTGGCATCGCGCTGTTGCTGGGCTTTTCCATCGCCTATCTGCGCGAGAACCACCCCAAGCTGGCGCGCACCTATTGGCTGGGCAGCTGGCCGCTGGCACTGGGCGCGTTTTTGCTCGCGGGTGTGCTTCTGGCCATGCCCAGCCTGCTCGGACACAAGCCTTTCAATACGCACTGGTTTGTCGACCTTTCCGTCTACAGCCGCTTCTTCGGCGTGATCTTCATCCTGCTCGGTGCGCTATTGCTGCTGCGCGGACGCGGCGAATTGCGTCGGGTGGCGCTGGCCGGCCTGGTGGGCACATTCTCGCTGTATGCCATGTTCATCGCCGCGGTCGGCAAGAACTATGATCTGGCACCAGCCAACGCGGTGCTGAGGCAAGTCGAGGATGGCGGTCACAGCATCGGCAACCAGGGCTTTTACCAGGGCCAGTTCCAGTATGGTGCCCGTCTGACAAGGCCCGTGGACAAGCTATATAACACCGCCGATGTGGTCGCCTTCGCCAAAGCACATCCCGAAGGCGTCATCGTCACCTATCCACATCACCTCAAGCCGACAGACCTGCGCTTCGCGCGGCTGGTGCAGCCGTTCCGCGGCGACTGGCTGGTGATCTGGCCGGCCCCCACGCTGGCAGCCGTGGAAAATGGGCAGACGCCGGCTGAACCGGCCACACCCACGCGCCTTTATCCGTCACCCGACTACTGGCGTTACCGGCGCGTGCACTGAGCACACCGACCTCGATCCATGGAATCGATCAAGACGCCAAACGCCAGGCACACAAACGCTGCACTGCCAGGGACGACCGAACTATGAGCTCCCCCCGTATCGCCGTGCTGCTGCCATGCCATGACGAGGCGGCAGCCATTGGCAAGGTGGTCGCCGATTTCCGCGAGGCGCTGCCGGAAGCGGCCATCTACGTCTACGACAACAACTCCGGCGACAATACCGCCGAACACGCCAGACACGCTGGGGCCGTTGTTCGCCACGAAAGTCGACAAGGCAAGGGTGAGGTCATCCGGCGCATGTTTGCCGACATCGAGGCCGACATCTACGTGCTGGCCGACGGCGATGACACCTATCACGCCGCCAGCGCACCGGCGATGATCGAGCGATTACTTTCAGGCCCGCTGGATATGGTGGTGGGCGTCAGGCGCCATCAGGGGCGCGGCGCCTACCGAGCCGGTCACCAGTTGGGCAATCGCCTGCTGACCGGCTTCCTGGGCCGGCTCTTCGGCCGTCACTTCAACGATGTGCTGAGCGGTTATCGCGTCATGTCGCGACGCTTCGTCAAATCGTTTCCAGCCCATGCGCGCGGCTTTGAAACCGAATCGGAGCTGTCGGTGCACGCGCTGGAGCTGCGCATGCCGGTGGCCGAGCATGACACTCCCTACGGTGAGCGCCCCGAAGGCAGCGCCAGCAAACTTAATACATGGCGCGATGGCACGCGCATCCTGGCCACGCTGGTGCGTCTTTACCGCGATGAGCGACCGCTGGCGTTCTTTTCACTGGCCAGTGCCGTGTCGGCACTGGTCTCGGTGCTGCTGGCCGCTCCGCTGGTCAAAACCTACCTGGCTACCGGCTTGGTACCGCGCTTCCCGACAGCGATCCTGTGCTCGGGGTTGATGGTGATGGCAGTGGTGTTTTTGGTCTGCGGGCTGATTCTGGACACGGTGACACGCGGACGGACCGAGGCCAAACGTCTGGCATATCTGGCCATTCCCGCCACCGCGCGGCCTAGCGAGGACCGCGCATGACCTGGCTGGAACGCGCCAGCCGCCGTCCCTGGCTGTCGCTTGTGCTGTGCCTGGGCTTTGGTGCCCTGGTATCAGTTCTGCTCAAGCAGGACGCCAACTGGGACCTGAAAAATTACCACCTGGCCAATGCCTGGGCCTGGCTGCATGACCGCTACGGCCAGGACGTGGCGCCGGCCGGCATGCAGTCGTTCTTCAATCCACTGCCGGATATCCCGTACTACCTGCTGGCCATGGGTCCACTGGCGCATTGGCCGCGCGTGCTGGCCGCGCTGATGGGGCTGCCTTACGGGGCGATCATCTTTGTAACCGGCTGGATCACGCTGCAACTGGCCCGTTCACAGGCACGCCGCCCAGACGCTCTGGACATGGTGGGACTGATCATTGGCTGTACCGGGGCCGCGCTGGTGTCGCAAATTGGCACCACGTTCAATGAAGTGCCGCTGGCACTGGCGACCTTATCTGCCATCGGCATGATGCTGCACGCCAGGAGCCTGCGCGAACAACCGACGGGGCAAACGATGGCCTGGCTGCTGGCCGCCGGATGCCTTGCCGGCATCGCCGCAGGTCTCAAGCCCACGCAAGTCATCTACGTGCCCGCTCTGGGCCTCACATGGCTAGTCTCGGGTAAGGGCCCCCGGCGTTGGTATGGTGTGCTGGCCCTGGGAGGCGGCTGGTTGCTCGGCTTCGTGCTGGCCTATGGCACCTGGGCATGGCACCTGGCTCACATGACCGGCAACCCCATCTTCCCGATGTTCAACAACGTGTTCGGGTCGGATTGGCTAGGTGACACCTCGACCCGGGACCTGCGCTTCATGCCTCATGGACTGGTCCAGTGGTTGGCCTACCCATTGTTCTGGGCGTTTCATAAGGCACATCACACCACCGAGGTGTACATGTCCGATCCGCGCATGGCGTTTGCATACATGGCCGGCTTGGCGCTTGCCATCCATGCCGGCCTGAAAAGACGTCATCCAGATCGGTCAGCCATCATGCTGTGGGTGTTTGGCGTCGTTGCCTATATCTGCTGGCTGGCGCTGTTCTCCATCCTGCGTTATGCCATCGTGATCGAGGTACTGAGTGGGCTGGCCATCGCGGGAGCGCTTCGCGCCATTGCCGCAGCCATGAGACCACGGCATCAGATGCGATGGCGTATCGCGCTGGCGATAACGGCACTGCTCGTGGTGGCCGGCTTTACCCATTACCCCAGATGGGCGCGTACCGCCTACGCCGATCCGATCTTTGATGTGCAAGCGCCCAGGCTCCCCGCAGACAGCCTTGTGCTTGTGGTCGGACAGCCCAATGCCTACCTGCTGCCATTCATCCATGGCCCACGGATTCAGTTCGAAGGCATCACTTGGTTTACCGCAACCGCACACGGCCACCAGTTCTGGGAACGCAGTAGGCGACGTATTGAGCAGCATCAGGGGCCCTTATTCGCCCTGGTGCGCAATCACAGCCATGCTCTCAAGACGCTGCAAGCGATGTCCGGCTTGATACCGGTGGCCCAAAGCTGTCAGCCGATTCAATCGAATATCGAGTTCGACAAACACCACCGGCCCACGGCCCCTCCACTTCGTTTGTGCCGCCTGCGGACGGCACCAGGCTCATCAAGGTGACCGATAGGGATTGGGCACGCCCGGCGGTTGCACGCTGAAGCGCTTGTAGTGCCACTGGTACTGGCTGAAAGCCCGATGCACGCATTGTTCGACGCCCTGATTGAGCGCTTTGCAGGCGAGCTGGGTATCGGCTGCATCCACGCCCTCGGGCGCGGGCAGGATATGAATGCGAAAGCCTTCGCCGCGCGGCAGGCGTTCGGCAAAGGCGTACAGCACGGTGGCGCCGGTGCGTGCGGCCAGGCGTGGCAACAGCACCATGGTCAGCGCATCTCGACCGAAGAACGGCGCGAACTGGCCTTCGCCCTGACGCGGCTTCTGGTCGGGCAGGATGCCCACCGTCCCACCGCTGGCCAGGCGCTTGAACAGCGTGCGCACCCCGGCGCCCTCGGCGCGCACCTGCTCGGGCGCCAGTCCGGCGCGCACCTTGCGCAGCAAGGCTTCCAGTGCCTGGATATGCGGCGGGCGATAGAGAATGGCCATCTCGGTACGCGAGCACAGCCAGTAGTTGAGCAGCTCCCAGCAGCCCAGGTGCGGCGCAGCGATGATCACACCCTTGTCCGAAGCCAGCGCGGCTTCGAATAACTCACCGCCGCGTACTTCCTTGACCAGTCCCAGCGCGCGGTGCGCGCCGATGCCCCAGACCTTGACGATTTCGGCCGCCGACCGCCCTGCCTGCCGCAAGGCCTGGCGGGTCAGCACCGATCGCGCTGCGGCCTCCAGCTCGGGACGCGCGATGGCCAGGTTCACCGATGCATAATGCGCACTGCGTGTTTTCAAGCGCCACATCAAGGAACCGATGCCGGCACCGACGGCATGCAGCGCGCGCAGTGGCAGTAGGGCCGCCACACGCAGGAACAAATAGAGAAGAGCAATGTCAGGACGCATAGGCAAACGATTGTAGCCGCTGCCACCGGCAGTCTGTGGCATCAGGCACATTACAAGCTAGACTGCGCGCCGACAGGCCGTTGCCCCGGGAGTGTTGTTTGATTGCCCTGATCCAGAGAGTCAGCCGAGCGCAGGTCGATGTGGAAGGCGAAACCGTGGGCGCCATCGGTGCCGGCCTGCTTGCCCTGGTGGCGGTGGAGCCGGACGATGGCCCGGCGCAGGTCGAACGTATGCTGGAACGCCTTCTGGGCTATCGCATCTTCGCCGATGACTCAGGCCGCATGAATCGCTCGTTGCGCGATACCGGTGGCGGCCTGCTGCTGGTCAGCCAGTTCACCCTGGCCGCCGACACCGCCAAGGGCATGCGCCCCAGTTTCACCCGCGCCGCGCCGCCCGAACTGGGCCGCCAGCGCTTCGACGAACTGGTCGCGCGGGCACGTCAGATGCACCCGGGGGTGGAAACTGGCCGCTTTGGTGCCCATATGGAGGTAGGTCTGGTCAATGACGGACCGGTAACCTTCTGGCTCCAGGCGCGCTGATGAGCGTGATCCGGGCACGAGACGGGCGCAAGGCCCGATGGCTCGATGCCTCAAGCCAGATGCGGCCCGCCATGACCTGTCGGCCCTTCGGCCAGCAACGCGTGAAGCCCGCGGGCTCGGCGTATGCCCCGAAAAAAGGCCACGCTTGATACTGGTTAAAAAATCACCACTTTGCTAGACTGAAAGGTTCTGGCGCCCACCCGGTTGCATCCATGGAAAACAAAAAAGCCCACGAGCAACAGTCGGAAATCAAGCAGCTCATCACGAAGGGTCGTGAGCAGGGCTACTTGACCTATGCCGAAGTCAACGATCATCTGCCTGACGACATCGTCGAGGCTGATCAGATCGAAGACATCATCTCGATGATCAATGGCATGGGCATCGAGGTGCATGAAACCGCGCCCGACAGCGACATGATCAACCCTGACGCGCCCAGCGGCGACGACGATGACACGGCCACTGAAGAAGCCGTGGCGCTGCTGTCGGCCGTGGACGCCGAAGTTGGCCGCACCACCGATCCCGTGCGCATGTACATGCGCGAGATGGGCACGGTCGAGCTGCTGACGCGCGAAGGCGAAATTGCCATCGCCAAGCGCATCGAGGAAGGCCTGGGACAGGTGCAGACCGCCCTGGCCAGCTTCCCCTGGGCCATCGAGCTGCTGGTCGAGGAATACGACCTGCATGTCGACGGCAAGCGGCGTCTGAGCGAAATCCTGGCCGGCTTCAACGACGAGCTGCAGGACGAAGACAACAGCGCCAAGAGCAACAGCAGCGACGACAACGACACCAGCAGCAAGAACGCCGGCGCCAACAGCGACGACGATGACGACAGTGATGGTGACGATGACGACGATGACGATTCCGAGGAGTCGACCGGCCCGACCGGCCCGGACCCGGAGGAAGTGCGTCGTCGCATGGAGAACCTGCGCACGCTGTACGGCAAGTTCCAGAAGGCCGCGGCCAAGTACGACATCGACGACAAGAAGATCGTCAAACTGCGCGAGCAGATGGCCGAAGGCTTCCTGTCGCTGAAGCTGCCCTCGGCGCTGATCGACAGCTTCGTGCGCAAGCTGCGCGAGGTTGTGACCACCGTGCGTCGTCACGAGCGCGTGATCATGGACATCATGGTCAAGCAGGCCAAGATGCCGCGCAGCGAGTTCCTCAAGACCTTCCCCACCAACGAGGGCAACCTCGAATGGGCCGAGGAGCTGGGCCGCAAGCGCCAGAAGTGGGCGCCCAACATCAAGAAGCACCGCGAGGCCATTGATGCCGAGCAGCAGAAGCTGGCCGATATCGCCAAGTCGCTGTACCTGCCGCTGACCGACATCAAGGAGATCAACCGCGCCATGTCCATCGGCGAGGCCAAGGCTCGCCGTGCCAAGAAGGAAATGGTCGAGGCCAACCTGCGCCTGGTGATCTCCATCGCCAAGAAGTACACCAATCGCGGCCTGCAGTTCCTGGACCTGATCCAGGAGGGCAACATTGGCCTGATGAAGGCGGTGGACAAGTTCGAATACCGCCGTGGCTACAAGTTCTCCACCTATGCCACGTGGTGGATTCGCCAGGCCATCACCCGCTCGATCGCCGATCAGGCGCGCACCATCCGTATTCCGGTGCACATGATCGAAACGATCAACAAGCTCAACCGCATTTCCCGCCAGATGCTCCAGCAGTTCGGCCGCGAGGCCACGCCGGAGGAGCTGGCCAAGGAAATGGAAATGCCGGAAGACAAGATCCGCAAGGTCATGAAGATCGCCAAGGAGCCGATCTCCATGGAGACGCCGATCGGTGACGATGAAGACTCGCATCTGGGTGACTTCATCGAGGACACCAACGTCGACTCGCCCATCGATTCGGCCACCGAAACCGGCCTGATGGAAACCGTGCGCGACGTGTTGGCCGGTCTGACGCCACGCGAGGCCAAGGTGCTGCGCATGCGCTTTGGTATCGACATGAATACCGACCACACACTGGAAGAGGTCGGCAAGCAGTTCGATGTGACCCGCGAGCGCATCCGCCAGATCGAAGCCAAGGCGCTGCGCAAGCTGCGTCACCCCAGCCGTTCCGAGCAACTGCGTTCATTCCTCGATCTGGAATAACTGCATCGCCCGGACCGGTAAGATTGCAAGCGCCCGCCTCTTGGCGGGCGTTTTCATTGCAGCGCCTGTAGCGCTACACCCAAGCCCTCTTCCGCCCAAGCTGACACCGTGACCAACGCCAACTCTCACCTGCAAAGCGCGCACGAGCGCCGCGCCGGCCTCGCCTTTGGCCTTGCCTGCTATGGCATCTGGGGCGTGCTGCCGCTGTTCTTCGTGCTGCTGGACTACGCCTCGCCGCTGGAAATCGTGGCCAATCGGGCGATCTGGTCGCTGCTGCTGTGCACGGCCATCCTCTTATTCCGGCGTCAGCTGGGGCAAGTGATCACGGTGCTGCGCAACCCGCGTCAGCTCGGCGGCCTGGCCATGGCGGCAGCGTTGATCGGCGCCAATTGGCTGGCCTATGTATATGCGGCCAACCATCGCGAAGTGCTGCAGGCCTCGCTGGGTTATTTCATCAACCCGCTGCTGACGGTGCTGCTGGGTGTCATGGTGCTGCGCGAAAAGCTGCACACCGCGCAGTGGCTGGCCATGGGCATGGCCTTGGTGGCGGTCACCATCATCACCATCGGCTACGGCCATCCGCCGTGGCTGGCGCTGACCCTGGCCGGCACCTTCGGCCTTTACGGCCTGGCCAAAAGCTTTGCCGGCCGGCGCACCGGCGCGGTCGCCAGCCTGACCGTGGAAACCCTGCTGCTGTCGCCGCTGGCGCTGATCGCGCTGGCCTGGCTGGACCATCGCGGCCAGACCCACTTCACCACACACGGCACCGCCGGCGTGCTGCTGATGCTGGCCACCGGCATCATTACCACCACGCCGCTGACCTTCTTCGCCGCGGCCGCGCGTCGCCTGCCACTGAGCCTGGTCGGCATGTTGCAGTACATCGCGCCCAGCCTGCAGTTCCTGATCGCGGTGTGGGTGAACCACGAGGCCATGCCGGCCTCGCGCTGGATCGGCTTTGCCATCATCTGGGCCGCGTTGATGGTGCTAAGCACCGATGCACTGCGCCGCAACCGCCGCCAACGGACCGCGCGCGCCGGGACCGCACATACCGCCACGCGCTGACCACCGAAACGTGTACCCGTGCCAGCCAAACGGGTACACTTTCCGGTCTGCGCAAGGGCCTATAGCTCAATGGTTAGAGCAGAGGACTCATAATCCTTTGGTTCCAGGTTCGAGTCCTGGTGGGCCCACCACATACGCGTCCGATGTTGTCCGAGCTGGTCCACGTACTGGCAAAAAACCCCGCAAATTGCGGGGTTTTGTATGCTCGTTTCCGTAGCTGTCTGGTTGAATCCGGCCGCAAAGTGAGTCAGGTCAACGTCGCTTGACCGATTTGCTTCAACGAACGCAACCATGGCTCCCCGTCTGCTGATGCCCGATACATCTGGCGTCAGCCTTCAGCATCGCCGGCACCCGGACTGTCGCGCGGGGATCAGCCATGTTGCCCTGGCACATCTTCGCGAATCAGACCAGCGCTCGCGCCAGGAACGCGAGCATCAGCCGTGCCACTGAGTCATTTTGTTCGTCCAACGCGAAATGTCCGGCATCCAGCAGATGAAGCTCCGCTTGCGGAAGGTCTCGCCTGAATGCCCGCGCCCCCGCCGCTATGGGGAAGCCATGCAGAAGCAGCAGCTTGGGTGAATCCGGCGAACCGGCTTCGCGGTAGAAGACATTGAAGCCGTCCACGTTGGCCGTGTGGTAGCGGATGTTGGACATGGAAATTCCGCTCGAATGCAGATAAGTGGCCGGAAGCGTCTCCGGCATGATGTGATGGACGTCGGCAGGCGCGGGGACAGAGCATGGTCGGACTCGTGGCGGGTTCCGTCCGCGAGTCCGTTGTGCGGCGTCAGAACGCCGCTCGCCCAAGTGAGGCGCCGCCGTCGACATGCAGGGTCTGGCCCGTCATGAACCCGGCCTCGTCCGACAACAGAAATGCAATGGTCGCGGCAATTTCTTCGGGCGTGCCGAATCGGCCCATTGGCACACCGGAGAGGTAGCGTCGCTCGCCTTCGCTGCCGGGCGAATTGTTGGCGCGGAACAGTTCGGTTTCGGTCGGGCCCGGTGCCACCGCGTTGACCGTGATACCAGCGCCTGCCAGTTCCAGCGCCCAGCTGCGGGTGAAGCTGACCTTGGCCGCCTTGGCGGCCGCGTACGCCGTGCGATCGGGCATGCCGAGAATGGTCAGGCTAGACACGTTGACGACGCGTCCCCAACCACGTGCCTGCATGCCGGGCAACGCCGCCTGCATGGCGAGAAGCGCGGGGTGCAGGTTGACCCGCAACACTTCGTCCAGGGCCGACAGCGTCACATCGACGAGCGACGCAGGGCGGACCAGACCGACATTGTTGACTACACCGTCCAGCTCGAAACGCTGCGTGACGTCCCGCAGCGCCGCGCCGGTGGCTGCGTCGTCCCCGAGGTCGACGGCAACGAAGGTGCCTGGAAACTCGGCGGGCGCCGTGCGCGCCAGGCCGACCACGTGATGCCCGGAAGCGGCGAGTCGGGTGGAGAGTGCAAGACCGATTCCCTTGCTGGCACCGGTGACAAGAAATGTGCGTGACATGAAGCCTCCTGTGCCGGTCGCCGTTCGGCGAGCGGCATGCATGTAGTCAGGCCGCGGCCTTGCGAATCGCCGGGAGCATCTCCGACGGATCGGGGCGACGTGTGTAATCCGGATTCACCTCGGCGTAGGCGATCGTTCCGTCCGGCGCGATGACGTAGCGCGCCGGCATCGGCAGCGTCCAGCTCGGATCGCCATTGAATGCAGGCAGGTCGTTCTTGAGCGACTTGTAGAGATCCACCAGGTAGTCCTGCAGCTCGAAGCGCAGGCCGAAGGCAGCGGCGGACGTCGTTGTGTGCATCGGACAGGATCGGGAACGTCAGCGCGTTCTGGCGCACCGACTTGCGGCTGTTGGAAGCGATCTGGGGTGAGATCGCCACCAGACTCGCACCGGCCTGGAGGATGTCCGGCAACGTAGCCTGCAGCGCCTGCAGTTCCATGTTGCAGTAAGGGCACCACACGCCGCGGTAGAACGTCACCACCAGCGGGCCCTTGCGCAGCAGCTCGGTGGAGGACACGGGCTTTCCATCCGGATCGTTGAGCGTGAAGGCGGGCGCCTTGTCGCCGGCCTTCAGTGCCTTCTGTGCCGCACCGGAGGCTTTCAGCTCGGCGGTGGCGCGATGCATGATGTCGATGACCGCGCGCGGCACGCTGTAGGGCGGCTTGCCGGCCTCGAAGTCGGCCTTGAAGGCGTCGAGTTTGTCTTGCAGTGACATGGGAAATCCTTGGAAGAGGGGAAGAGGCATGGCAGGCGGTTTGCCGCGCAACCCGCCTGCCGGTCACATCAGGCGGACGGATGCATCGAGCGGGCCACCTCGGCAGCGCTGATGCCTTCCAGCGCCAGGCCATAGCCGGCGCCTTCGTCGACGATCCGACGCAGCTTCTGGGTCAGCGCGATGCGGGTATAGCGGCTGGTCAGCGGCGGCAGCTTCGCCAGCTCGCTGGCAATTTCATGGGCGCGAGCCAGTAGGCGGTCCGTCGGCACGACTTCGTTCACGGCACCCCAGGCCTTGGCGGTCTCGGCGTCGAGCCGCTGGCGGGTCAGCAGGAAATAGCGTCCACGCACGCTGCCGATCACTTCCGGCCACAGCAGGTTCACGCCGTCGCCTGGCACGATGCCGAAGTCGAAGTGCGGCTTGTCCTGGAAGACGGTCTCGGGTGTGGCCAGCACGATGTCCGCCAGCAGCGCGTACTCCGAATGCAGCAGCACCGGCCCGTTGAGTGCGGCGATCAGCGGCACCTCGATGTCGAGCAGGTTCATCAGCACCTTCTTGCCCTCGCGGTAGATCTTGTCGTAGCCGCGCGGGCTGAAGAAGTCGAAGCCTTCGGGGTTGATCTCGTCCATGAACGCATCGCCGGTGCCGGTGAGGATCACCACGCGGTTGTCCGGATCGCTGCCGACGTCGTGGAACAGGTCGACGAATTGCTCGTGGGTGTGGCCGTTGAAGATCAGCTTGCCGCCGTCGGTGTGCAGGGCGATTTCGAGCACGCCTTCCGGCGAGCGGGTCAGGCGGGCGTTGGGGTACTGATCGCGGTAGGTATCAAAGCGTGACATGAGGGTGTCCTTGAGAGAGGTGGTGAGGGATGGCGTGTGCAGTCCGGTCGCCAGCAACGGAGGGGCTCAGGCGGCGGCCTGAGCGGGCTTGGTCCACTCATTGCCGGCCATGAACCTGTCCAGCTCGGTATGCGCGATGTGGTTGGTGTAGTTGCTCATCACCTTGGTGGCGACGCCCAGCACCACTTCGAGCACGTTGCGGCGGGTGTAACCGGCGGCGATGAAGGCATCGGTGTCGGCATCGGACACCCAGCCGCGCTGTGCCACGACCTTGCGGGTGAAGGCGTGTAGCGCCTCAAGGCGCACGTCCGGCAGCTCGGTGCCGGCGCGGAGCGCGGCGATCACCGCCGGGTCCATCTTCTGCATCTTGGCCAGGGTGGTGTGGCCGGCCATGCAGTAGTGGCAGTTGTTCTCGAAGTTGGAGGTGAGGTAGACCACCTGCTGCTCGTGCGCGGTGAGTGTGGTCTTGGAGAACAGGTCCCACAGGGTGGAATACCCGGCCAGCAGCTCCGGAGATTCGGCCATGTTGGCCTGCAGGTTGGGAATGAAGCCAAAGGCGGCCTTGGTGGCGGCCAGCCCGGCGCGGGCGGCTTCCGGAGCGGTCTCGGCGGTGTACTTGGTGAAGGTGGTCATGGCGAACTCCTGTGTGTCGTGGTGGTGTGTTGCGGTGGACACAGGTTCGGGGAGAGGCGCCGTTGTGCGTAGACGGCGCGATCGACTAATGGTCATTCCTTGGAGGAATGGCACTGTCGGCGTGTCATTCAACGAGCGGTGGAACAGGCCGCCGCCGTGCGAATGCACTACAGGTCAGCCACGAAAAACGGCGCCAGCGAGCCGCAAGGCCCGGGCGCCGTCGTGGTTGGGGTTGCATTCCGCGCGCAGCTGACGCACATGGATCACCCGCGGGGAATGAGCGCCCTACATCGCCGAGTGGTCGCTTACCGCCTCTTCGAGTGCAGCCTTGAGACCCGCAAAGCGGGCGTCCAATGCCCCAGGATCGGTACGATTGAGCGCGACCATCTCGGTGCGTGCCGGTCCGCCGCGGATGACTTCGAACGCCTCCGTGGCGAGGCCGTCGGCGATCGCCTCGGCCACATCTGTCGCCGGTTCGAGGCTGAAGCCGAGATCCGGTCCGGCGCGGTTGTTCCGCATCATCGGCGTGTCGGTACCACCGGGATAGGCGGTGATCACGTGTACCCCTTCATGCTTCAGTTCGCGGCGCAGCGCTTCGCTAAAGCGGGCAAGGCCGGCCTTGGTCGCCGCGTAGATGGTGTAGAACGGCATGCCGACCAGGGCGATGGCGGAGGCGACATTGAGCACCACGGCATCGCCGCTCTCGCGCAGCATCGGCAAGGCCTGCCGGGTGAGCAGGATGGGGGCGAGCAGATTCACGTCGATCATCTGCCGAATGGTGTCCGCGTCGATCGTTTCCAGGCGTCCGGCACGTACGCCGCCGGCGTTGTTCACCAGTACGTCCAATCCACCCAGATGGTGTCGGGCGCCGGCGAGAATGGCCGCGCGGCCGGCGTCGGTGGCGACATCCGCCACCACGGCGTGCACCGTGCGGCCTTCGTCGGAGAGCCGCCGTGCCGCCTGTGCCGCCTTGTCGGCATCGCGGCCGACGATCAGCACATGCGCACCGCGCGCGAGCAACGACCGCGCGAGCGCGTAGCCGATGCCACTCGATCCGCCAGTAATCACGATCCGCTTTCCGTTGATTTGCATGTGAACGTCCTCTCAGGGGCGGAGCCGTTGCAGGCAACGGCAGAAGGAGTAGAAAGGTCGAGGATGGTCGACGCGGCCCGATGCGTGGGCCTCTGTCCACGCCGCGCTGTTCAAGCGCCCGTTGTCGGCTGATCGGAAAGCCCCTGCGTCGTGCAGGAGGCGCCGCCAAGCCGATTCGCTTCGTGCCTCCCTCGGGGGGCACGCATCGCCTTCGCGCGTGGTTGAACTCCACGCGCGCCGACCCACGCCGGCGGTCGAACCACCGCTCATTCAGGCGGCCGGGACCAACTCCGTAACCCTGGCGATGCCACGCTGCACGCCGGGGCGTGCCGCCACATGTTCATACCAACGCGCCACGTTCGGGAACGCATCCAGTGCGATACCGGCGAACTCGCGGCGCCACAGCCAGCCGAAGTGGGTGATGTCGGCGATGCTGTAGTCGTCGCCTGCCACGTACTCGTGATCGGCCAGATACCCGTCGAGTACGGCGAGCGTGCGTTCGACCTCGGCCTGGAAGCGATCGATCGCTGCAGGCAACGGTTCGGGCGCGCGCTTGAAGAAACCGAGCTGTCCCATCGCCGGACCGATCCCGGTGAGGTGGAACAGCATCTGCTCGATCACCCGGGCGCGGCCGAAGCGATCGGTAGGCATCAGCTTGCCAGTCTTGTCGGCGAGATACAGCAGGATCGCGCCCGATTCGCTGAGCGTGAATGGCCGACCGTCCGGACCATCCTGATCGACAATCACCGGCACCTTGCCGTTCGGGTTGCGAGCGAGATGTTCGGCGGATTTTTGCTCGCCCTGGCGGACGTTGACGGCGTGCAAGGCGTACTCCAGGCCCAGTTCTTCCAGCGCGATTGGCACGCGCACGCTGTTGGGGGTGGAGAAGGCATAAACATCGATCATGGGAATTTCCTAAAGATGGGATTGGAGGTGGTGAGGCCGCACACCGATCCATGTCGACGGCGGGCCAGACTGTTATCGTTATTCCGTGCAAGCGGTGGAAGTGACCGCATCCCCATAATGTTTATTCTTGATAGGAATGGTCTTGGATCGATTCGCCGCCATGGAAACCTTCGTGCGGGTGATAGAAGCGGGCTCGTTCTCCGCCGCCGCCCGCCTGCTGCACGTCGGCCAACCCGCTGTCTCCAAGACGGTCGCGCAGCTGGAGCAGCAACTCGGTGTGCGCCTGCTGCTGCGTTCCACCCATGGACTGACGCCGACCGAAGCCGGTCGCAACTACTACGAGCGTGCGCGTCGCGCGCTGGAAGAAGTCGAGGAAGCCGAACTGGCCGCCCGCGGCGCCGGCAGCGCGCTGACCGGCCGCCTGCGGATCTGTGCCGCAGTCACCTTTGCGCGACTGCACGTGATCCCGCGGTTGCCGCGCTTCCTGCATCAGCATCCGGCGCTGGAAGTCGACGTCGTGCTCGATGACCGCAACATCGACCTGATCGAACAGGGCATCGACCTGGCCCTGCGCATGGGCCGCCTGGCCGACACCTCGCTCACCGCGCGCAAGATCGCCGAGAGCCCGCGCCTGGTCATGGCCACGCCCGACTACCTTGCCCGCGCCGGCAGGCCGCAGTCGCCGGGCGAGCTGGCCGATCACCAGGTGGTGATCCACGAGCTGGGACAGGGCGACACACCCTGGAGCTTCCAGCGCGACGGCGCGCACGTCTCGATCAGCGTGCACGGGCGCCTGCGCACCAACGCGGCGGAGGGCGTCCGCGAGGGGGTGCTGGCCGGCCTGGGCTTGGCCATTTCCTCAGCCTGGATGTTCGCCCCCGAACTGGCCTCCGGCGCCGTGGTGCCGGTGCTCACCGACTGGTCGCTCACGGCAATCGACCTGTGGACCGTCTTTCCGAGCGGCCGCCAGATGAGCGCTAAGGCGCGCGCCTTCGCGCAATTCATCGAGATGGAACTGGCAGGGGAGAAGGCAGGAGAGGATGGTGGTGCCATGAGTGCGTGAGCGCTGCCGCCCAGCGTGTCGGCATGCCGGCACCATCTCCTGCCGGGCAACATTCCGCGGGGCTTGGGGCACCGCATGGTCCCGCAGGACATCGCCACGCATATCCACATCCATGCCGCGCTGGCGGAAGAAGCCCACGCCCTCTGCGCGCCCCGCCGCACGACACCGCCATCGGCCCCGCCTCCGATGCCCTCTGGCGACGGGGGCGTGGGCGTATTGCGTGACCACAGCGCCGATTCGGGCGCTCCGTTCGTGGAGCGCGGACGTATCACCTCTCACTCAGAATCTTGCCGTCGGCGGCTGAAGTGGGCCGTCCTCATGGACGGCCCGGCTCAGCGGTGCTTTACCAGGGCAGTGTGGCATCGAAGCGGTCGACGTAACGCAGGCCCGGACGACCATGGTTCTTTTCCAGCATGTCGGCTACGAGCGGAATGGTTTCCTCGATCGTGTAGGTCGCCTCGTCGCCACCCATCTCGGTCTTGATCCAGCCCGGGGCGACCACGAGCTTGGTGCGACCATCGTCGGGACGGCGCGAGGCAAAGCATTTCATCAGCATGTTGAGCGCGGCCTTGCTTGAGGCGTAAAGGTCCCAGAAGCCGCTGTTCTGGGTGATGCTGGTCGCTCGGCATCCAGCCACTGCTTGCGTCGGGAACGCTCGTCGAATTTTTCCCCGACTGGCCAGACGAAATATTTCCCCTTTATGCGATCTACCCCTCACGTCGACACCCACCAGCAAAGGTACGTGCATTTCTGGACTTCTGTTTGCAGATCACCCGCGACCTGCCACGCGGGCGGCCGGTGGCGAAGCCGAAGTCTCGCATTCGCCCTCGGGTGTCCGGCAGTTCAACCAAGTAGTGCGGGCTTGGCTGGCCTTCAAGAAACCTCAGCGAATCGCTGCTGCCATTGCCGGTCCAAATTACCGATCGCCTGGCTCGATGCCTCGCTCCGACGTCCGCCCGCTTGGCGAGTTCTCCTATATCTTTGGCGAGCATCGGGTGCCGGCCGATCATCCGATCCATAAGCGGCGTGGGCTGGTCGACGTCATCCCGGGTGATCTCGATGAGCTGCTTGCGGCGCGCTTTGCGGCCGGTGGCCAGCCTTCGATCCCGACCGATCGCCGCCTCTCGCGTGTCTCGTCGCGGCAGTTGGTCTAGAGCGTGCGCAGCGGGCGGCGGCTGATGGAGCAAGGAACCCAGGTCGATTCGACTCAGCCAACCGCCATTTGGCAGTAAGCCGTTGGTGATATCCCTGTGGCGCGCTTGAACGCGGTGCTGAAGGCGCTTACCGATCCATAGCCTGCGACATTGGCCACCTCGATCATCGGTTGCTTGCTCGACACCAAGGCGACCTTGGCCAGCGACATGCGCCAAGCCGATAAATAGCCAATGGGCGAGTTGCCGACGACGTCGGCGAACCTGGCAGCGAATCCGGCACGGGACATGTGCGCTTCCCGCGCCAGTTCGGCCACGGTCCAATGGCGGGACGGTTCCAGGTGAAGCGCCCGCAGTGCGCGGCTGATGCGTGGGTCGGTCAGTCCCGCCAGCAGGCCCGGGCGCATGCTTTCCACCTGGTTGGCGCGGTGGCGCAGTGACTCCACGAGAATCACCTCCAGAAGGCGATCCAAGGCCAAAGAGCGACCTGGCCGGTCCGCCGTTGCCTCGTCATCCAAAAGACTCAGCAGCCTTCCCAGCCGCTTGGCGGCCACATCGGCCGCTCGGACATGCACGATCGGCGACAGCAGCCCCGCAATCTGGTCGGCATTGGGCTCGGCAAACAGGAAATGGCCTGCAAGGAAACGCGCGACGGGCTTACTGCAATCCTCGCCTTGAAGCGCGTTCGGATCGGCGAACAGCACCTTAAACCCAACCGGCTCGACCTGCGGACCCGACCGCATGGTCCACTCAGGCGGACGGGCCATCATCATGAAATCACCAGGCTGCAGCTCGCGCTTTATCTGGCCGCGTTCCAGCGTGCATGTTCCTTCGATCATTTGCCCGAATACCACCGCTCCCACGGCGGGAAAGCGGATGGCCCAAGGCTCCCGTACCGCAATCATGCGCCAGCTCAACTCGCGTGGACGCAGCAGACTGATCACTTGCGACAAGGGATCCAAATGGACGCTCGATAATCGAATATGGACTATCAATTATAGATCGTCTCTAGCGTGGCCGGTACCGTTGCCCAAGGCTATTGGGAGATCGAGATGCGAGTATTCGTCACCGGCGCAAGCGGCTTTATCGGTCAGGCGGTTGTCAGAGAGCTGATTGGCGCGGGCCACCAGGTCATCGGCCTGGCACGTTCGGACAGCGCCGCCCGGACGCTGGCAAAACTTGGCGCCAAAACCCATGCAGGGTCCCTTCACGAGCCTGACACTCTTCGCGCCGGGGCCGCCGGCGCCGATGGCGTCATCCACCTGGCCTTCATCCATGGTCCGGGTGATATCCCGCTGGGACGACGGCTTGGTGTCATCCTCGGCGGTTCGCCGCTCGGAATCGTCGGCCGGTTCGGCACGGCGATCACCACCGCTGACCGCTGCGCGATCGATGCCATGGCCGGGGCGCTGAAGGGGTCGGGCCGGCCCCTGGTGACGGTGTTCGGCACCATGGGGATGGCCGCGGGGCGAACCGCGACGGAGGACGACGAGCCGGACCCACGCTCTCCGGGCTGGATGCGCTCGCAGACCGAAGCGGCCGTCAAGGCGTGGGCCGAACGTGGTGTCCGTGCGACGGTGGTTCGTCTCGCGCCCTCGGTGCATGGCGATGGTGATCACGGTCTGATCCCAAGACTCATCGCCACAGCGCGCAAGCACAGAAGTGCGGGCTATGTCGGCGACGGCGCGAACCGCTGGAGCGCCATCCATCGCCTCGATGCGGCGCTCCTGCTGCGCCTGGCGCTGGAGCAGGGACAAGCGGGCGCGTGCTATCACGGCGTCGCCGAAGAGGGCGTTGCGTTCCGCGAGATTGCCGAGGTGATTGGACGGCGCCTGAACCTGCCTGCGGTCAGCATGACGCCCAAAGAGGCGGCACGACGGTTCAGCTGGCTGGCCCCGTTCGCCGCCTATGACAACCCGGCCTCCAGTCGGCTGACTCAGCAACGGCTGGGATGGCGACCCACCCATCCAGGCCTGCTCGCCGACCTGGACGGGGCGCCGCCATACTTTGAGATATCGCGTACCAGTTCAGCACCAGTGCCAGGCCAGTAGCGTCCGCTCCCCGTTTGCAGCACGGACATGAAGAAGCCGTCGCTGCAGGCGAAGACACTCCACTTGCAGAGACTGCCCGGCACCGGCTGGGTGCTAGCTCACGCCATCAGCCGAGGCGTGGCGCATTGGTGTCGCGCTCAGTACGCCACACAGAAGCGCTGGCGAACATGCGTGGGTTGCTCGATCTCATCGAACATGGCCACCGCATAGTCCTCGTAGGAAATGCGGCTTTGTCCATTGGCATCGACGAGCAACTGGTCAGCGCCGAGCCGAAAGTGGCCGGTGCGCTCGCCCGCCTCGAACAGCGCCGCCGGGGACAGGAAGGTCCAGTCCACATCGTCGACCGCACGCAGACTGTCGAGAAAGGCCGCGCCTGCAGTGGCCTCGGTCTTGTAGGCGGCGGGAAAATCAGGGCTGTCGAGCAGGCGTTGACCGGGAGCGATTTCCAGCGACGCCGCGCCGCCGACAATCAGGACCCGCTTGATGCCGGCGGACCGCGCCACGCCCAGCACATGTGCGGCGTCGACGCTGACGAAGCGCGCCGCGCTGACCAGGACGTCGCAACCACGCAGCGCGTGGCCGACGGCCCTCGGATCCGTGCTGACGTCGCCTTCGATGAACTTGATGGACGTTTCCAGCGCGGGATCGGCGTGACGGGCCACCACCGTGACGTCGTGGCCGCGGCGAAGGGCTTCGTTGCACAGGCGGCGACCAACGTTGCCGGTGCCACCGATAAGGGCGATGTGCATGGGGATCTCCTGAGTAAGAGCGGACTATTGGTTACGAAAAGTAACCTTCTACATAATGAAGACCCTGTTGCGCGCTGCCAAGAAGGGAGCGTGTCGTCGCCAGGTAACCACCGTGTAACCCATCGGGCCATTTGCATGACACTGCACCGTTCGCATGCTTCCTACGCCGCCGACTGCCCGGTGCGCGACGTACTTGATCGCCTTGGTGACCGCTGGAGCACCCTGGTACTGCAGGCGCTGGCCGACGACAAGCAGCGCTTCGCGGAGCTGTCGCGCCGTATTGACGATATTTCCAAGCGCATGCTCGCCAAGACGCTACGCGGGCTGGAGGAGGATGGCCTGGTCCGGCGTACCGTGTACCCGAGCAAGCCCCCCAGCGTCGAATACGCGCTGACCGAGCTTGGGCTGAGCTTTCTTCCGCACATCGAGGGACTGGTCGCCTGGGCCAGCAAACACCACGAGGCAGTGCGCGCCGCGCGAAAAGCCTATGCGCGAAACTATCCCGGTGTTGAGTAGCAGCGCAGGCGTGGTGCAGGGCCCATGACGCCCCTGCACGCGCAAACCGGATCGTGTGGTGAAAGCACGGGCAAGCCACGACGACCGCGCCAGGCACATCCCATTGGGGCCGGAGAATACACGGGCGCTTGCGCTTGGCACGGCCCACGGCGATGAGCTCGTTCATGACCATGCTCGATAAACGCACACGCCGTTTCAACCATCGGTGGAAAGCGTCACGCTCTCCCATCGCGACATCTCCTCTTCCAGCGCGCTCAGCTTGTCACGCACCAGGCCCAGCGCATCGCTGCCCAGCAGCAGGTGCGTCGGCGGATCGTCCTCGGCCATGATCGCCAGCATGGCGCGCGCCGCCTTTTCCGGGTCGCCCAGCTGCTGGCCACTTTTGGCTTCGCGCGCCTGGCGGATCGGATCGAAGATCTCGTCATAGTCGGCGATCGATCGCGGTGTGCGCGCCATGGAACGGCCAGCCCAGTCGGTGCGGAACGAGCCTGGCGCCACCGCCGTGACGTGGATGCCAAAGGCCTTCACCTCCTTGCCCACGGTCTCGGAAATTCCTTCCAGGGCAAACTTGCTGCCGCAGTAGTAGGCAATGCCCGGCATGGTGATGTAGCCGCCCATCGAGGTGATGTTGAGAATGCGCCCACAGCGACGCTGGCGCATGAAGGGCAGCACCGCTTTCATCATCGCCACCGGCCCGAACACGTTCACCTCGAACTGCTGGCGCATGTCCGAGAGGGGCGATTCTTCCATGATGCCTTCGTGGCCGTAGCCGGCGTTGTTGACCAGCACATCGATCGACCCGATGCGCGCCTCGACATCGGCGACGACACGGTCGATCGCCGCAAAGTCGGTCACGTCCAGCAGATATCCATGGGCCGCCGACTCGGACAGCGATTCGAAGCGGCGTTTGGCCTGCTCGGTTCGCACCGTGCCGACCACGATGTCACCCTGCGAAAGGGCTTCTTGGGCAAGGGCGCGGCCAAAGCCGCTGCTGACGCCGGTAATAAGCACGATTCGACGTTTCGTCATCAAAGCTACTCCCGAGTAAAGATTCGAAAGTGCATGCTAGGCTGCGAACATCGCAGGCATAAGCCGAATAGCGCTACTTTTCTTGCCTATTTCTATGATTCGGGATCACTCGCCAGATATGTCGTCGGCGTCAGGTATCGAACGGGGCCACCTGGTGCAGCCACTGCTCGCGCTGGCGCCCGAGGAGGGTTACAACCTGACGCCACTGCCCAGCGTGCGGGTACTGCGTTCCAATCGCCCGCTCGCACGCACGCCGGTGCTATATGACCCCGGTATCGTGATCGTGTGCCAGGGCCGCAAGCGAGGCTATTTCGGCGATCGTCTCTATTTGTACGACGAGCAGCATTACCTAGCGGTCTCGGTGCCGGTGCCTTTCAGCATGGAAACCGAGGCGAGCGCCGACAAGCCGCTGCTGGCGCTATACCTGCACCTGGATTTCGCCCTGGCTGCGGAGCTGGCCGCACAGATCGATCGTCATGGCGCCACGGCTGTATCGCAGCGTCCCGAGAGCATGATGTCGACGCCGATGGACGAGGCGATGCGAGCCTCGGTGCTGCGTTTCGTGCAAGCCATGAGTCGGCCGCTGGAAGCGGCGTTGCTGGGTCCTAGCCTGCTGCGCGAGCTGTATTTCCACGTACTGACCGGCCCACAGGGCAGTGCGCTGCATGAAGCGCTGACCATGCGCGGTCCCTTCGGCCAGATTGGCAGGGCCTTGCGCCGGATCCACACCGGCTATGCCGCGCCGCTGACGGTGCAGCAGCTGGCCGCGGAGGCCGGCATGAGCGTGCCGAGCTTCCACAGCCACTTCCGGGCGGTTACTCGCGCCTCGCCCATGCAGTATGTGAAGTCGACGCGCCTGCACCAGGCACGTCTGCTGATGGTGCGTCAGGCGCTGACTGCGGAGGCCGCCAGTCATGCCGTGGGTTACGCCAGCGCCTCGCAATTCAGCCGCGAGTTCAAGCGCCTGTTCGGCCTGACGCCCGCCGCGGAAGCCCGGCGCATGCGTGAGAGCTTTGCCCTACCAGAGCCGTTCACCGATACATGCTATGTGTCGTCGCATTGATAAGGCTCGCCCGGACGGCCAGATCCGGGCAAGCCGCATCATCGGTACCCGAAAGGATCAGGCCAAGCCGAGCGGGTTGGAGATGCGCAACCGCCATTGGCCATCGCCCCCACGCTGGGCGACCTGAGTCGCCGTGCCACGCTGCGTTATCTCGCCCTGATCGGGCGAGTGCAGACGAATGGTCCAGTCCAGCAGCAGTAGCGCCACATCATCACTGACCAGTACCCGGCGCACCCGGTTTTGCAGGGTCGGCCGCATCGAGAGCAGCCCCGCCAGCCCCCCGCGCAGTGCCGCATGCCCTTCAGCCACGGTGGTTCCGTCGGTCATGCGCATCACTGCCCGCGGATCGAAAAGCGCCATCACGCGCTCCAGGTCGCCCGCATTGAGCGCATCGTCAAAGGCCGCCGGCAGCGCTTCCGGTCGCGCCGTACCGTGGCCGGCGGCGTGAATGGCGCGGCCGACCAGATCAAGCACGGCGGCCGCGACCGCTTGCGGCGCTTCCAGGGGCAATAGATGGCCAGCGCCAGAAACCACCTGCAGATCCGCGCCACGAATCGAGGGTTGCACCACCTCACGCATCAGGCTGACCGCGTCGACCCTGTCGTGCTCACCGACAAGGATATGTACCGGCACATCGATGCGACCCAGATCTGCACTGACGTCCTGAGCCAGGCCCATGGCCGGCCAGTGCGATTTGGCGCTGGCAGCACCGGCTACGCTGTCGGCGATCACCTGCTCGCGCAACGCTGCCGGCAACGGCGAGCCAGCCAGCACGTGGTCCAGGGTCGCGGCGACCGCCTGCGTGTGGGTGTATGCGCCCAACATGGCCTGTTTCTCGTCGGCAGCCAGCGCCTTGCCCTGCGCTGGCGACGGCGCCACCAGCAACACACCCTGCAGACCGATCGGACATCGCGAAGCCAGCAACTGGGCCACCTTGCCACCCATGGAGTGGCCCACCAACACATAGCGTGACAGTCCGAGCTGGGCGATCACCGCGGCGACATCATCGGCCTGTGTCACCATGTCGTAGCCGTTTTCCGGGCGCGCCGACTGCCCCCAGCCACGCGCATCCAGCGCCACCGCTTTAAGGTCCGCGGGCAGCGCGTCGAGCACCGGCGACCAGGTGCGAGCGGTGCCGCCCCAGTAGTGCAAAAACACCACGGCCAACTCGCCGTCTCCACGCTGACTTACATGCAGCTGGGTACCATTGGCATCGATCATCATGGGTAAAGCTCCTGCCGGCCGCGCCGGCGATACGGATGAGACGCCGCATGCTAGGTTGCATCACTCATGGTGATAATCCATCTTCGATGATTTGCTATCGATAATGAGACGATTGAATAAGCCATGGACCGATTCACCAGCCTGTCTGTTTTCGTCCATGCCGTGGAGCGCGGCAGCCTGGCCGCCGCCTCCCGCGCGCTGGGCATGACGCCGGCCATGGCCGGCAAGCACCTGGCCGCGCTTGAGGCGTCCCTGGGCGCGCGGCTCCTGCATCGCACCACGCGCAAGCTGCACCTGACCGAGGCCGGCCAGGACTACTACGCGCGCGGCCGACATATTCTTGAATCGATCGACGAAGCCGACCGGCGCGCCCGCGATCTGCAAAGCGAACCGCAAGGTCTTCTGCGCATCAGCGCGCCCAGTACCTTTGGCGCGCTGCATCTGGGAGCACCGGTGGCCCAATACATGCGTCGCTATCCTGGTGTCAGCGTGCAGATGCAGCTGGATGACGGCTTTGTCGATCTGGTCGAAGGCGGCTTCGACATGGCCATCCGTATTGGCCAACTGCCCGATTCCAGCCTGATCGCTCGGCGCCTGGGCGAAACGCGCATGCTGGCCTGCGCAGCCCCCGATTACCTGGACGCCCGTGGCCGGCCGAACACACCCGAAGCGCTGGCGGCACTGGACCGCCTGGCCTTCAGTCGCGCCACTTCATCCGGCGACTGGAGCTTCACCGATACGAACGGGCGAGTGCACCATATCGAGCAGCCGGCGCGCTGCCAGGTCGACGACATGCAGATGCTGCTGGCGGCCGCGCTGGCCGGTGCCGGCATCGTCTACGGCCCGGATTTCGTGCTGGGTGAACACGTGGCCAGCGGACGCCTGGAACAGGTGCTGACTAACTTCACCACGCAAAGCCTAGGCATCCATGCGGTCTATCCGTCAGCACGCCTGCTCAGCGCCAAACTGCGCCTCTTCATCGAGGGGCTGGAACGCTGGTTGAGCGCGTGCCAGCGCACTTGGCGTGGCACGCCTTCATAGCGCCCGTGGGTGCTGTAGTGACTCACCTACCGTGCCCGATGCCCTATGGTGACAGGCCGCATCTGTGGCACGATCAAGGCCTGCCAGGACGCTGCGCCTTGGATGGATGCGCGCGCCGGCTATCCCCATACCGCTTTTGGAGAACGCACATGCGCCCCGCGCGACATTTGCTTACCGCTTTCGGATCGCTGCTATTGGTAACCTTACCTTTGGCGACCGCCGTGGCTTCGCCCTCCCAGCTGGTGAGCGATCCGCTGCGCTACGTCAACCCGATGATAGGCACCGGTCGCGGTGGCGATGTGGTCGGCGATATCAATGCGTTCCCAGGCGCCACGGTGCCGTTCGGCATGATCGAGTGGAGCCCGGACAACGGCAATTACGCCGGCTACAGTTACAAGGGCGGACCGATCAAGGGCTTCAGCCTGACCCATGCTTCGGTCGGCTGCGATGCGTTTGGCGTGGTGCCGATCCTGCCGATGGTGGGCAAGCTGGGCGCAGCGCCGTGGAATCACCGCGAAGCGTTCTCGCATGCCAGCGAGCACGCCAGTCCGGGTGAATATCAGGTCACGCTGTCGGACTCCCATGTGAAGGTGACGCTCAGCACCACCACGCGTGCCGGCCTGGGCCAGTTCACCTTTCCGGCCAGCGCTGCCGCGCATGTGCTGATCAAGGCCGGCGACAGCCTCTCCGGTGACAGCCACACCACAGTGCGCGTGGTGAACGATCACGAAGTGGTCGGCTCCACCACCACCGGCTGGTTCTGCAGCGAGGGCGATGGCACGTACACCGCGCACTTTGCCATCACCTTCGACCGTCCGTTCACCGCGCATGGCACCTGGGATGGCATCAAGGCCATGCCAGGCGCCGATAGCGCGGAAAGTCACCATGGCAAGCATGTGCAGCACAAGCCAGGCGCCGGCGCCTGGGTCAGCTTCGATACGCGCAAGCAACCCGTGGTGAAAATGAAAGTGGCGCTGTCCTACGTCAGCGTGGCCGGTGCGAAGAAGAACCTCGCCGAGATCAAGGGCTGGAACCTGGCCCAGGTGCGCCAACAGGCGCGCGCCGCCTGGCGCAGGACGCTCTCGCGCGTGCAGGTGGGCGGGGCCAGCAAGGCGCGCCTGACCACTTTCTACACCGCGCTGTATCACTCGCTGACGCATCCCAACATTTTTGATGACATCGACGGGCGCTACATCGGCTTCGACGGCAAGATCCATCACGTCGCCAAGGGCCATCACCAGTACGCCAACTTCTCCAGCTGGGATACCTACCGTTCGCTGGGCGCCCTGCAGGCATGGCTGTTCCCAGAGCGCGCCTCGGACATGGCGCAATCGCTGGTCAACGACGCCAAGCAGGGCGGCTGGCTGCCGCGCTGGCCTCTGGAAAACACCTACACCGGTGTCATGAACGGCGACAACAGCGTGCCGCTGATCGCCAGCATGCATGCCTTCGGCGCCACCGATTTCGATGCCCAGGCCGCGCTAAAGTACATGCGCAAGGGCGCGACCGAGGTCAAACCCGCGCACTGGGGTTATATCGAGCGCCAGGGCGTGGACGACTACGTGCGGCTGGGCTACGTGCCCAATGACCGCTCCACCGACAAGCACACCCGCTACGGCGCGTCCGAAACGCTGGAATACGCCATCGATGATTTCGCCATCTCGCGTCTGGCCAAGTCGCTGGGCGAGCATCAGGTGGCGGCGACGTATCTTAAGCGTTCGGCCAACTGGCGCCACCTGCTCAATCCGGCCACCGGCTACCTGCAGCCGCGCTTCAGCGACGGCCACTTCCCGCCCGGCCCTGGTTTTGTCGCACCGCCCAAGGGCCAGTTCGGGCAGGACGGCTACGACGAGGGCAATGCCGCGCAATACCGCTGGCTGGTGCCGCAGGATATCGGTGGTCTGGTCAAGGCCATCGGCGGCCCTGACAAGGTGATCCCGGCGCTGGATACGTTCTTCCAGAAACTCAACGTCGGCCCCAACGAGCCCTATCAGTGGAGCGGCAACGAGGTCGATTTCGGCACGCCGTGGCTCTACAACTACGTCGGTCAGCCATGGAAAACTCAGGCACTGGTGCGACGCATCCAGAAGCAGCTTTTCACACCGAGCGTGGATGGTCTACCGGGCAATGACGACCTGGGTGCGCAATCGTCCTGGTACGTGTGGTCGGCGCTGGGGCTTTATCCGGCCACGCCGGGCACGCGCGATCTGGTGGTCAATAGTCCGCTGTTCGAGCATGCACGCCTGCGCCTGGGTAACGGCCACACGCTGACCCTGGATGCGCCCGGTGCCCATCAAGCCAGCGCCTACATCACCGGCATGCGCGTCAATGGCAAGCCGTGGTCGCGCACCGCACTGCCGGATGCCGTGGTCACGCACGGCGGCCAGGTGCACTTCCAGCTGGCCACGCAGCCGTCCAAACAGTGGGGCAGTGCGCCGGCCGATGCGCCGCCTTCATACCCGGCTCCGACGGGCAAGTAATCGGTCCAGACGCCGGCCGCGAGCTCAGGCCGGCGTCTCGATGCGTTCTATAAAGGCATTGACCGCGGCATTGAAGGCGCGCGGGTTGGCCAGGTTCATGCCGTGCGATGCATGCGGGATGCGCACGTGGCAGGTATCGGGCATGGCCTGTTGCAGGCGATCGAGAGCGGCCGGGAATGGCGCCGGGCTGTGATCACCGCCCAGCAACAAGGTCGGCATGGCAAGCTCGGCCAGCGCGGCATCGTCCAGCTGCGGCACCGACTCGGTCGCCTGCGCAATCAACGTATGCGCGTTGTCACGCACCATGGTCTTGAACCACGGCACCATGTGCTGCCAGGTACCACGTCCGCTGACGGTATCGATAAACAGCTCAAGGCCGGCTTCGGTATCGCCTTGGCCAATCAGGCGCATGGCGCGCTGGCGACCATCGGCGGCCTTGTCGGTGGCCGGCGCGACCAGCCCGGGATCGGCCAGCATCAGGCTGCGCACCGCATCGGGGCGGGTGCGGGCCAGCTCCAGCGCCACGCGCGCACCACGCGAGTGGCCCAGCACATGCACCGGCTCACCGCCCAGCGCATCAATCAAGGCGGCCATGTCGCTGGCATGCTGGGCAATGCTGTAACCGGCCCCCTCACCATCCCAGGGCTCGGGCCAGCAGTGGCGAAGACTGGGCGCCAGCACCCGGCCACGCTCGGCCAGTGGCGCCATCTGCGGCCGCCAGTAGCGGGCATCGCAAAGCGAGCCGTGAATCAGCAGCAGCGGCGTCGCATGGGCCTCGCCGCGATCGGCCACATGCAGGCGGTGACCATCGTCGGCGCAGAAGGTGGCAAGCGAGGAAGCATCGGACATGCGGCCCGAGATGGGGCTGCCGAGGCGGATTTCCAGCGCCCATACGCTTGATAATGCCTGCCGGGCACAACATCTAGAGCCGATAAACCCCGACCGCGGAGCACGCGATGAACGACCAGGCCCGAGATTACCCGTTCCAGCTCAGCGACCAGCAATGGCGTGAGCGCCTGACCGAGGAGCAGTATCAGGTGCTGCGCCACGGCGCCACCGAGCGCCCGGGAAGCTGCGCGTTGCTGCACGAAAAGCGCGCCGGCCGCTTTGCCTGCGCCGGCTGCAATCAGGTGCTGTTTGTCGGCGATACCAAATACGAAAGCCACAGCGGCTGGCCCAGCTTCAACACGCCCGAACCGGGCAGCGTGGAAGAGTTGCGCGACACCAGCCACGGCATGATCCGCACCGAAGTGCGCTGCGCCCGCTGTGGTGGTCACTTGGGTCATGTGTTCCCGGATGGCCCGCCGCCAAGCTTCCAGCGCTACTGCATCAATGGCGTGGCGCTCACGTTCATCCCCAACGCGTCGGCCACGTAAGGAGACACGGCGATGACCCACGAGATCATGCTGGCGCTGGCGAGCTGGGGTCTGCTGGTGGTCTTCGCCAATGTGCTGATCGAGCAGTTGGGGCTGCCATTGCCGGCGGTGCCGACATTGGTGGTATGCGGTGCGCTGGCCGGTGGCGGTCATCTGTCGCCGGCGCTGGTACTGCTGGTGGCGCTGGCCGCCTGCCTGCTGGGCGACAGTGCCTGGTTCTGGGCCGGCCGCCGCTATGGGTCGCGGGTCATGGGCCTGCTGTGCCGCATCTCGTTGTCGCCGGACAGCTGCGTGCGCACCTCGTCCGGCCGCTTTCGCCAGCGCGGCGGCCAGGTGCTGCTGATCGCCAAATTCGTACCCGGCCTGTCCACGCTGGCGCCACCGCTGGCCGGTGCCAGTGGCCTGCGCTGGCGCACCTTCCTGTGGATGGATGGCATCGGTTCGCTGCTATGGGCCGGACTAGCGGTGGCGCTGGGCATCATCTTTGCCGAGCAGATCGAGCAGTTGATCGCCGTGATGCGTGAAATCGGCAGCATCGCCGGGCTGCTTCTTGTTGGCCTTCTAGCCGCCTATATGCTTTTCAAGTGGTGGCAGCGCGTGCGCCTGCTGCGCGCCTTCCGCATGGCGCGTATCGATAGCGGCGAACTGCGCCACATGCTCGACAGCGACACGCCGCCGGTGATCGTGGATGTGCGCAACCCGCATGCACGCGTGCTGGATGATCGCATCATCCCCGGCGCGCGCCTGGTGGATATCGAGCGCCTGCACGAGGCCCTGTCCGACCTGCCGCCGGACGCCGATGTCGTGCTGTATTGCAGCTGCCCCAACGAGGTCTCGGCAGCCCGTGCCGCACAGGCGCTGCACCGCGCCGGCTTTCACAGCGTGCATCCCTTGCGTGGCGGCGTGGAAGCCTGGGCCGAGGCCGGCTTTGCGGTGGACCGGCTCCCTGCGAACAGCCCCGCGGCCACGCTGGATACCGCGCTGGCGCACTGAGCCTGGCTTGAGGACCATGCGGGCGCTTGGCACACTCGCGGGCCTGTCCTCATTTCCCACCGAGCCTGTCTCATGTCCGATGCCACCATCCGCTTCTCGCCCATCGTCGCCGGCCTGTGGCGACTGGCCGACTGGCAACTGGATGTGGCCGCGCGCGTGCGCTGGATCGAGCAGGTGCTGGAACTGGGCATCACTACTTTCGACCATGCCGACATCTACGGTGATTACCGCTGCGAGGCCTTGTTCGGCCAAGCGCTGGCCGCGGCACCACAGTTACGCCAGCGCATGCAGCTGGTAACCAAGTGCGGCATCCGCCTGACCGGCAGCGAGCACCCCTACCGACTCAACCATTACGACACCACCGCGGCCTACGTGCGCGGCCAGGTCGAGGCGTCGCTGCGCAAATTGCACACCGAACAGCTGGACGTGGTGCTGCTGCATCGCCCGGACTACCTGATGGATGCGCAGGCGTTGGCCGAGACCTGCCGGGAACTGACCGCCGAGGGCAAAGTCGCGCACTGGGGCGTATCCAACCATCGGCCCAGCCAGCTGGCGCTGCTGCACGATGCACTACCGCTGGTGGCGCACCAGGTCGAGCTGTCACCGCTGGCGATGGGCGCGCTGGACGACGGCACGCTCGATCAATGCCAGCAAATGCGCCTGGCGCCGATGATCTGGTCGCCGTTGGCCGGCGGCCGCCTGTTCACCGGCGAGGATGCACAGGCGCTGCGTGTGCGCGCTGAACTGGAGAGCCAGGCGCACGCCAAGGGCGTCAGTGTGTCGGCCGTTGTCTATGCCTGGTTGCTGCGCCATCCGTCGCGCCCACACCCGATCACCGGCAGTGGACGCATCGAGCGCCTGCGTGAGGCCGTCGAAGCCCGCCACGTAGCCATGCCAAACGAAGACTGGTACGCCATCTGGCAGGCCAGCACCGGCCATCCGGTGCCCTGACTGACGCTTTAATCCGACGCGCTTTCGCGGCGCACGAAGTCGCGCCCTTCTTCGGCACTCTTGGGGCGCTTGAGCTTGACGATCTGCTCGCGGCCGACGGCGGCATAGTCGCTCAAATAGCCGGCACGCATGATCGGCCCGGCGGCACCGGTGTCGAACAAGCCGTCATTGAGAAACGCCGGATCGATGTGCACACCGACCACCTGGCCGAACACCACGAAGTGATCGGTGCTGCGGCCGTCCAGATCCTTGAGCTCCAGCACCTGCAGCAAGCGGCACTCCAGCGCCGCGGCCGCTTCGGCCACATGCGGCACCGACACCGCCCGCCCTGGCGCCGGCGTCAGCCCGGTGATGGCCAGCTCGTCCTCGCCGTGCGCAAACGGCGCCGAGCTGGCATTCATCGCTGCGGCCAGACGCTGGTTGGCGAAGTTGGCGACGAACTCGCCGGTGGCCTGGATGTTGCGCAGGCTGTCCTTGCGCCCGGCGCTGGAGAAAGCCACCACCGGCGGCGTGTCGCACATGGCGTTGAAGAAGCTGTACGGCGCCAGGTTGCCGCGTCCCTCGGCATCGCGAGAACCGATCCAGCCGATCGGCCGCGGCGCCACAATCGCCTTGAACGGATCATGTGGCAGGCCGTGGCCCTTGGCCGGTTCGTAGAAATAGGTCTCGGCGCGCGTCATCGCAAAGGCTCCGAACAGAGGGGGACGGCTGCAGAGATGGCGGCCGGCACGGCCCGGCTCAAGGTGGCCAAACCGGCAGACTTAGACGCAAGTCGTAGCGGCGGGGGCTTTGCCTACGCGCTGGCGTCCCCATGTAAACCGTTTGGTTTGGTATTTACACGACGGGAGTTTGCACCATGACCGCCTATTCCGTGCTCGACCTGGCACCGGTCACCGAGGGCAGCACGCCCGCGCAGTCGTTCGCCAACAGCCTGGACCTGGCGCGTGCGGCCGAGAAGGTCGGCTACACGCGTTACTGGCTGGCCGAGCACCACAACATGCCGGGCATCGCCAGCGCGGCAACCTCGGTGCTGATCGGCCACATCGCCGGTGGCACCTCACGCATTCGCGTCGGCGCTGGCGGCATCATGCTGCCCAATCATTCGCCGCTGCAGATTGCCGAGCAGTTCGGCACGCTGGAAAGCCTGTATCCGGATCGCATCGACCTGGGACTGGGACGCGCCCCTGGCACCGACCAGACCACCGCGCACGCCCTGCGGCGCTACTTCGAAGGCGCCGACCGCTTCCCCGACGATGTGGTCGAACTGCTGCAGTACTTCGAACCGGCGCGCGCCGGGCAAGCCGTGCGTGCGGTGCCGGGCGAGGGGCTGCGCGTGCCGGTGTGGCTGCTGGGATCGAGCACTTTCAGCGCGCGCCTGGCCGCTTCGCTGGGCCTGCCGTTCGCCTTCGCCTCGCATTTTGCGCCCGACGCCATGGAGGCGGCGCTGGAGTTGTATCGGCGCGACTTCAAGCCGTCGCCGCGCCTGTCGTCGCCGCACGCCATGCTGGGCCTCAACGTGGTGCTGGCCGACAGCGACGCCGAGGCGCGGCGCCTGTTCACCACCCAGCAGCAGGCCTTCGTCAATCTGCGCCGCGGCCGCCCGGGCAAGGTGCCGCCGCCGATCGACGACATCGAGTCGTTCTGGCAGCCGCACGAAAAGCTGGGCGTGGAGCGCGCGCTGGGCTGCGCCGTGATCGGTGGCCCGCAAACCGTGCGCGAAGGTCTGGCCGCCTTCATCGAGCGCCATCGCCCGGACGAAGTGATGCTGACGGCCAACATCTTCGACCATGGCGCGCGCATGGCCTCGCTCACCGGCGTTGGCGAGCTGCTGGCCGCGCTCGATTAAACTGGCCGACCTGTTTCAATCGCCAAGGAACCGCGCCACATGGGTTGCCTTCCGATCATTGTGCTGTTCATCGCCGGCTTCGGTGTCGGCTTTCTTGTCGATGGCCGTGCCGGCGCCATCTGGGGCGCCGGTATCGGTCTTGCCGTCGGCATCATCGCCGGCGTCGGCCTGGGCCTTTACCTGCACCGCAAGCATCGCCGGCGCCCACGCTGAGGATAAAAAATCCCCGCCTCACAAGGAGACGGGGATCAAAAAAATCAAACCACTGGTGCGCTCGGCTAGATCATGCCGAACAGAAGCAGCAGGATCAGAATGATCACCACGAGGCCCAGGCCGCCGGTGGGGTAATAGCCCCAGCCCCGGCTGTATGGCCATGAAGGCAGCACCGCGATCAGGATGATGATGGCAATCAGTAACCAAAGCATGGCGCGATACTCCTGCTAAATGTTCGAAACCGTGGATTGGCCGCGGCATGTGAGGGGGGAGGGAATCACATACCGCGGCCGTTCCGTTTGAACGCAGCAACAGCGGGTGGCAGTGAACTTAGCTGCCGACGACCTTCAGGCCGCTGTCCTCGACGCTTTTGACGCCCTTGACCTTCTTGGCCACCATTTCAGCGGTCTGCTTCTGCGCATCGGACTTGACCGTGCCCGAGAGGATGACCACACCGTGCTTGGTGGTCACCGAGATGTCGGTGGCCGGCACGCCCTTGGTGGTGGCAAATTCGGACTTCACCTTGGTGGTGATCCAGGTGTCATGCGTGGCCTGACTCATGTTCTCGTTGTGCGTGGTCATGCCCGCACCTTCGAAAGCCATGGCCTGGCCCATGCCCAGGCCGCCCAGGGCAGCGATCAGACCGGTAGCGATCAGGCTCTTGCGAATCGAAGTCTTCATGAGTGTTCCTCCTTCGTGCATTCCCGGAGTTCCGGGGGATCGGGTCGACGGGCTGGATTGCCGCGCCGTCTTGGGTGTCGATGACAGCAGCCGAATCGTGAACGGCAGATACATGACAACGCCTGCCAGCAAGCCGGAAGGTGATCAAAAAATAACCACACTCGCGCCTCAAGCTATTGATATGCATAGATCGCGAAGATAAAAGTTCACATTGAATCCACCTTGCTGACCGCGTTTTTGGCGCCGCTCGCAAGCTCACCTCTGCACCGTCTTGGCTTGCTCCGCGTGCCCGGCAGCCCCATCTTTGTGGCCATGGATCAATCTTCCTCGCCCCGTCCGCCGCATCCGGCGCTGGCCGGATTCCATCCGGCGGTGGCGGCGTGGTTTGCCCGTCAGTTCGAGGCGCCGACCGAGGCGCAAGCACGCGCCTGGCCGGCTATTGCCCAGGGCCGACACACCCTGGTGGCCGCGCCCACCGGCTCGGGCAAGACGCTGACCGCCTTCCTTACCGCCATTGATGCGCTGGTGCGCGAAGGCCTGGCTCACGGCGGTGGGCTTGCCGATGCGGTGGATGTGGTCTACGTCTCGCCGCTGAAGGCGCTGTCCAACGATATCCACGTCAATCTGGAGGCACCGCTGGCCGGCATCCGCGAGGAGCTGGCGCGCATGGGTTTGCCGGACGTGGACATCCGCACCAGCGTGCGCACCGGCGATACCTCACAGGCTGAGCGCAACGCCATGCGCAAGCGGCCGCCGCAGATTCTGGTGACCACGCCCGAGTCGCTGTACGTGTTGCTGGGTTCCGAATCCGGCCGCGCTGCGCTGGCCACCACGCGCAGCGTCATCGTCGATGAAATCCACGCCGTGGCCGGCTCCAAGCGTGGCAGCCATCTGGCGCTGACCCTGCAACGACTGGAAGCGCTGTGCCAGCGCCCGCTGACACGTATTGGACTGTCGGCCACGCAAAAGCCGATCGAGCGCGTGGCGCAGTTCCTGGTCGGCAGTGGCCCGGCGATCCCTGCGCCGTTGAACGATGCGGGCGTCGCGGCGCGGGGTGATGCGGCAGCGCCTGAGCCTATTAGCCAAGACCGAGGCGAGGGCTTTACCCCTCCCCAGCCCTCCCCTGCGCGCAGAGGAGGGAGTCGGGGCGACTCGGCGTTCGGGCGCGCTGGCGATAGAGGCGATAGCCAGAGCACCGACAGTGCGAGCGATGACCGCTGCACGCTGATCGACATCGGCTACACGCGTGCCCGCGATCTGGCGCTGGAAGTGCCTCCGCTGCCATTGGACGCGGTAATGTCCAATGACGGCTGGGAACTGATCTACAACCGCATCGCCAACCTGGTCGAGGCCCACCACACCACGCTGGTGTTCGTGAACACGCGACGCGTGGCCGAGCGTACCGCGCGCCAGTTGTCCGAACGCCTGGGCGAGCAGGCGGTGGCGGCGCACCACGGCAGCCTGTCCAAGGAACACCGGCTGGATGCCGAAAAGCGGCTCAAGGCCGGCCAATTGCGCGTGCTGGTGGCCACCGCCTCGCTGGAACTGGGCATCGACATCGGCGATGTGGAACTGGTCTGCCAGTTGGGCTCGCCGCGTTCGATCGCGGCCTTTCTGCAACGCGTGGGCCGCTCCGGTCACAGCGTTGGCGGCACGCCGAAGGGCCGTCTATTCGCCACCACACGCGACGAGCTGGTCGAGTGCACGGCGCTGCTCGATGCCGTGCGCCGTGGCGAACTGGACGCTTTGCAGGTGCCGCCGGCACCGCTGGATGTGCTGGCACAGCAGCTGGTCGCCGAGCTGGCGGTGGCCGAATGGAGCGAGGATGCGCTGTACGACATGGTGCGCGGCGCCGCGCCCTACGCGCAGCTGTCACGCGCCGATTTCGACGCCGTGCTGAGCATGCTGGCCGAGGGCTTCAGCACGCGCCGCGGCCAGCGCGCCGGTTATATCCACCACGATGCAGTCAACCGCAGCCTGCGCGGGCGCCGCAACGCACGCCTGACCGCGCTCACCTCCGGCGGCACCATCCCGGACACCGCCGATTATCTGGTGGAACTGGAACCGCAGGCACAGATCATCGGCTCGGTGAACGAGGATTTCGCCGTCGAAAGCATGGCCGGCGACGTGTTTCAGCTGGGCAACCAGTCCTACCGCATCCTGCGTGTGGAGCGCGACCGCGTGCGCGTGGAGGATGCCAAGGGTCAGCCGCCGAGCATCCCGTTCTGGATTGGCGAGGCCCCTGGCCGCACGGATGAGCTGTCCTTCGCCGTGGCGCGCCTGCGCCGCGAGATCGAGCAGCAACTGGACACCGGCGACAGCGACAGCGCGCGTGCCTGGGCCATACGCACGCTCGATCTTCCCGAGGGCGCGGCACGCCAGCTGATCGACTACCTGGCCGGTGCCAAAGCCGCGCTGGGCACCTTGCCGACGCTGGATACGCTGGTCATCGAGCGCTTCTTCGATGAATCGGGCGGCATGCAGCTGATCGTGCATTCGCCCTACGGCAGCCGCCTCAACCGCGCCTGGGGCCTGGCTCTGCGCAAGCGCTTTTGCCGCAGTTTCAACTTTGAATTGCAGGCCGCGGCCACCGAGGACGCCATCATCCTGTCGCTGTCGACCGCGCACAGCTTTGCGCTGACCGAGGTAGCCGACTACCTGCACTCCAACAGCGCCGAGCACGTGCTGACCCAGGCCCTGCTGGATGCGCCGCTGTTCCCGATCCGCTGGCGCTGGAACGCGGTCACCGCGCTGGCGCTGCCGCGCATGGCCGGCGGCAAGCGCGTACCGCCACAGTTGCAGCGCATGAAGAGCGAAGATCTGCTGGCCACGGTGTTCCCTGATCAGGTCGCCTGCCTGGAAAACATCGTCGGTGAGCGGCAGATTCCCGATCACCCACTGGTCACGCAGACGCTGTACGACTGCCTGCGCGAAGCCATGGACATCGACGGCCTGCTGGCGCTGCTGCGCCGACACGAGGCCGGCGAGCTGCGCTTTGTGGCCTGCGACCTGCCCACGCCGTCACCGCTGGCGGCCGGCATTCTGAACGCTGCGCCGTATGCGTTTCTGGATGATGCACCACTGGAGGAACGCCGCACCCAAGCGGTGCAGACGCGCCGCTGGGGCGAAGGCGACGACCTTTCCGCCCTCGATCCGGGCGCCATCGACGCCGTGCGCGCCGAGGCCTGGCCCATCGTGCGCGATGCCGACGAGATGCACGAAGCACTGATGGGGCTGGGCGGGGTCACACGGGAAGACGTGGAAGCCAACCCGGGCTGGGCCGATGATCTGGCGCGCCTGGCGCGCGATGGTCGCGCCACGCGGCTGTCCGATACACGCGCCGACGGCAGCCCCTGGCAAGTCTGGAGCGCCACCGAACGCCTGCCGCAGTGGCAGGCCATCCACGCCGACGCCGAACACACGCCCAAGGTGCAGGTGCCCAAACGCTTCGATGAAGCCTGGGAAGCGGACAAGGCATTGGTCGAACTGCTGCGCGCGCGCCTGACCGGGCTGGGTCCGACGCGCGACATCGACCTGGCCAGGATGCTGGGCGTGGGCGATGCGGACCTTGCCATCGCGCTGGCCGCCTTGCAGGGCGAAGGCTACGTCATGCAAGGCCAGTTCACCGGCCGCGACGGCGGCGAGTGGTGCGAGCGGCACCTGCTGGCGCGTATCCATCGCTACACCATCGGCCGCCTGCGCCGCGAGATCGAGCCGGTGAAGCGGCGCGACTTTCTGCGCTTCCTGTTCGACTGGCAGCACCTTTCCCGCCATGCCCGTGTGTCCGGTCCGGATGCATTGGCGGCGGTGCTGGCGCAACTGGAAGGCTACGAGGCCGCTGCCGGCGCTTGGGAGGCGGAACTGCTGCCGGCGCGCGTGGACGACTACACCATCGCCTGGCTGGATGATCTGTGCCGCGCCGGACGCATCGTCTGGACACGCCTGCGCGGGCCCAGTCACGACGGCGAGCGCGTACACAAGGCCGGCCCGGTGAAAAGCTCGCCGATCGTGCTGTTGCCGCGTCGCCAGCTCAAGGAGTGGACCACGCTGGCGGCCCGTGGCGAGGCGCCGGTGCCGGTGTCCTCGCGCGCCGAAGCGGTGCTGGAAGCGCTGCACGATCACGGTGCGCTGTTCTTCGATGAACTCACCGACGAGGCGCGCTTGCTGCGCGTGGAGCTGGAAGAGGCGCTGGGCGAACTGGTCGCCGCCGGACGCATACACGCCGACAGCTTTGCCGGCCTGCGCGCGCTGCTGCTGCCGGCCGCGAAGCGCGAGCAACGGGGCCGGCGCCGCCTGCGCCGACACACACTCAGCGGCATCGAGGACGCCGGACGCTGGGCATTGATCCGCACGCCTCGCCAGCAGGCCGATGACGCCGAGCGCGAAGCACGCCTGGAGCATATCGCGCGCACCCTGCTGCGCCGCTACGGCGTGGTCTGCTGGCGCCTGCTGGAACGTGAAGCGCCGTGGCTGCCGCCCTGGCGCGAACTGCTGCGTGTGTACCACCGCCTGGAAGCGCGCGGCGACATTCGCGGCGGCCGCTTCGTCGAAGGCCTGGTCGGCGAACAGTTTGCCCTGCCCGAAGCCATCGAACTGCTGCGGCAAGTGCGTCGGCGCGAACACGATGGTGAGGTGATCTGTATCAGCGGCAGTGATCCGCTGAACCTGGTCGGCACGGTACTGCCCGGCCAGAAAGTACCCGCCGTGACCACCTCGCGCATCGCCTTTCGCGACGGCGTACCGGTGGCCGCGCAGATCGCCGGTCAATTCACGCCGCTCATCGAACTGGACGAGGCCGAACAGGCCGAACTGCGCATGGCCTTGCTGCGCGAAACCGCTGCGTTCGGACCGGCTCGGGTGTGAGCGGCCAAAGGCGACGGTCGCCGCGCAAGCGCGCGATGGCATAACCAAGGCGGTGACACACTGACGCTGCGCACCGCATCCCTCTCGGGCACCGGTCGATCCTTGTAGAGCGCTGCAGCTCGTGACCAGACGTGCTAACGGCCCGCGCACCGTAGCAAGATTCCCGGCACGTTGTTCGAGCCGTCTGGCCCACAAACACACAGCGGAAGGAAGCCGCGCTGTTGGCCGTCAACCTGGCGCAAGCCGAGATCCAGCGCCTTGGCTTTTCAGCCCTCGAGAGATTCGTTTCGCTCGCCCTTTCGATCGCTCCACGCGCCTTGTGCGTAACTGGCGTTCGCCGACATGACCGAGAATTCAAGCTGCGCGACTTATGGCTGCCTGCGACTGCCAAGTTTGAAGGCCGGCGAATCATTCAGATGCACACGCAGCGGGGTCAGCGTATTGCCCTGCGCCACCAGCGAGACCTTGCCCAGACCGCCCCGCTCCGCGGTATTCCACACCGCGATGGCTATGCTGTTGCGGCCCCGCGGATCGAGAATGCCGGTGGGCACAGGAAACACGTGCTGCGGCCCGGTGTCGTTGATGTATCGGCCGACTTGCCAGCCGTTGACGAAGATCAGTGCGCGGTAATGCCGATCTGGTGTGTCGCTGATCTTCACCGCCACCGGTAAGTCCTGATCTGCCGGCAGGTCCAGGGTGGCGCTGGTGCGGTACCAGACCACGCCCGGCGTGGCGACCTTCTGCGGCAGTTTGACCGATGCCCAGTGCGCATCCGGATAGCCCGGCAGCGACCAGCCCGCGCGCTCGCCGTACAGGCCGCCGTTGTTCATCGGCCCGCGCACCAGGTTCGGCGGCGTCTCGCCGCCGCGCGCGCCCTGGATGCGCCAGCGGATCGGCGTCAGCGCGCCGGTCAGCGTGGCCGCCGTCAGGCCGCGCGGTTCCTGCGAGTCGCCGCTGTGTCCTTCCTGGTTGTGGCCCATGTTGGAGACCAGTACCGACAGCACGTTGTCCTGACCGACCTTGAGCTGGTCCGGTGCGATGACGAACTTGCGTTCGCCGCCCGAGCGCGTGCCCAGCCAGTGGCCATTGAGCCACACGCTGAGCACGCCATGGTTGCCGTCGTGGATACCGGTATGGGCATCGAGCAGGAGGTTGCGCTCGCTGCCGGTGGCGGTGAAGCGGCCGCGGTACCAGACGTTGCCGTGGTGGAAGCCGTAGGCGTCGGCGTTGAGGATCGGCAGGCGTCCGTCCCAGAACGGGTTGCCGGTGTGCTTGAGGTCGGTGCGCCGCCAGCGGCTGTCATCGAATCCGGGCGCGATCTCGGGCGCGCCGGCGTGCATGCGCCAATGCGCGAGTGTGGGCAGCGTGACCGGCCGCGGTCCTGGCAGGCTCGCCGTCAGGCTGTGCGATGCCGTCGCCTGCGTGGCAATGGCCCGCCCGTTCCAGCGCAGGTCATGGACGCCTTGCGGTGCAAACACCTCGACAGGGCCGGGCGCCGTGGTATCGCCGCGCAGTGCGATCTCATCGCCCGTGACCCGCGCCGAACGCAGCAGGTAGGCACCGCGCACCAGCAACGGGCCATGCGCAGTGTCGACGCGCCAGAAACGTTCCGCAACGGCGTTGTCGCCGATCAACAGCAGCAGCGGACGACGGCCGCCATCGACCAGGACACGGGCCAGCTGGCCATGCCGGTAATCCAGACGCAGGCTGTGGAGGTGGGCGTCCCAGTGCGATGAAACCTGACCGTCGAGTACGTGCACCTGCGGGCGCCGGGCCACATGCAGCACCGTCTCCCCAGCTTCACCCTTGCGGCCGTAGAGCACGGCAATATCGCGCCCGTCGGCCGTTACGCTGGTGAGCCAATCGGAGGTCGAATAGACCAGGTATTGGCGACCGAAGCGATAGTCGGCCAGCAGGATCTTGGCGTCGCGGCCATGGATACGCAGCGTGCTGCCGGCCTGCTGCGGAATGCGCAGCGCATGCGTGGCCGCACCCGGTGCATCGGCCACCTGCACGCGCAGGTGCGTGAACTCGTCGCTGCGCGAGGTGACGTCGGCATGGCGCAGGAAGTAGAAGCGCGTGCCGTTGTCGGGATTGACGCGGCCGACCACCTGCAGTGCCGTGTTGTCCGGCGCCGGCGTGGTGAACACGTCGGTCTTGTCGATCGCCGGTACCGAGGCCAGCAGGGTGCCGATCAGTTTCTGCTGCGCGTACTTGGGCGTCAGCCGGCGCGCTTCGGTGATCGCCGCGCCGTAGTCGTAGGAGCTGTACACGCCGGGTGAGGCCAACCAGCCCCAGTTGCTGCCGCCGTAGGTCATGTAGAAGTTCTGCATGGTCGAGCCGGCGGCGATATTGGACTCATAGAACACGCGTTCGAAGGCCGGGCCGGTCAGCTTGCGGCAGGCCGCATAGCCGGCGCCGCCCCAGGTATCGAAGGCACCGCCCTGATATTCGGGGAAGAACAGCGGTGATTTGGTCAGCGCCTGGCGCTCATCATGGTAGGCGTAGAAGCCCTTCCAGCGCCCGGGATGGCTGCAGTCGAAGCCCAGCGGATACGAATCGTAGCCGGGCAGTTCGACCGCGCCGATGCCGCCCTGGAAACCGGCATTGTGGTTGCCCATCAACGGCACGGTGATGCCGTCGGCACGCGCCTGGCGCTCGATCGCACGCATGTAGCGATGATTCTCGGGCGAGTGGTTCCACAACTCGTTTTCCACCTGGTACAGGATCACCGTGCCGGTGCCGTTGCTGAGCTGGTGGCGGGCGATGATCGGATCGATGTGGCGCAGCCATTGGCGGTAGGCGGCGGTATAGTCCGGCGCCGGCGAGCGCGGCCTGCCGGCCTCGGTGGCCAGCCAGGCCGGCAGGCCGCCACCATCGGTCTCGGCGTTGATGTAGGGGCCGGGTCGCGCGATCACGTAGATGCCGACCTTGGCCGCCATGTCCAGCAGACGGTCGACATTGCGGATGCCGTGGAAGTCGTAGACGCCGCGGCGTGGCGAGTGGTACGCCCAGTTGAAGTAGATCTCCACGGCGTTGTAGCCGCCGGCCTTCATCTTTTCGAGCACGTCCAGCCACAGGTCCGGACTGGGCAGGCGCCAGTAGTGGAACGAGCCCGACCACATGTACAGCCGTTTGCCGTCGATCTTCAGCGAATAGTGGTCGTAGCCGATGCGGTGATGCCCGGCGGCCGCCGCAGGCGCCGGCCATGCCGTCGGCATGGCAAGCACGGCGGCCATCAGCAGGCTCGACACGACCCGGCGCATCAGTCGCCGCTCCGCGCCGGCACCACCGGCAGGTCGATGTAGCTGGCCTTGCCCGGCGCGTGATAGATGGTCTGAGTGGCCTTCTTGTAGTCCCCGGGCCGGGCCAGGAAGATGTTCTTGACGAAGCTCTGCGGATTGCGGTCGTACAGCGGGAACCAGCTCGACTGGATCTGCACCATGATGCGGTGCCCCTTCCTGAACACGTGGTTGGTGGTCGGCAGGTGGAAGTGGTAGGGCAGCGGCGTGTCCGGCGTGAGCGGCTGCGGGTCGTCGTAGCCGGTGCGGTAGCGGCCGCGGAAAATGTCCATGGCCACGCCCAGCTCATAGCCGCCCATCGACGGCTTCACGCGCACCTCATCCGGGTACACGTCGATCAACTTCACCACCCAGTCGCTGTCGGTGCCACTGGTGGCCGCGCTCAGATGCACCTCGGGCCGGCCGGCGATCATCAGCGGCTGCTTGAGCGGCGCCGTCTCGTAGCTCAGCACGTCGGTGCGGGTGGCGAACTGGCGCTGGTCGTCGACCAGCCATTCGGGCCAGCTGTCGACCTGGTCGGGACGGCCATGGCTCCACGGCTGGATCGGGCGGATGCGGTAGGGCACCGGCTTGGCCGGATCGGACACGTAGCTGTCGCTGTCGTGCTTGCCGCCCTTCGGCGGCGCGAAGCCGAGGCCGCCGTCGGCATGCAGATACAGCGGTTTCATGGTCGGCGTGCAGGTACCGCCGCAGCCTTCGGGCCAGTGCGAGAGCCGCTCCCAGTGATTGACGCCGGTGACAAAGGCGGTGACCGGCGCCACATGCGCCGGCGGCGCACCGTCCTTCAGATACTGCGCCAGGAACGGCCGCAGCACGTGCTGGCGGAACCACTTGGCGGTGTCCATGTCCAGGTCGATCTTGCCGATGTCCGAGGCGGTGTCCCAGGTCTTGGCATGGCGCCAGGGCCCGATCGCCAGGAACAGTCTGCCCTTGGCCGACGGCTTGTCGGCCAGTGCCCGGTACACGGCCATGGCGCCGTAGATGTCCTCCTCGTCCCACAGGCTTTGCACCAGCAGGGTGGGGATGGTCACCGGCTGTCTGGCCAGCAGCTTGTCGACGGCCTGGTCCTGCCAGAAGCTGTCGTAGGCGGGATGCTGCACCAGCTTGCGCCAGAAGCCGAGCTGGTCCATGCCGCGCGCCTTGGCCAGCGCGCCGGCGGAACCGGCCTTGAGATACAGGTCGTAGTCGTCGCGGTAGCCCGACCACCACGGATACTGACTGCGGCGCCCGGCTTCCTGGCCGTAGATATAAGGGATCATCTGCTCGCGGAAAGCACCCTTGTGGAACCAGTCGTCGCCCATCCAGCCATCGACCATGGGATTGATCGGCACCGTCACCTTCAGTGCCGGATTCGGGTGCACCATGGCCATGAGCGCTTCGTAGCCGTCGTAGGAGATACCGACGATGCCGACTTTGCCGTTGCTCTGCGGAATATGCTTGACCAGCCAGGCGACGGTGTCGTCGATGTCGGTGGCATCGTCCACCGGGGTGTGGTTGAGCGGCCCGCGCAGCGGCCGGTTCATGACGAAGTCGCCAGCCGAGCCGTACTTGCCGCGCACGTCGACGACGACGCGGATATAGCCGTCCTCGACGACGATGTCGGCCGGCGTGTCGTAGCCGTTGATCACCGGCCCCAGATGTGGACTGTCGGCACGATGGGTCATGCTCTCGGCGTTGTAGGGTGTCATCGTCAGCACGATGCCGGCACGCGTGACACCCTTCGGGATCATGATCGATGCATGCAATTTGGTACCGTCGCGCATCGGTATGTCGACGCTGCGGCGGATATATTGATCGTGGCGCACGGCGTGGAAATGCGCCGGGGTTTCGTTGGGCAGCGAAGCGTACTGGCTTTGCGCGGCGACCGGCGCGGCCAGCGCACCGGTGCAGGCGACCAGCAGCGCGGCGGTGAGTGAGCGGACGAAAGGGGGCATGCTAGCTCCTCTTGCATCGAAGGTGCGGCCGAAGCCGCACCGCCATATGGACGATAACGTTACCCGAGTGCGCCCGGAAGCGCACCAGAAGGACGATGCAGGCCGTCAGAAGTCGTAGCTTACCCCCAGGCGCACGTAGCGCGGCGGCGTGTAGAAGTCGACCTGCTTGTAACTGTCGGCAACCGCCGTGCTGCGGCCGTAGTTCTGGCTCAGCTGCTCGGGCCGCTGCTGGTTGAACAGGTTGTAGACCATCACGTTGAAACCCAGCTTGCGGCCGGCCCATTCGGGACGATACTCGGCACTGACGCTGAGTAGCTCCTGCCATGGCATGCGCCCCTTGTCACCGGGCCGGCTCGGCTTGCCTGCACAATAGTGATAGAAGCTTCCATATCCGGAAGGATCGGTTTCATTAGGTCCGAAGTATCCCAGGCAGCTCTTGGGTGTCCCCGACTGGATCAGCAGATTGGCCGACAGCAACCACTCCGGCGTGACCTGGTAGGAGCCGTAGATCTTCAGCTGATGCTTGCGATCATTGGGCAGATAGCCATTGGCGTATGCCATCAGTGTGGCGTAGTCCCAGTCGCGGGTCGCCGAGACATTGGACTGACCGGTCGCCGAATTGACCTGTCCCTCGGTATTGCCGTAGTTGCGCGAGTACAGATAGTCGATACGCGCCGACCAGGTGCCATCGAATGGGTGCGACAGGTAGGCATTGAGCCCGTAATAGTTGCGCTTCAGGTGAGGGAAGCCGAAGTCGGCGTTGGTCACTGTCACATTGGCGTACCCTCCGTCCGAGGTCGCCAACTGATAGACGTTGGCCCGTCCCGGATTGGACAGGTAACAGCTGCCGATGGTGACATTGGCCGGATCGACGCCCTGGGCCTGGGCGGCACGGGCGATGGCCTGGTTGTCGCATACGTCATCCAGCGCATTGCGCAAATGGCGCACCGTCCCCTTCATGCCCCAGATCCATGACGGATCGATCTGCTGATCGAAGCCGAGGATGTATTCGTCCTGATCCTCGGATTTGATGTTCTTGGCGCTGACCGTCTTGGGATCCGGCGCCTGGCCATACTCGCCATTGGGTGACACCGCGCCGCCGGTTTCCGAAGCGATGTAGGTGACGCCGGTGGGCATGCCCGAGGAATCGATGCCGGTGTAGGTAAAATACTGATTGGTGGCGATCGAGCCGGCCGCGGTGCGCAAGGCGACACTGGCCGGCATGGCCAGATAATAGCGACCGGCGTTGCCGTAGATCTTCAGCGTCGAGTCGCCATGCACATCCCAGGAAAAACCCAGCCGGGGTGCCCACTGCGGCTTGCCCAGGCGCAAATACGGCACCCCTTCGGGGTTGTAGTTGGTGAACTGGTCATTGCGCAACCCAAGCTGCAGCATCAGGCGGTCGGTGACCTGCCAGTTGTCCTCGACATACTGGGCACGCTGGCGCACCCGCACCGAGGCCGAGTTCGAATAGTGCCGGATGTAGCCGTAGTAGCCGGTACCACCACCGGGGTAGTCGCCCGGCGCGCCGACGTAGGGTGAGTCGCTGATGTTCTTGCCGGGGTCGCCCTTGGCGTACCAGAGCTCGTAGCCGGCCGCGCCGATGAAAGCGCCGTCGTCGATGTCGTGGGAGTCCTGATTGTCTATGCCCACAGTGATCGAATGATTGCCGATCTTGTAGTTCAGATCCGCGCGCAGGTTGCTCAGCGTGGAGCGGTGGCCGGGATTGTTGATGACATCGATGGTCTGGCCATTGGTCAGCCCCGGCGCTCCGGGAATGGCCGGATTCTGCTGATCGGCGCCACGAATGATCGGGCCGTCCACACCCGAGCCGGGTGGCTGGCTGTAGTAGGTCAGGCGTGACTTGCCGTACATCGCGGTCAGGGTCAGGTCGTCGGTAATGTAGCTGGTGTACTTGGCGATATAGATATCGGCACTGGTCTTGGTGGTCTGATCTTGGCCGATGTAGTCGCCGGTGGCCTGGTCGGCATAGTCGAAGGCGTACTTCTGGCCTTCATAGCGATGCGTTTGCGATACGCCGGTCAGCTCCAGGATGTTGTTGTCATCGATGTTCCAATCCAGTTTCAGGTAGGCCTTGGGGTTCTTGTAGGTGTAACGGGTGTTGGCCAGCGTCGAGGTCACATTGCTGACGTTGTTGCCGTGCTCGCGCTCGGCTTCGACAGCGGCGAACATGTAAAGACGATCGCGGATCAGCGGACCACCGGCGTAGGCATCGACGGTGGACGTCCATGAGCTGTTCTTCCTGTTGAGCTGGTAGAGCTGGCCGCCCTTGCTGCCGGTGTCCGGATAGTAGATGTTGCGTGCATCAGCCTTGGCGAAGGCCGGCTCCCACAGCACCTGACCGCCGAAGTGCCAGGTATTGGTGCCACGCTTGCCGACCTGGCTGATCACGCCGCCGTCGGAACGGCCGTAGCGTGCCGAGTAGCCGCCGCTGAGCACTTCCTCCTGGTCGACCGCGCCATAGGGCAGCGACACGCCACCGAAGCCGCTGAGCGGATCGGTGGTGTTCAGGCCGTTGACGTAATAGGCGTTTTCAGTGACGGTCGAGCCACTGAACGAGACCAGCTGCTGGCCCTGCGGTCCACTGAAGTAGCTGCTGCCGGGCGAGGCGCCTGGCGCCAGCAAGGCCACTGCCTCGGCGCTACGCTGCAGCGGCAGCCGCGCCATTTGCTGGGCGGTGATGATGGTACTGGAACTGGCCGAGGTGACGTCGATAGGCGGCAGGGCGTTGGCGGCCACGGACACTGTGGCCAGATCGGCGGCATGAGCCTCGCCGGGCTGGGCACTAAACGAAACGTGCGTGGCGGCACCCACGCGCAGGGTCACGCCCTTGCGCGATTCGACGGTGCGACCATCACGGCGCAAGCTCACGGTGTAAGTGCTCAAGGGCAGCGCAGCGGCGCTGTAGCGGCCCTGGCTGTCTACAGGCACCTCTCGGCTGACACCATTGCTACCCTGGATAAGCACTGTTTCACCGGTAGCAGCAGGCGCCTGGCCGACGATGCTGCCGTCGGTGGATTGGGCATGCGCGGTGCCGCCGAGCGCGGCGGCTACCGCCAGTGCCAGAACGGAGCGAAACGGGATTCGGCTATACATGGAGTGACTCCTGGAAGAGACGGTTCGACATCGCTTGGATCGATTCAAATCCTGGTTGAACAAGGAGCCTTCCTGGCGGGAACGGCACGTCGCCTTCTGCACAGGCCACGGTGAGACCGGCGGCGGGGTCCGATCCAGCGCCACGGGATCCCCTTCCCGCGGCGCTGGTGTGTTTCGGTGCTACACGGCACGGCGGCGGGACCCGGCGCCACCATGCATATCCTGTATCGCCGCCGACAGCGGACGCGCCATGTGGCGTATCCGGCCGTGGCGGCAGTCCTCAAAATTGCGCCGATACTGTGAACACAGCGGTACGCGGCGCACCGATGTAGTAGTAGCCAGGCGTGGAGTCGTCGCCGAGCGTGGCCAGGTAATGCTTGTTGGCAATGTTGGTCACCGTCAGGTCGAAGTCCAGCGACTTCAGCAACGGCCGGCTCGCACCGCCATGGGTCAAGTCCAAGTGATAGCCGAGGTGGGCGTCGAACACCGTGTATGGATTCATCTTCTCGCTGTTGTCGAGCGTGCCATAGCGATCACCGACATACTTGGCCGAGACGCCAGCACGCAAGCCGTGACGGTGATAATTGACGCCGACCGCGAGCATGCGGCCCGGCTGTCCGGCGACCTTGTTGCCCTTGACGATGTCGTTGATGCTTTCCAGGTACTTGGACTGGTTCCAGGTCAGCGATGTATACACGTCCAGCACCGGTGCCACGCTCCAGTTGAGCAAGCCCTCCACGCCCTTGGACTCGATACCACCGACGTTGATGTAGGTACCCTCGGTGCCGACCGTATAGTTGATGCGGGTGTAGTCCGAGCTCGGCGTGATTTCATTGATCTGGTTGGCGAAGCGCACGTGGTAGAGCGCCAGGCTGGCCTGCAGCTGACGGCTCTGGTAGCGATAGCCCAGGTCGATGTTGGCCGAGGTTTCCGGTTTCACGTGGCTGATGTCGCTGCCACTGTCGCCGGCCTGCAACAGGCTGTCGGCAGGCGGTGCGAAATTCTTCGTATAGCTGGCGTAGATCTGATGGTGCGTGTCCAAATGCCAGACTGCGCCGACCGAGGGCAGTAGCTTGGAGTTGAAGTTCTTGCTGGCGAAGGGGCTATCGGCGATCTCGTCGGTGCCGTTGATATGCACCAGGTATTTGTCCACGCCCAGCGACAGGTCGATGGATCCAAGGTTAAGCGTGTCCTGCAGGAACAGCTTGCGGGTATGTGTGATCAGGCGGTCATAGAACTGGATGTAATACGGCTTGTCCGCGTACTGCCAGGATGCCGAAGTATCAAGCACCGCATGCCACTTGCGACCGGCGATGCGATGCTGATCCTCCAACCAGACGCCCGCGTACAGGTGGTTGATGCCGATGTTCCAGTGACCATTGAGCAGGAAGCCGTAGCGGGCATTCTTGTAGATACTCTGGCGAAAGCTGTTGATCGCGCTGGAACCTGTCGGGTAGCAACTGGCGTCGAATGGGTCCTTGCAGCCCTTCGGCTGGGCTAGCGCCAGACCATCGGGAGTCCGGTAATAGGCCTCGACGAAATCGGCGCCTTCGGCCGGATAGTGGTTGACCAGGTTGCCGCCGGCGTCGGTGGCGTAGAGCTGGTAGGGCGGCATCCAGCCGCCGTAGCCTTCCTGGAAGTGGTAATAGGGGTAGAAGCTGACATTGGCCTGGTCGTTGACCTGATAGTCGAGCTTGATGCCGACCAGCGCGTTCTTGCGCTTGGTATTCCAGGGATTGACGTAGTTCTGGTCGATCTGCGGAATGCCGGTCCAGTCCACGGTCAGATGGTCGTCGCGTGGATCGTCGTGAAATTGCGCCTTGGTCACATCGTTGTAGTTGTTTTCATAGGCATCGTCCCAGGAGCCGCGGGCGGTCAGCGTCAACTTGTCGGTGAGGTAGCTGATCAGCTTGGCGTCGATGTGGTCGCGACTGGTATGGCCGTTGTCCGGATGACCGTGGTGGACCCAGCGGTTGTTGTGCGTGGTGGAGTAGCTGAGATAGGCGTAGGTGCTGTTGTTGAATAACGCGCCGGTGTCGTAGCGCACGAAGGTACGCTTGGCGTTCCATTCGCCAATGGACTGGTCGACGCGCAGGCCAGCGTCGTTCCTCGGGTCACTGGACACGTAGCTCAACGTACCGCCCAGGGCCTGCGCCGAGGGCGAGCCGATGTCCGCGGTACCCTGCGATACCGTAGCCTCGGCCAGATTCTCACTGTCCAGAAAGCGATTGGGCTTGGCACCGCCGCCATAGCCGGCCGAGCCGTTCGGCAATCCGTCGATGGTGAAGCCCAGGGTGTCCTGGGTGAAGCCACGCAGGGTAATGCCGGTGGAATAGTCGTCGCTGTCGAAAACGCCGCCCTGGGTGATGTTGACGCCCGGCGCGAAATTGACGGCGTCGGTTACGCTGCTCAAGGGCGGCTGGAACTTGGTGATCTGTACCGGGACCGCGGTATTGGTGAAACCGACGGCGCGGCCACTGACCTGCACCGTCTCCAGTTCAGTGGTGCCCTTGGTCTTGTTGTCGTCCGCCGGTGAACCAGTGGCCAAGGCCGTCGCCGACGACACCGCGGAATCGGCATCGGTGGGGGCAGGATGAGCGCGGGTATTGGCATGCGCGGCACCGCACAGCGCACCCGCCAAAGCAACGGCGAGCGCTGAACGCATGGCATGGGTGTGTGGTGACATGAGTCGAACTCCGGAAAGTCAGCGGTTGAAGGGTCGGGTGGAAAAGCGGCTAAACATGCGTCGGAGCGGTCGTCACCGGATCGCGGGCGCGAGCGTCTACGCGCAAGGCACGCAGGTGCTCGCGAAAAGGTGCATGGATCGACGACCGTCAGCGGTCTTCTTTCAGGAACTGTCTTCGCGCGGCAAGGGCGGATCGGCGCCGCCGAAGCGGTGATGCCGCTCATCTGCCCCGCCCGTGTCGGACGCTGCCGCCACCACGTTCGCATGGTGGTGAAGCGCGTCCTGGGTCAGCCTGGCGGCATGCTGCGCAGCCATCGGATAATCGAGTCCGCCGGAGCGGTTGAAGAGATTGACGATCGCCCAAGGGACGGGACGCTCGTCGACCGGCACCATCGCCATGCCGGGCTCTCGCAAGCCGCCAAAAGCATCGCGGTCATGGGACGCCAGGGCCTTGTCGAGAACACGGTGCAAGGGCGGATCGACCGGCCCCCGTGGAGTCGCCATACGTTCTTCTTTGCTGGCAACACCCCCCGCGGGAAGACGTGTCGACGCCTCGACCGGCACTTCGCACATATCCGCCAGGCGACAGCCGGGCACGCCGAGTGTGACGGCGTGACTCATGGCCGGACCTTGGCGAGGGCGCCACGATCAGGCATACACCACCTCGCCGATGCTGCGAGCCAGGGACTTCATCGCCTGACTGCGACCGGCGCCCTGGTCGGTGACCAGCGTGCCGATGGCATCGACCGCACAATAGCCGACGCGGCTGCGCACACCGATCTTGGAACGGTCGGCAGCGATGATGGTGTGGTGCGCATGCGTGCTCATCGCCCGCGCCACCTCGGCCTCGTCGAGCAGAAAGCTGGTGGCGCCCATCACCGCGTCGACGCCGACCGGCGACAAGATCGCCACATGCACGCTATGGCGTGCGATCTCGGCCACTGTGACCGCACCATAGGTTGAATTGAGCTCGGCATTGAAGCTGCCGCCTAGCAGGCGCACATGGTTGCCGTGATCTCGCTCCTGCGTGGCCGCCAGCTTCGCCGCCACGCCGACCGAATTGGTGATCACGGTCAGGCCGTGCAGGCTGGCCAGGGCCTCAGCGACAAAGGTGGTGGTGGTGCCAGCGTCCAGGAACAGGGTCTGACCACTTTCCACCAGGCCGGCAACGGCACGTGCGATAGCACGCTTCTCACGCACCCGCGTGGTCGCACGCACGTCGATCGGCGGCTCGTCGCCAACCAGTACCGCGCCGCCGTGCACGCGCTGTATCTCGCCGCGCGCCTCCAGGCGCAGCAGGTCACGCCGCACCGTCTCGCGCGACACGCCCAGCTCGCTGGTGATGCGCTCCACCGACACCTGGCCGAAGGTCTTGAGCAGGCCGCGGATGCGTTTGTAGCGTTCCTCATGCCACATCGGGCGTTCTCCTTTGGAAATGACGCGCGAGCAGTGTGGCGCAAACACGCATCGCCAGCGCGGCCGCAGCCACGCTGGCGACGATGCAGGTGGCGTAGGCGGCGGCCTGGGAGACAAAGCCGTTGGCATCGAGCTGCATCACTGCCACCGAGGCCAGATTCAGCTCCGGCGTGACCAGAAATACCACCGCCGACAAGGTCACCATCGATTGCATGAACAGGAAGAAGAACACCGAGGCCACGGTCGGCGCAGTGAACGGCAGCACCACGTCACGCAGGCGGCGCAGCAGGCCGCCGCCCAGGCAGGTCACAGCGTCTTCCAGCGCTCCCGGCACCGCACGCATGCCGGTGGCCAACATCAGATAGCTCTGTGCGTGGTAGTGATACAGATTGCAGGCGGCCATCAGGAACAGGCTGCCGTAGAGCATGTCCGCCAGCGGCCCAGTATTGAAACTCATCAGATAGGCGATGCCGATGACCAGGCCCGGCACGGCGGCGGGCAAGGTGGCCATCACGTGCAGCCCACGTGCCAGCGATGGCCGCGCGCGGCGCACCAGCAAGGTCAGCGCGAACACCAGAACGGTACCGGCCAAGGCGGTCAATAGCGCCAGCTTCAGTGAGGTGAAGATGGGCGTATAACCATCCGGGAGATCGGTATGGTAGTGGGCCAGTGTCAGCTCGAGTCGATACGGCCACAGCTTGACCAAGCTGGCATAGACCACGGTGGCGAACACCGCCAGCACCGGCGCCAGCACCACCACACTGCCCAGGCCCAGCCCAAGGTCGCGGCCACGCCCGGGTCGCACATCAGCCGGTCGCGCGTGTTCGGAACCGGTACCGGCACGGCGCAGCGCCGAGCGCTCGACCAGCAGTGAGGCCAGCGCCGGCAACAAGAGCAACATGCCGACGGCGGCACCCATGTTGATGTCCATCTGTCCGGCGACCTGGTCGTAGACCTCGTTGGCCAACACCCGATACGGTCCGCCCAGCACGATGGCGTTGCCAAAATCGGTGATGGTCACGCTGAACACCACGAAGACCGCTGCCAGCAGGCCGTAGCGGCTTTGCGCCAGCGTAATGTCGAGGAACTGGCGCCACGGCGAGGCGCCCATGGTCAGCGCTGCGTCGTAGTGGCGATGATCGGTGCGCTCCAATGCAGCGGCGATGATCAGCGTAGCCTGCGGCAAGGCGTAGATGGCGTTCGCCGCGACCAGACCCCAGAATCCGTAGATATCGGTATCCAGGCCGGTCCAGCGATGCACCAGACCGTTGCGCCCGAGCAGGAACAGCAGGCCCAGCCCCTGCATCAGCGACGGCGCCAGCATCGGCAACATCAAAACTGCGAACATGAGCCGCCGTCCGCGCACCCGCGAACGCTTGAACAGCATGGCCAGCAGCAGGCCGGCAGCAAGCGCCAGCACGGTGACGGTGCCCGACATCGTCAGGCTGTGCCATGCCGCGCGCGCAATGCCCGGCTCGCTCCACAGCCGCAGATAGTTGGCCAGCGTCGGACCGCCGGCGCCATCGACGGTAAAGCTGCGCCAGCCTATCGACAGCAGGGGATAGACAAAGAACAAGGCCAGAGCGAGTAGCGGCAGGCCGCCGCCGAGCAGGCCCAGGGCGCGTTCGGTCCCGGGCCGGTACACACGTGTGGCGGGTGTGCAGGTATTCATGCGCGTACCCAGGTGCAGCGATCCGGACGCACCGACACACTTACCGCGTCGCCCTGCGCCAGTGCGGTATCGCGGTGCTGCTCGCACAGCAATTGACGACCGCGCCATTCGATCTGCCATCGCACCGTCGCACCACGGAAGGTGGCGGCGCCCATGCGCGCCGTACCCTCTGCCTCGGCCCGTACCAGCACGTCCTCCGGACGCACGCAGGCGACGAACATGTCATCGCTTCCCGATGGCCGATGCACCAGCAGTTCGGGCCAGACTTCCCGTATCCAGGCAGTGGGCAGCAGGTTCGACTCACCGACGAAGCCGGCGACAAAGGCGGTACGCGGTCGCAGGTAGAGCTCGCGCGGCGCGGCGATTTGCTCGATGCGCCCCTGATTCATGCACACGATGCGGTCGGCCATGCTCAGCGCCTCTTCCTGATCGTGGGTCACCATCAGTGTGGGAATCGCGAGCGAGCGCTGCAGCTGACGCAGCTCGCCGCGCAGTTGCTCGCGAACCCGCGCGTCGAGCGCCGACAGCGGCTCGTCCAGCAGCAGCAGCCCAGGGTCTACCGCCAGCGCGCGGGCCAGCGCGACGCGCTGCTGCTGGCCGCCGGAAAGCTCGGCCGGATAACGCGCGGCGGCGTCCGGCATGCGCACCAGCGCCAGCAGTTCCTCGCAGCGCGCGGCGATGCTCGCGCGCGTGGCGCGCCGCAGGCGCATGCCGTAGCCGATGTTCTGCGCCACGGTCATGGTGGGAAACAGCGAGTAGGACTGGAATACCAGTCCGATGTTGCGCTGCTGCGCGGGCAACGGCGTCAGCTCGCGCGTACCGAGACGGATGGTGCCGCCGTCGGCCTCGAGTAGGCCGGCGATGATGCGCAGCAAGGTGGTCTTGCCACAGCCACTGGGACCCAGCAGACAGACAAACTCGTGCTCGCCGGCGGCGAAGCCGATACCGTCCAGCACGCGTTGGCCGGCGAAGGACTTGTGAAGGTTGTCAATCTGCAAATACACGGTGTGAACCCCTGGCGTCCGCGGCGGCGTCAATGCCCGACGTCGCGCTTCCAGCGCTCGATGACGGCGGCGCGTTGCCTGGCCGAGGCGGCAAAGTCGATCGGCTCCAGGTGCTGCATCAGATGCGCCGGCAGACCATCATGGATCTCGCCGGCGGACGGCGCGGCCGAAACCGCAACGATGCTCTTGTAGTGCCGGTACAGCGCCGCCGCCTGCGACGAGGCGGTCCAGGCGAGAAAGCGCCTGGCATCGGCCGCGTTGCGCGCACCCTTCATCAGGCCCGAGGCTTCCAACTCGTAGCCGACGTGGTCGGAGGGAATCACCATCTGTACCGGGAAACCCTGCTTGATGGCCTGCATGGCGACGAACGCGAATGAGACGCCGATCGGATATTCGCCGGTGCGCGCCAGCTTGCACGGTCGCGATCCGGATGCGGTGTATTGCGCGACGTTGCCCGACAACGCCTTGAGAAGGGCCCAGCCTCTGGCCTGGCCCAGGCCGTGCAGGATCCCGGCGATCATCATGTAGCCAGTCCCCGAAGATTGCGGATCGGGCATCACCACCTGGCCCTTGTAGATCGGCTTGGTCAGGTCGCGCCAGGAATGCGGCATGGGCAGGTGCGCCGCCGCCAGCGCCGGTGTGTTCACGCACAGCGCCGACACATAGCCGGTGGGTGCGAACCAGCGCCCGGCCGGATCGCGAAAACGCGATGGAAAGTGCGCCACGTTGGCCAGATGCAGCGGTTGCAGTTGACCGGCGATGCGCGGGTCGAGCATGTCCGTCAACGCCTCGCCCCAGACCACGTCGTTGCGCGGATGGCCGGCCTCGGCGACCAGGCGCGCGGCCAGATCACCGGTGGACAGTCTCAGCACGCGCACATGCACGTCCGGCAACGCCTTGTGAGCGGCAGCCAGATACAGCGACACCTCGTCGTTCTCCAGCGCCGTGTACACGGTGATGGTGCCGGCACAGGCATGCACGCCAACGAACAATCCGAGCACCAGCGCGATTGCCACCCGGGTTAAGACACGCATCTGTAGACCTCCCCAATCACATCCTGGAATGACGCCATGAATCGGCCACCGCGCGGGATCGACGAGCATCTGTCGGCGGTGACAACACATCCAGCGTGCCGCGAAATTGTGTCAATTTGTGGACATTTGCATATTTGTGGCGAATGGATGCAAAATTTTCCAGGCGCTGCGATGATGCACACACGGCCTTTGCTGATGCGGCCGCGCTCCTCTCATTTTTCAAGGCTTGTCCATGGCCGTGCTGACGCCTCCCGGCATCGAAGCAACTACCTTCATGCGCTTCGCCGAAGATCTCGCCGATCGCGCCAGGAAACTCTCCCTGCCCGCTTTCAGACACCATCTGGAGGTCCAGCTCAAGCCCGATGAAAGCCCGGTGACGCGTGTCGATCGCGACGTCGAATCGATGCTGCGACGGACCATCAACGCGGCCTGGCCCGAGCACGGCATCGTCGGCGAGGAGCATGGCGGCAAGCATGCCGATGCGCCCTACGTGTGGTCGCTGGATCCGATTGACGGTACGCGCAGTTTCATCACCGGCTGGCCGCTGTGGGGCACGCTGATCGCTCTGCTGCGGGAAGGGCAGCCAATGCTCGGCCTGATCGATATTCCGGTACTCGGCGAGCGCTGGCTCGGATGGCGCGGCGAGGGGACCTGGGCCAATGGCAACCCCTGTCGCAGCAATGGCTGCCAACGGCTGCGTGATGCCACCATCTACACGACCTCACCCGATATCTTCTGCGAGAACGAGTCGGACGCCTTCGAGCGCGTCTGCGCCGCCGCCGCCGGTCGGCGCTTCGGCGGTGACTGCTACAGCTACGCCATGCTGGCCTCCGGCCACGTCGATGCCGTGGTCGAGGCTGATCTGAAACCCTACGACTTTCTGGCCCTGGCGCCGGTGGTGGAAGCGGCGGGCGGTGTCATCAGCGACTGGCAGGGGGGTGCACTGGGACTGCATAGCGGCGGCCAGGTGGTCGCCGCCGCCACGCCGGGCCTGCATCGCCAGTTACTGGAAAAGCTCGCGGAGTGCCCGCAACGATGACTTCCGACGCCCGCCGCCGTTTTCTCAAGCTGGGTGGCAGTGCCCTGGGCGCGGCCTTGGCTGCCGGCCGCATACCAGCCAGCATCGCCCGCGCCGTCAGCATTCCGGCGCGCCGCCGCACCGGCACCATTGCCGATGTCGCGCATGTGGTCATCCTGATGCAGGAGAACCGTTCGTTCGATCATTACTTCGGTGCGCTTCGCGGTGTCCGCGGCTTTGCCGACCCACGACCACACGTGCTTCCCAACGGCCACGACGTCTGGCACCAACCCAATGCCCGCCTGCGTACCAAGGATTTCAAGGCACGAGGTGTGACGCCGGACTCGCCGTACCTGCTGCCGTTTCACATCGACATCGCGCGAAGTGGCAGCCACTTCGACAGCACCGACCATGGCTGGAGCTCGGGTCACCAGGCCTGGAACCTTGGACGCTGGAACGACTGGGTGACGCAGAAGCAGGACACGCTGACCATGGGCCACCTGCGCCGGGACGACCTGCCCTTCCACACCGCGCTGGCCGAAGCGTTCACACTGTGCGACCACTACTTCGCCTCGGCGCACTCGGATACGGCGATGAACCGTATCTTCCTGTGGACTGGCACCTGCGATCCCTCCAATACCCTCGGCCGCCGCGCCAACGGGCCGGGGAGCGAGGAGCGCCCGAAGACCAACGGCTACACCTGGACCACGTACCCCGAGCGCCTGCAGAAGGCCGGCGTCTCATGGAAGCTCTATCAGGGCGGAACGGGTGAGCCTGGCGCGCCCTCGGACAACTACACCGACAATTCGCTGGAATTTTTCGCCGCCTATCAGGTGCAGGAAGGCGCTGATCCGAACGGACCGCTGGTTCGCAAGGGCGTCTCCAACCATACCCTTCGCGAGCTGCGCCAGGACGTGCTCGGCGACCGGTTGCCCCAGGTCAGCTGGATCGTCGCGCCCTACAAGTACAGCGAGCACCCGCAGGCCAGCCAGTCCGACGGCGCCTGGTATATCGAGCAGGTGCTGCAGGCACTGACCGCCAATCCGGAGGTCTGGAGTCGCACCGTACTGCTGGTCAATTACGACGAGAACGATGGCCTGTTCGACCACGTCGTGCCACCGATGCCACCCCTGCAAAGTGGTGCAGGGAAAGACGGCGTGGTATCGGCTGATCTGGCCGATAGCCTGGACCTGGAAATACTCGACCTGGACCGCTATCCGCGCGTCAAGCATCCGCTGGTACCCGGTGCCGATCCCGGCGGCCGCCAGCCGGTGGGCCTGGGGCCACGCGTGCCGATGATGGTCATTTCGCCTTGGTCCACCGGCGGCTGGCTGTGCTCGGAGACCTTCGATCACACCTCGGTGATCCGCTTCCTGGAACAGCGCTTTGGCGTGCACGAACCCAATATCAGTCCCTGGCGCCGTGCCGTGTGTGGTGACCTGACACGCTGCTTCGACTTCGCTCTGGCCGTGCAGCAAGGCCCTCCGACCTCGCCTCCAGCAGCCGCCGAGCCCCGCCACCCGCTGCCACTCCGGGTCCCGGCGCCGGGACAGATGCCCGCCCAGGAGCCCGGGCTGAGGCCGGCCCGGGCGGTTCCCTATCGTTGGAGTGTACGGCCGCAGCGGCGGGACCAACACCTCGCTCTGGACGTGCACAACACCGGCGTGCTCGGTATCGGTTTCTACGTCTACGACCGCCTTCAGCCCGACGCTCCGCCGCGCCGCTACGCAGCCTCGGCCGGCACCTTGATCACCGATGTCTGGCCGCTGGATGGCGGCTACGCGCTATCCCTATATGGTCCGCATGGCAGCCTGGTCGAGCTGCACGATGGAGCCGCGGCCGGCCCGGTCATGTGTGAGGCCTGGCTGGAACCGCACCCGAACAGCTGGCAGGTCGATGTGGTGCTGGCCAACCGCGACACATCGAGCCTGACCCTGCAGGTGAGCGACGCCTACACCGAGGACGTCGCCACACCCATGACGCTGCCGGGCCATGCCATCCTGCGCTTGCCACTGGATCTCTCGACCAGTCATGGCTGGTACGACATTGCCATCACCTGCGCCGACCGCCCGCAGTTCCTGCGCCGCTATGCCGGACATCAGGACGCCGGGCGGCCCGCAACCAGCGATCCTGGCCCGTGTCGTCCACATCCTCTGCAGGCCTGGGCCAAGGTATATGCCGATCGGCCACAAGCGCAGCCATTGGAGCCGTCCCCACCGGCCTCGACGACGGCGTAAGCTGGCCCGGTCACATGCATGAAACGCAGGTAGCGACCATGTCCGGTCCCACACGCCTTGCTGAGCAGCAATTTGGTCCGCGCGCCCAGGCGTACGTGCAAAGCGCCGTGCACGCCTCCGGCGCCGATCTGCAACAACTGGCGGCCATCGTCGGCGGGCTGCCCACGCCGCGCGTGCTCGATGTGGGCTGTGGTGGTGGCCACGCCGCCTTTGCCGCCGCTGCGCATGCGGGCGAGGTGGTGGCCTGTGATGTCTCGGCCGACATGCTGCAGGCGGTGTCAGCCGAAGCCAAACGCCGCGGCCTGGCCAACCTGCAGACCCAGCACGCGCCGGCCGAGGCGCTGCCGTTTGCCGATGCCAGCTTCGACCTGGTCTGCACCCGTTTCAGCGCCCATCACTGGCAGGACGTGCCGCAGGCACTGCGCGAGATGCGCCGGGTGCTCAAGGGCGGCGGCGTGGCCGTGCTGATGGATGTGATCTCACCCGGCGCGCCGCTGCTGGACAGCTTTCTGCAATGCATCGAGATGCTGCGCGATCCCTCGCATGTGCGCGATTACAGCGTCGCCGAGTGGAGCGCCTTCGCAACCCAAGCCGGCTTGCTGCCCGGCGAGCTGGTCACGCGCAAGCTGTCGATCGACTTCGCCAGCTGGATCGAGCGTATGCGCACAACACAGGCCGCCACCGCCGCGATTGGCGAACTGCAATCGCGCATGGATGACAGCGTCCGTCGCCACTTCGCCATGGACGAGGATGGCAACTTCCAGCTCGACACCATGACGCTGCTGGCGCTCGCGCCGGGCTGATCGTTACCGTGCCGGTACGGTCACCGTCCTGGCGCCAGCCGGTCGCGCCAGCTCGAGGTGACGCGGACCGTGCGCCGCGCCGAACACGCTGATGTCCACGCGATGCCACCACGGTTTGAAGTCACCCTTCGGCGCGGCAAAACTGACCTGCACGCGACCATCGGCCAGCATCTTGCAGCGAAACTGTCGGCGGTAGAAGTGACCGTGGCGGAAGGCAAAGCTCTTGCCATCATCGGTGTAGATCTCGCCGTGACAGTCGGCCCCAGGGTACACATCCAGCTCCAGTGCGCCCTGCGGGGTCTGCGCGGTGCTTTGCACCAGGGGCTGGCGCGGAACAATGGCGCCGGCGCGCACGAACACCGGCAGCGTATCCAGTGCCGGATGTGGCAACGTGAGCTGGCCGTGGGCGTCGAGCATGACGCGCTTGCCGCTCCAGTAGTCATACCAGGATGAGCCCTTCGGGAAACTTACCGTATAGCCGTCCATTTGTTCGGGGAACGGCGCCGGCGCCACCAGCAGATCGCCGCCGAGCATGAACTCACTGTCGTTGGCGACATTGAGATTCGCCGCGTTCGGGAAGTTCAGGAACAGCGGGCGCATCATCGGCAGGCCCGTGCGATGGGCCTGTTCGGCCAGCGTGTACAGATACGGCAGCAAGCGGTAGCGCGCCTGGATGTAGTGGCGGCGGATGGCCTCCTGCCGCGCGCCGTCTACCCACGGCTCCTGCGGGCGGGTGTACTTCTCGGTGTGGTCACGCATGATCGGGTTGAATGCACCCAGCTCGATCCAGCGCGTCAGCAAGTCCGCCGGCGGGCTGCCGGCATAACCGCCGATGTCATCGCCGGCAAAGGCGAATCCGGACAACCCCAGGTTCATCAGCTGCGGCGTGCTGATGCGCATGTGATCCCAGGTCGCCGAGTTGTCGCCGGTCCAGGTGGCCGCATAACGTTGCCCGCCAGCGTAGCTGTCACGCGTCAGCACGTAGGGGCGCAGGTCTGGCTTGAGTTTCAGCAAGCCGCGATAGGTGGCGCGCGAATTGAGCATGCCAAATACGTTGTGTATTTCGCGCTGGGTGGTGGTGCGCTCGGCCCAGCCCGGCTGCACGATACGATCACGGTTATCCAGCGGCATGGTCTTGCTGGCGACGTTGAAGATCGACGGCTCGTTCATGTCGTTCCAGAAGCCGTCGATGTCCAGATCCTGATAGAAGTGCGCGTACTGCCGGCCCCACCAGCGCGCCGCCGCCTGGTTGGTGAAATCAGGAAAAAACGACGGCCCGCCCCAGACATCGCCCAGGTAGTGGCTGCCATCGGCGCGCTTGACGAAGACATCGTGCTTGAGGCCCGAGTCGCGTACCGCGTACTGGCCGGGTTTGGCATCCGGTATGGCAAGGTCGGTGATGGCCACCACGTGGAACTGCATGCGGTGCAGCTGCGCGATCATCTGCGCAAAGTGCGGAAACGCCTGCTTGTCGATGGTGAAGGTGCGGTCCTTGTTCTGGTAGTCGATATCCAGGAACAGCGTGTCGGCCGGAATGTGATCGGCGCGCAGGCGCTTGGCCACACGCATCACTTCGGCCTGGGTGCCGTAGCTCCAGCGCGATTGCTGATAACCCAGCACCCAGCGCGGCATCATCGGCGGCCGGCCGGTCAGCGCGGTGTAACGCGTAAGCACCTGGGCCGGCGTCGGGCCGGCGATCAGGTAATAGTCGATGGGGCCACCTTCGGCACCGAACGACAACACGTTGCGCGTGCGCTGGCCGAAATCGAAATGGCTGCGATAGGTGTCGTCCAGAAACACGCCATGCGCGCGGTCACCACTCACCTGGATGAAGAACGGAATCGACTTGTACAGCGGGTCGGTCGAGGCCTGCCAGTGATAGGCGTCGGTATTCCACAGCGTGAAGGCGCGGCCACGGTGATCGAGCGGGCCGGTCTTGTCGCCCAGGCCGAAGATGTGCGCGCCCGCCGGCAGCGTCTGATAGACCTCGAAAGCATGGCCGTGATGCGAGACCGGCCAGCCGGGCGCATCGGCGCTGATCAGGTGACCGGCGGCATCGGTCACCGTCAACGCCAAGGTACGGCGATCGATGCGCACCTGCAGGCGCGCGGTGTCAAAGCCCACGGCATTGGCCGTGGCAACGTGCGTGATGGCCGGCGGATGTTGCACCGCGCGGGGCATCACTGCCCACGAATGATGCACAGGCACGGTGCCTGCGAAGCTGCGCTCAACACGCAGCACGCCCGGCGCGACCACGCTCACGTGCAGCTGTTGCCCGCCGCAGGACAGCGTCACGCCGTGTGCAGGCGCGGCGTTATCGGTGGCACCAGCCGCCGCCAGCGAAGTACCCGCGAACAAAATCATGGCCGCCACCAACCGGGCCAGCACCCGCCGCGTACGAATCATCGCCATCATCTATCCAACATTCCTGCCAAAGACGGCGGCACACCACCGATGCCGACCGTTCAAAACGCCTTGCGCGTTACACGTAGGACGGCGGCGTATCAGCTTCCCTGGCACCGTAGTGCTTGTTCGGCCGCGGCCCCATCACAAATTCCAGGTGGCCACCCGCGGCCAGATCGGCGTGACGCAGCCAGGTGCGGCTGTACGCCTTGCCGTTCCACTTCACCGACTGGATGTACGGGCGATCCGGCCCGTTGCCGTGCGCGCTGATGCGCAGCGTCTTGCCGCGTCCGACATCGACCTCGGCGCTGTCGAACAATGGGCTGCCGATGACGTAGTTGGCACTGACCGGATCGACCGGATAGAAGCCCAGCGCGCTCAACACGTACCAGGCGCTGATCTGGCCACAGTCGTCATTGCCGGCCAGGCCATCCTTCTTGGCGTGATACATGCTGTCCAGCAGCATGCGCACGCGCGACTGGGTCTTGTAGTGCTGCCCGGCGTAGGCATACAGGTAGGCGATGTGATGGCTGGGCTCGTTGCCATGTGCGTACTGGCCGACCAGGCCGGCAATGTCCGGCGGCGCATCGGGCGGCAGCTTGGAGCTGGCGTTGAAGAGGCCGTCGAGCTTGCGCGCGAAGGCCTCGCGACCGCCGAACATGCCCATGTAGTGGTGCACGTCGTGCTGGTTGAGGAAGGTTGCCTGCCAGGCATTGGATTCAGTGAAATCGCGCCACTTCTTCGAATGCCCGATGCCACGCGGATCGAACGGCGTGGCCCACTGGCCGTTGGCCAGCTTCGGCTGCATGAACTGGCTGTCGGCGTTGAACTGGTTCTTGTAGTGACGCGAGCGGGCGATCAGCCGCTGGTAGTCGCCGGTCTGACCCTGGCCCTTGGCCAGGTGCGCCACGGCCCAGTCGTCGTAGGCGTATTCGAGCACCTTGCTGACCGACTCGGGTTCCTTGTCGGCCGGGATGAAACCGAGCTTGCGGTAGTACGGCAGGCCGCGGTAATCATCGACAAAGGCGCGCTTTCGGAACACCGGCCAGGCGCGGGCAAAATCGATGCCTTCAAAGCCCTTGGCCTGCGCCTCGGCCAGTACCGAGGCCGAGTGATAGCCGATCATGCAGCCGGTTTCCACGCCCTGCAGCGGCCATACCGGCGGGCCATCCGCGCTTTCGGTGGCCATGCGCGCCAGGCCATTGACGATATCGGGCACGCGCTCAGGTTGCAGCAGCGTCAGCATCGGGTGCAGCGCGCGATAGGTGTCCCACAGCGAGTAGGTGCTGTAGTTGTGCTGGCCCTGCGGCAGCTGGTGCACCTTGAGATCCATGCCGCGGTAGCGCCCGTCCACATCCGAGTACAACGTCGGCGCCAGCATGCTGTGGTACAGCGCGGAGTAGAAAATGCGCTTGTCGCGGGCGGACGAGGTATTAACACGTACGCGGCCCAGTTCCTTCTCCCAGGCCGCCGAGGCCGCGCTCTGCGCGGCGTCGAAATCGAAATGCGGCATGTCGTGCTCAAGATTGGCCAGCGCGTTCTCGGCGCTGACCGAGGAGATGCCCACCTTCACCAGCAGCGGCGCGTCGTGGGCATCCGGATAGAACAGCACGCTTTTGAGGTTCTTTCCCGAAGCCTTGCGCACCGAGGTGCCCAGTGCGATGTCGTCCTTGTAGATCTGCGCACGCGAGAACGGACGCGAGGTCTTCATGGCGAAGTAGATGTAGCGGCCATTGGCCCACTCGTGCACGCGCCGCCCGCCGACCAGGGTGTGATCGTCGACCACGCTGAGCTCGGCATCGGTCACGCGCGTGGGCACGCCCGGCTTGTCCTGCATGCCGTGGAACCAGTCCACCACCAGATGCCCCTCGTGCCCGGCCGGGAAGGTGTAGCGGTGCATGCCGGCGCGCTGCGTGGCGGTCAGTTCGGCGCGCACGCCGTAGTCCTTGAGCAGCACGCTGTAGTAACCGGGCGCGGCCCACTCGTCGGCGTGGTCATAGCGCGAAAGGTAGCCGGTGTCCGGGTCGGCCAGACTGCCGTGCTTGATCTTCACCGGGCCGGTGGCCGGCATCAGCAGCAGATCGAGCATGTCGCCGATGCCGGTGCCGGACAGGTGCGTATGCGAGAAGCCCATGATCGAGCCGTTGGATTCGTGATAACCGGAGCACGAATCCCACACCGCGTTGTAGGTGTCTGGGCTGAGCTGCACCATGCCCCAGGGCGTGGTCGCGCCCGGATAGGTGTGGCCATGGCCGCCGGTGCCGATGAACACATCGACCTGGTCCACGCATCGCGACCCCGGCGCTGGTGCCAGGCCCGCGCCCGACGCACCGCTGTAGCCGGTGGGGCGCTTGCCTGCCGGCAACGGCAGGGCGCGCGCGTTGCGCAGGGTACCGGCGGCGGCACCGGTCAGGGCGAAGGCGATGGCGCCTTGCAGAAAGCGACGACGGGTCAGCATGGAGCAGATTCCTACAGATGCGTTATCGGGACGGACCTCAGCTGCGCAGCAGCGCCGGGTGCTCGGCGTGTACGCGCAGGATCAGCTCGCCGAACAAGGTGTTGGCCCAGGCGAACCAGGAACGCGTGAACTTGGCCGGATTGTCCTGATCGAAGGCCTCATGCATGAAGCCGGTGCCTGCATCCGTACTCTTGAGCCAGGTCAGGCACTGGCCGATTTCCTGCGCGTTGGTGCTGGTCAGCGCGCGCATCATGATCGACATCGGCCAGATCATGCGCAGGCCTTCATGCGGTCCACCGATGCCCTCGGCCGCGCTGCCCTTGAAGAAGTACGGGTTGGCCTCGCTCCAGGCGCGGCTGCGGCTGGCCTGGTACAGCGGATCGTCCAGCTTGCAGGCGCCCAGATAAGCCAGGCTGGATAGGCCTGGCGCGTTGGCATCGTCCATGAACAAGGTGTTGCCGTAGCCGTCGATCTCATAGGCCCAGTATTCACGGCCATGCTCGTCGCGCAGGCGGGCGTGCTTGTGCACGGCCTGGCGCACTTCGTGGGCGAGCTGGCGGCAATCGTCGGCGAACGCACCATCGTGATGGATGGCCTGGCTCATCTCGGCCAGCTTGTCCAGGATCGAGGCGGCAAACAGGTTGGCCGGCACGAACAGAGGATAGACGCAGGCATCGTCCGAGGGCCGGAACATGGAATGGATCATGCCGTTCGGGCGCGTCGGGTTGCCGTAGCCACTCAAGAACTGCGTATCGGTGGGGTTCGGCGAGCTGCGCTGGAAGTGATACGGACTGCGATCATGCAGGCGCTGCTGGGTGCGGAAGGTGTCCAGCAGCGTGTGCATGGCAGCGCGCCAGTCGGCATCGAATGGCGTGGTGTCGCCGGTGGCTTTCCAGTAGCCGTAGGCCAGACGCACCGGATAGCACAGCGAGTCGATTTCCCATTTGCGCTCGCCAACGCCAGGCTTCATGTCGGTGTCGTCGTGGCGTGCCCAGGTCAGCGGCCGCGCGTGCGGATCGGGCATGAAGGCATTGGCGTAGGCATCGATATGGATGCAGCGCGCCTGGCGATTGATCAGGCCGTGGAACAGGCGACGCAGCTTGGCATCGCGCTTGGCCAGCGGCAGGTACGGATTGACCTGCGCGGAGGAATCGCGCAGCCACATGGCGTCGATGTCGCCGGTGATGACAAAGGTATCGGCCTTGCCGCCCAGGGTGCCGATTTCGACCGTGGTGTCGAGCGTGTTCGGGTAGCAGTTCTCGAACAGGCGCGCCAGCTTGGGATCGGTGATGTCGGCCTTGACGCGGTGAATCTCGGCCTCCACGGCGGGGCTGGTGAACTTGCGCTGCGACGGCGGCGGGCGATGCCCCGAGGCGGTGGGATCGCCGCCCTTGGGCGCGTTGGGCGAATCGTTCATCGGCTTGGCCGTCTGCGCCGCACGCGTCAGGCGCGGCGTACCGAGTACGGCACCGGTCACCGCCGCCGAGCCGATGAATTTGAGAAGGTCGCGTCGTGAGGTCATAACCAGGCCCTGCGCTTGGAAAAGAGTGAGGTGGCGCGCATCAGTGCGCCGCGGCCGGCGCGCCGTGCATCACGTGCGCCAGGTCATCGATGGTGAGCGCGCCGCGCAGTGCGGACAGGCTCGCCTTGCTGGTGAGGCTGAGCGTGCGGGTCTGCCCCGGCAGCAGCGTGATGCTGTTGTCCGAGAGCGTGGCATCGTGGTCGCCAAAAGCGACCCACACCGCGCGCGCCAGCACGTCACTGGAAAGCGTCAGCAGGTAGTGATCGCCTTCGCGCTTGAGGGTATGGGTGATGTGCGGCAGCGGCAGATCCAGCGTGCGCGCCTTGCCGAAATACACCACGTTGCGCGCGATGGTCTTGCCAGCCTCGGTGAGTGTGGCCACGGCCATGGTCCTGGCCGGGGCGGCACCCTGCAAAAGCTGCCCATCGCTGTAGCTGGCCACCTGGGTGCTGGCCAGCGGCGGCAGCGAGAGGTCACCACCATGGGTGGCCTTCACATGGCCTGAGAAATCCATCACCTGGACCTGCCAGTGCGCCGGTACCGCCTTTTGCAGGTCGGATACCAGCGACACCGTGGTGGCGCCCTTGTTGCGCAGGGCGGCGATGATCTGCGGCGCGTAGAAGCGCTGGGCGTGGAACTGCAGCGCCTTCCAGCGTCCGTCATAGTCGATCGACGACCACGAGGCACCCGGCCACACATCGTTGAGCTGCCAGTACAGCGAGCCCATCGAGTGCGGACGCGAGGCGCGCAGGTGTTCGGCAGCCAACTGGATACCGTCGGCCTGCATCACCTCGCTCAGGTATACGAAGCTGGCGAAGTTCTTGGGTACGCCGAAGTTGCGCTTGATATACAGCAGCAGCCGCTTGTTGCCGTTGCCCTTGTCGTACTTCTGATGGTCACGCATCACCGGCGATTCGGCGTGGCGGTCACCGGGCTTGGTGAAGGTCTTGATGGTGGCCATCACCGGGAACGACTGCAGGCCGTACTCGGACTGGAAGCGCGGCGTGATGTTGAGGTACTGCTCGAACGGCTTGGCCTTGCCCGACCACACGTTCCAGTAGTGGTAGTCACCGTCGTTCAGCACGTTGGCCGGGCCGTCGAAATCGGTGCTCGGCGAGGAGGCCCAATACGGCACCTGCGGCTCGAGTTTGGTCACCACGGTGCGCAGCGTGTTGCCGAACAGGTTGACCATGCCGGTGACGATGCGGTCACGCTCGGTGGGGCTGATCGAGGCGGCGAACTTGGCCCGGTCCGGCCACGACTCCCAGCCGGTCTGCACCTCGTTGTTGCCACACCACAGCACGATGGACGGATGGTCACGAAGACGCCGTACCTGCTGCATCGCCTCGATGCGGGTGTTCTGGCGATAGGCGCGGTTGTATGGCGGAATCGCGCCGCCGAACATGAAGTCCTGCCACACCATCAGGCCCATGCGGTCGGCCATCTGGTAGAAGCTGTCGGGCAGGTAGTAACCGCCGCCCCAGATGCGCAGCATGTTCATGTGCGCACGCTTGGCCGAGGCGAGGATGTGATGCATCTGCGCACGGGTGGCACGCGGCGGAAAGGAATCAAACGGGATCACGTCGGCGCCCTTGGCGAACACCGGAATGCCGTTGATGACGAACTCGAAGCTGCGTCCCCATTTGTCCTTGGCGCGACGCAGCTCGATATGGCGCAGGCCGGTAGCCTTGTTGCCGTCGTAAAGGCGGCCGTCGGCATCGCTCAGGCTGACTTTGAAGCGATACATCGACGGCCTGCCATAACCGTTGGGATACCACAGCTGCGGCTGGGCGATGCGCAGCGGCAAGTCGATGGTGTTGTTGCCCGGATCGACCGTGGCCTGCCGGCTGTAGTGACCCACCGTGTGACCCTCGGGGTCGATGACGGTCAGGTGCATGGTCACCGGCGTGCTGGTGTCGGCATGCACGCGCAGCTGCGCATCCAGATGCGCGGCCCGCTTTTCGATCTTGGTCTGCGCGATATGGAAATCGCTGACCCGCAGCGCATCGAAGCCTTCCAGCTGCACCTTTTTCCAGATGCCGATGGTGACGATGCGCGGACCCCAGTCCCAGCCATAGCCGTATTTGGCCTTGCGAATGTAATTGGCGGTCTGCTTGCCCTTGGGCTCATCGCCGAAGGCCGAATCGAACTCACCCGGCAACGCGTAGGGCTGCTTTTCAAGCCACGGCTGCAGGCGCTCAATCGGTGAGTACAGATGTACTTCAAGCGTGTTGTGGCCGGCATGCAGGTAGCGTTTCACCTGCGCGCGCCAGTGCCGGAACATGTTGTCGGCGGTGATCACCTTGTGACCGTTGACGATGACGTCGGCAAAGGTATCCAGGCCCTTGAACACCAGCGCCACGTGCTGGCGCGCCAGCATCGCCGCGCTGACATCGAATGAGGTGCGGTAGTCCCAGTTGGAAAGACCGACCCACTGGATGGTCTTTTCGTTGTCGCGGTAGTACGGATCGGGGGTGAGATGGGCGGCCATCAGGTCGGTCTGCGCGGTGCCGGGCACCTGGGCGGCATGCCAGTGCGCCGCCTTGGGATGAGCCTTGGCATGGCTGTCACCCGGTGCCAGGCGGAATTGCCATCCACTATCCAGCGTCTGCACCGTCGGTGGCGCGGCCTGTCCGGGAAATGCCGCTGCCAACAGCGGCAGAACGAACGCGGCGGGAACCAGTCGGCGCAGCGCGCACAGGTGCTTGGGCTTCATGCATCACATCTCACGGCAAAGGCGCCGCCACGGCCCTGCAGCCATGGCGACGCCCGTGGAGCATCGGGCACCGACATAATCGCCGGTGCCCGTCCGGGCTTTCAAGTTAACGATACCGCCAGCGGAAGGAAAGCATGGTCGTGCGCGGCGCCTGGCGCAGCGACGGAGTCATGTAGGTATCCGACGGCTGGGTATCGGTGACGCTGTTGTTGTAGACCTGATTGAGCTCCAGCACCTTGTTGGTGTTGAAGACATTGGTCATGTCCAGGTCCAGACTGAACGAGTATTCGCGCCACTTCCAGTCGTAGCCGACATTCAGCGCCAGCAGCTGCGTGAAACCGGTGGTGCCGGCATGACCACGCGGATGCAGCGAGCCACCGCAGTAGAACGCGCCCTGGGTGTTGTTGTCGCCCTGCGGCAGACGGTTGTCACCCGGGTTCGGGTAGTAGCTGTAGCAGCTGAGCGGAATGCCGGTGGTGGCGCTGTACGAGCCGCCGACACGCAGACCATTGGCGAAGTGGTAGTAGCCGTTGATCTTCAGCGTACCGTTGGGCTCGGGCAGGTTGCCGTTGGAGCCGTCCTGGAAGGCCGGCGCTTCCCACGCGGTGTCGTAACCGGTGCCCCACGGGTTGTTGGTGCCGCCGCCGGCGACGTCGTCACCACCGGTGGTGTTGCCGAACTCGTGACGCCAGGTATAGGACACGTCCAGGAACCACGGCTGCGCCTGGGTTGGCGAGTGGTTCATGTCCAGCGTCAGCTGGTAGGTGGTGCGATGCGGATGCGGCATGCCCAGGTAGCTGTTGGGCACGGTTACGCGCTTGAGCGCGCCGTTCGGGCCCACCGGCAGCAGGATCTTCAGATCCTTGCCCGGGTTGTACAGATAGCCCAGGTCGCCGCTCGGGATCTGGTAGTCGTAACCTTGTCCGGTCAGGTACTGGTTGATCAGCGGACTGTCGTTCCAGTACTCCATCAGGTTCTTGAGCTTGGCCACGTAGAAGGTGGCACTGCCGGTCCAGCTGGGCGTGAACTGCTTGAGCGCGTAGATCGACAACTCATCCTGGTAACTGGGCTTGACGTTGCCCGACACGTGCTGTGTTGGCGACAGCGGCAGATTACCGTCGGTACCCGGCGCGCGACCGATCTGCGTGGTGTTCTGTGGCACATAGCCGTTGTCGGCACAGTACTCGGAGCCACAGCTGTAGGTCAGGTAAGTGGTTCGATCAGTGTAGGCGGCGCCGGCCAGGTCGTTGTAGTTCAGACCCATGATCTCGGCGTAGCGACCCAGCGTGGCACCCAGCTTCAGGCTGCTGTCGCCGTACACGTCCCAGGCCACGCCGAGGCGCGGGGAGTTGAACGGCAGGTGCATGAACTGATCGCCGGTATCCAGCACGCCGACGTAGGTGTCGTGACGCAGGCCACCATAGACCACCACGTTGTCGCTGACCTGCCAGTTGTCCGACAGATAGATACCGGCGGTGCGGTCACGCTCGTTGTCGTGCTGGTAGCTGTAGTTGGACACCACATACGGCGTGCCATCGGCCAGCGAGGCACCGTTGGGCAGCGCGCACTCGGTCAGGCCGGTACCACAGTGGTTCACATAGTAGGTGTAGTAACCGTTGGTGTTGGTGCTGGTGGTCGAGGTGGCGCGGTCGGTGTAGCGCTGCAGGCCAAACTGGATGTCGTGCTGGTCGTTCGGCGTGAAGTCCAGCGAGATGCTGTAGCCACGGTTCTCGTAGATCGACGGATCAGGCTGGAACTGACCGGCGGCCGAAGCACCCGGCAGGATGCTGGTCGACTGCGTGTCGTAGTTGTAATAGGCCGCATATGGCTGACCGCTGTTGTCGTTCAGCGCCTTGCTGGTCTCCACCGTGCGGAACTTGGAGAAACCGTACATGGCGTTGACACGCAGGTTGTCGGTCAACTCGCCGGTGTAATGCAGTACACCCAGGTACTCGTCATCGGTGCTGCCACTGTAGTCGTACACGTTCTTGTCGGCCGAGCCGGGGTTGTACGGGTCGTTCAGGTGGTAGCGGTTGTACCAGGTGGTGTCATGCATGCGCATGAACATGCCATCGACGGTGTTGTTGTTGTCGATGTTCCAGGTCAGGTTGACCAGGCCGATATTGGACGGCTTGGTGTCGAACTGTTCCTTGGTGGTGCCATTGTTGCCACCGTAGGTGTAGCGCCTGGACGGCGGATGGTTCTCATCCAGCGCGTAGATGAACAGCTTGTCCTTGATGATCGGGCCGGATGCCCAGTAGTTCTCGACCATGCGCCCTTCCTGGTGGCTGGCCGAGTTGAAGCTGTTGTACAGCTCCGGGTTGTTGCGGTTGCGGATGTCCTGGGAATTGGGGTTGAGCTTGGAGGTCGGCGGCTGGTAGTACAGGCTGGCACCGTAACGCCACACATTGTCGCCCTGCTTGACCGTGCCGGAGGTGACACCGCCGGTGGCATTGCCATACTCCACGCCGTAGCCGGTGTTTTTCAGCTGCACCGAGCTCAACGCCTCGTTGGGCACCGCCCACAGACCCGGCGGGGTCAGCATGTTGCGGTTGTCGGTCATGTCGAAACCGTTGACGTAGTAACGGTTCTCATTGGGCGCGGCGCCGTTGACCTGCACGTAACCACCGGCGTAACCGGCCGCGCTGTCGACCTCGCCCGGCGCCTGCGCGGTGGACTGCAGCAGGGTCACGCTTTGCAGCGCTCCGTGCAGGCCACGCGCACCCGGCAGCTTGTTGACGTCGCTCATGTTCCAGATCTTCGTGTTGTCCACCGAGCTGACGTCGATCGGCGTCACTGACAACGGCGGCGCATAGGCGGTCACACCGCTCATGTTCTGCGCATTGGCCGTCGACGGCGTGGCACTGGCGGTGGCCGACGCGGTGGCACTGGAAGAGGCGAACACCACCGCCGAAGAAGCGCCGGCGCGCACGGTGACGTTCTTGCTGTGCAACGGCGCGCCGTCCAGCATCACCTTGACGTTGTACTGGCCCGGTGCGATGTGACTGACCGAGTAGGTGCCCTGGCTGTTGGGCTTGACCGTCTGCGTATAACCGGTGCTCGGGTTGCTGATGACCACCGATACGCCCTGGGTCTTGGTCTTGCCGTAGATGCCGCCGTAGATCGACTGCGCCATCAGCGGCGTGGCACACAACATGGACAGGGCCAGCACGCTCAGGCGCAGGCCGCCCAGGCGCCTGGCGGAACGGTTGGAGGAAAGCGGCCGATTAGGCATGAGTTGTCCCTCGTAAAATTATATCGATCTAATTCACCGCGCGCGCGTAGGCCGCGCACGCGACGGTTCGCCCCAAGGGGTTGCTTGATGTGCAAGGCAAACTTCCGCGACTGACGCCGCGGCCGGGGGTGGGGGAGTCGCCCTTGAACATCACGCCAGCGCTTGCAGGGAAGAATGGCAGGCATGCGACAGCGTGATGAGAGTCTGAAATTTGCGTGACATCGTTGTCAACCACCTGAATATGAACTATTCATATCCGTGCATGCGGCAGCGCAGCAATTGATGGCGGCGGCGGCGTAACGGCGATTTCACGTTTTGTGTGCCGCAACATGACGCCCGGGAACTTTTTTGTCTCGATCCAAATGTCGGACTAGACAATTGACCCATCAGGAGCGATTACCAGCTTTGTCACTCCCCCCAATCCGCACGCAGATACAAAAAAAGCCGGCACCGCTTGTACGGTGCCGGCTTGTCCCACACCGGGACGATCGGTGAAAACGCTTAGTGCAGGTTGTCAGTGGCGTCGATGAAGCGCACTACGTTGTCGTGCAGTTTCTTCAACGACGGAACATGCGCGTAGACCATGTGGCCGGACGGATAGAAATCGTAGGAGATGTTCTTGTCCAGGCGCTTGGGAATCGGCAGGTGGTGCATCTCGTACTCGGCGGCATAGAACGGCGTGGCCAGGTCGTAGTAGCCGCCGTTGAGCATCACCTTCATGTCCGGGTCGGTCTTCATGGCCATGGCCAGGTCCGGCAGCACGTTGGTGGTGGCCTGGAAGCCGCCGCCAACGCCCGGCGCGTTGTGCTTGAAGTCCCAGTGGTCGATATCTGCGAACAGGCGATAGTGTGCATGCTGGCCGAACTTCAGATCCTTGCGCACGTAGTCGTTGAACAGCGAGACGTAGGCCGAACTGATGGCGGATGACTGCGGATCGTACTCGGAGCTTTCGCTCAAGGGGTCAATGCTGGGGCCGGCAAAGCGCGCATCCAGACGACCGGTGGAGTCATCGCTGTCGGCCAGCAGGTTCTTCTCGAACTGGCCGCCATCCACACGCAGATTGGCCTTCAGCCAGTAAGCGGTAGGAAGTCCGGTGTACTGGTGCAGCTTCTCGGCAATGGACTGGCGCTCGGCATCAGACAACGCCGAACCCTGCATCAAGGCATGCGCATAGGCACCGCTGGCAAACTGCTCCACTTCCTTCAGGAACGGCTCCAGGTCGGCCGGACGATTGGGCAGCTTGTGGTGATACCAGGCCGTGGCCGCGTAGGTCGGCAGCGCCAATTCATAGGGAAGGTCCACGCCCGGGTTGCGGTCCGGACCGTCGATGCTGGTGTCGAAATTGAGAATCTGCGAGAGCAGCACCACGCCATTGAGGTCGACGTTGTCCTCGTTGGTGAGGATGTTCGACAGCACCGCCGAGCGCGTGGTGCCATAGCTTTCGCCGAACAGATACTTGGGCGAATTCCAGCGCCCGTACTGCGACAGGAAGTCGGTGATGAACTGGGCGAACGCATGGCCATCGCCATCGACGCTGTAATAGGTCTTCTTGCGCTGTTTCATCAGCGCATCGCGCTTGTCCTTGCTGTCGGCTTCGGCAATCAGACGCGAGAACCCGGTGCCTGGAGCATCAATGAATACCAGATCGCTGGCATCGAGCAGGCTGTAGTCGTTGTTGGTCAGCTGGTAAGGCGCCGCCGGTGTGTGCGTATCGTCCTTGGTGACCACACGATGCGGGCCGAACGCGCCCATGTGCAGCCACATCGACGAGGAGCCCGGGCCGCCGTTGTAGAGGAAGGTGACCGGTCGCTTGGCCGCGTCGGCGCCCTTCTTGAAGTAGGCGACGTAGAACATGCGCACGGTCGGCGTATTGGCCTCGTCACCGCTGCCATGCAGCACGATGGTGCCGGCCTTGGCGGTGTACTCGATGCGCTTGCCTTCCACCGTGACCGAACCGCTGGTGGTGGAGGTTTGCGGCTTGGCCAATGCCTGCATGGCGGCTTGTTCGGGCGAAGAACCGGCGCCGGCATCGGACGCCGGAGCGGCCACGGCCAGCCCGGACGTCAGACAAAGGGCCGCCAGGGCGGTGCAGAGCGTGCGCTTGCGCATCGGAAATCCTCCTAACGGATCGTGGCTTGGGATGGAACGGCGGCGCCGTTGATGTCCTCAAGTATGGGTCGAGGCGGCGCCGCGTTCATTTGCCACAAGTCAGGGGTGATGCGCAGCCGCCTGCTACGAGCCCGGTTCCAGGGTGATCTTGCCGATGCCGTAGAGCGGCCCATGAATCGGCGCGGTAAAGCGCAGGCATAGATCATGCGTGCCCTGCGTTTTGGGCAGCGATACACGCAGATGCAACTGGCTGGGTGCACTGGCCGGATCAGGCAACGGCTGACGCGCCAGTACCGGTCCATCACAACGATCGCGGCGCACCACCAATGCGCCATGCGGTGTGGTCGACGGATACTGCACCACGCTCTTGGCATCGTGCGCCAGCGCGTAGTTGTTGGGCAGCCGAGCCACATCCACCACTAACGCGTCGATCCCGCTCAACGCGGCCTTGGGGTACATGCGGCAGGCGGCAAACAGGTTGACCGCGTAGGTTGGCGTCATGCTGCGCGCATCGGCCTGCGGTTGCAGGCGCAACTGGAAGTCGCTGCCGGCGCAGTTGGGCAGCTGCGCACTCAGCCGTGTACGCATGTGGGTGGCATCGAACACCTGCGTGCGTGCTTTCGCCAGCAGCTCGCCATCGGCGGCGAAGGTGGCCACGCGCAAGGTGGTCGGCATGGTCAGCTTCAACGGCACCCGATAGTGCGGCGATTGCACCGTCGGTGTTGAGCCATCGGTGGTGTAACGAAGCGTACCGACGCCGCCCTGGGTGTCGATGCGTACCGTGGCCATGCCAGAGGCCAATGCCGCGTTGCGATCGAAATGCAGGCGCGGCGCATAGACGCTGTCGGCCACGTCCACGCCCTGCGCGCGCAGGCGTGCCATTTGCGGCTCCAGCCGGTGCAGAAAGCCGGCGAAGTCGGGCGTGGAAGGCGCGCGCCAAGTCACCTCGGCCAGCGCTTCCAGACGCGGAAACACCGCATGGTCCAGATGCTTGTCGGAGGGCATGTGCTCGGTCCAGGCGTTGGCCTGCGCACCCAGCACATGTCTGGCCTGGGTCGCGTCCAGCGCCTTGGGCCGAACTTTGAAGTCGTACACCGTTTTAAGGCTTTCCACCGGCATGCGGCCGGCGGGCTCGTCGACCGCATCGGCCTGCAGGTGATCCAGATAGAGCTGCGGCGATGGCGCCAGCACCACGTCGTGGCCCTTCTTGGCGGCGGTGATGGCACCCTTGATGCCACGCCAGGACATCACGATCGCGTTCTTCGGCGGATCGCCGCCTTCCAGAATCTCGTCCCAGCCCACCAGGCGCCGTCCATGTGCGGAAAGATAGTGCCCGAGCTTGTCGATGAACCAGCCCTGCAATGCGTTTTCATCCTTCAGACCCAGCGCCTTGATGCGCGCCTGGATCTTCGGCGAGGCCTGCCATTGATCCTTGATGGCCTCATCGCCGCCCAGATGGATGTAGTGTGAGGGGAACAGCGCCATTACCTCGTCGAGCACGTTCTCCAGGAAGGTGAAGGTGCCATCGTCCACGTTGTATAGATAGGGGTTGATACCCCAGTCCGCCGACACCTTGGGCCGCTGGCCGGTGACACCCAACTGCGGATAGGCCGCGATCGCCGCCTGCGCATGGCCGGGCATGTCCAGCTCGGGCACGATGGTGATGTGACGGCGCTGCGCGTAGGCCACCAGCGCGCGCACCTGGTTCTGCGAATAGAAGCCACCGTAGCGGCGCGGCTCACCGTGCTTGCCCGCATTCGGTGGCGTGCGCCAGGCACCGATCTGGGTAAGTTTGGGATAGCGCTTTATCTGCAGGCGCCAGCCCTGATCATCGGTCAGATGCCAGTGGAAGATGTTGAGCTTGGCCTGCGCCATCTGATCGATGATCTTGCGCAGCTCATCCACGCTTTGCATGTGCCGTGCCGAGTCCACCATCAAGCCACGCCACGTGTAGCGCGGCCAATCGTCGATCCGCATGCCACGCAGTGTCACCGACGACGCCGTACCCGACGTGGCGGTGAGCAGTTGCAACGCGCTGACGGCACCGTAGAAAAGCCCGGCGCTGTCGCGGGCCTGGATATGGATGCCCTTGGCGTCGACAGTCAATCGATAGCCCTGCGCATGCGTGACCGGCGCCTTGGGCCATTGCCTCAGGGAAATGACCGGCGACGACGGCGCATCGTCCAGCTTCACCACGTGCATCTGCCAGCCGCGCAATTTAAGCAAGTGCCTGGCCAGATAGATCGCCGCCTGATGACTGCTGGCATGGCTATCAGTCACCACGATCGGCACCCGCCCGTTCACCCTGAGCGTGCCATCGGTCACCGTCGCCGACTGTGGTGCGGGAACCAACGGCACACTGGGGGCATCAGCCGCCTGCACGGCACCGACAGCCAATATCAAGACGCCCGAGCATGCCATGCGCCATCCCAGACCACGCACGCGCTCAATGCAAACCACATCACCTGCCATCACGGTCTCCAGAATCGGGGGGCGACATCCGCCCTCACAGCTTTAACGGCTACCCGCTTGCTCACAATGCAAGGCGCACATGTATGCGTTTCAGGGCCCCCACCATGGCCATCATCAGTACGGTCCATAGCAAGGAACCGGCGACTGCCAGCCACGGCGCATCGTCGCGCTTGTAGAAAAATACCGCCGGCCAGACCAGCCATAGCACGTAGTAGACGATGTTGGGTGCCAGATACAGCGTCAGGGCATTGCGGCCGGCCACTGCCAGCGATTGCCAGCCCCTGGCTGCGAACATATCCACGCAGACGAATATCGCGCAAAAAGCCAGCACGCTGATACCACTGCAAAGCATGGCCCAGCTCGGCGTGGCCTGAATCTTGGAAAGGATGTACCAGTGCTGCAGCACCAGCCCGACCAGCATGCACGCAGCCCCCAATGGCACCAACCGCGCCAGCAAAGCGTGAGGCCGTGCCTGATGCCGCCTTACCAGAACACCGGCGAACACGCCGGCCAGGGTGATCGCCGGCACATTGCCATCCAGCAGCGGAGCCAGTGCCGACCGCAACGGATCCAGGCCGGTGGTATCTCCAGCCGAGCCAAGCATGTTCAGCGCCACAAAACCCAGCCACACCAAGGCGATTGACCATGGTCGTTCACCCAGCCAAAGACAGCTGGCCGCCGCAGCCAGATAACCCCAGCCGATCAGGCCGAGAATGCCCCACCAGCTGATCTGCATCCCCCCGACATGTGCCGGACTACCCGAGCGATACACCCAGGCCAAAAGCGCCAGACCCGCCATACCCAGCCCCACCCACGTGCGGCGCACCATGCGCCAACGCCAATCACGCGGATAGCGGTTCCAGACCAGGAAAAAGCACAGGTGTGCGGCCAGTGCCCAGGTAAAAACACGCATGCCGGTCAACGCCGGGTTGAGTGTTTCAATGTTGACCATGAAAAAGCCGATCAGCAGCAGACTGAGCGTGCGCACCGCCAGATGCGCCCAGGTACGTGCGGTGGTATCTCCGAGCGTGCGTCGCGCTGCCAGCGCAAACGGCACCGACAGACCGACCACGAACAGGAACGCCGGAAATACCGTATCAGCCAGGCCGATGCCGTCCTCGTGCGGACCGGCATGTACCAGCCAGGCCGGCACACCCGGCTCGTATAGATCGTTGACGAACAGCATCAAGGCCACGGTCAGGCCACGCAGTACGTCAATCGACTGCAGACGCGATGGTACGGGCGAGGGCTCGTGGATGTGTGTCATGGGCTGTAGCTTCAGATACAGGCCGCGATGGTGCATCCGCACAGCGCATCCATCGAGGCCAGACGCCGCCGGGCCATCATCGCCGGCGCAGCGACACTCGTGGTCACCGGCTCAACCATGCGGCAGGCCTATGGCATACAGATACCAGGCGTCGTGCGGCAGCCACTGTTCGGTCCAACGCCAGTCATCGTCGCGCCCCGTCTGCGCATAGCCAAGATCGAAGGCGATGCCATCCTCATCGTGCAGGCCGGCGGTGATTCCATTGATGATCGCCCCTGGTGCACTGGTGTATTGGTAGGAATCGAAGAACATGTACTGCGCGTTGCGATGGCCGCTGCCGATCAACATGCTGGTGTCGTAGGGATTGCGCCCCAGAATCCAGTGCAGCTGATTCCACGCATAGGCTTGCAGTTGCGCCTTGAACCTGGGGTCGGCGTCGAACCAGGGTGCCGCCTCGCGTGCGGCTGCCGCTAGCGAGGCAATACGCGCATCCTCGCCCTGCCACCACGGTGCCGCGCGGGTGTCGTGCGGAAAGAAGAACGCCGTGCGCACCTTGCCATCGCCCATGCGCACCAGTTGGCGGGCATAGCCAAAGGGATTGGTCACCGCATCGGTGGTGCGCAACTCGAAGGCCAGCGAACGCCTGACCACGTCCCGCACGCGCGCCTTTGTCGCGGCATCGGCTATGGCGGCGTAGTGCAGCAAGGCAATCACCGGCATGCCGGCGTCGGTGGGATGGAAGAACGGACGTGTGCCGGCATCGGCACGCCAATAATCACGATATGCACCGTGCGTGGTCAGCCGCGCCATCAGACGGGCGGCGCGACGATCGGCGGCCCGCTTCCATTCGGCGGCCTGCGTGGCGCGATAAAGCTCGGTGGCCGCCAGCAAGGCGCAGTAGTCATCAATGATGTTTTCCTTGCCATCATTGAGCAGCGCACGATTGTGTGCGGCAAGGAAACGGTAGGCCGATTCGGCCGTGGCCAGATAGCGCGCGCGACTGAAATCACCATGGCCGGGCAATTGCGCCACGGCCGCCAACGCGGCAATGGCCATGCCGCCGCCAGCGCGGAAGCTCGATTCATAGCCGTGTGGACCGTGCGCCGGCTGCGCCACATCCTCGGTGGAATCGTCCGGGCTTTTTTTGATCTGCGTGCGCCAGTTCGGATCGCCAATGGCCCGATCGCGCGCCAACTTGTCCTTGCCCGGCGCGTCCAGCGTTTCGAAGAACGATCCGTGCGGGCGTTTGTCGCGGACCAGGAAATCGGCACCGAAATGCGCTTCGTCCAGCAGGCGGCGCTGGTACTGACTGAAATTGGGATTGTGCCGGGCTTTCAGGTTGGCAAAGGTATGCGCCAGGCTCCAGGCCACCAGCGGCACCTGCTGAGTGTTGAAGTACGAGGTCAGGTTCTGGTGCGAGAGGTGGATGCCATAGTCGCCGGTGGCGTCGTACCAGCCCCCATGCAGATCCACGAACTGGCTCGGATGGCCAGGCACGACCAGATGCCGATCAGCTCGATCCATGGCGCCGCTGGCGCGCTGTCCCTTGAAGTAATAGACCACGTTGGACAGTGTGTAGCGCTCCAGCACGTTGCGCTGCACGCGGAACGGGAACGAGCGCAGCGCGTTGGCCGGCCCGGTTTCCACGCGATAGATGCCCGGCGCATGCAGCGCCGAGAAATCCGCCGTCCAGTAGTGCCAGTGCCGCCAGTGATCGACGTGCCCGGCATCGTGCAGCGGGCCGCGCAGCACTACTTCGCCGCTGACGGTATCGACCACACGAAAACGCGTGTAATGCTCATCGTCATGGCCCTGCACGATGGCCTGCTTGCTTGTGGCCAGGTCGTAACCGACCTGATCGACCAGCACATGATCGGTAACGGCCATGCACGGCATGGCCAGCACCATTGGAAGAGCCCCCAGCAACGGGCGCGACATACGACGCATCATGCGCAATTCCCTGGTTTACGCCGGCGCACCATCAAAACCACAGTGGCGGCAAAAAAACGGGCCCGGTACCGCCCCGGGCCCTTCAGGGGGAAACAAACAACCTGGATCAGAACTTGTAATGCAGGCTGGCCATGTAGCGACGACCATTGGTGTAGGTACCGGCCGGCATGTCCTTGGTGCCCAGATAGGTGAAGTACTTCTCGTTGAGCAGGTTCATGGCGTCGGCAGTCACCGACAGATGCTTGTTGAACGACCAACCGAAGTGCGCATCGACCTCGGTGTAGTCATCCACACTGGCAGGTGCGGCGCCAGCCACGTAGCCGCCAGCCAGGTAATGGCTACGCCAGCTGTAGGTCAGGCGAGCGCTGAACGGCCCCTTCTCGAAGTATGGGCTCAGGGTGACCGCGTGCTTGGAATTGTAGGGAAGCGCGTGCCCCTGATCGGTACGGCCGTTGGCATAGGTGTAGTTGGTCACCAAGCCGAAGCCCGAGTCGAACGCCTGCTGATAACTGACCGTGAAGCCCTTCACCGTGCCCGAGCCGATGTTGTACGGACGCTGCATGCTGTAGTCGCAGTAGCCGTCGGCCGAACAATTGCCCAGCTTGCCCACATAGGTGGAATTGAAAGTGGTCGGATCGGTGTCGTGCATCGAGTTGTACTCGCGCTCGACTTCGCTCTGGGTCTGCACATAGTTGAGGATGTGCTTGTAGAACACCGAGCCGGCCAGTACCGACTGCGGCGCGAAGTACCACTCGGCCGAGAAGTCGAAGTTGTACGACTTGTATGGATTCAGATCCGGGTTGCCGCCGCTGCCGGTCAGGGTCTGATCGTTGAGGAAGGCGTAGTTGACCAGCTGGTTGTACGGCGCCCACGCGATTACCTTGGAGGCGGCGAAGCGGTACACGGTGTCACTGCCGTCGTCGTAAATGATGTTGACCGATGGCAGCCAGTTGTTGTGGGTGGAGGTCTTGCTCTGCCACCAGCCGGCCGGTGCCGGCAGCACCGGCGAGCCGGAGAAGGTGAAGCCATCGCCGGTCAGCTGAGTGTGCACGTAGCGCAGGCCCAGGTTGCCGTGCAGCACCGACGTGGCGAAGTTCAACTGGGCATAGGCGGCCTTGGTCTGCTGTTCGAACTTCCAGGTGTTGTTGAGGTACGAGGACGGATCGGGATGGGCGAAATCGATCGGACTGCCCTGCACGTAGTCCTTGATCGCACCGGCGCTGCTCTGCACATGATGGCGCTGATCGGGAGAGAAACCGGCGAAGGTATTGCTGCCCAGAATATCGGTGTAGCTGATGTCGCCAACCGTGGCCAGCGAACCCGGCGTCACCCCGCCGTACACGTTTTCCACGTGATCGTGCTTCTCATCGTTGTAGCGCACCCCCACCAGCAGCTCGTTGAATACGCTGTCGAAATCCTGGGTGAAGTCGATCTTTGCGTAGTTGTTGCGCGCACTGGAGGGAATGCGTCCTTCGTTGCCGAACCAACCACCGTAGGAGCTCCAGTTGGCCGGGTCCTTGGCGGCGGCCGGGCTGTCGAAGACCTGCCCGGTATTGATATTCCAGCTGTAGCCACCGTGATAGGCCGGCTCAATGAAGTACTGCGCGTTGCTGGAGTTGTCGGCCTTGCTGTAGCCGGCCTGCGCCGAAAGACTCCAGTTGTCGGCCAGATACTTGCCCTTGAGGTCGATGCCCTTGGTGGTCACTTGCGAGGTGCGTACCTGGTTGTCCAGGTAGGTATTGACGTTGCCGGAACAACCGGGATCGTCGACACCGCAGGAATGTCCGGCGTAGACGATGCCATTGTTCCCCGCCTGCAGGCTGGTGATGGTATTGGCGCCGGTCTGGCTGGTGAAGCCGTACATCGACTGGTTGAAGTTGTCGAAGTTCTCGCGGATGTACAGGCCCTGTAGGTCGAATTCGAGCTGTTTGGTCGGTCGGTATTGCACGTTCACCAGCGCGGTATCGCGCTTGCGCTTTTGCTGGAAGTAGGCCGCGTTGACCTCCTGCGGCATCTGATCGCTCGGGCGCAGGCTGCCGTTGGCCAGCTGCGCGGCCACGGCCGGGTTGGCGGCAAAGTCCGACACCGGTTCATAGCCGAACACTTCAACGCCCTGGCGATCGATCTGCTCTTCATAGTGCGCGCCGGCAAAGTCGATGCCGAAGCTGTTGTCGTTGTTCTTCCAGCTGTACAGCAGCGAAGCGTTGGGGCGCCCCTTGCTGGCCTGGGAGTTGTAGCTCTCGCCCACCGACAGGCTTACCGTGTTGGCGTCCATGTCCAGCGGCTTGCGCGTATGCATGATCACCGTGCCGCCCAGGCTGCCCGATTGCAGGCGCGCCTCGGGCGACTTGTAGATCTCCAGACGCCCCAGCACTTCCGGTGCCAGCATGGTGTAGTCGAAACCCCGGTCGGGCTGATCGCCGTAAAGCCAGTCGGTCTGCGCCACCGGATGGTCGTCCAGGAACGACAGGTTCAGGCTGGGATCGGTGCCGTCGATGCTGACCCGCGCGCCCTGGCCGAATTTGCGGTCGATGGTGACACCGGGCACCTGCGACATCGCTTCGGCCACGTTGGTGTTGGGAAACTTGCCCAGATCCTCGGCGGTGACGGCATCGACAATGGCATCGGCATTGCGCTTGGTGTCCAGCGACTTCTGCAGGCTTGCGCGGATACCGGTCACAGTGACGGTCTGCAGCTGCTGTGGATTGCCGCTGTCACTACTGGAACTGGACGAGTTGACGGTGTCCTGGGCGACGGCGGTGCCGGCGACCAGGAAGGCGGCGAGGATGCTCGCCGAAAGTGCGGTCTTGCAGTAACGCATGATGATCTCTCCCCTACGTATGACAGTGCCGGATACCGGACTTGCCGTGGTGGCGGCAGGCGGCTCCCTCAGTGCTGCTAACTACGTTGCTTCCCGATCTGCTTGTGCTTTGCTTTGCTGCCCCGGCACGCGCTCCCGCCGGGTGCCGGTTGAAACGAACCTCATAGATCTAGCGTGAGTGCTCCAGATGCCAGCCGGCGGCGCCGATGACGCCCAGCTGACCGTGTTCCATGACCCTGACCGGCACGCGTTCCAGGAACGCGCGCATGTCACCCTTGTCCAGAAAACGCTCGACGAACGCGCTGCGCTGCAAAAAGTGTCGGATCTGCGGCACGATGCCGCCGGCCAGGAACACGCCGCCGCGAGCGCCGTACAGCATGGCCAGATTGCCGACGAAGCTACCCAGCAGACCACAGAAGGTGTCCAGCGCCTGGCGGGCGCAGGCATCGTCGCCGGCCAGCGCGGCCTCGGTGACCTGCTCGGGCGCGGTCAGCGCCGGTGTGGTTCCGGCCTGCACGGCCAGCGCGCGATACACCGCCAGCAGGCCGGGGCCCGACAGCACCCGCTCGTAGGACACGTAATGCTCGCCGTCGGCCATCGCCTCGAGCAACTCACGCTCGCAGGCGGTGACCGGCGCCAGATTGATCTGCCCGGCCTCGGTGGCCAGCACCATCGGGCCGTCCGGACGCGGAATGCACACCGCCGAGCCCAGGCCCGTACCCGGGCCGACCACGATCACGGGACCGTCGATGTCACCCTGCTCGCACTGGCTGATCAGGCTGGTGCGCGCCGGGTCGATGAAGCGCGTGGCATAGGCCACTGCCTCGAAATCATTGATCAGCGACAGGCTGTCCAGCCCGGTCGCCTGGCGCAGCGCCTCCAGATTCACCGGCCACGGCAGATTGGTGTTGATGACCTCACCGTCGACCGCATATCCGGCGCAGGCCAGCGCGCAATGAGTGACCGGTGCGCCGACTTTCTCGTCGATGAACCGGCGCACGATGTCGGCAAGGTCGGTGTAGTCGGCGCACGGATACTTGGCGTACTCGAGCACACTCACTTCACCGCCACCGGCATGCGCCTGACCGCGCACCAGTCCGAGACGGGCGTGCGTGCCGCCGACGTCGGCCGCGATGAACGGCGTCGCCGTCCTCATGTGCGGTACCGGTTGAGCACGTGCCAACTGCGAATCGCGCAACGTCCGTTCCTCGTCATGTGAATCCCCTCGGCCGGGCCGGACAGCCGTGAGCCGTCGCCCTTCGATGTCCGTTCTAAGCCCGATCTGACAACGTTGTCAACCGGCCATTTCACTTTGGTAGCGCGATAACTCGCGTGGCGCAATGCAACGAAAAGTTCACGTCAAAATATCCGACAAATAATTTTTAATCTTTTTTAATCAATACATTATATTGAAATAGACATATAGGTCACACAGCTACGGCGCAACATGTAACCGATTACATTGCGCCGTGTAAGCATCGTGAAAAATTTTTTGTTTCCGATCCATCGATGACAACGGTAGTCTTGAAGATGACCGGTCGACAGACGAAGGTCGGCTGACACATCACCCAACCTCGGGGGAGGAACGCCTCGCATGACTGCTTCGGACCGCGCGCGTCACTACTGGATGTCGATGCTGATCGTCGGCGTGCTGTACTTCATTCTCGGCTTCTTCACCTGGCTCAACGGGCCGCTGATCACCTTCGTGAAGCTGGCCTTCAACCTCAACGACGTGAATGCCTTCCTGGTACCGATGGCGTTCTACCTGTCGTACTTCTTCCTGGCGCTGCCGTCCTCGTGGATCCTCAAAGGCACGGGCATGAAGAAGGGCATGATGTTGGGCCTGTTCGTGATGGCCGCCGGCGCCGCGCTGTTTGGCCAGTTCACCACGCAGCGCTGGTATCCGGGCGCGCTGACGGGGCTGTTCGTGATCGGCGGCGGCCTGTCGCTGCTGCAGACGGCCATCAACCCTTATGTGAGTATCCTGGGCCCGATCGAAAGTGCGGCGCAGCGCATTGCCATCATGGGCATCTTCAACAAGGTGGCCGGCATCCTGGCGCCGATCGTGATCGGCGTGCTGGTGCTGCACGGCATCGGCGATCTGGCCGGGCAGGTGGCCAGCGCCGGCAGCGACAGCGCACGCAACGGCATCCTGCAGGCCTTCGCCGACCGCATCTACCTGCCGTACATGGCCATGGCGGTGATCCTGGTGCTGCTGGCCATCGGCGTGGTGCGCTCGCCGCTGCCGGAATTGAAACCCTCCGAAGACAACGAGGACGCCGCCGACTCCGGGCAGCGCAGCATCTTCAGCTATCCGCACCTGTGGCTGGGCGTGCTTTGCCTGTTCCTATACGTGGGCGTGGAAGTGATGGCCGGCGACGCGGTGGGCACCTACGGCCAGGGCTTTCACCTGTCGCTGGATCAGACCAAGTTCTTCACCGCCGGCACGCTGGCGATGATGCTGGCCGGCTACGTGGTCGGTGGCCTGCTGACGCCGCGGGTGGTGTCGCAGGAGCGCTACCTGAGCTGGTCGGCAGTGCTGGGCGTGATTCTGGTGGTGGCCGCGTTCCTGACCACCGGCTACACCTCGGTGATCTGCGTGTTCGCGCTGGGCTTTGCCAATTCGATGATGTGGCCGGCGATCTTCCCTCTGGCCATCCGCAGCCTGGGTCGTCACACCGAGCAGGGCTCGGCCTTCATGATCATGGGCATTGCCGGCGGCGCGATCATTCCGCAGCTGTTCGTGCACCTGAAGCAGCACTTCAACTTCCAGCTGGTGTTCATGGCGCTGATGGTGCCGTGCTATGCGTACATCCTGTTCTACGCACTGCGCGGGCACCGCGTGGGTCTGGGCGCGCGCCGCGCGAGCACGGGCGAGACCGCGCCGGCACAGACCTGAGCGACACTTTGGGCTAGCATGGCACGCGCCCGCCGTCCCGCTGGGCGCGTGCTTTTCCGAAGGTCACAAGGACCCCGCGTTGCGCACCTCCACCATCAAAGATGTCGCCGAGCGCGCCCAGGTATCGCTCAAGACCGTCTCGCGCGTCATCAACCACGAACCCTCGGTGCACGAGCGCACCCGCGAGCGCGTGCTCAAGGCCATCGAGGAGCTGAACTACCGGCCCGATCTTTCCGCGCGCAGCCTGCGCAGCGCCAAGGCCTATGCGCTGGGACTGGTCTACGACAATCCCAATCCGTACTACATCATCAGCGTGCAGAACGGCGCGCTGTCGGTGTGCCGCGAGATGGGTTTCGGCCTGCAGATCCATCCCTGCGACTCCAATTCGCCGCATCTGGCCAACGAGCTGCGCGACCTGGTACGCCGCTCGCGCCTGGCCGGGCTGGTGCTGGCACCGCCGATGTCCGAGCAGCCGGAACTGATCGAATACCTGGCCGCGGCGAAGATTCCCTTCGTGCGCATCATCTCGGCGGCGGCCGACCCGCAGGACGGCTATCCGTGTGTGTACGTGGACGACCGCGATGCGGCCTACGACATCACCGAACACCTGATCCAGCTCGGTCACCAGCGCATCGGCTTTCTGTGGGGCGGCAAGCAGCATCGCTCCAGCCCCGAACGCTTCAAGGGCTACGAGGAAGCGCTGCACGACTACGGCATCGAACTGGACCCGGAGCTGATTGTCGAGGGCGACTTCTCCTTCGACGATGGCTTTCGCGGTGCGCGCAAACTACTGGCGCTGAAGGACCGGCCCACGGCCATTTTTGGCTCCAACGATGAGATTGCCGCCGGCGTGCTGGCGGCGGCGCGATCGGCCGGCATGGAGGTGCCCTACGAGCTTTCCATTGCCGGCTTCGAGGACAGCCCGTTCTCCAAGCAGTCCTGGCCGGCGCTGACCACCGCACGCCAGGCCACCGAAGACATCGCCCGCGCCGCCACCCGCGCCTTGATCGCGCAGTTGCGCAAAGATGATGACAGCGTGGAGGCCGCGCAGGGATTCTCGCCGGAGCTGGTGGTACGCGGTTCCACCGCACCGCCCAAAACCCGCGGTTGAACGCGGCACACCGGCTCAGTCGGCGACGTCGGCAATCAGCCGGTCGACCTCGGCCTTGAGGGCGCCACCATTGAGGCGCAGCCAGTCTCGCTGGGCCTGGTAGTCGTCCATCAACGCGGCGACCTGCTTCCAGAATTTGGCCGAGTGATTGCGCACCTTGAGGTGACACAACTCGTGCACCAGTACGTAGCGCAGCGCCGCCGGCGGCGCCAGGGCCAGAGCCAGATCCAGGTTGACCCGATCGCGCGTGTCCAGGCTGCCCCACAGGCTTTTCAGCGGCCGGATGCGCACCGAGGTGGGTGCCGCACCCAGTGCCGGGATATACGCCGGCATCCAGCGCCCGACATCCCGCCGGATCTGCGCTTCCAGAAAACTGGCGATCAAGCCGCGCGCCACCGGCAAGGCGCGGGTGTGCGGACGCGGCACGGTCAGTTGAAGCTGGCCGCCGCGCAGCTCGATGCGCGGATAAGGGCCCTCGGCCCAGACCAGGTCCACCCACTCGCCGCGCAGCGGCATCTGCGTGGACGTGCCGACCTTGAGCGCCGGCAGCACACGGGCATCCAACCTTAGCTCTTCGAGCTTGCGCGCCAGCCAGTCGACGTGCTGGCGCACGAAGGCGGTCAGCTGCGCCGGATGGGTGCCCTGCGGATAGGACACGCGCGCGCCCTTGGGCGTCACCGTCAGGCGCATGCGACGCGAGCGCGGGTGCGGTTTTTTCAGCACACGCAGCGTGTCACCGTCCTCGGTGCTCAGCTCAAGGTAACTTTGATCGGTGGCGCGCTCTTGGCTCATGGGCGGACGATGACATCGGGCAACCGGTCGCACAGCGCGACCGGCCAATCCGCCGGGCCGTTACGCTCAGGCGGCGGGACGCGGCAGCCCGAACCACTCTTCGAGCTTGCCGAACAGGCGCTCCAGCTCCAGCGACATCAGCGCCAGGCGGGCATCGATCTCGTCGGCGGCCGAATCGGTCTGGGTGTTCTCCAGCTCGTCGGTCACCACGTCGAAAAAGCGCAGCTTGCGCAGCACCATGTCCTCGCCCAGCACGAATCCCAGACGCTCGTCGAAATTCAGGCCCAGCTGGAACACCTGCTTACCGCCGCGAAGATGCTCCTTGACCTCGTCGCTTTCAAGGTCCTGGCGCCGACAACGCACCACCGCGCCGCTGGCACTGGCCGGATCGCGCAGCTCGCACTCGTCGGCCAGGCTCAGGCCCGCCGGCAGCTCGCCGCTGGTCAGCCACTCGGTCATCAACTGGCGCGGCGCCTGTTCGGGCGCCAGCGGCACCGCCGGAAAACTGCCCAGCGCCTCGCGCACCGCACTGAGCATGTTCTCGGCGCTCTTGCGACTGGAGGTATCGAGCACCAGCCAGCCATTCTTCTTGTCGACGTAGGCCGACTGGCGCGAGGGCCGCGTAAAGGCACGTGGCAACAGCTGCTCGATCAGCTCTTCCTTGATCTTCTTGCGCTCGCGACCGCTGATGCGGCGCCCTTCCTCTTCGGCAATATGCTTGACCTTGCGCGACAGTTCGTCGTTGATCACCGACGATGGCAGCAACTTGTCTTCACCACCGATGGTCAGCAAGGTCGCCTGGGCGACGCTGTGGGTCAGCGGTGCATCGTCCTCGTCGCGGCCCATGGGCGAGATGAAGCCACGGCTGGACATCTCCATCGGACCGCACGGACGCAGGCGGTGTTCGCCCAGCGCCTCTTCCAGGCGCGAAAGATCCTCGGCCACGGACTCGGAAAAACGAAACAGGGTCAGATTGCGGAAGAACATGGCGTCAGTCCGATGCGTTCAAGCGGGTGGCCGGCCATCATAACGGATGCGCCGGCCGCGTCACCCGCGCACGTGGTGCACGGCGAGCGCCGCAACGACACGCAGGCGTCGGCACGGCGGCCAGCACAGTGCGATCAGGCGCTGACGGTGGCGATGGCACGCGCCACGTAGTCGACATTGCCGGTGTTGAGCGCGGCCACGCAGATGCGCCCCGAGCCCACCGCGTAGATACCGAACTCACTGGCCAGTCGCGCCACCTGCTCGGCGCTCAAGCCCGAGTAGGAGAACATGCCGCGCTGGCTCAGGATGAAACTGAAATCCCCCTCGGCACCATGCGCCTTCAGGCCCTCGACCAGCGCCTTGCGCATGTCGCGGATGCGCTGGCGCATCTGGCCCAGCTCGGTTTCCCAGGTTTGCTTCAGTTCGGCCGAGGCCAGCACGTGGGCCACCAGCGCCGCGCCGTGGGTCGGCGGGTTGGAGTAATTGGTGCGGATGATGCGCTTGAGCTGCGACTGCACGCGCACGGCCTCGTCGTGGCTCGCGGTCAGCACCGACAGCGCACCGACGCGCTCGCCGTACAGCGAGAACGACTTGGAGAACGAGCTGGCCACGAACACCGCCAGGCCCGATTCGGCGAACAGGCGCACCGCCTCGGCATCGGCCTCCAGGCCATCGCCGAAGCCCTGATAGGCAATATCCAGGAAGGCAATCAGGCCACGCTCGCGCATCACCTCGATCACCTGGCTCCACTGCGCACTGGAAAGGTCCACGCCGGTCGGATTGTGGCAGCAGGCATGCAGCACCACGATGGTGCCAGCCGCATAGCCACGCAGCGCCTGGAGCATGGCCTCCAGGTCCACGCCATGGCTGGCCGCGTCGTAATAGGGGTAGTTGACCACCTCGAAACCGGCATTTTCGAAAATGCCGCGGTGGTTGGCCCAGCTCGGCGAGCTGATGGCGACCTTGGCATCGCCCTTCATCCACTTCAGGAAATCGGCGCCGACCTTCAGCGCGCCAGTGCCACCCAGCGACTGCGCGGTGACCAGACGGCCCTCGGCAATGGCCGGCGCATTGGCACCAAACAGCAGCTTCTGCACGGCCAGATCGTAGCTGGCGATGCCGTCGATCGGCAGATAGCCACGCGGCAGGGCCGCTTCGATGCGCTCGCGCTCGGCTTCGCGCACGGCGCGCAGCAACGGCACGCGACCGTTTTCGTCGTAGTACACGCCCACGCCCAGATTCACCTTGTCGGCGCGCTTGTCGGCGCCGTAGGCCTCGTTCAGGCCAAGAATCGGATCACGGGGGGCCATTTCGACAGCGGCAAACACGGACATGAGCAACACTCGCGTTGAAGGTGGGGATCGGGGCGGCGGCAAGCGCCTGGCGCGTCGCCTATTGTAAGGCGACGCGCCAGGCGACGCTTATGACGATGCGTTGGCGCGCTCGATGCGCAGCGAGGCAAAGTCGAACAGTGCCGGATCGGCCAGCTGCGACGGCGCCACATGGCCCAAGGCGCGCAAGATATTGTCGATGCGGCCCGGATAGTCGGCTTCCCACCGCTCCATCATCGCCTGCACCTGCTTGCGCTGCAGATTTTCCTGCGAACCGCAAAGATTGCACGGAATGATCGGGAAGTCGCGATCGGTCGCGTACTGGGCAATGTCGTCCTCGGCGCAATAAGCCAGCGGACGGATCACCACATGCTTGCCATTGTCCGAGCGCAGTTTGGGCGGCATTGCCTTCAGCGTGGACTGGAAGAACATGTTCAAAAAGAACGTGGCGACGATGTCGTCGCGATGATGTCCCAGCGCGATCTTGGTGATGCCGTTGGCCTCGGCCCAGGTGTACAGCGAGCCACGACGCAGCCGCGAACACAGGCTGCACATGGTCTTGCCCTCGGGAATCACCCGACTGACCACGCTGTAGGTGTCCTGCTCGATGATATGGAACGGCACCTCAAGGCCACGCAGATACTCGGGCAGAATGTGCTCGGGAAAGCCCGGCTGCTTCTGGTCCAGATTCACCGCGATCAGCTCGAAATCCACCGGCGCGCGGCTTTTCAGCTCAATCAGCATGTCCAGCAGCGTGTACGAATCCTTGCCGCCGGAAAGGCACACCATCACCTTGTCGCCATCCTCGATCATGGCGAAATCGGCAATGGCCTTGCCGGTCTGCTGGCGCAGCTTGCGGGCGAGCTTGTCGACTTCGGCGCGCTCGCGGGGCGCGGCATCGGTGGCAGTGGCGTTCATGAGCATGCAAAAGAGCTTGGGTGGAAAACGCGCTATTGTAACGGTCGACGCGCTGTCATCATCGCAGCGCTACACTTTCCGCATCGCTGCCTTGAACGCCCACCATGCCCCTTGACGATGCCGTCACCGCCCAGCGCCTGGTCGAACTGAAGACCGAGCACCGCGACCTGGACGCGGCCATCGACCGGCTGGTGCACCAAAGCACGGTCGACCAACTGCAGCTGACACGCCTGAAAAAACGCCGCCTGCAGCTCAAGGACACCATCGCCCGGCTGGAAAGCCAGCTGATTCCGGATCTGGACGCCTGAAGCCAAGCCGGCGCCAGGCTCGCCGAGCAGGTCAATCAGCCGCCGTTCTTCTTCACCGGGAAGGTCTGCACGCCACCGGTTTGCGGCGCGCCGTCATCGGCCGCACTGCTGTGATCATTGCTTGTGCCGGCCGGCGCCATGCGATCGGCTTTGCCGGCCGCGCCGCACTTGTAGGCCTGCCAGGATTGCTGGCCATCCACCGGATGGTCAATGGGCTTGACCGTGTCGGCGCCCATGCTGGCCGCCTCGTTGCGCGCCATCACTTCCAGCTCGTCGCTGACCTTGAGGCCATTACGATCGATCGGGCCGACGTGATCCATCACCGAGACGGTCACCTTGCCCAGCTCCTGGCAACCGGACACGTTGCCGTTCCAGGCGGTACGCACCTGACGGCCGGCATCATTGAGCTTGATGCCCCAGGTGCAGCCGGCCAGCAGCACGGGAGCCAGAGCGGTCAGAAGCAGGACTTTGCGCATGGACGGATGTTCCTTTCGGTTGCCGGCCCGCAGGGCCGTTCAGCTGGGCATTGTAAGGCTATTGCGGGGTGTGCCATGAAGCGCTGATGAAGCGGCTCAGTGGGCGACCGCAAAACCCTCGATGATGCGTGCGGTGGCGTCGGGCTTTTCCAGCTCCGGCATGTGGCCGCAATCATTGATGACGGTGGCGCCAATGCTGGTGGCGTGGGTCAGGCCCGAGCGCAAGGTATTGAGCGCCGACACGTCGGTGACCTTGTCCTGCTGGCACCAGATGCCGATCACCGGCATGGTCAGCTTGCCCAATCGCGCATCCAGCGCGTTGTACTGGCCAGGCTGGCGCAGCGCATTGAACACGTTCTGCATGAAGGCGTGACGACGCTGGTTGCGCTTGGCCAGCACGTCGATGAAGCGACCCGGCAACCACGGCGGCTGCTTGAACACCAGGTGCGCCATGCGCGCATAGCCGGCGCGGGTGGTGAAGTCGAACGGGTTGTTACCGGCCTTGGCCGCGCGCGCGAAGGCGTTGGTCTTGCCGCTGAGGCCAAAGCTGTCCATCAACGCCAGACCCGCGACACGCTGCGGATGATCGGCCGCGTACACACCGGCAATGGCGCCGCCCATCGAGTGGCCGACCAGAATGAATGCTGGTAGCTGCAAGGCATCGACAAACCGGCTCAGACGCTGCGCCTGGGCATCAATGTTGTAGCTGGCGCCGGCCTGGCGCGAGGAATCGCCCCAGCCGGGCAGGTCGGGAATGATGACGTGGAAGTTGCGCGTCAGCTGCTTGGCCACCGGCAGCCACACCGTCTTGTCGGCACCGTAGCCATGCAACAACACGATGGTGGGGCCGTCAGCCGCGCCACCCTGGTAATACGACCAGCGCGTCTGGCCCACGCTTAAGGTCTGACTGTCCAGTCCGGCCTGCTCGGCCTGCACCCAGGCATGCAGACGCATCAGCCACTGCGGCGCCAGCAGGTAGCTGCCGCCACCCAGCACCACGATCAGCGCGACCAGCACGCCCAGCATCTTCAGGCGACGAAACAGCAGCTGTTTCCACAGCGGGCGGGTGAGGTGGGAAGGCATCGGCAACTCGCGGGACGGGAACAAAGCCTGCATTGCGACGCCGTGCGGCGTGGAAAGTTCACGCCGATGCGCCCAGGCAGGCGTTCATCTTACGCGCTCAGGCCGGTACTGCGCCCCTGCCGGGCGGCATGCGTGGCGACCAAACCAGCAAAAGCGACATCATGGCGCCCGCCCATTGAAAGCGGGCGTCGCTTCAGTGCAGCTGCTCGGCCAGTCTGTCCATGGTGCGCACCAGCACATCGACGATGGCCGGCTCCGACGCGGCATGGCCGGCGGTGACCATGTGCAGCTCGGCCTCGGGCCAGGCTTGCGCAAGGTCGGCGGCGTTGCGGGCCGGGCAGATCAGGTCGTAGCGCCCGTGCACGATGGTGCCGGGCAGGTGCCGGATGCGATCGATGTTGCGCAGCAGTTGGTCCGACTCAAGGAAGCAATCGTGGCGGAAGAAATGCGCTTCGATGCGTGCCAGGCTGACCGCGACCTGGCGCGAGGTGAAGCTGGCCACGGTGTCCGGGCTTTCCTCCAGCGTCAGCGCGCCGCCTTCCCAGGCGCCCCAGGCACGCGCCGCGGCCAAGCGGGTGGCCTCGTCGTCGCAGGTCAGGCGTTGCCAGTAGGCATCCAGCAGCTGGTCGCGTTCGGCTTCGGGGATGAAACCGGCGTATTGCGCCCAGCGCTGCGGCAGCAACCAGGAGGCGCCGCCCTCCTCGTAGAACCAGCGCACTTCCTGCGGGCGGCCCAGGAAGATGCCGCGCAGCACCAGCGCCAGCACATGCTCGGGATGGGCCTGCGCATAAGCCAGTGCCAGTGTGGAGCCCCACGAGCCACCGAACACCACCCAGCGCTCGACATCCAGCGTACGGCGCAGCCGTTCGATGTCATCGACGATGTGCCAGGTGGAGTTGTCGGCAAGCTCGGCAAACGGCGTCGAGCGGCCGGCGCCGCGCTGGTCGAACAACACGATGCGGTAGCGCGAGGGGTCGAAGAACTGGCGATGATACGGCGCCAGCCCGGCACCCGGTCCGCCATGCAGAAACAGCACCGGCAAGCCATCCGGGTTGCCGCATTCCTCCACGTACAGCTCGTGGATGTCATCCACTTGCAGGCGCCGCGTGGCATACGGCTCGATCGGCGGATACAGCTTGCGCATGGCCATTTACACCTCGCCACCGGCATGAGGATCGAGCGCGGCGGTCAGGTCGCCGGGCGCAAAGCCGCTGGCCGCCTGCATGGCGGTCTCGCGGTCGGCCAGTGCCTTGAGCTTTTCCAGACCGAAGCGGCGCGTGATGAAACGGGCGATGGAACCGGTGTCGTACACGGTGTGGTCGACGTGGCCCTTCTTGGCGAACGGCGAGATCAACAGCGCGGCAATGCGCGTGCCCGGCCCCCAGCGATCGGCCTTGGGCGGCGCCACGTGATCCCACCAGCCACCGTTTTCATCGAAGGTGACCACCACCAGCATGTGCTTGAACTGCGGGCTCTTGCGCAGCACGTCGACGACATGGGCAATGTGCTTGTCGCCGGCTTCGACATCCGAATAGCCGGCGTGCATGTTGAGGTTGCCCTGCGGCTTGTAGAAGGCCACCGGCGGCAGCTTGCCGGCCTGGGCATCGGCGATGAACTTGTTGGTCTGGGCGGTATCGCCCAGACCACCATCGCGCAGATGCTGCTGGCGCGCCGCCGTGCCCGGCGCCAGGCGCTTGTAGTAGTTGAACGGCTGGTGGTGGTACTGGAAATTGGGCCGCTGCGGGAACTGCGCCGGATCGCCGTCACCGTGGCCGTCCACCGCCATCTGCCAGCCACCGGCGTACCAAGCCCAGTCGATGCCCTTGTCGCTGAGCTTGTCGCCGATGGTCTCGTGCGTCTGCGGCGGCAGCGTGTAGGCATCGTTGGGGTCGGCCAGCGCCGGATCGGCCTTGTCGCGAGTGAAGGCCGGCCAGTACGGCGGGCCCATGGTGTTGACGGCCCGGAAGTCCGGCGTCAGCTGGCTGGGCGAGGCGAACTTGGGCTTGCCCTGCAATGCGCTGGCCGGGCTGGACTCGGCCAGCGCCAGATCGGTGCCCTTGGGATCACCATTGACCTTGGCAATGAGATCCGAAGCGGGGCTGTGATCGGCATCCGGATACACCGGCGGCTGCGCCGACACCAGGTACTGATGGTTCAGGAACGAACCACCAAACGCACCCATGAAGAAGTTGTCGCACAGCGTGTACTGGCGCGCCAGCTGCCACAGGCGCAGATTCACGCCCGAATCGGCGTAGTGGCCCATCACCAGCGCCCCCGAATCGCCCCAGGCGACGAAGCCGTCGTTCTTGCCGCCGTTGATCTGCTTCTGGTTCTGATAGAAGGCGTGGATCAGGTCGCGCGTCACCAGGCCGTGCGGCAGCGGTTCGCCCTCGGGCGTTTTCAGCGCGAACGGCGCATTGGTCAGCGTCGGCAGATCATCCTGCTTGATGTGATAGGTGGTGTGGCCCACCGTCTGCGGATGCGGCACCAAGCCGTGCCAGATCGGCGGCAGATGCTTGAGCGTCGAGCCATCGCGGTCTTTCTGCACGTACTGCTCGGGCTTCAAAGCGCTGAGCGGCTTTTCCAGCCCCGGGAAGTCGGCAAACAGATTGTTGAAGCTGCGGTTCTCGGCGTAGATCACCACCACGTTGTGGATGTTCTCGGCCAGCCACTGATCGCTCACCGCCTCGCCCGCCGCCTGCGCCTGCGCGCCACCGGCGGATGTCGATGCGGTCGCGGCGCCGGCCTTGGCGCCCTTCGCGCCGGCGTCACTCTTGCTGGCACAACCGCCCACGGCCAGCGCGGCACCAGCCGCGGCCAGGCCACCCAACAGACGTCGTCGCTCGGGGCTTGCCGGGGTCAGCGACTCGGGCGGAGTGGGCTTGGAATCATCGGAACGCGAGGAACTCATCGGACGGCGACCACTTGCAGCTGAACAAAAAGGCCCGCACCAGGGCGGGCCTTTTCAAGTATGCAACGTGGCGTGCGGCGTCGATAAGCCCCGAAAGGCATGCCTATGGCCGCAGGCTGGCCTAGAACTTGTAGCCGCGATGGATGGCGACGATACCGTTGCTCAGGTTGCGCACATCGGCGCGGTCGAAGCCGGCGTCGAGCATCATCTGGCGCAGCGTTTCCTGATCCGGGTGCTTGCGGATCGACTCGGCCAGGTACTGGTAGCTGTCGGCATCGCCGGCGAACAGACGGCCCAGCCTGGGCAGCACCTTGAACGAATGGAAATCGTACAGCTTGCCGAACAGCTCGCTGTTGACCTTGGAAAACTCCAGCACCAGGGCGCGACCGCCGGGCTTGAGCACGCGATACATATCCGCCAGCGCGCTTTCCTTGTGCGTGACGTTGCGCAGGCCAAAGGCAATGGTCACCGCATCGAAGGTGTTGTCCGGGAACGGCAGCGCCTCGGCATTCATCTGTGACCAGCGCAGTCCGCGCACCAGGCCGCGGTCGGTGAGCCGATCACGGCCGACGCCGAGCATGGCCGCGTTGATGTCGCCGACCACGATCTCGCCATCGGCGCCGACCACCGGCTTGAGCAGCGCGGCAATGTCGCCGGTGCCGCCAGCCAGGTCCAGCACGCGATCGCCCGGGCGCACGCCGCTGATGGCGACGAAATGGCGCTTCCACAGTCGGTGCACGCCAAACGACATCAGGTCGTTCATCAGGTCGTAGTTGCGCGCGACCGAGGTAAACACCCGGCCGACCAGCTTCTGTTTTTCACCCACCGGCACATCACGGAAGCCGAAATGGGTGGTGGAGGCGTGCTCGTTGTCGTTCATGGGCTTGATGATACGCGATGCGTGCAGGCTTGGCGTCAAGGCGCGCCGATCAGGCCGCAGCCTGGCTGGCCGCGTCCTTGTCGTCGGGCGCAGCGGTGATCTTGAGGATGGAATGGCGCACCTCGCGCGAGAGGATCACGCGCGCGTCCTTGACCACTTCGCCCAGCACCGGGTCGAACTCCAGCGTACCGGCCTCGTTGGTCCACACCAGCTTGCGCTCGCGCAGACGCTGGATGAAGCCGCGGAACAGCGCCTTGTCGAAAAATTCCGGCGCGCTCAGCTCGTGCACCAGACTCAGCCGCTGCGCGGTGGTGGTGCAGGTGCTTTCCAGCGCGCCGGCCGACAGCGTGCCCTGGCCGCTTTTGACCAGCGCGGCGATGGCGATGTAGTAGCGCTCGTAGGCCTGCATCAGGCTGCGCGCCAGCGTCTTGAGCTGGAACGCGCCATCGTCCTGGCCCGGCCCGCGCTCCAGCAGGCGGCCCTCGCCCTGCGATTCGAGCAAGCCACGGCCAACGAAGAAGTCGACCACGCCCTGCAGGCGCTCGGCAAAGCCTTCCTCGTCCCAGCGCAGAAACAGCTCGCCGCGGATGAACGGATAAATGATGCGGCCCAGGCGTAGCACCGAGGCGCGCGACATGCGCCGGTTGTTGAGGAAACACGCGGCAACCCAGGCGGCATCGGCAATCAGGTGCAGCACGTTGTTGCGGAAGTACGAAAGCAGCACCGCCTGCTCGTCCTCGGCGCGCAGCACATCACCCAAGGCGTGGCTGACGCGTCCGATCCAGCCCATCTTCTCGCCATAGGCGATGATCTCGGCCGGCGTCTGCGCGGTGACCGTGACGCGGTCGGAATAGGGCAGCTCGACCAGCAACGCCTTGGTCAGCTCCAGCTGCGCCAGCAGGTCGGCCTCGGCCATGGCGTGCTTGGGTGTGGACAGCAGCACCAGCGCCAGCAGGTTGATGGGGTTCACATCGGCGGTGGCGTTGATGTTGACCTGGATGCGTTCGGCCAGCCGGTCGACCAGCGGGTTCATCCATTCCGGCTTGGCGTCCGGATCGGCCGCGGCCTGGCGCCAGTCGGCGCTGGCCTGCTCCAGCATCGGCGTCAGTTCGATCGGCTCGCCAAAGCTCAAGGCGACATGGCCGTAGCGTTGGCGCAGCACCTTGGTCGCGCGCAGCAGGCCCAATAGCGATTCCTTTTCCTTGGGCTTGCCGGACAGCTCGCCGATGTAGCTTTTGCCTTCCATCAGCTTTTCGTAGCCGATGTAGACCGGCTGGAACAGCACCGGCCGGCGTGGCGCCCGCAGAAAGGCGCGGATGGTCATGGCCAGCATGCCGGCACGTGGTGCCAGCAGGCGCCCGGTACGCGAACGGCCGCCTTCGATGAAGTATTCCAGCGGCACGCCACGATCGACCAGCTGCGCCAGGTATTCGTTGAACACCACCGAATACAGCGCATTGCCACGGAAGCTGCGACGCAGGAAGAAGGCGCCGCCGCGACGCAGAATCGGTCCGATCACCGGCAGATTGAGGTTCACGCCGGCGGCAATATGCGGCACCACCACGCCGGACGAATGCAGCTGGTAGCTCATCAGCAGGTAGTCGGCGTGGCTACGGTGGCAGGGCACGTAGATCACTTCGTGGCCGGGCGCAGCGGCACGGGCCTTGTCAAAGTGATGCATGGCGATGCCGTCGTACAGCTTGTTCCAGAACCACGACAGCAGGAACGAGGCCGAACGCACCACCGGGTGCGAATAGTCGGCGGCCACTTCCATCGCGAAGCCCTGCGCGCGACGCCAGGCCTTGGCCTCGGAAATCTTCTCCTTGGAGGCGGTGGCGGCAATCGCCTCGCGCACCGGTTCGGCGTTCAACACGCTGTCGACCACGGTGCGCCGGTGCGAGAGATCCGGCCCGATAACGGCGGCACGGATGCGGCGAAAGTGCGTGCGCAGCACGCGCGCAATCTTGCGGCCCAGGCGTTCGGTGCTCTCGCCGCCGCGTTCGGCCAGCACCTGACGCAGGCTCACCGGCTCGGAAAAATGCACGATGGTGGCGCGGCCGTTGAGCAGCAATGCCAGCAGACGCCGGAAACGGCCCACCATGACCCAGTTCTCGGAGAACAGCACGCGGAACCAGCCGGTATCACGCGACGGCGCGCGGCCGACATAGATCGACACCGGCACCAGCTGCACATCGGCCTCGGGCTGGCGCTCCAGCGCATCCAGGATCTGCGTCAGCGTATCCGGCGCACGCTTGCGGGCGCGGCCAAACACCACGCCATCGCGCCGGGTCAGCGCAAACATGGAACGGCGCCGGCGCAGGTTCAGCCCATCGATCGGCTGCAACGGACTGGGCAGACCGGCTTCGCGGCAGGCGCGATCCAGAATCAGCGCATCGGACAGGCCATTGCGCTCGATCACGTAGCACACCGGCACATCCGGCTTGAACAATGCGCCCGGCTCCACCGGGTCACGCTTGATGCGCACCCACGGCTCCAGCAGGCGCCCAAGCAGGCCCACCGCGCGCCCGGGTCGCGGCTGCGGCAAACCCTCGGCGCTGGCAGTGGCAAAGGTCATGGTGTTGATTGTAGCGGCAGAACCGCGCGAAGCCTTGCTCATGGGAGGCGCTCGGTCCCTGTCAGTGCGTGCTGGCGGCCACTGCCGGCTTGCTGGAACCGGGCGTGGAGGCAGCCGGCGGCGCCGACTGGTCAACCACTTCGGCAGCCGTGCTGGCCGCACTGGCGGCCGCGGTCTGCTTGGCATGCTCACGGCGCCAGTTGTTGAGCACGTCCTGGTCGTACCAGTGGCCATCCAGTTCGATCATGGTCAGCTGTGTGCTCATCGGCTTGTCCAGCACCTGATAGTCCACCCGCACGTGAGCGACGTGGCCATCGTTGTCGACGGTCTTGGCCTTTACCGAATCGAGCGCCTTGTCGATGGAAAGGCCGTAGATGGCCAGCAGCTGCTTGGCGCCACCCCAGATCTGGCCGTACTTGGCCATGGCCTGGTCGTAATTGAGCGCGTAGGCCTGCTTGAAGGTCTTGATATCCACCTGGCGCGCGGTATCGACCACCACGCCCACGGCCTGCTTGGCCTTGGCCTGATCGCCCCAGGGTGCGTTCTTGGCCCAGCCGCCCAGCGCGGCGATCACGTCCTTGGCCTGCTTTTTCTGCGTCAGGGTGAGTGTCTTGCTGTTGTCCAGCTGGGTGTCGACCACGGTCTGTCCGATACCCACCATCATCGGCAACTGCGCCTTGTACTTGCTGTTGTAGGCGGCCACGCGCGGCTTCAGATCCTGATACAGCTTGGCCTTGGCGCCCGGCTCGGTCAGGTTGTGCATCTGCTCGGCAAAGCGCTGGCGCTGGGCCGGGGTGATCTTGTCCGGATTGCCGCGATGCGCGCTCCAGTCGGCGCGCATGGTCTTGTAGTCGGCCGGCGGCAGCAGGTTTTGCATCAGCGCATCGAAATGGCCGGCTTTCAGCTGCGACACCGAGGTCATCACCGCCGCCTTGGGCGAGGCGTTGTCCGGCGCCTGCTGCGCGTTGTCGTCGTGGGAGCAGCCGGTCGCCAGCAGCACGCCGGCAGTGACGGCGACCGAGGCGATAAGTCGAGGCTTACGCATGACGGCGTCCTTGTTAGACCAAAGGGGTAGGACCGCGCAGGTTAGAGAGCGCGTGGGCCGCGGGCAAGTGCGTGTCGGCCCGGCACACCAAGCAAAAGAAAGCCCCGCCAGCGCCGCAGGCGCCCGGACGGGGCAATCCGGTCTAGCCGGAAGGGAAATGGTCAGCCAGCGCTTTGCAGCACCAAACTGACGCTGCAAAGCATAGTTGCGCTTCAAACTTAAAGCAATACTTTAAGTTTGAATTGGCAAATCCCTGTCCGTGCTGAATTAATTGTAATGCAGCTTGTCCAGCATCATCTGACGGCGCACCTTGCGCGGCTGCGCCCAGTCGTTGTTGAACAACGCCGGCTGCCACGAACCATACGTCACATTGGGCAGCACAAACCAGCGCTGGCCAATCCAATCGAGGTACGGCTTGACCGCACGGCGGGTACCGGCCGGCGAATTGTCGTACACGGTCATGAAGTCGCCCAGCTGGTCGCCAAACTGCATCAGCACGCGATATTTGCGCGCAATCAGCTGACGGCGGCAGGTTTTCTGCGTGCCGATCTGCTCGCAGCCCTTCACATAGGTGCCAAGGCCCAGGAACGCCTGCGGCCCGGATACCGGAAAGCCGGCCTTGCGCAGGTTGGCCAGGGTGTAGGTATCCAGATCCTTGGCGCGGTTGGTGATGTAGATCACCGCGATGCCGTGCTTGGCGGCAAACTGCGTGAACGCGACCGCACCAGGCAGCGCCTTGGCCTTTTCTTCCTTCACCCAGGCCGCCCACGACGCTTCGTTGTATTCCTTGTGCGCACGCACCAGGCGCGCCTGATAGGGCGAGTTGTCCAGCACGGTCTCGTCCACATCCAGCACCACCGCCGGCTTCAGACCCTTGAGCTTGTTCTGGCGCTCCGAATGCTCCAGTGCATCCCAGCCCGGCGTACGCAGTGCCTTGAGCAGCTTCTCCCGGGCGTTGCGATACACCTCGCGATAGACCAGGTCGTGCTCGACCGCCGTCTGCGCCCAGGCCACAGCGTTCAGGCCGTCATCGGCCTTCGGACCCTGGTCGGCGGCGGGCCGGACTGCCGGCGCGGGAGCCGCAGGGGTGGCAACCGGAGCCGGCGTCGGCTTGGTCGGACTGGCACAGCCGGCCAGCGCCAAAACGGCCGCTAGCGGCCAACAATAGCGATAGATCATCAGGAACCCTCGAAACATCACGATGACGGCATCGGCCGCCCAGCTTCGGTGAAGTCTACTTCAGCACCGTGACAGTCGCGCGCAACAGTGGCGCGCCACGCGCCGAACCTGACAGACTGGCTCCCCTTGCCCCGCATTTCACGGCCAGAACGGACCGCCACCCATGACCGCCCGCCCCGCGCTTTCCCAACGCACGCTCGTTGTCGCCAGCTTCTGTGCCATGGCGCTGGGACTGGCCGCCACGCTGCTGCTGCACCTGCTCTCGGCGTTGCTGGCCGGGCTGCTGGTGTATGAGCTGGTCAGCACGCTGACGCCAGTGCTTGCCCGACGCATCACCAAGAATCGCGAGCGCGCGCGCTGGCTGGTGGTGACGGCACTCACCGTGGTCGTGGTCGGCCTGCTGGTAGCGCTGATTTTCGGTGTGATGGCGATGGTGCGCTCGGAGCTGGGCAACCCGCAGGATCTGTGGAAACACCAGCTGATGCCGCTGATCGACAAGGCGCGTCAGCAACTGCCGTCGTGGATCGTCGACCACCTGCCTTCCAGTGTGGATGACCTGCGCGTGTCGGCCATGGACTGGCTGCGCCAGCACGCCGGTACGCTGCAGCTGGCCGGCGCCGAGGCGGCGCGGCTGCTGGCGCACGTTCTGATCGGCCTGGTACTGGGCGCCATCGTCGCGCTCAGCCACATGCGCCCGCGGGAAGAACAGGGCCCGCTGGCCGCCGAACTGAGCCTGCGCTGCGCTCGTCTGGCGCACGCCTTCCATGACATCGTCTTCGCGCAGGTGAAGATCTCGCTGATCAACACCGTGCTCACAGCCATCTTCCTGCTGGGCGCGCTGCCGCTGTTCGGCGTGCATCTGCCTCTGGCCAAAACGCTGGTAGTGGCCACCTTCATCGTCGGCCTGCTGCCGGTGGTCGGCAACCTGATTTCCAACACCGCCATCTTCATCGTCGCGCTGTCGGTGTCACTGTGGGATGCCATGGCCGCGCTGGGCTTCCTGATTGCCGTGCACAAGCTGGAATACTTCCTCAACGCACGCATCGTCGGCACCCAGATCCGCGCCCGCGCCTGGGAGCTGCTGATCGCCATGCTGGTGATGGAAGCGGCCTTCGGTCTGCCCGGCCTGGTCGCCGCGCCGATTTTCTACGCCTATCTCAAGAGCGAGCTGGAGGCGGCACGTTTAGTGTGACGGCGCTCACAAAGCGCGAACTTACGATAACGCAAGAATGCGACGAAATATTTCTCGATTCCCTCTGGCATACACCGTTCGCGCGGTGTATGTTCAAGATGCGTTAACCAGTCTGGGGAGACTGGTAGGCAACGCTCAACTTATGGAGATGACCTGATCCAAGGAGCCTTTACGCCCCCTTGGCAGGACCATGATTCTTTGGGGGAATCAACATGTCGAAAGCACCCTTGGCCGCAGCCATCCTGGCTGCGCTTGTCGCTGGCTTTAGCTATCCGGCTCACGCCGCGACCGGTCCGCGGGATTCGCAAGAAACCGACACGCAGACCACCCAGGACAGCACGAAAGACAACACCGGGAAGGCCGACGAAAAGAAGGCGACCAACGTAAAGGCGGTTTCGGTGACCGGCTCATTGCTGCGCCACCCCGAGTACCAGACCACCGCGCCGATCCAGACCATTGATATCGAGGCCGACATGGCCGCCGGCCAATTCAGCACGGCCGATATGCTGCAGTCGACCGCCGTAGCCGCGGGCGCCACGCAGATCAACAATCAGTTCAGTGGCTACATCGTGGGCGGCGGTACCGGCATCCAGACCATCGACCTGCGCGGTCTGGGTTCCAACCGCTCCCTGGTGCTGCTTGATGGCCAGCGTCCGGGCCCGGCGGGTACCCAAGGACAGACTGGAGCAGGCTTTGACCTTAACGTGGTGCCACAAGTCATTCTTGGCCGCGTCGAGATCGTCAAGGACGGCTCTTCCTCAATCTACGGCTCCGATGCCGTGGCCGGTGTGGTCAACCTGATTACCAAGAAGAAGATGGACAAACTGGAGTTCAGTTCGTCGATCACCTTCCCCCAGCATGGTGGCGGCAAGCAGGTAACCGCCTCGCTGGGCAGCGGCTGGAATTTCGACTCAGGCAACATCGTGGTGGCTGCGCAATTCCAGGAACAGTTCCCCATTGCCCAACGCGACCGTGACTTCTTCAGCTGCCCCAAGGATCGGGTCTGGGGAACCGATGGACAACGCATCGACCGCAAGGACATGTCAATCCTGCAAGGCACGTCGCTGGCCGGCTGCAACAACCTGTATGCAAACTCGATCATCAATTACTTCAACTCGCGGATCCGCTACGTGCCGTCCAAGGATGGCAGTACGGTGGGCCCCTTCCCGGGATACCATCCGCGCCCGTACCCCACACCTACCTACGCGGACGGCAATCCCAACGGCGCCTATTACGAGGATGTGCTGAACTATCCCTTCGTCGGCGACACCTGGTTCACCAACCGCAATCGCAATTCCAGCGTCTACGCCAGCTCACATTTCCTGTTCAACGACATCGGCTGGACCAACCAGTTCCTGTTCAATCGGCGCGTGACAGATACACGCGGCTTTCGTCAGTTTTTCCCGGTGGTCTACAACCCTGCTGACGACAACTACTATGAGCCGATCTTGCCCTTCCCATCCAACAGCCATGAAGTGGTCAACTACTACTACCTGCGCACCGAGCTGGATGGTGCCTTCGGCGAGAGCAGTTGGTCCTGGACGGTCAACGCCACCCATAGCCGCTCGGACGGTACCTACTCTCACATTGGTATCGACGCTCGCGTCAGTGGTGACCTTACCTATGACGTAAATACACTCGACCAGCCTCTGCTCGACTATTTCTCGCCCGGGCTGCTGAGCGGGCAGGACATGAATCAGCTGGTTGATGCAGTGGGACTTCATTCCAAGGGACGTACCACCTACGACCAAAGCACCGTCAATGCTGTGCTCAATGGCAACCTGTTCGCGTTGCCCGCTGGCGACGTGGCGGCGGCCTTCGGTGTCGAATATCGTCATACTAAGATCGATGATGAGCCATCCCAGGCATCAATCAACGGCTGGGAATGGGCTTATACCTCAGCCCAGCCAACCAAGGGCTCGGACCACGTTACCGAAATGTTCGGCGAGATCGGCATTCCGCTGCTGGCCGATGTCACCGGCTTCAAATCGCTGTCGGTGGATCTCTCCGGGCGTGAATTCAAATATGCCAGTGTGGGCAATTCAGACAAAGTCTGGAAATACGGTCTGAACTGGTCGATCAACGACAATTGGCGCCTTCGCGGCAGCATCGGAACCTCCTACCGCGCTCCGGCGCTTTATGAGCTGTACCTCGGCAATCAGAGCGGCTTCCTTGGCCAGATCTCGATTGATCCCTGTATCAACTGGAATGAGAGCACAAACGACTTCATACGCGCCAACTGCGGCGCCGCTGGCATTCCTGGAGACTACGGCGGAAATGGCTCGTCGGCTGTCGTCTACCAAGGCGGCGGCAAGGGCTTCCTGAAGCCGGAGACTTCTCGTGCCAAGTCGCTGGGTGTGGTCTGGACGCCCAGCGACAACTTTAACGTTGCCGTCGATTATTTCGATTACCACATTGAGGGCGAGATCGACACCCTGAATGCCTCGGATATCCTCTACGGCTGTTACGGTCGCCCAGTCTATCCCAATGCTTTCTGCGACCTTTTTCAACGCAATTCTCCGGACGCAGCGGCTGATCCAAACCGCATTACCGAGGTCCATGCCACCTACATCAACATCAACAGCGAGCGTGCTCGTGGCTATGATCTGCAGGCGAATTTCAACAAGGCCTACTCCTTCGGCGAAATCATCGCCGATGCTCAGGTGACCTATACGATTGAAGACAGCCAGCAGTTGTTTGACTCGTCCGAGGCCAGTGGCTTTTCTGCCACCAACTTCGTTGGATATATCGGTCGTCCCAAAACAGTGGGCCTGGCCAATATCCGCTTGAAGCGGGGCAACTGGACCTACGCCTGGCAGGGCAACTACGTGAGCAGTACCGAGAATCGGGACCTCGATACTACATTCACCTACAACGGTTACGAGAACGCGACCCGCGATATCAAGGCCAAGTGGCAGTTCCGGCACAATGTGTCGGTCAGCTACAACGCCGATAAGTGGGGCCTGATGGTGGGCGTGAAGAACCTGTTCGACAAGGCGCCGGATACCATTTCTTCCGGCGTCGACTCCCGACGCGGCAATGTGCCGCTCAATGCCTCCCAGTACGACTGGTACGGTCGCTCGCTCTTCGCTCGCTTCAACTACAAGCTCTGAAGAAGTCGTTGCTCAACATAGAGCCTGATGAAAGAGGCGGCCTTGGCGCCGCCTCTTTCGCCTCAATAATTGCTTAGAAAAGATTGCCTTGACGCATGAGCTGTCCGCAGGGCCACGGATGCGGTTCCCAAACATTTGCATGCCGTAGATCTAGGGACAGGAGTGAGCCGATGCTTTCGACCGAGAAGGTTAACCATCGAAGCCATGCTCGCCTCTCGCGCCGCAGGTTGACCTCGACCGATGAGACTGAGTATCGCGCTATGACAGCCGATTCCGGCACGGCGTGGATGTCAGCTGTGGGGGCGACACAAATGCGAAGAAGTCTGTCGCCTGTATCGGCCGATGAGTAAGCTGCCGACTCAACAGACAAGCTTTCTGTGAATCGATGGCTGGCGGAAAACCCGCTTGATTATTCAACCGGGTAGGCTAGTAGCCAAACCATCTTCAGAAGGCTTCATCTTGGGGCTGTATGAGAGGTTCAGTCCGCCAGTAAAGCCGCCAGGCGGGCGATGTGCGAGTCGGCGGTTTCCTTGGCTGCTTCGGCGTCGGCCTCCGGGTCGCGGCCCTGCCAATGCAGGTCGGTTTCCGGTAGTTCCTTGAGAAAACGGCTGGGCTGGTTGGCGAGAATTTCGCCGTAGCGCTTGGAGCGCGCCGACCAAGACAATGTCAGCACTTGCTTGGCGCGGGTGATGCCCACGTACATCAGACGCCGCTCTTCCTCGACACGGCCTTCGTCCAGGGCGCCCTCGTGCGGCAGTGTGCCGTCCTCGCAGCCGACCACGAATACGAAGCGGAACTCCAGGCCTTTGGCCGCATGCAGCGTCATCATGCGCAGCGCGTTGCCGGGGTCGTCGCGGTCGGCATGGCTGAGCAAGGCCAGCTGCGCGGCCAGGTCGCCGGCGTTGCCGCCGTTCTTGCTCATGGCGCGGAACCAGTCGGCCAGCTCGCGCAGGTTGCCCAGGCGCCGCTCGCGCATGGCCGGGTCCGGCGACAGGCTGGCAATGTGCTCGCCATAGCGCGAGCGGCGCAGAATCTCCTCGACCAGCTCGGCCGCCGAGAGCCGCTTCACGTCACGGCGCAGGCCTTCGATCAGATCGGTGAAGCCAGCCAGCGCCGAGGCCGAGCGTGCCGCCAGCGATTTGAGCACGGCGTCGCTGTGCGCCGCTTCCAGCATGGAGACATGCCGTGACTGCGCCAGCTGGCCCAGCTTTTCCAGCGTGGTGGCGCCAATCTCGCGCTTGGGCGTGTTGACCACGCGCAGGAACGCCGAGTCGTCGGTGGGGTTGGCCAGAAGCCGCAGATAGCACAGCACGTCCTTGACCTCGGCGCGGTCCAGGAAGCTCTGCGCACCACTCAGGTGGTAAGGCACACGGGCCAGACGCAGCGCCTTCTCCAGCGCACGCGCCTGATGGTTGCCACGATAGAGAATGGCCATCTCGCTGAACTCGGCCTTGTGCTTTTCGGCCAGATGCGCGGCGATGGCGGCCACACGCTCAGCCTCGTGGTCCGAATCCTTGCATTCGAGCACGCGGATCGGCGGACCGTCGTCGTGCTCGCTCCACAGCTTCTTGACGTGCATGTGGGGGTTGTTGGCGATCAGCGTGTTGGCCGCGCGCAGAATGCGCTTGGCGCAGCGGTAGTTCTGCTCGAGCTTGACCACGCGCAGCGTTGGCCAGTCACGCGCCAGTTGGTCGATGTTCTCCGGGTTGGCGCCGCGCCAGGCATAGATGGACTGGTCGTCGTCGCCCACGCAGGTGAAACGCCCGCGCTCGCCGGCCAGTAGCTGCAGCAGACGGTACTGCGCGTTGTTGGTGTCCTGGTATTCGTCCACCAGCAGGTAACGCAGTCGCTCCTGCCAGCCGGCACGGCATTCGGCATCGGCTTCCAGCACAGCCAGCGGCAGACGAATCAGATCGTCGAAATCGACCGCGTTGTAGGACGTCAGGCGCTGCTGGTACAGGTCGTAAATGGTTGCCGCCTCGATCTCGGCCGGGCTGCGCGCGGCCTTCATTGCCTGCGCGGGCGTCAGGCCATCGTTCTTGGCTCGGCTGAGCAAGCTCTTCAGCATGAACAGCTGGTCTTTTTTCAGATCCTTCGGCGCCAGCTCCTTGATGATGGCGTCGCTGTCGTCGGCATCCAGAATCGAGAAATTGCGGCGCAGACCGGCGCGATCATGCTCGATCTGCAGAAACTTCAGACCCAGCGCATGGAAGGTGCACACCGTGAGTTTGGAGGCAGCCTCGGCGCTGATCAGCTTGGCCACACGCTCGCGCATCTCGCGCGCGGCCTTGTTGGTAAAGGTGATGGCCGCAATCTTGCCCGGCGCCAACTGACGGCGCCCGATCAGGTGGGCGATTTTCTCGGTGATGACGCGGGTTTTGCCGGAGCCGGCGCCGGCCAGCACCAAAAGCGGGCCGTCGCAGTATTCCACCGCGGCGCGTTGTTCGGGGTTGAGCATGGCAGGTGCACATCGGGAAAGGCGGCCGGTCGTCGCAAGATGCCGGCGCCACGATGGTAGCAGAGGGCGGCACCCCTTCATCGCCACCGTGACCGACCGCGCCATCATCGGATGCAAAGCTTCCAGTATCGCGCCCGGGATGATCGGCGAGGGGTTTAGATACTGTGATCGCACCCCGCATGGACCATCAAAGGGAGCCCTTCGCCGGCGCCGGCACAGTGATGTGCCATGGGGTGAGCCTGGCGGCGCAACGCGCGGTACCATGAGCGGTCATACCGATAGACGAACCAGACGATGGCGAAGCTGTATTTCTATTACTCGGCCATGAATGCCGGCAAGACCACCACGCTGCTGCAGAGCGCGCACAACTATCATGAGCGCGGCATGCGCACGCTGATCCTGACCCCGGCGCTGGACAACCGCTTCGGCGAGGGCATGGTCGCCTCGCGCATCGGCCTGAAGGCCAAGGCACGACGCTTTGCGCCCGATGCCGACCTCAACGCCATGGTACAGGCCGATATCGCCGACCGTGGGCCGCTGCACTGCGTGCTGGTCGACGAGGCCCAGTTCCTTTCACGCGCCCAGGTATGGCAGCTCGGCGAAGTGGTCGACCAGCGGCATATTCCGGTGCTGGCCTACGGGTTGCGTACCGATTTTCGTGGCGAACTGTTCGAGGGCAGCCGCCATCTGCTGGCCTGGGCCGACAACCTGGAAGAGATCAAAACCATCTGCCACAGCGGCGCCAAGGCCACCATGGTGGTGCGCGTCGATGCGCAGGGCCGCGCGCTTACCGACGGCCCGCAGGTTGAGATTGGTGGTAACGACCGCTACGTCTCGGTAAGCCGTGCCGAATTCAAGAAGATCATGAATGGCGAGGGCCGCGTCGAGCTGCAACAGCCGATGCTGCCGCTGGGCGAGCCGGACGAGGCCTGAAGGGCCCGTGCACCTTTACTGAAAATCAGGATCCGACCATGACCGAAGCTCCTCCGCCGCCCCAAGCCGAATGGCCGCGCCCGTACTGGGCTCCTGGCGAAGATTCGGCGCTGCTGGTATTTTTCATCTTCGGACGTTTCCCCGATGAGATCGTGTTGCCGGCCGCGCGCTATGGCAGCAACGGTCTGCCCGAAGGCATGGAGATGCACCGCTACCCCAACGAGACGCTGGCCACGTGGGAGGGCTATCCCCTGCGCGGTGCACTGGGCGAGGTGCTGGAGCACGACGCGCCGATCGCCTTCGATGCCGCCAAGCAGGCGCCGGAAGTGATCCGTATCAGCGGCACCCTGGACGATCGCGCCAGCCTGGACTATCTGCGCGATACCCTGGGCGTGCTGGCCGCGCTGCTGGATATTGGTGGCGACGTGGTCGTTGATCCGCAGATCCTGAGCCTGTTCGACGCCCCCGCCTGGCGCGAGCGTTATCTGGTGGATGGCGGCGCGCCGCCGCGCAACCACGTGGTGATTCTGGCCCACGACGAGGAAGGCGGTAACGCCTGGGTGCGCACGCGCGGCATGCGCAAGTTTGGTCGCCCCGACCTGAGCATCCGTGGCGTGCCGCGCAAGGATCTCAACATTGCCGGCGCGCTGTGCGAGCGCCTGGTCGAACTAAACGCCCTGGGCGGGCATCTGGCCGACGGCCAGGAGCTGGAGGTGGAAGGCATTGTCGGCCCGCTGCACTGTGCCCACGGCGGCGGATTAGACGACCCGCAGTTCAACAACACCTATGTCGAGGTGCGCTGGCCCGCCGGCAGCTGAGCCAAAGCACTTCCCAGGAAATAAAAAACGCCCGGCGACCATCAAGGTGCCGGGCGTTTTTTTATCCAAGCAGAGGCCAATCCCGCAACCGGATGGTTCCGACCTGACGCGTTAGCGTGAGGCGATATCCGTGCGCGGCGATTGCTGCTTCCAAGTGGTGAAGATGGTCTCGAGCATGTCGCGTTGGGCGTCCGAGTAGTTGCGGCCGGCCGTCATGGCGTGGATCGAGGCCACCGAGCCCCAGCGCTCGGGATGGCTGCGCACGGCTACGTCGTACCAACGCAGGGCCAGCGCGTGTCGACCCATGCGCCAGTAGCTCTCGGCCAGCGCCTGTGGCAACCAGGCCGGATGGCCACCCTGCATCGCCGCGGCCTTCTGCCACTGCGTGATGGCACAGGCATCGTCGCCCATCTCGAACAAGGCCCAGCCGTAGGACAGATAGGTGTGCTCGTCCTTCGGGTTGGCCGCCAAGGCCGCCTTGAAATCGCGTTCGGCCGCTTGGCGAAGGTGCGCCTGGGCGTTGGAATAACCGCGTGCCACCAACAACTTGGTGTTGCGCGGCGCCACGCTCAGTTCCTGATTGATGTAGGTGGCGCTGACCTGATCGCTCATGTCGACAAAGCGATCCGGGCGCGATGCCGGGTCCATTTCGTCATAGCGCGCATTGGCGTCCGGCGTAAGTGTCGGTGCCTTGCAGGTAGAAGCCGCCCCTTCGGCCGCCTGCGCGGTCACCACTGAAGCTGACAACAGTGCCAGCAAAATCCATAGTTTACGGTTCATGACTCCTCCCAAAGTCTTGAAACCATGGGAGCAACTTACGCCCATCCCGGCACGCTTTCCACAACTTTGGATCAATAAAAAATATCTTTGTCAACACCCAAAGAACGTGCGTTGTTGCGTCGCAATATTTTGCGATCGGAGCGGCAAATAACTGCTGACAAGGGATTTACCGGTGTTGGTGTGCGCTTTTGTCGCAGCGCCGCATGTCACTTATATGAACGCAAGCTGACTAGCGTTGACAGTGCTGACAGAAAAAGGTTGAGCGCTGGCCCAGCACACGCATCGCCACGGCACCGCCACAGCGCCGGCAGGGTTCACCCTCGCGCCCGTATACCGCCAGCTCCTGCTCGAAATACCCCGGCGCGCCATCGGGATTGAGAAAATCACGCAAGGTGGTGCCACCCCGCTCGATGGCGTGAGCGAGAATGCGTTTGATGGCCGCGGCCAGCGCTTGGTAACGCTGCCGCGAGACTCGGCCGGCGGCGCGGCGCGGATCGATACCGGCGGCAAATAGCGCCTCGCTGGCGTAGATGTTGCCCACGCCGACCACCACCGCCTGATCCATGATGAACACCTTCACCGCCGAGCGTCGGCCGCGTGACAATCGCCACAATCGTTCGCCATCGAACGCCGCCGACAGCGGCTCGGGCCCGAGCGTGCCGAGCAGATCATGCGTGCTGCCCGGTGCCTGCCAAAGCAGGCAGCCAAAGCGGCGCGGATCGGTAAAACGCAGTACGCGCCCCGAATCGAGCACAAAGTCATAGTGATCGTGCTTGCCCAGCGCGGTATCGGGCGGCAGCACGCGCAACATGCCGGACATGCCCAGATGCGCCAGCGCGCTGCCCACCGCGGTATGCAAAAGCAGGTATTTGGCGCGCCGCTCGACCGAGGTGATCTGCTGCCCCGGAAGCTGCTCGGTGATCTGGGCCGGAATCGGCCAGCGCAGATCGCCACGGCGCAGCACCACGCGCTCGATGCGGCGGCCTTCAAGATGCGGCGCAATCCCGCGGCGGGTGGTTTCGACTTCCGGCAATTCAGGCATGGCAGCACAAATGGGGCCGGCAGGGCGGCCGCTTCAAGGCACACATGCGCTCAAGGCGCGCCAGCGGCCGGCGCCGCGCCCAGGTTTTCGTGCACATCATCACGGCCTTTGACGCGCGGCGTATCGATCAACGGCACCAGCGCGATGCGGGGGCCAACCTTTACGTAACGCTGCGGCCCCACCGCCGAGGTGGCGCCAAAAGCCAGCACATGACCATTGAGCACCAGCGTGATCTGCGGCGGCGCCAGGCCGATGCGCGCCGGCTGGAAATCGGCCGCCGCGCGCCAGTGCAGTACCGGAATGGCCGCCGCCCGGGCCAAGGCCTCAAGCTGGCCTTGATCGATCGCGCCATCACCATGGCGCCGCTGCCAGCGACCCGCCCGGTGCACATAGTGCTGCCACGGTCCAGCACCCAGACGAACATCGATGCGGGTCACCGCCGACGGCGCCAGCCTCAGCAAATGGCCGGTTTGCGCGGCGCGCTGACGCTGCCACTGCCAGCCGGCCACAGCGGCCAGCGCCACCACCACCCCAAGCAGCGCCAGGCGTGGCGCGGTGCCGCGACGCATTAGCGCCGCCGCCTGCGCCAGGCGATCAACAACCCGCTCAGCAGCAAGACCAGGGGCAGCAGCACCAGGAAAATCGCCGTGATCGCACTCAGGCCGCCCTGCGACAGACGCACAATGCGATCGGGCGCAGCGCGCGAGGGCATGTCGACCAGCGCATCGTCGCCCAGCAGCCAGTCGAAAAGGCGCTCGCCCAGCGCGCGATTGCCGCCGTTGCCCAGATAGCTGTTGGACAGAAAATCGCCGTCGCCGATCACCACCACGCGCTGCTGGTTGTGGCTGGGCGAGGGCGAAAGCCGGCTCAAGGCAAAGCCGAAGTCGAATGGCCCACGGGTTTGCCCGGCCGCCTTGGCATAAGCGCTGTCGGCGCTGGCCGCCCCTGCCTGCAGCCAGCTTTGCGGCCCCGAGGCCAGCAGCGGCTGCGCGTTCCAATCCTGGTCGGAGGTGACCGCCAGCGCGGCCACCTCAGGGAAAAGTGTGGTCATGACAAAGCCACGCGTGATCGCGCTGGGCGGATAGCTGCCCAGCGCCAGCAGACGCGGATCGTGCAAACCCAGCGCCGCGCCGCTGCCATCGAGCAACATGCCGGGCAAGCGCTTGATGTCCAGCGTGGTCGCCAGCGGCGCCAGGCCCAGCTCATCGCTGCCCGGCTCGGTCAGCCACAAAAGGTTGCCGCCGGTATCCACATAATCGACCAGCGCGCGCACTGCGCCCGGCGCCAGTTGCGCCACCGGACTGGCCAGCACCACCAGGCTGGTGCCCTGCGGCACCGCGCTGGCCTGACTGAAATTGAGCGGCACGGCGCGAATGCCGCGCTGGGAAAGCTGGCTGATGAAGGTGCCAAGGTCGGCATTGGCCTGGCCACCAGGATTGCGCTCACCATCGCCAGTGACAAACGCCACCAGCTTGTCACCGCCACGTGCCAGCCGCGTCAGCGCATTGGTCAGGCTGCGCTCGGACAGCTGATCCAGCCGCTCCTGGTGCCCCTTGTAATGCACGATCAATTCGCCATCGACGCTGATGCCCAGACGGCGCATGGCCTGCGGGTCGGTTTCCGGATCGACGAAACTCAAGGTGATGTTCGGCTTGAAGCGCTGGAACTTGGCAATGACCGCTGCCACGGTGGGCCGCAGATCACCGCCCGGGCGCGCGTAGCTGACAATGCGCACCGGCCCATCGAGCTTGTGCAGCACCGCCCGGCTGGGCGCACTCAGGCTGGCGCGCTGGCCGGCGCTCCAGTCGCTGGAGACATTGAAACGCGTGCTCAGGTAGCCCAGGCACAGCGCACCTATCAGCAGCGCCAGTGCGATCAGCCACGCATCCAGACGTTCGCGCATCAGCCCCTCACCCTTTCCGCCGCGACGCGGCGAATGGCCAGCACCAGCGCCACCACGATGACGATCACGAACCACGCCACATCAGTGGTCGATACCAACCCGCGCCACATCGGCTGCAGATGGCTGGGCAGCGCCAGCCAGTTGATCAATCCACCCAGTTCACCGGCTGCCTGCGCGCCGCGATTGGCTTCCCACAGCATCAACGTGACCACCAACGACGCCGCGGCCGCCAGTGCCGGATGCGAGGCGAACGCCGAGCAGGCCACACCGATCGCCGCCAGCGTGGCCAGGGTCAACGCCAGGCCCAACGTGGCCGCGGCCAGCTTGCCCCAATCGGGCGTGGTGGCGCCGGACAGCGCCAGCGGCATCAACAGACACAGCCCCAGCCAGATCATCAGCCAGGCCAGAATGGCGCCATATTTGCCCAGCACCATGCGCGTGGGCGACACGCCGGCGCCAAACCACAACGGCAAGGTGCCATGACGGCGCTCGCCCGCAATCGACTGCATGCTCATCAGCGGCACCACCAGCAGGGCCAGTTGCGCCAGCTGCGCCAGCAATGGCACCGCGACCAGGTCGGTATAACCGGGGCCATCGGCCAACGCTGCCAGGCGCACCTGGTTATCCAGAAACTGGCCCAGCAACAGGGTGAATTGCCAACCCAGCCAGGCCAGCGTGGCCGCCGCCAGCGTCCAGGCAAACGGGCGCACCCACAAGCGGCGCCACTCCACCCGCCACACGGCCGCATTCATGCCGCCTCCGGCGCGCGGGTCGCGGCAATAGTCATGAAGGTACGCTCCAGATCGCTACCCATGGCGACCAGGCCACTCAGCGGCAGACCCGCCGCCACCACCGCGCGTGCCAACGCCGGCGCATCGGCGCCCGCGTTCAGCGTGATCTCGAATACCAGACCGCCCTGATGCGGCTGCGCGCTCGCCACCGGCGCCAGCGCCAGCACACGCTCCGGGCTGGCAGCCTCGGCCAGGGTGATGCGCCAGCCAGAGGCCACCGCCTGCAAGGGCGCTTCGTGACGCACGCGACCCTGGTGCACAATCAGCACGCGATCGCAGACCGCGGTCACCTCGTGCAGCAGGTGCGTGCTCAGAATCACCGCGCAACCGGCCCTGGCGCGCTCGCCGATCAGCGCGCGCAACTCGGCGGTCTGCATCGGGTCCAAGCCGTTGCCGGGCTCATCCAGTACCAGCAGGTCCGGTGAATGCACCAGCGCGCAGGCCAGACCGACCCGCTGGCGCTGACCCTGCGAAAGAATGCCGGTCAGGCGCCGCGCCAGTTCGCCCAGCGCCAGGCGCTCGATGATGGCTTCGGCGGCCTGCGATACCGCCTTGCCGCGCAGCCCGGCCAGCTGCGCGCGGGCACGGATCTGCTCGCGCACGGTCAGCTCCGGCCACAGCGGCGCATGCTCAAGCAGCCAACCGATGTGCCGACATAGAGACGCAGGGGCCTGATTCAGATCCTGGCCCAGCAAGCGGATATGACCCCGGCTGGGCGTGCGCGCACCGGCCAGCATGGACAGCGTGGTCGACTTGCCGGCGCCATTGACGCCGAGCAGGCCCATCACCTGGCCGCGTGCCAGTGAAAACGAGATATCGCGAACAATGTCGCGCCCGCCCAGACGGCGGCTGACATCATCGACTTCAAGGAGGGGCTGAGCGTGATCCACTTGTGCATTCTGTCGGCGCCCCCATGTTTTAACAACAGGGTCGACACCCATTTCACGTCGAGCCACTTCCTGCAGCGCCCGAGCTGCGCGTTGCAGGGTGATTCACCGGGCCCAAGGCCCGATCAGCTTGTGTCACCGAACGATCGGGCCGAAACGGCTCGCAGCTCACCGGCGCGAAGGAACGAGCCGGCAAATCTGGTTTGGACAAGCCGAAACAAGCTGTTACGCACATTTCTTCCCCGCCACCGTGCTGGCGGGTACGGTAGTGGGCGCGTACACTGGAATCACACCACCCTTTCTTCACGCGGTACCCGTTCCCATGTTTGATTCGATGCTCGATTTCGCCGCGCGCGGCCTTTCCGGCGCCGGTTGGGGCACCATGCTGATCTACCTGCTGGTGGTGACGCAGTTGACCATTTTCGCGGTCACCCTGTACCTGCACCGTAGCCAAGCGCATCGTGGCGTGGATTTTCATCCCGTCATCGCACATTTCTTCCGCTTCTGGGCCTGGCTGACCACCGGCATGGTGACCAAGGAGTGGGTGGCCATCCACCGCAAGCACCACGCCAAGGTGGAAACCGAGGAAGACCCGCACAGCCCGCAGATCTACGGCATCAAGCGCGTGTTCTGGGATGGCGTGACGCTGTACCGCGAGGCCAGCGAGCGCCGCGAGGACATGGAAAAGTACGGCCGTGGCGCGCCCGACGACTGGATCGAGCGTCGCGTCTATGCAGGCCATCCGATGGCCGGCATCGTGCTGATGATGCTGATCAACATCGCTCTGTTTGGCGTGGCCGGCGTGGCTATCTGGGCCATTCAGATGGCGTGGATTCCGTTCTGGGCTGCTGGCGTGGTCAACGGTCTGGGCCACTGGTGGGGCTATCGCAACTTCGAAAGCTCCGACACGGCCACCAACCTGGTGCCGTGGGGCGTGTGGATTGGCGGCGAAGAGCTGCACAACAACCACCACGCGTTCCCCAGCTCGGCCAAGTTCGCGCTGCGCAAGTTCGAGTTCGACATCGGCTGGGCGGTGATCCGTAGCCTGCAGGCCGTGAAGCTGGCCAAGGTGCTGCGCGTGGCGCCGTCGCTGGACGTGCGTCCGAACGTGGCGCTGCCCGATACCGACACGCTCAAAGCCGTGCTCACGCATCGCTTCCACGCCATGACCGACTTCTACCGCAACGTCATCGTGCCGACGCTGCGCGAGGAAGCCGCCCATGCCGGCGAAAGCATTCGTGACGTGCCCAAGCGCTTGCGTCGCGCCATGGCCGACGGCGGCCGCTGGCTGGACGGCGACAAGCGCGCCCAGCTCGACGCCGTGGTCGAACAGCGTCCCAAGCTGCAGGTGGTATGCGATTACCGTGCCCGCCTGGTGGCCCTGATGGAACAGCGCGGCGCCGATTCGGCCCTGAAGGCACTACAGCAGTGGATTCACGAAGCCGAGCAAAGCGGCATTCGCACTCTGCAGGAATTCGCCCAGCGCCTGAAAGGCTACCGCCTGCCAACCGCCGCCTGATTCCAAGGCCCGCGCATTGGTTAATGAAAGGCCCGCTTCGGCGGGCCTTTTTTATGTCTGGAATTAATCCGTACCAACGCACTGCGGAAGGATCATGCAATCGGGCAGACGTTAGCTCAATGCCAGCGAGCGACCCCACAAGGCGCAAAAAAGAGCGTCGTCAAACTGTGCTCCCTTATGCTTGTGCGCAAGACGAACCCAGCCTCCCAACTGATGAGCGGCGGCTAACGCCGCCGGCGCACCCGATCATCCGAATGGCCCTATCGATCGGCGATTTACGACCCAAAGGGGACGTTCGAGGTGGCGTCGTTAACTCGGTTACTATGCCGAGAAATACAAAGATCGTAGCCAGCTACGCAGGCAGGAGCGCGCCCAGCAGGTCACCGCCCACGCTGCCAATGTGGCTTCCGAAAAACAGGAGGGGGCATGGCCAGGGGAAAGAATAGGAGAATGCCTGGCGACAGGATGCCGAGGGGAAGACCAGCGAATCAGAAGAAGCCACGATGGCTGACCTCGGTGCACTGGCTAATTTTTGCCTCCGGCTGGATAGCAGCAGCGCTTGTCGGGGTGCTCGAATTGCCAGCCAAGATCGTTTCCTTCTCGGAGAATTTCTCGCCGGCAAAAGAAGCAACTCTCAATGCGGCGATCGACTACCAGAAGTACGTCGGGCGTTTCTCAAGTGACCCTAACGCGTGGGTGGGTCGGAATCTTATTAGCGACGGCACTCATCCTCCCGACGACGGAGATATACAACTTGAGATCGAGTACCTCGGCCAAGGCGAGTACCGCGGAGAGATTCGTTCGGCGTACATGGCGAAGCATGCCCTAGCTCCCTGGTCGAGGGTCATGATCGACGGGAAGGTCGGTCTCACTGGAACCTTCCGCGGTGTCGTGTGGGACATTGTTAATGGCCGCCGCGTCTCTTACGCGTTGTTTCGATTGTCTCCGGAAGATAAGGCTAATGGCAGCCTTCGGCTTACGCCAACGTCTGCGAACAACATTTTTCCTGGCGAAGTAGTGCTGTGGCCCACTGATTTCAAGATGTCGGGAGGCGAGCGCGGGCAATGCTTCGACGACTTGCTCCACGAGGTCGTCGCCCGGCCTCCAAATAAAGAGAATGCTAAAAAGGTTGATAGGCAGAGTGACCCTTGAATGGTCGCTTCTGGCCGATTCCAGCCCGTGGCCACTGGTCGCAAGCGGCCACAAGCGACAGGTCCAAATAATCAACATCAACCGATGTGTGCAGTTAGCCCTCTGACGCGACCGGACACCTAGCAATACGCCCCTTCTGCTCGCGCAGCCAAAAAAAACCCGCCACGAGGGCGGGTTTTTTTATTCCACGGTACGGCGAGTACCGCGAAGGCAAGTCGTGATGCCGTGCCGCCGGGGCGGCCGCTGGCATTACTTGATCTTGCCTTCCTTGTAGATCACGTGCTTACGGACGACGGGATCGTATTTCTTGATCTCCATCTTTTCCGGCGTGTTCTTCTTGTTCTTCGCCGTGGTGTAGAAGTGGCCGGTGCCGGCCGAGGAAATCAGGCGGATTTTATCGCGCTTGGAAGGCATGGTTCATATCCTCCTTAGATCTTCTCGCCGCGGGCACGCAGCTCGGCGATCACGGCCTCGATGCCGTTTTTGTCGATGGTACGCAGCGCCGCATTGGACACGCGCAGCTTCACCCAGCGGTTCTCGCTGGCAACCCAGAAGCGACGCTCGTGCAGGTTGGGTAACCAGCGACGGCGGGTCTTGTTGTTGGCGTGGGAGACGTTGTTACCCGTCCGCACACCCTTGCCGGTAACTTGGCAAACTCGGGCCATGATGACCTCCGAAATCGTGTGTGAACCGCCCATTGGCCAGGACGGCGTCGGCCCAGCGCAGAACCTTCAAGGGCCCTGGATGCGCGTTCGCTGGAGGGGTTTGCCGTTGCCGTGACGCCTTCACGCGCGCGATGCGAAGACGGGTGGCGCAAGGCCAGACACAACAGGGCAAGCTGGCTATTATGCGCCGAACACGCCAGTACTTACAAGTCCTTGCAGGTAGGCATGGCGTCACCATCTATGGAACAATCATTCGTTTCGCAATCCATCCCGCGGGGAGTTTCAAGCAATCATGGCAGAGCAGAACCCAATCAACGGCGCCGAGGCCGGCGACAACCAGCCGCAGCTGGTCTTGCAGAAGGTCTACATCAAGGACTCCTCGTTCGAGGCGCCGAACGCGCCGCAGGTGTTCCAGGAAATCGGCGAGAGCCAGGAGCAGCCGCAGGTGCAGCTGAACCTGGGCCACAAGACCACCGAAATTGCCGAGTACACGCATGAAGTGGTGCTCAGCCTGACCGTCACCTGCACGCTGGGCGACCGCACCGCGTACCTGGCCGAAGTGCACCAGGCCGGCATCTTCGGCATCGCCGGCTTTGGCGACGAAGACCTGCAGGGCATCATGGCCACCTACTGCCCGAACGTGCTGTTCCCGTTCGCGCGTCAGGTCGTCTCGACGATGATCTCCGACGGTGGTTTCCCGCCGTTCCTGCTGCAGCCGATCAACTTCGATGCGCTGTACGCCGAGCAGATGCGCCAGCAGCAGGACGGCGAAGCCGCCCCGCAGCATCTGAACAGCTGATTGCCGATGCGTAGCCAGGCAACGACGCAGGTCGCCGTTCTGGGCGCCGGCTCCTGGGGCACCGCCCTGGCCGCGCTGCTGGCACGCAATGGCACGCCGACGCGCCTGTGGGGTCGTGATCCCCAGGCGCTGTCGGAGATGGCCACCAGCGGCCGCAACAAGCGCTACCTGCCCGATCTTCAGCTGCCCGAATCGCTTGAATACGAGGCCGATCTGGCGCGCGCGCTGCGTGGTGCCGACATCGTGCTCATCGTGGTGCCCAGCCATGCCTTTGCGGCGCTGCTGGAAACCATCACGCCGATGCTCGAACCAGGCTGCGCGGTGTCCTGGGCCACCAAGGGTTTTGAGACCGGCACCGGGCGCTTTCTGCACGAGTTAGTGGCCGAACACCTGCCGGAGCGACCGGCGGCGGTGGTTACCGGGCCGTCCTTTGCACGCGAGGTGGTGGCCGGGCTGCCCACGGCGGTGACCGTGCATTCGTCCGATGACGATTTCGCGCAGCGCCTGGCCAACCTGCTGCACGCCGACAATTTCCGCGCTTACACCGGCGGCGATGTGCTTGGCGCGGAGCTGGGCGGCGCGGTCAAGAATGTGCTGGCCGTGGCCACCGGTGTGGCCGATGGCATGGAGCTGGGCTTGAATGCCCGCGCCGGCCTGATTACCCGCGGCATGTACGAAATCCTGCAGCTGGGCATTGCGCTGGGCGCACGCCCGGAAACGCTGATTGGCCTGTCCGGTCTGGGCGATCTGGTGCTGACCTGCACCGGCGATCTGTCGCGCAACCGGCGCCTGGGCCTGGCGCTGGGTCGTGGCGTGCCGATCGACGAGGCGGTGCGTGAAATCGGCCAGGTGGTCGAAAGCGTGGTCACCGCCGACGAGGTGGTGCGATTGGCCGACAAGCATGGCCTGGATCTGCCCATCGCCGCGGGTGTGCATGCCGTGCTGCACGGCGAGGTGACGCCGGATGAAGGTTTGCGCATGCTGATGTCGCGCGAGCAGAAGCCCGAGTACCCCGAGCTGCTGTTCGGGCACTGAGCCTGCCACCAGCTGAATGATGCGACGGCGCCCTTGTGGCGCCGTTCGCGTGTCTACGGGCTAGGTGCTGCTAAGCTATCCGTTTTGGTCCTGCCGACCGGAGCGAAGACGCACGCATGACGCGCGCCCAACGCCATCGTCAGAACGCCCCGGCCAGCGACGCCACCCAGCCGCGTCGCGGCTCGCTGCCGGGTGCCTGGCAGCGCCTGCTCGAACGCGATCACACGCATGAAAGCGTGCATGGCGAGCATGGCGCGCTGGGCTTTTTCCTCGACCTTATCGACGACGGCAACGGCGCTGCGCACCTGGAAGTGGCGCCGGTCACGCTGAGCGTGCTCGAACACGGCCGCCTGGGTCGCGCCGTGCCACTGGACGCGCGGCGTCTGGCGCACCTTGGCCTGCCGGCGCAGGAACAGCGCCTGGCCGCCTGCATGCTGGGTTTGCCGCAAAGCGCGCGCAAGAACCGCAGCTACGCGCACCTTGCCGGCAGCATGGGCGACGCACTGCTGGCCGAAATGCTCGATACCGCGCCGTGCTTTCTCGGCGGCGTCGCCGGCCTGCGGCTGTCGCGCGGCCACGCCATGACGCTGCGCTGGCAATGGCGCCAGCGCGAGGACGGCAGCCAGCAACTGAGCGCCCAACTGCCGCACGGCCAACGCCTGCTGCGGATCGGTGCACTGTGGTACCTGGACGCCGAGCGTGCCGAGATCGGCATGCTGGAACACTCACGCGAGCAGGCGCATCTGCTTGATGCGCCGCCACTGGCGCCCGAACACAGCGCCGCGCTGGCCAGCGCACTTGAAGCAAGCGCGCTGGGCGACACGCTGCCGCCGCCGCAGGTGTTTGGCGCGCTTGAGCGGGCCGACGTGGCACCGCGTCCGGTGCTGACCTTGCACACGCTGGGCCGGGTCACCCGCAACGGCCACAACGGTGAAGGCGAGGCACGCGATACGCCGGCCCGCGCCAGCCGCCGCGTGGCCTATGCGCGACTGTCGTTCGACTATGCCGGCGAACGCCTGCCCGGTCGCGGCGGTGAGCCCCTGATTCGGCGTCTGCACGAGGGCAAACTGGTCGAAATCGAGCGCCGCCGCGCCGAGGAACTGGCCAGCATGGAGCGCCTGGAAGGCCTTGGCCTGACCCCGGCGGTGGATACCGAAGGCCTGCCCTGGGACATGGTCGACCAACTGCCCGACGATGCCTGGATGTTCCCGGGCAAAGGCTATGCCGGCGCGCTGGAAGTGAACACGCCAGGCCGCTGGATTGGCCTGCGTGAGCGCCTGGAGACCGAGCAGTTCAGCATCGAATACGCCAGCGACTTCCCGTTCGAGGTGGTCGAGGCACCGGTCAGCTGGTACGGCGATGCCACCGCGCACGAGGACAGCTTCGACCTGGAAGTGGGCATCGAGGTCGACGGCCAGCGCGTCAACCTGCTGCCGGCGGTGGCACAGGCGCTGGGCGAGCAGCAGCTCAGCCTGACGCCCGGCGCGCACGAGGCCGAGGATGCGGTCTGGTATGCGCCGCTGGATCAGCGCCGCCGCGTGCCACTGCGTCTGAACCAGCTGCGGCGCATGCTGGCGCCACTGTCCGAATACCTGGAGCGGCCACGCCAGCGCCAGCAGTTGCGCCTGCCGCGTGTCCAGGCCGGTCGTCTGGAAGAACTGGCGCAAGCGCTGCCCGACGACAAGAAATTGCGTGCCCCCGAGCAGCTGCGCAGCTTTACGCGCCGCCTGCGCGAGGCCGCCGAGCAGGCCAGCGATACACCACCGGCCGGGCTCAATGCGCAGTTGCGCGGTTATCAACGCGAAGGCCTGCGCTGGCTCAACGCGCTGGCCGAGGCCGGCGTCGGCGGCGTGCTGGCCGATGACATGGGCCTGGGCAAGACCCTGCAGCTGCTGGCGCATCTGGCCACGCTCCAGCAGTCCGGCCAGCTGGAACAGGCCGCGCTGGTGGTCGCGCCGACCAGCCTGGTACCGAACTGGCAGGCCGAGGCGGCCCGCTTCACACCCGATCTGCGTGTGCTGGTGCTGCAAGGGCCGCAACGCAGCGAAGCCTTCGACGACATCGCCACGCACGACATTGTGCTGACCAGCTACGCGCTGCTGCCGCGTGATATCGAAGTGCTGCGCACGCATCGCTTCGGCGTGGTGGTGCTGGACGAGGCGCAGCAGGTGAAGAACCCGCGCACGCAGGCACGCCGCGCGCTGCTGGCCCTGGATGCGCCGCGCCGCCTGTGCGTGTCCGGCACGCCGCTGGAAAATCATCTGGGCGAGCTGTGGTCGCAACTGGACCTGGCCGTGCCCGGCCTGCTCGGCGACGAGGCCGCCTTCCGGCGTCACTATCGCGGCCCGATCGAAAAGCAGCAGGACGCCGACTGCCAGGCGCGCCTGAACCGGCGCATCGCGCCGTTCATCCTGCGCCGCACCAAGGCCGAGGTGGCCTCCGAGCTGCCGCCCAAGACCGAGATCACCCGCCGCGTGGTGATGGAAGGCGGCCAGCGTGAGCTGTACGAAAGCCTGCGCCTGAGCCTGACCGAGGAATTGCGCGAGGTGATTGCAGAACGTGGCTTCGAGCACAGCGGCATCATGGTGCTGGACGCCTTGCTGAAACTGCGCCAGGCCTGCTGCGATCCGCGCCTGGTCAAGCTGGAATCGGCGCAGCAGGTGGCTGAATCGGCCAAGTTCGAACTGCTGATGGACATGCTGCCAGCGCTGGTGGCCGAAGGCCGACGCATGCTGGTGTTCAGCCAGTTCACCGAGATGCTCAAGCTGATCGCCGACGCGCTCAAGGCGCAGGGCCTGCCCTACGTCATGCTGACCGGCGACACGCGCGATCGCGCCGAACCGGTGCGCCGCTTCCAGGATGGCGAGGTGCCGGTGTTCCTGCTCAGCCTGAAGGCCGGGGGCGTCGGCCTGAACCTCACCGCCGCCGATACCGTGATCCATTACGACCCGTGGTGGAACCCGGCGGCCGAGGCGCAAGCCAGCGACCGCGCGCATCGCATCGGTCAGGACAAGCCGGTGTTCGTGTACCGCCTGATCACCGCCGGCACGGTGGAAGAGCGCATCGAAGCGATGAAGGCGCGCAAGGCCGAGCTGGCCGATGCCGTGCTGGAAGGCGGCGGCAGCCGCGACACCTTGCGTTTCGATCAGTCCGATCTGGACGCGCTGCTGGCGCCGGAGCCCGACGCCGGCTGACTGTCAGGCCATCACCCAGCTACTGGCCATTACCGCTGCGCGTGCGCAACAGCGCATCGACGGCCTGCTGCCACTGCGGCGAACCGGGCTTGGCCTGTGGCGCTTCTTCGCCCAGCTGTTTTTGCACGGCCTGATCCCACGCCGGGCTGCCAGCGTCGCCCGGATCGATATCCAGCCGCTGGCTGACCCAGGCATACCAGGCTGGCGAACCCAGCGCCGCGCTATCGGGCGCCTTGGCACTGGCGGCACTGGCCGGTGCCGCCTGCGGCGCGCTTTGATCGCTGGATGGGGCCGAGCAGGCCGCCAGGGCCAGCGCCAGGGGAAGCACACACACCGCCGCTCGAAACATCGATCTCTCGCTCTGGATAAGGGCAACCTGCCAAGCCTAGCCGCGCCACGTCTTGATGTGGCTAAACGTGGCCTAAAGCGGTCAATCGCGCGCGGCGACCTCGTCGATGTGGCGCAGCAAATCGGCCGGGTCCTCATACACGCGGAAGGCACCGGCCTGCTGCAGCTCGGCCTGGCCGTATCCGCCACACAAAAGGCCCACGCCCAGCGCGCGGGCACGCGTGGCGGCCAGCATGTCCCAGATGCTGTCGCCGACCACCAGGGCGGTCTGGATATCGATGTCCAGACGGCTGGCCGCGGCCACGAACAGGTCCGGATCGGGCTTGGCATGACGCACCTGGTCGCGCGTGATCACCGGTACACGCTCGGGGTCGACACCCAGCGCGCGCAGGTTGTGCGCGGCCGTCTCCATGCGCCCACTGGTGGCCACCGCCCAGGCAATGCCGGCCTCGTCCAGCGCGTCGAGCAAGTCGCGTGCGCCCGGCAACGGACGGATGTCATCGCTGTAGCGGGCGTAGGCCTCGGCATGCCCGCGGCGCAGGCGTTCGATACGGTCCTCGGTGATCGCCATGCCGGTCTCGCGCAGCAGGATGTTGGTGAACAGCCCGCCGCTCATGCCGATCTTGCGATGGATGCGCCACACCGCCAGCTCAATGCCCTCGGCGTCAAGGGCCTGCTTCCAGGCCAGCACGTGCTGGTAGACGCTGTCGACCAGGGTGCCATCCAGGTCGAACAAAAAAGCGCTGTCGCGACGGGCCATGCCGGGCTCCTGAAAGTTGAAAGGAAATGCCGCACCATGATCGCGGGGCGGCGCTGAACCGGCGATCAAAACCACCCGGCCCAGCGCCTTGGCGCCCCGCTTCAGAAACGCCCGGCCTGAAAATCGGCCACGGCCTGCTGGATCTCTCGCGGCGTGTTCATCACGAACGGACCGTACTTGGCCACCGGCTCGTCGAGCGGGCGACCGGCCACCAGCAGCACCCGCGAGGCCTGCTCGCCACCGCGCAGCACCAGCGTGTCGCCCTGGTCGAGCACACCCAGTTCGCCGCGAGCCAGCGCCTGACCGCCCACCTGCGCCGACTCGCCATCGAACACGTAGGCAAAGGCGTGGTGCCCGGCCGGCAACGGCAGGCTGGTTTCGGCCCCGGCCGCCAGCGCCACGTCCAGATACACCGGCTGCGTGGCGACGGCGCTGACCGGTCCGGTGGCACCTTCGAGCTCACCGGCAATCACGCGCATGGTCACGCCCGGCGCCGGCTGCACTTCGGGGATCTCGGCCGCGGGGATGTCCTGATAGCGCGGCGCGCACATCTTGTCGCTGGCCGGCAAATTGACCCACAACTGGAAGCCCCACATCAGGCCATCTTCCTGCTCGGGCATTTCCGAGTGCACGATGCCGCGACCGGCGGTCATCCACTGCACCGATCCGGGCTCCAGCAGGCCGCTGTTGCCCTGGTTGTCGCCATGGCGCATGCGCCCGGCCAGCATGTAGGTCACCGTCTCGAAACCGCGGTGTGGATGGTTGGGGAAACCGGCGATGTAGTCGCCAGCCTGATCGGAACGAAACTCGTCCAGCATCAGGAACGGGTCGAGCATGTCCAGCTGCGGCTGGCCGATCACACGGTGCAGCTTGACGCCGGCGCCGTCCGAGGCAGGCATGCCGCGTACACGGCGGGTGATGGTGCGGGAGGTCATGAGCGTGACTCCGATAGAAACACGATGCCCCCTATATGCCGCCCCCGGGCGCCCGCGCCAAGCCACCGGCGCCGAACACGTTGTTCGGCCAGGGCAACAACGCGCCGTTTCAGCGCAACCAGCGAAAGGCGCGACGCAGCTCGCGTGTGCCGTTTTCCAGATAGCAGCGCCCATGCGCCAGCAATACGCGCTCGGGCTGCCAGGCCAGCATGCGTTCAAGACACGCTCGCGCCCGGCGCTTGCGACCCAGGAAGGTCAGCCGAAGATCGATCGGCAACTTGCCGTCCGGATCGGCTGAACCGGCCAGGCGCATCAACGCGCGCCACCACGGCGAGACCCGCTGCGACTCGAAGTTCTCGATCAGGTCGGCGAGCACCAGGGTGCGACTGGCGCGATGGAAGAACACCACTTCCTCCATGAAACGACTGCCGGCAAAGACCAGCTGATCGATCTGGCCGGCCCAGGCTGCCGGCGCCGAGGCGCCCAGATCAAACTGGAAGGTGACATCGATGTGCTGCGAGGCGGCGCGCTCGCGCACGCCCGGTGAGGCCCATGCGATTGCTTCCGGGAACGCGCGCTGCCAGGCGCCGATGTGCGCGTAATGCAGCTTGTTGGGCGAGATCAGATGGCGCACTGGACCCAGCGCATCGATCTGCTGGCGCAGACCGGCGTCGAGCTGCACCGGCGAGTGGCACCACAGGCCACCATCGCTCAAACGGATCACGGTCATGCGGGTGGAAAACGGAATCGAGCCGAGCAGATACGGCATGCGCACGATCGGCCCGTCGACAATCCAGACATCCTCGGCGACCGCTTTGAGCGTGCCCAGCGGCGCGTAGGTGCCAACGCCGCCGGACATGATCAATGCAGCGAATGGCTGCCGCGAAAGCGCGGCGGGCCGTCGGCCTTGAGCGCAGCCTCGGCCTGCTCACGGGCGGCTTCGGCGGCGGCGAATTCATCCTCGCTGGGCTCGTTCTCACGCCAGTATTGGGCCACCTGCGCCAGCACCTGCGGCACCTGCACCAGACAGGCGTCATATTCCTCTTCGCTGAGCTTTTCGAACTCGGTTTCCGACACCAGCACGCCTTCATCCAGCGCCAGCGCCATGATCGGACCAAGCAGGCCCATCAGCGCTTCATCGGAGGCCAGACGGTTCTCCCACAACGCCGCGCGCATGTCGATGCCACGACTGAAGCCTTCGCACCAACCGGCGGCAGACAGGATATGGCCTTCCATTTCATCCACCTCGCCCAGGATCGGCTCGTAGGCATCCACGCCCAACTCGGCCAGGATCGAGTCGTTGAGCTTGGCCAGCAGGCTGAGCACTTCGCTACCCTCTCCGGCATCGTTGAAGGGGTCATGCAGCACCAGCGCCAGCCATTCGTCGGGCAGCGCCGGCTTGGGACCCACCGCAAGGGCCGAGAGCAGGCCGTGCACGCCGTCCAGCAACAGATCGTCGTCGCGTGCGTGAGCACGCAGGAAACGATCGAGCTGGTCCAGCTCGGCATCGGTCAGCGACGTGGGCCAGTCGGTCTTCATCAAACCTCGAACTCCAGAACCGCAGGCGTGTGATCGGAAGGGCGTTCCCAGGTGCGCGGCTCGCGTTCGATGGTGGCGGCGCGGGCACCGTCCTTCAATGCCTGGCTGATCAGCACCAGATCGATACGCAGGCCCAGGTTGCGGCGGAAACCGGCGGCGCGGTAGTCCCACCAGCTGTAGTGACCGGCCTCGTCGTTGAACAGGCGGAAGCTGTCGGCCAGGCCCAGGTCGAGAATGGCCTGAAGCGCCTCGCGCTCGGGCGTGGAACACAGGATCTTCTCGTGCCAGGCTTCCGGGTCGTGCACATCGCGGTCGTCCGGCGCGATATTGAAGTCGCCCAGTACGATCAGCTTGGGATGCCGGGCGATTTCCGCTTCCAGGAAATCACGCACGCGCTTCAACCAATCGAGCTTGTACTCGTATTTCTCGTCGCCCACGGCCTTGCCGTTGACCACATACAGATTGACCACGCGCAGCTCACCGATGCTGGCGGCGATGATGCGCCGCTGTGGATCGGTCAGATTCGGCGGATCGGTGACCACGTCACTCATCGGCTGGCGCGAAAGCAGCGCCACGCCGTTGTAGGTCTTCTGGCCGGAAAAGGCCGCGTGGTAACCCATGGCCTCGATATCGGCGGCCGGAAACTTGGCGTCCTCCAGCTTGGTTTCCTGCAGGGCGACGATGTCCGGGCCGGCATCGGCCAGCCACTGCTGCAGATGCGGCAGGCGCACTTTCAGCGAATTGACGTTCCAGGAAGCAATTTTCATGCAGTCATTGTAAGCGATAGGCGAGGGTGGCCGGCGCCGCGTATGCTGGACCGGTGTGAAGATGGCCGGGGAGAGCCACCATGCTTGCCGAAGAACTTCTGCTGCTGGCGCTCGATGACGAGCGCGGCACGGTGCACTCGTCCGCCAGCATCGGGCTCGATTACGGCCTGGCCGGCGCCCTGCTGCTGGAGCTGACCCTTGAGGGGCGCCTGGGCATCGAAGACAACGCCCTGGTCGCCACCGGTGCCGACAGCGGCGATGCGCTGCTCGATGACACGCTGGCGCTGGTGCGTGCCAAGCCCGGCAAGAAGGTGGCCTACTGGGTAACGAAACTGCCGGGGCGGCTCAAGCCGCTGCGCGGGCGCCTGCTGCAGCGGCTGGTGGCGCGCGGCACGCTGAAAAAACACGAGCGGCGCATCCTTTTGATCTTTCACCAGACCGTGCATCCGGAACGCGACGGCCGCGTCGAGCACGATATCCGCCAGCGCCTGGACGCGGTGCTGCTGCATGGCGCCGAAGCCGATACCCGCACCCGCGCGCTGGCGCAACTGGCCGCGGCCAGCCGTGTCAGCGATGCGCTTTATGGCCGCGCCGAACGCAAACGCCTGAAACAGCGCCTGGATGAATTTGAGCGCTCACCACTGGGCGACGGCGTCACCCAGGCGGTGATGCAGGCCGAACAGGCCGCGGTGATGGTGGCGATCATGGCCGCCAGCGTCGCCGCCACCAGTGCCGCGACCTCGGCCGCCTGCAGCGCGGCGTCGAGCAGCTGTTCGACCTGAGCTTGAAGTTCACCATCAGCGGTGCCCGCAAAGGCGCCGCTGATGGGTGCACCGGATCAGGCCGCAGCCAAGCCGTAGCTTCGCAGCAGTGCATCAGCCTGTGGCGCACGGCCACGGAAGGCGATGAAGCTTTCCAGCGCCGGACGTGTCGCGCCGACGGCCAGAATCTCGCCGCGGAAACGCGCACCGGTCTCGCGGTCGATCACGCCGGCGGCCTCGAACGCCTCGAACGCATCGGCCGACAACACCTCGGCCCACAGATAGCTGTAGTAACCGGCCGCGTAACCGCCGGCAAAGATGTGACCGAAGGCATGCGGGAAGCGCTGCCAGGCCGGTGGCTGCACCACCGCCACCTGGTGGCGTACCTCGTTGAGCACGTGCATGGCACGCGCGCCCTGGGCCGGGTCGTATTCCAGATGCAGGCGGAAATCGAACAGGCCGAACTCCAGCTGGCGCACCAGGAACAGGCCGGCGTGGTAATGGCGGGCATCGAGCATGCACTGGAACAGTTCGTCCGGCAGCTTCTCGCCCGTGCGGTAGTGACGTGCGAACAGATCCAGCGCCTCGCGGTTCCAGGCAAAGTTCTCCATGAACTGGCTGGGCAGCTCCACCGCGTCCCATTCCACGCCGTCGATGCCGCCGATGGACGGCAACGTCACCTCGGTCAGCATGTGGTGCAGACCGTGGCCGAACTCGTGGAACAGCGTCAACACGTCGTCATGGGTCAACAGCGCCGGCGTATCGCCGGTCGGCGGCGCGAAGTTGCAGGTCAAGAAGGCCACCGGGCGCTGCAGCGCATCGCCATCGGCAAAGCGCGCGCGGCACACGTCCATCCAGGCACCGCCGCGCTTGCCCGAGCGCGCGTACAGATCCAGATACACGCCGGCAAATACCTGGCCGTCGGCATCGACCAGATCATAGAAACGCACATCGCGATGCCATGCGGTGACATCCTCGCGGCGCTTGAGGGTGATGCCGTACAGCTTCTCGGTCAGCGCGAACAGGCCGTCCATCACCGCCGGTGCCGGGAAGTACGGCTTGATCGCTTCCTCATCCAGCGCGTAGCGCGCCTGACGCAGCTTTTCCGAGGCGTAGGCAATGTCCCAGGCTTCCAGGTTGGGCAGGTCCAGCTCCTTCTGCGCAAACTCGCGAAGGTCGGCCAGCTCGCCCTTGGCGATGGGCCGGGCGCGCACCGCCAGATCGTGTAGGAATTCCATCACCGTGACCGTGGATTCGGCCATCTTGGTGGCCAGCGATTCCTCGGCGGCATTGGCAAAACCCAGCAGCTGCGCGGCCTCGTGGCGCAGCGCCATGATCTGCTCGATACGCTCGGAGTTGTCGAACTTGCCGGCATCCGGGCCCTGATCGGAGGCGCGCGTCTGATAGGCGAAATAGACCTTCTCGCGCAGTGCGCGGTCGTCGGCGTAAGTCAGCACCGCCTGCACCGCCGGCTGTTGCAGCGTGACCAGGAAGCCGTCCAGATCCTTCTCGATGGCGTACTGGCGCAGCACCGCGCGGCCGGACTCGGGAATGCCGGCCAGCTGCGACTCGTCGGTGATGTGATGCGTCCAGGCGTCGGTGGCATCGAGCACGGCGTTGGAAAACTCGGTGCTCAGGCGCGATAGCTCGTTGGCAATGGCGCGAAAACGGCTGCGTGCCGGCTCTTCCAGCGCCACACCGGATAGCTTGAAGTCGCGCAGGCTGTGCTCCAGCAGCGCGCGCTGCGCGGCATCCAGGCGCTCGCCGTGATCGCGTTCGACCTGCGCCACGGCCTCATACAGCGCCCGGTTCTGGCCCAGCTCGGCGCTGAAATCGGAAATCTTCTCCAGCGCCTGGGTGTAGGCCTCGCGCAACTCGGGCGTGTCGGCCACCGAATGCAGATGACCAATCGGCGCCCAGGCCTGCGACAGGCGCTGCTCCAGACGCTCCAGCGGCAGCATCAGGCTGTCGAAGCTGTGCGGCCCGGCGGCGGTGAGTGCATCGACCTTTTCGCGGTACTCGGCCAGGATCGCATCGATGGCCGGCGCCACGTGGGCCGGCCTGATGGCGGTGAAATCCGGCAGTTCGGATGCGGCGAGCAGCGGGTTTTCGTGATGCATGGAAGCCTCTTTGACGCAGAAATGGACGCGACTGCCGGCAGCCGCCACTGGCCCTTGCTGTGGTGCCGGCAAAGCGCAAAATCAAGCCAGGACCAGCGCTACAATAAGCCGCATGACTGCACTTCGACTCTACAAGAAGGTGATGCCGCGCCTGGGCGCGCGCGTCTATGTGGACCCGGCCGCCAGTGTGATCGGCGATGTCAGCCTGGGTGATGACGTCTCGATCTGGCCCGGTGCGGTGTTGCGCGGCGATGTGCACCGCATCGAAGTCGGCGCGCGCAGCAACATCCAGGATGGCGCCATCGTGCATGTCACCCATGATGGCCCGTACACGCCGGGCGGCCAGCCGTGCCTGATCGGCGCCGAGGTCACCATCGGCCACGGCGCGGTCATCCACGCCTGCACGCTGGAAGACACCTGCCTGATCGGCATGCACGCCACCGTGCTGGATGGCGCCATCGTGCGTCGCCACGGCTTTGTCGGCGCCGGCGCGGTGGTGCCGCCGGGCAAGGTGGTCGGCGAGGGCGAACTGTGGCTGGGCAATCCGGCCAAGTGCGTGCGCCAGCTGGACGCACGCGGCATCGAGCAGTTGCACTATTCGGCCGCACATTACGTGCGCCTGAAGGACGACTACCTGGCCTGAGCCCCGCCAGCCTGCGAAACCACGCGCCTTACGCGGTGGCCCGCTCCAGTGCCTCCAGCCAGGCCAGCGCGTGAACGCGATCGGCGCCGCACATGGCCGGCTCCGGTTTCAGCTGGCCGCACACCGCCGGCCGGCGTGGATCGCCAAAAATGGCGCAGCGGTTGTCAGCGGTCAGTTGCACGCAGCGCACCCCGGCCGGCTTGCCGTTGGGCATGCCCGGTATCGGCGAAGAGATCGACGGCGCGATGCAGCACGCGCCGCAGCCGGGGCGGCAGTCCATCAGCGGGTACTCAGGCGTAGCGCTGGCGCAGTTCGCGGTACACCGGCGCGGTGTCCGGACGCTTGCCGTGCCACAGCTCGAAGGCGTCGGCGGCCGTTTCCACCAGCATGCCCAACCCATCAAAGGCGTAATCGGCACCGGCGGTCTTGGCCCAGGCCAGGAAACCGGTGGCCGCGGGGCCGTAGGACAGGTCGTAGCACAGCGCGCGCGATCCGCAGATGGCAAACGGCAGGTCCAGCGCCTGCCCGGCGACGCCGGCCGAGGTGGCGTTGATGATCAGGTTGTAGCTGCCGATCGAATCCAGATCCTTCCAGTAACGCGTATGCGCCCGCGCCGGGTCGCCCAGGCGATCGGCCAGCGCGTCGGCCGCTTCCGGCGTGCGATTGACGATGGTCAGCGTCTGCACACCGGCATCGAGCAGTGACCAGGCCACGCCGTGCGCTGCGCCGCCGGCACCCAGCAGCAGGGCATCGTGCCCACGCAGGTCGACACGATGGCGCTCGGTGAGGTCGCGCACCAGGCCGGCCCCATCGGTGTTGTGGGCGCGCACGCGGCCGTCGGCCAGCGGGGTGAGCACGTTGGCGGTACCCACGCGCATGGCCGCCTCGGTACGCTCGGCGGCCAGTTCGAAGGCAGCGCGCTTGTGCGGCAGTGTCACATTGGCGCCGGCGCCACCGCCCGCGAAGAAGGCACGCACGGCCTCGGCAAAATCGGCCGGCGCGGCATCGGTGGTGTCGTAGTTGAGCGTCAGCCCGAACTGATGCGCGAAGGCCTGGTGGATCTGCGGCGACAGCGTATGGGCAATCGGATGACCAAACACCGTGAAACGGGGGGCGCCTTCAACCATGGGACGTGCAACTCCTGATCGATGAAGACGCCATTGTAACGCCCTGGCCGGCGCACTCCGATGGTGCCGTCATTGCTCGAAACCGGGCTGGCCGACCTGGTCTGGATGCTGCGGCACACGCTTTAACTTATCCACAGGAAACCCCTCCGCGCGGGCCTGCTCGACGTAACGCTGGTACACCGCTTCGGGCATCTGCGTATCACGCGCCATCAGCCACAGCAGCTTGCGCGAGGGCAAGCCGACCATGACGTAGCGATAGTCGGCATCCAGCGCCATGATCACGTAGTCGCTGGTGAACGGCCACAGCAGCTGCACCTTCCAGCGCGCGGCATCATCGTTGCGGATCAGCCAGGCGGTGCCGTGCCAGGTCTTGGGCGCATCCTGGAAGCTGCTGCGGTAGTGGAAGGTGACACCGATCCGGCCATCCTTGCGCAGGTGATATTCATCGGCGGTGGCCAGCTTGCCGCGCTCGAAGATGTTGGGGATGTGCGCAATGACGTGCCAGGTGCCCATGTAGCGTTTCAGGTTCACCTGATCGGGCGTGGCCAGGCGCGGCTTGGGCGCGCTGGCGCAACCGGCGAGCAAGGCGATGGCACTCAGTCCCAGGGTGAGCTTCCACAGACGTCGCATGACAGGGCTCCTTTGGCAGGCGTGGCTTTTCTATAGCTACGCGAGGCGGTGTCGTTTGGATGCATGCAACATCCGCATGCCAGGTGATGGCGCCGGTCGCAGCCGCTGAGATGGACGCCGCGCACGATGGGCCCCATCGACACGCCAAGGGAAGGACACACCATGCCGCACACGCACCGTATCCGTCAGCGCCGCGCCCGCATCGCCAGCCTGTGGCTGGGCCTGGGCACGGCCGCCCTGATCTTCACGCCGCTGCCGGTGTACAGCACCACGCTGGGCTTTACCGCCCCGTTCTGGCTGGTGCTGGCACCGCTGCTGATCCTGGGCCTGACCGCACCACGCGCGCCCATCGAGGCCTGGCGCCGGCTGCGTCAGCGCTCGCCGCGACGGCCGCTGTGGAGCGCCTGAGCGTTCAGATGCCCAGCCGCTTGCGCTCCAGCCGGCGTACGAACTCGCCCATGATGCGCAGGTACAGGTCCTCGCCCAGATAGCCATCCTCGACACCGGCATCGATGGACGGGTTGTCGTTGACCTCGATGACCACCGTGCGCTCGGGGGTCTGCTTGATGTCCACGCCATACAGGCCATCGCCGATGCCCTGCGTGGCGCGCAGCGCCAACTTGACCACCTCGGCCGGCGCCTCGCGCACCGGCAGCGTGCGGAAGCCGCCGGACTTGGCCGCACCCTTGGCGCCGTGGTTGTAGATTTGCCAGTGCCCGCGTGACATGAAGTACTGACAGGCGTAGATCGCCTCGCGGTTCAGCACGCCGATGCGCCAGTCGTACTCGGTGTAGAGAAACTCCTGCGCCACCACCAGCGCCGAATGCTGAAACAGCTCGGCGGCGGCCTTCTCCAGCGCCTCGACCGATTCCACCTTGCTGACGCCGCGCGAGAACGAACCGTCGGGAATCTTCAGCACGATCGGAAAACCGAGCTTTTCCGGCAGATCGGACAAGCGCCGCGCCTCGTCGCGGTAGAGGATTTCCGTGCGCGGCACCGCCAGCTTTCGCGACACCAGCAGATCGTGCAGGTAGATCTTGTTGGTACAGCGCAGGATCGAGGTGGGGTCGTCGATCACCACCATGCCTTCCTTCTCGGCGCGGTGCGCGAAGCGGTAGGTGTGGTTGTCGATGGCGGTGGTGGTGCGGATGAACAGGCCGTCGTACTCGGCCAGCCGCGTGTAGTCCTGGCGCCCGATCGGGTCCACCTCCACGCCCAGCTGCTTGCCGGCGGCGATGAACGCCTTCAGCGCCTTCTTGTTGGACGGCGGCATGGCCTCGTCCGGGTCGACCAGCATGGCGATGTCGTAGCGGTACGGCCGGCGCGTGCGCGGCTTGCGCCACAGCTTGCGCGAGAACTTGTCCAGCGACTGCGCGAAGCTGTCTTCCTGCGCATCGTCCAGACTGTTCAGGCCCACCGGCCGGATCGAGCCGATCTGCCAGACCCGCTCGCGGGTGAACTCGATGCGCAGCAGCGGGCACGGAAACAGCTCGAACACCTGTCGCGCCAGATCGGACAGCGCCGGGTGCGAGGTTTCACCAAAGTGCACCAGGATGCCGAAATCGGTGGTGTCCTGGCCGCCGGGCAGCAGCGCCGCCAGCTTCTGGTTCAGGTCATCGATGTCCAGGCCGTACAGTGAGCGCTTGCGCAAATCGTTGATGGTGCGCACCGAGGGGATCACGCGGTGCCCGCGTGCCTCGGCCAGCAATGAGACGTAGTAGCCCGGCCCCAGGTATTTGTAGCTGCGGCACAGATTGATGACCTGGGTGCGCTCATCACCACCTGGCGTCTCGCGCAGATAGTCGGCGGCGGTGACCACGTGATCGGACGGATAATACGAGCCCCAATCGGAGGCTTTTTCCACAACAATGAGCAGACGGCTCATGGGACCTCGAGCGTGGGGACGCAGGAGCGTCCGACGGGAATGGAGATTCAGCGGAAACGGCCGGCACCACAGGCCGCACCGTGAGTTTGAAGCCTGCCCGACCTTGGCGGCAAGAGCCAAGGGTGAAAATGCACTGAAGCGTCCCCATTTGCCCTGCCTGACCCCAATCACTACCCTCCGCGCGTGATCAAACAGACCGCCCCCCGCATCCGCCGCGCTGCCGAGGCCGACCTGGACGACCTGGTCGAGCTGGAGGAGCGCACCTTCGCTGCCGACCGCATCAGTCGGGCGCAGTATCGACGTCACCTGGGCAGCGCCACCGCCAAGGTGCTGGTGGCGCGCCTGGCCGGCCACCTGATCGGCTCGGCCGTGCTGTTCTTTCGCAGCAATAGCCCCAGCGCGCGGCTTTATTCGCTGGCCATCGCCGACGAGGCGCGCGGCCGGGGCCTGGGCCGGGCCATGCTCGATGCCTGCGAGCGCTATGCGCGCCAGCGCCGCTGCCAGAGCATTCGCCTGGAAGTACGCGTCAGCAACCGGGTGGCCATTGCGCTGTACGAGCGCCACGGCTACCAGCTGATCGGATGCCGCGAGGGCTACTACGATGACGGCACCGATGCGCTGCGCTATGAAAAGTGCCTGGCCCGGGGCTGATCAAGGCAGGTCGGGAGCGGTCACACCACGTTGTTCCAGCCGATCGGCGGTATAGGCGTTGGCCGGCCGCGCCACCAGCGCACCGGTGCGCATCAGGCTGATGCGGTATCGGCCGCCATCGACCAGCGGCAGGTACACGCCACTGCCGTAGACCGCATCCACACCCGGTACCCAGTCGGGGAAACGGCGCACCAGCGTCCACAGATCCGGCCCCGTCGGACGCAGATCCAGCACGGTCGGCGGATAGGCCGCGGCCTGGCGCGGATCGTCATAGCGCCCACTCAGGCGATCCAGCCGATAAAGCTGCGGCGCGTGCCCCAGCAGCACCGCCGGTAGCGTCCACTTGACCACATTGGCTTCCAGCCGGAAGGCATCGCCATCCAGTGGAATCTGCTCGCTATGGCCATCGGGCAGGGTCAGCGTGACCCACCAGTGCTGCGGCGCCAGCCACTTGGCCGACAGCGTCGCCACCGGCGTTTCCTGGCTCAGCACCCGGTAACCGCGCAGGCTGACACCGGCACCGCCCAGCAAAAGAGCCAGCGCCAAAGCTAGCAGCGCCAGCAAGGCGCGCGAGGTGGCCGCCAGCCGACGCCGGCGACGCCAGCGCCGATGACAGGCCACGCCCTGACCCAGCGCCAGCAACAGCACCAGGGCGGCCAGGCCCAGCAGCAACATCGCCGGCAAGCGCCAGAACAGATCCCAATCCATGCCGCACTCCGCAGGGCAAGTTCCTGCGCACGTTAGCAGAGCCCATGGCTGACCAGACATACATAACCCCGTGGCGCGCTTGTATCGACACGGGCGGCGGCGTAGAACGAAGCTCAGGCCAGACACAGGGAAGGGTTCATGGTGAGGCGATGCTCCCGATGGCGCCGATACACGCGGCTTGGCGGCGCACTGCTGCTGTTCGGTCTTGCCATGCACCAGGCGGCCGCGCACACCGGTCACGCCGGCAACGTGCCCGACGCGGTGCTGCAACAGGCCAGACACACCAACACCTGGGGCCATCCAGACCTGGCCGGCCAGTACGCGGCCATCGACAAACTGTCCTTCCACGACTACCGCGGTGCCTTGCGCGACTTTCGTCGCTCGGCCCGCTATGCCGACAAGTTCTCGCAGTTGTGCCTTGGCCTGATGTATCTGAAAGGCCAGGGCGTGAAGGCCGATCCGGCCACCGCCTGGGCCTGGCTGGCGCTGTCGGCCGAGCGCGGTTATCCCCAGTTTGTGCACACCCGCGATCGTGTCTGGCGCGCACTGCACGCCAAGCAACGGCGCCGCGCCCAAGCCGTGCTGGCCAACTTGCAACCGATCTATGCCGACGCGGTGGCCAAGCCGCGCCTGGCCAGCGAACTGCGCATGCATCGCAGTGAGATTGCCGGCTCGCTATTGGGGGCCTCCGGCCAGAACATCCACTGCGTGATGCCGCTGGGTTCGGGCCGGGCGATGCAGAACTGCGGACCGATCTATCAGCGCTGGTACTGGACGCCCAAGCAGTATTTCGCCCATCGCGATGCGCGCTGGAGCGGCACGGTAAGCGTCGGCGCGCTGCAGGACGTCACCGCCACACCACCGCAGAAAAAGCCCCCGGCCGCTCACTGAGCGCGCGCCAGGCGAAAAGCTATACTGCCGCCATCCATCCATGTTTTGTGATTTCCATGCGCCGAATCCGCCAACTGCTCGTGCCCGTGCTGCTTGCCTCCGCCCTGGCCGGCTGTGGCTATAAGGGACCGCTGTACATGCCGCGCCATGCAGCGCCGAAGCCGGCCACGACACCCGCTCCGGCGCCCGCCAGTACCGTGCCGGCACCCGCCACCAGCTCGCCGTGATCCTCGCCCGATGACGCTGCCCTTCACCAAGATGCATGGCATCGGCAACGACTTTGTGGTCATCGATGCCAGGCAGACGCCGTTCCCTATCGACACCTCGCGGCTGACGGCCATGGCCGATCGCCACACCGGCGTCGGTTTCGACCAGCTGCTGACACTGGAACCGGCGCAGCGCACCGATTGCGCCTACCGCTACGGCATCTGGAACGCCGATGGCTCCTCGGCCGGTCAGTGCGGCAACGGCGCGCGCTGCGTGGCCGCCTGGCTGCACCGGGCCGGCGCCATCGAAGCCGGCCGGCAGGTACGGCTGGAAAGCCCGGCTGGCGCCGTGGGCGTGTGCGTGCTCGATGACGGCGTGGTCGCCATCGACATGGGCGAACCGGACTTCACGCCCGCCAGCGTGCCGTTCGATGCGCCCAACCAGGCGGCCAGCTACGCCCTGGATGTGGCCGGCGAAACACTGACCATCGGCGTGGTGTCGATGGGCAATCCACACGCGCTGATGGAAGTGACCGACCTGGCTGCCCCGCATATCGACCAGCTGGGCCCGCGCGTGACCCGTCACCCGCGCTTCGCCGAGCAGTGCAATGTCGGCTTTGCCCAGGTCATCGACGCCAGTCACGTGAAACTGCGCGTGCACGAACGCGGCGCCGGCTGGACCCGCGCCTGCGGCACCGGTGCCTGCGCCGCGGCCGCCGTGCTGCGCCTGCGCGATCGTGTCGACGAGCGCGTGCACGTACAGCTGCCCGGCGGCGAGCTGATCATCGCCTGGCCCGGCCCCGGCCACCGCCTGTGGATGACCGGCCCGGCCAGCTTCGTGTTCGAGGGCCAGTGGCTGGACGATTGATGCCGCGGCCCGCGCCGCGCACACTGGAGCCCTGACGTGACCTGGAGCCTTTCATGGCCGAGTTGAATCTGAAGGACGGCCTCAAGGCCATGGATGTGGCCGAATACCTGCGCCAGCATCCGCAATTCCTGAAGGACTTTCCGGACCTGGCCACGCAGCTGGTGATCCCGCGCGAGCAGGGTCCGGCCGCCTCGCTGGCCAGCTACCAGCTGGAAACCCTGCGCCGCCGCAACAGTGAGCTGGAACAGCGTCTGGCCGAGCTGATCGAGATCGCTGGCGAGAACGAGCAGCTGATGGTGCAGGTGCATTCGCTGACCACCGCACTGCTGCGCACCGACAGCCTGGCCGGCACGGTGCAGTGCGTGGTCGACCGCCTGACCGAGGATTTTGGCACCGACCTGGTGCGCGTGATGCTGTTTCGCGAGGCCGAACAACTGCCTGATGCGGCGTGGCTGATCGCGGTGCCCGATGGCGCCGCGGCGCTACCGGAGTTCGGCGAGTTCCTGGCCCGGCAGGAGCCTCTGGTCGGGCGCCTGGCCGCCGACAAGCTCTCGCGCTTGTTCGGTGAACAGGCCAGCGCGGTGCAATCGGCAGCGCTGATGCGCCTGGGCGGCGCCGGCATGCTGGCCATCGGCAGTCTGGAACCCAACCGCTTCCATCCGGGCATGGGCACGGTGTTCCTGAAGCTGATCGCCGAATCGGTGGGCGCGGCACTGGCGCGCTATCCGGCCGAAGACTAGGCGTGCACGCCGAGCAGGCCATCGATGCGTACCTGCGCCACCTCGAGGCCGAGCGCGCGCCTTCGCCGCACACGCTGGCCGCGTACCGGCGCGATCTGAAGAAACTGGCCGATTGGATGCACGCCGAGGACATCAGCGGCGTCGATACGCTGCGTCCGGACCAACTGCGCGCCTTCGTCGCCGCCCAGCATCGCGGCGGGCTGGCGCCCAGCAGCCTGCAGCGCCTGCTTTCGGCCTGCCGCAGCCTGTTCACCTATCTATTGCGCGAAGGCCATATCGAGCACGACCCGTCCGCTGGCGTGCGCGGGCCCAAGACGCGCCGCAAGCTGCCGCAGGTGCTCGATACCGACGAGGCCTCGGCACTGGTCGAGCTGCCCGGCGCCGACGACGCGCTGGCCTCGCGCGATCGCGCCATGCTGGAGCTGTTCTATTCCTCGGGCCTGCGTCTGTCCGAGCTGGTCGGCCTGGTCTGGCGCGATCTGGACCTGGATGACGGCCTGGTACGCGTGCGCGGCAAGGGCAACAAGACCCGCATCGTGCCGGTGGGCCGCCACGCCGTCAGCGCGCTGCGGGCCCTGGGCCGCGAGACCGGCATGGCCGCGGCGCAGCCGGTGTTCCGCGGCCGCGGCGGCGCGCCGATCAGCCCGCGCACGGTGCAGGCGCGCATGAAGACCCTGGCCATGCGACACGGCATGGCCAAGCGCATTCACCCGCATCTGTTGCGCCACTCCTGCGCCAGCCACTTGCTGGAGTCGTCCGGCGATCTGCGCGCCGTGCAGGACCTGCTCGGCCATGCCGACATCGCCACCACGCAGATCTACACGCATCTGGATTTCCAGCACTTGAGCCGCGTCTACGACGCCGCCCATCCGCGCGCGCGGCGCAAATCGAGCGACTGAGCGCGCCGCTCTGTACTCTTGGCTTTGCCGGCGATACGCCCCACATAAGGCGTTCGACACGCAACGTTAAGGTCAAGAGCGCGCCCATGGATTCGTTTCACGCCACCACCATCGTCTCGGTCCGCCGCAACGGCAAGGTCGTCATCGGCTCGGACGGGCAGGTCACCCTGGGCAATACGGTGATGAAGGCCAATGCGCGCAAGGTGCGACGCCTGGGCCGTGGCGACGTGCTGGCCGGTTTTGCCGGCGCCACCGCCGATGCCTTCACGCTGTTCGAGCTGTTCGAGGACAAGCTGGCCAAGCACAACCATCAGCTGACCCGTGCCGCCGTGGAAATGGCCAAGGAATGGCGCACCGACCGCCGCCTGGGCCGGCTGGAAGCCATGCTGGCGGTGGCCGACAAGGACAACTCGCTGATCATTTCCGGCAACGGCGATGTGCTCGAACCCGAACAGGGCCTGATCGCGATCGGCTCGGGCGGCCCGTACGCCCAGTCGGCGGCGCGCGCACTGCTGGAGAACACCGATATGGATGCACGCTCCATCGTCGAGAAGGCACTGGGCATCGCCGGCGACATCTGCATCTACACCAACCACAACGTATCCATCGAGGAACTGGACTGACCCGCCGTCAGCCCCTCGCATCGTTTGTCCTCGATCCCCCGACTGCCAAGCTAGCTTCCCATGAGTGAACTCACCCCCCGCGAAATCGTCAACGAACTCGATCGCTTCATCATCGGCCAGAACGATGCCAAGCGCGCCGTGGCCATTGCCTTGCGCAACCGCTGGCGCCGCATGCAGCTGGAGCCGGACCTGCGCCAGGAAGTCACGCCCAAGAACATCCTGATGATCGGTCCCACCGGCGTGGGCAAGACCGAGATCGCACGCCGCCTGGCCACGCTGGCCAACGCCCCGTTCGTGAAGGTGGAAGCGACCAAGTTCACCGAGGTGGGCTATGTCGGCAAGGATGTCGAATCGATCATCCGCGATCTGGCCGATGGCGCCTACAAGCTGGCCCGTGACCGTGCCAAGCGCCGCGTGCAGACGCAGGCCGAGGATCGCGCCGAGGATCGCATCCTGGATGCGCTGCTGCCGCGCCGACAGAGCGCGCCCAGCGACTGGGGCCATGATCCGGCGCCGGCCGGCGACAGCCAGTCCGAAACGCGTCAGAAACTGCGCAAGCAGCTGCGCGAAGGCGCGCTGGACGATCGCGAGATCGAGCTGGACCTCAGCCTGCAGGGCGGTGGCGTGGAAATCATGACGCCGCCGGGCATGGAGGAAATGACCCAGCAATTGCAGCAGATGTTCCAGAACATCGGCGGCAGCAAGACGCAAAAGCGCAAGCTGGCCATCCGCGCCGCGCGTCCGCTGCTGATCGACGAGGAAGCGGGCAAGCTGCTCAACGAGGAGGAAGTGCGCGCGCAGACGGTCGAATCGTGCGAGCAGCACGGCATCGTGTTCCTGGACGAGATCGACAAGGTGGCGCAGCGCTCGGACTACGGCGGCGGTGGCGGCGCCAGCGGTGTCAGTCGTGAAGGCGTGCAGCGCGACCTGTTGCCGCTGGTGGAAGGCTCCACCGTGTCGACCAAATACGGCCCGATCAAGACCGACCATATCCTGTTCATCGCCTCCGGCGCGTTCTCGCTGGCCAAGCCGTCGGATCTGATTCCCGAGCTGCAGGGCCGGCTGCCGATTCGCGTGGAGCTATCGGCGCTGAGCGTGTCCGACTTCAAGCGCATCCTGCGCGAGCCGCACAACGCGCTGACCAAGCAATACGTGGCACTGCTGGCCACCGAGGGCGTGAAGCTGGAGTTCTCCGAGTCGGGCATCGACCGGCTGGCCGAGGTCGCCTTCCAGGTCAACGAGACCACCGAAAATATCGGCGCGCGCCGCCTGCATACCGTGATGGAGCGCTTGCTGGAGCAGATCTCCTTCGAAGCGGCAGACAAGGGCGGCGAAAACTACCTGATCGACGCCGAACATGTCGACACCCACCTGAACGCGCTGGTCGAGGACCAGGATCTGTCCAGGTACATTTTGTAAGCTTCGCATGCGTGTCGGGCAGAGCCGCGCGCCCGCGGCTCTGCTAACATGGCAACGCTATGGGAAAGGTCATTCAGTTCCAGACAAAAGGGCACCGCGCGCAACTGCTCGAGGCCCAGCGCCAACGCCAGCTGATCCGGCTGTGGCGCGGCGACATGGAACACGGAAGTTTCTGCGGTTACGTGGCCGGTATCGGCCGCGAATTCTTCATGCTGCGGGTGATCGGTGACGGCATCACCGACGATGGCCTGTACGTGATGCGCCATCGCGACATCACCGAGCTGGAGTCGCCGGACAAGCACGCCACCTTCATGCTCAAGGCGATTGCCCATCGCGGACTGCGTCCGCAGCTGCCGAAGGACTTTCCGCTGGAAGACATCAGCCAGGTGGTGCGCGCCGCGGCCACCCGGGCGCCGGTGATCGGCATCCACGTCGACAGCGAGGACGAAGCCGAGGTGTGCTACATCGGCCGCCTGATCGACACCGAGGATGACGGCTTCAACCTGCAGGAAATCAGCCCCGACGCCGAGTGGCTGCGCGAGCCTTCGTTCTTCGCCTGGGACGAGGTCTCCACAGTCAGCATCGACGACCCATACGCTACAGCGCTGGCAGCGGTGGCCGGCCCGGTACCGGAGCTGCGCCAGAGTGGCGGCGACATCGGCGGTCACGCGCGCTGATATCGCGCCAACGGCCGCCAGGCTGCGAGCCATCCTTCGAAGGCGTGCATCGAGCGGTGCGCGCCTTTTTTGTCTCTGCCAAATGAGACCCATGGCGCCAACGCGACGCTCACGCAGCTGAATCCGCGCTTTGCGCGCGGGGCGTGACTTCATGCGGAATTCGCACGCGCCGGCCTACGGTTGCGCAGTTGTTGTGGCGCCAAGGCGCCGCACTCGATCTCCCCTCCCCTCAACGCCAAGGATTCCGCCATGAGCAAGAAGAAGGTTGCAGACATCATTGTCGACACCCTGGCCGAGGCCGGCGTCAAACGCTGTTACGGCATCGTCGGTGACACTCTCAACCACATTACCGACGCCATCCGGCGCAGCGACATGGAGTGGGTGCATGTGCGCCACGAGGAAGCCGGCGCCATGGCCGCCGGCGGCGAGGCCTACATCACCGGCCAGCTGACCGCCTGCGCCGGCACCTGCGGACCGGGCAGTCTGCACTTCATCAACGGCCTGTTCGAAGCGCACCGCAACCGCGCACCGGTGGTGCTGATTGCCACGCAGGTGGCCACCGCCGAGATGGGCATGGAATTTCCGCAGGAAGTGGATCTGGAAACCATCTACAAGACCTGCAGCCATTTCTGCTGCACGGTGCATTCGGCCGAGCAGGCGCGGCGCGTTACCGCGCTGGCCGCGCAAACGGCCATCAACAAGCATGGTGTGTCGGTGATCATCGTGCCCGGCGACATCAGCCAGCAGGAAACCGAGGACAAGGTGCCGTTCCGGCCGCATGCGCCGGCGCCGCGCGTGCTGCCGTCCGAAGCCGAGCTGTCGCAGATGGCCGAGCTGCTGAACAAGGCCGACAAGCTGGCCATCTACTGCGGTTCCGGCGTGGCCGGTGCCGAGGACGAGCTGCTGGCCCTTTCCAAGAAGCTGAAGATTCCGGTGGCGCACACCTCGCGCGCCAAGGATTTTGTCGAGCCCAACAACCCCAACAACATGGGCATGACCGGCGTATTCGGTGTCGATTCGGGCTATCACGCGGTCAGCGAAGCCGACACCTTGCTGCTGCTGGGCGCCGACTTTGCCTGGCGTCAGTTCTACCCGGACGATGCCACGCTGATCCAGGTCGATGCCGACCCGACCCATCTGGGCCGCCGCCATCCGGTGGATCTGGGCGTGGTCGGGCACATCAAGGACACCCTGGCCGCGCTGCTGCCGATGGTCGAAACGCGCGAGTCGCGCGACTTCCTCGACGAATGCCTGAAACACAAAAAGGCCACCGAGAAATCGCAGGCCAAGGAAGAACACACCGGCGATGACGGCCTGATCCACCCGCAGTACCTAACGCGCCTGATCGACCAGTTGGCCGACGAGGATGCGGTGTTTACCGCCGACGGCGGCAGCCCGATGGTCTGGGTGCTGCGCCATACCCGCGCCAACGGCAAGCGCCGTACGCTACCCAGCCTGGTGCACGGCACCATGGCCAACGCCATGCCTTCGGCGCTGGGCATTGCCAAGGCGCTGCCCGATCGCCAGGTGATCGCGCTATGCGGTGACGGCGGCCTGAGCATGCTGCTGGGCGATCTGCTGACCGCAGTGCAGGCGTCGATTCCGGTCAAGCTGGTGGTCTACAACAACGGTTCGTTGGGTTTTGTGGAGATGGAGCAGAAGGTCGAGGGTTTGCTCGACAGCTTCACCGAGCTCAAAAACCCCGATTTCGGGCGCCTGGCCGAGGCGGTCGGCATGTATGGCCGTCGCGTCACCGAGGCCGACGAGCTGGAAGGGGCGGTCAAGGACTGGCTAGCCCATCCGGGACCGGCGCTGCTGGATGTCAGCGTCAACCGCATGGAGCTGGTGATGCCGCCGAAGGTGGAATTCAGCCAGGTCACCAGCACCGCGCTGTACGGCGCCAAGGCGGTGATGGCCGGCCGGCCCGGCGACGTCAAGGAGCTGCTGCGCAGCAATTTCCTGGACTGACTGTGGACAACTTGGGGACGGCGCCATCGTGAGCATCGCAGGGCGCCGTCAAAAGCGCCGGCCCGAAAAGACCGGCGCTTTTTTGTCCGGCTATTTGCTGACGCCAAACAGCAGCTTGCGCGCCTCGGCATCGGAGGTCAGGTCCGGCTTGTCGCCCACCTCCTCGGCGCGCGCATAGGCGCGACGCGTGGCATCGCGATCACCGATGGCCTGGAACCACGCCTTCACGTTCGGGAACTGGTCCAGGTCGATGCTCTGGGCCTCATGCGAGACCACCCACGGGTAAATGGCCATGTCGGCGATGGAGTAGTTGTCGCCGCCGACAAAGGTGCGACCGTCCAGACGCTTGTCCAGCACGCCGTAAAGACGACGGCTTTCGTTGACGTAGCGTTCGATGGCGTAGGGAATCTTCTCCGGCGCATAGCGGCTGAAGTGATGATTCTGGCCCAGCATCGGGCCGAAGCTGGCCATCTGCCAGAACAGCCACTCCATCACCTCGGTACGTTCGCGCGGCGCCTGGGGCAGGAATTGACCGGTTTTTTCGGCCAGATACTGCAAAATGGCGCCGGATTCGAACACGCTGACGGCGGCACCGCCGTCCGCCGGTGCGCGATCGATGATCGCCGGCATCTTGTTGTTGGGTGAGAAAGCCAGAAATTCGGGCTTGAACTGGTCGCCACGGCCGATGTTCACCGGCTTGATCTGGTAACTGAGGCCCGTTTCCTCCAGAAACAGCGTGATCTTGTGGCCATTGGGGGTAGGCCAGTAGTAAAGCTCGATCATGACGACTCCTTGCCGAGAAACGATGGAAACCCCGCTTCCTGCCAGCTGGCGGCGCCAACGCGCGTATTCAAGCGTGTGACGTCGGCTCTCGGCCCTCGCCTTGATCGTTCAACGTCGGCGGATGGTGCCAGACACTGTGGATATCGCCGTGGCTGGCGCGACGCTGGGTACGCCAGGCCAGCCACGCAAACGCCGCCGCCAGGGCCAGCGCCATGGCATCGACCGCCGGTACCGTCAACGCGCCTTGACGCAGCAGCGACCACCATTGCGCACCATGCAGGATAAGGTCGAGCACGGCGATCCCGCCACTGACCAAAGCACTGGCGGCCAGCAGCTCCACTGCCGCGCGCGAAGGCGGCCGCCAGCTGCTCCAGGCGCAGGCAACCAGGAACGCCGCCAGGCAGGTCAGCTTCTCGGCCAGCGCCACGTTGTCGGTGCCATACGGCGCCAGCAAGGTGGCGATAAAGGTCGCCGCCATGGCCAGGCAGCTGCCAATGCAGCTGGCCACGGTAAAGCGTGCCATGGCGTAAACGCGCCTGGGCTGCGTCACCTGGCGCCGCTTGCGGCGCGTTTCTATCCACAACAGGTTGCCCGAATAGAACAGGAACGCGCCGGCCAGCCCCAACGCGAAATAAAGCCACTGCACGGTGCGCCCGCCAAAGCTGCCAAAGTGCAACGCGAACAGCGCCGCATAGGTCACATGATTGGCGTCGCGTGCGCCGGGCAGCGACAGCGACAGCACCTTGCCGGTGGCCGCGTTCATGCCGATTTCCGACATCGTGCCGATCGTGCGGGCGGCATCGCCGCGCACCGTCACCGTGCCGTTGGCATCACCGTAGTGCGTGTAATAGATGTAGTTGGGCTCAAAATCAGCCACACCATGCGCCGCGGCCACCTGCCGCGCGCGCGCCGCCAGCGCGGCGGGCGACAACGGGCGCGCCGGCGTGCCGGCCGCCCGAACCTGCGGCGCGACCTGCGTGGCCTGGGTGTAGGCACCCATGAAGCCTTCGCCGAAACTGAAGGTGCCAAGCACCGCGAACGACAATGCGAACAGGCACAGCATGGCGCCGGTGACGGCGAAAATGACGTGGAACGGCAGGCTGAGTACGCCGATCACATTGTGCGCGTCTTGCCACAACCGTTTCAGATTGTGCCCGGCACGCAGTGCCAGCAGGTCCGGCAACAGGTGCTTGAAGTGGATCACCATGCCACTGATCAGCGCCACGCCATACAGCAGACTGATCACTCCCATGAAGTACAGCCCGAAGGTGCCCAGGCCCAGGCTGTCGTGCAGCGCGAAAATGAAATCGGCCAGCGCCGAATGCCCGGCGCGACGGTCACCGGCCAGTTTGGCCAGTGTGGTGTTGTGGTAACCATCCGCCTCGGGCCAGTACGCGGTCATGCTGCGGTATTCATGGCCCGGCACGGTAATGCCGATATGCGCTCGCGCCGCCGGGTGACGGGCCAGCACCTGTTCGATCAGGCGCTGGCCGGCATCGACCTGTTCCAGCGGCTGTGCGCGCCAGGCCGGGTTCTGCCAGACCTGGATCTGGGCGTGGAACACACTCAAGGCGCCGGCAAAAAAAGCGATGAAAAGCGCCCAGCCGGCGATCACGCCAACCCAGGTATGCAGCACCGTGAAGCGCTGGCGCGTGGCGCGGGTCATGCCCATCTCAGACCAGCCCCACCACATCGCGCAGCAGCCATAACAGGCCGAAACCACTGCCATTGGCCAGCAGCATCCAGACCCAGGCGCGTCTGGCACTGGCGGCGCTGAACACCAATGCCAATGCACTCATCCAGAACGGAAACAGCAGCACCATGGCCGGAATCAGCACGGCCTGCCACGGCCCGGGCCAAAGATAGGCCAGCACGCCGACCCAGAGCGCGGCAGCCGGCAGCCCAAGCAGGGCGCCCGCAGCAAACCGCCACCACATCAGCGCCGCGACCGGGGCGCCGTTGCCGGTGTACGCGCCCAGCCAAGATAGGGCAGACCCACCGCCGCCAGCATGGCCGCACACAACAGCCCGGCGATACCCGCTGCCAGACCGTGGGCCTGAATCCAGGCCATCGCACCCAGCAAGGCCAACGGCAGCGCCAGCCAGCGCCAGGCCGGACGCGGCGTGCGCAGCAGACGCTGATGGCTCGAGCCCAGGTACAGCGCGGTCACGGCCAGCACAATGCAGGCAAGGGCAAGCAGGTTCACGAATCACTCCGGCGGCGGAAAAGGCGCGCCCGCCTTGGGGCGCGCCGACTCTCGAGCGCTCAGAGTGTAGAGGTTACGGATAGCAAATGACAACCGTTCTCATTTGAATCCGCATCCATTGCCGGCAATCAGAAGCGGATCACCGAGCGGATCACCTTGCCTTCGTGCATCAGCTCAAAGGCGCGGTTGATGTCCTCCAGCGGCATCACCTCGGTGATCATCTCGTCGATCTTGATCTCGCCGGCCAGGTACTTCTCCACATAACCGGGCAGCTCGGTACGGCCCTTCACGCCACCGAAAGCCGAACCGCGCCACACGCGGCCGGTGACCAGCTGGAACGGGCGCGTGGAAATTTCCTGGCCCGCGCCGGCCACGCCGATGATGGTCGATTCGCCCCAGCCTTTGTGGCAACACTCCAGCGCCGAACGCATCACGTTGACGTTGCCAATGCACTCGAAGGAATAGTCCACACCACCGTCGGTCATCTCGACGATCACATCCTGGATCGGCGTATCCGGGTAGTCCTTCGGATTCACAAAGTCGGTGGCACCCAGCATCCTGGCCATCTCGAACTTGTCTTCGTTCAAGTCCACGCAGATGATGCGGCTGGCCTTGGCCATGACCGCCCCCTGCACCACCGAAAGTCCGATGCCGCCCATACCGAAGATGGCAACTGTGGAACCGGCTTCCACCTTGGCGGTGTTGAGCACCGCGCCGATGCCGGTGGTGACACCGCAACCGAGCAGGCAGACCTTGTCCAGCGGTGCCGCCGGGCTGATCTTGGCCAGCGAGATTTCCGGCACCACGGTGTATTCGGAGAACGTGCTGGTGCCCATGTAGTGCAGCAGCGTCTTGCCGTTGAGCGAGAAGCGCGAGGTACCATCAGGCATCACGCCCTTGCCCTGCGTGGCGCGCACGGCCTGGCACAGGTTGGTCTTGCCCGAGCGGCAGAACTTGCACTGGCCGCATTCGGCCGTATACAGCGGAATCACGTGGTCGCCGGGTTTGAGCGAGGTGACGCCTTCTCCCACTTCTTCGACGATGCCGCCACCCTCGTGACCCAGCACCACCGGGAACGCGCCTTCCGGATCGTCACCGGACAAGGTGTAGGCGTCGGTGTGGCAAACGCCGGTGGCCACGATGCGCACCAGCACCTCGCCGGCTTTCGGGCCCTGGACATCAATCTCTTCGATCGACAGCGGCTTGCCGGCCTCAAAGGCCACGGCGGCACGGGATTTCATGGCACAACTCCTTGCGTCTTCTACAATGCTCAAGGTGGACCGCGTGGATCCTCAAGCGCCCAGTGTAGAGCGCGCGCGCGGCAATGATTAGCGCCTTGAATGGCCAAGCAGCTTTGCAGGACAGCAATAATCGATGCGTAGCTGGGATCCAGTGCAGGCATTTGTGGCCGCCGTGCGGCTGGGCAGCTTCTCCGCCGCCGCCCGTGAGCAGGGCGTGTCGACCGCGTTTATCAGCCGCGCCGTGCGTGCGCTTGAGGCTAGGCTGGACACCCAGCTTCTGCACCGCACCACACGACGCCTGCATCTGACCGAAGCCGGGCGCGTGTATTACGACCGCGTCAGCGAGCTGCTGCACGGCTTCGACAGCGCCGAGGCGGAACTGGCCAGTTTCCAGCAGTCGCTCCAAGGTGAGCTGCACATCAGCCTGGCCACCACCTATGGCGAGCGCTACGTGGCGCCCCACATCAACGTCTTTGCAAGGCGACATCCGCAGCTGCAGATCCGTATGGATTTTTCCAACCGCGTGGTCGATCTGATCGAACACGGCTACGACCTGGCACTGCGCACCGGTCCGGTGGATACCGATCGACTGGAAGCGATCCGCCTGGGGCAGCGCCGGCTGTATGTGGTCGCCGCGCCGGCGTATCTGCAAGCGCATGGCACGCCGCAGCGCCCGGCCGACCTGCGCCGGCATCGCTGTCTGATCGGCTCCTCGCCGCAATGGTCCTTCGCCCACGACCGCCGGCTGACGGTGGAAGGCGACTATCAGGCCAGCTCCGGCCTGGCCCTGGTCGACGCCGCGCGACGTGGCATGGGCTTGGCGCAGCTGCCCGACTTCTACGTGGAAGACGCCTTGGAAGAGGGCGCGCTGGTGCCAGTGCTGGAGCCGTTCGCCGCCAATGACGGCGCGGTATGGCTGGTCACGCCGCGCAGCCGCCATCGCGCGCCCAAGGTCAGTCAGCTGATCACATGGTTGTGCCAGCACGTGTCGGAGACGCCCTGGCGCCAGCCGTGAAAGATGCGGGGCGATGGATAGACCGCTAGCCGTCTATCGGTCCGATCATCACTTCCCATGGACCTTACGGTGTGGCTTCTGTCTTCACCGAGGCGTTATAGCGCAGCGGAATCCAGGCATAGCCATGGTCCTTCGCACGCACATGCCCAATGCCCGGAAAGGCGATATGCGCGCCGGCGACCAGGTACCCCTGGCTTGCCGCCTGCGCCATCAGTCGCTTGCGGGTGACCGCGGCCGCGGCCGGGTTCGAATCGTAGCTGATGGTCATATCCGGATGGGGAAACTGCACCTCACCCAGATGCACGATGTCGCCCCAGGCCAGCAGCTTCTGGCCCTGGCTTTCGATCATGTAGGCGGTGTGGCCGGGCGTGTGCCCATAGGCGGGCACGGTACGAATGCCAGGAAAAAGCTGCGCCGCGCCATCGAAGGGATGCAGTCGGCCGCTCTTTTCATAGGGCGCCAGCAAACGGCGCGCTGCCTCGAACGCGCTCCTGCGCTCAGGGTGCCTGGCCTGTTCCGCTTTGCTCAGCCAGTAGCTGGTATCGCGACGATTGATATACACGGTGGCATTGGGAAACACGGCGTGGCCGTCCTTGCTCAAGCCGCCAATGTGATCGCTGTGCATGTGCGTGATCAGCACCGCGTCGATCTGGTCCGGTGCATAGCCGGATGCGCGAAGATTGTTCAACAGATTGCCGCCGGTGCCGGTATCAATCAGGATCAGGTGCTTGCCCGTGTTGACCAGAAAAGCGTTGACCGAGGAGATCACCGGCGAGCCTTCATGATCGGCCTTCAACACCGCCAGCGCCTTGGCCGGATCGCTCATCAGGCGGTCGGTACGGCTGGGCCCGGTGGCATCGGAGAGGGCCGTGATTTCATCGTGGCCCAGCATCAGGCGGTAAAAGCCCGGCGCCTGCGTGCCGGCCATGGGTGCGCTGGCGTAAACCGGCGCCGCCAACGCCACCAGGCCCAGGCACGCCAACATGCGTGTGCAGCGATTCCACAGGTGCATGGCCCACTCCTTATGCCGTCTCGGAAAGCGATAGCCTCAGAGTATGACGCAGCGGGCGAGCTGCTGTCGCGCACTCGGAACGGCGCTTATTTGCCGATACAAAACGAGGAGAAAATGGCACCAAGCAGATCGTCGGAATGAAATTCGCCGGTGATTTCGGCGAGCGCCTGCTGCGCCTGACGCAGCTCTTCGGCGGCCAGTTCGCCGGCGCCAGCGGCCAGCACCTCGTCGGTGAGCGCCAAGTGCGTGTCGACCGCCTCCAGCGCCAGTACGTGGCGGCGGCGGGCGCTGAAGGCACCACCAGAGGCCTCGTCCTGACCACCGCCAGCCAATTCGCGCAGCGCCTCGCGCAAGGTGTCCAGGCCAACACCGCTTTGCGCGGAAAGGCGCAGCAGCTCGCGCTTTTCGACATCGCGACCGGGCGAGCCGCCGTCGCGGTCGATCTTGTTGATCACCACCAGCCGCTGCGGCGTGGCGGGCAGGGCCTCGAGCGCGGCGATGTCGCCCTGAAGGTTTTCCGCGTCGGTGACCAGCAGGGCGACATCGGCATGTTCCAGCTGCGCGCGGGCGCGGCGCACACCTTCTCGCTCGACCGGGTCGTCGCTGTCGCGAAGACCGGCGGTGTCGATCAGTTCCACCGCCACGCCATCGAACACCAGTTGTTCACGCAGCACGTCGCGAGTGGTGCCGGCGATCTCGGTGACGATGGCGCGATCGGCGCCGGCCAGGGCATTGAGCAGGCTGGACTTGCCGACGTTGGGCCGCCCGACGATGGCCACGCGCAGGCCATCGTTCAAGCGCAGGCCACGGCGCGCCTCGGTCAGCAGAGTCTGCAACTGCTGGCGAAGTTCGCCCAGCTGCTGGCCGATTACCGGATCGGCGAGGAAGTCGATCTCCTCTTCGGGGAAATCGATCGCGGCCTCGACATGCACACGCAGCGCGATCAAGGCCTCGAGCAGTGCCTGCACGCGGCGTGAGAAGACGCCTTCCAGCGAGCCCAGCGCGGCGCGGGCCGCGCTCTGCGAGCGCGCCGCGATCAGGTCGGCCACGGCCTCGGCCTGGGCCAGATCCAGCTTGCCGTTCAGGAATGCGCGTTCGGTAAATTCACCTGGACGCGCCAGCCGTGCGCCCAGCACGCATACGCGGCGCAGCAGACTATCCAAGGTGATCACGCTGCCATGGCCCTGCAGCTCCAGCACGTGTTCGCCGGTGTAGGAGTTCGGCGCCGGGAAGTACAGCACCAGGCCGCGGTCGATCAGCGCGCCGTCAGCCTGGCGAAAGGCGGCGAAGTGCGCGTGGCGCGGCGTGGGTGCATGACCCAGCATGGCGTTGGCGATGTCCGCCGCGCGCGGACCGGACACGCGCACGATGCCCACCCCGCCGGCACCGGGTGCGGTGGCGATGGCGGCGATGGTCTCGGTGTGCGGATCGGGACTTGGGCTCACAGGTTGTGGTCTCTGGGCCGGATACGAAGCGGGCCACCGTGAAGGTGGCCCGCGCCGGATTTCTGCTTAGGCTTTCTTCAGCCGCTTGGTGTCGTCACCGCGCTCGATGCGGCGCGTGATCCACCACTGCATACCCAGGCGGCAAAGGCTGTTGACGGTGTAGTACAGCACCAGGCCGGCCGGGAAGAAGGCGAAGATCACCGAGAAGGCGATGGGCATGAAGCGCATCATCTTCTGCTGGGTCGGGTCCATGCCCGGCTGCGTGGGCATCATGAACTGGGTGGCCAGCATGATCAGCATGTACAGCACCGGCAGCACGAAGTATGGATCGGCCGCGGAAAGATCGTGAATCCAGCCGAAGAACGGCGCCTGGCGCAGCTCCACGCTCTCGCGCAGCACCGTGTACAGGGCGAAGAACACCGGAATCTGGATCAGCATCGGCCAGCAGCCGGCCACGGGATTGATCTTCTCCTTCTTGTACAGCTCCATCATGGCCTGCTGCATCTTCTGCTTGTCGTCGCCGTAACGCTCCTTGAGCGAATCCATGCGCGGCTTGAGCTTGCGCATCTTGGCGGCCGACTTGTACTGGGCCTCGTTGGCCTTGTAGAAGATGACGTTGATCAGCAGCACCAGCAGGATGATGGCCACACCCCAGTTGCCGGTCAGGGCGTGGAAGTGGTCCAGCACCCAGTGCAGCGGCACGGCGACCACGGTGAAGAAGCCGTAATCGACCGCCAGATCCATGCCCGGCGCCACGGCAGCCAGACGGTCGCGCAGCTTGGGTCCGACATACAGACGCGCGTGGCTGGTGGCCTGCTTGCCCGGCGCTACACTGATCTGCGGACCGATCGCACGCACCAGATAGCGCGGCTTGCCCGCCCCCTTGTTGAGCGTGGCGCTGGCGTAGGCATCGCGCTCGCCCTTGGGCGGAATCCAGGCGGTCATGAAATAGTGCTGCACCATCGCCAGCCAGCCGCCGGTGATGTCGCGCTTGAGTGGATCCTCGCCAAACTTGTCGAAAGCCAGCTTGCTGAACTTGTCACCCGGGCTGTACCAGGCTGCACCGAAGAAGCTGTAGTGAGACTGGTCCGAATAGCGTTCCAGGAAATTGCTGTATTTCTTTTTCGGCGGAACGACCCGCTGCAGCTGGCGGTAGGCGTTGCCGGTCCAGGTGGCGCTGCCGTGGTTGTCGATCTGCTGCTGCAGCTGCACCTGATAGCTGCCGCGCGTGAGCACGTAGCGCTTGGTCACGGTCAGGCCCTGGCCATTGGTCCAGGTCAGCGGCACCACCAGCGTCTTGGCGCCCGGCCCCATCTGGTAGTCGGTCTTCTCGGCGTGGAACATGGCGCGATGATCGGGCGCGGCATCATGCGCACTGATCAGGCCACTCTGGGCCACAAAGAAGCTGTCGGCCTGATCGTCGAGCAGGTGCACCGACTCAGTGGATTTCAGCGTTTTGGGGTAGCCCAGCAATTCCGCCTTGATGATCGAGCCGCCGCGGGTGTCGATGGTCAGGCGCAGCAGCGGCGTGCTGACCGTAACCAGCTGGCCATGGCTGGACGGCTTGGCACTGGCGCCCGGTGCACTGGGCGTGCTGGCACTGGCCTGCTCGTCGGTCGGCACGCTGGGTGTGGCCGCGCTGCCGGCATCGGGCACGTCGCCGTTGCTGGCGGACGCCTTGCTGGGCGCACCCTGATCGGTCTGCGCGCTGGGCGTCGGCGTGGCGGCCGGGCGGGCGTAATCGTTCTCCCACTGGTTCCACAGCAGATACGCCACGAAAAGCAGCACCAGGACAAGGAACGTGCGGGTTTGATTCATCGCGGGAAGGATCCGGTTGGAGCACCGTGCGGCATGGCAGCCAGAGCGGTGGTTCGTCCCGACCGCGGCGGCGCGGGACGAGCGAGGGTCAGCGCGCGATTTTGCCGGGCCTTGGCGGCACCTTCAACGTGGAAAGCTTCTTCCACAGGCGCGTCAGTTCGTCGCGCAGCGTGGCCAGGTCGGCATCCCGGGCCGATTCACGGGCCATGACCAGGATGTCGACCGCGGGCAAATCAAGGCGTGCGTAACGAAACGATTCACGGATCACGCGCTTGATGCGGTTGCGGTCCACGGCACGCTTGGAAACGCGCTTGGAGATCGCAAGGCCCAGACGCGCAACGCCGGCCTCATTGCTGCCGAAGCGGATCCGGAACGATCCGCTGGACAGCCGGCCGGCGCTGTGACGCAGGGCGGCAAAATCAGCGGCGCGGCGGAGCCGCGCCTCGCGCGGCAGGCCTGCGTCGCACATCAACAAACGCCTTGTCTTACGGGATCAGGCGCTTGCGGCCCTTGGCACGACGGGCGTTGATGATCTTGCGGCCGTCGGCCGTACGCATACGGGCACGAAAGCCGTGCGTGCGGGCGCGCTTGAGCTTGCTGGGCTGGAAGGTCCGCTTCATGGCTTCCTCCTGAAAAGGTGATTGAGAAAAAGACGCGGGATTATGCGAAGCATTTGCCGTTTTGTCAACTATTTGCGGGGTATGCGCCGATACTGGCACCGACAATGTACATGGCGCATCCTGCTAGACTTTCGTGTCCCGCCCCACGCGTGCACACGCACGCCCTTTATCCGGATAGAGGTTTCATGAGCGATCTTTGGCGGCGCTGTCTGGAGCGGCTGGAAGGCGAAATCAGCGCGGAGGACCTGCATACCTGGCTGATGCCGTTGCAGGCGCGCGAGGACACCGAAGGCCTGCACCTGTACGCGCCCAACGCCTATACGCTGGATGTCGTGCGCAACGAACACTTGCCGCACATCCTCAGCGTTCTTGCACACATACGCGGGCACGACGTGCCGGTGCGCATGGGTGTCGGCTCGACCAGTGCGCGCACTGTACCGGCCAGCGCGCCGATGCGGCCGCTGGCCGGCGCCGCACGTCCGGCGCCACCGCCGGAGCCGGCGCACATCCACAACCTGGACCCGCACTACACCTTCGAAACCTTCGTCGAAGGCAAGTCCAACCAGCTGGGCAAGGCCGCCGCCATGCAGGTGGCGCAGAACCCGGGCCGCGCCTACAACCCGTTGCTGCTTTATGGCGGCACCGGCCTGGGCAAGACCCATCTGATGCATGCGGCCGGCAACCTGATCCGCGAACTCAACCCCGACACCAAGGTGCTGTACCTGCGTTCGGAGCAGTTCGTCGGCTCCATGATCGAGGCGCTGCGCACCAAGAGCATGGATGAGTTCAAGCGTCGCTTCCGTTCGGTCGATGCGCTGCTGATCGACGATATCCAGTTCTTTGCCGGCAAAGACACCACGCAGGAGGAGTTCTTCCACACCTTCAATGCGCTGTTCGAGTCCAAGCAGCAGATCATCCTGACCTGCGACCGCTATCCGAAGGAAGTGGACAAGCTGGAGCCTCGGCTGAAATCGCGTCTGGGTTGGGGCCTGTCGGTGGCCATCGAGCCACCGGACTTTGAAACGCGGGCGGCGATCCTGTTGTCCAAGGCTCAGGACAAGGGCGTGGCGATCCCCGAGGACGTAGCCATGCTGCTGGCGCGGCGCATTCGCTCCAACGTGCGCGACCTGGAAGGCGCGCTCAACACGCTGGCGGCGCGCGCCAACTTCTTCGGCCGGCCGATCACCGCCGATTTTGCCCAGGAGACGCTGCGCGACCTGCTCAGCACGCACGCGCAGGCGGTCACCATTCCCAACATCCAGAAGACGGTCGCCGACTACTATCAGGTGCGTCTGTCCGATCTGCTGTCCAAGCGCCGTGTGCGTTCCCTGGCGCGCCCGCGGCAGGTGGCCATGGCCCTGGCCAAGGAGCTGACCGAGCACAGCCTGCCTGAAATCGGTGAGGCCTTTGGTGGACGTGATCACACCACGGTCCTGCATGCCTGTCGCACCATCCGTGGTCTGTGCGAGAAAGATGTACGCATGAAGCAGGACTGGGAGCAGTTGATCCGTATACTCACCGGTTGAGAAGCTGTGGATAAGCTTTGGATGAATTCAAAATCGAAAGTTATCCACAACTCACCCACATTTTGTCCGAAGCGAAACGCACCGACGAAATAAATGCAAGTTACTGTTTTAAATGTGGAAATGGGGTTTGTACCGTCATTCACAGCCCCTGCTACTACCACTTTTTTCTTTTCATACACAGATAAGCAGGATTGGGGACAAGGGGCATAACCATGCAATTCAGCATTCAACGAGAAGTGCTGCTCAAGCCCTTGCAGCAAGTGGTCGGTGTCGTTGAGCGCCGACAGACGCTGCCGGTGCTGGCGAATCTTCTGGTGCAGGTCCGCGATGGCAAGGTGTCGATGACCGGTACCGACCTGGAAGTGGAAATGGTCGCGTCTGCCGCCGCCGAGGAAACCGGTGAAGGCGAAGTCACCATTCCCGCGCGCAAGATGTTTGACATCGTGCGTGCCTTGCCCGATGGCGTACGCATCGATCTGAGACAGAACGGCGAACGCGTGGCGCTGCACGCCGGACGCAGCCGTTTCACCCTGGCCACGCTGCCGGCCACCGAGTTTCCGACCATCGACGAGATCGAGTTGGTCGAGCGCGTGCGCCTGCCTGAAGCGGTGCTCAAGGATCTGATGGATCGCACTGCCTTCGCGATGGCCAATCAGGACGTGCGCTATTACTTGAACGGCATGCTGCTGGATCTGGCCGAGAACACGCTGCGCTGCGTGGCTACCGATGGTCATCGTCTGGCCATGGCCGAGACCGAGATCGAAGCCGGTGTCGGTTCACGCCGGCAGATCATCATTCCACGCAAGGGCGTGCTGGAGCTGGTGGGCTTGTTCGAAGCCGGCGAAGGCGAAGTAGAGCTGGAGTTCGGGCGCAATCACTTGCGCGTGCACCGCGATGATGTGGTGTTTACCTCCAAGCTGATCGACGGCCGTTTCCCGGACTACGAGGCGGTGGTACCGATCGGCGCCGACAAAACGGTGGACATCGAGCGCGATATGCTTCGCGCCTCCCTGCAACGCGCGGCGATTCTCTCCAATGAGAAGTACCGTGGCGTGAAGCTGGAGGTTTCACCGGGTACCCTGCGCATTGTCGCGCACAATCCGGAACAGGAAGAGGCGGTCGAAGAGCTGGAAGCGGAAACCAGCGTCGACGATCTGTCGGTTGGCTTCAACGTCGGCTACCTGATGGATGCGCTCGGTGCGTTGCGCGGGGATCGTGTCCGCGTCAGCCTGCGAGATGCACAGTCCAGCTGTCTGCTGCAGGATGTCGAGGACGAACGCACCCGCCATGTGATCATGCCGTTGCGTCTGTGACGTCGGAAATGCTCTGAACGTCATTCGACGCCGGGCCGGTCGCTAAGACCGGTCCGGCGTTTTTGTATCCGCTGATCAAACAGGAACGACGGCGTGCTGTTGAAACGTCTGCACATCCAGGGGCTGCGTAGTCTGTCCGACGTTGAGCTGACGCTCGGTGCGGGCATGAACGTGTTTGTCGGCGCCAACGGTGCCGGCAAGACAAGTGTGCTCGAGGCGGCGTATCTGCTCTCGCATGGTCGTTCGTTTCGTGCCGGTACCCGCGAGGTGCTGGTGCAGCGCGGTGGCTCACGGTTGAGCGTGTTTGGGGAAGTACAATCCGGCGCCTTGACCCATCGGCTAGGCCTGGGCCGCGAGGGAGTGCGCTGGCAGGTACGTCTGGATGGCTCCGACGCGCCAACGCTGGGCGAACTGGTACGCCATTGTGCCGTGGTGTGTTTCGAACCGGGTTCCCATGCCCTGATCGCAGGCCCCGCCGAGGAGCGTCGACGTTTCCTCGACTGGGGCGTGTTCCACGTGGAACATGATTTCGTTTTGCAGTGGCGGCGTTATCAGCGAGCGTTGAAGCAGCGTAATCGGCTTTTGCGCATGGATGTCTCGCTAGGGGATGCACAGTTCGACGCCTGGGAGGCCGAGCTGGAGTCCAGTGGCACGGCAGTGGACGCTTATCGGCGCGCCTACCTGCACGGATTTGAGCCTGAGCTGGTAGACATCTGCGCAGACCTACTCGGTGAGCTGGGCACGCTCCAGCTCCGCTACCGCCGGGGCTGGGCGGATGATCGTGAGCTTGGGCGAGAGCTGCGTGAACGGCGCGAACGGGACAAATCACGCGGGCACACCGCGGTCGGTATCCATCGCGCGGACTGGTCGCCGGTATTCGAATCCGCTCCGCAGCGCGAGCATCTGTCTCGCGGCCAGGAGAAGCTGTGCGCGCTGGCGTGCACGCTGGCGCAGGCGGAGTACCATGCAGGGCAGAAGGGGGAGTGGCCGATCATCTGCCTGGACGACCTCGCTTCGGAACTTGATGCCGCGCACCAGGTCAAGGTAGTGACCCAGTTGCGTCGCCACCAGGCTCAGGTACTGGTTACCGGTACCGAACTGCCAACGGCGCTAGAGGACGATCCAGGATGTGTGTTCCACGTGGAACAAGGCACCATCCGGCCGCTGCTATAATGAAAGTGTCAAGAACTCACCTCACCAGAGCCGGTCGCTTCACGGTCCGGCCAGACAACGGCGACGCATGAGCACATCCTACGATTCCAGCAGCATCAAGGTCCTCAAGGGCCTTGAGGCAGTCCGCAAGCGCCCGGGCATGTACATCGGCGATACCGATGACGGCACCGGTCTGCATCACATGGTCTTCGAGGTGGTGGACAACGCCATCGATGAAGCGCTGGCCGGCTTTTGTGATCACGTGCTGGTCACCATCCACGATGATGGCTCGGTCAGCGTGATCGATAACGGCCGCGGCATTCCTGTGGATATGCACCCAGAGGAGGGCCGTTCCACCGCCGAGGTGGTGATGACGGTGCTGCACGCCGGCGGCAAGTTCGACGCCAACTCGTACAAGGTCTCCGGTGGCCTGCATGGAGTTGGTGTGTCGGTGGTCAACGCCCTGAGCCAGAGCCTGTGGCTGACCATCTATCGCGATGGCCAGGTGCACGAGCAGGAATATCGCATGGGCGAGCCGGTGGCGCCGATCAAGGCGGTCGGCCCAACCGACAAGCGCGGCACCAAGGTGCGTTTCCTGCCCAGCACCGAAACCTTTTCCAACATTGAGTTTCACTACGACATCCTGGCCAAGCGCCTGCGCGAGCTGGCCTTCCTCAACTCCGGGGTGAAGATCGAGCTGGTCGACGAGCGTGTCGATCGCCGTGACCTGTTTGCCTACGAAGGCGGCATCAGCTCGTTCGTGCAGCATTTGGCCGAGCTGAAGACGCCGTTGCATGCCAATGTGATCCCGATCACTGCCGAGCAGGATGGCATCGTGGTCGATCTGGCCATGCAGTGGACCGATGGCTATCAGGAAACGGTGTACTGCTTCACCAACAACATTCCCCAGCGCGACGGCGGCACGCACATGACCGGCTTCCGCGCCGCGCTGACGCGCTCGATCCAGACCTATATCGAGCGCGAAGGTCTAGGCAAGAACGCCAAGGTTTCGCCATCGGGCGATGACATGCGCGAAGGCTTGATCGCCGTGCTTTCGGTGAAGGTGCCCGATCCCAAGTTCTCCTCGCAGACCAAGGACAAGCTGGTGTCCTCCGAGGTCAAGACGGTGGTCGAGCAGGTCGTCAACGAGAAGCTTGGCGAGTTCCTGCTGGAACACCCGAACGAAGCCAAGGCGCTGGCCTCCAAGGCTGTGGATGCCGCGCGTGCCCGAGAGGCGGCGCGCAAGGCGCGCGAGATGACCCGTCGCAAGGGCGCGCTGGATATCGCCGGCCTGCCGGGCAAGCTGGCCGACTGCCAGGAAAAGGATCCAGCGCTGTCCGAACTGTTCCTGGTCGAGGGTGACTCGGCCGGCGGCTCGGCCAAGCAGGGCCGCAACCGCAAGACCCAGGCCGTGCTGCCGCTCAAAGGCAAGATCCTCAACGTGGAGAAGGCGCGCTTCGACAAGATGCTGTCCTCGGCCGAGGTCGGCACGCTGATCACTGCGCTGGGTACCGGCATCGGCAAGGACGAATACAACCCGGACAAACTGCGTTACCACTCGATCATCATCATGACCGACGCGGACGTGGACGGTTCGCACATCCGCACGCTGCTGCTGACGTTCTTCTACCGCCAGATGCCCGAATTGATCGAGCGTGGCCACGTCTACATTGGCTTGCCGCCGCTGTACAAGATCAAGCAGGGCAAGCAGGAAACCTACCTGAAGGACGACGCGGCGCTCAACAGCTACTTGATTTCCAGCGCCGTGCATCAGGCATCGCTGCAGTACGCCGCCGACACCCCGCCGGTTCAGGGCGAGGCACTGGAGAAGCTGCTCAGCGGCTTCCAGGCGGCACTGGATCAGGTCGAGCGCCTGCGCCAGCGCTGCGATGCGCTGGTCTGGGAGGCGATGATCGAATACAAGCCGCTCACGGCCGCGCTCTGGGACGACCTGGACGCTCTGCAGGGCTGGCTGGATGGTCTGGGCAAGAAGCTGGCCGCCTCGGGTCTGGGCAAGCCACGCTATCGCTTCGAGGCACGCGAAGCGGTGGGTGAGCAGCCGGCCGCGATCGTCGTCGAGCGCCAGCAGCACGGTTTGACTCACACTTGGATATTGCCGCGCCCGTTCTTTGCCAGCGCCGATTTTCGCCCCATCGCTACCATCGCCGAGCAGCTGGAGGGTCTGATCCAGGAGGGTGCGGAGGTGCGTCGTGGCAACAACAGCCGTGGCATCACCCGCTTCGCCGAAGCCCGCCAGTGGCTGATGGATGAGGCCAAAAAGGGTAGAAACATTCAGCGATTCAAGGGGTTGGGTGAAATGAACCCGGAGCAGTTGTGGGAAACCACGGTCAATCCAGAAACCCGCCGCATGCTTCAGGTGCGTATCGAGGACGCCATCGCCGCCGATCAGATGTTCTCCATGCTGATGGGTGAACAGGTGGAACCGCGTCGCGACTTCATCGAGACCAATGCCCTCAGGGTTGCCAATCTCGACATCTAAGTATTTGTAATATCTATAGATCGAAGGCGGAATCCGGGAACGGGTTCCGCCTTTTTTTGTGAATCGGTGCAACGCAAATCTAACAAGTGATTGTTTTGCCTCATGCAATGCAACTTGAGTCCGGCACGAATCTGCGGTTAATCTCAACGGCTCCCCGCGTGCCCAGGGGCACGACGAACACCACGAGGTATCCAATGAAAACCGGATTGATCTCCAAGATGCTCGCCGGCTCTGCGCTGGCCCTGGTGCTGGTCAGCAGCCCCGTCATGGCTCGCGATCACCACAAGGAAGACCAGAAGAAAGAGTCGCTGTATCCGAACGCTACGCGTCAGGCGCCGAAGCTGGACCTGCACAAGAAGAAGGATCAGGAAGCGCTCAACAAGGGTCTGAATGCGGTCAATGCCGGTCAGGCCGACCAGGCCAAGCAGCTGCTCGGTCCTCTGGCCGACGGCTCGGCGACCAAGAGCAAGTATGCCCAGGCGCTGGCCCTGCAGGGTCTGGCCAATCTCAAGTACAACAAGCAGGACCTTCCCGGTGCCATTGCCGACCTGAAGAAGGCCCTGGATATCGGCGTGATGCCGAACGACACCTACTTCCAGCTCAAGTACGAACTGGCGCAGTTCTACGTCGCCAACCAGCAGTACAAGGAAGCGCTGCAGACGCTGCAGGAGTGGCGCCAGCAGGGCAAGCGCGAGACGGCTGATTCCTACGCGCTGGAAGGCAACATCGACTATCGCCTCGAGAAGTACCCCGAGGCCATCGCCGCCATCAAGAAGGCGCAGTCGATGAGCAAGAACCCGAAGGATTCCTGGAACCAGATCCTGATGGCCAGCTATGCCGAGTCGGGCCAGAACGGCCAGGCCACGCAAATGGCCGAGCAGATGCTGAAGAAGAATCCGAACGACGCCACCACGCTGCGCAACGCGATCTCGCTGCTGGTGCAGGCGCAGAAGTACCCCGAAGCGCTCAAGCTGATGGAGCAGGCCCGCAACAACGGCACGCTGAAGGACCAGAAGGACTACATCAACATGGCCAAGCTGTACCTGGTCATCGGTCAGGGCAGCGACAACTCCAAGAACTACGCCAGCAAGGCCACCGGCGTGCTGGAGGAAGGCATGCAGAAGGGCATCGTCAAGCCCAGCTACGATGTCTACAAGCTTGAGGGCGACGCCGCCTATATCGGCGATCAGCAGAGCAAGGCCATTGCCGCCTACAAGAAGGCTGCGAACATGGCTGCCAGCGGTCAGGGTGACGCCTCGCTGCGTCTGGGCCAGCTGTTGATCAACGACAACAAGTACTCGGCCGGTCGCGACGCGATCAAGGCCGCTATCGCCAAGGGCGTCAAGCACGAGGGCACCGCCTACATGCTGCTGGCCGAGGCCGAACGTGGGCTCAAGAACAAGCCCGCCGCCGTGGCTGCCATGAAGCAGGCTGCCAAGGATCCGGAAACCCATGCCAAGGCCGAAGCCTGGCTGAAGAAGTCCGGCCACTGAGCTGTTGCCGATACGCTAAGATATTCATTGGCAAAGGAATTTTCGGTATAACCTCGGGACTATACAAAAGTTCCCCACTGGTGTACCGTGATTTACTTCCCGCCTCCTGAGCTTCGGTGAAAGGCTGCTAAGCATCCTTCCTCCGACGCCGGGTGTGGCATCGAATCACGATTGATATTGACTTGACTGATGGCATCAAGCATTCACAACAACGGCCCTGAGTCGTTTAACTGGAGGCGTACCAGCGCGATGGCCGTGGCCATTGCCCTGCACTCGTTCGCCTTCCTGATGCTACTTGCCCCGGCGACACCGCCGAAGGCTGAGAAGAAGCAGAAGGACAAGGTGGTGCAGGTGGAGTTCATCCAGCCGCCGCCGCCCCCGCCGCCGCCGCCGCCGCCGCCGCCTGAGCCGCCGAAGCAGCCGCCGCCGCCGAAGATCATTCACCAGGTGCAGCCGCCGCCGCAGCCACCGCCGCCGGCTCCGCCGCCGCCGGTCGCTGAGCCGACGCCGATGTCGACGCCGCCGGCTCCGCCCGCGCCGCCGGCACCACCGGCACCGCCGCAGACTATCGCTCCGAGTCAGAACATCAGTCTCAACAGCGGTATCAAACCCCGGTATCCGTCGCAGGCCATCCGCCAGCGTCATGAGGGTACGGCGGTCGTGCTGGTCCTGGTGGGTACTGACGGTTCCGCTAAGAAGGTCAAGATTGACAAGTCCAGCGGTTACCGTGAGCTTGATCGTGCTGCTCTCCGGTGGGCCGAGCGCCTGCATTACAACCCCGGACAGAAGGGCGGTCATGCCTACGAGGGCTGGGCCCGTATTCCAGTTACTTTCTCCCTAAACCAGCTGTAATTTCCCACGGCTAAAGTTCACGCTTGACTTTCAAGGGTAGCGTTATGTTCCAAGACACCTCTGCTCAGCCTTCCAGCCCGCCGGCCGATCCGACTTCGATGCCGGGTATGGGAGAAAACTCCAACGCCCACGCCATGGCCCAGGCCGGCTTCGGCAACCTCATCCACAACTTCGACGCCCTGGGCTGGATCGTGTTCGTCACCCTGTCGGTGATGTCGCTGGCCTCCTGGTACTTCATCGTCGCCAACGCCATCCGCAACTCCATGGTGCGTTCGCGTGCCCAGAAGGTGATCCACGCCTTCTGGAATACCAACAACGCGCAGGACGCCATCCGCGAGATGGAGAAGCAGCCCAAGGGCGAACCATTCTCCAAGATCGCCCTGGATTGCGCCTCGGCCGCCGCGCATCACAAGAACGCCGACGGTGGTCAGCTGGCGCAGACCCTGAACCGCTCCGAGTTCATCGACCGCGCCCTGCGTCAGGCCGTGGCTCGCGAGAGCCTGCGTCTGGAAGGCGGCATGACCCTGCTGGCCACGGTCGGTTCGTCCGCGCCGTTCGTCGGCCTGCTCGGTACCGTGTGGGGCATCTACGGCGCCCTGATCCGCATCGGCGCCAGCGGCAACGCTTCGATGGCCGCTGTGGCCGGCCCGGTGGGTGAGGCCCTGATCATGACCGCCTTTGGTCTGTTCACCGCCATCCCGGCCGTGCTTGCCTACAACTTCTTCAACCGTTCCAACCGTCTGACCTACGCTCAGTTCGACGAGTTCGCGCACGACCTGCACGACTACTTCGCGACGGGTGCTCGCGTGGACGCGCCGACGCCGACCGTTAAGTGAGGATTTGACCCATGGCAATGAGCTCCGGCGGCAACGGCGGCGGCCCGATGTCGGAAATCAACGTCACGCCCCTGGTGGACGTGATGCTGGTTCTGCTGATCATCTTCATGATCACGGCCCCGTTGATGTCGCACAAAATCAAGGTTCAGCTGCCTGACGCGAATCCCAAGGTTACCGACGAAGCCAAGCAGGCTCAGCCTGTGGATCTGGCCATCAAGGAAGATGGCTCGGCGTACTGGAATGACAACGCGGTTTCGGCCGCGGAGCTGAAGGCAAAGCTGGCCGTCGCGGCCTCGCAGAGCCCACAGCCGGTGGTGCAGATTCGCGCCGCCAAATCGGTCAAGTACAAGGTCGTCCGTCAGACACTGCAGGATGCCAAGGCAGCCGGCATCGTCCACGTCGGATTCATGACCACCGGTGCCAAGAACGGCAATGAGTAATCCGGACTGAGGCGGGCTCCGGCAGGAGCCCGCCAATTCCCCGGATAAACGGCAACATCGGGTCTTTCACGACCTGGAAGCGTCCGACGCGGCATCATTCGCAGCGTGACGCTGGAGGATTCATCGATGGCTTTTAGTTCCAACAGTGAGGGCGGCGCCCCGATGGCTGACATCAACGTCACGCCCCTCGTGGACGTGATGTTGGTGTTGCTGATCATCTTCATGATCACGGCGCCGATGCTGACCCATAAGATCAGCATCGATTTGCCGCAGCCGACCAAAAACCAGAAGCCGCCTGAAAATCCGCCGGCGCCGATCAAGCTGAAGATCACCCAGAACGGCTCGCTTTACATGAACGACACCCCGGTGTCGGAGTCGGATCTGAAGCTGCAGCTTGAGGTCTATGCGGCCAAGCCGGTGGAAAAGCAGCCGGAAATCCAGATCGACGCCAATGACAACGCCGAATACGACGTTGTCGCCAAGGTGCTGTCCGATGCCAAGAGTGTCGGCATGAAGAAGATCGGCTTCCTCAATACCGATCAATAAGGATCTGGAGAGGTCCCCGGCTTGCCGGGACCATTCCACGAGAAATGAACAGGCGGGTACCGTGAGGTGCCCGCCTGTTTGTTTGTGCGACGTTTGCGCACCGTGCAGGCATGTTTGCTTCGCTCAGGGTTGTACTGGTGAAGGCGGGTAACGTCGATCAGTGCGCGGTCCCACGCGCCGCGCCGATGGAACATCAATCGCGTCGAGAAGAACAGCAGCACGGAAAGCCTGGCCCCGGTTCACGGGTTCATGCAGGGCGCGCGCCCCGGGCTCGAGTGCCTTCCGGCCAGAGGTCGCTTGTCGTCACCGCCTCAGACCCATCGAACCATGGTCGCCATTTTTCAGCTGAGAATGCGCAGATAGCGCTTCACGGTGGTCGCCAGTCCGTCGTACAGGGCTTCACCGATCAAGGCGTGACCGATGGACACCTCGGCGAGTCCGGGAATGGCACGCTTCAGCGCGCCAAGGTTGGCCTGGCTGAGGTCGTGACCGGCGTTGACGGCCAGTCCTGCCCGGTGGGCATGGCGCGCGGTTTCGGCGCACCGCTCCAGTTCGGCATCGGCCTTGTGCTCGGCGAAGGCCTTGGCATAGGGACCGGTATAGATCTCCACCCGCGACACGCCCGCGCTGGCGGCGGCCTCGAACTCGGTGCAACCGGCATCGACGAACAGGCTGATGCGGCAACCCAGCGCCTGGAGCTCTTTAAGGATGGGAGCCAGGCGTTCGATGTCGCGTGGCAGATCAAAGCCGTGATCGGAGGTAATCTGCGCATCACTGTCAGGCACCAGCGTAACCTGGGTGGGACGCACTTCCCGCACCAGCGCCATGAAGCCTGGGTAGCTGCCGCGCTCGCCGGCAAACGGGTTGCCTTCGATGTTGTACTCGACGCGACCACGGATCAGCGCGGCCAGCCGGCGTACGTCATCGGGTCGGATATGGCGCTGGTCGGGACGCGGGTGCACGGTAATGCCGCCACAGCCGGCTTCCATGCAGACATGTGCCGCACGGCACACATCCGGCTCACCTTCGCCGCGTGAGTTGCGCAACACCGCGATTTTGTTGACGTTGACGCTGAGTAGAGTCATTGCCCCTGAGATCTCATCCATGGGTCTGGGACTTTACTCCCAACTTGGCAAACACGGCCAGCGAAACGCAGCTGTTACCAGCCGTACACGTAATGCAGTTGGCGCGTGACGCCACGCCACGCCACATGGCCGGTCAGGCCGGGCGCATCCAGGGCAGCCAGTTGCCAGTCGGCAGACGGTCCAATGGCACCCTCGAAATTGCCAGGTATCAGGTCGCTCTCCGAAGGCGTGAAGCCGACCATGTTCAGCCCATAGGCCAGTCCTCGCCCATGCGCTTTGAGCACGGCTTCCTTGGCGGTCCATAACTGCTTGAAGCGCTGCTCGCGCCACTGGCTGTCTGCGCGGTCGATCCAGTCCGCCTCTTCCGGGCGGAAATAGCGTCTGGCCAGCTCGGCCGCACGTGGGCGAGGGCGTGGCGCTTCAATATCCACTCCCAGCACAGGCAGTTGGCGTGCCAGTGCGACTACGGCGTGATCGCCGCTGTGCGACCAGTTGAAATCCAGCCAGCGGTGCCGGCCGCCGAGCACGGGTCGGCCATAGGCCTGCTGCTCCAGCAATACCGAAGCTTCACCGAGGCCAAGATAGCGGGCCAGCACGGCATGCAGTCCCATGCGTCCCTCGCAGCGTTGATAGCGCAACCGCCACAGGTGGATGGCATCGGTGTCGAGTGCGGGTGCGGTGGGCAGCTCCATGCGCGTATGCTCGCGTTGTCGTCGGTCCATGGCAAGGGCGACCCGTGTGATGACTGGCGCCGTTGCCCGAGAGCGGTCACCATGCCTTCATGAATGTCGTTTCCTGTTCCCGTGCCAAGGGCGTCGCCATCGGGTGCGTGCGCGAATGATGCACGGCGCGCTGCTGTGGCTGGTGTCGCTGGCGTACGTCGGGCTGCTGTTCGCCATCGCCTGGTTCGGCGACCGTCGTCCGTTGTATCCGAGCCGGCCATTTCTGCGCCCACTGGTTTATGCCCTGGCGATGGCTGTGTATTGCTCGTCATGGACTTTCTACGGCGCCGTGGGCACCGCTGCACGCTCAGGCATAGCCTATTTGCCGATCTACCTGGGACCGGTACTGCTGTTTGTTTTCGGACGTGGTTTGATGCAACGGCTCGCCTTGATCGCGCGCAAGCGCTCGATCACCTCGATCGCCGACTTCCTGGCCGCGCGCTTTGGCAAATCACAAAAACTCGCGGCGCTGGTAACCCTGATCGCCGTGACGGCCTCGGTGCCTTATATCGCGCTGCAGTTCAAGGCGGTGGCCATCTCGGTGAATGCATTCAGTCACCATGGCGTGGCCAGCCCGGGTAGTCTGGGCGACGCCGCGTTGTGGTGTGCAGCCTTACTGGCCGCGTTTGCGATCCTGTTCGGCACGCGCGGCATCGATGCCACCGAGCATCACCATGGGCTGATGCTGGCGATTGCCGTCGAATCGGTCATCAAGTTGCTGGCGTTGGCGGCGGTAGCGGTGTTCGCCTTGCAGCACGGTCCGGGTCTGGCCGCCTCCGTGCAGCGGCCATGGCAGCAACTGGGTCATGGGCTGCCGTCCGGCTTCATGGTGCAGACGCTGCTCGCCTTCTGCGCGGTGTTCTGCCTGCCACGCATGTTTCAGGTCAGCTTTGTCGAATGCGAGGATCCGGGCGATCTGCGGCACGCGCGCTGGATTTTCCCCGCCTATCTGCTGCTGGTCAGCCTGCTGGTCTTGCCAATCGTCGCCGCCAGCGAACAGCTTCCACAGCTGGGGCAGGCCAGCCCTGACAGCTGGCTGCTGCGCATGCCGATGGCGCATGGCTCGCACGGTGTGGCCTTGCTGGCCTATTTGGGTGGATTCTCCGCCGCCACCGGTATGGTCATTGTCGCCACGGTGGCTTTGGCGACGATGGTGTCCAACGATCTGGTGATGCCAGCCCTGTTGCGTATCCGTCGTCTGCAGTTGGAGCGCCGTGAGGATCTTTCCACCATCGTGCTTGGCGTGCGTCGTGTTGCGATCATGGCGCTGGCCGCAGCCGCGTACGTCTACGATCGCGTTACCGCCAGCGTCGAGAATCTGGCCGCGATGGGACTGCTGGCGTTTGTCGCCGTGGTGCAGTTCGCGCCACCGATCCTGTGTGCGTTGTACTGGCGCGGTGCCAGCCGCCGTGGCGTGATCGCCGGCCTGGTGGTCGGATTTGCGCTGTGGACCTACACCCTGGTGTTGCCGACCATGGCCCAAGCCGGCTGGCTGCCAACGCTCTGGCTGGCACATGGCCCGCTGGCTATCGACTGGTTGGCTCCACAGGCGCTGTTCCATGTGCGCGGCTGGGATCCGGTGGTGCACGGAACGTTCTGGTCGTTGCTGGGCAATATCGCCACGCTGGTGTTTGTCTCGCTACGGTTCCGGCCCAGCGTCGACGAGCGTGTGAACGCCGCGGCATTTCTCGATCCCTTCGCCGACATTCCGCACGACGGTGCCGACTGGCGCGGCCGCATTACCGTGGCCGACCTGCGCGTCATTGCCGAGCGCATCGTTGGCGAGCGCGCAGCGCGGCGTGCCTTTGACGACTATGCACGCCGACGCCAGCGAGAACTGCAGCCGCAGCAATCAGCCGATCGCGCGCTGATCCAGCACACCGAGCGCCTGCTGGCCGCGGCTATTGGCGCGGCCAGCGCGCGGCGCATGCTGATGAGTGCGTTGTCCGGTACCGGTGTCGATGTCGCCGAAGCGATGGCCCTGCTCGACGAGGCCTCACAGGAACTGCGCTTCAATCGTGGCCTGTTGTCCACGGCGCTGGAGAACGTATCGCAGGGCATCAGCGTGGTCGATGCCGACATGCGTCTGGTGATGTGGAACCGACCCTATCTGACCATGTTCGACTACCCGGACGGCATGGTCTATGTGGGCCGGCCGGTGGCCGACCTGATCCGCTGGAATGCCGAACATGGCGAGTGTGGCCCCGGCGAGGTCGATGCCATCGTCGCCAAGCGGTTGGCGCACATGCGTGCCGGCACGCCTCACGTGTTCCAGCGCATTCGGCCCGATGGCAGCGTGCTGGAACTACGTGGCCGGGCTTTGCCGGAAGGCGGATATGTCACCACCTACACCGATGTCACCGCCTACAAGCACGCCGAGCTGGCATTGATCGACGCCAACGAGATGCTCGAACAACGCGTAACGCAGCGTACCGCCGAACTGTCACGGGCGTTGCATGCACAGGAGCAGGCCAAGCGCGAGGCCGAAGCCGCCAACGCATCCAAAACACGCTTTCTGGCGGCCGCCAGTCATGACCTGTTGCAACCGCTGAACGCGGCGCGGCTGTTTACCTCGGCGTTGCGGCAGCAACCACAGCTGGACGCCGAATCGGTACGCCTGGCCGAACGCATTGATCTGGCCTTCCGCACCGCCGAGGATCTTCTGGACATGCTGCTGGAGGCCTCGCGACTGGATGCAGGACGCTACCAGCCCGAGCAGATCGAGCTTTCACTGACCGAACTGTTCGAACCATTGCACGCGCAGTTTGCCGTACTGGCCACGCAGCGCGGCCTGTCGCTGCGCATCAAGCCCGGCCGTCTGGCGGTGCGCAGCGATCCGCAGCTGTTGCGGCGTATTTTGCAGAACTTCCTGTCCAATGCGCTGCGCTACACCCGTCACGGCGGTGTGTTGCTTGGCGCCCGAAAGCGCAGTGATCGCGTACGCATCGAGGTATGGGACAGTGGTCCGGGCATCGAGCCCGATCAGCAGCGCTTGATCTTCGATGAGTTCCAGCGTGCCGCCTCGCCTTCGCCCTGGGGTGAAAAAGGTCTGGGTCTGGGGCTTTCCATTTGCGAGCGCATGGCCAACATCCTGGGCCACCACCTGAGCCTGACTTCGCGTCCCGGCCACGGCAGCTGCTTTGCCGTGGAAGTGCCGCTGGCGGCACCACCGCATGAGGCGGTGCGCGAAGCGACCGAATCGGCCACTTGTACGCCGGGGCTGCCGGCCACGGTGCTTTGCATCGACAACGATGAATCCATTCTCGATGGCATGAGCGCGCTGCTGGCGCGCTGGGGCGTGCGCGGTGTGCCGGCTACCGGCCTGGAGCAGGCCGAGGCGGCGCTGCGCTCGCAAGCTATCGATGCGCTGTTGGTCGACTATCACTTAGATGACGGCATGGACGGCATGGCCGTGCTCGAGCAGTTGCGTCAGCGCCTGGGCACGCTGCCGGCCTGCGCGCTGATCACCGCCGACAACAGCGCTGAGCTCAAGCAGCAGGCCCGCATGCTGGATATCCCGATGCTGCGCAAACCGGTCAAGCCGGCGGCGCTACGCGCCCTGTTGGCGGCGCTGGCACGACGCAGCGGAAGCTCCGGCACCGCCTAGCGCGGGCCGATGCGGTAACAGTAAAGGCGGGTGTCGCGGTGATCTCCGACCACAAGCATCTGATCCGGTGCCCGATCGGGCACGATGAAACTGTTGCTGACCAGCCAGCTGCCTTCGCGCATCTGGGCACGTGCGCGCTGCCATAGCTCAGCCATGGGCACCGGTGAAAGGAAGGCGTAGACCAGATCGTAGTCGGTCAGCGATTGCTGCCAGAAGTTGCCCCGCTTCAGATAAGCGTGACGCAACCGGCGGCAGCGCCATCGCGAGACCAGCCAAGGTAGCCAGGCGATTTCGATGCCATCCACTTCCCAGTGCGGCCGTGCACACGCCAGGTGCCGCACCAGTGTGCCGGTACCCGAGCCGATATCCAGTACGCGGCTCTTACGGCGCTCGCCCCACCATTGCAGCAAGGTATCGGCTGTCACCGCGTTGGAGAGATAAAGCGGCACGCCGGTGCGAAACACCGCGCCGTAGATCGCCAGCAGCAGCGCCAGTGCCGCGGCGTACCACCAAGGTGAAAGCTCCAGTGTGCTGGCCATCACCACCGCCGGCACGAACAACAGCTCAAGCGGCCACCACCAGCGTGGCAGATGCATCCAGATCGCCAATATCAGCGCCAGCGCCCCCTCCACGCCTGCAATTCGCCATAGTGGCCAGGCGGCGAACAGGCCGTGGTGGCCGGCCACCATCACCGTGGCCAGCGCCAGTATCTGGGCCAGAATGGCGCGGATCGTAGCCAGGCTGTGCCGACCCGATCCACGTCGCGGGTCAGTCGACTTCCTCATCGGGCACATCCGGCACGCTTTCGGTATCCACCGCAAGGTGTGATGCGGCCAGCGCCACCTGGGTGCGGTTGTTGACACCCAACTTGCGCATGATCGCTGTCATGTGCGCCTTGATGGTGGCTTCGGAAACGCTCAGTTCGTAGGCTATCTGCTTGTTGAGCAGGCCTTCGGCGATCATCGACAGCACTCGGAATTGCTGCGGCGTCAGCTCAGCCACGCGCGAGGCCACTTCCGCCTCGTCATCCTGCAGGGCCTGACTGCCGCCGTGAAGATTGCGCGGCAGCCACAAGTCGCCATCGAGCACGGTATGGATGGCCTCGGTAATGGTTTGCACCGAGGCCGACTTGGGGATGTAGCCGAGTGCGCCATGCGCCAGCGCGCGCTGCGCGACTTGCACCTCCTCATGTGCCGAGACCACGATCACCGGCAGGCCGGGGTGGCGGCTACGCATGTGCACCAGCGCCGAATAGCCGCGCGCACCGGGCATGTGCAGGTCCAGTAACAGCAGATCGGCCTCGGCCTGCTCTTCGGCCAGCGCCATCAGGCTGGGCACGTCGTCGGCCAAATGCACGGTGGCATGCGGCACGGCGCTGGCCACGGCGCGTTGCAGAGCATCGCGGAACAGCGGGTGGTCGTCGGCGATCAGGATATCCGGCATAGGGGCGGGAGTGAGAAGTGAGAAGTGAGAAGCAGGCCGGCCTTGGTGCTGCCTGCTTCGTGTCCACGTCTGGGCGTGGGGTCAGTGCTTGCTCAGACGCTCGTCGACCAGGGTCTGGACCACCGAGGGATCGGCCAGCGTGGAGGTGTCGCCCAGCGCCTCGGGTTGGTTCTCGGCAATCTTGCGCAGGATGCGACGCATGATCTTGCCCGAACGTGTCTTGGGCAGGCCACCGGCCCATTGCAGGAAATCAGGCTTGGCGATCGGACCAATTTCGTTGCGTACCCAGGCCACCAGTTCGTCGCGCAGCGCATCGCTGGGTGATTCGCCGGCGATCAGGGTGACATACGCGTAAATGCCCTGACCCTTGATCTCGTGCGGACATCCCACCACCGCTGCCTCGGCCACCTTGGGATGGGCCACCAGCGCGCTTTCCACCTCGGCGGTGCCGATGCGGTGACCGGAAACGTTGATGACATCATCGACGCGGCCGGTGATCCAGTAGTAGCCGTCCTCGTCGCGCCGCGCGCCGTCGCCGGTGAAGTAGTTTCCCGGATAAGTGGAGAAGTAGGTATCGACGAAACGCTGGTGGTCGCCGTAGACGGTGCGCATCTGGCCGGGCCAGGAATCGGTGATCACCAGGTTGCCCTCGCAGGCACCTTCCTGCGGGTTGCCATTGGTATCGACAATCGCCGGCGCAATACCGAAGAACGGCTTGGTCGCCGAACCGGGTTTGGTTGCCGTGGCGCCGGGCAGCGGCGTGATCAGGATGCCGCCGGTCTCGGTCTGCCACCAGGTATCAACAATCGGGCAGCGTTCTTCGCCCACTACCTTGTGATACCACTCCCAGGCTTCCGGATTGATCGGCTCGCCGACGGTGCCCAATACGCGAAGGCTCTTGCGCGAAGTGCCCTTGACCGGCCCTTCGCCCTCGCGCATCAGGGCGCGGATGGCGGTGGGTGCGGTGTAGAACAGGCTTACCTTGTGCTTGTCCACCACCTGCCAGAAACGGCTGGCATCGGGATAGCTGGGCACGCCGTCGAACATTACGGTCGTCGCACCATTGCACAGCGGTCCGTAGACCACATAGCTGTGGCCGGTGATCCAGCCGACATCGGCGGTACACCAGTAGACGTCCTCCTCGCGCAGATCGAACACCGTCTCATGCGTGTAGCTGACATATACCAGGTAGCCACCGGTGGTGTGCAGCACGCCCTTGGGCTTGCCGGTAGAGCCGGAGGTGTACAGGATGAACAGTGGGTCCTCGGCGTCCATCACTGCCGGTTCACAGCTCGTCTCTTGGCCTTCGATCAGGGTGTGATACCAGCGATCGCGCGGCGATTGCATGTCGATGGACCCGCCGGTGCGTCGCACCACCACCACCGTCTCCACGCTGTTGGTACCCGGTTTGGAAAGGGCGCCATCGACATTGGCCTTCAAAGCGATCTTCTTGCCACCGCGCACGCCTTCGTCGGCGGTGATCACCAGCTTGCACTGGGAGTCGGCAATGCGCCCGGCCAGCGAGTCGGGCGAAAAGCCGCCGAACACCACCGAATGCACCGCGCCGATGCGCGCGCAGGCCAGCATGGCCACCGCCGCCTCGGGAATCATCGGCATGTAGATGGCGATGCGGTCGCCCTTCTCCACGCCCAGGTGGCGCAGCGCGTTGGCAAACTGGCAAACCTCGGCATGCAGCTGGCGGTAGGTGATGTGGCGCGATTCGGAGGGATCGTCACCTTCGAAGATGATCGCGGTCTTGTCGCCACGCGTTTGCAGATGCCGATCCAGGCAGTTGGCGGCGATGTTCAGCTGGCCATCCTGATACCAACGGATATGCACATCGTGCGGATCGTAGGAGACATCCTTGATGCGCGTGGGCTGGCGTATCCAGTCCAGTCGCTCGGCGATACGTTTCCAGAAGCCCTCCGGATCGCGGATCGACTCGGCGTAAAGCCGCTCGTAATCGGCTTCCTGGATGCGTGCATGCTTTGCCAGTTCAGGGTTGACAGGGTACAGCTTGGACATGACGAGCCTCCTGCGTTGATCGCCGGCGTGGCGTCCGCTCCGGACGCAACTTCGCCGGCTCGTATGTGAGCGTGCAGCTGAGTGTAACCGTGCGTTGCCAGGCGCGCCCACGCAATCACTACGACTTTGGTCCGATTTCGACCTAAGACGAATAGCGCGCCGCAGCGCAGCATGATCATGCTCGGTCGCGGGACGGACGAAGGAGGCCTGGTGTTGGCCGGTTGCGGTCACGATCAGGTCGATGCCAAAGCCCGATCACAGGGCAGCGCCGCGGACGCGGCTTCTTGCGGCACGGCGTTATGAGGGAACGTGCCGTCATGAGGGGAGGTAGCTATCGTGAGCAATGAACAGACGAAATTTTCCAATCCGGCGCCGCTGGGCCTAGCCGCGTTCGCCCTGACCACCTGGTTGCTGAGCATGATCAATGCCGGATGGTTCAGCGCTGACGGCATGCACATGGTGCTGGCGGTGGCACTTGCCTATGGTGGCACCGCGCAGGCGATCGCAGGCGTCATGGAGCTGCCGCGGGGCAACACCTTTGGCGCCACCGCGTTTGTCAGTTATGGGGCCTTCTGGTGGTCGTTCGCACTGTTTGTGCTGTTTCTCCACGACAAGGTGCCAGCAGCGTTCGTCGGCTGGTATCTGTTCATGTGGGGGGTCTTCACCCTTTACATGTGGATAGGCACGTTCAAATCACCGCGGGCCCTGCAGCTGGTGTTCCTTTTTCTTTGGATCACGTTTTTCCTGCTGGCCGCGGGCGAATGGACGGGCCTTTCGCTGTTGCACACGCTGGGAGGTTACGGGGGACTGCTGACCGCGCTGCTGGCCTTTTACCTATCGGCGGCCGAAATCATCAATGACAACCAGAAGCGGGTCGTGCTGCCTGTCGGTGCGCCCCCCGCGGCATGAAGCAGGTTTGACAGATATCATCGCCCTGTTCGCGCGACCGCTGGTGTCGTCGCCGCAGCCATGAGGCAGGAAAGCCGTTATGAATAGACATCCCATGTTTTGTGCACTTGCAGCCAGCCTGGCCTTGGCCGGCACTACTTCGGTGGTTGCGGCACCCATGCAGCAAGGCAGTGATATCAAGGCACTGCATTCGCTGATCGACCGCCAGCAGCAGCAGATCGACCAGCAGCAGAAGGAGATCCAGATGCTGCGCCAAAGCGTGATGAAGCTTGAGCATGCGCAAGCCACGCAGCAGCAGCCGTCACCAGCAGCAGCTGCGCCGTCTACACAGGTCGCCGCCGAAACGGCCAAGAGCCAGGTACCGTCATTCGTCACTTCACCGGGTGTCACGGTGGCCATGCACGGCATCATCAGCGCGACCGCTTTCCATCAGAGCCGCAACTTCTATTTCGGCAACGGCCAGAACGCCGAGATGCCGTTGCCCGGCGCCGCCAATGACGGTGCGCTCAGTGGTGTGGATGTGCGCAACACGCGCTTCTGGTTCGACATCACCGGACCGCGTGTGGGCTCAAGCAACTGGTTGGCGAGCGGGCGCATCGAGGCCGATTTCTTCGGGGGCTTCAATGGCAGCGGCGCCTACAGCCGCCAACAGGCCACGCCGCGACTGCGCCAGGCCTATGTCGACCTGACCAATCCCGACACCGGCACCACGGTGCGCATGGGCCAGCAGTGGGAGTTGATGTTCCCGATCTCAAACGTGCCTTCTTCGCTGGCGCACGTGGCCTTTCCATTGGGTTTTGGCGCCGGTTACATCGGCTGGCGTTATCCGGGTGTGGTGCTGATGCAGGACCTCAACCATGGCACCGACAGTGGCGCCAAATGGCGGCTTGACCTGGGCGCGTTCGACGGCAACTGGAGTGGCCCGGGCGACAACCTCAATTACCAGTCGGCTGGCAACGCCAATTTCCACCCGCAGCTGCAGGCGCGCATCAACGTCAAGGATGGCGATTGGCTCGGTTATGCGGCCGCCACCTGGAGCCGCATCGATCTTTCCGGTGTCGGCGGCAGCGCGCCCACACCGATCCAGTCGACCATTACCAGCACGGGTTATGAAGTCGGCGGCGCCTGGACACCGGGCCCGTGGATGTTCAAGGGTCAGGTGTACACCGGCAAGGGCCTGGGTCAGCTGTTTGGTGACCTGGTGCAGTTTGGTGACATCAGTGAGAAGGGCGGCTTTGTGCAGGCTGGCTACAAGTTCACGCCTAACTGGAGTGCCAACCTGTTCTATGCCTACAGCAAGCCTGATACCGGCGATGTCATCGATTGGCTGGGCTATGGTGCCAGCGGCCGTCTGAAGAACCGCCAGGCGGCGATCAATCTGGAATATAGCCAGGGGCCCTATGCACTGGGGCTGGAATGGCTGCGTGACACACTTGACACCACCACGGATGGTAGTGATCGCACCCGAACCTCCGGCAACCAGTTCAGTATCAGCGCCATGTACAAGTTCTAGGGTGGTATCTGCCGGCCCCATCTGGGGAGGGGCTGGCGTCGTGCTCGGGCGCGTCAGCGTAGCGGGTCATCTTCGCGCTTGGCCTGCCGACGTAGCTGATCCAATTCGTAGCTGTTCAGTTCCTCATCGCGCGCATGCGAGGCGATGCGACGGTGGGCGATGGCAAAGCCGGTGGCGATGCCGCCGCCCAGCAGCATGACTACTCCCAAGGCCACCCAGCCGGCCGAGTGGGCGAACAGCAGGGCGAAGCCGAGCAGCGTGATGCAGGCGAACACAAGGCGCATGGGCGTGGGCTGGGACGGTGGATCTTGATTCGATCATAATCGTGGCTGGCGACAAGCGCCACGCTAACGCCGCGCCCGTCCGGCCACTTACGATGCTCCCATGCGCAACCATCTGATTGTCACGCTCGATACCCTGCGCCAGGCCCATCACGCCAATCCGCTGCCGGACTGGGCTGTGCGGCGAGCCCGGCTCAAGGCCTTGCGCTGTTTGGTGATCGAGCAGGGGACAGCGCTTGCCGAGGCGATCGATGCCGACTTTCAGGGGCGTGCTGCCGAGGAAACCCAGTTGCTGGAGCTGGTCCCTACACTGACCGGCATCGATCACGCGCTGAAGCATGGCCGGCGCTGGATGCGTACGCAGCATGGGCGTGCCTCGCGCTGGTTCTGGCCGGCGCGTACCGAGCAACGGCCGCGGCCCAAGGGCGTGGTCGGCATCCTGGTGCCGTGGAACTACCCGCTGTACCTGGCGCTGGGGCCGCTCACCGATGCACTGGCGGCCGGCAATCGCGTCATGCTCAAGCTGTCCGAGCACACACCGCGCACCTCGGCACTGCTGGCTCGCCTGCTGCCCGAGTACCTGAAGGATGGCTCGGTGGCGGTGGTCGAGGGTGATGCCGAGGTGGCGCGCGCATTCGCCGCGTTGGCGTTCGACCATCTGCTGTTCACCGGCTCCACGCGGGTCGGTCATGCGGTGATGAAGGCGGCTGCCGAGCACCTGGTGCCGGTGACGCTGGAGCTGGGCGGCAAGTCGCCGGCCCTGATCGCGCCAGATGCCGATTTTGAGCGCGCCGTCGAGCGCATTGTCTATGGCAAGTCGGTCAACGCCGGACAGACCTGCATCGCCCCGGATTACGTGCTGCTGCCACGCGATCGTGTCGAGGATTTCATCGCTGCCGCGCGCCGTGCCTTCGGCCACCTGTACCCGCGCTTTGCCGAGAACGAGCAATACAGCGCCATCATCAACGACGGCCATCTGCAGCGTCTGATGAAACTGCGCGCCGAGGCCGAAGCCGGTGGCGCCAGGTCGCATCCGCTGGCACGTGTGGGTCGCGGTCGGCGCATGCCGTTGACTGTGCTGAGCGAGGTGGAACCGGGCTCGGCGCTGATGCGCGAGGAAATCTTCGGGCCGCTGCTGCCGCTGGTGCCCTACGACCACCTGGATGAGGCCATTGACTATATTCGCGCGCGCCCGCATCCGCTGGCGCTGTATGTCTTTACCAGCCGACGCGACAGTCTGGAACGGGTGCTGAGCACCTGCAGCGCCGGTGGTGTCACCGTCAACGACACGCTGTTCCACATCGCCCAGCACAGCCTGCCCTTCGGCGGCGTGGGCGCCTCGGGCATGGGTGCCTATCACGGCCGCGCCGGCTTCGAGACGTTCTCGCATACGTTGCCGATACTGCGCCAGTCACGGCGTACGGGTACGGCGTTGTTGCGACCGCCGTACGGGCGCGGATTCAGTGTCATGCGGCGTTTGCTGCTGCGCTAGTCCATCGCGTCAGCTGAGACGCGCGCGGCGTAGGCTTGCGCCTATGCCTGCGTTCGATCCGCCATCCATCATCAAGGGCCGTGGCGCTGCTTCCAATCCGGAGGGGCGCTTCGAGTCGGTGCGCCATCACGCCGAGGACGATGGCTGGCAGCTTGCCGGCACGCCGGAGGATGAGCCGTCTGCGCGGCCGCGCACCCAGGTCAGCATCGAGCGCGCGCGCAGCGTGATTACGCGTAACGACTCGCCCGATATCGGCTTTGATCAGGCCATCAATCCCTACCGTGGCTGCGAGCACGTAATGTGTACCCAGTTGCGTTAAGTTCACGAGCCTCAGGAGCTTGCTTGGCCTTGTGCAAGGCTCGTGAACCTCGGCACCGAAACTTATGGCCAGAGGCCACATGAGCGAGTCGATCAGGTGAGATTGTGACAACGCACGAGTACCGAGTTCACCGCGTAGATACCCCAAAACGAGGAAGGCTCGCGTACCTACTTGTTGAGCATCCAGCGATGCGGGTAGACCCAGATGTGACGCGATACCTCGCCGTGAAGGTTTCCAGGTCGTCGCATAACCAACAGCGCAATGTCGTTTATAGACTCTCTCACTGGACAAACTTTCTTCTGGCCAAGGGTAAGGAAATACGACGTGCCACCCACGACGATCTCCTCGACTACCTAGACGCGCTGTGTAACGCAACAAACCCCGTGACGAACCGACCATACGCCCCAGGCACCATCCGGCAACGACTGATCGCCGTGTCCAACTTTTACGAAATTGGGAAGCGGCTGGGCTGGAATCTTCCTTATCAAGAGCAGCAGCGCGTTCCTAAAAACATCCGCTTCTCAAATGGATTTTCCATTCGCCCGATCGGAACTGAGAGCGCCAAGATGAGTCTGGTCCCCCGTCGCGCACTTGATCGAGTCCGAGTACTTGAACCACAGTTGGTGAAGCAACTACTGAATGAGCTTGGACCAGACGACGGAAAGGAAGGCTTCCAGGCCGAAAGCCGCTCGCGCAATCGACTGATCGCCGAATGGCTCCTTTACTGCGGCTTGCGCATCGAGGAAGTTCTTGGGCGAGACCTTGATCTCACCACTGATCGCCATCCGGGCTTAACCGTCAGTCAGTTTCACACGTTGCCGACGAACCCAAAAAAGCCATTTGACCACTCCCCGATCAGCGTAATCGGTAAGTACAACAAGGCTAGAATAATAGCTGTTCCAAATTGGCTTGTCCTTGCTACAAAAGAATACATACAAGGCGAGCGCACGCAATCAACGTGCCATCTGCCAAGGAATCACGAGTTTGTTTTTGTAAACGGCATCAAGGCACATCGGTCTCACCGGGGCAAGAAGCTATCCATACGCCGATATCAAGCTATCTTCTCACAAGCATGTATCCGCGCGGGGCTTTGCAGGAAAAATGACGACTGTAAGAACAGTCTCGCCACCCACAGTCCTCATGACTTGCGACACACTTATGCCGTAATGACCTACTTCGCGCAGAGGTCGATTGGCAATGTCGAGCCATGGAAGCTAATTCAGAGCCAGCTAGGACATTCAAATCTGCGCACAACAACAGATACCTACCTACAATTCGTCAGTGCTTATTCAAAGTGGGAATTCGCCTACCAAACGAGTAGCACCCGAATCCTTGCTGGTTTAATCGATGGCTAGCCGACGACCAAACGCCGGCAGGCTACTTGCGGAGCAGGCGTCAGACCTCACATCCAAGGTCCCCGCCACAAACCTCACTGACACCATAAGATCAACGCGTGATCACCGCCCGTCGAGTGTTGATAGTTCATACCTTGGTTCTTCTAATGCAACCTATATCCAGTTCCGAGATGCATTCGGTACTAGTCATCAAATGGATATTTCCTATCTCACGGCGTTGCCGAATCTGGCTAAGCCACTGGCGTGGGCATTGAAGGCGTGGCTCCGAGAATTGTCGCCTCGAAGCCGCCAAATGTCTGCAAATAACCTAAAGCTTGGGTTGGTTGAGTTTTTGAAAGTCCACCTACCGACCGTAAAGCTACGCGATCTCAGTCGTCCGCTGCTAATACGCTACGTGAAGTGGCAAGACTCGCCTAATGCTGCAAGCACAGGTAGCGCAGCGCTAAGCCCAAATTCCGCAAGAAAGAGAGTCAACGCGGCAAGAGCAGTCATTGAGCGGCTCTGCTCCAATCCAGAGTGGTCCATGGAAGCGAAAAACGTGCTGCGCGACTTCCCGAGGAACACGCATTCCGGAGCGCATCGCTTCGCTTCTAGGAAAGTGCTCCTAAATGCCGACATGCTCAAAGAAATTATGAGGTGCGCTCATGAGGAGGTCCACGAAATCCGAGAGAGATTTGCGGAAGGGCGCCGCCTAATCCGAAGCGGAATGGCGAAGCTGCATGCAGGAAGTACCAATTACTTTGAGCTCGACGTGGCTCTCGCAGCTGCTGTGCAGAAATATAAAGAGACGCTGCCGAGCGGTGAGCAACTTGTGCGGGACTGGCCTGAATTGGCAAAAGCCGTGTATCGCACACCACCACACCTACGAAGACGTGGCCTAAAACCGCACGGTCTAACAACGCTTTGCAAGTACCGATATGCAACAGCGCGTGACATGGTTCCATTCGTGCTGTTGCTTGCGATCGAAGGAGGATTTAACCCAGAAGCCCTGCTCAATCTATCCTTGGACGACATACATCAAGAGACTATCCTCGGCGAAAGGCGGGTAAGAATTTCAGCACGGAAAGGTCGCGCCCACAATGAAAACTATACAAAGGTGCTTGACTATGAAGTCGTAGGTCCATTGATCGATCTGATTCTTGATATAACCAAGCACATTCGCAAGGTTACGCCGCCGACGATATCTCGACAACTCTTCCTGTATCGGCCTGTTTGGGGAAGCTCCCTTAAGGGCACCATATTCAAGTCTTCGAGTGGCCCATCACACTCGGGTTCCTTGACTCACGCATTGGACGATTTCGTGCGGCGCTGGTCGCTATCGCGCTTCTGCCTTGCCCAAATTCGGCCGACTCTTGCGGATCTCATTTCGCTCCAACATGGCTCACTAATCGCAAGCCAAGCCCTCAGGCATCAAAGTTACAACACGACCGAAGGGCATTACGTAGGGTCAGCCACGAGACAGCGTGAAGAGGAAATCCTTGGCACAGCCGTAGAGCACCTGGAGCGTTACGTTGCCACCGTTGGCACTATTGATGTTAGGCCACGTGCAAGGGCCCCTTATCACGACAAGGGTGCCTCAACGCCCGGCTTCGTTTGCCTCGATCCCTATGACTCCCCGATATCGGGACAACGCAAATACCGGCTCTGTAGAGCGTATGGCCACTGCCCTGGCTGCCAGCACGCCGTGGCTGACCCGAGTGACCCTCTGGCGGTAGCATTTTGGCTCTCGCTTGACCGGCGAATAAATGAAGCGCAAGAGATGCTGGACGCAAGAGCTTGGCTGGACGTCTGGAGTCCAATTAGCACAAGTCTTTCTGGCCTGCTAGCGGTGGTCCCCGAGGAGGTTATCGAGGCCGCCCGAGAACTTGACGTCACAGTGCCCCAAGTCGGTTAGCGAAGCGGGCAAATGGAAACGAACGAGAAATGACAAAAGCGATCGAGCGTCCAAGTACCAATAAAGCGCACTCAATCAGCGACCACGATAACGCGATTGCGGACATCTTAGTAACTGAGAGAAGTAGGTGGAGCGATGTGCGTTGGCAATTTGAGCCCAAGAAGGTCGGGGGTCATTCGTATTCTTGTCGACTGAATTGGTCTATCGAGCTCGATGACGGTTCTAAATTGACGGACGAAGCCAATCTCGAAGTCTTGGCATGGCTAAAACATCTTGTATACGGTTTGGTGAATGATCCAGGCGACGGGGCAAGCGCGCTTTCAGGCAGTACGATGGGTCAAGTGCAAGCGTCGATGAGGATCGCTGTGCCCTGGCTTGTGTCAAATGGCCTCACCCTCCCAAAACAGATAACAGAAGAGGCAACAGATAGGTTCTTAGAGGATCTGCCATTTCGAATTGCTTTGGGAAAGGACCACGACGAATCGACGTGCAGGAAGGGGTCTGCGCGGGATCTCGATGAAGAAAGCGTTCTGTTAGGTTCGGCCTCGGCGGGCATACGCTTTTTTAAATATCTCTGGCGTCAGCGCCTCAGCCTACTGAAGGCGGGATTTGAACCCATGCCCACCGAGCCTTGGCCGCGGCAGGGCTATGAGTCGTTAGGGAAGCACGTATCTGCGAAGGCCCGCGGATGGATAAGTCCTCTTCCAGAGGAGGTCTTGGTGCCTCTGCTTAACGCTGCTCTTGGCTATATCGGTTCGCGTGGCAATGACATCCTCAATGTGAGAGATCAATGTGAAGAGGCATACCGACTTCCCGACCTTAAGGGTCGATCAGTAAGGTTACTGGCCCAGAGGAAAGCGGCAACCCAGTTCTCGTTCTCCAAAATAGACGGTGCCGACCAGCCTTGGCGACCACCGTTAGGTCGCCTTGACTCTACAACGCCGATGGCAGATCTCAAAAATGCGGCCAAGGACTTAGGTGCAGCGTGCTGCCTCATTGTTCAAGCGACGACAGGAATTCGGGTTAGCGAGCTCTGTAGTATCCAAGCGGGATCAAATGCGAAGACTGGCCTCCCGCAATGCATTGAGCAGAGGGTGAGCCCGACGGGTCATCATGACCAATTCTTTCTGAAAGGTGCGGTGTCAAAGGGTGTTTCATATCCCACGCGTACCACTTGGCTTGCCGGACAACGGCGGAGGGGAGACTCCGAACTTCCGCTATGCGTACAAGCGCTAGCTCTGTTGGACAGGCTGTTTGGTCCGTATCGGGAGTTGCTGGGATCGAATGCCTTGCTGGTCTCGATTATGGGTAGAAACGGTCTTCCAAAGAAGGCTGGTGGCGTCAATCACTCGTCAGTGACTCAAATCAACAGGCAATACAAATTCTTCGCAAAAAGAAAAGTGGATTGGGATGCTTTGCCAAATGAATCTGCATACGCGACAGAATTAAATGACCTTCTCAGGTGGAAAGATTCCCGTGGCGCAGTACTTCGCGGACATAGCATTAGAAAGAACTATGCTCTTTGGGTTCACGCAGTAAATCCTTCCCTGCTTCCTGCGCTGCAAAGACAATTTAAGCACGTAAATATGCAGATTACCGAGCTAGGGTACTGGGGTTCAAGTGCACCGCAACTTGAACATTTTGAGTCTGCTTCAAGGCGGCTAGTGGCCCGCATGATTCGCGATAAGGTGAACGGCGAGATAGCGGTGCATGGGCGTCGATCCAGCGTATTCACGTCAGAACTCGAAAAGTTGAGAGCGAGGTTGAATGGTTTGAGCCTTATCGGCCAGTGGACGGAAATCGGGCGCTGGGTGGAGCAGAGCAGACTCGACACTTTCCATACCGAATATGGAATTTGTATGCCCGTGAGTTCAGCTCACATGGAGTGCTGGGCTCGCGTTGGACAGCGTCCAGTCGGGCGGCTCTACCCCAACTATGGCGCCCGCGAAGCCGGCACTTGCGTCGGGTGCAAGTCGTTCCTCATGCACAGTTCCCACAAGGCCTTTTGGCAGAAGCGTCTGCGCGACTGCGAGGATTCACTTGCCCGTGCGATGAGGGAGGAGGTTGATGCCTCGTCTCTACGCGAAATTAACCGGCGTGCAAAACAAGCGCGGCGCATTGTAGAAGGTCTAGGAAAGGCATGAATTGCCAGCGTAGCCCGGTTTCAATGCAACCGGAATGCTTTGAGGGGGCGGATCTTGGCCAGGCGTGATCTATCCGAAATAGAGCATGCACTGGAGGCGGCTCTTGATCGACTGGTGGCAGGCAACCCTTTGCGTGATGACCTAAAAAGGGCTCTGGATCGGGGGAAGCTTAGGATTACGGCTAAGACCGTTGCGCTCGAAGCTGGATGCTCGCGAACATTGTTCTCGATGGCAGATTGTCGCCTTCCGCAATTCCGCGCACGGCTGTTGCAGACGCGGGCGCGCATTTCAGAAGCGAAGGACCGTGGTGTTCGAGAAGACCTTGTCCGCCTGCAGAGCGACAATGCGGAATTGAAGTCCCAGTTGGCAGCGTCGCTTCGGATTCAAGCTGAGCTTGTTCTTGAACGCGATCGTGCCGCTAGGGACGCTGCTCATTGGCGAGCCGCTTTTGAGGGAAAGCGCGACGAGCTGGACCATTTGAGCGTGGTGCCTGATGTATCGCGCAGCAAGCCCGGTTGCACGGATTGATCTAGAGAAGGGGGCGGTGCAAGACGGTTTGATCAATTCGTTCCGAGCCGATCGGCGGGGTCTGGAGACCGCTTTAGCACAGTTGCTCCGTGTGGATCGCCGATGGGGCGAAGCTACAAGTCAGCATCGATTGCCAACGCGGCTAGGCTGCACCCCAGCCCTGCTGTAATCCGACCGAGTGTCAGGAGGGTAAGGTTCTTCTCGCCCCGCTCGATCGCCGAGTAGTAGGCTCGATGCATACCTATGCGATCGGCGAACTGGTCTTGACTAACCCCTGCGGCTGTTCGGCGGGCGCGGATCGCTTGCCCAATCGCGTGGGCTGGGTCGTCTTGTTTCATGCCCGCAAGCTTGTGGGCACGATACTTTCAGCTCTACGCCCTTATAGGTAGACTACATATAGATATCATCCAAGGAACCGCTTCGGTATGCTTCGGATCGTTGATCTTGAGACAGAGCTGAGTGTGGACATACCGTTGCCTCAAAGCATCGAAGATGCGTTCAGGATCCAGCTTAGTCGCGCGCAGGACGCAGACAAGCTGACCAAATTATCCACCGTCATGTCAGCTTGGTTCGCGGTGGTTGCCTTCCAAACAGTCGATCGTGACCTGTGGCCACCAACTGAACGCCAACGGAAGTACGCAATAGACATCGGTACGACGTTGGGCGTCGACGTGCCCGACGAGGTCCTTACGTTCCGAGGCTCAATGCACACGTTTTTGTCGTACTTTGGGCCGATTCTGGCAGGCCAGGCCCGGGTACGCGGTTAGAAAGGTGCACACATACATTAGCGCGCCACCGCCCCAGGCCGAAGATGGCATGACGGCCTTCGAATGAAGCTTGGGGGTTAGGTGTACGCGGCAGCCACTGATGGCGTTCGGATCGTGACCTGCCCCGATATCAGGCCTACCGGACCACAAGTGCGTCACCAACGCGCGGCGTCGGTGACGACTTACAGATCTCGATTCGCAAGTGCCGGACGCTTAACTTGTCCCGCGAGTTAGGCGTTAGCCGACACAAACACCCCCTGAGCCTGTCAGGCGGAGCCGATGACCGGGACACTCATGATCGCCGAAGACACGGCGGCTGCCACGTTGAGATTCACTTCCGTGAGCGCTCCAGTGTCGCGGTCTTCGCATCGTAGACCATATCCACAATTGACCCATCTACGATCCGCCGGACTGCCTCGTCAATGACCGGCAGTGGCACCAAGAACCATTCTCGCGGGCGCACTTCCTTGCCGAAACGGTCAGAGATCGTCAGATCGATCTGAGCTGACGAGAACAGTCGATGGAAGATGTTTTCCAACTTCGTCCGGTTGATATTGGAGAGCCTATAGCTCGCAACAACTTCGACTTCCGCGAGCAGGTAGGTCGCGTCGTTGACCGCGTTGGCGATCCGCTTCTCCACCTTGCCCCCGGTCACTCCGATCTTGTGAATAAGCTCTCGGTGCTCCGCTACAAACGGGATGTCTGACTGGCTTCTGAGCACGTAGATCGTGCCGCTCTCGATATCGTCGGGCTCCGATTCTTCACTGAACAGCGGCCCTGCACCAGGATCGGTCAGGCGGCGGCCTGTCTCGTCCTTGTAGAGCGCGCGCTGCAGCGAGCGCATCAGTAGGTTGCTCTCGGTGCCGTTGGAATAGATCACGCGCAAGCGCGCATCTGTATCGCCGTTGGGTGCGGCGAACGGCTCGCTCATTTCAGCGACATAGACCATCTGCCCGCCAAGGATGAAGAAGTTGTCTTCAGCAACACTGGCATCCCGACCGAATCGGAGCGTTTTTCGTTCGCCGGAGTTCAGGTCGATCTCGGCTTTCTCGAACAGCGGCTGGAAGTGTGCGAAATCCTCGCACTTGATCCGGTTCGCAATCTCTTCCGCAGCCTTACGTTCCTCGTAGGAACGGACGTGACGGAGGTGGGTTATGTCACTCTCGTCGGCATCCGAAGCCACACCGAGCTGTGAAAGGAGCGCCTGATCGTCTAATGCGTCGGCTGCTTCAGAGGTGGTATGGCTGGGGGCGGAGCTCAGCAGCCCAAGCGGATCCATTGGCGACAGCAGGGGGTGCGTCGACTTCAATGCACGCAGTCGATCCAGACGGACGGCATAGATGCGCTCGAAAATATCCCGATCCTCGCCGTGCTGGGGGGGGCGACCGTGGGCTTCGACGAAGCGAAGGATATCTTCAAAGCCCGCAATGATGCGCTGCTCCTCTGGGGTATGGGAGCTTGCCTTGACAGGAGTGACGTCAACGCCAAGAGCGGCCAGCAGGCCTTCGTCATCCATCTCAGACATTGGCGCCTCCCTTGGCTTCGGAAGCTTTCTGTTGGGCCAGGTGACGCTTAAGGGCCTCTACGCCCTCCGCCATGCGTCGCTCCCAGGCATCCGTTGCAGTGATCTCCGGTGGCCGACCGCGTTCGTTCTTGAACACCAGTGCGCGCTTGGCCAAGTCTCGCGCCTGCTCAATCGAAATGGCGACTCGCTTCGCCGCGATGCTGGCTTGGACTTGCCGCAGGATCTTTTCATCCATCGCCTTGGCGAGCACCGCGTAAGCGGCGTCGAACGGATTGATCCGGTCAATGAGGTCGATGTCCAGATCCCGGACGTTGACGAATTTGCGCACCCCATCAATCAGCGAGGTGTTGCCCTGTTCACCCTTGGCGTCGGTGTCCGCCAATTTTTGCTTCGCCTGCTGGGTAACGTTCAACACGGCGATAGCGTGCTGGCGCACGGCCTCCTGATCTTCTTCACTGAGTTCGGGGTAGCGGTCGCGGACAATCTTGCCAAGCCGCACCTGGGTCAGCTCTTCTGGAAGGGTGTTTTCCTTGTCGAACAACCCCTTCTCCAGAGTGGGCTTGTCCTGGATGAACGAGGTGATGACCTCGTTCAGGTCCTCCTTGCAGATCCTCGCCGCTTCATCGGATTTGGGCATCGCCAGGCCATTGATCTCGACATGCACCGCTCCGGTCTTGGTGTTGATGCCAACGTTGGGCTTACCTTCCTGGTAGCCGCCCTGGCCGTAATCGAAGTCATCCTTGGGGCCCTGGTTCTTGGGCGTGAACTCGAAGCGAGGCGCCAAAACCTGCTCCATCAGCAGGCTGGCGGCAATCGCCTTGAGGGTGTCATTGACCGCGTCCACCACCACGTCTTCGTCCGCGGCGGGTTCAGCAATCAGATTGGTGAATGCGGCCCGCTCCTTGCCTGGCGCGTCACGGGTGGCGCGTCCGATGATCTGCACAATCTCGGTCAAGCTGCTGCGGTAACCAATCGTCAGGGCGTGCTCACACCAAATCCAGTCGAAGCCTTCCTTCGCCATCCCCAGCGCAATGATGACGTCGACGTTGTCCCGGTTTTCTTTCTGGCTTGGATCCTTCAACGCAGCAAGGATCTTCGAACGCTGGGCTGGGTCGCTGTCATCGACGAGGTCGGCCACCTTAAGCGTCCGTCCATCCTTCAGTTTGATCAGATGGAAGCCGGTGGTTTCATCCCGGCCCATCCACTCGCCCAGCGCTTCAAGGATTTCATCCACCTCTTTGTGCTTGTCCTTGAGGCTCTCTCGAGCGTTGACGTTCGGGATGTGGACGATGGTCTTCTTCGACGGATCCAACACCTTCATGATCGCGTCGAGGTAGCGCCCGGTGTAGAAGAAGTAACCGATGTCCAGAGACTTGAGATACGTGTAGCCGTTGAGCTGCTCGTAGTAGGTATAGGACACGGTCTCGAACCGGGCCTCATCCTCGGGGGAGAGCACAGTGACCGTGTCGCCACGGAAGTAGGAGCCGGTCATCGCGACCACGTGGACCTGGTCACGCGCGATAAGCTGACCCAGTTGGCTACCGAGCTTGTTGTCCGGGTTGCTGCTGACATGGTGGAATTCGTCGACCGCGATGAGCCGTCCGTCGAACGCGTCGATCCCAAATTCGTCCACAGCGAAGCGGAAAGTCGCATGGGTGCAAACGAGCACCTGGTCCGAACTTGCCAAGAATTCACCGACGGCCCTGACCTTGGACGGGGCGACCTTGCCGTTGTCGTCGCCCGGGGCGTTACAGAGGTTGCGCTGAGGCGGCACCACCCAGTCTGCCCAGAACCCGTGATCCGTCAGCTTTTCGTCAGCGAAACTCCCGCCAATTGAGCGCTCGGGCACCACGATGATCGCCTGCTTGAGTCCCTGGTTGTGGAGCTTGTCCAAGGCGATGAACATCAGCGCTCGCGACTTACCCGAGGCAGGCGGGGACTTGATCAATAGATACTGTTCACCCCGCTTGGCGTAGGCGCGCTCCTGCATCGGACGCATGCCCAACGCGTTGAGCTTGCTGGATGCGCCCGTGCGCGCCGTGGCGATCGACACCGAGGGGACGGTGTAGTGGTTGGTCGGGTTGCTGTCCATGCTCATTTGGCTTTCGCCCCCTTCTTCGGCATTGCCTTTGCCGCCGTCATCTTGGTGTAGAGATCGAACAACTTCTCAAGCCGCTCGGTGTCGTTGCGGAAGCGTCGTCCGATGTAGATGCGCTCCAGCACTTCGTCATTCCTCTCATGAGCCCGTTTCAAATTCTGAGGCATTTCATCGGGGTCATAGAGATCCGCAATGGTCGCGGGGAAGTGCGCTTCGCGGGCCATGAGGATGTCCTCGGCACAGCGCGTTAGATCAGCCTTGTTTTGCTCGGTGAGCGTGGGAACAGGGAAGGTGTTCCAGCCTAGGGTATTGGAATATCTGTAGCGCGTCTCCAGCTTTCCGCACACCGCGGCAATCCAAGCCATGTGTAACCGCGACACAATCAGTGCCATGTTCCAAAGCGGGGCATCGAATAATGCAAAAGCCAGATTAGAGACTACGCTTCCATTAGTAATGTATCCGCACGGCAAGTATTCGCGAGACTCGGAAGAGACGCTGGGAACAATTAGGGTAGATTTAAGGCCACAAAACATTCTTTGGAATTGGTGTGATCTATTTGAAATACCTCTAGCAGTCTTCCCACCCTTCACTCGAAGGTCGCGAACATTCTTAATTCGATTTGCGATCGAAGGAATGGATTGCGCTTCCTCAAGATGTTTATCTTCAATCCATAGGCAGTAACGCTCTAGTCCTCGGATGAACTCAGCAGATCCATAAATGCGCCTTACAAATTTTGCCTGCTGTTCATTGCTGAGATTCAACTCATCCAACTCCCCCCGAGACATCAATAGATGTCCCCCATCAATCGGAGTGTTGCCAAAAGTCATGTCGCTCTGTGAGCACAAGACCTTTGAGGATTTTTCGACGATGACACTTTCACCAGCAGAAAGATACGGATTGATCTCTGAACACTGCCTCTCAATCACGTTTCCTTCGTCATCAAGGGAAAACAGTCGCTTCAGATTTCGCGCATTATTTTCTAACCCTACGATAACGACGGTTACACCTGCATTGCGCTTGGCCAAATTTGACCATCTGAAAGATGTATGAGCGAATTCGATATGGCAGCCAGATCTGAGAATCTCAGGCCATAGGATGGGAACCTGCAATCCTTGGCATATTGAGTTCGTAGAGACAAATGCTGCCGTCGACTTTGTGCAGGAAATATAATCAGCTGCTTTCATGAACCAGCCAGAAACATAGTCAAGAGATTTCCAATTCTTAATCCTCTTTTCAAGAATTAAAGACAAGTCTGACTTTTGTGCGTCCTTTTGATCCCGTGACCCAAGGTAGGGAGGGTTGCCGCAGATAAACGTCTCCCCACCTTCATTTTCGAAATCGATCTCAGCTTGATCCAGAGGCTTTTCAAAAAGATCGTTTGCAGCCATCTTCACCCCACTGCCCGTGGGCGGGCACAGCGAGAGCCAATCCAACCGCAAAGCATTGCCACAGGTGATCCAGTTCTGCGCGTCGAGCGGGAGCATGGCAGCCAGTGCCTCCTTCTGCCCTCGGTAGAGCACATCGCACTGGAATTCGGCGATGATGAGCGCCAGGCGCGCAATCTCGGCAGGGAAGTCGTGTAGCTCGATGCCCCGGAAGTTTGTCAGCGGAATCTCGCTCCTAAGGTTGGGCTCGCCCCGCCGATTGTTGATCTCCCACTCGATCTCCCGCATCTGCTTGTAGGCGATGACCAAGAAGTTGCCGCTCCCGCACGCTGGATCGAAGACTCGGATGCGTGACATCCGCTTGCGAAGGTTAAGCAGCTTGATCTTGTTGTCACCGGCCGCTTCCAGCTGGGCGCGCAAGTCGTCAAGGAAGAGTGGGTTGAGCACCTTCAGAATGTTCGGCACGCTGGTGTAGTGCATGCCCAGTGAACCACGCTCCTCGTCGTCGGCGACGGCCTGGATCATCGAACCGAAGATGTCGGGATTGATCTCCTTCCAGTCGAGTTCACCGGCTCGGATCAGATACGAGCGTGCGGTTCGAGTGAACAGGGGGACTGCGGTACTTCCCGAAAAGAGCCCGCCATTGACGTAGGGGAATGTGGCGGCCCAGCTCGGGATCGCGGCTGCTTCGCGCTCGCCGTGTTTCACGTTCATCGCGCGGAAGATGATTTCCAACACCTCGTCTGTGTTGGAGCCATCGGGCTCGGTCATCTGGCTGATGGTGCGGGTGAAGAGACCGGCACCAGGGAAAATGTCCGTGTCCTCGGCAAAGAAGCAGAACACGAGGCGCGCCATGAAGTGGTTCATGTCGTGGCGGCGCTCGGCCTTGGCCCAGGCCTTGTTGTTCTGGAGCAACTCGACGTAGAGCTTGTTCAGGCGCCCTGTCGCGCGCACATCGATCGGGTTGTCCTTGATCTCCTTGACCGTGGAGATGCCGGCCAACGGCAGGAAGAAGCCGAAATGCTCTGCGAACTTGTCGAACTCACTCGCCAGGGGCTCTCCGCTGGTGAGATCTTCCGCTTCGAGGGTCACACCATCAGTCGCCAGAATAAACTTGGCCTTGGCTTGACTGGTCTTGGGGCTATTTCGAAGCAATTGGAGGGTCTGTGGAACCTCACCTTTCGGGCATACCGCCAGATGGATCTTATTGCGCTGCAGAACGCCACCCGGGACATCCGAGGCGTTGGTATCCCCTTTCCGCAGGCGTTTGAGGGTAACTTCCTTGTTGTCCAGCGCCGCCAGAAATGAATAGGGAAACTCAACCGGGTCAAAGGGTTGGATAGCCAGTTCTGACAGAGCTTCTTCGATCTCAACTGCGTTCATGCGTGCCTATGGTCTTGGCGGTCTATAAACCTCGCCATTATGCGGATTTGCCCCACCAAGTGCCGACTTTGCGGGGTGATTGAGTCTCAGGTCGCGAAGCGACGAAGCTAAGCCATACCTTTCAGGTCAAGGGCACGACCTCCTCAGCCAGAACGGTCGCCTGACTTCTATGCGCGGTGCGCCCCCGAGCGACGGGAGCCGCCGATTGCCATGTACCTAGGCGTGCTGCACCGCGGGGGCGGTCGAAACGTGATCGTAGGGTAGATGCGAGTGAATTAGCTTGAGCTTGGCAGGACACGGAGCGGCCTCACGAGCCGGGTATTCCAGATCTGATCGTCGCTCAGCACGTTCGCCGAACAGATCATGAAAAATTGATCTGAGTATTCGGGATTGATTCGTTCCATTTTTAAGACCTCTCGGTGTCCTCGATCAACTCAGCACGCGTCTAATTCCTGATGCATCTTGTCGGTTGAAGAGGGCTGGCACATCGGACGCTGGCCTTCGTCCTTTGTCAGCCCACGCTGACAGAACTGCCACCTCGTTAGTACGACAATGTGATCACCCGCCGCCGGGCATGCCGACGGAACCGCTTTGGCCAGGTATGGACCAGTCCTGGCGGCACGGCGGCGGGTTACTCCACGGCTCTTAGCTCTGACCAAGCTGTTGTATAGCGCGGGCTCATCATGCCTCGCTGCATATCCCAGCTACGTGCAGCGCGCACGCCGGCGTGCCCAATGCCCATCGCATTGCGGCCCCATTTGTCGTTCACCTTGTCTAGCAGCTCCATAAGCTCACCTCGGCTTGAGTCGAGCCCTGCCGGGGCTGGGTCGAACAATGTGCCTTGTGCCATGCCTGCCGGCCGCAATTCGTCCAGCATGACCCCAGCTTTCACATAGCGGTACCCATCTCGCCAGATGCTCTTCAGCACGTGCGACGCCCAGGCCGCAATGTCTGCACTGTCTGCTGTCGCCGTGGGCAGCCGAACGGAGCGAGTAGGGGAGTATTGCGCGTCTTGAGCGCGGAAGCGGTTGGTTTCTATCCACACCCCGACCCTTCCAGCGACTGATCCTTGTGCCCGCAACTTTTCCGCCGCGCGTCCAGCATGCATATGGATGGGCTCGCGCAGCTCATCAAGCGTGTAGAGCGGCGCACCGAAGCTACGGGACGCGATGATCTGCTGCTTAGCCGGCGGCTCCGTCTCCCATGCCAAGCAGGGAATCCCCTGTAGCTCAGCCACTGTTCGCTCGACAACGACATTGAAACGCTCACGGATACGCCTGGCATCCGCCTGGCGCAGTTGCTCCGCGGTAGTGATCCCACCACGGATAAGTGACTCGGCCAATTTACGGCCAATGCCCCAGACATCCTGCACCTTAACGCTGGCCAGCACGGCGGACAGTTCAGCGTTGGAAAGTCCCGTGAGATCACAGATACCAGACCACTGCGGCTGTTTTTTCGCGCAATGGTTGGCGAGCTTGGCCAGCGTCTTCGTGGCGCCATAACCCACACACACCGGCAGGCCTGTCCATTGCTTGACGCGATCACGGATTTGGCGGCCGGTAGCGGCGAGGTCGACGCGGTGGTGAGTAAAGTCCAGAAAGCACTCGTCGATGGAGTATTGCTCGACGTCCTGCGGCGCCACAAACTGCGCAAGAACCGACATGAAGCGTGCCGACATGTCTCCATAAAGCGTGTAGTTACTGGAAAAGGCCACTACAGGCCAGCGCTTCCTTCGCGCCTCATCACGCAGCATGTACCACGGTTGACCCATAGGGATGCCTAGCGATTTGGCTTCCGCTGATCGGGCCACCACGCAGCCGTCGTTGTTGGACAGCACTACGACGGCGGCGCCGCGATCAAGGTCAGGCCGAAACACTCGCTCGCAAGAGCAGTAGAAGCTGTTGGCATCGACCAGCGCAATGCGTCGAGAGGCAGACATCAGCCACCTCGTTTGAACGTGCGCAGGCTGCTGACCACAACACCCCATATTTCCATCGTGTCACCTTCATCCAGCACCAGGGGCTGGAAGTGCGGATTTTCGGGGATGAGGGCGAGCTTGCCCTCGACGCGGCCAAGACGCTTGATGGTGAGCTCGTTGTTGACGATGGCCACCACGATGTCGCCATGCTGAGGATTGAGCGCTCGGTCAACAACGATGCGATCACCGTCCAGAATGCCGGCGCCCATCATGGACCAGCCACTGACGCGCAGCACAAACGTGGCCGCTTCGTGGCCCTGCAGCACCATCTCGCGATTCAGGTCGATTTCGTCATCGCGGTAATCGTCGGCTGGGGACGGGAAGCCCGCTGGCACATTGTGTGCGAAGGCCGGCAGCGCCAAGGTGGTTGGGCTCGACGAGACAGGTACGGGGTCACCGGCGCGTGTGGGCTGCCGGTAGGCATCGAGATATGCCAGCACCGTTGGCACTTGGCTTTCCGGGACGCTGATGCGTTTGGAGGGTTCCTGCTTGGGCCGGCCGGCTCCGGGTCTGGCGCCGCCGTGCGATGATGAGCTCTGGGACATAAGGCAATCTTGATATTAAGGCAGATAATCAAGATACGCCGCTCCCGTCTCATGGCAAGAGATACCGGAGGACTCCATGTGCGGCCGGTTTGCACGCTACGCACCTATCGATCTATCGCCCGAGGCCGAAGCCGCGTTGCGCGACATGGATCCGCAGCTTGACCTGGCCGAAGCACTCAACCAGCGCGAGCCACAGTACAACATCGCGCCGACCATGACGGCTGCCGTCATGGCGCGCAACGCGGATGCCAGGCTCGAAGTCAAAGGCCTCCGTTGGGGGTTGGTGCCAAGCTGGGCCAAGGACACCAAGATCGCCAGCGCAGGCATCAATGCCCGCATGGAGACGGTGGCCGAAAAGCCGATGTTCCGCGCTGCCTTCAAAAAGCGCCGGTGCATCGTGCCCATGTCCGGCTACTTCGAATGGAAGCAGCTCGACAATGGAAAGCAGCCGTACTTCATCCATGCACCTGACCGAACCGTGCTCCTGTGCGCCGGTATCTGGGAAGCCTGGCGACCGAAGGGTGATGAGAGTGCCGAGGGGGTGCGCACATTCGCCGTGCTTACTGGCGCCGCCGGCGTAGTCTCTGGAAACATCCACGACCGGCAGCCAGTCATCCTGCCTCCCGATCGCCTGTGCGCATGGATCGATGGAACACCCGACGACGCACGCGCACTGCTCCAGCAGTTGCCTGAAGCCTCGCTTGAGTACTACCCGGTGAGCAAGAAGATAGGGGCGCCACGGAACCAAGGGCAGGAGTTGGTCGCTCCAATAAGTTGAGAGGCACGCTGGCTCGCGAGGTGAGAACGGCGTCGCAGTTATGATGCCGCCCCATTTGAGATGCCTAAATTGAGCAGTGACCCATCCCCGTTGTCATGGATTCCACGGATCATCCAAGGCGATCGTTGGATGGGGAAAAACATGAAAGTGAGGAATTGCCTTCTCGTCGGGCTCATGGCCCTAGGTTCGATTCACGTCGCCCTAGCCGCTACGGCGTGTCCACAATTTTTCGTCGGAGGGCAGCCGCCGACTCTACCCGCAAACCTGACAGCGCGAACGACCCAAGTCTGCTACACCGACTATGTGCTCGAGGCGTCAGGGCAAACAATGGGTGACCTGTATTCAGCCGAGTACCTGACCGCAGCCAATGTGGAGGCGAACGAGGCGTTTTCCCGGACCGGCTCTTGGCACCAGGATCACAACATCCCGGATGCGGACAGGGGATCAAGCGCTGACTACACCAACAGCGGTTACGACCGAGGGCACATGGCACCGGCGGCGGACCCGGGTAGTCCTGCGGCTGAGAAGGAGACGTTCTCGATGGAAAACGTCGTCCCGCAGACCCCCACGCTCAACCGTGGAGAGTGGGAGAAGATCGAAGTGCACACCCGGGATATGGCCAAGCAGTATGGTTCTGTTTACGTGGTCAGTGGGCCGATGTTCGCATCCTCCAATCCAAAGACGATTGGTACGGACCATGTCATCGTTCCTGACTACACTTGGAAAGCCGTTTACGAGCCCGGCGTAGGGGCTGCCGCCTGGGTGTGCTCAGATGATAATGCCGCAATCTGCCAAGTGGTCTCCATCTCGCAGCTCACCGAGTGGACCGGCGTAGATCCTTTCCCTGCGCTTAGCCAAATGATCAAGTCAACGCCCATCTCACTGCCGATACCATGACGCACACAGCGCAACGCGCATCACCTCTACACTGATGCACGCTGCGCTGCTTCATGGGCGGCTTCTGGTAACCGGTCTGATTATGGGCCTTCCGCTCGGCACCCTATCCAGGGTCCCACTGGTGGTGGAGTTTCCAGGCTCCATGGCATTAGGCTCGTGCCATTAATGGACTAATGGCGAAGGGTGAGCATGGCCTGGAAAGTTCCAACGGGTGCCTCGGCGCATCTAGTACCGCGTGACATCAAAGCAACGTGGATCGGCAACGTACTGCTGACCCTGTCAGCTGGGTGCCTTTCAAGGCTATTGGTGGAGGGAGCACCACATGACGGCGTTCTGTCCATCACCGCATGGATTGCTGCGGCTGCCGGAACATCGATTGCCATTGCAATCATTCCTCTCATCATCGCCGCCGTGGGAAAATTTCGATCTCCGGGGGTCTACTTGATCCTCCTTCAGGTCATGTTCTTCGTTCTTCTTCGCGGGCAAGGACTAAGTGGAAATACTCACGAAACTCAATCTGGCGTGGTGAGCAAGGCCTACTCATCAGCTGCTGTCTCCACGCCGCCAAAAATCCCAGCCTTCGGGCGAGAGATTGACGCCGAACCGACACTTCCCGCTTACCAAATCGCTAAGGGAAGAGCCAACTGGAAGCGGGACGAAGCCAATTTTGAGTATCTCCATCCAGACATAGAGGTGGGCAACAACCTCAAGCTTGTGCAGCAGCAGATCAACCGACTACCCGTGGACAGCATGACCAATACTGAGCTGTTGAGCAGCGCCTACGCGAAAGCACAAGCCGATCCCCAGTGGAAACTAAAGCACTAAGGCCCCGACGTACACTGCCCTTCAACAGTCAGCAAAAAGTGGAAGAATCGGGACGTGCCTTAGACTCAGCCGACTCATAGGTCAGACGTGTGTCGAAAGAGGAGGTAACTACCGACCTCGAGTGAGCAGCTATTCGAGGAAACGGAGAGAAAACCTGCGCGGCTATCCGACGAAGCCGCCTGAGACCGACTCCAAGTAGAACACCACGTCTTCTGCACGTCCTTCTAGCACGAGATCGAGCGCGGTCTTGTGCCGGAACGCCGGCACAGGCTCGTTGCGTATCCAGGTTAGCGCAATGTCCTGATCGCCGAACACTTCCGTGGTAGCAGACACCACGCGCAGGATGGACCTGAGGAGTGCCTGGACTTTTGGTGAATGCGGCCGAGCGGCCAAGGCATTTCGATGGACATGGGCGCTGTCAGCCAAGTCCTGCAACTGAAGAGACAGGGTGGTTGCGACCTTCAGCGGAGACAGGAACGGCGACTCGGGCGTGTCTAGGTAATGGCTGACGAGCATTGCACTCACTTTGGTAAGCTGGAGTTCCTAGGATTCCGTGGGCACACAAATCACTATTGCTGTGCCGCCGCCTCGAACTGCTCGGGACTGACACCAGCCAGGTGCTGATGCCGACGCGTCCGATTGTAAAAGTTCTCGATATAGTCGCCGATATCGTCGGTGGCTTGCTGGCGCGTGTTGTAAATGCGCTTCTTAACGAGCTCCTTCTTCAGGCTCGAGAAGAAGGACTCTGCCACAGCATTGTCCCAGCAGTTTCCTCGTCGGCTCATGCTTGGTCGCAGGCCATTCGACCGAAAGAAGCGCCGCCAGTCGTCGATGCCATACTGTGATCCTTGATCTGAGTGCACGATGGTGTCGTCCGGCTGGCGCTGGCGAACTGCCATCAACATAGCGTCCAGCACGAGTTCACGATTGATGGTCTGACGGGTAGCCCAACCGATCACCTTTCGTGAGAAGAGCTCCAGCACAACGGCCAAGTAGAGCCAGCCTTGCCAGGTCCGGATATACGTGATGTCGGTGACCCAGATGCGATTGGGCTGTGAGACATCAAAGTTGCGCTTGAAGAGGTTCGGGATCAGCTCGACTGACTTCCCTCCTGCGACATAACGACGAGTGCGATAGCCGCGCTTCGCGCGCAAATTGTTTTCGCGCATCAATCGTGCGACACGATGCTTGCTGCATGTCTCGCCAGCTTCCCGAAGATCAAGAAAGACGCGCGGTGCACCGTAAACACCCTGGCTCGCATTGAATGATGCTCGGATCAGACGGAGCAGGCGCTTGTCCTCCCGAGCCCCGTCGGAGAGCGGATTGTTGAGGCATGCGTAGTATCCGCTGGGGGGCCACACCCAGCAAACGGCACATCATCCTGACGTTATGCTCTTTCTGCTTCGATTTGATGAACTCGTACTTTCGCCGAACGACGCTGCTTCCAGAGCGCTTGGCCACTTGTCACCTCCAGCGATTTCGTTACTTTCTCCAAAAGTGTCCACGCAATCCTGGGAACTCCACTTGGCCGTAGATCTATCACACCATTATGGGGATTAGCTCAGCCAAATTTCTACCTTCGTGACACTGGCAACTAGCAAGCCACCGGGCGCCAAGTCCACCCTGGGCCTGCCGGTGGGGCGATGGAATACATCCACCTGCATCGAAGCCAGGCCGCATCTAACCCTTAGAGCCCAGACCGGTCCTACTGTGGCGCCTAGCTTTGGCGTGTCGACATCCGTGCCCAGTCAAACACGACCACGGCAACCGATCCACTGGAGCAGCTACTTCGCAGGAAATGCCCCCTTAACCCGCTGTTCGAAGCCATCGAGCCACGTCTTGACGCGCAGCACGTCTTCCTTAAGGCCCTGAGCGCTCGGAACTTCTGATGGCGCCTCTTGGGCTTGCGAGTGCACGAACCCAGAATACTTCGACATCATCTCGTCTATAAGTTGGCAATCTTCAGGCGTCACCAAAGCGAGCTTGGCAATTTTGTTCTTGGTCTGAACATCTCTCCTATATCGAGCGATAACGTCCGCACATAGGTGATATTCAACGATCTTTTCCAAGAAGAGACGGAAGGTGCTGCAAAGTCCAGCGCGCGCATACGGATCTACATTCGCCGGGACTTTCGCCAGACCATCGATCCCTTGTATCAAGTTGTTGAGGCCAGCTTTCGGTTTTTGAGAAAAGATATCGATCTCCGACGGTACACCTGCGCCCGACTCAGTTCGGGCGATCACCTGGACTACTACGCCCACAGGCTGACCGAATTCCACCATCTTTTTCGCGGCATCTTGCAGCAGCGTCATCATCGATAGACGATGCGTGAACACGATGACTTGGCGAGCTTGGCTAAGCTCCACAAGTCGTGCAGCGACCTTTTCCTCAAAGTCTTGATCGAGGGATGAAATCGGATCGTCAAAGATGACCGGCGCTGCTCGGGATGCCCCCGTGACATCTGCAAGAAAGGAAGCTAGCGCCACAGCTCTTTGCTCGCCTTCACTGAGCACCGTACGAGGTTGGACTTTGGCCTTTACATCGCGGAGCTCAAGAGCAAAGCTGAAGTGCCCCTTACCCTCCGGCTTGGCGGTCAACTGCACGCGAACGGTTCCTCCGCCCAGTCGCGTGAGTTCCTCGTTGAAGCGTTCCAAGTAACCGCCTACCAAGTGATCTTTGGCGATTTCACCGACCTTCCTGGTAAGTGCATGAGTGGAGGCAAGACTTATTGCGCTTTCAAGCGACTTGAGGGCAGTTTGACGCGCACACTCCTCTAGTAAAGAGGGCTCAATGCCGGCGAGCCACTTGTGTGCCTTCAGCACTCTCAAACGGGCAGCTTTTTGCTCCCGACCTTGTGCGCCAGCAACTGCAACCAGCGCTTCTCTATCACGCTTAAGTTGCTCATCCGCCTTCGCGAGCGCATTCACGATCGGCGCAAAGTCCATTGCAGGAAGGCCTGCAGGTTCGTCAGATTTCTCAGCCGCGCCGAAGCGGGCCTTCAAGGCATCCTGAACAGGCTTCAGGACGTCTTCGGCGAGCCCGGTTGCTGCCTCAACTAACGGCCAGAAGTTCGCATCTGGGGCCTTCACGAAGGCGGTTACCGCATCGTCCAGTGCAAGCTCTGCGGTCTTCGCCGCAGTCTCAAGCTCGCACTCGAGATATTGATAGAAGCTGGTCATACGAGATCTCGCTTCGTCGCTGAGCTCTTGCTGACACAAGACGCAACGAGCTTGATCGACCAGCACAGGGTACTCCCGCCCTATATACGCGACCTTTTCTGAATAGTCCTTCGCGTGTCTCCAAAGCTCGCGCCAGACTGCATCACCTACCCCCGCGAGGGGCACGCCCTCGAAGAGCTCACTGGCAAAGGCAGTGGCAGCCGCTCGCTTCGTGATCGCATCTCTGCGAACCCTTGCCAATACAACAATCGCGGCATCGGTTAGCCCTGCCGCCAATTCAGCGCATGTCGTACGGATTCCCTCATTGCGCAGGAGGGCGGTCGCTAGGCCCGCGATCCTTCCTGCCGGATCCTCAGCAGAAAGCGCTCCTTCCAGTTCGGCGATCTCTTCATCGATGTTCTCAGGGAGCGTGCATGCTTCGCTAATTTGCTCGGGCGTCGCCTTAGACGAATTCTGAAAGAACTCGACCGCAGGTGTATCCGCATGCTCCCCGGGCATGGCCGGCAACTTCGATGTTAATTGCTCTTTCCGCTGGCGTAGCGAATCGGCTACACGATCTGAGATCGCAATTAGCCCAGAGACGAACCGCATCGATCTCGGCTCATGCGTCGCTTTGTTTGATTTATCAGTAAAGAGCGATGCTGCCGATGTATCGAATACTTGTGCGGCTGATACCAAACTACGAATTGGCCCAGCGCCTAGCGTCCACGGGATCGGAGGGCGATCCTTACCATCTATCGCGACGACAATATTCGCCGCGGGCTCTGTCTGCTCTCCGCTAAACACATTTCCGTAGAGTTGATCGTCTTTCGCTCTAGCCCCGCAAAGTTCTTTGATCAATCGCGCGTAACCCGTCTTGCCACTACCATTGGTACCGTAGATTACGGTGACGTTCCCTCGATCAATATCTAGAGTCGTGTCAGAGTGAAGCGCGTTAACGCCCTTGACCCGTGAAACCGACCGCAATCGGATCTCATCACCGGCTGGAACTGTCTCAATGGCGCCGTCCTCAAGGGGCGCAGACTTCACTTCCAATCTCTGTTCGACTTCCGCCAGACAATGAGCCGCCAATGCTGTGATTTCCCCAGGCGTTGGCATTCGACGATTCGCGAGAAACTCTGAAGCAGCTCGACGCAACCAGTCACTGCGATCATTGATCCACGCTTCAATGGTCTGCGCTGTCTTCTTGTCTTCTGAGGCCGGCATGTTCACGTCCTTGGAAATGGCTGTCCGCGAGACAGACTATCGCACCAAAGGCTAGTTCCGGCTCAAAAGACTCCCAACCTCAGGGGCGAGGGATAGTTACGACTCCAATCTGTTACACCCATTGGGGTCCAAGACCTAGGTAAAAGAGTGCTTTGGAGCATCAGTGTGTTGAAGTAGTGGCTGCGCGGATGGCGTCGTCGCAGATGGCGTCGTCGCAAGAACATTAGTCGGAGGCGGGGCATTGGCTGGTTTTCGCTTCGTTGATCTATTCGAGGTGACCTTCTCGGCCAGCTGTCGAAGTTGTCCGGTCGGAAAGATGTTCATGAACACGGTACCGCAGAACGCTAAAATTGATCGAAAAATCCGATACATACGGATGAACACTTGACGCTGTACGTATTAGCATGGGCTGCATTTATTGCTACGCGCGACCCTCGCATGCGTATCTGAATCTTTCGCCGGGGCTGGATTTCGAGACCAAGCTGTTTGCCAAGACCAATGCGGCCCAGGTGCTGCGCGCGCAGCTGGCGCGGCCCGGCTATCGGTGCAGCGCCATCAACATCGGCTCCAATACCGACCCCTACCAGCCGCTGGAAAAGCGCCTGACGCTGACCCGCCAGCTGCTGGAAGTGATGGTGCAGACGCGCCACCCTTGCACGCTGGTGACCAAGAATGCCCTGGTCGAGCGCGATATCGACCTGCTGGCCGACCTGGCGCGCGACGGCCTGGTACTAGTGCTGGTTTCCTGCGCCAGTCTGGATAACCGGCTGGCCGCCGCGCTGGAACCGCGCGCCAGCGCGCCGCACCGGCGCCTGAAGGCCATCGAGCGCCTGAGCGCGGCCGGCATCCCCACCGGCGTGCTTACCGCGCCGATGATTCCGGCACTCAACGACACCGACATGGAGCGGATTATCGAGCGAGCCGCGGCGGCCGGTGCGCGCTCGGCCGGATACACCGTGTTGCGCCTGCCGCATGAGCTGAAGGCGCTGTTTGCCGAGTGGCTTCAGCTGCACGCGCCGCAGCGCAAGGCGCATGTGCTCAGCGTGCTGTCGCAGATGCACGGCGGGCGCACCTACGACGCTCGCTTCGGCCAGCGCATGCGCGGCGCCGGCCCGTTTGCCCAATTGTTGCGCCAGCGCTTTGCCGTGGCCTGTCGCCGCCATGGCATGAGCCGCGCGCGCGAAACCCGGCTGCGCTGCGATTTGTTCCAGCCACCGCGGCCGCCGTCACCGCAGGGTGAGCTTTTCTGAGGGTGACGACTCCAGACACAGCAAGGCCCGGCGCGGCGCCGGGCCTTGTGGATAAGTCTGGGGATGACGCCTGGGGCGCTAGCCTTAGCCGTGCGCTTTTTCCAGCTTCCTGGCCATGGCCAGGTGCTGCTTAAGCGTCGGCAGGGTGTGCGCGGCGAAATTGCGCACCGGCTTGTCACCCACGCCGCGCGAGGCTTTTTCGAACAGTTTCACGGCCTTCTTGTGGTCTTTCAGCATGGCGCTGGCATAGGCCTTGTCGAACGCCTTGCCGTGCAGACCCTGCAAGCGGTTGATCAGGTTCTCCGCCTGGGCGTTGGGCGGCGGTGTGGACAAGTTGCGCTGCGCCGCGAGCGCGGCAAGCTTTTGGTTGGCCGCGCTGTGATCATCGATCATGCGCTGGGCGAACGCGCGCACATCGGGCGCTTGCGTATTGCGCAGGGCAATCTGTGCCAACTCCACCTCGGCGGTGCCATCGGCGCTGGCCTTGCGTACGAAGCTGGCGGTGGCCAGGCCGTTGGTGGCATCGGCGGCAATCACGCTGCCGATGGTGAATGCGGTGCCTGCGAAAGCCACCAGCACCAGCAGGGCGATGATGAGACTCTTGCGTGTGAACATGGGTGTCTCCCTTGGATCCCTTGCGTGCCACGGTCCCCCCGTGGCCAGTGACCCCATGCTGGGCCGCGCCGGCCAACCAAGGGTGAATGCTCATGTTTTTCGCGGAATTTGCGTCACCCCCGGGTGGGCTTTGTGCACAGCCTGTGCATAAGTAAACGTGCGGACACCACAGGTGCGACACACCCGGCTCACATCACGGCCACACGATCGCCGGGCAAAGCGGCCAGGCGGGTGACATCAAGGTCGCCGCCGGCGCGCCAGCTGGCGTACATCGCGATCGCGGCGCAGTGAGCTGATCACCAGCGCCACGCCCAGCAAGGCGGCCACAATCAGGAAGATCACTGCCAGCGCCGGATAGCCGAACCAGGTCGGTCCATGCACATGGCTTCCCATCAGCGCCGCGCCGATCACCAGCGCCGCCACGATCACGCCGGCGGCGATACGGTTGGCGATCTTCTGCAGGTTTTCCATCATGCGCGATTCTTCCAGGCCGTCGATGCGCACGCGCATGCGATTTTCGGCCAGGGTGCGCAAGATGGCGGCCACGTGCTGCGGCGTGTGCCGGGCCAGTTCCTGCATGTCCAGCATTTCGCTGGCCAGATTCGGCGGCGACATGGCGTGCAAAGCCTGGCGTCGCAGCACCTTTTGCAGATGCCGCTCGACCACCCCGCGCGCGTTCAGCGCCGGCTCCAGCGCATCGACCACCGATTCCAGGTTCAGCAGCGTCTTGCCGAGCAGACTCAACTCCGGCGGCGGACGCAGGCCACAAGCGGCGCCGACACGGGTCAGCTCCAGCATCATGCGGCCTTCCGAATAGGCGTGCGCGCCGCGGTGCATGCCGGCATAACCGGAGACCAGCTGTGCCACTTCGCGGCGGTAGTCCTCGGCGCGGAAATCCTCCAGCACCGTGCCCAGCGATTCGCTGATCTCGCAGACCTGCTCGCCGTTGCCGTCGATGGCGCCCAGCATCAGCTTGAGCACCTGTCCACGGGTGCGCGGCGGCAGCCGGGCGACCATGCCAAGATCGATCAGCGCCAGCTGATCGGCATCGTTCAGCAGCACGTTGCCCGGGTGCGGATCGGCGTGCACCAGACCATGCACGAAGACCTGGTCCAGATACGCGCGCAGCAGTTCGCTGGCGTGCTCGGTCAGCGATTTTTCCAGCCGTTGCACGGGCGGAATCTGCGTCACCTTGACGCCGCGCACGCGCTCCATGGTCAGCACGCGCGAGGTGGTCAGATCGGCAAACGGCGTCGGCACGCACAAACGCGGATACGGCCGCAGACGTTCGGCAAAGGTACGCAGGTTCTCCGCCTCCATCTCGAAGTCGATCTCGTTGGCCAGACTGCGGCGCAGCTCGTGCACCCAGTCGGAAAATCCATAGCGGCGGCCCATTTCGGTGAGGCGGTCGGCGGCGCCGGCCAGGCGCGAAAGAATGCCCAGATCCTCGCGGATGGTCTCGGCAATACCGGGCCGCTGTACCTTGATCGCCACCTCGGTGCCATCGCGCAGCACCGCTGTGTGCACCTGCGCCATGGAACCGGCGGCAAGCGGTACATCGTCGAACGAGGCAAAGGCACGGTTGATGCGCACGCCCAGCTCGTCCTCGATCACCTTGCGGATCTGCTCCACCGGCACCGGCGCCACGCTGTCCTGCATGCGCTCGAGCGCGCTCAGGTACGGCGCCGGCACCATGTCCGGTCGTGTCGACAGCACCTGGCCAATCTTGATGAAGGTGGGGCCGAGCGCCTCCAGATCGTCGACAAACTGCTCAGGCTTACCCGGTGGCACCGAGCCGTGCTCGGCGCCCAGCAGGGTGTCCTCGATCTCAAGGTCCAGCCCGTCGAACAGGCCGGCCTTGCGGTACTTGATCATGAAATGGGCGATGTGCGCGTAACGCGACCAGGTCCGGGATGCGGGCACGTAGGACTCCCTCCGACTGCGAAGGCATTCACTTTAAGGGCACACTTGGCAATAGCGCGTAAACGCCGGTGCCGGGTCAGCGTGCGTCCGAGGTGCCCCGGACGGACGCCGCCTCGCGCCAGATGTCCTCGGCGCAGGCCAGGCGCGGCACGAACGTCAACCCGACCATGGCCGCCAAAGGCAGCAGCTGCAAGGCAAGCCATAGGCCGCGGGTCAGGGCATCGTGCAACAGGTCAATGACGATGGGCGCCACCGGTAAACAAAGCAGCCAGGCCAGTTGCCAGCCGCGCCGCTGACGCCGATAGCGCCAAGCATGGCGCTCGATCAAGGCCTCGGCCTGCGCGCATGGCAGGCCATAGGTATGCATCAGTTCGGATACGGTGGGGTAGCGGCGGCTTATGAAGCGTTACCCGCCAGGCCGGCGCTGGCGCCTTTTGCCCTCGGTCCGGCCTGTCGGGCCGCTTCGGCGTGAATGCCCTGAAAGGCCAGCAGTCGTGGCGCACATAGCGCAACCGTGTTCAGCAGCACCAGCCCCAGTGCCAGGAATCGTCCATGCAGCACGAACATCGCCACCAGAAGCAGCGCGATGCAGGGCACACATAGCAGCAGGGTGACGCGCTGCACCCGGCGCTGGGCCACCTGCTGGCGTACGATCGCCTCGGCTTGCACCCAGGTCAGGTCGTAGCGGTCGCACAGCGTGCGTTTGGATACAAAGCTCATTTTCATCCTTGAGTTTCTCGCTGCGTTTAAGGCGCCAGCCATCGGCCCCGGAGCTGCCTGCGCCGCGCAGCTTGAGCGTGAAGCCAAAAACCTTACACCTGTGCAAAAGACGACGCCAAGGCGATGGTCCACGGGTTGGGCAGGGCGTTGAAACACCGCCAGCCGTGTCGGATCAGATGCATGCACATGGCGACGAACAGCAGCCAGCCGGCACCAAGGCCGAGGATGATCCAGCGGTCAGTGGCGCTCGCAACGCCGGTAAAGCTCATCGGCAGAAAGCTGCTGAGCGAGGTCAATACGCAGCCCAGGTTGATCCATACCAAGGTCATCCAGCGCGATGGCCTGCACTGGCCCAGCACACTCATCACAGCGGCCAGCAAAGCCAGCGCGATGGCCGCCTGGGTGATCACGCCAGCCACCAACACCCGTGTATTGCCCGCCAGCAGAGCGGCCATCACTTGAGCGATGGCGATCAGAGCGATCGTTGCGTAGGGGGTGCGCAGTGTGGCGACCAGCAGGTGGCGCCGCGTGCTGGGCGGCGGCGACAGCGACGGCGTCAATGCCATCAATGGCCGTTCGGGGTTGCCTGGCTTCCAGCGCTGGTGCAGCTGACTGGCGACAACCAGCGCGATGAACAGGCTGATCAGGCCGGCAAACCACAGCGCAATGAATGAGACGAGGGTGCCTACCCCACGCCAGGTGTGCGGCGCCAGCACAACCCACAGGTAAAGCACCGCCCCACTGATGATGCCCAGCGAACGCAGCTTGAAGCGTTGCGTGAAGCTGACCGGCATGGAGGCGGGACCGAGCAGCAGACAGAGGTTGCCGACAGGCTGCGATGGGCCGGTACGGGAGAGCTGCGGGTGGGCGCGTCGCCGTGTGGCCAGCGCCGACTGCTGGCGCAGCCGTTGCGTGGTCAGGGACGAGCTCGATGTTCCCATCGAGAAGTCGACGCCGACCGCCATTAAGGTGGGTGGACCCAGCCAGGCCAGCACGGGCCGGTCGCGCACCACGCCGCGCCAGGCAGCCACGGACAACGCAAGCAGGCTCAGCGCCAGCACCGTCAGCACGATCCCAAGCTGCATGGAAGATAGGGCGGGCAGCCAGCGCAGCTGATGCAGGGCGATAACGAGCATCGGAGCAAAGCTCATAGTCAGGGTGATGCCACGCGGTGCCAGTGCCCAGCTTGCGCCCACGATCAGGCCGGCGGCCACCAGGCTCGCTGCTAGCCACGCGGGCAAGCCCAGCGCCGCCCACAGCACCGCCGTCAATATCGGCAGCGCGATGACGGTGACCACGATGCCGTGCTCGATGGCACGCACCGTGCCCGGCAAACGCAGGCGCCAGGCATCGCGTGCCATGCTGGCCGCTCCCGCCCAGGTCAGCATGCCGCTGAAGAGCAGCCCCATGGCCAGTATCACCGCGGCGCCGCTGGCGGCGTCCTTCGCGCTGAAGAACAGCGTGAGTGCGGCGCCGACGATACTCAGTGCCATCACGATGCCGGTGAATGCGCGTGCGCCCGGTGCCACGCAGCGCCATGGTGCACAAAGGTAAGGTGGTTTCATGGGCGACTCCTGCAACGCGAGCGTGGCGGCGAGGGTGGTTCGTGGTTGGCGCTCTCGCCGGTGTCAGCCACGCCACGGCCAAGTGCGCCCAGGCCGATCATCAAGCCCAGCCAGATGCCGCCGGTTTCACCGCGCAACTGAAGCGCCCAGGCGCTGACCATGGCTGCCGCCAGTCCGATGGCGCCCGGCCAGCGCAGCGGACGATGTCCCATCGCCGCGCGCAAGGGTCGCGAAACGCCAGGCTTGGGCGTCATCCACATACTTATCCACAGGCGGTTCATCCATGGGCCCTCGTTGATGTCGTGTCAGTCCGTGATGCACGGATGCGGCAGGCGCTGATAGGCTTTCCAGCCGCGCCAGCTAAGGACAGCAAGCCACGTCGCCAGCACGGCCCAGGCCAGCGCCAGCAGGGCATGGCCGAGCAGCGTGTGATCAGGCGTCATATGGCGTGTGAATAGCGGCATCATCAGGCTGGCCAACACCAGGCCCAGGCCGACGATACCCATCACCGCCAACGTCCACGGGCCGACACGGCGACCACTGAAAATCGTCAGCACACCGGCCAGCAGCGCCAGTGCGGTGCCGGCCTGGATGGTGAGAATGAAGGGCAGGGCGATGCGCTCGGACGCGGTCAGCTGATCGATGATCACCGGCACCACGCTCAGGCCGACCAGAAACCGCAGCGGTGGACGCAGCGCCGCGCGCAGCATGGCCCGCTTGAGCGCCGGTGCGTCGCCCATGCCGGGCAACAGGGCCAGCAAACTGCGTTCGGCATTGCGACGGGCCCAGCGCCCGTAAAGCAGCGAAAGCACGCTGAAGGCCAGCATGAACGGCACAAAGCTGCCGAACCAGACCACGAACATCACGCCCATATAGGTCCATGACTCGCCATGGCCCTCATGCAGGTGGCTCAGCCCCATCACCACCACGAACACCAGCGCGCTACCGAGCAGCGGCAGCAGCTGCTTGCAGCGATCGCCCAGACGCATCGGCACATACCACTGACCCAACAGCACACGCACGCTGCGCTCGGCATGGGGCGGGCCGGTGCGGCGCAAATCCGGTGCCGCGCGCAGCCAGTCCGGCGTGCGTCGCAACTGGCGGGCCTGATTCTGGTTGTCGAACTGGCCGGCCCAGCCAGGGGTTCGGCTATTGAAGTTTTCCACCATCGGCGTGCCGAAGCGGCGCAGCGGTGGGTGATCGTGGACGAAGCCGCGCCACATTGCGGTAACCGCCGCCAGCAGCGCCATCACGGCCAGCGCTGAGGCCGCTTGCGGATGGACCAGAGCCCAGGCCGGCGTCAGCCGATGCCACAGGCCGCTACTGATGAGGATCGGCAGGAAGCAAAACAGCAAGCCCAACTGGCGCGGCAGCAGCGCCCAGGCCAGGCCAATGGCCAGACCGGCCAATACACCGACGCCGGCATGGATGGCATCGGCGCCCGCCAGCCCCCAGACCAACGCCGCCAGCAGCGCCAGTGCGGCAACCAGCGCAGCCATGCTCAACCCCACACTGCGCGCCATCTGCGGTATCCGCAGTCGGGCCGCGTCGCGGGCCATCAAGGCCGCCGGCGCCAGCGCGAAAGCGCTGAGGAATGTCAGGCCACCGGCGATAATCGCCACTGGCACCGGCCGTTTGTCGGCGGGTGTCCAGATGGCCAGGCCTGCGGTAATCAGCACGCACAGCAGCGGAATGATCGAGCCGATGATCGCGGTGGCGCGATGCGTGCCGCGCCAGGGCGCTATCCAGGTAACGCCGTGCATTACTCGGCCACCTCGACAAACAGGTCTTCCAGGCCCAGTGCATCCACCCGTGCACCGGGCAGCGAAGCGGCGGCCGGCCAGGCGTCGCCCTCGCGCTGCACCACCAGGCTCAGCGAACCATCGGCATGGCGACGATGGCTCAGGGCTGTTTCTGGTGCCGCGGCCGACTGGTTGGCCGGCAACCACAGCCGGGCATAGCGCTCCTTGGTGTCATCCACCGGGCAGTGCATCAGCAGCCGGCCCTGGTGCATGAAGGCAATGTCCGAGGCCACCCGCTCCAGGTCGGAGACAATATGCGTGGAAAACAACACCGTGGCGCCGGCTTCACCGGCACGCAGCGCCACCTCGCGCAGCAGTTCGCGGCGTGCCACCGGGTCCAGTGCGGCGGCCGGCTCGTCCAGCACCAGCAGCTGCGGTTGCGAGGCCAACGCGCGGATCAGATCGACGCGCTGGCGCTCGCCGGGCGACAGCTTGGCCATCACCCGCTTCGGCGCGATGCCCCAGCGCTCCAGCGTGCGTTTGGCGAAATCGCCGTCCCAGCGTGGATAAAAGCGCGACAGGAACTCGAACATTTCCGCCGCGCTCAGCCACGACAGCGCCTCGGGCTGCTGCGGCACGTAGGAAAGACGCGCCTTGGCCGCATCCGACAGCTGCAGCGCCGGCTCGCCGAACACGCGGGCCTGGCCCGACAGCGGCTCAAGCAGGCCCAGCAGGGCGCGGATCAGGGTCGACTTGCCGGCGCCGTTGCGCCCGATCAGGCCCAGCACGCTGCCGGCGGGCAGCGCCAGGTTGATGTCGAGCAGGGCGTTGGTGCCGCTGAAGGCGTGGCTTAGCGCGCGCGCTTCAAGTGGTGTGTTGACGGTAGATGGGTGGCTTGGTTGTGCGGCGTAAGCGGCGTGCATGTCATCCCTCCCACAAGGACGTAATCCGTTTCAGTACCGATTCGATCGGCAGTTCCAGTTCGCGTGCCTGACGCACCAGTTCCCGCGCGGCCGGCTCCAGCAGCGCCATGCGCGCCTGATCCCCGGCGGCGGGCGCGGCCTGCGTGGCCACCACCATGCCGACACCGCGGCGGCGTTCGAGCAGGCCTTCGCTTTCGGCCAGCCCGTAGGCGCGCGACACCGTCATCGGGTTGATGGCGTGATGGCCGGCCACTTCACGCACCGAGGGCAGGCGTTCGCCCGGCGCCAGCTGGCCGCCGGCGATCATGCGCCCCAGCTGTCCCAGCAGCTGGCGGTAGATCGGCTCGGCCGCATTCGGCTGAATGGTGAAGATCGAGGCATCCATGTGTATCAATACAACAATACACTTGGGGTGCGCGTCAAGCGTTTTCCTCCTGGGCCGCAGCCGTAGCGTCGATGGCTGTTCGATATTGCGCACAACCCGTGCGACAAAACCTGGCTTATCGCACAGCCAGCAGGCGCGTAAGGTGGCTTCCATCACTCACCTGCGGAGCACATACATGAGCGACCTGAACCAGACCGGCACCTTTGACATGGGCACGCGCCGGGTCAAGCGCATGGGCTACGGCGCCATGCAGCTGGCCGGCCCCGGCGTGTTCGGTCCGCCCAAGGACCCGGACACAGCGCGCGCGGTATTGCGCGCAGCGGTGGAGGCCGGCGTCGACCATATCGACACCAGCGATTTCTACGGCCCGCATGTCACCAACCAGCTGATCCGCGAGGCGCTGCACCCTTACGGTGATGCCTTGACCCTGGTCACCAAGGTCGGCGCACGCCGCGATGAGAAGGGCGCCTGGTTACCGGCGCAGCAGCCGCAGGAACTGGTCAGCGCCGTGCACGACAACCTGCGCCGCCTGGGCGTGGACGTGCTCGATGTGGTCAACCTGCGGCTGATGGGCGATGGCGACAATCACGGCCAGCCGTCGGAAGATTCGCTGGAGGCGCGCTTCACCGCCCTGGCCGAACTCAAGGCACGCGGCTTGATCCGGCATCTGGGCATTTCCAATGCCACGGCCACGCAATGGCGCGAGGCGCGCGCCATTGACGAGGTGGTCTGCGTGCAGAACTACTACAACCTGGCGCACCGCAGCGACGATGCCTTCATCGACGCGCTGGCCGACGCCGGCACCGCCTATGTGCCGTTCTTCCCGCTCGGGGGATTCTCGCCCTTGCAGTCGAACACGCTGAGTGACGTGGCGGCATCGCTTGAGGCCACGCCGATGCAGGTGGCGTTGGCCTGGCTGTTGGCGCGCTCGCCGAACATTCTGCTGATTCCCGGCACCTCGTCGCTGGCGCACCTTGAGGAAAACCTGGCAGCCGCGTCGCTGCGCTTGCCGGACGATGCGCTGGCCCAGCTCGACGGTATCGCCGCGCAGGCCGGTTGATGGGTGCGCCGCTGGCGATCTGGGCATAAGTCATCGCCAGCGGCCATTTCCAGCGCGCCCGAGCGCTGCGCCATGCTCGGGCCATGTGCGTGATCTTTCATCAACCGGCCGGTGGCCATATTCCCTCTGCGCTGATTGCCGATGCGGCGCGGCTGAACAGTGACGGCTGGGGCCTGATGGCCGTGATGCCGGACGGGCGCGTCATTGTCGAGCGGCATCGTCAGGTAGATGTCGCGGCCATTGCACAGCGTCTGGCGCAGCTGGCAGGCGCCGAGTTGTGCCTGCATCTGCGCCAGCGCACCCGCGGTGCCTGTTCGCTGGACAACACGCACCCGATCCGCATCGATGATCGCTTCGAGATGATGCACAACGGCACGGTGCGCCTGCCGAGCGATGCCCACGGTCGCTCCGATAGCTGGCAATTGGCCAACACCTTGTTGGCACCGCTGCTGGCCACGCAGCCGCAACTGGCCGGCGAGGCGGCGTTCGTGGCTCTGGTCGAGGCCGGGCTGACACCGCGCAACCGTCTGGTGTTGCTTGATCGTGATCAGCGTCGGTTTGTATTCTTCAACCGCGCCCACGGCACCGACGTGGATGGCCTGTGGATAAGTGGCTGGCACTGGATCGAGCGGGCCCGTGCGCAGGCCGCCGCGCCACGTTCGCGCCCGCCCAAAGCCAGCGTGCGGCGGGTAGCCTGAATCGCGCACTTGCCGCCCGTTCAGGCAAGACCACTAGCATGAACTGCCATCGTCCAACACGGAGAGAGCGGCCCATGAGTTCATTTGCCATCTATCTGTTCGGCATGCTGGTGGTTACCGCCGGCCTGGCGTACGGCGCTTACCTTGCCCATGTCCCTGCGCAGTGGATTGTGGTGGGTGTGGTGGTGCTGATCGGTATCGGCATTCTGGGTGGCGTCACCAAGACGCTGCGCCGTCAGAAGGTCGACGACGCCTGAGCGAGATTCAGTCCGCCTGGTGATAGCGCACCGCCGTCTCCACCTCGTCCTTGGAGCCCAGGAACACTGGCACGCGCTGATGCAGTGCCGTGGGCGCGACATCGAGCATGCGCTGGCGACCGGTGCTGGCCGCGCCGCCGGCCTGCTCGACAATGAAAGCCATCGGGTTGGCTTCGTACATCAGCCGCAGCTTGCCGCCCTTGGATGTGGTCTTGGCATCCAGCGGATAGCTGAAAATGCCACCACGGGTGAGGATGCGATGCACGTCGGCCACCATCGAGCCGACCCAGCGCATGTTGAAATCGCGCTCACGCGGGCCGTCCTTGCCGGCCAGGAGATCACCGATGTAACGCTGCATCGGCGCCTCCCAGTGGCGCTGGTTGGACATGTTGACGGCAAATTCCGAGGTGCTCTCGGGGATGCGCACATCGCGCTCGGTCAGCAGGAATGAACCCACCTCGCGGTCCAGCGTGAACACATGCGTGCCGTGGCCGACGGTAAGCACCAGTTCGGTGCTGGGGCCGTACACCACGTAGCCGGCGGCGACCTGACAAGAACCTGGTTGCAGGAATTCCTCGGTCGCCACGTTCTCGCCATGCTCGGCCGGGCGCTGCAATACCGAGAAGATGGTGCCGACGGAAATGTTCACGTCGATATTGGAGCTGCCATCCAGCGGATCGAACAACAGCAGGTGGCCGCCTTTGGGGTAGGCATCGGGGATCGGCTGCGGATCTTCCATTTCTTCCGAGGCACAGGCGGCCAGGTGGCCACCCCAGGCATTGGCCTCCAGCAGAATTTCATTGGAAATGACATCCAGCTTCTTCTGCGCCTCGCCTTGCACATTGTCGGTGCCGGCCTCGCCCAGCACCCCGCCCAGCGCGCCCTTGCCGGTGGCCACCGCAATGCGCTTGCAGGCGCGCGCCACCACCTCGATCAACAGGCTAAGCTCGGCATTGATGCGTCCGGCCCGGCGTTCCTCGATCAGCAACTGGATCAGGGTGATCGGCTTCATGCAGCGCTCCACGTTGGCAGGTAGGCGCGCATTGTCGTCGACGCCGAGGGGGCAAACCAAGCCCGCGATGCGCGCATACTGCTGACAACACGCTGTCAGCAGCACCGGCGCACACTCCACGGCACCGCATCACTGCACGGGCCCGGCCCCGAGGACGACACCATGAGCGACAACGCACGCATCACCTTTTTCCACTCGCCGCACACCCGTTCCAGCGGCACCTTCGCACTGCTGGAAGAACTGGGCGCCGATTACGATCTGCACCTGATCAACATGAAGCGCGGCGAGCAACGCCAGCCGGACTATCTGGCGGTGAACCCGATGGGCAAGGTGCCGGCCATCCGTCACGGCGAGGCGCTGATTACCGAGCAGCCGGCGGTGATGATCTACCTGGCCGACCTGTATCCGCAGGCCGGTCTGGCGCCGGCCATCGGCGATCCGCTGCGTGGACCGTACCTGCGCTGGCTGGTGTTCTACGGGTCCAGCTTCGAGCCGGCGGTGGTCGATCGCGCCATGCAGCGCGAGCCCGGCAAGGCGGCGATGTCGCCCTACGGGACGTTCGAGCAGGTGCTGGCCACGCTGGAAGCACAACTGGCGCCGGGACCGTGGCTGCTGGGCGAGCGCTTCACCGCCGCCGATGTACTGTGGGGCACCGCACTGGGCTGGACCACGCAATTTGGTCTGGTGCCGGCCACGCGGCTGATCCAGGGCTATGTCGAGCGCGTGGCTGCACGCGAGGCCATGCAGCGCGCCGCGGCTCGTGACGCCGAACTGGCTGCCCAGCACGAAGCCGAGGCCGAAGCGGCCAGCTAAAAGACACGCCGGCAGCGTCGCACTCGCCGCCGCTGCCGGCTTCGGCGATCATGTCATCCATGCGTCGTGCCGATCGCCTGTTTCTCATCATCCATGCCCTGCGCGGGCGCCGCACCGCCTTGCCGGCGCGGCAGCTGGCGCAGACGCTGGAGGTATCGCTGCGCACGGTGTATCGCGATGTGGCCGATCTGCAACGCTCAGGGGTACCCATCGAAGGCGAAGCCGGGGTCGGCTACGTGCTGCGCAAGGGCGCGGACATGCCGCCACTGATGTTCAGCGCCGACGAGCTGGAAGCGCTGGTGGTAAGCACGCGGTTCGCGCGTGCCTTTGCCGGTGCGCGGCTGGCCGCCGGCGCGCAATCGGCGATGCTGAAGATCCAGGCGGTGATGCCGGCCGAGCTTCGCGAGCGCGCCGAGCGCACGCGCATCTTCGCGCCAACATGGAGCGATGACTGGCAGCGCCGTTACCAGGCCATGATCGATACCCTGCATGGCGCCATCGAGGCGCGCGCCGTGATTGCCTTTGACTACGCCGACCAGCAAGGCGCCACCAGCACGCGCGAGATCGAGCCGCTGTGCCTGGCGTTCTGGGGTGGCAAGTGGACGCTGGGCGGCTGGTGCCGTCTGCGCGCGGCCTTTCGCAATTTCCGCCCCGACCGCATCACCGGCGTGCAGCTGACCGGCGCCACTTACGATGAATGTCCCGGGCGTGATCTGGCGGCCTATCTGGCGCATGTCACCGCGCGGCCGGAGATTCCGCCGCCACGCTTGTAGGCTTGCGCCCAAGGGTGCCGAACGGCCCTGTGGCAGGCGCGAGGGCTTCTGCGATGATGCGCCAGAGCATTTTTCAGCGGAGAGCATTGCATGAAGTCGATTCTTGGCGCCTGCCTGGTGGTGGCCCTGGGCGTAGCGCCGCTGGCACACGCTGGCAACGCCGACCAGACCTTCAAGCGCATCTACACGCGCGAGTGGGCCTGGCGTACCGGGCAGTCGTCGGTCAGCACCAATGGCGAGGCGCAACCGAACAATGGCCGCCTGGACAACGTCGGCGCCAAGCAGCAGCACGAGCGCCTGGTGTACTGGCAGCAGGTGATGGCCAACCTCAAGCGCATCGACCCGGCCAAGCTCGATCAGGCCGACCAGGTCAATTACGCCATCTACCGCGAGCAGATCCGCAACTTCATCGCCGACCAGCAGTTCAAGACCTGGCAGATGCCGTTCAACAGCGACTCGGCGTTCTGGTCCGATATCGACTATCAGCTGGGCGAAAGCTCGCTCAAGACCGCGGCCGATTACCGCAACTATCTGGCCAAGCTGAAGCAGTTTCCGGCCTATTTCGATCAGCAGATCGCCAACATGCGGGCCGGCCTGAAGCGCGGCTTCAGCGTGCCGCGCGCGGTGCTGAAGGGCCGCGACAAGTCCATCGCCTCGGTGGCCGACCAGAACGATCCGACCCAGGTGCGCTTCTACAAGCCGTTCGAGCACATGGGTGACAGCATCGATCCGGCCACGGCGCGCCAGTTGCGCGCTCAGGCCAAGCAGGTGATCGCTGCGGACGTGGTGCCGGCCTACGCCAAGCTGCTGGCGTTTTTCGACAACGTCTACGTGCCGCACGCGCGCACCACGTTGGCCGCCGAGGACCTGCCTGATGGCAAGGCGTTCTATCGTCAGCAGATTCGCGAGTACACCACGCTGGACCTGTCGCCCGATGCCATCCACCAGATTGGATTGAAGCAGGTCGCCAAGATTCACAAGCAGATGGTGGCGACCATGCGCCACACCGGCTTCAAGGGCAGTTTTGCCGACTTCCTGCATTTCCTGCGCACCGATCCGCGCTTCTACGCCAAGACGCCGCAGGAGCTTCTGGACAAGACCGCCTGGGTCGCCAAGGAAGTGGATGGCCAGCTGAGCAAGTTCTTCGACCACCTGCCGCGCGAGCGCTTCACCATCAAGCCGGTGCCGGCCTCGATTGCGCCGTACTACACCTCCGGCCGTGGCGGCCCGGATGTGTACCTGGTCAATACCTACGATCTGAAGGCGCGCCCGCTGTATTCGATGCCGGCGCTGACCCTGCACGAGTCCTACCCCGGTCATGCCCTGCAACTGGAACTGGCCGATGAAGCCAAGGGCCAGCCGGCGTTTCGCAGCAACAGCTACATCTCCGCCTACGGCGAGGGCTGGGCGCTGTACTGCGAATATCTGGGCAACGAGATGGGTATCTACCAGACCGACTATCAGAAGTTCGGCTTCCTGAGCTATCAGATGTGGCGTGCCGTGCGCCTGGTGGTCGATACCGGCATCCACCACATGGGCTGGACGCGTCAGCAGGCGGTCAACTACATGCTGGAAAACACCGCGCTGTCGAAGCCGGAAATCGAGAACGAGGTCGACCGCTACATCAGCTGGCCGGGACAGGCGCTATCCTACGAGCTTGGTTACCTGACCATCCGCCAGCTGCGCGACCAGGCGCACAAGGCGCTGGGTGACAAGTTCGATCTGGCGCATTTTCACGACACCATTCTGTCGATGGGCTCGGTGCCGCTGCCGGTGCTGAAAAAGCGCATCCAGCGCTTTATCGCCGAAGGTGGGCCGGAACCCAAATGGCCGAGCGATAGCGGCGCTCAAGCCAGTCACTAGGCATTTGTCCACCAAGTTATCCACAGGGCCTGCCGTCTCATCCGCGGTGGGCCCTGTGCCGTTATGGCGCTAGAATCGGAGCATCTTCGGCCAACGACGAAGGCGGCGCGATGAGTGGTGTATCGGTACAAACGGCCAGTGCGCCCCTGGGTGACATGGCGCCCGCCGCGCTGCGCACCTTCTTTGCCCTGGCCGAGCGTTGGCAACTGGACGAGGCCCAGCAACGCCGTCTTCTCGGCGAGCCGTCGGTGGCCGCGTTCAAGCGCTGGAAACGGCGCAGTGACGGGCTTTCCGGCGCCGATGCGCCGTCCCGCGACACGCTCGAACGCATCAGCTATCTGTTGGGCATCTACAAGGATCTGCAGATTCTCTTCCCCGAGGCCGAGCGCGCCGATGCCTGGGTGCACAAGCCCAATCAGGCCGCGCCATTCGGTGGCCAGAGCGCGCTCGATCGCATGCTTTCAGGGCACGTGGTCGACCTTTACGAAGTGCGCCGCTACCTGGATGCGCAGCGTGGTGGCTGGGGCTGAGCCGGACGTCGCAGCCGGCGATATCCACAAGCGCCACGCTGCCGGCCATGTTCCGTTGATCTGCACCTGATGCCGCGATGAGTGAGCTTCCGCCGCGCAAACGCCTGGCCTGGGATCAGGCCTATCGCCTGGTGCCCAGCCGTTTTCCCACCGCTGGCCTGTTCGACCGCATTGCCGATCCGGCCGACCTGGAAGCGGTGTTCGAACTGGAGGCGATGACCAACCCGCGCCTGCGCGAAGAACAGGGCGCGCTGCGCCTGATTGCTCCGGAGCGGCGCATCAGTGGCCCCGGCACCACGCCGGTGATGGCCGCGTTCACGCATATCAATCCGTTGGGCAGTCGCTTCGCCGGTGGCGAGGAAGGCGTGTTGTACGCCGCGCACGGCCGCCCAACGGCGATCGAAGAAACCATCTACCACCGTCAGCGTTTTCTCGCCGCGACCGCCGAGCCGCCCATCGACATCGGCATGCGCTGCTATCGCATGAGCATTCGCGCGCGCCTGCACGATGTGCGCAGCGGCTGGCCCGAAGTGCACGCGCCCGACAGCTACGATGCCAGCCGGTCGTTGGCAAAGGCGCTGCGCCAGTCCGGCAGTGACGGCATCGTTTATGACAGCGTGCGTCGCCAGGGTGGCGTCTGCGTGGCGCTGTTCTATCCAGACCTGGTGACATCCTGTCGAGACGTCGGCCACCTGGTCTACCGATGGGACGGCGAGCGCATCGCCCAGGTGCTGGAAAACGGCCGACGGGTGCGTCGACAAGGCGTGTCGGGAGATCGCTCCTGAGTTTCCTATGATCTTATCCACATCACCCAAGGTGATATCCACCCGGCCCTCTGAGGCCCCCGAGCCATCCGCGCGGACGTATTTATCCACTTGGGGGTTGTTATTCAAGGCATTGATAAAAATAAATTTTATTGAAAGTGTCCACAGCCTGTACCGCTTTGGCGCGACCCTGGCATGGCCACCATGTCCACGGATGGACCGCCATGCGCTGGAGTTGATCCACACCCTTTACGGCCCATTTCAAACCACGTTCCGCCGCAAAGGCGCCTGCATGTGTGTGGATGCCTCTGTGGATAAAAGAGCGGGCGCCGCCGGCTGCTCACCCCGGCGACGCCCGTCACGCGGCATGGGCCGCATGAACTCAAGCGCGATATATGCGCTTTAGAAGCGATAACCGAACGCTACGCCATAGACCATCGGATCGACGTGCACGGTACCCACCGAGGCGCCATTGACCTTGGCCTTGGCATCGATATTCATCCAGCGCGCGTCGACCGTGAACAGCCAGCGCGGTGCGAAGTTGTAGTCCAGACCCACGTGCAGCGCCTCGCCCCAGGAATCGCCCACCGAGAGTTTGGTGCCGGCCAGTGGACCGGTGGTCTTTTCGTCGAACACGGTGGTGTAGTTCAGGCCCACGCCGACAAACGGTGAAATCTGGCCGTTGGGGTTGAAGTGATACTGCACGCTGACTGTCGGCGGCAGGTGTTTGAAGGTGCCGGCCTTGGCGCCATTGAGCTTGAGTTCATGCTTGAACGGCAGTGCACCCAGCACTTCCACCCCCCAGTTCGGCGTGAACATGTATTCCAGCGACAACGTCGGCTTGGTGTCGTTGCCGACGTCGGCTTTCAATGCGCCACCAGCGAGGCGGCCGTTGTCGGACTTGGGCTGCACGGTGTGTACGCCAAACTTGAACACCCACGGATTGGCATCGGCCGCGTGCGACACGGTGCTCGCGCCCAGCGCCAGCACACCGGCCACGGCGACGGAAAGAACTTTCAACATGGTGGTACTCCTCGAACGATCTATGAGTCGATGAAATCGCGGAGAGGAGCATCTACCTGCGGCGCTGCAGCGTGGTTGACGCCAGTCAATTGCAAGCAAATATGCGACGTCTTGCCGCGTCGCAGCAGTCGTCAAGTCGCGCTAACTGGCCTGGCTTGTCGGGCACCAGCACACGCTGAGCGAACGCGGGCCCTGGGCGCCGCGCACGAGCACGCCTTCGATGTCGGCGGTAGCCGAGGGGCCGGTGATCAGCGCGGCATAGCGGGTGCCGGAAAACTCGTCCCGGGCATAGGCGTCGTGGATGCTGGCCACCAGTTGGGCCGGGTCCAGCAGCACCAGCAGGTGCTGGGCGTAGTAGGCCAGCGCGTTGCACACCAATACTTTCTCGCTGACGAATACCGAGCCGGTTTCGGCCACGCCGAAGGGGGCGCGCAGCACCGCGACCTCGACATCTTCCAGCGAACGCGGATCGGTGTTCGTGGTGATCTTGCGCTGGCCGCGTACTTCCGGTGTCACCGAGACCACCCGCGCTGCCTGCGGGAACAAGGTGTCCAATGCTTGCTGCGGTGGCATGGGGCCGATGCATTGTCCGTTCATGGCCTCCAGCGCCTTGGCGAATGCCTGCATGCTCGCGTCTTGATCGCTGGCAAACGCGGCCGGTTCCGGCAGCGTGCCGCGCTGGCGGCCGCTGTCACGCAGTGCGGCGAGGATGGATTGGCGTGCATTCATGGCTTATCCCTGCCGCGCTCGCGGCGGTACCACTCTTGAAAGGTTTCCTTGGGCATTGGCGGCAGTTCGCGGCCGCGGCCCCAGGTATTGAGCGGCAGGTACAGCAATAGACGCGGCAGGCGGCGGCGCAGCGCACCGCCGATGCGCACCGCGGCACGAAAGCGTGCCGGGTCGCCAAGGGTGCGCCCGAGCACGCGCATCAGGCGGCGTCGCGCCGGCGGCAGCTCATCGGCTTCGGCGATCACCTGGCGCCAGGCGTAGATCTGTTCGTGCAGGTTGATCTTCACCGGACACACCTGCGTGCAGCTGCCGTTGAGCGTGGAGGCGTAGGGCAGCTGGCTGTAGCGGTGCAGGTTGAAGGTCGGATCGATGACCGCGCCGATCGGCCCCGGGTACACCGCGCCGTAGCTGAGGCCGCCGCTGCGCCGGTACACCGGGCAGGTGTTCATGCAGGCACCACAGCGGATGCATTTGAGCGAGGACCAGAACCTGTCCTGCTTCAGGCGCGTGCTGCGGCCGTTGTCGACCAGCACGATATGCATGGCGCCACCCTCGCGCGGAGCGCGGAAATGGCTGGTGTACTGGGTGATCGGCGAGCCCAGCGCGCTGCGCGAGAGCAGGCGCACGAACAGGCCCAGGTCGGCCTGGCGCGGGATCAGTTTCTCGATGCCGGCCGAAACAATATGCAGCGGCGGCACGTTGGCCGAAAGATCCGCGTTGCCCTCGTTGGTGCACACCACCACCGCGCCGGTCTCGGCGACCAGGAAGTTGGCACCGGTCATGCCGGCCTGGGCGCGGGCGTAGAAGGGCCGGGTATGCTCGCGCTGCGCGCGCGCCAGCGTCGGCACATCCTCGCAGCCGGCCTCGGTGCCCAGTGTGTGATGAAATACCTCGGAGACATCACCGCGCAGCTTGTGCACGGCGGGGACTACCACGTGGCTGGGTGGTTGCTTGTCCAACTGCTGGATGCGCTCACCGAGATCGGTTTCCATCACCGTGATGCCGCGTGCTTCCAGGAACGGGCGCAGCTCGCATTCCTCCATCAGCATCGATTTGGATTTGACCAAGGTATCGACGCCGGCCGCGGCCAGCAGGCGGTGCACGATGGCGTTGTGCTCGGTGCCATCGCGTGCCCAGTGCACGGTGACGCCGTTGGCGCGCGCGGCCGCTTCGAACTGTTCCAGATAGTCGGCCAGCTGCGACAGCGTGTGCGTCTTGATCGCCGAAGCCGCCTCGCGCAGGCGCTCCCACTCGGGTACCGCGCGTGACTGCGCGTCGCGCTTTTCGCGCAGTTCCCACAGGCGCTGGTCGTGGAATTGCCGGTGCGCCTCGTCGCGAAGAAATTCGCGCGCATGGCCGGCGTGATCGACGCGGCTCATGACAGGTCTCCGTTGAGCACCTGGGCAATATGTGCAAAGCCGATGCTGCGTCCCTGGCGTTGTGCGCAGCCTTGCTGGTGCATCAGGCACGATGTGTCAGCCGAGACGATCAGCTCGGCACCGGCCTGGGCGTGGTCGGCGACCTTGTCCTGGCCCATGCGCACCGAGACGGCCTCCTCGAAAACGGAAAACACGCCGCCGAAGCCGCAGCATTCGTCGGGCCGCTTGGGCTCGGCAAAACGGATACCGGCCACGCCTTCCAGCAGGGTGCGCGCCTTGGACACGCGCTGTTCGGGCAGCTCGCTGGTGGCGGCCTGATCCAGGCTGCGCAGCGCGCTGCAGCTGTTGTGCAGGCCAATGAGCTTGTCCAGTCTGGCCCACGGAAAATCACGCACGGCGAGGATATCGTGGACAAATTCGACCAGCTCGAACGTGTGCGCACGCACGTGTTTGACGGCATCGGTCTGTGCGATGGCGAACAAGTGTTTGCGAATGTGCTGCACACAGCTGGCTGATGGGCCGATGATCGCCTCGAAGCCGGCAAAGTTATCCACAAACAGCGCCTCGGCGGCGGCCGCATCGTCATGGCAGCCGGCGGTGGCCATGGGCTGGCCGCAGCAGGTCTGGTCCGGCGGCACCACCACCTCGCAGCCCAGTTTTTCCAGCAGCTCCAGCGTGGCAATACCCACCTTCGGGTACAGCACGTTGATGAAGCAGGGTACGAACAGGGCGACCTTCATGGCATGCAGGCTGACGGCGCCGGCCGCTTCCGGCGGAAGTCGCTGATGCTAGCACTGCAGGCGGTGGGCCCCGAATGAGGCTGCGACCTAAGTCGGGGTGCGTGTGTAGCGCTTCTCGCCGGCGACCCAGGTCGCGGCCACGGCGCGGTCATCGCCCATGGTCATCTGCACGAACAGCGCTTCGTCCAGGTCGCGTGCGTAGCGCATGCGGTGCTCGATGATCGGCGTGGAGTGAAGGTCCAGCGCGATCAGGTCGGCTTCCATGCCCACCGCGATGGAACCGACGGTGTCCTCCAGATGCAGCGCCTGCGCGCCGCCGCGCGTGGCCAGGTAGAAAGCGTGCCCGGCCGACAGCGGTTGGCCTTGCAGCTGCGCCACCTTGTAGGCCTCGTTGAGGGTCACCAGCATGGAGAAGCTGGTGCCCGCGCCCAGGTCCGTGCCCAGGCCCACGCGTAGCGCGCGGTCGGCGCGCTTGGCCTGATGCATGGGAAACAGCCCGCTGCCCAGGAACAGGTTGGAGGTCGGGCAATGGGCCAGGGCGGTGTGGCTGGCGTGGCAGCGGCACAGTTCGCCCTCGGACAAGTGGATGCCGTGGCCGTACACCGCGCGCGGTCCCACTAGGCCGAAGCGGTCGTACACGTCCAGATAGTTGGCCGCCTGTGGGAACAGCTGCGCCACCCAGTCGCATTCGGCCAGGTTTTCCGAAAGATGCGATTGCACGTAGCAGTCCGGGCGCTCGCGCCACAGTGCGCCGGCCGTTTCCAGTTGCTCGGGCGAGCAGCTGGGCGCGAAGCGCGGGGTGATCGCATAGAGCTGGCGGCCGCGACCATGCCAGCGATCGATCAGTGCCTTGGAGTCGTCGTAGCCACTCTGCGCGGTGTCGCAAAGCTCCGGCGGCGCGTGGCGATCCATCAGCACCTTGCCGGCGATGGTGCGCAGGTTGTGCGCCTCGGATACCTCCAGCAGCGCGTCCACCGACTGCGGATGCACGGTGCCGTAGACGGCAGCGGTGGTAATGCCGTTGCGAAGGTTCTCGGCAAAATAGGTGTGCGCCACGGCGCGCGCGTGCTCGATGTTGGCGTAGGCGGCCTCGGCGGGGAAGGTGTACTGGTTCAACCAGTCCAGCAACTGCTCGCCGTAGGCGCCGATGATCGGCAGCTGCGGGTAGTGCACGTGGGTATCGATAAAGCCGGCGCTGAGCAGCTGATGGGGTGGCAGTTGTTCTATCGGCGTGCCCGCCGGCAACTGCGGTGCCACCTCACCGGCCGGGCCAAAGGCAACGATGCGCCCGTCGGCGACGACCACCAGCGCATCGCTTTCGTAGCGGCGCGTGGCCTCTATGCCCTCGACAAACGGGTCGCCGGTGTAGGTGAGCACGGCGCCACGGATGGCGGTGCAGTGGGCGGGCAGCTGGGTCATGACATGAGTATGGCGCGAAAAAACGGCGCCAAGCCTAGCAGTTTGTTGGCTATGGCATGCGTGATCGGCACACTGGTGGTTTCAGCGACGAAAACCGGGCCAATGGCATCGACTCCACATCGTGCGCTGGCACGCAACAGCGGTATCGATCTGCTGCGCGGCGTGTCGATTGTGCTGGTGCTGTGCAACCACATCGGTTTGAGAATACCGCTGCAGCACACCGCACTGGCGGCGTGGCTTCCGGTGCGCCTGCTCAAAGCGGTGATCTACAACGGCCTGCCGGCGGTATACATGTTCTTCGTGATCTCCGGTTTCCTGATCACCACCAATCTTCTGCGCCGCTGGGGCGAGCCGGGCGCGGTGCGACTGCGTGCTTTCTACGCGCGCCGTTTTGCCCGCATCGTTCCATTGTTGCTGCTGGTGCTGGTGGTACTGAGTGGGCTGCATCTTGCCGGCGTGCCGGATTTCGTGATCCATCGACCGGGACAGTCGCTGGGCGGCGCACTGGCCTCGGCGCTGGGGCTGTACCTGAACTGGTACGAGGCGCATACCGGCTATCTGCCCGGCAACTGGGACGTGCTGTGGTCGCTGTCGATCGAGGAGCTGTTCTATCTCGGCTTCCCGCTGGTGTGCCTGGGGTTGGCACGACGCTGGCGTCTGGGCGTGGTGCTGGTGCTGCTCGCCTTGACCTTGCCGTGGGGCCGCGCGCTGGCCGCGCATGGCAACGAAATTTGGCTGGAGAAGGCCTATTGGCCGGGTATGGCCGCCATCGCCTGCGGTGCCAGCGGCGCGCTGCTGGCGGCCCAGCTAGACGGTTCGGTGCGCCGTGGCCGCGTGCTGGCTTGGCTGGGCGGTGTGATCCTGGCGCTGCTGCTGATCTGGGGCGATCGCCTGTGGCCATGGCTGGGCCAGGGCGTGATGCTGGCCTTGGTCGTGGCCACCACGATGCTGGTCATCGGGCTGCACGAGCGCGCCCTGGGCGTGGCAACGCCCTCACGGCCGTTGCCTGGGCTGGGTTGGCTGCGTGCTTGTGGGCGTTTGAGTTACGAGATCTATCTGACCCACATGTTCGTGGTCTACACGGCGGTGGGGCTTTATCACCGATGGGGCTCGGCACTGGCCGAAGGCTACCTGTGGTACGTACCCATGGTGGCGCTGGCCTTGGGCTTGGGGTCTCTGGTGGCGCGCACCGTGTCGCAACCCTGTGAGCGCGTCTTGCGGGCGCGCTGGCTGGAATCGAATCAAGCGGCGTAAGCGGCCGCCGCCGGAGGTTAGGCGTCGGCGTCGGTGGCGAAGCCTTCGCGCGTGCCCTCGTGGAACACGGTGTCGTCGGCGCGCACAGCGCGGGCGGGGAAGTCCTCCAGTTCGGCCAGGCGCTGGTAGATCGGCGCAAAGTCCGGTCGCGTGGCGTCGAACAGCTGCTCGAAGCTGTCGATCACGAAGTAGCTCTGCTGGAAGGTATCGATGCGGTACATGGTGCGCATGATGCGTTCCAGGTCGAAACCGAGGCGGTTGGGCGCGTCCGACTCCAGGCTGTAGATCGACTCGCCCTTGGAGCTGACGATGCCCGAACCGTAGATGCGAAGGCCCGCATCGGTGCGGATCAGGCCAAATTCCACCGTGTACCAGTACAGGCGCGTCAGGTTCAGCAGCGCCTGCTCGCCGATGCCGTGTGCCTTCATGGCGCCACGTCCGTAGGCTTCCATGTAGTCGGCGAAGATGGGGTTCATCAGCAGCGGCACATGGCCGAACAGGTCGTGGAACAGGTCCGGTTCGGAGATGTAGTCGATCTGATCGGGCGAGCGAATCCACCAGGTCACCGGGAAGCGGCGGTTGGCCAGGTGCTCGAAAAACGTGTACTCGGGCAGCAGACCTTCCACGCCGACCAGTTCCCAGCCGGTGGCCTGGCGCAGGATCGGGTTGAGTTCGGCGAATTTCGGAATCGCGTCGGCGCTCATGTGCAGCGCGTTCTGGCTGTCGATGAATTCCTGGCAGGCGCGTCCGGGAAGCACCTCGCGCTGGCGCGCGAACAGCTGCGACCAGACCTGGTGATCGGTGGCGCTGTAGCTATCCCAGGGCTGGTCGACCACACCGGTGGCGTACACCGGAATGGTGCCGCGATCGGTCTGCTGGTGTTCGACTTTGCGGGGAATCTGCATGACGCGCCTCCTGCTGCGGGCTGCGGAACGGGTGGCCTTCCAGCTTACGGTGATCGCCGCGCAAGGTGGTTGCGCGATTGCGTGATTAAGCCGCATTCATGCAATATCATTGCGCTCAAAAGCCGATATGACGCATGAATATTCGAAATGGCCATGGATCGCACCGATCACTGCATACTTGCCATGCTGCAGCGGCATGGACGGATCACCAACGCCGAGCTGGCCGAAAGGGTCAGTCTTTCGCCATCGGCGTGCCTGCGCCGCGTGCAGCGACTGGAGGCCTCCGGCGTGATTGCCGGCTATGCCGCGCAGGTGGACCCAGCGGCGATCGGGCTGGGCCTGCAGGCCTTCGTGCGCGTGCAGCTCAAGCAGCACGATGCGGCCACCGTGGAGCGCTTCGTCGAGCTGACCAATGGCTGGGACGAAGTGGCCGCCTGCCATGCGCTGACCGGTGACATGGATTACCTGTTGCACGTGTATGTGAGCGACCTGGAGCATTTTTCGCGCTTCTTGCTCGACCAGTTGCTGCGCACGGCGGGCGTGGCCGACGTCAACTCCAGTTTTGTGTTGCGCACGGTAAAACGCTCGCCATCGATGTCGCTGGCGCCTCCCGACGCCGCCTGATCGGCACGCGCGTGCGGGCGTGCATCTAGCGGTCAGGGACCGGCCTCGGCTACTCTTGGCAGCTTCTATGGACGCTTCGACTCACACCCCAGGCCCCGTGCGCGACAAGCGTGATCCATTGCGACCGCTGCGTTACGCCTATCGCATCCCTCTGCTGCTCGTGCACGTGCTGCTGGGCATTGCCCTGTGCGGCATTGTGCTGACGCTGTTTGGCGGCAAGGTGATGCACAAGGGCCGTGAACCGTTCGCGCATCGCACCATCCGCTGGTGGTCGACCGGCCTGCTGCGCATTTTCGGCTTCCGCGCGCGCCGCATCGGCACGCCGCTGAACGACCCGACGCTGTTCGTGTGCAACCACAGCTCGTGGCTGGATATCGAGCTGATGCATACCCAGCGCGCGGCGTGTTTCGTGGCCAAGGCCGAGATCGCACGCTGGCCGGTGGTCGGCTGGATGGCGGCGCGCGGCGGCACCATCTTCCATCGCCGTGGCTCCAACCACTCGCTGGCGGCGGTGATGCAGGTGATGGTCGATCGCATGCGCGGTGGCCGCTCGGTGGCGGTGTTTCCCGAGGGCGGCACCAGTTCCGGCGCCGATCTTCGCGTGTTCCATGCGCGCATCCTGCAGGCGGCGATCGATGCCGAATCACCGATCCAGCCGGTGGCGCTGCGCTATGCGCGCGGCGGCAAGCGCTGGCTGGACGTGGCGTTCCGGCCACGCGAGAGCTTTCTGTCCAATGTCATCCGCCTGATGGGCGAGCCGACGCTGGATGCCGAGGTGCATTTCCTCAAGCCCGTGCCGGTGCATCCGGACGGTCGCAAGCGCATGGCCGAGCAGGCCCGCGCACAGATTGCACAGGCGTTGGAAGACCCGGCATGACGCCGCCGAGGGGATCGGATTTCCTGCCACCACGCGTGCTGCGAAACGGGCATCTGCAAACCATGCTCTCTTCCAGCGGCATGCGCCGGCTGTGGCAGCGCAGCCACGCCCGCGCCGCGGTGCACGATGGTGCCGAGGCCGTCACGTTCACGTTGAGCGATGGCGTGCGTCTTTCCGGTGCGGTGACGCGGCAGAAGGTGCGCCAGAAGGCGCGCGGTTTGTTGATCCTGTTCCACGGCTGGGAAGGCAGCATCGATTCGACCTATGTGCTGCAGACCGGCGCGCGCATGCTGGCCGATGGCTGGGACATTTTTCGCCTCAATTTTCGCGATCACGGTGCCACGCATCATCTCAATACCGAGCTGTTCCATTCGTGCCTGATCGACGAGGTGGTCGAGGCGACAGCCGAGGCCACACTGCGCTATCTGCCATACGAGGGCGCGCCGCTGGGTCTGGTTGGTTTCTCGCTGGGCGGCAGCTTTGCGCTGCGCGTGGCGCTGCGTGCGCCGGGCGCCGGCATTCCGTTGTCCAAGACGGTGGTGGTGTGCCCGATCATCGATCCGCATGCGGGCCTGAGGTCGCTGGAAACGGCGATCTGGATCTACGAGTGGTACTTCATGCACAAGTGGCGCGGCTCGCTCAAGCGCAAGGCGCAGGTGCATCCGCAGCATCGCTACTTCGAGCCACGCGACCTGCGCCACAACATGCGCGAGCTGACCCGAGTGCTGGTCGAACGGCACACCGATTTCGGCTCGCTCGATGCCTACCTGGATGGCTACTCGGTGGGCGTGGATCGGCTGGCGCAGATGCAGGTGCCGACCACCATCCTGACCTCCGAGGACGATCCGGTGATTCCGGTGGCCGACTTCCACGACCTCAACCTATCCGAGGCGGTGGAGCTGGATATCTCGCGCTACGGTGGCCATTGCGGCTACATCCAGGATTGGCGCATGAACGTGTTCACCGACGACTACATCGCCGCGCGCCTCAACGCCTGCGCTCAGGACTGACCGCACCGCCTGGCCACGGCCAGCCGCGCTTCATGCGCGTGCGCGTACACTGGCGAGCGCCAGTGGCGCCGCTGTCGCGCCACATGTCGCCACCTGCGGGGAGTCCATGCGATGCGCTTCGTATTTGCCTTGATTGCACTGCTTTTGGCTGTGCCGGCCGGGGCCGCCACGCACCTGGACCGACTGACCCTGCCGCCGGGTTTTCACATCGCGCTCTACAGCGATCAGGTGCCCAATGCTCGCGAGCTGGCCCTGGGCACCAACGGTACGGTGTTCGCCGGTTCGCGTGATGCCGGCAAGGTCTACGCGCTGACCGACCGCGATGGTGATGGCCGCGCCGATCAGGTGCGCGTGGTTGCCTCGGGTCTGAAACTGCCGGTCGGCGTGGCCTTCCACCACGGCAATCTGTACGTGTCGGCCGTCAGCCGTATCTACGTGCTGCGCGACATCGAGCAGCATCTGGATGATCCACCCCAACCGCAGCTGGTCACCGACAAGCTGCCTGACGATCTGCACCACGGCTGGAAGTTCATTGCCTTCGGCCCGGACGGCAAGCTCTACGTGCCCGAAGGCGCGCCGTGCAACATCTGCCTGCCCGACAAGCAACACGCCAAGCTGATGCGCATGGACGCCGATGGCAGCCATTGGCAGGACGTGGCCTACGGCATCCGCAACACCGTCGGTTTCGACTGGCAGCCGGGCACGCACACGCTGTATTTCACCGACAACGGCCGCGACATGATGGGCGACGACGTGCCCTCCGACGAGCTCAACCGTGTCGATCATCGCGGTCAGCATTTCGGTTATCCGTTCTGCCACCAGGGTGATGTGCCCGATCCCGAATACGGCAAGGGCCACCCGTGCAGCCGGTACACACCGCCAGTGCTGAAACTGGGCGCGCATGTGGCCGCGCTGGGCATGCGCTTTTACACCGGCACGATGTTCCCGGCCGCCTATCGCGGCGCCATCCTGATTGCCGAGCACGGCTCCTGGAATCGCAGCACCAAATCCGGCTACCGGGTCATGGCGGTTCACATGCACGGGCGCAAGGTCGGTGCCTACACGCCGCTGGTGACCGGTTTCGAGCAGCACGAGTCGGCCTGGGGCCGACCGGCCGACGTGCTGGTGCTGAAGGACGGCAGCGTGCTGGTCAGCGATGACCTGGCCGGCGCCATCTATCGCATTACTTATCGCTCGCCCGATGCCTGAGCGCACCGGGCGCTATCGAACCCACGTTTCGCACAAGGAGTGATCCATGCATTTGCGCAGTGACAGCTTTGCCCATGGCCAGCCCATCCCGGTGAAGTTTGCCTTCGGCAAGATCGGCGATCCGGTCGAGCTATCGGACAACCTGAATCCGCACCTGGCCTGGAGCGGCGCGCCGGATGACACGCGCTCGTTCGTGCTGATGTGCGTCGATCCGGACGTGCCCAGCAAGCCCGATGACGTGAACAAGAGCGACCGCCAGGTACCGGCCGATTTGCCGCGTGCCGAGTTCGTGCACTGGCTGATGGTGGATATTCCGCCCGAGTGCCGCGAACTGGGCGAGGGCAGCTGTGCCGAGGGCGTCGCGCCGCATGGCAAGAAGCAGCCGCTGGGTCCGCCGGGCGCCCGCCAGGGTATCAATGACTTCACCAGCTGGTTCGCCGGTGACTCGGACATGGAAGGCGACTACTTCGGTTACGACGGCCCGTGCCCACCGTGGAACGATTCGATCGTGCATCACTACCACTTTCGCGTGTATGCGCTGGATGTGGCCTCGCTGGGCCTGGAAGGACGCTTCACGGTGGCTGACGTGCGCCGCGAAATGGATGGCCATGTGCTGGCCGAGGCTGCGCTGATGGGTACCTACAGCCTCAATCCGAAGGTGCCTGCGTAGGCAGGCGGTCATGCGCGCCGTGAACAAAGCCAGGCCGCCTGTTCACGGCGCGATGACGATGGTGAATACCGCCCCGGTGCGCCGCCAGGCTGTTCAGCAGGCGCTGTTGCCAGCATGCCAAGAATGGTCCCCAACGCGGCAGGACACGACCTCAAGCGACATCGTCCAAGGTCCTACGCGTCCACCGCACCAATAGTTGAGGAGGGTTCGACCATGCTTCATTACGCACTGATATTCCTGGTGGTTGCCATCATCGCGGGCGTCCTGGGTTTCTGGGGTGTGGCCGGTGTGGCCGCCACTGTGGCCAAGGTCCTGTTCTTCATCTTCCTGATCCTGTTCATCATCTCGCTGTTCCGTCGCGGACGGGTCTAGCCAGGGCTTAACAGGTGACGGTCGCCCGCAGCGACATCGTCCAACGCGTACGGCCGACGCGACGCCTGCCGGGTTGACCGGCATCAAGGGCCCGCGCCGGCCGTTGCACGATGCTTCAAGCACATTTGCGATAAGGAGGCTGACATGAGCAAGCAAGCCAGCAACAAGAGCCCGGCCGCCACGGCCGATACCGCCCCGACGGCGGCCAGCGCCGAGACCTCGCCGGCGCATCCGCGCTACGAGGAACAGGCCGAGCGTTTCAAGGGTGCCACGTCGGAGAAGATCCACCGCGCCAAGGACAGCGTCGACCGCACCGCCGACCGCGTCGAGTCGGGCATGCACAGCGCCACCGACCGCGTTGCCGACGCCGCTGACCGCGCCGCCGACCGCGCCGAGGCCGCCAAGCAACGCAGCCGCGAAGCCATGGACGAGGCGGTCGCCCACGGCAAGGACTGGCTGGAGCAGGCCAAGACCTACGTGCGCGAAAAGCCCACTCAGTCGGTGGCCATCGCGGTGGCCGCAGGTTGGCTGATCGGCCGTCTGACGCGCCGCTGATACACGCACGCAGGGGATTTCTATGGCACCGACGGCGTCGGCCGCCGACCACGCGCAGGCATCACCTGACGGCCCATCCGAGCCAGATGGGCAGACGCAGGCGGACAGGCGTGATGACAGCCCGCTGCCTCGCTGGCTGGTGCTGTTGCGCCAGGCGGCAGCGGGTGTCAGCGATCTGGCCTCGGCGCATGCGCGGCTGCTTGGCGCCGAGCTGAAGCTGGCGCGCGCTGCGGCCCATCTGGCGATGTTCGCGGCGCTGGCGGCCACCGTGTTCGCCGTCGCCCTGGGGCTGGCGCTTCTGGCCTTGCTGGGGCACCTGTTGGCGCAGTGGTATGGCTCGTGGGCCTGGTCGCTGCTGACCATCTGCGGTCTGCTCGCGCTGGGCCTTACCGGCTCTATCTTCACTTTCCGGCACTGTCTGCACCTACTCAGCCTGCCCGAATCGCGGGCGCACTGGCGGGCGCTGGTGGACGACGCCTTGCATGCGGGGAAACACGATGATGATGCTGATCCGCCGCAAGGCTGAGGTGGCCCGCGCCAAGGCCGATGTGCGCGCCGCGCGGCAGTCGCTGCACGAGCCGCTGGCCGAGTTTGCCGCCAGCGCGCGTGCTCACCCCTGGCCGTGGCTGGGCGGTGCGCTGGGTCTTGGCGTAGTGCTGGGCTGGACACGTCAGCGCATCTGGCGCATTCCTGGCATGCTCAGTCTTTTGTCCAGCGAGGCGCTGGACCAGCTGGCCGCCTGGCTGCCCGGCGGTGATGACGATACGGATGTGCCGCCCCCATGAGCGAAAACCAAGAGCCGTCGGCACCGAAGGCGGGATCAGAACCGGTGCAGGCCGAGGCCACGACGGCACGCGTGAGGCATGTGACCCGTTATCGCATGCCCGGTGCGCGGCGCTTCAACCGGCATTTTCGCGCCGTGCGCAAGGTGTTCAATGCGCTGCTGATCCTGGCCATCCTGTATACCCTGGCGCTGACCAAGTCACTGCTGATCCCGTTTGTACTGGCCGCCTTCCTGGGGCTGGGGCTGAACCCGATCGTGGCGGCGGCCACGCGTATACGGGTGCCGCGCGCGCTGGCGGCGGTGGTAGTCATGCTGGTGCTGGGCAGCGGTCTGGGAGCTGCCGTGGTGTCTCTGGCCGGCCCGGCGGCCAGCTGGTTGCATCGTGCGCCAAGCATGCTGCGCCACATGGCGCCCAAGTTGCGTCCGGTCACCGAGCAGCTCAACGCCGCCACCCGTGCCACGCAGTCGCTGGTCGGCGAACACGGCCATACGCACAGCGGCAATACCACCCATGTCGCCATCAGCGCCTGGGATGTGCTACAGACCACGCCGTTGGTGTTGGCCAATATCCTGACGGTGGCGCTGTTGGTGTTTTTCTTCCTGGTCTATGGCGAGGCGCTGTTGCGTCGGCTGGTGGAGATTTCCCCCACGTTCGAGCAGAAACGCCACAACGTGGCGATTGTGCGCTCGATCCAGATCGAGGTTTCGCGCTACCTGCTCACCACCACCATCATCAACAGTTGCCTGGGCGCCATTACCACGGGCTGGCTGTGGTGGATGGGCGTGCCCGATCCGTTGTTGTGGGGTGGCGTGGCAGCGCTGGCCAACTTCATTCCCTATGTGGGGGCCATCACCACCACGTTGCTGCTGGCAGGCGTCGGCCTGCTGCACTTTGCGCACACCTGGGACGGCGTGGTGCCGGCGTTGGGCTTTGCCTGCCTGACCGCCATTGAGGGCAACCTGATCACGCCGATGATCCTGGGCCATCGCATGCGCCTGAGCCCGGTGGCCATCCTGATGTGGTTGCTGCTGTGGGGCTGGCTGTGGGGTATTCCCGGCGCGCTGCTGGCCGTGCCCATGCTGACCAGCACCAAGCTCATCACCGAGCGCCTGCGCGGCTGGGAATGGTTCTCGCATATGGTGCAGCGCTGAGCGCGTGCGGTTGCCGGCCTTAGCGCGCGAACAGCTGGTTCATGTCGGCAAATGCCTTGAACTCCAGCGCGTTGCCGCAGAGGTCGAGCAGGAACATGGTGGCCTGCTCGCCGGGCTGGCCGGCAAAGCGCACATGCGGTTCGATGATGAAACGGGTTCCGGCTGCGCGCAGGCGCTCGGCCAGCGCCTGCCAGGCCTCCATCGACAGCACCAGCCCGAAGTGACGCACCGGCACCGCATCGCCATCGACGGCGTTGGTGTGGCGGTGGCCGGCTTCCTCCGGCGCCAAGTGCGCGACGATCTGGTGGCCATGGAAATTGAAATCGACCCAGTGCTCACTGCTGCGCCCCTCAGGACAGCCCAGCAGCGTTCCATAAAAGGCGCGTGCCTTGGCCAGTGAGGTCACCGGAAAGGCCAGATGGAACGGCGGTATCGAGTTCATCGCTTAAGTCCCCGTCAATGCGCCAGCATGACCAGCAGCGCGACACCGAACACGATGCGGTAGATCGCGAACGGGGTGAAGGTATGACTGCGGATGTAGCCCAGCAGCCATTTCACGGCGATGAAGGCGACGATGGCCGAGACCACAAAACCCACACCCAGCGCGGTCCAGTTCTCGTGCGCGACCTGACCGTCCTTGATGACCTTCAAAAGCTCGTAGCCGGTGGCTGCATACATGGTCGGAATGCCGACCAGGAAGGCAAATTCCGTCGCCGTGGGGCGGTGGCTGGTGCCAAACAGCATGGCCGCGAAAATGGTCGAGGCCGATCGCGAGGTGCCGGGAAAAATGCCGGCCACCATCTGCGCGATGCCGACCAGGATCGCCACCGTCCAGGTGATGCGACGGCTTTCCGGGCGACGCTCGGCAATCTGCTCGGCGGCGATCATCCAGATACCGCCGATGATCAGTGTCCAGGCGATCGGGCCGATGGCCTCGGGCAGCTTGAAGCCCATCTTCACGGCGATCAGCCCGAGCACCGCGGTGATCAGGAAGGCCACGATCAGCTTGGCCAGGTAATCGCGATTGTCCGGCTTGCGCCAGTGCACTAGCAGCTCCCACAGGCGGCGCCAGTAGATCAACGTCACGGCCAGGATGGCGCCGGCCTGGATGCCGACATTGAACAGGTCCGAACGCGCACCCAGCCAGCGCTCGGCGATGATCAAGTGGCCGGTGGAGGAAATGGGCAGGAATTCGGTAATGCCCTCGATGATGCCGAGCAGGATGACATTTAGCAGGTGGTTCATGCGCGCGCGCGTCCGGTGCCAAAGACATCAAGTGTAAGTGCAAATCGGGACGGCGCGATGACCTTGCAGAGGCGACGCGCGGGCGTCGTGTCATGCGTACAGGACATCGGGCTACTGTCCGTGGCAAGAGTATGCGGTATCTGCATCTGCGGTATTTCACATCACCAGGGGTGGAAAATTCCTAGTTCGTGACTGTTGCGTTGCAGCAATATTGCGTTGCAGTATCGAACGCAGCGACGTCAACCGCGAGCGTTGGAATGCGGTTCGTCACCGGCGCCCCGCGGCCTTCTGGCGCGATACTGGCGACCGCCGACCACCCCGGTCGGACATAGCACCACGGCTTGCTTCAGGCCCGGCCGCCATCGTGCGGGCGGCGCGCCATGCAGCACTTCGCATCCGCCTTTCCCGGATGCCAGTTCGGTTCAGCGGCCCATAGAGGGCCATCCCGGCCGCACCCGTGCAATGCGGTACGGGCTCGCTTGTCCGCAGCCACGGGGATCTTGCCGTCATGTCCGACCATCGCACGTCTATGTTGCTTGGCGCTGCCATAAGGACTGGCGTCCCGCCGCGTGCGTGTTCTGTCTTGTTTCGCCTGTTTTTCCACACGCCGCCGAGCATCAGCCGGTGGCGTATCGGTGTGTGACTTGCTGCTCGCCGCTCCGGTTCGGGTCACACCTGCCCCGCCCAAAGAGGAATGCACCATGCCCAGCCTTACCCGCTTAGCCTGTCGTGCTGTCGTTCTTGTCCTGTGCCTTGTCGGCGCTTTCAGTTCGGCCGTCTATGCGGCTGATGTATCCGGCAGCGCAAGCGTCGTCAGTGACTACCTGTTCCGCGGTCTGTCGCAGACCAATCGTGATCCCGCGCTGCAGGCGGGTATAGAGATAGATGGCGCGCAGGGCCTCTATGCCGGTGTCTGGGGCAGCAATATCAGCTGGTTGTCGGATGGCTCGACCAGCACCGCCCCGATTTCCAGCAGTCTGGAAACGGATGGCTACATCGGCTGGCGCACCACGTTCGCCAACAAGGCAAGCTTCGATGTCGGCCTCTACACGTACTACTACCCCGGCACCTACCCCTCCGGCTTTACCAGTCCGGACACCACCGAGGGCTATGTGGGCGTCGGCTATGCCGGCTTCCACCTGAAGTACTCGCATGCCTTCACCAACCTGTTCGGCTTTGCCGACAGTAAGCACAGCGACTACTGGGATCTGTCCTGGAGCCATGACCTGGCCGCGCGGTGGTCACTGTCGGCACACGTTGGCCATCAGCGCGTCAAGCACGTGGCGAGCGGCGACTACACGGACTGGAACCTGGTCCTCTTACGCAGTTTTGCGCATGGCTATTCGGTGTCCCTGGGCTACTACGACACCAATGCCGATCGCGGTGTGTACACCAATGCCCACAACCATTATCTGGGCCGCGCCACTGCGGTGCTGGCGCTCAGCAAGAGCTTCTGATCCGAACCGCCCACGAGGGAATCTGCCATGAAGTTGATCACCAGCATCATCCGTCCCTACAAGCTGGACGAGGTACGCGAGGCGTTGTCGCAGGCTGGCGTGTCCGGCATGACGGTGACCGAGGTGCGCGGCTTTGGCCGCCAGAAGGGTCATACCGAGCTCTATCGCGGCGCCGAGTACGTTGTCGATTTTCTGCCCAAGATCAAGGTCGAGGCGGTGGTCCCCGAAGACCTGCTGGAAAGTGCGCTCGAAGCCATCCAGGGTGCCGCACGAACCGGCGCGGTCGGTGACGGCAAGATCTTCGTCACCAGCGTCGACCAGATCATCCGTATCCGCACCGCCGAGGAAGGTGCCGATGCGCTGTAAGCGTGCGGCTCGTTCCATCCGTCAACGCCCTGCCTACGAGAGGTCCGACATGAACCGAACATCGCTCGTTTCTTCCCTGCGCGGTACGCGCTTGCTGACGCCACTGGCCGCTCTGGCCGTGTTTGCCCCCGCCGTGCATGCGGCCACGCCGGCAGCCCCGGTGGTGGACAAGGGTGACGTGGCCTGGATGCTCACCTCGACCCTGTTGGTGCTGCTGATGACGGTGCCAGGCCTGGCGCTGTTCTATGGCGGCCTGGTGCGTGCCAAGAATGTACTGTCGGTGCTGATGCAGGTGCTGACGGTGTTTTCGCTGCTTGTGGTGCTGTGGATGATCTACGGTTACACGTTCGCCTTCGGCAGCGGCAATGCGTTCATCGGGAGCGCCAAGGAGCTGTTCCTGCGCGGAGTGACGCCGTCCTCGCTGGCGGACACCTTCAGTGCCGGCGTGAAGCTACCCGAATACGTGTTCATCGCGTTTCAGGCGACGTTTGCAGGCATCACCGGTGCGCTGATCGTGGGCTCATTCGCCGAACGCATGAAATTTTCCGCGGTGCTGCTGTTCTCGGTGATCTGGTTTACCTTCGCCTACATTCCGATCGCGCACATGGTGTGGGGTCCCGGTGGCTTCATGCTGACCCGTGGCGCGCTGGATTTCGCCGGTGGCACGGTGGTGCACATCAACGCCGGTATCGCCGGTCTGGTCGGTGCCTTCCTGCTGGGGCCACGCATCGGCATTGGCCGTGAATCGATGCGCCCGCACAATCTGACCCACACCATGGTAGGCGCTTCGCTGCTGTGGGTAGGTTGGTTCGGCTTCAACGCAGGCTCCAATCTGGAAGCCAATGCCGGGGCCGCGCTCGCCTTCATCAACACCATGGTGGCGACCGCCGCCGCCGTGCTGGCCTGGCTGGCGATCGAGCGCGTGCTCAAGGGCAAGCCCTCGATGCTCGGTGGCGCATCCGGCGCGGTGGCCGGGCTGGTTGCCATCACCCCGGCCTGCGGCACCGTGGGGCCGATGGGTTCGATCGCGATCGGCGCGGCGGCCAGCCTGGCCTGCGTGTGGGGCGTCACTGGCATGAAGAAACTGATTGGCGCTGACGATGCGCTGGATGTCTTTGGTGTGCACGGTATTGGCGGTATCGTGGGGGCCCTGCTGACCGGGGTGTTTACCGCGCCATCGCTGGGTGGCACTGGCGCCGCCGGATTCTCCATCGGTCACCAGCTGGCGATCCAGGCGCTTGGCGTGATCATCACCCTGGTCTGGAGCGGCGTGGTTTCGCTGGTCGGCTATCTGGTCGTGAAGGCGGTGCTGGGGCTGCGCGTGGAAGAAGAAAAGGAGCGTCAGGGTCTGGATACCACCGTGCATGGCGAGACCGCCTATGAAACCTGAGCATGCGTAGTTCCCGCTCGCCGCATGCGGAGAGCGGCGTACGAAGCATCGCCTGCGCACCAGAAAGGAACAATTGGTGGGGTTGCTTGTTCCAATGTGGTGCATGTTTTTGCTATGGCATGCACCAACGCCCCGTTTTTTTCTACGCCCGGGTTGGCATACAGGTTGCATCACCCCGGGCATCTTTAATGTGAGGTTCGTCCATGTCCATTTCCGCCACCGATGTCCTGAACCAGATCAAGGATGAGGAAATCGAATTTGTCGACTTCCGCTTTGCCGACATGCTTGGCAAGCAACACCACGTGGCTTTCCCGGCGCACAGCGTCGATGAGGGCACCTTCGAAGACGGCAAGATGTTCGATGGCTCCTCCATCTCCGGCTGGAAGGGCATCAACGAGTCGGACATGATCCTGATGCCCGATCCGGACACGGCGCTGGTCGATCCTTTCAGCGCCCACAAGACGCTGATCCTCACCTGTGATGTACTCGAACCCAGCACGCTGCAGGCCTACGGCCGCGACCCGCGCTCCATTGCCAAGCGTGCACAGGACTTCCTGAAGTCCTCGGGCATTGCCGACACCGCCTATTTCGGTCCGGAGCCGGAATTCTTCGTGTTCGATTCGGTGCGCTGGCAGAACGACATGGGCCGTGTGTTCTACGAGATCGAGTCCGAAGAGGCGCATTGGAGCTCGCGCTACAAGTACGAGGAAGGCAACACCGGTCACCGTCCGGGCGTCAAGGGCGGCTACTTCCCGGTGGCGCCCGTCGACTCGCTGGCCGACCTGCGCGCGGATATGTGCCAGGTGCTTGAGGAGCTGGGCCAGGTGGTCGAAGTGCATCACCATGAGGTGGCCAACGCCGGCCAGTGCGAGATCGGCACTCGCTTCAACACGCTGCTCAAGAAGGCCGATGAACTTCTGATGATGAAGTACGTGGTCAAGAACATTGCCCACCAGAACGGCAAGACCGCCACCTTCATGCCCAAGCCGGTGGTGGGCGACAACGGCTCGGGCATGCACGTGCACCAGTCGCTGAGCAAGGATGGCGAAAACCTGTTCGCCGGTGACCTGTACGGCGGCCTGAGCCAGACCGCGCTGTGGTACATCGGCGGCATCTTCAAGCATGCACGCGCCATCAATGCGTTCTCCAACGCCACCACCAACAGCTACAAGCGTCTGGTGCCGGGCTTCGAGGCGCCGGTGATGCTGGCTTATTCGGCCCGCAACCGTTCGGCCAGCTGCCGCATTCCTTATGTAAGCAACCCCAAGGGTCGCCGTATCGAGGTGCGCTTCCCTGATCCGCAGCAGTCCGGCTACCTGACCTTCACCGCGCTGCTGATGGCCGGTCTGGATGGCATCATCAACAAGATCGACCCGGGCGCCGCCGCCGACAAGGATCTTTACGACCTGCCGCCGGAAGAAGAGAAGAACATTCCGCAGGTCTGCGCCAGCCTGGATCAGGCCCTGGACGCGCTGGACAAGGATCGTGAGTTCCTGAAGGCCGGCGGTGTCATGACCGACGACTTCATCGACGGCTACATCGCGCTGAAGATGCAGGAAGTGACCAAGTTCCGCGCGGCTACGCATCCGCTGGAATTTTCCATGTACTACTCCGGCTGATCGCCGACCTGCGGCCGTCCATGCGGCCATATGCGAAGAAGGCGCCCCTCGGGGCGCCTTTTCTTTTTCTGGTCCGATGAAAATACCTATCCGTACCATGAGGTACGGTACCTATTCAGGGAACTGGAAATCGGCCGATAGACAGGCCTATGCTTGAGAGCCGGATGGCCTAAAAAGGCTCCGGTCGCTGCCGGGAGGGCAGGGTCCCGGCGGGTGGCCGCATGAATTGCGGTCGCGGGGGGTGAGCGGTTGCAGGACGACCAGTGACGGTCGGTGCATCCGCCATCGAGTCTTGCGCGTGCTGCTTCTTGATGGAGGCGCAGGTAGACGCATGATCGAAAAAAACGTGGCTTCAAGGATTGGCCGCTTTCTGGGCATTCTCGCACTGCTTTGCGCCAGTACGTTGCTGGCTTGGCTGATCTACGCCTTCATCCAGCACCAGGCCAACCAGCACAGCGACCGCGTACGCAATCGCGCCGCCATCGAATTGACCCAGCGCACCATCGGCGGCGTATTGGGCAATGTGCGCGGCGATGTGCACATGCTCATCCAGTCGTCCGTGGTGCACGACTATCTGGACGACCCCACGTCGGCGCATGAGCAGAGCCTGCAACGATTGTTCGAGCGTCTGGCTCGGTTGCGTGGCTCCTACGCTCAATTGCGTTTGCTCGACGAACAGGGGCATGAACGTGTGCGTGTGGACTCGCACGGGTCGGCTACGCAGCTTATTCAAGGCCATCAGCTTCAGGACAAGGCATCAAGCTACTACGTGAAGGCGATCCGGCAATTGCCGCCGGGCCAGCTTTACATCTCGCCCATGGATCTGAATGTCGAGCATGGCCGGGTGCAGCAGCCATGGCTGCCAACCATCCGCGTTGGCGCGGGCGTGTTCGATGCCGATGGCATGCAAAAAGGCATGGTGGTGGTCAACCTGGATGGTCGAGGCCTGATCGCGCAGTTGCGCCAGGATGCCGGGCTGGCCGTCGGATCGATGTGGTTGCTGGACCGTGACGGCCACTGGCTGATCGGCCCCAGTCGCGAGGATGACTGGTCTTACATGCAGACCTCCGGCCGGCGCGGCGGACTGCCACAGCGCTACCCGCAGGTGTGGGGTGAGGTTCGTGCACAACAGGCAGGCCAACTGGAGACCGATGCCGGCCTGCTGACTTTCGCCAATATATCGCTGGGGGCCTCGGTGGCCGGCGCGCCGCCCTCGATGCTGCGGCTGGTGTCCCTGCGATCGGGCGACGGTTTGGACTGGTTTCCGTCGCTGCGTTTCTGGCCATTCTATCTGGTGACCTTTTTGCTTCTGGCTCTGATCGCAGCGTGGATTGCGCGACAGCAGGAGCTGCTCGGACGCGAGCGCGAGACCACCGAAGCCAACAGTCGCCTGCTCAACGACATCTTCCAGCACTCGCCGCTGATGATGAAGGTGAAGGATCTGGAGGGCCGCATACTGCGGGTCAACGAGACCGGTGCGCGCATGATCGGGCGTGATGCCAGTGTGCTGGAGGGCGAAACCCTCAAGCCAGTCGCCTCGCAGGCCACGCTGGCGATGATCGCCGAGCACGACGCCGAGGTCATGCGTACCAACCGTGTGACCCAGTATGAGGAGAACGTCGCTTACGTCGGTGGCAGTTATACCCTGCTGACCACGCGATTTCCCGTGACCGGCAAGCGCGGCAGCATCATTGGCGTGGGTGCGGTGTCGGTGGATATCAGCGCGCGTATCCATACCGAGGAAGTGTTGCGCCTGGCCAAGATCGAGGCCGAATCGGCCAATCAGGCCAAGAGCGCCTTCCTGGCGAACATGAGCCACGAGCTGCGCACGCCACTCAATTCCATCATCGGCCTGAGTGAACTGCTGATCGAGGACCTGGAGGAGGACAACCAGAATCAGCATGTGGAGCCGGTGCGACGCGTGGTGCAGGCGGGGCGGCATCTGTTGTACCTGATCAACGACCTGCTCGATCTCTCGCGCGTCGAGGCCGGGCGCATGGAATTGCGCCTGGAAAATTGCCTGGTGCGTGATGTGGTCGATGTGGTGGCCGGTTCCATGCAGCCGCTGATCGAGGCCAATGGCAACCGTTTCCACGTGGATATCGCGGCTGAGGTGGAACTGGTACACGCCGATCCAGTACGTCTGCGACAGGTACTGATGAACCTGCTGAGCAATGCCGGCAAGTTCACCCACAACGGCACTGTGCACCTGCAAGTGGCCTGTGCCGGCAACGGGAATGAACGACGTGTTTCGTTTACGGTGGCCGACTCCGGTATCGGCATGGATCCGGCGCAGCTGGAGACCGTGTTCGAGCCGTTCCACCAGGCCGACCCGTCCATTTCGCGCCGTTATGGAGGTACCGGCCTGGGTCTGGCGATAACGCGCCAGCTGGTGCTGCTGATGGGCGGCGATATCCGTGTCGACAGCGCCGTCGGGCGCGGCTCCACCTTCACCGTCTACCTGGCCTCGGGGATGCTTGGCGATAGCCGCGGAGGCGCGAGCACTTCGCTCGCCGACCGGCGTCCGGCCGGTAGTCCGTGGATCGACCATGACAACGGCGAAGGTGGCACACGCGGGCACACCGTGCTGATTGTCGATGATGATCCGGATGCCGTGCAGGTGCTGGCCAATGCCATTCGCCGCCAGGATGTGCGGGTGGTGGTAGCCAGTTCGGGAGCGCAGGCGCTGGCCATGGCGCGCAGCGAAGCCCCTGACCTGATGCTGCTGGATATCTTGCTGGGTGACATGAATGGCTGGGATGTGCTCGGTGCGCTGCGTGCCGACCCCCTGTTCGCGGAATTGCCTGTCATCGTCTGCACCATCACTGATCGCGAACAGCGCATGGTATCGCTGGGTGTGGCCGAGCATCTGTCCAAACCGGTCGACCGCAATCGCCTGCGCGCCCTGGTACGCCGGTTCATCCCCGAGGGGGATTCGGCGGTGATCGCCATTGCCGACGACGATGCCACCTACCGCCAGCTGCTGGCCGAAATTCTGCGCCGCGAAGGTCACGTGGTGTTCGACGTCGGCTCTGGTGGTGAAGTGCTGGATGTAATCCGACAGGATCCGTGTGATCTGGTGCTGCTGGACCTGTTCATGCCGGGAATGGATGGCATCGAGGTGATCGAGCGCATGCGCGAGGACCCACAGCTGGCCGACACCGAGGTGGTGCTGATCACCGCGGCGGACATCAATGGCCAGTTGCTCGATCGCATCCAGTCCAAGGCCATGACCCTGGTGCGCAAGCAGGCCGAGCCGGTGGCCGCCATCGTCGAGCGCGTACGTGGCATGCTGGCGCGCATGCGCAAGCGGCCACACACGGACAGTCACGGAGAGGGCCCCTGATGTGGCGGGTGTTGTACATCGAGGACGACGACAACAGCGCCTACATGCTGGCCCGACGCCTGGGCCGGGAAGGGTTTCAGGTCAGCGTGGCCCCGGATGGCGAAACCGGCCTGCTGCGCATGACCTACGAATTTCCGCACATCCTGATTCTTGATCTGGACCTGCCGGGTATTGATGGCTGGGAGGTACTGCGTCAGCTGCGCGACGATCCGCGCTGGAAATCCCTGCCGGTATTGGTGGTGTCCGCCCACGTACTGGCCGACGAGGCCCAGCTGGCGGTGGCTGCCGGTGCCCATGGATTTGTTGCCAAGCCACTGGATTTCAAAGCACTGCTGGCAAAGGTGCGCCAATTGCTGGATATTTCCGGGGACGATGACCTGGATGACCAGGGAGGGGATGCATGAACCAAAATGCGCGCATCCTGATTGCCGACGATGATGCCGACAGCCGCTATGTGTTGCGCCAGCAACTGCGGCGTCTGGGCTATGACACCATCATCGAAGCCGGCGATGGCGAGGAAACGCTGCGCCTGGTCAATCACGACATCGTCGATGTGGTGATTCTGGATTACATGATGCCCGGCCTTAGCGGCCTGGGCGTGCTGCAGGCCATGCGCGAAAGTGGGGTGCTGGCGCGCCGGCCGGTCATCATGACCTCGGCGCATCACTCCATGGACCTGATGGCACGCAGTATCAGCCTGGGCGCCGAGGACTACCTGATCAAGCCGGTCGACCGTGTGTTGCTGCATGCGCGCCTGACCTCGACGCTGGAGAAACTGCGCCTGCGCCGGGTGGAATCGGCCTTTGCCGTGCACTTTGATACCGATACGGGTCTGCCCAACCGCAGCACGCTGCTGGACAAGGTGGAGCTGTTTGCCAGCTCCAGTCAGCCCTACGCACTGGTGGTGCTGGTGATGCGCGATCACGCCGCGCGCGCACTGGGTGTCGGCGAAGGCCAGGCCGGCGTGGTCATGGCTCGCATGGCCGACTATTTGCGCGAATGTGCCCTGGGTGGCGACACGCTGGCGCGGGTGGCCGACGACAGTCTGGCCTGGATGGTGTCTGGAGTGGACGACAACGAGACGGGATTGCTGGACACCATCGAGGCGGCCCTGCGGCACCGTCACCCCGACGGCCACCTGGCTGGACCGGAGGGTACCTCAATGGCCACGGTGGGCGTGGTATTCGTCAGGTCCAATGACACCGGCAGCTCGCAGAACGCGCTGCGTCTGGCTATGAACGCGGCGGTCAACGTGCCGTTGGATGCGCCGCGACGGGTCGTGATTGCTCAACCAGGGCTGCGTGACGAAACCCGCAAGGCCATGCAGTTGTATCGCCAGCTGGAGCGAGCCCTGCACGACAACGAGCTGGTGCTGTACTTCCAGCCTCAGTACTACACCGCCGACCTTAGCCTGGCCGGCGCCGAAACACTGCTTCGCTGGCAGCATCCAGAACGGGGCCTGTTACCGCCGGGCCAGTTCCTGCACCTGGCCGAGCGCGGGCCGCTGGTCGAAGCCATCGACCGATACGTGCTCGCCGAATGCTGCCGCTACCTCAATACCCACGGTCAGCGCTTGCCGGACAACTTCGCGCTGGGCGTGAACATCAGCGCGACCAGCTTGACCAGCGGTGTGGTGCAGCGGGTCATTGAGCGCTCGTTGGACCCCAGCTATGCCCATCACCTGACGCTGGAGCTGACCGAGCGTGCGGTGATCGAAGATGTGGCCCGCTGCGTGCGCAGCCTGGGGCCGCTGCGCGAGCTGGGCGTACGCCTGGCGCTGGACGACTTCGGTACCGGCTATTCCTCCATCAGCCACCTGCAGCAGATTCCCTGCGAGGTGCTGAAGATCGACCGCAGTTTTGTTGATCGTGTCGATCGCCAGCCGCAGGCCAGGCGCCTGCTGCACGCGATGGTGGTGCTGGCGCATTCGCTGGATATCGAAGTGGTGGCCGAGGGCGTGGAGCGCGAAGAGGAATTGAAACTGCTGCGCAACTCAGGCTGCGAGCAGGTGCAGGGCTTTCTGTTGTCGCACCCACTGGCGCCGTCGCAGTGGCAGACGCTGCTTGACGACACCGTCCAGCTAACCCACTAAAAGCCCGTTGCGGTGCCAGTCACGGCATGGCGAAAAGCCCGTCCCGCCTCAGGGGTGCCTGCCTGCATTCGCCGTCGCCCGAGGCGGGTTTTCCTTCGTGCATACGCCCCGAAGGGAGTGGTACCTGCAGCGTCGTGATCGATCGACCATGTGGGCAGTGTGCCGTAACGCTTGTGTGCAGACGCTACCGCCGCCATGTGAACTGCGGGTCATCGGCCCAGGGGTGTACGTATTTTGGTCACATGTCTTCGGGCACCCTGTAGGCCGGGCGGTATCGGTGGTTATGGTGAGCGGCCCTTCGTGCATAGGCGATGGCTATCGAAATGATTGGATCAATCGATTTTCAATATGCTCTGACCTTCGGTACCGTAGGCCCCGTAACGCACTTTCTGGCACTAACCAAAAGGAACCGCAATGTCCCTTATCAATACCGAAATCAAGCCGTTCAAGGTCAACGCCTTCAAGGATGGCAAGTTCATCGAAGTGAGCCAGGACGACCTGAAGGGCAAGTGGTCCGTGTTCGTGTTCTATCCGGCCGACTTCACCTTCGTGTGCCCGACCGAGCTGGAAGACCTGGCCGACCACTACGAGCAGTTCAAGAAGCTGGGCGTGGAAATCTACAGCGTGTCGACCGACACCCATTTCGCGCACAAGGCCTGGCACGACACCTCCGAGGCCATCGGCAAGGTCAACTACACCATGCTGGGCGACCCGACCCATCAGCTGGCCAACAACTTCCAGGTGCTGATCGAGGAAGAAGGCATCGCCCTGCGCGGCACCTTCCTGGTCAATCCGGAAGGCCAGATCAAGCTGTGCGAAATCCACGACAACGGCATCGGTCGTGACGCCAGCGAGCTGCTGCGCAAGGTCAAGGCCGCGCAGTACGTCGCCGCCCACCCGGGTGAAGTGTGCCCCGCCAAGTGGAAGGAAGGCGAGTCCACGCTGACCCCGTCGCTGGATCTGGTCGGCAAGATCTAAGACGCCTGGCGTCTTGCCAAGTCGGGGCTGCGCTCAAGCGCGTCCCGCAGCGAGCCTGGCCGGACGCCGCGCGCGTCCGGCCACTTCCCGGCTCGTCTCTTATTCCCTGTTTCTCGACGGATTTCAAAGTCATGTTGGACGCCAACCTCAAGACCCAGCTCAAGAGCTACCTGGAGAAGATCACGCATCCGATCCAGCTGGTCGCCTCCCTGGATGACAGCGAGAAGGCCGGCGAGATGCAGGCATTGCTCCAGGACATTTTCGAACTGTCCGATCAGATCACCCTGGTTGAAGGCCATCACGGCGAGGGCCGTACGCCTTCGTTCGCCATCACCCGCCCGGGTACCGACATCGCCGTGCACTTTGCCGCCATTCCGATGGGCCACGAGTTCACCTCGCTGGTGCTGGCACTGCTGCAGGTGGGCGGTCACCCGATCAAGCTTGATCAGGATGTGATCGACCAGATCCGCGGCCTGGATGGCGATTACGAGTTCGAGACCTACGTCTCCCTGAGCTGCCAGAACTGCCCGGACGTGGTGCAGGCGCTCAATGCGATGTCGATCATCAACCCGCGCATCCGCACGGTGACGATTGATGGCGCGCTGTTCCAGGACGAGGTCGAGGATCGCCAGATCATGTCGGTGCCGACCATGTACTTGAACGGCCAGCCGTTCGGCCAGGGCCGTTCCAGCGTCGAGGAGATCATCGCCAAGCTGGACTCGGGCGCGGCCGAGCGTGATGCGGCCAAGCTCAACGAGCGCGACACCTTCGACATGCTGATCGTCGGTGGCGGTCCGGCCGGTGCCTCGGCGGCGGTTTATGCCGCGCGCAAGGGCATCCGCACTGGCATTGCCGCCGAGCGCTTCGGCGGCCAGGTGCTCGATACGCTGGCCATCGAAAACTACATTTCGGTGCCGGAGACCGACGGCCCCAAGTTTGCCGCCGCGCTGGAGCAGCACGTCAAGCAGTACGACGTGGACATCATGAATCTGCAGCGCGCCACCGGCCTGAAGACCGGTGAGGATGGCATCGAGATTTCGCTGGCCAATGGCGCCACTCTGCGCGGCAAGAGCGTGGTGCTTTCCACCGGTGCGCGCTGGCGCGAGATCAACGTGCCGGGTGAGCGCGAGTACCGCAATCACGGCGTGGCCTATTGCCCACACTGCGACGGCCCGCTGTTCAAGGGCAAGCATGTGGCGGTGATCGGCGGCGGCAATTCCGGCGTCGAGGCAGCCATCGATCTGGCCGGTGTGGTCGGCCATGTCACGTTGATCGAGTTCGACACCAAGCTGCGTGCCGACGAAGTGCTGCAACGCAAGCTGCGCAGCCTGGCCAACGTGGACATCATCACCCACGCCCAGACCACGCGCATCCATGGCGATGGCCAGAAGGTCAACGGTCTGGACTACACCGATCGTGCCTCGGGCGATCACAAGCACATCGAGCTGGAAGGCGTGTTCGTGCAGATCGGCCTGGTGCCCAACACCGAGTGGCTGAAGGATTCGGGCATCAAGCTCAGCAAGCACGGCGAGATCGAGGTGGACGCCAAGGGCCAGACCTCCATCCCCGGCGTATTCGCCGCCGGCGACTGCACCACGGTGCCGTACAAGCAGATTGTCATCGCCGTGGGCCAGGGCGCTTCGGCCGCGCTGGGCGCTTTTGACCACCTTATCCGTACTTCGGCGCCTGCTGAGGCCAAGGACGGAGTCGCTGCTGCCGCCTGAGCCTCCCCGCCCGCTCAGACGACACGGAAAGCCCCTCGATGCGTCGAGGGGCTTTTTTCATTTGCGCACCGCAGCAGTGCTCCCCAGAATGGTGCAATGGCCGCACCACTTTCATCCGACCTTGCCGAACGCCTGACCACCGGGCTGGCCGTGCTCGACACCGAGCTGCGCGTGGTCTGGCTCAATGGCGCGCTGGCCGATCTGCTGGCGGTGGGCGTGCGCGGCCTGCGCGGGCAGGTGCTCAGCGGCCTGATCAGCGAGCCGGGCTTTGCCGCCCATGCGGCGCGGGCGCGCAGCGAGGGGCGCGAGTTGCGTTTGCGCGGCATTACGCTGACCACGCTTCAAGGCGGCGAACAGGATGCGGATCTGGCGTTGCAGCCGCTGGGTGACGGTCAGTTGCTGCTGGAAGTGCATCCCCTGGCCGCCGCCGGCGATGCGCCGACGCCGCTGTCGGCGACGCTGCGCGGCTTCGCCCACGAAATGAAAAACCCGCTGGCCGGCCTGCGCGGTGCGGCGCAGCTGTTGCAGCGGCGCGTCGAGGAGGACGAGCTGCGCGATCTGGCGGCGATGGTGATTGCCGAAGCCGATCGCCTGACCACGCTGGCCAATCGTCTGCTGCATCAGGGCGAACGTCCGCATCTGGCGCCGGTCAATGTGCATGAGCTGGTCGAGCGTGCCGCCCAGGTGGTGGCACGCGAGCCGCGCGAGGTACCACTGAAGCTGCTGCGTGACTACGATCCGAGCCTGCCCAGCTTCACCGGCGATGCCGATCGGCTGCAGCAGCTGTTGTTGAACCTGGTGCGCAATGCCGCCGAGGCCGGTGCCGCGCAGATCGTCCTGCGCAGCCGGGTCGACCATGGTGTGCGTGTCGGCAATGGCGTGGCCCGGGCCGCTATCCGCATCGATATTGCCGACAACGGCGCCGGTGTGCCGGACGCCCTGCGTGGCAGCCTGTTCGCACCGCTGGTGTCCGGTCGCGCCGGTGGTACCGGACTGGGTCTGGCGCTGGCGCAGGAAATTGCGCGCGATCACGGCGGCGAGCTGCGTTACACCAGTCACCCCGGCGAGACCGTGTTCTCGCTGTACCTGCCGCTTGGAGAACCCGTGTGAGCGCCGAGATCTGGATTGCCGACGACGACCGCAACGTGCGTTTCGTGCTGGCCACCGCCTTGCGCGATGCCGGCTACAGCGTGCGCGAATTCAGCGATGGCGACAGCGTCATCGACCAGTTGGCCGAGCGTCGCCCCGCGGTGCTGGTCACCGATATCCGCATGGACGGCACCGACGGCCTGGCGCTGTTGCGCCGGGCGTGCGAGATGCACCCGCTGGCGGTGATCGTGATGAGCGCCTACACCGATGTCGCGGCCACGGCGGCGGCCTATCGCGCCGGCGCGCTGGATTATCTGGCCAAGCCGTTCGATCTGGACCAGGCGGTGCAGGCGGTCGAGCGTGCACTCAGCCAGGCGGCCAGCATCGAGCCGCCGCCGATGCCGGCTCCGGCGCATGCGCTGATCGGCGAAAGCGCGGCCATGCGCGAGGTGTTCCGCCTGATTGGTCGCGTTGCGGCCAGCGACTTGAGCGTATTGATCACCGGCGAAACCGGCACCGGCAAGGAGCTGGTGGCACGCGCGCTGCACGAGGAAAGCGCCCGTCGCGAGCGCCCGTTCGTGGCGCTCAATACCGCGGCCATTCCCTCCGAGCTGCTGGAGTCGGAGCTGTTCGGGCACGAGGCCGGCGCCTTCACCGGCGCCAACCGCCGCCATATCGGGCGCTTTGAGCAGGCCCAGGGCGGCACGCTGTTCCTGGATGAGATTGGCGACATGCCGCTGGCGCTGCAGACGCGGCTGCTGCGCGTGCTGGCCGGTGGCGAGTTCTACCGTGTCGGCGGTCGCGAGCTGATGCGCGGCGATGTGCGCGTGCTGGCGGCCACGCATCAGGACCTGGACGCCAAGGTGGCGCGTGGCGAGTTCCGCGCCGATCTCAAGCATCGTCTGGATGTGGTGCGCATCGCGCTGCCGCCGCTGCGCGCGCGCAGTGGTGATGTCGCCTTGCTGGCGCGCCACTTCCTGGCCGCCGCCTCACGCGAGCTGAAGCTGCCGGAAAAGCGCTTCTCGCGTGCGGCGCTGGCGGCACTGGCGCAGCGTCCGTTGCCGGGCAACGTGCGTGAGCTGGAAAACCTGTGCCGGCGCCTGGCGGTGATCGCCCCGGGCGCGGAAATTCTGCCCCAGGATCTGGACGATGGGGCCGGTGTGACCGAGCATGACGACGGCGACTGGTCGTTGGCGCTGCGCCGCTGGGCCGAGCACGCACTGGCATCGGGCGAGAGCGACATCCATGCGCGCGCCCGTGACGCGCTCGACCGTACGCTTCTGGAAGCGGCGCTGGCCGCCCATCAGGGCCATCGCCAACATGCCGCGGCCGCGCTGGGCGTGGGCCGCAACACGCTTACCCGCAAGCTGGGTGCCTCGCGGCGACGCCGCGCACCCGGCGCGCCGAAGGAACCCGAACACGATGACTGAATCTACCTCGTCCGCCGCCATTCACCTGCGCGCCGCGCACGCCGAGGACCGCGACCGCCTGGTGGCCTGGAACCAGGCCATGGCCATGGAGACCGAGGGCAAGCCGCTGGCCGCCGAGACGCTGACGCGCGGTGTGCAGCGCGTCCTCGACCAGCCGCAGCGCGGCTTCTATCTGATCGCCGAGCTGGATGGCGCGCCGGTGGGTGGCCTGATGGTCACCTACGAGTGGAGCGACTGGCGCGATGGCGACTTCTGGTGGATCCAGAGCGTTTATGTGGCCCCTGAGGCGCGTCGCCGCGGCGTGTTTCGTGCGCTCTACGGCGAGGTCCAGACGCGCGCCCGGCGCGCCGGCGCGGTGGGACTTCGCCTTTATGTGGAGACGGAAAACACCCGCGCTCAGGCTACCTACGCCGGCCTGGGCATGGCGCGTTGCCACTACCACATGTACGAAGCCGAATTCGGCGCCGACAACAGCTAGCCAGGCGCGGCGCCGTCGGACGCGGCGCGTGCCCTGTGCCGGCGCGTTTAATGCAGCGTGTCGACCGGCGCGCCCAGCTGGCCGTGCGCATCGAGCATGATGCAGCCCAGCGGTTCGGCTTCGGCGGCGCAGTCATAGCGTGCGCCCAGATCGGCCAGCAGTGCGTTGAGGCCGCCGCCCAGTGGAATGGCATGGGCCAGCACATGGGCCCGGCCGCCCGCGCGCTGCACCACGCTGACCACCACCGTGCCCAGGCCCGGTGCTTGATGGGCGACCAGCTGCGGCATGCCCAGCGCCGGATCGGCCTCGGCCAGCGGCAGATGCAGCACCGCGCGCTGCGGATCGTAGTCGCCGGCGGGGAAGTCCAGCGGCAGACGATGGGCCTCCAGCAACGCCGCGTGCTGGCGCAGCTCGAAGATGATCGCGGCCAGGTCGTGGCTCAGATCGGCGCGCGCTGACTGGCCGGCCAGCCACTGCAGCGGCGTCTGCGCCTGCACCACGCCACCGACGTAATCCATGGCCAGCCCGCGCGCGCTCAGCACGTGTTCCTCGCGGTACGGCGTCAGCAGCGCGGCTTCGATCAGCGTCCACAGCGCGGCCAGATTCATGTGCTCGTACTGCACGCAGGTCATCGCCATCAGGTCATGGCGGCTCAGATAACGCGCGTGTTCCAGACGCAGCCCCAGCGTGCGCATCAGGTAATCGGCGGTACGTGTACCGGCCTCGCCGCGGCCGACCAGCTCCACTTCCATGGCCTCGCCCAGCGCCTGGCCCAGCTCCGGTGGCGCCAGCAGGGTCCAGGGCACCAGCCGCATGGGGCTGCCGGCATAGCGCATGTCCGGTGCCAGCGGCTCGGCCGGCATGTGGCCCTGATGGGCGCCGAAGGCGATCACGTTGCCCTTGCCGCGCGGCACGCGCACGGCCAGTTCGTCCAGTGCTGTCCAGGTGGGAAAGCCCGGGCGCAGCAATTCCACCGCATCGAAATGCGCGCCGGCCACGGCCAGCTGGCTGCGCTCCACCTCGGGCAACAGCTGGCGCAAATCCTCGGCCATCAGGCCGGCCAGGGTTTCGGCCTCGTCGCGTTCGAGCAGGGGACGGCCGGGATCACTGCCTTCGGCCAGTTCCAGGGCCAGGACGGCGGGGCAGCTGGTCAGGTCGGAGCTTGCCATGGACAACGCATCACTGCTGGGAAGGGCGGGCCAGTCTATCACCGGCATGAACGCCATCCCGCGCAGGCTTCCGCACGGGCGCCGCGCGCGTTAGCCTTGAAGCAAACCCGATCACGGCTGTTGGACCATGGAAAAAACGCTCAAGCGCGTGGGTGTCATTGGCGGCGTGCGCATTCCGTTCTGCCGCAACAACACGGCCTATGCCGAAGTGGGCAACTTCGGCATGTCGGTGAAGGTGCTCGGGTCGCTGGTCGAGCGTTTTGGCCTGCATGGCGTGGAGCTGGGTGAAGTCGCCTTCGGCTCGGTGATCCGGCACGCTTCGGACTGGAACCTGGCGCGCGAGGCGGTGCTTTCCTCCGGCCTGGCGCCGACCACACCCGGCCTTACCACCGCGCGCGCCTGCGGCACCTCGCTGGACAACGCCATCATCATCGCCAACAAGATCGCCAGCGGGCAGATCGAGGCCGGCATCGCTGGCGGCGCGGACACCACCAGTGACGTGCCGATTGTCTATGGCGAGCGCCTGCGCAAGCGCCTGCTGGCGGTCAATCGCGCCAAGTCGCCGCTGGACAAGCTGCGTGCGGCCATGCGTGGCTTTTCCTTCAGCGAACTGAAGCCGTCCTTTCCCGGCGTGGCCGAGCCGCGCACCGGCAAGTCGATGGGCCAGCACTGCGAGCTGATGGCACGCGAATGGCACATCTCGCGCAAAGACCAGGACGAGCTGGCGCTGGCCAGCCACCACAAGCTGGCGGCGGCCTATGACAGCGGCTTTTTCGATGACCTACTGGTGCCGTTCCGTGGCTTGAAGCGCGATGGTTTCCTGCGTCCAGACAGCTCGCTGGACAAGCTGGCCGCGCTGAAGCCGGCGTTCGACAAGCGTTCCGGTCACGGCACGCTGACGGCGGGCAACTCCACCGGGCTCTCCGACGGTGCTGCCTCGGTGCTGCTGGGTAGCGACGAATGGGCTGCCAGCCGCGGGCTTTCGGTGCAGGCTTATCTGACCCATTGCAAGGTGGCCGCGGTCGACTTCGTGCATGGCGAGGGCTTGCTGATGGCGCCGACCATCGCCGTTTCGCGCATGCTCGATGAAGCCGGTCTCACGCTGCAGGATTTTGATTTCTACGAAATCCACGAGGCCTTCGCCGCGCAGGTGCTGTGCACGCTGCGAGCCTGGGAGTCGGACGAATACTGCCGCCAGCGTCTGGGCAAGGACGGCGCGCTGGGTGCCATCGATCCGGCCAAATTGAACGTGCATGGCTCCTCGCTGGCCACCGGCCATCCGTTCGCCGCCACCGGCGCGCGCATCGTTGCGTCGCTGGCCAAGTCGCTAGAGCAGAAGGGCTCCGGCCGCGGTCTGATTTCCATCTGCACGGCCGGCGGCATGGGCGTGACGGCGATCCTGGAGCGCCCCTGAGCGCGCGCGGTGTGAAGCCTCGTTCGGCCAGTCTCGGCATCTGCCTGCTGCTGCTGGCCATGTGTGTGGGTGGCACCGCCTGGTTGAGTCAGCTTGCGCGGTTGCCGGCACCGACCGAGGCCGGCCTGGTCGACGCACATGCACCGCGATTGGCGCCGTCAGTTCATCCTCCAACGGTGGCAAGGTCGCCGCGAACGCACCACTCGGTCGCCATGATCCATGAGCCGGCCGCACCGCCGCAGCCACTGCAGGCACCGTCACCGCGTTACCCCATCGAGGCGCTGCGGGCAGGTCGTGGCGGCAAGGTGGTGCTGGATGTGCGCTTGGCGACCAGCGGCCGGGTGCAGCGGGCCAGGGTGACTCATTCCAGCGGCGATGTGGCGCTCGATCACGCCGCGCAGCAGGCGGTACTGGGCTGGACTTATCCGGCGCAGGCGACACCACGCGATTTCGCTGTGCCGGTGCGCTTTCAGATCGACGCGCGCTGAAGCGATCTACAGTATGCCGCTCATACCGACACCGAAGGCGGTGATCAGGCGTGTGTAGATGGCCTTGAATGGCAAGTTCACTTCCGGGAAATCACCGACGGCGTGGTAGCACTTGAAGAATTGTGGATCGGTACGCATCAGCGGTGGACAGCCGGGATCGAGGTCGTAGCTGGTGGCGTAGCGGAATGGCCAGAAATCGAATAGAGGCAGATGCTCGGAAACCGTGCTGATGACCTTGTTGATGTCGGTCAGCAGCGGCACCTTGGACTGGCGCTTGGCGATCACCCAGGCGTTGTCGGGCCGGGTATCGACAAGTATCTCGTGGCGCACCTGCTGGGCGAAGCGACGGTCAAACACGATCACGCCCGACTCGGTGTTGTAGTGGTCCGAGCGCGGGTCGAAGTTGTGCGAGCCGACCATGGCGAACTCGCCATCGACCACGATCGACTTGGCGTGCAGCCCTGTGCGCACGCCTTTGGTGATCAGAGGTACCGGGCGGTTGCGGCGCCCACGGCTGCCCGATCCCGATCCCGAGCCGAAGCTGTGCGGTAGCTGCCCTTCGCCGGAGGCGCCTGCCTGCTCGGTATCGTGGCCACCAACACTCTGCTCCAGTGCCTTGTCGGCAACCACCGCCAGATCCTGTTCGGAGCCGGCGGCGCTGTGCTCGGGATGCGGCTTGAGCTCGAAGATATTGAAACCGTAGTCCTTCAGATAACGCTTGCGATGCTTGTAGGACATGGCATACACGGCGAAGGCATCGGTCGAGGCCAGCGAGTTGGTCGACACGATCACCTGTGGCGGATGCGCGCGTTTGTGCAGGTGGGTGAAGATCTTGCGCGCCTTGTCGCTGAGTACCAGATAGGGCGTCTGCAGCACGATCTGGTGCTTGGCGCTGGCCACCAGATGCATGATGTGGTCGGTCAGGGCGAGCGCCTGGCGGCGGTCCGGATCATCGGTCTTGGCCGGCAGGTCGGCGAAGAACTCCACTTTGCCCACCTTCAGCGTGTGCTTGAGCAGATGCGAGCCGATCCAGGCCGGATTTTCGGCATCAGTACGCAGTCGCGCCACGCGCGCCGGGTCTTCCCAGTCCGGCGTCTGCCAGCCGGGTGCATCCCGACCTTCCTTGCGCAGCAGGTGATTGACGTCGCGCAGGTGGGTCAGCGGCGTGGCGCGCTTGTGATGCCAGAAGCGGTTGAAACTCTTGGCCATGTCGCGGGCTGCCGGGCCGCCGACCATGACATCTCGATCGCGGTAATCGAACTGCGGGTCCCAGCCGAAATAGCGATCCTGGTAGTTGCGACCGCCGGTGATACCGATGGTGTTGTCCACCAGCACCAACTTGTTGTGCATGCGCTGGTTGAACTTGTAGAAGCAGCACAGCACGCCAGCGGCAAACTCCAGCGGCGGTGTCTCGGCGGCGTGGAAGGTGGGGTTGTACAGGCGTACCTGGAAGTTGGCATGCGTGCGTGCCAACCGTGCCAGCAGTTCGGTGCTCTGGAATGAGAACAGCTGGTCGGCGAGGATGTGCACCTTTACGCCGCGCTTGGCCGCACGCACCAGTTCGTCCAGCATCAGGTTGCCAACGTCATCCTGCTGCCAGATATAGGTCTGCACGTCGATGCTGTGGCGGGCGGCGCGAATGAGGTTGACGCGTGCGGCCAATGCGGCGCGCCCGCTCTCCAGCAGCGTCACGTAGTGCACCGGATGCCTGGGGGTGGACTCGGCATCGGCCTGGCGCGCTTCGGCCAGCAGTGGCGAGGGTGTGGCGCAGTGGTTGGCGTGGTGGCAGTCGCTGGCTTTGGGCTGGGTCACCGCGATCACCTGATCGGCCTTGCGGATTTGCGCACGCGAGAGCGAGCAGCCCTGCAGCAGCACAAGGGCTGTCAGCAGGCCGAGCAGGGGTGTCAGACGGCGGAAAGCAGGCATCATGGTCGGCAGATCATAGCGTGTGCGTGTGCACAAACTGTCGCCGTGCGACCGTGTGTCGGCCAATGCCACGCTAGGACAGTGCGTCCAGTCGGATATGCAGCACCAGCTGCACATGATCCGACAGCAATGTGCGATGCGCCGTCATGCCGTAACGCGAGCGTCGGATCTGGCCGCGAACGCTGACCGCGCAGGCCTTCTGTCCGGGATCGGGGCATTGCGTGGGAAGCAACCGGAAACGTACATGCCGGGTCACGCCACGAATGGTCAGGGCGCCCTCCACAGAGCCGCCGGTTCGCAGTTTGTCCAGCGCCAGCGGCGAGGACACAAAGTGCATGTACGGATATTGCAGTGCATCGAAGAAGTCGGCCGAGAGCAGTTGTTTGCGCATGCGCTGCCAGTCCAGCTGCACGCTTTGTACTTGCACCCATGCCTCCACCCGCACCTGCGGCGCCTGGTTGCGATGCCCAGGCAGCAGCTTGCCGCGACCAAGCACTTTGCTGAAGCGCCCGCCTATGTGGCGTAGCCAGAACAGGCGCACACTGAACTCGGCATACGAAGCGCGGGTGTCGATGCGCAGGCCGATGGCGTTGACCTTGACCGGATCGAGAGCGCTGACCGGCTCGGGCGCAGAGGCTGCCGACGCCGGTGGCCGGTGCTGCTGCTGTGCATGCACGCTGGCCATGCACAGCAGCGCGCCCAGCATCCCGCTTGCCCGCCGCTGCCAGCGCATCACCGCGCGCGCCCTTTAAGGAGACCAGAAGGCGTGCAGGCGACCCGCACCTGGTTCCAGCGCATCGCCGTCCAGGCTGATCCAGGCCACGGCCGCCGGTGGCATGCCGCGGTAGGCCTGCGAGCGGCCCTCGACCAGCAGCGCGACCAGCCGCTCCAAGCCAGGGTTGTGTCCGATCAGCATTACGCTGCGATGCTGTGCATAGCCATCCAGGAGCGTGATCAGCTGCCCCGGCGTGGCCTCGTAGATGTCCGGCTCGTAGTGCACCGGTGGCTCGCCGAGCAGGCCGATGACCTGCGAGGCGGTGCTCATGGTACGGCGTGCCGGCGAGCACAGGATGTGATCGGGACGGGCCTGGTGCTCGGCCAGCCACTGTCCGGCGGCACGTGCCTCGGCATCGCCACGCGCGCTCAAGGGGCGCGCCAGATCGCTGCCATCGGGTGTGGATGACATCGCCTCGGCGTGGCGTAGAAGTATCAGCTCGTGCATGGCGTTGGTAAATCTCCTGCGGCGCTGCATCTTGCCCCAGCGCGGCGGCCTTGTCAGCCGTGTCGCTGGCACCAGCGCAGCAGCGGTTTCCAGTCGTCCTGATGCTGGCGAACGGTCTCGGAGTGGTAGTCGAAAAGTCCCTTGCCCAGTCCAGCCAGAAACACGTAGGACTGGTTGTCGCGAAGCTGTGCCACCAGCGGGAAATACTGCGCCTTGAGCGCGGTGATGGCGTTGCGCGAGGTGACCGTGCGCGGACGCAGACGGTTGGCGACCAGTGCCACCGGCAGGCGCCCTTCGGCTACGGCCGGCAACGCCGAAAGCGCACCGAGAAAATCCAGTGTGGCATCGAAGTCGAAGGCTGAGGGCAGGGCCGGTACCAGCATCGCGCTGACATGCTCGAGCCAGGGCGCCAGTTGCCGCGCGGTGGTGCCGGCCGGGGTATCGATGATCAACGCGTCGGCATCGGGCGGCAGCTTGGCCATCACCGCCGGGCCGCGGGCCTCCAGTGCCAGCACACCGGAAAGATCATCGGGACGGCGCGCGCACCAGCGATAGGCCGAGCGTTGCGGATCGGCATCGATCACCACGGTGCGCCTGCCGGCATTGGCCAAGGCCGTGGCCAGGTTGGTGACCAGCGTGGTCTTGCCACAACCGCCCTTGCTGGCGGCAACGAGAATGGCGTGCATATGCGTGCGGCTCCCGCGTACCCGGTGATCTTGAGCCTACTACGAGTGCGATGGCGTCGCGCGTGGCTGGTCGGGTTCCTTCCAGTCGGCCGGCGCGTTCTGTGGAATGTCGAAGGCATGCAGCGCAGCCAGCATCACGCTCATCTGGGTGCCGCCATGGCGGGCCAGGGCCAGCAGCTTGTTGGCGACCTTGGCATCGTTGGCCGCGCGCGCCGAGAGCTTGCCGAACTGCTGCACTTGCCAGACCAGGTCACGGCGCTGAGTAGCTGCTTCGCTGCCGGTATCGGGCTTGTCGCTCAGCGTGGCCACCAGGTGCAGGCCCAGCGAGCGAGCCAGCGGATGGCTGCCCCATTCGAGAATGTGGCCCAGTTGTAGACAGTCATCCTTGACCTTGGCGCGGTCCTGATCGCTTTCGCACAGCTGCGCGATCATCGAGAAACCGGGCAGCGGCTGGGTCTGGCCCAGGCCGTAGACGATCATTACCTGAGCACCAGCGCGCGGCTGGCCATTGGCCAGTACCGACTTGGGCACCGGCAGCGTCATCACCGCATCGGCCAGCGCCTGCAGGCTGCGGCCGGTGTAGTCGTCATAGCGCGACGCCTGTGCGGCCCGGTGCAGCATCGCGCGCATGCCCTTGCGATCACCATCGCGTGCATGCACGCCGGTGGCCAGCATCCACACCGCGGCGTTGTCGGCATCGTCGCCTTCCAGCGCCTTGAGCGCGGCGGCGTTGGGGCAGTTGCCGGCCTTGGCATCGCAATCGGCCAAGGCCGCCCATTGTGTGGCCGGTCCGGCGTCTCCGGCATTCAGCGCGCGCTGGATCAGGCGGTGATAGCTCAGGCCCTTGCCTGGATCCTGCAGGGGACGGGCCAGCAAGGCGGCGCCCATCAGCGGCCGTGCCTCGGCGCGTAATGCCAGCACGCTGACCAGGTCATGCTGGAATTTCAGCAGCGCCTGGGCACGCGACTTCTGCGTGGCATTTGCTTGAGGTGCGTCGGCCTGCCTGGCCATGACCGGCAGGCCGATGGCGACGAGGGCAATGGCGACGAGCGCGGCGAACAGGCGGCGCATGGCAGATCTCCAGACACAGAAAGGCACCAGCATACGCAGCCGACGTGAAGAGTGAATAAAGCATCAATGCGCATTCATGCCCATGACCGTGCGCGTTACAAACGGCTTGTTACAATCGACGCCACCCACCCCGGTGTTGCCGTCGCACGGTTCCACGCCGGCGCATCCCCCGAGGCCTGCGGAGTGCTCGATGGATCAAGTTTCGATGTTCGCCTCCCAGGGGGCGCCGTTTTTCGTCGGCTGGGGCACGCTTGCCCTGGTCAATGCCGGACTGGCCCAGGGCAAGAATCGCAGCGGCCTGCTCTGGTTCCTGCTTTCGCTGCTGCTGGGGCCGGTGGCCACACTGATCATCGTGCTGCTGTCCAAGCAGCGCACCAAGCTGTTCTAGTTCTAGTCAGCCGTCTGCAAAAGAAAAGCCCCGCGGCGTGGCCACGGGGCTCAATATGACGTTGCTGCTTGATTGGCGTTGGGGCTTATTCGCCCAATTCCTCGCGCATGAACTCCGGCTGCGCCAACGCGGCGCGGTGGATGTCGGCGTTGTAGTAGCGCGTTGGGAAGTTCTTGGTGGCTGCGCCGCGTTCGCGGAAGCCCGCCAGGTCCGCGCCCTTGCGCGCCATGGTGCAGCTCCACCAGCCAGTGGGGTAGCAAGGCTGCGGGAATGGCAGCGTGCGCGTGGCGTGGAAACCGGCGGTGCGCATGGCCGCACGCATGGCCTTGATCAGCTCCAGGTGCGCCAGCGGTGATTCACTCTGCTGCACCAGGATGCCGCCCTGGCGCAGCGCCTTGTGGCAGCTGGCGTAGAAGGCGGCGTTGAACAGGCCTTCGGCCGGGCCGACCGGATCGGTGGAGTCGACAATGATCAGGTCGACGCTTTCCGGCTCGCACTCGGCCATGTACTTGATGCCGTCGATGAACTTGAGCTCGGCGCGCGGATCGTTGTTGGACTCGCACAGCTCCGGGAAGTGCTCTTCGGCCAGACGCGTGACGCGCTCGTCGATCTCCACCTGCACGGCGTGCTCGACTTCCTCATGACGCAGCACCTCGCGCAGCGTGCCGCAGTCGCCGCCGCCAATGATGATCACGCGCTTGGCACGCGGATGCGTGAACAGCGCCGGGTGCGTCATCATCTCGTGGTACAGGAAGTTGTCGCGGCTGGTCAGCATGACGCAGCCGTCGATCACCATCAGCTTGCCCCAGTCGGTGGTCTGGTGGATCTCGATGGTCTGGAACGGCGTCTTTTCCGAGTGCAGCAGTCGCTCGGTACGAAAGCCGATGGATGAACCGGAGGCCTGATGCGCTTCGGTGAACCAGCTGGGCTGCGACATGGGGAATCCTGAACACAAAAGGGTTGATCGGGGAGCGCGATTGTACCGGTATCGGCGCCCCGGCGGCTAACTTGCGCTTCTCGCCTGCGGCGATGAACCGCTAAACTGCACGCTTTCCAGGTTCGCCCCGCGGCGTGCAAGGCTTCCGGCGGCCTGGATGGTTTTTCGTCAAGGCCCGCCGCTGCGACGCCCCTTGCATCTGTCAGACCGGCCGGCGCTGTTTGCCGCGCCTGGACCGCCGGTCGGCACCGACAACCCCGGGAGATACGGCCGATGAGCGACTCGTGGACCCTCGATGACGCCCGCCGCACCTATTCCATTCCGTACTGGAGCGACGGCTACGTCGACGTCAATGATGCCGGCCACGCGGTGGTGCGCCCGCGCGGCCAAGCCGGTCCCAGCCTGAGCCTGCCCGAGGTGGTCGATACCGCACGCAGCCAGGGCTTGCGTCTGCCGTTGCTGGTGCGCTTTCCGGACATTCTGGCCGAACGCTTGAAACGCCTGCAGGCCGCCTTCGGGCGGGCCATGGACGAGCATGGCTACAGCGGCGGCTACACCGCCGTCTATCCGATCAAGGTCAACCAGCAACGTGGCGTGGCCGGCGAACTGGCGCAGGCCGGTACTTCCGGCTTTGGCCTGGAAGCGGGCTCCAAGCCGGAGCTGATGGCGGTACTGGGATTGGCGCGTCCTGGCAGTCTGGTGGTCTGCAACGGCTACAAGGACCGGCAATATGTGCGCCTGGCGCTGCGCGGCATCCAGCTCGGCCTGCGCGTGCACATCGTGGTGGAAAAACCGTCCGAACTGGAACACGTGATTGCCGAATCGCACGCGCTGGGCGTGACGCCGCTGTTGGGCGTGCGTGTGCGTCTGGCTTCCATTGGCGCCGGCAAGTGGCAGAACACCGGAGGTGACAAGGGCAAGTTCGGGCTCTCGCCGCGACAGGTGCTGGCGTTGATCGAGCGTCTGGACCAGGCCGGCCTGAAGGACAGCCTGCAGCTACTGCATTTTCACATGGGCTCGCAGATTTCCAATGTACGCGATATCGCCTCCGGCATGCGCGAGGCGGTGCGTTACTACGTGGAGCTGCGCAAGCTGGGCGTGCCGCTGGCCATTGTCGATGCCGGTGGCGGCCTGGGCGTGGACTACGAGGGCACGCGTTCGCGCAGTTTCAACTCCATCAACTACTCGATGGAGCAGTACGCCATGAGCCTGGTGCAGCCGCTGGCCGAAGCCTGTCGCGAGCAGGACGTGCCGATGCCGCACATGGTCACCGAGGCCGGTCGTGCCATGACCGCGCACCACGCCGTGCTGGTGGTCAACGTGTCCGAGGTCGAGCGCGTGCCCGAAGGCGAAGTGGCGCCGGCGGCCGAGGATGAGCCGGCTGTGCTGCGCCATCTGCGCGACGTGCATGGCGCGCTGGGCGAGCGCCCGGCGCTGGAGTTGTTCCACGAGGCCCAGCATCATCTGGCCGAAGGACAGACGCTGTATGCCCTGGGCCAGCTGGATCTGGCCCAGCGCGCGCGTCTGGACGATCTTTACTACGCCATTGCCAATGCCGTGCGCGGCCGCCTGAAACCGGAAGAGCGCTCGCATCGCCAGGCGCTGGATGAGCTGGACGAGAAGCTGGTCGACAAGTACTTCGCCAATTTCTCGGTGTTCGAATCCATTCCGGATGTGTGGGCCATCGACCAGGTGTTTCCGATTGCGCCGATTGCACGCCTCGACGAAGCGCCGACGCGGCGCGGCGTGCTGGTCGACATGACCTGCGATTCGGACGGTCGCATCGATGCCTACGTCGATGCCGAGGGCCTGGACGTGAGCCTGCCGCTGCATGCGCCTCGCGCCGATGAATCCTACCGGCTGGGCATTTTCATGGTCGGCGCCTATCAGGAGACGCTGGGCGACATCCACAACCTGTTTGGCGACACCGACGCGGTCAACGTGCGCATCGCCGGTGACGGCTTTGCCTTCGATCACATCCGCCGCGGCGATACCACCGACCTGATGCTCGATTACGTCGGCTACAGCCTGGACGCACTGCGCGAAACCTACGCCGAGCGCATTGCCTCGGCAGGCATGGATCAGGCCACCGGCGAGGCCACCGCCGCCGATTTGGAAGCGGGCCTCACCGGTTACACCTATCTCAAGGAAGGCCCTTGAGCGAAAGCACCCGCGCCTGAGCTCAGGCCTGGGTGTCGCGGTACGCCTGCAGGCCGGCCGCCGACTGGCTGGTCGGCATCACTTCGATGCGATTGACGTTCAGGTGCGGCGGCAGGTGCGCGATCCAGGCCACCGTTTCGGCGATATCTTGGGCGGTGATCGGGTGCGTGCCGGCGTAAAGCTGGTCCGAGGCGGCCTGATCGCCACCGGTGCGCACCAGGGTGAATTCGGTTTCGGCCATGCCCGGTTCCACCGACGTCACGCGCACGCCGGTGCCATGCAGGTCGGTGCGAAGGCCCAACGAGAACTGTGTGACGAAGGCCTTGGTGCCGCCGTAGACGTTGCCGCCCCTGTACGGGTAGCTGGCCGAGATCGAGCTGATGTTGACGATGGCGCCACGGCGCTCGATCAGGCGCGGCAGCAGCGCGTGTGTCAACGTGACCAGGGCGGTGACGTTGGTGTCGATCATCTGCCGCCACTGCGCCAGGTCGGCCTGTTGCGCCGGTTCCGTGCCCAGCGCAAGGCCGGCGTTGTTGACCAGCAGGTCGATGCCGGAAAACGCCTCGGGCAAGGCATCGAGCGCGGCCCGCATGGCCTTCGCGTCGCGGATGTCGAACGCGGCCGCGTGCACCTTGTCCGCGCCCAGCCGCGCCGCCAGCGCCTCAAGCCGCTCGGCACGCCGGCCGCAGATCACCACTTGCCAACCATCGTTCACCAGTCGTTCGGCAATGGCCGCACCAAATCCGGAGCTGGCTCCGGTCACCAGGGCTGTCTTTATGCTCATGTGCTCAAGTGTAGCGGTTCCGATCCGGATGGCGCAGGCTTTCGGTTACAGTGCGACGGTCACGGGGACATGCCAAGAGGGGGCAACATCATGACAAACCAATGGTCGGTTACCTTGACCGGCGAGCCCATGTCCGGCGTCGCAGCCGAGGCCATGTGGCCGGCGCTGGCGCGGTGGTTCAAGCTGGATGAGGCCAGCTTCTCGGCGCGCGTGCGCGAACGGGTGCCGATGAGCCTGACACCCGGCACCGCCGAGCAGGCGAACGCGCAGGCGGCCGAGCTGGAAGCGTTGGGCGCGCAAGCGGTGGCGCTGGAAGAGGTTGACGCGCGCCGTTTCTGGATTCGCCATGGCGGTCGCACCTGCGGACCGGTGAGCGCCGCGTTCGCCGCACATGCGCTCAGTAGCGGGCAGTTCAGTGCCGACAGTCATGCCTGCGTGCATGGCGGCAGCCAATGGCAGCGACTGGACCAGGCGTTGGCCGCCGGCACGCGCGATGAAGCTAGCCCGCCGCCGGTGCCGCCGGTAGCTTCCGCCACGGCGCGAGCGACGTCACCGCGGCTCACCGGCCCCCTGCCGGTGCACGATCAGGCGCCGGACCTATACGCCGGTTTCTGGCGCCGCGCCGGTGCCTACCTGATCGACGGCATTCTGCTGACGGTGGCCTGCGGTGTGTTGCGTGCGGTGGTCGGCTTCCCGGGACATATGACCATGATGGACTGGTCGGGCGGTGATTTTCATCATTTCCATGGCTACCACCACATGGCCTACACCGGCGGCAACCTGTTTGCGCTGCTGGTGGGCTGGCTCTACTACGCGTTCATGGAATCCTCGTCGCGCCAGGCCACGCTGGGCAAGATGGCGCTGGGACTGCTGGTGACCGACGAGGCCGGCCGTCGTATCGGCTTTGGTCGCGCCACCGGGCGCTACTTCGGCATGCTGGTTTCCTGGCTGACGCTGACCATCGGTTTCATGCTGGCCGGCTGGACCGCGCGCAAGCAGGCCCTGCACGACATGATGGCCGGCGCGTTGGTGGTCACCGGCGACGGCCTGAAGCGCCAGTTCGCCGAGCGTTCGCCAACGCCCTGACGCCTTGGGGCGACGCATGAAAAACGGCCCGGCAGCTACTGCCGGGCCGTTTGTGTTTTTTCGGACCTGTCCTGAGAGAGGATGGGTCTTACTGGGTTTCTTTAAGCGCGATGGCGTGGATACCGGCCGCGGTGAGCTTCTTCTTTACCGCTTCCAGATCCGAGGCCGATTTGTACGGCCCCAGACGCACGCGGTTCCAGGTTTGCCCGTTGACGGTGACCTGCTGCACGTTGGCGACAAAGCCCTGCAGCGCCAGCTTGGCCTTCACCGCGTCGGCATCCGAGGCGCTGGGGAACGAGCCCACCTGCAACAGATAACCGGTGCCGCTACCGGCGCTGGCCGGGCTGCTGGCGGTGTTGGCCGACGCGTTGCCGGACTCGGCCTTGGCCTGCTTGGAGATCTCCGCATCGGGGATCACCACTTCCTTCTCCGGCAACACCGAATAGAAGTCGTAGCTGGGTTTCTTCTGCGCCTGGTCGGCGACGCCCGGTTCGCTGCCACGTTGGGCGGTGGCCTGCGGATTGGGCGTGGGGCCGTCGTGCTTGCGCGTGATCGGCAGATAACCACCGCGCATCACCGCGGCCATGCCGATGGCGCCGATGACCAGACCGATCACCACCCAGATCCAGGCCGGCCAGCCGCCGTTGCGAACTGCCTGCCTGCCCTTGCCTTTGCGTGCCGCCATGTAGGTGTATCTCCGGAAGATTCGAGTGAAAGTGTACGCGTCGCGGGCTTACTACATGCTTTCCGGCGCGGACAGGCCCAGCACATCCAGACCGTTGCGCAGCACCTGGCGCGTGGCCACCACCAGCGCCAGTCGGGCCTGGCGCACGGCATCGTCGTCGACCAGGAACTGGTGCGAGTTGTAATAGGTGTGCAGTGCCTGTGCCAGTTCGCGCAGCCAGCCGGCCATCAGGTGCGGTTCGCGGTTGGCGGCGGCCGATTCAAGCATTTCCGGATAGCGCGAAAGCTCGCTCATCAGCGCCTGTTCGTGTTCGTTGCCCAGCGTATCGAGCGCGGCGAGGCCCGCTTCCAGGTCGAAACTCAGGCCCTTTTCCTGGCACTGGCGCAGCACCGAGCACACCCGCGCATGCGCGTACTGGATGTAATAGACCGGGTTGTCGTTGGACTGCGAGCGCGCCAGGTCGATGTCGAACACCAGCTGCGAATCGCCCTTGCGCGAGATCAGGAAGTAGCGCGTGGCATCCTTGCCGACCTCGTCGATCAGCTCGCGCAGGGTCACGTAGCTACCGGCGCGCTTGGAGATTTTCACTTCCTCGCCGCCGCGCATCACCGTGACCATTTGATACAGCACGTAGTCCGGGTAGCCCTTCGGAATGCCGGCGTCCAGTGCCTGCAAACCGGCCTTCACGCGTGCCAGTGAGCCGTGGTGATCGGCGCCGAGCACGGTTTCGGCGTGCTCGTAGCCGCGCTGCCACTTGGACAGGTGATAGGCCACGTCCGGCACGAAATAGGTGTAGGTGCCGTCGGACTTGCGCATCACGCGGTCCTTGTCGTCACCAAAGTCGGTGCTGCGAAGCCACAGCGCGCCGCCTTCCTCGTAGGTATGGCCGCGCTCGGTCAGGCGCTTGACGGTTTCTTCGACCTTGCCCTGGGTGTAGAGCGAGGACTCCAGGAAGTAGACATCAAAGTGGATGCCGAACGCCTTCAGGTCCAGATCCTGCTCACGGCGCAGATAGGCCACGGCAAAATCGCGGATCGCCTCCAGGTTTTCGGCATCGGCCGCGCCGGTGACGGTGCGATCGTCGGCCACCACCGACTCGCCGGCCAGATAAGCGCGCGCCACCTCGGCAATGTAGTCGCCGCGGTAGCCATCTTCCGGCCAGCCTGCGTCGCCCGGCGCCAAGCCACGGCAACGGGCCTGGGTGGAGATGGCCAGGTTCTGGATCTGCACGCCGGCGTCGTTATAGTAGAACTCGCGCGTCACCTTCCAGCCGGTGGCCTCCAGCAGGCGGCTGATGCAGTCGCCCAGCGCGCCGTTGCGGCCGTGACCGACGTGCAGCGGTCCGGTGGGATTGGCCGAGACGAATTCGACGCCCACGTGATGACCGGCGCCGGTCTGGCTGCGCCCGTAGATGTCGCCTTGGGCGATGATCTGGCGCAGTTCCTGATGATAGGCCTGGGCCGACAGGAAGCAGTTGATGAAGCCCGGTCCGGCAATCTCCACCTTGGCCAGCAGCGTGTTCTCGGGCAGCTTGGCGACCACCGCCTCGGCGATCTCGCGTGGCTTGCGGCGCGCGGCGCGGGCCAGGGTCATGGCCACGTTGCAGGCGAAGTCGCCGTGCTCGCGGCTGCGCGTACGCTCGATAACGAAGTCGGGCGTCTTAAGGTCGGCGGGCAGGGTGCCGTCTTGCTGCAGTGCGACAAGCGCCTGCAGTACCAGTTCACGTAGCTGCTGTTTCACGAGATGGGATGGGTCTTGTACAGGACCGGTAATGCTAACAGCCTCGGGCACTTGGGAGAATCATCCTTGCGTTGGGCACAGCGGTGGACGAACTTGTGGATAAGTCTGTGAGCAAGATGCCGACCCACGTGATGATGCGGCTTTTGGGACTAAGAAACTTTCCAAGCCGCATTGCAATATCAAATATAATCAAATACTTGAATTATTGATGTCGCAATCATGTCTAACAATTGGCAGCAACTGCCTCTTTGCGGCGATTGTGAATAACTTGCTGGCAAGGCGGCTGAAGGCATACGTCATACGCCTGTCACGGGCGCTGCGCACAATGCGCGGCGTCCGGCGGCGTTCTCCCCCGTTTGCCGGCGCCAAGGAGTGCGGTGTGGGGCGCTCCTTGATTCCCCCAAGGCGGCGGCGAGGTGTGGTGGCCTCGCCGCTGTTTTTTTTTGCCTTTCTTCTAGATCAGGCCGCGCTCGGCCATCGACACCGGCGCTGCAGCCCCGACCACCAGGTGGTCCAACACGCGCACGCCGACCAGTTCCAGCGCCCGGCGCAGGGTCTGTGTAATGTCACGATCGGCAGCACTGGGCTCGGCAACACCCGACGGGTGGTTGTGCGCGAAGATCACCGCCGCGGCATTGTGTGCCAGGCAGGCACGCACCACTTCGCGTGGGTGCACGCTGGCACTGTCGATGGTGCCGCGAAACAGCTCCTCGAAGGCCAGCACGCGATGGCGATTGTCCAGATACAGGCAGGTGAACACCTCGTACGGGCGATGCTGCAGCTGGGCTTTCAGAAACGCCGCGCTGTCGGCCGGTCCACCCAGGCCGGGTCCGCGTTGCAGCGGTTCGGCCAGTGTGCGACGGGCCAGTTCCAGCGCCGCGCCCAGGCGGGCGCGTTTGGCCGGCCCAAGTCCAGTGGCCTGGGGTGGCGCATCACTGGCCAGCAGAGCTGCCAGGCCGCCATGCGCCGCCAGCAGTTCACGACCCAGCGCGACGGCGTCCTTGCCGCGCACGCCCGAGCCCAGCAATACCGCGATCAGCTCGGCGTCGGACAGAGCGCCGGCGCCCCGTGAAAGCAGCTTCTCACGCGGACGCTCGCCCTCGGGCCAGTGCTGAATACTCATGCCGGCGGCAAGCCGTGGGGTTCAGTGCGGTCCATCAGCTGAGTATCCCTGCAATGGCGGTACATCGGACAGCGGCGCAGCCGGGTGAATCCGGTAAGCTAGGGGCTTGGTCCTTCGTCAGTGTGTTCCGACATGAGTCTCGCCCAACGCCGCATCCTGCTGGGAGTATCCGGCGGCATTGCCGCCTACAAGGCCTGCGATCTGGTCCGTCGGCTGCGTGAGTCCGGCGCCGAGGTGCGCGTGGTGATGACCGAGGGCGCCACCCACTTTGTCACCGCGACCACCTTCCAGGCGCTGTCGGGCCATCCGGTGCGCACCGCCTTGTGGGATGCCGCGGCCGAAGCGGCGATGGGACATATCGAACTGGCGCGCTGGGCCGAGCACATTCTCATCGCGCCGGCATCGGCCGACCTGCTGGCGCGTCTGGCCCATGGCATGGCCGACGATCTGCTGACCACGTTGTGCCTGGCCAGCCATGCGCCGGTGTCGGTGGCGCCGGCCATGAATCAGGCGATGTGGGCGCATCAGGCTGTGCAGACCAACGTAGCAGTGCTGCGCAAGCACGGTGTGGCGATTCTGGGCCCGGGCAGCGGCAGCCAGGCCTGTGGTGATGTTGGTGACGGCCGCATGCTCGAGCCGCTGGAGTTGCGCGAGGCGCTGGCGGCCCGCTTTGCCGGTGGCGCACTCCAGGGGCGTCGGGTGCTGGTCAGTGCCGGGCCCACCTACGAGGACATCGATCCGGTGCGTTTCATCGGCAACCGCAGCTCCGGGCGCATGGGCTTTGCCGTGGCGGAAGCAGCGGCTGCCGCCGGCGCCTCGGTAACCCTGGTGGCCGGACCGGTCAGCCTGCCCACGCCCGCCGGCATGGCCCAGCGCATCGATGTGCGCAGCGCACGCCAGATGCACGAGGCGGTGATGGCGCAGGCGCCCGAGGCCGACATCTACATCGCCACGGCCGCCGTCGGCGATTACCGTGTCGCCGAGGTTGCAGACAAGAAGCTGAAAAAGCGCGATGGTGCGCCGATGCAGCTCAACCTCACCGAAAACCCGGACATCGTCGCCGATGTCGCCGCGCTCGAGCGGCGGCCGTTCGTGGTCGGCTTTGCCGCTGAAACCCATGACGTGGCCGATTACGCGCGCTGCAAGCTCGAGCGCAAGGGCCTGGACATGATCGCCGCCAACCAGGTGGGCAACGGCATGGGGTTCGAGACCTGCGACAACGCGCTGACGGTGTACTGGGCTGATGGCGAGAAGGTACTGCCGCGTGCCTCCAAACAGGCGCTGGCCGAGGCGCTGGTGGCGCTGGTGGCCGAGCGCCTGCAAGTCAAGGAAAGCAATGCATGATTGATGTCGAGCTGAAGATCCTCGACCCGCGACTGGGTGACAGCATCGCGCTGCCGGCCTACGCCACCGATGGCAGCGCGGCGATGGACCTGCGTGCCGCCCCCGAGGCCGCGCTGACCCTGGCGCCCGGTGAAAGCGCGCTGATACCCAGTGGTGTGGCCATTCATATCGGCGATCCGGACTGGTGCGCGCTGCTGCTGCCGCGCTCGGGGCTGGGTCACAAGCATGGCCTGGTGTTGGGCAATCTGGTCGGACTGATCGATGCCGATTACCAGGGCCCGCTGATGATTTCGTGCTGGAACCGGGGCCAGGCCTCGTACACCATCGAACCTGGCGATCGCATCGCACAGCTGATGTTCGTGCCGGTGTCGCAGGCGCGATTCAAGGTGGTCGATACATTTGCACCCACTACCCGTGGCGATGGAGGGTTTGGTTCCACGGGGGTAGGCTAGGCATCAGGGGATTTCAGGGGGGAGGGGATGTGAAGGCACGAAGCGGGAAAACGCGCGCGCGCGCGGCGCGACCCTGGTGGCATCCACTGGCCTTGGCCGGCGCCACCTTGCTGGGCCTGCTGGGGTTGTTCCTGGTGTGGCAGGCCTGGGTAATGATGGACGACGCCCAGGCCAGCCAGCGCATGCGGCAGGTGGGTGCGCATGCCGAAAAAGTGGTTGCCAGCTACATCCATGACAAGCGCAGCCAGGTTCAGCAGATGCTGGCCGACGGCGTGGTGCAGCAGGCGCTGGTCAGTGGCGACGAGGGGGGGCGGCAGGCGGCCGCCGCCAGAGCGCGCCAGCTGCTGCCCGGCGTGACCCAGGTGGATTTCTACAGCGCCTCGCTGGACGAAGTCATAGACGCCGGCAATTATCATCATTTTGGCTATGCCAAGGCCGCGCAGCTGATCGATATCCAGGCCCGGCGACATGCGCCCCAATTTGAAACCACCCACCGTGGCGGCAGCCGCGCGCTGACCCTGGTGCAGCCGGTAAGCTCGAATGGCCAGCTGCTGGGTTATGCCTGGCTGCAATGGCCTTTTGCCCCGCTTCAGCAGGCATTCGCTAAGGTGGATGCTGGGCCGGGACGCGTCGAATTGCGCGAAGGTGACGGCGATGGCTGGGTGCTGGCCGCTCATGGCGCCAGCACGGCCGAGCCGGGAGCCAGTCGCAAGGGCGTTCCCGACAGTGACCTGAGCATCGCCACCGCGCTGCCGGTGCCGTTTGTGATGGCGCCGCGGCCATGGCCGTTGTCCGCCGTGATCGGCCTGTTGTGCCTGTTCGGTGCCGGCGCGCTGCTGTGGTATCGCGCCAGGGCGCCCAGATCTACAAATGCCACGGAAATAGAGGAACCGACCTTGTCAGATGTAACCCGCCAGATGGCGGCCGAGGAAGCCGCCGCCAAGTCCGCCGCCAAACCGGCGCCGGTGGCCGAGCCGGCCAAGCCGGCCGCAACGGTCTCCGTGGACCGGCACATGTTCCGCGCCTATGACATTCGCGGCGTGGTTGGCAAGACCCTCAACGCTGAGGTCGCGCGGTTGATCGGCCAGGCCATCGGCTCGCTGATGGCCGAAAGCGAGCTTACGGAAATCGTGGTCGGTCGCGATGGCCGCCTGTCCGGGCCGGAGCTGGCCGGCGCGCTGGCCGAGGGTCTGCGCGATGCCGGCATTGATGTGATCGACATCGGCGCAGCGCCGACGCCGGTGATCTACTTTGCCGCCTACCGCTTCAATACCGGTTCGGGTGTGGCCGTCACTGGCAGTCACAACCCGCCCGATTACAACGGCTTCAAGATCGTGGTCGGCGGCCAGACGCTGTCGGAGAAAGCGATCCAGGATCTGTACGAGCGCATCGCCGAGAATCGCCTGCACAAGGCCGAGACGCGCGGTGGGCTGCGCCAGGTCGAGGTGCTGGATGATTATGTCGATCGCATCGCCCAGGACGTATCGGCCGAGCGCTCGCTGAAAGTGGTGGTCGATGCCGGCAACGGCATCGCCGGTGCCGTGGCGCCGCGCGTGCTGGAGGCCATCGGCTGCGAAGTGGTGCCGCTGTACTGCGAGGTGGACGGCCAGTTCCCCAACCATCATCCGGATCCGTCCGACCCGAAGAATCTGGAAGACCTGATCCTGTCGGTGAAGCAGACCGGCGCTGACATTGGCGTGGCCTTCGATGGTGACGGCGACCGCCTGGGCGTGGTCACCCGCGAGGGTGAGATCATCTATCCCGATCGCCTGTTGATGCTGTTCGCGCGCGATGTGCTGTCGCGCCAGCCCGGTGCCACCATCATCTATGATGTGAAGTGCACCGGCCATCTGCAAACTGAAATCCTGCAGGCCGGCGGCAGTCCGCTGATGTGGCGAACCGGTCACTCGCTGATCAAGTCGAAGATGCGCGAGACGGAGGCCGCGCTGGCCGGTGAGATGAGCGGTCACTTCTTCTTCGGCGAGCGTTGGTACGGCTTTGACGACGGCATCTATTCCGGCGCGCGTCTGCTGGAGATTCTGGCCGGCGATCTGGAAGGCCGCGCCCCCGAGCAGATTTTCGCCACGCTGCCCAACGGCGTGTCCACACCGGAATTGAAGATTGCCACCGAAGAAGGCGAGAACTATGCCTTTATCGAGCGTTTCCGCGAAAAGGCGCAGTTCGAGGGCGCGCGCCTGACCACCATCGATGGCCTGCGTGCCGACTGGGACGATGGCTGGGGCCTGATCCGTGCCTCCAACACCACGCCGGTGCTGGTGCTGCGCTTTGATGCCGACAGCGCCGCGGCGCTCAAGCGCGTGCAGAAGGCGTTCCGCGAGCAGCTCAAGGCGGTCGACCCGGAACTGAAGCTGCCGTTCTGAGGTTCGACCTTCGCCTCTAGGCGACGATGAAAAAAAGGCCGGCCCGCTGCGGGCCGGCCTTTTTTGTGCCATGACTTGGCAGGAACGCGCCGCGGCTCAGTCGTCCGCGTGACCATCGCCCTGGTCATGATCGCGTGCATCCTGCGCATCGCGCAGCTGGCGGTAGTGTTCCAGCTGTTTGGCTTCGCGCTGACTGGCCTGGCGACGCTCATCTTGAAGATGGGAAAGGGTGTCACGCTGCTCACGCACGGCCTTGCGCTGCTTGGCGATGCGGTCGTTGAGGAACTTGGGCACCGGCTTGTTGGCGCTTTCCAGGTCAGCGGCATGGTTGAGCAGGTCTGACAATGCCTGCTCCTGCGTGCTCAGGTTCAACTGCGTGGTGTGGATCGACTGATCCAGGTGATCGAGCTCGGCCTGCTGCGCCGTCTTGAAGTCGGCGTAGGTGGGATAGGCGGCCAGAAGCTGCGCATCCTCGCGCTGGCGGCGGGCGTCGGCATCGCGCTTGTCGGCCGCGGCTTGATCGCGAGCCTCGGCGTCGGCCCGCTCGGCGGCGGTCAGTGGTCGCTTCACCTTGCGCACCACCAAACCAGCATTGTTGAGTACCTGGTAGCCGTGGTTGATGGCGTCCTGGGTCAGGCTGTCACTGTAATGCGCCTGGCCGTGGCTGTCGGTCCATCGGTAGTGGTAGGCATCGGCCTTGCCGTGCTGGGCGCGCGCCGAAGCACCCGCGGCCAGGGCGAGGGTGGCTGCAATGGTGGCGACAAGCCGCGTGTGGCGCATGGAAACAGGTCTCCTGGTTCGTTGCAGTATAGCCATGGGCGCTGGCGCGCGTCGCTTCAGGCCTCGACGCCGTATTGGCGACGGTAATCGAGCAGCTGCGCATGGGCTTCGCGCAGTGTCTCACGCTCGCCGGCGTACTCGAGCACATCGGCCAGACTGGCGATGGCCACCACCGGCATGCCGTATTCGGCGGCCAGCTCCTGCACCGCCGAGTGCTCGCCCTGGCCGCGTTCCTGGCGATCCATGGCGATCAGCACGCCGGCCGGCGTGGCGCCGTGCTCGGTGATCAGACGCAGCGACTCACGCACCGCGGTGCCGGCCGTCATCACGTCATCGACCACCAGCACCTTGCCCTTGAGCGGCGCGCCGACCAGCGTGCCACCTTCGCCATGGGCCTTGGCTTCCTTGCGGTTGTAGGCAAACGGCACATCGCGCCCGTGCTGGTCGGCCAGCGCGATGGCGGTGGCGCAGGCCAGCGGGATGCCCTTGTAGGCCGGGCCAAACAGCATGTCGAACTCGATGCCCGCTTCGATGGCGGCATGGGCATAGGCACGACCCAGCTCGGCCAGCGCGCGGCCGCTGTCGATGTGTCCCATGTTGAAGAAGTACGGGCTGACGCGGCCGGACTTGAGCGTGAACTGGCCAAAGCGCAGTACGCCGCGTTGCAGGGTCAGGTCGATGAAGTCGCGCTGGAAGGCTTGCACGGATCGCGTTTCCTTTTTGCCAAGTTCGGGCCGTTGCCTGCGATGGTAGCCGATCATGCCGCCACGGCCGCAGCGGTGCCGTGCATTGCTATGATGCGCGCTGGGCATGCCGACACGGTGTGTCGCTTATTCGTAGACGCTTTTTCCGGGAGACTCATGCGCATCATTTCGCTGAACGCCAATGGCATCCGCTCGGCCGGCCGCAAGGGCTTTTTCCAGTGGCTTGAGGCCCAGCAGGCCGATGTGGTCTGCATCCAGGAGACCAAGGCGCAGGAAGATCAGCTGACCGATCCAATGTATCGCCCCGACGGTCACCATTGCTTCTATCACGATGCGCGCTGCAAAAAAGGTTATTCGGGCGTGGCCATTTACGCGCGCCGCGAGCCCGACGAGGTGATCACCCAGCTGGGCAACGAGGACTTCGACCGCGAGGGGCGCTATATCGAGGCGCGTTTCGGCAACCTGAGCGTGGTTTCGCTGTACTGGCCGTCGGGCAGCTCCGGCGACGAGCGCCAGCAGTACAAGTACCGCATGATGGACTGGTTCGCGCCAATTCTGGCCGAGTGGCTGGCCTCCGGGCGCGATTACGTGCTGTGTGGTGACTGGAACATCGTGCGCAGCGAGAAGGACATCAGGAACTGGAAGTCCAACCAGAAAAATTCGGGCTGCCTGCCCGAGGAGCGGGCCTGGATGAACGGCCTGATCGATGGCGATGGCTGGGTCGATGCCTTCCGCGCTGTGAAACCCGATGCCGACAACGAATACACCTGGTGGTCCAACCGTGGCCAGGCCTGGGCCAACAACGTGGGTTGGCGCATCGATTACCAGGTGGTGACGCCGGCGCTGGGCCAGCGCGTGACCGATTGCGCGGTGTATCGCGACGAGCGCTTCTCCGACCACGCCCCGTTCACCGTGGACTACGCCTGACGTGACCGATACAGCTCCTGCCAAGCCGCGCGGCTGGCGTGGCGTCATCGATGCCTTCAAGACGCCGTCGGCACTGACGCTGTTCTTTCTGGGTTTCGGCTCGGGCCTGCCATTTCTGCTGGTGGGCTATACGCTGTCGATCTGGCTGCGCACGTCCGGCTGGGGGTTGGGGCCGATTGGCCTGGTCAGCTTCATCAGCCTCTTGTACGTGCTCAAGTTTGTCTGGTCGCCGCTGCTTGATGCGCATCGCCTGCCGCTGTTCGGGCGGCTGGGGCGCCGGCGCGGCTGGCTGTTTCCCGCGCAGCTGCTGCTGATCGGCGGGCTGGTGGCGATGGGCGTGGTCGGCCCCGCCCATTCGGTGCCGCTGTTCCTGGTGCTGGTGGGCCTGACGGCGCTGGCCGGCGCCACCCAGGACACCATGATCGATGCCTATCGCATCGAAATCGCACCCATCGAGGCGCAGGCGGCGCTGGCGGCCACTTCCACACTGGGTTATCGCATCGGCCTGATCTGTGGCGGCGCGGTGGCGCTGTTCCTGTCGGAGATTTCCTGGCAGGTAGCCTATCTGACCATGGCGGCATTGGCGGTGGTGCCGACGGTGACCACGCTGCTGGTGCGCGAACCGGTGCCGCCCGGCGACGAGGGCGTGCACAAGGTCGATCTGCGTGCCGACTACATCAAGCCGTTCCGCGACTTCTTCCAGCGCAATGGCTGGGCGCTGGGGCTGGCGCTGCTGGCCTTCGTCGGCCTGTTCAAGTTGCCCGACCAGATGCTGGGCGTCATTGCCGGGCCGTTCTACATCGACTCGGGCTTTACCACCGGCGACATCGCCACGGTGTCCAAACTTTACGGCGTGTGGGTCGGCATCGCCGGCGCTTTTGCCGGTGGCGTGGCCGTGGCCGCCTGGGGCATGCGCCGCACGCTGGTGATCGCGGCACTGGCGCTGGCGCTGTCCAATCTGCTTTATATTCTGATGGCGGTGTATCCGGGCCAGTTGTGGACCTTCGTGGCGACCATTTCCGGCGACAACATCTCGCAGGGCTTTGCCGGCACGGTGCTAGTGGCGTTCATGTCGGGATTGTCGGACAAGCACTACACCGCCACGCAGTACGCCCTGCTCAGCTCGCTGGCGTTCCTGCCAGGCAAGCTGGTGGGCGGCGTTTCCGGATACATTGTGGCGGCGTGGGGCTATATAGGCTTTTTCGTATTCAGTGCAGTTTCGATTGTGCCTACACTGCTGTTGATGGCCTGGCTGTGGCCGCGGCTGAACCGGCGGCGGCAAGCACAGGCAGACTGAGGGCTCACGGCGCGGGAGGGCGCCATGTCGGACATTCTGGTACGCCACATTGATGACCCCATGGCCGAGCGCATCAAGACGCTGGCACGCGAGCGCGGATGGTCGATCAACGACGTCGTCCTGCACGCGCTGCGCCATGGCCTGGGTCTGGCCGATGGCGAAGGCTTTGGCGAACACAGCCGCGAGCTGCAGGACATCGCCCACCTGGGCGGCACCTGGGACGCCGATGAGGCGGCCGCTTTCCAGTCTGCACTGGAAGCGATGGCCAGTACGCCCGACGGTTTTGGCGCTCGCCGCGAGGACAGCGCAAGCCAGGACTAGCGTTCGCGCTGTCTAATCGAGTGTATGGCTGGGCGCCTGGATTAGACGTGGCTGATAGCGATAGGACGGAAGGCGCTGTTTCGGCTATCGCACTGGGCGAGGGGCGGCATAACACACGCCGAGCAGCCGAGGCCCGGCGGCGCCGGTAACCGCTGGCAGATTGCCGGGGAGGCCGCGCAGTCGGCGCATGGCCAGCCAGGCGAATCCGGCCGCTTCCACGTGATCCGGGTCCAGGCCGATGGTGGCCACGCTTTGCACGCGCCGCGCCGGCAACGCCGCGGTCAGCGCCTGCATCAGTACCTCATTGTGCACGCCACCGCCACAGACCAGTACGCGCGTGCTGTTCGGCGCATGCCGGTGCACCGCGTCGGCCACGCTTTGCGCGGTCAGCGCCAGCAGCGTGGCCTGCACGTCGGCCGGCGCCAGGGCCGCCACGCCAAAGCGCTCGAGCCAGGCCAGGTGAAAGTATTCGCGGCCGGTGCTCTTGGGCGCCGGTTGGGAGAAATAGGGGTCGGCCAGCATCGCCGAGAGCAACACGTCGTCATGCTTGCCGCTGGCGGCAAAGGCACCGCCGGCGTCGAAGCGCTGGCCGGTATGGCGCTGGCACCAGGCGTCCATCAAACCGTTGGCCGGACCGGTATCCAGCCCCAGCACCCGGTCGGCGCCGAGCACGGTGATGTTGGCAATGCCGCCCAGGTTCAACACCACCTGGCAGGCGCTGTCGGCGCCCAGCACGGCGGCATGAAAGGCGGGCATCAGCGGTGCGCCCTGGCCGCCGGCGGCGACATCGGCGCGGCGAAAATCGGCCACGGTGTCGATGCCGGTACGCTCGGCAATGACGCTGGCATCGCCAATCTGCAAGGTGAAAGGCGTGTCGCCATAGGGGCGGTGGCGGATGGTCTGGCCGTGTGAGCCAATCGCGGTGACCTCGGCGGCGGCGGCCCCGGCGCGCTTGAGCAACGCCAGCGTGGCGGCGGCAAACTGCTGGCCCACTGCCACATCCAGCTGCCCATAGCGATCCAGGTCCAGCTGGCGCTCGCCTTGCGCCACCGCCAGCAGCTGCTCACGCAACCGCTCTGGCCAGGCGTGATTGTGCGCGGCGAGCGTCTGCACCTGGCTACCCTCAAAGCGACACAGCGCCGCATCGATGCCATCCACGCTGGTGCCGGACATCAGCCCGATGAAGAGCGCATCGCGGTCCGGCATGGGCGCTTACTGCATGCCGGCGGAGGCGCCGTTCTTGCCGGGGGTGTTCATCGCCAGACGCATGTCGTGATCCATGGCGTCGATGCGCGCCACCATCGGCTTGATGCGCTGTTTGAACGTGGCCAGCAGCTTCGGCGCCAGCGGCTTGGGCTTGGGCATGGTCACCGTCAGCGGATTGCGCTGCTTGCCGTACACGCGCACTTCATAATGCAGGTGCGGGCCGGTGGCCAGACCGGTCATGCCGACAAAGCCGATCACCTCGCCCTGGGTGACGTGGCTGCCCACATGCAGGCCCTTGGCAAAGCGCGACATATGGCCGTAGGCGGTGGTGTATTCGGCGTTGTGCTTGATCTTGATGAAGTTGCCAAAGCCGCGCGCCCAGCCACGATAGGTGATGGTGCCGTTGCCGGCGGCGTGGATCGGCGTGCCGGTGGGCGCAGCGTAGTCCACACCCTTGTGTGCGCGCGTGTAACCGAGCACCGGGTGCTTGCGGGCCAGGCTGAAGCGCGAGGAGATGCGGCTGAACTTCACCGGCGTGCGTAGCAGGCCGCGCTGCAGCGGGCGGCCGCTCTCGTCGTAGTAGGCATAGCTGCCATCGGGTTTCTTGAAGCGATAGGCGGTGTAGCGCTGACCACGGTTGTAGAACTCGGCGGCGATGATGTCGCCATGATGCAGGTAGGCGCCATCGCGGTAGACATCGTCGTAGATCACCGTGAAGCGGTCGCCCTTGCGGATGTCCTTGATGAAGTCGACATCGTATTTGAAGACATCGGCCAGCTCCACGATCATCGCTTCGCTCAAGCCCGCCTTGGCGCCAGCGCCGAACAGCGACGAGGTGATCACGCCGCTGGCCATGTGCTCGCGGCGCTCCAGCTCGCGTGCCACCACCTTGTGGGTCATGGCATCGCCGTTGACGCGCATCACCACGCGGTGGGTGTCGTCCTGGTCGAAGCGAATGCCCTTGAAGGCGCCGCCTGGACCAATCAGGAACGAAAACTCGTCACCCGGGTGGATATTGCGCAGCACCTGCGCATCCTTGGCCGAGGACAGCACCTGCTGCAGGTCGGAGAAGTTCAGCCCCTGCGACTGGAAAATGTCGGACAGGGTTTGCCCCGGCTGAACATGCACGGTGTGCCATTGTGCCGGCAACGGGGCTTGTTTGGCCGATTCGGGAAGCTTGGGCAGCGGCAGCGCCGTGACCTGGTGTACCGTAGGCGCCGGCGGCGGTGTCATGGCGTTGGCCCAGGCCGGAATCACCACGGCCGAAAGCAGCACCACCAGCAGCGCCGTGCCGGCCAGGATCCAGTGTTCGCGCTTCCAGTTCAGGGAGGTGGCGGTGTCACCCTGGCCCAGCGACCAGTGCGCACAGCGTTTATAGAAGTTTTCGTGGCGGCGTTGCGCCTTGCGGCGAATGGCTTCGCGCCTTGCGCTGTGCGCCAGACGCCCGCTGTGCTGCTGACCCATCGTGCTCCCCGCGCCCGTTTGAAGTGTGAAAGTAATGCGACGACAGGTACCATAGCCAGTCTGTGTAAAGCCCGTCAACGCCTTTCTTTTCAAGATGTTGCGAGGCAGCTTTGGTTAACAGCCAATTAACTCGATTCAGTTCGGTGAAGTCGTTTTTCGTTCGATTGAAACCCGACTGTCACCATGCCCTATATAGAGGAACCCATGAACGACATTGAGCAGGCACTGGCTCTTATCGGCCGCGGCGCGGATGAGATCATCAAGGTGGAGGAGCTGACCGAACGCCTGAAGCAGGGGCGGTCGTTGCGCATCAAGGCCGGTTTCGACCCCACCGCTCCCGATCTGCATCTGGGCCACACGGTGCTGCTGAACAAGATGCGCCAGTTCCAGGACCTGGGGCACACGGTGATCTTCCTGATCGGTGACTTCACCGGCATGATCGGCGACCCCACCGGCAAGAACGCCACGCGTAAGCCGCTCACACCGGAAGATGTGAAGGTCAACGCCGAAACCTACGCCGAGCAGGTCTATAAGGTGTTGGACCGCGACAAGACCGAACTGCGTTTCAACAACGAGTGGTTCGGCCAGATGGGCGCGGCCGACATGATCCGGCTGGCCTCGCGCCACACCGTGGCGCGCATGCTGGAGCGCGACGACTTTGCCAAGCGCTATGCCGCGCAGCAGCCGATCGCCATCCATGAGTTCATGTATCCGCTGGTGCAGGGCTACGACTCGGTGGCGCTCAAGGCCGATGTCGAACTCGGCGGTACCGACCAGAAGTTCAATCTGCTGATGGGGCGCATGCTGCAGGAGCACTACGGCCAGCCGCCCCAGGTGGTATTGACCATGCCCTTGCTGGAGGGCCTGGACGGCGTCAACAAGATGTCCAAGTCGCTGGGCAACTATATCGGTATCAATGAACCGGCCATCGACATCGTCACCAAGGCCATGAAGATTGGCGACGAGTTGATGTGGCGCTGGTTCGAGCTGCTCAGCTTCGACGTCTCGCTGGAGGAGCTGGCCACGCTCGCGGCCGATGTCGCCAACGGCACGCAGAACCCGCGCGACGTGAAGCTGCGCCTGGCCCGTGAACTGGCTGCCCGTTTCCATGGGGCCGCGGCGGCCGAGCAGGCCATTGCCGGTTGGCATGCGGTGGTGCGCGGGCAGGGCGACACCTCACTGTTGCCGTTGGACGAGATCCAGGTGAGTGATGAAGGCCTGCGGCTGCCGGCACTGCTGACCGCAGCGCGGCTGACCCAATCCAACTCCGAAGCCAACCGCAAGATCCGCGAGCGGGCTGTGCGCATCGACTCGCAAGTGGTCGAAGATGCCCAACAGACCTTCCAGGCCGGCTTCGAGGGTGTGCTGCAGATCGGCAAACGCAACTTCGCCCGCGTGCGCCTGGTTGCCTGAATAGTGAAATCAGTCGCTTACGGGTCGACCAGCGCCCGTAAGCGAACGTTGTGAAAAAAAGTTGAAAAAAGAGCTTGCCAAGATCGGGGACGGTCTCTAATATTCGCCCCCCTGCCGCTGACAACGCACCGTTAGGCGGCCGGAAACACCACGTTGGCCTCGGTCGACGGCTCGAAAAAAGATTTCGAAAAGGTGTTGACGGCAACGGAATCTGGTGTAAGATAAGCGGCTCACCTCGGACGAAATGTC
>NZ_JAARLY010000003.1 GCF_011759385.1 Oleiagrimonas sp. C23AA | reverse complement strand
GCCCACCGAGTACAGCATCACCGGGTTGGCAAACTCCGCCGCCACCTCGCGCATGATGTGGATCGCTTCGGCTTCCAGATGATTGAGGTGCGATACCGCTCCAGTCACACCATGCCCCCTTTCCCCTGATGGCGGTGCATCAAAGCACTCCGATCCAAGACCCGGAACCGTCAAAGCACCTTCTTATCGAACGATTTATGGCGATCAACATCCAGCCCACTGCCTCATCACGCGTCACCCACCACTGATGTCCGTTCTCGGCAAGATCAGCCGCTGAACCGTACATCATCCATCCTCGCCTCGAAACAATGCTCACGCGTGACGCGCGCAAAGACAAAAGACCTACGCCAAGTCTCGCAAGACGCCGCAGGGTTTGGTCATCACGCTGTCAGGCATACCCTTCCGGATAGGCTGACTGCCAGCGCCAGGTGTCCTCACACATGCGCTCGATACCATGCTCGGCGCGCCAACCCAGCACCTGTTCAGCCCGCGTGGGATCCGCCCAGAGTTCTGCCACATCGCCAGGGCGGCGCTCGGCGAATGCGTAGGGCACCTGGCGCCCGGATGCCGACTCGAACGCTCGTACCAGCTCCAGCACCGAGGTCCCCTTGCCCGTGCCTATGTTGAGCACGGTGGCACCCTTGTGCTGATCCAGTCCCCGCAAAGCCGCCACATGAGCGTGCGCCAGGTCCATCACGTGAATGAAGTCCCTGACACCGGTGCCGTCGGCGGTAGGCCAGTCGTTACCGAAAATCCCGAGTCGATCCCGCCTGCCTACCGCGACCTGTGCGATATAGGGCATGAGATTATTGGGGATGCCCTTGGGATCCTCCCCGATCCGGCCGCTTGGATGGGCGCCCACTGGATTGAAATAGCGCAGGATCATGGCGCCGAATGCCGGCTGTGCGGTACACAAATCCCCGATCAGCTGCTCCATGACCAGCTTCGTGCGGCCATAGGGATTGGTCACCGAAAGCGCTGAATCCTCGGTGGCGGGGACCCTCTCGGCCTGCCCATAGACCGTCGCCGATGAGCTGAACACCAGGCGATGCACCGACGCCCCCTGCATGGCATCCAGCAAGGTGATCGTGCCGGTGATGTTGTTGTCAAAATAACTGAGCGGATGGGCAACACTTTCTCCCACCGACTTGAGTGCGGCGAAATGGATCACCGCCTCAATGCCATGACTCTCGATGGCATCCAGCAGTGCTCGGCGGTTACGCACATCCCCCTCGATGACCGGAATGTTCCGCCCCACGATGCCCTCGACCCGGCGTATGGCCTCGGGTGAGGCATTACAGAAATTGTCGAAGACGACCGGCTCGAAACCCTTCTCCGTTAACGCCACACAGGTATGGGAGCCGATGTAGCCCGCGCCGCCTGTCACCAACACTCGCATGGATCTTTCCCGCCTTTGTGCATGACGTTCTATCGTAGCTTAGCCGAGCATCCGCGTGGACAGGCATACCGGCCGACACCTCGGGCTATCGTCGCACGGCATGACCAACACGATACCCCTCAAAAACCCGGGGTGCGGAAGATCGGCAAGGCAGTCGGATGCAGGTCGAAAATGAGTGCCCGTCACCCGTCGCCCGACACGGACTGCGGAAAGATTGGTCTTGCGCACGGATCTTGGATACTTTTGAGGCCAATTTAAGGTCTGAGACGGGCGGGAACAAACCGTGGACATGGACCAACGGACAAGAGCAGACATACTTCAGGCCGGCATCGCCGCGCCTTCGGCAGACAATTCACAACCTTGGCGATTTGCCTGGTCGGGAGATGTGCTTGATCTTCGGATCGACGCCGATCGCAGCGGCCGCGTATCGGACACGCGCTATGTTCTCAGTGACCTGGCGGTCGGTGCCTGTCTGGAAAACATGCGCATCCAGGGTCAGTCGCTTGGTTACACGGCGCATATGGAAACCTTTCCACATCCGCAAGATCCGCTGTGGGCCGCACGCATCCACTGGCACCGCGATACGCCGCACCCAACCCCAGAACCACTGGCCGCCGCGATCACACAGCGTCATACGGACCGCCGGTTTCCCTGGCGTGGTCCCATCGGCGCCGACATTCAGCAGCGTCTGACTGCGCAGGCCGAGAGCATCGCTGGCCAGAAGTTGTACTGGCCCACCTTGCCCCGCGAGCGAAACGCTGCACTGCGCGTCATCCGCCAGGCAGAGACCCTGCGTTTCAAGAGCCCGATGCTGCACGAAGAGCTCTTTTCAACCGTCCGTTTCTCCGCTGGCTGGCGGAAGGTTTGCGAGGAAGGGCTGGCGCCTGCAACGCTCGCCGTGGAGCCCCCTATGCGGCCGCTGTTCCAGAGCCTGCGTCACGCTAGGGCCATGCAGATGCTTAACCTCTTTGGCGCCGCGTCCATGCTGGGATGGCGTTCGGCGGGGCTGCCATTGAAGCTTTCGCCAGGCTTGTGTCTGCTGGTTACCGCCGGCAAGGAACGCGCCGATGTGGTGGCCGGGGGGAGAGCACTGCAGCGAGTATGGCTCGAGGCCACCCTGGCGGGCCTGTCCGTTCAGCCGTACGCGGCCGCGGGGGTGCTCGGGCTAGGGTTCATCCCCATTGAGTCGCGCTACCAGGACGCCCTCTCACAGCTTGGTGACGCCATGGATGCGCTGTGTGCTCCCGGGTACGGGCTGGTGTTCCTGCGACTAGGTTATGCGCGCTCGGCAGTGGCCTTTCGTAACGGGCGACGGGCGCTGAGCAGCTTCGGGACCAAGGAATAACGCAGGCATTGGGGCGGAGGCGACCTGATGACGCACGGATGCCCGGCGCCTTCGTCTTGAAGCGTTGAATGGATGTGTAGCGCCCATCCAGTGTCGGCAGTTCTTACACCGGCGCAGTCCCGGGAAACGAAAACGGATATCAGGCGATCACCTCTTGGGAAAGATGATGGAAAGCCCATCATTACCATTTAACACCATGAAATTAATGGCTTTATTAGTAAGAGCATCGGATTTCAGTGTGGTCGAACATCCAGAAACCCGCGGCGAAGAACGTTCGCCCCGAGCTGTCGGCATACCTTACAAACCGGAGGATCTTGCCGCAGGAAATTTATATATTTTCTTTTGAAAACAACATGTTGATAGCGTGGCACGCTGATTGCTTTATGAAGAACCAGGCAGTGCCACTCACGTGTCAATGCCACCACCGCTGCATTGGCTGGTTCTTACACTTGAGGAGAACAACATGTTGAAGAAAAAATATATCGGAGCTGTACTCGCAGGCGCCCTGGCTCTGGGCGCATGGAGCGGCTCAGCCATGGCGACTCCCGTAAACGTCAACGGCGTCATGTGGGATTCGAGCAGCCCGTTCGACCTGACCATTCAATCGCTCAACCTCCGCGAATCATCGGTATCGAATGTCGGTGACACGCTCATGGGTTATGGCCAAATTGGTTCGATCAACCAAGATAACCACTTCTGCGCGAGCTGCGATCTCACGTTCACATTTAGCTATACAGTGTCCGACATCAATGGTAATAAAGTGACCTTTGACAACGGCAGCTTCCAGTTTTACCTCCAGTCGGCGGGAAGCTACAACGCCGCTGACCCGGGATCCGTCGGAGGATCATCGTGGCTTACCCTTGCCGGCCACACCGCCCCGCAAACTGATTATTCGTCATTGGGGCAGCTGTATGCCACCGTCACCGGCACCATTCCTCAGCCAGGGCAGTTTTCTGGTGGCGCCGGCCTCCTTGACGTTACGGGAGGAGACGCCATGCCGTATATCGACTCCAATACCATTGCTGATGGCATCGGTGGATTCGCGGATCTCCATTTGAATTCGGAGTTCCAATCAAAGCCCGCTTCAACGTGTGGTGGGAACGTATCCTCTGATCCAAACGACATTTGCCATTACCCAATTTCGGGAACCGGTTCGCTGACCGGGATTACCGCAGTACCGGAGCCGGGCACCATCGGCATGCTGGGCCTTGGCCTGGGCTTCCTGGGTCTGGCCATGCGTCGCCGTCGCAAGGAAATCGACAACCGCGCGTAATCACCCGCGTGCACGACAGGGTCTGGTTGCAGAGGTGCCGCTTTCCAAAGCGGCACCTTTTTCTGTAAAGGCACAGCGCGCAGGAGCTTGAACACTCATGCCATGCGCATGACCTGGCCCGTGCGGTACGACGTGCAGCCACGACATCGCCGAACCCGTGCAAGGCGCTTTGATCGACCTTCAGGCGAGAGTATCTTGCTGATTAACCATCCAAACGACAGCACACCGTCCAGCCCGGCTCTTTCACGATGACTGACGCACCCGCCCGCAGTGAGCCTTTCGATTACGAGACCGCATTCAGCCGAACGATTGGCTGGATCACACGTACCGAACAGCCGATATTACGTGCCAAGCGCGTAGCGATCGCTGGCATGGGAGGAGTCGGCGGGAGCCACATGCTGACCCTGGCCCGCCTGGGCATTCAATCGTTCAACGTCGCGGACCTCGATCGCTTCGGCATCGAAAACCTCAACCGACAAGCCGGTGCGTTTCAGTCCACGATGGGTCAGCCGAAAGTGGATGTGCTATGCCGGATGGCGCGGGACATCAACCCCGATCTGGACATCAATACGTTCCCCGGTGGGGTAACCCACGACAACATGGAAGCATTCCTGTCGGGGGTGGACCTTTATGTCGACGGGCTGGACTTTTTCGTGCTCGATATCCGGGCCAAGCTGTTCGCCATGTGCGCCGAGCGTGGGATCCCGGCCATTACCGCCGCCCCTCTGGGCATGGGCGCCGCCGTGCTGGCATTCCTGCCAGGCCGGATGACCTTTGAGGAATATTTCAGGCTGGATGGCCAGACAACGGACGAGCAACAACTGAGATTCATGGTCGGCCTGGCGCCTGCCGTATTGCACCAACCCTATCTGGTCGATCCATCTGCCGTGGATCTGATCAATCACAAGGGGCCATCAACACCCATGGCGTGTGAGATCTGCGCAGGCATCGCCGGTACGCTTGCACTGAAGATCCTGCTGGGCAGGGGCAGAGTATTGGCCGCACCTCATGGCATGCATTTCGACGGCTACCGCAACAAGCTGGTGCATACCTGGCGTCCCGGGGGCAACAACAACCCCCTTCAGCGACTGATCCTGTCGGTGGCACGTCGCCGCTTCATGCGTTGAAGTCCATGGCGTCTGCTTGGCGGCGCTCGCGGCAACGCCATCGCGGCTGATTTGACCGGTGCCTGACTAGCCGTGCGCGCCTCTTTTCACGTTCTCCCTGTCACCCCGCCATCACCGGGCTATCGCCAGGCGCGTTCACTCGCCTGATAGTGGGCAAGTACCTTACATAACCTTCACCCAAGATCGGTTCAGGTGGGCGCGCTCGCGCGCTGTGACAGGTACCGTTTATGCACGATTCAAGGCATGTCCAGCAATTGCACTGCTACACTTCAACCTTATGGACTAGGGGGCCCATCATGAAGCAGCTCAGAATTGACTTGATCGCCGCCGCAAGGCCCAACTTCATGAAGATCGCGCCGCTATTCCACGAGCTGCAGCGGCAATCCTGGTGTCAGCTGCGTCTCGTGCATACCGGCCAGCACTACGACAAGAACATGTCCGAGGCCTTCTTCAGTGACCTGGGGCTACCACGGCCCGACCTGCATCTTGGTGTTGGGAGCGGCAGCCACGCCGAACAGACGGCCAATGTCATGCTCAGCTACGAGCAGGCGTGTACTACCGATCGGCCCGATCTCATCATCGTGGTCGGGGATGTCAACTCCACCATCGCCTGTGCCCTGGTCGGTTCGAAACTGCACATCACAGTGGCTCATCTGGAGGCCGGCCTGCGCAGTCGCGACCGCCGGATGCCGGAAGAAATCAATCGGCTGGTCACCGACACCATTGCCGACATCCTGTGGACGCCCTCGCCGGACGGTGATGAGAACCTGGCCGCCGAAGGCGTGGCACAGGAGAAAGTGACTCGTGTCGGCAACATCATGATCGACTCGTACGAACTGATGCGCGAGCGCATCGAGCAAAGCGGGCAGCGGCAGAAGCTTGGACTGGAAGGACGCGACTACGGCGTGGTCACACTGCATCGTCCTTCCAATGTGGATTCCCCCGCCACGCTCGCCGAACTGGTCAATCAACTGACGGATATCGCCAGGCAGCTACCCCTCGTATTTCCGGTGCATCCGCGCACGCGCAAGAACCTGGAAACCTTCAGCCTTTGGAAGAAGCTCACCCAGACCACGGGTCTACAGGTCATCGATCCCCTTGGCTATGTGGATTTCATGAACCTTGTCCGTGGTGCCCGACTGATCCTGACCGACTCGGGCGGCATCCAGGAGGAAACCACCTACCTGGGTATCCCATGCCTAACCCTGCGCGACACGACCGAGCGCCCTGTCACCATTACCGAAGGTACCAACCAGTTGATAACCGCCGCCAGACTCAAGGCAGTGGTCGAACAGATACTCCAAGGTCAGTGGACCAAGGGACGTAAGCCCGAGTTATGGGACGGCCACACGGCCACCCGTGTGGCGGCCGACATTCGTCGCCGTATGCTGGATTCGCAGCGTGCCGACTCCACCGAGGTTTCTTCTGGCGTCGCGGCTGAAAAACGCGCCCTGGGCCAAGCCTGATCGGGGTAGGCATATACCCGGTTGAACGCAGGCAGTCGAACTGCTGACCGGGCATTGCCACATATGCACATCATCATCATTGCCAGCTATCTGACTGCCGCCGCCGCCTATCTCGTGGGTACGGTGCTGCTGGCAGCCGCCTGGCGCGGCCAGAGAACCGGCGCGCAGCTGGTACTGGCCACCTCGGTCACCACCCTTTGGGCGGGATTCCTGGCCTGGGTCGAAACGCGGCATGCACTGGCTGGGAACTGGTTGCTTCTGGCGGAAACGCTGCGTTACGGCGCCTGGATCGGCTTTCTGAGCGCCCTATTCGGTGCCTGGCCGACATCCGGCACCCTGCGGGGGATACGTATCTTCGCCCACGCATTGTGGATCGTTATCGCTCTGTATTGCCTGTGGCCGGCAACGGGTTTGCCAGACACAACATGGTCGACCAACGTGAACGTGCCGATCATCGGCATGCTGATCCTAGCGTTGACGGGCGTGATACTCCTTGAGCAGCTTTACCGCAACGTAGCTCCGGAGCAGCGCTGGGCCCTGAAGTTCCTGCTGATCGCCCTTGGCGTGCTGTTCGCGTACGACATCTTTCTGTATTCATACGCCGCGCTCTATCGGCAGTTCAATGTCAGCGCGTGGGCCGCACGCGGCTTCATCGATGCACTGCTGGTGCCACTGCTGCTTATCGCCGCGGCACGTAACCCGAGCTGGTCACTCAACGTCGGAGTGTCCCGTCGCGTCGTGTTCTATTCGAGCAGCCTGTTGGTGGTCGCGTTTTACATCATGGCGACAGCCATCGGCGGATATTATGTTCGCCTGTATGGCGGCGACTGGGGCCGGGTCGCGCAAATCACGCTGGTGTGCTTCGCGCTGCTGAGCATCCTGCTGATCGCTTCCTCGGGGCGGGCACGCTCGCGCCTTCGAGTATTCGTGCACAAGCACTTCTTCAGTTTCCGTCACGATTACCGCGAGCAGTGGCTGCGTCTGACGGCCACCCTATCCGCCAGGGATATCGAGCTTTCGATGCGCGCCGTCCAAGGCATGGCTCAGATCATGGACAGTCCGGCCGGTGCGCTGTTTACATCCGGTACGACCGATGAATTTGTACTGGATACGCACTGGAACATGCCGGCATCGATCGGTGTCAAGCTTCCGGTGGGCTCGCCGGCGCTGCAATTCATGCGCGAGCGGCGCTGGATCTACGATCTGGATCAGCCACCACCACTGAACGACGAGCGATGGCGCATCCCTACCGAATTGGCCGGCTTGCCCCATGCCTGGCTTGTCATCCCGCTGGTACTGGAAGATCGCCTTGTCGGATTCGTGGTGCTTGCCCAGGCGCGTGCTCGACGTGCCATCGACTGGGAAGACATCGACCTGTTACGCGCGGCGGGCACGCAAGTTGCCGGCACGCTGGCGCAGGCCGCCGACGCCCGGCACCTGGCGGAGGCACGCCAGTTTGAGGGGTTCAACCGGCTTACCGCGTTTCTGATGCATGACCTGAAGAACATTGCCGCGCAACAGTCCCTGCTGCTTCAGAATGCCGAGCGTCACAAGCGCAATCCGGCGTTCGTCGATGACATGCTGATCACGGTTGAAAATTCCGTGCACCGTATTTCTCGCCTGCTCCAGCAGCTGCGTGGCGAAGCGGCAACGGCGGCGCAAACCCGGGTCGATATCGCCTCAGTGGTAGAGAAAGCCATCAGCGAATGCCGCGCCTATTCGCCGATGCCGGTATATCAACCCATGACAGCAGAGTGCTGGGTGCGCGCCGACGGCAATCAGTTGGCCACCGTGCTGGGACACCTGATACGCAATGCCCAGGAAGCCACGACGATGCACGGCCACGTCGCGGTGAGAGTTGAACGCGACTCCAGGCACGCCACCATCATCGTCGAGGACAACGGAACAGGCATGGATGAGGACTTCATCCGACATCGCCTGTTCCAACCATTTTTCACCACCAAAGCCAGTAAGGGCATGGGTATCGGTGCCTACCAGGCACGCGAATACGTGCAATCACTGGGAGGAGCGTTACGCGTGCACAGTACGCCGGGCCAAGGTACGGAATTGTTCATCCAGCTACCGCTCGCCGGAAGCGAAGAGCAGGCAACCACGGCGGGCAAACGGAGGGCCACATCATGAGCCAGGCGCAGCGCTGCCTGCTGATCGTCGAGGACGATGCTGGCCTGCAACGCCAGTTGCGCTGGAGCTTTGAAGACTATGAGGTGATTGTCGCCGGTGACAGGGCCGAGGCTATCGAGCAAATTCACCAACGGCGTCCAGCGGTGGTGCTGCAGGACCTGGGCCTGCCTCCCGACGAAAATGGTACCGCCGAGGGCTTTGCCACCATCTCCGACATACTGCAGGAAGCTCCGCATACAAAGATCATCGTGGCCACCGGCAATGGTGATCGCGACAACGCGGTCAAGTCGATCGGCTGCGGTGCCTATGATTTCTGCTCCAAGCCGCTTGACCTGGACGTGCTGCGCCTGATTGTGGACCGCGCCTTCCGTGTGCATGAGCTGGAAGCGGAAAACCGCAGGCTGCGCAGTCAGTCGACGCCTACACTCGAGGGCATCGTCGGCAGCAGTGAAGCCATTCTCGAAGCCTGCCGTCTGGTGGAAAAAGTCAGCCCGTCCAGTGCCACTGTTCTGCTGCTCGGTGAGACTGGCACCGGCAAGGAACTTTTTGCCAGAGCGATTCACCGACTGAGTACCCGCCAGGGCAAGCCGTTTGTCGCCATCAACTGCGCGGCCATCCCTGAGAATTTGCTGGAAGCAGAACTGTTTGGCTATGAGAAAGGTGCCTACACCGGCGCCCACAAGCAGACCAAGGGCAAGATTGAATTGGCAACCAATGGCACCTTGCTGCTCGACGAAATCGGTGACATGCCGATGGCGTTGCAGAGCAAGCTGCTGCGGTTCTTCGAGGAGCGGGTCATCGAGCGTATTGGCGGCCGACAATTGATTCCTGTGGACGTGCGCATCATTTGCGCCACGCACCAGGACCTGCCCGCGCTGATCCACGACGGACGTTTTCGTGAGGATCTGTTCTACCGGGTCAGCGAGGTCAGCATCCGCCTCCCGCCGCTGCGTGAACGGGTCGGCGACGCCGTGCCGCTCGCTCGGCATTTCCTGGAACAGTCGGCCAGTCGCCATGGGCGTGCTGTACGCGGTTTCAGCGCCAAGGCGCTGAAGATCATCGAGTCCCACCCCTGGCGCGGCAACGTGCGACAGCTGGAAAACGCCATCAATAGCGCAGTGATCATGGCCGATGGAAAACAGATTGACCTTGACGCACTGCGCCTTGGCACGGTCGGCAGCGAGGATGTGCTGAGCCTGCAGGAAGTGCGCGCCGATGCTGAAAAGCGAGCGATACAGAGAGCGTTGACCAATGCGAGGGGCAATCTCTCTCGAGCGGCGACGCTCCTTGGTATCAGCCGGCCGACACTCTACGACTTACTGAACAAATACAGCCTGAAAAAGCCTGGCGATGACCTGTAACGCCTGCGCTCGCGGCCGTAGCAACGAGGGTAAACAGATGCGCTCGACCAAGTGGAAGATGTGGACGCTGAAGCAGGTATTGCTGTTGTTTTGCAGTGCCATGGTGCTAAGCGGCTGCGGGCTGGCCGGCAGCAGCGGCAGTCTGGACGCGGGCGCCCGATACCAGGCCGAGGGCAAGTATCGCGCCGCCTACATCGAAGCCAAGAAAGTGCTGCAGCGCAAGGACACCAACGGCGAGGCCTGGCTGCTTCTGGGCAAGGCATCATTGATGCTCGGCCAAACCAGGGAAGCGCTGAACGACCTGCAGAAGGCCCAGGCCAATGGCGTCCCCAAGGCGCAGTGGGTGGTACCCATGGGTGAGGTGATGCAGGCCACCGGGCAGTACGACAAGCTTCTCCAAGTGGTTTCCACCGACGCCATAGACGATCCCCACATCAAGGCACAGGTGCAGGTGCTTCGCGGCGATGCCTATATGGCTTTGAAGCACTTCGATCAGGCCGAGCGCTCTTATCACTCGCCATTGGCACTGGATTCGACCAATGCGCGAGCACTGGTCGGCATGGCGCGAATGTCGGCAGCGAATAATCAGTTTGATGCTGCCGACAACTATGTGAACCAAGCACTGAAGGCGGCACCAGAAAGCCCCCAAGCGTGGATTTTCAAGGGGGACTTGGCTATCAGGAATCGGAACTTTGCGCAGGCCGAGTCCGATTTCCAAAAAGCACTGGATTTGAAAGATCCACACTGGCTGCCGCAGGAGCGCTTCTACACCCTGACCCGGCTGGCCAGTATTCAAACCCAGCAGCGTCAGTTCTCAAAAGCCCTGGAAAACATCCAGGCCCTGCAGAACATGTCTCCACAGAACCCCTACCCGCACTATCTGCGTGCCCTGGTGCAATACAGGCAGGGGCACTTGGATGACACGGTGTCCGAACTTCAACAGGTGCTCAAGACGCAGCCAGACAACGTGAAGGCCCAACTGCTGATGGGGGCTGCGAACTACGCCCAGGGCAATTATGCGCAGGCGGAAATGTATCTGAGCAATGTCATGGGCATGGATACAAGTAACATCCAGGCCAGAAAGCTGCTGGCGCTCACATTCTATCGAGAAGGCCGCTCGCAGCAGGCGGTGGCCACGCTCAGGCCCTTGCCGCCGGGCAACCCCTCCGACGCTGAACTACTGGCGATGCTGCAGAAGGCTACCGCCAAGGACAGCTCTTCTGATGTATCCAAGCCACTCGCCACGGCCTCTGCACAACCGACAGCCAATCCCGAACTGGCCAAGGCGCGTAAAGCCATCGCCAGCGGCAATACGGCAGAGGCGATCCATGTGTTGGAAACCATGCCGGCGAGCGACTCGGCGACCGAAGCCAAGCGCGTTACCTTGCTGGTGATGGCGCACCTGAGTGAGAAACAAGCTCTCAAAGCCGTCAAGGTGGCTGATGCCTATGCCAAGAAACATCCGGACCTGAGCTCGGCCCATCTTCTGTACGGTACCGCTTTGGTGGCGGCCGGCGAGAGCTCACGGGCCCGGACCGAATTCTCCCAAGCCCATCGACTGGATCCCAGCAGTGCCGCGGCGCAACTCAGCCTGGGAAGCCTTGACGCGCTCGAAGGCCATAACAAGGACGCCAGACAACGCTACGAAGACGTGTTGAAGCAACACCCCAAGAATGCGGTCGCGCTGACCGCCCTGGGGCGGCTGGATATGCTCGATGGCAACAAGGCCAAAGCCATCGAACGATTCAAACAGGCCGTTGCCGCGGCACCCAAGTCCCCTCCCGCGTACCTGGGACTGGTGGTGCTTTACAACGAGAGCGGCCAGTTCGATGAAGCTGGCAGCACCGCCAAGGAGCTGGCCAAGGCCAACCCCGACAGCCCGGAAGCATTAAACGCGCTGGGCGCCACTGAGCTCAACTCGGGCCATCACAGCGAAGCATTGAAGCCGCTGCAACAGGCCGTGAAGCTCGCTCCGACCGACCCGCTGTATCGTACCAATCTGGCCCGCGCACAGGTCCTCAACAAGGATACACAGCGGGCCAAGAACAACCTGCTCCAGGTGGTCAAGACCGACCCCAGTCAGGTGACGGCGGTGACGCTGCTGGCATTCCTCAAACTGCAGGACAATGACCTGCCCGGCGCCATCACGCTGGCGCGTTCACTGCAAAAGCAAGCGGCCACGCGAGCTGCCGGTTTCGGCCTGGAGGGAGACCTCTATATGGCCAACAAGTCGTGGGGCAAAGCCGTTCAAGCCTATCAGCAGGGACTGAAAGCCCGTTACGACCGCCCATTGGTCGTCAAATATTTTCATGCGCTCACGCAGAGCGGTGCCAAGGCACCTGAAACTCCGCTTCGTCAATGGTTGGTCAAGCATTCCAACGATGCGGCCATGCGCTTGCTTTTGGCACAGTACTATCTGGATCACTCAAACAACACCCAGGCCGCCGGTCAGTACGAAAAGGTTCTGAAAGCCTATCCGACGAATGTTGACGCGCTAAACAATCTGGCCTGGATCTACGTGCAGCAACACCGTTCCAAAGCAACGTCGCTGGCCAAAAAGGCCTACGAGCTGGCCCCAAAATCTCCGGGGGTTGCCGATACCTATGCTTGGGCCCTGATCGCGGACAACCAGCCGCAAGATGCACTGCCCATTCTGGAGAAAGCCGCCAAGGCGGCGCCAAAGGCCCCCACCATTCAGTACCATCTAGCCATCGCCCAGGCTCGCACCGGCGACAAGACCGGCGCACGCAAAACACTTGAAGCGCTGCGACGTTCCGGCGCCGATTTTCCGGACAAGGCGGCGATGGAAAAGCTCTACCACGACCTTGGTGGCGCAAACACAACCCAAGCGAACAGATGAGCAAGTCGTGATGCAGGGGGCGGTGCGGGTGAGAACCCACCTGCACTGCCCCGCCGGCAAGACAACGCGCAGCCTCGTGGCGACTGCGGAACGCCATGCTCGGCCGCCATTTGCGGGATGATGCTCGGACCAAGATGGCAGCGCCCCGCCCCCAGGTACCCAAACGACGCAACCGTACCGATCGCGCAGGGGCCTTGATCGGCTCAGGTAACTTGCCACCAGACACACCGTGTCAACGCAGCCAGTTCATCAGCAAGCGACTGGTATGCCCGGGTTGCATGGCAATGCACCGCGAAAAAACCGGCGCGGCCCGAGTCACAGTTGGTAGCGTTTGATCTTGTACCAGAGCGCTCGCTCACTGACGCCGAGCAGCCGTGCCGCGGCCGCCTTGTTGCCCTCGGTGCGCATTAGCGCAGCGGAAATAAGATGCCTTTCCAGCTCCTCAACATGGGGCTTGAGCGTGAGATCATCCGGCATATTGGATGCCGGATGACCGACAGAACCGTCATTGGCTGCGAGCGCTATGTCAGTGGGTAAATGCTCGACACAGACGTCTTCGCCCTTGCTGAGCACCGCAGCGCGCTCCATCAGGTTCTCCAGTTCGCGCACATTGCCCGGCCACGAGTAGGCCATCAGTCGCTCCACCACCACCTGAGTCAGTCGTGGCGTCGGGCGCCCCAATTCCGCGGCGTACTGGCGCAGAAAGTGTTCGGCCAGCAGGGCGATATCGCTTTGCCGAACTTTGAGTGGCGGCACATCGATACGCACCACATTGAGGCGAAAGTATAAATCCTGCCGCAACCGCCCCTCTTCCACCGCCTGCTGCGGATCGCGATTGGTGGCGGCCACCACACGCAGGTCGACCGGCATGGTCACGTTGGTACCCAGGCGCTCGATGCTGCCTTCCTGCAACATGCGCAATAGCTTGGCCTGAAGCGCCAGCGGCATCTCGGTAATCTCATCCAGGAACAGCGTGCCGCCGCTGGCCAGCTCACACTTGCCGACACGGTCCCGCATGGCGCCGGTGAAGGCGCCTTTCTGATGGCCGAACAACTCGCTTTCCAGGAGTTCTGCGGGAATCGCGGCGCAATTGATCGGCACAAACAACCCTTCGCGACCAGAACTCTCATGCAGCGCACGGGCCACCAGCTCCTTGCCGGTACCGGTGGCGCCAACGATAAACACGCTGCTGCGTGCAGGAGCCACCTGCTGGACCAGCCGATACAGTGCCTGCATCGGTTCGCTGGTGCCGATGAAGTCACCCCAGCCACGTGATACCTCGTCGCGCAGGAAACGGTTCTCACGCTGGATCGTGCCCATCGCCAGGGCGCGGTTCACGGCCAACTCCAGCGTCTCCATTTCAAAGGGGCGGATGATGTAATCCAGGGCCCCAAGCTTCATCGCCTCGACCGCCGTCTCGATGGTGCCGAAGGCCGTCAATACGATCACCGGTACCGCTTCACCGCGCGCCCGCATGTCGCGAAGCAGGTCGATGCCGTCCTTGCGCGGCATGCGAAGGTCGGTGAGTACCAGGTCAAACGGACCGCTATCGAGCGCAAGCAGCGCCTCGGCTCCATCGGCCGCCTGCACAACGTGATGGCCCATCTGCAGCAAGGAAAGCTCCAGCACACGACGCATCCTGGCCTCATTGTCGACCACCAGAATGCGTTTAGCGGTCATCGGTATCCTCTGTGTCCACTGAAAACCTCATGGCAAACTCCGCCCCACCCAGGGCGCCGCGCCCAACCTCGATGCAGCCGCCGTGAGCCTGCACGATCTGTTGGACAATGGTAAGACCCAGGCCAATGCCACCTTCGCGGCGGCTGAAGAACGGATCAAAAATGCGCTCGCAAAGTTCCTCGGCAACACCTGGCCCATCATCGGCCACGCGTAGATCGAGCCAGGGACCATCCTGCTCTGTGGTGATCACGATGTGACCGCCTGCGGACACGAACTCCAGCGCGTTGAGCACCAGATTCAGGACCAACTGCATCATCTGCTCACGATCGCAGGACAGCACCGCTTGCCGTGCCAGGGCCTGGTGCTGCAGGGTGATGCCGGCATGTTCGGCGCGTGTGGTCATCAATTCCACGACACCATGGACAATGTCGTTCAGGTCATGAAAGCGAAAGTCGGGAGGCTTGGGGCGAGCGCATTCCAGCAACATCGTGACCAGGCGATTCAAACGCTCGGTTTCGCTGAGGATGAAACCGATAAGCTCTCGCTCGCGACCTTCGGCAGGCATCTCGCGACCCAGCAGCTGTGCCGAGCTACGCACGATACCCATGGGTGTGCGCACTTCGTGAGCCATGATCGCCGCCATTTCGCCCACCACGGCGAGCTTGCCCGCACGCACCACCTGCAGTCGCGATTGCTCCAATGCACCGATCATTTCGGCATACGCACGCGCGAGTTCATCAACCTCTGAAACCGAGCTGGCCGGAGCCGCAGGTGTAACCGCTTCGCCTTGCCTGAAGCGGCGCGTGAACTGGGTGAGCTCAATGACCGGCCGCGCGATTCGCCCCGCCAGGCGCGAAGACAACCAGACGCCCATCAACAACGTCGTGGCCAGCAGCGCCGCCATCGCCCATAACAGATGCCAGACCGGACGAAACGACACGCTGGTCGGTTCCAGCATCAGGATGTGCCAGTTCAGCCCCTTGAATTGCTGATACCCCGATGACGTCGCCGCCCCAACCAGCAGATTGTCGTAGCCCAGCGCCCCGCCATCGTGCACATACGACGATGCGCCGTAGGCCGGCAGCGGCCATTTCAACGCGCCGTGCATGGTGCTCACCCGCCCACGCAGGCCACGCGAAGCGGCGATGACATCACCGTGCGCGCTCAGTAAAAGCAGTCCACGCGGACTGTTGGCAGTAGCCGCATCGAGCAGGGACCGCACAGCCCTCCAGTCAAGCCAGGCATAGAGCCTCCCAATGTCGCCGCTGCCAAATGCGTTGGGAATCCGGGTGCGCAGGATGGCCGAGTGGTGCCCGTCTTGCATGGCCATGCCGATGAACACACCCTGCCCCGTCGAGCCGGGCAGACGCGTCCAGGTATCGACATGCGGCGCACGTGAACCAATCAGTTCGGCTCGGCTGGCGGCCACGACACGGCCCTGCATATCGGTGCACATCAAAGCCCGATAGACACTATCCTGACCCGCTTGCAGATCCGACAGGAAGTGCGAGAGACGCTTGTCCACGTCGTCCACGCGCAAATCCTGCATCACCTCCAGTTTGCGCCATACGCGCAGGCTCTCCATCTGCGAGGCGACGAAAACATCCAGACGCTGCATCACCGCGCTCGCGCCGAACTGGAGATTACGTGCGATCTCGGCCTGCAAAGCGCCGCGAAACTCGAAAAATGTCAGCGCCCCCATGACCACGATGACACCAACCAGCATGCCGACAAGCGCGCGCACCAGCACGGAGCGGATCGTGATCAAGGCAGGTGCCCCTTGTGGCAAGCGGTCACAAATGGCCTCATGAATAGACGCAGCATGAATCCACGCAAGGAAGCGGCGAAAGCCAAAGAACGGGCATCGCGCAGCGCCCTGGCAGCAGGCAAAGCCCTTGGGCGCAAGCATAGCGCGACGCCGATACGGGCCGATACGCACTCGCTGAGCAGTGGCGCAATGCCTACCCGGACGATACAGTCGCGACACCTCGCGCGGCGTATCTGCCGCCGCATGCCACCTACACGCCCCTGCACCGGAGAGCCCACATGCCCACCTCGCTGCGTCGCGCACGCCTGTCTGCATGGCCCGGGACGCGCCGCATCGGCCTGGTGCTCGCGCTGCTCATGGCGGCATCGAGCGCGAACGCCGGCGACAACTGGCGTCCACTGCCCTATCGACTGGGCGAAGGTCTGTATTTCCCCCAGCAGCAGCTGCGGATCGGCGGTTATGCCAACGCCCATTTCTACGATTTCGACGGGCGTCGCCGCGCGGGCAACCTCAATGATGTCAGCCTGTTCGTCACCAAATCCCTGGGCAACCGCTGGAAGCTGTTCAGCGAGGTTGAGGTAAGCAACCTCGTCACCACGATCGGCCATCACACCACCACGCGCCGCGCCGAGTTCGATGTCGAGCGCCTGTACATGGACTATCACGCCCGTCGCGGTGCCACCGTTCGAGTGGGCAAGTTCCTGACCCCCTTCGGGCAATGGAATCTCGTACACGCCGACCCCCTGGTCTGGACGGTATCGCGTCCCCTGACAACCACCGCTGCCTTCGCCCGACATGCCACCGGCGCCGAGGTGTACGGCACCGTCAGCGTCAACCGTCGTGATCTCGATTACTGGGTATTCGCCGACGACAGTGAAGTGTTCGTGCCCGGCCAGGATCGCGACGACGCGTTTACCGATTTCGGCGCCGAAAGCTCGCTGCGCAACAATTTTCGCCACGCGGTCGGTGCCCAGGCGCTCTATCATCTACTGGGAGACAGCTTGAGCATTGGCGCGTCGATGATCAACTTCGAGCTGGATCGCCCCACGCATGGCTACCGGCTACGGGGTGTCAGCATTGATTGGGCGTCGCGCTATCTCGAACTGAGCGCAGAGACCATCTATCGCAGCCGCGGCGGGGTGGATGTCCCTAGCCAGCACGGCGGCTACCTGCAACTGGTCACCCACGTGACCGGCTCACTGAACCTGATCGCCCGCTACGAGCGATATCGGGCTTCGCAGCCAGCCATCACTTCACGCATCCGGACCTACGCCATCAACTATCAGCCGGTGCAGGGACTGGTGTTCAAGCTGGAGCGCCGCAACAGTTCGCACGCCACACAATTGGCACCCAGCGGCTGGCTGGCCTCCGTGGCCGTGTTGTTCTGAGGCCATGGCCATGCGTCGCCAGTGCTCCATCGGGTGCGCCATGCTGCTGTTTGGCACGCTTTGCGTACGCCAGGGCATGGCCGCCTCGATCACCCCCGACGATCATCATCTGGCGGTAATTGTCGGCAGTCACAGCGACATCCGGCACATGGACAGGGACACGCTGCGCAATGTCTTTCTCAAACGCGTTTTCATCGATCGCCACGGCCAGTCGCTGATAGCGGTCAATCTTCCTTCCGGCAACCCGGTAAGACATGCCTTCTCGCAGGCCGTCCTGCGCATGCCTGAAAGCCAGCTGCGCAGTTACTGGAACCGACAGTACTTCCAGGGCGTAAGCCCTCCCTATGTGCTCGCATCCCAGCGAGCCATCGTCGAGTTTGTGGCGCGCACGCTCGGTGGTATCGGCTACGTGCAACCGTGCGCCGTGGATGCGCGTGTCCGTGTCGTGGCCATCATAGAGCTTCACGAGGCAACACAGCCACGCTGTACCCCAACTGCAATACGACCTGCAAAGGCTGCAAAAAAAGACTGAAAAATCTTGCAGGGTCTGCAGAAAACTGCGTACTCGCTCCAGCGTTAAATTGCAGTTTAATTTATTAAAATCAGCGGGTTAATTCGTTGGCATGGATCTAGCTGAAGGCGCATGGAGCTCTGACTCCCGATGCGAGGCCCCATGCCGCCCAACGATACTTTCGCCGACAGCGATCCGTGCGTGCTGCGTCACGTACATCCGCTTCTCAACGCGCCGCTGCAGCCGCCCACATTCCGGCTGCATGGTCCGGCAGGGCCGCGGCGACGTTCCGCCGAAGCCTTCATCCGCCGCGTGTTCGCACTCGCCTACGGCGCCGACGTGCACAGCTTCTATCCCCAATTGCTGGAGTTGCGCCATCACAATACCCTGCGCGCAGTCATCGGCTATCGCGATGGTACCCACGATCCCCTGTTCTGCGAGCAGTACCTGGAACAGCGGCTCGAGCCGGCCATCGCCAAGTACGCCGGTCACCCCATTTCCCGCGATCGCCTGGTGGAAGTGGGCAATCTGGCATTGACCGATCCGGGTGAGGCGCGCTGGGTCATCGCCATCATGACCCTGTACCTTTACGCGCAGGGTTACGAGTGGGTGTTATTCACCGCCACCCGACCGCTGATCAATGCGTTCCGCCGGCTGGGACTGGCACCGATTGAGCTGGCCAGGGCCGACCCCCGACGCCTGTCCGATGACGGCGTCACCTGGGGAAGCTACTACGACACCCAGCCAACGGTGTGCGCCGGACGCATCGCCTCGGGATTCGAGAAATTGCAGGCCTGCCTGCACGAGTCCGGTCAGGACGAGCTGCCCACCGACATTCTCCGGCAGATTCGCGGACTGTCGGAAAGAGACAGCGCGCCGCACATGCTGGGGGCGCGTGCATGAAGCAGATCCTTGCACGTATCCGTGATCACGCCACACGCTCGCCACAGCGCATCGCCATCATCGACCACACCGCGCAGCTCAGCTACGGCGAACTTGCGCGCCTTATCGAACAGGTCGCAGCAGACCTGACGACGACGCGCATCGGCCTTCTGGCCGACAACGGCATCGGCTGGGCCATTACCGATCTGGCCGCCGCGGCCGCCGGCTCTGTATGCGTGCCCATTCCCACTTTCTTCAGCGCCACACAAATCCGCCATCTGATCACCGATGCCGGATTGCAGCAGATCATCACCGACCGCCCCGAGATGCTGGCGCAGCTACTTGCGCAGTCGGTCCATAGCCACATCAGCGTGCAAGGCAAAACGCTGTCGGTGTTCGAATTGCAGCCCGAGTGCGTGCCCTCCCTGCCCCTCGACACCTGCAAGATCACCTACACCTCCGGCACCACTGGATCGCCCAAGGGTGTCTGCCTCTCCGGTACGGTCATCGAACAGGTGGCACTCTCGCTTGGCCAGGCGCTGCACGCCGGTGAACAAGACCGAAGCCTGTCGCTGCTGCCGCTGTCCACGCTGCTGGAAAATCTGGGGGGTCTCTACGCCCCTCTCAGCTTTGGTGCGCAAGCGGCGCTGCCAAGGCTGGAGCACTGTGGTTTTCAAGGCTCAAGCCGCGTCGACATCCCCCAGCTTGTCGCGGCCATCCATCATTACGAACCGACCACGACCATTCTCGTACCGCAGCTGCTCAAGGCCTTGATAGAGGCGCTGACCGCCGGGGCGCCGAAGCCCAGCTCCCTGCGCTTTGTGGCAGTTGGCGGCGCACCATGCGGCCGCGCGCTGATCGAACGCGCACACTGCCTCGGTCTACCGGTACACGAAGGCTATGGACTGTCCGAAGCGGCCTCGGTGGTCAGTCTGAACCGGCCCGGTGCCAACCTGCCGGGCAGCGTGGGCGAGCCACTACCACACCGTCAGGTAGAAATCGCCGAAGACGGTGAAATCCTCATCCATGGTGCGCTCTTCAGCGGCTACCTGGGCGAAGGGCACCCTCCCCCGACAACCTGGCACACGGGCGACCTTGGCTACCTGGACAGCCATGGTCGCTTGTACGTGACTGGCCGCAAGAAAACCGCGTTCGCCACCGCGTTCGGTCGCAACGTGGCACCGGAGTGGGTGGAAAGCGAGCTGGCGGCCTCACCCTTCGTGATGCAGAGCGCGGTGTTTGGAGAAGGACAGCATCTCAACGCCGCGCTGCTTGTTCCCCACCCCGCAGCTAGCGCCGATCAGCTGCGCCTGGCCATCGAGCAAGCCAACAGCCGCCTTCCCGACTATGCACGCATCGGTGCATGGCGTGTGCTTGGCACCGCCTTTTCCACGGACAACCGGTTGCTGCACGCGTCGGGCGCCCTTGACCGCCCGGCCATTGCCAAGCGCTACAGCGACGTACTCGAACAGCTTTTTGCAGGAGACACCACGCATGCCCATGTATGACCGCCTCGTCAGCGAGACCGCCGCGGCCCGCGAACAGTTTCTGGCCATCCCCGTCATCCAGCGTGCGCTGCAGGGACAGGTGTCTCGGCAGGAATATGTCGCGTTTCTTGGCCAGGCCTACCACCACGTGCACCAGACGGTGCCGCTGCTGATGGCCACCGGCGCGTACCTGCCCGAGCGCCTGGACTGGATGCGTGCGGCGATGGCCGAGTACATCGAGGAAGAACAGGGCCACGATGCCTGGGTACTGGACGACATCACTGCTTGTGGCGGTGATGCGGCACAGGTTCGTCAGGCGCGCCCGCTCCCGGCCACCGAGTTGATGATCGCCTATGCCCACGACACGGTGCGACGCGGCAATCCGGTGGGCTTCCTGGGCATGGTTTTCGTGCTGGAAGGGACCAGTGCGGCGCTGGCCAGCCAGGCCGCCGAAGCGCTGCGCCAGGCACTGGACCTGCCCGCGCGTGCGCTGCGCTACCTCAGTTCCCACGGTGCCCTGGATCAGGCCCATGTGGGCTTCTACGAACAACTGGTGAATGGGCTTGACGACCCGCGTGACCAGGACGCCCTGATTCACGCCGCCAACATGTTCTATCACCTGTACGGCAACGTCTTCCGGGCCGTTGCCACCCCCCGGCCGCACTGAGGAGTCGCCATCATGCAACGCTTTCGTTCCCTACTCGCACTGGTTGTCGGCGGCTTGCTCGCAGCCCCTGCCCTGGCCGCGCCTGCACCATCGATGCCGGACCTCCTGACGATCCAGCATCAGTGGGCGCACATCAGCTACGAATTGCCCAAAAAGTCGCAAGGTGCCGCCTTCGCTTCGCTCGAGCAACAGGCTGCAGCGCTGGTCTCGCGTCAGCCGCACCAGGCGCCCCCCTTGATCTGGCAGGCCATCGTCTTGAGTTCCGACGCAGGCGCCACCGGCGGCCTGGGCGCCCTTTCCAAGGTCAAGCACGCCAAAAAACTGCTGGAGCAAGCCAAGCGCATCAATCCGAAGGCGCTGGATGGCTCCATCTACACCACGCTGGGCAGCCTGTACTACCAGGTCCCCGGCTGGCCGATCGGGTTCGGCAGCAATGACAAGGCGCGACAGTCATTGAAGAAAGCCCTTGAGATCGACCCCAACGGCATTGATCCCAACTACTTCTACGGCGACTTCCTGTTCCGCCAGGGCCATCCCCAACAGGCACTGATCTACCTGCACCGCGCCTTGAATGCGCCCGCTCGGCCGCAGCGCCTGCTCGCCGACAAGGGGCGCCGGGAGCAGATCCGCCAGCTGATCGCCAAGATTGGTCAATCGCACTGAGATCGCAGGGGAAAACCATGGATCTGAAGCATCAACGCATTCTTCTCACCGGCGCTGGTGGTGGCATCGGCAGCCAGCTGGTCGAACTTTTGGGACAACGCGGCGCCCGCCTCGGGCTGGTCAATCACGGCGCCATCGCCACACACAACCTGGTACAGCAGGTGGAGCAACTGAACATCGACGCCCGCGTCATGGAAGCGGACATCACCACCGATACCCAGCGCCTGGAGGTAGTGCAAAAGATGCTCCAGGCCTACGGCGGCGTCGACGTGCTGGTCAATCTGGCCGGGGCGATGGATTTCAGTTTCTTCAGCGACTCCCGGGCCGAGATGATTCCCAAGCTGCTGCGCCTGAATCTGGAGGCGCCAATGCAACTGGTGCACCACGTGCTGCCAGGCATGCTCGAACGCGGCAGCGGCCAGATAGTCAATATCGGTTCGATGTTCGGCAGCATCGGCTTCCCGGGCTTCGCGGCCTACTCGGCCAGCAAGTTCGGTTTGCGCGGCTTTTCACAGGCCCTGCGTCGAGAGCTCAATGGCAGCGGCATCGGCGTGACCTACGTATCGCCGCGCGGCGTACGAACGGCATTCAACCCCGCCGCGCTGCATCGCATGGCCGAGGAAGGCCTGATGCGCATGGACGATGCGCAGTGGGTGGCCGGGCAAATCGTCGCCGCACTGGAGGAGCAAAAGAACGAGGCTTACCTGGGCTTCCCCGAGAGTTTCTTCGCACGGGTCAACGGCGTGCTGCCCGGGCTGGTGGATCGCTCACTGAAGAAATCACTGCCTGTACTGGCGACATTCGCCAGGTCGCCCTCCTCCCACTGAGATCCGGGAGCGCACATGCGCAAAGTTCTGATCATCGCCTGCTTCACGCTGGGCAGCACTGGCGCGCTCGTGGCGCCAGCGCACGCATCGCACTGGTACGGGGTGGGCGTCATCAGTCACACATCGGTGCAAATGCATCGGCGTGGCCCGGACGCAACGCTGTCGGCGGATGGCGCCTCGGGCCTCAGCTCGAAAGATACCGGCTCCAACACGCTGAAATGGCGCCTGCAGCTGGGCTATCAGTTCAACCGTTATCTGTCCGTCGAGGGTGGCTACATCGATCTTGGCCATTCCACTTACCGTGCCATCTCGGAGCAGGGTCAGACGCGCGCCAAGTGGACGTCCGGCGGTCCCGACATCGCCGTGCTGGGGAACCTTCCAATCAACCCCGAACTCAGCCTGTTTGGCAAACTGGGCGCTATCGACACCCGCACGCGCATGCGCTGGAATCAGGCCAGCGATACGCTCGGCACCCTAAAGACACACAGCGGCCGCGGGATGCATGCATTCGCCGGCATCGGCATGGATTATCGCCTGTCGCCACGTTGGGGATTACGAGCCGAATACGAGCACTTCTCCGGCCTGGGCTCCCTGCACACGGCAAAGGCGTCGGCCAATGTGGTCTCTGCCGGCGTAACGCTTCATTTCTGATCAGCCCTACCGCGGGGGCGCGGGTCCTTTCACCGCGCCCCTGCATCCCACACCAGGCCCACCACGGTCAACCGGGCTTGGTCCACACCGGCACGGCCCGATTCAAACCAACTCACAACGTCAGTGTGTGGATCACTTGCGTCGGATCGTTAGGATCACTGCTGCGCTTGAAACCAAGGTAGGCGGCCAGTTCCTGCATGGCCTGATTGTCGGCCGCGTCGATCGAGTACATCTGTCGGAAACCGTGCCGACGCGCGGTATCGATCAAATGGCGCATCAGCACCACCGCCAGACCTCGATGACGCCAGTGATCGGCCACTGTGACCGCGCATTCGCAGCGGCTCTGGTCGGCTGCGGCACTGTATCGGCTTACGCCCACTTCCTTGAGGCGTCCATCCTCGTGAACCAGTGCGACGAAGGCCATGCGCTTGTCCAGGTCGATATCCATGAGCTGGGCGACCATGTCCGGACTGGCCTCCCGAAAGCTGCACATGAAACGGTAGCGTTTTGCATCCGGTGACAGCGTCCGCAGGAAATCCTCCTCGCGCTCGCGATCCTCGGGTCGCAACGGCCGGATCAGGACCACCGAACCGTCGCGCAAGTGATCGATCCAGTGGGTGCCTTCCAGCAGGGTCGGGGCGCCCGTGCTCGGTGCGGAACTCGTTCCGGTGGGTTGGCTGGCCATGGACGAACCTCATCGCTTGATGACACCTGATGTCGCCATTTGAGCGCGCCCGAAACGACCACGGCTTGATCAACATCAAGGTCTGGTGCCGTTTTGACAGACCTCAGGCCGTACCTCGCCGCGCCGGCCTCCATCGACGCACAACACGCACCAGCAGCGGCAGCAGCCCAAGCCAGACGATGATGGCCAGCACCGTGGCCAAGGCCGTTGTCATGGTCACGATATTGGGGGCGGCCAGACCCAGCAGCCGTCCCACGTCCGGAACGCCAAGCACCAGCCCCAGCAGGACAAGCATTGCTGACAGCATTCCCCATATCCATCGGTTGCCATGCGTGGCCCTGGCCCGACCGGTTCGCTGGTGACGCACCAGAACCAGCAGGAACAGGCAGGCCAGCAAGCCCACGAACATCACCACCCGTACTTCCTGCACGCCATATCCGTACCAGAACAGGCCTGCGCAGCTGCCCAGCACAATGACGGCAAGTCCGGCTCCCTGGATCAGCGCCAGGGCCAGTTTCATGGGCGAAAAAGGGGTTTCCTGCAACGCCCGTGGCGGCCGTCGCATCACGTCTTCAGCCGCGGGCTCGGCTTCGAAGACCAACGAGCAGGCCGGATCGATGACCAGCTCCAGCACCACGATGTGGGCCGGGAGCAACAACATCGGCCAGTGCACCAGAGCGGGCATCAACGCCACCGCGATGATCGGCGCATGCACGGCAAACACGTAGGCGGTGGCGTGGGTGATGTTGTCGTAGATGCGCCGTCCCTCACGGATGGCCCGCACGATGCTGGCAAAGCTGTCATCGAGCAGGACCAGCGCCGCCGCCTCCCTGGCCACATCGACACCACGCTCGCCCATGGCGATACCGATGTCGGCGGCCTTCAGTGCGGGTGCGTCGTTGACCCCGTCGCCGGTCATGGCCACCACTTCGCCCTCGCGCTGCAATAGGTGGACCAAACGCAATTTCTGCTCGGGGCGTAGTCGGGCGCATACGCCAACGCCGCGCAGGCGCTGTTGAAGGGTGACGTCATCAAACGTGTCCAGTTGCTCCCCGGTCAGCACTTGATCGGCTGCCGTCATGCCGATTTCTGCGGCGATCACCCGCGCGGTCACGGGATGGTCGCCAGTCAGCATCAATATCCGCACACCGGCCTGCCTGCACTCATCCACTGCCGCTGGCACATCCTCGCGTGGCGGGTCGCCGAAGCCGACAAACCCCAGCAGTCGATAGGCAAAGTGAAGCTGGCTTTCCGGCCAGCCAGGCTCCGACCACGAGGCCGCGGCTACACCAAGTACTCTTAATCCACGGGCCGCCAACGCCTCGGCCTGAGCCAGCGCAAGGGCGGCGTCCGACCGCTGCATATCGCATAGCCGGACCACGGCCTCCGGCGCCCCCTTGCAAGCCAGCATAAAGTCCCCGGACGCAGAGCGCCGAAACGCTCGCGTCATCGCCAGAACATCAGGCGATAGCGGGTACTCACGCACACACGCAGGCATCGCCGATGCACCCAGGGCGCCGGCGCGTTGGGCGACATAATCACGAACCGCCTGCTCCATGGGGTCAAACGACGACGACGGGGTCGCCAGCCAGAGCTGGTGCACCAGCTCGGCCACACGCTCGGAAAGCGTCTCTGCGTCTGCACCGACAGAGGCTTCGCCGGCCGCTGCCAGCGCCATTATGCGCATGCGGTTCTGGGTCAATGTGCCGGTCTTGTCCACCGCCAACACAGTGATCGCGCCCAACGCCTCGAGCGCAGCCATACGCCGGGTCAGGACTTTATGTCGGGCCATCCGCCAAGCGCCCATGGCGAGAAAAACGGTGAGAATCACCGGTATTTCCTCGGGAAGGATGGCCATGCTGAAGGCGACACCCGCCAGCACACTGTCCAACAGGCGCACGCCGTCCCACAACCAGTTCAACAACGTAACCGCCACCGCCAGCGACACAGCCACCACGGCAAGCACACGCACCAGCCGCGCGGACGCCCGCTGCAGGCCGGAGGGCATTTCGCGCGCGCAAGCCAGCCCCAGTCCAATCCGGCCCAGGGCCGTATTCACCCCGACGGCCTCCACCTCGGCCAATGCCCGGCCCTTGGTGACCACCGTGCCGGCGTACACCCGGCTCCTGCCATTTTGCGGCATATGCATCACCGCCACGGCTTCCCCCGTCAGCAGCGACTCATCGACCTCCAGCAAGCCCTCGCGCAGCACGGCATCGGCGGCAATGCGATCGCCCTCGCCAAGCACCAGCAAATCGCCCCGAACCACCTCGCGCGCCGGTATCCGCTGAGCCTTGGCATCGCGCATTACCAGCGCACGCGGTGCAGCCATGTCACGCAGCGCGTCCAGCGCCCGCTGGGTCTTGCGCTCCTGGGCCAGCGTGATGCCGATCACCACCACGACCGAGCCCAGCAGGAAGGCCGCTTCGGCGCGATCGCCCAGCAACAGATACAGACCGCCGGCTACCAGAAGCAGCAGGAACATTGGCTCCAGCAGCACCCTGACGATCAGCCGCCAAAACGAGCGCTCCCGGGTATCCGGCAGCGCATTGGGCCCCTCCCTGGCAAGGCGTCGGCGTGCCTCGCTGCTGTCCAGCCCCGCCGCGGATGTGGCGGATGGTGGCGCGGCAGGTGTTCGCCCTTCAGCGGCAGGTGTAGCCACCATCGATGACCAGCTCACTTCCAGTAACGAACTTGGCCTCGTTGCTGGCCAGATAAACCACGCCCCAGGCAATGTCGTCCGGCTCGCCCATGTGCCCCAGTGGGTGCAGCTCGGCCACCTGCCGGCGCTGTTCATCCAGGTTTCCACCGTGGCTGGACAGGTGGCTTTTTACCAATGGCGTCCAGATGAATCCCGGATGCACGGAATTGACGCGAATGCCGTCACGCGCATAGAGCAAGGCGTCGGTCTTGCTCATCAATCGAACCGCGCCCTTGGATGCGTGGTATGGCGGCAAGTCCGCTGCACCGACCAGCCCGTAGATCGAAGATAGGTTGATGATGCTACCGCCACCGGCCTTTCGCATCGGCGCGATGGCATGCTTGGTACAGAAGAAAACACCCTTCACGTTGACCGCCTGCACACTGTCCCAATCGCTTTCGGTCAGCTCGTGCGTCGGCTTGTCCGGCCCGGCAATGCCGGCATTGTTGACCAGGACGTCCAGCCGTCCAAATGCCTTCACGACTTGACCGAAAACCTTGCCCACCTCGGCCTCCGAGGTAACGTCGGCGTGGAAATAGCGTGTCGTATGACCTCGCTCGTTGAGCTGCTCGGCCAACGATTGTCCCACCTCGTCGGTGCGATCCAGGATCGCCACCTTGGCCCCCTCATCGGCCATGCGCTGCACGCACGCCGCACCAATGCCAACCGCGCCACCTGTGACGATGGCCACCTTGTCCTGCAACCTGTTCATGAGCGTAGGTCCGACAGTGAAACGGGCTGTCAGATTAGGCGCCGGCGGCACCGATGGAGCTTGATTTCGGTCAACAGATGCAAGGCTAGCGGCCGCGCGTCGAAGCCTCCCACGGCAACATGCTCACGCCTGGTGCTACCGCAAGGTGGCAAGTTCCGCCCTACCCCGCGCCGCAGTCGCCCAGCATGCGCGAATGCTTCAGCCAAGCAGGATCGGGGTAATAGGCGAACACCACCGACCGTTCCGAGATGGCATGGATCAGTTGGTGCGCCACGCCCTGGCGGACCGCCGGGCAGCCCCAGCTTCGCCCCAGCCGGCCTTCGCGGCGCGCGAATGCCTGGCTTACATATTTGGCGCCATGGATGACGATGGCGCGTTCCTCGGCGTGGTTGTTGAAGCGGCCATCCAGCCCCTTGAGCCGCAGCGAATAGCCATTGTGGCCCTGGTAGGTGCCGTCGGTAACAAAGGTGCCCAGGCTCGACATCAGGCTACCCGGCTTGTTGGAGAACCGTGTCGCGCGGTTGGCGCCGCTGTTTCGCCCATGTGCCACCCACTCACGAAACAGCAGTCGCGGCGTCGGCCCCAGCGCAAATACCCATAACCGACGCTTGGTCGAGGGCAATGAATAATCGATCACGCTCAGCGTATGTGCCGGCCGGCTGCGCCTGACGCACGCCAGCGCCTGGGTGGCCAGCGCCAGCACCTTCGGGTTGGCGCGTGGTGCCAGCTTGCTGAGCGACTGGGCCAGATGTGGGGGAACGGTGGGCGCCGCACCAAAGGCGGCAAGGGGAGCAAACAATAAAACGATAGCTATCAGGGGACGGGACCGCATGGCAAGCACATCGAAAAAGCACACGAAAACACAAGCTTGCCGCGCCGTCCATTAACAAAACGCTATCGGTGATGCGCGCCCTCCCACGCCTCGATCAGCGTGCCGTAGGGCTTGGCCTGCCCGCCACGGGCGGGCAGATCGGTCACTACCACCGTGGTGCCGGCAGTGATGCGTTGACGCAACTGGGCACCAAACGCATCGGGTATCTTCAACTCGCTGGCCAGCGTTTGCGGTGTCGGCGCTGCGCCCGTTCCCAGAATGCGATAGGACGACCACAGTCCGGCCGCATGGTTGTCATCGCCACCGGGCGCGGCACGTCGGACATAAAGCAACATGCCGCCGGCGCTGAAGCCTTTCGCCAGCGTCATTGGCGTGCTGGCAATCAACACGCCCGACTGCAATACATAGAACGCCCGATCATGGGTACTGGCCACCACACTGACCGGTCCACCATCGTCAGCCGGCCAGGGCCTCGCCGCAGAGCCATCATCGGGGGTGGCAGCCAGACCAAACGGGGCGACAGCCGCCGGATGGTTGACCTGCGGTGGCGCCACACGCTGGTCCGTCACTACCACCACCATGCCCCTCGTGCTGACCTCAAACAGATGCTCGGCAAAATCCTGCGGCAGCCGGATGCAGCCATGCGAAGCCGGATGGCCGGGAAGCACACCGGCATGCAGCGCGAGCCCGCCCCAGGTCAGCCGCTGCATGAACGGCATCGGCGCATCGTCATAAAGATTCGAATAATGCACGCGTGCCTTCTGCAAAATGGTGTACACACCGGTCGGTGTCTCGTAGCCGCGCCGCCCCGTGCTGACGTGGCTCTCGCCGATGGCCACGCCGTTTCGATACACGTACATGCGCTGCTCGTCCAGACTGACCAGCATCACCATCGGCCCCGCCGGTGCCAATTCCGGATGCCAGAACGACTGCCGGACCACGGCACCGTCTGCGGGCGAGAGCAACACAAAGATGAGCGCGGCCAACCACAGGGCATGCCCCGTGGTTCTATGCCTACGCGCCCCAGACATCTGCCGTCCCTTACACACCTTCGCCGCCCGCCTCATCGCTGAACTCAAGCCCATCTTGGCGCATGAGAGCGCCCATCAGCTGATCCAGGTCAAGATGCCGCTCAAGCGTGTTCCGTTACACCCGAGCACCTCGCGTCAGCATGAAAATCTAGCATCGGGGACCGTCCAATCTTCGGCCTGAGATGTCTATAGAAGCCGGGCACGTCCACCCCACTGGCCCAAGCCGTCCTCCGGACGGGGACAATCCCTGCAAATCTTTTGGCATGCGGCTAACCTCTGCCTTACGCATTAGGCAGTGGGGGCACCGCTTTGAAAACGTCATTTTTTCTGGCCATCACAGCGCTCGGCTTGAGCGCCAGCGCGGCGCATGCACAAAGCAGCCGGCCATGGATGGACAAGAGCAAGACCGCCGAGCAGCGCGCTACCGCGGTGGTCGCTGCCATGACCGAGAACGAAAAGCTGCGCCTGATCCTGGGCTACAGCGACCCGGACACGGCGGAAAAAGCCTCCGACCAAGCCGTGTCGCCCACGGCAAAGGCCGACCTGGCCGCTCACGCCATCAAGGGCGCGGCCGGCTATGTGCCCGGCGTGCCGCGGTTGGGTATCCCCGCGCAAACACAGACCGACGCCTCCATCGGCGTGCGCGTGGAAGGCATGGGCCGCACCGCCCTGCCCTCGTCCCTGGCTACCGCTGCTTCGTTCGACCCCGCCGTGCCCTATGCAGGCGGCGTGATGATTGCGCATGAAGCGCGCTTGTCCGGCTTCAACACGTTCCTGGCCGGTGGCGCCAACCTGGCGCGTGAGCCGCGCAACGGTCGCAACTTCGAATACGTGGGCGAAGACCCCTGGCTGGCCGGCCAAATGGCCGGCTCGCTGATCGCGGGCATCCAGTCCACGCACATGGTCTCGACCATGAAGCACTTCGCCATCAACGATCAGGAAAGCCAGCGCACCACGGTCGATGCCACCATTTCACCTGAGGCGGCACGCCAGTCGGACCTTTTGGCCTTCGAATTCGTCTACGAAAAAGGCCATCCCGGCTCGGTGATGTGCTCGTACAACCTGGTCAATGGCCGCTGGGCCTGCGAAAACGACTACCTGCTCAACAAGGTGCTCAAGCACGACTGGGGCTTCAAGGGCTACGTGATGTCCGACTGGGGCGCCGTGCATTCCACCGTCGACGCCGTCAATCACGGCCTTGACCAGATGACCGGCTGGCCGTGCTGCGGCGACGGCGTGGATTATTTCAGCCCTGCGCGCGTCAAGGCCGCGCTGGCCGCCGGCGACATCACGCAAAAGCGTATCGACGACATGGTCACGCGCATCCTGTGGCCGCTGTTCGCCGATGGCGTGATCGACCACCCGGTCAAGCCCGGCCCCATCAACTTCAAGGCCGATGCGAAAGTGTCGCAACACGCTGCCGAGCAATCGCTGACGCTGTTGAAGAACGACGCCATCCATGGCCGCACGCTGCTGCCTTTGACCGGCGTCACCCAGCTGGCGGTGATTGGCGGACATGCCGACAAAGGCGTGTTGTCCGGTGGTGGCTCCTCTGGTGTGCATCCGGTCGGCGGCAGTGCGCTGCCCGCGAGCAAGCACTGGCCAGGGTCGGCCATCTGGATGCCCTCCGCGCCGCTGGCCGCCCTCAAACACGCGCTGCCCAAGGCGCACATCAGTTTCAGCGCGGGTGACAGTGCAGATGCCGCCGCGGCAGCCGCCGCCAAAGCGCAGGTCGCCATTGTCTTCGTCACCGACTGGCGCGGCGAAGGCTCGGACAACACCTTGACGCTCAAGCATCACCAGGACGCGCTGGTCGACGCCGTGGTCAAGGCCAACCCGAACACCATCGTGGTGCTGGAAACCGGCGGCGCGGTGTTCATGCCGTGGCTGGACCATGTGCCGACTGTGCTGGAAGCGTGGTATCCGGGCATTCGCGGCGGCCAGGCCATCGCCAACGTGCTCACCGGCAAGGTGAACCCCAGCGGCCATTCGCCCATCAGCTTCCCCGCCTCGAAAGCGCAGTTCGCGCATGCCAACCTTCCCGGCTTCGGCAAGCCGTACAACACCGCGGTGCACATCACCTACGACGAAGGCGCGGCCATCGGCTACAAGTGGTACGACGTGAACGGTTACAAGCCCATGTTCGCCTTCGGCCACGGCCTGAGCTACACCAGCTTCGCCGTATCCAACGCCAAGGCCGACGCGGCCAACGACCTGATCACCATCACCGGCACGCTACGCAACACCGGCAAGCGTGACGGAAAAGGCGTGGCCATGGCCTTCGTCTCGCCCAGCGACTATCACGCCGTCGGCTGGGAAGCGCCCAAACGCCTGGCGGGCTTTGCCAAACTCGATTTAAAACCGGGCGCCAGCCACGCGCTCACGCTCAAAGTCGACCCTCGCCTGCTCGCCACCTGGGAAGCCGCCGACGACAGCTGGCACATCAAAGCCGGCACCTATCACGTTCTGCTGGGCCAAGCCTCCGATGACCTGCCCATCAGCGTGGACGTCACACTCAAAGACAAGACCTGGAGTGCGGATCATCAACAGTGACCACTGTTAACGTACATCCACGCTCGTTTTTGTGACTTTCCTGAGCGTGTGCGTTGCAACAGGCCCAGCCGAGGGCACTCACCTCAAACGGGTGCTGGCGTTGAAGTCAAGCCGATCTCAACACATCGTTTACGGGCGGCACGCCAAAACATTTTTTGTATTCTCGACTGAACTGCGAGGCGTTGGCATACCCCACGGCAAAGGCGACCGAAGTGACATTGCCGGCACCAGAGGCCAGTTGCTGGCGTGCATGGAACAAGCGGATATAGCGCTGATAGGCCAACGGCGCATGGCCAGTAACGGCTTTGAAGTGACGATGGAACGAGGTGACGCTCATTCCAACCCAGTCCGCCAGTTGGGCTATGCTCATCGGCTGGTTGGCGTGCGTCGCGATCCATTCGGCAGCCTTTCTGATTTGCCAGAAGCGCGCCCCATAGCCGCCCATCTCACGCAACTGGCTGCCCATTGGACCTTGCAAAAGGCGGTAGCAGAACTCCCGTTCGAACTGCGCCGCCAGCACCGCGATATCTGCCGGTGTATCCAGTAGGGCAAGCAGGCGAGCCAGTGCATCAAGCACCAGCGGCTCCGCCTGCATGATCGTGATGGTGTCCCGACGTCTGAGGGGCGGCTCGGACATGTCGATCAGCAAGCTGGAAATCACGCCGGCATCAAGCCGGACCGACAGTCCCACATAGGGCTTATCCACCGAAGCTTCGACCACTCGGCTGGAAAACGGCAAGCCGACAAGCGCCACGGCGCACATGCCCGGGTGGAAATCGTGCTCGCTGTCGGCGAAGGTGAGCCTCTTGCTGCCCTGCGCCAGCAGATAGAACGCGGGTTCGAACAGCCCGGGAATTGCCTGGCTGGGCCCATGCGCCGACCAGATCGAAAGACCTGGCACCAGCGTGCGTGCGTCACGCGTACCGGCATGTCGAGACGCAATACCAACCAATGATTCAAGCAATGAAGCGGGGGCACTCAAGATGATTCCATCCGTGCTGGCGGACGTTAGGCGTGGCTGATGAAGGACCCTGGCCGGCAACGCGGCGCCATGTGCACGAAACGGGGAAACCTCGCTGGCGCGGAACGATCCGGGCGCTGACGGCCTATCGGACACCAGTATAGCCGCGCCAGCCATGTGCCTTGGCACGAACTGCGCACGTGGCTTCCGCCGAGCGCGCAGCCAAGCAGCCATCCGGCACCGGGCGTGCAACAGCTGCCGGGCTAGGCAAACAGCCATCGAGTGGACGCCACGTTAGCCACTTGGCGCCAGATGCCCGGGCCCAGTCTGAAGCGACGCATTCATCTTGGATGAAACAGCGAGGATGGAAGGATCAGGCAAGCATTTGGGTCTGCAAGGAAGGCAGCACCCACGCCAACGACGGATAGTAACCACATTGGTTACCACAACGACGAGGTCCACATGTCCGATAAAGAAGTCGCGTTGATCACCGGCGCCAACAAAGGCATCGGTCTGGCCGTCGCGCGTCAGTTGGGTGTACTGGGCTACGCGGTTTGGCTCGGTTGCCGCGATGCCCAACGCGGTGCGGCCGCGGCTGCTGCTCTGCGCAAGGAGGGACTGGACGCACAATCGCTTGTGCTGGATGTCACCAATGCCGGTAGCGTGGAGGCAGCCAGAGCGAGTTTTCAGCAGGAGGCCGGCGCGCTGGACGTTCTGATCAACAATGCCGGCATCAGTATCGGCAGCGCTATGCGTGCCAGCGAAGAGCCCGTGGACGACATGCGCGCCATGTTCGAGGTCAATACCTTTGGCGCCATGCGGATGACCCAGGCTTTTCTGCCGCTGCTGCGCAAGGTCAAGGGATCACGCATCGTCATGGTCAGTAGCTCGCTTGGGTCGATCGCGGAAACCAGCGATCCGGCCGGTTTGTTCTGGGATGTCGGGTATCCCGGCTACAGCGCATCAAAGAGCGCCCTGAACATGCTGACCGTCAAGCTGGCCAAGGAATTGATGCCCGAGGGCATCAAGGTCAATGCCATCAACCCGGGGTACACCGCGACCGATCTCAATGGACACAACGGCTACCGCTCGGTGGAAGACGCCGCCAAAATCGTCGTGGAGCTGGCCAAGGCCAACCCGCTTGCTCCCACCGGTGGCTTTTTCCATGACGGCCACGCCACCCAGCACCGACACGCCTGGTAACCAACAGGCAAAGCGGGATCTGAGGCTCTCCCCCGCTTCACAATCGTGCGTGGAGAGGGGGTAGAACCCGTTGCTTGGCCATCGTGCTCCCCCTGCTCCGCGCCGCGGCGAAGTGTTGAGCATAATGCGCCCAAAGCGTAGGCCCACCAGCGCTAACACCGGTCACGGGTGCCCAGAGACTTTTTGATGACGCGCCACCCAGCAGCGGCTGAAGATCGCCAGGGACAATCAGGCTGAAGTGGAACACACCTGAAGCATGACGCAGTAGATGCGTGTGCCAAACGCATGTCGATTTGACCAACCGACATGACCAAGCGGCATTCTTCAGGACACAAAAAAGCCCTGAAAAATCAGGGCCTTGATGTATCTGGCGGAGAGAGTGGGATTCGAACCCACGAATGGTTTGACCCATTGCCGGTTTTCAAGACCGGTGCCTTCAACCGCTCGGCCATCTCTCCGGGAGTGCTTGCATTGTCGGCCGCGTCAGGGCGGCGGGTGGCGTGCAGCTAGCATGGCCAGGGCCACGGCGATGAGTACCGGGGCGATCAGGCCGGCCGCGAACACCAGCAGGCCAGCATCATGCCGCAATGCGGCAAGAATGACTACTGGGTAGATGAATAAAAGTGCCAACAAGGCCACCTGCGCGCGCATGTGGGGGCGCAGGCGGCGCAACAGGATGAGCAAGGCGCCCAGCCCGGCCAGGTAGCCGACTTGCACGCCGATCCCGGCACTGGACAGTGGCCAGGCCAGGAACAGCACGTTGACGACGATCAGCACCCAGCGCGCGGCGTCCAGGCCGCGCTGCCAGCGCCAGGTTTCGCGAAGCCGCCCGTTCACCCTTGGCCGATGCGCTCCAGCCCGCCCATGTGGCCGCGCAGCGCCTCGGGCACGGTGATGGAACCATCAGCGTTCTGGTAGTTCTCCATCACGGCGATCAGGCAGCGGCCCACGGCCAGACCGGAACCGTTGAGCGTGTGCACCAGCTCGGGCTTGCCGGTTTCCGGGTTGCGCCAGCGCGCCTGCATGCGACGGGCCTGGAAATCGCCAAAGTTGGAGCAGCTGGAGATTTCACGATAGGTCTGCTGGCTGGGCAGCCACACTTCCAGATCGAAGGTCTTGGTCGCACCAAAGCCCATGTCGCCGGTGCACAGCACCATCTTGCGATACGGCAGGCCCAGCTTCTGCAAGATGGCCTCGGCGTGGCCGACCATTTCATCCAGCTGTGCGAACGAATGCTCCGGATGGGCGACCTGCACCATCTCGATCTTCTCGAACTGATGCTGGCGGATCATGCCGCGCACGTCGCGGCCATAGCTGCCGGCTTCGGCACGGAAGCACAGGGTGTGCGCGGTCATGCGCAGCGGCAGCTGGTCGGCATCGACGATGCTGTCGCGCACCAGGTTGGTCAGCGGCACTTCGGCGGTGGGGATGAGGTAACGCTTGGCTTCGCCCACATGGGTGGCGAAAAGGTCTTCCTCGAACTTGGGCAGTTGGCTGGTGCCCTGCATGCTTTCCGGATTGACGATCACCGGCACATTGCATTCCAGGTAACCGTGCTCACCGGTCTGGGTATCCAGCATGAACTGGGCCAGCGCACGATGCAGGCGCGCCAGCTGACCGCGCATGACGGTGAAGCGCGCACCGGAGAGCTTGGCACCGGCCTCGCCATCCAGCCAACCATCGCGCTCGCCAAGCTCGACGTGATCCTTGACCTGGAAATCGAACGCACGCGGCTCGCCCCAACGTGCCACTTCCACGTTGTCGGCCTCGTCCTTGCCCTGCGGCACGCTCTCGTGCGGCAGGTTGGGCACACCCAGCGCGATGGCCTGCAATTGGGCCTGCACTTCGGACAGGCGGTGCTCGTTGGCCTTGAGCTGGTCGCCCAAACCTGACACTTCCGCCAGCAGCGGTGCAATGTCCTCGCCCTTGGCCTTGGCCTGGCCGATGGCCTTGGAACGCGTGTTGCGCAGGTTCTGCAGCTCCTGGGTCTGCTTCTGCAGCTGCTTGCGCTCGGACTCCAGCGTCTCGATGGCGGCGGTGTCCAGATCGAAGCCGCGCGTCTTCAGACGCTCGGCCGTATCGGCAAGATGGGCGCGCAGCAGCACCGGGTCTAGCATGGGAAGTCCTTACACGTTCAACGTTGTTGGCCGCTGATTATCGGTGCAGGCAGTCAAAGGGCGCAAACCTTACGTGTGCCGGGCGCGCGGCACCCACCATCCAAGCAGCAAGGCGGCCACTCCCGAACACCCGGCGCCGAAGGCAAAGGCGGCCCAAGGCGCCAGTGCCTGCCACAGCCATCCGAACAGCAGTGATGCCGGAAGCAGGAACAAGCCCACCACCAGGTTGTACCAGCCAAAGCCGGTGCCGGCCTGCCCCGCCGGCACAAGGTCGGCGACCAAGGCCTTTTCCGTGCCTTCCAGGGCTGCGGTGACCAGGCCGTAGCCGGCGAAACTGAGCCACAGCGCCATCTGCGACTGCGGCAATACACCGATCACGGCGTAGGTGAGCGCGTAGGCCGCCCAGGCCAGGGTCAGCACACGAATACGCCCGAACCGGTCCGAAAGCGCTGACAGCGGCGTGGATGCAAGCGCGGCCACCCCGGAAAACAGCGCCCACATCAAGGCGATGCGCTCGGCACCGGCACCCAGTTGCTGCGCACGCAGCAGCAGGAACATGTTCGATGAATTGCCCAGCGTGAACAGCGCCAGCGCCAACAGATAGCGACGCAGCGCCGGGGGCAGCGCCGTGATCGACCAGCTACGCCGCGGTGGCACCATCTGAACCTGCTTGGCCGCCGGCTCGCGCACCTTCCACGCCAATACCAGCACAATGACCGCAGGCACCGCGGCGAAAAAGAACACATGACGCAGCGGCAAGCCGGCGGCCAGCAAGGCCGCGGCGGCCAATGGCCCGACCACCGCGCCGGCGTTGTCCATGGCCCGATGCAGGCCAAACGCCAGGCCCCGCCGGGCCGGATCCACGCTCAGTCCAAGCATGGCATCACGCGGCGCACTACGCAGCCCCTTGCCCAGACGATCGGCGACCCGGCAACCAAGCACACCCACCCAACTGGCCACCAGACCGATCAAGGGACGCGCTGCACCGGCCACGCCATAGCCACCAATGATCCAGGGGCGCAACTTTCGGCTGCGGTCAGCCAGTACGCCGGCGATCAACTTGAGCAGGCTGCTGAGCGCCTCGGCAATACCTTCGATCAGTCCCAGCACACGCGGGCCGGCCATCAGCACTGAAGTCAGATACAGCGGCACCAGCGGATAGATCATGTCGCTGGCGGCGTCATTGAAAAAGCTGACCGCCCCCAGCAGCCACACCGTGGCCGGCAAGGCGCGAAGGGCCGCGCGAAAGCCCTTCGAGGCCGAGGGGCCGACCGTCATTTCTCGTCGCTCCCGGGCTTGCGCCGGGCCTGCCGGCGCGCGGCGCGCAACGCGCTGAGCTTCTCGCCCAGTTTCAGCTCCAGGCCACGCTCGACCGGCTGGTAGAACGTGGTGTCGCCCAGCGCGTCGGGCAGGCATTGCTGATCCAGCGCCACGCCGCCCTCGGCATCGTGGTCGTACTGGTAGTCCTTGCCGTAACCCAAGCCCTTCATCAGCTTGGTGGGCGCATTGCGAAGATGCAGCGGGACCTCCAGCGTGCCGGTCTGTCCGATCACGGCGCGCGCCTGGTTATAGGCCTTGTAGGCGGCATTGCTCTTGGGCGCCATGGCCAGATAGATGGCCAGTTGTGCCAGCCCCAGCTCGCCCTCGGGGCTGCCCAGGCGCTCGTAGGTGTCCCAGGCATCCAGCGCCATGCGCCAGGCGCGCGGATCGGCCAGGCCGACATCTTCCACCGCCATGCGCGTCATGCGTCGGGCCAGATAGGCGCGATCGCAGCCGCCATCGAGCATGCGCGTCAGCCAGTACACGGCGGCGTCCGGATCGGAACTGCGCACCGATTTGTGCAGCGCCGAGATCTGATCGTAGAACTGCTCGCCGCCCTTGTCGAACCGGCGCGTGCGGTCGGCCAGCACCTGGGTCAGCGTGGTTTCGTCGATCCGGCGGGGACCGGATACGCTATCGTCGGCAAGCTCGGCGGCAATTTCCAGCAAGGTGAGCGCACGGCGCACATCGCCATCGGCGGCCTGGGCGATCATGCCCAGCGCTTCGTCGTCGACCGCCAGTTGCAGCTCGCCAAGGCCGCGCTCGGTATCGGCCAGCGCGCGCTTGAGCGCCTGGACGATATCGCCCTGCTCCACTGCCTCCAGCACATGCACGCGGCAGCGCGAGAGCAAGGCCGAGTTGAGCTCGAACGACGGGTTCTCGGTGGTGGCGCCGACAAACAGGATGACGCCTTTTTCGATATGCGGCAGGAAGGCATCCTGCTGCGCCTTGTTGAAGCGGTGCACCTCGTCCACGAACAACACGGTGCGCCGCCCTTGCGCGAAGTTGCCTTCGGCCTCGGCCAGCGCCTTGCGCACATCGGCCAGCCCCGAAAGCACGGCGGACACCGCCTTGAACTGCGCGTCGGCGTACTTGGCCACCAGCAGCGCCAGCGTGGTCTTGCCGCAACCGGGCGGCCCCCACAGCACCATGGAATGCACGCGCCCGGCTTCCAGCGCGCGGCGCAGCGGCTTGCCCTCGCCCACCACGCGCTGTTGCCCGACCACTTCGTCCAGCGATTGCGGACGCATGCGCTCGGCCAGCGGCTTCAGGGCTTCGGGTTCGGCAAAAAGATCGGGCATGGCGAAAGTGTAGTCGAGCGGTCAAGCACGGCGGCGACGCGCCAGATAGGCCATATAGCCAGCGGCCACCAGCACGGCGATGGCCGCCGGTGCCAGCAGGGTGCGCTCACGCCAGAACGGGAACGCCAGGGCACCGGCGATACCGCCCAGCAGGAAGCCGCCAAACAGCACCAGATAAAGCACCGAGCGGCGACGATCCACGGATTTGCCGCGCAGGCGCTGGCCAAACAGGATGCCAAGGTCGGTGACGATGCCCGACACATGCGTGGTACGCACCACCGCGCCGCTGTAGGTGCTGACCATGGCGTTCTGCAAGCCGCAGGCTGCCGCTGCCAGCCATAGCCCCAGGTCGTGGTGCTGGTGAATCAGCGGCACCGCCACAAACAGCAGCAGCGCCTCGATCAGCAAGGCCAGTCCGTAGCGGTGCCCCAGCTCCAGCGCACTGTCGCGAATCAGCAGGCCGCTGAAACTGGCGCCAAGAAAAAACGCCACCAGCACCGCACCAAAATGTAGCAGCTGATGCCAGGCGTGACCGGCCAGCGCGATGCCGACCAGCGTGGTGGTGCCGGTCATGTGGGTGACCGCCTGATGGTCGAAGCTGAGATAGCCCACCGCGTTGATGGTGCCGGCCATCAGCGCCAGCACGCCGCCACCAAACCAGACCCAGCGCGGCAATTTGCGGATCATCCGTGAACCCCTGTCATCAAGCGCGTGGCGTTACTGGCCCAGCGGATGCACTTCGGGCACATCACCGGTATCGCCCACCACATCGGCGCCCTTGGGCGGGGTGAAGTTGAACAGCTTGGCCGGCAGCGAGACGTTGCGCTGCCAATGCGAGAACTGGATACGCGAGGTATTGCCCAGCTGATCGCGGAAACGCATTTCGCGCAGCTGACCCTCGGCAAAGCCAAGGTCGGCATATTCAAACTGCGGGTTGTCATCGGTGGGCTTCAGGCGCAGCCAGGCCAAGCCGTCCTTGTCACCCAGATTGGCCACCGTGAACTCGTGATCGAGCTGCGAGAGGTCGGTCAGCACCGTCAGCGGACTGTGTGCCTCGGCGGCACTCTGGCGACGCACGGTGACCTGCTCCAGATCCGGGTCGTACATCCATACGTGGCCACCGTCGGCCACGATCAGCTGCTTGTACGGCGCATTGACCTCCCAGCGGAACTCACGCGGCGCCTCCAGCGCCAGCGTGCCGGTGCTGGGCTTGCCCGATTGGCCGTTGGCATTGGTCAGCGTCTGGCTGAAATCGCCCTTGATGGCGTGCAGGTTGTGCGCGAAAGCATCCAGCTGCTGGCGCGCGTTCTGCGCGGCCTGCGCTGCCGGCACGGCCAGCATCAGGGCGAAAGCGGCAATGGCGATGGATCGAAGCATGAAGGTATCCCGTAAAGATCGCGCGCAGCCTAACCGCGCCACGCTTAACTGACCATGGTACGCGTTCAACGTTCGCGAAGCGCGTCGGCCTGACGACGCATGGCCGCCAGCTCCTGCGCATCGCGTCGCTCCAGATTGCGCACCTGCAAACCCAAACGCGGATGACCGGCAAAGCGTTGTCGATGCCGGGCCAGAAAATCCCAGTAAAGCACGGTCACCGGACAGGCACGCGGGCCGGTGGTGGCCGCTGGCCTGAAGCGGCAGCCACGGCAGTAATTGCTCATGCGGTCGATGTATTTGCCGGTGGCGATATACGGCTTGGACGCCATCACGCCGCCATCGGCCCACTGCGACATGCCGATCACGTTGGGCAACTCCACCCATTCGACCGCATCGACATAAATGGCCAGATACCAGGCGTGGATCTGCACCGGCTCCACGCCCAGCAGCAAGGCGTAAAGCCCGGTCACCATCAGGCGCTGGATGTGATGGGCGTACCCATGCGCCAGCGTGTCGCCAAGCGTCTGGCGCAGGCAGTTCATGTCGGTGTCGCCGGTCCAGTAGAAATCCGGCAGGCGCGCGTGGGCCTGCAGCGCATTGTTGTCGGCAAACCCCGGCATGCGCTGCCAGTAAAGGCCACGCACATACTCGCGCCAGCCCAGCACCTGGCGGACGAAGCCTTCCACCGCGGCCAAGGGCGCGTGGCCATCATCCAGCGCTTGGCAGGCGGCCGAAATCACTTCATCGGGATGCAGCAACTTCAGGTTCATCGCCGCCGAAAGGCGGGCGTGATAAAGCGCATGATGACCCACGTCCGCGCCCTGCCACATCGCGTCCTGCCAGCGGCCGAACTGCGGTAGTCGATGGGTGATGAAGTCGTCCAGCGCATGTTGTGCCTGCACGCGTGTCAGCGGCCAATCGAAATGCTCCAGCGTGCCCGGATGATCGGCAAACTGTTCGTTGACCTGTGCGATCACTTCGCGTGTCAACGCGTCGGGCTGGAAGCGCTGATGCCCTGGCATATCGGCAGGTGGGCCGTCGCTGGCGAAACTCTCGCGATTGTCGGTATCGAAATTCCAGCGCCCGCCGCGCGGCTGGCGCGCCTCCATCAGCACATCGTGGCGCTGGCGCATCCAGCGATAGAAATGCTCCATGCGTGGCTGGCGGCGCCCGCGCATCCAGTCGGCAAAGTCATCGTGCGAGCAGAGAAAGTGACGATCCTCGCGCAAGGCCACCGGCGGCGTGTCATCGTCGGCATCCAGTTCGCGGAAGGCTTCGCGCAGGCGCCATTCGCCCGGCTCGACCAGAATCAGCTTTTCCGGGCGCAGCTGCTTGAGATCGGTGCGCAGCGCATCGATCAGCTGATCGTGGGCGCGACGGTCCAGCTGGCGGTAATGCACACGCACGCCCCGCTGGCGCAGATGCTCACGAAAATGGCGCATGGCCGCGAAGAACAGCGCAATACGCGCCTTGTGGCTCCAGACGTGGGTGGCCTCGCCCAGTGCTTCGGCCATCCACACCGCGTCGCGCGACGCATCGAAATCTTCGAACGCGCTGGAGTGCGCATCAAGCTGGTCGCCCAGCACCACCACCAGGTTGCGCAGGCGCGAGTCGCTCATCGCTTATTTGGGCGGCGGCGGCGCCAGCACCTCGCGGGTGCCGTTGTGCTGCGGACCACTGACCACGCCATCGGACTCCATCTGCTCGATCAGGCGCGCGGCGCGGTTGTAGCCGATGCGAAGATGACGCTGCACGCCGGAGATCGAGGCACGGCGCGTTTGCGTGACGATGGCCACGGCCTTGTCGTACAGCGCGTTGTCGCCGCCATCGCCGTCGTCGGCGTCCTGCGGAATGCCCGATTCGTTGATGATCTTGCCATCGCCCAGCGTCTGCACTTCTTCCAGCACGCCTTCGATGTAGTCCGGCTCGCCCTGGGTCTTGAGCCACTCGACCACATTGTGCACTTCGTGGTCATCGACGAAGGCGCCGTGCACGCGTTCAGGCGTAGCCGTGCCGGGCGGCAAGTACAACATGTCGCCGTGACCGAGCAGGGTTTCGGCGCCGGACTGATCCAGAATGGTGCGCGAGTCGATCTTGGAGCTGACCTGGAAGGCGATGCGCGTGGGGATATTGGCCTTGATCAGGCCGGTGATCACATCCACCGACGGGCGCTGCGTGGCCAGAATCAGGTGAATGCCGGCGGCACGCGCCTTTTGCGCCAGGCGCGCGATCAGCTCTTCCACCTTCTTGCCGACGATCATCATCATGTCGGCAAATTCGTCGATGATCACCACGATATGCGGCAACGGCTCCAGCGGATCGGCGGTGACCTGCGGCATCTCGGGGTTGGGCACGAACAGCGGATCGAGCAGCGGCTGACCGGCATGGTCGGCCTCGCGCACTTTCTTGTTGAAGCCGGCCAGGTTACGTACGCCGACGGCCGCCATCAGCTTGTAGCGGCGTTCCATTTCGGCCACGCACCAGCGCAAGGCGTTGGCGGCCTCCTTCATGTCGGTGACCACCGGCGCCAGCAGATGCGGAATGCCCTCGTAGACCGAAAGCTCCAGCATCTTCGGGTCGATCATGATCAGGCGCACGTCCTTGGCGTTGGCCTTGTAAAGCAGGCTCAGCACCATGGCGTTGACCGCCACCGACTTACCTGAACCGGTGGTGCCGGCCACCAGCAGATGCGGCATCTTGGCTAGGTCCACCGTGACCGGATTGCCGCCAATGTCCTTGCCCAACGCCAGCGACAGCGGGCCCTTGGCGGTGTCGTACTGCTTGGAGCGCAGAATCTCGGACAGATACACGATTTCGCGCTTGGAATTGGGAATTTCCAGGCCGATGACGTTCTTGCCGGGAATCACGTCGACCACGCGCACGCTGACCACCGACAGCCCGCGCGCAATGTCCTTGTCCAGATTGGAGACCTGGCTGCCACGCACACCCGGCGCCGGTTCCATCTCGAAACGGGTGATCACCGGGCCCGGGTACACGCCGACGACCTTGGCCTCGATCTTGAAGTCTTTCAGCTTCAGCTCGACCTGGCGCGAGAGCACTTCCAGCGTCTCGTCCGAGTAACCCGGGCCTTGCGGCGGTGCCTCATCCAGCAGCGACAGCGGCGGCAACTCGCCCTCGCTGGCCGCGCCGGTGAACAGCGGAATCTGCGTTTCGCGCGTGGCGCGGTCGCTTTTTTCCACCTTGACCGGCAGTTGCTCGATGCGGATCGGCTCGCGCTTGGCCTGCTTGGCCGCATCGGTGCGCTTGACCACGGTGCGTTCGGCACGTGCGGCGCGCACCTTGCGCCGTTCCGGCGCCTGCTTGAGTTTGCCGCCCAGCCAGTTGGCCACGGCCAGCGACTGACGACCGGTCCAGTCCATCAGCCAGAACCAGGAAAGCCCCGTCGCCAGCGTCACCGCGATAAGAAACAACGCCAGCAACAGCAGCGGCGCGCCGCGATCGCCAAAGGCATGCAGCACGCCGTTGCCGATGGCGCGGCCAAGCACACCGCCGGCGCCTTCCGGCGGCACGCGGATGGCGTGAAAGCTCAACCACGCCAACCCTGGCGCGGTAAGGAAAAACAGCACGAAGCCAGTCAGGCGCAGCGCCGGCTCCCACGGTGTGGGCGCATGCAACACCGGCTCGCGGCGCAGCACACGCACGCCGATCACCACCAGCAGCAAGGGGAAGGCATAGGCGACGATGCCGAACAGGTAGCGCATCAGGTCGGCCAGCCAGGCACCGACCGTGCCGCCCCAGTTGTGCACGTGCACGTTTTGCGCCACGTGCGACCAGCTCGGATCTTGCTCGCTGTAGCTGAACAGGCATACCAGCAGGTACACCGCCACCGGTACCAGCAGCAACACGCCGGCTTCGCGCAGGCGCCGCTTCAGCTCGTCGCTGAGGCCGCTGTCCTTGGAGGGTGTGCTCTTGCCGGTTCCGCTGCGTGCCACGTTCGCTTACCTAGCCTCGTATTGCGCGTTCAAGGGTGATGCCGATGATGCCCCAGTGACGACAACGGCGGACGGAAACGTGGACATCGCCACATGCTCCGCCCGCCGCATCATGACCTGCGTCGGTCGCAGAAGTCGCGACAAGGGTCGCGGCCTCTGTTTAGAACGGGCCGGAAGTTTCCAGCCCAAGCCCATGACTTGATGGACTTTATACCACGCCTTCCAACGCCGGATGCACGATCTGACCGGCCTCGACGTTGATGCCGCTCTTGAGCGGAGCGTAATCGCGCCAGCTGTCGCCAGCGGCCAGACGCTGCACGTACGGCAGGATCGCGGCGGAGATGGCCTGCGAGGAGGTCTGCTGCACCGCGCCCGGCATGTTGGTGACGGCAAAATGCGTCACGCCGTGCACGTCGTAGGTCGGCTCGGCCCAGGTGGTCGGCTTGGAGGTTTCAAAGCAGCCGCCCTGATCGATGGAGATATCCACCAGCACGCTGCCCTTCTCCATGGTCTTGACCATGGCTTCGGTGACCACGCGCGGCGCCTTGGCGCTGGGGATCAGCACCGCACCGACCACCAAGTCGGCGTCGGCCACGTGCTCGGCCACGGCAGCCTCGTAGGCGTACAGCGCGGTGACGTTGTGACCCAGCGCCATCATTTCGGCCATGCGGTCCTGACGCTTGTCGAACACCACCACGTTGGCACCGGCCTGCGCGGCCAGACACGCGGCGGCGCCACCGGCAGCGCCGGCACCCAGCACCACCACCTTGCCACGCTCGGTGGACGGCAGGCCGCCCAGCAGCTTGCCCTTGCCGCCGTTCGGACGGTGCAGCAGCGTGGTGCCCACCTGCGTGGCGATGCGACCGGCGATGATCGACATCGGCGCCAGCAGCGGCAACGTGCCGTCTTCGTCCACCGACTCGAAGGCCACGCCGGTCAGGCCGATGTCCAGCAGGCTGCGCGTCAGCGCCGGCTCGGCGGCCAGGTGCAGGTAGCAGAACAGCAGATGATGCTTCTTGAGGTGCGTGAGGTCGCCGGCGATCGGCTCCTTCACCTTCACGATCAGCTCGCCGGCCTCGTACAGGGCTGCGGCATCGGCCACCACCTTGACGCCCACCTGGGTGTAGTTCTCGTCCGAGAAGCCACTCAGGCTGCCGGCACCGGACTGGATGAAGACCTCGTGGCCACGCTTGACCAGATCGCCGGCGGCCGCCGGGACCAGGGCCACGCGGCCCTCCAGGGTCTTGGTTTCGGTAGGAATGCCGATACGCATGGAGGGAACTACCTCGTGTTCGTTTGGGGACAAAGGGACCGATGGCAGTCTTGATGCTGCCTGTCGGCGTGCCGGCGCGCCTGGCAGGCGTGCCGAACCGGGTGCTCATGTGCTTGAATCAGACCCCGGACCTCCCCATTGTGAAGGCTTCGAAGCCGGCCGTGAATCCCGAGGCTGCGCCACATGTCGGCGCGCCCGATGCGCGGCCCCGGCCCATCGCCGCAAAACGCGGCGCCAAGCCTTGCCGATTCAAGCTGCATAAACCTGAAGGATTATACATGAGCACCCCCAAGCACAGCCGTCTGCTGATCCTGGGCTCCGGCCCGGCCGGCTACACCGCCGCGGTCTACGCCGCCCGCGCCAACCTCACGCCGACCATGGTCACCGGCCTGCAGCAGGGTGGCCAGCTGATGACCACCACCGAGGTGGACAACTGGCCCGGCGACCAGAACGGCGTGCAGGGTCCGGAGTTGATGCAGCGCATGGCCGAACACGCCGAACGCTTCAACACCGAGATGGTGTTCGACCACGTGCATTCGGCCGATCTTTCCAAGCGCCCGTTCCACCTGAAAGGTGACAGCGGCGAGTACACCTGCGATGCGCTGATCATCACCACCGGCGCCACCGCCAAATACCTTGGCCTGCCCTCGGAAGAACACTACAAGGGCAAGGGCGTGTCCGCCTGCGCCACCTGCGACGGTTTCTTCTACCGCGACCGTGATGTGGTGGTGGTCGGCGGCGGCAACACTGCCGTGGAAGAGGCGCTGTACCTGGCCAACATCTGCAACAAGGTCTACCTAGTGCATCGCCGCGACAGCCTGCGCGCGGAAAAGATCATGCAGGACAAGCTGTTCGAGAAGGCAGAGGCCGGCAAGGTGGAGATGGTGTGGAACCACACCATCGACGAGGTGCTGGGCGATGACTCGGGCGTCACCGGCGTGCGCGTGAAAAGCACGCAGGATGGCAGCACGCGCGATATCGACGTGCACGGCTTCTTCGTCGCCATCGGCCACACACCCAACACCGGTATTTTCGATGGCCAGCTGGACATGAAGAACGGCTACATCACCATCAAGAGCGGCCTGCACGGCCTGGCCACCATGACCAGCGTACCGGGCGTGTTCGCCGCCGGTGACGTGGCCGATCAGGTCTATCGCCAGGCGGTGACCTCGGCCGGCTTTGGCTGCATGGCCGCGCTGGACGCCGAGCGCTGGCTGGACCAGGCCAGCGTGGAAGCGGTGGAAACGCAGGCCGAGGCCACCGAGAAGGCATGAGGCAGGCCGCGCAGCCATGAATGCGCAATGGCGCCTGTTGCTGGCGCAGATCAGTCGGCGGCTATGGTTCCGCTCGGCGCTTTATGGCGTCGGCGCGGCCGTGGCCGCCCTGGTCGGTGTCATCGCACGCCCCTGGTTGCCCACCGGCATGGCCGCGCACATCGGTGCATCGGCGGTGGGCAGCCTGCTCAACATCCTGGCCTCCAGCATGCTGGCGGTGACCACGTTCTCACTATCGACCATGGTCTCGGCCTACACCGCGGCCAGCAGCGGGGCCACGCCACGCGCCGCCACACTGCTGATCGAGGATGCCGCCGCACAGCGCGCCCTGGCCAGCTTCATCGGCGCGTTTCTGTTTTCCATCGTCGGGCTGATTGCACTCAACAGCGGCATCTACGGGGAATCGGGCCGCGTGGTGCTGTTCGCCGCCACGGTGGTGATGATCGTGATCATCGTGGTCACCCTGCTGCGCTGGATCGACCAGCTATCGCGGCTGGGTCGGGTCACCGAAACCATCGACCGCGTCGAGCAGGTCACGCGCCAGGCCATGCAGAGCGCGGTGCAGGCACCACACCTTCAGGCCATGCCATACACCGAGCCGTCTGCTGGTGCTCAGGCCATCACCGCGACCCAGACCGGCTACATCACCTACATTGATGTGGCCGACCTGCAGGCGCTGGCCGATGAACATGAGGCGCGCATCTGGTGCGAGGTGCGAGCCGGCGCGTTCATGGCACCTGGCGAGGTGCTGGCCAAAGTGACCGTGCCCCTCGACGACGATACGACGCGGCGTCTGCGCAAGGCCTTTGTCACCGGCGATACACGCAACTTCCAGGAAGATCCGCGCTTTGGCCTGATCGTGCTGACCGAGATCGCCCAGCGCGCGCTGTCGCCGGCAGTGAATGACCCGGGCACCGCCATCGACATTCTCGGCACCGTCACGCGCCTGCTGTGCAACTTTGCCAGCGCGCGCATGCAAGCGGCTCAAAATACGGACGACGACGCGCCACGCTATGAGCGCGTGTACGTGCAGGCGCCGGATGAAGCGGGCTTTTTCGATGACGTGTTCGCGCCGCTGGCGCGTGACGCGGCACCATTGCTGGAAGTGGATATCAAGCTGCACAAATCGCTGGCCACGCTGGGCGGCTTGGGTTATCCGCCCTACCGCGCGCTGGCCGCACGCCATGCGCGCCGCGCGCTTGAGCTCTCGGCGCCGCGGCTGCCGCTGGAGGACGATCGGCGGCAACTGGCCACCATCGCCGAATGGGCCGACGAAACAGCATGAGCGGCGACGACACCACGCTTACCGCGCGCTTTCACAAGCGCCTGGACGCCATCGATGCTGACACCTGGGATAGCCTTGGCGGCGATGCCAACCCATTCGTCAGCCACGCCTTTCTCAGCGGCCTGGAACGCACCGGCTGCATTCGTGCGGAATGGGGCTGGCAGCCACACCACCTGGGGCTTTATCGCGGCGACACGCTGGTGGCGGCAGCGCCGCTGTATCTCAAAGGCAACTCGCACGGCGAATATGTATTCGACTGGGGCTGGGCCGATGCCTGGGAACGCGCCGGCGGAAACTATTACCCCAAGCTCCTTTGTGCCGTGCCCTACTCGCCCGTGCCCGGCCCTCGCCTGCTGGTGGGTAACGGGGACGATGCTGAAGCGCTGCGGCGGGAGCTGGTCACCGCTATCCAGGCCGAAACCTTGCGCAGGGGGCTTTCCTCGGCGCATGTGAACTTCATCGACCGCGTCGATGATCGCGATGCCTTCGGCGCCGACTGGCTGTCACGGTTCGACTATCAGTATCACTGGCATAACCGCGGCTATGCCGACTTCGACGCCTTCCTCGGCGCGCTCAACGCCAAAAAGCGCAAGAACATCCGCCACGAGCGCCGCGATGTGGCCGCCTCGGGCCTGGCCTGCGACACCTGCGCTGGCGATGCGTTGAGTGAGGCCGAGTGGGACCGCATCCACGCGCTGTACCTCAACACCTTCGACGAGAAAGGCAATCACGCCGCGTTGAGCCGCGACTTTTTCGCCCATCTGGCGCATCACATGGGCGATCGCGTACAGGTGGCGCTGGCCCGGCGCGATGGTGACATCGTCGCCATGGCACTGCTGCTGACGGGCAACGACACGCTGTATGGCCGCTACTGGGGAGCCATCGAAGAGGTGCCGTCGCTGCATTTTGAGCTGTGCTACTACCGCGGCATCGAGCTGTGCATCGAGCGCGGCCTGGCTCGCTTCGAGCCGGGCGCGCAGGGACGCCACAAAATGGCGCGCGGCTTTCTTCCCGTGGCCACGCATTCGCGCCATTATCTGCCGCACCCGGAATTTCGCGAGGCCGTCGATCATGCGCTGACCGACGAAGCGCAATACATGCATGAACATTACGCCGAACTGATGCAGCACAGCCCTTACGCCCAACGATGAACGTGCTGCCCATTCCCTATCTTTCCGCCGGCTCCGCGCCGGTGTTTCCCGACCCCGCGCAGGCCATGGACGCACCCAATGGCCTGCTGGCGCTGGGCGGCGACCTTTCCGTGCCGCGCCTGCTGGCCGCCTACGGCAACGGCATCTTCCCATGGTTTGGCGAAGACGAGCCGATTCTGTGGTGGTCGCCCGATCCGCGTTGCGTGTTCGACACCGGCGCCATCCACATCAGCCGCAGCCTGCGTCGGCATCTTCGCCGTTGCGACTGGGAGCTGCGTATCGACACCGCCTTCGAGCAGGTACTCGATGCCTGCGCCGCGCCACGCGAAGGCCAGCACGGCACCTGGATCGTGCCGGCGATGCGCCAGGCCTATCTGGAGCTGCACCAATGCGGCCACGCGCACAGCATCGAAGCCTGGGACGGCAACACCCTGGTCGGCGGCCTGTACGGCGTCGGCGTCGGACGTCTGTTCTGCGGCGAATCGATGTTCTCGGCACGCAGCGGTGGTTCCAAAACCGTGCTGGTGGCGCTGTGCCAGCGCCTTCACGCGGCCGGCTGTCCATGGCTGGACGCACAGGTCACCAACCCGCACCTGACCTCGATGGGCGCCATCGACATCGACCGCACGCGCTTTCTCGCCGACGTCGCACGCCTGAGTGTGCAATCCACACCCGACGGCCTGTGGACGCCCGGCGCGCTGGGCAAGGTCCGCGAGCGGGTCTAAAGTCCACCGAGCGCCGAATGCAGCGGCAACCTCGGCAGTCGTGGGGTCAGGGAACGGGCATCGGCCGCCGCACGCAACGCCTCGTAGTGACGCAGGAACAAGGCCACTGCGTGCGGATCAAACAGCTTGCCGGCCTGCTCGGACAAGTACTGGCGCACCTGCGCGTCGCTCCATGCCCGCTTGTAGACTCGCGGGTGGGTCAGCGCGTCCCAGACGTCGACCACCGCGAACAATCGCGCCAGGTAGGGAATATCCTCGCCAGCCAGGCCTTGTGGGTAACCCGTCCCGTCCCAGTGCTCGTGGTGGTACTGCGGGATGTCGGTGCAATGGCAGAGAAAGTCGATTTTCTGCAACAGCTCGCGTGCCACGATCGGATGCCGGCGCACCAGTGCCATCTCCCGCTCGTCCAGCGGCCCGGCCTTGGTCAACACTGAATCGGGCAACATCAGCTTGCCGATATCGTGCAAAAGCGCACTGTATTCAATGCGTTTGAGCATGGCCGGGTCGCGGATTCCATCGAACCGCGCCAGCGCCAGCATTACCCGCGTCACCCGCAGGCTGTGATCTCCGGTTTCGCGATGGCGAACATCCAGCGCCCCCGTCAGTGCCAGCATCGTTTGCTCGTAGGCCGCACAAAGTTTCTGGTTGGCACGATCCAAACGGCGGATATGCGCATACACGAGTGCGGCGACGAAGCCGGCCGACGCCAGCACCAGCAAGCCATCGCTTGCCGTGCGCGCAAGTGGAGCCCAGCGCTGGCCAATGACCGTGGCGGCAAGCAAGCGCGGGCTGGCCCACAACCAGGCCAGTCCCAGCACGATGTAAAGCAGCGGCGCACCGTGATGCGGTTTCAGGCTCATGATGTGGATCAAGGGGACGGAGAGTTGCCCTACCCTAGCGCGCCCGGCACGGTGCCAATTGATTCAGGACAATTTTGACGTCATCGGCTTATGAGCAGATGGCCTGCACAAGCAGCGAGGCCGGCTTGCCGGTGTGGGGGTGCACGGGCTCACGCAAGTGATGACAGCGCATGCCGCAGCGCGCAAGCAAGGCCAGCCAGCTTTCCTGCGTGCGGAAATACCACGGCGCCGGATCGCGAAACCTATCACCACAACCGACCCATGAGCCCTGGCGCCAACCATCAACATATGGCCCATCACCACACGCCATCAGCGGGTGCAGGGTTTGCATCACGAACACACCGCCCGGTGCCAGCAATGACGGCACGGCGGCAAGCAACTGCTCGGTGCTTTGTTTGCCCAACAAGGCGAAATTGCAACTGACCACGGCGGCCCTGGCGTCAAGCTCGCCGGCTGCCACAGCCGCATAATCGAGCACGCGATAGTCGATGTCGCCCGTATCGGGCGTGGCCTGGCAAGCGGCCTCGATGAAGGCCGGCTCGGCATCGACGCCGATCACCCTGGCTCCGTTCTCGGCAAGTGCTCGGCACAGCCAACCCTCGCCACAACCCAGGTCGATCAACGTTGGCGGAGCCAGCGCGGTGATGGCATCGACGATGGCCGCGTCGGTGACCAGGCGCCGACTCTCGATGCCGCGCTCACGCACGGTTTGCGTCCAGGCCCGCGCATTGGTTTGCCAGCAGCGACGGATCTGCGCTTCATGCGAGTCCGCCGTGCTCACCTCAGTCGCCGCGCGCGCTGTAGTGCGTGGCGACGTAGTTTTCGACCAGGTCGACAAACTCGTGGGCAATGCCCTCGCCGCGCAAGGTGACGCTCTTCTTGCCATCGACGAACACCGGTGCCGACGGCGCTTCGCCCGTCCCCGGCAGCGAGATGCCGATGTTGGCGTGCTTGGATTCGCCAGGCCCGTTGACCACACAGCCCATTACCGCCAGCGTGAGGTTTTCCACGCCGTCGTATTTGACTCGCCACTCGGGCATCTTCGCGCGCACGTGCTCCTGCACCGTCTTGGCCAGTTCCTGGAACACCGTGGAGGTGGTGCGGCCACAGCCCGGGCAGGCCGTGACCAGCGGCGTGAACGCGCGCAGGCCCATGGTCTGCAGCAGTTCCTGCGCCACGATCACTTCCTGCGTGCGCGACTGCCCCGGCTCGGGCGTAAGCGAAATGCGAATGGTGTCGCCAATGCCTTCCTGCAACAGCACCGAAAGCGCCGCGGTGGACGCGACGATGCCCTTCGAGCCCATGCCGGCCTCGGTCAGGCCCAGATGCAGGGCGTAATCGCTGCGCCGACCCAGGTCGCGGTACACGGCGATCAGCTCCTGCACGCCGGAGACCTTGCACGAAATGATGATGCGATCCCGGCCCAGGCCCAGGTCCTCGGCGCGCGCGGCCGAATCCAGCGCCGAGCGAATCAGCGCTTCACGCGCCACATGACCGGCATCCCAGGGTTCGGCGCGCTTGGAGTTCTCGTCCATCAGCATGGCGACCATGGACTGGTCCAGCGAGCCCCAGTTGGCGCCGATACGCACCGGCTTGTCGTACTTGAGCGCCATCTCGATGATGGCCGCGAACTGGCTGTCCTTCTTCTTGCCGAAACCGACGTTGCCCGGGTTGATGCGGTACTTGGCCAGCGCCTCGGCGCAGGCCGGCTCGGCCTCCAGCAGCTGATGACCGTTGTAGTGAAAATCGCCGACCAGCGGCACCGACACGCCCATCATGTCCAGGCGCTCGCGGATGCGCGGCACCGCGGCGGCCGACTCGGGATTGTTCACGGTCACGCGCACCACCTCGGAACCGGCGCGGGCCAGTTCCGCCACCTGTTGCGCGGTGCCCTTCACATCGGCGGTGTCGGTGTTGGTCATCGACTGCACGACGATGGGCGCGCCGCCACCGACCTGCACCGAACCCACCTTCACCGCGACACATTCGCGGCGCGGCCTGGGCGCGGCCTCGGACGGGCGGGCATCATGATCGGGAGCAAGCGCGGAAACGGCGGACATGGCGTGTTCTGTCGGTCTATGGAGAGAAAGCGGCCGCCCGCGGCAAACACGCGCAGCCATCGGCACAAGGATACCCGATCACCGGCGCCTTCCCCATGACTCAGGCGATGACGATTCAGCGCGCCGTGCGTCGCAACGCGGCCTGGAGCAGGCGCCGCTGCACGCGTTCGGAAACACTCGCTGCCGCTGACAGCTGCATGCGCGCCAGCGCCGCGGCCTCGCCCGGCACCGGCGCCCCCGGAGCCAGCCAGGCTGCGGCCAGCGTGAGCCGGCCACGCCAGTGGTCCCCGTTATCGCGCAACCAGCCCAGCGCCGGCAGCAGACGTTGCTCGTCGGCGCTGAAGTCACATCCCAGCGGAAAACTGGGCAAGGTACCGTTCTCGCGCCATGGTTTCAGCGCCCGCGCCAGATGTTCCGGCGTGTTGCTGCGCCAGTGCTCGGGAATGACGAAATCGGCGGCCAGCTTGCCGGCACGTTTGCATTGCGCCGCCAGGGCATCGACAAAACGGGCATCGCAGATGGCCAGCATCGCCTTGATGCAGTCTTCGTCGCAGCGCCCGCGAAGATCGGCCACGCCGTATTCGGTCACCACCAGATCACGCAGGTGGCGCGGGATGGTCACGTGGCCGTAGCTGAAGCGCACATTGGATTGCCAGCGACCGCGAGAGCGCCGCGCCGCCCGCATCATCAGCACCGAGCGCCCCGATTCCAGTGCATGCGCCATGGCCACGAAGTTGTACTGGCCACCGACGCCACTGACCACGCGTCCGTCCTCCAGCCCATCGGACACCGCCGCGCCCAGCACCGTGCTCATCATGCAGATATTGAAAAAGCGCGCGTCACGTCGCTGCAGGCGATCCAGCGCTTCCTGCCCGCCGTAGAGCTGGTTCACATCCGACACACGCGTCATGTCCACGCCGTCGGCCTCGTCGCCTTCCAGGCCGCGCAACCAGGCGTAAAGATCCGTCGACCCCAAAAAGAACGCACCGCGCAAGTAGCGCCCGCCACGCAGGCGCCGCCCGGCGAGAAAGGCGTCCCAGGCGGCGAGCTCTTCGGCGCTTTGCAGCGCCCCCGGCAGCGACGCGACATCGGCAAGGCGCACGCACGAGGTGTCAAGCCTTGCACCGCGTGGCAGCAGGCCAAAGCGCACCAGGCGGTCGACGGCGTTGGCGTCCAATACCTCGGGCAAGGCGCCGCAAGCACGCAGGCGCTCGGCATCACCGGCCTTCAGCACGTCGCCGATGGCGCCGGCCGCGCGCGAGCGCTCCAGCGCCAGATCGTCGTACACACGCCGCCCCAGGATGCCGGCGCGACGCAGATGCATGAAGCCATCCAGCACCATTTCGCTGGCGCCATACACGCCCTCAGCGAACGGCGCCAAGCCACCCAGTGATTCGGCCAACCGCAGTGTGCCGCCATCGCTGTCGATGGCACCCAGCGTCTGGCCATAGGTGGTGTTCTGGCGCTGGCGCAGGCACAGCGCGTGCACCATGGCATCCGATAGCGCGCCGATGCCCACCTGCAAGGTGCCGCCGTCGCGCACCAGCGCACTGGCATGCAGGCCGATGGCGTATTCGGTCACATCCACCGGTTCGCGCGGCATCGCAAACAGCGGCGCGCTGTGCGCCGGTTCCAGCAGCCAATCGAACATCGATTCGGGCACCTTGGCCCCGCCATCCATGAAAGGCAGCTCGGCATGAACCACGCCGATCACCAGCGGCCGCGGCTGACCGGCCTCGGCCATGCGCTCGAGCAGTTCCAGCGTCACGTCCGGGTTGCTGGACAGGCTGAACTGGCGCCCATGCTCGCCCTGGCGCATCGCCACCAGCTGCACGATCACGTTGATGTCGCATGCCACCAGGTCCCGCGCCACATGCGTGTAGTTCTGGCTGACATAGGCGCGCTGCGCCTGCGCCGAGCCCAGCATGCTGCCCGACTGCAGGTAGAACTCGTGTACGCGCACGTTGGCCGGCAGGCGATCGGCCGCCTGCGCCGGCACGTAATCGAGCACCTGGACATCCTCACCGAAGTGTCGCTCCAGGAAAGGGGCCAGAAAGCGCCGTTGCAGGCCATGACCGGCCGCGGGTGGCGTCAGCGAAAGCGCGGTATACAGCGTCAGCGAGGCGGCCGGGTCATCGACCACCTGGCGATAGATGGCATTGAGCAGGGCATGTGGCTTGCCCAGCCCCAGGGGCGCGGCCACCCGCAGATGCGGGCCCTGTCGGTCGATCAGCGCTTGCGCGCAAGAAGCGGTGTCACCAAAGCATTCGGGCATGGCAAGGTCGCGACACGAAACACACCGCCGATGATGGCAGAACCCGGCCTGGCCGTGTCAGCCTCATCGCCCGCCCTGTCATCGCGCCATACACAAAGGCAGCGCTAAACTTTACCTCCATGAATGCCCCCAGCCTTTCGCCCTCCCGCCGCCTGGCCGAACGCGCCTTCAGTCGTGCCGCCGGCGCACCGTTGATCGGCGGCAATGCCGTCCAGCTGATGATCGATGCGCAGGCGCATTTCGATGCCTGGCTCGCGGCCATCCGCAGTGCGCGCAGCCATGTGCTGCTGGAAAACTACATCGTGCGCGATGACGACATCGGTCGCAGCTTCCGCGATGCGCTGGCCGAGCGTGCCGCGGCCGGCGTGCGGGTGTGCGTGACGCTGGACTGGCTGGGCTGCCTGGGCCAGTCACGGCGCGCGTTCTGGCAGCCGTTGCTGCATGCCGGCGGCGAAGTGCGCGTGTACGGTGCGCCTCAACTGGCGCGGCCGCTCGACTTTGTCAGCCGCGACCATCGCAAGCTGCTGGTGGTCGATGGCGTGCAGGGCTTTATCTCCGGCGTGTGCATCAGCGCCAAGTGGTTGGGCGAACCCGAGCGCGACGTGCCGCCGTGGCGCGATACCGGCCTCTCGCTGTGCGGCCCGGCGGTGGCCGAGTTGCAAGCGGCCTTCGCCGACACCTGGTCGACGCTGGGCACGCCGCTGGACATCGACGCCGACGCGCAGCCGTGCAGCAGCAGCGGCGATGTCTCGCTGCGCGTGATCGCGACCCAGCCGCGCACTGCCGGCGTGTACCGGCTGGACCAGCTGATCGCCTCGATGGCGCGCAAAACCCTGTGGCTGACCGACGCCTATTTCGTCGGCATCGCACCCTACGTGCAATCGCTGGCCGCGGCCGCCCGCGATGGCGTGGATGTGCGCCTGCTGGTGCCTGGCGCCAGTGATATTCCGCCGGTGGCAGCGATGTCGCGCGCCGGTTATCGCCCGCTGCTACAGGCCGGCGTGCGCGTGTTCGAGTGGAACGGCTCGATGCTGCATGCCAAGACCGCCGTGGCCGATCGCCAGTGGGCGCGCGTGGGCTCGTCCAATCTGAACCTGGCCAGCTGGCTGGGCAACTGTGAGATCGATGTCGCCATCGAGGACGAAGACATCGCCGGTCAGCTGACCGAGCAGTATCAGCGCGACCTGGAAAACGCCACCGAGATCGTGCTGGCACCGCGCCGACGTCGACGCGGCACGCGCGTGCACAGCACCGAACAACGCGCACGACCGCGGCCGTACCGTCCCGGCGGCAGCTCCAGCCGCGCTGCGGCCGGCGCGCTGCGCCTGGCCAATACCGTGGGCGCGGCGCTGACCCGGCGCCGCGTGCTGGGCCGCGCCGAAACCGGCCCGATCGCCGGCGGCGCACTGGCCCTGGGCGTGCTCGGCATTCTCGCGCTGATCTGGCCGGCGGTGCTGGGCTGGCCGCTGGCGGTGATTTTCCTGTGGTTGTCGCTGAGCCTGAGCGCACGCTGGTGGCGACTGCGCCGCATTGCCCACCAGGAAGGCGAGCTCCCCGGCTTCGAGGACGAACCCTCCGAATCCTCCGATGAACCACGCTCGTGATAGCCTGAGCGGCCGTCCCCAAGTTCGCCCCGGCATGCCTGCAGTACCGCCCTCTCCGCCCGCCCGCGATGTGCTCACGCCGTCGAGCCTGAACCGGCGCGTGCGCGATCTGCTGGAAATGCATTTGCCCTCGGTGCTGATCGAAGGCGAAATCTCCAACCTGGCGCGGCCGGCCTCCGGGCATATCTATTTCACGCTGAAGGATGCCAACGCGCAGGTGCGTTGCGCCATGTTCCGGCCCAAGAGCACCTGGCTGAAATTTCGCCCGGAAAATGGCATGCAGGTGCTGGCCCGTGCTCGGGTTGGTCTTTATGAGCCGCGCGGGGAATACCAGCTGATTGTCGATCACCTGGAGGAATCGGGCGAAGGCGCGTTGCGCCGCGAGTTTGATCGCCTCAAGGCTCAGTTGCAGGCCGAGGGACTGTTCGATCCGGCCAACAAACGCGCCCTGCCTGCGTTGCCGCGATGCATCGGCGTGATCACCTCGGCCACGGGCGCGGCGATCCGCGATGTGCTGTCGGTGCTGTCACGGCGCTTTCCACTGGCCGAAGTCGATGTGCTGCCGGTGCCGGTGCAGGGCCGCGAGGCGCCACCGGCGATTGTCGCCATGCTGGAACGTGCCTCCGGTGCCGGTTATCACGACGTGCTGCTGCTGACCCGTGGCGGTGGCTCGCTGGAGGACCTGTGGGCCTTCAATGACGAATCGGTGGCGCGTGCAGTGCGGGCCAGCGCCATACCGGTGGTGTGCGCGGTCGGCCACGAGGTGGACTTTTCCATCGCCGAATTTGCCGCCGACCTGCGCGCGGCCACGCCCTCGGCAGCGGCCGAACTGCTTGTGCCCGAGCAAGGCGAACTTGGCCGCCGGCTGCAACTGGCGCAACGCGGCATGGTCACGCGTCTGGAGCGCACGCTGCACACGCAAGGCCAACGGCTGGACCACCTGCGCGCCCGCCTGCAAACGCTGCGCCCGCAGGCGCGCCTGGCACATGGACGCGAACGCCTGTCCGCGCTGCAGCAGCGCCTCGTGCGACATCAGCAACAGGATCTGGCCGCACGCAAGACGCGACTGGAAAATGACCGTGCGCGATTGCAGGCCCGTCACCCGCAAGCCACCCTGCGCCAAGCACGCGGCACGCTGGCGCAGCTTCAACATCGCCTGAGTCAGGCCATCGGTCATGACCTGAAGCGCCGCCGCGAGACGCTGCAATACGATGCCCGCGCGCTGCACGCGGTCAGCCCGCTGGCTACCCTGGAGCGCGGTTACGCCATGGTGCTCGATGCCAATGGCAAGCTGGTACGTTCAGCGGCGAGCGTCGCCCCGGGTGCTAGCCTCGATATTCGTATGGCCGACGGCACACTGCCGGTAAAGCGTATCTGATTTTTCGCATCTGACCTGCGCGTGCAGCGCGCCGCCGCGGCCCTCTTTACTCCCCGCTTCAAGGAGGTCGCGATGCAAAAGCGTTATCCGTACTACCTGGCCAACAAGGCCGCCTCGCCGAATGCCGACCTGGCCGTGCTGGACAAGTATTCGGGCAAGGTCGCCGCGCAAGTGGCGGTGCCCGATGCCAAGGCTGTGGACAAGGCCATTGCCGCCGCGGAAAAGGCCGCCAAGCCGATGGCGGCGATGAAACCCTACGAGCGCCAGCAGGTGCTGCTGCACTGTGTAAAACGCTTCGAGGAGCGTGCCGACGAGCTGGCCAAGGCGCTTTGCATCGAGGCCGGCAAACCCATCAACGATGCCAAGGGCGAAGTCACCCGCCTGATCGACACCTTCAAGGTGGCCGCCGAGGAAGCGGTACGCATCGACGGGCAGATCATCAACCTGGAAATCTCCGCACGCGCCGCCGGCTATCGCGGCTTTTCCAAGCGCGTGCCGCTGGGGCCGGTGTCGTTCATTACACCGTTCAATTTCCCGCTCAACCTGGTCGCGCACAAGGTGGCGCCGGCGATTGCCGCCGGTTGCCCATTCGTGCTGAAACCGGCCGAGAAAACCCCCATCGGCGCGCTGATCATTGGTGAAATCCTGGCCGAAACCAAGCTGCCCAAGGGCGCCTTCTCGGTACTGCCGGTCAACGGCGACAAGGCCTCGCAGCTGGTCGAGGACGAGCGCCTGAAACTGCTTTCGTTCACCGGCGGCCAGATCGGCTGGAAGCTCAAGTCGCAGGCCGGGCGCAAGAAGGTGGTGCTGGAGCTGGGTGGCAACGCCGCCTGCGTGGTTGACGCCGACCAGAAAGATCGCCTGGACGCGGTGGTCGATCGCTTGATCTTCGGCGCCTTCTACCAATCCGGGCAAAGCTGCATCGGCGTGCAACGCATCTACGTCCACGACACGCTGTACGCGGCGCTCAAGAAGAAACTGGTCGAGAAAACCCGTGCGCTGAAATCCGGCGATCCGAAGAACAAGGACACCTTCATCGGCCCGATGATCGACGAGGATGCGGCCAAGCGCCTGCACGGCTGGATCAGCGAGGCCAAGGAAGCCGGCGCCAAGGTGCTGTGCGGTGGCAAGCGCAAGGGCAACATGCTGGAGGCCACGCTGGTGGAGGACGTGCCGGCCGATGCCAAGCTCAACCGCGAGGAAGCCTTCGGCCCGGTCGCGCTGCTGGCCCCGTTCAGCGATTTTCACGCCGTGCTCGATACCGTCAACGATTCCGAATACGGCTTGCAGGCCGGCGTGTTCACCAACGATCTTGGCCACACCATGGCCGCCTGGGACCGCCTGGAACAGGGCGGCGTGATCATCAACGACATTCCCAGCTTCCGTGTCGACAACATGCCCTATGGCGGCGTCAAACGCTCCGGCCTGGGTCGCGAAGGCATTCGCCGCGCCATCGAGGACATGACCGAAGAGCGTCTGCTGGTGATCCACGACGTCGACGACTGAGCCCTTCACCCGGGCGAGGGCCGACGCACGCTGTGCCCGCCCTCGCCCACCACGCCGTTTGCGGGCATGCTCAATGCCCCGCCTCCTGGAGCACGGCTCATGAGCATCGACGTTTCGCCTTTCCGGGTCGCCCCTGACCACGCGGTGCAGCTGCGCGAACGGCCGACGCAGGTCGAGGCGCTCTACGACCACAAGTCCGACTACCAGACGCATCTGGCCGAACATGTGCAGCGACTGTCGGATCGGCAGAACCTGCTCTACGCGCACAACCGCTACGCCCTGCTGCTGATTTTTCAGGCCATGGATGCGGCCGGCAAGGACGGCGCCATCAAGCACGTGATGTCCGGCGTCAATCCGCAGGGCTGCCAGGTTTTCAGCTTCAAGCATCCCAGCGCCCGCGAGCTGGAGCACGATTTTCTGTGGCGCACCACGCAATGCCTGCCCGAGCGCGGGCGCATCGGCATCTTCAACCGCTCCTACTACGAGGAAGTGCTGATCGCGCGCGTGCACCCGGACATTCTGCACGGCGAGGCACTGCCGCATGAGGTACTGCAGGATGCCGCGTTCTGGGAGCATCGCTACGCTTCCATCAATCAGCATGAGCAGCACCTGCACCGCAATGGCACGCGGGTGGTGAAGTTTTTCCTGCACCTGTCGCCCGAGGAGCAGCGCCAGCGCTTTCTTGCCCGTCTGGATGACCCGTCCAAGAACTGGAAATTCAGCCGCGATGACATGGCCGAGCGCGTCTACTGGGACGACTACATGCGCGCCTACGAGGCCTGTCTGTCGGCCACATCCAGCGCCCACGCGCCGTGGTACGTGGTCCCTGCCGACGACAAGCGCAACGCCCGGCTGATCATCTCCGAGGTGATCGTGCAGACGCTGGATGCGCTGAAGATGCAGTATCCGGCGTCGTCCTTGAGCGCGAGCGATATCGACGCGATTCGCAAGGAATTGTCTGGCACCTGACGGGACCGCTATCCGCACTGACCGTGACCGTGGATGTTTCAGCGTGGCGGTCTGTTAAAAGCACGACCGCATGAATCCCGCCCGCACCAAGGCCTGTCACATCACCACCCCGCCCTATCGGGCACGGCGCAAGTGCTGTGGCGCACACCTGTATCATGGCCAGCGATGCTTGAGGCAAGGCCGACCGGCTTTTGTCTGCGTCCGACCACCAAACCAACCGGCCCGTCACCACCGAACCATGACCGACCTGTACCAGCTCACCGCGCCTGCCACCTACAGCGAAGAGATCAAGAAAAGCCGCTTTCTGGTGCATGCCCGCTCGGTGAGCACACCGGCGCAGGCGCTGGAAGTGTTGCAGGAAGTGAGTGACGCCACGGCCAATCACGATTGCTGGGCCTACCGTATCGGTCAGGACTATCGCTTCAATGACGATGGCGAACCCTCGGGCACGGCCGGCAAGCCCATTCTCGCGGCCATCGATGGTCAGCAGCTCGATGGCGTGATGGTGGTGGTGACGCGATGGTTTGGCGGCATCAAGCTGGGCGCTGGCGGGCTGATTCGAGCCTACGGCGGCACGGCGGCCGAGTGCCTGCGTCGCGCCGACAAGCAGATCGTGGTGCCGCGCGTTCGACTGGGCTTCGAGATCGGCTTTGCCGAGCTGCATGTACTCAAAGCGCGCATCGCCGACTGGGATGCGCCCATCGAGCAGGAAACCTACGGCGCGGCCGGCGTCGAGGTCACGCTGGCGCTACCGGTGCGCCATCGCGAGGCGCTGGAACAGCTGCTGGCCGACCTGTCCCGGGGTGCGGCCAGCGTGCGCGAACTCGACGCGCCCTGACGACCACCGTCAGCACACGGGCAGTTCCGGCGCCATCTGAGCACGTATGAACGCCATGTAGGCATCCTCGCCCGCCTCGCGCCGCTGTGCGGCCAGCGGCTTGATGTTGTCGGTGGCGATGTAGCGCAGGCGCTCGCTGCGATCGGTCGCGGCTTGAAAAATCACCTCGGCGACCTGCTCGGCGCTGGCATTGCCGTCGCTGCGCTCACGGGCCATGCGCGCGAACAAGGCCTGGCTGGCGGCGATGAAAGGCGCGTAGTCCGCCGGCGGCTGACCATCCGCGGCTGCCGAGGCGCTGTGCGCAGCAAAGCGTGTGCTGGTGACGCCACCGGGCTCGACGATTTTCATCGCGATGCCCACGCTTTGCAGTTCGTAGGCCATGGCTTCGGAAAAGCCTTCCAGCGCGAACTTGCTGGCGTTGTAGGCGGACATGCCCGGCAGCCCGTAGATCCCCGCGCCCGAACTGACGTTGACGATGCAGCCGCGACACTGGCTGCGCATCAGCGGCAGTACCTCGCGCATCACGTCCATCACACCGAACAGATTGACGGCGAACTGCTGTGCCATCTGCGCGCGCGTGATGCCCTCGAATACGCCGGGCAACGCGTAGCCGGCGTTGTTGACCAGCACGTCGATGCCGCCCAACTGCTGCTGCGCCTGCGCCACGGCCGCGCGGATGCTGGCGACATCGGTAACATCCAATCGCGCCAGCTGCACGCCGGCAAGCGCGGCCAGCGCCGCGCTGTCCTCCACGCGGCGCATGGTCGCCAGCACCCGCCAGCCTGCGTCGGCAAAGCGTTTGGCCGCCGCCAGGCCGAAGCCGGAGGAGCATCCGGTGATCAATACGGTCTTCATGAGTCGCCCTCGTGCTGTCTGTGGCGAGCAGACTAACCATCTTTCATGGTGGGATAATCGATTCCCCATTGCATGATTTGATGAATCACATAAAACAATGGCCACACCGACACTTTCCGAACTGCGCGCCTTTCGCACTGCGGCTGTAACGAAAAGTTTTCGTGCCGCGGCAGAACAACTGGGCGTATCGCCGTCGGCCTTCAGCCACGCCATCGCCGGACTGGAGCGCCAACTGGGTGTGCGCCTGTTCAACCGCACCACACGCAGCGTCGCGCTGACCGAGGCCGGTCGCCAATTCTTGCTGCGCATCGAGCCGGCCCTGGACGCACTGGGTGAAGCCGTGGAAAGCGTGAACCGCCATCGCGACACACCGGCGGGCGTGCTGCGCATCAACGCCTCCGAGGGTGGCGCGCAGCGCCTGATGCCATGGGTAACCGGCTTCATGGCGCGCTATCCGGACATGCAGGTGGAACTGGCGGCCGATGGCCGGCTGGTCGATATCGTCGCCGAAGGCTTCGACGCTGGCGTGCGCACCCCCGACACCATCGCGCAAGACATGATTGCACTGCCGCTGGGCCTGCCCGAACGCTATGCGGTGGTGGCCAGTCCCGGTTACGCGGCGCAACACGGGTTGCCCGACACGCCACAGGCACTTCACCAGCACACCTGCATTCGTGTGCGCCTGCCCAGCGGAGTGCTATTTCCGTGGGAATTCGAGCGCCAGGGGCAAACGATACGCGTGGACCCACCCAGCCGGCTGCGCGTGGGCGCCCCATCGCTGGCCATGGATGCGGCGCTGGCCGGGCACGGCGTGGCTTACCTGATCGAGCGCTCGATCGCCAGGCCGTTGGCCGACGGCGCACTTGTGTCGTGCCTTGAGGACTGGAGCCCACCCTTTGCCGGCGTGGCGCTGTATTACCCGCGCCAACGCCTGCAATCGGCGGGCTTGCGCGCCTTTATCGACTACCTCAAAGAACACCCGGCCATTGAAAGCGCGGCGTCGACACCCCACGCTTGAGGCGTCAACGCGCCGGTGACAGTCCGGCCCAGGGAGTTCCGATGCCTTCTTCCGATGCCACCAAGCGTGGCAAACGTCCTTCCTCGCGCCACATCGGCGCACTGCGCGGCCTGTGGCCGTACCTGAAACCGCACAAGGCGCTGGCGCTGGGATGGATCATCTTCCTGGCCATTTCATCCGGCGCCGTGCTGGTGCTCCCCGTCGCCGTGCGACACATGATCGATCGCGGCTTTGCCGGTGCCGATCCTGCCATCATCAACCGCACCTTTGCCGCGCTGTTCGCGGTGGCACTGGTGTTGGCGATCACCAGCGCGGCGCGCTATTTCTGTATCACCCTGCTGGGTGAGCGCGCACTGGCCTCGCTGCGCCGAGCGCTTTACAGCCATTTGATCCGACTGGATGTCGGTTTTTACGAAAAAACCCGCGTCGGCGAGCTGATTTCGCGCCTGGGCACCGATACCGAGCTGGTGCAGACGGTGGTCGGCTCGGGCATTTCCATGGCCTTGCGCAGCGCGGTACGGCTGGTCGGCGCCACGGTGTTGATGGTGATCACCAGCCCGAGCTTGGCCGGGCTGGCGGCGCTGGTGATTCCGGTGGTGCTGCTGCCGATATTGGTATTTGGCAAGCGTGTGCAGCGGCTCTCGCGGCACAGTCAGGACCGCCTGGCCGACGCCTCGGCCGTGGCCAACGAAACCCTTAATGCCGCTACCGCGGTAAAGGCCTACGCCCGCGAGGGCCAGGAAAGCCGCCGCTACGGCGAAGCCATCATCGCCGCGCTGGCCACCGCACGGCGTCGCATCGGCATGCGCGCGCTGCTGACCGCGGCGGTGATCACGCTGGTGTTTGGCGCCATCACGCTGGTGTTGTGGGCCGGCGCGCACCAGGTGCTGGAAGGTGAGCTGGGCGCTGGCGTGTTGAGCCAGTTCGTGCTGTACGCCATTTTCGCCGCCAGTGCCGTGGGTACCTTGAGCGAGGTCTGGGGCAGCGTGCTGCGCGCGGCCGGCGCCATGGAGCGCATCAACGAGTTGATGGCCGAGCAGCCGCAGATTGCCGACCCGGCCCAGCCCAAGTCACTGCCACGTCCGGTGCGTGGCGAGGTCCATTTCGACGATGTGCGCTTCCACTACCCGACACGACCGGATACGGCAGCACTGGATGGCTTCCATCTGCATGTGAATCCGGGCGAGACGGTAGCTCTGGTGGGCCCGTCCGGTGCCGGCAAGAGCACCGTGTTCAACCTGCTGCTGCGCTTTTACGACCCCGAGAGCGGGCGCATCAGCGTGGATGGCGAAGATCTTCGCGCGTTGACGCTGCCGGAACTGCGTGGGGCGATTGCGCTGGTGCCGCAGGAAACGGTGATCTTCGGTGGCAGCGCGGCCGACAACATTCGCTTTGGCCGCGAAGATGCCAGCGATGCGGAAGTGCGCGAAGCGGCTCGCGCGGCCGAGGCCGACGAATTTCTTTCCGCACTGGCCGAAGGTTACGACTCGCCGCTGGGCGAGCGCGGGGTGCGTCTTTCCGGCGGTCAGCGCCAACGCATTGCGATTGCCCGCGCGATTTTGCGCGATGCGCCGCTGCTGCTGCTGGACGAGGCCACCTCGGCGCTGGACGCGCAATCGGAGGCGGCCATCCAGCAGGCACTGGAGCGACTGGAAAAGGGCCGCACCACGCTGGTCATTGCCCATCGTCTGGCCACCGTGCAACGCGCCGATCGCATCGTGGTGATGGATGCCGGACGCATTGTCGCCCAGGGCACGCACGAGACGCTGCTGGCCGAAGGCGGCCTGTACGCCGAGCTGGCGCGCCTGCAGTTTGCCGCCTGATCGCCGCGACTAGACGGGCGGCGCCACCGGCACCGAAACCGGGCGCTGCAACAGCTCGACCATGCGACGCACCCTCTCTACGTCGGTGCGGGTGCGCTCGCCATCCAGCGCATCGATGAATGGATGCGGCGCGCGCGTGGGTGCGCTGATGGCGCCGCGCGCCGAGGCATGAAACTGGCTGGCGCCAGTGACCTGGCGCAACTGTTCCAGGTTGCCCTCGACCACGCCGCTGCCAGGCATCACCACGATGCGATCCCCGGCCTGCTCGATCAGCCCGGCAATGGTGGCGGCGCCATCAATGGCCGTGGCACGCCCACCCGAGGTCAGTACACGCTCGCAGCCCAGCTCGATCAGCGCCTGCAGCGAGGCAGAAAGATCACTGCTGACATCAAAGGCGCGGTGAAAGGTGACGCCCAGCGGCCCGGCCGCCTCGATCAGGGTGCGCATGACCGCCATGTCGACCGCGCCATCGGCATCCAATGCGCCCAGCACCACGCCATCACAGCCAAGCACGCGACATTGCGCGATGTCGCGGCACATCACTTCCACTTCCGGCTCGCTGAACACGAAGTCGCCGGTGCGCGGACGAATCAGCACGTAGAGCGGAATGCGCAGCGAATCCCGGCTGACGGCAATGCTGCCGTACGACGGCGTCAGTCCGCCGCCATCCAGACCGCCGCACAGCTCCACACGCATGGCCCCGCCATCCTGGGCCGCCAGCGCCGATAGCAGCGAATCGGCGGCCACTTCCAGGCCGGCCGGTAGCGTTTCGCTCATGTTGTCTCCTTGTGATAAAGGCTGGCACTGGGCAATACCCGGTCCTGCTTGCCGGCATCGCAGATGGCGTAACGAAAGCCGTGCTGGATGGCGAAGCCGCCGACCTCGCCGTGCTTGTTCATGGCCAGGAAGCCTACCTGGATATCGCGGGTGAGCTTGGGCTTGCGTTTGACGATGCGCATCACTGCCTCGTGGCAGGCCTCGGTCGGGCTGCGGCCGTGACGCATCAGTTCGACCACGGTGAAACTGCCGACATTGCGGATCACTTCCTCGCCCACGCCGGTGGAGGTGGCGCCACCGACCTCGTTGTCCACGTACAGGCCCGCACCGATGATCGGGCTGTCGCCAACGCGCCCGCGCATTTTCCAGGCCATGCCGCTGGTGGTGCAGCAGCCGGCCATGTCGCCGTTGGCATCCAGCGCCAGCATGCCGATGGTGTCGTGGTTGGTCTTGCCGCCGGGCAGATGGTGCGCCTCGTGGTAGGCGCGGTTCTCGATATTGGCCTCGGGCCGGTAATCGGAGGTTTTCAGCCACGACTTCCAGGCTTTTTCGGCCGCCGGCGTGAGCAGGTTGGTCTTCTTGAAGCCCTGTTCCAATGCAAATTGCAACGCGCCCTCACCGACCAGCATCACGTGCGGCGTCTTTTCCATCACCGCGCGAGCGACCGAGCTGGCATGCACGATGTGCTCCAGCGCTGCGACCGAGCCGCAATTGCCCAGGTGATCCATGATGCAGGCATCCAGCGTGACGTGCCCATCGCGATCCGGATAGCCGCCCAGGCCAACGGTCGGATTGTCCGGGTCGGCCTCGGGCACGTGGACGCCTTGTTCCACCGCATCCAGCGCACGGCCGCCGCCGGCCAGCACCTGCCACGCGGCGCGGTTGGCGGCAACGCCAAAATCCCAGGTCGACACCACACGGGCCGCGCCATGCGTCAGCGCCGGAATACCGCTGCGCGCCTGCGCCGGTACCAGCCGCCCGGCCAGCGCCGTGGCGGTGACACCCAGCGCGGCCGTTTTCAGGAAATGGCGACGATCGCCCATGCATTGACTCCCCTTGAATGCGTGACCGGCACGCCCCGCGCATGCCCTTCGGAATCGAGTATAGGCGGCCTTGAAGCGCCACGCGCGCCGCGCCACGCGAACCGTTAAGGCGGGAAACGGCACCCCTGCCATCAGTCATGGCTGGACATTTGAAATCCTGGTGTTATAGTTCACTACAACACCACTCAACCACGCCACTACGGAGGCGACCATGAAAGCGCGCAATCTGATGGCCATGACCATTTCGGCCCTGATGTTCACTGCCACGCTTGGCCTGTTCCAGGCGGGCTCCCTCAACCTTGAACAGAGCATCGACCCCACCGCCAGCGTGATCGACAACCTGCCGGTGACCAACCTGCCCGGCATCATCGTCACGCCCAGCGCCGAGGACCTGCTCGATGCCGGTGTGGCCACGGTCACCAACCTGGCTCCGGTCGTGGTCACGCCACGTGACAACCTGGCGGCGGGCGGCGGCGAACGGGCAGTCGGCGCCAGCCTGTACATGCCCTACTATGCGTTCGGTACCCGTGTTGGAACCATCGGCAAGGAATAACTCATGACCATCACCTGGAATGACAACGTCCCGATCTATCGCCAGCTGCGCGAACGCGTGGTGGCGATGATCCTGGACGGGGCCTTGAACGAAGGCGACGCCTTGCCTTCGGTACGCCAAGTGGCGGCTGAGTACCAGATCAACCCGCTCACCGTCTCCAAGGCCTATCAGGAGCTGGTGGACGATCAATTGGTGGAGAAACGGAGGGGATTGGGCATGTTCGTGACCGACGGAGCGCGTGAGGCGCTGCTGGAATCGGAGCGCAAGCGATTCTTGCGCGAGGAATGGCCGGCGTTGTTCGCACGCATCGAACGCCTGGGCCTGAACCTTGAAACGCTGATCCGCGCCGCGCGCGGCAAGCAGGAGCCCTCGGCATGAGCACGGTGATCGACGCACGCGACCTGACCAAGGAATACAAGTCCACGCTGGCGCTGGATGCGGCCAACTTCCAGATTGAATCGGGCCGCATCGTGGGTCTGATCGGCCCCAACGGCGCCGGCAAGACCACCGCGCTCAAGGCCATTCTCGGCCTGACCGATTTCGAGGGCGAGCTGTCGGTGCTGGGCATGGACCCGCGCCACCATCGCGACCGCCTGATGCGCGAAGTGTGTTTCATCGCCGATGTGGCGGTACTGCCGCGCTGGATGCGCGTCAGCGAGGCCATCGACTTTGTCGAAGCGGTGCATCCGCGCTTCAACCGCGCCCGCTGCGAGCACTTCCTGGCCCGCACCAAGCTGACGCCTTCGCAGAAGGTCAAGCAGATGTCCAAGGGCATGATCGTGCAGCTGCACCTGGCGCTGGTGATGGCCATCGATGCCCGCCTGCTGGTGCTGGACGAACCCACGCTGGGTCTGGACATTCTCTATCGCAAGCAGTTCTACCAGACCCTGCTGGAGGACTACTTCGACGAGAACAAGACCATCATCGTCACCACCCACCAGGTCGAGGAGATCGAACACATCCTCACCGACCTGATGTTCATCCGTGACGGCCAGATTGTGCTCAACACCAATATGGATGACATGGGAGAGCGCTTCGTCGAGCTTATGACCAGCGCCGAGCACGCCGATGCCGCACGCGCCCTGGGGCCGCTGGACGAGCGCCATGTGTTCGGCAAATGCGTCTTCCTGTTCGACGGTGTCAGCCGTGAGCAACTTGAACCACTCGGCGAACTGCGCCGCCCATCGGTCAGCGACCTGTTCGTCGCCACCATGAAGGGGACCTACGAATGAAAACCTTCTCCTGGTTGATCAAACGCGAATTCTGGGAGCATCGCGGCTCCTTCTTCTGGGCCCCGGTGATCACCGCCTGCGTGATGCTGGCGCTGAACCTGATGGGCATCATCACCGGCGAGGTATTCCTGCGCGGTCATCCCAGCGTGATGGTCGACGGCACCCATCTGGACATGATCGGCCACTATCTGACTGCCGAGCAGCTGCGCCAGGTCGGTGCCGGACTGGACATGAGCATGCTCTCGGTCACCGGCGTGCTGAGCACGATCATGGCCATTGTGGTGTTCTTCTACTGCCTGGGCGCGCTGTATGACGACCGCCGTGACCGCAGCATCCTGTTCTGGAAATCGCTGCCGATCTCCGATCGCGACACGGTGCTGTCCAAGGTGATCTCGGCCACGGTGCTGGTGCCGGTCATCACCATCGTGGTGGGCATCCTGGCCGGACTGTCGATGCTGGTCATGGTGGCCATTACCGCCACCTTCCATGGCGCCAATCTGTGGACCATGCTGTGGACCGCGCCGCATCCGTTCCAGATGATCGCGCACCTGCTGGCGATGATCCCGCTGATCTTCCTGTGGGCGCTGCCGACCATCGGCTGGCTGCTGCTTTGCTCGGCCGCGGCGCGCTCCAAGCCGTTCCTGTGGGCCCTGGCCGTGCCAGTGGGCGCCGGCATCATCGTCAGCTGGTTCAGCCTGATGGGCGTGTTCAACCTGAGCTCGACCTGGTTCTGGCAGCACATCGTGGCGCGCATGCTGCTGTCGGTATTCCCGGGCGGCTGGATGGCCTACGATCCGTCGATCTTCCAGCACACCGAATCGCCCATGGCCCTGTACGACTCGCTGAGTCTGGGCCACATGTACGCCAGCCTGGTGCAACCGGAATTCTGGGTCGGCGCCATTGCAGGCATTGCCATGATCACCCTGGCCATCTTCATGCGCGGCCATCGCGACGACAGCTGAGCACCAGTGGCTTGAAACAAAAAAGGCCCGCCGTGATGGCGGGCCTTTTTCGTTGTACATGAGTGCGAGCGATCAGCTCTTGATGCCGCCCTTGGTCAGCTCGGTCGGGTCGAGCAGCTTGGACAGCTCTTCCTTGGAAAGGCCAGTGGTCTCCAGCGCCACGTCCATGATCGGACGCTTTTCCTTGTAGGCCTGCTTGGCAGTGGCCGCGCCCTTCTCGTAGCCGATCACCGGATTGAGTGCGGTGACCAGGATCGGGTTCTTGTCCAGCGCGTTCTTGATATTGTCCTTGTTGACCTTGAACGTGGCGATGGCCTTGTCGGCCATCAGGCGCGAGATGTTGGACAGGATTTCGATCGACTGCAGCAGGTTGTAGGCGATCACCGGCAGCATCACATTGAGCTGGAAGTTGCCGGCCTGGCCACCCACGGTGATGGTGGCGTCATTGCCGATCACCTGCGCGGCGGCCATGGCGGCAGCTTCGGGAATCACCGGATTGACCTTGCCCGGCATGATCGAGGAACCGGGTTGCAGCGCTTCCAGCTCGATCTCGCCCAGGCCCGCCAGCGGACCGGAATTCATCCAGCGCAGATCGTTGGCGATCTTCATCAGCGACACGGCGTAGGTCTTGAGCGCGCCGGACAACTCGACAGCAGCGTCCTGCGAGGAAATACCCTCGAAGTAATTCTCGGACGACTCGAACTTCACCTTGGTCATTTTCTTGAGCTCGGCCGCCACCGACGGGCCGATCTTCGGATCGGCGTTGATGCCGGTACCGACGGCGCTGCCACCCAGCGGCAGGCGACGCATGCGCTTCAAGGCATCCTCGACGCGCTCGATGGCCGAACCGACCTGCGCCGACCAGCCGGAAAGCTCCTGGCCGAAGGTCACCGGCATGGCGTCCATCAGGTGCGTGCGGCCGGTCTTGGCCACGTTGGCCAGCTGGCGCGCGCGCTTGTCGATGGCCTTCTTGAAGTGCTTGAGCGCCGGCAGCAGCTGCTCGCTCGCCGTCAGCGTGGCCGAGACGTGGATCGCCGTCGGGATCACGTCGTTGGAGCTCTGCCCGTAGTTGACGTGGTCGTTCGGGTGCACCTTGGCGGACGCGGCCAGATGCGCGATCACCTCGTTGGCATTCATGTTCGAACTGGTGCCCGAACCGGTCTGGAACACGTCGATCGGGAAGTGCGCGTCGACCTCGCCGGCAGCGACCTTGTCGGCGGCCTTGCGGATGGCCTCGGCCTGGGTCTTCTTCAGATGGCCCAGCTTGGCATTGGCTTCGGCGGCGGCCGCCTTGATCAGGCCCAGCGCGCGAATGAACTGGCGCGGCATGGTCAGGCCCGACACCGGGAAGTTGTTCACGGCGCGCTGCGTCTGTGCGCCGTACAGCGCATCGGCAGGCACCTGCAGCTCGCCCATGCTGTCGCGCTCTGTACGAAACTTGCTCATGCTGACTCCGAAGATGTGGGGGTTAAGAGATGTTCCGCATGCGCGGAAGCGGCAGCCATTATAGAGCGCTGCCGGCGCTTGCGAGCGAAGCGGCGGCGTTTGCGGCTAAAATACGCCGCTTGTCCCACGCCCCAGGAACGTTCCCGATGTCGCTCGACGCGCTGACCGCCCTCTCGCCGCTGGATGGCCGCTACGCCAGCAAGGCCGAACCGCTGCGCTCCATCTTCAGCGAATACGGTCTGATGCATCGCCGTGTGCAGGTGGAAATTGCCTGGCTGCTGGCGCTGGCCGCCGAAAGCGGCATCGAGGAGCTGCCGGCCTTCGGCGAGGCACAAGCCGAAACCCTGCGCGCCATCGCCGCTGATTTTTCCGTCGACGACGGGCGCCGCGTGAAGGCCATCGAGGCCACCACCAATCACGACGTCAAGGCCATCGAGTACTTCATCAAGGAGCGCATCGGTGCCGACGAGACGTTGGCCAAGGCCAAGGAGTTCGTGCATTTCGCCTGCACCAGCGAAGACATCAACAACCTTTCGTATGCGTTGATGCTGCGCGATGCGCGCGACCAGGTATTGGTGCCGGAGCTGGATGGCATCATCGCCACGCTGCGCCTGCTGGCGCACGAACACGCCGGCCTGGCGATGCTTTCGCGCACGCATGGCCAGACCGCCTCGCCGACCACACTGGGCAAGGAAATCGCCAATGTGGTCGCTCGCCTGGAACGCCAGCGTGCACAGCTGGTGGCGGTGGAGATTCCCGGCAAGATCAACGGCGCCGTGGGCAACTTCAACGCGCATACCGTGGCCTATCCGGAAGTGGACTGGCGCGGTTTTTCCAAGCGTTTCATCGAGAGCCTGGCGCTCAGCCCCAACGCCTACACCACGCAGATCGAGCCGCATGACGGCGTGGCCGAATTCTGCGACGTGATCCGCCGCGTCAACATCATCCTGATAGACCTGGCGCGCGATGTCTGGGGCTACATCTCGCTGGGTTACTTCAAGCAGGCGCTGAAGGAAGGCGAAGTCGGCTCCTCGACCATGCCGCACAAGGTCAATCCGATCGATTTCGAAAACGCCGAGGGCAACTTCGGTATCGCCAACGCCCTGCTCGGCCATTTCTCCGAAAAGCTGCCGATCAGCCGCTGGCAGCGCGACCTGACCGACTCCACCGTGCTGCGCGCGCTGGGCACCGCGTTCGGTCACGGTCTGGTCGGCTTCAACTCGCTGGCCAAGGGCCTGGGCAAGCTGTCGGTGAACCCGCAGCGTCTGGCCGGCGACCTGGATGCCGCCTGGGAAGTGCTGGCCGAGGCCGTGCAGACGGTCATGCGCCGCTACGGCCTGCCCAACCCCTACGAGCAGCTGAAAGCGCTGACCCGCGGCCACGGCATCACCGAACAGAGCATGCGCCAGTTCATCACCTCGCTGGAATTGCCGGACGAGGCCAAGCAGCGCCTGCTGGCCCTGACGCCGGCCAGCTATGTCGGTGACGCACAAGCGCTGGCGCACGACATCTGACGCCATCGTTTTCAAAACGCCGCGAGCCCCAGGGCCGCGGCGTTTTCCGTGTGGACGGACACTTGGCTTGCGTCGTCACGAATTTTTAATTTTTTTGCCCGCAACACGTCGCATTCGCCGTTTGCACCGTTACAATACGCTCCATGGCTAATCGCCCCGCATCCCCCATGCCGCCTCCCATCGAAGTTGACGCCCAACCCGGCCTGCCGCTGGGCATGACGCCGCAGGCATTTTTGCGCGATTACTGGCAAAAGCAGCCGCTGCTGATTCGCGGCGCATTCGCCAACTTTGAAGCGCCGTTGAGCCCGGATGACCTGGGCGGCCTGTCGCTGGAAGAATCCGCGCTCTCGCGCCTGATCGTGCACGATCCCGAAGCCGACACCTGGCAAGTGCGCTCAGGCCCGTTCGACGAGGCCACCTTCGAGCAGCTGCCGGAAGATCACTGGACGCTGCTGGTGCAGGACGTGGACAAGTGGGACGCCGATGTCGCGCAGATGCTGGCCGATTTCCGTTTCCTGCCCGGCTGGCGCGTGGACGACATCATGATCAGCTACGCCGAGGATGGCGGCGGTGTCGGTGCCCATGTCGACCAGTACGACGTGTTCCTGCTGCAGGGGCTGGGCCAGCGCCGCTGGGCCATCGACGCCTCGCCCAACCCGCCGCTGGAATGTCGCGATGATGTGGAACTGAAGCTCTTGCGCCAGTTCAACGCCACGCACAGCTGGACGCTTGACACCGGCGACATGCTCTACCTGCCGCCGGGCGTGCCGCACGATGGCGTCGGCATCGGTCAGGGCATGACCTTCTCGGTGGGCATGCGCGCTCCGGCGCGTGCCGAGTTGCTGCTCGATGCCAGCGAATACCTGGCCGAGCACATGGACGAGGCCGACCGTTACACCGACCCGGACCTGGCACCGGCCGAGCGCGCGGGCGAAATCGACGCCGCCGCGCTGGACCGTGTCGCGCGCAGCCTGGGCCCGATGGCCGAGGCCATGGGCCGCGAACGCATGGCCGACTGGTTTGGCCGCTTCATCACCCGCTACCGCAGCGCCCAGTTTGCCGCGCCGCCGCCGCAGCCGATCAGCATCGAGAGCCTCTCGACGGCTCTGGATCAGGGGGCGGCGCTGTTGCGTCATCCTTGGTCGCGCCTGGCCTGGTGCCAAACCGAATCGGGCGCCACCCTGTTTGCTGGCGGGCACGCCATGGCCTGCCCGCCCGAACTGGCGCAAGCACTGTGCGGCGATACTCCGTTGCAGGCCGCCATCGCCCCCGGCCGACGCGAACGCGAGGTGCTGACCGCACTGGTCAACGAAGGCCATCTGGCGCTGGAGCAGGCGCACTGATGGCCTCGCGCGATTTCACCGTGCAGGTGGCCGACTGGGATCGCGATCGCGAGGCCCTTCGGCATGTGCGCACGGTGGTCTTTGTCGATGAACAACAGGTGCCGGTCGAAGAAGAGTGGGATGCTCTCGATCCCGAGTGCGAGCATGTGCTGGCGCGCGATGCCGATGGCACACCAATCGGCACCGGCCGGCTGACCCCCGAACACAAGATCGGCCGCATGGCGGTACTCAAAGCCTGGCGAGGTCGCGGCGTGGGCACGGTGATGCTCAAGCGCCTGATTGAACGGGCCCGCACGCTGGGCTGGCCGGAAGTTCACCTGCACGCGCAGGTCAGCGCGCTGGGCTTTTATCAGGCCCATGGCTTCAGCGTCTGCGGTGACACCTTTGTCGAGGCCGGCATCACGCACAAGCCGATGCGGCTGGCGCTCAATGCGCCCTCGGAAAGCGACACCCCGCAAGCGCTGTCCACGCGCAGCCGCGAAGAAGTGCGCGATGTCTACGCACAGTTGATCACCCAGGCCCGACGCAGCATCTGCGTGCACAGTGAGGCACTGGAGCCGGGCATCCTGGACAGCGACGCCGCGCTTACCGCAGTGCGGCGGCTGGCCACGGGCGGGCGCAATCATCGCGTGCGCGTGCTCCTGGCCGACACCGAGCGCCCTACGCGCGATGATCACCGGCTGCTGGCACTGGCCCAGCGCCTGCCCAGCGCCATTGAGCTGCGCGTACTGTGCGAGGACGCCGACCGGGCCTATCCGTCGGCCTTTCTGCTCAATGATGCCGGCGGTTATCTGGTACGGCCGCTGGCCACGCGCTTTGATGGGCGCGGTTCCACCCTTGGCGCGTCCGAACATGCGCGCCTGCAACGCTATTTTGAACAAGTATGGGAACGTGCCCAGCCGGCCACCGCCTGGCGCGCACTGGATATTTAGCCCATGCGCCCCAACGCCAAGGGTCAGGCCCTTAAGAACATGTACCCAGCCTTTAGTCCAAACCTTGCCGCGGCTCGGCCGCTACCCGGTATAATTGACGGGTTTTTGAGCTGCAGCGGCAAACCCATTCAAACCGGCGCGCCGCTGCGCGCCCATTCGTGTTTTTCGGTGGTGACGTGAGCGAAAACCTGATCCGCAAGTTTTTCGAGTCCTCCCAGCTCGCAGGCGGCAATGCCGATTATGTCGAGTCGGTTTACGAGGCCTGGCTGGACAACCCCGAATCGGTGCCCGAGCAGTGGCGCCGGTATTTCGACCAGCTGCCCAGTGCCGGCCGCGTCGACATGCCCCATTCGCAGGCCATCGCCCGCATCGAAGCAGCGCAAAAGCAACGCCCCGGCGCCGCTGCCGCCGCTCCGGTCAGTGATGCGCATGCCCGCAAGCAGGCCGGCGTGCTGCGCCTTTTGACCGCGTATCGTTCGCGCGGCCACCTGGGCGCCGATCTGGACCCGTTGGGCCTGGCCGAGAAGCACACCCCGCCGGATCTGGACCTGCCCTTCCATGGCCTGTCCGAAAAGGATCTGGACACCGAATTTGATACCGGCACCTACGGTGGTGACAGCCGCCTGAAGCTGCGCGAGCTGTGGACGCGCCTTAAGGCGACCTACACGCGCACCATCGGCGCCGAGTTCATGCACATCAGCGACCACGAGCAACGTCGCTGGATCTACTCGCGCCTGGAAAAGGCCGCCGGTGATCCGGGCCTGAACACCGACGAACGCCTGCGCGTGCTCGAGCGCCTGACCGCCGCCGAAGGCCTGGAGCGCTATCTGCACACCCGTTACGTGGGCCAGAAGCGCTTCTCGCTGGAAGGTGGCGACAGCCTCATTCCCATGCTCGACGAAGTGATCCGCCGCGGCGGTGAGCGCGGCATGCGCGAGCTGGTCATCGGCATGGCCCATCGCGGCCGCCTCAACGTGCTGGTGAACACCCTCGGCAAGCCGCCACTGCAGCTGTTCGACGAGTTCGAGGGCAAGTTCGAGCATCCCAACGATCCCGAGCGCACGGGCGACGTGAAGTACCACATGGGCTTCTCGGCCGACGTCAAGACCGGTGACAACACCGTGCATCTGGCGCTGGCCTTCAACCCGTCGCATCTGGAGATTGTCGACCCGGTGGTGGTCGGTTCGGTGCGCGCGCGCCAGACGCGCCGCCATGACGACGACCACGAGCGCATCATGCCGCTGCTGATCCACGGCGACGCCGCCTTCGCCGGCCAGGGCGTGGTGTTCGAGACGCTGCAGATGTCGCAGGCGCGCGGCTTTGCCGTCGGCGGCACCATCCACGTGGTGATCAACAACCAGGTCGGCTTTACCACCTCGAACCCGCACGACGCGCGCTCGACCATGTACTGCACCGACGTGGCCAAGATGGTCAACGCGCCGGTGTTCCATGTGAATGGCGACGATCCGGAAGCGGTGTTGCAGGTGACGCGTCTGGCCTACGAGTTCCGCCAGACCTTCAAGAAGGACGTGGTCATCGACCTGGTCTGCTACCGCCGCAACGGCCACAACGAGGCCGACGAGCCGGCGGCGACGCAGCCGCTGATGTACCAGGTGATCCGCAAGCGCCCGACCACCCGCGCGCTGTATGCCGAGCGCCTGCAGGAAGCCAAGGTCATCGACAGCGACAAGGCGCAGGCCGTGGTCGACGCCTATCGCAAGCAGCTGGAAGAAGGCAAGCCGGTCGCCGAGATCGACGCCGATGCACGTGGCGGCACCACCTTCGAGTGGTCCAACCACCTGGAAGGCAGCCTCGACGAGAAGGTCGACACCGCGCTGGACCGCAAGACCATGTCCAAGCTGCTGGACGTGATCCTGAAGACGCCCGAAGACTTCACCCTGCATTCGCGTGTGAAGAAGATCTACGAGACGCGCGCGGCCATGGCCGCCGGCGACCAGCCGTGCGACTGGGGCTTTGCCGAGAACCTGGCCTACGCCGGCCTGATCGGCGAAGGCTACGGCCTGCGCATGGTCGGCCAGGATTCGGGCCGCGGCACCTTCTTCCATCGCCATGCCGTGCTGCACGACCAGAAGACCGGTCGCACCGCCCTGCCGCTGGCCGACGTCGACCCCGAACAGAGCGTTGCGGTCATCGACTCGCTGCTCAGCGAGGAAGGCGTGATGGGCTTCGAGTACGGCTATGCCACCGCCGACCCGAACACGCTGGTGATCTGGGAAGGCCAGTTCGGCGACTTTGCCAACGGCGCCCAGGTGGTCATTGACCAATTCATCAGCGCCGGCGAGGCCAAGTGGGGCCGCAAGTGCGGTCTGGCGCTGTTCCTGCCGCACGGCTACGAGGGCCAGGGTCCGGAGCATTCCTCCGCGCGCCTGGAGCGCTATCTGCAGCTGTGCGCGCTCAACAACATGCAGGTATGCGTGCCGACCACCCCGGCGCAGGCCTTCCACATGATCCGCCGGCAGATGCTGCGCAAGGTGCGCAAGCCGTTGATCGTGATGACGCCCAAGTCGCTGCTGCGCCACAAGCTGGCCGTGTCCAGCCTGGACGAGCTGGCCAATGGCACGTTCCAGAACGTGATTCCCGACAGCCGCATCAAGACCGACAAGAAGGTCAAGCGCATGGTGCTGTGCTCGGGCCGTGTCTACTACGACCTGTTCGAGCAGGCCGAGAAGGACGGCATTGACGATGTCGCCATTGTCCGCGTCGAGCAGCTGTATCCGTTCCCGCGCGAACTGGTGAAGGCCGAACTTGCCAAGTACGGTAGCGCCAAGGAAGTGATCTGGTGTCAGGAAGAGCCCATGAATCAGGGCGCCTGGTTCCAGATTCGTCATCACCTGCAAGCCTGCGTCGAGGACAAGTATGCGCTGTCCTACGCCGGTCGTGCCCGCTCGCCGGCTCCGGCCTGCGGTCACTTTGCCGAGCACGTGGCCGAACAGAAGGCCCTGCTCGAGCAGGCGCTGACGGCCCCGATCGACAACGGCCACGCGGCCGAATAACCCCATTCCACGCTTAATCGCTCAAAGCCAAGACTCAACAGGACCCACTCATGGCCATCGAAGTCAAAGTCCCGGTACTCCCCGAATCGGTATCCGACGCCACCATCGCCACCTGGCACAAGAAGGCCGGCGACGCGGTCAGCCGCGACGAGAACCTGGTGGATCTGGAAACCGACAAGGTGGTGCTGGAAGTGCCCAGCCCGGTTGACGGCGTGATCAAGGAAATCATCCACGACGAAGGCGACACGGTCGAAGGCGAGCAGGTCATCGCCCTGATCGAGGAAGGCGCCGCCGCGGCTCCGTCCAAGAGCGAGGACAAGGCCGAGGCCAAAAGCGACGACCAGGCCGATGACAAGGGCAAGGACGACAGCGCCAAGTCCGCGGCCAAGAGCGGCTCCAAGGAAGCGCCCAAGGGCGCCGACGAGCTTTCCCCGGCCGGCCGTCGCGTGGCCACCGAGGAAGGTATCGACCCGAGCAAGGTGGAAGGCACCGGCCGCGGCGGCCGCGTGACCAAGGAAGACCTGGTCAACCACGGCAAGGGCGGCGCCAAGAGCAGCGCCCCGGCGCCGGCCACGCCGGGCGAGCGTCCGGAAGAGCGCGTGCCGATGACGCGCATCCGCAAGCGCATCGCCGAGCGTCTGATGCAGTCCAAGGACTCCATCGCCATGCTCACCTCCTTCAACGAGGTGAACCTGGCCGAGGTGGCCAAGGTACGCAAGACCTTCGGCGAGCAGTTCCTGAAGGAAAACGACGTCAAGCTCGGCTACATGAGCTTCTTCGTCAAGGCCGTGTGCGAAGCGCTCAAGCGCCGTCCGGTGGTCAACGCCTCGGTCGACGGTGACGACATCGTCTATCACGGCTACCAGGACGTCTCCATTGCCGTATCCACCGACAAGGGCCTGGTCACGCCGGTGCTGCGCGATGCGCAGAACATGAGCTTCGCCGACATCGAGGCGGCCATCGTCGACTACGCCAAGCGCGCCCGCGCCGGCAAGCTGACCCTGGACGACCTGCAGGGCGGCACCTTCACCGTGACCAACGGCGGCACCTTCGGTTCGCTGCTGTCCACGCCGATCGTCAACCCGCCGCAGAGCGCCATCCTGGGCATGCACACCATCAAGCAGCGTCCGGTGGTGGCCGACAATGGCGAGATCGTCGCCGCGCCGATGATGTACATCGCGCTGTCCTACGATCACCGCATCATCGACGGCAAGGATGCGGTGCTGTTCCTGGTCGATATCAAGGACCAGCTGGAAAACCCGCACCGCATGCTGCTGGGCATGTAAGGCCCGCTCCGGAAACGGGCGCCCAGGGCGCCCGTTTCAACGTCTGAGAGACGCCCTTGCATTCCCCTACCAGAATCTAGAGGTACATCATGAGCGACAAGTTCGACGTCATTGTCATTGGCGGTGGCCCCGCCGGTTACCACGCTGCCATCCGCGCCGCGCAGCTGGGTCTGAAGACCGCCTGCGTCGATGCCTGGACCGGCAAGGACGGCAAGCAGGCCCTGGGTGGCACCTGCCTCAACGTGGGCTGCATCCCGTCCAAGGCGCTGCTCGATTCCTCCAAGCAGTTCTACAACCTGACCCAGCACTTTGACGTGCACGGCATCTCGGTGAAGGAGCCCACGATCGACGTCAAGACCATGATTGGTCGCAAGGACAAGATCGTGAAGCAGTTCACCGGCGGCGTGGCCATGCTGTTCAAGGCCAACAAGGTGGCTTCGTACTTCGGCAAGGGCAAGCTGCTCAAGGGCAACAAGGTCGAAGTCACCGACAACGACGGCAACAGCCAGACCATCGAGGCGGCCAACGTGATCCTGGCCACCGGCTCGGTGCCGGTGGAGCTGCCGTTCGCCAAGTTCGACGGCAAGCACATCATCGACAACGCCGGCGCCCTGGATGTCAACGACGTGCCCAAGCGCCTGGGCGTGATCGGTGCCGGTGTGATCGGTCTGGAGCTGGGCAGCGTGTGGAAGCGCCTGGGCGCCGAAGTGACCGTGCTCGAAGCCCTGCCCGACTTCCTGGCCGCCGCCGACAAGGACATCTCCAAGGCCGCTGCCAAGGAGTTCAAGAAGCAGGGTCTGGATATCAAGCTGGGCGCCAAGGTCTCCAAGGCCGAGGTCAAGAAGAACGCGGTCGAGCTGACCTACGAAGACAAGGACGGCGAGCACAACCTGACCGTCGACAAGCTGCTGGTGGCCGTGGGCCGTCGCGCCTACACCGAACAGCTGCTGGGCGACGACACCGGTGTGAAGACCGACGATCGCGGCCGCATCGAAGTGGATGACCACTGCTGGACCGGCGTCGATGGCGTCTGGGCCGTGGGTGACTGCGTGCGCGGCCCGATGCTGGCGCACAAGGGCTTCGAGGAAGGCATCGCCGTCGCCGAGCTGATTGCCGGCAAGCCCGGCCACGTCGATTACGACACCATTCCGTGGGTGATCTACACCGAGCCGGAAATCGCCTGGGCCGGCAAGACCGAGCAGCAGTGCAAGGACGCCGGCATCCCCTACAAGACCGGTTCCTTCCCGTTCGCCGCCGTCGGTCGTGCCGTGGCCATGAACGAGCCGGCCGGCATGGTGAAGGTGATTGCCCATGCCGAGACCGATCGCATCCTGGGTGTGCACATGGTCGGCGCCAACGTCTCCGAGCTGATTGCCGAAGCCGTGGTGGCGATGGAGTTCAAGGGCTCGGCCGAGGATCTGGCGCGCATCATGCACGCCCATCCGACCCTGTCCGAGGCCGTGCACGAGGCCGCCATGGCGGTCGACAAGCGCGCCATCCACCGCGCCAACTGATCCTGCACCGCCCTCTCCATGGCTGCCACCCCGATCCGCGACGTCGCCGACACCGCACACTGGATCGCGGCCTACCGGGCCATGGAGACGGCGCGGCCGGATGCATTGTTCAACGATCCGTTCGCCGAGCGTCTGGCCGGCGAACGCGGCCACGCCATCGTGCGCCACATGCCTGGCGGCGCACGCATGGCCTGGCCGCTGATCGTACGCACCGCGGTCATCGATGAGCTGGTCACCGACGCCGTGCGAAACGGCGCCGGTACTGTGCTGAATCTCGCCGCCGGCTTCGATACCCGTCCCTACCGCCTGCCGCTGCCCTCGACGCTGCGCTGGCTGCACGCCGACCAACCTACGCTGATCGAGCGTTATCGCGCCGGCATGCTTGGCGAGGTGCCCCGCTGCTCCCTGCAACTGGTCGAAACCGACCTGCGCCAGGCTCGGGCACGACGCCAGCTGTTCGAGCGTGCCGCGATGCAGGGGCCGGTGCTGGTCATCACCGAAGGCCTGTTGGTCTATCTGCCCGATGATCAGGTCGCCGCGCTGGCGGCCGATCTGCACGACATCGCGCAGGCGCGCTGGTGGATCACCGATCTGGTCTCGCCGCGCCTTCTGAAAATGCTCAAGCGTCGCTGGGGTCAGCAGCTGAAGGCCGGCAATGCACCCATGCAGTTTGCGCCGGCCGCCGGTACCGCCTTCTTCGATGCCTACGGCTGGCGCGAGGGTGAGTTTCGTTCCACCTGGGATGAGGCCCGGCGTCTGAACCGCACCATGAAGGGTGCCGCGTTCTGGCAGTTTCTCTCGCGCCTGCAAAGCCCGCAGAGTCGCCAGCGCCAACGCCGCATGTCCGGCATCGTGCGCCTGGACGCGGCCTGAAACCTCTCTAGCGACACGAGGTAAAAAGCATGTCTACGCCGAACCAAGCGTTCCGCGCTTTTCGCATCCATCGTGACGATGACGGCCATCGCGCCGGCCTGGAATCGCTGACGCTGGATGAGCTGTCTCCCGGCGAGGTGGTGATCCGCGCCGCCTACTCGTCGGTCAATTACAAGGACGCCCTGGCCGGCACCGGCACGGGCAAGATCCTGCGTCGCTTCCCGCTGGTCGGCGGCATCGACGTGGCCGGCCACGTGGTCGCCTCCAGCGATGCCAGCTTCAAGGAAGGCGACGCCGTGCTGTGTACCGGCAGCGGTCTGTCCGAAACCCGCGACGGCGGTTACAGCCAGTACGTGCGCTTGCCGGCCGAATGGACCATTCCGCTGCCGGCCGGGCTGAGCCTGCGCGAATCGATGATCCTGGGCACCGCCGGCTTTACGGCCGCGCTGGGTCTGCTGCGCATGCGCGATAACCGTCAGACGCCGGAGATGGGGCCACTGGCCGTTACCGGCGCCACCGGTGGCGTCGGCATGCTGGCGGTGGATATCTATAGCCGCGCCGGCTTCGAAGTGCATGCCATCAGCGGCAAGCCCGAGCGTTTTGACTGGCTGCTTCAGATCGGCGCCAGTCAGTGCATCGACCGCCATCAGCTGGACTTCGACGACAAGCCCATGGCCTCGGCCCAGTTCGGTGGCGCATTGGACAACGTCGGTGGGCGTATGCTGGCCGGCCTGCTGGCGCGCATCGCGCCGTACGGCAACGTCGCCAACTGCGGCCTGGTTGGTGACACCGCCCTGCCGACCACGGTGATGCCCTTCATCATCCGCGGCGTCAGCCTGCTCGGCGTGGCCTCGGCCGGCACCGCGCGCGACATTCGTGACGAGGTCTGGGCGCACTTGGCCGACGACTGGAAGCCACAGCATCTGGAACGCATATGTACCCAGGAAGTGGACATCGATGGCCTTGCCGGGTGTTTTGATGGCATGCTCAAGGGACAGTCGTTTGGGCGCACGCTGGTGGCGTTCGATTCGGCCAACAACGACTAACAAGCTTCAAATAAAAATCATAATTCACTGATTCAAAAACGTTTTGCCCTGGCTTGGATGGCGCGCGGCAGACACGTAGAATCTTCCGAGATTGATTTCGATAGGACATCATCCATGGCGCGTATCCTGATCGTCGACGATTCGCCCTCGCAGCTGCTGGGCATCAAGCGCATTGTCGAGAAACTGGGCCACGAGGCCCTGACCGCCGAAGACGGCGCGGCCGGCGTCGACATGGCGCGGCGCGAAAAGCCCGACCTCATCCTGATGGACGTGGTCATGCCCAACCTCAACGGTTTCCAGGCCACGCGCACCATCAACAAGGACACCGAGACGGCGCATATCCCGGTGGTGCTGGTCACCACCAAGGATCAGGACACCGATCGGGTGTGGGGGCTTCGTCAGGGTGCCAAGGCCTATGTCACCAAGCCGGTGAAGGAAGACGAACTCTCGGCCACACTGGGGCAACTGCTGCCAGCGTAAGCGATTCGGCGGTACCTGCCGACACGAAAACGGGGCCCTGCGGCCCCGTTTTCGTTTCCATGAAGACCAGCGCAGGCGCCGGATTGCATCAGGCGCGCGGGTCGTACTGGCTGAACACGTCGCGCAGTTTTTCAAACGCCTTGCGTTCCTTGTCCGACGCCACCTCCGGCACCTGTACGGCCAGCGTGACAATCTGGTCACCGGCCACCCTGCCGGGCATACCGCGACCTTTCAGGCGCAGCTTGCGCCCCGTCTGCGAACCGGCCGGAATGTTGAGCTCGACGGTGCCGCCCAGGGTTGGCACCGGCACCTTGCCACCCAACGCCGCTTCCCAGGGCGCGATGTTCAACGTGTGCAGCACGTTGCGGCCGTCCAGTGCGAACTTGGGGTGCTCGCGGATACCGATTTCCAGCAGCAGGTCGCCAGCCGGCGCGCCCTGCATGCCGGGGCTGCCCTGCCCGGCCAGGCGAATGGTCTGCCCCGGCAGGATACCGGCCGGAATCTTCACTTCCAGCACGCGCTCGCCGCCATGGCTGTCGGCCAGAGAGACGCGGGTGCGGCCACCGGAATAAGCCGTGCCAAGATCAATCTGGATTCGCGCCTGGGTGTCGCGGCCACGGGCCGGACCGCGCGATCCTCGCGCCCGACCGGCGCCGAACAGGCTTTCAAAGAAGTCGCTGAAGTCGCCACCGCCGCCAAAATCAAAGCCGGCCGCACCGGGACCGGCGCTACCCTGCTGGCCCCAACCCGGCGGCGGTCGGAACTGGTCGCCACCGCGGAAGCCACCGGCGCGAAGTTCGTCATAGGCACGCCGACGTTCCGGGTCCTTCAGCGCCTCGTAGGCTTCGCTGACGGCCTTGAACTTGTCTTCGGCCCCGGCCTCCTTGTTGCGGTCGGGATGATATTTGCGCGCCAGCTTGCGGTAGGCGGTCTTGATGTCGGCATCGCTGGCGTCGTTGCTGACACCCAGCGTGTCGTAGTAATCCTTAAATTCCATGCTCACCCCTTGCGCAGATACGCTGATTATCGCCGCTTGGCCGCTTCTCACAAAGCATGCGGCCCACGGCAGGTGATCCCCGCCGCGGGCCGCTGCCCGACCTCGGTGTCTGGCACCGGATGTGAGTTACTCGGCGGTCTTGATCTGAATGCGACGCGGGGTGGCCGCCGGGCGCTTGGGAATCACGATTTCCAGCACGCCATGGCGCCCGCTGGCGGTGATGCCTTCGGCGTCGGCGCTGTCGGGCAGCGCAAAGCGCCGGTAGAACGCACCGTGCGAACGCTCCACGCGGGTAAAGTTGCCTTCGCCTTCCTTGACCTCATTCTGGCGCTCGCCCTTGATGGACAGAATGCCTTTGTCCATGTTGACCTCGATATCGGCCGGGTTCACACCGGGAATGTCGGCGAAGATGACAAAGCGGCTGTCCTCCTCGCGAATGTCCACGCGCGGCGCCCATTGGCTGGTCACCACATTGGACTGGTCACCTTCCTCGGCATTGAAGAAACGATCGAACACCTGCTTGATCTCGTCTTGCAGGCCGGCACGTGCAGTCCACGGCTGATAGCGTGTGATACTCATGACGATGTCTCCTTTCAATCAGGCTCGGCCCCATGGCCGTCTGCCCAGAAAGATAGGTTCAAGCCCCTGCTTTTCAAGTACTTTGGACTTTTATTTAAAGCCCGTTCAATCCCACAGGCGACGAGAGATTTTCATGACGATCCAGATAGGCCAAGCGCTGCCCGCGGCGCAGTTCAACCGCGTCGGCGACGACATCCAGTGCACCGACACCCAGGCCGTGTTCGCTGGCAAAAAGGTGGTGCTGTTTGCCGTACCCGGAGCCTTCACCCCGACCTGCAGCTCCAAGCACCTGCCCGGTTACATCAAGGCCATGCCCGCGTTTCGCGAGCGCGGCATCGAGGTGGTCTGCCTGGCAGTGAACGATGCCTTTGTGCTCAAGGCCTGGGCGGCCTCGCAGCAGGCACCGGACGACCTGATCATGCTGGCCGACGGCAATGCCGAGTTCACCCGCGCGCTGGGGCTGGAGATGGATGGCACCGGCTTTGGCATGGGCGTGCGTGCCCGTCGCTTTGCCCTGTATGCCGATAACGGCATCGTCAAGGCTCTGAACGTGGAAGCGCCAGGCGAATTTCGCGTGTCGGCCGCCGAAGCCATGCTGGCAACGCTCGACGCGCTCTGAGGCGCTTTCACTGGCAACGTCTCAAGCGCCGGTCATTCGACCGACGCGAAAAACAAAAAAGCCCCGGCCGAAACCGGGGCTTTTTTTCACTTAAGGCACCGCCTCAGTGATGGGTCTCAGGCATCGGCTCCATCGGAAGCCTCGGCACTGTCATCGTCGGCAGGCGCCTGCGTGGACGCCGCGTCATCCGCCTCGGACACGGTCTGGCCATCGGCCGGCAAGATCGGGTTGCCATCGGCATCCAGCTCGACCTCGTCTTCGTCCTCGGCTTCCAGACGCACCACACCGACCAGGGCTTCCTTTTTCGGCAGCTTGATCAGGGTGACGCCCTGCGTGTTGCGCGACAGCTGCGAGACCTCCGACACACGCGTACGTACCAGCGTGCCCTGGTTGGAGATCAGCATCAGCTCGTGGGCTTCGGTGACCCACTCGGCGGCGACCAGCGGACCGTTGCGATCCGAGCACTGGATGCCGATCACGCCCTGCGTGCCGCGCCCCTTGCGCGGGAACTCTTCCTGCGGGGTGCGCTTGCCGAAACCGCGCTCAGTGGCGGTCAGCACGTCGAACGACTCACCCTCGGCGGTGACGATCATCGACACCACCTTGGCGTCACCCGCCAGCCGCATGCCGCGCACGCCGCCGGCGGTGCGGCCCATCGAGCGCACCGCGTCCTCGCCAAAGCGCACCGCCTTGCCGTTGGAGGCAAACAGCAGGATGTCGTACTGGCCGTCGGTCATCTGCACGCCGATCAGCGCGTCATCCTCGTCCAGGCGAATGGCGATCTTGCCCTTCTGCAGCTGGTAGGCGAACTCGGGCAGCGGAGTCTTCTTCACCGTGCCGTTGCGGGTGGCAAAGAACACGAAGCGGTCTTCGTCGTACTCGCGCACCGGCAGCACCGCCTGTACGTATTCGCCCTCGGCCAGCGGCAGCAGATTGACGATCGGCTTGCCGCGCGCCTGCGGCCCGGCTTCGGGCATCTCGTACACGTTCAGCCAGTACACGCGGCCGGTGCTGGTGAAGGTCAGCAGCGTGTCATGGGTGTTGACCACCCACAGCTGCGAGACGAAATCCTCTTCCTTCAGCGCCGAGGCCGAACGGCCCTTGCCGCCACGCTTCTGCGCGCGGTAGGTGCTGGCCGGCTGACGCTTGATGTAACCACCGTGCGACAGCGTGACCACCACATCTTCCGAGGCGATCAGGTCGAGCACGTTGAGGTCGGCCTGCGAGTGCTGGATGTCGGTGCGGCGCACATCGCCGTAGTCGGCCTTGATCACTTCCAGCTCGTCGCGGATGACCGAGAGCAGACGCTCGGGGTCTTCCAGAATCTCGATCAGATCGCGGATCACTTCCATGATCTGGCGATATTCGTCGGAAAGCTTTTCCTGCTCCAGGCCGGTCAGGCGGTGCAGCCGCATCTCCAGGATTTCCTTGGCCTGCGCCTCGGACAACTGGTAGCCATCGGCCTTCAGGCCATCGCGCGGATCCATGTCTTCCGGACGCGACATCTCGGCGCCGGTGGCCTCCAGCAGCGCCCTCACCATGCCCGGTTCCCAGCGCTTGGAAAGCAGACGCTCGCGCGCCACCTGCGGCGACTCGGAGGTCTTGATCAGCTCGATCATCTCGTCGATGTTGGCCAGCGCGACGGTGAGGCCTTCCAGAATGTGCGCGCGGGCGCGGGCCTTGCGCAGATCGAAGATGGTGCGGCGGGTCACCACCTCGCGGCGGTGACGGATGAACGCCTCCAGCACTTCCTTGAGGTTCAGCAGCTTGGGCTGGCCATCCAGCAGCGCCACCATGTTGATGCCGAAGGTGACCTGCAGCTGGGTCTGCTGGAACAGGTTGTTCAGCACCACATCGCCCATCGAGTCGCGACGCACCTCGATGACCACGCGCATGCCGTCCTTGTCGGACTCATCGCGCAGTTCGGAGATGCCTTCGACCTTCTTTTCCTTGACCAGCTCGGCGATCTTTTCGATCAGCCGCGCCTTGTTCACCTGGTACGGAAGCTCGGTGACGATGATGGTTTCGCGGCCGTTGGGCTCGGTTTCCACCTCGGCCTTGGCACGCACCAGGATGCGCCCGCGACCGGTGCGATAAGCCTCGACGATGCCGGCCGCGCCGTTGATGATGCCGCCGGTCGGAAAATCCGGGCCCGGCATGTAGGTCATCAGGTCTTCGATCGACAGCGTCGGATCGTCGATCAGCGCGATGGTGGCGGCGACGGTCTCGGTGAGGTTGTGCGGCGGGATGTTGGTGGCCATGCCCACCGCGATGCCGGCCGAACCGTTCACCAGCAGATTGGGCACGCGCGTGGGCAGCACCAGCGGCTCACGCTCGGACTCATCGTAGTTGGGCCCGAAGTCGACGGTGTCCTTGTCGATATCGGCCAACAGCTCGTGGGTGAGGCGCGCCATGCGCACCTCGGTGTAACGCATGGCCGCGGCGTTGTCGCCATCGACCGAGCCGAAGTTGCCCTGGCCGTCGACCAGCATGTAGCGCAGCGAGAAGGGCTGGGCCATGCGCACGATGGCGTCGTACACCGAGGCATCGCCGTGCGGATGGTATTTACCGATGACATCACCGACCACGCGGGCCGATTTCTTGTACGGCCGGTTCCACGAGTTGCTGAGCTCGTTCATCGCGAAAAGAACGCGACGATGGACCGGCTTGAGCCCATCCCGGGCATCGGGGAGTGCGCGTCCGACGATTACGCTCATGGCGTAATCGAGATAGCTCTGACGCATCTCGTCTTCGATATTGACGCGAATGACTTCTTTGGCGAGTTCTGCCATCGAATGGCTTCCGTGACTACTGAGTTTGGGGCCCGTCGCGCGCTTTTGTCCGTGCCGGACAAGGCGTCGGGAACAATCCCTCGGAGTATATCACAAAAGCGTCATTAATTCCCCTAATTTTTCTTTCTATTTCAGCTAGTTACGAAGACGTTTTGACGCCTGTGAAAACCCATGCCCGAGCCCCGGCAAAATTGAGTCCGGCCGCCACCACGGAACCGGCTGCCACACCCAGCACCGGCCAGTGGTGAGCCAGCGGCCACAGCCATAACACCAGCGCGTAGGTGCCGTAGTTGACCAGCGCGCCGACGCCCATCACCGCCAGCCAGCGCCCCCACTCCGACGCCGCGCCGCCGCTGCGTCGATGCGCAAAAGTGAACGAGCGGTTGAACACCCAGGTGGCACTGGCCGCACACAGGAACGACACCACACGCGCCAGGTACGGATCCCAATCGGCAAAGGCCACCAGTGACTGCACCACGCCGGCATCGACGACAAAGCCAATGACTCCGCCGACAAAGAACCAGCCCAGCTCGTGCTTGAGTCTCATGCGCCGAAAAGGGCTTGCATGCGCAGCGCATCGGGCTGCTCGATCACTCCACGCTCGGTGACAATGGCATCGATCAGATTCGCCGGCGTCACATCGAATACCGGATTCCAGGCCCGCGCGCCCTCGACCACGGTGCGCGTACCGCCGTAGCCCAGCAGCTCGCTGGGTTCGCGCAGCTCGATCTCGATCGCCTCGCCGTCGGCCGTCGCCATGTCCACCGTGGAGGACGGCGCCACCACCATGAACTTCACGCCGTGATGGCGCGCCGCGATGGCCAGCTGATAGGTACCAATCTTGTTGGCGGTATCGCCGTTGGCGGCGATGCGGTCGGCACCGACGATCACCCACTGCACCTTGCCGCTCTTCATCAGATGGGCGGCAGCCGAATCGGCCACCAGTTGTGCCGGGATGCCATCGTTGACCAGTTCCCACATGGTCAGGCGCGCGCCCTGCAACCAGGGCCGGGTTTCACCGGCGAAAACTTCGGCGATACGCCCGGCCGAGACACCGGCGCGAATCACGCCCAGCGCGGTACCGAAACCTGCGCATGCCAGCGAGCCGGTATTGCAGTGGGTCATCACGCCCGAGCCCGGCGCGATCAGGGCCGCACCCAATTGCCCCATATGCCGGTTGGCGGCCAGATCCTCATCCTGGATGGCCTGCGCTTCGACAGCCAGCGCCTGCGCATCGGCACCGGCGGCAATGCGGGCGCGCATGCGATCGAGCGCCCACATCAGATTGACGGCGGTGGGACGGGCGGCGCGCAGCGCCAACAGCGCCTCGTCCATATCCGCGCCCTGCTGGGCGGCCAGTACCACGCCCCAGGCCGCGGCAATGCCGATCGCCGGCGCACCGCGCACCACCAGATCCTTGATCGCCTGCACCACCGCCTGGCTATCGGTGCAATCGACCCACTCGGTACGTTGCGGCAGCTTGCGCTGATCAAGCAGGCGCAAGTGATCGCCCTGCCATTTCAGGGCGCGGATGGAGTCGTGGGAGGCGGCGGTGTCGGTCATCGGGGCATGGCACGCTAAGCGGAAATCGCCACCATTATGGCGGCTGTGGCGCACTTCGTCAGGCCGGCAGCGGCCTGCCCTGGACCACTGGCTCGCCACGATAGGTGCGCCGATGGGCCAGCGCCAGCAAGGCGGCATCCTCGGCGGTATCGCCATAGGCGTGCACGCAGGCAAAGTCCTCCAAGTCAAGATGCTCACGCAGGCGCGCCGCCTTGTGATCGCCCACGCATTGCGGTCCCAGATAGCGGCCGCTCAACCGACGCCCGGATACCTGCAAGCGTGAGGCCAGTAGCTCGACGCCGTGGGCGCGGCACCAGGGTGCGAGCAGCCACTCGAAATTGCCCGACACCACCACCACGCGGTGGCCGGCGTGTTGATGGGTACGCAACTGCGCCAGGGTCTCGGGGCGAAGATGGGCATCCACCCACTGCCGGCAAAACGACTGTGCTGCGCGCCGGAAGCGTGCCACCGGATAGCCGCCCAGGCAGAAAAAGGTCAGCACCGCACGGGTCGGCACGCCGCCCAGCCAACCACGGCGATAGGCCAGCACCACCGGCGCCACCAAAGCAATGACCAGCCAACGACGCCAACGCGGCACCACATACTCAAGAAATGGCCCGAAGCTTTCGGCGTCGGTCAGCGTGCCGTCAAAGTCGAACAGTGCCAGCTCCCTGCCGGTCGAATGGCTCATGCCGTTGCGGTCTCCATGGCGAAAATACGGTGCGCTCGCGTTCTGGTCGCACCGAACTTGCGGGTACGGTCAACGTTGTCAGTCACGCCCATATACCGGCACCGTGGTCTTGAGCATTGAGTGAAAGCGCGTACAACGCCTGCACCGAACCTGCGCCCGGGCCAAGAGCCCCCGAAGTGGCATCGTTGAGTGAGGCGCCCAGGTGAAACGGCGGCGCACATCGCCTCGACCTACAGAAACATGAAACCGCTCATAGGCGGTCCACTCCTTGAGTCCTTACCAGGGACTTTCAGTGATCGCGCTCGGCCAGCCAGGCGTGGATGGCCGTTGGCACCTCACGCTGCGCCCGTCCGGAGACGTAGATGCCGATGTGACCACCACGAAACGCCAGTTGCTGATAGTCGTCGGTGCCAATGTACTTTTGCATGGCCCTGGATGCGGCCGGCGGCACCAGATGATCCTGCTTGGCAAAGATATTCAGCACCGGACAATGGATATCGCGCAGATTCACCTGCCTTCCGCCCAGCTCCACCTCGCCCATGATCAGCTTGTTGCCCTGGTAGAAGTCCTTCACGAACTGGCGGAAGGTTTCACCGGCCTGATCGGGCGAGTCGAAAATCCATTTCTCCATGCGCAGAAAATTTTCCATCTGCGTGGGATTATTCAAAATATCAACCAGCGCCACGTATTTTTGCTGATTCAGGCGCACCGGCTTGAGCATCAGATAGCAGGCATTGATCAGGTCGGCCGGAATGTTGCGCCAGCTGTCGACAAACAGGTCCACATCCATGTGTTGCACCCAGGACGAGAGCATGTTGTCCGGCGTCTTGAAGTCCACCGGCGTGACCATGGTCAACAGGTTGCGCACCTTCTCGCCATGCAGGGCGGTGTAGCACAGCGAAAATGTGCCGCCCTGGCAGATACCCAGCAGATTGATGGCATCCAGGCCGTGTCGCTTGCGCACCACATCGACGCAGCGGTCCAGGTATCCGTTGATGTAATCATCCATGGTCAGCCAGCGGTCGGCACCATCGGGATAGCCCCAGTCGATCAGGTAGACATCCTCGCCCTGGGCCAGCAAGTTGGCGACCAGCGAGCGATCGGGCTGCAGGTCGACCATCCAGGGCGTGTTGACCAGCGCATAGCAGATCAGGATGGGCGTCTTTGCGCTGGGCTTGGTATCGCCTTGGAAGTGATACAGCGTCAGCTTGTCCTCACGATAGACCGCCTCGTGCGGTGTGGCGCCGTAATGGGCCTCGTCCAGATGCTTAAGCACGGGCAAACCTTCGGCCAGCTTGCGCTGGAACGCGGCCATCTCCTCGACCATGTGCTGGGGGTCAAGTTGCAACGGGGAGAACATGCACGCTCCTTGAGGCTGGGACATCTAAACGGATGGACGGCTCAACGTTTGGCACTGCGTCGCGCGGACGAGGTCTTGGCCGGTGCTGATTTGCGCGCGGCCTTTTTCGTCGCCGCTTTCTTGGTCGCCGCTTTCTTTCCGGGCGCCTTGCTGGCGGCACTCTTGCGCGCCGACGCCGACCTGCGGGTCCCGGCAGCCTTTTTCGCCGCACTCTTTTGCGCGGTGGCCGAAGCACCGCCGGCACCCTGCTCACGCACCTCGGCCAGCGCGTCGCGCAACGCGGTGACCTCATCACGGGCGGCGCGCAGCTCACGGCGCACTTCCTGCAAGCGCTTGCCGATGCTGTCGACTTCTTCGCGCGTGGGCAGGCCCCATTGCGCGCCCATGGCAGCCATCTGACGCTGCTGAAGTTCGCGCATGCGCGACTGCGCGTTGACCAGGTCGCCATAGATCTGGCGGAACTCGTCGGTCATGGCGATCTTGGCGTAGGCGTCCTCGGCGGCATCCACCCACATGTCATAGAGCGCGCGCAGTGACTGGATCTGGCGTTCGGGATCGGTGTGCTCGGCCAGTCGCTGCTCGAGCAGCTCCAGCCCCTTCAAGTTGGCATCGGCCATCATCGCGTGATAGCGCTGCAACTGCTCGCCATAATCGGCCATGGCGCCGAGCATGCGCTGCTGCAGTTGCTGGTGCTCGCGCGAGTAGCCGAAGGTCGGCAACTTGAGCCAGTCGTGCAACTCGGACATCGGCTCCTGCAAGGCGCCGAACCAGCGCTTCATCTGCTGCTCGAACATCTCCGAACCCGGCACTTCGAGCTTGCCGAACATCTTGCGGAATGGCTCCCCGGCCTGCTCGATGAACTGGCGGAACTGGCCCTGCCAGTCCGGCCCCTGACTGGGCGGCGGCGTCACGCCGGCGCGCTGCAGCCAGCCAAAATAGCCGCGCATGCCCTCGAGCATGCGCTCGACCGCGGCGCTGTTGTCCAGCGACTCGTTCACCGGCGCACCGGAGCGTCGGGCAAAGTCGAGCCACGCATCCCAGGACTGCTGGGCCAGTGACTGCCAATCGGTGAGGAAATCGGCCTTCTCGTACATGCTCGCGCTCCCGTCTGGGTAACCGTGAGCATCATAGCAAAGGCCCGCAAACGACAAGGCCCGGTGTCATTCCGACACCGGGCCTTGCGTTCATGCAGCCAGTCGGGACTGGCTTAACCGTTGGCGGACTCGTCCTCGGCCACGGCCTTCATGGACAGGCGGATACGACCCTGCTTGTCCACTTCCAGCACCTTGACCTTGACGATATCGCCTTCCTTGAGCTTGTCGGAGACCTTCTCGACGCGCTCGTTGGAGATCTGCGAAACGTGAACCAGACCGTCCTTGCCGGGCAGGATGGTGACGAAGGCACCAAAGTCCATCAGCTTGGCGACCTTGCCCTCGTAGATGCGACCCGGCTCGACGTCAGAGACGATCTGCTCGATGCGCTTCTTGGCCTCGTCGGCCTGCATGCGGTTGACCGACGCAATGACCACGGTGCCATCGTCGTTGATGTCGATGGTGGTACCGGTTTCCTCGGTGATCGAGCGGATGGTCGCACCACCCTTGCCGATGACTTCGCGGATCTTGTCCGGATGGATCTTGATGGTCAGCAGACGCGGCGCGTACTCGCTCATCTCGGCGCGGGCTTCGGTGATGACCTTGCCCATTTCGCCCAGGATGTGCAGGCGACCACGCTTGGCCTGGCCCAGCGCCGTACGCATGATCTCCTCGGTGATGCCGTCGATCTTGATGTCCATCTGCAGGGCGGAGATGCCCTCGGACGTACCGGCCACCTTGAAGTCCATGTCGCCCAGGTGATCTTCGTCACCCAGGATGTCCGAAAGAACGACAAAGTCGTTGCCTTCCTTGACCAGACCCATGGCGATACCGGCCACCGGTGCCTTCAGCGGCACACCGGCGTCCATCATGGCCAGCGAGGAACCGCACACCGAAGCCATCGACGAGGAACCGTTGGACTCGGTGATTTCCGAGACCACGCGCACCACGTACGGGAAGTCTTCCATGCTCGGCTTGACGGCCATGACGCCGCGCTTGGCCAGACGGCCGTGACCGATTTCACGACGCTTCGGGCTACCGACGCGACCGGTCTCGCCCACCGAGAACGGCGGGAAGTTGTAGTGGAACAGGAACGGATCCTTCGACTCGCCTTCCGGCGCGTCGATGATCTGCGCATCACGCGCGGTACCCAGGGTGGCCGTGACCAGCGCCTGCGTCTCGCCGCGGGTGAACAGCGCCGAGCCGTGGGTACGCGGCAGCACGCCCACGCGCACGCTGATCGGACGGATATCATCCAGCTGGCGGCCGTCGATGCGCACCTTGGTCTTGAGCACGCCATCGCGCATGGTGCTGTATTCGAGCTCGGCAAATTCCTTGCCCAGATCCTCGGCGCTCCAGCCCTTCTCCTCGGCCTGGGCGCTCAGAGCTTCCATGACCTCGGACTTGATGGCGGAGATGGCATCGCGACGCTGCAGCTTGTCGCGCACCTGGAAAGCCTGCTCGAGTTTGTCACCGACCTCGCCCTTGACGGCGGCGATCAGCGACTCGTTACGGGCCGGCGCCTGCCAGTCCCAGGACGGCTTGGCCGCCTCGGTGGCCAGCTCGGCGATGGCACGGATGGCCGCCTGCATCTGCTGGTGACCGAACATCACCGCACCCAGCATCACATCTTCGCTGAGCAACTGCGCTTCGGACTCCACCATCAGCACCGCATTGGCGGTACCGGCCACGACCAGGTCCAGCTGCGAATCCTTAAGCTCGGTGGCCGACGGATTGAGCAGGTACTCGCCGTTGCTGTAACCGACGCGGGCGGCGCCGATCGGGCCCTTGAACGGGATGCCGGCCAGGGTCAGCGCCGCGGAAGCACCGATCAGGGCCGGGATGTCGCCGTCCACGTCCGGGTTCAGCGACATGACCTGGGCGATGACCTGGACTTCGTTCTTGAACTCTTCCGGGAACAGCGGACGCACCGGACGATCGATCAGGCGCGAGGTCAGCGTTTCCTTCTCGGTCGGACGACCTTCGCGCTTGAAGAAGCCGCCCGGGATGCGGCCGGCGGAGTAGAACTTTTCCTGATAATCGACGGTGAGCGGGAAGAAGCTCTGACCCTCGCGCGGCTTGCTGGCCGCAACAACGGTGACCAGCACCGAGGTGCCGCCCATGCTCACCACGACGGCACCGGATGCTTGACGGGCGATTTCGCCCGTCTCCAGCGTGACTTCGTGATTACCGTACTGGAATGACTTGGTTACTTTCGCCACTTTGGTCTCCTCTGACCTGGGATTAACGGCGCAGGCCGAGACGTTCGATCAGGCTCTGATAGCGTTCCAGATCACGCGACTTGAGATAGCCCAGAAGACGCTTGCGCTGGTTGACCAGCTTCAGCAGACCACGACGCGAGTGGTGGTCCTGCTTGTGCGACTTGAAGTGCTCGGTCAGGTGCGAAATACGGGCCGACAGCAGGGCCACCTGCACTTCGGTGGAGCCGGTGTCGTTCGGGGTGCGACCGTAGTCGGCGATGATCTTGCTGGTCTGCTCAACAGAAAGGGACATGCTACGTTCCTCGAAAAAAAAGGACGCGAGGTTTACACAGCGCCACCGCGGACGATGAAGCTGTGTAAACCCCGCGGGTTGATTTTTAGCCCTTGGGTAAGAGCCTATTGTAACGGCCGGAATAGCGCTGCAACAAGGGCTTAACCCGGCAAGTTGAAACCACGGCGCGAGCGCAGACGGGCATCGTCGCCCACTTCGCCCAGCGCCAGCAGCCGACCGTCGTCGGCATACACTCGGTAAAGGCCCGGCACAAGATCACGCCGCACCCTCGCCTGTCCTTGGGCCATGGCCCGGCTGTCCTCGGCATCCAGATGCACCGCCGGCATGCCCGCCAGCCCGGCATCGACCGGCAGCAATATGTTCTCAAGTGCCGCATCGCCCTCGCTCGCCAGCGCTTCAAGCTGCTCCAGCGTGAGCATGGAAGGGGTCGAGAACGGCTCCACCCACAGCCGGCGCAGCGCACTCAGATGGGCGCCGCAGCCCAGCACCTGGCCCAGATCACGGGCCAGACTGCGAATATAGGTACCCGAACCACACTCCACGCGCAGGCACAGCGTGTCGCCGTCATGGCGCAGCAGATCGATAGCGAAAATCTCCACCTCGCGCGCCGGCACGTCGACCACTTCGCCGCGGCGCGCCAGCTTGTACAGCGGCACGCCATCGCGTTTGAGCGCCGAATAGGCCGGCGGCACCTGGGAAATAGTGCCGATGAACGGCGCAAGCGCCGCGCGGAGGCTCGCCTCGTCAAGCATCGGCACCGGGGCCTGCTCGACCACATCGCCTTCGCCATCGTCAGTGCTGGTGGTCGTACCCAGCTTGACCTCGGCGGCGTAGGCCTTGCGCGAACCCAGCAGATGCCCGGCGACCTTGGTCGCCTCGCCCAGGCACACCGGAAGCAGGCCGGTCGCCAGCGGGTCCAGGCTGCCGGTATGTCCGGCCTTGGCCGCGCGCGCGATGTGACGCACGCGCTGCAGCGCCTGGTTGGAACTCAAGCCCAGCGGCTTGTCCAGCAGGACGATGCCGTGGATATCGCGGAAGCGGGAACGGTTTCGGGATCGCGCCATGGTGCTACCAGCCGATCGACCTCGCACGCCGCCTTCGCGGCGCCGGGCCGATCAGGCGTTCTCGTCCTCGTCCGACGCGTCTGCCGGGCCCAGGTCCAGGCCGCTCAGCAGGTGATCGATGCGCTCGCCCTTGTCGACCGAATCGTCATACTTGAAACGAAGCTCCGGCACGCGGCGAATGCGCATACTGCGCGACAGCTCGCGACGGAACTCCTTGGCCATCTCGTTGAGCGCCTTGACCGCCGCCTTGGATTCCTCCGGCGCCAGTGTGGTCACCCAAACGGTGGCCACATCCAGGTCACTGGTGGCTTCCACGTCGGAGACGCTGACCATGGGCAAACCATACTCACGCACGGCCGAATGGACCAGCTGGCCCAGCTCACGACGGAGCTGGGCCGACACACGGTCGCTGCGTTTGAAGTCGCGTGCAGGCATCTTCGCGCCGACTCCTTACAGGCTACGAGCCACTTCGATACGCTCGAAGCACTCGATCTGGTCGCCGGACTTGACGTCGTTGTACTGCTTCACGGCGATACCGCACTCGGTACCCATGCGCACTTCCTCGACGTTCTCCTTGAAGCGACGCAGCGATTCCAGCTCGCCCTCGAAGATCACCGTGTTGTCGCGCAACACGCGGATCGGCTTGCTGCGCTTGACCACGCCTTCGACCACCATGGAACCGGCCACGGCGCCGAACTTGGAGCTGCGGAACACATCGCGTACCTCGGCGATACCGATGATCTCCTCGCGCACTTCCATGCCCATCAGGCCGGAAGCGGCCTGCTTCACCTGATCGATCACGTCATAGATGATCGAGAAGTAGCGCACGTCCAGGCCGCTGGTATCGATGACCTTGCGCGCCGACGCATCAGCACGCACGTTGAAGCCGATCAGCAGCGCCTTGGACGCGGCCGCCAGGGTGGCATCGGATTCGGTAATGCCGCCGACACCGCTGGAAACCACATTGACCTTGACCAGCTCGTTGCCGATCGCACTCAACGACTCGCGAAGCGCCTCGGCCGAACCCTGCACATCAGCCTTGATAAGGATGTTCAGCTGCTGCTGCTGCTCGCTCTGGCCCATCTGCGCCATGATGTCTTCAAGACGGTTGGCCTTGCTGACCATGCGCGTTTCGCGACGCTTCTGCTGACGCTCCTGCGCCACCTGCTTGGCCAGCTTCTCGTCGGCGACGACGATGAAGTCGTCACCGGCCTCGGGCACGCCCGACAAGCCCAGCACCTGCACCGGAATGGACGGACCGGCCTCGTCGACCTGCTGACCGGTTTCGTCCAGCAGCGCACGCATGCGGCCGTACTCGACACCGCAGACGACAAAGTCGCCCCTCTTCAGCGTGCCCTGTTGCACCAGCACCGTGGACACCGGACCGCGGCCGCGATCCAGGCTGGACTCGACCACCACGCCGGAGGCGCGGCCATCGGCCACGGCGGTCAGCTCCATCAGTTCGGCCTGGATGGAAACCGCATCGAGCAGGTCGTCCACACCCGTACCAGCCTTGGCCGACACCGGCACGAACTGCACGTCGCCACCCCAATCTTCCGGCACCACTTCCTGCGAAGCCAGCGCCTGCTTGACGTTGTCCGGGTTGGCCTCGTCCTTGTCCATCTTGTTCATGGCCACGATCAGCGGCACGTTGGCCGCGCGGGCATGCTTGATGGCCTCGATCGTCTGCGGCATGACGCCGTCATCGGCCGCCACCACCAGCACCACGATATCGGTGGACTGGGCACCACGCGCACGCATCGCCGTGAAGGCGGCATGGCCCGGGGTATCCAGGAAGGTGATCACGCCCTTCGGCGTGGTCACGTGATAGGCACCGATATGCTGGGTGATGCCACCGGCCTCGCCCGTGGCGACCTTGGTGCGGCGAATGTAATCGAGCAGCGAGGTCTTGCCGTGATCGACGTGGCCCATGATGGTCACCACCGGCGGACGGCCAACCTTCTCGCCCTCTTCCTCATAGGAAGCGGCCTGCTCAAGCAGCGTCGCCTCGGCGCCCTTGTCGTCCTCGGGCACCGGGTTGTGACCCAGCTCCTCGACGACCAGCGTCGCGGTGTCGTGATCGATCACCTGATTGATGGTGGCCATCATGCCCATCTTGAACAGGGCCTTGACCACCTCGGCGCCCTTCACAGCCATCTTCTGCGCCAGCTCGGAGACCACATTGGCCTCGCCCACAGGCACATCGCGCACCACCGGCGCGGTCGGACGCGAGAAGCCATGCGGACCGCTGGAGCTGCTGGCACCGCGCGATTCCTGGCGACGGCCACGACGACTGCGGCTGCTGGAACGACGTGCACGATCGGCCTCGCTCAGATGCAGCTCGCCACCGGCAAAGCGCTTGCTGCCCTTGCCCTTGCGTGCATTCTCTTCGCGCTCTTCGCGCTCGGTCTTGCCCTTGGCAGCCGGCTTGGCCGGGGCAGCCGTCTTGGCCGGCTTGCCACGCGCCTCTTCCTCGGACACGACACGCTCGCGACGCGGCGGACGGTCCTCGTGCAGACGCGGCATCACCGGCATCGACCAGGCATCCCTCTTGCGAGAAGGCTCGGCGGCATCGGTCTGCACCTCGCCCTTGTCCGCCTTGACCGGCTTGTCAGCCTTCTTATCAGCCTTGTCGGCTTTCTCGGTCCGGTGCACCTTTTCGGATTTCTCGGTCGCCTCGGCCTTGGCGATCTCTTCGGCGGCCTGGCGCTGACGCTCTTCCTCGGCTTCGGCCTCGGCACGTGCCTTGGCTTCGGCTTCGGCCTTGGCAGCCGCTTCGGCTTCAGCCTTGGCAGCAGCCTCGGCCTCTTCAGCCTGGCGCTGCGCCTCTTCCTCGCGACGCTGTGCGTCCTCGGCGGCCTGGGCCTCCTCATGCATGCGCGCCTCTTCGGCCGCATCGAGCTTGGCCTGGGCCTCGTCGCGCTCGGCCTCGCCCTCGGCATCCTCGGCCATGGCGCTGCGCTTGACGTAGGTGCGCTTGCCGCGCACCTCCACATTGACTGTCTTCGACGCCGAACCGCGTCCGGAGCCCACCTTCAGTTCGCTGACCTTGCGGCGGCGCAGCGTGATCTGACGCGGTGAGCTATCTTCGGCTTCCTCGCCTTCACGCTTGCCATGCGTGCGGCGCAGAAAGCCGAGCAGCTTGACCTTTTCGGTGCTGCTGATGACCTGTTCGGGGTCGGAGAACTTCATGCCGGCCTCGTCAAGCTGAGTGATCAGCTTTTCGACCGACATGTCCAGGACCTTGGCCAGTTGCTTGATGGTGACGTCCGACATTGTTCTCTTTCTCCGCCTTTCCCGCGCTGAACTTCCGCACCGACACTGCGCCGTCACGGCTGTCCCATTCCCTGGTGGGAAGCCTTAGTCTTCACAGCCAGGCTTCCGCCGACACGCCCATCCTGTGGGCGCACCTTCCGTTTGCGGCTTAGCCGCCCTGCTCCAGACGCGCAATCATGGGTGCACGCGCCGCCATAATCAGCGCCGCGGCACGTTCTTCGTCCATGCCCTCGATGTCGATCAGATCATCGACGGCCTGGTCGGCCAGCTCATCCGCGGTAGTAACACCACGTTCCGCCAGGGCGTAGGCGGTTGTTTCATCCATGCCCTCAAGCTCCAGCAGGTCTTCTGCCGGCTTGTGTTCCTCGATACCTTCCTCGACCGCCAGGGCTTCGGTCAGCAGCGCATCGCGAGCACGCGCGCGCAGCTCCTCGACGATGTCCTCGTCAAAGCCCTCGACCGCCAGCAATTCGCCGGTCGGCACGTAAGCGATCTCCTCAATGCTGGAAAACCCTTCTAGCACCAGGATGTGTGCAATTTCCTGATCAACCTCAAGCTTGTCCATGAACAGGCTGCGCGCCGTTTCCTGCTCGGCCTCGCTCTTGGCCTGCACCTGCTCCTGGGTCATCACGTTGAGCTGCCAACCGGACAGTTTGCTGGCCAGGCGCACGTTCTGGCCACCGCGACCAATGGCCTGGGACAGCTTGTCCTCGGCCACGGCGATGTCCATGGAGTTGCGCTCCTCGTCCATGATGATCGACTGCACTTCGGCCGGCGCCATCGCATTGATGACGAACTGGGCCTGGTTCTCGTGCCACAGCACGATGTCGATGCGCTCGCCATTGAGCTCGTTGGACACCGCCTGCACACGCGAACCGCGCATGCCGATGCAGGCGCCGATGGGGTCGGTGCGGCTGTCATGGGCCAGCACGGCAATCTTGGCGCGATCACCCGGATCGCGGGCGCAGCCCTTGATCTCGACCAGACCCTGACCCACTTCCGGCACCTCGAGCTTGAACAGCTCGATCATGAATTCCGGCGCCGTGCGCGAGACGAACAGCTGCGGCCCGCGCACTTCCGAACGCACTTCGTACAGGTAACCGCGCAGGCGGTCACCGACGCGTACCGGCTCGCGCGGAATCGACTTGTCGCGCGGGATGAAGGCCTCGGCGTTGCTGCCCAGGTCAAGGTAGATGTTGCCGCGTTCGACACGCTTGACGATACCGGTAACCAGCTCGCCGACGCGATCGACGAAGGCATCGACCACCAGCGCCCGCTCGGCTTCGCGCACACGCTGCACGATGACCTGCTTGGCTGCCTGGGCGGCAATGCGACCGAACTCGGCGTTCTCGATCTGCGTCTCGATGAACTCGCCAACCTGCGCGTCTTCGCGTTCGTCGACGGCATCCATCAGACGCACCTGCCAGTACGGCGACTCCATTTCACCGTCGTCGGCAATGACTTCCCAGCGACGGAAGGTCTCGTACTCACCACTCTGACGATCGATGCTCACGCGGATGTCCGCATCCTCGTCCGGATAGCGCTTCTTGGCCGCCGAGGCGAGCGCCGCCTCCATGGCCTGGAAGATGGTCTCGCGCGGCACGCCCTTTTCATTGGCCACCGCATCTACCACCAACAACAATTCTCTGCTCATTGCCGCTACTCCGAAGACGCCGCCCGGCGCCCGTTAGTCAGACTCAAGACCTAAGGCTGATCAGCCCTTCTTACCGCCCTGCTTGGGCGCGGGCGCATAGCCCAGCGCCACCCAATCGGGCACCAGGCGCGCGTTCTCGACCGCGTCGTAATCAAACTCGATGCGCCGACCTTCCACTTCAAGGGCGATGTGCTCGCCTTCGACCGACTCGACGCGGCCCTTGAAGCGACGGCGGCCGTCCATCGGCGCAGTCAGCACCACCTTGACTTCCTCGCCGAGGAAGCGGGCGAACTGGGCGGCCGAAAACAGCGGACGATCGATACCCGGAGAAGAAACTTCCAGCGTGTAATGACCCGGAATCGGATCTTCCACATCGAGAAGGGCAGACAGCTCGCGACTGGCCGATTCGCAGTCGTCGATATCCACTTCACGCTCTTCGGCGTCGATATAGACGCGCAGCGTGCCCTGCCCGCCACTCGGGCTCCATTCCACACCCAGGCATTGCAGACCAAGGTCGGCCAGTGCCTGATCGAATCGTTGGGCAATCTGCTGCGTATCCAAAGAGTGCCTGTCGCGTCTATCCAAAGTCCGGAAACAAAAAATGGGCGAAACGCCCATTTCCATAGCGTGCCGTTGTATCCAACACCGGCAGCGTGCCGGGCAGCGGAAAAGAGACTTTCCAGACCACCCGTTCAATGCACGCGGCGCGCTCCTTGCGCCCAACAAAAAAGCCTCGCGAGGAGGCTTTTTTGCCGAATTCTGGTAGCGGGGGCAGGATTCGAACCTGCGACCTTCGGGTTATGAGCCCGACGAGCTGCCAGACTGCTCCACCCCGCACCGGAGAAATGAAACTATACCGTCACGAAGCGTTTTTGGCAATACCTTCTAGCGAAAATGATGCCAACTTTTCGTAACTGCTTGGCGCTGCCGGTTTAACCGGCGAACGCCCGCTGGCACCAAGCCAACAACGGCCCCCAGTATAGCCCAAGTGCCAGCAATGCCAAAGCGTTGATCGACAGTGCCCAGCGCAGCGGCTTGTCGGTCTGTGGCTTGAGCTCGACGCCCTCGACCGGCTTGTCGAAGTACATCACCTTGACCACGCGCAGGTAGTAGTACAGGCCGATGATGGCAAACACCGCACCAACAATGGCCAACCACAGCAGGCCGGCGTCAATGGCCGCCTTGAACACCATCAGCTTGGCGAAGAAGCCGAACATCGGCGGCACGCCAGCCAGCGACACCATGGTCAGCAGCATCAGGAAGGCAAACCACGGCGAGCGCCGGGCCAGGCCCTTGAGATCGTCGATTTCCTCGCACTCGAAACCGGCGCGCGCCATCACCAGGATCACGCCGAATGCCGCCGTGCTCATCAGCGCATAGGCAATGACATAGAACATCGACGCGCTGAAGCCCTGCTGCGTGCCGGCCGCCAGGCCCAGCAGCAGATAGCCCATGTGCGAGATAGTCGAGTACGCCAGCAGACGCTTGATGTTGGTCTGCACCAGCGCGACCAGGTTGCCGATCGCCAGCGACAACACCGCCAGCACCGACAGGATGACCTGCCACTGGTCGTGCAATTGCCCCAGGCCCGATTCGAGCAGACGGAACGCCATGCCGAACGCGGCCAGCTTGGAGGCCGAACCGATGAAGCTGACCATCGGCGTTGGCGCACCTTGATACACATCCGGCAACCACATGTGGAACGGCGCCACGCCCAGCTTGAAGCTGATGCCCACGATCATGAAGATCAGGCCGAACATCATCAGGTTGGTCATGTCCACGCCACCGGCCAGCAGGTGCAGCTGGGCCAGATCCAGCGTGCCCGCCGCGCCATAGACCATCGACATGCCGTACAGCAACATGCCCGAGGACAGCGCGCCCAGCACGAAGTACTTGATGGCCGCTTCCGAGGACAGACGCGAGTCGCGATTCAGCGCCACCAGCGCGTACGAGGACAGCGTCAGCAGCTCCAGACCGGTGTACACCGTAATCAGACTGCCCGCCGAAACCAGGATCATGATGCCGATGGTGGCGAAGATCGTCAGCGAGTAGAACTCGCCCACATGCAGGTTGCGGTCGCGCAGATACGGCCGCGCCATGATGAACACCAGCAGCGTCGAGAGCAGCGCGAACACCTTCAGAATCTCGGCCACATGATCGCGCACGAACATGCCATGGAACGCGGTCACCGACTGTGCCGGCTGGCCATCGATCACCAGCCACAGCGCCACCGCGGTGATGGCAATGGCCAGCCAGTGCGTGATGTTGCGCTGCTCGGGCTTCAGGAAGACGTCGAGCAGAAGCAGCACACACACGGCCGCCACCAAGTACAGCTCGGGCAGCAGTGTAAGAATGTCATTGAAGTTCATAGTGCGGCGTTCCTCAGATCTTCGTCAGCGCCAACTTCTCGACCAGCTGCGCGATCGAGGCGTCCATCAGGTGGGTCAGCGGCTCCGGCCAGATACCAATGGCCAGCACCAGCAGCGCAAACATGCCCAGCACGAAGGCTTCGCGGCCATTGATGTCTGACATCTCGGCCACCTTCGGATTGGTCACCTTGCCCCACACCACGCGCTTGATCAGCCACAGCGTGTAGGCCGCGCCGATGATCAGCGTGAAGGCGCCGAACAGCGCGATCCACGGATTGGCCGCGAACGCCGCCAGGATGACCATGAACTCGCCGACGAAGCCGCTGGTACCCGGCAGGCCGCAGTTGGCCATGCCGAAGAACACCATGAACACGGCAAACCACGGCATGACGCTGGCCAGGCCACCGTATTCGTTGATCTGTCGCGTGTGCAGGCGGTCGTACATCACGCCGATACACGAGAACATGGCGCCAGAGACAAAGCCGTGCGAAATCATCTGCACCATGGCGCCCTGCACGCCCAGCTGGGCCGTGCTGACATCATGTGCACCACGCACCAGCATGAAGGCGATGAAGATACCCAGGGTGACAAAACCCATGTGCGCGATGGACGAGTACGCCACCAGCTTCTTCATGTCTTCCTGCACCAGCGCCACGTAGCCGATGTAGACCACGGCGATCAGGCTCAGCGCGATCACCAGCCAGGCGTAGTGCGAGGCCGCATCGGGCACCATCGGCAGCGTGAAACGCAGGAAACCGTAACCACCGATCTTCAGCATCACCGCTGCCAGCACCACCGAGCCGCCGGTTGGCGCCTCGACGTGGGCATCGGGCAACCAAGTATGCACCGGCACCATCGGCACCTTCACCGCGAAGGCGATCAGGAAGGCGAAGAACAGCCAGGTCTGCTCGCTCATGGTCAGCGGCAGCGCGGCCAGCGTGGCCATGTCGAAGGTGCCGGCCTTGTGGTACAGGTAAATCAGGCCGATCAGCATGAAGATCGAGCCCAGGAACGTGTAGATGAAGAACTTGATCGTGGCGTAGACGCGACGCGGGCCGCCCCAGATGCCGATGAGGATGAACATCGGAATCAGCATGGCCTCGAAGAACACGTAGAACAGCAACGCGTCGGTGGCGCAGAACACGCCGATCATCAGGCCCTCGAGTACCAGCATCGCCGCCATGTACATGTGCGGACGATCCTGGATCACTTCCCAGGCGCCGACGATCACCAAGATCGAGACGAAGGTGGTCAGCAGGATCAGCGCCACCGAGATGCCATCGACACCCAGCGCGTAGTTCACGTGCAGTGAGGCGATCCAGGTGTGCATCTCGGTCAGCTGCATGGCGCCGCTGTCGGCATTGAACACCGGCAGCATCAGCAGACTGATGACGAAGGTGGCCACCGCCACCAGCAAGGCGATCCAGCGCGCCGCTTTGCCGCGGTTGGCACCTGCCATCAGCACCGGAATGGCGCCGATGATCGGGACCCAGATCAGCAGGCTTAGAAGGTTGGACATCGTGTTTCTTTCCCTGTGCTCTGTGTCAGCCGCGGCCCAGCAGCCAGTAGCCGCCAAGCAGCAGCACCAGGCCGAAGATCATCGCGAAGGCGTATTCATAAAGACGACCGGTCTGCAGGCGACGCGCCACGCGGGCGATACGCTGCACCAGGCTGGCCGAACCGTTGACCATGGCGCCGTCGATGGTGGCCGCATCACCGCCACGCCACAGCGCACGGCCCAGCGCCACGCCACCGCGGGCGAAGATCGCGAAGTACACCTCGTCGACCCAGAACTTGCGGTCCAGGATCACGTACACCGGCTTCAGCGCACGCTTGATGCGATCGGCCATGGCCGGGTTGAAGATGTACACGTAGGTGGTGATCACGAAGCCGGCCACCACCAGCCAGAACGGCAGCTGGGTGAAGCCGTGCAGCGCCATCGCCAGCGCGCCATGGAACTCGTGGCCCATCTCGCCGAGCACGTTGTGTGCTTCCTCGACGTGGATGGCGCTGCCGAACCAGCCGCCGAACAGCATCGGACCGACGGTGAAGAAACCGATCAGCAGCGACGGAATGGCCAGCGCAATCAGCGGCACCGTCACCACCCACGGCGACTCCTTCGGCGCATGGTGCAGCACGCCCGGCTCGTGGTGGTCGTCGCCATGGTCGTCGTGGCCGTGACCGTGCGAATGCACCACCTTGAAGCGCTCCTTGCCGTGGAACGTCAAGTGCATCTGGCGGAACGTGTACAGCGCCGTTACCAGTGCACCGGCCATCACGCAGAAGTACGCATAACCGGCGCCCCAGCGATGCGACTCGCCGGCGGCCTCGATGATGGCGTCCTTGGAATAGAAGCCGGAGAAGAACGGCACGCCGCACAGCGCCAGCGAGCCAATCCACATGGTGATGTAGGTGATCGGCATGTACTTGCGCAAGCCGCCCATGTAGCGCATGTCCTGCTCATGGTGCATGGCGATGATCACCGAGCCGGCGCCCAGGAACAGCAGCGCCTTGAAGAACGCGTGCGTCATCAGGTGGTACACGCCGCCGGCATAGGCCGACACGCCCAGCGCCACGGTCATGTAGCCCAGCTGCGACAGCGTCGAGTAGGCGACCACGCGCTTGATGTCGTTCTGCACGATGCCGATCAAGCCGGTGAACAGCGCACCGGTGGCACCGATCACCATGATGAAGCTCAACGCGCCGCTGGACAGCTCGAAGATGGGCGACATGCGCGCCACCATGAAGATGCCGGCCGTGACCATGGTCGCGGCGTGGATCAGCGCGGAAATCGGCGTCGGGCCTTCCATCGAGTCAGGCAGCCACACATGCAGCGGCACCTGCGCCGACTTGCCCATGGCGCCGATGAACAGCAGCACGCAGATCACCGTGGCCGCATCCCACGAAGTGCCCTGGGTGATGTGCAGGGTGCGACCGATCAGCGACGGCGCGGCCTGGAAAGCCTGGCTGTAATCGAGCGTGCCCAGGAAGTACAGCACCGCGGCGATACCCAGCAGGAAGCCGAAGTCGCCCACGCGGTTGACCAGGAACGCCTTCAGGTTGGCGAAGGTGGCCGTGGGCTTCTTGAACCAGAAGCCGATCAGCAGGTACGAGACCAGACCCACCGCTTCCCAGCCGAAGAACAGCTGCAGGAAGTTGTTGCTCATCACCAGCATCAGCATGGAGAAGGTGAACAACGCGATGTAGCTGAAGAAGCGCTGGTAGCCCGGATCGTCGGACATGTAGCCGATGGTGTAGACGTGCACCATCAGCGACACGAAGGTGACCACGCACATCATCATCGCCGTCAGGCGGTCGATCATGAAGCCGACGCTGGCGTGCACCTTGCCGATCTGGAACCAGGTGTACAGGTCGTGGTTGTAAACCTGCGCCCCGCCCCAGACCACCTGGTACAGCACATAGAAGGAAAGCACACAGGCGATGCCCACACCAAGGATGGTGACAGTGTGCGAACCGGCGCGTCCGATCTGCCGGCCCAGCAGGCCGGCCAGCGCGGCGCCGACCAGCGGTGCAAGCGCGATGATCAGAAGGATGGATGTCGAAAGCTGCATCGGAATCAACCCTTCATGCTGTCGATTTCGGCGACGTTGATGGTGTGGCGGTTGCGGAACAACAGCACCAGGATCGCCAGGCCGATGGCGGACTCGGCCGCGGCCACGGTGAGAATGAAGAACACGAACACCTGACCGGCGACATCACCATGGAAGCGCGAGAAGGCCACGAAGTTGATGTTCACGGCGAGCAGCATCAGCTCGATCGCCATCAGCAACACGATGACGTTCTTGCGGTTGATGAAGATGCCCGCCAGCGAAATGCAGAACAGCACCGCGCCAAGCACGATGAAATGCGAGAGCGTAATCATGACTGCGACTCCTGCTGACGGCGCTCGGCCTCCATCTTGACGATGCGAACACGGCGCGTGGCTTCCACGCGGACCTGATCGCCCGGGTTCTGCTGCTTGGTGCCGGTGCGATGACGCAGCGTCAGCACTACCGCGGCGATCACGCCGACGGTAAGGATCAGTGCGGCGATCTCGAACGGAAGCAGGAATTGGGTGTACATGGCCTGGCCCAGCCACGCCGTGTTGGACAGCCCCTGGGCGGCCGCCGGGTCCGGACCCATGGTGTTGGCGTGCATGGCCTTGACGCCGATCAGCGCCAGCAGCTCGACCAGCATCACCGCGGCGACCACGATGCCGACTGGCAGATACTTGATGAAGCCTTCACGCAGCCGCTCGTGATTGATGTCGAGCATCATCACCACGAACAGGAACAGCACCATCACCGCGCCGACGTAAACGACCACCAGCGCGATACCCAGAAATTCCGCCTGCGCCAGCAGCCACAGACAGGCCACGCTGAAGAACGTCAGCACCAGCGACAGCACCGCGTGCACGGAGTTGCGCATCGAGATGACCATCAGCGCCGAGATCACGGCGACGATGCCGAAGGCGTAGAAGCAGATGATTTGAAACAGTTGAGGGGACATCAATGCTCTCCTGCCCTTAGCGGTACGCCGCGTCCTGAGCGCGGGCGGCGGCGATATCGGCCTCGAAACGGTCGCCGATGGCCAGCAGCTGCGACTTGGTCACGACGTTCTCGCCACGCTGCTCGAAGTGGTACTCGTGCACCGAGGTCTCGACGATCGAGTCCACCGGGCAGCTCTCCTCGCAGAAGCCGCAGTAGATGCACTTGAACAGGTCGATGTCATACCGGGTGGTACGACGCTGACCGTCCTCGCGCGGCGCCGAATCAATGGTGATGGCCAGCGCCGGGCACACCGCTTCGCACAGCTTGCAGGCAATGCAGCGCTCTTCGCCGTTGGCGTAGCGACGCAGTGCGTGCAGACCGCGGAAACGGTTCGATTTGGGGATGTGCTCCATCGGGTAGCGCATGGTGTACTTGGGGCTGAACATGTAGCGCATGGTCAGGCCCAGACCCTTGCACAGCTCGATCAGGAGCAGACTCTTGAAATAGCTGGTAATGCGATTCATGACGTTATCTTTAAGCCCCCACGGTGACCCAGCCGAAGTACTTCAGGCAGCCAGCCACAAGCACCCAGACGATGGTGATCGGAATGAACACCTTCCAGCCCAGGCGCATGATCTGGTCATAGCGGTAACGCGGGAAGCTTGCGCGGAACCAGAGGAAAAGAAAGGCAAACAGGAAGGCCTTGACGAACAGCCACCACCAGCCACCGGCGCCAATGAAGCCCCAGCTGGCCGGGAACGGGCTCAGCCAGCCGCCGCAGAACAGGACCGAAGCCAGGAAGCTGACCAGGATCATGTTGGCGTATTCGGCCAGGAAGAACAGCGCGAACGCCGAACCGGAGTACTCGACGTGGAAACCGGCGACGATTTCCGACTCGCCCTCGGCGACGTCGAAGGGTGCACGGTTGGTTTCGGCCACGCCGGAGATGAAGTAGATCACGAACACCGGCAGCAGCGGCCACATGAACCAGTCAAGGATGCCGGCGCCCTTCTGCGCATCGACGATCGCGGTCAGGTTCAGGCTACCGGCCAGCACCAGTACGCAGACGATGGCCATGCCCATGGCCAACTCGTAGGAGATCACCTGCGCCGCCGAACGCATCGCACCCAGCAAGGCGTAACGCGAGTTGGACGCCCAACCGGCCAGGATGATGCCGTACACGCCCAGCGAGGTCATTGCCAGCAGATACAGCACGCCGGCATTGATGTTGGCCAGCACCAGGCCCTGATCGAACGGCACCACAGCCCAGGCCGCCAATGCCGGTACCAGACCCAGCAGCGGCGCCAGGAAGAACAGGAACTTGTTGGAGCTGGTCGGGACAATGACCTCTTTGATCAGCAGCTTCACCACGTCGGCGAAGGCCTGCAGCAGGCCGGCGGGGCCGACCTTGTTCGGCCCCATGCGCGCGTGCATCCAACCGATGACCTTGCGCTCCCACCACACGTACATGGCCACCGAGATGACCAGCGGCAGGACGATGCACAGGATCTTGATCAGTGTCCAGAGGACGAGCCAGATATCGGCAGCCATGCGTTAAGCCTTGATCAGTTGGATGGCTGCGCCGTACGGCGGCAGCGTGGCAGTTTCCGCATACGCGGCCTCGATCCATGCCGTGCCAGCCGGCACATCGGCATCGACGAGCACCGGCAGCACCTGGGCGTCGGCCACCTTCACCTTGTCACCGTCGGCCAGCGACAGACGCTCGGCCTCGGCCGGCGCCAGACGCACCTGGGCACCAGTGGTCAGCGGGTGGGCGTTGAGCGCCTTGGCCCGACGCAACACGGCATCGCCGCGGTAAATCGGCAGTGTGGCAAGGCGCACCAGGCCTTCACCAGCGGCCTTGCGCTCGGCCAGTCCACCGCCGGTCTTGATCTCGTGCGAGGCCACCGCATCGCGCAGACCGGCCAGATCGTCGAACTCGAAACCGGCCAGGTTCAACGCGCCGCCGACGGCACGCAGCACGCGCCAGCCCGGACGGCCATCGCCCGGCACCTGCGCACCGGCGGCCAGCACCTGCGCCTTGCCGTCGACATTGATCAGTGTGGCATCGGTTTCCGGCGTCAGACCGATCGGCAGAATGACATCGGCGACATCCTTGAGCGCGTCGGAGGCGAACGCCGAGAACGCCACCACATGGGCCGCACTCTTCAGCGCCGCCAGCGCCTTGGCGCCATCGGCAAAATCGTGCGGCGGCTCGACGCCATACAGCACGTAACCCTTGCGCGGCTGCGCCAGCATCGCCTGTGCATCCAGACCGCCCTGCCCCGGCAGCACGCCGGTGCGGGCCAGGCCGATGGCGTTGGCACCCAGCGGCAGCTCGTTGTAACCGGCACCCGCCGCCTCGGCGACAAAGCGTGCGGCGGCGCGCAGCCAGGAGGCCTGCGGATGCAGCGCGGCCGCTTCACCCAGCACCACCACGGCCGAAGACGCGTCCTTCAACGCGGCGAAGGCCTGAATGGCTTCATCGCTGGCGGTCGCACCATTGATCGCCTCGACCAGCGCGGTCGGTGCCGTGGCACCGGCATCGACGGCGGCGCGGGCCAGGCCCAGCACGGCGTCGACCAGCTGACCCGGCGCGACCACGGTCTGCGCGGTATCGAAGGTGTAATCGAACTTCGCCGGGTTGATGGCGAAGAACTTGGCCCCGGCCTTGCCGGCCATGCGCAGACGATGGTGCAGCAACGGCATTTCGAAGCGCAGCTGGCTGCCGATCAACAGTCCGGCACCGACCTGGCTCATGTCTTCCACCGACGTGCCGAACGGCACCGCGGCGGCGGCATCGGCCATGTCCAGCTGACGCAGGCGATGGTCGACATGCTGGGTATTCAGGCCGCGGGCCAGGCGCACCAGCAGCTCACCTTCCTCGTTGGAGGTGGCTCCGTGCACCAGCATGCCCAGCTCGTCACCGTTGACCGCCTGCAGGGCCTCGACAGCCACGCTGATGGCGTCGTCCCAGTCGGTTTCCTGCCACACGCCATTGCGCTTGACCATCGGCTGCAGCACGCGGTCATCGGCGTACATGCCTTCGTGGCTGTAACGGTCGCGATCGGACAGCCAGCACTCGTTGATGGCTTCGGCATCGCGCGGCACGGTGCGCAGCACTTCACCCCGGCGCGTGTGCAGCCAGAGGTTGGAACCGAGCGCATCGTGGTAGGCCACGGACGGACGGGCGATCAGCTCCCAGGCGCGGGCCTTGAACTGGAACGGCTTGTTGGTCAGCGCGCCGACCGGGCAGACATCGATGATGTTGCCGCCGATCTCGCTTTCGATGGACTTGCCGATGTAGGTGCCGATTTCCAGGCGATCGCCACGGCTCATGCCACCCAGCTCGTAGGTACCGGCAATCTCGCCCATGAAACGCACACAGCGCGTGCACTGGATGCAGCGCGTCATCTCGGTGGCGATCAGCGAACCCAGGTTCTCGTCGGCGATGGTGCGCTTGCGCTCGGTGTAGCGGCTGACCGAACGGCCATAGCCCAGCGACACATCCTGCAGCTCGCACTCGCCGCCCTGATCGCAGATCGGGCAGTCCAGCGGATGGTTGATCAGCAGGAACTCCATGACATTGCGCTGCGCGTGCAACGCCTTGTCCGAGCGGGTCTGCACCTTCATGCCATCGGCCACCGGCGTGGCGCAGGCCGGAGCCGGCTTGGGCATCGGGCGGCCGCCCATTTCCACATCCACCATGCACATGCGGCAGTTGGCCGCGATGCTCAACTTACGGTGGTAGCAGAAGCGCGGAATGGTGATACCGGCCTTGTCGGCGGCCTCGATGATCATCGAGCCCTTGGGCACATCCATCGACTTGCCGTCGATTTCAATGGTGACCAGATCGGGCGCCTTTTCGTTGGCGGGCTGCGCACTCATGCAGCAACTCCCAGTTTGTCTTCAGTCATGGAACGACCGTGTTCGACGAAATACTCGAACTCGTCCCAGAAATGGTGCAGGAAGCCCTGCACCGGCCAGGCGGCGGCTTCGCCGAAGGCGCAGATCGTGTGGCCTTCGATCTGACCGGCCACGGCCTTCAGACGATGCAGGTCGTCCTGCGTGCCGCGACCTTCGCAGATGCGCGTGAGCACGCGGAACATCCAGCCGGTGCCTTCGCGGCACGGCGTGCACTGGCCGCACGACTCGGCGTAATAAAACTGCGAGATGCGGCGGCAGGCCTTGACCATGCAGGTCGAGTCATCCATCACGATGACCGCCCCCGAACCCAGGCCGGAACCGGCCTTCTGCAGCGAGTCGTAGTCCATCGTGCATTCGTTGATGATGTGTGCCGGCAGCACCTTCATCGAAGAACCGCCCGGAATCACTGCCTTGAGCTTGCGGCCTTCGCGAATGCCGCCGGCCATCTCCAGCAGCTCGGTGAACGGCGTGCCCAGGCGGATCTCGAAGTTGCCCGGCTTGGCGACATGGCCGGACACCGAGAAGATCTTCGGACCGCCGTTGTTGGGCTTGCCCTGATTGAGGAACCACTCGGCGCCCTTGCGCATGATCGCCGGCACCGAGGCGTAGGTCTCGGTGTTGTTGATCGTGGTCGGCTTGCCATACAGGCCGAAGTTGGCCGGGAACGGCGGCTTGAAGCGTGGCTGGCCCTTCTTGCCTTCCAGCGATTCCATCAGCGCGGTTTCCTCACCGCAGATGTAGGCGCCGGCGCCAAGCGCGTTGTACATGTCCACGTCGATGCCCGAGTCCTGGATGTTCTTGCCCAGCAGGCCGGCGGCGTAGGCCTCGGCCAGGGCTTCTTCCAGATGCTCGAACGGCTCGTGGTGGAACTCGCCGCGCAGGTAGTTGTAGGCCGCGGTGGAACCGGTCGCGTAGCACGCGATGGCCATGCCCTCGATCACCGAGTGCGGGTTGAAGCGCAGGATGTCGCGATCCTTGCAGGTACCCGGCTCGGACTCGTCCGAGTTGCACAGAATGTACTTCTGCTGGTCGCCCTTGGGCATGAACGACCACTTCAGGCCGGTCGGGAAGCCTGCGCCGCCACGGCCGCGCAGGCCGCTGGCCTTGACCGCCTCGACGATGGATGCCGGATCGGGCTTTTCAGCCAGGATCTTCTTCCACGCCTCGTAGCCGCCCTCTTTCTGGTACGCCTCGAGCGACCAGGGCTTGTCGTGGTGCAGGGTCGTGTAGACGACCTGGTGTTCTTTAGGTGCTGGACCGACTGCCATCGTCCGCCTCACTTCAACTCGTCGAGAATCTGGTCCACCTTCTCGGTGGTCAGGTTCTCGTGGTAATGGCCATTGACCACCATCATCGGCGCGCCGCAGCAGGCGGCGAGACACTCTTCCTCACGCTTGAGGTAGACGCGTCCGTCTTCGGTGCTTTCGCCCAGCTTGACGCCCAGCTTCTTCTCGCAGTGGCGCACGATGTCTTCGGCGCCGTTGAGCCAGCACGAGATGTTGGTGCAGATCGCCACGTTGTGGCGACCGACCGGCTTGAGCTCGAACATCGAGTAGAAGCTGGCGACCTCATAGGCCCACACCGGCGGCAAGTCCAGGTACTTGGCGACCGCGGTGACCAGCTCGTCGGTCAGATGACCGCCGTTCTGTTCCTGCGCGGCCGTCAGGGCCTGGATCAGCGCCGAGCGCTTGCGGTCGGCCGGAAACTTGGCGACCCAGTGGTCGATGTGCTGGCGGGTGGCGTCGGTGAGCGCGACCTGGGGGTCGACGTCTTTCACCTGCTCGAAATTGCCCGTGGCTTTCATGTTTAGAAGGTCTCCCAACCGATCAGCGGTCGACTTCGCCGAAAACGATGTCGTAGGTGCCGATCATGGCCACCACGTCAGCCAGCATGTGGCCGCTGACGATGGAGTCCATGGACGACAGGTGCGCGAAACCGGGCGCGCGAACCTTCACGCGGAACGGCTTGTTGGCACCGTCGGAAATCATGTACACGCCGAACTCACCCTTGGGCGCCTCGACGGCAGCGTAGGATTCGCCGGCCGGCACGCCGTAGCCCTCGGTGAACAACTTGAAGTGATGGATCAGCGCTTCCATGTCGCGCTTCATCTCTTCGCGCGAAGGCGGCGCGACCTTGTAGTTGCTCAGCATCACCGGACCGGAGTTCTCGCGCAGCCACTTCACGCACTGCTTGATGATGCGGTTGGACTGGCGCATTTCTTCCATGCGCACCAGGTAGCGGTCGTAGCAGTCGCCATTGACGCCGACCGGAATGTCGAAGTCGACCTGGTCGTAGGCGGCGTATGGCTGCTTCTTGCGTAGATCCCATTCGATGCCCGAGCCACGCAGCATGGCGCCGGTCATGCCCCACGCCTTGGCGTGCTCGGGGCTGACCACGCCGATGCCGACGGTACGCTGCTTCCAGATACGGTTGTTGGTCAGCAGCTCTTCGTACTCGTCGACCTTGGTCGGGAAGTCGTCGGTGAAGGCATCGAGGAAGTCGAGCATGGAGCCTTCACGCCACTGATTCAGGCGCTTTAGGTCCTTGCCCTTGTGCCACGGCGACTCGCGGTACTGCGACATCTGATTGGGCAGGTCGCGGTAGACGCCGCCGGGGCGGTAGTAGGTGGCGTGCATACGAGCGCCGGAAACGGCCTCGTAGCAGTCCATCAGCTCCTCACGCTCGCGGAAGGCGTACAGGAACACGGCCATGGCGCCCAGATCGAGCGCGTTCGAGCCGACCCACATCAGGTGGTTCAGGATGCGGGTGATCTCGTCGAACATGGTGCGGATGTACTGCGCACGGATCGGCGCCTCGATACCCAGCAGGTTCTCGATCGCGCGCACGTAGCCGTGCTCGTTGCACATCATGGACACGTAATCCAGGCGATCCATGTAGCCGATCGACTGGTTGTAGGGCTTGGACTCGGCCAGTTTCTCGGTCGCGCGATGCAGCAGACCGATATGCGGATCGGCCTTGACCACCGTCTCGCCGTCCATCTCCAGCACCAGACGCAGCACACCGTGCGCGGCCGGATGCTGGGGGCCGAAGTTCATCGAGTAATTGCGAATTTCCTGAGCGGACATCGGATCAGTTCTCCCGCCAGTTGTCGGCGGCCTCGGCGCGGGCCTGCTGCAGATCGGCATCCTCGCGGATCACGCGCGGCACCAGCACACGCGGCACCACGGAGGTGACCGGCTCGTAGATCACGCGCTGCTTCTCGGGGTCGTAGCGCACTTCGACGTTGCCGATCAGCGGGAAGTCCTTGCGGAACGGATGGCCGACAAAGCCATAGTCGGTAAGGATGCGGCGCAGGTCCGGATGACCTTCGTAGACAATGCCGTAAAGATCGAACGACTCACGCTCGAACCAGTTGGCAATCGGCCAGATACCGGTCACCGACGGCACCATCGGCATGGCCTCGTCCTCAGCATAGACGCGAAGACGCAGGCGACGGTTGTGGGTCAGCGACAGCAGGTGCATCACCGAGGCAAAACGGCGCGGCGTGCCGGTGACGTTGGGGCGCTCGGACCAGGAAAAACGGCCCTGCGCCTGCCCGGTGACACCGCGCGAGAAACCGGTACCGCTGACGGTGGCCGTTTCCCATTCGTCCTGGCCAAAACCCAGGTAATCCACGCCACAGACGTCGACCAGTTCCTCGAAACGGAACTCGGCCTCGTCGCGCAGCGCGGTGGCCACGGCCAGCAGATCGGCCGGCGCCAGCTCGGCGGTGGTTTCACCGCGAACCGTCTCGACCTTGGACAACGTATCGCCGAAGCGCGCGACAAGGCGCTCGGCCAGCGAGTTCGCTTGCGTATCGCTCATGGCCTTCCTCAGCGTGCGATGGTGTGGGTGCGACGGATCTTCTTCTGCAGCTGCAGAATGCCGTGGATCAGCGCCTCGGCCGTCGGCGGGCAGCCCGGCACGTAAATATCGACCGGCACCACGCGGTCACAACCGCGCACCACCGAATACGAGTAGTGATAGTAGCCGCCGCCGTTGGCGCACGAGCCCATCGAAATGACCCATTTCGGATCGGGCATCTGGTCGTAGACCTTGCGCAGCGCCGGGGCCATCTTGTTGACCAGCGTGCCGGCCACGATCATGACGTCGGACTGGCGCGGCGACGGGCGGAACACCACGCCGTATCGATCCAAATCCAGGCGCGCCGCACCGGCGTGCATCATCTCGACCGCGCAGCAGGCCAGACCGAAGGTCATCGGCCACATGGATCCGGTACGGGCCCAGTTCATCAGCGCATCGATGGAGGTGGTGGCAAAGCCACGCTGCACCACCGGATTGTCACCGGACGGACGCAGGATGTCGTCCACCAGATCCAGCGGCTGCGGGTTGTGCATCACCCGGTCGACAGTGGAGATCACTCCCATTCCAGTGCTCCCTTCTTCCAGACGTAGGCGAAGCCGACCACCAGCAGGAGCAGGAACAACGCCATCTCGATCAGTGCGATCACGCCGATCTTGTCGAAGACCACCGCCCACGGGAACAGGAAGGCGACTTCCAGATCGAAAATGATGAAGATGATGGCCAGCAGGTAATAGCGCACGTCGAACTTCATGCGTGCGTCTTCGAACGGTTCGAAGCCGCATTCATAAGCCGAGAGCTTTTCCGACTCGGGGCGCCGGGGCGCTACCAGAAGGCCAATACCCAGCAGGACGACACCTAGGCCACCTGCCACGACAAGAAACAAGAGAATGGGCCAATATTGGGCGAGCACGAGTCGGCATACCTCCGCGCGAAGTGGCGCATCAGTGGCTGCCGCCCTCGCGGCGGCAACCTCCAGCGTTTGGTGCCCAAGGGGGGACTCGAACCCCCACGACTTTCGTCGCTACCACCTCAAGGTAGTGCGTCTACCAGTTCCGCCACCTGGGCAATGGTCAATCTCAGTTCTTCGCTAAGCCTTACTGGCCCGACCCCTGAGCGGCCGAGGCGGCCGCTGCGGGCGCCTGCGCCGCGGACGGCACATCACCAGACGATGCACCACCAGCGGAAGCCGCCTTGGGCACATCCGTGTTGGCAGCCGCGCCCTTGGAGGCAGCCGGAGCAGCGGCAGGCGTCTGCGCGCCCGACATCACACCCAGATCGCTGGAAGACGGAGCGCCAGGCGCGCCGTTGCGGCTGAGATAGATGCCCATGCCGAGGCTGAGCAGGAAGAACAAAGCTGCAAGCGTCGCCGTGGCGCGGGTCAGGAAGGTCGCGGAACCGCGCGCACCGAAGACAGTGGCCGAGGAGCCGCCGCCAAAGCCCGAACCTGCATCCGCACCGGAGCCGCGCTGCATGAGAATCAGCACGATCATCGCCGCGGCGATCAAAATGTAGAAAACGCTGAAAATGATAAACATGTCTATTGTTCCGCCGCGTCGCGCACATCACGCGCCGCAGCGCAAATCGCAAGAAAATCGCCCGCCGCCAGCGCCGCGCCGCCAATCAGGCCACCGTCGACATCGGGCTGGGCAAACAGCTCCGCCGCGTTCGTCGGTTTGACGCTACCGCCGTAAAGCACTCGGGTCAGATCCGGAATTTTAGCATCCTCTTTCGCCAATTGGCTACGGATAAATGCATGCACATGCTGCGCCTGCTCCGGTGTGGCCGAGCGTCCGCTGCCAATGGCCCAGACCGGCTCATAGGAAATCATCGCGCTGTCAAAGGCTTGAATACTGTTGGCTTCAATCACCGCCGCCAGCTGCGCGGCGATAACCTGCTCGGTCTGCCCCGACTCGCGCTGCGCCAGGGTTTCGCCCACGCACAACACCGGGATTAGTCCGGCCTCCAGCGCCACGCCAAACTTGCTCGCCACCTCGGCATCGCTCTCGCCGTGATACTGGCGGCGCTCGGAATGCCCCACCAGCACATAGCGGCAGCCGACATCGGCCAGCATCCGCGCCGACACCTCGCCGGTGTAGGCACCGGCCTCGGGACGCGCACTGACATCCTGCGCCCCCACACCGAGCCCTTTGCCCGCGTAACGCTCGCCCAGCTCGAACAGGTACGGGTACGGCGGAAACACCGCCACGTCGATGCCTTGCGGCATCGCCTCAACCACTTCGTCCAGCAGCTCGCGCGCCATCTGGCGCGAGCCGTGCATTTTCCAGTTACCTGCCACCAGAAGCTTGCGCATCACGACCTCCCTCGCGTCGCCGTGCAGCCCAAATTTTTCAAGCATAGCCGGGCGTGAAAGCACGGCGCAACGCGCGATAACGCTACCGTTTATCATCCACGCACGACTTCAGCTGGAGGCATGCCATGCGCCCCACCCGTACTGCACTGATTACCGGCGCCTCGGCCGGTATCGGCCAGGCCTTCGCCCGCGAGCTCGCACAACGCGGCTACCACCTGGTGATCACCGCCCGCCGCGTCGAACGTCTGCAGCAACTGGCCACCGAATTGCACCAGGCCCAAGGCGTGCAAGTAACGGTCATGGCGTCCGATCTGGCCGATGCCGGCGCCGCCGAAGCGCTGTGCGCAGATCTAGAGGCCCAACACATTCACATCGACATGCTGGTCAACAATGCCGGCTACGGTGTACCCGGCACATTCGAGCAATCGGCCTGGAAGGCGCACGAGGACTTTCTCCAGGTACTGGTGCGCGCGCCGACCGAGCTGGCCCATCGCCTGCTGCCGGCGATGCGCCAGTGCGGTTATGGGCGCATCATCAATGTCGCCTCACTGGCCGGCCACTTGCCGGGTTCGGTGGGACATACGCTGTACGCGGCGGCCAAGGCCTACATGATCCGTTTTTCGCAGTCGCTGGCGCTGGAGAACTGGGCCCGCGGCGTGCATGTGTGCGCCCTTTGCCCCGGCTTTACCTATTCGGAATTTCATGACGTCACCGGCGCCCGTGAACTGGTCTCGCGCCTGCCGCGCTGGATGTGGATGGATGCCGACACGGTGGCCCGACAGGGACTGGATGCGGTCGAACGCGGCGAGGTGGTGTATATCAACGGCCGCATCAACCGGCTGATCAAGGCGGTGAGCGAGCTGATGCCCTCACGACTGGCCATGCGCCTGTCGCAGCGACATTCACATCGCTATCGCGATCTCGCAGACTGAGCGCGGGTGCCGTAAGCGCGGTGTTTGCCTAATCACCTGGACATACCGGTCCCGGCGGCATCCAAAAAACAAGGGCGACCCCCGCAGGCGTCGCCCTGGCATGGCCCAGTTAGAGGCGAACCACTCAGCCGGTGCTGCCCGAGTCATCGGACATATCGCCCTGCTGGCTGTTGCCGGCAAAATCCACCACCAGCGACACGCGGCGGTTGTCCTGCCCCTGATCACGGGTCGCGCCTTCGCGGACCTGCCGATTGCTGGCCTCGCCATAGCTGACCGCGCGCACCTGCGAGGCGGTCAAGCCATCCTGCACCAGGTAGTCGCGCACGGCCTCGGCGCGCTTCATACCTAAGCGCTTGTTGTAGGCCTTGGAGCCGGCCGGGTCGGCGAAGCCTTCCACGGTGATCAACGCATCGGAGTGATGTTCGCGAATGACCTTGGCAAAGTCGTCGAGCATCGGTTTGTCCTGCTCGCGCAGATCAGACTGGTTGAAGCCGAAATGCGCCACCGTGTCCACCTTCACCCGCCCGGCCAGCTGGGTGATGCGGGCATCGTACTTGGCAAAGGTGTCTTTCATCTGCTGCGAGAGCGCGTCGATCTGCTGCTGCTGGTTCTGATCGTTCTGCCGTAATTGGGCGATGGCCGCGTCGTAGTCACTCTTCTTCACATATTGCGAGCAACCAGACAGCCCCACCGCCAGGGCGGCGGCGGCCAGGGCAGCGATACGGGGAGTGGCGTGTTTCATCGTCGGATACCTCCTGGTGCGGGTCGGCGGACCGGCCTTGATGGCGACACATCGGCCCGGATACGGGTGATAACGCTGTATCCGGATGCTACCGACCCCAAACCGACTGCGAGCCAAACAGGTATAGACGACGTGAAGGCGTTTGTTCAGCTTGGCGGCTCTGCCCGTTGGTGAGCCGCCTTGAGCGCACGCGTCAACAGATCGCGCAAACGCGCCGGCTGGCCATGCTCGACCACCACGCGCGGCGTCTCATGCCAGTCGGCCAGCCGTTGCAGCACTGTCGCCAGGTCGGCCAACAGCGCCTCGCTGAGGCGTACGCCGTCCTCCAGATGCAGGCTGCGCACCTGGAACACCCCGTCACGGCGATGCGCCTTGGCGTCGACTCGCCCCACCAGCGCGCCACGTACCAGTAGCGGCAGGCTGAAGTAGCCATAGCGCCGCTTCGGCGCCGGCGTGTAGCACTCCAGACGGTAGTCGAAACCAAACAGCTCACTGGCCCGCTGGCGATGCCAGACCACCGGATCGAACGGCGACAGCGCAGTGGCATGGGTGGCGCGAAGCCGGCCCTGCGTGGCCTTGCCCAGCGCCGCCACGTGATCGGCGTGCACATAAGCAGTCTCGCTCCAACCGGTCACCCGCACCGGGCGCAGTTCACCACTGGCCAGCAGTGGCTCCAGCTCGGCGTCGCCGACGCGCGCCATGCGGTGGTAGTCGGCAATCCAGCGCGCCGGTGTCACGCCCAGTGCGCGCACCGCGTCGGCGATGAAGCGCTCGCGCGCCCACTCACTGGACGGCGTGTCCCATGACGGCGAGAGCACCCGTTCGGAAAGATCATAGACACGCTGAAATCGCTCGCGGCGCGCCACCATCAGCTGGCCCAGAGCAAACCAGGCTTCCAGAAACCGCTTTTCCGGCTTCCAGTCCCACCAGCCCTCGCCCGAGCGTGGCGTGCTGCGCTCGAAATCGGCCGACCGCAATGGGCCATCTTCGCGCACCTTTTCCAATACCTGCGCCATAGCCTGACCGTGCTCGCGCTGCATTCGCGCGGCGCGCCTGAACGCCCAGTGCCCCGCGCGCGCCTCACGAAAGGCTGCATGCAGCGGGTAATCGTCCATGGGCACGAAACAGGCCTCGTGCGCCCAGCACTCGGCCAGTTCGCCATTCGCCAGCGTTTCATCCAGCCACGCCATGGGATAAGCCCCCAAGCGTGAGAACAACACCAGATACGGACTGCGCGCCACCACGTGGATGGTGTCGATCTGCAGTAACCGCATGCGCGTGACGGCCTCACGCAGACGACGCCGTGATACGCCGCGTGCCGGACGTGAAAGTAACCCCTGGGCGGCCAGATGCAAGCGTACCGCCTGGGCGTGGGAAATCTCCGGGATGGATGCCATCAGCTCCGCCCTTTGCAGGTTTCAAAGCCACCAGCTTACCGCCGACACACAGCTTCACGAACATGAACGAAGCGTGTGGCTCAAGTACCGCCCTGTTCTGCGATTGCGATGGCATTTAGGCGCGGTTTGCTAGCGTTCTGCGCGAAGACAGCCCCCACCCGACCTCGGCTGTCGCGCGGCCGTCAAGCCGACCGCGGCCTTGAGATGATCGAATATTCCGAGGAGATCAAACCATGAGAGGAATTGTCCGCCGCTTTGCCTTCACCACCGGCGCCATGCTGCTGGCCGGCAGCGCCTTTGCCCAGCAGACCGTGCCCGAACCCAGCGCGCCGCCGCCGTCCAACGCGGCGCAGACCGCGCAGGACAACCCGGTGACGCCGAGCCAGTCGCAGCAAACCCAGCCGATGGCTAGCAACCAGCAGGCCGGCTCGCAGTCGCTTTCGGACAGCGGCATGACCAGCACCACGTTCCGCGGCAAGGATGGCTCTATCGTCACCGTCAATTCCGGCATGCCCGAGAACAAGCCGGCGCAACCCGCGCCCGCCTTCAAATCGCTGGACACCAACAATGATCACCAGATCAGCAAGAGCGAAGCGGCCGCCTATCCGCTGCTGGCCAACGACTTTGATTACGCTGACAGCAATCACAACGGCAAGATCAGCCAGAGCGAATACACGCACTGGAAGAACATGAAATAAGCACCTCGCCTCGCGAGACGCTTAATCTACCCGCCCGCGCAGGCCGGCACAGCCGGCCTGCGCTTAAGCTCACACCGATTACTGCTCACACTTTCAGGGGAGCTCAATGAGATATCGCCGACTGATCGGCATGCTGGCGCTGGCAGGCACTGCCCCGCTGGCCCATGCCCAGGTCGCCCATCCTGACGACCCAAAGGCCTGCGTCGGCATCGAGACTGCTTCGCAGCGCCTGGCATGCTACGACCACGCCTTTGGCCGTGCCGCCCTGGTACCCGGCAAGGACCAGAGCGCACAGGACGACAACCGCAAGGCGCGCCACCACTCGCAAGGCGTGTTCGCTCGCGATGCAGGCGTGCAGACCCAGCCCGAGCCCGATGTCACCGGCAAGGTGCATCGCCTGTCACTGCTCGACTCGCGCTGGGAACTGGCACCCAACACCAAGTTGGGCACTTTCAACGTGCGCGGCTACAAGCCGGTGTATCTGATGCCGGCGTTTTACACCACCAACGTCAACAATCGCCCGCACAGCCCCACACACAGCGTCGATCAGTCGCTGCACTACGACAAGACCGAAGCCAAGTTCCAGCTGAGCCTGAAAACAAAGCTCTGGCAAGGCATCTTCGGCCACCATGGTGACCTCTGGTTTGGCTACACCCAGACCTCACGCTGGCAGGTTTATGACAGCCGCATCTCGCGCCCCTTCCGCGAGACCGACTACGAGCCAGAGGCGATGCTGGTGTTCAACACACACTATAACGTGCTCGGCTGGGAGGGCCGCCTGCTCGGCATCGGCATCAATCATCAATCCAACGGCCGCAGCGATCCACTTTCGCGCAGTTGGAACCGGGTGATTGCCGATATCGGCTTCGAGCGTGGCAACTGGACGGTGATGATCCGGCCGTGGTGGCGCATCAACGAGACGGTGAGCAAGGACGACAACCCGGATATCGAGGATTACATGGGCCGCGGCGAAGTGCAGATCGTGCACGAGGTCAATGACAACGAATTCAGCCTCACCGCCCGTCACTCGTTCCGCAGCGGTGATCGCTCACATGGTTCGCTGCGCTTTTCCTGGGCCTTTCCCATCACTGACAAGCTGCGCGGCTACATGCAGGTGTTCAATGGCTACGGCGAAAGCCTGATTGACTACAACCACAAGGCCACCTATGTCGGCGTGGGCGTGTCGCTGCTGGGCTGGTACTGAGCGCTCCCTTCAGCACCGCACCCTGGCCATAAAAAAAGGCGCCCACTCGGGGCGCCTTTTTTGTGCAGCGATTAGACGCTTTGCACGAGGTACGGGAACGATCAGCCCTCGCCACCCTCGGTGTCGTCAGCGCCGTGCACGTGACCGTGATTGAGCTCATCCTCGCTGGCTTCGCGCACATCGGCCACTTCGATGGCGAAATGCAGCGTCTGGCCGGCCAGCGGATGGTTGCCGTCCACGGTGACCTGGTCACCTTCGACCGCGGTTACCACGACGGTGATCGGACCCTGCTGGCTGTTGCCCTGGAACTGCATGCCCGGCTGCGGCTCGGGCACGCCCTGGAAGGCGCTCTTGGGAAGCGTCTGCACCAGTGCATCGTGACGCGGACCGTAGCCTTCTTCCGGGGCCACGTCGACCTCGAAGTTGTCGCCGCTCTGCTTACCTTCCAGCGCCTTCTCAAGACCCGGCACGATGTTGCCCGCGCCGTGCAGGTAGGCCAGCGGCTCACGACCCTTCGAGCTGTCGAGTACTTCACCGCCGTCGTTGGTCAGCGTGTAGTGGAAAGAAGCGACAGTACGCTCGGCGATCTGCATGAAATATCCTCAGTAAACAGCATGAAAAGCAGCCGGCTTCGGACCGGCATGAGCCCACTAGGCTAGAAGCCCCGGCCGCTGACTGCAAATTTTCCCTGTCATGAAACACGTGCCGATGGGACACTACCCAGCCGTCCAGACGGCCGATTGAGCTAATGTCCTCCCTGCTTCGCGACTGGCGCGATACATCCATGCATCGACGCGTATGGACGCTGGCCGCGCCGATGATGGTGTCCAATCTGAGCGTGCCGCTGGTGGCCCTGGTCGACAGCGCCGTGGCCGGTCACCTGGCCGATGCGCACATGCTGGGCGCGGTGGCAGTGGGCAGCGCCATCTACGGTTTGCCGGTGTGGCTGTGCGGTTTCCTGCGTATGGGCACCATCGGATTTACCGCTCAGGCCTATGGCCGTGAGGACGGCAGCGCGCTGCGCCAGGTGCTGGTGCAGGCGCTGACCATGGCACTGCTCCTGGCGCTCATGGCCAACGCCATCATGCGCCCTTTGCTGGCGCAGATAATGGCGCTGATGAAGCCTTCGGCCGAGCTTGATGCGCAAGCTGTCGGCTACCTGAACGTGCGCCTGTTCGGCCTGCCGGCCGCGCTTTCCAACTACGCCCTGGCCGGCTGGTTTTTAGGCATTCACCGGCCGCGCGCCACGCTGGCGGTGATGGTGCTGAGCAACGTCGGCAACGTGATGCTGAATCTCCTTCTGGTACTTGGGCTGGGCATGGGTGTGCCGGGTATTGCGCTGGCCTCGGTGATGGGTGAGTGGGCCGGCACCGCCCTGGGGCTGATCTTGCTGTTGGCACCATTGCGGCGCCATGCCGGCGCCTGGGCATTGCGTGGACTGCGGCGCTGGCAAAGCTGGCGGGCGCTGATCACCGTCAATCGCGACATCCTGTTGCGCACGCTGGCCCTTCAAGGCGTGTTCTTTGCCGTCACCGTGCTCGGTTCGCGGCTGGGCGACCGCGTGGTGGCCGCCAATGCCCTGCTACTCAACGGGCTGATGATTACCGCCTTTGCCATGGACGGCCTGGCCAACGCCATCGAGGCGCTGACCGGCCAGGCACTGGGGCGAGGTGACAGTGGCAGCTTACGCCGGGCGCTGGTGGTGGCCGGCGGCTGGTCGCTGATCGGCTCGCTGTTGTTTGCCGCCGGCTTTGCCGTAGCCGGCCACCTTTTCGTGGACATGCAGACAGACATTGCCAGCGTGCGCACTACCGCCTACGCCTATCTTCCGTATCTGGCCGTGCTGCCGCTGGTCGCGGTGTGGAGCTACCTGTTCGACGGCCTGTTCGTCGGTGCCACCCGGGCCCGCGACATGCGCAACGGCATGCAGGCAGCCGCGCTGGTATTCATCGCCGTGGCGCTGGCCTTGCACGGCCTAGGCAACCACGGCCTGTGGCTGGCGTTTCTGGCCTTTATGGCGGCACGCGGGGCGGTCATGGCCTGGCTGGCGCGGCGCATTCATGCCCGCGGCGGGTTCGCCAGCATTGGCGCCTGAGTTCGGTGCCTGAAGCTTTCAGGCCAGTAGCGCTTCGATATCCGCGCGCAGCTGTGCCGGCTTGGCGGTCGGCGCATACCGGCGCAACACCTGCCCTTCGCGATCGACCAGAAACTTGGTGAAGTTCCACTTGATCGCGCGCGAGCCCAGCACTCCTCGTGCCTGGCCTTTCAGCCAGCGAAACAGCGGATCGGCACGATGTCCGTTGACCGCAATCTTGGAAAACATCGGAAAGCTGACACCGAACCGGGTGCTGCAAAACGCCTCGATGGCCGCTTCGTCGCCCGGCTCCTGATGGCCGAACTGGTCACAGGGAAACCCCAGCACGGAAAACCCCTGCGCCCCCAGATCATCCTGCAGCGATTGCAGGCCTTCGTACTGCGGGGTGAATCCGCACTGCGAGGCCACGTTCACCACCAGCAGCACCTGCTCGCGCCACTCGGCCAGCGAGCGGTCGTGGCCGGCGATATCACGTGCGTGGAAGTCGTAGATCGAACCCATGGGTGTCAGCCGGTCGGTCTGCAAGAGTGCTCCAGTGTAGCGGGCGGATGTGACGACATGAAAATTACCCTGTCACAGCCATCCAGACGTCCGTCCAAGCGGCGCGCGCTCACGCGCTCACGGTGGCCGGCGTGTCGATTTCAAATACCTGGCGCAGATAGGCCAGATACCCGGCATCCTCGCACATGTTCTTGCCGGGCGAATCGGTCAGCTTGGCCACCGGCTGACCATTGCATCGCACCATCTTGATGACGATGTTCAAAGCCTCGGGGCCGACATCATTGGTCAGGTTGGTGCCCACGCCGAAGGCCAACTTGCAGCGCCCCTGGAAGTAGTCGTAGAGCTCGAGCACCTTGGGAATGGTCAAGCTGTCGCTGAACACCAGTACTTTGTCGCTGGGGTCGACGCGATTATCGGCGTAGTGGGCAAGCACGCGGTCGCCCCATACAAACGGATCACCCGAATCATGGCGCGCGCCGTCGAACAACTTGCAGAAATACATGTCGAAATCACGCAGAAACGCATCCAGGCCGTAGGCATCCGATAGCGCGATACCCAGGTCGCCGCGGTATTCCTGCGCCCAGGTTTCCAGCGCAAATACCTGCGAATCGCGCAGCCGTGGGCCTAGCGCCTGGCACGCCTGCAGATATTCATGCGCCATGCTGCCCAACGGCGTCAGCTCCTGGCGCATGGCGAACCACACGTTGCTGGTACCTGCCAACTGCTCACCCAGGCCCCGACTGAGATGCGTCAGCAGCTCTTCGTGCCATGACCGCGAAAACCGCCGGCGGGTACCGTAATCGGCAATGTGACAGGCGCTGTGTCCGGCGCTCTCGCGCAGCAGCTGCACCTTGGTATCCAGGCGCTGGCGCCCTTGGTCGAAGTCGACGTCCGGCGCGGTCTGACGGAAATACACCTCGTTGACGATCGCCAGCAGCGGAATCTCGAACAGGATCGTGTGCAGCCACGGTCCGCGGATATGGATGTCGATTTCGCCATTGCCCTTGGCCGATGGCGCAATGGTGACGTACTTGGCATTGAGCCGGAACAGGCCCAGGAAATCGACAAAATCCGATTTCAGGTAGCGCATCTGGCGCAGATAGGCCAGCTCGTCCTCGCCAAAACGCAGGCTGCAAAGATGCTCCAGTTCCTCCTTGATGGCATCGATGCAGGGCACCAGATCCACACCCGGCGTGCGACAGCGGAATCGGTACTCGACCTCGGCACCCGGAAAATGATGCAGCACCACCTGCATCATGGAGAACTTGTAAAGGTCCGTATCGAGCAGCGACTGGATGATCATGCGGGCACTCGTGTGCGTCTTTGAGAGAAAGCGGCGTCACGGCGCCAGCCTGTCCAACATGGGGAGGTGAACGCGCGCAATCAAGCACACGCGCCGCGGGCCGACACCACGACGCGGAACTGGCACACTCTGAGGCCTTCGCCCGCCACACCCGCGCCATGACCCAAGCCACCGCCCTGGACCCGGACTTTCCCGCCACACTGGATGCGCTGCGCCGCTTCGTGGCCGACCATCCGCGCCTGTGCGTGCTGACCGGCGCCGGCTGCAGCACCGATTCGGGTATTCCCGACTACCGCGACAGCGATGGACAGTGGAAGCGTCCGCAGCCGATCACGCTGCAGGCCTTCATGGGTGAAACGGCCACGCGCGCCCGCTATTGGGCACGCAGCCTGGTCGGCTGGCGCTTCTTCGGCAACGCCCGCCCCAACGCCACCCATCATGCACTGGCCGAACTGGAGCGGCGCGGTCATGTCCCGTGCCTGATCACGCAGAATGTCGATCGTCTGCATCAGGCCGCCGGCAGCGAGCAGGTGATCGATCTGCACGGGCGCCTGGATGTGGTGCGCTGCATGCAGTGCGACACCCGTTCGCCACGCGATGCCTTCCAGACGCAGCTGGCCGATCTCAACCCGGAGTGGGCCGCGCTGAGCGCCGACACCGCGCCGGACGGCGATGCCGACCTGGACGGCCACGACTTTGCCCGCTTCCGCATTCCGCCCTGCCCGATCTGCGGCGGCATTCTCAAACCCGATGTGGTGTTTTTTGGCGAAGGCGTGCCGCGCGAACGTGTGCAGGCCGCGGGCCAGGCGCTGGAAGCGGCCGATGCGCTATTGGTGGTGGGTTCCTCGCTGATGGTCTACTCCGGCTATCGCTTCGCCCGCGCCGCCGCCCGCCGCGGCCAACCGATCGCGGCCATCAATCTGGGCCGCACCCGTGCCGACGACCTGCTGCAGCTGAAAGTAAGCTCGGCCATCGCGCCCACGCTCAGGGCGCTGCTCGACAGCCCCGAACCGTGATCCCCAACCCGCCCGGAGTACCTGCCCGACCGTGACTGCCTGTTACCCACGCCGCCTGCTCGGCACGGCCCTGGCCGCCGCATTGCCGATGGCCCTGGCCGCTTGCGCCAGCACGCCTGCCCAACCCCATCCCACCACGCCACCCGCGCATCAAACATCCGCGCCGGCCCATGCAGGCGCCGACAAGACGCCGCCACCTGAAAGCGGCACGACCGCCCCGGCGCCTCAGCCGAACCCACACGCCACAGCCCCGGCCCCATCACCAGCGAAGCTAGACACCGCGCCGTCCGAAAACCCGCCGGACAGTGCAATCAAGCGCGCGCTGGACCGTTTTGTCAGCCAGCCCCGCTTTGCCGCCGCCACCTGGGGCATCCGCGTCATTTCACTGGACACGGGCAAGGTGCTGTACGCGCACAACGCCGACAAGCTGTTCATTCCGGCCTCTAATACCAAGCTCTACACCACCGCCCTGGCCCTGCACCGGCTGGGCGCCGATGACCGCATCACCACCTCCCTGTACGCCACCCGCGCGCCCAGCGGGCAGGTACTGCATGGCGACCTGGTGCTGTACGGACGCGGCGATCCCAGCCTGGGCTCGGGCAGCGATCATCGCAGCCCCACCGCCTGGGCCGATGCGCTGGCCAAGGATCTTGCTGCCGCAGGCGTGAAGCACGTGGATGGCGACCTGATTGCCGATGCCACCCACTTCAGCGGTCCGCGTGTGGGCGCGGGCTGGGAGGCCAACGACCTGCAGTCGTGGTTTGCCGCATCGCCCACCGCACTGGCAGTGAAGGGCAATGCCTTTTCGGTGCGAGTCGGCATGCATGATGGCCAGTGCTGCAGCGTGCGCACGCGCCCTTCCAAGCTGGGCCTGAAAGTGGTCAACCTGACCCAGAACATTCCCAGCTCGGCGCGCAACGACCTGGGGCTGTACCGCCCGGCCGGCAGCGACACGCTGTATGTCTACGGCGGCCTGCACCGGCACTCGGCCCCGCGCAGTTTCCGCCTGTCGGCACCCGATCCGGCGCGCATGGCCGGGCGCATGCTGGCCGATGCACTGGCCCGCCACGGCATCACCTTGCGCGGGCATGTGGTCAGCCGCTATTGGCCCTATCCGGATACGCTCAGCGATGCGCCCGGCACCGTGGCCATCGGCCAGGTGCAATCCGAGCCGCTGTCGGCGATGGTGCATCACACGCTCAAGCACTCGGACAATCTCTACGCGCAAACACTGCTGCTGGATGTCGGTGTCACACAGCAGGCGATGGGGCGCTGCAGTGACCTGCGCCGCCTGCCACACACCAGCGAAGGCTGGGGGCTGTGCGCGCTGCGCGAGCTGCTCGGCACCGCCGGCATTGGCCCGGATCAGGCCATGTTCGAGGAGGGCAGCGGCTTGTCGCGCAAGGACCTGGTCAGCCCATTCGCCACCACCCAGCTGCTGCACTGGGCGGCCAGGCAACCGTTCTATCAGGTCTATCACGATGCCATGCCCACGGCCGGCGTCGATGGCACGCTGCGCTATCGGCTACGTCACACGCGCGCGGCCGGCAACATGCACGCCAAGACCGGCACACTGCGCTTCAGCTATGCATTGTCAGGTTATGTCACCGATGCTTCGGGCCAGCACCTGGCGTTCTCGATCATGCTCGATCGCTACCGACGCCGGCTCAGCCCTCACGGCCGCCCCATCGGGCCTTCCGTGCATCACGACATCGACCACATCGCCAGGGTGATCACCGATCAGTAACGCGATCGCGGCGGGTACAAAAAAAGCGCCTGCACAACGCAGGCGCTTTTTCCTTGCCGCATTCCTTCCGACACTCTGAACCGAAAGGATGCTCCAGGTCTTGCCAAGGTCAGGCGGCCGAACGCTTCTGCCCGGCGTGCTTGCCTTCGGCAATCTCCTCGATCAGCTTGCTGCAGAAGGCCGGCAGGTCCTTCGGCGTACGACTGGTGACCAGCCCCTTGTCGACCACCACTTCCTGATCGACCCAGTCGGCACCGGCGTTGGCGAGATCCTTCTGGATCGAGCCGACGGAGGTCATCTTGCGCCCCTGCACCAGCTCGGCATTGATCAGCACCCAGGGACCATGGCAGATCGCGCCAACCGGCTTGCCCGCCTTGAAGAAGCCCTTGGCGAAGCTCAGTACCTGATCGTTATGGCGCAGTTGGTCGGGATTGAACAGGCCACCGGGAATCACCAGCGCATCGTAGTCGTCGGCCGACACGTCGGCCACGGCCTTGTCCACACCCACTTCGCGGCCCTTCTCGGTGTGCTCAAAACCCTGAATCTTGCCGCTCTCGGGCGACACCACATGCACCTGGGCGCCGGCTTCGCGCAGCGCCTTGAGCGGCTGCTCCAGCTCGGACTGCTCAAAGCCGTGGGTGGCCACAATGGCGACTTTCTTGTTCTCGATCGTGCGGCTCATGGAATACCTCGCGTAGATTGCGTGTGACGGGGGAAACACGCGGCAGCGCCGTCGCTGCCGGTGCGTCGGGTTCCATGCTGGGGGCCAGCACGCCAGAGCGGCGCGAAGGGAATGTTGTATCGGTGTGAACCGATGGCGCCGGTTCAGGCGCTGCGCGCCTCGGCCGGATGGTGGGCAACTCCACCACGGTCCAGGTCGATCAGCCGTCGCTCGGCCTCAACGAAAGCATCATTGGCCTGGTCGTAGTCCCAGCGCCTTGAAAGAAAGTTGAGCGGGCGCATGCGCGCGTCGTAGGAAATGGTGTTGACCGAATTGGAAATGTCACCACGCAGGCGATGCGATACCGCCGTGCCTGCCTGTACCACCCAGGCATCGCGTGGCAACTCCGGATAGCGCTCGCGCAGCGGCCGCGCGTATGGCAGGTGAATATGCCCGCCCATCAACACGTCCACGCCCGCTCCCACCAAGGCGTAGGCGGCCTCCTCGGCACCGTGCAACAGATTGGCCTCGTCAGTGGGCCGAATCACATGCATCGGCTGGTGGGTGACCACCACGCGCAGCTGCGACTCGGGCGATTCGGCCAGCATGGCGCAGACCCGCCCGACCTGCGAGGCGGAAATCTCACCGTCCTTGTGCCGGTAGTAGCGGGTGGTATTGAGCCCCACCACCAGCATGTCGTCACTTTCCCAGACCGGCTCCAGATCGCGTCCGAACACTCGCCGATAGCCGGCGTAGGGTTGTGACAGCCGGGCGTATAAATTGTAGAGCGGGATATCGTGATTGCCGGGCACAATCACACGGGCGCTTTCCGGCAGGCGCTCGACGAAATGACCGGCGGCGCGAAACTGGTCGCGGCGCGCGCGCTGGGTGATATCGCCTGAAATCACCACCACGTCGGGCTTGAGATCACGCGCCAGGCGCAACAACGCCTCCACCGCCTGCGGGCGCTCGGTGCCAAAGTGCGTATCGGAGATCTGCAGCAGCTGACTCACGGCGCCTCCCGCCGCGCATCGTCGGCGTGTGGAACCAACAACTGCAGGGGCGATGGATCGACACGAAAGCGCAGCGGCAGCGACATCTTGCACAGTTCACCATCGACGGCCACCTTGATATGGCCGTGATGCTTGCGCCGCCCCAGTGAGCGCACGCAAAGCTCGCGAAACACCACGGTGCGCTCGTTGTCGTCATCGCCCAGCCGGCCCATAAGCCCGCGCAACGCCAGCCAGAGCAGCGATGGTGCTCCGATCGGGCTCACCGCGATACCGACCAGTCGCCCCTGCTCGACCTGGGCGGCGCTGTCGATGCCGATCTGCTCCAGTTGCAGACGATTGTTGCCGACCACCAGCGTGCTGGTTTCCAGTACCTGTCGGTCACCGTCGCACTCGACCTCCAGGCTCAGGCGATGGTAGTCGCGCAGCAGCGACACCAGCCCGGACACCATCGCCACCAGCCGGCTGCGCCCGAAGCGTTGCTTGAAGCCCTCTCGGTCTTCCAGCAACTGCGGATACAGGCCCAGGCTGGCATTGACCATGAACACTTCGTCATTGACCCTCCCGACCTGCACCGGCTCAACGTGCGCACGCAACAGCGCGCGCACGGCGTCCTCCAATTCCTCGGGGATGCCGCGGTTACGACCGTTGTAGTTGAAGGTTCCCTGTGGCAGCAGGCCCAGTGGTACGTCACTGCCCAGTATCTGCTTGACTACCGTATTGATGGAGCCATCGCCACCGGCCACCACCACCGCGCCGTTTTCGGCGTGGGCCTTCTTGCAGGCCTGCGTGGCCAGATCCGGCAGCTCCGACGGCGTGCTGGTAATCAGAAATTCATGCCGACGCCCGGCCTGCTCGAGCACGCGTGCCACATGCTGCTTGCGCTCATCGAGCCCGTCGCTGCCGGAACCTCCGTTGAGCACGATAAAAAATGGCGCGTCCGGTGCTAGTGCGGTCGCGTCCTGGGGTGTTTCTGGTCCGGTCCCCTGATCCCGGGCGTCAGAGATGCTCATACCGGCGTTTATAGCCGCCCGATGATGAAAGAGGTCTGAGCCCTCCCAACCGCTGTTCAGCCAAAGGAAGGGTGCAGCAGGCGTGTCAGGAATACACCGCCCACGCGCGGCTCCATCAGCAGCGTGAATATGATGCCGTACAGCCCACCCCACAGATGCGCACTGTGATTGACATTGTCATTGCCGCGGCGCTCGGCCCATATCGAGTAACCCACATACATGGCGGCGTAGAGAATGGCCGGCAGCGGCACGATGAAAACGAAAATCAGCGACCATGGCGAAAGCAGGATGAAGGCAAACAGCACCGCCGACACGGCTCCCGACGCCCCCATACTGATGTAGGCGCCATCACGGCGATGCTTTAGGTAACTGGGGGCGATCGACACGATCAAGGCACTGGCATAGAACAGCGCAAACCCCAGTTCACCGATACGCTCGGCAAAGAAGCCCTCGATGGCTCGACCGAAAAAGAACAGCGTGATCATGTTGAACAAGAGGTGTTGCATGTCTGCATGCACCAGACCGTAGCTGAGCAGGCGATAGGCCTGGCCTCGCTGAATCGCCGGCGGCCACAACACCAGACGCTGGGTCAGCGAGGCACGGCTGAAGGCCATGAACGACACGATGCCGGTCGCGGCAATCAGCAACAGGGTGACAAGCATGCGAACATCCGGCTGTGGCTAAGGCCGGTCAGCTTAACCCAAAGCAAGCGTGGCCCGTGCGGCCAGCTCAGGATGAAGTGCGTGATTCGCCCAGCTCGGCGGGCGCCGAGCAAACCCGGTTACGCCCCTGGGATTTGGCACGATACAGCTCGGCATCGGCACCGCTGATCCAGCTCAAGGTGTCCAGCGTATCGGCACTTGCTTCGGCAAGACCGATGCTCACCGTCCAGCGCACGCCCTCTTCATCCAGGCAGGCGGCCGCGCGGCTACGAATGGCCTCGGCGATGACTTCCGCATCGCGCAGGCCGATGTTGGGCATGACCAGCCCAAATTCGTCACCCCCATAGCGGCCAGGGGTATCGCCCTTGCGAATACAGCCGCGCACAATCTGCGCCAGACGACGGAGCAGCGCGTCACCCGTGGTGTGCCCAAGGCTGTCGTTGATGCGCTTGAAATGATCGATATCGATCATTGCCAAAACGGCGCTGCCATGACCCTGTTGCACCCGTGCCAGCTCCGTCGTGGCGACCTCTTCCCAATAGCGTCGATTGGGCAGACCGGTCAGCGCTTCGGTCCGGTTGAGCTTGGCCAGCAACCGATTCTGGTTGCGAAAACGCAGCGCCAGTCGATAGGTTGCCGATGCCACGGCCACCGGATACAACATCAGCAACGGCAACGCCGCCAGCATCTCCAGCACGGTGCTCTGCGGCTGGGCGGCAAAATTGTTGAGCGCCGCCACGCCCGCACAAGCAATCACCTGGGCACTCAAGGCGTGCAAAAGTTGCCGCCAGCCCCCCGTGCTGACGCAGGCCATCGCCAGCATGGCGACGGTTACCGCCGACGGCACCAGGCTGAACTGCATGGCGGCGACCCAGGCGCCACCGGCCGCACAGTCGAGAACCAGATGTCGAAACTCGGCCTCGCGTGGTGAACGCGAATGCAGCGCCAACCAGCGTGCCGCATGCGGCCAGAGCAACCCTTGCAAGGCCAGCAGCAACCAAGCCCACCAGGGGGCACCGAGCTGTGCCAGGGTACCCCCCACGCAAACCGCGCCCAGACCAAGTCCCAGTGCGCGCAGACGGTGCAGCCGCCCGATCATTGCTCGCTCGGTATTGATCTGCTGACGTGCCATGGCGCTGACCGCCCATCCACCCCGCAATCGCCCATGTTCATCATACGCCGAGCAAACCTTGGGGAGGGCTGCCGGACCGGCGGGCACGCTCATGCCCGGATCCCGGTGACAGGCCCACACAAAACCGGCGCCACATACTGCTGTGACGCCGGAGCCATGCCACTGCCTTCGCAGTGCCTGTTCATGCCTTGATATCCGCCCTGTCCAATACCTGATTTACCGCCTCGGTGGAAAAATGCATCTCGGTCAGCACCTCCTTGAGCATCTGCGGCGAGGACGCCTCTGCTTCCACTGCTTCACCCTTGCTGGCGGGACTGACGTGGGCGTAGTCCTTGCCTTCCTGATAGGCAATGCCCTCATCGTGGCGGTTCTGGGTAGCCTGAACTTTGTAAAAGCCCGACTCGGGGTTGCGTTCGATGCTCAGCGAGCGCTGCTCGATATCGCCTTCCCAGACGGTATTCCATTCGGCTCGATCATTCATGAGCGTTGCCTCCATCTTGGTTGGGTTGATGGCCATCATGGGGACGGGCAAATGAATGGCGACTCTATGTTCACCCGTCTCGTTCACATTTCACTGCGACATGACGGGCGCCGGTGCATCCTTGGTGAATACACCTGTCAACGGCGGTCGGCACTGCCCGCCGCATCCATGCAAGGAGCCTGATCCATGTGGCGAATCGTCTTCTACGTACTGAGTGTGCTGGCTTTGGCCGCCATCGCGGCGCTGGCGCCCTGGCACCCAGGCGCGCTGTACGCCTTGATCGTGGTGGTGCCACTGATTGGGCTGGGCGTATATGACGTTTTCTCCACCCACAACGTACTGTCCAACTATCCGGTCATCGGCCACATCCGCTACGTGATGGAATTCATCAGTCCGGAGATTCGCCAGTATTTTCTGGAAGATGACAAGAGCGGCCGTCCGTTCAACCGCCAGCAGCGCGACCTGATCAAGTCGCGCGGCGCCGGGAACGCTGGCACGCACCCTTTTGGAACCGAGTACGACGTTGATGCGGAGGGCTTCAACTTTGCCCTGCATTCGATTTCCGTCAAAGACGTTAACGATGACTGCATGCGCGTGACCATCGGTGGGCCGCAATGCACCAAGCCCTATAACAGCTCGCGCATGAACATCTCGGCGATGAGCTTTGGCGCGCTATCAAGCAATGCGGTGCTGGCGATGAACCAGGGCGCGAAGCTGGGCGGCTTTGCCCAGGATACCGGCGAAGGCGGCCTCACTCCCTACCATCTGGAATACGGCGCAGACGTGATCTGGGAAATCGGTTCGGGCTACTTCGGCTGCCGCACCAAAGAAGGTCGCTTCAATGACGCCGAGTTCGCCACCAAGTCGAACAAGGACGAAATCCGCATGATCGAGATCAAGATCTCGCAGGGCGCCAAGCCCGGTCATGGCGGCATGTTGCCGGCATCGAAGGTCAACAAACAGATTGCACAGGTGCGCGAAGTGCCCGAAAACGAGGACTGTCTGTCGCCCGCCTCGCACCCGGAATTTTCCACGCCGCGCGAGCTGATGGACTTCATCGTGCGCCTTCGCAAGCTGTGCAACGGCAAGCCGGTGGGCTTCAAGTTGTGTGTGGGTCGGCGCAGCGAATTCATGGGCATCTGCAAGGCCATGCTCGATACCGGAGTGCGTCCGGACTTCATCACCATCGATGGCGCCGAGGGTGGTACCGGCGCCGCGCCCATCGAGCTTTCCGACAACATCGGCCTTACCATCAACGAAGCACTGCCCTTCGTGCACAGCCTGCTGACCGGCCTGGACCTGCGCAAGGACATTCGCCTTATCGCCAGCGGCAAAGTCGTTTCAGGCTTCGACATGGTGATGAAGATCGCGCTGGGCGCCGACGTCTGCAACGTGGCGCGGCCGATGATGTTTGCCGTCGGCTGCATCCAGGCCATGCGCTGCCACACCAACACCTGCCCCACCGGCGTGGCCACGCAGGACCCCAAACGTGCGCGCGCGCTCAATGTGGATGACCGCGCCCAGCATGTGATGCGCTATCACAAGAACACCATCAGCAGTTTCAAGGAACTGTGTGGCGCGCTGGGCTGTTCGCGCCCGGAGGATCTTGGCCCGGATCGCATCTATCGCCGCGCCTCGGCCGGTGTGGCCGAGGCCTATGATGAGCTGTTCTATTATGCTCGCGAGGGCGAGTTCCTGAGCGGGCCGGTGCCCAAACACTGGCAGCATGATTGGGATATCGCCAGCGTCGACCGCTTCTGAAAGCAGGCGCCAGCGCTCAGGAAAGAGCGCAGGCGCCCCGGCGCAGCACTTCGCCCAGGGCCTCGGGCGCCATCGGTGGATTGAAGAAAAAGCCTTGTGCCACGTCGCACCCCAAGTCGCGCAGCCAGTTGACCTGAGCCTGGGTTTCCACGCCCTCAGCCACGGTTTCCAGATGCAGTTTCTTGGCCAGCGCGACGATCGCTTCGGTAATCTCCCGATCGGCAAAATTCTGCTGACTGCCGCGCACGAATGATTGATCGATCTTGATCGTGCTAACCGGCATCTGACGCAGATACTGCAGGCTGGAATAGCCCGTGCCGAAGTCATCCACCAGCAGTGAAAATCCCCGATCACGCAGATCACGCAACTGATCGAGCATCTGCTCGGGATCGCGCATCGCCGTTGACTCGGTAATCTCAAAACGGATCCGCGCCGGGTCCACCTCGTGCTCTTGCACCAGCCGGCACAGCCGATCGGCAAAGGCGGGCGCGCGCAATTCCTGCAGCGAGAGATTGATCGTCACATAGTCGACGTGCAAACCCTCGTCATCCCAACGTTCGACCTGACGCAGCACCTGCTTTAATACCTGCTCGCCCAGCATCGAGATCATGCCCGAACGCTCGGCCACCGGCACGAAAACCAGCGGCGGCACTTCGCCACGTTCGTTATGGTGCCAACGTGCCAGCGCCTCGACACCAACCACTTGACCACTGGATAGCGACCACTTGGGCTGATAGACCACCCGGATCTGCTCACGCATCAGCGCATCGCGCAGGTCCATGGTCAGGGTCAGACGCTCACGCGCCATTTCATGCATGCCGCGTTCGAAGAAACGAAAATCCGCCTTGCCGGTCTCCTTCACCGCATACATGGCGGCATCGGCATTGCGAAGCAGGGTTTCGGCATCGTTGCCGTCGCGCGGGGCCAGGGCCACACCAATGGAAGGCGACACGGTCATTGGATGACCATCCATGACCACCGGACGCGACACCAGATCGAGGATCTTGCGGCATATGCGCACCAGGTTGTCCATGCCGCCAAAGCGTTCCAGCGCAATCACGAACTCGTCGCCGCCAAAGCGGGCCACGGTGTCACGCTCCCGCACGCTGTTGCGCAAAGCGGCGGCCACCGAACACAGGAACATATCGCCCGCCTCATGGCCCAACGAGTCATTGATGGTCTTGAACCCATCAAGGTCGATGAACATCACCGCGACCGGGGAGTGCTCCTGGCGCTGCAATGCATCGCGCAGCTTCTCCATCATCATGGCGCGGTTGGGCAACCCCGTCAGGGTGTCGTGAAAGGCCTGGAAGTGCAGAGCACTGCGCGCCTGCTCCAATTCCACATCCATGCGGCGCGAGTGTCGCTGCACGCGCTGGTGCGCCAGCGCCATCAGCGCAGTGGATACCAGTACGCCCAGCGCGACGACCGTCACGACCATGGCCAGCCAGCGCCCATGCACCAGGTCGTGCGCCGTAAGACAGAGGGCTCCCTGACGCAACCCCGCGGCCGCCATACCCAGATAGTGCATGCCCGAGACGGTGCAACCCATTACCACCGATGCGGCGATACGCCAGGCGACCCGGCGTGAGCGCCGCCGCTCCAGCCCCACTCTCACACCCACGGCCAGCGAGGCAATGGAACCCGCCACAGCAAACAGCACCGACAAGACGACGATGGCCCAGTCCCACACGATGGACGGCGACATCCGCATCGCCGCCATGCCGGTGTAGTGCATGGCACCGACACCCGCTCCCATCACCGTTCCGGCCAGCGCCAGACTCGCCGTGGTGATCTTTGGCGAGGCCATCTGCCGGCACACGATGCCAGCAGCCAATATCGCCGGCACGACGGAGAGCAAGGTCAGGCCGGTGCTGTATCCCAGTGGTGTGCCGATGTCGAAAGCCAGCATGCCGACGAAATGCATCGACCACACGCCAAAGCCCATGGCCATGGCACCCAGCGTCACCCACGCAGATGCCTGCCAGCCCCGGCTGTGCAGGATGCGACCGATGACACTGAATGACACGTATGAATTGACGATGGCGATGGTCACGGATACCGCAACCAGCGCAAGATTGTAATGATGTACCAGCACGGCAGCTCCAGGCGTGGTGTCGCCCTGATACCGCAAGGCACAATCGAGCGCCGGCCGGACGATATCCACACCTCATTTGCAATAAGCCAGCCAGCATTCCTTGCGAGCCATCACACAGGCCTCCCCAGCCCATATACCTGGCCCGCACGGAGATGCGCGGCTGAAATTATTCAAGTCTTGATGTGAGATATATATCACACTACGAACACCAAACACGTCACAAAACGACGGCTAATGGCACATTGATACATACACGTGTTATTAGTATTCGTTGGCACGGTCAATGGATCGACCCGGGTGTAGCAGCCCGCCCGGTGCAACCAGCTGTAAAAACGATTGGCTACGCTGTACACGCCGCCCCCGTTTCTCCCTGCACCCCATCGCTCCGGTCAATGTCTTGTAAATTCAGGCAAGGCCGGCCACTGGCATGAAGTGAAATACGGAAACAGCCCTGGTGTCTGCCTCATCCTTGTCGCCGGACGCGACGCCTACTCTCAAGCCTGCCGCCGAAAGATCGCGTGGCGCCACATCGCAGCTCCTGGACATGGTTCCAGCCATGCCAGCCACGTCTGCCTCGGGCCAGTTGCTGACCTCGGTGGCCGATATCACGCGCCATCGCGATTTTGATGCCCTTGATCACAGTCTGGTGCTGTCACTGGCGCAGCTGACAGGCGCCAGCGAAGTCATGCTGTACCGGCACGACCACTTGGAAACCGACCAGCCGGCCACCGTAGTTCGCTGCGCGCAGGATGCCAGCGGCATATTTGGCATCGGCGTTGACCATGAAGAGCCAAGCGGCGAAGAGCGCGCAACCCTGCAACGTTGCGAGCACCTGCAGCAGACCGTGGTCGAATCGCAGATGCCTATGGCCCGCATCTGCACCCCGTTACGGCAGGATGCACGCGAATTCGGCGTGCTGTGCCTTCGAGTGACGCGCGAGCACCTGGGGCAGGCCCGCCTGCTCACCGAAGGCTTCGCACGCATCTACGCCAACTACATGGCGCTGCTGGAAGACAGCGAACGCGACAAGCTGACCGGCCTCTACAACCGGCGCACGTTCGATCGCCACCTGCAGCGGCATTTGGCACGCCAGCGCAACCAGGAAGGCCTCGCCGACGCCCATACCTCGTGGCTGGTATTGCTGGACATCGACCACTTCAAGCGCATCAACGACACCTACGGGCACGTCTATGGCGACGAGGTCATCCTGCTGCTGGCACGCACCATGCGCGCCTGCTTTCACGCTCCCGACGCCCTGTTCCGCTTCGGCGGCGAAGAGTTCGTGGTACTGATCGAAAACGGCACCGAGCAGAGCGTGTTCGAGATGCTCGAAGTGTTCCGTTCCCGTGTGGCAGCCATGGATTTCCCGCAGGTGGGACGCGTCACCGTCAGCCTGGGCTTTGCCTGCATCGGTACACACGATCACCCGGATATCGTGCTCGACCGGGCCGACAAGGCGCTGTACTTCGCCAAGAACCAGGGTCGCAACCGCACCTACGCGTTTGAGTCACTGGTGCGTCAGGGCGAGCTGCAGCCGACCAGCACCGGCAGCATCGACCTGTTCTGAGCGAAAGGCACCTGGCAGGTTATGCTGGGTGCTTTCCATTCGTCGCCGTCGATCCGCCCATGCCTGCGCGCCCCTTGAGTGCCGCCCTGCGCGAACGCATCCGCCACTGGGTGCTGAGCGCGTTTCCCCGTGAAGCGAGCACCCGCATCGATTATGACCAACCCGAGGGCGATCCCGGCCTGTTCGGGCCCGAGACGGTCACCTGGCGTGTGCATGCATGCTTTCCGGGCATGCTGGCCGGCGGCCTGCAGGCGCTGATGCTGCAGACACTGCACCCGCGCGCGCTGGCGGGTGTGTGGGATCACTCCAATTTCCGCGATGATCTGGTCGGGCGCCTGCGTCGTACCACCGCTTTTGTCGGCGGCACTACCTATGCTCCCACCGCCGCAGCCCAGGCGCTGATCGAGCGCGTGCGCGCGATCCATACCCGAGTGACGGGTATCACCGCCGACGGCCTGCCCTACGCCGCAGATGATCCGGCGCTTCTAACCTGGGTGCACGTGACCGAGGCCTACGGCTTCCTGCGCGGCTTTCAGCGTTACAGCGGCCGTCCGCTCAATGCCGCACAGGTCGACCGCTACTACGACGAGGTGCGCCGCATTGCCGAGGCCTTGGGCGCACGTGCAGTGCCATCCAGCGCCGCCCAGATCGCGCACTACTTCGACGCAGTCATGCCGCAATTGCGCTGCGATGAGCGCTCGCGCGAGGTGCTTCGCGTGCTTGGCGCCATTCGTCTGCCGGTACCTGTTGCCGGGCTTTCGCGCGAGCTGTTCCTGCATGCTGGCGCCGCCCTGATGCCCGATTGGGCCAACGACCTGCTGGGTCGAAGCCGCTGGCAGCGCCGCGGCGATCGTCTTTCGGCACGTGTGCTGGCGGGTATGTCGCCGCTGTTCGAACAGGCCTTGAGTGATGGCGTGGCCTCACGCTCGTGCCGTCGCGTGGGTTGTGATCCGGCTATCCTTCAGCGCGCGCCGCGCTGATTTGCAATGAAAAAGCCCCGCCGAAGCGGGGCTTTTTCATGTCGATGCACCTGATCGGGGCATGGACGCTCAGGTCTGGGCCGCTGGATCGCCCACCTTGCCCGCCGGAGAGGCGTCACCGCTGGGCGGCGTCGGCTTGGGGCCGTTGCCGCGCCCGGAATCGGCGTCCCAGTCGGCCGGCGGACCCGGGCGTCGGCCTTCCATGATCTCGTTGATCTGGTTGGCGTCGATGGTCTCGTACTGCAGCAGCGCTTCAGCCATCAGGTGCAGCTTGTCGATGTTGTCGTTGAGCAGCTGCGTGCTGCGCGCGTAGGCGGTATCCAGAATGGTACGCACCACCTCGTCGATCCTGCGCGCGGTCTCGTTGGAGACGTTCTTGTGCTGGGTCACCGAGCGACCCAGGAAGACCTCATCCTCGTCCTCGCCGTAGGTCACCGGACCCAGCTCGGACAGGCCCCACTTGGTCGCCATGTTGCGGGCCATCGAGGTGGCACGCTCGATATCGTTGGAGGCGCCCGTGGTCACCTTGTCGGCGCCGAAGATCAGCTCCTCGGCGACGCGGCCACCGTACAGCGAACACAGCTGCGACTCGATGGCGGTCTTGTTGAGGCTGTACTTGTCGTTTTCCGGCAGGTACATGGTCACGCCCAGCGCGCGGCCGCGCGGGATGATGGTGACCTTGTAGACCGGATCGTGCTCGGGCACCAGGCGGCCGACAATGGCATGGCCGGCCTCGTGATAGGCGGTGAGCTTCTTCTCGTCCTCGCTCATGGCCATGGAGCGGCGCTCGGCACCCATCAGGATCTTGTCCTTGGCCTTCTCCATGTGGCTCATGCGCACTTCGCGTGCATTCTCACGTGCCGCGAACAGCGCCGCCTCGTTGACCAGGTTGGCCAGATCGGCGCCGGAAAAGCCCGGTGTGCCACGCGCAATCAGCATGGCATCGATATCGGTATGCATCGGCACCTTGCGCAGATGCACCTTGAGGATCTGCTCGCGGCCCTTCACATCGGGCAGGCCGACCACCACCTGGCGGTCGAAGCGGCCCGGGCGCAACAGCGCCGGATCGAGCACGTCGGGACGGTTGGTGGCGGCGATGACGATGACGCCCTCGCCTCCCTCGAAACCATCCATCTCGACCAGCAGCTGGTTCAGCGTCTGCTCGCGCTCATCGTGACCGCCGCCAAGACCGGCGCCACGATGACGGCCGACGGCGTCGATCTCGTCGATGAAGATGATGCACGGCGCGTGCTTCTTGGCCTGCTCGAACATGTCGCGCACACGGCTGGCGCCGACGCCGACGAACATTTCCACGAAGTCCGAGCCGGAAATCGAGAAGAACGGCACCTTGGCTTCGCCAGCGATCGCCTTGGCCAGCAGCGTCTTGCCGGTACCGGGCGGGCCGACCATCAACACGCCGCGCGGAATCTTGCCGCCCAGCTTCTGGAACTTGGACGGATCGCGCAGGAACTCGACCAGTTCGCCGACCTCGTCCTTGGCCTCGTCACAGCCGGCGACGTCGGTGAAGTTGACCTTGACCTGATCCTCGCCTTGCAACTTGGCGCGCGAACGGCCAAAACTCATGGCACCGCGGCCACCGCCACCAGATTGCATCTGGCGCATGAACCAGATCAGCACCGCGACGAAGATGATGATCGGCAGCCAGTTGATCAGCAGGCTGATCAGCGAAAAACCATTGTCGGCTGGCTTCTGACGCACGCTGGCGCCATTTTTGGACAATTGCTTGAGCAGGTCTGACGAGGTGATGCCGATCAGCGGCACCACGGTGCGGAAATGGCTGCCGTCGCGCAGCTGGCCAGTGACCACCGGCGGCGTGTCGGAGCTGATCGTGGCGCTGGAAACATTGCCGTTCTCCACCTGCTGGGAGAACGTGGAGTAATCCATCTGCTGCGAATTCGATCCGTGGGGGTTGAAGCTCTGGAACACCGCCAGCAGCACCACGGCGATAACCAGCCAGAGCAACAAATTTTTCGCTGTTTCGTTCATGCGCGAATCTCGCTTCTTTGACCGGCCATTTAAGGGCGATACCCCGTGGCCAGTGCGTAGGTCTCCCGGGAACGCGCCCGCGAGGCCTTGGGTTTACGCATCGTCACGCGCTGAAAACTGGCGCGCAAGTCACGTAGATAATCATCAAATCCGGCGCCCTGGAAAAGCTTGATCAGAAACGCACCACCAGGCTTGAGCTGACCACGGCAAAAATCCAGCGCCAGCTCGGCAAGATGCATCGCGCGGATCTGATCGGTCACCGCCACTCCGCTCATATTGGGGGCCATGTCCGAGAGCACAAGATCTACCTGCGCCCCATCCAGCGTGTCCTCCAGCTGTTTCAGGACCTCATCCTCGCGAAAATCGCCCTCAATGAAGTCCACGCCGCCAATACCCTGCATGGGCAGGATGTCCAGTGCGACAATTCGCCCGGCATCGCCCAGCTCGCGGCGCACCAGCTGCGACCACCCGCCCGGGGCGGCGCCCAGATCGACCACGGTCATGCCCGGCTTGAGCAGCTTGTCGCGGTCGAGCAATTCTTCCAGCTTGAATGCTGCCCGCGAGCGCATGCCCTCGGCCTGTGCGCGCTTGACGTAGACATCATCGAAGTGCTCCCGCAACCAGCGGGAACTGCTCTTGCTGCGCGCCATGCCTGTCTATGCTTCCGGATGCCTTGATTCAGTGTCCGGCATGATACCCTTTATGGTCCATTTGCCGCGACCTATAAGCTGAACACCATGCCACTTTCCAACGCCCAGCGCCGCTATTTGCGCGGCCTTTGCCACGACCTGAGTCCGGTCATCCTGCTGGGCGCCAAAGGCGTCACCGAGGCGGTGACCAAGGAACTTGGTCTGGCGCTCGACCACCACGAACTGGTCAAGGTCAAACTCTCCGCCGGTGATCGCGCCGAACGCCAGACCCAGGTCGACGCCCTGGTCGAGGCGACCGGCGCCGAAGTGGTTCAGCAGATCGGCCGCACCGCCAGCCTGTTCCGCCGTAACGAGAAGGAACCCAAGCTGGCGTTGCCACGCTGACCGCCACGCTACCGGCTCCCCTTCCCCGCCTCCGGAGGCCTGCATGGAACTGACGCTCGAACGCCCCGACGACTACCTGTTCGTCAAACGCGTCGACGACACCGGCATCACCGTGGTCGACCGTACGCTTACGCGCAGCTTTGTGCTGGGCATGAGCGAGATCGTCGAGGACTGGCCGGTCACCGATGTCACGCAGATGCGCGCCGAACATGCCAGCCCCATTCTGGAGCTGGAACCCGAGGTCGTATTGCTGGGCACCGGGCGCACGCAGCGTTTTCCGCCCACCGAGGTGCTGGCGGCGTTTCTCAAGCGCGGCGTGGGCCTTGAGGCGATGGACAACGCCGCCGCCGCGCGCACCCATTCGGTGCTGGCCGGCGAAGGCCGTCGCGTCGTGGCCGCCTTTATTCTCGGCAGCTAGCGCCTGACACACGGCGTGTAAAAAAGGCCCGCTGATGCGGGCCTTTTTTGTGTGAGATGCGCCGCGCCTCAGCGCGACGGCAAGTAACTGGACGGATCGACCGGTTTGCCGCTGCGACGGATCTGGAACTGCAATTCCACCCGCGACGCGCCGCTGGCGCCCATGCGTGCAATCAGCTGACCGGCCTTGACGTGCTCGCCTTCCTTGACCAGTCGCTTGCTGTTGTGACCGTAGGCCGACAGGTATTCGTCCGAGTGCTTGATGATGATCAGCTCACCGTAACCGACCAGCCCGTTGCCCGAATACACCACGGTGCCTTCGGCCGCGGCGCGCACCGGATCACCGGCATGGCCGGCAATCTGGATGCCAGGAATCGCATCGGATGCGTGGTAGCCGCGAATCAGCTTGCCACCGGCCGGCCATTGCCAGCTGATGCCACCGGCACTGTGCGTGCTGGCATCGGCCTTCACCGGCGTTTTGGCTTCGGTGCTGGGCTGCGCACCAGGCGTAGCCAGCGGTGTGGGTGGCGCCGGCGTGGCAGTGGCTACGGCGGCGGCCGTGCCGGCCACATGGACACCGGCATGGCTACCCGCCTTGACCACGGTTTCGCCGGCCTGGCCAGACGAATGCACTGGCCGGAACACGGGCGCGGAAGGACGGCTTGCCAGGCGGTGCGCCGGCGCGGTCAGGCGCAGGCTCTGCCCAGGATGAATGATGTACGGCGAGGAGATGCCATTCCAGCGCGCGATGTCGCGAAAGTCCTCGCCCACGCGAAACGCAATGGAATACAGCGTGTCCCCGCGCACCACCGTGTAGGTGTCATTGTGCACATGCCCCTTGGCGTGCACCGGCGTGCCATGGCGAGTGCGCTGCACCACTACCGAGCGGGTCAGCGAAGGCGGTGAACAACCGGCCAGCATCGCGCACACCACCGCCAGCAGCGGCAAGCACTGCCGCCGGCCCCACACCAAGGAAGCAACATCGGACATGCGCTTGAGCATAGCCAGACCGCGTGTAGATTTCATCGAAAACCGAACCACCAGACCCCCAGGCCGACCAGCAGCACCAGCGCCGCCCAGCCGAACCATTCCACGTATTTATGCAGCACCTGCTCGGCACGCTTGCCAAACAGACGAATCAACAAGGCCAGCAGATACAAGCGTTTGCCGCGGCCAATCGCCATGCAGGCCAGAAACGGCAGCACCGGCACGCCGACGATACCCGAGGCCCAGGTGATGAACTTCATCGGCACCACCGGCTGAATGGCAGCCAGGACCAACACCAGCAGCAAGCCCAGCCAATGCTCGGTCATCTGCTTGCGCAGCGTTCCCACGCCCTGCTCGATCGGCGCCATCAGGTGCAGATGCTCAAGCAACGGACGTAACGCCTCGAAGGCGTAGTGGCCCAGCGCGTAGCCCACCAGCGAGCCCAGCAGCGCAAAAATCAGGCTGATGTGCGCGTAACGAAACGCACGCTGCGGCTTGGCCAGCGCCATCGGCGCCAGCATCACCTCGGGCGGAATCGGGAAAATGAAGGCCTCGACAAATGAAAGCCCGGCCAGATAGCGCTCGGCGTGCGGATGTCCGGCCCAAACCAGGGCACGCTCGTATAGCGGCTTGAAAAGTCGCATCAGTCAGTCGATTCCTATCGCCACGACGCTGTGCGCCATCAGGCCAGACCGCCAAGCAGCGGCACGAAACTCACCTCGCCCAGTTGCTCGGTGTCCAGGCTCTCATCTTCGTTCTTGCGCAGCCGCCACAATACCTGCTGCCCCGACGGCCCCACCGGCGCCACCAGCACGCCGCCGGGCTTGAGCTGCTCGGAAAGCTGGCGTGCGATGCCTTCGCCGGCGGCGGTCAGGATGATGGCATCGAACGGCGCTTCGTCCGACCAGCCCAGATTGCCGTCATCGTGGCGCGAACGCACTTCCAGGCCCAATTGGCGAAAGCGCCGACGCGCCTGGCGCAGCAGTTCCTCGATACGCTCGACGGTGTGCACCTGCACGCCCAGCGAAGCCAGCACAGCCGCCTGATAGCCGGAGCCAGTCCCCACTTCCAGCACACGTTCGGGCAGGCCGTTTTCGATCAGCGCCTCGGTCATGCGCGCGACCACCCAGGGCTGCGAAATGGTCTGGCCGTGACCGATCGGCAGCGCGGTGTTTTCGTAGGCCCGCGAGGCCAGCGCCTCATCGATGAACAGATGCCTGGGCAGGCGCCGGATTACCTCCAGTACGCGCAGGTCGCCAATGCCTTCGTCCTTGAGACGAGTGGCCAGGCGGTCGCGGGCACGCTGCGAGGTCATGCCCTCGCCGCGCAGCTTCGATTCGGGCAATGCATGCAGCCTCATGCGCCGTGCCCCCGCTCCATGGCCAGCGCATCGGCCCAGGAGCTGACCTTCTCCAGCGCCTGATAACGCGTCAGGTCGGTATGGATCGGCGTCACGGAAATAAAGCCACGACGCACGGCGTCAAAGTCGGTGCCGGGGCTGTCGTCGTCGACCTCGCCCGATGGACCAATCCACCAGATCGGCTTGCCGCGCGGGTCGCGCTGCTCGATGCACGGCGAGGACTTGTGTCGCTTGCCCAACCGGGTGACCTCGAAGCCGCGAATCTCATCCCACGGGCGATCGGGCACGTTGACGTTCAAAATGGTGTCGGCCGGCAGCGGATCGACCAACAGCTGCTGCATCAGCGCCATCACCGCATTGGCCGCCGAGGCATAGTGCTCGCCGCGATGATCGCGGCTGACCAGCGAGACGGCGATCGCCGGCAGGCCCAGAAAGCGCCCTTCCATCGCCGCCGACACGGTGCCCGAATAGATCACGTCGTCACCCAGGTTGGCCGCGTTGTTGATGCCCGACACGACGATATCCGGCTCGTGCTCAAGCAATCCCGACAGCGCCACGTGCACGCAATCGGTGGGCGTGCCCGACACCCGGTAATAGCCATTGTCCATGCGCAAGACACGAATGGGCTGATCCAGGGTGAGCGAATTGCTGGCACCGGAGCGATCCCGGTCCGGTGCGGCCACCGTCACCTGGCCAACCTCGGCCAGACGCTCGGCCAGCACATGGATGCCAGGCGCATCCACACCGTCGTCGTTACTTACAAGAACTCGCATCGATGATCCGTTGAGCATGCGAACAGGCCCGTGCGCAGACGGGTCGGCAAGGCGTCGATTCTAGCCCATTCACCGTCCGCCTGTCGGCGGTCTGCCCGGTAGGCAGCCACCGCATTGCTCGCTATGCTTGAGACTGTCGATTGCGCTCGATTTTCCCATGTCACGCCGCCGCCCCGCCCCCGTCAGCGAAGATGATGCCGACCTCTTTCGCGAGGCCATCGGCGAGGTGCGACGTCTGGAAACCGAGGCGCCGGCCTTCACACCGGACCGTCCCGCACCGTATCCGCGCATGCGGGAGTTGGACGAAGCGGCGGTGCCAGGCGAGTTGCTCAACCTGGATTTCGATCCGGCGATACTGGAAATCGGCGAGGAGCTTTCGTTCCTGCGCAACGGCTATCCACCGAAGATTCTCAAGCAGCTCAAACGCGGCCATTTCAGCATCCAGGCCGATATCGACCTGCACCGCATGAATGCCGAGGCGGCGCGCGACTACATGCTGGATTTTCTGCGCGAGGCGCGGGAGCGTAACTGGCGCTGCGTGCGCATCGTGCATGGCAAGGGCCTGCGCTCACGTCCCGGAGGACCGGTATTGAAAGGCCTGGCCGACCTGGTGCTGCGCCGCCACGGCGATGTGCTGGCGTTTGCCTCGGCGCGACCGTCCCAGGGCGGCACCGGCGCGGTGGTGGTGCTGTTAAAGCCCCGCTAGATCCGCCGCGTCAGGCAAAAAAATGCACCGACATACCGGAGGGGGTTCGGTATGCCGGTGCCAGGGAAAGTCACGCAGTGCCAGCACCGTCCATGGCCGGCACACGCATGACGAGGGACACCTATTCGACAATCAGGCGGGCATTGATCGGCTGCAACGGTCGGTTGTTGGGCTCGTGCAGCACATCGGCAAACGCCTTGATCTGCGCGGCCGAGGCGGTCACTGGCTGCTTCATCACCAGCCAGCGCACACCTTCACTGCACGGCGGCGTGGTCAGCGAGCCATTGAAGCGATAGTAGTCGTGACTGGCCGGCAGCAAGGCCGCAGCCGAAACGGCCTTGGCAAGCTGCGCGTTGTCACCGGCATGCTCGGGCATCTGCTTCCAGACACGAGCCAGCGCCGGGTTGGCCTCGCCTTCCTTGAACATCACCGCCACCACGGCAAGGCGGCCGTCGGCGTCAGCGTGCACCAGGTGCACCTCCAGCGGAAACGATTGGCCATTGATGTGATTTTCGCTGGGGGCGTGGAAGTGGTACTGCTTGAGCGCAAAGGCGCGGCCATCCACATCCAGGCTGGAACCTGGTTCAAAATTCACCTGCACGGTATGACCGTTGTTGAGCGCCTGCTGGCCTCCGGCGCGGTAATGCATGCCCAACGGCTTGAGCTGGCCATGAATCGCGTCGACGATATTGACCGGCGATTGGTTGCTGCCGGCACTGCATGCGGCGTAGGCCGGGCTCAGCTGCCCCCAGTGCTCGGCACCGGTGGCGCCACTGTAGGACCACGGCGCGCCGTGATCACCGGCAAAGGCGACGGTGGAAGTAAAGGCCAACAGGGCAGCGATCATGCGCTTTTTCATCACAAAGCTCCGCTTTGCTTGAGGGGGAAAACGCGCCGTCAGACCGACGCGTGCTACGACGCCTTGGGTGGCGTGAGACGCTCGAGGGATGATTCAGCCTTCGGTGCTGGATACTGAGCGTCCTGCCAGCACACACTCGACTGCGCATTCCAGCCCGGCAGACAGGCACAAGCGTGATACATGCGCACCAGGATCTGCGGGTTAATCAGGGTCGCCATATCCATGCAATGCCCTCCTTGCAGCATCGCGTTGAACCGTGAATGCAACGAACTTGTGTGGCTATCGGCGTGCGCAGGCGGTGTCTTGATGTCTTTGAACTGAACAAAGCCGATAAAAATCCGAAAGCGTGAACTACATCACTTGCTATTCATCCCGCTTTGGCGGGATCGAGCCACAACGCAGGTTTGGCGATGGTTTTGCTACGCTTGGCAATTCTCGCCGCCTTTGGCCAAAGCATGACCGACTTCGGCATCCACACCATCGACACCGGCTTTCAACGGCCTAAATTTGACGCTGCCTATCTCATCGTCGAGAACGGGCGTGGCGCCTTCATCGACTGCGGCACCAAGCACTCGCAGCCGCAGATGCTGGCGGCGCTGGATGCGGCCGGGCTGGTCGCCTCCGATGTGGACTGGCTGATTCTGACCCATGTGCACCTGGATCACGCCGGCGGTGCCGGCGCGCTGATGCAGCGCCTGCCCAACGCCAACCTGGTAGTGCATCCGCGCGGGGCGCGTCACATGATCGACCCAAGCAAGCTGTGGGCGGGCGCCTCGGCGGTGTATGGCGAGGCAGAAATGCAGCGCAGCTACGGCGAACTGGTGCCGGTACCGGCCGAGCGAGTCATCGAGGCCGGCGACGGGCACGTTATCGAACTGGCCGGGCGCGCGCTGGAGATGGCCGATACCCCGGGCCACGCCGCCCATCACAACTGCATCTGGGATGCGACCAGCCGCAGCTGGTTTTCCGGCGATACGTTCGGCTTGTCCTACCGCGAGTTCGACTCCCCCCAGGGGCCGTTCGTCATCCCCACCACCTCGCCGGTCCAGTTCGACCCCAAGGCCCTGCACGCCTCCATCGATCGCCTGCAGGCGCGACAGCCACGTGCCATCTACCCCACCCACTTCGGCCGCGTTGAGGCCATCGACGCCATGGCGCGCGAACTGCACCACGATATCGACGCGATGGTGGCGCTGGCGCTGGAACACGAACGCCAGGGCGAGGATCACTCGCAACTGGTGCACGCGCTGCAAACCCTGTATGTGGAACGCGCGCAACACCACGGCTGCCGGCAAAGCCGCGAGCAGGTACTGACATTATTGGCGACTGATATCGAGCTGAACGCACAAGGCCTGGAAGTGTGGCTGCAACGCCGCCGTAAACATTGACGCAGGCGCCGTCACAGCGCACTGTTGCCGACGCGGCACGCGCGATGCGGGACAGCCGCAAGCGCTGTCGAGCGACCTGGAGGGGCGATTGAAGCCGAGCACGGACACCTACAGCCGCGAAGTCCTCACCACCACGCTGCATGCCGTGGCCGGTGGCGACAAGCAGGCCTTTGAACAGCTGTATCAAATGACATCGGCCAAGCTGTTTGGCATCTGCCTGGGTCTTCTGCCGCAGCGCAGTGACGCCGAGGACGTGTTGCAAGATGTCTACGTCACCGTATGGCAGAAGGCGGCGCAGTTTCGCGAAGGCCGCGCCACCGCCATGACCTGGCTCATCTCCATTGCCCGCAACAAGTCCATCGACCGCCTGCGCGCACGCGGCACACTGCAGCGCAGCAGCCCGATCGACCTGGCCGGACCACTCAGCGATCCGGCGCCAGAGCAGCCGGAGGTGGTCGAGGCCGAACAGGAAAGCCAACGCCTGGATGGCTGCATGAACACGCTCGACCCCAAGCAGCGCGCGGCGATCCGTGTCGCCTTCATGGAGGGGGTCACGCACGATGCGCTGGCCAGTCGTGCCGGCGTGCCGCTGGGCACCATGAAAAGCTGGATCCGTCGCGGTCTGCACCGACTCAAGGCCTGTCTGGAACGATGAGCGAATTTGACGAAAGCGCCGACACCCCAAACCGCGAGGACCTGCGCCTGGCCGAGTACGTGCTGGGTACGCTCGACGGCGAGGAGCGACGCGAGGTGGAAGGCTGGATGGACGCCGACCCACGCATCGCCGCCCGCGTCGAGACATGGCAGGAACGTTTCGCGCAGCTGGCCAACCAGGTGGCCCCGGCCGATGCGCCGGCTTACATCTGGGCGCGCATCCTGGCGCGCATCGAGCCCGAACGTGTGGCGCTGGAATCGACGGCACCCGCCACGCGCCCGGGGCTGTGGCAAAGCCTCACCCTGTGGCGCTGGCTGGGTGCCGGCTCGCTGGCCGTGGCGGCACTGGTGGTAATCATCGTGCTGGGCGTGATGCCGACGCAACGCCAGCACGGCGCTCCCGGCACCCGCTCAGGCACGGAGCTGGCCGCCACCATTCGTACCGACAACGGCCAGGCCGCGTTCACCGCCAGCATCGATGCGTCCGGCACGCGCATGACGGTAATTCCCACCGCCGCCTGGAAGCACAGCGGCAAGGTTCCCGAGCTATGGCTGATTGCGCCAGGCAGCAAGACACCTGAGCCGCTGGGCGTAATTGCGCAGGATCACGCCACCGTGATGACCATCCCCGCGGCGCTTCGCGGCCAGGCCCGCTCGCAGGCGCTGCTGGCGATTTCGGTGGAGCCACCGGGCGGCTCGCCCACGGGCCTGCCGACTGGGCCAGTAATCGCCAAGGGCGCCGTGAACTCGATCTGATCGACCCAGTGCCCGGCTAGGCCAGCCGGGCACCATCGGGAACACGGCGCTCCGGCTTGGCGATCACCACGCCAGCATCGGTGTGAAAGCCGGTCAACAGAAATTGCGAGCGCATCGGGCCGATCTGCTTGGGCGCGGTGTTGATCCAGCCAAGAATCTGCACACCCAGCAGCGCCTGCGGCGCATACAGATCGGTGATCTGCGCACTGGTCTTCTTCTCGCCATAGGGACCGAAGTCCACCCACAACTTCCAGGCCGGGTGCCGTGCCTGTGGGAACGGTTCGACCCGGCGCACCGTGCCGGCCACCAGTACCAGCTTCTGAAAGTCGTTCCAATCGGCTAAAGACTCGTCCATCCGGCCCTCCTGCATGCCACCAAGTACGGCTTGTCAGCCTTCGCGCACGTCACGCCAAGCATCTTGCCATTGTGCAAAGCTGTAGGTCAGCTGGGCGGCGATATCTCCCAGCGGGCGCCAGGCGCGCACCAGCGGATAGGCATCAAAGGCATGCCAGGCCTTATCCCCGTCGGCGATGGCCGAAGCCAGCAGCGTGCCCGCCACGGTGGTTGGTGCCAGGCCGTGACCGCCAAACCCTTGTGCCCACCACAGGCCATCGCGACCGCCAATCTGCGGCATCTGATGACGCGCATAACTCATCAGTCCCGACCAGGCGAAATCGACACGGACATTGGCCAGCGCCGGATAAACCCGCGCCAGATCCCGCCGCAGCAGCTGCCGCACCCGGGCAGGCGCACGATCACGCATCGAGATGCGCCCGCCCCATAGCAGGCGCGTGTCGGCCAACGGGCGGTAGTAGTCAAAGGCAAAGCGCGTGTCATACACCGCTGCAGCGGTACGCAGATGGTCCGCCAGCTGCACACCCAGCGGCTCGGTCACCATCACGTACGTAGCCACCGGCAAAATGGCGCGATCGATGCGCGCGCAAAGACCGGCCAGATAGCCACCACAGGCCAGCACCACATGCTCGGCCTGCACCTGCCCCTCGGCCGTATCCAGTTGCCAATCGCCACCATGTCGGCGCAACGCGGTCACCGGCGAATGCGGATGCAGCGCCACGCCTTTGGCCATGGCAACCCGCGCCAGGCCTCGTGCGTAATCGAGCGGATGCAGATGCATGCCACGCGGCTCGAACAGGCCTTCACTGTAGCGCTCGGTACAAAGCCGCTCGCGCATGGCTGCGCGATCCAGCCATTGCCAGTGCACGTCGTAGTGGCGTTGCAGCAACGCCTGTCGTTGACGCAACACGACCGGATCACGGAACCAGTTGGCCCAGATCACCCCTGCCTCGGTGAGCTGGCAGTCGATTCGCTCATCGCGCACGCGCTGACGAATGCGTTCGACCGCCTCGCAGGTCCAGCCATAGAGCCGGCGCGCGGCCTGCTCACCGCGCTGGGCAAGCAGCGCCTGCTCACCCAGCGAATAACCAGCGAAAACGAAGCCACCGTTGCGGCCGGAGGCACCAAAGCCGATCTCGCCGGCCTCCAGCACACAGACATCTCGCTCGCCTTTTTCGGCCAGCGACAGCGCGGTATTGAGCCCGGCGAAACCGCCACCGACCACGGCCACGCGAACACGGCGCCGGTCCCGCAATGGCTCACCCAGCGCCGGTTCCCGGGCACTGACGCGGTAATAGGAATCGGCGGCGCGCGTGTGCATGCGCTACAGCCTAGCAGCGACGCCATAAAAAAAGAGCCGGCCCAAGGCCGGCTCCGTGTCTTGCTTGGCGCAAAGTTTGTCGCAGTCAGGCGGCAAACTCAGGCTCATGGGCGACAAAGTCGCGGATCGCACTGGCCAGCTGCGGATCCTTGGCGGCCAGATGCAACGTGGCACGCACCAGTCCCAGCTTGTTGCCGCAGTCAAAACGACGCCCGGCGAAGCGATAGGCCAACATCGACTCTTGCTTGAGCAGCGTCTCGATGGCATCGGTGAGCTGAATCTCACCACCGGCACCCGGCGTGGTCTTCTCCAACACCTCGAAGATGCTGCCCGGCAGCACGTAGCGACCGACAACACCCAAATTGGTCGGCGCCTCGGACGGCTTGGGCTTCTCCACCATGTGATGGATGCGCGCGGCGCGCTCGCCGACCTCGCCTTCGGTGGCCACGATGCCGTATTTATCGGTCTGGTCGTTGGGCACTTCCTCGACCGCGATTACCCCCGCATTCTGAGCCAGCGCCAGCTCGGCCATCTGCCGCAGGGCGCTGGGCTGCCCGCCGGTGGAAATAAGGTCATCGGGAAGAATCACACCAAACGGCTCATCACCGACCACAGGTTTGGCGCACAAAACGGCGTGGCCAAGGCCCAACGCTTCGGGCTGGGTCACAAACACGGCGCGCACATGGGAAGGCAGCGTGCCCTGCACCTGCGCCAGCAGCTCGTCCTTGCCCTTCTGCTCGAGCTTGGCTTCCAGCTCGTAGGCTTTGTCGAAGTAATCGGCAATGGAATGCTTGTAACGGTTGGTGACGAAAATCAGTGTATCGGCACCGGCGTCGACGGCTTCGTCCACCGCGTACTGGATCAGCGGACGATCCACCACCGGCAGCATTTCCTTGGCCACGGCCTTGGTGGCCGGCAGAAAGCGCGTACCCAGGCCCGCAACGGGGAAGACGACTTTACGTAATTTGCGACTCATGCGGCTCCTTCGTTTTCTATCCGGCGCAGCGGCACCACATTGGTCGGCTGCGTACCCTCGCCCCAGCGGAACGACGGCAGCAGCGCGGAAACCTCGTGCCGCAACGCGTCCTCGTCATAACTGGCCACCGCCTCGCGTCCGCGTTCGAGGTGGCCCAGCAACAGCTCCCACGCCACCAGCCGCGGCTGCGACAGGAAGATCTTGGTATGCGTGGTCGCGGTGTAGTTTTCCAGCGGGTGAAACAGCTCTTCGAACAGCTTCTCGCCGGCGCGCAGGCCGGTGTAGACAATGGGAATGTCCACGCCAGGATGCTTGCCGGTGAGCCGGATCATCTGCTCGGCCAGATCCTTGATACGCACCGGCTCACCCATGTCCAGCGCAAAGATTTCACCACCACGCCCCAACGCCGCCGACTGCAGGATCAGCTGACACGCTTCGGGAATGGTCATGAAGTAACGCGTGATCTCCGGGTGTGTCACCGTCACTGGACCACCTTTGCGGATCTGTTCACGGAACAGGGGTACCACCGAACCGGCCGAGTCAAGCACGTTACCGAAGCGAACGGTGACAAAACGTGTACGCGAGCGCTGCGACAGATTCTGGCAATAAATTTCCGCTATGCGCTTGCAGGCGCCCATGATGCTGGTCGGATTGACCGCCTTGTCAGTGGAGATCAGCACGAAGCCCAGGCAGCCATAGCGATCGGCCGCGTCGGCCATCACCTTGGTCGACAGCACATTGTTGCGGAACGCCTCGCGCAACTGACTCTGCAGAATCGGCACATGCTTGTAGGCTGCGGCGTGGAACACCACTTCCGGCTGCACGCGCGCGAACAGCCGATCGATCGCCACGGCGTCGCCGGCGCTGGTCAGCACGCCCTGGAACCGAAGATGTGGGTGCGACTGGCGCAACTCACGCTCGATGGCATACAGGTTGTATTCGGAGAGCTCCACCACCGTCAGCGAAGCGACACCAAGCTGAGCCACCTGCCGACACAGCTCGGCACCGATCGAGCCACCGCCACCGGTAATGACCACACGGCGCCCGGTCAGCGTTTCACGAATGCGCGTCCAGTCCAGCTCCACCGCATCACGGCCCAGCAGGTCCTCGATGGCCACTTCCTTGATGTCGTTGAGCTGGGCGCGACCGGTCACCACATCCTCCAGTCGCGGCACGGTGCGGAACGGCAATCCGGTGTCTTCGCACAGCTTCACCATGCGACGCATTTCGGCGCTGCTGGCTGTGGGCTGTGCAATCAGCAGCATGTCCACACCCGACTGATGCGCTACCTCGCGGACATCGGCCAGTGTGCCCAGCACCGGTACGCCATGAACGCGCGAGCCGCGCAAAGCCAGATCATCATCCAGAAATCCGCTGACCCGGTAACGGCTGTTGCGCCGCATCAGGTCACGCGCCAGTGCGTCACCGGCATGATTGGCGCCCAGGATCAGCACGCGCTGCGCTGCGCCCGAGCGCAGCAGGTCGCGCCGGCTGTCCTTCCAGAAGCGGTAGGCCATGCGCGGCACACCCAGCAGCAACGCCAGGATCACCGGGTAGACCAGCAACACCGAACGCGGCACACCGGCCAGGCGGTTGTAGACGAACAGCGTCAAACCGATGAACAAGGCACCGACCACCGCCGCGCGCAAGATATTCCAGAGGTCCGGCACACTGGCGAAGCGCCACAGGCCCTTATACAGGCCGGTCCAGGCAAACACGGTGCCCTGGATCAGCAGCACGAAGGAAAACTCCGGCGTCATGAAGGGTGTGGCAATGTCGGCACCAGGCATCAGTGCATAGCGCAGGCTCTTGGCGATCCACCATGCCAGCAGCACCATGCCTAGATCGTGCAAAACCACCGCGGCACGAGGGTGAATGGAAGCGGCCATACGACGCATCTCAGCGGCCCGCCCTGGCCAGTTTCAGGCAGCGCATACGGCCGATCCACCACAACGCCGCACCCAGCGCATACCAGCACAGGGCTAGAGTCAAACCGTGTTGCGGAGCGTGCCAAGCAAACAGTACGACGGGAATCGAGATAAGGTTCCAGATCATATATAGACATCCTGTCCGGGCGTGAGACCAGCCACGGCGAACCAGCCATTGATACAGGTGCTCACGATGAGCGCTGTACCAACGCCGCCCCCTGGCCATGCGCCATGCGAGTGTCAGCCCGGCATCTATCAGGAAGCCGGAACACGCGATCAATGCAGACCATACGTATTCCGTACGTATGGCCCACACTAGCGCAACCAACATGAATACCAGCAGGCCCAGCGAGCCGCTGCCGGCGTCACCCATGAAGATACGCGCCGGCGGACGATTGTAATGCAGAAAACCCATGGCGGCGCCGGCCATGATGATCGCCATGCATGTCAGTGGCGCGACATCCGCCACATATCCCATCGCCACCATCACGACGCCAATAAATACCGCCTGCATGCCAAGCAGACCGTCGATACCATCCATGAAATTATGCAGATTGACGCTGGCGGTACCGGCCATACACAACGGCAGGCACCACCATAAAGCGATGCCGCCCCATTGGCACAGGACATAGGCGAATAAGGCACTGGCCAGCAGCTGCACCGCCAGTCGCGGCAAGACCGGCAGGCTGACCTGGTCATCTCCCCAACCGACACCAGCCACCAGGACGATTGCCAGTAGAGCACCCGTCCAAAGTGATATCGGCATCGCCGATCCCGGCCAGGAGGCGGCTACCCCACCGGCTAACAACATGGCCGCCACCATGCCCAGCCCTCCACCACGCGGCGTCGGAACGGTATGCGAGCGACGCTGACCAGGCAGATCAAGCATGCCGCGACGCAAGGTATATCCAATCATCAGACGTACCCCGGCGGCAGAAGCGCCCCAGGCGAGCACCAAAAGCACCGACAGACGCGTCAGCTCACTCCCCCAGGGCGCACTCATTCGTTGGCCACACCATGGATGGGTCGCACCGTTCCCCAGCTCTTGCAGCTGGGGCACTGCCAATGGTGCGCCTTGGCGCCAAAACCGCAGCGGCTGCAGCGGTACATGGCCTGGCCTTCCTGCAGCTTGTGCGTGAGATCGCGAAGGATCAGGAAGCTTTCATGCGCTTCGCCGCTCAGGCGATCCATGCTGGCGTCGATCAAGGCCATCAATCCGCGCACCGATGGGCGCTGGCGAAGCTGTGCGGTCAAAAATTCGGTGGCCGCCTGCTCGCCATCACGCTCACGGTACAGACGCGCCAGGGCCAGTACCGGCGAAATGCCGTGGTAGCGCGACAGCAACTCCTGCAGGAACGCTTCGGCGCGCGGCATCTGCTCGCTCGCTTCGTAGCTTCTCAGCAGCGGCCCCAGGATTTCCGGCACAAAGGCGACGTCGCAGGCCAACGCCTGTTCGTAGGTATCGACTGCCTTGGCATGCTCCCCGTCAGCGGCCTGCATCTGCGCGCAAAGCATGAAAGCGCGCACGCAATCGCTTTGCGCATCAAAGGCCTTGTCCAGATAAAGACGCGCATCCTGACGCGCACCGTGCTGACGTGCCTGCTCGGTCAATTCACAGTAGAAATGCGCCACCGTGGCCGCTTCGCTGTCGCCGGTCATCGCTTCCAGTCGGCGTGCATGCTCGATGGCCTTGTGCCAGTCACGTTCATGCTGGTAGATCGCCACCAGATGCCGCAGCGCCGACGGCGCGTGCGCATCCATCGCCACCAGGTCCGAGAACAGCGTCTCGGCACGATCGAGCAACCCGGCGCGCATATAGTCCTCACCCAGCTCCAGCAGGGCGACCGTCTTCATTTCATCACTTAAGTTGGGCCGCGACACCAGGTGCTGATGCACGCGAATGGCGCGATCGACCTCACCGCGCCGGCGGAAAAGATTGCCCAGCGCAAGATGGGTTTCCACCGTGTCGCGGTTGTACTCGGCCAGCTTGAGGAAAACCTCTATCGCCTTGTCCTGCTGCTCGTTGAGCAGGTAGTTGAGGCCGCGAAAGTAATCGGAGGAAAGCGCGTTGACACGTGCGCCCGAACGTCGCGCATTGCCACGGCGCGAGGCCAGCCAACCGGCCAGAAACGACAGCGGCACAATAAGCAGCAACCACAGTGGATGCGTCATGCCTGCTCCGCCGAGCCCTTGCCGCGACGCGCCTTGCGGCGACGCTTGAGGCCGGCACGTGCGCCAAGCCATGCGGTCAGTCCGCCCAGCACCCAGCCCAGCAGCAATGCTGCCAGTAACGCCGCGCCCTTGGGCACGGCCAGCTGGCCGCTGCCGAAGTCATACGACACCAGATCGGCATTGAGCGCGCCGAACACCAGTCCGACGGCGACCACGAAAATAAGCACGAGAGCGATGATCAAGCGCATGCGCAGCGACTTTACCTGATTGCGGCGATGCCGCACAGACATCACGCCGGAGGTGGCCGGTCCGCGTTCACACGAAGGCGCTCACGGGAGCCGGACATAAAAAAGGTGAACGGGTCGTGGCGACCGGTTCACCTTAACGTCGGCCGATCCGGATAACCGGATCGAACCACCTGACATCAGCCTCTTGAACACACGACGACGGATCAGTCCGTCGAATTGACGCGTTCGCGAAGCTCCTTGCCTGGTTTGAAATGCGGCACATGCTTGCCCGGCAGCGCCACCGCTTCGCCGGTCTTGGGGTTGCGCCCCATGCGCGGCGGACGATAGTGCAGCGAGAAACTGCCAAAACCCCGCACTTCGATGCGTTCACCCTCGGAAAGCGCCTGGCTCATCTGTTCGAGCACGCTCTTGACGGCCAGTTCGACATCCCCGAACGCAAGATGGGTCTGACGCTGCGAAAGCGTCTCAATCAATTCGGACTTGGTCATGATCCCCGCGATTCCGTATGGAGCAGGCCCCCTGTGAGCCTTGTGCGACACTGCCCCGGCTGTCGGTCGCGATCCGTCCGTGGCGGACCCGACCGTCTACCCCGCTGGCCGCCCTGGCCCGCGTTGGCAGATCGGATGACGTGACGTGAGCTTGAAGCGACGGGGGCGGCAAGCGCCACCCCCGTGCTCCTTAAGCTTACTCGGACTTGTTCATCTGCTCCTGCAGCAGCGCACCCAACTTGGTGGTGCCACCGGAAGCATTACCGTACTCGGCCAGGGAATCCTGCAGATCGGCTTCGTCCTTGGCACGGATCGAAACCTGCAGCATGCGGCCCTTGCGGTCCATACCCGTGAACTTGGCCTCGACCTTCTCGCCGACCTTAAGGTACTGCGTGGCATCGTCCACGCGCTCCTTGGCGATATCGTTGGCACGCAGGTACGCGTCCACGCCATCACCCAGGTCGACCACGGCGCCCTTGGCGTCCACTTCCTTCACGGTACCGTTGACGATGGTGCCGCGCGGATGGGCAGCCATGAACTGGCCGAACGGATCCTGCTCGAGCTGCTTGATGCCCAGGCTGATGCGCTCGCGCTCCGGATCGACCGCCAGCACCACCGCCTCGACTTCCTCGCCCTTCTTGAAGTCACGCACCAGGTCTTCGCCCTGACCCTGCCAGGAAATATCCGACAGGTGGACCAGACCATCGATGCCGCCTTCCAGGCCGACGAAGATGCCGAAGTCGGTGATCGACTTGATCTGACCGGAGACCTTGTCGCCCTTCTTGTGCATGGCGGCAAAGGCTTCCCACGGGTTGGACTTGGTCTGCTTGATGCCCAGCGAGATGCGGCGACGCTCCTCGTCCACATCCAGCACCATGACCTCGACCTCGTCAGACACCTGCACCACCTTGGCCGGGTTGACGTTCTTGTTGGTCCAGTCCATCTCGGAGACGTGCACCAGGCCTTCCACGCCCGGCTCGATCTCGACGAAGCAGCCGTAATCGGTGACGTTGGAGACCTTGCCGAACAGGCGGCTGCCAACCGGGTAACGACGCGAGATGTTGACCCACGGATCGTCGCCCAGCTGCTTCAGGCCCAGCGACACGCGGTTGCGCTCGCGGTCGAACTTCAGCACGCGCACGTCCAGCTCGTCGCCCACGTTCACCACCTCGGACGGATGGCGCACGCGCTTCCAGGCCATGTCGGTGATGTGCAGCAGGCCGTCGATACCGCCCAGGTCCACGAACGCGCCGTAATCGGTCAGGTTCTTGACCACACCGTGGACAATGGCGCCCTCGGTCAGGCGCTCCAGCAGCTTCTCGCGCTCCTCGGAGTACTCGCTCTCGACGACGGCGCGACGGCTGACGACCACGTTGTTGCGCTTGCGGTCCAGCTTGATGATCTTGAACTCGAGGTCCTTGCCCTCGAGGTAGGCCGGGTCGCGCACCGGGCGCACGTCGACCAGGGAGCCCGGCAGGAACGCGCGGACATCCTTGATGTCGACGGTGAAGCCGCCCTTGACCTTGCCGGAGATCTTGCCGGTGACGGTCTCGTCCTTGTCGAAGGTCTCTTCCAGCTCGTCCCAAACCATGGAACGCTTGGCCTTCTCGCGCGACAGCTTGGTCTCGCCGAAGCCATCTTCCAGGGCGTCCAGGGCCACCTTGACCTCGTCACCCACCTCAACTTCCAGCTGGCCTTCCTCATCCTTGAACTGCTCGATGGGGACAATGCCTTCGCTCTTCAGGCCGGCGTTGATCACAACCACGTCGTTGCGGATCTCGACCACGATGCCCGAGACGATGGAGCCAGGCTTCAGCTTGGCCAGGGTCTGCTGGGTCTGTTCAAAAAGTTCGGCGAAACTTTCAGTCATGTGAATTCTCAGAAATAAACATAAGGCTCTGGGCCGAACATGCGCCGTCGGTTGGTGCAGTGGGCAAAACCCCTGCGTGCATGCCAGTCACCGGCCTCACCGGTTGAGGGTGCAAGAGCGCACCGTTTAAACCACATCCCGTGCCGCGGCACGGGCCCATGTTGCCGATTGCCCCGCCTTACGGCGAACCAACCAGCGCCAATACCTTCGCGACCACCGCGTCGATGTCCAGGCCGGTGGTGTCGATGGTGACGGCATCATCAGCAGGGCGGAGCGGTGCGACCGAACGCGACGCGTCACGCGCATCGCGGGCTTCGATCTCTCGCAGGAGGCTCGAAAGTGTAACGCTGAGCCCCTTTGCTTTCAACTGTTTATAGCGCCTTTTCGCGCGCTCGGCGGCGCTGGCGGTCAGGAACACCTTGTGCGGCGCATCGGGGAAGATCACGGTCCCCATGTCGCGCCCGTCAGCCACCAGCCCCTTGCCCTTTCGGAACGACAACTGCTTGTCCACTAAGGCTTTTCTCACCGATGGAATAGCGGCGATGGCCGACGCGGCCGCGCCACAGGTTTCCGTGCGCAGCTCGTCACCGGCATCGTGACCGTTCACATACACGCGCGTCTCGCCGCCTTCGGCGTCGGGACGAAACGTGATGCGTGTGGACTCGGCGCAACGCGTCACCGCCTCGGCGTCGGACAAATCCAGTCCAGCCATGCTGGCGGCATAACCCACCGCGCGATACAGCGCGCCCGAGTCGAGCAGGTTCCAGCCCAGCTGGTCGGCCACGCGACGGCTGATGGTGCCCTTGCCCGATCCGGACGGGCCATCAATGGTAAGAACGGGCGCAACCGCAGAACGGGGCATGGCAGCTCCTGGCAAATACTCGGGAATCGGCCCATTCTAGCGCGCGAGCGGCGGCACGCGAATGCCCGACAGGGCGATTTAGACGCTCTGCCCGCGGCATTTGTGACAAGGTTTGGTGTGAGCGCCGGCGCCTTTAGCGTCCGAACTCGATCCGCTCGCCCTCGTTGCGCCGGTCCCAGCCACGCAAATCGTCGCGGATATACGCCACGCGCTGGCGTCCCAGCGCATTGCGCTCATCGTCCAGCACCAGACCATCGAGCAGCTCGGCCATGCGCTGCGCCGTGGGCAGCATCGCATCCCAGGCATCCAGCGCCGACATCGGTCCCGGCAGGGTCATGAAGAAACTCACCCCGGGCGTATCCATGGCGTGGATGTCGTTCATGTCGAAATTGCCCGGCTTGACCATGTTGGCCACGCTGAACACCGGGCCGGCCTCGGGCTTGCCGTCCTGCAGACGATGGAAAATGCTCATGTCGCCATAGTCCAGACCCGCCTTCTCGGCCGCCACCACCAGGTCCGAGCCACGGAAGCGATCGCCGTCACGCGCCACCACATACAAGGTGACGATGCGATCCACCGGCTGATCGGCGGGACGCCGGCCCACGCTGGATGCCTGCGCCGCGCTGACACGCGGCGCAGGTTCGGCCGCGCCAGCCGGCTCGGCCTCTTCCGCCGGCGCTTTGTCACGGCGCAGCATCTCGCCCAGGGAAGGCTCCTTGCGCGCCGCCGTCTTGCGTTCGGCACCGGAAAGCTCGGCGCCCAGACGCTCCAACTCGGCGCGAAAATCCACGTCCAGTTCGCCCTGCGCGGGGGCGGCGCCGGCAGAAAGCTCGACCACGTCGTCGTCGATGGCCGAAAAGCCCTGCCCGGCGTCGGACTCCTCACCCAGGCCAGGCTCCTTGCGCGCGGCCTTGCCCTTGCCGAAGCCGGGCAGCCGGCGCCCCTGGCCAGGCTTCTTCGGCTGGCCGAACAGCCAGATCGCCACCAGCACAATGACACCGATAATGAACATCGGTACGCCGACGGCGGGATTCCAACTCATGCAACTCTCCTGACCTTGAGCAATAACGCGCGAAACGCGGGGTGATGCGCTGATTGTAGTGCCGCGGCGCGGTGGCGCGCAGCCCTGTGCATTTAGGCGGCGCCGGCCAGTTTAGCCGCTTCGGCCAGGTCAACCTGAACCAGCCGCGACACACCCGGCTCACGCATGGTGACGCCACACATCTGCTGGGCCGACTCCATGGTCGACTTGTTGTGGGTGACGAACAGGAACTGCACCTGCTCGCTCATCTCACGCACCATGTTGGAAAAACGGCCCACATTGGCCTCGTCCAGTGGTGCGTCGACCTCGTCGAGCAGGCAGAACGGCGCAGGGTTCAGCTGGAAGATGGCAAATACCAGCGACACCGCGGTCAGTGCCTTCTCGCCGCCGGACAGCAAGGTGATGTTGGACGGGCGCTTGCCGGGCGGGCGCGCCATGATCGCCACGCCCGTCGAGAGCAGGTCCTCGCCGGTCAGCTCCAGATAGGCATGCCCGCCACCGAACAGACGCGGGAACAGCGCCTGCATGCCGGTGTTGACCTTGTCGAAGGTTTCCTTGAAGCGCTGACGCGTCTCGCGGTCGATCTTGCGGATCGCGTTTTCCAGCGTCTCCATGGCGTCGGTAAGATCGGTCAGCTGCGCGTCCAGGTAGTTCTTGCGCTCGGACTGTTCCTCGAACTCCTGGATCGCGGCCAGATTGACCGGCTCCAGGCGCTGGATACGGCTGGCCAGCGATTCCAGTTCGCGCTTCCACTGCTCGGGATCGGCCTTCTCGGGCAGCGATTCGAGCAGGGCTTCCAGCTCCAGACCGGATTCGGAAATGGCCTCGGCCAGCTGCGCGGCGCGCATTTCCAGCGCCTGCGCCTTCAGGCGTTTTTCCGACAGCCCCTCGCGCAGGCCGGCAATTTTCTGCTCCAACGCCTGCCGCGCCGCTTCCAGACGCCGCAATTCATTGTCGCAATCTTCCAGCGCACGGCGCGCATCGACCAACTGTTTGTCGACCAGCAGACGCTGCTCGAGGTAAGTCTGGCGCTCGGCCTCCAGCTCGGCGATGGGGTCCGAGCCCTCGGCCAGCTGCTCGGCAATCTCCTGCTTGCGCGCATCGAGCTGGCGCAGTTGGCTGTCCATGCGTGCCAGCGCCTGCTGCAGCGAGTTGAGCGACGAGCGCTTGGACTCGATGGACAAGGCCAGCTGATGCGATTGCTCGGACGCCTCGCGCGCGTTCATGCGCGCTTCCTCGCGCATCTCCAGCAACTCGCGGCGTTCGTTTTCCAGCTCGCGGCGCAGGTCTTCGTCATCGCCCATGCGCTCGACCGACTCGTCCAGCCGCGCGCGCGCTTCGGTGGCCTGCGCACCCAGCTCATCCTGGCGCCGCGTCAGTTCGCTCAGTTCCTCGTCGACCTTTTCCGAGCGCGCACGGGCCGACTCGACCTTGCCGCGATGGCCCTGCAACTGACCGGCCAGTTCTGACAGGCGACGATGCGCCGCGTACTGCTCGCGCTGCGCATCGTCGCGCGAGCGCTCGGCCTGGATGCGCTCGGCACGCAGCGTTTCCACGCGCTCGGCCAGCTCCTCGTTGCGCGCTTCCAGCTCCTCGATACGCTGATTGAGCGTTTTCAGCTCGCGCTCGCGGGCCAGCACGCCCACCTGATTGCCCTGCGCGCGACGCACATGGGCAAACTGCGCCGACAGCCACAGGCCATCGGCGGTAATCACCGACTCATCGGCGCCGAGTGAGGCGGCCATCGTCTGCGCGGCGTCGGCACTGTCGGCGGTGCGCACACGCGACAGCAGCGCCAGCGCGGAAGCCGGCCCACGCACATGCGCGGCCAGCGTGCCATCGGCACCGACACCGGGCTCGCCGCTGGCCATCAGTGCCAAGTCGGCCTCAGCCAGCTGATCCAGTTTGACCGCCAGTGCGGCCGGATCATCGACCATGACGCCATCGAGCACGCCGGCCAGCACGGTTTCCACCGCGCGCTCCCAACCGGCATCGACGCTCAGCATTTCGCCCAGACGTCGCGCCTTGTCCAGGCCCAGCGCAGCCAGCCAGTCGCTGGCGCCGCCTTCGTCCTGACCCAGCGCGGCATGCTGCAGCGCCTCGAGCGAGGCCATGCGCCCGCGCGCACTCTGCAATTGCTGGCGGCCATCGTTGAGCGCCGATTGCGCTTGGCGCTCTTCGTCGCCCAGACGCTCGCAGGCCAGCTTGTGCCCATCGAGCATGCCGCCCAGCGTCTCGACGCGCTCGCGCTGCGTATCGTGTTCTTCGGACAGCTGCTCGGCGGCCTGTTCCAGCGCCTGGACGTCCACCGCGCGGCGCTCGCGATCCAGCGCTTCGCGGCGGCGCGAAATATCCAGCGCCTGACGGTCCAGATAATCGATCTTGGTGCGCTCGACCTCGGCCGCCCGCGCCGACTCGGACGCGTTGCGCGTGTGGTTGTCCCAGCGCGCCTGCCAGTCGGAAAGCTTGGTTTCGGCCTCGCGCAGGGCCTCGCCGGTGTCGTCCTGCATCTGGCGCAGCGCTTCGAGCTTGGGCTCGCCCTCCTCCAGCGCCATGGCCAGCGACTCGATCTGTTCGCGATCGGTGGCGATGTGCCCGGTCAGCTCCTCGTGCTCGCGGCCGGTTTCCTGCTGCGCGCGCTGCAGGCGCTCGGTCAGGTCGCGATTGTGCTTGACCTGCTGCTCGACACGGGCGATCTCGGCGCCCACCTTGTAGACCTCGGCCTGCACCTCCTGCAGATGCTCGCTGGCCGCGACATGGCGCTCGCGCATGGTCTCGGTCTGCGCCTCGATCTGGCGCTGTTCGGCGACGTGCTTTTCAATCTCGGTCTCGGCCTGGCTCAGGTCGCTGCCCTGGCCCTGGTGCTGCTGGCGCAGGGCGCGATAGTCGAGCGCGCGCAATTCGGCTTCCTTGCGCGTCTGCTCTTCCTTGTGGGCTTTCCAGCGCTCGGCGGCGCGCGCCTGGCGATTGAGGTGCTCGAGCTGCTTGTCGATCTCTTCGCGCACATCGCTTAAGCGGTCCATGTTCTCGCGCGTGGAACGCAGCCGGCTCTCGGTTTCCTTGCGACGCTCCTTGTACTTGGAAATGCCGGCCGCCTCTTCCAGATGCACGCGCAGCGCTTCGGGACTGGCCTCGACAATCTGGCTGATCATGCCCTGCTCGATGATCGAGTAGCTGCGCGGACCAAGGCCGGTGCCCAGGAAGATGTCGGTGATGTCGCGCCGGCGGCAGCGCGTGTTGTTGAGAAAATACTGCGACTGCCCGTCACGGCTGACCAGGCGTTTGACCGAGATTTCCGCGTACTGCGCGTACTCGCCCTGCACCGCGCCATCGCTGTTGTCGAAGATCAGCTCCACCGTGGCCTGGCCGACCGGCCGGCGCGAGCTGGAACCGGAGAAGATCACGTCGGTCAGCGAGTCGCCGCGCAGACGGCTGGCCGCGCTCTCGCCCATCACCCAGCGGATGGCGTCGATGATGTTGGACTTGCCGCAACCATTGGGGCCGACGATGCCGGTCATATTGGTAGGCAGGTGCAACGTGGTCGGGTCGACGAACGACTTGAAACCGGCCAGCTTGATGGTGGTCAGACGCATGCGGGTGGGTACATTCCGTGATCGGGCCGCGCTCCCCTGACCGCGGCGCTAGAAGATCAGGCCACTGTGCCAAGCCCGTGGCTGTGGCGCAACGACCTATCTTCGCAACTTCAAAAACAACGCCTTACAGGGAAAATGCAAGGCGTTTACTCGACACTGGCCTCGATCGCCAATGCATGGATGCCGTTGTTCATCAGGTCATCGACGGCGGCATAGACCATGCGGTGGCGCTGCAAGGGCAGCTTGCCGGCGAAAGCCGGACTGCTGATGCGCACCCGAAAATGCCCCTGGCCCTCGCCGGCATGGCCGGCATGCAGGTGGCCTTCGTCGATCACTTCCAGCGCCGTGGGCGACAGCGCCGCCTCGATGCGCTCGCGGATCAGCGCGACCGGCGCCGCGCTCACGGCAGCACCGACTTGAACGGGCGCACATCCACGCGTTCGTAGACACCGGCGCCGATGTAAGGGTCGGCATCAGCCCAGGCCTTGGCCGCTTCCAGGCTCTCGAACTCGGCCACGATCAGGCTGCCGGTGAAGCCGGCCGGGCCCGGATCGTCACTGTCGATGGCCGGAAACGGACCGGCCAGCTTCAGGCGACCGGCCTCGGACAAGGCCTTCAGGCGCGCCAGATGCTCCGCGCGCACGGACAGGCGTTTTTCCAGCGAATCGGCAACATCGATACCGACAATGGCATACCACATGGCGGTCGTTTCCCAGGCAAAAAGACAAGGCGGGCATTCTAACGCAGGCGAGGGGTTGGCCGACGCCATGCGCTTGCAATCAAACGCGAAAACCCCAGATTGAATACAAGCCGCGACGGCATGCGGCGACACCTTTCACGGAACGAGATTCAAGGGGACATTCATGCACGCTCTCTGGCACGCCTGGCTGGCCGGCATTGGCCACCTGCTCGCCATCCTGACCAGCACGCTGGGCGGCAGCCTGGGGCTGGCGATTATCGCCACCTCGCTGCTGGTACGCCTGGCACTGCTGCCGGCCACCTACCGCATGGCGCGCCAGGGCTGGCAGCGTCAGCGCATCATGCAGGGCTTGAAGCCCCGGCTGGAGGCCCTGCGCAAGCGCCATCGCGATGACTCGCGCCAGCAGCTGGAAGCGACCCAGGCGCTGTACCGCGAACACGGATTGAAGCCGATTCCGGCCGGCGGCCTGCTGGTGGCGCTGGCGCAGATGCCCATCGCCATTGGGCTTTACCACGCCATTGAACGCGGCGTCGCCCACGGCGCGCGCTTTCTCGGTTTGGGCAGCCTGGCCCAACCCAACCTGCTGCTGGCGCTGGGCGTGGCCGCGCTCACCGCGCTGGCACTGCATCTCAATCCGGCCCTGCCGGAAAGCGCCCGCCTGGCGATGATGGGGCTACAGACGCTGATCACGCTGGCGGTGGTCTGGCATCTGGCCTCAGGCCTGGCGCTTTACTGGGGCGCCTCCAGTGCCGTCGGCGTGGCGCAGAGCCTGCTGATGCGCCGTTACGTGCATCGCCAGGCTGCCGCCACGCTTCCCGCCAGCCCGCGCTGAGCACGATCGGGCACAAAAAAGGGCGACTCAAGGGTCGCCCTTTTTTATTGCCTTAACCGAAAAGCCTCACGCTTCCGGACGCATGTACGGGAACAGCAGCACATCGCGGATGGAGCCGGCGTCGGCCAGCAACATCACCAGGCGGTCGATGCCGATGCCCAAGCCACCGGTCGGCGGCAAGCCCACTTCCAGCGCGCGGATGTAGTCGGCGTCGAAATGCATGGCCTCGTCGTCGCCGGCCTCCTTCTCGGCCACCTGCGCGCGGAAACGGCGCTCCTGGTCTTCCGGGTCGTTGAGCTCGGAGAAGCCGTTGGCAATCTCCTTGCCGCCGACGAACAGCTCGAAACGATCGGTGACTTCGGCATCATCGTCGCAGGCGCGTGCCAGCGGGCTGACCTCGGTCGGGTACTGGGTGATGAAGGTCGGCTGCACCAGCGTGCCTTCCACCGTCGCTTCGAAGATTTCCAGCAGCAGCTTGCCCCAGCCATACGCCGGCTTGTACTTCACGCCCAGGCGATCGCAATGCGCGCGCAACGCCGCGACATCGCGCAGCTCTTCGGCCTTGATCTCGGGGTTGTGGTGCTGCACCGCCTCGGCCATGGCCCAGCGGCGGAAGGCCGGGCCCACGTCAATGTCGCGCCCTTCCCAGGTCAGCGCGGTGCGACCAAGCACGGTCTGCGCCGCATCGCGGATCAGGCCTTCGGTCAGGTCCATGATCTCGGTGTAGGTGGCGTAGGCCTGGTACAGCTCGAGCATGGTGAACTCGGGATTGTGCCGCGTCGACACGCCCTCGTTGCGGAAGTTGCGGTTGATCTCGTAGACGCGATCAAAGCCGCCCACCACCAGACGCTTCAAGTAAAGCTCCGGCGCCACACGCAGGTACAGGTCCAGATCCAGCGCGTTGTGATGGGTGATGAAGGGGCGCGCCGTGGCACCGCCGGGGATGACGTGCATCATCGGCGTTTCCACTTCCATGAAGCGGCGCGGCTCGGCCTCCAGCCACTGGCGAATGCGACCGATGATGCGCGAGCGCAGCTTGAAGGTCTCGCGAGCCTGCTCGGTGACGATCAGGTCGACATAGCGCTGGCGGTAGCGGCGCTCGACGTCGGACAGGCCGTGGAACTTGTCCGGCAACGGACGCAGGCTCTTGGTCAGCAGCTTCAGCGCCGACACCTTCACCGACAACTCGCCGGTCTTGGTGCGCATCAGCGTGCCCTCGGCGCCAACGATATCGCCCACGTCCCAGCCCTTGAAGGCATCGTAGCGGTCATCGCCCAACGTGCCCTTGTGGATGAACAGCTGGATGCGCCCGGTCACGTCCTGCAACTGCACGAAGCTGACCTTGCCCTGCACGCGCTTGAGCATGATGCGGCCGGCCACTTTGAGCGTACGTGCCTGGGCCTCGATGGCCTCGGCATTCCAGCGCTCGGCATCGGCAAACTCGGCTTTCACGTCACCGGCGAAGGTGTCCGGGTGAAAGTCGTTGGGGAACGCAATGCCCTGCCCGCGCAGCGCGGTCAGTTTTTCCCGACGCTCGGCGATCAGCTTGTTTTCGTCGACGGGCGGTTGCTGGGTGTTATCGCTCATGGAGGTTCCGTTAGCTTTCATCGCGCCACCGGGCGCGCGCTGGTTTGGTTGAATCTTCAAATCACTGTCGCGGTCGCCGACGGCCACCGCATGAAACGCGTGGCCGCGAACTAGCCACCGCCAAAGGCTTGTTTGAACGCCTTGCGGGTGGCCCGCCAGCCTTCACGCACACCGTGGGCTACCGCGTGCCCGGCCTTGCGCGCACCGTGGCCGACGTCCTTGCCCGCATCGCGCGCGCCGTGGCCAATTTTCACCGCCACATGCCGGGTGGCATGACCGACATCGCGCGCGCCACGCGCCACCGCATGTCCGGCGTCCTTGGCATCGTTCTTGATCTCCTGCCCCGGATGACCTGGCACAGCGGCCGGCGCGGAGGCGGCAAAGCTGGCGCCGGCCAGAGCCAACGCCAGCACGGCAACGCCTCGCCGCGCGAAGCGTTGCCAATCACCGGTGCGGGCGCAAGCGTCAGGCATCGGCGCGCTTGGAGCCGGCATCCAGGCCCGACTTCAGGGCCGCCTCGACGAACTCGTCCAGGTCGCCATCAAGCACGCGCTGCGTGTCCGAGCGCTCGACGCCGGTGCGCAGATCCTTGATTCGGCTCTGGTCGAGCACGTAGTTGCGGATCTGGCTGCCCCAGCCGATATCGGACTTGGTCGCTTCCAGCGCATCCTTCTCGGCGTTGCGCTTCTGGATTTCCAGCTCGTACAACTTGGCCGCCAGCATCTTCATGGCGCGGTCGCGGTTGGCGTGCTGACTGCGCTCGGTCTGGCAGGCCACCACGGTGCCTGTGGGCACGTGGGTGATACGCACCGCCGATTCGGTCTTGTTGACGTGCTGACCACCAGCGCCGGAGGAACGGTACACGTCGGTTTTCAGGTCCGCCGGATTGATGTCGATGTCGATGTTGTCATCGACTTCGGGCGAGACGAACACCGAGGTGAAGCTGGTGTGGCGACGATTGTCCGAATCGAACGGGCTCTTGCGCACCAGGCGGTGCACGCCGATCTCGGTCTTCAGCCAGCCATAGGCGTAGTCGCCCTCGACGCGGAACGTGGCCGACTTGATGCCCGCCACTTCACCGCCAGAGGCCTCCAGCAGCTCGGTCTTCCAGCCACGGCCTTCGGCCCAGCGCAGGTACATGCGCAGCAGCATTTCGGCCCAGTCCTGGGCCTCGGTGCCGCCAGCACCGGCCTGGATGTCGACAAAGGCGTTGTTGGCATCCATCTCGCCGGAGAACATGCGCTGGAACTCCAGCTTCTCCACGCGTCCGGACAGGCCCGCCACGTCTTCGGCCACTGCGGTGACGGTATCCTCGTCCTGGTCGGACGCGGCCATCTCCAGCAGCTCGCGCGCATCGGCAAGGCCCGCCGACAGCTCGTCGATGCCCTCGACCACCGTGGCCAGGCGCGCGCGCTCACGGCCCAGATCCTGGGCGTGCGTCGGGTTGTCCCAAATGCTGGGATCTTCCAGCTCGCGATTTACTTCTTCCAGACGTTCCCGCTTGGCGGGGTAGTCAAAGAAACCCCCTAAGCGCGTCGACGCGGCCGGCAAGGTCCGCAATCTGCGCCAGGATCGGATTGGTCTCGATCATGGAAATGGTCACTTCACTTTAAAACTGGCCGCGCATGATAACACCGCACGCGCCGGCAACGGCGCCACGCGGCGAAGGTGTCATATGCGTATCTCACACCGGCACCGCCGGCCATGCGCCCTTATGAGGGGCTCGGCACGTGTAGCCCGGCGATCGGCAACCGCATGCTGCGCCATTTCAATCTGCTGCCGGATCTGCGCTTGGTGCAAAGCAGCTTTGCGCCAAGCGCGTGACAGCATGGGCGAAAAGCTAACGCCCGCCGTCGATGGGCGGCTCGCAGATCCAGGCCATGGCCTTGGCAAAATCATCGCTTTCGTACTCGCGCACGTCGGCCGGAATCACCGCTTCGAGCAGGTGCACCGTCTTGCGCAGCGAGGCATCGTCGGCGACTACGGCCACGCGCTCGAAACCGGTGAAGTGACGCAAACCCAGCTTGGCATCGTCCCATAGCGCACGCGGCTCGAAGCCATCGAAATCACCGGCCATGGCGTACAGGATGCGCAGCTTGCGATGCAGGGTGAAGGCCGCCTCGATATCCGGCACGATCACGTTCTCGTAATCGGCCGCCGTGAGCTTGCCGCGGGCGCGAAAGCCAATGGTACCGGCGGGCATACCGGGAATCTGTTCGATCATGGCAGCGTCAATCCTGATGGAGAATCTGCCCTCACTATACCCAGCGCGGCCGCACGCAGGATGACGCGCGTCAAACCGGAGCGCGGTCCCGGGCGTCCTGCACGTGGCGCAACAACAGCCGCAGACTCTGCCGGCCCTGCCAGTCGTTGATGGTCAGCTCGTAGGCTGCGTGCAGGTGATACGGTGGCGCACGATTCAGATCGACGTTGAACATCACCGCCTCGTGCACGGCGCCATTGCGCGGATCGCGCAGCTTGAAGCGCCGGTGCGCACGCCCCATCGGGCGGTGGTCGATGCACTCGAACACGTTGTCGAACACCGGCTCCGGAAAGGCCTGCCCCCACGGGCCGGCATAGCGCAGCGCGTGCGCCAGCTCCATGTGAAAGTCGTCCACCGCCAGCTCGCCATCAGTCCACAGCACCGGCTGCAAGGCCTCCTCGGCGATACGCTCGCGCGCCACCGCATCGAAGGCGGCCGAAAATTCGTCCAGACGCGCGCCAGAGAGGCTCAGGCCGGCGGCCATGGCGTGGCCGCCGAACGGCCCCATCAGGCCCGGATGGCGCGCATCGACCTCGGCCAGCGCGTCGCGAATATGGAAACCCGGAATCGAGCGTGCCGAGCCACGCAGATCGGCGCTGCCCTCATCGGCCGGCGCAAACGCCACCACCGGACGATGCAGGCGCTCTTTCAGGCGCGAGGCGACCAGCCCGACCACGCCGGGATGCCAGCTTTCATCGAACAGCGCCACGCCGCGCACCTCGGCCGGCGGCGTCGCCGCCCGCGCCACCATCAGCTCGGCATCGGCGACCATGGTGGCCTGCAACTCGCGGCGCTCGGCATTGATCTGGCTGAGCAGCTCGGCCAGCTCGCGGGCGCGCCCGGCATCCTCGGTGAGCAGGCATTCCACGCCCAGGGTCATGTCTTCCAGGCGACCGGCCGCATTCAAACGCGGCGCCAGCGCAAAGCCAAGGTCGGAGGCGACCAGCGTTTCCAGTCGGCGCTGGCTGGCCTCGGCCAGGGCGGCGATACCGGCACAGGCCAAGCCGCCACGCATGCGCCGCATGCCGGCATCGACCAGAATGCGATTGTTGCGGTCCAGCGCCACCAGGTCGGCCACCGTGCCCAGTGCGACAAGATCCAGCAGCACGCGAAGATCCGGCGCCTGTTCGCGGCTGAAACGCCCGCGGCGCACCAGCTCGCCACGCAACGCCAGCAGCACGTAGAACATCACGCCGACACCGGCCAGCGCCTTGGACGGAAAGTCATCGCCCGGCAGGTTGGGATTGACGATGGCCGCGGCCTTGGGCAGCGTCTGGCCCGGCAGATGGTGATCGGTTACCACCACATCGATACCGCGCTCGGCGGCGGCGGCGACGCCACTGACGCTGGCAATGCCGTTGTCGACGGTGACGATCAAATCCGGCGTCGTGGTCAGCGAGGCAACCAGCGCGGGGCTGAGTCCGTAGCCGTGTTCAAAGCGATTGGGCACCACATAGCTGACCTGCCGCGCGCCGAGCAGGCGCAGGCCACGCACCGCCACGGCCACGCCCGTGGCGCCATCGCAATCGTAGTCACCGGCAATGACGATGGACTGGTTCGCGTCGATGGCGTCGGCCAGTCGTGTCGCGGCAGCATCCAGGCCCGTCAGGCTATCCGGCGCATGCATCTGCGCCAGGCGATGGGCCAGCGTCTTGGCATCCGTGACACCGCGCGCAGCATAGATGCGACGCAGCGCCTGCGGCATCTGTGCCGGCCAGCCCGATGCCAGTGCCGCCGCATCGACTTCGCGGCGGCGAATGCACAATACGCTCACCTGCCGCGACGCCAAAGGCGCCAGCGATGGCCGGGTTTCAACTGCCAGCGCTCACCGCTGGTGGCATGCAGCATCAATGAGTGACCTTCGCGCCACAGGGCTTCCAGTTGCGGCCACCAGCGTGTCAGGTCGGCTTCGCGTTCCAGGTCCAGCAGCACCTGCGCATGGGCTTTCAGCGTGGCGGCATCGAACTGCGGCAACACCTGGTGGGCCACGTGCGAACGCGTGGCCAGGGCGCGCACCACCGGCTCGTCGCTGATGGCAAGACCCAGTTCGGATTTGACCCACGCCGGCAGCGCGCCACCGCCCCAGAACCACAGGCTGTTGGCCGGCGCCTGGCCGCGCTGCTGGCGCTGCGCATTGATGTCGCTTTGATGCAGCAGCACCTGGGTCTCGGTCAACAAGGCGCGCCAGCGTCGGCCATCGCCACCCTGCGGCAAGTGCTCGAGCAGATCATCACCCAGCACCTGTTCGGGATCATCAAAGTGCGGCGGCTGCGCGCCACGTGGCAGGCGCAGATGCCAGCGCGAGGGCAAGCTGGGTTCGAGCACGAAGCCGCGATCACCAAACGAGGGCGCCAATTCGGCGGCCAGCGCGGCCGATTCCTCGCGGCTGATGTCCAGGTGCCCGCAAGCCAGCAGACGCGCACCGGTCAAATCCGGCTGCACGAAGGCAAGATCGGCGCCCAGCCAGGTGGAACCTTCGGCATCGCCATACAGCGCATCACGGGTCAACGCCGCCACCGGCCAGCTACCTGCCGGGGTGCGGAAAAAGCCACGCAAGGCGGCGTGATAGCCGGCCTCGGCATCGGGCAGATGATCGCCACGCAGCAACCACGGCATGGCGTCGGTCAGCGCGCCGGTACGCTGGGTGCTGGGCAGCAGCACGTGCAGCATGCTCATGCGGCCAGCCCCTCCAGCGCCTCGTACACTTCCAGCCACTCGGCCTCCAGCGCATCGTGTTCGCCCTGAAGCTCGCCCTGCTCGCGGCCCAGTTCCACCACCTCGCGGCCATCGCCGTCATATACGGCCGGATCGGCCAGACGCGACTGCACGTGGCCCAGCTGGTCCTGCAACTGCGCCATGCGTGTTTCGATTTTCTTCAACTTCGAGCGCAGCGGTTTCTCCCGCTCACGCTGCTCGGCGGCGGCGCGGCGGCGCTCCTTGTTGCTGACGGCCGTGTCCGCAGGCGCGGCATCCGCAACGGCCGTGCCGTCACTCCCGCTGTCGCGGCTACGCAGCCAGCGCGCGTAGTCGTCCAGGTCGCCATCAAAATGCGCGACGTCACCACCCGACACGCGCCAGTAGTCGTCACAGACCAGGCCCAGCAAATGGCGATCATGCGAGACCAGCACCAGCGCGCCCGGAAAATCGTCCAGCGCATCGGCCAGCGCTTCGCGCATGTCCATGTCCAGATGGTTGGTCGGCTCATCGAGCAGCAGCAGGTTGGGCTTGTCCCAGGCCAGCAGGGACAGCGCCAGCCGCGCGCGCTCACCACCGGAAAAACCGTCCACCGGCTCGAACGCGCGATCGCCGGCAAAATGCCAGGCACCCAGCCAGTCGCGGACGGCCTGACCCGACGCATTCGGCGCTTTCTCGGCCAGGTGCTCGTAGGGGCTGGCGCCGGCGCGCAGGCTTTCCACCGTATGCTGGGCGAAGTAGCCGATCACCAGATCCTTGTGCGCGCCGCGCTCGCCGGCCAGCGGCGCAAGCTCACCGACCAGCGTCTTGACCAGGGTCGACTTGCCGGCACCGTTGGGGCCCAGCAAACCAATGCGGTCGCCCGCCTGCAGGCCAAACCCGATGCCCGACAGCACGGCGTTGCCGCCATAGCCGGCATCGACCGCGTCCAGTGACAGCATCGACTGCGGCAGGCGCTCGGGGGCGGGAAATTCAAAATGGAAGGGACGCTCGGCGCGCACCGCCTCGGTGCCGGCCAGCTTCTCCAGGCGCTTCAAGCGTGACTGCGCCTGCTTGGCCTTGGTCGCCTTGGCGCGGAAGCGATCGACGAACGATTGCAGATGCGCACGCTCGGCCTGCTCCTTTTCGTGCGCCAATTGCTGCTGGCGCAACTGCTCGGCGCGCTGGCGCTCGAATGCAGTGAAGTCGCCGGTGTAGAGCCGCGCGCCGCCATCATGCAGGTGCAGCGTGTGCGAAATGACGCCATCAAGGAACTCGCGATCGTGCGAGATCACCAGCAGCATGCCGGGGTAATGGCGCAGCCACTGCTCCAGCCACAGCACCGCGTCCAGGTCCAAATGGTTGGTCGGCTCGTCCAGCAGCAGGATGTCCGAGGGCGCCATCAACGCGCGTGCCAGGTTCAAACGCACGCGCCAACCGCCGGAAAACTCCGCTACCGCACGCTGGTGCGTGGACGGCGCAAAACCCAGGCCATGCAGCAAACGTCCGGCGCGGGCACGGCCATCGTAGCCGTTCAGCGCCTCGATCTGCTGATGCGCACGCGCCAGCGCCTCGGTGTCATCCGCGGCCAGGGCACGCGATTCCAGTGCCAGCGCCGCGGCCAGTTCAGTATCGCCGCCCAGTACATAGTCGATGGCGGCATCGGGCAGCGCCGGGGTTTCCTGCGCCACCGAGGCCATGCGCAACGATGCCGGGCGCTCCATCTGCCCGGCATCGGCCTCCAGTTCGCCACGCACGATGGCGAACAGGCTGGATTTGCCACAGCCGTTGCGGCCCACCACGCCGACTTTCCAGCCGGCGTGCAAGGTGGCGTTGACCTGCGACAGCAGCAGGCGCCCGCCACGACGCAGCGCCAGATCACGAAAGGCGATCACGCGTAACGCACGCCCACGATCTCGTAGTTCTTGGTGCCGTTGGGCGCCTCGAACTCAAAGCTGTCGCCTTCGTTCTTGCCGATCAGCGCACGCGCGATCGGCGAGGACACGGCGATCAGACGCTGCTTGATGTCCGCTTCCAGGTCGCCAACGATCTGGTAGGTGACTTCTTCGCCGGAGTCTTCCTCTTCCAGGTCGACAATGGCGCCGAAAACCACCTTGGAGCCGGCATTGAGCGTCTTGGTATCGATGATCTGCGCGGTGGACAGCGCCGATTCCAGCTCGGCGATGCGGCCTTCGATGAAGCTCTGCTGCTCGCGCGCGGCATGATACTCGGCATTTTCCTTCAGGTCGCCATGCGCACGCGCTTCGGCGATGGCGGCGATCACCTTCGGGCGCTCCTGGCTTTTCAGGCGATCAAGCTCGCCGCGCAGACGCTCGGAGCCGGCTTTGGTCATGGGGGCACGATTCATGTCGGTGCTCCTTGTGCAATGGGTTCAGGTCACGCGCGGCGAGCCGCGCATGACGGCCCGCCGGCACGGCGGTGGAAACTGGGCGCCTAGACGCCCAGCTCCTTGTGCAGTTCCTGCAGGCTGTGCACCGCTCCACCTTCGCGGAAATCGAGCGAATGCAACAGAGCACGCGCACCGGCGATGGTGGTCGAGTAGGTCACGCGCTGCTGCAAGGCATTGCGTCGGATCGAGAACGAGTCGGAAATGGCCTGCTTGCCCTCGGTGGTGTTGACGATATAGACGATCTCGCCGTTCTTGATCAGGTCGACCACGTGCGGACGGCCCTCGATCACCTTGTTGATGCGCTCGCAGTCCACACCGTTCTCGCCCAGGAACTTGGCGGTGCCGGCGGTGGCGACCAGGCCGTAACCTCGCTTGACCAGATCCTGCGCCAGCGGCAGCAGGCGCGACTTGTCGGCATCGCGCACCGACAGGAATACCTTGCCCTTGGCCGGCGCGCTGATGTTGGCCGCCTCGTGGCCACGCGCGAAGGCGGCGCCGAAGCTGCGGCCCACACCCATGACCTCGCCGGTCGAACGCATCTCAGGACCGAGGATCGGGTCAACGTTCTGGAACTTCAAGAACGGGAAGATCGCTTCCTTCACCGAATAGTAGGACGGCACCACCTCACGCGTGACGCCCTGCTCGGTCAGGCTGCGTCCGGCCATGCAGCGCGCGGCAACCTTGGCCAGCGGCACGCCGGTGGCTTTGGACACGAACGGCACCGTACGCGAAGCACGCGGGTTGACCTCCAGGATGAAGATCTGCTCGCCCTGCACCGCGAACTGGGTGTTCATCAGGCCAATCACCTTGAGCTCGCGGGCCATCTGTGCGACCTGCTCACGCAGGCGGTCCTGCATCTCGGCGCTCAGCGAGTACGGCGGCAATGAGCAGGACGAATCGCCCGAGTGCACGCCGGCCTCTTCGATGTGTTCCATGATGCCGCCGATCAGCACGTTGCCTTGCGCATCGGCGACGATGTCGACATCGACCTCGGTGGCATGGTCCAGGAAGCGGTCCAGCAGCACCGGCGAGGATTCGGACACACGCACCGCCTCGCGGATGTAGCGCGCCAGGTCCTCATCGGTGTAGACAATTTCCATGGCGCGCCCGCCCAGCACGTAGCTGGGACGCACCACCAGCGGGTAGCCGATCTCGCGCGCCAGCGTCAGCGCCTGGTCGGCACTGCGGGCAATGCGGTTGGGCGGCTGCTTCAGATCGAGCTTGTCGATCATCTGCTGGAAGCGCTCGCGGTCCTCGGCCAGATCGATGGAATCGGGCGTGGTGCCGATGATCGGCGCACCGGCCGCTTCCAGCGCGCGCGCCAGTTTCAGCGGGGTCTGGCCGCCGTACTGCACGATCACGCCTTCGGGCTTCTCCAGGTCGACGATCTCGAGCACGTCTTCCAGCGTCAGCGGCTCGAAATACAGGCGATCGGAGGTGTCGTAGTCGGTGGACACGGTTTCCGGGTTGCAGTTGACCATGATGGTCTCGTACCCGTCCTCGCGCAGCGCCAGCGCCGCGTGCACGCAGCAATAATCGAACTCGATACCCTGACCGATGCGGTTGGGGCCGCCGCCCAGCACCATGATCTTCTGGCGATCGGAGGGATTGGCCTCGCATTCCTCCTCGTAGGTGGAATACATGTAGGCGGTGGAGGTGGCGAACTCGGCCGCGCACGAGTCCACGCGCTTGTACACCGGGCGCACGCCCAGGGTGCGGCGCACATGGCGCACGGCGGCCTCGTCGGTGCCCAGCAGCTTGGCCAGACGCGCGTCGGCAAAGCCCATGCGCTTGAGTTCGAGCATGCGCGCCTTGTCCAGCGCCGGCAGGCCCTGCGTCACCACCTTCTTTTCTTCGCTGATGATGTCTTCGATGGCGGCCAGGAACCACGGATCGACGTGGGTCAGCGCGTGCACCTCGTCCAGCGACAGGCCGGCACGGAAGGCATCGCCCATGTAGAACATGCGCTCGGGACCGGGCTCGCGCAGCTCGCGCTTGAGCTCGGCGAAACCGGTTTCGGTGCTGTAGTCCAGCTCGCTGGGGTCAAGGCCGGCCTTGCCGGTTTCCAGACCGCGCAACGCCTTTTGCAGCGATTCGGTAAAGCTGCGGCCGATGGCCATCACTTCGCCCACCGATTTCATCTGCGTGGTCAGGCGCGCCTCGGCGGCCGGGAACTTCTCGAATGCAAAACGCGGAATCTTGGTGACCACGTAATCGATGGTCGGCTCGAACGAGGCCGGCGTCTTGCCACCGGTGATGTCGTTGGCCAGCTCGTCCAGCGTGTAGCCCACGGCCAGCTTGGCCGCGATCTTGGCGATCGGGAAGCCGGTGGCCTTGGAAGCCAGCGCCGAGGAACGCGACACGCGCGGGTTCATCTCGATAACGACCACGCGGCCGTTCTCGGGATTGATGCCGAACTGCACGTTGGAGCCGCCGGTGTCGACGCCGATCTTGCGCAGCACGGCGATGGAGGCATCGCGCAGGCGCTGGTATTCGCGATCGGTCAGCGTCTGTGCCGGCGCCACGGTGATCGAGTCACCGGTGTGCACGCCCATCGGGTCCAGGTTCTCGATGGCGCAGACGATGATGCAGTTGTCCGCATGATCGCGGACCACTTCCATCTCGAACTCCTTCCAGCCCAGCACCGACTCCTCGATCAGCACCTCGTGCACCGGCGACAGTTCCAGACCGTGCTTGACGATCTGCTCGAACTCCTCGCGGTTGTAGGCGATGCCGCCGCCCGAGCCGCCCAGGGTGAACGACGGACGGATGATGGTCGGGAAGCCGACGTTCTGCTGCGCAGCCCAGGCCGCATCCATGGAACGGGCCACTTCTGAACGCGGCGAATCCAGACCGATGTCGGTCATCGCATCGCGGAACAGGTGACGGTCCTCGGCCATGCGAATGGCCTCACGCGAGGCACCGATCAGCTCCACGTCGTACTTGTCCAGCACGCCATGATCGGCCAGCTCCAGCGCACAGTTGAGGCCGGTCTGGCCGCCCATCGTCGGCAGCACCGCATCCGGGCGCTCCTTCTCGATGATGCGCTCGACCACCTGCCACTGGATCGGCTCGACGTAGACGGCGTCGGCCATTTCCGGGTCGGTCATGATGGTGGCGGGATTGGAGTTGACCAGGATGACCCGGTACCCCTCTTCGCGCAGCGCCTTGCAGGCCTGGGCGCCGGAATAGTCGAACTCGCAGGCCTGACCGATCACGATCGGGCCGGCGCCGATGATCAGGACGCTCTTGATATCTTCGCGCTTGGGCATGTCAGCGGGCCTCCATCATCGCGGTGAAACGGTCGAACAGGCCCGCCACATCGTGCGGACCCGGGCTGGCTTCGGGGTGACCCTGGAAACTGAAGGCCGGCGCGTCGGTCAGCTCGATGCCCTGATTGGACTGATCGAACAACGAACGGTGCGTGACGCGCACGTTGTCCGGCAACGAGGCCTCGTCCACGGCAAAGCCATGATTCTGGCTGGTGATCATGACGCGGCCCGAGGCCAGGTCGATCACCGGGTGGTTGGCGCCGTGATGGCCGAACTTCATCTTCATGCTTTTGCCGCCGGCGGCCAGCGCCAGCAGCTGATGACCCAGGCAGATACCGAACATCGGCAGCTTCTTTTCCAGCAGCGCGCGGATGGCCTCGATGGCGTAGTCGCACGGCTCCGGATCGCCCGGGCCATTGGACAGGAACACGCCATCGGGCTTGAGCGCCAGCACATCCTCGGCCGAGGTCTTGGCCGGCACCACCGTGATACGGCAGCCACGCGCGGCCAGCATGCGCAGGATGTTGCGCTTGGCGCCAAAGTCGTAGGCGACCACATGGAAGCGCTCGCCGCCGGCGCCGAAGGCATCGGCGTTGAGGTCGAACTCGCCTTCGCTCCAGGCGTAGGACTCGGCCACGGTCACTTCCTTGGCCAGATCCATGCCCTTCAGGCCCGGGAAGCCGCGCGCCGCTTCCAGCGCGGCATCGGCGTCGATGTGGTCGCCGGCCGCGACGCAGCCGGCCAGCGCGCCCTTGTCACGCAGGATGCGCGTCAGACGACGCGTATCGATGCCGGCAATGGCGACGATATTCTGCTGGGCCAGGTAGTCCGGCAGGCTGATGCGGTTGCGATAATTGGACGGCAGGCGCGGCACGTCGCGAACAATCAGGCCCGCCGCCTGCACGTGCGACGACTCGGTGTCGGCGTCGTTGCAGCCGGTGTTGCCGATATGCGGATAGGTCAGGGTGACAATCTGCCGGGCATACGAGGGATCGGTGAGGATCTCCTGGTAACCGGACATCGCCGTGTTGAAAACCACTTCGCCAACGGTCTGGCCGTGGGCGCCCACGGCATGGCCGTGGAAAATACTGCCGTCTTCGAGAGCAAGCAGAGCTGGTGTCATGATGGGCCGCCTTCAGGTGCAGCAAAACCCGCAGGCCGGCATCGACTGGCCTGAGGCTTTGGGATAACGGGGGTTCGGGCGGGCCACAATGTTAAGTGCGGTCGCGGTCACTGTCCAGTCAAATTCTCAACCAGGTGACGGTCACCATTCATGAGGAATCGGCATTACAATCGTGACAATCACTTTTCACGATTCGCCCATGAACTCAGTGCTACTTGATCCCGCCCGCCTGGAACGCCCTGACACCCTGGTTCGGCACGAGCCGTTCCCGTTCATGGTGGCGCACGGACAACTGCCCGATGAGGCACGTGGAGAACTGGACCGCGACTTTCCCGGTTACCGTGAAGCCGGATTCTTCCCCTACGACCCGGCCGACTGCGGTCCGAGTGTGAACGCACTGGTCGAGCAGCTGACGCAACCGGCCTTCGCCAGCGCCATCGGGCGTCATCTGGGCATCGACAACCTGGGCAGCTATCCCACGCTGGTGACCATCTGTCGCTGGCTGAACAAGCGCCACGGGACCATCCACACCGATTCCAAATCGAAGGTGGCCACCGCCCTGCTCTACCTCAACGCGCAGTGGCCGGATACCAGCAACGGCTGCCTGCGCTTTCTGGAGCGCATCGACAACATCGACGCCATGCTGGCGCCGCAGGTGCAGCCGCTCTACGGCGAGTTTGCGGTGTTCAAACGCGCCGACAACTCCTTCCACGGCCACCTGCCCTTTGAGGGCGAGCGGCGCGTGATCCAGGTCGCCTGGCTGGTCAGCGAAGAAGCCAAGGCGCGCAAGACCAAGCGCGGCAAGTTCTCACGCGCCTTCAAGGGGCTGGTGGGCGTACTCGACAAGAAGCTCGGCGCCGGACGCGACCGCAACGCCTCGCACCGCGACTGACGGGCGCCCGCTCATCCCGTCGGCGCTTACCCGCCACGGAACCCGCGGGCCATCGACCATCGACGGCTCGTGCGGGTTTTTGACCGACGCCATGCCGACCGCCTGAGGCGATTGCCGCGTCAGCTGCGGCTGGCGAGCATGTCGTCCAGGTCGTAACTGCCGGCCGATTGCCCGGCCAGCCAGATCGCCGCCTCCAGCGCGCCTCGGGCGAAGATGGAGCGATCGGTGGCGCGATGACCAAGCTCGATACGCTCGCCCTGCCCGCACAGCAACGCGGTGTGCTCGCCGACAATGTCGCCACCGCGCACCACGGCAAAACCGATGCTGCCGCGCTCGCGTGGGCCGGTGCGCCCCTCGCGCGCATACACGGCGCAGTCGTCCAGGCTCACGCCACGCGCCGCGGCCGCCGTCTCGCCCAAGGCCAGCGCGGTGCCCGAGGGTGCGTCTTCCTTGCGCCCGTGATGAGCCTCGATGATTTCCAGGTCCCACGAAGACAGCGCCGACGCCGCCTGGCGCAGCAACCGGTTGAGCACGGCCACGCCCAGACTGAAATTGGCCGCCCGCAGCAGCGCAATGTGCCGGGCGGCCTCGTCCAGGCGCTGGCTGAGTTCAGCGCTCAAGCCGGTTGTGCCGGTGACCAGTGCCAGCTTGTGCTCGAGGCAGTGGTCCAACGCCAGTGAGAGACCATCCGGCGTGGAAAAATCCACCACCACATCCAGCGCTTCGGCACCCTCCCAGCCGGCCGAAAAACGCACGCCATCGGCTGACAGGCCCTCACGGACCGGCTTGCCTACCTGGTCGGAAGCGGCATCGATCACCGCGCGTGAAAGCGTCAGGCGCCGGTCGCGGCGGATCAGTTCCAGCAGCGCGCTGCCCATGCGCCCGGTGGCGCCGTTGATGGCAAGTCGGGTGGTCTGGCTCATGCGAGCAACCCCTTGGAGGAAAGCATGCCAGCGTACCGCATCCGCGACGGAGCGCCATGGGTGACAAGGCCCGCAGTCAACCGGCCAGCAGCCGGTCGACGGCGGATCGGGCCCATTTCAAATCAGGAGGTGACGCGCGACCAGAACTGCTTGACGCCATCGAACCAGGAACTGGCGCGCGGCGAATGGGCTTCAGGTTCGGCTTCCTCGAAGGTGCCTTCCAGCTGCTCCATCAGATCGCGCTGCTCCTTGGTCAGGCGCACCGGCGTTTCCACCACCACCTGGCAGATCAGGTCACCGGCACGACCGGTGCGCACCGAGGTCACACCGCGACCACGCAGACGGAATACCTGTCCGGTCTGGGTTTCCGGCGGCACGGTGATATCAACCTCGCCTTCCAGCGTCGGCACCTGGATCTTGGCGCCGAGCGCGGCCTGGCCGAAGCGGATCGGCACTTCGCAGTGCAGGTCGCTGCCTTCGCGAGTGAAGATGGCATGCTCGCGCACGCGCATTTCCACGTACAGATCGCCCGCCGCTCCGCCCGCCGGCGCGGCCTCGCCCTGACCGTTCAAACGGATGCGATCGCCATTGTCGACACCGGCCGGAATGCGCACCGACAGCGTGCGCGTTTCCTCGACACGGCCCGCGCCATGGCAGTCGCCACAGGGATTCTCGATGGTTTCGCCGGTGCCGCCGCAATGCGGGCAGGCCTGCTGCACCGAGAAGATGCCGTTCTGCATGCGCACCCGGCCCAGGCCGTTGCAGGTGCCGCAGCGGCTGCGCTTGCCGTCCTTCGAACCGGAGCCATCGCAGGTTTCGCAGCTGACCAAGGTCGGAATGCGGATCTCGCGCTCGACACCGAACACGGCCTCTTCCAGGTCCAGCTCCATCACGTAGCGCAAGTCTGCGCCGCGATGCGCGCGGGTGCGCCCGGCGCCGCCCATGCCGAAAATATCGCCGAAGATGTCGCCAAAGATGTCACCGACATCGCCGAAACCGGCACCACCGCCGGCGCCCGCACCGCCCATGCCACCCTCGAAGGCAGCGTGGCCGTACTGGTCGTACATGGCGCGCTTTTGCGTATCGGACAGCACCTCGTAGGCCTCTTTGGCCTCCTTGAACTTGTCCTGCGCTTCCGGGTCGTCGGGATTGCGGTCCGGGTGGTACTTCATCGCCATGCGGCGGAAGGATTTCTTGAGCTCGTCGCCACCCACGGTGCGCGAAACCCCCAGAACCTCGTAATAGCAACGCTTGCTCATAGACTACTCAGATTGCTCGACGCTCGCGCCAGGCCCTTCAGGGCGAAACGGGAGCCTTGCGGGCTCCCGTTCCTGACGCCAGATGACGACGCTTACTTCTTGTCGTCGTCCTTGACCTCGGTGAACTCGGCGTCCACCACGTCGTCGGGCTGGGCCGAACCGCCGCCCGGCGCCTGCTGGCCGGAGGTGTCGGCACCCTCGCCACCCTGGGCACCGGCCTGAGCCGCGGCATACAGCGACTGGGCACGCTGCTCGAGCGCGGTGATCTTGGACTCGATGGCGTCCTTGTCGTCGCCGTCCTTGACCTTCTCAAGGTCGGACAGCGCTTCCTCGATACCGCCGATCTGGTCGGACGGCACGTTGCCGCCGTGCTCCTTCAGCGCCGAGCGGGTCGCATGCACCAGCTGGTCGGCCTTGTTGCGCGTGGTGACCAGTTCCTGGAACTTCTTGTCCTCTTCGCGATGCGTTTCGGCATCGGAGACCATCTTCTCGATCTCTTCGTCGGACAGGCCCGAGCCAGCCTTGATCTCGATCTTCTGTTCCTTGCCGGTCTTCTTGTCCTTGGCGTGCACGTGCAGGATGCCGTTGGCGTCGATGTCGAAGGTGACCTCGATCTGCGGCATGCCACGCGGCGCGGCATCGATACCGGCCAGGTCGAACTTGGCCAGCGACTTGTTGAAGCGGGCCTGTTCGCGTTCACCCTGCAGCACGTGCACGGTGACGGCGGTCTGGTTGTCCTCGGCGGTGGAGAACACCTGCGAGGCCTTGGTCGGGATGGTGGTGTTCTTCTCGATCAGCTTGGTGAACACGCCGCCCATGGTCTCAATGCCCAGGCTAAGCGGGGTCACGTCCAGCAGCAGCACGTCCTTGACGGTACCGCCCAGCACGCCACCCTGGATGGCCGCGCCCACGGCGACCGCCTCGTCCGGGTTGACGTCCTTGCGCGGATCCTTGCCGAAGAACTCCTTGACCGCTTCCTGCACCTTGGGCATGCGGGTCTGGCCGCCGACCAGGATCACCTCGTCGACGTCGGACACACGCAGGCCGGCATCGTTGAGCGCGGTACGGCACGGTTCAATGGAACGCTTGACCAGCTCTTCGACCAGCGCTTCCAGCTTGGCGCGGGTCAGCTTGATGTTCAGATGCTTGGGACCGGAGGCATCGGCCGTGATGTACGGCAGGTTCACTTCGGTCTGATGTGCCGAGGACAGCTCGATCTTGGCGCGCTCGGCGGCATCCTTCAGGCGCTGCAGGGCCAGCGGATCCTTGCGCAGATCCACGCCCTGATCCTTGTTGAACTCGTCGACCAGGTAATCGATGACGCGGGTGTCGAAATCTTCACCGCCCAGGAAGGTGTCACCGTTGGTGGCCAGCACTTCGAACTGCTTCTCGCCGTCGACTTCGGCAATCTCGATGATGGAAATATCGAAGGTGCCGCCACCCAGGTCGTAGACCGCGATCTTGCGATCGCCGCCCTTCTTGTCCAGGCCGTAGGCCAGCGCGGCCGCGGTCGGCTCGTTGATGATGCGTTTGACGTCCAGACCGGCAATCTTGCCGGCATCCTTGGTGGCCTGGCGCTGCGAATCGTTGAAGTAGGCCGGCACGGTGATCACCGCCTCGGTCACTTCCTCGCCAAGGAAATCCTCGGCGGTCTTCTTCATCTTCATCAGCACCTTGGCCGACACTTCCGGCGGCGCCATCTTCTTGCCGTCGGAGGTCTGCACCCACGCATCGCCGTTGTCGTGGTTCAGAATCTTGTAGGACACCAGGTCGATGTCCTTCTGCACCTCGGCGTCGGTGAACTTGCGGCCGATCAGGCGCTTCACCGCGTAGAAGGTGTTGGCCGGGTTGGTGACAGCCTGGCGCTTGGCCGGCGCACCAACGAGGACCTCGCCATCCTTGCTGAACGCGACGATGGACGGCGTGGTGCGGTCGCCCTCGGCGTTCTCGATGACGCGTGCATTGGAACCTTCCATCACCGCCACACAGGAGTTGGTGGTGCCCAGGTCAATACCGATGATCTTGCCCATGATCTGTTGCTCCAAACTTTTCAGATCGCGGCCCCCGCGGCCGCTGCTGTGATTCTAGGTGGGGCCCCGCCCCATCGATTCAAGAGCTTGAAATTGCGCCGATTAACCCCCTGGCGCCTTGGCCACGGCCACCAGCGCCGGACGCAACAGGCGGTCGTTGAGCACGTAGCCTTTCTGCATCACCGAGACCACGGTGTTGGGCTCGTGCTGGTCGCTTTCGACCATGCTCATGGCCTGATGGCGCTCGGGGTCGAACGGCTGATGCAGCGGATCGACCGCGATCAGGCCGGCGCCTTCGGCCACCTTGCGCAGCGAGCGCAGCGTCAGTTCCATGCCCTGGCGCAGCGCCTCGACATCGGCGCCCTGCACGGCCAGGCCCTGCTCCAGGCTGTCGCACACCGGCAGCAGTTCGCCGAGCAGCTTCTCGTTGGCAAAGCGGCGGGCGTTGTCCAGGTCGCGCTGCACACGGCGGCGCTGGTTTTCCAGATCGGCGCGCTCACGCAGAAGGGTTTCGCGCGCCTCGGCGGCGGCCTGCTCGGCCTCGCCCAGCTTGGCGGTCAACGCCTCGATTTCGGCCAGTTGCTCATCGCCCGGTGCGGCCTGGTTGGGCATGTCCTGCGCCTGCTCGGACGCATTCGGCTTGGTGTCTTCCATTTTCGCTCCAGACATCAATTCAATCTCGCGGCGCCAGCCTCACGCTGCCACCTTGCATAGTGCGTGCGGGAATTCCCGCCTCCCGGCCGGTTTATAAGGTCGTCGCGACGCGATTCAAGGCATCGGACAACAATCCGGCGGTGGCCTGCACCACCGGAATGACCCGGTCATAGGCCATGCGCGTGGGTCCAATCACGCCCAGCGCGCCCAGCATGCGCCCCCCGGCGCCATACGGTGCGGTCACCACCGAGCAGCTGTCCAGCGCCGAAAAACCCGACTCTTCGCCGATGAACAGACGCACGCCCGGCGCCTGCACGCAGCCTTCCATCAGCTGCAGCATGTCGCGCTTGCGCTGGAAGGCGTCGAACAGCTCACGCAGTCGTTCAAGATCCGACAGTTCCTGATAACCCATCAGGTTGGTCTGCCCGGTCACCACCACATCGGCTTCGTGCAGGTCCGGCCCGAACGAAGCCGCGGCCAGCTCCATGGTTTCGGCCAGCTGCCGGTTGAGTTCGCCGCCGGCGGCCTTGAGTTCGGCCAGCAATCCGGCGCGAATCTGCGACAGATGCATGCCGGCGAAGTGCTCGTTGAGGTAGTTGGAGGCCTGTTCCAGCACCGAGGGTGGCAGCGGCTTGGACAACTGCACCATGCGGTTTTGCACCTGGTGATCGGCGTAGACCAGCACCACCAGCACGCGATCATCACCCAGCGCCACAAACTCGATATGGCGCAGCGGGAAGTCGGCCTGCTGCGGCACGGTGACCACGCCGACAAAGTGCGTCATCGCCGACAGCAGTGTCGAGGCACTGTCCAGCAGGTCGCGCGAAGTGGCCGGCTGCAGCGGCAGCTCTCGACGCAGGCGTGCCATCAGCTCACGCGGCAAGGGTTTGAGCTCGATCAGGCTGTCGACGAACACGCGCAGGCCGCGCGGCGTGGGAATACGACCGGCCGAGGTATGCGGCGAGGCGATCAGGCCCTCTTCTTCGAGGTCGGACATGATGTTGCGGATGGTCGCCGGGCTGACATCCAGCCCCGAGGACTTGGCCAGCGTGCGCGAGCCCACCGGTTCGCCGTCGGTAAGGTACTGCCCGATCAGCGCCCGCAACAGGCGGCGGGCGCGGGCGTCGAGTTCAGGACCGTTGCGCATGCTCATGGCGTTGATTGATCACTTGCATTCCAGGTCGATGAATAAGGGCTGTGCACCGCTCTTGCAAGTGCCAGCGCCGCGTATGGACCGGTTTGCACGGCCTGCGTGCACCCAAGGGCTGGAAGCGCGACCGCCAGCGGCTACAATCGGGCTCTTGTCCAGACATCGATTGACGCATGCTGACGTCGCTCTACGTACGCAATTTCGCCGTGGTCGAGGAAGCGGAGATCAGCTTCGGCCCCGGCCTGACCGTGGTCACCGGCGAAACCGGTGCCGGCAAATCCCTGATGGTCGATGCGCTGATGCTGTTGTCGGGCATCCGCGCCGACAGCGGCATGGTGCGCGCCGGCAGCGAGCGGGCCGAACTGCTGGCCGAGTTCGATCTGGCCGACCTGCCCGAGGCACGCCAGTGGCTGGCTGACGAGGAACTGGACGACGACGACGCCTGCCGTCTGCGCCGGGTGATCCGCGCCGAAGGCAACTCGCGCGCCTGGATCAACGGCCGCCCGGCCAGCCTGGCTCAGCTCTCGGCACTGACCTCGCATATGGTCGAAATCCATGGCCAGCACGAGCACCAGGCGCTGCTCTCGCGCCAGCACCAACTGCGCCTTCTCGACGCCTTTGCCGAGGCCGATACCAGCATCGCGCGGGTGCGTGAACTGGCCGGGCAATGGCGCCAGCTGCGCGCGCAGATAGAAAAGCTCAGCGGCGGCGATGACCGCGAAGGACACATCGAGCTGCTACGCCACGAGCGTGACGAACTGCAGCGCTGGGCACTGGCGCCCGAGGCGCTGCACGAGCTGGAAACCGAACATCGCCGGCTGGCCAATGCCGGTCGACTGCTGGAGGGCGCCAACGGTCTTTCCGACCTGCTCGACGGCGACAGCGAATTTGCCGTGCGCCGGGCGCTGTCGCGCGCCCAGGCCGAGCTGCTGCGTCTGGTCGAGATCGACGAGCGCCTGCAGCCGCTGGCCGCCCTGCTCGACAACGCCGAGATCCAGCTGGACGAGGCCATCGACGGCATCAGCCGCTACGCCAGCGATCTGGACATGGACCCCGAGCGCCTGGAAACGGTCGACCAGCACCTGGTGCATCTGCACGACCTGGGCCGTCGCCACCGTCTGCCGCTGGACGAGCTGGCCGCCAAGGCCGAATCGCTGTCCGCCGAGCTGGACGAACTGGAGGGCGCCGGCGAGGCGGTCGAAAAGCTGCACGGCGACGTGGCTCGCTGCGAGGCCGATTACGCCAACGCGGCCAAGACGCTGAGCCAGGCCCGCGCCAAGGCCGCCGAGCACCTGGGGCGCGAAGTCAGCGCGCTGATGCAGGAATTGGGCATGAGCGGCGGGCGCTTCGAGGTCCAGCTGCAGCCGCAGGCATCCGATACACCGGACGCACAGGGCCTGGAACGCTGCGAATTTCTGGTCAGCGCCAACCCCGGCCAACCGCCACGCGCGCTGCGCAAGGTGGCTTCGGGCGGCGAACTGGCGCGTATCAGTCTGGCCATCGAAGTGGCCGCGCTGGGCCTGGATGCGGTCGGTACCATGGTGTTTGACGAGGTCGACACCGGTATCGGTGGTGCCGTGGCCGAGGTAGTGGGCCAGAAGTTGCGCGCACTTGGCGAACACCGCCAGGCGCTGTGCGTGACGCACCTGCCGCAGGTGGCCGCGCAAGGTCACGCCCATCTCAAGGTCGCCAAGCAAAGCGATGGCCAGGCCACACGCACGGGCATCTCCCGGCTGGATGAAAAAGCCCGCGGCGATGAACTGGCGCGCATGCTGGGTGGCCTGGAAATCACCCGCGAAACACTGGCCCACGCCCGCCAGATGCTGGAAAAAGCGCAGGCCTAAGTCGCGCGCTGCCGGCGCTCAGGCCGGCAGCAAGCCGCGCTCGACGGCCAAGCGATAAAGATCCAGCTCGGAGCCGGCGCCCAGCTTGCCCATCAGGCTGGCGCGGTGGATGTAGATGGTCTTCTGGCCGATGCCCAGCTCGGCGGCCGCCTGCTTGGGCGTGCGCCCCTCGGCCAGCAGCAGGAATACGTCGCGCTCGCGACTGGTCAGCCGGTGCAGCGGGTCCAGCTCCTCGCTGGGGCGGTGCGCACGGCGCCGCTCCAGGTCCGAACTCAGAAAGCGCTTGCCACCCATCACCACACGCAGGCCGGCAACCAATTCCTCCGGCGCCACGCCCTTGGTGACATAGCCGCAGGCGCCGCGACGCAGCGCCTCGGCCACATATGGCTCGCCGTCGTGCATGCTCAGCACCACCAGCCGCGTATCCGGCGCGATGCTGCGCAAGTGCTCGATCAAGGGCAGCCCGCCACCATCCGGCAAGGAAAGGTCGAGCACGGCCAGATCGGGGCGCTCGGCCGTCACCGCCTCCACCGCCTCGTCGGCGCAGCGACATTCGGCGCATACGGCCAGATCATCTTCCATCTCGATCAGGCGCTTGAAGCCCTCGCGCACAATGGCGTGATCGTCTACTAGCACTATCCGGTACATGGCCGTCACTGTAGCGCCAATTGCCACCTCGTGCGCACAGGCGCGTGCGACCGCACTTAGCGGCTACCATGAGCGCCATGTGGATGCGCATTCCCCGATACCTGCAAGGCCCGCTACTGGCGGCGCTGTACTTTCTTGCCTGGCTGGCGCTGTGGCCGACCACCATGCCGATGTGGGTGTTGCCGGCAGGCCTGCGCTTTGGCCTGCTTCTGCTCACGCCGATGCGGCTGTGGCCGTGGCTGATTGCCGGCGAATGGGGCGCCAGCGCGCTGGCCGAGGGCATAACGCATGCACCCCGAATGGCCTGGCAGGCCTTCATGGCTGGAGACGTGCCGGATGTGCTGATTGTGGCGCTGTGCCTGAGCGTCCTGCGCCGCCTTGGCCTGCAAGCCTCGCTGCGCAGCCCGGAGGCTGTCGCCCGCCTGCTGGCTTCGGCACTGGTGACCTGCACCGCCGTGACGCTGGGGGGAGCCACCATCGTCAAGGCCATGCACCCGACGCTGAACCTGCCACGCATTGCCAATGCGCTGGGCGGTGATTTGCTGGGCGAATATCTGGGCGTGCTTTTGCTAGCACCGGTACTGATCATGCTGGTGCGCGAGCGCCCGCATCGCGACACCCTGACGCGGCTGCTGCTGGACGGCCTGCTGGTGCTGCTGCCATCCATGCTGGTGCTGCTGACACTGATGCAAAACACCGACCCATTGCCGCAATTTGCACGCATCCTGTCGCTGTCGCCAGTGCTGTATTTCGCCTTCCGGCATGGCTGGCGCGGCGCCAGCCTGTCGATGCTGGTGATCAACGGCAGCATGATGCTGTTTGCCGATATCATGCAGCGACAGCCGCCGCCGGCCGAAGCCCACCTGTTTCTGGCCGTGGCCGGCACCGCCACACTGATGCTCGGTGCGGCCATTGATGCGCTGCGTCGCTCCAGCAGCCGCCTGGCCATCCAGAACGCACGCCTGGAGGGCGCCAATCGACGTCTGGACCTGCTGGCGCGCCAGCTCAGCGAAGCGGCCCGGCGCAACCTGCGTCTGGAAGAGGATCAGCGTCGCTACATGGCCGCCGAGCTGCATGACGAACTGGGACAGAACCTTACCGCCATCCAAACCCGAGTGAAACTGGCCCAGAACCGGCTGCAGGACGCAGGCCTGGCCGATGTGGCCACCTCCATCAACGACATCCTGGGGCACATGCGCCAGGCCGTGCGCCGACTGCTGGACAACCTGCGCCCCACAGTACTGGACGAGTTCGGCCTGGCCCGGGCACTGGAGGAAGGCCCCATCGCCGATCTGCTACGCAGCGCCGGCATCACCTATCACTTCGAGCTGCATGGCGACATCCGCGGCCTTGACGAAGACACCCGCACCACCATTTACCGCGTCGCGCAGGAGGCCGCCACCAATGCGGTACGCCACGCCATGGCACAAACCTTGTCGCTGCGGGTGCGTGTGGGCGAGCGCCACGGCACGATGCTGGTGCTGCTGGATATCCGCGATGACGGCGTGGGCTTGCCGGAAACGTCGACGCCACGTCGAGGTGGCCGTGGTCTGCAGAGCATGCGCGACCGGGTCACCGCGCTCAGTGGCATCTTCCGCATCCGCACCGTCGAGCGCGGCACCCGCCTGCACATTCTGCTGCGTGCCAACCCGCGCGACAGCGAGGGCGCGGTCGCCGGCGCATTTCTGTCCTGAGGGCCTTTGTAGGGGAAACCTGATAGCGATGTCAGTCGAAGGACGACAGGGACTAGGAAACTTTCCGATACCAGACGCGTAAAGATAGCGTTACGCTTTGTCTCACTGGTGTGGGGGAGTCGCCGCATAGCGGCGATGCGAGTCAATCGTGGGGACGGTTGACTCAAACGGGCGGCAGGAAGCCAGCCCAGCCGGAGTAGAAGCGGATACTCATCGACTCGCGCTCGATGTTCCGCCTTCAAAACGGCATCAGCCGCGTGAAGAACAGGAGTTCTTCCGCGGCCTTTTCTTTTGCGGATCACAAAAAGCACCAGCATCCGGCGCTCTGGAGGATGTTGCGTGCGCCTTGGCGGCGACCATGCGGCTTTGCCCGCCGCGCGATGCGCGCTCTCAGCCCTGAAACAACACATGTCGGCCAGCACAGCCGCCAAGCACAGGACTTACGCTTCCCGCGCCATCAGGAGAGCGTTTAGATCATCGGGTCGCTACCGGCGGGCCTTGCCCTTCGGCCGCACGTACAGCACCAGGCTGTGATCCTCAATGACGTAGCCATAACGATCGGCGATATCGTGCTGAAGACGCTCGATCTCCTCACTGACGAACTCGACGACGGTTCCGTTGTCGATATCGATCATGTGATCGTGATGTTCCCCGCGATCGAGCTCGTAGACCGCCTGGCCACCCTCGAAGTTGTGCTTGATCACCATACCGGCGGCTTCAAACTGGGTCAGCACACGGTATACCGTGGCCAGGCCGATATCCTCCTGGTTGGCCAGGAGGTGCTTGTAGATGTCCTCGGCGGTGAGATGGCGCTCGGGGGATTCTTCGAAAATGTGCAGGATACGGGTGCGCGGGTGCGTGACCTTGAGGCCCGCCTTGCGCAATTCGTGGGATTCCTGATCCATCTCTGATTAACTCCTGGCACCTTAAGCCTGACAGCGCTTAGTGTATCATCCAAAACCTTTGACCAACCGGACGCGAGACGTATGCGAACGCCCTTCCGAAACCTGCTCTGCCTCGCGCTGGCAGGCTCCCTGCTTGCCGGCTGCGGACTGGTGTACAAGCCGCCCGTGCAACAGGGCAACTTCCTGAAGAAGGAAAAAGTCGATCAGCTCAAGCCGGGCATGACCAAACGTCAGGTACTGGTGCTGCTGGGCACGCCGTCGATTGCGTCCCCGTTCGACCACGACCGCTGGGACTATGTGTCTTCGTATACGCCCCGTAGCGGCAAGACCACGCTACGCACGTTCACGCTGTACTTCGACAACGACGTGCTGGCGCGAACCGAGGGCAACTTCTTCAACGAAGATCCAACCAAGCTGCTGAACCAGGCCAAGAAGCTCAAGACCGACTACAACGTCGACGACGAGAGTGGTGACAAGGGACCGGCCACCAAGGACGACACTCCGGTGCTTGGACCGAACAAGAAGGCCCCGCCGGCCAGCGGTGGTCAGCAGGGCGGCTGAGACGCTTTTAGCGGCGCGCGGCGCGTTGGCGCCGCGCCTGCATCGGATCGAGCTTGAGCGGGCGGTAGACCTCCACACGGTCACCGTCGTGCAACACGTGGCCGGGCGTCACCCGACGCCCGAACACACCAAGATCGCCCTCGCCCACGCTCAGCTGCGGACGTTCGCGTTCCAGCCGTGCCTGGCGCAGGGCCTGACCGGCGGTAGTGCCTCGCGGCAGGCTCAGGTCACGCTCGATCACGCCCTGCTCATCGGCATAGACCACCCAAATGTGGATGTGCTCAGCCATAGGCCTTGGCAGCCTCTGTGCAGAAATCGTCCACCATGCGGTTGGCCAATCCTTGAAAGCCCAACTTGAAGGCCATGCCCCCCAGGCGACCGGCGTAGTCGAAATCGAGCACCAGCGATACCTTGCAGCCGCGCTCGCCCAACGCTTCGAAACTCCACACGCCTTCCAGCTTGCGAAATGGCCCCTCCACCAGTTGCATGGTCATGCGCTGCGGCGGCTCACCGATATTGCGCGTGGTAAAGCCCTGGCGGATACCGGCAAACTTCAGCTCCAGGCGCGCGGTGACGGTTTCGCCTTGAACATCCTGCACGGCCGAGTCCACGCACCAGCCAAAGCGCTTGGGGTAGGCTTGAACATCGGTCACCAGTGCATACATCTGTGCGGGTGAATATTTGACCAGGGCGCTGCGGCGGATCTGCGTCACTTTGATTCCTCGACTTCATTCACGGAGCGGCGCGCGCCCGTCGGCGGCGCGCCGTTCACGATACGAACGCTACAGGTTCGAGATTCTAACGGACATGGCCAAAGCGAAGAAAAAAAAGGACACCGGCAGCACCATTGCGCTGAACAAGCGTGCGCGCCACGAGTATCACATCGACAAGCGCTTCGAGGCCGGCATTGCGTTGCAGGGCTGGGAGGTGAAGTCGCTGCGCGCCGGACGCATCAACTTTGGCGACAGCTACGCCATCGTCAAGCATGGTGAAATCTACCTGTTCGGCACCTCCATCCCGCCGCTGATCAGCGCTTCCACCCACGTGGTCGCCGACGACCGGCGCACGCGCAAGCTGCTGCTGCACCGGCGCGAAATCGATGAACTGATCGGTGCGGTGGAGCGCAAGGGCTACACGCTGGTGCCCACAGCGCTTTACTGGAAGGCCAATCATGTGAAGCTGGAGCTTGGTCTGGCGCGCGGCAAGCAGCAGCACGACAAGCGCGCCACCGAAAAGGAGCGCGACTGGAACCGCGAGAAACAGCGCGTGATGCGGGCCAAGAATCCGCCTTCCTGAAAACACCCGGGCAGCCCTTGAATCTGCCCGGCCACGCTCCATATACTGGAGCACTTGCCACGCGCAATTGAGTTTCCCCGGGGGTGTCATGGCTTCGACGGGGGTAGTGATATTGTCTGGTGCATGCCGAGGGGGCGACTTTCCTCGTTAAACCAGTTGCAAAACTTATAGTTGCCAACGACGACAACTACGCTCTGGCCGCTTAAGGCCTAGCCCCGAACCCGTATGTGCCCGTGCGTACAGGTGTAGGGTCATCCACGCGGGATCGCCCGAAGATCGTTGCCTGACGATCAACGGCTAAAACTTTTCAGGCTGGTTCTCCGGCGCGCTTTGTTCACCGTGCTGCCGGGGAATGAGATCCAACGGTGAGCTAAGCATGTAGTACCGGGGATTGAACACCTTCGGACGGCGGTTCGATTCCGCCCACCTCCACCAATACCGGCCGTTTTCGGCCACAAAAAAGCGGGCCTTCAAGGCCCGCTTTTTTTATGTGCATCCACTCACCGCCCACGCCCGGAATGGTGCATATGACCTGCTGTCGGGGCGCGCCTTCTGGAACGCCAGCTCCATTCAAGTGCCCAGTCTTAGCGCTTGACCTAGGCAGTTACTTGCGCCGTTCCCGCATCGCGCCTTTTGCCGATATACCCACCGAAGATGCGCAAAGCCCGCGTTCTCAGAACCGGCATTCGCTGCCCCCGGGCCGTCGTTGCCGGCATGTACAGCGGCCAAGCCGATCGCAGCTCCCTCATGCGAGCCACGGCAGATCGCAGGGGAAATCGCTGACCCGGCGAGGTCACCGTCAAAGCCGCACAGAAAGCCCGGCATTTACCACCTCTCCGGCATGAGCACACGTCAATCTTCGGCGTTACTGTCCTCGAACTGACGACCGATATCGTACAGCGCGGCCAGCGTGCGGCGCGTGGTCTGCACGGCCTCCTCGCCGACCGCCTGCTGCAGCAGCTCATCGACCTGACGGCGCGCGCCCTGCTGAGCCTCGGCTGCGGCCTGCCCGCGCGCCGTCAAGCGAACGTTGAGCCTGCGACGATCGGTGCTGTCCACTTCCCGCTCCAGATAACCGCGCAGCACCAGGGTGTCGACCAACTGGCCCGCGGCCTGCTTGCTGATGCGCATCTGGCGAATCAGCTCACTAAGCGGCACGTCGCCATGCCCCAAGGCCAGGCCGCCGATCACGTACATGCCGTTGCGGGGCAAGTCATCGTAGCCCGCCTTGGCCAGCGCATCGCGCATATGCAGTCCATACGCTGTGCGCGCATGGCGCAGCAATGCCGGCAAGACCACATCCTCGTACCAGTGAGTGTGCGTTGTGGTGTCCATGCAGGCAGCATACGCCCAACATATTTACTGTCAATTTATTTGACTATCACTTTGTTGGACGAAGTCTTTTGGGTCATAAAAAAACCCCGCGCGAACTCGTCGCGCAGGGCTTCAAGAATGCGGATAGTGCAGTAGCTTCAGGCGGCGATCGCCACACCCGAGGCCTGGGCGCCCTTCGGCCCCTGGACGACTTCGAAACTGACGCGCTGTCCTTCCTTGAGACTCCGGAAGCCCGTCGAGTTGATCGCCGAATAATGCACGAACACGTCTTCCCCCCCATCCTCGGGCGCGATGAAACCAAAGCCCTTGGCGTCATTGAACCATTTAACCGTACCAAAACGCATTTGCGTGAACCTCGTTACATGGACCGGATGTGCCAATGTCCGCGCGACAGCTCTCCCCCCCGACACGCGCCCCGGCACACGAGCAGTACGCCATGAATCAAAGCACGACGCAAGTAATTCTTAACGCAATTTCCATGACATGTATGCATCGCGGATATATATGCCAAGACAGGCAATGAAAGATTATCCGGCTTGCTTATCTTTCGCACAGAGCGCTGGATACGAAAACGCCCCAGCTGCAAATCCAGCCGTGGCGCCAAGATAATCGTTTACATGGAAGGGCCAAACAGGCGCTTCAATCGCCGAGCAACGCCAAGAGCAGAGGCGACACCTGCGCTGTGGCAACCCGAAGGTGCTCGAAAATTTCATTCAGACTGATCTCACCCTCGTCCCCACAACCGGCCGCCCAGTTGGCCACCAGGGCGAGGCAGGCATATTCCAGGCCCGCCTCGCGTGCCAGGACGGCCTCGGGCATGCCCGTCATGCCGACCAGATCGCAACCGTCACGGCGCATGCGCGCTATCTCCGCGCGCGTCTCAAGGCGCGGTCCCTGCGTGGCACCGTAGCAACCACCATCCACTACCGCCATGTCGATGCGCCGCGCCGCATCCAGCATGGCCTGGCGCAAAGGCATGGTATAGGGTTCGGTGAAATCGATATGCAGTACTTCGGCGCCTTCCACGTCGCAGAAGCTGGAAAGCCGCCCATGGGTGTAGTCAATCACCTGATCGGGCACAACCAGCACCCGCGGCCCCATATCGTGGCGGATACCGCCCACGGCATTGACGCCAATGACGCGTTGCGCGCCCAGCTCCTTCAATGCCCAGATATTGGCCCGGTAATTGACCCGGTGCGGCGGCAGGCTGTGCGACTCACCATGACGAGCCAGAAAAGCCACGCGCTTGTCGCCGAGCGTGCCGCTGACAATGGCATCGGAAGGAACGCCATAGGGCGTGTCCACCGTATGGCGCTCGATGTTGTTCAACCCGGGAAACTGGTAAAGACCGGTACCGCCAATAACGGCAAGATCAATGGCCATGTCGCTCTCTCGCTTGCACCGCAGTCAGGCCTCACGCAGGGCAAAGATACCCGGCAGGTTGCGGCCTTGTTCGTGATAATCCATGCCATAGCCGAACACGTAACGGTCGGCTACTTCGACGCCATTGAAGTCGGCGTTGATGCCCTCCACCCGGCGCGCGTGCTGCTTGCTGCAGAGCGTGGCCACCAGCACACGACGTGCGCCCCGCGCCAGACAGGCATCACGCACAGCCTTCAGCGTATGGCCCTCGTCCAGTATGTCATCGACCAGCAGTACCGTGCGCCCCTGCATATCGGCCTTGGGCTCGCGCAGCCAATGCAGCTGGCCGCCAGCGGTATCGCCGCGGTAGCGCGTGGCGTGCACGTAATCAAACTCCAGATCGGTGGCAATGGCCAGGGCCAGTTCGCCAGCAAACACCAGCGCGCCGTGCATCACGGTGATGAACACCGCACGCTCGCCATCCAGTTCGGCATCGATGGCCTTGCCCATGCGGGCGATTTCCACACCCAGGGTGGCGCGGTCGAACAGAAGGTCCGAGTGCGCCAGCGCCTCGGCCAAAGATGCATCCGCCTTCATGGCATGTCCTCCTAGAAGTGGTTCAAGCCTGAAGCATGGCCAGGCGAGCGAGAAAACGATCGCGCTGCGGATTGTCGATCAGCGCATCCCAGCCAGCCGCCGCCTCGCCGCGAAGCGTGGCCACGCGGGCACGATCACATGGTGCAAGACCATCCACGGCTTCGATGGCCGCTTCGAAGGCATCGGGTTGGCAGGCCAGGATCAGGTCGCAACCGGCCTCAAGGTGCGCCAGCACGCGCTGGCGCATGGCATCGCCCTCGCCGGCCGCCGCCATGCTGATGTCATCGCTGAACACGATGCCCTCAAATCCCAGCTCCTGACGCAGGATCTGACCAATCCATACCGGCGAGCGACCCGCCGGGGTGTCGTCGATGGCCGGGTAGATCACGTGCGCCATCATCACCGCCTCCACACCCAGGGCGATGCAGTCGGCGAACGGTACCAGGTCCTCGGCGCAGATTGCCTGCATGTCGCGACTGTCGCGAGCGACATCGACATGCGTGTCTTCGGCCACCGAGCCATGGCCTGGAAAATGCTTGATGGTCGCCGCCATGCCGGCCATGTGCATGCCGCGGATGTAGGCATCGGCCAGTTCGGCGACTACCTCCGGGTCGGCATGGAAGGCGCGGTCACCAATGGCGCGATTGCCGCGCGCCAGGTCGATCACCGGCGCAAAACTGATGTCCACGCCCACCGCGCGCATCTCGCTGGCCATCAGCCAGGCGTGCTCTTCGGCCAGGGCACGCGCCAGGCCCGGGTCTTCGCTGTGGCGCTCGCCAATGCGTGCCAGCGGCGGCAAGGCGGTAAAGCCTTCGCGGAAACGTTGCACGCGGCCGCCTTCCTGATCCACGCCGACGATGAAATCATCGTCACCGCGCACCTCGCGCATGGCATCGATCAGCGCCGTAACCTGCTCGCGCGAGACGAAGTTGCGCGCGAAAAGCACCACGCCACTGACCTGCGGCACGCGCAGACGCTCGATATCGCGCGCGGAAAGTTCGGTGCCGGCAATTCCGGTCAACAGCATCAGGCATCCTCCGCGCGGCGCTCGGCCTCGCTCCATTGGCTGTACGGGTAGGCAATCAGCTGATGGTTGTAGTAGCGCGACAACTGGCTCACCTCGCGTCCCAGCCAGTCTGGGTGCGGAAATGGCGCGTCCACTGAAGGCAGCTCGACCTCGGCCACGGCCAGGCCGGCGTTGCTGCCCTCGAATACATCCAACTCGAACAGCGTGCCTTCCACGCGCACGAAATGCCGCATTTTCTCGATCACCCCGTTGCACAACGTCTCCAGCATGTACCGACCGTCGGCATGGGCAATGGCGTACTCGAACTCCTGGCGCTCGATGCCGGCAGTGGCCGACTTGATGTTGAGCCAGGCCTGGTCGCCGGCCAGCCGCACCCGCACCGAGCTGCGCGCATGGCCGGCGCCAATGGCGGCGGCGTCGACCAGATACCCTTGCGCCATGTGCTGGCTGCGCTCGACGTGGTCGCGCCAGCCGTCGCCGGCCAAGAGGAACTTGCGCTCGATCTCGATACCCATGCGCCGGCGCCGTCAGTCGCGCTCGAACAGCGCAATCGACTCCACATGCGCGGTGTGCGGGAACATGTCCATCACGCCGGCTGCGGCCAGTCGAAAGCCGTGCTGGTTGACCAGGATGCCCGCATCGCGCGCCAGCGAGGCCGGATGGCAGGAAACGTACACAATGCGCCGGGTGTGTTTGCCGGGCAGGAACTCCAGCACCTTGTCGGCACCGGCCCGCGGTGGATCCAGCAGCAGCTTGGTCCAATCCTGGCGCGCCCAGGTCGCCTTGCGGTGATCCTCGAACAGGTTGGCGACATGAAACTGCGCGTTGTCGATGCCATTGTGGGTGGCGTTCTCGGCGGCGCGGCGCACCAGGCCATCGTCACCCTCGACGCCGGCCACCTCGGCCACGCGACGCGCCACCGGCAAGGTGAAATTGCCCAGGCCACAGAACAGGTCCAGCACCCGGTCATCCGGCTGCGGATCGAGCAGCGCCATGGCGTGATCGATCATGCGCTGGTTCATGCCGGCATTGACCTGGACAAAATCCAGCGGCCGGAACTTCAGCTCGATATCGTAGGCCGGAATGGCAAACGCCAGCTGCGGGTTGTCCGGATACAGCGGATGCACGCTGTCCAGCCCTTTGGGCTGCAGGAAGATGGCAAAGTCGTGCGCCTTGGCAAATTCGATCAGCAGCTGCTGATCGTGCTCATCCAGCGGCACCAGATGGCGGAACACCAGCGCCACGGTACTATCACCGGCGGCAAACTCGATCTGCGGAATCTCGCGCGCCGCGTGCATGCGGCCAACCAGCTCGCCGATGGCCTCGATCTTCGGACCCAGCGCCGGATGCAGCACCTGACAATGGCGCACATCGGCCACGTAGCGCGGATTGGACTCGCGAAAGCCCACCAGCACACGTTCCTTCTTGGCGACATAGCGCACTGAAAGACGCCCCTTGCGGCGATACGCCCAGGGCTCGTCGGTCAGTGGTTCCAGCCAGCGATCGGGCTTCACCTTGCCGATGCGCTCGAAGTTCTCGGCCAATACGCGCTGCTTGGCTGCGATCTGCGCCTCCGGCGCCAGATGCTGCAGCGAGCAGCCGGCGCACAGGCCAAAGTGCGCGCATTTGGGCGTCACCCGATCGGGCGAGGCCTGGTACACCTCTTCGGTCACCGCTTCATCGAACGAGCGATGGCGGCGCACGGTGCGTGCGCGTACCCGTTCACCGGTCAGCGCGCCGGCCACGAACACGGCCTTGCCGTCGATGCGGGCCACGCCGCGGCCATCATGGGTCAGGTCGGTAATGTCTACGTCGGCTATCTTCATGAATCAATATGCAAACGCCCGGACCTTGCAAACGTCCGGGCGAAAATAACGAATGAAACGATCACCTGGAACTACTTGCGCTTCCAGTGACCGGAGGCGTCGCGATAGTACCAGCCTGACTGGGCTTTCTTAATCCACAGCTGGGCAAAGGTGCTGCGAATGTCCGACTGCCAGTCCGGATGACCGTTGGCGTTGGCAATCTCGCGATACAGCGCCTGCCGATCGCGGTTCTCGGCCGCCACCGTCGACTTGAGCGCCGCGCGCTGGCTCAACGGCACCTTGCCGGCATCACGCACGGCCACCATGCCATCCTGGGTGAAGCCAACCGCACCATCATTCAGCCATGACTTCAGATGCTGCTGGAAGCGTTGTTTCATCGCATCGTGCAGCTTGTCGATAGCGGGGGTATGGATACGCAGGTTCGGGCTGGCCGCATGGGCGGCTGGAATCAGGAGGTCGAACACGCTGGCCGATGGCTGGTTCCCGGGCGGCTGTTGCTGCTGAGACTTGTCCGCGTCCTTCTGATCTTGCGGCTGTGCGGTGGCCTGCTCGCTCAGCACCGATCCAATGAACTGGTCGGCCGCTTTCTTTGCCGCAGCTTCGGGAAAATACACATTGATGGTGACGCAGCCAATCAGGCTTACCGCCACCAGGGCCATCAGGCCGAACCACGCCTTGCGCATGCGCTTGCTCCTTCGCCAATACAATGAAGATGATCCCATACCTGCCACGCTTCCTGCAGGGAGCGGCGTCTCAACGCACCACCGGCCCGCCACTTTTGGTGGCCGCTTCCAGACGATTGACCAGGGTGGGCCAGCTGACGCGGCGCTGATGGCCGATCACGCTAAGGTGGGGAAGACCGCGTCCTTCCACGATGGTAAAGCCATTGCCGTCGGGCTCCAGCCCACCCATGTGGCACACCGAGCCCTGAAGCTTGCAGCGCAGGCCAATGCGCCTGTAGCCGAAGCTGTCAAAAAGCTTCAGCACCACGCCCTGCAGGCCACCGGCCATACCGCCGCCGCCCACCGACGTCAGGTTGTTCACGGCGCGCTGGCTGATGCGTCCACCGCTGTCGGCCAGCAGCTCGGCATCGAAGGCCACCGGCGACCAGTCGACCAGCCGCAGGTCGTTCACATGCCCGTGCAGGCGACCGGTGATCGAGCCAAAGTCGAACACCGAGGTGATCTTGGCCAGGTCCAGCGCCTTGAGGTTCATATCACCGGCCAGCACCGGCGCATTGCCGAAGGGGTGCTCCAGCGACAGTCGCGTGACATCGACAAAGCCATCGAAAACGTTGAGCGAGAGCCCACCGTCAAGGTCGAAACGACCATTCTGATAGCGCAGCCCCGGAATGGAGCCGGCAAGCGTACCGGGAAACTGCGGCCAGCCCAGTACCTTGCACAGGGATTTCAGATTGATGCCGGTGAGCGCCAGCGCCGTGTCCAGCCTCTGCCCCTTGCTGGCGGCAGGCCGCCAGTCCAGTTGCGAGACCACCAGTTGCCCACCCAAGACCGGTACCGATAATGGTTGAGTCAGCGCCAGCGCACCGCCCTTCGATTGCCAGTGGGCGGTCGACGCGCCGTTGGGGATACGATACAGCTTGAGCGCCGACCAGCTGAGCGTGGTGGCCGGCAGCGAACCGTGGGCAATCCAGTCGATACCACCATCCAGATTCTGGATGTCGAAGCGCCCTTGCGCATCGCTCACATCCATGTGGTTGGCGTCCAGTGACAGCCGATTCAGTCCTTTGACCCCGAAGGCCACCTGCGCGCCAAGACCACCACTGACATGCAGGTTCTCAAAGCCGGCCTGATCCAGCCAGCTGCGAGCATAACGTCGATAGGCGGCCGGAAAACTGGCCTGTACATGATCCAGATCCAACCGTGCCAGGTCACCCTGGTGATTGAAGTCGATGCGGCCATTCAGTCGCAGTGCGTCCGGATCGCTGAAGCGCAAATCGCGCAGCGAGATCCCCTGCGCCCCGGCCAGCGCTGTCAGCGTCAAACGCACAGGGTGGGAGGGTAATTGCGCATATAGCGGACCCAACAATACCTGCCCGTGACTCAGGGTGGTGTCCACCGATATCTTGACCGGCTTTACACGGGTATCCAGCGAAAAATGGCCATCGGCGCTCAGCTTCTGTGCAGCGATGGAGCCACCGGTCGAATCGATGCCGGCCCCCGTCAGTTTGAATTGACCCGAGGTCTGTACACCGTCGCTCAGCACGTCCAGAGCCAAGCGTCCATCGACACGGCCTGACTTGAGCTTGCCAGCGGACCAGGCCTGGCTGAGCAAGCCCTGCAGCCACCCCAGTGGCACGGCATCAAGCGTTACCTGTGCATGCGTGGGCATATCCAACGGCAAGGCGGCAGAGGCCTGCGCCTTGGCTTGTGAAAGGGAAACCTCAAGCGTGTTGGCGTCGCCATCAACGGCGATGTTCAGTGTACCGTCGCCCATCATTCCGCCTGGCGCGTGTCTAAGCTTCAGCGCACCGGCCAGCTGCCAGCGTTGCTGGGCCTGACGCGTCACCTGTCCCTGAAGATGCACGGCGACGTGGTGCCAGCCCATCGCAGGCACCTGCGCCGAGGCTGCGTCCAGTGTCACCGCCAGGTTGCCGTCAGGGTCGTTGGACAGCACCAGATGCAGCTTGCTGAAGTGCATATCACCCACACTCAGCTCATCGGCCTGCACGTCGATACCTGCCCTCGCCCCGGCGCTGAAAAGCGCCAGGCAAACCAGCAACATCAAGGCCGCGAAACGGACCGTTCCGGGGACATGGCTTGATCGAAACTGCATAGCGCGCCATTGTGCCAAAATTAAGCGTAACGCCGTGACAACGGACCGCATGACTTCTATGGCGCATCGCCCTCAGGCTTCCTCCACGCTGCCGCGCGTGCTGCTGGCCGAGGATGACACCACCAGCCGGCACTTCCTGGCCGAGGCGCTGCGCAGCCTGGGTTGCCAGGTACAAGGCTGTGCCGATGGCGCCGAAGCGCTCGCTCAGTGCGAGCGTCACGACTTCGATCTGCTGATTCTTGACTGCCGCATGCCGCACGCGGGTGCCGAACAGATCATCAGCCACCTGCGTGACGCGACGCATTGGCCTTCACATGCATGCCCGGCGGTTGCCACCAGCGCCGACATTACTCCCGAACGCGATAGAGCACTTCGCGATCACGGCTTTGTCGATGTACTGCAGAAGCCGCTGGCGCTCGACGAGCTGGAAAACTGTTTACAACGGCACCTGGCGCATGCCGCGCCGAGTTCACTGCTGGACGATGAAGCCGCACTGCTCACCTGCGGCAACGCCGATACCCTGCGTGCCCTGCGCCGGTTGTTCCTGGACGAGCTCGACCGCCTGCACGACGAGTGGCAGCGACCACCATCTCCCGAAGCAATGATCGAGCGCCTGCACAGGCTCAAGGCCTCATGTGGGTTCTGCGGCGCACGGGCGCTTGCCGCACAGGCGCAACGCCTGCGCCAACAAACAGAGCTCGGCAGCCAAACGATTGAGCCGGCGCTGCACGATTTTCTCGATACACTGATGGCCACACGCAAGGCGCTGGCCGAGCAGACCTAGCGTGGCGTACGGGTAGCGCGCAGCACACTCCAGGCATTCAGTTGACCGCCGCCCAGGTGATGGCCAATCTGCACGCGCATCAGCTTGCGCAGGTCGCGTAGATCCTCGATCGAGGGGCACTGATCGGCTTCCAGCGCCAGCAGCGCCTGACCGCGCACGGTACCTGGCCCATGCGCGGCGGGCACGGCGCCCTGCTCGGGCAGATAGCGGTAGATCGCCTGCGCCTGGATCGGCTCGCCGCTCTCGGCCTCGTAGCGCAGTTGCAGTCCGTAACCGAGTTCGGCCAGAAGATCGCGCTCGAAACGGCGCAGCGCCCAGGCCAGCTGACCGGGCTGCGGCAAACGCTCCAAGGTGCGTCGATAGGCCTCGAATAGGCCCGGCTGCGCATCGTGACGCGCGCTCAAGCGCACCACCAGCTCGTTGATGTAGAGCCCACCCAGCAACGCATCGCCGCGCAGGCGCCGTGGCGCATCGCAAGGCTCGGCCGCGCGCAGCGTCGCCAGCTCGCCGCGCAGGCTGAAATCCACATGCAGCGCCTGGAACGGCTCCAGCTGCGAGCGCGAAAGCTTCGGGCGCTGACCTCGTACGCCGCGCGCGACCACGCCGACGCGGCCGTAATCGCGTGTCAGGCACTCCAGCAGCAACGAGGTTTCCCGGTACGCGCGCCCGTGCAGCACATAGGCCGGCTGCTGCTCGATCAGCATCATGCGACGGTCACCCGCCGGCGTGCGACAGCCATGGTGAAACCTGTGATCAGTCGGTGTAGCCGAAGCGCTTCAGCGCCGTTTCGTCGTCCACCCAACCTTCGCGCACCTTCACCCAAAGGCGCAGGAACACGCGGCGATCGAAAAGACGCTCCATGGCCCGGCGCGCGCCACTGCCAACGGCTTTGAGCTGCGCGCCGCCCTGGCCGATGACGATGGCTTTTTGCCCATCGCGCTCGACCCAGACCACGGCATGCACTTCGGTGACGCCATCTTCGCGATCGCGAAACTGCTCGATTTCCACCGTTGTCGCGTAGGGCAGTTCCTGCTCCAGGCGCAGCATCAGCTGCTCGCGCACCAACTCGGCGGCCAGGAAGCGCTCGGAGCGGTCGGTGACGTCATCCGGGCCGAAGATCGGCGGCTGCTGCGGCAGGCGCGACAGAATGCCTTGCTGGATGGCTTCCAGCCCCTTGCGCTTGAGCGCGCTGACGTAGAACACCTCGTCGAAACTGCGCTCTTCCAGCAGCTTGGACACGAACGGCAACATGGCGCCCTTGTCCTTGAGCTTGTCGACTTTGTTCACCACCAGCAGACGCGGTACCGACTGCGCGGCCAGCGCGTCGTAAACGGCCTCGTCCTCGTCGGTGAAACGCCCGGCCTCGATCACCTGCACGCCCAGATCGACCTCGGCCATGGCGCTGCGCGCGGCACGGTTGAGGCTGCGATTCATGGCCTTGCGCGCACCGCGGTGCAGACCGGGCGTGTCGACGTAGAGAATCTGTCCTTCATCGCTGGTGGCGATGCCCAGGATGCGATGGCGCGTGGTCTGCGGCTTGGGGCTGACGATGGACAGGCGCATGCCGATCAGGGCATTGAGCAGCGTCGACTTGCCCACGTTGGGCCGCCCCAGCAGCGCCACGGTACCGCAGCGAAAGTCCTCGCCGGTGTCGCCGTCATGGGAAGGTGCGTTGTTTGACTCGTGCTCGCTCACGCCGGGTCCTGCTCTGTCAGATGCTTGAAAATGGTTTCGGCGGCCGACTGCTCGGCGGCGCGGCGGCTGCCGGCGCGCCCTTCGGCACGCAGCGGCTCGGGATCGGCGATTTCGCAGACCACGTCAAAGGTTTTGGCGTGATCCTCACCATAGCTGGCAACCAGCTCGTACTGCGGCAGCCCGTGACCACGCGCTTGCAGCCACTCCTGCAGCCGGGTCTTGGCGTCCTTCTGCGACCGCGGCGTGCTGGCCACGCGCTGGCCGAACAGCTGGCGAACCAGCTCACGGCAGGCATCAAAACCTCCGTCCATGTATACCGCTGCAATGATCGCCTCGAAGGCATCGGCCAGGATCGAATCGCGCCGGAAACCGCCGCTCTTGAGCTCGCCGGGCCCAAGTTTCAAGGCATCGCCCAGTGCCAGCTCACGCCCCAGCACCGCCAGCGCCTGGCCGTTGACCAGCTGCGCGCGCAGCCTGGAAAGCTCGCCCTCGCTGGCGTGCGGGTGGGCTTCGTAAAGCATTTCGGCCACCAGCATGTTGACCAGGGCATCGCCCAGGAACTCCATGCGCTCGTTGTTGGGCCGGCCCACGCTGCGGTGGGTCAGCGCCAGGTCGAGCAGATCGGGCTGGCCGAAGCGGTAATCGAGTTTCACGGATTTAATAGACACTGCCCTTCAAAGGTACGGTGTGATCGAAATGAAGCAGGAAATCGATGTTGTAGACGAAGTGGATGCGCTGGTCGTAATCGACATGCAGGCTGGTGCCGCCGTCGCGCTGCGGGAAGGTGATCGAGTCAGGCTTGATGTCGTCGGCGTACTGGAAGCTGAGCTTGTACATGAAGTCGCGGCGCACCTCGTTGAGCGACTGCCCGTTGAGCCCCTCGCTGGACACCTGATTCATCGCCTTGACGATGGAGTAGTAGCGCAGGTAGGCCGGCACCAGCTTCATGGCCATGATCGCGAAGAAGCCGGCGATCAGCAGGATGAAGATGAAGCCGATGATGGTCATGCCCGACTGTCTGGATTTCATGCTTGTCCCTCTGCGGCGCCAGCCGCCCCCTTGATGACAGTTAATCAATCGTCTTGCCGATACGCGAGAACGCGATGCCGTGATCCCAGCTGAACCATATCAGGAACGCCTTGCCAACCAGATCCTGCTCCGGCACGCAGCCGTGATAGCGGCTGTCCTCGCTGTTGTCGCGATTATCACCCATCACGAAGTAGCAGTGCGCCGGCACCACCGGTGGGTTGATGGCGCTGGGCACGCCCGGGGCGCGATTGATCAGCGGCATCTCGATGATCTTGTGCGTGACATCGCCCAGGCGCTCCTCGCGCACCTGGCCGCGGTACTGCATGACGTAGGCATCTTCCTGATCTTCCGGATTGCCTTCATACGGACCGATCGGCGTGGAATTGACCGGCTGGCCGTTGATCCAGACCTTCTCGCCACGCACCACCACGTGGTCACCCGGCAGGCCGACAATGCGCTTGATCCAGTTCTCGCTGGGCTTCCAGGGCGGACGGAACACCACCACATCGCCACGCTTGGGCTCGCCGATGGACACCACCTTGGTACGGAACACCGGCAGGCGCAGGCCATAGTCGAACTTGTTGACCAGGATGAAGTCGCCGTCCTTGAGCGTCGGCATCATCGAGCCGGACGGAATGCGGAATGGTTCTGCCACGAACGAGCGCAGGATCAGCACCGCCAGCACCACCGGAAACAGCGAGCGCGACCAGTCCACGTACCAGGGCTCGGCCACCGGCTGGCCGCGCTCGGCAGCGCGGCGCGCGCGCGCCTTGCGCAGCGCCAGAATATCCAGCGCCCAGACGATGCCGAACACCACCGTAAGGCCCAGCAGCAACGCCGCGAAATCAAGTTCCATGCCTACTCCTGATCGCCGCCCGCGGGCAGCGGCTTTTGGTCAAGCCGGCCGCCGGGGCCAGCCTGCAGGGCGCGCCACGTCAGGCTGCCTGCTGATGCGGATCGTCACCGATCCGGCTCAATGGATCAACGACCCGATGCGTGAGAAGGCCACACCATGATCCCAGCTGAACCAGATCATGAAGGCCTTGCCGACCATATCCTTTGCCGGTACGCAGCCGTGATAGCGACTGTCGGCACTGTCATCGCGGTTGTCACCCATGACGAAATAGCAATGCGCGGGCACTACCGGCGGGTTGAACGGACCAGGCACACCCGGCGCGCCGCCATCGCGGGCGTTGATGGCCGGCATCTGCACGATGGTGTGGCGCACCTGGCCCAGGGTCTCCTTGCTGACCGTGGCGCGATAGGCACGCAGCGTTTCCGCTTCGCGCGAATGATCGCCCGGCGCGTTGTACGGGCCGATCATGTCGGTATGCAGCTGCTTACCATTGATCCAGACCTTCTCACCACGCACCACCACATGGTCGCCCGGCAAACCGACGATGCGCTTGATCCAGTCCTCCTCGGGCTTCCACGGCGGGCGGAACACCACCACGTCACCGCGCCTGGGTTCACCCAGCGACAGAAACTTGGTGTGCCACACCGGCAAGCGCAGACCATAGGCAAACTTGTTGACCAGGATGAAATCGCCCACGCGCAGGGTCGGCATCATCGAGCCGGACGGAATACGAAACGGCTCGGCCACGAACGAGCGCAACACAAACACCAGTGCCAGCACCGGAAACAGTGCGCGCGCCCAGTCCACCGCCCACGGCTCGGCAGCTTCCTCGCCTTGCCGGCGGCGCCGGCGACGGCGCAGCCAGGCCACGTCCAGCAGCCAGACCAGGCCGGTCAACGCACACAGCGCCAGCAATATCAGGGAAAAATCAGCCGCCACGGACAAAAGCTCCCGGCATGGCGGCCGTCGGACGCTGTGTTCCCACGTTACTTGCCATCCACCTTCAGCACGGCCAGGAAGGCCTCCTGCGGAATCTCCACACGGCCAACCTGCTTCATGCGCTTCTTGCCTTCCTTCTGCTTCTCCAGCAGCTTGCGCTTGCGGCTGACATCGCCGCCATAGCACTTGGCCAGCACGTTCTTGCGCAGCGCCTTGACGGTGGAGCGGGCAATCACCTGCGAACCGATGGCGGCCTGGATGGCGACATCGAACTGCTGGCGCGGAATCAGCTCCTTCATGCGCTCGACCAGATCGCGGCCGCGACGATCGGCATGGCTGCGGTGCACGATCAGGCTCAGCGCATCGACGCGATCGCCGTTGATCAGCACGTCCACACGCACGAACGGGCCGGCGTCAAAACGCAGGAAGTGGTAGTCCATCGAGGCGTAGCCGCGCGAGACCGACTTCAGGCGATCGAAGAAGTCCAGCACCACCTCGGCCAGCGGCAGCTCGTAGGTGATCTGCACCTGTGTGGCCAGATACTGGATGGAGCGCTGCAGGCCGCGCTTTTCTTCGCACAGCGTGATCACCGCGCCGACGTGTTCGTCCGGCACCAGGATCGAGGCCAGGATGATCGGCTCGCGGATCTCCTCCACCTGCGGCGACGAAGGCAGATCGGCAGGATTGTCCAGCTTGACCGTTTCGCCGTCGTTCTTGAGCAGCTCGTAGACCACGGTCGGCGCGGTGGTAACCAGGTCCAGGTCGTATTCGCGCTCCAGGCGCTCCTGCACGATTTCCATGTGCAGCATGCCCAGAAAGCCGCAGCGGAAGCCAAAGCCCATCGCCTCGGAGGACTCGGGCTCGAAGAACAGCGCGGCATCGTTCAGGCGCAGCTTGTCCAGCGCCTCGCGCAGGTTCGGGTAATCGTCGGCCGAGACCGGAAACAGGCCGGCGAACACGCGCGGCTGCATTTCCTGGAAACCCGGCAGCGGCTTGTCCGCCGGATCACCCGCCAGGGTCAGCGTGTCGCCAACCGGCGCGCCGTGTACGTCCTTGATGGCGGCATTGACCCAGCCAACCTCGCCGGCACCGAGCCTGGCCAGCTTCTTGCGCTTGGGCGTGAACACGCCGACCTCGTCCACGCCGTGCGAGCGGCCGGTGGACATCACCTGGATTTTCTCACCAGGTTTGAGCTCGCCCTGCATCACGCGCACCAGCATGACCACGCCCAGGTAATTGTCGAACCAGGAGTCGATGATCAGCGCCTGCAGCTTGTCGGTATCGCGCGGCTTGGGCGGCGGGATGCGTGCAACGATGGCCTCGAGCACCGCTTCCACGTTCAGCCCGGTCTTGGCGCTGACGGCAATCGCATCGTCGGCATCCAGGCCAATCACAGCCTCGATTTCAGCCTTGACCTTCTCGGTATCGGCGGTGGGCAGGTCGATCTTGTTGAGCACCGGCACCACTTCCAGCCCCTGCTCGACCGCGGTGTAGCAATTGGCCACCGACTGCGCCTCGACGCCCTGGGCTGCATCGACCACCAGCAGCGCGCCCTCGCAGGCGGCCAGCGAGCGGCTGACTTCATAGGAGAAGTCGACGTGGCCGGGCGTGTCGATGAAGTTCAGCTGGTAGGTCTTGCCATCTTGGGCCGTGTACGGCAGCGACACCGACTGCGACTTGATGGTGATGCCGCGCTCGCGCTCGATGGGATTGTTGTCCAGCACTTGCTGGGCCATCTCGCGCTCGGTCAACCCCCCGCACAGCTGGATGATGCGGTCGGCCAGCGTGGACTTGCCGTGGTCGACGTGGGCGATGATCGAAAAGTTGCGAATCAGGTCCATGGAATACGTGCTTGGAAGGAGGTGATCGGCGTACGACGCGCGTACAGCAAGATGCCGCCCGGCTTCGGGCGGCACAACGCGTCATTATCGCATGGAACGCCTTGCCGTCGCAGTGGCCGGCTGCCATCGGCGCCGGCCACTGCAGGCAAAGCTGTCAGTCACCCTTCTCGGGCACGGTAACGGTGACGAAGCCGGAGTTGCCCTGGCTGTCGCGCACCAGCAGCAGCACCGTCTGGCCAGGCTTGAGATGCGCCGTCAGCTTGTGGAACTCGGCCACGCTGGTCACCTTGTGCTGGCCGACCATCATCACGACGTAACCCGGACGCAGGCCCGACTGGGCGGCATCGCGACGCGTCACGCGCTGAATGACCACGCCACCATCGCCCTTCTTCATGCCCAAAGCCTCACGCTGGTCGCTGGTGAGACCCTCGACCGTGAAGCCCAGCTTGGCGCTGCTGTCAGCGCCACCGCCCTGGCTCCAGTCAGCATCGCTGCCATCGCGGGGCATGGCATCGAGCTTGGCTTTCAGGTGCTCGATCTTGCCCTGATGGAAGACTTTCAGCGTGATCTGCGTGCCGGGCTTGGTCGCCGCCACCATCGGCGGCAGGTCGCCCGCCGAGTCGATGTCGTGACCGTTATAGGCCAGCACCACGTCACTGGGCTGCAAGCCGGCCTTGGCCGCGGCGCTGCCCGGCTTGACCTTCACCACCAGCGCACCGACGGCGCGCTTCATGCCCAGGCCCTTGGCCTTGTCGGCATCGACCTCACCCATGTAAACGCCCAGCTGACCACGCGCAACGTAGCCATTCTTCTTCAGTTGCTGGACCGCGTTCATCGCCTCATTGATGGGAATGGCGAATGACACGCCCATGTAACCGCCGGTCTTGGAATAGATCTGCGAGTTGATGCCCACGACCTGACCATCCAGATTCAGCAGCGGACCACCGGAGTTGCCCGGGTTGATCGGCACGTCGGTCTGGATAAATGGGGTGTACTGCTGATCCTGCGCACCCAGCGCGCGGTGCGTGGCACTGACGATGCCCTGGGTCACGGTGTAATCGAACGCGAACGGCGAACCGATGGCCAGCACCCACTGCCCGGTCTGCAGCGAGCTGGAATCACCGATAGTGACTGTCGGCAAGTCCTTGGCCTTGATCTTCAGCAGGGCGATGTCATAGAGCTTGTCGGTGCCTACCACCTTGGCCGTGAACGTGCGTCGATCCTGCAGGCGAACGGTCACCTTGTCGGCATCGTCGACCACATGGTCGTTGGTCAGAATGTAGCCGTCGTTGGAGATGATGAAACCCGAACCCAGCGACGCATGCGCAGGATCGGTCGGCTGCGACGGCATGCCGGGAATGCCAAAGAAGCGCCGCAGAATTTCCGGCGGCACGCCACCTTGACCCGGCATGCCAGCCTGGCGCCCCATATCCGGATGATCGCCGTTGTACTTGGCCTCGATGCGCACCACCGCCGGTGCGTTCTTCTTCACGATGCCCGTGAAGTCAGGCAGCTGCGCCGCATTGGCCGCGGCGGCGGTGCATACCAGACAAAGCAGGGCAAACCATGCGCTCACGCGCATCGTCATTTTGCTCATCAGTGACGACCTCCATTATTTCCATCAAAACGAGCAGTGCGAAAATCAAGCCTCGCACCGCAACGATGGTTTGGATAACGCTTGGCGGCGTTAAGTTCCGTGAAATTCGCCAATTCGAGAATTTTTCGCCTGTTTTATAAGCACTTGCATCCCAAATGCGCAAAACAGCCGGACACGGAAAAGCACCCCGCGCTGACACGGGATGCTTTTCCTCCACGGTAATCGGTACACGCCCGAGGCTGGGCGTAGGCGGTGCGCCGTTATTGCGGGCGCACCTGGGCTGCGCCGGCATGCCGGCCGTTCACCGGCATCATGATGATGTACTGCCCATCATTGTGCGCCTGCATGTGCGAAGCGGGACGATGGATATTCATGTACGGCGCCATCTGCTGTGAATAAGCGGCAGGCATGATGATGTTGCCGCTGGAACCGTCCACTGTGGCCGATGCAGGCTGCGCGCTTTGCAAGGCAGAGTTTCCGGCCAGCAGCCAACGCGGCACCTGCGCCGCCTGTGAAGGCTGCGGCGGTGTGGCCGAAGCCACCGTGCGCGCATTGGGTTGCGTAGCGGCCGAAGGCACACTGACACTGGCCGTCGGCGCGTTGCCGGTCGAAGGCGAAGCGCCTTGCGGCTGCGCAATCATCAGGGCCACAGCAGCGACACCCGCCGCAATGGCACCACCAGCCGACCAGCGCACCCAGCCGCGCCGCGCGCCGGCCACCCGACCTGGCAACGCATCGACATCCAGCCGTTCGATACCAGCCATCACACGGTCGGCAAAACCTGCACTGGCGGGCGACACACCCTGCTGGCGCATGGCGTCACGCGCAACATGGTAACGGCTCCAGACCGCGCCGGCCTCGGCGTCAGCCTGGAGGCGGCGTAGTGCAAAGCGCACCTGGTCACGCGACAGCTGCCCGTCCATGAGGGCGGAAAGCGTTTCCCGGTTTGCTTCATTCATGATGTCGGCTCCTCCCGATGGGATAGCAGCGGCTTCAATTGCTGATCGATGGCTTCACGCGCACGGAAAATGCGTGAACGCACAGTGCCGATGGGACAATGCATGGCCTCGGCGATTTCCTCGTAGCTGAGCCCATCCACTTCACGAAGCGTGATGGCGGTGCGCAGCTCGTCCGGTAAAGCTTGGACAGTGGAAAATACCGTTTGTTCAATTTCCTGGCGCATCATTTCGCGCTCAGGTGTCGCCGTTTCGTGAAGACGCTCGGCGCCGGAGACATACACCGCATCATCGGCGGCAATGTCATCGGTGGGGGGGCGCCGCCCCATCGCCACCAGATGATTCTTGGCGGTGTTGACGGCAATCTTGTACATCCAGGTGTAGAAAGCGCTGTCACCACGGAACGAAGCAATGGCACGCCAGGCACGCACGAAGGCCTCCTGCGCCACATCCTCGCACTCGCTGCGATCGGCCACATAACGCGAGATCAGGGCCACCACCTTGTGCTGATACTTGCGCACCAGCAGGTCGAACGCTCGCTTGTCACCTTTTTGCACACGCTCGACGAGCGTGCGATCCAATTCGTTATCGCCCATGCCGGGCTGTTCTCCCTTGCAACGCCGGTAGCGGGCCGAGCGTCACGTTGTGACCGCAGATTCTGCATCAAGTTCGCAAGATGGGGCCGGCGCGATAAGCCGTCAAGGCGAAAAGCCTGCATGACGCGCCTGAGCAGGTCACGCGGTGGCGCCAAGCAGTCCGCCCTCGACCTCACCCAGCATGCGCCGGCGTTCGGCGAGCATGGTATTGAAGGCCACGGCAGACAGCGGACGGCAGAACAGGAAGCCCTGCAGCACATCGCATTGGTGCTCGCGCAGGAAGGCAAGGTGCGACTCCTCTTCCACGCCTTCGGCCACCACCTCTCGATGCAGACTGTGCGCCATGTGGATGGTGGCCCGCACGATGGCCTCGTCATCGGGATCGGTGCCGATGTTGCGCACGAAGCTCTGGTCAATCTTGATACGGTCGGCCGGCAGGTGACGCAGATAGTCGAGCGAGGCCTGCCCCGTGCCGAAGTCATCGATGGCCACACTGCAGCCAAGGTCACGCAGTGCGTGCAGGTTGTCGACCACCAGGGGCATCGATTTGAGGCTCATGCTCTCGGTGATTTCCAGCTCCAGAGCCGCGGGCTCCAATCCGCTCTCGCGCAGCGCCTCGGACACCCATCCCGGCAGCTCACGCTGCTGCAATTGCAGCGCCGAGAGGTTCACCCCCACGCGGAGCGGCAAGCCATAGCGCTGGCGCCAGCGCTGCGTATCCTTGCAGGCATGGCGCAGCACCCACTGCCCCAGGCTGACAATCAGCCCACTCTCCTCGGCCAGGGGAATGAAAAACCCCGGGCTGATCATGCCAAGCTCAGGGTGATCCCAGCGCACCAGCGCTTCCATGCCGACGATGTCTTCGCTGGCCGTATCCACCTGCGGTTGGTAGAAGACACGCAGCTCACCGTTGCGCTCGGCAAGATGCAGCCTGGCCTCCAGCGCCGCGCGCTGACGGTTCGAATCGCGATCGGTCGAAACGTACGCCTGCACGTTGTTGCGACCTTCGCTCTTGGCGTTGTACATGGCCACGTCAGCATGCTTTAACAGCCGCTCGGCGGTGGACGCATCGTCCGGATAGAAACTCAGCCCCACCGAGGCGGTAATACGCAGCTCCGAGGCGTCATCCAGCGCCAGCGGCTGGTCCAGCAAGCGCACAATCTTGTCAGCGATGCGAAGCACATCGTCGCGCTGCGCAACGTGGCGCAGGATCACGGTGAATTCGTCGCCGGCGTAACGGGCGACCGTGTCGGAGGTGCGCACGGCGCTGTTCAGGCGATCAGCCACCACCTTCAGCACCTTGTCGCCCACGGCATGGCCCAGGGAGTCATTGATGGCCTTGAAACGATCCAGGTCAATGAACAGCACCGCGAAGGTCTCACCGGTACGGCGCGCCTCGCGCAATGTGGTTTCCAGACGGTCACTGAAAAGCAGCCGGTTGGGCAGCCCGGTCAAGGCATCAAGCAACCCTGTCGCACGGCCCTGCTCACGCGCTCGACGCAACGCCAGTTCAAAACCGAAGCGTGCCGCCGCCGCGTTCAACGCATCGTGGCGCAGCCCTCTTACCGCTTCACTCCAACGCTGGCGGGTGCCGACCAGCAATGCACCGAGCACATTGTGCCGATCATCGACCAACGGCAGACCGATGAAGGTGGCAAAGCCCATCGCCCGCACGAAACCATCATTGCGCGATAGCTCGGCCAGATCGCCGTCAGCCACAATGGTTTCGCCGTCGAGCACCAAACGCAGTGCCGGTTCACGCAGTGGATCAGGGGCATCCGCTGGTGTCTCGCCACGAAGCTGCTGCGCGATCAGCCTGGGCTGCGCCTCACCCGGTCCGACCGCAGCATACATAGCCACGTAATCCAGATGCATGCCATCAGCCAGCATGCGCGTGGCCTCGGCCACCCCCGCATCGCCCTCACCGCTGTCATGCAAGCGCCCCAGCAATGCCATCAACCGCCGCGAGGCCTCGACGGCACGACGGTCACATAGGGTAATTACCTGCACCAGCAAGCCACCTCGTACCGCCAGACGGGTCACGGCCTCGACGCGGTCGCTGCCGCCATCCGAGCGCACTCGGCGGCACATGGCACGGCACTGGCCATGACGCTCCAGCAGCTGACGCACCTGCACCGCATCGGGATGCTCGCTACCTAGCAGCGCCAGCGCGGGGCGTCCCCGCACCTGCGCGCCAAGCAAGCCCGAGCGCTGCTCGAAGGTGGCGTTAACCTCCAGAATCTGGCCGCTCTGGGCATCGGAGATAATGAGTTCGTCCTCGCTGCCATCGAAGGCGAATCGGTAGTCGCCAAGGGCAGCCTCTTGGGCTGGCGCGACCGTCCCGGCATCGTCTTGACCCAACTGGACACGCACACGCGCCCACGCCTCGCCAGCATCGACCGGACTATGCAACCACTCGACCACACCCGGAGGCCGCCGCGAATACCCCCACGCACGCTGCGTGGAGTCGGCGGCGAGCAATCCGATGATGGGCACTTGGGCATAGGCCTCCATGCCCTGCAGTTGCAGACAGAAGGCCACCGACTCACGGGCCTCGCCGATGAAGTCGATCACCACCAGATCGATGGCCGGTCGCTCGGCCAGCAAGGCATGCGCCTGATCGACGCTGCGCGCGGTGTACAGCGCGGAAAAATCGTGTCCATCCAGAGCGTCGAACAAGGCACGACGATCCTCGCGTTGCGAAGCGACAATCAGCAGCGCCGGCTCGCAAGCATGTGCACTGCCAGGCCTCACACCAGCCACCGTCCGTCGCGCAAACGCGGGCGCGAGCGCATCCGGCGCTGCGCGTTGATCAGCCGCGCACCGTCCAGCGCATCCACCAGCGTGGGGTCTTCACTGAACAGGACCACGCGACGCACATGCTCGGTCGGTGTATGTGCAATCTGCTTGAGCAGCGCAACGTTCGTGGCCGACAGCGGCACGGTGAAGCCTTCCAGCAGATAGACGCCAAAGTGCAAGCTGTGCAGAGCGTAGCGCAGTGTGTCGCTGATGCGCTGGCAGCCAGGCACGCGCAGCTCGCCCTCTCGCAGGCTGCACAGGCCGGCATCGGCTTTCCACAGATACACCGATTGCCCGGTCCGCCGCGCGAGGGCACGAAACTGTTCGATCAGCAATGTTGACTGCTTGGTCTGCAAGACCACGACCGGCTGCAGCGATTCGATAACACTCTCGAACAGCTCCACGCCGGGTTGAAGGCTCTCTGCCTGCATGCTGGAAACACATCCCCTGATTCACGGCCCACGCGTGTCGTGCCCTCCTGGCCGCCCACGCACGCGGCAACGCTTCATGGTATGCCAGATTTCCCACACACGCATGAACGAGCGGCGCGCTCATCTCGCATTTGCCCCGGCCCGGCGGTATCGTGACGAAAATCCCTACGCAGGCGTTTGGAAGGCCCCAATGTTCGAAGGATTGCGCTTCAATCACTGGAAAACCGCACAGGGCGACGACGGACTCATCCTGCTGACACTGGACCGGGCCGACAAAGGCGTGAACGCGCTGTGCCGCGCCGTGCTCGAAGAGCTGGCCGATATCATCGATCGCCTGGAGATCGAACCGCCGCGTGGCGTCATCGTGCATTCGGGCAAGTCCAGTGGCTTTGCCGTCGGCGCCGACATCGGCGAATTCGTCGAGTACGAAAAGGCTGGCACGGTGCTGGACAACATCCAGTATGGCCAGCGCGTGTTCCAGAAACTGGCTGCGCTTCCCTGCCCCACCGTGGCCGCCATTCATGGCAGTTGTCTGGGCGGCGGGACGGAGCTGGCGCTGGCTTGCAGTCACCGAGTGGCCGCCGACGATGCATCCACACGGATTGGCCTTCCCGAAGTGATGCTGGGCATTCATCCCGGCTGGGGCGGCACCGCACGCCTGCCACGCCTGATTGGCGCGCCCAAGGCACTGCCGGCCATGTTGACCGGCAAGCCGTTCTCGGCATCGCGCGCCAAGACCGCCGGTGTGGTCGATCGCCTGGCCAAACCCGACACGCTGCTGGAGTCCGCGCGCAAGTTGGCAAGCAAGCCGTCCAGCCGCCCGCTGGGACAGCGTCTGACCGCATGGGCCACCAACCTGTGGCCGGTGCGCCAGGCAATGGCGCCGATGGTGCGCAAGCAGACTGCCGCCAAAGTGCGCAAGGCGCACTACCCGGCCCCTTTCGCGCTGATCGAGGTGTGGCGCCGTGGCGGCTCCAGCATCGAGCAGCGGCTGAGGCTGGAAGCATATTCGGTGGCCAAGTTGGCCGCCACGCCGACGGCGCACAACCTGATCCGCGTGTTCTTTCTGCAGGAACGGCTCAAGGCGCAGGGCAGCGGCACCGACCATGGCATTTCGCATGTGCACGTGGTCGGCGCCGGCACCATGGGCGGCGATATTGCCGCTTGGTGCGCCTACAAAGGGTTCGATGTCACCTTGCAGGATCGCGAGATGAAATACATCGAGCCGGCCATGGCCCGGGCGCGCGAACTGTTCGACAAAAAGCTCAAGGATCCGGCCAAGGTACAGTCCGCGCGGGAGCGCCTCAAAGCCGACCCCGGCGCCGAGGGCGTGGCCCGAGCGCAGCTGGCCATCGAAGCCATTTTCGAAGATGCCGACGCCAAGGCCGCTCTGTACGCCGACATCGAGCCCAGGTTTACCGGCGATGAAATCCTGGCCAGCAATACCTCGTCCATCCCGCTGACCGAACTGCGCGAAAAGCTGACCCGACCGAAGCATTTCCTTGGCCTGCATTTCTTCAACCCGGTGGCACAGATGCCGCTGGTGGAAGTGGTCACGCACGATGCGCTGGATCCGCGTGACATCAAACGCGCGCTGGCCTTTTGCAAAGCACTGGGCAAGTTGCCGGTGGCGGTCAAGGGCACGCCGGGCTTTCTGGTCAACCGCATCCTGATGCCGTACCTGCTGGAAGCCATGCGCCTTTACAACGAGGGCGTACCCGGCCCGATACTGGACAAGGCCGCCAAACACTTTGGCATGCCGATGGGGCCGATCGAGCTGGCCGACACCGTAGGCCTGGACGTGTGCGCCTCGGTCGGCAAGGAACTGGCCCCCTTCCTGGGTCTGGAAATTCCCCAGGGACTGGACGCCATGCTCGAGGCCGGCAAGCGCGGCAAGAAGGATGGGCAGGGCTTTTATGTCTGGCAGGATGGCAAACCCCAGAAGCCGCAGGTAGACCCGTCCTACAAGACACCCACCGACCTGGAAGACCGCCTGATCCTGCCGATGGTCAACGAATCCGTCGCCTGCCTGGCCGACGGCGTGGTCGAAGAGCCGGACCTGCTCGATGCTGGCGTGATCTTCGGCACCGGTTTCGCGCCGTTCCGCGGCGGCCCCATCCGCTACGTACGCGAAACTGGCGCCGATGTCGTGCTGGCCCGACTGGAAGCCCTGCATCAGCGCCATGGCGCGCGCTTCGCCCCCAAGCATGGCTGGGACGATGCGCGCCTGCGTCAGGCGCCGGCTGATCCCGCCCCTTGAGCGACGCGGCTCACACGGCGGCGGTCAGCACCAATACCGCGACCGCCGCCAGCGCCAGCCCCACCCGGTTGGCCGGCGACAGGCGCTCACCAAAACCCCACACGCCCACCAGCGTGCCGACGGCAAGCACGCCGATATTCATGCCGGCGAACACCATCGCCGGATGCTCGGGCAAGGCACGATGGCCCTGGATGTAGAAAAGGATGTTGCCGAAGTTGAGTGCGCCCAGCGCTACACCGGCCGCACCGTGGCGCCAGCCCAAGCGCAGGCAGCCGCGTAGTCCCTGCACCAGCAATGCCAGTGCCGCCACCACGAAGGACAATGCGAACACCGCCAGCATGGCGCTGGTATAGGGAAGGTCGGACAACTGCGCCAGCTGCTTGAAGAGAATGTCGATCACGCCCATGCCGACGAACACCAGCGCCGGCCACCAGGCATCGCCACGACGTGGCGCGTGATCGGCCACGTCCTCGATCCGCCCTCGCCGCAACAGCAAGCCCACCGCCAGCAGTCCCAGCATCAGCCCGGCACCACGAAGCCAGGACCAGGCCTCGCCGAACAACGTGAAGGCCGCCATCAGCGGCAGGATCAGCGATAACCGCTGGGCAGCATCGGTGCGCGCCACCCCGACACGGCGCACCGAATGAGCCAATGCCATGAAAATGGAGGGCAGCAGAATGGCCAGACCAACGAACACGGGCCAGCCATCAACAAAGTGCCGCCCTGGGGCCAGCCGCCATGGACTCACCGGCGCATGCAACAACAACACGCTGAGCACCGCGGCCACCGCATAGTTGATCGCCACCGCCTGACCGACGTCGATGTCGAACCGGCGCGCCAGTCGCAACAGCACGGACACAGCCACGCTGAAGAGCACGCTCAGCGCAATGAAATGCATGGCTCAAGCTCCTTGGAAAGCGCGTCAGCGCCGCAACGGCGTGTTACCAGACCAGGTCGTCGGGTACGCCATCGTCCTCGTCGGCCGCGTCGGGGTCGACCAGCAAGGCCACGTGATGGGCGGCAAAGCTGGCGATATGCTCGGCCTGCTCGCGGGTGACCAGGTAATAGCGGCCGGCCTGCTGGATCACGCCCAGTTCGCCGCGATTGATCGCCGCCATTTGCGCGTCGTCCACATGCACCCGGCGGATCTTGCCGCCATACTCGAAGTGGCGCATCAGTTCGGCATCGGCCTTGTTGAGGATGTTCCCTTGCAGCGCCTCGTTGAGCTTGCGCTTGAGCTCGCGGCGCTCGCGGGCACGCTCCTCGGCCTCGCGCTGCTCACGCCTGCGCTGCTCGGCCTCGGCCTGTGCGCGCATGCCGTAAGCCTTGGCAAGGTCCATCTCGCTGCCCCTGCCCGATTTTTTTGCTTGACCCTGGCCCTTGTTGGCGCGCCCCTGCCCTTTGGGTCCCTTGCCCTTGCCAGTGCCCTTGTGTTGCTCGTTACGCGGCTTGGGCTTGGCAAGTCCGCTTTTCAACAATTGTTCGCGCAGGGATTCGGCCATGGTCGATCGGTCGCTGGATAGACGGGAAACAGGAAACGGGAAGCAGGAAAAAAGCAGAACACCGCCTCAGTAGTGGGGCGGCGGCGGCTCGCTGTGCATATCGTGACTGGACGCTGCACGCAGCGCGGTGACCTCGCTGCGAAGCTCACGAATCGCCTGCTCCAGAGCATGCAGACGACGCGCCATATCGGCATCTGCCGACGACAGCGCCGAAACGGTGTCATCGACAAAGGTCAGGCGCACTTCCAGATCGTCAAGGCGCGCCTTGTCCGATGCGTGCTCAGGCATCGCTGCCCACCCGTTCCGGCAACGACAGGCTACGACCGCGGCCGATGCCATAGTAGGCCAGCCCGGCCTCTTCGACGGTGGTCGGCTCGTACAGGTTGCGCCCATCGAAGATCACCTTGTCGGCCAGCGCGTCGGCCAGCCGTGCGAACTCGGGGCTGCGGAAAGCCTTCCACTCGGTGATGACGACCAGCGCATCGGCACCGTCGATCACCTCGTAAGGCTTGGCGCAGAGCATCAGGTCGTCACGTTCACCATAGATGCGACGGGTCTCGTCCTGGGCTTCCGGGTCGTACGCGCGCACTTTGGCACCAGCGGCCCACAGCGCTTCGACCAGCGTGCGGCTGGGCGCTTCGCGCATGTCGTCGGTATTGGGCTTGAAAGCCAGGCCCCACAGAGCGATCGTCTTGCCGGCAAGTCGACCGCCATAATGGCGCTGCATCAGCTCGAACAGCTTGTTCTTCTGCGCGTAGTTGACGCGCTCGACCGCACTCAGCAGCTGCGCGTCGTAAGCGTGGGCGCGCGCCGTGCGCTCCAGCGCCTGCACATCCTTGGGAAAACACGAACCGCCGTAGCCGGCACCAGGATAGATGAAGTGATAGCCGATGCGCGGATCCGAGCCGATACCATGGCGCACCAGCTCGATGTCGGCCCCCACTCGCTCGGCGATGTTGGCCAGCTCGTTCATGAAACTGATCTTGGTCGCCAACATGGCGTTGGCCGCGTACTTGGTCAGCTCCGCAGAGCGCTCGTCCATGACCACCAGGCGATCGTGATTGCGATTGAACGGCGCATAGAGCTTGCGCATCAGACCGATGGCGCGCTCACTGGAGGCGCCAACGACGATGCGATCAGGGCGCATGCAGTCGTTGACCGCATCACCCTCTTTCAGAAATTCGGGATTGGACACCACATCGAAAGCGACATCGGCGCCGCGCTCGGCCAGCGCCTTGGTCACCGTCTCGCGTACGCGGTCGGCCGTGCCTACCGGTACCGTGGACTTATCCACGATCACCGCATATCGCGACAGACGCTCACCAATGGTCTTGGCCACCGCCAGCACATAGCGAAGATCGGCACTGCCGTCCTCGTCCGGCGGCGTGCCAACGGCGATGAAAACAATCTCGGCGTGTTCGATGGCCGGTGTCGGATCGGTGGTGAACTGCAGGCGACCATTGGCATGATTGCGCTGCACCATCGGTTCCAGACCCGGCTCGTAGATGGGGATCTCACCGCGTTCAAGACGCGCGACCTTGTCCGCATCCACGTCTACACAGACCACCTGATTGCCCATTTCCGCCAGGCAGGTACCGGTGACCAGGCCGACATAGCCGGTGCCAAAGATCGTTACCTTCATCGAATACGCATCCTTCGCAGGTTCTTTAACCTGTCAATTGTAGTGTCGGCGTGTCCCAACCACCACCGCCGAGGCACAAAAAAGGGGCACGACATCGCGTCGCGCCCCTTCTGGCAGTCCCGCCCGGATTACTGACCCGAGCTGTCGCTGCTGCCGCTGTCGTTGTTCTTCGACGGCGTGGTCTTGAGCAACTCCACGTCGAAGATCAGCGTGCTGTTGGGCGGCATCGGATTGGACGGCTGCGCGCCATAGGCCAGATCCGAAGGAATGTACAACTTGTAGTGCCCGCCTACCTGCATCAGCTGCAGGCCTTCGCGGAAGCCCGGGATGACGTTGGACAGCGGAATATCCGCCGGGCCGCCGCCCTTGTGCTTCTTCGAATCGTCGAAGGTTTCACCGTTCAGCAGCTTGCCGACGTAGTTCACCTCGACGGTATCGTTCGGGCCCGGATGCGGGCCGGTTCCCTGCTTGATGACCTTGTACTGCAGGCCAGAAGCGGTGGTCTTGACGCCCGGCTTGGTCTTGTTCTTGGCCAAGAAGGCCTGACCCTCGGCCTTGTTCTTGGCCGCTTCCTTCTTGAACGCAGCCTCGGCCTTGGCCTTGAGCTGGGTGACGAAAGCTTCACGCGTGCTCTTCATCTGCGCTTCGCTCATCGTCGGCTTCTTGCCCGACAGTGCCGCCTGCACGGCCTTGGCCACTTCCGCCGGCTCCACTTCATCACGCACGATGGGTGGCAGCTGGCTGGCCAGATCCCAGCCGACCACGTAGCTGGCCTTGGCCTTGTCGACGTGGGTGCTGGCACTCTTCGAGCTCTGCGCGGCGCTCGCGCCCGCGGTCATGCCCAGCGCCGCGGCGGCCGCGGCTGCCATCAGCGTGGGGCGCACAAATCGCTTCATTCCTTACTCCCTCATGAGTTGGTCTTGCCGGCTCTTGAAAGAGAAACCGGCGGCTACCTTCCAAACGACAGGCAGGCGCCGCATTGTGCGGTGCCTGCCCTCGCCTTGGCAACGGCGCTAGGCCACTGGACCCCAACGCGCGCCAAAGGTTCCTGGCAAGGAATCCAGCCTAGCGCGATTGTTTGTCCTTTGTGCGGTCGCCGGTCTCAGCCTGCGCCTGGACGCCGCTTTCGTCAGAAAGTGTCTGCTTGAGCGCCGCCTGCAGGCGCGCATGCACCTTGACCAATCCGCGCCAGAGCACCACCGCCACCAGCACCAGCACGGCCACCAGCATGATTACCACACCGCGCGGAGGCAGGATGGTCGAACCCAGGGCTCCGACCAGTACCGCCAGCACCACCAGGGTAAGCAGGGGAATGAGACGCGCCAGCACCCGCCGTATCGACTGCGTGTACTCGCCCGTGAAGCGCTCGCGGATGCCCAGTTCGGCCAAGAGCATGCCCAGCGCCTCGGCCTTGCGATATACGGCAATCAGCATCGGCAGCGAGAGGAACAAGGCACAGGCCCAGATTACCGAATGACGCGCTTCGCGATAGATGCCCAGCTTGGAGAACCAGGCCCAGTTGTGGGCGTTGATGTAGGCCCCCAGCACAAACAGCGCCGCCACCAGAATGATGTTGACGCCGATATGCCAGAGAAAGCGCCGGAACATCGCTGCCAGCGCAGCGTTCTCGTTCACCGGCCGCAGGTTCTCCAGCCAGCCGATGTAGGCCGAGCCGAGCGTGCGCACCGGACGCGGCGTCAGCCAGCGCACCAGCCCCACCACCTTGCCGGAAGAGCGCACCAGATAGGGCGAGACCGCCATGCAGATCACCGACACGGTCACCGCGATCGGGTACAGGAACTGGCTGATGGCACCCAGCGAGAGACCCAGCGTGGCGATCACGAACGAAAACTCGCCAATCTGCGCCATGCTCAACCCCGTCCGCAGCGAGGTACGCGCATCGTGCCCGGTGGTGAACATGCCCAGCGAACAGATCACCGTCTTGCCGACAATCACCACGGCCGCCACTGCCAGCGCCGGCAAGGCGTACTCGATGATCACGGCCGGATCGATCTTCAGGCCGATAGCGACAAAGAACAGCGCGGCAAACATGTCACGCAGAGGCTCCACCAAGTGCACCACGCGGCTGGCACAGCGCGATTCGGCCACCACCATGCCGGCCAGGAACGCGCCCAACGCCACCGAAAATCCAAGACCGGCGGCCAACAGGCTGGCACCAAAGCAAATGCCCAGTACCGCCACCAGCAAAATTTCGTCGCGTCCGTAACCGGCCACATGATCGACCAGCCGCGGCAGCAGCAGCAGCCCCAGCACCATGCCGACCACCACGAACAGACCCAGATGCCCGACCGCGGTAAGCGCCGTATCCGCCTGCACCGTGCCGCCCAGCGCCACCGCTGTCAGCACCGTGATCAAAACCACCGCCAGCATGTCTTCGGCCACAAGCATGCCAACCACCAGACGCGCAAATGGCTGGCTGCGCAAACCACCTTCGGCCAGCGTGCGCGTGGCCACCATGGTGGACGAAAGCGCCACCATGGCCCCCAGAAAGATCGAATCGGTACCGTTCCAGCCCAGCGCCCGACCCACGCCAAAACCGGCCCAGAGCATGAAACTGACCTCCACCACCGTGGCCAGCAACACCCCCAGTCCGACCTGACGCAGCTTGCGCACACTGAACTCCAGGCCCAGCGTGAACATCAGCAGCACCACGCCCAGATTGGAAATATCACTGATGGTGCGCGGATCCTTGATCAAGGGCCCTGGCGTATGCGGGCCGATCAGCACGCCGGCCAGGATGTAGCCCAGCAGCACCGGCTGGCGCAGCTTGTGAAAGATGAGTGTGGTGGCACCGGCCACCAGCATGACGATGGCCAAGTCGCGGATGAAGCCGATGTCGTGCATGGGCGCTCCCAAGGCGCGAAGGATGCAAGCGGTGAGCGATCAGCTTAAACGAAACCCGCCACTGCCCTCGCCCGCGCAGCGGCGATGGTTCATGTTTCGTCGACAAACAGAGGGGCGCTGCCACGCGCATTTTCCAACGCCACATGCTCGCCATGTTGAAAAAAAGGTTGACGCCCTCCGGCATCGGCACTAATCTTTCGCGCCTCCAGTCAAGGGGCCATAGCTCAGCTGGGAGAGCGCCTGCATGGCATGCAGGAGGTCGGCGGTTCGATCCCGCCTGGCTCCACCATCTTCGTCCCCATCGTCTAGAGGCCTAGGACACCACCCTTTCACGGTGGCGACCGGGGTTCGAATCCCCGTGGGGACGCCATAAGAAAGTGGTTGGCTGACTGGAACAATGCGGAGCGGTAGTTCAGCTGGTTAGAATGCTGGCCTGTCACGCCGGAGGTCGCGGGTTCGAGTCCCGTCCGCTCCGCCATTTTATTGCAGATGCCTGCTCGCAGATATCTACAGATGAAAGGCCGTTATCGTGGATGCGCCGATGCCTCTTGGCAGCATCGACAAAAAACGGTGAGAAAAACGGACAGGGCAAAACAAATCGTTGACGAAATGTCCACGAATCGCTAACCTTGCCCGTCTCAGGTTTCGGGGCCATAGCTCAGCTGGGAGAGCGCCTGCATGGCATGCAGGAGGTCGGCGGTTCGATCCCGCCTGGCTCCACCACTTTCGTCCCCATCGTCTAGTGGCCTAGGACACCGCCCTTTCACGGCGGTAACAGGGGTTCGAGTCCCCTTGGGGACGCCATATTCACGATATCGCACAATGACTTTTGGCGATCTCGGAAGGCACAAATGCGGAGCGGTAGTTCAGCTGGTTAGAATGCTGGCCTGTCACGCCGGAGGTCGCGGGTTCGAGTCCCGTCCGCTCCGCCATTTATCCTGAAAGCCCGCCTAGCGCGGGCTTTTTTTTTATCCGCCCGCCCACTCGCCACACGTGCGGCACACCCCTGCTATTCCCACCTTGTTGGTGACTTCGTCCATGAAAAAGGCGCCATCAGGGCGCCTTTTTCATGCAAGTTCTGTTGCCGTTTCAGATGGCGCTGGGAAAGGCCGAAGCTGACAATTCCATGATGCCAGACCCGTCGCCATCATGTGGCGCCCAGCTGCCATCCTCACTTTGCACCATCACCACGGCACTGTTGGCCTGCTCGGGCGCCAGCGTCGCTACTTGGTCGTGCGCAGCCTGGATGGCGCGCGTTTGCGAATCGAACTGCCCCACCGGCGTCACTCGGCGCCGCAGCAGCCAGGAGCCATCCGGATCGGGGTTGAAGGGTACGAACAATGCATATCGTTCGTCAGACATGGGCTTTCCCCCGACATCGGCGGGCCGATGCCTTTTCGGGGCGGCGGCGGTGTAAGTCCAGGATCATGATCGGACCGATCTGGACAAGGAAGGCGAAGCATACGTGCTTGGTTTTAAAATGGAAAGTGTTCCGAAGTCAGCCAGTGCGAGCCAGCGGTGCCTCCATCCTTTCCAGGGTACCGGTGGAGTGGCCTTGCTCGGCCAGGTACTCCAGCCACCGCGTAAGAAACCCGTTCATCCGCAGCCTGTGCTGCACCACGGAATGAGCGGCAGGAAACGGCCCCAATACCTGCCACAGATGCCGCCCAGGATGGCAGTGCATGGCTTCGGCCACATGCGCATCGGTATACATGCGCAGCTGTGCCGACGGTGTCGGCAAGCCGGTCTCGGCATCCACGATGCCGTAACTCAACCCCAACTCCAGCGTATAGGGATGACGCTGCTGGATCTGCATGTGCACATCCAGACCATCATCGACGTCCGAGACGTAGAAGCCTTCACTCAGCTGCTGCGGCGCAAACAGCCGCGCCAGGCGGTGATAGTTCTCGGCATACAACCCCATCAGGAAGCCGAAGCGCCCTGGCAGGACCGAGCTGGGTTTATCCAGAATCTGACTCATGGGCTTGATGCTAGCACTGCCCTCTCGCGCACGACCTTTATCGGGCCGCACACCAGAAGGCGAGGCGTAAATCTCTCAGTACATGTGACGATCGACGGAGCGCCAACTCAAGATCTTGCTGGCAATCTCCTCGATGGAGGTATGGGTCGTGTTGAGTACCGGAATCGATTCGTGCCGGAACAGGCGATCGGCCCTGTCCAACTCCCAGCGCGCCTGTTCCAGCTGGGCGTAACGACTATGGGGACGACGCTCGGAACGAATCTGCGCCAGGCGTTCGGCATCGATGGTCAGGCCGAACAGTCGCTCCCGGTACGGGACAAGATGTGACGGCAACTCGAACTTATTCAAGTCCTCTTCCGTCAACGGATAATTGGCCGCGCGCAGACCGTACTGCAATGCCATGTAGAGGCAGGTTGGGGTTTTCCCCGAGCGCGACACGCCCAGCAGGATTACATCTGCATCGGCATAGTTCAAGCTGACGCCGTCATCGTGGGCCAACGTGTAGTTGGTGGCGTTGATGCGCCCCTCGTACTTGGCAAAGTCGACCATGCCGTGTGAGCGGTTCACCGCGCCCGACCGCTTCACACCCAGTTCGCGCTCCAGCGGCCCCATGAAAGGGGCAAACACGTCCATCACCAGCGCCCCGCTCTCGGCCACGATCTGACACAGGGCCTCGGAGGTCATGGTATTGACCACGATCGGCCGACGACCGGTCTGCGCATACACGGTCTTGATGCGCAACGCCGCGGCCCGGGCCTTTTCCTCATCGTCGATGAATGGCAGGCGATGGGTCTCGAAGTCGACGCCATCGAACTGCGTCAGCACGCTGTGGCCTATGGTTTCGGCAGTGATGCCGGTCGAATCGGACAGATAAAAAACAGTTCGGCGCATGCCCAGCCCTTGTGCGTGCAAGCTTATGAAAAAGGGGCGTTTCAAACGCGCCCCGACGTTCGCCCAAGCCTGCCACGAGCGGCCTCAACTTAACCAATCGGCACGCGGCATCTTGTGCGTTTTTTTTCCTGCATCGACAATACCAGTTCTTTAACCCGTCATTCTGACAGGAAAACTTGAGGAGACCACTTTGAGCGACCTGGTGCTTTGGCTGGACAAACTGGGCATGCACGACCTGGACAAGGTCGGTGGCAAGAATGCCTCGCTGGGCGAAATGATCGGCCACCTGGCGCAGCTGGGCGTCTCCGTGCCGGGGGGCTTTGCCACCACCGCGGACGCGTTCAAGACGTACCTGGACGCCAGCGGCTTGGCCACACGCATTCGCGAGCGACTGGAAAGCCTGGATGTGGACGATGTCGACGCCCTGGTGGCGAGCGGTCGGGAGATCCGCCACTGGATCACCGAAACTGCCCTGCCCGACGATCTTGAGCAAGCCATCCGCGAGGCCTACGCCACGCTGTGCGAGCAGGCGGGCAAGCGCGACGTCGCAGTGGCCGTGCGCTCATCGGCCACCGCCGAAGACCTGCCCGACGCCAGCTTTGCCGGCCAGCAGGAAACCTTCCTCAACGTCGTTGGCATCGACGAGGTGCTGCACAAGGTCAAGGAGGTGTTCGCCAGCCTCTACAACGACCGCGCCATCGCCTACCGCGTGCACCACGGCTTCAAGCATGAAGACGTGTTCCTCTCCGCTGGCGTGCAGCTGATGGTGCGCTCGGACGTGGGCGCCTCCGGCGTGCTGTTCACGCTGGACACCGAATCGGGCTTCCGCGATGTGGTGTTTGTCACCGGCAGCTACGGCCTGGGCGAAATGGTGGTCCAGGGCGCGGTCAATCCGGACGAGTTCTACGTCTTCAAACCCACCCTTCGCGAGCAGAAACCGGCCGTGCTGCGCCGCCAGCTCGGCGCCAAGCAGCAGCGCATGGTCTATTCCGATCAGCCTGGCGAGCGCGTGCGTATCGAGGACACGCCCGGCGCGCTGCGCCAGCGCTTCTGCATCAGCGACGAAGACGTGCAGGAGCTGTCGCACCAGGCCCTGACCATCGAGAAGCACTACGGCCGCCCGATGGATATCGAGTGGGCCAAGGACGGCGAGAGCGGCAAGCTGTACATCGTGCAGGCGCGCCCGGAAACGGTGAAGTCGCGAAGTCACGCCACGCAATTGGAGCGCTTCCAGCTCAACGAGAAGGGCAAGGTGCTGGCCGAGGGCCGCGCCATCGGCCAGAAGATTGGCGCCGGCAAGGCGCGTCTGGTCAAGTCACTGGCGCAGATGAACACCTTCCAGGCTGGCGATGTACTGGTGGCCGACATGACCGACCCCGACTGGGAGCCGATCATGAAGCGCGCCTCGGCCATCGTCACCAACCGCGGCGGACGCACCTGCCATGCGGCCATCATCGCCCGCGAACTGGGCGTTCCGGCCGTGGTCGGCACCGGCAACGCACTGAGCCTGATTCCCGACGGCACCGAGGTCACCGTATCCTGCGCCGAGGGCGACACCGGCCTCATTTACGAGGGCCGGCTCGATTTCGAGCGCACCACCGCCGACCTTGGCGACATGCCCGAAGCGCCGCTCAAGATCATGATGAACGTGGCCAACCCCGAGCGCGCCTTCGACTTTGGCCAGCTGCCCAACGGCGGAATTGGCCTGGCGCGACTGGAAATGATCATCGCCAGCCACATCGGCGTGCATCCCAAGGCCCTGCTCGACTACGACGGCCAGAGCGATGAGGTAAAGGCAAGGATCGACGAGCGCGCCGCCGGCTACGCAGGCCCGGTCGAGTTTTACGTCGACCGCCTGGCCGAGGGCATCGCCACGATTGCCGCGTCGGTCTATCCCAAACCAACCATCGTGCGCTTGTCCGACTTCAAGTCCAACGAGTACGCCAACCTCATCGGCGGCGAAAAATACGAGCCGGACGAGGAAAACCCGATGATCGGCTTCCGTGGCGCCAGCCGCTACGTGTCGCCCGATTTCGCCGAAGCCTTCGCGCTGGAATGCAAGGCGGTGAAGAAGGTGCGCGAGGTCATGGGCCTGGCCAACGTGTGGGTGATGATCCCATTCGTGCGCACGCTGGAGGAAGGCCGCAAGGTGGTCCAGGCGCTGGAGCAAAACGGCCTCAAACAAGGCGTGGACCAGCTCAAGATCATCATGATGTGCGAACTGCCCTCCAACGCCCTTCTGGCCGAGGAATTCCTGGAGATTTTCGACGGTTTCTCCATCGGCTCCAACGATCTGACCCAGCTCACATTAGGCCTGGACCGCGATTCCAGCCTGGTCGCCAGCCTGTTCGACGAGCGCAACCCGGCGGTGAAGAAGCTGCTGTCGATGGCCATCAAGACAGCACGCGCCAAGGGCAAATACGTGGGCATCTGCGGCCAGGGCCCTTCCGACCATCCGGACCTTGCCGAATGGCTGATGGAGCAAGGCATCGAGTCGGTCTCGCTCAATCCCGACACCGTGGTCGACACCTGGCTGCGGCTGGCCAAGCACAAGAAGAAGAATGCGGCCTAGAAGGCTGCACATCGGGGAGGACATTGAAGGCGGGCCGACTATGGCCCGCCTTTTTTATCGTCCGCCCGCCGGCTGACACGACCGACGCGCCCGCAAGGCAAATAAAAAAGCCGTCGACAAGGCCGGCTTTTTCAATCGGCGAAGCCATCATTGATGTCCCCGCCATAGGTGGTGGTACCCGAGGCCGGACTCGAACCGGCATGACCTTGCGGTCGAGGGATTTTCGTACCACTTCGGCTTTCGCCGCCGGCATCGCCGTTCGTGGTCTGGAGCACGCCTTCACCCTAGCCGTTGCCGGCCTTAGGTGCCCGCCGTCTGCTCTCTACACCTTCCCCGCTGTTACGGGGCTTGGCTCGGCGTTGGCTCGGACGTATCCAGGGCGTTCGCCGACTTTGACGGGCGTCACCTCCGCCGTTTCCCGCGGAGGGCTCAAATTGCTTTCAAGTCCCTTGTGTCTACCATTCCACCACTCGGGCATGCCGGCGAGCTTAGCCAGCTGGCACAAAAAAACAAAGCCCCGGACGATGCCGGGGCTTTGCGTTCAAAACATGGAGCGGGAAACGAGACTCGAACTCGCGACCCCGACCTTGGCAAGGTCGTGCTCTACCAACTGAGCTATTCCCGCGGATGCTTGAATACTACCAAATTTTGGAGGCCAGGGTCGGAATCGAACCGGCGTACACGGCTTTGCAGGCCGCTGCATAACCACTCTGCCACCTGGCCGGTGCGCTGACGGAAAATCCAACCGCTTAGCGTCTTTAAGGTAAAGCCGACGGCGCAAACCAGGGCTCTACCTGAAAACTGGAGCGGGAAACGAGACTCGAACTCGCGACCCCGACCTTGGCAAGGTCGTGCTCTACCAACTGAGCTATTCCCGCTCGGGAGCCGCGTATCTTACCGATCGCGGCAGGGGTGTCAAGCCCCTGAAACAACTTTATTGAAAGCGTTTTGCAAGCGCCTGATTCTCAAGCGCCCGCCGGCGGCTCGGCATCACCACGAAGCAGCGGCCAGGCGGCGCGCAGGTAGTACAAGCCCGACCATATGGTCAGCACCGCAGCCACCACCAAGAGGGTTTCCCCCACGCGCCAGAAGCGCAGCAGTGCCGCGTCCCGGTCGTGCTCGAGCAGCAATACAATGATCGCAAATATCTGCATCACTGTTTTCAGCTTGCCAATCATGGCCACGCTGACGCGCTTGCGCTGGCCAAGCTCGGCCATCCATTCGCGCAACGCCGAGACGCCAATCTCGCGCCCGACGATCACCGCCGCCGTCAGCGCCAGCAGGATGGTCGGATGCACCTGCACCAGCAAGAACAAGGTGACCGCCACCATCAGCTTGTCGGCCACCGGATCAAGAAACGCGCCAAAGGCCGAGGTCTGATTCCAGCGCCGGGCCAGAAAACCGTCGAACCAGTCGGTAATCGAGGCCAGCGCGAAAATCACCGCTGCGGCGATCGGTGCCCAGCGAAACGGCAGGTAGAACACGACCACCATCACGGGCAGCAGGGCCACACGGAACAGGGTCAGCCAGGTGGGAAAATTGATGCGCATGCTGAAAAGATGGGGCTCGTGCCTTGGGATGAAAGTGGCCGCAAGCGGCCTGCCTGGCCGACACTTTACCGCGTTGGCCCGGACTTGACTGGCAAGCCCGGCCTCAACCGTGAAGTGCGGCGTATATTCGTTCAGCCAAGCCGCGATCGATGCCCTTGACCTGCATCAGCTCCTCGACCCCGGCAGCCTCCACGCCACCAAGCCCACCAAATGCCTTCAGCAGCGCCGTGCGGCGCCTGGCACCAACGCCCTGAACGTCCTCAAGGGAACTGCGCTCGCGCGCCTTCTCGCGGCGTTTGCGGTGACCGGAGATGGCAAAGCGATGCGCCTCGTCGCGCACGGCCGCCACCAGGTGCAAGCCGGGCGAGGCCGGCCCCGGATGCAGAGAGCGACCGCTGTCGGCAAGGATCAGGTCTTCGTCACCGGCGCGCCGGGCCGGCCCCTTGGCCACGCCGACCACGCGGATGCCGTCGACACCCAGCTCGGCCAGCACGTCCAGTGCCTGCTTGACCTGTCCGGCGCCGCCGTCGATCAGCAGAATGTCCGGCTTGGCGCCCTCGCCTTCGGCAACCTTGCGAAAGCGGCGCGTCAGCGCCTGATGCATGGCGGCATAGTCGTCGCCCGGCGTGATGCCATTGATATTGAAGCGCCGATAATGCGACTTCTCCGGCCCTTCCGGCCCGAATACCACACACGAGGCCACGGTCAGCTCACCGCGCGTGTGACTGATATCGAAGCACTCGATGCGTCGCGGCGGCTGCTCGATCTCCAGCATTTTCTGAAGGTCGTCGAAGCGTGTGCCCAACGTCTGCCGGCTGGCCAGGCGCGAGGTGATCGCGGCATTGGCATTGCGACGGGCCAGGTCCAGAAAGCGTGCACGCTCGCCGCGCACGGCAGTCTTGATGTCCACGGCGTGGCCGCTGCGCGAGTTGAGCGCCTCGGCCAAGGCTTCACGGCCCTCCACGGCATCGCTCAGGATCAGCTCCTTGGGCACGGGCCGTTCCATGTAGTACTGGGCCAGGAACTGCAGCAGCAGATCGCCGATATCGGCATCCAGCGGCATGCGCGGGAAGAAGTCGCGCGAGCCCAGCGCAATGCCGTTGCGGAAGAACAACACGCTGACGCAAGCCATGCCGCCTTCGATACGCGCGGCAATCACATCCATGTCGGCGCTGGCACCCTGCACGTGATGCTGGGCCTGCAGGCGCCGCAACACAGCCACCTGGTCGCGCAGCATCGCCGCGCGCTCGAACTCCAGCGCCGCCGAGGCCGTTTCCATGTCGCCGCTGAGCTCATCGATCACGGCGCTGCTCTTGCCCTCCAGGAACATCTCGGCGTGACGCACATCATCGGCGTAGGCCTTGGGCGTGATCAGCTCGACGCACGGCCCGCTGCAACGGCCGATCTGGTACTGCAGGCAGGGGCGCGAGCGATTGCGGAAATAGCTGTCCTCGCACTGGCGCACCTTGAACAGCTTCTGCATCACATTGAGGCTTTCACGCACGGCGTAGGCGCTCGGAAACGGCCCGAAGTAACGCCCCTGCGCGCGCCGCGCGCCGCGGTGAAAGGCCAGCCGCGGGTAATCCTCGCCCGAGGAAAGAAACACATACGGGTAGCTCTTGTCGTCGCGCAGAAGAATGTTGTAGCGCGGCTTGAGCGACTTGATCAGCTGCGATTCCAGCAGCAGCGCCTCGGCCTCGGTGCGCGTCAGCGTGACTTCGGCACGCGCAATCTGCGAGACCATGGAGGCGATACGCGGCTCCATGCGTGGCTTCAGGAAATAACTGCCAACCCGCTTCTTGAGGTTGGCCGCCTTGCCGACATACAGCAGCTCGTCGTCACTGCCGAAATAGCGGTAGACGCCGGGAGAAGTGGTCAGGGTGCGGACAAAGGCCTTGCCGTCGAACGGCGCCGTCTGGGATGACTGCATCGCTTTATTTTAGAGCCAGCGCCTCGCCGAAGGTAGCGCGGCACGCTGGTTGAACCGGCGCGCTTCAGAGGCCAGTCAGTCGATGTCGCCGAAACGCCGCATCAGTCCTTCCACGCCTGTCCGCGCCAGGTCCAGCACATGGGCGAAACCGGCCTCGCCACCGTAGTAGGGATCGGGCACCTCACCATCACCGGCGATACCCGCCACATCCAGAAACAAACCCACCTGCGCCGCCGCCCCCAACGGCCGGCGACGCTCGATCTCGATCAGATTGTCGGTATCCATCGCCAGTAGCCAGTCGAAGTCCCGGTAGTCCGAGTCACACAGCTGACGGCCACGGTGCGCCGCCAGCGAGTAGCCCGCGCTCGCCCCGGCCTTGGCCGAGCGGGGGTCGGCGCCTTCGCCCACATGCCAGCCGCCTGTGCCGCACGAGTCCACCGACCAGTGCAGACCGGCGCGTGCAAACTCCTCGCGCGCCACCGCCTCAACCAATGGAGAACGGCAGATATTGCCCAGGCAGACAAACAAAATACGCATTACATGGCTCCACGTTGGGCTGCCCACTGCGCCTCGGCACGGGCGAGATCGGCTTCGGTATCCACGCCGGGCGGAAATGGCTCGGGCGTCATGCGCACGGCAATCGCATAGCCATGCTCCAGCGCACGCAGTTGCTCCAGTGACTCCACCCGCTCCAGCGGCGTGGCCGGCAGCGCGGCAAAACGGCGCAGGAAACCGGCGCGATAGGCGTAGATGCCGATGTGACGCAGGAACGGCACATCGGCCGGCAACTCGCCCGGGTGCGCCGCGAAGGCATCGCGAGCCCACGGCATCGGCGCACGGCTGAAATACATGGCGCGACCGCGGTTGTCACAGACCAGCTTCACGCAGTTGGGATCGAACAGCGCCTCGTGCGTGTCGATCGGTGCGGCCAGCGTGGCCATGGGCACACCGTCCTCGGCCAGTGCCTCGGCCACGGTGCGAATGCCGGCCGCCGGCGCGAACGGCTCATCGCCCTGCAGGTTCACCACGATGGTGTCTTCGGGCCAACCATAACGGGTGGCGCATTCGGCAATGCGGTCGCTGCCCGAGGCATGATCGCCGCGGGTCTGGCACACCAGCACATCGCAGCCTTTCAAGGCATCGACCACGCGCCCGTCGTCGGTGGCCACCACTACCTGCGCGGCACCAGCGGCCAAGGCGCGCTCGACCACATGCGCGATCAGCGGACGCCCACCCAGCGTGCGCAGCGGCTTGCCGGGCAGCCGCGTGGAACCAAAGCGGGCGGGAATGGCGACGACAAACGGAACCGGGCTATCCATGCAATCGCATCTCACGCTGACAGGTGCGCGCAGCCTACCGGCACGCACGTCGCGGCGACAAGCATCGCGCCGTGTCCAGCCCTACTCAGGCCGCTTCCAGCGCGAAGCCACAACCGTTGGCAAGCTCGGTAAAGCCCGGAAACGAGGTGGCCACATTGGCACAATCGCCAATGCGCACCGGCCCCGTCGCCACCAGCCCGGCGGCCGCAAAGCTCATCGCCAGGCGGTGATCGCCCAGACTGTCGACCCGGCCACCGGCAATGCGACCACCATGGATGCTGGCGCCGTCATCGCTTTCTTCCACCCGCACACCCAGCGCCCGCAAGCCGATGGCCATACCCGCCAGGCGGTCCGACTCCTTCACGCGCAGCTCGGCGGCACCGCTGACTACGGTAGTGCCCTCGGCGGCCGCGGCGGCCACGAACAAGGCCGGAAATTCGTCGATCATGTCCGGCACCAGCGCCGGCGGAATCACCGCTCCATGCAGGGGGGCGTAACGCACGCGGATATCGCCGATGCGCTCGCCAGCCGCTTCACGCTCATGCAGCACTTCGATGTTGGCGCCCATCAGGCGCAGGGCCTCAAGCAGGCCGGTGCGACGCGGGTTGAGGCCCACCGCTGGCAGCATCAAGTGCGAGCCAGGCACGATGCTGGCTGCGACCAGGAAAAACGCGGCCGAGGAAAAGTCCGCCGGCACTTCAATATCGGTGGCACGCAGCGGCACGCCGCCGCGCACGCGGGCACGTCCGGGGGAAAAGTCGATATCGGCAGCAAACGCGGCCAGCATGCGCTCGGTGTAGTCGCGCGTGGGATGCGGCTCGATCACCTGCGTCTGGCCCTCGGCATACAAGCCCGCCAGCAGCAACGCCGACTTCACCTGCGCACTGGCCACCGGCAAGGTGTATTCCACGCCCTTGAGCTTGCGCCGACCATGGATGCGCAGCGGCGGCGTGCCATCCGGTGCCGTTTCGATCTGCGCGCCCATCGCTGCCAGCGGATCGGTAATCCGGCGCATCGGACGCTTGGACAGCGAGGCATCACCGACCAGCGTGCTGTCGAATGCCTGTCCGGCCAGCAGACCGGCAATCAAACGCATGCCGGTACCGGCATTGCCGCAATCAAGCGGCTGCTCGACACCACGCAGACCATGCAAACCCACCCCGTGCACGATGCGCTGGCCAGGTGCAGGGGTTTCCATGTGCGCGCCCAGCGTCTGCATGACCGCCGCGGTGGCACGGGTATCTTCGCCTTCCAGAAAACCGCTGACATGGGTAATGCCCTCGGCGATCGCACCGAGCATCATGGCCCGATGCGAGACCGACTTGTCACCGGGAATGCGAATCTGGCCCGACAACGGGCCCGCTGGCTTGCTGGTCCACGTCAGCGCCTCGTGTGCCGACCCGCTCACGGTACCGCCACCGGGTACGAGCCGAGAATGCGAATCTGCGCGGCATATGGCGCCAGCTCGGCCAGCGCCGCGTGCATGGCCTCATCCTCGACATGGCCGCCCACATCGATGAAGAAGGCATATTCCCACTTGCCCTGATGGGCCGGACGCGACTCGATGCGGTTCATGCTCAGGCCGTGATTGGCGAACGGGCTCAGTACGTGGAACAGCGCACCCGGCGCATCCTTGATATAGACCAGCAGCGAAGTGCGATCGTTGCCCGAGGGCGAGAAAATCTCGCGGCCAATGACCAGAAAGCGGGTGGTGTTGTCCGAGCGATCCTCAATGGCCTTGGCCAACAGTTTCAGGCCGTACACCGCTGCCGCCGATTCGCCGGCAATGGCCGCCGCGTCATCGGCATTGCGCGCCCGGCGCGCGGCTTCGGCATTGCTCGACACCGGCACGATCTCGGCATTGGGCAGGTTCTGGCGCAGCCAATTCTTGCACTGCGCCAGTGATTGCGGGTGCGAGTAAATCCGCTCGATATCTTCCAGACGCCCGTTGCGCGAGAGCAGGTTCTGGTGCACGCGCAGTTCGACCTCGCCGCAGATTTTCAACGGCGAGGTCAAAAACAGGTCCAGCGTGATCTGGATGGTGCCCTGGCCGGAATTTTCCACCGGCACCACGCCGAAATCGGCAGTACCTTCGGCCACTTCCTGGAACACCTCTTCGATGCTGCCCATCGGCATACCGTGCGAGGAGTGACCAAAATGCTTGCGCACGGCCTGTTCGCTGAAGGTGCCCTGCGGGCCGAGATAACCAATTTTCAAGGGCTGCTGCTGGGCCAGGCACGCCGACATGATCTCGCGGAACAGGCGCACCATTTCCACATCCGACAGCGGGCCGTCGTTGCGGTCGACCACGCGGCGCAGCACCTGCGCCTCGCGCTCGGGGCGGTAGTAATCCACCGCTGCTTTTAGCGGCCCCTTGGCCTCGCCCACCTTGTGCGCCCAGCGCGCGCGCTCGGCGATCAGCTCCTGGATGTTGCGGTCGATGGCATCAATGCGCTCGCGCGCCTGCGCCAGCGTCGGCGCCAGGTCGGCCGGTTCGGCCGCAGCATCGGCCTTGTCGTTCTCGCTCATGCAAACTCCTTGGATGACACGGCCGATCAGCCGTGCCGCTGCGCGAAATCGCGCATGAAATCGACCAGCACCGTGACGCCTTCCAGCGGCATGGCGTTGTAGATGGATGCGCGCATGCCGCCGAGCACGCGATGGCCCTTGAGCGCCAGCAAACCAGCCGCTTCGGACTCGGCCAGGAACGCGGCATCGAGCGCATCGTCGTGCAGCTGGAACGGCACATTCATGCGCGAACGCGAACCGGGCTCGATGGTGTTGCGGTAATAGCCACCCGAGCCGTCAATGGCGGCGTAAAGCGCATCGGCCTTGGCCCGATTGCGCGCCCCGACCGCCTCCAGCCCGCCCTGCGCCTTGAGCCACTGGAAGGTGAGCCCGGCCAGATACCAGCCCCAGGTGTTGGGCGTGTTGAACATTGAATCGTTGGCCGCCTGCTCGGCGTAGCGGAAGATGCGAGCCATCGGCTGACCGGCACGTTCAAGCAGATCTTCGCGCACGATCATCAGCACCAGGCCGGAGGGACCAATGTTCTTCTGCGCGCCGGCGTAGATCAGGCCAAAACGGCTGACATCGACAGGGCGCGACAGAATCGACGAGGACATGTCCGCCACCAGCGGCACGTCGCCCGCGTCGGGCAAGGTGTGAAACTCGGTGCCCTGGATGGTCTCGTTGGGCGTGAAGTGCAGGTAGGCCGCGTCCGGATCGGGCTGCTGTACCTGCGGCACGCGATCAAAGCCGGTCGATTCACTGGAACCGGCCACATGCACCCGGGCATAGGGCTCCGCCTCGGCCGCGGCCTTTTGCGCCCAGTGACCGCCAATCAGGTAATCGGCCCCCTGCCCCGGGGCCACCAGGTTCATCGGAATCTGCGCAAAATGCTGCGTGGCACCGCCCTGCAGGAACAGCACCTTGTAGTTGGCAGGAATGGCCATCAGCTCGCGCAGGTCGGCCTCGACCTCCGCCGCCAGCGCCATGAATGGCTTGCCGCGATGGGACAGCTCCATCACCGAGGCGCCGGTGCCGCGCCAGTCGAGCATCTCCTGCTGCGCGATACGCAACACGGCCTCGGGCAGCGCGGCGGGGCCGGCGCTGAAATTCCACACTCGGGACACGTACAAGCCTTCTGGTCAGATCAACAAATGTCGACGGCCATTATGCGGCGGCGCGGAGCGGGCACAAGCGCCCGCTCATGGCGGTGCGTCATATCCGGATGATCACCAGCAACGCAATGATCAAACCCAGCGCCGCCGCGGTGACGATCAGCCACCACACTTCGCCGCGCGGACCGGCATCATCTTCGGGCAAATGCAGGGGCGCTGCCGCCACCGGTTCCGGTTCGGCGATGGGTCGGCCCATGGTCCAGGCATCGATCACCCAGCGGTGTGCGCCGACACCCAGATGATCGCCGTTGCGAAGACGCGCCTCGCGCACACCCTGGCCATTCACGCGCAGGCCATAACGCTCGGGCACCTCGGCGCTGACCCACAGCGCATTGTCGCGCCAGCCCAGCTCGACGCGCCCTTGTGCACGGGCATCGGGCAGGCTGAGCGGCTGTGCGCCACCTTCACCCAGTACAAACCCCTCACCCACCGACCAGGCGCGACCGGACAACGGACCGGCCACGGCGCGCAGTGAGATCGCCTCGGGGCGCGCCTCGGGGGCGTCCTCTGCAAGGTCTGCCTCGGTGCGCTCGCTGACCAGCCACAAGCGGCACTCGCCCACGCCAAGACAGTCGCCCGGGCGCAGCAACGCGCGCTCGCGTACCGGACGCGCGTTGACGTAAACCCGCCCTGCGCCCGGCTCCACCTCAAGCCACAGTCCGCGCGCATCGTCATGCACACGCAGGTGATGGGGCGCCACGCCATGCTCGCGCAAGACCAGGTCGTTGTCCGCCGCACTGCCAATACGCAGATGCTCGCGCCAGACATGGGGCTCGCGGGAAGGATGGGCGAATTCGATATGCATGCAGGGATGCTTAAGAACCTTGGCCGAAGCCGACGGACGGTGCGGTGACAGGTCAGTTTAAGCCAAGCATACCGCTGGCGGGTGCTGTTCACCGCGCGTCATATCGACATTGTTAAGATGCGCGTCTTGACCCGACCGCCATGGATTAGCCCTTATGCCCAGCATCGACATCTCCCGCTCGCACTCCCTCGGCAAGGAGGGCGCCCGCGACGTGGTCGAAAAGGTCGCTGCACGCATGCAGGCCAAGTTCGACGTGAGTACGCACTGGGAAGGAGACACGCTGAAATTTCAGCGCAGCGGCGTGGACGGTGCGATCTCGGTCGAACCCACCCATGTCAACGTGAGCGCCAAGCTGGGCATGCTGTTGTCGCCGCTCAAGCCCATGATCGAACAGGAAATTGCCCGTAAGCTTGACGAATACCTGGCTTGAGGCAGGCTCGAGCGAGCGCCTGGATGATGGTCAAACTTTAACCTTGGGCCCTGACGTGGCAGAATGGCGGGCTTCCGCGGCTGTATCTGCCGCACCCTTACCTTGCTGATTTTCGCTTATATGGCCAAAGACGACGTTATCGAAATGGAAGGCACGGTCCTTGAGACCCTGCCCAACACCATGTTCCGCGTGGAGCTGGAAAACGGCCACGTCATCACCGCCCACATTTCCGGTCGCATGCGCAAGCACTACATCCGCATCCTCACCGGTGACCGTGTGCGCGTCGAGATGACGCCCTACGACCTGACCAAGGGTCGCATCACCTACCGCATGAAGTAAGTCGCGCGGCACTCCGGCGCCTGCCGCGAGGCTTGCAAGGCAAAAAAGACCGGCAGGGCCTCGCCTTGCCGGTCTTTTTGTCGTGCGCGAAAAAACATATCCCGGCCCGGCGCCACGGCCGGACCGGGACAGTTGGTGCCTTACTCGACCACCGCCGGCAGATGCTCGCCGGCCTCCGTGGTCACCTTCAGCTCGTCATCCTCGACACTGAGCTTGATGCGGCCGCCCTCGGCCAGCGCGCCGAACAGCAGCTCGTCGGCCAGCGGACGCTTGATGTGGTCCTGGATCACGCGGGTCATGGGACGTGCGCCCATCTGCGGATCGAAACCACGCTCGGCCAGCCACTGGCGCGCATCGGCGTCCACATCCAGCGTGACGTGACGCTCGTTGAGCTGGGCTTCCAGCTCGATCAGGAACTTGTCCACCACGCGCAGCACGTGCTCGAAGGCCAGCGCCTTGAACTGCACGATGGCATCCAGGCGGTTGCGGAACTCCGGCGTGAAGCTGCGGCGGATGGTTTCCAGCGCATCGGGCGAATGATCCTGCTCGACAAAGCCGATAGTGCGGCGTGACGCCAGCTGGGCACCGGCATTGGTGGTCATGATCAGGATCGCATTCTTGAAGTTCGCTTCGCGACCATTGGTGTCGGTCAGCGCGCCACGATCCATCACCTGCAGCAGGATGTTGAACACATCCGGATGCGCCTTTTCGATCTCGTCCAGCAACAGCACGCAGTGCGGGTGCTTGGTCACCGCCTCGGTCAGCAGGCCGCCCTGGTCGAAACCGACGTAGCCCGGAGGCGCGCCGACCAGCCGCGACACCGAATGCGCTTCCATGTACTCGGACATGTCGAAACGGATCATCTCGATGCCCAGCTGCATGGCCAGCTGCTTGGTGACCTCGGTCTTGCCCACGCCGGTAGGGCCGGCCAGCAGGAAGCTGCCGATCGGCTTCTTGGGATCGCCCAGGCCCGAGCGCGCCATCTTGATCGAGGCCGACAGCGCCTCGATGGCCGGATCCTGGCCAAACACCACCATTTTCAGGTTGCGCTCCAGGTTCTTAAGTACATCGCGATCGGACGCCGACACCTGCTTGGGCGGAATGCGCGCCATGCGGGCGATGATGTACTCGATCTCGGGTACACCGACCTTGCCGGTACGCTCGTCCTCGGGCAGCAGGCGCTGGCGGGCGCCGGCCTCGTCGATAACGTCGATGGCCTTGTCCGGCAGCAGGCGATCAGGGATGTGCTTGACCGCCAGATCCACCGCCGCCTGCAACGCCTCGTTGCTGTACTCGACGCTGTGATGGGCCTCGAAGCGGCTCTTGAGCCCCTTGAGAATGGCCACGCTGTCAGCAATGGTCGGCTCGACCACGTCGATTTTCTGGAAACGACGGGCCAACGCGCGGTCCTTCTCGAAGATGCCGCGGAACTCCTGGAAGGTGGTCGAACCGATGCAACGCAGCTCGCCGGAGGCCAGCATGGGCTTGATCAGGTTGGACGCATCCATGGTGCCCCCCGAGGCCGAGCCCGCACCAATGATGGTGTGGATCTCGTCGATGAACAGCACCGCGTTTTCTTCCTTCTTGAGCTGCCCGATCACCGCCTTCAGGCGCTTTTCGAAATCGCCGCGATACTTGGTGCCGGCCACCAGCGCGCCCAGGTCCAGCGCCCAGATGGTGGCATCGGCCAGCACCTCGGGCACCGAGCCTTCCACGATGCGCTTGGCCAGACCTTCGGCCAGCGCCGTCTTGCCGACACCGGCCTCGCCCACGTACAGCGGGTTGTTCTTGCGCCGGCGGCACAGCACCTGGATGGTGCGCTCGACTTCCTCGTGGCGACCGATCAGCGGATCGATCTTGCCCTCGGCGGCCAGCTCGTTGAGGTTGTTGGCGTACTCGCTCAAGGGGTTGGACTTGGCCTCGCCGGCCACTTCCTCGCCCTCGGCCTGCTCGGCGGCGGCAGCCGACTGTGCCTCATCGCCGATCTTGGCGATGCCGTGCGAGATGTAGTTGACCACGTCCAGGCGCGTGACCTCCTGCTGGTGCAGGAAATACACGGCGTGGGAGTCCTTTTCACCGAAGATGGCCACCAGCACATTGGCGCCGGTCACTTCCTTACGGCCGGACGACTGCACGTGATAGACGGCGCGCTGCAATACCCGCTGGAAGCCCAGCGTGGGTTGGGTGTCGCGCTCATCGCCGGCCGGCAGCACCGGCACGGTTTCACCGATGATGCGGCGCAGCTCCTGGCGCAGCCGGTCGGTATCGACATTGCAGGCACGCAGCACGGTCGAGGCCGAGGCGTTGTCGATAAGGGCCAGCAGCAGGTGTTCCACGGTCATGAATTCGTGGCGCTGCTCACGGGCCTCCTTGTAGCAGTGGCCGATGGTGAGCTCGAGATCCTTGCTGAACATGTGGACCTTCTCCGCTTGAATGGTTCTCTAGCCCCGAAGATGGGGACGGCTACAGCTTTTCCATAGTGCACAACAAAGGGTGCTGATGGGTGCGTGAATACTCATTGACCTGAGTGACCTTGGTTTCGGCTACTTCGCGGGTATATACGCCGCACACGCCCTTGCCCCGGGTGTGTACGTGCAGCATCACCTGCACCGCCCGCTCCTGATCCAGGGAGAAGAACGTGCGCAGCACCTCCACTACAAAGTCCATCGGCGTGAAGTCGTCATTTATTAGTACGACCTGAAAAAGTGGCGGCTTGGCCGTCTCCGGTCGTGAGTTCTCGACGGCGACGCCGTGCTCGTGTTCCGAGTCATGGTCGTGATCGTGGTCGGGAGAGTGGTTCATCGGTGACAGCACCGTTCCTGATCGCTGTGAATGGCTCCAAGTATACGTGCCGACCCTTCACGCCCCGAAGGGACCATGTGTGATCGGCTCATTACCCAAGTAGTGGCACAATGGCACATTTCCAGAGCCGATCTTCAGGACCATTTGATCACCATGCACGCTCCCAGTTCCCCATCCGCCAGCGCCGAGGTCTGGTGCCCGCACGTTACCGTGGCCACCGTGGTGGCCGACGGCCCGCGCTATCTGATGGTGGAAGAAGACATTCATGGCCGTGTGCGCTACAACCAGCCAGCCGGTCACCTGGAGCCAGGCGAAAGCCTGCAGCAGGCGGCCTTGCGCGAAACGCTGGAAGAAACCGGCTGGGACGTCGAGCTTGAGCACTTTGTCGGTGTGCACCAGTGGTACAGCGCCACGCATGGCGATCACATCGTGCGCTTCACGTTCGCCGCCCGCGCCCTCAAAGAACGCGAGGGACACACGCTGGACGATGGCATCCACCGTGCACTGTGGCTGGATCGATCCGAAATCGCCGGCCTCGGCGATGCACTGCGCAGCCCGCTGGTGCTGATGAGCATCGACGAATGGCTGGCCGGACGCCGCCTACCGCTGGAGGTGGTGCGCCACGTCGCCGCTGGAGCGGTGCAGGCATGAAAGTGATGCTGGGCGTGTCCGGCGGCGTTGACTCGTCGGTCGCCGCGCTATTGCTGAAACAGGCTGGCCACGAGGTCGAAGGCCTGTTCATGCAGAACTGGGAAGAAGACGAGCGCTCGGGGCCGTGCCGCGCCGAACTCGACCGCAAGGACGCCGTGGCCGTGTGCGGTCTGCTTGGTCTGCCATTTCATGCGCGCAATTTCGCCAGCGAATACTGGGACGGCGTGTTCGAGCACTTTCTGGCCGAATACCGCGCCGGCCGCACGCCCAACCCGGACGTGCTGTGCAACCGCGAGATCAAGTTCAAGACCTTCCTGGAGCACGCCCAGGCGCTGGGCGCCGAGAAGATCGCCACCGGCCACTATGCGCGCGTCGATCAGCGCGACGGCCAGTGGCGCCTGCTGCGCGGCCGCGATCAGGGCAAGGACCAGAGCTACTTCCTGCACGCGCTGGGTCAAACGCAGCTGGCCGCCACGCTGTTTCCGGTCGGCGAAATCGAAAAAACCGAGGTGCGCCGCCTGGCCCGCGAGGCCGGCCTGGCCACGCACGCCAAGAAGGATTCGACCGGCATCTGCTTCATCGGCGAACGCAACTTTCGCGACTTTCTCTCGCAATACATCCCGGCCCAACCCGGCCCCATGCAGACACCGGATGGCCAGAGCGTGGGTCAGCATGACGGCGTCATGTACTACACGCTCGGCCAGCGCAACGGACTTCGCATCGGCGGCATGCGCGGCGCCTCCAACGAGCCGTGGTATGTGGTCGGCAAGGACGTGGCCAGAAACATTCTTTATGTCGCCCAGGGCGGCTCCAACCAGTACCTGCAATCGACCCGGCTGAGCGCCAGCGCCCTGACCTGGGTGGCTGGGCAGGCGCCGGGGCGGTCATTTACCTGCAGCGCCAAGACACGTTACCGCCAGCCCGACCAGGCCTGCACCGTCACCCTGCAGGGCGATATCGCGCAGGTGGTGTTCGAGCAGCCGCAGCGCGCGGTCACTCCCGGCCAGTCCGTGGTGTTCTACGACGGCGAGGTCTGCCTGGGCGGCGGCATTATCGACACCACCGATGCGGTTTTCGGTGGCATGGAGCAAGCATGAACGAAGAACGCGTACTGGCCTTGGCCGGCGTTTTCCAGGCGGTGAGCCTGGTCCACCAGCTGGCCAATGACGGCCGCTGTGACGATGTGGCGCTGGAAGCGAGCCTGCGCAGCGTATTTCGCATCGACGCCCCGGATGTGGCCGGTGTGTTCGACGGTGTACCCGGCGTGCGGCTGGGTCTGCGCACGCTGATTAGTGAGCTTGACGGCGATCGCCAGCGCGACATGACACGCATGCGCATGGCCGTCACCGTGCTGCGCCTGGAGCGCAGCCTGGCCGGCCGCGCCGACATGCTGGAGAAACTGCACGAAGGCATCCTTGCCACGCAGCGTCAGGTCGATCATTTCGGCCTGATGCACGCCACCGTCGCCGGTCGCCTGGCCGAGCTGTACGTCTCCACGCTGTCCACGCTGCGCCCGCGCGTGCTGGTCTCCGGCGCGCCGCTGCAGCTGCAGCAGCAGCCAGTGGTCGAGCGCATCCGCGCCGCGCTGCTGGCCGCGGTGCGCGCCGCGGTGCTGTGGCGCCAGATTGGCGGCCGTCAGTGGCAATTGCTGATCAAGCGCCGCCAGTGCGCCATGCTGGCGCGAGGCATGCTCACCGGCGCCACCATCGACAACGGCTGATCGCTCAGGCGCCGATCACGCGCAGGCCGTCGGCCGCGCCGGCCATGTCACGCAATAACTCGGCGAAGCGGGCCACATCCTCGTCCCAGGGCGTGGTCTGGCGCCAGTACAGCGCAATATCGCGCCCGGCCGCTTCGCCTTGCACGCGTGACAGCGTGATGCCGGGAATCGAGGCCAGACGCTCGCGCGCCAGCACCGGCACCAGGGTATAGCCGCCGCGCAGGGCGACCAGGGAAGCCAGGCTTTCCAGGCTGACATCCTGGATGCGTTCGCTGGCCTCATCCAGCGCGCCATCCAGGGCGCCCAGCGCCCCGGAGACGTGGCTTTCGGCCATCAAGGTGGCCTCCTCCGGACGCAGCGCCGACAGCGCCACCGCCGGCGTGCCGGCCAGTGCGTGCGCCTGGTTGAACAACAACTCGTAGCGCTCGAAGAACACCGCCTGCGCGGCGATGCCTCGCGCATGCTCGGTCGGCGGCGCCAGCACCGCGTCCAGCTCGCCTTCGTGCAGGCGTCGCAGCAGGCCGCGCGGCTTGCCCTCGGACAAGGTCAGGCGCGCACCGGGAAAGCGCTGCGGGAACGGCTCGATCAGATGCGGCAACAGATACGGCCCCAGCGTCGATGGCACGCCCAGACGCAACTCACCGCCAAACGCGGCGCCAGCGGCCTGCGCGGCGTGTTCAAGGTCTTCGCCGGCCTTGAGCACGGCATCGACATGCGCCAACAGGCGCTGCCCGGCGGCGGTCGGCAGAATGCGCCGACCCCCACGTTCGAACAACGGCGCGCCGAGCGCCTGCTCGACTTTCTGGATTTGATGCGACAGGCCCGAGGGGCTGATATGCATCAGCCGCGCGGCGCGGTTGAAGCTGCCCTCGGCCGCCACCGCCTGCACCAGCACCAGATCGCGCAGCGACACCGCGGCCAGGGCCATCGAAATATTCGAACGCTGCATGCCATCAAATCCGTTTGTGCCACTGCCCCGGCAATAGCACCATATGAAGCGAAGTAAAAAAGCGCCTGCGGCGGCATCAAAACCGATCGCCACAGGCGCCTGATATCCAGCGTTCATTGTAGCGACATCGGCAGCATCGATGATGGGCAAGCACCGCCGCCGAGGCCGCCAGATTCGCGCTGCATACCGCTTTTGAGCGATAATTGCAGCGATAAGTCGGTTCATTTGCCCGCTGCCGATGCCTTTTCGGCGCGGCCGATCCATCCCAGCTTTCTGCCAGGAGTAGCCATGAAAGATTCCTTTTCCACCCGCGACACGCTAGAGGTCAACGGCAAGCAGTTCGCCATCGCCAGCCTGTCCAAGCTGGGTGAGCGCTTTGACATCAAGCGCCTGCCCTACTCCATGAAGATCCTGCTGGAGAACCTGCTGCGCAACGAGGACGACCTGGCCGTCTCGGCCAAGGAAATCGAGGCCGTGGCCAACTGGCAGGCCAAGGCCGAACCGGATACCGAAATCGCCTTCATGCCGGCGCGCGTGGTGCTGCAGGACTTCACCGGCGTGCCCTGCGTGGTCGATCTGGCCGCGATGCGCGACGCGATGGGCCAACTGGGTGGCGATCCCGAGCTGATCAACCCGCTGTCGCCGGCCGAGCTGGTCATCGACCACTCCGTGCAGGTAGACGCATTCGGCTCCGAGCAGGCGCTGGACAAGAACGTGGAAATCGAATTCCAGCGGAACCAGGAGCGCTACAGCTTCCTGCGCTGGGGTCAGAAGGCGCTGGCCAACTTCAAGGTGGTGCCGCCGCGTACCGGCATCGTGCATCAGGTGAACCTGGAGCACCTGGCGCGCGTGGTCATGGGTCAGGACAAGGACGGCCAGCTGTGGGCCTACCCGGACACCGTGTTCGGCACCGACTCGCACACCACCATGATCAACGGCATCGGCGTGCTGGGCTGGGGCGTGGGCGGCATCGAGGCCGAGGCGGCCATGCTGGGCCAGCCTTCGTCCATGCTGATTCCGCAGGTGGTCGGCTTCAAGCTGACCGGCAAGCTGCCGGAAGGTGCCACCGCCACCGACCTGGTGCTTACCGTCACCCAGATGCTGCGCAAGCTGGGCGTGGTCGGCAAGTTCGTCGAGTTCTTCGGTGAGGGCCTCAAGCACCTGCCGCTGGCCGACCGTGCCACCATTGCCAACATGGCCCCCGAATACGGCGCCACCTGCGGCATCTTCCCGGTCGATGCCGAGGCCATCAACTACCTGCGCCTGTCCGGCCGCAGCGAGGAGCAGATCTCGCTGGTCGAGGCCTATGCCAAGGCCCAGGGCCTGTGGCACGACGAAAACACCCCGGAAGCTGAGTTCACCACCACGCTTGAGCTGGACATGTCCGAGGTCAAGCCGTCGCTGGCCGGCCCGAAGCGTCCGCAGGACCGCGTGCTGCTGACCGAGGTCAAGAACAACTATCACCAGGTGGTCGGCGGCCTGACCGCCAACCGTGCGCCGAAGAATGGCGATGCCGAGCGCTTTGCCAATGAAGGTGGCGACACCGCCGTCGGCAACCCGGCCGCCGCCGTCGAAGCCGGCGTCAGCCAGGTGAGCAAGGATGGCGAAACCTTCGACCTGAAGGACGGCGCCGTGGTCATCGCCGCCATCACCTCGTGCACCAACACCTCCAACCCGGCCGTCATGCTGGGCGCCGGCCTGGTCGCCCAGAAGGCCGCTGCGCGTGGCCTGACCGCCAAGCCGTGGGTCAAGCCCTCGCTCGGCCCGGGCTCGAAGGTGGTCACCGACTATCTTGAAAAGACCGGCCTGATGGACGAGCTGGAGAAGGTCGGCTTCTACCTGGTCGGCTACGGCTGCACCACCTGCATCGGCAACTCAGGCCCGCTGCCGGCCGAGATCAGCAAGGGCATCAGTGATGGCGACCTGGCCGTGGCCTCGGTGCTGTCGGGCAACCGCAACTTCGAGGGCCGCGTGCACCCCGAGGTGAAGATGAACTACCTGGCCTCGCCGCCGCTGGTGGTCGCCTACGCCCTGGCCGGTACGCTGGATATCAATCTGGACAGCGATCCGATCGGCCAGGACAAGGACGGCAAGGACGTGTTCCTGAAGGACATCTGGCCGACCAACAAGGAAATCAGCGACCTGATCGCCAGCTCGGTCACCGCCGAGATGTTCGCCGAGAGCTACGCCGACGTGTTCAAGGGCGACGAGCGCTGGAACGCGATCGCCTCGCCGGACGGCAAGCAGTACGCCTGGGACGATGCCTCCACCTACATCAAGAATCCGCCCTACTTCGAAGGCATGACGATGGACGTGGAAGCGGTCGAGGACATCCACGGCGCGCGCTGCCTGGCGCTGCTGGGCGATTCGATCACCACCGACCACATCTCGCCGGCCGGCGCGATCAAGAAGGACAGCCCGGCGGGCCGTTTCCTGATCGAGCGTGGCGTGGACCCGAAGAACTTCAACTCCTACGGTTCGCGCCGCGGCAACGACGATGTGATGGTGCGCGGCACCTTCGCCAACATCCGCATCAAGAACCTGATGCTGGACGGTGTCGAGGGCGGCTACACCAAGCATGTGCCGTCGGGCGAGCAGATGGCCATCTACGATGCGGCCATGAAGTACAAGGCCGACAACACCCCGCTGGTGGTGCTGGCCGGCAAGGAGTACGGCACCGGCTCCTCGCGTGACTGGGCGGCCAAGGGCACCCTGCTGCTGGGCGTGAAGGCGGTCATCGCCGAAAGCTTCGAGCGCATCCATCGTTCGAACCTGGTCGGCATGGGCGTGCTGCCGCTGGCCTTCAAGGACGGCGACAGCGCCAAGAGCCTGGGCCTGACCGGCGACGAGTCGTTCGAGATCACCGGTCTTGAGAACGGCGAGGCGAAGGAAGCAACCGTGGTGGCCAAGGGCGCCAACGGCGAGAAGGCCTTCACCGTGCGCGTGATGCTGCTGACGCCGAAGGAACGCGAGTTTTACCGTCACGGCGGCATCCTGCAGTACGTGCTGCGTCAGCTGGCGGCCAAGAAGGCCGCGTAAGCGCCTGGCCTGATCGTCAGCCGGCCATCGGCCGCCCCAACCGGGGTGGCCGATGGCACAAAAAAGCGCCCGTCATCGTGACGGGCGTTTTTTTCATGTGCGGTGGCTGAAGCGCCAGAGCGCGATAACACATTGCTTACAAGCGGTGTACAAAAAAACGTGACTTGCGCCACGAAAATGAACGCCGACCCAGCAACCAAGGGTCGACGCTTGAGAACTTTCTCATCCGTCCATACACCAAGTAACGAATCGCCGTGATGGCGACTATCGATTTCCCGCCTTGCGGGTCATCGGAGGGGCCGGTCTCCTTCCCCTTTACGGGACACCGACCTGACAACCTCCGGCAGCTCCTCCCCTGGCTGCCGGAGGTTTTTTTATATCCGTATCTTCGAAAGAAGCATTTGCCTCCCGCGCTCGCTGCCGGTGGCGCGGGTGCCAGAAGCTCGCCTGGCCTCGACTGAAAGTGCTACCACTTTGCCAAGCGCTCCATCGCCCCTCCACACAGCCAGGCTTCATCGCTGCGAACCCGCGATGGGGTGGGTTCAACTCGCCAGCTGGCTCCTTGCCTTCAGACCTCGACCTACTGCCTCAATCGCTTATCAACACCATCCACACATGGTCTCAGACTGAATGGCCCAGGGCCGAGGTGTTGACCCGTGTAAAATGATCGTTTTACATGGCGTGTATGGATATCGACTCGCGACTTCTCGCCGCCGCCGAGCGGCTGTTCGATCATGAAGGCTTCAACGCGACCGGGATGGGGCGTGTGGTGGAGGCCAGCGGCCTTTCCAGCCGCACCGTGTATAAACACGCCGCGGGCAAGCATGTGTTGATGGCGATGGTGCTGCGCGCGCGACAAAGGCGTTTTTTCGCGCAGGCCGACTTTCGCAGTACACGCGCACTGTTCGCCTCCTTGCGTCAATGGGTCAGGCAGGATGGCGCGCGCGGCTGCCTGTTTTTTCGTGTACGTGCCGAAACCGGCGCTCGCACGCCGCTAATCGAGCAGGTGGTCGCGGACTATCACGCACAGCTGCACGCAAGCATCACAGCTATGGTGGCTGGTGAGACGGGCACCGACGATGCGATGCTTTGCGATCAGATACTGGCGTTGTTCGAAGGCGCCACGGCTGCCGCCACCTATCGTGGAGATCGGGCCATCGAGGCGGCGAGCGACTGCGCCTGCCAGCTCATCGAAGCGAAGCGCCCGGCATGAGCCGCGCCCTCAAAATGGGCGCGACCGGCTTTGGCCTCATCGCGGTCTGCTACGGCTTCGCACGGTTCGCATTTGGCCTTTTCCTGCCACAGATACGTACCGATCTAGCGCTGTCAGATACTTACGCAGGCACTATTGCCGGTGGCGCGTTTCTCGCCTACGTCATCGCCATCATGATTTCGGCGCGGACCTGCGAGCGTATGGGCGCAAAAGCGGTAGCTGTCATTTCGGGACTAACGGCGGCGGCAGGCATGCTGGGCATCGCAATCTCACCGTCACCGACCTGGCTGGCGATGTTCGTGGTGCTAGCCGGCGTGAGCACAGGTTTGGCATCACCGCCGATGGCTCTTGCGGTCTCTCAAGGCGTGGACCGCGCCCAGCAAAATGCCACCAATACTGTCATCAATGCGGGTACCAGCGGCGGCGTGGTTATATCCGGTTTGGTGGCGCTGGGCATGAGTGAACGATGGCGCGAAGTATTTGTCCTGTTCGCCGGCTCGGCACTGGCGGCAGCGCTTGCAGCCTGGCGGTGGCTACCGTCCGGCTCGGCGGAAAGCGTCACATCACCACGCAAAGCCGCCCACGTCAGGACGCCAGCGCGTGGCACCCTCTGGCAATTGATCGGCGCCTCGTTTCTGGCGGGCGTCTCCAGCACAGCGCTGTGGTCATTCGGTGGCGAAATGGCCGCCAGACGCCTGCACTGGTCCACGCACGGCATCAGTCTGCTCTGGATCGCCATCGGGGCGGCAGGTGTGAGTGGCGCGGCAGCCGGCATATTGGTCACGCGCCTGGGCATCAATAGGGTTCATCGAGGCTTCCTCGCGATACTGGCAACAGGCACCTCGATGGCCGGGCTCTCGTTTACAACACCACTGGCAACCGTGCTGGGTGGCGCACTATTCGGCTCGGCCTATGTCATGTTGACTGGTATCTACCTGGTCTGGGGCACCTCGGCCCTGCCCCACCGACCTGCAAGCGGCCTGATGGTTGGCTTTCTGACGCTGGCCATTGGCCAAACCGCGGGAGCACCGCTGTTCGCTCAGCTGATGCAGCGCACCTCACTGCAGACCGCAACCATCGCCTTCTCGTGCTTGGCAGTGAGTGCGGGTCTATTCCAGTTCAATGGACATCTCAAAGCAAGCAAAACCGCCGCCGCGCCAGCGACGATGAAGTCATAGAAGCCCTGCCGCCACCTGGACGCTGCCCGGATCGCCAAGTAGGAAACGATGCAGGATCAGTCGCGGAAATTCTCGAACTGCAGCGGCACGTCGAACTCCTGGCCGCGCAGCATGGCGATGGCCGCCTGCAGGTCATCGCGCTTCTTGCCGGTCACGCGCAGCTTGTCGCCGTTGATCTGCGACTGCACCTTGAGCTTGGCCTCCTTGATGGCGGCGCCGATCTTCTTGGCCACCGCCTGCTCGATGCCCTGCTTGACGGTGATGGTCTGGCGCGCCTCGGCCAGGTTGGCTTCGGGCTCGCCCACGTCCAGCGCACGCAGGTCGATGCCGCGCGCGACGATGCGCCCGCGCAGGATGTCCAGCATCTGCTGCAGCTGGAACTCACTGGGCGCCAATTGCTTGATGGTGCTGTCGTCCAGCTCGAAACGGGCGTTGACGCCCTTGAAGTCAAAGCGGTTGGTCAACTCGCGGTTGGCCTGATCCACGGCGTTGGTCAGCTCGTGCTTGTCCACTTCGGACACGATATCGAAGGAAGGCATGGAACTCTCTGAACGGTTGAAGGCATGATGGCCGCAGCCGGCGGCCGGTGTGCACAGCATAGCGGCAAGCGCCACCACCGCGTCATCCACCGCGCTACACGGAGTGAGCTTTCATGCGCCCGATACTTGTTTTTGCCGCCCTGTCGCTGACCGCACTTGCCGTGCCGCATCCGGCTTGCGCGACCGATAATGCCTCGGCCGAAAGCGCTGCCGTTCAGCTGTTTGCCGAAGCCTGTCTGACGCATTATCCGCACGAGTCGGATTTCAGCGACTGGCTGGCCCAGCAGCACTTTCCGCGCGCGGCGCCGGCCATGACCAGCACGCTGACCGGTAAGCGCGGCGGGCGCGCCTTTGCGGTTAGCCGGAACGGCCATCACCTGCTGCTGGTCGCCGAGTGGGGCAACCTGTGCTCGGTGTATGCGCGACGCGCCGACGCGGCCCAGGCACGCGCGGCAGTGGCCTCGCTGCGCGAGGGCCTGCGCGAACCCGGCACGCTGCAAGAAAGCGCGCATGAGCAGACCCGCCGCACGCGTGAAGGCACGCTCAACATCACCCAGTGGACCTACACCAACAAGGCCGCCGTGCCGGTGCTGGCACTGAGCCTGTCGACCTCTGATTCCACCCACGGGCTGTACCAGATGGCGGTCAGCGCCAGCGTCGCCGCGCGTCATGCGCTGCCGGCCAGCGATGGCCCGGGCAAGCCCTCCTCGGACTGACACCGTTCTATCGAACAAAGACGGGGGACGCCGCACGTGCTGCCGGCGCGGGCCTGATCAGGCGTAGACGGGATCGGCCCCGTGCCGGCTGCGCCGACGCAGCCACAGCGTCAGCACCACGGCGGCCAACGCGATCACGCCGGAGGCCGCATAGACCGGCGCGAAGCCGCGTCCATCCGAGGCCAGCCAGCCACCCAGCGGTCCGGTCAGTGCCAGCGCCACATCCATGAATACCGAATACACACCCAGCGCCGAGCCCCGACTGTGCGCTGGCACCTGGCTCACCGCCTCCACGCCCAGGGCGGGAAATACCAGCGAAAAGCCGAATCCGGCCAATCCAACGCCGACCAGGGTCGCCGCCGGGCTGGCGGCGTGCCACACCAGTGCCAGACCCACCGCTTCCAGCACCAAGGACACCGCCGCCACGCGATACCCGCCGGCGCGCGGAATGGTCCAGCCGAAAACGAAACGGGTACCGACAAACACCACGCCGAACACGGTCAGGCTGAGCGCGGCCCCGGCCCAGCCATGGGCGCCGTAGAACAGGGTGATGAACGTGGCGATGCAGCCAAATCCGATTGAGCCCATCGCCAGACCGGCGCCGTAAGGCACCACGCGCCGCGCCACTGTCATGAACGGATAGCGCTCGCCGTGGGTGACCGGCGATGCGGCCTTGAACCAGGCCAACGGCAGTGCAATCAACATCAGTGCCAGCGACACCAGGCCCACGCTCAGCAGATGGCCGTGCGCGGCCAGCGCCACACCCAGCGGCGCGCCCGCGGCCAGTGCGCCATAGGTGGCCACGCCATTCCAGGAAATCACCCGCGCGGTGTGCTCGTGGCCGACCTGGGCCATGCCCCAGGCGATGGCGCCGGTACCCACGCAACTTTCGGCGCATCCCAGCGCCAGTCGTGCCAGCAAGATCACGCCCAGACTCAAACCCGGCGCCGAGGCCAGCCAGGCGCCAGCGCTCAGCAGCAGCGCTGAAATCGCGCCCATGCCCAGACCGATAAGCACGGTGCGTTTGGGCCCCAGGTTGTCGGTCATCCGCCCAACGTGCGGACGACTGAGCAAGGTGGCCAGGTATTGCGTGCTGATCGCCAGACCGGCCAGCACGGTGCCAAAGCCCAGCCCGTGATGGACGAAACCGGGCAGCACCGACAACGAGAAGCCGATGGTCAGATACGCGGCAAAGGTGAAAAACACCGTGGAAACAATGCGCCACAGGCGCGCGCGCGCGGTCAGCGGCGCGCGCATCGGGGCGGAGGCATCAGCCATGAACTGCAAGCCTTTCGAATGCGGGTGGGGACGGCCGCGGCGCCAGGCAGGCACCGCAACGGGAGGCCATGCATTCTAGCGCGCCATGCTGCGTCGCAGCATGCCACCTTTGTCGAAAGCTGCCGGTCAGGTGCGCTGCAACCAGCGCTGCGCCATACGCCTGAGCGACGGGTCGATTGCCGGATCGGCCGCGACCTCGGCAATCTCGCGCCAGGCCAGCGCGTGCGACTCCTCGCTGACCACGAAACGCTCGTCGGTACCGGCGCGCACCACGTAACGCACATCGTAGTGCCAGTGGGCCGGCTCCTTGCCCCGGGCGGGAATCTGGTGGCGATCCAGGTCGAAAATGCCGCCCTCCACGGCAAGTTCGCCCACACCGGTTTCCTCCTCGGCCTCGCGCAGCGCCACACGCGCCAGGTCGGCATCGCCATCGGCGTGGCCACCCGGCTGCAGCCAGCGATCGAGCTTGCGGTGATGGGTCAGCAGTGTGCGCTCGCCGTCGGCGCTGACCAGCCAGGCGGACGCCGTGAAATGCCCGTCCAGGCGCTGGCGGGTAAGGGCGTGGGAACCCTCCTCGGCCAGCTCCAGAAAAGCCGTCGCCCCGGCTGGATTGGCGCAGGTTCTGGCGTATTGGCGCAGCGACGCGCAAAGCGCGGATAGATCGGTGGTCATGGCCAAGCTGTCGTGCTCGTCGGGGCGGCCAAGCCTGCACGCCATTAGCACGTGCGGCAAGCCCTTGAGAGCATGACTTTTGTCCTTGTACGGGGGTCGGGACTTTGGCATGGTACATCGACTATGCCCCGCCATGGCGGGCTTCCAGCACAACAAGAAATCAAGCCGGCGCCGGCCTTCTCGCATGCGCCAGCGTGCTCATTTTCGGGGGACACCACATTCATGAGTAACCTGTTCATCACCAAGCCGGTGCATGCCGAACCGCACGTGGTTGCCGGAGAAGAGGTGGAGCTGGCGCGCAGCCTCGACTGGCGACACCTGATCATGCTCGGCATCGGTGCCGTGATTGGCGCAGGTATATTCGTGATCACCGGCACGGCGGCGGCCGAGCATGCCGGCCCGGCGATCATCCTGAGCTTCGTCTTCGCCGGTCTGGCCTGCGCCTTCGCCGCGCTGTCCTATGCCGAACTGTCGGCGATGATTCCGGTTTCCGGCAGCGCCTACAGCTACACCTATTCCACGCTGGGCGAATCGGCCGCCTGGTTCGTCGGCTGGAGCCTGGTGCTGGAATACCTGTTCGCCGCCTCCACCGTGGCGGTGGGCTGGGCCGGCTATACGCTGAGCTTCCTGGACCAGTTCGGCATGCACCTGCCCAGCGTGCTGCGCGAGGCGCCGTTCACCTTCAAGCATGATGCCCTGGTCGTGACCGGCGCCTGGTTCAACCTGCCCGCGGTGCTGATCATCGGCGCCATCGCCATGCTGTGCTATCGCGGCATCAAGGAATCGGCCACCGTGAACGCGGTGATCGTGGCGATGAAGGTGCTGGTGGTGCTGGCCGTGGTGATCTTTGGCGCGCACTACGTGACGCCGGCCAACTGGCATCCGTTCATCCCGGCCAACGAAGGCCCCGGCATCTACGGCTGGTCGGGCGTGTTCCGTGGCGCCTCCATCGTGTTCTTCGCCTACATCGGCTTCGACGCGGTCTCGACCGCCGCGCAGGAAGTGAAGAACCCGCAGCGCGACATGCCGATCGGCATCCTGGGCTCGCTGTTCATCTGCACCCTGCTGTACATCCTGATGGCCGCGGTGCTGACCGGCATGCTGCCGTACAAGCTGCTGGATACCGCCGAACCGGTGGCCACGGCGCTGGCGGCGCATCCCTCGCTCAACTGGCTGAAGACGCTGGCCGAGCTGGCCGCGATCGCCGGCCTGAGCACGGTGATCCTGGTGATGATGATGGGCCAGCCGCGCATCTTCTTCGCCATGGCCCACGACGGCCTGATGCCGAAGGTGCTGGGCAAGGTGCATCCGAAGTACAAGACCCCGCACCGCGCCACCATCATCGTGGCCATCATCGCCGCCGTCATGGCCGCGCTGCTGCCGATCAGCCTGCTGGGCGATGTGGTCTCGATGGGCACACTGGTGGCCTTCGCCACGGTTTCAGCTGGCGTGCTGATCCTGCGCTACACGCAGCCGGAGCTGAAGCGCTCGTTCCGCGTGCCGCTGGCGCACGTGATCTGCCCGCTGGGCGTGCTGTGCTGCCTGGGCCTGATCTACATCATGCCGGTGCGCAACTGGTTGCTGCTGCTGGGCTGGACGGTAATCGGCTTCATCGTCTACTTCAGCTACGGCTACAAGCACAGCAAACTGCGCAAGGCGCTGAAGTCGTAAAAAGCCCAAGGCGACGCCGGCTCCGATGCCGGCGTCGCCTTCTTGGCCCTGTCCATCCGAGCCCAACCTCCGGTTACCGATACCCATGTCCATGCTGCACCAGCTTTTTGCCCGCAAGACCTCGTTCGACAATGACGATCACGCGCAAGGCCCCGCCCTGCGCCGCACGCTGGGTCCGTGGGGCATCACCGCGCTGGGCATCGGCTCGGTCATCGGTACCGGCATCTTCGTGGTCACCGGCACGGCAGCGGCCGAGTATGCCGGCCCGGCGGTGCTGATTTCGTTCATCCTGGCGGCGATCTGTTCGGGTTTCTCGGCGCTGTGCTACGCCGAGTTCGCCACGCTGATCCCCATTTCCGGCAGCTCCTATTCCTACGCCTACGCCACGCTGGGCGAAGTGGTGGCCTGGTTCATCGGCTGGAACATGGTGCTGGAATACGGCATTTCGGCTTCGGCCGTAGCCACCAGCTGGACCGGCTATTTCACCAGCCTGCTCGATACCCTGGGCATGCATTTGCCCAAGGCGCTGACCATGGCGCCACTGGCCTTCACCGACGGCCATCTGGTGGGCACCGGCGCGCTACTCAATCTGCCGGCTGTGGCCATCGTCGCCGCGCTCACCTGGCTGTGCTACGTCGGCATCCGTGAATCATCGGGCCTCAACGCGCTGATGGTGGTGCTGAAAGTGGGCCTGATCGTGGTCATCATCATCGCCGGCGCGCGCTATGTGAACGTAGACAACTGGCACCCGTTCATCCCGGCCCACCAGGGCAACGACAAATACGGCTGGTCGGGCATTTTCCGCGCCGCGGCCATGGTCTTCTTCGCCTATATCGGCTTCGAGGCCACCTCGACCGCGGCGCAGGAATGCAAGAATCCGCAGCGTGATCTGCCCTTCGGCATCCTGGTCTCGCTGATTCTTTGCACGTTGCTGTACCTGGGCATGGCGGCGGTGATGACCGGCCTGGTGCCCTATTCGATGCTGGATGTGGCCGACCCGGTGGTCGCCGCGCTGCGCGGCCATCCGGAACTGACCTGGCTGCGTCCGCTGGTGGAAGTGGGCGCGCTGATTGGCCTTTCCTCGGTGATTCTGGTGATGATCATCGCGCAGCCGCGCATCTTCATGATCATGGCGCGCGACGGCATGCTGCCCAAGGTATTCGCCAAGGTGCATCCGCGCCACCGCACACCGCATATCAACACCCTGATCACCGGTTTCGGCATCGCCGTGCTGGCGGCCGTCTTCCCGCTGGACCTGCTGGCCGACTTGACCTCGATGGGCACGCTGATCGCCTTCACCGCCGTGTGTGCCGGCGTGCTGGTGCTTCGTTATACCCAGCCCGACCTCAAGCGCACCTTCCGGGTGCCGTGGGCCCCGGTGATCTGCGTGGCCGGCGTGCTCAGCTGCGCCTTCCTGTTGTCGCAGATGAACTGGTTCAACTGGATGCTGATGCTGGTCTGGACGGTACTGGGCCTGGCCATCTACTTCGGCTTTGGCTACCGCCACAGCCGGCTTCGCAGCAATCAGTGAGACGCACGCGACCGGGGCCACTGGCCCTGATCGCGACAGCGGCGTACCATGTGCGCCCCGGTGGAAACTTGGCAGTGGCCACCGGCTCGCTGCCCGGGCGTTCCAGGCGGGTCAGCTCCTCAGCCTGGCGCCTCCGGGTGGCACATTGCGTCACTGGTACGTGCAATACGCAAGAAAAAAGGCCGGCTTGATGCCGGCCTTTTTGCGTTCACGATGCCAGCCAAAAGCTGGCCGCATGCCGCGCGCTATTTCTTTGGCTGATGGGAAATGCACCAGCCCTTGGCATTGACCGCCTTGCCCGGGAACAGCTGGCACGGTCCGTAAGCCTGACCGGCCTTGCCCTGATAGAACATGCAGTTGGCGCAGTCGTCCCCAGCCTTGTGCTTGGGGCTGTCGGACTTGCTGGCATCTTCCACATAATGCAGGGCCTTGGCCGTGGCGTCAGACGGGCTGACATGCGGCAGATCCCTGGCCCGCGCCAGACCCGGCATCACGCCGGCGGCGGCGGCCACCGCCGCCGAGCCGGCCGCCAGCTTCAGGAAGCGGCGCCGCGAGGCAATATTTTCATCGTGTTGCGTCATGAATCGACCTCCGTCGTTACGGGCGACATCGAAAGCCCTGGCCGACGCCCCATGGCGCCGCAGCCGCCTTGCATCGTACACCCGAACCGCGGCCGGACAAGGGCGCTGCGCCCAGATGCCGCATGACACCCCTTGCGCACTGCTACAATGGCGCGCATATAGACGTCCGAACGCGACCACGGAAACCCGAGCATGGCCTATACCCCGACCCAGCTGAGCGCCCGCGCCGACGCCATTGCCGAAGCGGCGGCCGCCCTGGCCCAGGCAGGCTGGACACCGGCCACCAGCAGCAACTTCTCCATGCGTCTGGATGATGCCCACGCGGCCATCACCGTGTCTGGCCGCGATAAGAGCCGCCTCGGGCGCGATGACATCATGGTGGTCGATTTTGACGGCCAGCCGGTCGACTCCGATCTTCGCCCCTCGGCCGAAACCGGCCTGCATACGCAGATCTATCGGCGCATGCCCGAGATGCAGGTGGTGCTGCACACGCACTCGCGCAACCAGAGCGTGGCCTCGCGGCTGTTCGCCCGTGACGGCGCCATCCACCTGGAAGGCTGGGAGCTGCAGAAAGCCATTACCGGCTACACCTCGCACGAAAGCGTGCTCGAGGTGCCGGTGTTTCCCAACACCCAGCACATGCCGGAACTGGAAGCGCGCATCGATGCCTGGCTGGATGACGGCAAGCCGCTGCACGCCTATCTGATCAACGGCCACGGCATCTATACCTGGGGCCGCAGCATGGCCGAGGCGCGCCGCCACCTGGAGGCGCTGGAATTTCTGATCGCCTGCGAACTGGATTTGAAGAGGTTGTCCGCATGAGCCGTCTGCGTATTTACACCGAAGCCAACACCCAGGCCCCGCTGTTGAGCAGCAGCGAACCTGAGGCCATCGCCCGCGAACTGGGCAAGGTCGGCGTGCGTTTCGAACAATGGCAAGCCAACCAGCCGATCGCGCCCGGGGCCAGTCAGGACGAGGTGATCGCCGCCTACCAGAGCGATATCGATCGCTTGATGCGCGAAGAAGGCTATCAGTCGGTGGACGTGATCAGCCTGAAGCCCGATCACCCCGAGCGCGCCAACTTGCGCCAGAAGTTCCTCAGCGAGCACACCCACTCCGAGGACGAGGTGCGTTTTTTCGTCGCCGGATCGGGCCAGTTCACGCTGCACATCGGCGAACGCGTCTACGACGTGCTGTGTGAGGCTGGCGACCTGATCGGCGTGCCCGATGGCACCCGGCACTGGTTCGACATGAGCGAGGCGCCCTATTTCGTCGCCATTCGCCTGTTCACCAACAAGGACGGCTGGGTCGCCAACTTCACCGGCGATGCCATTGCCGAGCGCTTCCCGCGCATGCAACCGCACGCCAGCGCAGCCCAGGCCTGATCCACTAACGCCTCGCTCACCCGGCATCGACGCACGGCCCGTATGCTGTGCGTCCCGCTGATTTTCGCTTACCGCAAGGGCCGCCATGACCGACATCCGCGCCATCGTCACCGACATCGAAGGCACCACCAGCGCCATTTCCTTCGTCAAGGATGTGCTGTTCCCCTACGCTCGCGAGCGCCTGCCCGCCTTTGTCGAAACCCACGCCGACGATGCCGATGTACAGCACTGGTTGCACGAAGCGGCCAAGGAAGCGGGCTTCATCGAGGCCAGCCGCACCGAAGTGATCGACCGGCTGATTGCCTGGATCGATGCCGACCGCAAGTCCACGGCGCTGAAGGCGCTGCAGGGCATGATCTGGAAGGAAGGTTACGAAAGCGGCGCCTACACCTCGCACGTATATCCAGAGGTGCCCGCGCGGCTGGCCGAGTGGAAAGCCGCGGGTATCGCGCTGTACGTGTACTCGTCAGGCTCGGTGCCGGCGCAGAAGCTCCTGTTCGGCTACAGCGAGGCCGGCGACCTGACGCCACTGTTTTCCGGCTATTTCGATACGCAGACCGGACCCAAGCGCGAAACGGCCTCCTACCAGGCCATCGCCGAGTCGATCGGCCTGCCAGCCGCGCAGATCCTGTTCCTGTCCGACATCACCGAAGAACTGGACGCGGCGGCGGCGGCCGGCATGCGCACCACCTGGCTGTGCCGCGAACCGATGGTGTGCCCCACCGACGCGCGCCATACGTGCGTAAGCGATTTCAACGCCATCACGCTGTAAATCAGACGCGCACCGGTACGCCGCCGCGACCGCTCCGCGCCGCCCGCTGGCGGTGACGGTCGGCGTGGATGGCGGCCGTGAGATATCCGTGCATTGACGCCGGCCGCGAACACCATGCGACGCTGCCGCCGGGCTGGCAAGGCAGTTCTCCTGGCAGGCGCAGGCCCCGCGTGCGCCTTGTCACTGAGCGTGGCCTTCAAGTCCGATCATCGGCGGCGCTGACATCCATCGTCACAGCGCTACCATGAGTGAAGCCCACACTCGATGTCGAGGAATCACGCCATGCAGCTGTATGTCAGCCCCACCTCGCCTTTCGCACGCAAGGTACGCGTCGCCCTGATCGAAAAAGGCCTGCTCGATCAGGTCGAACTGGTTCCAGTCGACCCGTGGGCCAGCCCCGACGCGCTACTGGCGGTCAACCCGCTGTCGCAGGTGCCCACGCTGGTCACCGACAATGGTCTGGCCGTGGCCAATGCCGACACCATCATCGACTACCTGGAGCGCCACCATCCGCAGCCGCGGCTGGTGCCGGCCGACCACGCGCAGCGCGACGCCGTGCTGGCCGGCGCGGCGCAAGCGCAGGGCGCCATCGAGTTCACCGTGGATATCGTCATCGAGCGGCGCAAGGACGAAGCCCAGCGCGGCCACGCCATGATCGAGCGCCGCCTGATCACGCTGAACCGTCTGCTGGCGCACTGGGAGCGCCACTTCCACCGCGATATCAAGCATTTCATGCTCGACAGCATCGGTGTGGCCTGCGCGCTGGGCTATCTGGATCTTCGCCTGCCCGAATTGGAGTGGCGCTCGCAAGCACCGGCATTGGCCGACTGGCAGGGCTGGGCCGAGGCACGCGCTTCGATGCACGAAACCACGCCGCCGGTGACCTGAGCGCAGCGTATCGACGGCTAACGCCATCGCGTCGTGGTTCCAGCGCCATGCGTGATGGCGTACGGTGACTCAGAAGCGGTATTCGGCATTGACTCCGTAAACACCCACGGTGGCCTGCCGCGAACCAGCACCGGAATGTCCATTGCAGTACAGGTCGTAACGGAGCCCCAGGCTAAAGTCATGGTAGAGGTCGTAATCGGCCCCCACGCCGACGTAGTATCCATCGTCGGAAGTTCCACCATGCACAGCCTGACCGCTTCGGCTGGAGGTTTCGGTAGTACGCGCACGGAAGACACCGGCGCGCGCAGCCAATGACCATGGACCAGCCACCACGAAGCGGCCGTTCAAGCCCAGCGTCCAGCCCTTCAGTTGCAGGCTTCGCACGCCGTGGGCAGCATGCCCTTCGCCGGTTCCCAGGTCGGTGTAACCGGACTCGATACCAAATACGTGATTCCAACGGTAACCAAAGCCGATGATGGCGGCAGTATCGTGCGGATGGTCGAAGCCACCCACGTGGTACTGAGACTGCCCCAGGCCACCGTTGACGAAAAAGGTGCCCGGATAATCAACGCCATCAGCCATGGCGGACAGGGGAAGCGTAACCGCGGCCATTACAGCCAGGGTCGCCAAGCACTTGCGCATCGTGCATGCCTTTAGGTGGGGTCGCGGCATTCTACGCCCTTGCGTCAGTGCTGACAGCGCCTCTGCGTGAAACACTGCATGAGCGGGACTTGAACAATGGTCGCATGTGTTCAAGTTGAGTCCATGCCGGGGAACGTAGCGTCGGACCATTGACACACGAGGACGACGCAAGTGTCCATGGACCCCGCCGCCGCCCTGGATCGCCTGATCGGCACCGACACCTTTCCCTGCGTAGGCGCCAAGTCGGCGCGCTCGCGCCATGCCGTGCACCACGTGCTGGCACGCTCGATGCGCAGCGCCGAGGATGATGCCGATATCACCCGGTCACTGCAGCAGTTTGCCGCCACGCATGGCGATGACATGTTCGTCAGCATGGCGGTGATATTCGAGCAGGACGACCTCACCGACGAGACCGAGTTCGAGCAAACGCTGTGGGCGCGGCTGCAGGGCATCCACGACATCGATACGCGCCAGCACGACTGGGATGCGCGCGTCAGCCGCGATCCTGCCTCACCCGATTTCAGCATGAGTGTGGGCGGCCACGCCTTCTATGTGGTCGGCCTGCACCCGGCCGCCAGCCGTCCGGCACGGCGCTTTGCTCACCCAACGCTGATCTTCAACCTGCATCAGCAGTTCGAGAAGCTCCGTGCCGACGGCCGCTACCAGAAAATGCGTCACGCCATCCAGGCGCGTGATCTGGTTTATTCCGGCTCCACCAACCCCATGCTGAGCGACCACGGCACGCGTTCGGAGGCTGCGCAGTACAGCGGCAGGCGTGTCGAGGCGAGCTGGCCATGTCCCTTCCATGCGCATGCACCGGCATGCGCCGATCCGCAAGGACCGCCCGATGATGATTCATGAGATTGCACCGCGCAGTGGCGTGGCCTTCGAGCTGCGCCAGGGTCAATGTCTGAAAGTGATTGATCCGCAAGGCGAGCAGGTCGCCGATCTGCTCGCCTTCGCGCACGAGGACACGGACGAGTGGCTCTCCTCCGGGCGCACCATCGATTATGCCAGCCGTATTTATCTGAGCACGGGTGACCCGCTGTACTCCAACCGCAGCCAGGTGATGCTGCGCATTGTCGAGGATACCGTCGGACGCCACGATTTCCTGCTGACACCCTGCTCGGCAGAGATGTTTCGCATCATCTATGGCGACAAGCAGCCGCACCGGGGTTGCTTCGGCAACCTGGCCCAAGCGCTGGCGCCGTATGGTATCTCGCCCGACCGCATTCCCAATGCCTTCAACGTGTTCATGAACGTGCCGGTGAATGGCGAGACCGGGGAAATCCGGGTGGAGCCGCCGCTCAGCAAACCGGGCGACTACACGGTCTTCGAAGCACAAATGGACCTGGTGATCGGGCTGACCGCGTGTTCGGCCGGGCAGTCGAACAACTTCGCCTACAAACCGATTCACTACCAGATTCTCGACCATGGCTGAGCGCGCTGCGCGGCTGGCGCTCGACGTGCCGCAAGTTTCGGCGCTCGGGCGCTTTGAACAGCTGCCCAAATGGCTCAACCTGATACCCACCGTCATACACTGGCTGGCGCTGGGTGTGCGCTACCGAAGCTTCAGCCTGCCCTCGGCGCTCAATGGTGCGATCACCAGCGGCGGCATGGTCGGTGACGGCAAACTGGAATATTTCGCCGCCATGGGGCCCTCGGCGCGGGCGGTCACTGCCAAGTATGTCGGCATTCCGGTGCGCCGCGACACCAGCGTGCAGGAGATGCTGGCCGCCATGCAGCGCCAGGCGCTGGCGTTCCCGATCATCGCCAAGCCCGACCTTGGCTGGTGTGGCCTCGGTGTGCGCCGCGTCGGCAACGCCGAGGAGCTTGCCGCCTATCTGGCCGCATTCCCGGCGGGTAGTTCGCTGGTGCTGCAGGAGTACATCGACCAGCCCGGCGAGGCGGGGCTTTTCTACATGCGCGAGCCCGGTCAGACGCGTGGCAAACTGACCGCCCTGCTGCTGCGGCACGTGCCGGCCGTCACCGGTGATGGCCGGTCATCACTGGGCGAACTGGTGGCGCGGGACCGGCGCCTGCGACGCACCGTGAACCAGCGCCACCACGAGTGCCGCTTCGATCCAAGCCATGTGCCGGCGCAGGGAGAACGTGTGGTGCTGTCGACCGTGGCTTCCACGCGCGTTGGCGGCCGCTACGAGGATGGCAGCGAGCTGATCACGCCGGTCCTGGCGGAACACGTCGACCGCATTGCCCGCGACATGTGCATGACCGACGCCGATGGCTTCTGCTTTGGCCGCTTCGATGTGCGCTTCACTCACATGGAAGCACTGCGCCAGGGCCAGTTCACCATCATAGAAGTCAACGGCACCGGCGCCGACGTGGTGCATGCCTGGGACCCACGCTATAGCCTGACCGAGGCTTACCGCATGCTGTTCGACAAGCAGCGTGAGCTGTTCCGTCTGGCCGACATCGCGCGCCAACGCGGGCGCCAGCCGATGGGCATCTTCAGGCTAGGCTGGCTGTACCGTCAGCAGCTGAAGCTGATGGCGCTATACCCGCCGTCCAACTGAGGTCTCCTGCGCGTGGCTCAGACCACGTCGCAGTGCCACCGCCAGCATCGAAAGCGTGAATGGCAGCAGGTTGTAGACCAGCCGGTACAACAACGCGGCGGCCAGCACCTGCGCCTTGTCGGCCGAGGGCAAGGCGGTCAGCAAGGTGGCCTCGAACACGCCGACGCCACCGGGCGAATGCGACACCACGCCCAGTAACGTGGCCATGATGAACACCGGAATGAAGCCGATGAAATCGGGCACCACATCCGCTGGCAGCAACACATAGAAGGCAAAGATCGCCCCGCTCATCTCTACCAGCCCGAACAGCATCTGCAGCGCAAGGCCAGGACGTGTAATCGCCGGCAGCTGCAGGCGTGCCAGCCACCGGCTCTGCATCAGCTTGGGCAGCGCCAGATCGATGCCTACCAGGCCCACGGCCATGGCCACGCCGATCCAGCGGCGCCAGCCTCCGCCTTGCGGGTCAATCAGCAGCGCGGCGGCTACGATCACCACCGAGCCCAGGCCCACGCACAAACCCACCAGACTGATGATGCGTGCAATGTCGCCCACGCCCACACCTGCCTTGCGATAGGCCCGATAGCGAAGTGCACTACCCGTCAGCCAGTGAAAGCCCAAGGTGTTGGAAAAGGCATTGCCGACCATGCCAATGAACATGGCCGTGGAAAATCGCACCTTGCCTGGAACCGCCATGCGCGTGGCGTAGCGCTCGTATAGACCAAGCACGGCAAAGCTCACCGCCGTGCCCAACGCGGCCAGCGCGATGTGGCTCCAATGAGTGGCGGCGAAGGCGCTCTCGAGGTCTTCGAGGCGCATGGTGGACAGGATGCGTTTGAGGGCAACGGTCGCGGCCACCAGAACGGCCAGCGCCACCACCCATCCGAGCATCTTCTTGAACTGGATCTGCATGGGTGGCGGCCATCATACGTGGCCGTCGCCGGGTTTGACTATCGCCGAAGATGACAGTGGTGGCTAAACAGGCCCAGCCATGCAAGCGGGACCGGCGCCCATCGTCAACGTCGCGCGTTCCGGCGCCCGTTCCGCACGGGGCTATGATGTGCATTATCTTTCCCGCCTCGCCAAGGTGCCCCATGCCCCATGAGGACGAACAATCGCCGCTGGAGCTTTCGCGCAAGCTCGTGTTCCTGGCTGCCGAGCGTACCCTCTCGGCGTGGATTCGCACGGCGCTGTCGCTAATGGCGCTGGGTTTTGTGATCGACCGCTTCGGCCTGATTTTGCATCGGCTGCCCAGCAACGCCTCGCACATGCCGCTGTATCCGCGCATGCTCTCGACCTGGGGCGGCGCCCTGCTGGTGGGCATGGACGTGCTGATGGCGCTGGCCGCCGGCGTGCGCTATCTGCATTTCGCGCGTGGCTATCAGCGCAACCGCAGCACCGTGCTCGGCCCCAGCCTGCATGTGGGCGCCCTGTTCGCGCTATTACTGGCCGTGTTCGGCGGCGTGCTGCTGGTATTGCTGGTAGCCGTGTTGCATTGACCGGTGGATCAGCCGCCGTGGCGCTGCTTCAGGCAGCGGCTGATATCGGCCAAACCCAGCCCCCGCGCGCGCATCAGTACCAGCAGGTGATAGACCAGATCCGAGGCCTCGCCGATCAGCGCCTGGTCGTCCTGCGCCACGCCTGCCAGGGCTGATTCCACGCCCTCTTCGCCCACCTTCTGCGCAATGCGACGCACGCCGCCTTCGAACAGGCGTGTGGTGTAGCTGCCCTCCGGGCGTTCGGACTCGCGCTGCTCAATCAGCGCATCGAGCTGGCCAATGAAGGCGGTATCGGCGGCAATGTCATCGCCAAAGCAGCTGTCGCTGCCGGTGTGGCAGGTGGGCCCAACGGGATCGGCCAGCACCAACAAGGTATCGGCATCGCAATCGCCACGCACGGCCTTGAGCTTGAGCACATTGCCGGAGGTTTCGCCCTTGGTCCAAAGGCGTCCCTTGCTGCGGCTGAAGAAGGTAACCTGACCCTTTTCCAACGTGGTTTGCAGCGCCAGCTCATTCATATAGCCAAGCATCAGCACGCGGCCATCGCGCCAGTGCTGCACGATGACCGGCAGCAGGCCTTCGCCCTTGGCCCAGTCCAGTGATGCAGGGTCGATATCAATAAGGCTCATGCGGATACTACCTTGGTGGCGGCTGCCGGGCGCACGGCCACGTTCTGTGCAGCCAACCAGGCTTTCAATTCAGGGATGGGGATGGCACCGGAATGGAACACGCTGGCGGCCAGCGCGGCATCCACATCGGCTTCTACAAAAGCATCGCGGAAGTGCTCAGGCGCGCCGGCGCCACCGGAAGCCACCAGCGGCACCTGACAACGCGCACGCACCGCGCCGAGCTGCTCCAGATCGTAGCCGCCGCGCACGCCGTCGGTACCCATACAGTTGAGCACAATCTCGCCCGCACCCAGCTGCTGCACCTGGTCCACCCAATCCAGGGTGCGCCGACGCAGCGCACGCGTCTTGGACGGATCACCCGTGTACTGGCGCACACGCCATTGCCCATCCTCATCGCGCAGGCTGTCGATGCCCACCACCACGCACTGCACGCCAAAGGCATCGGCCAGCTCGCGCACCAGCTCGGGACGCTCCAGCGCCGGTGAATTGACCGAGACCTTGTCGGCACCGGCGTAAAGCACCTCGCGCGCGTCGGCCTCGCTGCGAATGCCACCGGCCACGCAGAACGGAATGTCGATCACCCGCGCCACGCGCTCGACCCACTCGCGGTCGACGCGGCGCCCTTCCGGGCTGGCGGTAATGTCGTAGAACACCAGTTCGTCGGCGCCCTCGTCGCGGTAGCGCAGCGCCAGGTCGACAATTTCGCCCATCACCACGTGATCGCGAAAACGCACGCCCTTGACGACCTTACCGTCACGCACGTCCAGGCAGGGGATGATGCGGCGGGTCAGCATGCCAGCGCCTCGGCCAGGGTGAAGCGCCCTTCCAGCAAGGCGCGCCCCAGCACGATGCCCGAGGCACCGGCCTCACGCGCGGTGCGAATGTCGTCCAGCTCACGCACGCCGCCGGAGGCCTGCAAGGCCAGTTTGGGCACACGCTGGCTAAGGTGACGGTAAAGACTCAGGTTGGGGCCTGAAAGTGTGCCGTCGCGATCAATGTCCGTGCTCAGCACATGTTTGGCGCCGGCATCGGCGTAGAACGGCGCCAGCTCATCCAACGTGGCCTTCTCCGCTTCCAGCCAGCCGGCACTGGGCAAGCGCCAGGCGCCATCGCGAAAATGCGTATCCAGCGCGATGGTCAGACGTTCGGGGCCAAAGGTGGCCAGCCACTCGCACACCGTGTTCGGCTCACGCACCGAGAGCGAGCCCAGCACCACGCGCTGCACTCCGGCCTCGAACAGGCGCTCGACATCGGCGCGGCTGCGCACGCCACCACCGGCCTGCACCTTCATGCCGGCGGCCACCAGTTCGCGCAGGGTCTTGAGGTTGGCCAGGTTGCCCTCGCGCGCGCCATCCAGATCGACCACATGCAGCCACTCGGCGCCGGTGTCGGCGTAGCTGGCGGCCAGTGCGGCGGGCGCCACCTCGTAATCAGTCTGGCGCTCGTAATCGCCCTTGAAAAGGCGAACCACCTTGCCTTGGCGAAGATCAATGGCGGGGATGACGGTAAAGCTAGAAGCCATGCGAAAACTCTCTTGTACTCAGGCCGCAGCCGGCAAATCCAGGAACCGGCGCAGCAGCTCGGCGCCCAGTGCGGCCGAGCGCTCGGGATGAAACTGCATGCCGCAAAAATTGCGATGGCGCACCATGGCACTGATCGGCACGCCGTAATCGGCCGCAAGCAACGTCGCCTCGCCTTGCGGCACGTAATAGCTGTGTACGAAGTAGGCGTAGGGCTCATCAGGCAGCGCCTGGCTCAAGTCGTCCTCGCGCACCGTCTTAAGGCGATTCCAGCCCATGTGCGGCACGCGGCGCTCGCCATCGTCGGCAAAACGGCGTACTTGGCCCGGGATCAGCCCCAGGCAGTCGACCTCACCTTCCTCGGAATGCTCGAACAACAACTGCATGCCAAGACATACGCCGAGCACCGGCTGATCCAATCCACGAATCACCGCATCCAGCCCGCTGGCGCGAAGCCGCGCCATGCCCGGCCCGGCCGCACCGACGCCCGGAAGAATCACATGAGTGGCGGCGCGGATGCGCGCGGGATCATCACTCATCTGCGCATCCACGCCCAGGCGCGACAACGCGTAGCGCACCGACCCGATATTGGTGCCGCCGGCATCGATCAGGACCACCTCGGCCATTACAAAGCTCCCTTGGTCGAGGGCAAGGCGTCACCGTGCTTGCGCACCGCCTGCCCCAGCGCGCGTGCCACTGCCTTGAAGCAGCCTTCGACCATGTGGTGCGCGTTCTCGCCGCGCACCGACAAGTGCAGGTTGGCGCCCAGCGTCTCGCACAGCGAGCGGAAAAAGTGCGGCACCATTTCCGTCGAGAGCTCGCCCACCTGGGTGCGCGGGAACTCGCCCTCGAACACGAAATACGGCCGACCGGAAAGATCCAGCGTGGCACTGGCCTGCGACTCGTCCATCGGCAATGTAAAGCCGTAGCGGCCAATGCCGCGCTTGTCGCCCAGTGCCTGGCGCAAGGCCTGGCCCAGCGCCAGCGCACAGTCTTCCACCGTGTGGTGCTCATCCACATGCAGGTCGCCATCACAGCGCAGCGTCATGGCGATGCCGCCATGCTTGCCGATCTGTTCGAGCATGTGATCGAAATAGCCGATACCGGTGTGCGCCTGTGGGTCGGCCGTGGCATCCAGGTCCACCTCGACGGCGATGCGGGTTTCGCGTGTGTTGCGCTCGACACGGGCGCGGCGCGGTGCGTCGCACAAGCTGTGTGCAATCGCCATCCAGGCCTCGCCCTGCGGGCCGACCCGAAAACCGCGCACTCCCATGTTGGCGGCAAACAGCATGTCCGAGTCGCGGTCGCCGACCATCGCCGAAGCTGCACGGCTCCAGCTGTCATCGGCCAGATAATGACGCATCATGCCCGTGCCCGGCTTGCGCGTGTCGCGCCCTTCTTCGGGCAGCGTCGGGTCGATCAGCACCTCGCGAAAAGTGATGCCCTGCGAGCCAAGGATCTGCATCAGAAGCTGATGCGGTCCATCGAAATCGGCCTGCGGAAAGCGCTCGGTGCCCAGACCATCCTGATTGCTCACCATCACCAGCTCGTAGCCGGAAGCGATGCATTTGCGCAGTGCGGGAATCACATCCGGCAGCAACGCCAGCTTCTCGAAACGGTCGATTTGCTCGTCGGCCGGCTCCTCGATGATGCAGCCGTCGCGATCGACAAACAGTAGCTTGCGGCTCATGCCGTACGCTCCTCAAGACCGGTTGCAGCCTCGGCCAGAATGGCCAGCAGGCGATTGTTTTCCTGCGGCGTGCCGATGCTGAAACGAAGGCAGCCGGCCAGCAACGGATAACGTCCCACATCGCGCACCACCACGCCTTGCGCAGCCAGCTGCTGATAGCTGGCCTTGGCGTCTGCCAGGCGCACGGTGAGAAAATTGGCATCGGACGGATAGACGTCCAGCACCTGTGGCAGCTGGCGCAAGGCGTCCGCCAGACGGCGGCGCTCGGCGCGCACGGTGGCGATGCGCTCGCGCGTCAAGGCCTCGCCATCAGCATCCGTGGCCACCAGCGCTGCCTCCACGCACGGCGTCGGCAGCGGATACGGAGCCATGATCTTGCGCAGCAAGGCGATCACCGGCGCGTCGGCAAGCAACACGCCCACGCGCGCGCCAGCCAAGGCCCAGGCTTTGGACAGCGTGCGCAGCACACCCAGGTTCGGATAGCGCGCGATCAACGTGGCGGCGCTCTCGGCCTCGGCAAACTCGATGTAGGCCTCGTCCACGATCACCATCGCGCGCTCGGACAACGCGCCGGCGATGCGCTCGATATCGGCACGCGGCATGCAACCGCCGGTGGGATTGTTCGGCGAACACAGAAACACCAGTTTGGTCGTTTCCGGCAAGGTGGACAGAAGCGCCTCGACATCCACCGAAAAATCGTCGCGCAGCGGCACCTGGGTAATGGCCGCGTCCTGCGTGGCCGCGCAGACCGCGTACATGCCAAAGGTTGGCGGACAGATCGCGATGCCATCCACGCCCGGCGTGCAGAATGCACGCACCAGCAAATCGATGGCCTCGTCGCTGCCGCGGCCGATCAAAAGCTCGGTGGGTTCCACGCCGTAAAGCATGGCCAGACGCTCGCGCAATACCTGCGGTTGCGGCTGCGGGTAACGATTGAGCTGGCGGCCGGCATCACCCGGCGGCGCCCACGGCGATTCGTTGGCGTTGAGCATGATGGCGGCATCGCCGGCCTCCATGCGCGCCGAGGAATACGGCGTCAGCGCACGCACTTGCGGGCGCGCACGATCGATGATGCTCATGCCCCCTCCAGCGCGGCCAGGCGCACCCGTACCGCCTGCGCGTGTGCATCCAGGCCTTCGGCGGTGGCCAGCGTCACGGCGCACGGCCCTACCGCCTTCAAGCCTTCGCCGGTCAGCGACTGCACCGTGATCTGCTTGACGAAACTGGCTACCGAGACGCCGCTCCAGGCCCGCGCATGGCCATAGGTCGGCAGCACATGGTTGGTACCACTGCAGTAATCACCCACCGATTCGGGCGAGTATGCGCCAAGGAACACCGAGCCGGCGCTGTCGATCTGTGCCAGCAACTGGCGCGGTTCGGCGACGTTGAGAATCAGGTGTTCGGGCGCGTAGGCATTGCTGAGGGCCGCGGCCTGATCCAGGTTTTCCACCACGATCAGGCGGCTTTGCGAAATAGCCTCGGCGGCAATCTCGCGACGCGAGAGCTGCGCCATCTGTGTGTTGACCTGCGCCGCCACGGCCTCGGCCAGCGCCGCGTTGTCGGTAACCAACAGCGCCTGCGAGTCCGGACCATGTTCGGCCTGCGACAGCAGGTCGGCGGCGACAAAACGCGCATCGGCGTTGGCGTCGGCAATCACCAATACCTCGGAAGGTCCGGCCGGCATGTCGATGGCGGCGCCACCGGGTTCGGCCGAGACCTGCAACTTGGCCTCGGTCACCCACGCGTTGCCCGGCCCAAACAGCTTGTCGCACGCCGGCACGCTGTCGGTGCCGTAGGCCATGGCGGCAATCGCCTGCGCGCCGCCCAGCTTGAACACCGTATCGATACCGCAAAGACGCGCCGCATAGAGCACCGCCGCATCCACGCTGCCGTCGCGACGCGGCGGCGTGCACAGCACCACTTCGCGGCAACCGGCCAGCTGCGCCGGCACGCCCAGCATCAGCGCGGTCGAAGGCAGCGGCGCACTGCCGGCCGGCACATAAAGGCCGACCCGAGTGATGGCACGCAGCACACGTTCACAGGTAACGCCGGCATCGGTCTGGACACTCACCGGTGTCGGTGCACCCGCGCGATGGAAGGTTTCGATGCGCTCGCGAGCCTCGGCAATGGCCTGCTTCAGTGCGTCATCCAGCGAGGCCTCGGCGGCGGCGAACTCGGCTTCCGAAACGCGCAGAGATCCCAGCGCACACCCATCGAACTGCGCGGTCAAGTCCAGCAAGGTGGTATCGCCGCCACGGCGCACACGCGCCATGATTTCGGCCACCGCACGACGTCGCTCCTCGCTGCGTGCCTGCGCGGGACGGGCCAGGGCCTGCTGGCACGCATCGGCGTTCAGCGTGTTCCACTCGATCACGTTCATGCCAGCATCTTCTCCACCGGCAGCACCAGCATGGAACGCGCGCCGGCGCGCTTCATCTGCTCAAGGTCCTGCCAGCTGACGCTGCCGTTGCACACCGCTTGCAGGGAAATATCGTCCGGGCTGCCTTCGATGGAGGTCACCGTGGGCTGCGGCTTGCCGGGCAGCAAATCGACGATGATGTCCAGCGCACTGCGCGGCGCCTGCAGCATCACCAGGCGCGATTCGCGCACATTGACCACGCTGTCCAGGCGCCGCAGCAGCAGCTCGATCAGGTCGCCGCGCTCATCACTGGGCAGCTCGGCCGAGGACGCCAGGACGGCCTCGCTACGTTGCAGGATCACCGCCTCTTTCAGCTGGTTGGCAGCCAGCGTGGCACCGCTGGAAACCAGATCACAAATCAGGTCTGCGGTGCCCAGGCGCGGCGCAATTTCCACCGAGCCGGACAGGGTCACAATGCTGGCGTTCACGCTGTTGGTGCGCAGCCAGTCGCCTAGAAGGTGCGGATACGTGGTGGCAATGCGCATGCCCGCCAGCTGCTGCGGACCGCTCCACTCGGTCTCCTGCGGAAGCGCGATGGAGAGGCGGCAACCACCAAATCCGAGCGGGCGCAGCTCCTGGAACGGCGACTCGCCCTCGCGGCCCAGCGCATCTTCGGTCAGCACGTTGCGGCCGACAAACCCCAAGTCGCACACGCCGTCGGCAATCAGGCCGGGAATGTCGTCGTCGCGCACCAGCAAGAGATCAATCGGCATGCTCTCGCCGAAGCAGAACAGCTTGTCCCGACTCTGGCGGAATTTAAGCCCGCAACGGGTCAGAAGATCGAGCGAAGGCTCGGCCAGGCGGCCGTTCTTCTGGACGGCGATGCGCAGGCGGTCGCGCGTAGTCATGCGTTTGCTCCGTTACGGACCGAGGCCTCGCGCGTGGCGCGTGCTGCGGCCAGGTAGCCACCGTTGCCCTGGGTGATGAAGCGGGCAACGCGGCCAATGGTGGTGATGCTGACGCCGGTGCGATCGTGGATTTCCCGATACGGCACCTCGTCCAGCAGGAGGGGCACCACGCGCCAACGATCGGTGAGAGCCTCCAGCTCGGCCGGCGTGCATAGGTCGCGCAGGAAAGCCTGTACCTGGTCGGCGTCCTTCAAGGCACTAAGGGCGGTAGCCAGTTGGCGCTCGGCCTGATCATTGGCTTGGTCGATGTCGATGCTGCGGCGCTTCATAATGTATTAACGCGTTAGTACATTGATGCGCATCATACGAGTGTCGTCGAGGGCTCGCAACCCCGCCCTGGGAAGACACCGCAAGGGTTTTCCACATTGCCTGTGGATAAGGCTTTGACAAGCCTGTGTGAAAACTTAAAAAGTGATTCCCACACAACCACTTGTGACAAACTGATTAAATAATAACCAGCGCCATGACCCAGGCAGTAAGCGCCGAAAGTCAAGCTATTCGATGTTTGCATGACCTTCATGCCAGACTGCAACACCAAGCGATAAGTTTATCCACACAAGCTGTGGATAGTTCACTGGATAACGTTGTGAGCAGCAGGTTAAAGGGTCGCTTTCACAAGCACTTGGCACGCACTGGCTACGTTTTAACCACACACCAACCTTGACACCGCGTGCGCTTTTGGCAGGTTGGCGCAAAGCGCCTTGTCGGCGGCCTGAACGGGAAAAGTCAAGGTTTTGGACAGCGTTTTCGCCTCATCATTGCCGCCGCGTGAGACTGACAAAATCCACGCAGCGATGACCGGCCACGGCAGTACCTAAGTACCATGGGTTTATCGGCGCGCTGAAAAGTCGAAGGGCGGATCTAGGGCGTCGTCGGAAAATGCGGGAGTGCATCGTCCAGACACGTCCACGCCTGTGCGCTAGCGGTCCAGATATCCAGCGCCGGCTTGAAGGACGCCGTGTCGTCCAGCGTCGGAAAGCGTACCGACATCCATTGCGGCTGCGCCTGGCTGGTGGTGAACAGCGGCGAGCCGCAGTTGCCACAGAAACTGCGTGTCGCCGTGCCGCCGCGCTGGCACGCACGGTGTAGCTGGAGGGCGCGCCGGTGACATGCATGTCCGCCACGGCAACAATCACACCCGAGGCAAACGGTGCCCCACTCGAACGCTGACAGTCGCTGCAATGGCAGTTGAGCATGGCCACGGGCGCGCTGGCACACTGGTAACGGATGGCGCCACAGGCACATCCACCGGAGAACGCAGCCGTCATATCAAGGCATCCTCTAGCATATGAAGTTAAGCGGAGATGATCGCCGCACCATCAGCTCCAGCGCACGGCCCCATTGCAACACCCATGACATACTGCCGAATCACCACGGATCGTGTCGAACGCCGCGGTGATGGGCATTTTGCTGCTTGCCATATCGGCCATGCTGGTGATCGCCCAGGCACAGCGCCGATGACCTCGGCGAGCCTTGCCTGCCAGGCACCGACTTTCCGGGACAGTGCCGGTCCGGCGTCAGGCCTGGAAACGGCGCCGACGCACCAGCTCGCACACACGCGCCACATCGCCATCCATGGGCCGATCACGACGCATGAAGGCGATGTCCTGCCGCAGCCGTGCCAAGGCCTCGCGCACGGCGTGGCCGGCGTGGAACTCCTCGGTCGCGGCCAGTGCCTCGGTCAATGCACGCACTTCGGCTTCAAACTGCGCATGGTGCGGATGATCTTCGCGCGGCGCGCCGGCAACCTTTGCCGCCACCGCCTTCCAGTCGCCGCCACGGGCCAGCTCGCGGGCGGCATTCAACATGTCCTGGCGGTATTCCAGAGCCTGCGCTGCGGTGTACAGCTCCAGTGCCAGCACATGGCCCAGATCCTCGGTCATGTCCAGCACGTGACGCGCCTCGTTGGCGCCCATTGATACGTGGTCTTCGGCATTGGCCGAGGTTGGCACCGAATACACCGAGGCCGGATGCGCGCGGGAAGCCAGGTCGTTGACCAGCGCCGCGGCGGTGTACTGCACGATCATGAAGCCCGAATCGGTGGCGTCCTCGTTGCCGGTAAGAAACGCCGGCAGGCCATCGCTGTTGGCCGGATCGACCAGCTTGTTCAGGCGCCGCTCGGAGATCGAGGCCAGGGTCGGAATGGCCGCCTTCACGTAGCTCATGACCAGCGCCAGCGGCATGCCGTGGAAGTGACCGGCCGAGATCACCTGATCCTCGATGTAGCGCGGGTTCTCGGCATCGGGGAACACCAGCGGATTGTCGGTGACGGCATTGAGCTCGATGTCGATCACCCGACACGCCTGCGCCCAGGCATCGCGCACCGCACCGTGCACCTGCGGCATGCAACGCAGGCAGTAGGCATCCTGCGGCTGATGTTTCTTGCCACCCTTGAACGGCAGGAAGCGCGCATAGAACGCCTCGCGGCCGTGGCGCTGACTGGCCGGCACCCAGTCCCAGGCAATATCAAAGCGCTGCGCCTGCGCCTCGGGCGTCTGCCAGGCCTCGGCCGTCCAGGTCTTGAAGCGCGGCACCAGGTGGTAGGGAATATCCAGCAGCGTGGAGCCATCGAGCAACTGGCGCACGTGCGCCGCCGCATCGCGCTGCCCCGGGTGCGGACGCAACGCGTGCACTTGCTCACGCAGCGCGCCACTGCGACCGGCAAAGGCATCCAGGCTCATCGCTGCAGCCAGGTCAGCCAGATTCAGGAAGTACGCCAGTCGATCCAGCGCCAGCACCGAGGTCGCAAGCATCTGCGTGGTGCCGTTGTTGAGCGCCAGGCCTTCCTTGAAGGAAAGGCGGATCGGCGCAAGCCCAGCGCGCGTCAGCGCCTCACCGCCCGGCAGGCGCTCGCCCTCGTAGAAGGCCTCGCCGCCGCCCAGCAGCACGATGGCCAGATGCGACAGCGGCGCCAGATCGCCCGAGGCGCCCACCGAACCCTTTTGCGGAATCACCGGAATCACGCCGCGATTGAGCAGTTCGGCCAGCGCTTTCAAGGTCGAGACGCGAATGCCCGAATGCCCACGCATCAAGGTGTTGATGCGGATCACCAGCATGGCGCGCACCACCTCTTCGGCAAACGGCTCGCCCACGCACACGGCATGGGTAACGATCAGGTTGTGCTGCAATTCTTCCAGCAGATCGCCCTCGCCCGCCGCCTCATCGGTCGCCGCGCCTTGCAGATCCTGCCGCGCCCGGTGCGCACCCAACAGCTTGTCGGCGTTGGAACCAAAGCCGGTGGTGACGCCATAGATCGGCTCGCCGCAGTGCACCTTGTCGGCCAGGAAGGCGGCCGCCTTTTCCACGCGTGCCAGGCCGTGCTCGGCCAGCGACACGTCGGCGCCACGCGCCACCGCGGCCACTTGGTCGCGGGTCAGGCTGTCGCCATCCAGTTCGATGATTGCTTGGTTCATGCGGTTTCCTCCCGGTGAAGCCCGATACGCCGGTGTCTCCCGGCTGCGGGATCGATACAGCTTTGTAGATTGTGAAAGCGGCCGGTTTTCGCAAGAAAACCAGCCGCCTCGTATCAACGTTGGACGCGCGCCTCAGCCACGCCGTTCGGCCGCTTCCATGGCCGCGGCCTGCTCCAGTTCCACGCGCAGACTCTTGACCATCTCTTCGCGGCTGACCTCGAACTGGTCGTTGCGCAGCATGTCCTTGACGGTCACCGTGTGCTTGGCCATTTCATCCTCGCCCAGCACCAGCACGAAACGGATACCCGCGCGGTCGGCGTACTTGAACTGCTTGCCCAACTTGCCGCCATCCATCACCACCTCGGTGGCGATGCCGGCGTTGCGCAGCTCCGCGGCCAACGCCAGATAGGCCGGCATGTGCGCGGTATCCATCTGCGTGACCAGCGCCTGCACCGTGCTGCGCGCGGTGCCGATCAAACCGGCCTCGCGCAGCTGCCAGTAAAGCCGCGTCGCGCCGATGGAAATACCCACGCCCGGCAGGTGCGACTTGGTGTAGTGGCCGGCCAGGTTCTCGTAGCGACCACCCGAGCAAATCGAGCCGATCTGCGGATGTTCGTCCAGCGTGGTCTCGTAGACCATGCCGGTGTAGTAATCCAACCCGCGCGCGATGGAAAGATTCAGCGCAAAGCGCTCTTCGGGCACGCCCATGTCGCGCACCAGGCCCAGCACTTCCTTGAGCTCGGCGCGACCTTCCTCGAACGTGGCCGAGCCTTCGCCCAGCGCATCGAGCTTGGCAAAGGCATCGTCGACGCCTTCCGAACGCACCTGCACGAAGGCCAGGATCTTCTCGGCCACCTCAGCCGACAGGCCAAACGCCTCGCCGGTGAGCGTCTCGCGCACGTAATCGGCGCCGCGCTTGTCCAGCTTGTCCACTTCGCGCAGCACCAGCATCTGCTTTTCGCCGTCGGCCACGCCCAGATTTTCGAAGAACCCGCGCATCAGCTTGCGGTTGTTCATCTGGATGGTGAACGGACCGATCGCCAGCTCGCGGAACACGCTGTGGATCACCGCCGGAATCTCCGCGTCGTAACGCACCGACAGCGCATCCTTGCCGATCACGTCGATATCGCACTGATAGAACTCGCGGAAACGGCCGCGCTGGGCGCGCTCGCCACGGTACACGCGCTGCATCTGGTAGCGACGGAACGGAAACGACAGGTCGTGCTCGTGCTGGGCCACGTAGCGGGCCAGCGGCACGGTCAGGTCAAAACGCAACGCCAGCTCGGGCGCGGTGTCTTTCTCCAGTGCGCCGGTCGACTGCACGAAGTACACCTGGCGCTCGGTTTCACCGCCGGACTTGGTCAGCAGCACGTCGGTGAACTCCATCACCGGCGTTTCCACCGGCAGGAAGCCGAAACGCTCGTAATTGCGGCGGATGATGTCCAGCATGCGCTGGAAGGCGATCTGGTCGAGCGGCAGAAGCTCGAGCACACCGGGCATGGTGCGGGCCTGGGTCTGCGCCATGAAAAGCCTCGTTCGGATGCAGGAATGGTCGCGAAAAGCTAAGCCCCATAGAGTAGCAGACGGCCTGCCGCACCGAACGAATTTAAATTCATGTGTTGCGTAAATGATGGAGCGTGAGTATCATGCGCGGCTCCTGACGGGGTGTAGCTCAGCTTGGTAGAGCGCTACGTTCGGGACGTAGAAGTCGCATGTTCGAATCATGTCACCCCGACCAAATTGAAAAAGGCCGCCCCTCGGGCGGCCTTTTTATTTGCCTTTAGAGCATGACTTTCGTGCGACAAACCAAGCGCCCCTCGTCAGCAAAACGCCCGCACACCGGGTCGGCAATGCGGGCGTTCGGCAAGACGCATCATCATGTGGCACGCGACTACATGGTCTGGGTCATGCGCTCGGAATTGAGCATGCCGCCGAGCAGCGTCTCGATCTTGTCGCGCGCCGTCTCGCCGTCACTGGAATCGTTGAACTGCACGCCGATGCCGGCGGTGCGATTGGCCTGCGCGCCCACCGGTGTGATCCAGACCACCTTGCCGGCCACCGACAGACGCTCGGCTTCCTCCAGCAGCGAGATCAGCAGCACCACCTCGTCGCCCAGCTGGTAGCTTTGCGCGGTGGGCACGAACAGGCCGCCGCCCTTCAGGAACGGCATATAGGCGTTGTACAACGCGCTCTGATCCTTGATCTTCAGCGACAGGATGCCCTGTCTCGGCGATGCCGAACTCATGTCATCTCTCCTTTGCTGCTGCGAGCTTCGTGCACGGATGCGGCCGGGGTCAAGCCATGCCAGCCCCAGTGATCGAAAATCCACAGCGTGCGCCAGCGCAGCGTGAGCCTGGCAAACACCGGGCCACGGGCGGGCATGCACAATTGCCAGCCTGTCCCGACACGCTCAAGCGGCGCGCGATCAAAACGCCAGCATGCGCTGCCGTCGGCATGCAGCACCTGCAATTGCAACAGCGCCTGCAAACAACGTGGCGGTGAAAACGCCAGCAGCCACCGGGCGGCCTGCGTGCCCGCTGGCGCCGGATCGACAGACTGATAGCACTCGTCCGGGCCCACCAGCCGCAATAGACGGCGCCGGCTAAGCGCCACCTGGCTGGTGTGGCACAACACGGCTCGACGCTTGAGCGCCTGCTGCCTGTCATCCAGGGAGAGCTTGTACACCAGCGACTGGCCGGCATCGTGGCGTGCATGCACCACATAGCCAAGCAGGTGCGGCGAGGACTCCAGCGCGACCAGGGCCAGCTGTACCAGCACATGACAAGCCGAGTGGTCCGGATGCGCATCGTCCAGCGTGGGCAGCACCAGCACATCCGGCGCCACCTCACCAAGCACCCGGGCAAACTCGTTCACGCTGTCCTGCGGCAAGTGCAGGGCGCGCTCGCCCACGCCCATGTCCGGCCAGCCAAGACGCCGGTGATGCGCCGGATCGATGCCCAACACCCCCACCGCCGCCGTCAGCTCGCCACGACGTCGCGCCGCCCAGCGCTGGCGATCGCCCGCACGCAGGCGCCAGCGTCGCTCCAGTATGCGCTGCGGCCAGGGATTGTCGTCGCCGTCGGTCACCTGCAGCAGCCAGATCTCGGCGCGCCCGGCCAGTGTGGCCAGCAGGCCACCGGCCGCCAGTGACTCATCGTCCGGATGCGGCGCCACCACAAGCAGGCGCTTGCCGACCAGGTCGGCCGGATCCAGCATGGCACCCACAGGCTGTGTTACGGGCATGAACTTCAGTGCCAATCGGCCAACAGCTCCAGCACCATCAGGTCGGTGCGGAGCGGGCCGCGCAAGAGTTCGCGGGTATGACCGGCGCGCACAAACCACTCGTGCAGCGCCTGATCGGACAGTCGGCTGTGCAACACGCCGGCCTGCCCGCTGGCGCGCTGGCGGGCCTCGTCGGCCGCTGCCTGCGCGGCAAACCACAACCGCTGCGATGGCTCGTCGCCAGCCCATTGCGAGGCCACGGCGAAGGCATCGGCGCGCCCTTCGGCCAGCGCCGCCAGATCGGCGCGCACCTGGCTGCGCTGCTCAGTGGCGCCACTGCTGGCCCAGTTCTGCGCCAGACCGGGATTGCCGCCGGCCGCCGCCAGCGCCTGCTCAGGGTTCCCGACGCCTTCGGCGCGCAGCCATTCGGCAGCCTGTTCTGAGCTAGGCAGGCGAAACTCGATACGCTGGCAGCGGCTGCGGATGGTCGCCGGCAGGCGCCACGGCGCATCGGCCACCAGCAGCAGCAGGCTGGCAGAAGTGGGCTCTTCCAGGGTTTTCAGCAAAGCGTTGGCCGACGCCGTATTCATGGCATCGGCCGGATCGATCACCGCGATCTGCCAGCCGCCGAACTGGCTGGCTTTAGACAGGCGCTCGGACAGCGCGCGGATCTGGCGGATCAGAATCTCCGAGCGCAGCTTGCCATCGTCGCGCGTTTCCAGGCCGGTGCTGATGAAGTCCGGATGGGTGCCGGCGGCCAGCAACAGGCAGCTGCGGCATTGCCCGCAGGCCTCGCCATCGGGCTGACGCTGCTGGCACAACAGCGAGTTGACGAAACGTTTCACGAAGGCGCGCTTGCCCAGCCCCTGCGGACCGGTCAAGGCCAGTGCATGCGGCAGCACACCACGTTCGCGGCGCGTCTGCAGGCGCTGCCATGCGTCGTGATGCCAGCCCGGCACTGTCATGGATGGACCTCGTTGAGCAGCGGGCCGAGCGCCTCGATGGCCTGCGCCAGCACCGCCTCGGGCATGGCGCTGGCATCAAGCAGGCGGAAGCGTTCCGGTGCCTGCTCGGCGCGCCGGCGATACATGCCGCGCACGCGTTCGAAAAAGGCGTCGGCCTCGGTTTCGATGCGGTCACTGGGGCCGCGTCCGGCGGCGCGGGCGCGCCCGGTATGCACCGGCAGATCCAGCAGCAAGGTGATATCCGGCTGCACATCGCAGGCGGCCCAGCGCTCCAGCTCGGCGATGCGCTCGACCGGCTGGCCGCGACCGCCGCCCTGATAGGCGTAGCTGGCATCGGTAAAGCGGTCGCACAGCACCCAGCGTCCTTGCGCCAGCGCCGGCTGGATGACTTCGCGCACCAACTGTGCGCGCGAGGCGAACATCAGCAACAATTCCGATTCGGCACACATGCCGCGCAACTCCGGCTTCAGCACCAACTCGCGCACGCCCTCGCCCAACGCCGTGCCACCGGGCTCACGCGTCAGCAGCGGCTCAATGCCCTGCTCGCCCAGGTACCGGCACAGACCGCTGACCAGCGTGCTCTTGCCGGCGCCTTCGCCGCCTTCCAGCGTGATCAGGCGCCCGCTCACCGCTTTTCTCCCGCGCAATGCTTGAGCTGATAACAGGCCACGGCGCGATTATGCTCGGCCAGCGTATCGGAAAACACATGGCTGCCATCGCCTCGCGCGACGAAGTACAGCGCCTTGCCCGCGGCCGGATGCAGCACCGCGTGGATGGCCGGCTTGCCGGGCATAGCGATCGGCGTCGGCGGCAGGCCCGGATGCGTGTAGGTGTTGTACGGCGAGTCGACCTTCAGGTCGCGCTTGTGGATATTGCCGTCGTAAGAGGTGCCCAGCGCATAGATGATGGTGGGATCGGTCTGCAGCGGCATGCCGATATCAAGACGCCGCTCGAACACACCGGCGATGCGCTCACGCTCGTCCGGTCGCGCGGTTTCCTTCTCCACGATGGAAGCCAGGATCAGCGCCTGATAGGGCGATTTGACCGGCAGATCATCGGCGCGCTGCGCCCATTGCTGGTTCAAGTAGCGCTGCATCGAGCCATAGGCGCGCTTGAGGATGGACACATCCGTATCGCCCTTGATGTAGGCGTAGGTCTCGGGCATGAACTGCCCTTCCGGCTTGCTCTGGCCGGCACCGATGCGCTGCATCAGCTGCGCATCGTCCAGTGACGGCAGCTCGTGCTTGATTTTGGGCGCCTTGGCCAGCGCCGCACGCAGCTCGAGGAAATTCCAGCCGTCGACGATGGTGAAGTCGTGCTGCACCACCTGCCCGCGCGCCATGTGCGTGAGCAGCACACGCGGGGTCAGCCCCGGATACAGCGCGTACTCGCCAGCGTGCAGGCGTGCGGTGACATGCATGCGCATGGCCAGCACCCGCCAGTACCAGTCCGGCGCCGAGCTCAAATGCCGCTGGCGCAGAGTATCGACAATGGCATGAAAGCTGGACCCGCGAGGGATATCCACGCTCTGTGCAGTCGGGCTCTGGCGCACAGCCAGCGGTGCCTCGGCAAAACGACTGATGTCGTACCAGAGCGTGCCGGCAGCGGCCAGCAACGCGAACAAAACCAGCCCGAGCAGTAAACGCAGCTTGGCGCCGCCGTGCATCGTTTGCCTCATGCCGCGTGCGCTCCACATGGATGCAGACCGGCCTGGCGCCAGCACTGCTGCCAGCGGCGCGCCACCGGTCCTGCCTCACGCGGCTGTCCGTCCAGCATGCGGATCGGCACGATGCCGCGCACGCTGGAACTGATGAACCACTCACTCGAACCCATCCACTCCTCCAAAGCGATGTCGCGCACCGCGACATCCCCTGCGGCGCGCGCCAGCAACTCGGCACGCGCCACGCCCTCGACCCCGCAGCGCTCAAGCGCCGGCGTGGTCAGCACGCCATCGATCACCGCAAACACATTGGCCGACGTGGCCGAAACCACACGTCCATGCATGTCGCACATCAGGCCTTCGGCCTGCGCCGGGTTGTTCCATTCGGCCCGCGCCAGCACCTGTTCCAAGCGGTTCAGATGCTTGAGCCCGGCCAGCGCCGGCTGTTCGGCAAGCCGGGTTCGGCACAAACCCACCTGTAGCCCTTCACTGTACCAGTCGGCCGGCCAATTGGGAGCCGGCGCCACCTGCACGATGATGCAAGGGGCGGCATGAACCGGCGGCGCATAACCGCGCTCGCCCAGGCCACGGGTCACGCTGATGCGGGCCACCGCCGCGTGGCTGTCGGCCGCCAGTCGCCGCACTTCGGCCAACAGCGCGGTCGCATCCGGGCAAGCTATCGCCAGACGCTGACAGCCGCGCCGCAAGCGCGCCATGTGCCGGGGCCACAACGGCGCATGACCATCGATGACGCGCACGGTTTCAAACAGGCCATCGCCATAGGCCAATCCGCGATCACGCGGCGATACCTGGGCGCCTTCAACGCCATCGACACTGATGCGCATGTTCATCCATCCAACCCCAGGGCGCGCAGCAGGCCGCGCGCCTTGTGCCGGGTTTCGGCCAGCTCCTTGTCGGCGTCGGAATCGACCACGATGCCGGCACCGGCACGCCAGCTGACCTCGCGCCCGTTCACCGCCAGCGTGCGGATCAGGATGTTCAGATCCATGTGCCCGCGCCGATCCAGATAACCCAGCGCACCGGTGTAAGCGCCGCGCCCTTCGCCCTCCAGTTCGGCGATGATCTGCATGCAGCGCACTTTCGGACAGCCGGTGATGGTGCCGCCCGGGAACGTGGCGCGGATGGCATCGATCGGGCTCATGCCCGGCGCCAAGCGGCCGCGCACGTTGGAGACGATGTGATGCACATGCGCGTAGCTTTCCACAATCATCAACTCGTTGACCTCGACGCTGCCCGGCACACAAACACGGCCCAGGTCGTTGCGTTCCAGGTCGATGAGCATGACATGCTCGGCGCGCTCCTTGGGATGGCCGACCAGTTCGCGCATGCGCGCGGCATCGTCATCGTCGGCGGTGCGCGCTCGGGTGCCGGCGATGGGCCGCGTCTGCACGCAATCATCGCGCACTTCCACCAGGCGCTCGGGCGAGGAACTGACCACCGCGCGACCGTCGTACTGCCAGAGCGCGGCAAACGGCGCTGGATTGGCCTGGCGCAGCGCGGCGTACAACGCGGCCGGCTCGGGCGCCTGCGCGTAATGCGCGCTCCAGCGACGCGAGATATTGGCCTGAAAGGTATCGCCACTGCGCAGGTAATCGTGCACGCGAGCCACCGCATCCAGGTAGCGCTGCGGCGCATCTTCATCAACCTGCTCGATCGCCGGCAGGACGACGGACGGCGTCGGCGCCTGGGCCAGATCCTCGGCCATGCGATCGAGCAGGGCTTCATAGCCGGCCTCGGCCACCAGCCAGGTGCAGCAGGTGTCGTGATCGAACAGCACGGCCGCCGGACAACGCAGCGCCACCGCCATCGGCAGACCATCGCGCGCCGCCGGCAAGCGCAGCGCCGGCTCTATCTGGCCGATGGTTTCGTAGCCTAGATAAAGCGCCCAGCCGCCAAGAAACGGCAGCGTCTTTTCGGCATCGGTGAGCGCCCCGGACATCGGCTCGGCGCGCCACCCGGCCTCCAACGTTCCAAGAAAATCGCCATCATCGGGCGAGCGCACCACACGGGCGTGCTGCGGCAACGCCAGCAGCACGTCCCAGCGCGAGGGTGCCGTGCCATGGGCGACGCTTTCAAGCAGGCACGGATAGCGCTGCGGATATGCAGCGGCCGCCGCGAGCAGATCGCGACGGCCGTCGAGGACTCGGCAATGAACGGTCAAACGATCAGACTTTCTTGAAGGCCAGCGTGCCGTTGGTACCACCGAAACCGAACGAGTTGGAAATCACCACCGACAGCTCGGCATCGCGCGCGGTGTTGGCGACGAAATCCAGATCGCAGCCTTCGCCCGGCTCGTCCAGATTGATGGTCGGCGGCAGCTTGCCGTCCTGAAGCGCCTTGATCGAGAAAATGGCCTCGACACCACCGGCCGCACCCAATAGATGACCAGTGCTGGACTTGGTCGAGCTCATCGCCAGCTTGTGCGCGTGATCGCCGAACACGCTCTTGGCGGCCTGCACTTCGGCCAAATCGCCCAGCGGCGTGGAGGTGCCGTGCGCATTGATGTAATCGACCTGCTCGGGATTGAGACGGGCATCATCCAGCGCGTGACGCATGCAGCGCGCCGCGCCCTCGCCACTCTCGCTGGGCGCGGTGATGTGGTAAGCATCGCCACTCATGCCGAAACCGACCACCTCGGCGTAGATGTGCGCTCCACGCGCCTTGGCATGCTCGTACTCTTCCAGCACCAGCACACCGGCACCGTCGGACAGCACGAAGCCATCACGACCGGCATCCCACGGACGGCTGGCCTTTTCCGGCGCATCGTTGCGCGTGGACATGGCGCGCGCCGAGCAGAAGCCGGCCATGGCCACGCCGGTGGTGGCGTATTCGGCACCGCCGGCCACCATCACGTCGGCATCGCCGTACTGGATCATGCGCATGGCCAGGCCAATGTTGTGCGTGGCCGTGGTGCAGGCGGTGACGCAGGCGATATTCGGACCCTTCAGGCCCTTCATGATCGACAGGTGCCCCGACACCATGTTGACGATGGCGCTGGGCACGAAGAATGGCGAGACGCGACGCGGACCACGCGCTTCCATGTCGATGGAGGTGCGCTCAATGGTGTGGATACCACCGATGCCGGCACCAACGGCGGCACCGACGCGATCGGCGTTGGCATCGGTGACTTCCAGTCCGGAATCATCCAGCGCCTGCATGCTGGCGGCGATGCCGTAATGGATGAACGGGTCCATCTTCTTCACTTCCTTGGCCGGGATATAAGCCGAAGGATCGAAGTCACGGATTTCACCCGCGATCTGCGTGGTGATGCCGCTGGCGTCGAAATGGGTGACCGGGCCAATGCCACTCTTGCCGGCGAGGATGTTGCCCCACGCCGTGGCCACATCGTTGCCCACTGGGCTGACGATGCCGAGGCCGGTAACTACCACGCGTCGCTTGCTCATGCTCATCTTCCGTCGTTGGTCCGCCGGCTACCATACGCCGGCGCAGGTTACACTGTGCAGAAACGAAAACTGCGCCATCAAGGCGCAGCTTTCGGTGTCGTGCAGACAGGTGCGGCAAGCCTTACAAACCAGCCGCCCCATCGCGACCGCATCAGGACTTGACGTGCGCCTTGATGTAGTCGACGGCCTGCTGGACCGTGGTGATCTTTTCCGCTTCCTCGTCGGGAATCTCGGTCTCGAACTCTTCTTCGAGAGCCATGACCAGCTCGACCGTGTCCAGCGAATCGGCGCCCAGATCGTCTACGAACGAAGCGTTGGTGGTGACTTCGTCTTCTTTGACGCCAAGCTGTTCGACGACAATCTTCTTGACGCGCTCTTCGATGGTGCTCATGTGTATGTGACCTCCCGAGGGGATAAAACCGGCGCATTGTAGTGGCATTGGCCACCATTCGCTAGCGTCCGGCCGTGGTGGACATCCATTCGGCACAATGCATGCCGAACGTTTCTGTATTGTCGCGCAAAACGACCATCGAGGCGACCTTTTTGCCCTACGCCGCCGTACGCGGCGGGCCGATCGCCCTCTGACGCCCTGCACCTTTGTACAAGTATAAGCCACCACCACCGCGGTGACGATGGCCCGATACCTGTGCAGCCGACGTGACGAAGGTGCCGCGCCGACCGAGGCCCATCAGGGCATGTACATGCCGCCGTTGACGTGCAGCGTCTCACCGGTGATGTAGGCCGCCGACGGCGAGGCCAGAAATGCCACCGCCTTGGCAATGTCGCCCGGCTCGCCCAGACGGCCCAGGGCGATCTGGCCTTCCAGCGCGGCACGCTGATCCTCGCCCAAGGCGCGGGTCATGTCGGTATCGATAAAGCCCGGCGCCACCGTGTTGACGGTGATGCCGCGCGAACCGATCTCGCGCGCCAACGATTTGCCGAAGGCGATCATGCCGGCCTTGGCCGCCGCGTAGTTGGCCTGGCCGGGGTTGCCGGTCACGCCGACCACCGAAGCGATATTGACGATGCGGCCCTTGCGCGCCTTCATCATTCCGCGCAGCACCGCCTTGGAGGTGCGGTACACCGACGACAGATTGGTATCGATAATGTCGTTCCACTCGTCATCGCGCATGCGCAGTAGCAGCTGGTCACGGGTGATGCCGGCGTTGTTGACCAGGATGCTGACAGGACCGAACTCCTTGGCAATGGCGCCAACCAGCGCCTCCACGGAGGCCGCGTCGGTGACGTTCAGCGCACGACCCGCGCCGCCATGGGCGGCCAGACGCTCGCCGATGGCGGCCGCACCCGATTCGCTGGTGGCGGTGCCGATGACGATGGCGCCCTGCGCGGCCAGTTCGTCGGCAATGGCGGCGCCGATGCCACGGCTGGCGCCGGTGACCAGGGCAATTTCGCCTTCAAGCGGCTTGCTCATGATGATGGATCCCGATGAAAGTGAAGATGAGGCCCCGACGCTGCCGCCGGGGCCGAAAACCTTGGGGCTTTAGGCCAACTCGTCAAACGCGGCGTCAAACGCGGCCGGCTCGCCGATGGCGCGGGCAGCCAGGCCACGGTCGATGCGCTTGGCCAGGCCGGTCAGCACCTTGCCCGGGCCGCATTCGACCAGTTCGCTGACACCGGCCGCCGCCAGCGCCTGCACGCATTCGGTCCAGCGCACCGGCATGTACAGCTGGCGCTGCAGCGCGCCGCGGATATCATCGAGCTGCTCGTAGCTGCGCGCCTCGGCATTCTGTATCACCGGCACCTTCGGCTGCGACCAGTCGATCTTCTCCATGCGCTGGGCCAGCGCATCGGCCGCCTCGCGCATCAATGCGCAATGCGAGGGTACCGAGACGGCCAGCTTGACCACCTTCTTGATGCCTTCTTCGGCCAGACGCGCCTGCGCGCGCTCGATGGCCTCGGCGTTGCCGGCGATCACCACCTGTCCCGGCGAATTGAAGTTGGCCGGCGCCAGCACCTGGCCCTGGGCCACCTCTTCGCAGACCTTGGCCACCAGTGCATCGTCGGCGCCCAGTACCGCGGCCATGGCGCCGGTACCCGCTGGCACCGCGGCCTGCATCAGGCGACCACGCTCGGCCACCAGCGCCGCGGCATCGTGCAGCGACAGCGCATCGGCGCAGACCAGCGCGCTGTATTCACCCAGGCTGTGCCCGGCCATGTGCGAGGGCATCGCGCCACCGCGTTCGCGCCAGGCGCGCCACACCGCCACGGAGGCGGCCAGCAGCGCCGGCTGCGTGTTCTCGGTGCGGTTCAGATCCTCGGCCGGACCATCCTGGGACAACGCCCACAGGTCGACGCCTGCGCCTGCGGAAGCTTCGTCGAAAGTGGCCTTGATGGCAGCATGCGAGGCGGCCAGGTCGGCCAGCATGCCCACCGACTGCGAGCCCTGGCCGGGAAACACAAAAGCAAGCGATGCACGAACATCGGTCATGGCAGGAAAACCTTGTGTTGCGTGAAACGGTACATGGTGCCAGCAAACGCGCCGACAGGCAGCAGTCAAGCGTTTGAATCGGCCACTCAACGCCCGTCAATGGCGCTGGCGGGCGCGCCAATGCAAAACGGGCCGACCAAGGGTCAGCCCGTTTCCAGCTTTCGATGGCGCGAATACCGCCGGCGCTTAGTAGCGCAGCAGCGCCGAGGCCCAGGTAAAGCCGCCGCCGAACGCTTCCAGCAGCAGGTTCTGGCCGCGCTCGACCTTGCCCGAGCGCACCGCCTCGTCCAGTGCCAGCGGCACCGAACCGGAGGAGGTATTGGCATGTTTGTCGACGGTAACGATGACCCGGTCCATCGACATGTTCAGGCGCTTGGCGGTGGCCTCGATGATGCGCAGGTTGGCCTGGTGCGGAATCAGCCAGTCGATCTGCGACTCATCCATGCCGGCGATCTTCAGCGTTTCGCCAACCAGCGAATCGAGCGTCTTCACCGCCACCTTGAACACTTCGCGCCCGCTCATGCGGATGCGCACGCCGTGGTTGGGTTCGTCGGAGAAACCAGCCGACACGCCCACCGGGTTGTACAGCAGCTCCTTGTAGCCGCCATCGGCGTGCATGCAGGTGGCCAGGATGCCCGGCTCGTCGGAGGCTTCCAGCACCACCGCGCCGGCGCCGTCGCCGAACAGCACGCAGGTTTCGCGCTCGTTCCAGTCGACCATGCGCGTCAGCGTTTCGGCACCGATCACCAGCGCCTTTTTGGTCTGGCCGGAACGAATGAACTTGTCGGCCACGCCCAGCGCATAGACAAAGCCAGAACAGGCGGCGTTGACGTCGAACGCGGCACAGCCATTGGCGCCCAGGCGATGCTGGATCAGGCAGGCGGTCGAGGGGAACACGATGTCCGGGGTGGTGGTGCCGACCACGATCAGATCCAGATCGCTGGCCTTGACGCCAGCCGCTTCCAGCGCCGCCAGCGCGGCCCGGTAGCCCAGATCACCCGTGGTCTCACCGGCCGCGGCGATGCGTCGCTCGCGAATGCCGGTACGCGTACGAATCCACTCGTCACTGGTATCGACGATCTTTTCCAGATCGGCGTTGGTGACAACCTTTTCCGGCAGGGCACTGCCGGTGGCGATGATGCGTGCGTAAGTCAGGGCCGTTCCCCTCAAATTTTCGTGTTGTTCCAAAAGCGCCAACGCGAAACGTCAATACATTCGGTTTCGGGCTGGCTGGGCACTTTACACCTCATGCGCCGGCATGGGTACGCATGTGCCCGCCCCAACGCAAAGCGGCGCGTCTTAAAAAAAACGCGCCGCCTTAGCTCTGCAAGTTGCGCCGCCACCAATGGACGGCCACTTCCAGCGCTTATCAGTCTTCGTCGGCCACCACGGCCTGGGTCTCGATGACCTTGCGGCCACGGTAGAAGCCATCCTTGGTGATGTGATGACGACGGTGCACTTCACCGCTGGTCGGATCGGTGGACAGCTGCACGGTCTTCAGCGCATCGTGCGAACGACGCATGCCGCGGGTGGACGGGGTCTTGCGGCTCTTCTGAACTGCCATGGGTGGTTCTCCGGAAAATCAGTGTTTCTTCAGTTCGCGCAGCACCGCGAACGGGTTGTCTTCAGGCGCTTCGGGAGGCACATCCTCCAGCCCCACGTCGTGCCCATCTTCGGGCCATTCACTCTGCGGCGACACCGGCACAAGCGGCACCACCAGCAACAATTCATCCTCGATCACCGCCGCCGGGTCGACGCGGTTGTCTTCCACCAACAAAGGCTCGTAGCCCGGCGGCAAGCCGGATTCCTCGCTTTCATCGCTGATAAGACCCAGGCGCGTATCCAGCTTTACCGGCATCTGGAACGGCTCCAGCGTGCGTTGGCAAAGCAGTGTCAGTGACGTCGTGGCGCGCAACGCAAAATACGCAGCACCCAGCTCATCGCGACCAAAATCGATCTCGTAATCGATCTGGCCGTCGGTGCCTTCCAGCACCTGGGCAAGCCGCTTCAAGCGTTCTACGGGCAGTTGGCCGACGAATGAGCGCCGCGCCGTCACCATGCGCCAAGCGTCCACGGACCTTGGCAGTGTCTCGGACATAGCTTTGGAATTGTAATTAGCCGCCATGGCGTGAGTCAAACCTTTTTGCGCCTGCCCTTGTCGCGTGCCCACCGGCTTTATCCGTCCCCGGCCGATCGGGCAGACTAGACCGGCCAGGCGCCAAAGGCGCCGCTCACCCTCCTACACATAAGGAAGTGCGCTTGAATGCGATTGAACTGACCGGCAGCGCCATGATGCTGGCCGCCCTGATCGGGCTGGGCTGGGCGGGTGTGCATTATTACCGGCGCATCCGTCGGCGTACACAGGCATTGATGCAATTGCTCGAACATGCCGACCATCTGGAGCGCGATCTGCGTGAATGCCGCGAGCGCCTGGAGCGCGCCCATTCGATGATGGCCGTGGCGCCGGGCGTGCCGGCCAGTGGCGAACCCGATGCCCGCGCGGCGGTCGATGCCGGCCTGCGTTCGCTGCTGGAGCACCGTCTGTGGATTCGCGACCACGCCGAGGATGCCACTCAGCTGGAGCTGGACCGCGCCGTGGATGCGCTGACCCAGGCCCGCAATCAACTGGAACCCCAATTGAAGGCGCTGGACCAGGCGCAACGCGAACTGGACCAGGCCGTGCTCGACCGACTCGACCGAGGCAACCCCGCATGAATTCCCCCCGCATTATCCTCGCCTCCACCTCGCGCTATCGCGCCGAACTGCTGGGCCGCATCCTGCCCGGCTTCGAGCAGCAAGGCTCGTCGGTGGACGAAACCCCGCTGGAGAACGAAGCACCCTCGCTGCGCGCGCTGCGCCTGTCCGAGGCCAAGGCGCGCGCGATTGCCGCCGAGGCGCCCGATGCGCTGATCATCGGCTCGGATCAGGTCGCCGAATGCGAAGGCGAAGCGCTGGGCAAGCCCGGCGACGCGGCCACGGCCAAACGCCAGCTGCAGCACTGCTCGGGCCGCACGGTGGTGTTCCACACCGGCCTGTGCCTGATCGATACCCGCTCCTCGGAAGCGCCGGCCAGCACCGCCACCGACGTCACCCGCGTGCACTTTCGTACCCTGGACGAGGCCAGCATCGAGCGCTACATCGAGCGCGAAAAGCCGTTCGACTGCGCTGGCAGCTTCAAATGTGAAGGGCTGGGCATCGCGCTGTTCGAACGCATCGAAAGCATCGATCCGACCGGTCTGATCGGGCTGCCGCTGATCACCCTGGCCCGGCTGCTGCGCGAGCGCGGCATCGCCGTGCCCTGATCAGCGCGCGTCGAGTTTTTTCACCGCTTTGAGGTACGCCTGATAGCCGCGCTGCCAGGCCACGCACTGCTCACGCCGCGCCGGTTGCGCCGGCAAGGGTGTCACCGGCACGCGACCGGCATAGAAGGAAAGCCGCGTGCGACCGTCAAACGCCATCACTCGCGCCACCGGGGCAAGGCCATCGATGCGGCTGCACAGCGAGCGCAGCCAATCGGGCTCCTCACGCTCACTCAGCGCCGTTTCGTCCACGGCCAGCCAAACCGGTGCGCCGGCATGCTCACGGCGCAAGGCGGCCTCATTGCGCTGCCAGGTGGCCAACTGCGGCGCGCGGCCGTGTTTGACGTTGAGCGGGTTGTCCAGCACGTAGACCGCATTGGGCCGATCCAGCGCAAAGGCCAGCTCCGCACCCAGCATGAAGTTGTCGGCCACCAGCATTCGCTTCGGATCGCGCGCCCGCAACTGACGCACTTGCGCCGCCGCCTGTCGCCAGCCGACGAAGTTTCCCGGAAATGCCTTGTAGTGCGCCAGCACCGCCGCACCACCATCACTGGCCGCCAGCGCCAGATAGGCCAGCGCCAGCAGTTCACCGAATACCGCCAAACTGAACGCGGCGACGACCCATACGCGCCCGACCCGTGAGCGCCACTCGGCCAGCAGCGCCGGCACCAACACCAGCAGAGGCAGATAGCCGGGCAACGGCCAATGCGCGCGAAAACGCGTGTCGTCGGCAAACAGGCCAAAACCGAAATAGGCGAAGATAAACACCGCCGATGTGACGGCCGCCAGATCCCATGGTCCGCCCTGCCCGCGGCGGCGCCAGCAACGCCATAGCGTCCACAACAGCAAGCCGTACAGCAGCGGCGTGCAGGCACCGGACTGCTCCAGCGGCTGCACCAGCGCGTCGGCGTGAAATTGCCACGGATTGCGCTGCACCAGCTGAAAGGCGATGCCCGCACCGGCATCGCGCAGATTGGATATCAGCAGCGGCACCAGGCCCAGCAGCGCCACGCCCATCGCCACCCAGAAACGCCGATTGCGCCACTGCGCGCGACCCCGCGGCACCAGCACGAAAAACACCAGTCCCGCCAGCACGATCATCGCAGCGCGGTAATGCGTGGCCCAGCAAAGCGCCAGCGCCATGCCCAGGCCCAGCCAGTGGCGCCACGCGTCGTCTTCCAGCGCCCGCCAAAGCGCATAGAAGGCGAGCATGAAACCCAGCGTCAGCGGCACATCGGGCAAGGCCAGCACGCCCAGGGTGCCGGCCAAGGGCAAGGCCATAATGGCAAGCCCGGCCTGCCAGCCGATGCGCGCGCCGAAGCATCGCCGTGCCATCGCCACGGCCAGCCACGGCAGCGCCGCGCCCATTACCAAGAATGGCCAGCGCATGCCGATCAAGCCGTGGCCGGCCAGCGCCTCGCCCAGGCCGATCAACCATGCGGTGAACGGCGGCAGATCGGAATAACCCCAGGCCGGATGGCGGCTTTCCCACCAGTAGAACGCTTCATCACCAAACGGCGAGAGCGTGCAGGCAATCATCACCTTGAACGCACTGAGCACGATGAAGGAACCGAGAAACGCCGCTCGCCAGCCGCGCGCCGGGCTCGTTACACTGGCCTCACCGCGCATCGGAAGCGCTCCGCGCCTTCCGCGCCTGGATATCGAAGGCACTCATGGCCGACTCGCAACACGCCCGCACCGTCCCCCACCTCGACGCCGCATTGGCGCAGGTCAACCACATCGTGCTGGGCAAGGCGCGCCAGGTGAAGCTGGCCTTCGCCTGCCTGATCGCCGGCGGCCATTTGCTGCTCGAGGATGTACCTGGCGTCGGCAAGACCACGCTGGCCCATGCCCTTGCCGCCACCTTCAACCTGTCGTTCAACCGCATCCAGTTCACCAGCGACCTGCTTCCGACCGACATTATCGGCGTGAGTGTGTACGAGCGCGAGGCCGGCAGCTTCCGCTTCCATCCCGGCCCGGTGTTCACGCAATTGCTGTTGGCCGACGAGATCAACCGCGCCACGCCGAAAACCCAAAGCGCCCTGCTCGAGGCCATGGCCGAGGGCCAGGCCACCGTCGACGGCCAGACCCATACCTTGCCGGCGCCTTTTTTCGTGGTCGCCACACAGAACCCGCTGGACCTTGCCGGCACCTATCCGCTGCCCGATTCGCAGCTGGATCGCTTCATGCTGCGCCTGAGCATGGACTACCCGGATGCCCGCGCCGAACGTGAGTTGCTGGCCGGACGCGATCGCCGTGAACTGCTGGAGCAGGCCACGCCGGTGCTCGACGCCGAAGCCATCACCGCGCTGCACCAGCAAGCGCAGGCGGTCACCGTCAGCTCGGCCTTGCTCGATTACGTGCAAGCACTGCTGACCGCCACGCGGCGACATGCCGACATTCGCGTTGGGCTATCGCCACGCGCCGGCCTGTCGCTGCTGGCCGCCGCACGTGCCTGGGCGCTGCTGAGCGGCCGCGGCCACGTGCTGCCGGAAGATGTGCAGGCGCTGTTTGTGCCGGTGGCGGCGCACCGGCTGATTCCTGCCGGCACGCATTCGCGCCAGGCGCTGGCCCGCGGCCTGCTGGCCGAGGTGGCGGTGGAATGAGCACGGCCGCGCGCGCGAGCGGTCGCCTGCGCCAGCTTGCCGAGCGCCGCCTGCCGGCGCTGACCCGCTATCGCCAACCCGAAGCGCTGCCGATCACCCTGCACCGCCGGCGTATTTACATTGTGCCGACCGCCTATGGCATCGGCTTCGCCGCCATTCTGGCGGTGATGCTGGTCGGCGCACTGAACTACACCAACAACGCCGCGCTGCTGCTGACCTGCCTGCTCGGCGGCACCGCCGTCAACAGCATGCTGGTGACCTTCCGCGTGCTTGATGGCGTGCACCTGGATGCCATCGATGTCGACCCGGTCACCGCCGGCGACGACGCCCGGCTGCGCCTGCACCTGGGCGCCGCCCAACGCGGCCGCTACGCCCTGCGCATCGATGGCATCGAGGCGGTCGAGCCGATCGACACGGCATTACCGGCCGACACCGCCCACGTGGTGGCGTTGGACCTTGCCACCACACAACGTGGCTGGCAGGCGATGCCGCGGTTGCGTGTTTCCAGCCGCTGGCCGTTCGGGTTGTTTCGGGCCTGGAGCTGGCTGCATCCCACGCAGCGCTTTCTGGTCTGGCCCATGCCCGAAGCCTACGGCCCCGCGCCGCACGGACACGGCGATGCGGATAACCGCTCACCACCGGAAAGCGGGGATGAGTTTGCCGCGCTGCGCGACTATCGCGTCGGCGACCCGCGCAAGCACATTGCCTGGAAAGCCAGTGCCCGACACCACGACCTGCTGGTGCGCGACATGGAGCAACCACGGGCGCTGCCCGGCTGGACGCTGGACTGGCACACCCTGCACGGCATGGAGCGCGAACAACGCATCGCGCGGCTGGCGCGCTGGGTACACCAGGCCCATCGCGAAGGCCGCGGCTGGAGCCTGCGCCTGCCCGATACGCAGATGCCGTTCGACAACGGCGCCGCGCACTTCCGGCGCTGCATGAATGCGCTGGCCGAACTGCCATGAAACTGCCCGGCCTGCTGCGCACACGCCCCTCGCGCGAGGCGCCGCTGGGGCGCGAAGCCTTCAACCTGCTCAGCCTGACGCTGTTGGCCGTACTGTTGGCGCATATGGGCCACCTGCCCTGGTGGCTGACGGCCTTGTCGGCGGCGACCCTGGCCGCACGCTGGTGGCAGCGCACCTATCGTGGCGGCCGCGTGCCGTTCTGGTTGAAGCTGCCATTGCTGGCGGCGCTGCCGGCCGCCTTGCTGGGTTACTACGGCACTATTTTCGGGCGCGGCCCCGGCAGTGCGCTGGCGGTCGGCCTGCTGATGCTCAAGCTGATGGAAAGCGAGCGCCCGCGCGATGCACGCATGGGCGTGGCCTTTGCCTGTTTCGTGCTGATGAGCGCCCTGCTGTTCAACCAGGGCCTGCTGGCCACCGCGCTGGTCGCGCTGGCACTGGTGCCGGCACTGGCCACGCTCAACGCGGTGCTGCCCACGCCGCAGCGCCCGGCCTGGCGTGCCAGCGCCTGGTCGGTGCTGCGCATCGTCGCGCTGTCGCTGCCGCTGGCGCTGGTGGCGTTTTTGTTCGTACCACGCCTGAGCTCACCGCTGTGGGGTGCGCCGAACGCCGACAAGGCCACCACCGGTATCAGCGACAGCATGTCGCCGGGCAACTTCACCGACTTGCTGATCGACGATAGCCCGGCCTTTCGCGTCACTTTCCAGGGCGCGCCTCCGCCGCCGCAACAGCGCTATTTCCGCGGCCCGGTGATGAGTTATTTCGATGGCCGCACCTGGCATGCCCGACCGCTGCGTGCGCTGCTGGGCGACCGGCGCACGCCCGAGCCGCTGCAGGCGCAAGGCCCGACGCTGAGCTACAACGTCACGCTGGAAGCGACCCACCAGCACTGGCTGTTTGCGCTGGATGTGCCGCAAAGCGCGCCTGCCGGCGCCAGGCTCACCCATGCACGCAGCCTGTTGCGACGCCAGCGCATCGACCAGAGCACACATTATGTGGCGCGCTCGGCCACCGACTATCGTCTGGCGCCGCAGGCCAGTGCCGCCGAGCGCCGTCGCAACCTGGAGCTGCCTGCTGGCTTCGATCCCGAGGCCCGCGCCCTGGCCGCGCAGTGGCGCCAGCGCTACGGCGCCAACGCGCCAGCCATCGCCCGTGCCGCGCTGGACCTGTTCCACGACCACGGCTTTCGCTACAACTTGGCCGCGCCCCCGCTGGGGCGCGACAGCGTGGATGATTTTCTGTTCGATACCCGCGAAGGCTTTTGCGAACACTACGCCTCGGCCTTCACCTTCCTGATGCGCGCGGCAGGCATTCCGGCCCGGGTGGTGACCGGCTATCAGGGCGGCTTCTGGAACACCATGGGCCAGTACCTGCTGGTGCGCCAGTCCGACGCGCATGCCTGGAGCGAAGTGTGGATCGACGGCCGTGGCTGGGTTCGCTACGACCCCACCGCCGCCGTGCGTCCGGACCGGGTCACACTGGGTGCCGGCGCCGCGGCGGGTGATCAGGCGCCCTGGTATCAGCGCGGCTGGCTGCAACACCTGCGCAATCGCTGGGACATCGTCAACCAATGGTGGGGGCAAGCCGTTATCGGTTTTGACAGCTTGCGCCAGCGCGGCCTGTTGACCCCGTTTGGTGTATCGCGCGCCGATACCGGCACGTTGGCGGCGGTGCTTGCCGCACTGACCTGCCTGCTGCTGGCCGCTGGCCTGGCCTTCACGCTGTGGCGCAGGCCCCGTGTTGACCGACTGCGGCAGGCCATGGCAAAGCTGGAACGCAAGCTGGCGCGAGCGGGTGTAGCGCGACGTTTGGGTGAGGGGCCGCATCACTACCTGAGCCGGGCCGCGCGTGCACTTCCACAGTCCCGGGTGCATCTGAAAGCCCTGGAGACTACGTATCTGCAATTGCGCTACGCCCAGGACAACCCGTCGGTATCGGCGATACATGCTTTTTCACGGCAGGTCGGGAATTTTCGACCTCGTGGTGTGGTCAAATAGGGCAATTGGTGTGCCTGGCGCACACCGTGTGAACGACTGGAGAGAGTCTCATGTCAATCTGGAAACCCGTGCTGGTCACCGCTGCCGCGCTCACCCTGGGCGCATGCGCCACGGTACCGCAGCCTCTGAAGGGCAATTTCAACCCGGTGTCGCCCTCGGCCGTGCAACACAGCGGTGCCAGCTCGGCGGCGCAGGTGCGCTGGGGTGGTCAGATCATCGATACCGAACCGGGCCAGAACGAAACCTGCTTCTACATGCTGTCGCGCCCGCTCGACTCGAGCGCGCGACCGTCGGAGAGCAGCAAGGATGACAGCGCCGGTCGCTTCGTCGCCTGCCATGCCGGTTTCTACGATCCGGAAGTATTCACCAAGGGGCGCGAGGTCACCTTCACCGGCACGCTGGACGGCACCGTCACGCGCAAGGTGGGCAGCTACGACTACGTTTATCCGCGCCTCGAGGCGAGCACGGTGTATCTGTGGCCCAAGCGTCAGCCGATCCGTTATCGCGACCCGTACTATGATCCGTTCTACAACCCTTATTTTGGCCCCTGGGGGCCGTGGGGCTGGGGTTATGATCCGTTCTGGGCACCGGCACCGCGCGTGATCTACGTCCGTCCGGTGTATCATCACCACAAGTGACAATCACGGGTGATGGCGTATCCATGCCATCACCCGCCTATGCAAGAAAAACGCCGGCTCTCATGCCGGCGTTTTTCTTGCATATCAGAATACTGATGTCATCAACCTGGTGGCCAGGTCATCTGTCGGCCGGCCAGCAAATGCACGTGCAGGTGATACACGGTCTGGCCACCGGCCTCGTTGCAGTTGATGACGGTGCGGTAACCGGGCTCGGCCAGGCCTTCGGCACGGGCGTATTCGGCCGTGGCCAGCAGCAACTTGCCCAGCAGTTCGGCGTGCTCGGTACCAGCCGCGTCCAGTGACGCAACCGCCTGCTTGGGGATAAACAGCACATGCACCGGTGCCTGCGGATTCAGGTCGCGAAAGGCCAGTACGTCATCGTTCTCGAAAACGATATCGGCCGGCACCTCACGGCGGATGATCTTGCCGAAGATGGTGTCACTCATCTGCGCTCTCCTTGTGAAGCATGAAAGCGCCGGAACATGCCGACCGAGGCCGGCGCGCTGGCGCGAAAACCAAACGATTCGTAAAGCCGCACGCCCGGCGGGTCGGCCAGCAGCGACACGAAGGCACTGTCCGGCGCGCGCGCGACAAGCGCATCAATCAGCCGCTGCATGATGGCGCGGCCCAGCCCCTGGCGCTGCATCGAGGGATGCACGGCAATATCGACGATCTGAAGGAAACAGCCACCATCGCCGACGATGCGACCCATGCCGATCAGGTCCCCATCTCGACGCACGCAGACAGCCGCCCAGCTGTCGGCCAGTCCGACTTCGGCAGCTGGCGGCGAAAACGCACTCAAGCCTGCCGCCGCGCGCAGAGCCAGGTATTCGTGCAACTGCGGCGCCTGATCGTGCCAGCTGAGCGCGTTCATCTACTCCGCTTCCTGACGTGTACCAAAAGCGTGCGCCAGGGTGCCGCGGTCGACATACTCCAGCTCACCGCCCAGCGGCACGCCGTGAGCCAGGCGCGTGGCGCGAATGCCGCCGGCGCGCGCCAGCTGTGAAAGGTAGTGCGCCGTGGCCTCACCTTCGACGGTGGGGTTGGTGGCGATCACCATCTCCTCGACCTCGCCCTCTTCCAGCCGCGCGACCAGCTTGTCCAGGCCCAGCTCCTGTGGTCCCAGCCCATCCAGCGGCGACAAACGTCCCATCAGCACGAAATAGAGCCCGCGATAGCCAGTAGCCTGCTCGATCGCCGCCAGATCCGACGGCGATTCGACCACGCACAGCAGCTGGTGCTCGCGGCTGGAGTTGGCGCAGATGCCGCAGACAGGTTCTTCGCTGAAATTGCGACAGCGCTCGCAGTGGCCGATGCGCTCCATGGCTTCGGCCAGCACCGCCGACAGGCGTCGCCCGCCGGCACGCTCGCGCTCCAGCAGATGCATGGCCATGCGCTGGGCGCTCTTGTTGCCCACGCCAGGCAGGCAGCGCAGCGCGTCGATCAGCTCACCGAGCAGTCGCGATCCGGTACTCAATGTGGTGTGTCCGCGCCGCTTAGAACGGGAACTTCATGCCGGCCGGCAGGTTCATGCCGGCGGTGGCGCCAGACATCATGTCCTTGCTGGCCTCGGCTACCTTGTTGACCGCATCATTGATGGCTGCAGCAACCAGATCCTCGGCCATTTCTGGATCATCGGCGAACAAGGCACGGTCGATGGCCACACGCGACACCTCGTGGTTGCCGCGCATGGTCACGTTGACCATGCCGCCACCGGCACTGCCGGTGACTTCCAGCTGCGCAATCTCTTCCTGCGCACGCTTCATCTTTTCCTGCATCTGCTGAGCCTGCTGCATCAGCTGACCGATCTGACCTCGCATGGGAATGCCCTCTTTGCAATCGTTGATGGATGGTGGCGGCGGCTTTAATGCTCGACCGGGCGCACCGACTGTGGCACGACACGCGCGTCGAAATCGCGCTCCAGCGTCTGTACCAGGGGATCATCCTTGATCGATTGTTCGGCCTCGGCCTGACGCTCGGCGCGCTGGCGCTCGGCGCGCGCCGCCGGGCTGTCGGCCGATGGCTCACTCATCTTGCGAAAGTGCAGGCGCACCTTGCGCCCTAGGGCGTTGGCAAGGCTTTCTTCCATCTGCCCGGTCATCGGCTCGACCGCCAGATTGATGTATTGCGGCTCCAGCGCCAGCGTCATCAGCTCGCCCTCGAACGAGACCAACGTGGCATGCATGGCCAGCATGCGAACCGGGCCACCGAAACCGGCACGCTCGATCAGCATGCCCCAGTCAGGAAGCTCGCCGTCGGCCAGCTTCATGGGCGCGGGAGCGGGCACCGGGGCCGTCGCCGGCTCGGCCACGCGCTGGCCACTCTCAGCGGGGGCTGCCGGCGACGCGGATGATGGCGCCGGGGCGGCCTGACGCGGCGCTGACGCTCGCGCGGCAGGTGCACCACCACCGGACGCGCTGCGCCCCGCGCTCGGCGCCGGGGCGGCACGCGGTGTCGGTGTCGATGGCACCGGCGCGCTTTCCTCGCCGTCGGCGGGGCGAAACGCCAACATGCGCAGCAGGCACATCTCGAAACCCGTGCGCGCATCCGGCGCCAGGGTAAGCTCGCGACGCCCGGCCAGCGCCAGCTGGTAGTAAAGCTGTACGTCCTCGGCCGGCATCGACTGTGCCAGCGCGGCCAGCTCCTGCTCGTCACCGGCTTCGCCGCGATAGCCGGGTACCAGCTGCAGCAGCTGCACGCGATGCAGTACGCCGGCAATTTCATCGAGCACGCCACCGAAATCCGGCGAGAACGAGGCGATCTGGTCGCACTCGGCCATCAGCGCCGCGCCATCACCCGCGGCCAGCGCCGACAGCAGGCCGATCACCTGGCTGCGCGCCACGCTGCCCAGCATCGAGCGCACATCCTCGGCACGCAGCGCGCCGCCGCCATAGGCGATGGCCTGGTCCAGCAGCGACAGGCCGTCACGCAACGAGCCGTCGGCCGCACGCGCCAGCTCGATGATGGCTTCCGGATCGTGTTCGATGCCTTCGGCTTTCAGAATGTGATCCATCTGCCCGCTGATCTGGTCGGGCAACAGGCGCTTCAAATTGAACTTCAGGCAGCGCGAAAGCACCGTCACCGGCAGCTTCTGCGGATCGGTGGTAGCGAGCAAGAACTTCACATGCGGCGGCGGCTCTTCCAGCGTCTTCAACAACGCGTTGAAGGCGTTCTTGGACAGCATGTGCACCTCGTCGACCAGGTACACCTTGAAGCGGCCGCGAGTGGGCGCGTATTGCGCGTTCTCGATCACCTCGCGCACATCGTCCACACCGGTGTTGGACGCGGCATCGATTTCCAGCAGGTCGACAAAGCGCCCGGCGTCGACCGCCGTGCACACCGCGCACTCACCGCACGGATCGGCCGACTGACCGCGCTCGCAGTTGAGCGACTTGGCGAAGATACGCGCGATGGTGGTCTTGCCCACGCCGCGCGTGCCGGTAAACAGATACGCATGATGCATGCGCCCGGTGTCGAGCGCGTTGGACAACGCACGCACGACATGTTCCTGGCCCACCAGCTCGGCAAAACGCCGGGGACGCCACTTTCGGGCAAGCACCTGATACGACATGAAGGATTACCTTGGGGGCGAAAGCAGATTGTGCCAAGTCGGCACCCCCAAGTCAGCTAAAGCATCATGCATCGACCCGGGATAGGCGGCGACGGGCGCGCCGAAAAGCCGCGCAGAACAAGGCGCAGCGCAACTTTCACAGGCTGGAAAGGGTGGCGGCCCTGCCAGCCACACCCCGGCGCCCGAGTCCTCCACTACCGTTGCTTCCTTCCGGACCTGGCGGGATTTGCGGATTATCGTCGCGGGGGGACCAACAGGGCCACCATAGACAGGATGCGGCCATCGGGCCGTGCACCCGGCGCGCCTGGCAGATCAGGCAGCGCGAATACTGGCGGAGAGAGAGGGATTCGAACCCTCGATACGGGTATAAGCCGTATACACACTTTCCAGGCGTGCTCCTTCAACCACTCGGACACCTCTCCGCACCTGGTAAACCTTGTATTTTTTCTCGCCGAAGGCGGTAAGGCCCTCGACAAAGGAGCGAAATGGTAGCTCGCATGGACGCATCGGGCAAGCCCTGTCGAACGCGATCCCGGCTTGAAAGCTCAGCCGGCCTGATGCGGCGCCCACGATGGCGACGCCAGTGCGATGCGCTGCCCGGCACGTGCCACGCGATAACCGGCCTGCTGCATGGCCTGCGCGTCAGATTCGTCACCGTAGTGATAAAGCAGCAGACGCTGGCGCAGGTCAGCCGGATACTCTCGCTCCAGATCATCCATGCCGGTATGCGAGGGATTGCCGACCCGACCACAGTCGTGCGCGATGCAGGCCACGCCCTCGCCCACCTCGGCCAGCGCCTCGGGCACCGGGCGCGTATCGCCGGTCCACACCAGCGCCCCCGGCAGCACCAACCCGAATGAGGTACCCGGCCGGTGATGGCGGGTGGCGAACAGGCCGTACCAGACGCCATCCAGCCAGAACCCCCGCGTGCACGGTACAAGCTGGAAGGCTTCCCAGAAATTGGCCCCGCCCTCGGCCAGCACGTTGGGATAGTCGGCCACGCGCCGCTGCAACATCGGCACCAGATCGGCATGTACAAATACCTTGCAGCGCCCGCGCAGGTCCGGATCGAACCACAGCCGGTAGAACAGCCCTTCCAGACCGCCGACGTGGTCCATGTGCAAGTGGGTGACATACAGCGCGCGCGGCGGCTCGTTGTAGGCCTCCTGGTAGCGATCGAGCGTATCCGGGCCGCAATCGATCAGCAGTTGCGGCGCGCCATCGCGCTCGATCACCGCCGCCGAGCTGCCCAGCCGTCCGGCGGCATGCGCGGCGCCGCTACCCAAAACGTGCAGCTGCCAGTTCATGCCGTCAGCGCCTTCAGATAGGCCTCGTTGAGCGGCGTCCAGATGCGGTCCTCGAAGGCCTCGCGGCCATCTTTCTGCGCACCCAGCTTGATCAGCGAGCGTTGCAGGCGCTGCAGGTTTTCATCCTGCCAGCTGCGTGCGGGCGCGCGGATGCGGCCACGATCGAAATCGATCAGGTAAAGCTGCTCGGGCGCCACCATCACATTGTGTGCATTGAGATCGGCGTGCCAGACGCCCAGCCGGTGAAAGCGCGCCAGCAGCAGGCCCACTTGCACCGCAAGATCGGTGTCCAGCGCGCCGTCGCCCAGGCGCTGCGCCAGCGTCAGCGCGCCCGGGATGCGCCGCGTCAACAGGTCCGCCCGGTAGTAAAGTCCACCGCGCACGTACCGCGCCGCCAACGGCTGCGGCACCGGCAAGCCCTGCCCCTTGAGCGCTGCGGTCAGGCGAAATTCGGCGAATGCGCGGGTGTTGTCGCGCCCCGTCCACAGGTAGCGATCGCCCAGGATCGGTCCGACCGCACCACCACGGTGGTAATGTCTGAGCACGCACTCACCCACCGGTGTATCGATGAAGCAGGCCGACGCCCGGCCGCCGCCGCGATGACTGAGCGAACCCTGTTCTTCCCAGTACTCGGGCGAAAACCACTCCGGCCCGGCTTGTGGCAAGGCACCGGCGTCGAACAGAATCGCGCCGTGTCGATCGGCCTGGATGCGTGCATCGATCATGGCTGCCGCCGCGTGCGGCCGTCCCCTTAATCTTCACCTTTGAGCGTTTTAGTCTAGCAACCGATGAGTGACCGCGACGACCTTCAATCGCTGTGCCTGCTGCGCACCTCCGCTATTGGTGACGTAACGCACGTGGTTCCGCTGGTGCGGACCCTGCAGGCCAAGCGCCCTCATGTGCGCCTGACCTGGATCATCGGCAAGCTGGAGCAGCGCCTGGTCGGCGATCTTGCCGACGTGGAGTTTGTCACCTTCGACAAGGGCAAGGGCCGCCGCGGCCGGCGCGACGTGCGTCATGCACTGGCCGGGCGCCGCTTTGACGCCCTGCTGCACATGCAGGTGGCCGGCCGCGCCAACCTGCTGAGCCTCTCGGTGAAGGCCAGGCGTCGCATCGGCTACGACAAGGCGCGCTCCAAAGACCTGCACGGCCTGTTCATCAACGAACGCATCGCCGCCCGCCACGGCCAACACGTGCTGGATGCACTGGCCAGTTTCCTGGAACCGCTGGGCCTGAAGCAGACCGAGGTGCGCTGGGATATTCCGGTTCCGGAAGTGGCGCAGCTGTGGGCCGAGAAACATATTTCCGACGACACCCCGACGCTGGTGGTCAGTCCCAGCTCCAGCCATACCTTGCGCAACTGGATGCCCGAGCGCTACGCCGCGGTGATGGATCACGCCGCCGCCCGCGGCATGCACGTGCTGCTGGTCGGCGGTCCTTCCGCAGCAGAACGGCAGATGGCCGACGCCGTGCTGGCCGCCTGCCGGCGCGAGCATGAAGACCTGACCGGCAAGGACACGCTCAAGCAGCTGCTGGCGCTGCTGGGCCGGGCCAGCATGCTGCTGACGCCTGACTCGGGACCCATGCACATGGCCAACGCCGCCGGCACCAAGGTGCTAGGCCTGCACGCGGCCAGCAATCCGCACCGCTCAGGCCCGTATTCGGACCGGCGCTGGTGCGTGGACAAGTACGACGCCGCGGCGCGCCAGTTCAAACACCAGCCAGCGGCGGAGCTGCCCTGGGGCAGCAAGATCGAGCAGCCCGGCGTGATGGAGTTGATCGGCGTGGACGACGTGATCGAGCGCTTCGAGGCGCTGGGCCAGCACCTGGGCGTGCTGGCCTGATGCTGCGATGACGGCCGCGCGCGGCCGTCGCTGGCGCGGACGGTCAGGCCGAGCCCGACCCGCTGCCGTAATCCTGGTAGGACTTTTCCTCGACCAGCTGCGAGCCGAGCTTCAGGTTGATCTCGCGCTTGACCTTGGCACGCTCGTCGTTACGGAAATATACCGATCGGGCCAGCTCGATGAACTTGGCATCGAAGGCCTGCGCCTTTTCCTTCAGGCGGATGTCGTCCTCGATCTCCCAAAGCGCCTCGTTGACCGCCTTCAGGCGCGCGCGCTCATCGCTGATATCGGTCTTGGACGCCACGTCATCAGCCCAAATGGCGTTGAGCAGATCCAGCTCCTTGCGCACGTTGGCCACCTTGGCCGCATCGGCGATGCGCTCGGCCTTGATTTCCAGAATGGTGATCTTGTCGATCAGTTCGCCATGCGACACCGGCACTTCAATCAGGCTCATCGGAAAGGCTCCTTCAACAGGCCGGCAAGGATAGCAAGCGCCCACCCCGCCTGACACGCGGACATGAAAAAGCCCGGCACGATGGCCGGGCTTCTTCACTTCATGGCGGGCCGAAGCCTAGGAAACCGAGCGCCACACCTACGCTATAACCCTCCGAAGTGATTGAAGCCCTTTCGTAATGCTGGACTCTTGTAAACGTGGAACGCTACATGGGCCACCGTGACGTAGGCGAAACTCGATTCGTCACACGCCCCGCTCACTCGCAGCATTTTGGGTGTGTAGTGATACCAGAGGTCTCGACCGCATCAAGAATAGTGTTAATTCAAAACCCTTTTCGCTGCTAAACCTATCAAGCCTGAGCCTTACCTTTGTCGCACCAACAATCATTTCAAAAGGTTCGCGCCGCGCGAGCTGCTCTCGAATGACGGCGAGATTTCCTTTCAATGCTTTTTTGCAAAGCTTCCAAGCAAGCCTGCTAAACTCGTCCAGTGCTTCACCGGTGATATAATCATCAACAAAATGCCCGCGAAACCTGAGCTGCTTTACAACGCCATCAACGCCCGAAAACGAGTAGTTACCAATGCTAGGAAGGATGCCTTCATCCAGACCGCGGGCTGCCACCCCTGACCACCACTCATCTCCGTCGCCGCCTGCATGATAGTCGTTTGTTCGAAGACCTTCATCTGCAAGAAATTCTCGCGCGGAAAAAGGACTCCAGCCTTCTAAGTCATCAACTTCGGGGGGATTCTCCTCCTGCCGCTTATAGTGAAGGATATCCTGGATAATTTTATCGACATCAGCAGTAACTCTGGCTGGCATAATGTGGAATTGCCGGGTGGCTCGTCTCAACAACCACGGTCGCGCCATAAATGTCAGAATGAAGCGTTTCTTGGCGTACGCCTTCAACTCATCGGATTGAAAAGTTTTCAGGTCTATCTGGATACGAACGCCCTCAATGTGAGAATAGCAATGAAGTGCATAGAAAAACGGGATGGAAAATATGGTTAGGTAGATTGGAAGGATAAAGCTTCGTGCTGTTTCTATCGTGAAGAACGTCTCCGGCTTTGCCCAGATTTGAGAGACAGAATGCCATAGAGTGGTAAAAGCAGCGATGGCCAGTATCCACGTAAGCAGTTTGTTGACCGCTGCGTGCTCCGGGTTGCGCTCCGAGACGACAGCAAGTAGCGCGATGAATGTAACAATAGGTGTCAGGATCAACTCGATAGACAGACTAAACGTCCTCGCGACATATATGAATTCGATCAAAGCTGTTCCGCTGAGAACGGCTAAGGCATATCCGCGAAAATGCTGCGTTCCCTCTTTGGCGTCAAATGCGCGAAACAGCAACGGCAAGCCGCCGAAAAAATACCAGACAACGGTTGGCACGCCCTGGTTGGACGTCCAAAGCCCGGTCAGGCTCGCAAGCCATGAGAGGAGGCTGATCCATCCAGCAAACGCTCCGAAGACGATCAACAACTTCCCGCCTGCTACCGCTCGGACGACGCCGAACATTGAACTGCGCACATCCTTCTTTATCGAAACAAGGCCAAGGATCAGAACAATCCAGGCGGCTGCCGCGATTTCGCGGTTGTTGAAGTTTTGAGTGACCCATAGCCAGATTTCGTTCATTCCGGCGTTCCAGGGGCTCTGTGATCAGGAAGATAACGGTCCAGCACGGCGAACACGCCTGCGGATTTCCAGAGCTGTCTGTTGCCAATCACATACAAGGAGGCCTTTGCGCGCGTAACGGCGACGTTGACAAGGTTAGGTCTTCCTCCGGCCCAAGCACGCGCACCGTTCTGAGATGACATCTGTGCACCCAGAACAAAGAACACGATCCCGGCTTCCCGCCCTTGTACCGTGTGTACTGTTCCAATGTGCTCCCACACCCAAGCGTTCGGGTTATCCACCCACCCATCCAGTACGCGGCTTCTCAGGATTTCCTGGCGTAGGTTGTCCTGAACGACCACGAATGGTGTTACCACGTATAGGTCTGCATCCACCCCGCCGCTTTTTAATGTGTGCAGCATGTCAATAAGGGCAGCGGCTTCATCGGCACACCATTTATCCGGCCCCGGTTTTCCTTGCACGTCGATCCAGGAGGACGGGCCAAGGATGGGGTTCGCCGGGGTGGGCTTCTTGGCCTGCACCATCAGGTTCGAATAGGCGATCTCGTTTGAAATATCGAACATCGGGCTGTCGCAGCGGCGATGCACAAGAAGGGGCGCGCCCACATCTCTGTGACCGCTACCGATGGGAAAGCGAGCGCAATACAGACTGGCCGCATCGGCGACCGTCTGGACGGAGGCTTCTGGTGCATTGTACTTGAGTGGATCAACCCCGAAAAAGCCGCATATCTCTTCGGTCAGGCTGTTCGGCAGTGTTACCACAGGTTCAATCTGGAGCGGATCACCAACAACAACCGCGCGTTTGGTGCGCAGCATTGCTCCCACGGCAGCCTGCGGGACAGCCTGGCCGGCTTCGTCCACCAGCAACCAGCCGAGAGATTCCGGAGCAAGGCGTGAAAACATTCTGTTGACGGATGCGAAGGTCGTGGAAACCACCGGCACCACCAGGAAGAAGGATGACCAAAGGTCGGCGATCAAGGCGTCTTTTTGCGGTGTGCCGAGCGAGCGCGTCCCGAATGACTCGATGAAGACAGACAGGTTTTGCCGCAGCGGATCAGCAGCGCCGTCAATAAAGGCACGGTGCAGGTGAATGGCCGCTTGGAACACATCATCGCGCAGGATGCTAGCGGCCCGATCGAACCAGACATGGGCCGTCTGCATATTCTCATGCGCGCTGGTGAAAAACGCTGCGTTGGGCACTGGCGCTTTTAACTCTCGGCATGCCTGGACCATCTTTGCTTCCAGTTGCTCTTTCTCAGCCGCCAGCGCCTTGATCTTTTGGGCCGATTTTTGAATCAGGTTTTGCTTTGCAACTAGATCTGTATGGAGCGCATCGAAGTTCCGTTTTGAGGCAGCATATGCCCCGGCAGTTTCTCTCGCCTGGTTCTCCAGGGTGCGGAACTCGGCCAGCCAGCCTTTAGACCGCCGTGTCTGGAACAGGCGCGCCAGAAGACCCGGTCGCAGGGCGAAATGGGCCTCCTTCCGCTGGCAGCTTGAGGCCGCAGCAGATTCCGCGCTCTGAAGGTCCTCTTGGGCTTTTGATAGTCTGAACTGAAACGCAGCCACTTCGTCCTGAAGTTTCGGTTGCCTTGATTGAAGGTCAGTGATTTCGCCAGTGACCGAGGCCAGGCGCACAAGCTGGACGTGAAGCGCTTGCAGCCTCTTCTGGCTCTCCCCGGATGTCTTCAGGGCCTGCAGAAAGTTTGTCCGGGCCTTGTCCCAACGCGCAGCAGCTTCCCTAGCATTCGCCGGGGGGTGTTCCCGATCAACGATTTCCCGGTTGCGTCTGACCGGCAGGCCGTCCTTCTGCGGTTCGGATACCACCTGCGGGATACCGCTGGCATGATTCAGATAGGTGGACAGGCCATTTTCATCGTCACGCCAGAAGTTTTGCGAGAATACATAGCGGTTGCTGGCATTCCCAAGAACCGCCGCAATAGCGCCCCAGGTTTCACGTTCCAGCACGTTATCTGAGATCGTCTTGAAGTAACGCAAATCTGGTGCATCATCGGCAATCGCTTCCAGTACTGGAAGTTCAGCACTGACATTCTCAACTGCTTTGTTGTTGGATGAGGTAACGACCATTTCAAAACCCTTCAGCTTGTCGTCAAGGTTGTGAAGGATGATTTTTGCGCCGCTTCTTTGAAGGCTTTGCGATGTAGGGGAAAACGCATCAGCAGGACGCTTGTATGTACACATGACTTCGGATCGCTCAACGATCCGGGCGGCCAGCACATCCCGCAAAAGGGTCGTTTTACCTGTGCCCGGCGGACCATTCACCGCTAGTATGCCGGTCTTCATTAAGGCGGGTGTCGTCGCGTTCACGGCGGCTTGCTGCAACAAAGCCAGAGGAAAGCGGCCATTGCCCGGCCATCTGCCAAGGGGCGTCAGGGCTGGCTGGAGCAAATGCTGCAAACCCGCATCATCCTGAAGAAGATCGGTTTTGTAAGGCGGCTTCTCGACCTCCAAGTAATGCTTCAGGGCGTGCGGCAGGCTCCCTTTGTGCGCGAGGGTGCGCGCCGCTGCCAGGTCTTCCAGGAAGAACGAGTTGAGCAAGCCGGGTTCGGGCGGGGTCTTGCTCGCAAAGAACTCATAGCGACGCAGCGCAAAGTATGGGGGCCTCACCTCAAGTGCGTCCAAGTTCATCAACTCGACAAGAAACGCGAAAAGCTCATCAATATGTTGCTTCGTCAGCGGGAGAACTTCATCCTGACGGTCGCGCCGGATTAGGATTTTTCGGAATGCCCCCTTGAGGCTCTTTTCATGGTAAGGCCATTCCGCCAGCTCCTCCAGATCGCCCTTCAGTGCAATCGGCACGCCCCAAGAGAAGCTGGAAATGGCGAAACTGTTTTCTTCTTCGAGCGGCTTGCCTTCTTTGTCGAGCAAGATGCTGGCCACCGGGCAGTACCCACTCATGCTCGGCTTTTCAGGGCGTTTGTCGGCATAAACCTTCAGCAGGCTTTCAACCGCCGGGCCGAGTGCAACAGCCCCCAATATCAGTTCGTAGTAAGGCCGCTTTTTCGGACGTGAGCGCTCGCCCTCTTTCCATGGCAGTTCAGCATCTTCAAATCGTGCAATTCGCGACCTGTCGCCTGCCACCAGATCGGTTTCGCGGCGATAGCGTTGTGGCGACAGCACCTCAAGTGCCGTCCAGGTACGCAAAATGTTCTGCGGATCGTTTGTGACAGGCATTTTGGGGCTAGGTTTTTCTATCGGTTGCCCCGGTCCAGAAGAAGCTGCCTGTCCATCATTCTGGTCAGGTTTGTCAACCACTTTTGGTTTCAAGGCGGCCGTTTTACGGGAAAGTGGGGGCGGAGCCGTGCCCAGAGGTTTGCTTTCGTTGGCAGCAAGAACTTTGTCTTTGAGAGCAAAGGCGCGCTGCGTGCTGCGGAATTCCAGCTCATGCAAGAGTTGGAGTAGCGTTTCACTGTTCGCTCGGCTGTTCGCAAACACCGCCTCCAGCTCAGCAATTGACTTCTTGAAGTAAGGTCTTTCCGCCATCAATTCTTTGCCTCGTTCGAGCGCCATTCACTTGAGAATTCAAATTCATATCATTGTTTCTGGTTAGCAGCGGTACGTGGCTATCGCCACACGTTTCTCTCCGCAGATGTCTAAGGGCTTCGCCCCTCGCCAGCAAGAGAAGTGGAACCGTTCGGGGAGGTTTCCCCTGCCTTCCGCGCCCCAAGGGGCTTATGCAAGCCGGGTGATCCCCCCACCCCGGTCACCATTGCCCGTTGCTACCCCGGTCTCGGCGACGGCCAGAAGATTAGGCGCGACGTTCCGCTTCGCTGACCTTCAGACCATAGGATCAGAGACGTGACCAACCAACCCAATACCAGCCCCCGCATCTATGTTGCCTGCCTGGCTGCCTACAATAACGGCTATCTTCATGGCACATGGATCGACGCCCATCAGGATGCAGGTGGGATCAGGGATGAGATTGCCGCGATGCTGGCGCGGTCCCCCATTAAGGATGCGAAAGAATACGCCATTCGCGATTATGAGGGGGTTCGACGTTCCCCAATTTTGAGTAGCACCGAGGTTTGAAGTCCAATTCCTCAACTGAAGGAGATTGGACGTAAGGAAGCACTTTTCCGAAGCACAGATCACCGGCTTCCTGCGTGAGGCGAAAGCGGGCCTGCCGGTGAAGGAGGTGAAGTAGGTAAAGGAGCTATGCCGCAAGCACGGTTTCAGCGAGGCCTCCTATTACCTGTAAAGCAGCAAGTTCGGTGGCATGAGCGTGCCGGACACCAGGCGTCTGAAGGAGCTGGAGACAGAGAACGCGCGGCTGAAAAAGCTGCCGGCCGAGCAGATGCTTGAGAACGTGGTGATCCGGGACGAGCTGGGAAAAAAGCCGTAGGCGCACCGGCGCGTCGCGCTGCCACCCGTGCGGAAAGCCGAGGCGTGAAGAACCCCTTGGGCCTGATTATGGTCTTGCCATCAAGCGGTGGGCTGAGATCGAGCGCGAGGGCATGGAGAAGCCGCAGCAGGTCATCAGCTTCCGCTACGTTGCCGACCGCTATCGCGCCGAAGTCATTCCGACCAAGGCGCCACGAACACAGGTAGACAACGCGGCCGAGCTGGCCAAGCTGATCGAGTTCTTCGACAACCCGCCATGCCCCCTGGACGCCATCACGCCCCAGCATGTGAAGCAGTACATCCGGTGGCGCAGCAAGACCGCCAAGGTGCGCGCCAATCGGGAAAGAGCGCTGCTGTCGCACATCTGGAACTGGTCACGTGGAGAGAGGTATACCGCGCTGCCCAACCCCTGCGCTGGCATCAAGGGCAATTCGGAGACAGGACGGGACATCTACGTCGAGGACGATGCCTACACATCAATGTGGGAAAAAGCCAGCCAGATGCTGCACGACGCCATGGGCCTGGCTTACCTCACCGGCCAGCGCCCGGCGGACACGCTTCGCATGGACGAGGCGCACATCAAGGATGGCTGCCTGGAGGTTCGCCAAGGCAAGACCTCCAAGAAGCTGCGCGTCACCATCGACGCCGAGCTGCGCGCCATCATTGCGCGCGTGAAAGCGCGCAAGCGCGAGAACCCGGTGTATAGCACGCGCCTGGTGGTGCTCGACAACGGCCAGCCGCCATCCATCAAAACGCTGCAGAAGCACTGGCAGGATGCGCGCACGGCGGCTCGACTACCAACGGATATCCAGTTCAGGGATCTGCGCGCGAAGGCCGGCACCGACACCACCGACCAGACCGGTGACATCCGAAAAGCACAGCAACAGCTCGGCCATCAGAACCTGGCCATGACTGAGCATTACGTGCGGCAGCGCCGCGGAGACAAGGTCAATCCGACGGTTCGCCTAAAGCCGAAATCCAAATAACTTGCGGAGCACCGGACTTTTTGCGGAGCGATCGGCAACAAAAAAAGCCCGGCGCATAAGCCGGGCTTTCCTTGATACTGGCGGAGAGGGAGGGATTCGAACCCTCGATACGGGAGACCCGTATACCGGATTTCGAGTCCGGCGCATTCGACCACTCTGCCACCTCTCCGAAGGTGCTGCATCGCGGCGTGGACAGGCCGCTGGAATCGGAAACGATTCGTGATGCGAGGGCGCGCACTATACGTGCTGATGAAGCCCGTGACAATAGCCGGCGCTTGCTTCATGCTGCCGCGACACCCCTGATGCGGCCCCTTCTACCCCTTCCATGATCGAATTCGGACACGCCACCCACGTCGGCCTGCGCCGCAAGCGCAACGAAGACACCTATTATGCCGACCCGGGACTGCGCCTGTTTCTGGTGGCCGATGGCATGGGCGGACATGCCCATGGCGAATTGGCCGCCACATTGGCCCGCGACGGCGTGGTTGCCGACATGCAGCGCGGCCAGCGCCTGGAAGCGGCCATTCGCCAGACCGACGCGCGCATTGTCGCCCAACGCGGCAAGTGCGAAGGGCAGCTGCCGATGGGCACCACGCTGGCGGCCCTGAAACTGGACGGCGAGCAGTTCGAGGTGTGCTGGGTTGGCGATAGCCGCGTGTATTTGTGGCACCAGGGCCTGAAACGCCTCTCGCACGATCACTCGCTGGTGCAGGAGCTGGTCGAACAAGGCGTCATCAACGACACCCAGGCGCGCGAGCACCCCAGGCGCAACGTCGTCACCCAGGCACTGGGCGTGACCGCACCGACCGATCTGCATGTGGCCTGCGTGCAGGGACGGCTGGAGCCGGGCATGCGCTTCATGCTGTGCACGGACGGGCTGACCGAATGCCTGAGCGACAGCCAGATCGCCGCCATCGTCGGGCGCAACGATCTTTCCGCGCAGGAGTGCGTGGATCAGCTGCTGCTGAAGGCGCTGGACGCCGGCGCGCCGGACAATGTCACCGTGGTGCTGTTGAGGCTGGCGACGCACTAGCGGCCACGCCGCGCACCTTGGCGCCGCGCGTCGGCGCTTAAGCCTCGACGCTGGCCTCGCCGGCCGTTTCCAGCTGGCGCCAGAGGCTGCTGCCGGCGGCCTTGTCCAGAGCATCCAGCCGCTTGGCATGGGCACCCAGCTCGGCCTCGCTGGCGCGCAGCACGCGCGGGCGACGACTCAAGTTCACCGCCTGCACGCGCTCGGCCTGCTCACCCTCGCCTTGCGCAAAGCCCAGGTCCAGCGCGACCTGGCCCGAGGTCATGGCGATGTAGACATCCGCCAGCAGCTGCGCATCGAGCAGGCCGCCGTGCAACTCGCGATGGGCGTTGTCCACGCCCAGGCGCTTGCACAGCGCGTCCAGGCTGTTGCGCTGCCCCGGATACATCTCGCGCGCCATGGCCAGCGTGTCGAGCACGGTGCAATGGTCGGCGATGCAGCCATACTGCGCACCGGCACGCTTGAGCTCGGCATCCAGGAAGCCGACGTCGAACGCGGCGTTGTGGATGATCAGCTCGGCACCGCGAATGAACTCGATGAAGCGCTCGACCACCTCGGCGAACTTCGGCTTGTCGAGCAGAAACTCATCCTCTATGCCGGTGACCTGGCGCGCGCCTTCATCGATGGCGCGTTCGGGGTTGAGGTAGGTGTGGAAGTTTTCACCGGTCAGGCGCCGGCCAACCATTTCCACCGCACCGATTTCGATCAGGCGATGGCCCAGATGCACTTCAAGACCGGTGGTTTCGGTATCGAGCACGATGTGACGCACGTGCTGGTTCATGCCGCATCCCTCAAACGTTCTGCCTCGGCGCGGGCCGCTTCGTCCACCCGCTCGTTCTCCACATGGCCGGCGTGGCCCTTGACCCACTCCCAGGTGATGGCGTGATCCTGGCGCGCCGCATCCAGGCGCATCCACAGGTCCTGATTCTTCACCGGCTTCTTGTCGGCCGTCTTCCAGCCATTCTGGCGCCAGCGCGGCACCCATTGCTCGATGCCCTGCATGACATATTTGGAGTCGGTGACCAGACGCACCTGACAGGCGCGCTTGAGCGCCTCAAGGCCGGCAATGGCCGCCATCAGCTCCATGCGATTGTTGGTACTGAGCGCTTCACCGCCCACCAGCAGCCGCTCGTGCTTGCCCGAGCGCAGCAGCGCCGCCCAGCCACCCGGACCGGGATTGCCCAGACAGGCGCCATCGGTGAACAGCTCCACCGCCGTCATTGCCTCACTCATGCACTCTCCCGCTGCAGCCCGGGGGCCCAGCTGACCGCGGTCAACGACGACGGCGGCGCACGCAGGTTGCGCGTCCGTAACGGCGTGACCACGTTGGTTTGCTTGCGTGCCAGCAGCAGGTACCCGCCACCGGCCTGATTCTCGCCCGCGTGCGAACGCGTCAACGGCCAACTGTGACCGAAGCGGCGCACCGCGTACACCCGTACACCGCGTCCGCGCAGGCGCAGCTGCCATCGGGCCGGCATGCTCAACACGGGCATGGCCCCCTGACGCGCCTTCCAGGCCAGCCAGGGCGTCCACAAACTGGCCGGATGAAAGCCGGTAATGGCCAGCAGGCCATCGCCGGCCAGCACCCGCCGCGCCTCGTCCAGCAAGGCCACCGGATGGCTGACCTGCTCCAGCGCATGCGCCAGCACCACCACGCGCATGCTGTCATCGGCAAACGGCAGCGGCTCATCCTGTCGCGCCCGGATGTCACCCTCCCAACGCCGATCAGAACGCGCCGAAAGATGCGTCCAGCAATCGAGCATGGGCGTGCGCGGCGGACGCATGTCGGCACCGCTCAGCAAGAGGCCGTGCGCGCCGGCCAATCCGCCAAGCTCGGGCAGCAACGCGGCCGCCTCGTCGGCGAGCAGCGCCTTGACGGCAGGCTGGGCGTAGATAGCCGGAGTGCAGACGGGCATGGCAGCGAAGGCCGGGCAGCAAACGGGTGATGACATAGGTTAACAGCACCCGAATCCGCTCGCGTAAAGGCGCTGATATAGTGCCCGATTGCCTGTCCATGAATGAACCCCCTGACACGACGAGGTCCCTGACGTGCAACCTGTGCCCCTGCCTGCGCTGTCCGACAATTACATCTGGCTATTGGCCGACGACAACGGCCACGCCCTGGTCGTCGACCCGGGTGAGGCGGCACCGGTGGAACAGGCTCTGAAAGCACGGGGGTTGGCCCTCACGGCGATCTTGCTGACCCACCATCACGATGATCACATCGGCGGCGTGGCCGAACTGGTGCAACGCCATGCGCCGCAGGTCTTCGCGCCGCGCGACGAGCGTATCGGCATCGACGCCAAACGTGTCGGCGAAGGCGATCATGTGCAGTTGTCGCACCCGGCCGCAAGCTTCAGCGTGCTGGAAGTTCCCGGCCACACGCGCAGCCATATTGCCTATGTGGGCGAGGGCTGCCTGTTCTGCGGCGACACGCTTTTCAGCCTGGGCTGCGGGCGCCTGTTCGAGGGCACGCCCGCGCAGATGGTGCAGTCGCTGGCCAAACTGAGCGCGCTGCCCGACGACACGCTGGTCTGCTGCGCGCACGAGTACACACAGGCCAACGCCGCCTTTGCCGCCAGCGTGGAACCGCAACGGCCGCAGCTTGCCCGTTACCGTAAGCAGATCGCACGCTGGCGCGAGGCCGGACAGCCAAGTGTGCCCAGCACGCTGGCCACGGAAAAGGCGCTCAATCCGTTCCTGCGGACCGAGGCGCCCGACGTGCGCCGCTGGGCCGCCGAGCGTGATGCCGACGCCGACACCACGGCGCGCTTTGCCGCGTTGCGCCAAGCTAAGGACACGTTCTCCGCATGAGGTGGCGCACCGTCTACGTGGTCGCGGCCTCCGCCGCACTCAGCGCCTGCGCCAGCCTGCCCGGCACCCACGCCCCGGCCCACAAACCGACAGTGAAGGCGCCGCCGCCCGTGGCACCGGCGCTCACCGGCGCGCCGCCCGCACTGCTCAAGCCACCACCGCTGCCGGAGGACTTCTGGGGCGACCTGCGCTCACGGCTGGCGCTGGATGACTGCGACGGCGATCCGGCCATCCTGCGTCGCGCCCAGCGCATCACGCACAACCGGCGAGGCTTCGAGGCCAAGCTGCGCTGGGCCATGCCCACCCTGGCCTATATCGACGAAGCGGCCGCGCGACACGGCGTCGCCGGCGAGTTCGTGTTGCTGCCATGGATCGAAAGCCACTTCGATGGCGTCAAGCCACGCCGCGGACGCGCCGCCGGCATGTGGCAGATCATGCCGATCACCGGGCGCTCGCTGGGCCTGGCTATGGATCAGGACTACGACGGCCGGCTGGATCGCATCAGTGCCACCGATGCGGTCATGAAAATGCTGCGCAGCTATTACGACCGCTGGCACGACTGGCGCATCGTCGACATGGCCTACAATGCCGGCGAATACCGCCTGCGCGGGCTGATCAAGCAGCACGGCATGCCGCCGCGCCATCCGGTCATCCCGAGCATGGTCAGCCCCGGCGTGCACCGGCACCTGGTCAAGCTGCTGGCAGTGGCCTGCGTGATCCGCCAGCCGGCCAGGTTCGGCATTACCCTGCCCGACCTGCCGCCACCGCAACGCCTTCAGGAAGTGACGCTGAAACAGGCGCTGAGCCTGAAGCTGGTCGCGCGCCTGGCGCAGCTGCCCTTGTCGGAAGTACGTCAGCTCAACCCGGCGTACATCCACGACCGCATGCCGGCACATGCCCCGCGCCACCTGCTGCTACCAGCCGCGGCCAAGACCACGCTGCTGGCGACCCTGGCCAGCCACCCACCGAGCGAGGCCGAGATCGCCAAGGCCAATCGCCCCGACAGCTACACCGTGCACAGCGGCGACAGCCTGTGGATGGTGGCACACAAGTTTCATGTCTCGGTGCACCAGCTCAAGCGCTGGAACCACCTCAAAGGCTCCACGCTGCATCCAGGGCAGACCCTCAGCGTCAGTGCGCCCTGACACTGACCTTACCTGCAGCGCACTGCGTGAGTGTCACGTAGCGTGATGCAATCCAGACGCTGAAAAAAAAGGCCGCCCCGGAGGGCGGCCTTTTTATGGCTTGCGTTAAGGCAAGTGCCCTTACATACGACTGGGTACTTCCTTGACATCGGTACGCTTACGCAGCGCATCGATGAACTCCTGCGTCGCCTCCGTGCCGATGGCGCGCTGCATCTGCGCACGCAGCATGGTGCGCTCGGGCTTGCTGACCTGCGACAGATCACCGGCGTGCACCGCGTCCACCGCGACCAGGGCGTACTTGCCATGGCCAAGATCGGCCAGCGCATAACGGGACTTGCCCTTGGCCGGATGCGGCATGGTGAAGGCCTGCTGCAGCACCGGTGCCGGTACTCCCTGCTGACCGCGCTTGGCACCCTTCACGTCCTGCACCGACTTGGCGTCGGCGACCACCTTGTCCAGATCCGCACCCTTGTCGAGCTTGGCCAACAGCGCATCGGCGTGCTTCTTGGCCTGCGCGTCGACACGATCGCTGATGATGTCCTGACGAATCTGATCGGCCACCTGATCCAGCGGCTTGGGCTTTGAGGCCTGATGCTGGTTCACGTGCACCACGACGATGTGCTTGTCACCCAAGCTGACTGGATCGGAGGTGTTGCTCTGCGCCAGCACGCTGTCGGAGAAGGCAACCTTGACCACCTTGGGGTTGGCCGCGATACCGCTCTTGGCACCGTCGCGGCTGAACAGTCCGGTGTGCTGGATTTTCAGGTCCAACTGCTTGGCGATCGGCTCCAGCGACGAAGGATCCTGGTAAATGCCATCGGTCAGCTTGCTGGCCAGATCATTGTAGGCCTTGTCGCGCGCATCCTTCTGGGCCTGCTGCGCCAGCTGGTCCTTGACCTGGGCGAACGGTTTGGCCTTGCCGGCGCGCACATCCTGCAGATAAATGATGTGATAGCCCTCGGCCGAGAGCACCGGCTTGGAAATCTGTCCCTTGTCCATCGAGAACAGCGTGTCCTCGAAGGCCTTGTTGGTGACACCCTTCTCGATCCAGCCCAGGCTGCCGCCCTCGGACTTGGAGCCCAAGTCGTCCGAGTACTGCTTGGCCAGTTTGGCGAAGTTGGCCGGCGTGACCTCGGCGTCAATCTTCTTGGCTTTGGCCAGGGCCGCCTTCTGCTGCGCCGGGGTGGCATTGGAGGGTACCTTGATCAGGATGTGCGAGACCTCGCGCTGCTCGGGCTGCACATACTTGGCTTTGTTTTCAACGTAGAGCTTGCGCAGGTCATCATCGCTCGGCGCTTTCCCGGCGGGCATGTCCGCTGCGTTCAGCTCGATGTAGTTCAGCGACACCTGCTCGGGCGTCATGAACTGCTTCTGGTGGGCCTTGTAGTAATCGGCCACGGCCTTGTCGCTAACCTTGTCGTCAGCCGGCTGCGGGCGCGCCAGCACTGCGTATCGCACGTCGCGGGTCTGCAGGCGCAGCTTCAGGTACTGGTCGATCTCGGCATCGGTGATGATCTGCGACTGGCTGATGGCGCCGGGCAGCAATTGCGTCTGCAGGTCGCCGCGCACCTCATCCTGGAACTGCTGCGGACTCATGCCCTGTGAGGCCAGCACCGCCCGGTAAGCGTCCGGGCTGAACTTGCCATCGACCTGGAAGGCCTGATAGTTGGCAATCTCGCTGCGCAACTGCGCCGTGGACACCACCAGACCCAGCTTGTCGGTGGCCTGCTGCAGCAGGGCTTGATCGACCAGGCCATCAAGCACGCGCTGTTTGACGGCCGGCTTCTCCAGATAGCTGGGGTCGTATTTGTCACCCTGCTGCTGGGAGAGCTGGCGGCGCAGGTTGTTCAACCGGCTCTGGAAGTCCTGCTGCGAAATCTCGTGCTTGCCGACCTTGGCCACATACGTGTCGGTGTGGCTCTGGAAGTACGACTCGATACCGAAGAACGAGAACACGAAAATCAAAATGACGAAGATGACCTTCGCCGGCCAACCTTGGGTTTTCTCGCGCAGGCTCTGCAGCATGGATCGGTTCCGCGGTCTTGGTGCCGCCAGCTCGGCGACTTGAAACAACAAGGGCGCCGCGCGGGCGCCCTCATCTAAACGTGGCGGAGCGGACGGGACTCGAACCCGCGACCTCCGGCGTGACAGGCCAGCATTCTAACCAGCTGAACTACCGCTCCGCTGCCTGGTGGGTGCTGAGGGGATCGAACCCCCGACCCTCTCCGTGTAAAGGAGACGCTCTACCGCTGAGCTAAGCACCCGGCAAAGCGCTTAGTTTAATGCGTCCTTGAGCGCCTTGCCAGCCTTGAAGGCCGGAACCTTCGAAGCCTTGATCTTGATGGTCTCGTTGGTACGCGGATTACGACCGGTACGGGCGGCGCGCTTGCGCACGTCAAAGGTGCCAAAGCCCACCAGCGACACGGTGTCACCCTTCTTCAGGGTGTTCTTCACCACCTCGGTGAAGGCCTCGACGGCACGGCCGGCGTCGGCCTTGGTCATGTCGGCCGATTCGGCGATGGCGGCGATGAATTCGGATTTGTTCATTGAGTCACTCCCTAAAAACTTTAAGTGTGTGCGGCCGCGTAGTCGATGAGACGAGGCAGAGCCACCGACTGACATGTCTGTCAGCTCCCCCTTGCGATTCCACCCCAGCCCTTCGCAGCGCGACGAACCGTGGCGCGGGGACTGCGGTGCTAGCCTTTATACCAGTGCCCCCAAGGGTCCGCAATACAAGAAATACCAAGGTTTTCCGAAGATCGCGAGGGTTTTGCGAAACACTTTCACCGCCCTTACAAAAAAAGGGCGACCACCGCAAGGTGATCACCCTTTTTTCTTGGCAATCAGCGCACTAACACATCAATGCGTGCGCCGGGCGCCGGGCCGCGAGGATTCGCGCTTGCCCTTGCCCTGCAGTGGGGCCTTGGCTTTTTCGCCGTCCTTGGGTGGCGGACCCAGCGGCCTTTCAAGTGCCACATCCAACACTTCGTCGATCCAACGCACCGCATGAATCTCCAGCGAATCGGTGATGTTGGACGGGATATCGGCCAGATCCTTCTCGTTCTCCTGCGGGATGATCACCGTGGTAATGCCACCGCGATGGGCCGCCAGCAGCTTCTCCTTGAGCCCGCCGATCGGCAGCACGCGCCCACGCAAAGTGATCTCGCCCGTCATCGCCACTTCCGAGCGCACCGGCACCTTGGTCAGCACCGATACCAGTGCCGTGCACATGGCAATACCGGCGCTGGGGCCGTCCTTGGGCGTGGCACCCTCGGGCACGTGGATGTGGATGTCATGCTGGTGATGGAAGTCCGGGTCGATGCCCAGACGGTCGGCACGCGCACGCACCACTGACAACGCCGCCTGGATCGACTCCTTCATCACGTCGCCCAGCTGACCGGTGTGCACCAGCTTGCCCTTTCCCGGCACCACCGAGGCCTCGATGGAGAGCAGGTCACCGCCCACCTGGGTCCAGGCCAGGCCGGTGACCAGGCCGATTTCGTTCTGCTGCTCCTTGCGGCCGAAGTCGAAACGACGCACCCCCAGATACTTGTCCAGGTTGCGCACGTCGACCTTGCGCGTGCTCGGCGCCGCCGGAGCCGCACTCTTGGCCTTTTTCGACGCAGCCTTGCCCTTGGCCTTGGCCGCGGTGGACTTGGTCGGTGCCGGGCCTTCCAGCGCGATCTCCTTGACCACCTTGCGGCAGATGCGGGCCACCTCGCGCTCCAGATTGCGTACACCCGACTCACGCGTGTAGTAGCGCACGATGTCGCGGATGGCGCCCTCGGACACGCTCAGCTCGCCGTCCTTGAGGCCATTGGCCTTGAGCTGCTTGGGCAGCAGGTAGCGTTGGGCAATGGCGATCTTCTCGTCCTCGGTATAGCCGGGGATGCGGATCACCTCCATGCGGTCCAGCAGCGGGCCGGGGATGTTCAGCGAATTGGCCGTGGCAATCCACATCACCTCGGACAGATCCAGGTCGACCTCAAGGTAATGATCGTTGAAGGTGTGGTTTTGCTCCGGATCCAGCACTTCCAGCAACGCCGAGGACGGATCGCCGCGGAAGTCGGTGGACATCTTGTCGATTTCGTCCAGCACGAACAGCGGGTTCTTGGTGCCGACCTTGTTGAGGTTCTGCACGATGCGCCCGGGCATGGAGCCGATATAGGTACGCCGATGACCGCGAATCTCGGCCTCGTCGCGCACGCCGCCAAGGCTCATGCGAACAAACTTGCGGTTGGTAGCCTTGGCAATGGACTGACCCAGTGAGGTCTTGCCCACGCCGGGCGGTCCGACCAGACACAGGATCGGGCCCTTCATGGTATTGACGCGCTGCTGCACGGCCAGATACTCAAGAATGCGTTCCTTGACCTTCTCCAGGCCGAAGTGATCGGCGTCGAGCACGTCCTGCGCCATTTTCAGGTCCTTGCGCACCTTGCCCCGCTTCTTCCATGGCACCCCGACCAGCCAGTCCAGATAGTTGCGCACCACCGTGGCTTCGGCCGACATCGGCGACATCTGCTTGAGCTTGGAAAGCTCCTGACGCGCCTTGGCCAGCACCGGCTTGGGCATGCCGATGGTGTCGATCTTCTTGGTCAGCTCCTCGATCTCGTTGGCGCCTTCCTCACCCTCACCCAGCTCCTTCTGGATGGCCTTCATCTGTTCGTTGAGGTAGTACTCGCGCTGGCTCTTTTCCATCTGCGACTTGATGCGGCCGCGGATGCGCTTTTCGACCTGCTGCAGATCCATCTCGCCGTCGACCAGGCCGATCAGCTGCTCCAGGCGCGCGCCGACATCGGCCGTTTCCAGCACCTTCTGCTTGTCGGCCAGGCGCACCGAAAGGTGCGCGGCAATGGTATCGGCCAGGCGCGAAGGATCGTCGATGCCCGACAGTGTGGACATCACTTCCGGTGGCAGCTTGCGGCTTTGCTTGACCAACTGCTCGAACAGCGACACCAGCGTACGCGAAACCACATCCAGCTCGCGCTCGTCCGAGCTGTAGTCGGACTCGATGACGCGCGTGTCGGCGGTAAACATGCCCTCGGCTTCGGTGTAGTTGGAAATGGACACGCGCGAGGCGCCCTCGACCAGCACCTTGACGGTGCCGTCGGGCAGCTTCAGCAGCTGAAGCACGCTTGCAAGCGTGCCGATGTCGTAAAGGTCGTCCGCCTGGGGATCGTCGACATCCGGGCTCTTTTGCGCAACCAGCACGATCTGGCGCTCGTTTTCCATCGCCGACTCGAGCGCGCGCATGGATTTGTCGCGACCCACAAACAACGGGATCACCATGTGCGGGTAGACGACTACATCGCGCAGCGGCAGGACCGGGAGGCCCTGGTGCAACGTGCCGGCTGAAATGGTGGGGTTCTCTGGCATGATCACTTCCTGAAAGATCGAAGCGTGACCCGAGCCTGCGCTGCGGGTCCGATATAGGTCAAGTGGAGGCTCCCGGCGGCGCCATCAAGGGACGCACAGCACGCCACGACGACCAATGGTCACGGGGAGCCAGATACGACAAGGGCGCCCAAAGGACGCCCTTGCAATGACATGACCGCGAAGACGCGCGGGCAACGGACGCCTTTATGCCGCGCCACTGCTACCGTCACCGATGGCACGCTGCTGCTGCAGGTTGCCACGGTAGATCAGGTACGGCTCGGCCTGACCTTCAATCACGGCATCGTCGACCACCACCTTGCTGACATGCTCCAGCGACGGCAGCTCGTACATGGTGTCAAGCAGCACCTGCTCGAGGATGGTGCGCAGGCCACGGGCACCGGTGCGGCGCTTGAGCGCCTTGGTAGCGATGGCCTTGAGCGCCTCGGGGCGGAACTCCAGCTCCACGCCTTCCATCTCGAACAGCTTCTTGAACTGCTTGGTGACGGCGTTCTTGGGCTCGACCAGGATCTGAACCAGCGCATCCTCGTCCAGCTCGTCCAGTGTGGCGACCACCGGCAGACGGCCGACAAACTCGGGAATCAGGCCGAAACGCACCAGATCGTCCGGCTCGACGTCGGCCAGCAGCGTGCCCAGATTCCGCTTGCGCTCCTTGGAACGCACCTCGGCCGAGAAGCCGATGCCGGTGGTTTCCGAGCGCTGCTGGATCACCTTGTCCAGGCCGGCAAACGCGCCACCACAAATGAACAGCACGTTCTTGGTGTCGACCTGCAGGAACTCCTGCTGCGGATGCTTCCGGCCACCCTGCGGCGGCACCGAGGCCAGTGTGCCCTCGATCAACTTCAGCAGCGCCTGCTGCACACCCTCGCCGGACACATCGCGCGTGATCGACGGATTCTCGCTTTTGCGCGAAATCTTGTCGATTTCGTCGATGTAGACGATGCCTGACTGCGCCTTGTCGACGTCGTAGTCGCACTTTTGCAGCAGCTTCTGGATGATGTTTTCCACATCCTCACCCACGTAACCGGCTTCGGTCAGCGTGGTGGCATCGGCGATGGTGAACGGCACGTTGAGCAGGCGCGCCAGCGTCTCGGCCAGCAGCGTCTTGCCTGAACCGGTCGGGCCGATCAGCAGAATGTTGGACTTGGACAGCTCGACATCGTCGCCCTTCTGGCGCGATTCCAGCCGCTTGTAATGGTTGTAGACCGCCACCGACAGCGCCTTCTTGGCGCGGGTCTGCCCGACCACGTACTGGTCCAGCGTCTCCATGATTTCCTTGGGCTTGGGCAGCTGCGCCCGGCCCGAGGCGGCCTTCTCCTCCAGCTCTTCGCGGATAATATCGTTGCAGAGCTCGACACACTCATCGCAGATGAACACGGACGGGCCCGCAATCAGCTTGCGTACCTCGTGCTGGCTCTTGCCGCAAAAGGAGCAGTAGAGAATTTTGCCGCTGTCGTTGGAACGGCCCTGCCGCTCGTCGCTCATGCTGTGGTCCCGGTAGTGCTTGGCTTACAAGCCGAGGATAGCATAGCCACCCGCGCCTGCCATGCAGGCGCGGGCGGCGTCAATGCCATGCAAAAGCGGCCTGTCAGGCCGACTTGACGCTCTCGCCCGGGCGCTTGTCGAGCACGGCGTCGATCAGGCCGTACTGCTTGGCCTCGTCGGCGCTCATGAAGCGGTCACGCTCGGTATCGCGGGCGATCTGCTCGACCGGCTGACCGGTGTGCTGGGCCAGAATGGCGTTCAGACGCTCACGCATGGCCAGAATCTCACGGGCATGGATCTCGATGTCGGTGGCCTGACCGGAGATGCCACCAGCCCACGGCTGATGGATCATCACGCGCGAGTGCGGCAGCGAATAGCGCTTGCCGGCCGCCCCGGCAGTCAGCAGCAACGCACCCATGCTGGCCGCCTGGCCGATGCACATGGTGCTGACATCGGGCTTGAGGAACTGCATGGTGTCGTAGATCGCCAGCCCCGCGGTCACCGAACCGCCGGGGCTGTTGATGTACAGGCTGATGTCCTTGTCCGGATTCTCAGACTCCAGGAACAACAGCTGCGCGACCACCAGGTTGGCCATGTGGTCGTCCACCGGGCCGACCAGGAACACCACACGCTCCTTGAGCAGGCGCGAATAGATGTCGAAGGAGCGTTCGCCACGAGCGGTCTGCTCGACGACCATCGGCACCAGGTTCAGGTTCTGGATCGGTTCCACGGGTGTTGTCTCCGGTTGATGCTTCTTTAGGGTTGAGAATGCCTCAACCCTGGTTCGGGCGCATCACCTCATCGAAGCTCAGTGACTGGTCGGTGGTGTTGGCGTTGTCGGCCACCCACTCGGCCACCTGATCTTCCATGACGCGATTTTGCAGACCCTGCATCAACTGGGGGTCGGAGTTGTACAGTTCAATGACCTTCTCCGGTTCCTCGTAGGTGGAGGCGATCGCCGCCAGCATGTCCGAAACGCGGGCGCGGTCGATTTCCAGCTCCTGCTTGCGGGCAATCTCGCCCATCAGCAGAGCCGCCATGACGCGCTTTTTGGCCATCGGCTTGGCCGACTCGAACATCTGCTCGGGAATTTCGCGATCCTTGCCGATCATGTTGCGGACCAGACCTTCAGCTTCGGCGCGCACCATCACCTGCGGCACCTCGAAATCTTCCTGCGACTCGGCCAGTTTTTCGGCCACTTCCGACTTCAGGCGGCCCATCAGCGCGGCCTTGAGCTCGCGCTCCAGGTTGGCGCGCACTTCCTTGCGGAACGTCTCGACCGAACCGTCGCTGACACCAAAGATGGCCACGAACTCGGCGTCCACCTCCGGCAGGTTGGGCTCTTGCACCTTGATGATCTTGAACTGCACCTTGGCGGTCTTGCCGGCCAGGTTCTCGTTGCGGAAATCCTCCGGGAAAGTGATTTCCTGCTCGAACTCGTCGCCAGCGCTGTGGCCGGTCAGGGCCTCGTCCAGCGCCTTGAACAGCTGGCCGGAACCGACCACGCTGCCGGCGCGCTCCAGGCCTTCCTCGGGGAAGCGGTAGTCACCGGCTTCGGCGCTGTACTCGAACATCACAAAGTCGTCGGCCTTCGCGGCACGCTCGACCACCTCGAAGCTGCGGCGCTGCTGACGCAGGGTTTCGACCATGGTGTCGATGTCGGCGTCGGTCACCGCGGCCACCGGGCGCTGAATCTCCAGCTTGGCTACGTCCACTTCCGGCAATTCCGGCATCACCTCGAAGGAGGCGGTGTAGGCAATATCGCCGTCCTCGGCTTCGCCGGTGGTATCGATCGAGGGCTGCGCCACCGGGCGCAGGTCTTCCTTGTCGAACGCCTCGCGCAGGGTGCTGCCGATCAGCTCGGACAGCGCTTCGCCACGCACCTGCGCGCCGAAGCGCTGCTTGATGACGTTGGCCGGCACCTTGCCCGGGCGAAAGCCCTTCAGGCGCACCGTGCGGCTCATCTGAGCCAGACGCTCGCTGACCTGCGATTCCAGTCGCTCCGCCGGAAACTTCACCGTCAGCTTGCGCTCGAGCGTACCGACGTTCTCAACCGAAACTTGCATGATCTCTCCTGATACCGCCATATCGATGGCGCCGCGGCGGCATCTTGCGCCACCCGTTTGAATACATCACCCGGATCGCGTCCACAGCGCCATGCGCGGACCATCCGGACCGGTTACCTCAAGGGAGTTGGTGCGAAAGGCGAGACTCGAACTCGCACGGGTTGCCCCGCCAGGACCTAAACCTGGTGCGTCTACCAATTCCGCCACTTTCGCATCCCCGCCGCCCCAGGCTGCGACAAAGGTCGCAGCGTCCGGTGCAAGTGGATGATTCCCTTGAACGGAAGACGACCATTTTACGGTCGCATCGCGCGTATGCACAAGCACCGCAGCAACCGTCAACCCCTGCTGCGCGGTCAGCACCAATCAAGGGGTGCCCCTTCCCGGCAATGCACGGGGGCAAAAAAAAACAACGGCCTGCAGCTATGCAAGCCGTTGTTTTAATTGGTGGGCCGTGTAGGACTCGAACCTACAACCAATTGATTAAGAGTCAACTGCTCTACCAATTGAGCTAACGGCCCTTTTGAAAAGTGGGGTGGACGATGGGACTCGAACCCACGACATCCGGAATCACAATCCGGTACTCTAACCAGCTGAGCTACGCCCACCACAACCGAACGACTACATTGGCGCGCCCGACAGGAATCGAACCTGCAACCCTCGGCTTAGAAGGCCGATGCTCTATCCGGTTGAGCTACAGGCGCAGACACTGTGAAGAGCGCGCTCTGGTCGGGGTAGAGGGATTCGAACCCCCGACGTCCAGCTCCCAAAGCTGGCGCTCTACCAGGCTGAGCTATACCCCGATGCACGCTTGATTTTTGCACGTAGCAAAGCTCTGCGATGTTACGGGCGCGCTACAGCGCAGTCAATCCGTTTTCGAAGTGAACATATGTCCGCGGCTTCGAAACTCCGCCGACCCGGCGTTTCGCCGAATCTGACAGTTGACCCGAAAAACCGATCGACTGTCGCTTCAAAATGGCGCGCCCGGAGAGATTCGAACTCCCGACCGCCTGGTTCGTAGCCAGGTACTCTATCCAGCTGAGCTACGGGCGCATCAATTTGTTTTGCTTATTGCGCCCCACGTTTCGTCAGGGCCGTTAAGCGAGGAGCGAAATTATTCAGATTTGAGACGTCGCCGTCAATACCCGATTTCGCTTTTTTCAAAAATTTTTTCAGACCGCCAAAAACAGCATTCTGAAATGGTCATCCGACATGGATGGACGTCCAAACGCGCCATATACGCACGATGAAAACGACCAGCCTGGAGACCCTGGAACTCATGAGGAGCCGCGCTTGACGGCCCCTCGAAGATCTGGCGGAGAGAGAGGGATTCGAACCCTCGAGAAGGTGATTAACCCTCTACTCCCTTAGCAGGGGAGCCCCTTCAGCCACTCGGGCACCTCTCCGGGACCTTGCAGCTATCAATGCTGCGAGCTGGCTAGTATAGCCACATGAAACATACCGCGCAAACCCTTTTTAAAGGTTTCAGTCGGCGTCATTCTCGGCGCCGGCTTCCGGATCGTCATGCTCGCGCTTGATGCGCTGATAGATTTCCTCGCGGTGCACCGACACATCCTTTGGCGCGCTGATACCAACACGCACCTGATTGCCCTTCACGCCGAGCACAGTGACGGTCACCTCGTCACCGATCATCAGGGTCTCCCCGACACGGCGGGTCAAAATCAACATGGTTCGTACTCCTAGTCCTCAGGTCACTGGGCCACGCCATCATGGGCATTTCACCCCTGAATGCCACATGTCGCAGACCGGCGAATGGTTTTCGCCGAAAGACCCACCGCCATCATCGGCTTGCCTCGGCACGGCCCCAAATGGAGCCGAGACGCTCATATTGCGCGAATGGGCGCCGTAAACGTCCGGCGGATACTACCTAGCCCATCGGACGGGTGCAACGACGTGCCATTTGTGCATCCTGGCCCTTGTCGGGCACACCTCAAGGTTTCGCGATACGGCCTCGCACCCAGTCGGGCACCGCCGAAAGGGCATCATCGAGCTCGGGGGAATCGGTACCGCCACCTTGCGCCATGTCGGGTCGACCTCCGCCTTTTCCGTTGATCTTTCCTGCTACATCGGCCACCAGCTCGCCCGCCTTGAGGCGGCCAAGCGCGGCGCCGTTCACACCTGAGACCAGCGAAACCCTGCCTTCGTTCCCGGCCGCCAACAGCACCACGCAGTCCCCTAGCTGTTGCTTGAGCCGGTCGACGCTGTCACGCAATGACTTGGCATCCAGGCCATCAATGCGCGCGGCCACTACCTTGATGCCATCCACATCGGCCGCCTGCGCGGCCAGATCACCAGAAGCGGCACTGGCAGCCTTGGCCTTGAGCGACTCCAGCTCGCGCTCGAGTTTTTTCTGGCGTTCGAATACCTGGCGCAACTTGTCGACGACATCGGCAGGGCTGGTCGAAAGCAGCTGGCCCAGTTCGGCCAGGCGCGATTCTTCCTGGTCCACGTGCGCCAGCGCCGCCTCGCCGGTGAGCGCCTCGATGCGCCGCACGCCCGAGGCCACGCCCGACTCGCCGATGATCTTGAACAGGCCGATATCACCGGTGCGCGACACATGCGTACCGCCGCACAGTTCGGTGGAAAATTCCCCCATGCGCAGCACGCGCACCTGGTCGCCATACTTTTCGCCGAACAAGGCCATGGCGCCAAAGTCGATGGCCTCCTGATAGCCCATTTCGTGCACATCGGCGGCACTGTTGCGACGCACTTCGGCGTTGACCAGGGTTTCGATCTGACGCAGTTGCTCGGCGCTGACCGCCTGCCCGTGCGCAAAGTCGAAACGCAACCGGTCCGGCGCCACCAGCGAGCCCTTCTGCGTCACATGCTCGCCAAGCACCTTGCGCAGCGCGGCATGCAGCAAATGCGTGGCTGAATGGTTGAGCACGATGGCCTGGCGACGCACGCCATCAACCACCGCGCGCACCAGATCGCCCGCGCGCAACGGTTGCGCGCCCTGCCAGGTGCCAACATGGCCATGGAAGGCACCGGCCAGCTTTTGCGTATCGGTAACGACCAGGCGCCCCTCGCCCAGCTCCAGCAGGCCAGCATCGCCGACCTGGCCGCCGGATTCGGCGTAGAACGGCGTGCGATCGAGCAATACAGTGCCCTTCTCTCCCTCGGCCAACGCATCGACGCTGCGACCATCCACGACGATGGCCGCAACCTTGCACGCATCTTCACTGAGACGGTCGTAACCGAGAAATTCCGTGGCCTCGAGGCGATTGAGCAAGTCGCTGGGCAGCTGCGCCTTGGCCTCGAACTGGCTGGCGGCACGGGCACGCTCGCGCTGGCGGTTCATGGCGGCGTTGAAGCCATCCATATCCACGTCCATGCCGCGCTCGCGCGCGATGTCAGCGGTCAGATCCACCGGGAAGCCGTAGGTGTCGTACAGGCGGAAGGCTTCTTCGCCCGGCACCATCTTGCCCGCACGCGCGGCGACCTCGTCGAACAGTTTCATGCCCTGCTCCAGCGTTTCGCCAAAACGCTGCTCCTCGGCGCGAATGACCTGCTCGACGCGACCTTGCGCCTGCACCAGCTCCGGATAGGCCTCGCCCATTTCGGCCACCAGCGGTGCGACCATCTTCCAGAAGAAGTCGCCGCGCACACCAAGCATCCAGCCGTGACGCAGTGCGCGGCGGATGATGCGCCGCTGCACATAGCCACGGCCTTCGTTGGACGGCAGCACACCATCGACAATCAGGAACGCGCTGGCGCGGATGTGATCGGCAATCACGCGCAGCGACTTGTTCTCGATATCGGCGGTGTCGGTCAGCTCGGCGGCGGCCTTGATCAGCGTCTGGAACAGGTCGATCTCATAGTTCGAGTGCACGCCCTGCAGTACCGCAGCCAGGCGCTCCAAACCCATGCCGGTGTCCACACACGGGGCCGGCAGCGGCGCCATGGTGCCGTCGGGCTGACGGTCGAACTGCATGAACACCAGGTTCCAGATCTCGATGAAGCGGTCGCCATCTTCCTCCGGCGAGCCCGGCGGGCCGCCCGGAATGTGCTCGCCGTGATCGTAGAAGATTTCCGTGCACGGACCGCACGGGCCGGTATCGGCCATCTGCCAGAAATTGTCCGAGGCATAGGGCGCGCCGCCGTTGTCGCCAATACGGATGATGCGCGACTCGGGCACACCAATCTCGTCACGCCAGAGCGCATAGGCCTCGTCATCGGTGTGATAGACGGTAACCGTCAGCTTTTCGGCCGGCAGGCCAAATACTTGGGTCAGCAATTCCCACGACCAGCTGATCGCCTCGCGCTTGAAGTAGTCACCGAACGACCAGTTGCCCAGCATCTCAAAGAAGGTGTGGTGGCGCGCGGTGTAGCCCACCGAGTCCAGATCGTTGTGCTTGCCGCCGGCACGCAGGCAGCGCTGCACATCCACGGCACGCGTATAGCCGGGCTTCTCGCTGCCCAGGAACACGTTCTTGAACTGCACCATGCCGGCAACAGTGAACATGAGCGTGGGGTCGTTGCCCGGCACCAGCGGCGCCGAGGGCACCACGGTGTGGCCCTTGGATTCGAAGAATTCGAGGAAGCGGGAACGGATCTGGGCTGTTTTCATCGAGGCTCGGCGATACGTCAAAAGGCTTGGGATAAATGAACGCACCGAGGGACGGGCGCGTCGCGAGCCTTTAGTCGTCGCAAGCGGCCTCGTCCACATCGGCGTGGGTAACCGCTCTTACTGTGGCGGCGGCAAAGCCGCGACGCAAGAGGAATTGCGCGCGCCGCGCGCGTTCGGCCAGATCATCACCGGCCGGCTCACGGTAGCGTCGGCGCAGTTGCGCGGCCGCCTCGGCGTGCCAGTCCACCTCCAGCGCGTCCAGCTCGGCGCGGATACGCGCATCGGAAAGGCCGTGGCTTTTCAGCTCCGCCCGGATGCGCGCCGGGCCATAGCCCTGGCCGGCACGACTGCGCGCCATGACGCCGGCAAAACGCTCATCATCCTGGTAGCGGTCATCGGCCAGACGGTCGAGCGCCTGCTCCACCTCATCGCGCTCATAGCCGGCGCGGGCCAGCTTCATGCTCAGTTCGCGCCGCGATTGCTCGCGCCGCGCCAACAGGGCCAGCGCCTTGTCATAGGCGCTGACCCTGGGCTTTTCCTTGCGGGGTTTGCGTGCACCGAACACGGGCGTTCACGCAGCCACCGGGGTGTGCAAGCAATCGGGCGGCATCAAGCCTCCTCGACCGCCTCGCTGCCTTCTTCGGCCGCTGCTGCCGGCTTGGCGCTGACCAGCAGGCGCTTGCGCAGCTCGGTGTCGACCTCGTTGGCGATTTCCGGATTGTCCTTCAGGAACTGGCGCACGTTTTCCTTGCCCTGACCGATGCGGTCACCCTTGTAGCTGTACCAGGCGCCGGCCTTGTCGATCAGGTTCTGCGCCACGCCCAGCTCGATGATCTCGCCTTCGCGCGAGGTGCCTTCACCGTAAAGAATCTCGAACTCGGTCTGACGGAACGGCGGCGCCACCTTGTTCTTGACCACTTTGACGCGGGTCTGCGAACCGATGACCTCGTCGCCCTTCTTCACCGCGCCGATGCGGCGAATATCCATGCGCACCGAGGCGTAGAACTTCAGCGCGTTGCCGCCGGTGGTGGTTTCCGGGCTGCCGAACATCACGCCAATCTTCATGCGGATCTGGTTGATGAAGATCACCAGGCAGTTGGTACGCTTGATGTTGCCGGTGAGCTTGCGCAGCGCCTGGCTCATCAGGCGAGCGTGCAGGCCGACGTGCGAATCGCCCATCTCGCCCTCGATTTCGGCCTTCGGCGTCAGCGCGGCGACCGAATCGACCACCACCATGTCCACCGCGCCCGAGCGCACCAGCATGTCGGCGATTTCCAGCGCCTGTTCGCCGGTGTCGGGCTGGCTGACCAGCAGGTCGTCCACGTTCACGCCCAGTTTTTCGGCGTAGGTGGGATCAAGCGCGTGCTCGGCGTCGACGAAGGCGGCGGTGCCGCCCTGCTTCTGGCACTGCGCGATGGCCTGCAGAGTCAGCGTGGTCTTGCCCGACGATTCCGGGCCATAGATCTCGACCACGCGGCCCTTGGGCAGGCCACCCACGCCCAGCGCGATATCCAGACCAAGCGACCCGGTGGAGACGGTTTCCACCGCAGCCTGCGTGCGATCGCCCATACGCATGACCGCGCCCTTGCCGAACTGCTTTTCGATCTGGCCCAGGGCGGAGGTGAGCGCGCGGCGCTTGTTGTCATCCATCGTGATACATCCTCGAAACGGGTCTGGTGATGCGGCCAAGCATGCCTGCCGTCGATCTCATGGGCTGCGACATGTGGCCATTGCCGCTGACCAGTATCCCACACCGTCGCCGCCCAACGTCACAGTCCCAAGGCAACGTCAGCCTGTCAGGGTTTTCTCAAGCCCGGTCAGGGCGGCGAGCACGCTCTGCCGGCGCACCGCTTCACGGTCGCCGGCAAAATGGAAGCATTCGGCACGCGTGGTCAGCCCCGCGGCAGCCCAGGCGATCCACACCGTACCCACGGGCTTGTGCGCCGAGCCACCGCCGGGGCCGGCGATCCCTGACACCGCCACGGTCCTGTCGGCCTGCATGGCCCGGCATGCGCCTTCGGCCATCTGCCGAACCACCACCTCGCTGACCGCGCCGTGTGTCTGCAATGCCTGCGCCTGGACGCCCAATAAACCCCGCTTGGCCTCGTTGCTGTAGCTGACCAGGCCACCGCGGAACCAGGCCGACGAGCCGGCCAGATCGGTCAGACACTTGGCGATCCAGCCACCGGTGCACGATTCGGCCGTGGCCAGCCACACGCCGCTCGCCCCGGCGGCCTCGGCCACACGGCGCGAGGCGAGCAGCAGGGCGGCGTCATCACATGAACAGGCTTGGTGCGGCATGGCTACTCATCGGCAAAGGCCATCGCAGCGGCGACCAGCACTGCGAAACAATAAAAAAGCGTTGGTCCATGATGACATGAGTGCCAGGGCGCACCGAATGCCCAGGGCGATTCGACTTACGTCGAGCCACCCTTTCAAACCGCGTTGCCCTGCCCCCAGCTCTGGGGAACCGCGCGCGGCGACAGGCGCCGCCTCATCCCCATCGCTCAAGGAGCTCCCATGCAGATTGATCTTTCCGGCAAGCGCGCCCTGGTGACTGCCTCTACCGGCGGCATCGGCCTGGCAATCGCCATCGGCCTGGCCCGAGCCGGCGCCCACGTCACGCTCAATGGCCGCAGTGAGGACTCCGTGCAACGCGGCCTTGAAGCGGTACGCGAGCACGTGCCCGATGCCGGACTGGATGGCATCGCCGCCGACCTGTCCGACGCCGCAGGCGCGCGGGCCATCATGAAGGCCTGCGCCGAGGTCGACATCCTGGTCAACAACGCCGGCATTTATGGTCCAAAGCCGTTTTTTGAAGTGGACGACGAGCTCTGGGAGAGCTACCTGCAGACCAACGTGATGTCCGGCGTGCGCCTCTCCCGGGCCTATCTACAAGGCATGATGGCCCGCGGCTGGGGCCGCATTGTGTTCATCAGCTCCGAATCGGCGCTCAACATTCCGCCGGACATGCTGCACTACGGTGTGACCAAGACCGCCCAGCTGTCGCTGGCGCGTGGGCTGGCCAAGTTGGCTCGCCACAGCGGCGTCACCGTCAACAGCGTGCTGCCCGGCCCCACCGCCTCGGACGGTTTTGTCGCCATGCTCAAGGAACAGGCCGAGAAAGAAGGCAAGAGCATCGAACAGGCCGGCATCGACTTTGTGCGCAGTGCGCGGCCCAGCTCGATCATCGGCCGCCCGGCCAGCGTCGAGGAAGTGGCCAACATGGTGGTCTACGCCTGTTCCGAACAAGCCTCTGCCACCTCTGGCGCCGCGCTGCGTGTGGACGGCGGCGTGGTCGACACCATCGCCTGACCTGAGAAGTTAGCGCGCGGCCGCTGCCGGGCTGGCGATGCGGCACCGGTGGTCGAGCAGGGCCTCGCCACTGCCGCGTTGACCTGTCGCCAGGTCGGCCGGCCCGTCCAGCACGATAAAGCCGGGCCGGCCATCGGCGAAAGTGGTGCCGACCACCACCAGCGTATGCGCGCCCATGCCGGCACCAGGCGTCAGGTCGCGCGCCAGCAGTCGGAACGGATCGACATCAAGCGGCTGGCCGCGCACCACCAGGGCTCGATACCGCTGACGCTTGAGCGGCGCCGGCAACCAGCGCCAGTGCGATGACAGCTTGCCCTGCCAGGCATCGAGCTGCTGGCGCACGCCCGCGTCCACGCAATCGATATGGATGTGCAGCTGGTTCTGCGAGCGTGCAAATTTGGAGTTGACCGCCAGCGCTATCTCATTCCGGCTAAGCGCCGTACCCAGCGCCCCGGATACCAGACCACGCCAAGACCAGGCTTGGGCAAGATAGTTTGTAGCGCCCGGCGCCAGCAGTGCCGGGCTCTCAATGCCGATCATGCGCGCCGTCGGCATCAACAGATACTGCGCCCTGCCGCGACGGTCCTTGAGCAGCGCGTAGCCGTGGATGCCTGGCTTCAGATACGCGCATGGCATGGCCTTCCCGCCGCGCTTCAGCGCTGGCAGGCACTGGTGATGCACGATGTTCCACAGCGCCCCCGGGTGATGTTCATGGTGGTGATGAGGAACGGGCGCGCTGGGCGCAGCCGACGCCACCGAGAGTCCGGCCAGCCACAAAAGCCCTGAAAACCAAACGTGCTGCATCAACGGGAAAAGCCTTGCGTGTTGCCAGAATAAGGAGGCGACCAGGCGCGGATATGACGCACTTGGGGTGCTTGCCGGTGTCCACGGACCGACACCGGCGGTAGACTTTGCGCCCGTTCGCCGGGCGCGTCCGCCTCCGGCCATTGTGCCCCACCTAAGCTGCGTACAGGTGTCGCCATCAATACCGCTACACATACCCCGCTCATGCGTCAGTACCTGGCCGCCAAGGCCGAGCACCCCGACGTGCTGCTGTTCTTCCGCATGGGTGATTTCTACGAGCTGTTCTACGACGATGCACGTAAGGCCGCGCGCCTGCTGGACATCACCCTGACCCAGCGCGGCCAGTCCGCTGGCCAGCCGATCCCCATGGCGGGTGTGCCTTATCACGCCGCGGAAAACTACCTGGCCCGGCTGGTACGGCTGGGTGAATCGGTGGCCATCTGCGAGCAGATTGGCGATCCGGCCACCAGCAAGGGACCGGTCGAGCGCAAGGTGGTGCGCATCGTCACCCCGGGCACCGTTACCGACGAAGCGTTGCTGGACGAGCGCCGCGACAACCTGCTGCTGGCTATCAGCGCCGGCAAGCGCGGCTACGGTCTGGCCTGGGCCGATCTTGCCGGTGGCCGCTTCCTGCTGACCGAAGTGGCCGATGCCGAAGCACTGGCTGCCGAGTTGGCGCGCCTGGCGCCGGCCGAAACCCTGGTCGACGAGAACGTCGCCTGGCCAAAACTGGTCAGTGCCCTGCCCGGCCTGCGCCGCCGCCCGCCCTGGCATTTTGATATAGACGCCGCACGTCGCGAACTGACGCGCTTTTTTGAAACGCGTGATCTATCCGGTTTCGGTATCGACCACCTGGAACTGGCCATCGGCGCGGCTGGCTGTCTGCTGGCCTATGTCGAGGAAACGCAGAAAAGCGCGCTGCCGCACCTGACCGGCCTGGCGGTGGAAAACGCCAGCGAAACCATCGCCATGGACGCGGCCACGCGCCGCAACCTGGAACTGGACACGCATCCCAGCGGGCGTCATGAGCACACCCTGCTCGGCGTGCTGGATGAAACGGTGACACCGATGGGTGCGCGCCTGATGCGCCGCTGGCTGCACCGACCGCTGCGTGACCAGAACCGGTTGCGCCTGCGTCACCAGGCCCTGGGCGCGTTGATCGATGGCCGTGCCCACGAGCCCTTGCGCGAAACCCTGCGCGGCGTGGGTGACTTGGAACGCATCTTAAGCCGCGTTGCATTGCGTTCGGCCCGTCCGCGCGACCTTTCCACGCTGCGCGACGGCCTGGCCGCCGCCCCGGTGCTGCGCCAAACCATCGCCCCGCTGGACAGCCCGCACCTTTCGGCACTGGTCGACGACATTGGCGATCATGCCGATACCGCCACCTTGCTGGCCCGCGCCATCGTCGAACGCCCGCCGGTGCTCGCGCGCGACGGCGGCGTGCTGGCCGAAGGTTTCGACGAAGAACTGGATGAACTGCGCCGTCTTTCCACGCATGCCGACCAGTACCTGGTGGAACTGGAGGAGCGCGAGCGCGGCGTTACCGGCATTGCCACCCTAAAGGTAGGCTACAACCGCGTCCACGGCTATTACATCGAAATCGGCAAAAGCCACTCGGCCAAGGTGCCCACGCACTACACGCGCCGCCAGACCACCAAGAATGCCGAGCGCTACATCACCGAAGAGCTGAAAACCTTCGAGGACAAGGTGCTTTCGGCACGCGAGCGTTCGCTGATGCGCGAGCGCGCGCTGTACGAGCAGCTGCTGGAAACCCTGGCGGGCCAGCTCGAGCCGCTGAAAAACGCAGCGGCGGCCATGGCCGAGCTGGACGTGTTGTGCAGCCTGGCCGAACGCGCCGAGACACTGGACTGGACCGCCCCCACGCTGGTCGCCGAGCCCGGCATCGCCATCGAGCGCGGCCGCCACCCGGTGGTGGAAAAGGTGCGCGACGATCCGTTCGAACCCAACGACATCGAGCTTGCCGATACCCGTCGTATGCTGGTGATCACCGGCCCGAACATGGGCGGCAAGTCCACCTACATGCGCCAGAACGCGTTGATCGTGCTGCTGGCGCACATTGGCAGTTACGTGCCCGCTGCGGCGGCCGCCATCGGGCCGATCGATCGCATCTTTACCCGTATCGGCGCCGGCGATGACCTTTCGCGCGGGCAATCGACGTTCATGGTGGAAATGAGCGAGACGGCCAACATTTTGCACAACGCCACGGCACACAGCCTGGTACTGATGGACGAGGTTGGCCGCGGCACGTCCACCTACGATGGCCTGGCGCTGGCACGCGCCTGCGCGGTGCATCTGGCCGCGCAGTGCAAGGCCTTCACGTTGTTTGCCACGCACTATTTCGAGCTGACCGAACTGGCCGCCGAGCTTCCCGGCATCGCCAATGTGCACCTGGACGCGGTGGAATACGGCGAGCAACTGGTGTTCATGCACGCGGTGAAGGAAGGCCCGGCCAACCGCAGCTTCGGCTTGCAGGTGGCCGCGCTGGCGGGCCTCCCCAAGTCGGTGATCGCCGATGCACGCACCACGCTGGCCGAACTGGAGCGCGGCATGCACGGCGACGTGGCCGCACCGGTCAAACGCGTCAGCCCACCGCCGGAAGCCTCGCCCCAGCTCGGGCTGTTTGGTGGCGCCCCGGCACCTTCCCGGCTGGAAAAAGCCATGGAAGCGATCGATCCGGACGAGCTGACGCCGCGTCAGGCCTTAGATGCGCTCTATCGACTCAAGCAGCTGGATTAATCCAGAACATCCTTCAATAGATGCAGCCTATCGACTGAATCAAAACAATCAAATTCTCCGAAACGGCGCGCGTGCCTATATTCATAGTCGCCATGGCGCTTATGTGCGTCCTGCGCCCTGATACAAGGCCGGCCCGAACGGGCTGCCGGCAACCAGGCCCGCGGTACGCCACAGCGCTTGCGATCAGCCACTTTCGACACGCACGCACTTTCGGAGACGCACATGAACGCCAAGCCCAAGCACGGCGCCGGCACCTGCCCGGTGATGCACGGCGCCAATACGGAGGCCAGCGCCTCGGCCACCCGTTGGTGGCCCAACGCCCTGAATCTGGACATCCTGCACCAGCACGACAGCAAGACCCGGCCGCTGGGCAAGGATTTTTGCTATCGCGATGAGCTGAAAAAGCTCGATGTCGCCGCGCTGAAACAGGATCTGCATGCCCTGCTGACCGACAGCCAGAGCTGGTGGCCAGCCGACTGGGGCCACTACGGCGGCCTGTTCATCCGCATGGCCTGGCATTCGGCCGGCTCTTACCGCCTGGCCGACGGCCGCGGCGGTGGCGGCACCGGCAACCTGCGCTTCGCGCCGCTCAACTCCTGGCCGGACAACGCCAGCCTGGACAAGGCCCGGCGCCTGCTGTGGCCGATCAAGAAGAAGTACGGCAACAAGATCAGCTGGGCCGATCTGATCATCCTGGCCGGCACCATCGCCTATGAATCGTTTGGCCTGAAGACCTTCGGCTTCGCCTTCGGTCGCGAAGATATCTGGCACCCGGAGAAAGACACTTACTGGGGCGCCGAGAAAGAATGGCTGGCACCGTCGGATCAGCGCTACACCCAGGTCGACAAGCCCGAAACCATGGAAAACCCGCTGGCCGCCGTGCAGATGGGGCTGATCTACGTGAACCCGGAAGGCGTCAACGGCGTGCCCGACCCGGCCAAAACGGCCGCACAGGTGCGTGAAACCTTCAAACGCATGGCCATGAACGATGAGGAAACCGTCGCCCTCACCGCCGGCGGCCACACCGTCGGCAAGTGCCACGGCAATGGCGATGCCGCCGCCCTGGGCGCCGAGCCGGAAGCGGCCGATGTCGAGCAACAGGGTCTGGGCTGGTTCAACCCCAACCAGAAAGGCTCGGCCGGCAATGCGATTACCGGTGGCCCGGAAGGCGCCTGGACCAGCAAGCCGCTGGAATTCGACATGGGCTACTTCGACATGCTGTTCGGCCACGAATGGGAAGTGACGCAAAGCCGGGCCGGCGCCAAGCAGTGGAAGCCGGTCGACATCGACGAAGCCGATATGCCCGTCGACACCGGCGACGCCAGCAAACGTGCCATGCCGATGATGACCGACGCCGACATGGCGATGAAGGTGGACCCGACCTACAACGCCATCTGCCACAAATTCATGGCCGATCCGGCGTACTTCCGCGACTGCTTTGCGCGCGCCTGGTTCAAGCTGACCCACCGCGACATGGGCCCCAAGAGCCGCTACCTCGGCCCGGATGTGCCGGCCGAAGACCTGATCTGGCAGGACCCGATTCCCGCCGGGCCGGCCCACTACGACATCGGTCATGCCAAGACGCTGATTGCCGCCAGCGGCCTGAGCGTCGGTGAGTTGGTCGCCACCGCCTGGGACAGCGCGCGCACGTTCCGTGGTTCGGACATGCGTGGCGGTGCCAATGGCGCACGCATCCGCCTGGCGCCGCAAAACACCTGGGAGGGCAACGAACCCGAGCGGCTGGCCAAGGTGCTGGCAGTACTGGAACCCATCGCCGCGCAAGTGGGCGCCAGCGTCGCCGATATCATCGTGCTGGCCGGCAACGTCGGCGTGGAGAAAGCGGCCAAGGCCGCCGGCTACGAGGTCAGCGTGCCGTTCGCGCCGGGTCGCGGCGATGCCACTGACGCCATGACCGACGCCGAATCGTTCGAGCCGCTGGAGCCCATCCACGACGGCTATCGCAACTGGGTGAAGAAAGACTACGTGGTCAGCCCGGAGGAATTGATGCTCGACCGCACCCAGCTGATGGGTTTGACGGCACCGGAGATGACCGTGCTGGTCGGCGGCATGCGCGTGCTGGGTACCAATCACGGCGGCAGCAAGCACGGCGTGTTCACCGACCGCGAAGGCGCGCTGACCACCGACTTCTTCGTCAACCTCACCGACATGGGCAACGCCTGGAAGCCGACCGGCAAGAACCTTTACGACATCCGTGATCGCGCCACCGACCAGCTCAAATGGACGGCCACGCGCATGGATCTGGTGTTCGGCTCCAACGCTGTCTTGCGCGCCTATGCCGAGGTCTACGCCCAGGACGACAGCCACGAGAGGTTCGTGCACGACTTTGTCGCGGCCTGGACCAAGGTGATGAACGCGGACCGCTTCGACCTGCTCCGAGCCTAGGCGCGAACCGGCGCGATGGCAGCTGCCATCGCGCCACCGTCACTCACCAGCAGACCAGCCCCTCCTTTGCCAGAACGGCCCGCAGGCACTATCGCCGGGCCGTCTTTTTTTAAGACGCGCAGCTACTCTTCGCCGCCGTGCTTGAAGCGTCGAAGTTCACGACGGGCCTGCTTGTCCGGGCGCGTATCCGGCGCCACCGGGCGCGACAGGCGCGCCATTTCGCGTGCGGCCTCGCGTGCCTTTACACTCCCCTCGCTCTCGGCATACAGCGTTTGCGCCACCGCCGCTGGCCCACGCTTGTCCGAGAGCGCGGTCACGGCGATTTCGTAACGCTCGTTGGCCCGGGTGATGCGCAGCGTGTCGCCCACCTGCACGCCCTTCGAAGGCTTGCAGTGCGCGCCATTGAGCTCCACCTTGCCGCCCTCGATCGCCTGCCTGCACAGGCTGCGTGTCTTGAAAAAACGCGCTGCCCACAACCAGACATCGGCGCGAATGCTCTGCTTCTGCGATTCACTCATGCGTCCATTATGGTGCAGGCATTGGCCATGCGGCGAGACAGGGAAGGCATGCGCCGATGGACGATTCAATAACGCTGATCGCCACGGCGCTGGTGGCACTGGCCGCTGGCTACTTCTTGCACCGTATCAGCGCGCGGCAAGACCACGCGGCGCATCGCTCATCGCTTCCGGGCATTCACAATGCCGACATCGAAACTTGGGTGCAGCACAAACGCACTATCGACGCCATGCGACGTCTACGCCAACGTGACGGACTCGGTCTGAAAAATGCCAAGGATCAGGTCGATACCATGGCGATTGGCCTGCACCCAACTGCCAAGGTAGCTGACGACACCGCCCGCGCACGTTAAGGTGCCCGCACCGCTTTTCCCAACCTACCTGCATGAGCGCGACACCCCACCGCGTACACGGACTGGCCGCCGATGAAACAGCGCCGGACTGGCCGCCGATCACCGGCGCCGAACTGGCCACATTGTTTGCACGCTTTGCCGACATGGCGCCGTGGCGCGCACCGCACTGGCACAGCCCCCGCCCGCTTTCGGCCGCCTGCCTGGTGCACACCGAACAAGGCGAGTTGTTCATCAAACGCCATCACCAAAGCGTACGCAGCGCGCCGACACTGGCCGAAGAACACACGTTCATGGCTCATCTTCGCCAGCACGGCGCCGGCGTGCCGCAAGTCGTGGCCGACGCCGAAGGGCAAACCGCCATCGCCCTCGGCGAGTGGACCTACGAGGTGCATACACCCGTCGATGGCGTCGACCTTTATCGCGAGCTGGTGTCGTGGGAGCCGCTGACCTGCCTGGCGCACGCCCACGCCGCCGGTCTGGCCTTGGCGCAACTTCACGACGCTGCCGAAGGTTTCATAGCCCCCAAGCGCAGCACGCATATCCTGGTCGCGCGCAGCGAACTGATTACCTGCGCCGACGCCGTCGCCACACTGCAAGCGCAACTACCCGGGCGCCCGGCGCTGGCCAACTACCTGGCCGGCCGCGACTGGCAGCAGGAACTGCGCACTGCGCTTGGGCCGGATGCCGCCGAGCGCGCCGCGAAACTTGCCGCCGAGCCTCGGCTCTGGACGCACAGCGACTGGCATGCATCGAACCTTGCCTGGTCCGGCGATGATGAACGCGCCACGGTCAGCGCCGCCTTCGACTTTGGCCTGGCTGCACCCAATTTCGCCCTGTTCGATCTGGCCACCGCCATCGAGCGCAACGCCATCGAGTGGCTGCAACTGGACAAGGGCATGGCTGCGGCGCACATCGATACCGCGCTCGCGCTGATCGACGGCTATACGTCCAAACGTCCTTTGACGGATGCACAACGAAAACTTCTGGCCGATACACTGCGCTGTGTACACGTGGATTTCGCCATCTCGGAAACCGAATACTTTCATGGCATTACCGGCTCCACCGCCGATGCCGATGTGGCCTGGGCCACCTTTCTTCTGGGGCACGCCGCCTGGTTTGACAGCGCCCCCGGCCAGGCGCTTTTGCACGCCATCGCCGGCTGAGTGGCATCAAGGGGCTGGGCGAAGCACACCAAACGTGCTTACAATGCCGCCCATCAAGAAGCGGGGGTGCCTGGCTGCGGCCGGGCTGAGAGAGTCCCTTGGAACCTGATCCGGTTTGCACCGGCGTAGGGAGCTTTGACTTCAAGCCTGGCGGAGGTCCGTGCATCAAATTCATGCACGAGTGCCCTTCCGCGTGGCTGGCCGTCGCTTCGTGACCTATACACACGACACGAATCGAACGAGACCCGCCATGCCCCATCGCACTTCTCTGTATCTGGCCCTGAGCCTGGCCGCCGTCGGCACCACAGCGCATGCCCAGGACACGGCCTCCGATGCCGATGCGCAGCACGCCACGCATCTTTCCACCGTGCGCGTCACCGGCCACCACGCCGACGGCTACGATGCCGACCGCAGCCAGTTGGGCAGCTTCGGCGGCGGCGCGCTGCATGACACGCCGGCTTCGGTGGTGGTGTTCACTCGTGACCAGATCGATGACCGCCAGCCGCGCTCGCTGAGTGAACTGGCCAAGGGTGATGCCGCGCTGGGCGACAACTACGCGGCGGTCGGCTATTACCAGGACATCAGCGTGCGCGGCTTTCCGCTGGACTACGCCACCAGTTTCCGCCAGAACAACCTGACCATCGCCGGCGCGCAGATGCTGCCGCTGGAGGACAAGCAGCAGGTGGAAATTCTCAAGGGTCTGGCAGGCATCGAGGCAGGCGTGGTGGCTCCCGGCGGCCTGATCAACTTCGTCAGCAAGCGTCCGGCCAACGTGCACACGGTGACGCTGGGCACCGATTCGCATGGCTCGCGCTATGGCACCGCGGACCTGGGCGGCTGGCTGACGCCGACGTTTGGCCTGCGTTTCAATGCCGCCTATGAGGATACGCACAGCTTTGTGCAGCATGCCGACGGGCGGCGCAATTTCTATGCGCTGGCCGCCGACTGGAAAATCAGCCCGTCCAGCCTGCTTGAGCTGGATGGCAACTACCAGACCAGTGCGCAACGCGATGCTTCCGGCTACCAGCTGCTGGGCGGCACCAAGATTCCCGCTCATGCCAGTCGTACCAAGATGCTCGGCTTCGAGCCGTGGCAACAACCGGTATCGATTGCCGCCACCAACCTGAGCGCGCGCTACACCTACACGGTCAATCAGGACTGGAGCGTCAAGCTGGCTGCTGGCCACAACCGCAGCGTCATCGATGACAATGTCGCCTACCCGTATGGCTGCTTCTACGCCGCATCCTGCGCCAGCGGCGACACCCCGGGATACTTCTTTGGCCCCGATGGTGCCTACGATGTCTACGATTTCCGCAGCCCCGACGACACCCGCAACAACGACGAGGCGCGCGCCACCGTGCGCGGTCACATCGACGCCGGCAGCATCAGCCACGACCTGACCTTGGGCGTGCAGGCGTTCCGGCGCACCGTCGATCAGCGCCAGGAGGTCTACGACTATGTGGGCACCGCCAATATCGACCAGGCCGATCCGCCGTATTTCGCGCCGTCTCCGAATCAGCCCGGCCCCTCGGCGCGGCGCCTGACCAGCTGGCAGCGCAGCGCCTTTGCGCTGGACCGCGTGCACCTGGGCGATACCTGGCAGGTACTGGCGGGTGCGCGTTTCGTGCGTTTGAACGAGCGCGCCTATGACGACAGCGGCGTGCTTGAGCGCACCACGCGCCTTTCCAAGACGCTGCCGCAGGCGGCCGTGCTGTGGCAGCCAAACGCCGCCATCACCGGGTACCTCAGTTACGGCGAAGGCTTGTCGCTGGGCAAGGAAGCACCGTACTGGACTGCCAACCCGAATGTCATCATGCCGCCGATTCATTCGCGCCAGGTTGAAGCCGGGGTGAAGTATGCGGTGGGTGACCACCTGGATCTGACCGCCGCGTTGTACCGCATTCGCCAGCCGTACCAGTTCGCGCAGCCGGACGACAGCGCCGAAGGCTTCAGCTTCGTGCAGTCAGGGCAGGAAGTGCACACGGGCCTGGAGCTGGGTACGCACGGCCAGCTGACCTCGCACTTGCGTGTGGCGGCCAGCGCCAGCTACATACGCGCCCGCGCCGAAGACACCGGCACGCCATCATATGAAGGCCATCAGGTGGCCAATGTGCCGACGCTGCGTACCTCGGTCAATGCCGATTACACACTGCCATTCGCACCGCAGCTGGCCGTGCTCGGCGCCTGGCGCTACAGCGCGCCCAAGGCTGCGCTACCCGACGGTAGCGTACGCGTGGGCGCCTACAACGTGTTCGATGCCGGGCTGCGCCTGTCCTCGCATATTGCCGGCCATGCCGCAGCGTGGCGGCTGATGGTCAGCAACCTGTTCAATCGCTTCTACTGGCGTGATACCGGCAGCGCCTACGGCGATCGCTTCCTGTTCCCGAGCGAGCCGCGCCTGGCCCGCCTGTCCGTGAAGTTCGACCTGTAATGACCGGCATCGAACTGCTTGGCGCCATCCTCAGCGTATGGGGCGTGTGGCTGGCCGCACAGCGTCGCATGCTCAGCTGGCCGGTGGGATTTGCCGCGTGCCTGGTTTACGGCTGGGTGTTCATCGACGCCCGGCTGTATTCCGACACCTTGCTGCAGATCGCCTTCGCCCTGTTCATCGCCTACGGTTGGTATCGCTGGAAGCAGAACCTGGGCGATGACGGCCGCGTGCGTGTGGCCCCACTTCCACGCGCACGCGCACTGGTCAACGTGGCTGTAGGTATCGTCGGCGCGCTGTGTCTTGGCTACACCATGCACACATGGACCGATGCGGCCCTGCCCTGGCTGGACTCGGCGCTGACCGCTTTCAGCCTGGTCGCGCAGTGGTGGCAGGACCGACGCCACACCGCCGCCTGGTGGCTGTGGATTGTGCTCGACACGCTTTACGTCGGCGAATACATCTACAAACAGCTCATGATCACTGCCGCGCTCTACGCCGGTTTCGTGGTGCTGGCCGTGATCGGGCTGCGCGCCTGGCAGAAGGCGGTGCAAAAGGAAGTGGCGAGCGCATGACAAATACCGACCTGTGTCGGCACCCTGGGGCACTGGTGTCATGCCATTGGAAGACAACAAAAAGCCCGCCATGTGGCGGGCTTTTTGTTGCGACAGTTCGCTACTCCAACTAGCCGGCAAGCAGCCGATTCATGCGCTGCACGAAGGCGGCCGGGTCGTCCAGTGTGGCGCCGGCGGCCACTTCGGCCTGCTCCAGCAGCAGCACCGCCAGGTCGGCTGCTTGTGCTTCATCGCTCACGCCTTCCAGGCGTTTGAGCAAGGCGTGCTGCGGGTTGATCTCCAGCGTCGGCTTGGACTCGGGCATGTCGTGGCCGGCCTCGCGCAGCAGGCGCGCCAGGTGCGGCGCCATGTCGAAATCGGCCAAGGCCAGACACGAAGGTGAATCGACCAGACGCGCCGACACGCGCACGTCGGCCACGCGGTCACCCAGCAATGTCCTGATGCGTTCGAGCAGCGGCTTGGCGGCCTCACTGGCCTCCTCCTGCTTCTTCTTGTCGGCCTCGTCCAGCGGCAACTCGCCCTTGGCGGCGTTGCGCAACTTCTTGCCTTCGTACTCGCTCAGGCTGCCCAGCATCCATTCGTCGATGCGGTCGAACAGCAGCAGCACCTCGATGCCCTTGGCCTTCAGCGCTTCCAGCTGCGGGCTGCCGGCGGCGGCGGCGTAGGTTTCGCCGGTGATCAGCCAGATGTCCTCCTGACCGGCCTTCATGCGACCGATGTAGTCATCCAGCGATACGTTCTGCTTGGCGCCCTCGCCGGCGGTGCTGGCAAAACGCAGCAGCTTGGCGATCCGCTCGCGGTTGGACGGGTCCTCGACAATGCCTTCCTTGAGCACGTTGCCGAACGCCGAGTAGAAGGTGGCGAACTTCTCCGGCTCGTCGCGCGCCATCTTTTCCAGCAGGTCCAGCACGCGCTTGACGATGGAGGCGCGGATGCGATCGACTTGGCGATTCTGCTGCAGAATCTCGCGACTGACATTGAGCGGCAGATCATCGGCATCGACCACACCGCGCACGAAACGCAGATACGGCGGCAGCAGCTCCTGCGCCGCATCCATGATGAAGACGCGCTTGATGTACAGCTTCAGGCCCTTGCGCTCATCGCGGTTGGCGCCCATCAGGTCGAACGGCGCCTGCGCCGGGATGTACAGCAGCGTGGTGAAGGCCTGGCTGCCCTCGACGCGGTTGTGCGCCCAGGCCAGCGGATTGTTGAAGTCCGAACCCAGGCCCTTGTAGAAGTCCTGGTATTCCTCGTCGCTGATCTCGCTCTTGGCGCGCGTCCACATCGCCGAGGCGGCGTTGATGGTCTCGACCTCATCACCGGGCTTGCCGTCATCATCCTTGGGCAGGCGAATCGGGAACGCCACATGCTCGGAGTACTTGCGGATCAGGCTGCGCAGCTGCCAGTTCTTGAGGAACTCATCCTCATCGGCCTTCATGTGCAACACCACGGTGGTACCGCGTGCCTCGCGCTCGATCTGTTCGAGCAGGTATTCGCCCTTGCCGTCGCTTTCCCACTTCACCGCCTCGGCGGTGGGCGCGTCAGCGCGGCGGGTCAGCACGGTGACCTTGTCGGCGACCACGAAGGCGGCATAGAAGCCGACGCCGAACTGGCCGATCAGGCGCGCGTCGGCCTGCTGGTCGCCACTCATGGCCTCCAGGAAACGGCGCGTGCCGGAACTGGCAATAGTGCCGATGTTGGCGATGACCTCATCGCGGCTCATGCCGATGCCGTTGTCGGACACGCTGATGGTGCGCGCCTCCGGGTCCCAGCTGACGTCAATGTGCAGTTCGGCATCGCCGGACAGCAGTTCGGGCTTGGCGATGGCCTCGAAGCGCAGCTTGTCGCAGGCGTCCGATGCGTTGGAAATCAACTCGCGCAGGAAGATTTCCTTGTGCGAGTACAGCGAATGGGTCACCAGGTGCAGCACCTGCGCGACTTCGGCTTCGAATTTACGGGTTTCAGTCGTGGACATGGCTCGTCGTGTGCGTATGTCGTTGGAAAAGGGATTAAAAAGCGATAACCCTTTATGGCTATCGCTCGATGTAATCTCAAGCCCCGGCGCGCTCCAGGCGCGCGATGCGCTCTTCCAGCGGCGGATGGCTCATGAAAAGACGCTTGGCGCCATGCGCCAGGTGGCCGGAAATGCCAAAGGCCTGAATCTGCTTGGGCAGGGTCGACTCGCCGTAACTGGCCGACAGCCGGCGCAGCGCCGAGATCATCTTGTCGCGCCCGGCCAGACGCGCCCCGGCGGCGTCGGCACGAAACTCGCGATAGCGCGAAAAGCCCATCACCACGATCGACGCCAGCAGGCCGAAGATCACCTCCAGCACCATGACGATGATGAAGTAACCCAAGCCAGTGCCGCCCTCGCGGTCGTCGCGGCTGCCGCTGATCCAGCTGTCGACCATACGCCCGACGATGCGCGCCAGGAAGATCACGAAGGTATTCAAAACGCCCTGCAGGAGCGCCATGGTGACCATGTCGCCATTGGCCACATGACCCACCTCGTGACCCAGCACCGCAGAGACCTGATCGCGATCCATGTTGTGCAGCAAACCGGTGCTGACGGCCACCAGCGCCTTGTTGCGGCTGGCACCGGTGGCAAAGGCGTTCATCTCCGGACCATCGTAGATGGCCACCTCCGGCATGCCGATGCCGGCCTGCGTGGCGTGCTCGCGCACCGTCGCCAGCAGCCAGCGCTCGGCCTCATTGGACGGTTGCTCGATCACGCGCGCGCCGGTGGACATCTTGGCCATCCACTTGCTCATCGCCAGCGAAATCAGCGAGCCACCGAAACCGATCACCGCGGCGAACACCAGCAACGGACCCAGGCCGCCATAGCCACGGCTGGCCGCCCAGGCATCAATCCCGAACAGACGACAGACGATGCTCAGCAGCACCAGAACGGCAAGATTGGTCAGAACAAACAGCACGATGCGGCGCATGAGTTTTTATTTCCTGTAAATCGATTGGCAAACCCGGCACGGGCACAACCCACCGGTAGCGCGAAGATCGCACATTCTTACGACCACGCCGGCGCAGCGGAGTTTTCGGGACGCCGGCGCGCACTTTCAAGTGCCGCTTTGGCACTATAGGAAACGATGAGTTACCGCGGACGCTTCGCCCCTTCGCCTACCGGTCACCTGCACGCCGGCTCGCTGCTGGCCGCGCTGGCCAGTTATCTGGACGCGCGCCATGCGGGCGGCGCCTGGCTGCTGCGCGTGGAGGACATCGACCCACCTCGCGAAGCGCCCGGTTCGGCGGCAGCCATCCTGCAAGCGCTCGGCGCGCTTGGCCTGCACGCCGATGCCCCGGTGCTGTACCAGTCGCAACGACACGCCGCCTACCAGGCCGCGCTGGATACGTTGATCGCCAAGGATCTAGCCTTCCCGTGCTGGTGCAGCCGCAGCGATCTCGCTCCTCACGGCGGCATTCACAGAGACGGCCACTGCGTGCGGCAGCGTGATGGCTCGCGCCAACCGGCCTGGCGACTGCGCGTACCGGATGTCACGGTGGAATTTGTCGATCGCCTGCAAGGGCCTCAGCGCGAAGACCTGCGTCAGACCGTGGGCGATTTCGTGCTCAAGCGCGCCGATGGCTTCTGGGCCTACCAGCTGGCCTGCGTGGTCGACGACGCGGCGCAGGGCATCACCGATGTAGTGCGTGGCCGCGACTTGCTGGACTCGACGGCGCGACAGATCTTCCTGCAACGCTGCCTGGCGTTGCCCACGCCGCGCTACCTGCATCTGCCGCTGCTGACCGATACGACCGGACGAAAGCTCTCCAAATCCCAGGGCGACGCGCTGGGACAGGCACCGCCGCACACGCAGTTGGTTACCGCGTTGCACCTGCTTGGCCAGACCGTACCGGAGCCTGCCGCCTGCGTCGATACGCTGCTGGCCCAAGCCGTGGCGAACTTTGACGCCAGCGCCCTGCCCACTAACGACCGGCGTCTTGCCGCCACGCTGGCACCGGTCCCGCGCCATGCGTCTTCGTCATGACAAGGGTCAAACATGATGCGGCATGATGTGGCGTAGACTCGCATCGTGCGGCCATTGAAGCCGTCACGACGTTGACCGCCCTGACCAGGAGTTCGCAGCTCATGACCCAGCGCATCGCACTCGTCACCGGTGGCACCGGGGGCATCGGTACCGCCATCGTCCGCCGTCTTCATGCCGCCGGCCATCGCGTGGTCAGCAACTACCGCAGCGAGGATCGTGCCCGCGCCTGGCAGGAGCGCCTGGCCTCGGAGGGGGTGCCGGCCGAGCTGGTGCACGGTGACGTGGCCGATCCCAAGTCCTGCCAGGCGATGATCGACGAGATCGAGAAACGCGTCGGCAGTGTCGACATTCTCATCAACAACGCCGGCATCACCCGCGACACCACCTTCCACCGCATGACCTACGAGCAGTGGAACGAGGTCATCAACACCAACCTGAGTGCCTGCTTCAACGTGACCCGCCCGGTGATCGAAGGCATGCGCAAGCGCAAGTGGGGCCGTATCGTGCAGATCAGCTCCATCAACGGGCAGAAGGGTCAGTACGGCCAGGCCAACTACGCGGCGGCCAAGGCCGGCATGCACGGCTTCACCATTTCGCTGGCGCAGGAAAATGCCCGCCACGGCATCACCGTGAACACCATCTCGCCCGGCTACGTGGCCACCGACATGGTGATGGCGGTGCCCGAAGAAGTGCGCGAGAAGATCGTCGCGCAAATTCCGATCGGACGCCTGGGTAAGCCGGAGGAAATTGCGCATGCGGTGGACTTCTTCGTTGGCGAACAAGCCTGCTGGATCACCGGCGCCAACCTGTCGGTCAACGGTGGCCATTACATGGGCTGGTAGCCGCCAGGCCACCGTTACCGCCCGAAGCGCCATGCCGCGCACGGGTTTCACCGTGCTGACCGTCAAAGGGGCGAAAAGCGGCTTTTCGCCCCTTTGAATATCGCGCCGTTATGCGCTTTGTGGCATGCATGCCAAATTCGACTGGCAATCATTGCTGCGCCGCATATTTTGCTGGTGCGGCGCAATATGTTCTGGTAGCTTTTGCGCATGGCACAAGCAACCCGAATCATCAAAAAGTATCCGAACCGCCGGTTGTACGACACCGAGATTTCCAGCTACATCACCCTGGAAGAGGTCCGTCAGCTTGTATTGGACGGCGAAAACTTCGAGGTTCGTGATGCCAAGTCCGGTGACGATCTGACCCGGTCGGTCCTTCTGCAGATCATCGCCGAGCACGAGGAGCACGGACAGCCCATGCTCTCGCCGCAGCTGCTGGCGCAGATCATCCGTTTCTACGGCGATTCGCTGCAGGGCCTGATGGCGCCGTACCTGGAAAAGAGCATGCAGGTGTTCATGGATCAGCAGCAGCAGTTCCGCACCCAGCTCAACTCCATGCTGGGCCAGGGGCCGTGGGGCATGCTCAACGAGCTGACCGAGCGCAACCTGGACATGTGGAAGTCGATGCAGCGCGGCTTCCTGGACGCAGCGTCCAGCCAGCAGGGTGCGCCGGCGGCCGACAAGGGCCCGGCAAAAAAGACACGCTGACACACGCTCGGCCCTTCCCCGGCGGGCACCGCTGGCGCTCGCTGCGAACCTGTCGCCTTCCTTCCACATGCTGTAGCGCAGCACACGTTGCTGCGCCGCATGTGCCTGATCAGGAGCCGCAAGCTCTATGAATGCATCCAACGCGCCTCGCGTGGCCATCGTCACCGGTGGCCTGGGCGGCCTGGGCCGTGCCATCTGCCAGCAACTGCTCGATGCCGGCCACCAGGTGGTGGCCGCCGACCTTCCCTGCGACGAAGAGCGGCGCCGCCGCTTCACCGATGCCCTTGAAAGCGAACGCGGTGAGATCTCGGTGGAAGCGGTGGATGTATCCGACGCGGCCAGCTGTCGCCAGCTGGCGCAGCGCGTACACCAACGCCTGGGCCGGGTCGACATCCTGGTCAATGGCGCCGGCATCACGCGCGATGGCACGCTGCGCAAGATGGATGACGAGCAATGGTCGTCACTGATGCGGGTCAACCTGGACGGGCTCTATCACATGAGCCGTCCGCTGATCGACGGCATGTGCGAGCGCGGTTTCGGCCGCATCGTCAACATCAGCTCGGTGAACGGGCAAACCGGGCGGTTTGGGCAAACCAACTACTCGGCGGCCAAGGCCGGCGTGCACGGCTTTACCATGGCCCTGGCGCGTGAAAGCGCACGCAAGGGCGTAACGGTCAATACAGTGTCACCCGGCTACTGCGCCACCGACATGGTGATGGCGGTGCCGGAAAAGGTGCGCGAGCAGATTGTGGCGCAGATTCCGGTAGGGCGCCTGGGTGACCCGAAAGACGTGGCGCGCGCGGTGGGCTTTCTCGCCGCCGACGATGCCGGTTACCTGACCGGCATCAACCTGCCGGTCAACGGCGGCTACTTCATGAGTTTCTAGCCATCGCCCGGTCCATTTTTCCGAACCCATCATTTACAAAACGCCCGTCTGACGACGGGCGTTTTGTTATCCCTCAACGCGAGTGCGAATGCGGTTTGAAGTGCAGCGGCTGCACATGCGGATCGGCATTGCCCTGATAAGGCGCGGAGCCACAACCCCCGCAGCTACCGCAGCCGTCACCGTCACCACAACTGCCGCGCTTGGCATCAGCCGGCTGCAGACGCCGGGCCATCCAACGCAACGCGCGACCACGAGACGGCCGGTCCAGTGCCGCCGCCAAGCGGCCGAACAGACGCTTGGAGGTCTGCGGCATCAGCTTGCGCGCGGCCGATACCAGGCAGAACACCAGCAGTGCGCCCAGAACCAGGTCCTGAACAAGGGCAAAGGCACTCATGTGAACAACCTCGCAATCTGGAAGGTCAGCAACGAGGCCACGTAGGCCAGTGCGAACAGATAGCCCGCGGCGATGACCACGTTGCGCCAGGAGTTGGTTTCACGGCGGATAACCGCCAGCGTCGACATGCACTGCGGCGCGAACACGTACCAGGCCAGCAACGACAGCGCCGTGGCCAGCGACCACTGGTGCGCGATCATCGGCCCCAGGTGCGAGGCGACCACATCATCGGTGCCCGACAGCGCGTACACCGTGCCCAGCGCCGAGACTGCCACCTCGCGCGCCGCCATGCCGGGAATCAGCGCCACGCTGATCTGCCAGTTGAAGCCGATCGGCGCAAACACGTAGTGCAGCCAGTGCCCGATGCGGCCGGCCAGGCTGTAGTCGATGGCAGGCCCCGTGGCGCCGGCCGGCGGCCCCGGGAACGAGGACAGGAACCACAGCAGCACGGTCAGGGTAAGGATGATGCCGCCAACGCGCTTCATGAAGATTTTCACGCGCAGCCACAGGCCGTACAGCACATCGCGCGGATTGGGCAGGCGATAGGCCGGCAGCTCCATCAGCAGCGCGTGCTCGCTCTTGTCGCGGCGCAGACGCTTCATCACGAAGGCGACCGCCAGCGCACTCAGGATGCCGGCGAAATACAGCACGAACAGCACGATGCCCTGCAGGTTGAAAATGCCCCACACGTCACGCCGCGGAATGAACGCGGCGATCAGCAGCGTGTAGACCGGCAGGCGCGCCGAGCAGGTCATCAGCGGCGCCACCAGGATGGTGGTCAGGCGATCGCGCGGATCGGAGATCGAACGCGTGGCCATGATGCCGGGAATGGCGCAGGCAAAACTGGACAGCAGCGGGATGAACGCGCGCCCGGTCAAGCCCGCCTTGAACATCATGCGGTCCAGCAAAAACGCGGCGCGTGGCAGATAGCCCGATTCCTCCAGCACCAGAATGAACAGGAACAGGATCAGGATCTGCGGCAGGAACGTCAGCACCGTGCCCAGGCCGGCAAAGATGCCGTCGTTGATCAGACTTCGCAGCGCACTGCCCGCCGGCAGCGCCTGCGTGGTCCAGTGCCCGGCCCAGGCCACGCCCGCGCCGATGCTGTCCATGATCGGCTCGGCCCAGGAAAACACCGCCTGGAAGATCAGGAACATCAGCGCGGCCAGAATGCCAAGGCCGATCACCGGATGCAGCGCCCAACGGTCGATCACATCATCCAGCCGCAAGCGCTTGGCCGGCATCTGCACCGTGGCCGCCAGCAGCTCGCGTACCTGGGCGTGGATGTCGGCACCGGGGTCCACATCCACCTGCGGTGCCTCGGCCGGCGCGTAGTCATCCAGATGCGCCACCAGAGCCGCCGCGCCACCGCGACGTACGGCGATGGTCTGGACCACCGGCATGCCCAGACGCTGCGACAAGGCCTCGACATCGATCTTGATGCCGTGCCGGCGCGCCGCGTCCATCATGTTCAGCGCCAGCACCACCGGCCTTCCCAGCCGCGCCACTTCCAGCACGAAGCGCAGGTGCAGGCGCAGATTGGTGGCGTCGGCCACGCACACGATCAGATCCGGCGCGGCCTCGCCCGGGTAGCGCCCCTGGCAGACATCGCGAGTGATCATCTCATCCGGACTGGTGGCATCGAAGCTGTAGGTGCCCGGCAGGTCCAGCAAGTGAAACTGGCGACCGGATGGCGCATGCACGCGCCCTTCCTTGCGCTCGACGGTGACGCCGGCGTAATTGGCCACTTTCTGATGAGAGCCGGTCAACAGATTGAACAGCGCTGTCTTGCCGCAGTTGGGGTTTCCCACCAGGGCAATGCGAAGAGCCTCGGTACTCATGCGGCGGCCTCCTGCTCCACGCTCACACGCTGCGCCTCGTTGCGACGCAACGCAAAGCGGGTGAAGCCCACCTGCACCAGCAGCGGATCGCCGCCAAACGGGCCGCGCGCCACCAGGCGCACGGTTTCACCCGGCACAAACCCCAAGTCGCGCAGGCGACGGGCTATGGCATCTTCGGGATGGGCGTCCTGAACTTGCTGGACCACGGCTGAGGCACCTTTCGGTAAGTCGGAAAGCTGCACGAATAGACCAGATTAAATAGGAATGGTTCGCATTATAGCTCGCCTTTGCGCTCTCTGGCGATGCCTGCGACACCCTGACCGCCTCCGTCGCTGCGCTGCGTCAAGGGCCACAGCCCCTTCGCGGGCTATGATGAAGCGCTGACACCATGCCCCGCCAAGGAGTCCCCCATGTACGAAACCGAGACCCTGAAAGCCACCCGCCACGGTCATCTGGCCGAAATCATCCTCAATCGCCCCGATGTCCATAACGCATTCAATGATGTGCTGGTGGCCGAGCTGACCCAGGTACTGGAAATGGCCGATCAGAAGCCGGACATCCACGCCGTGATGATCACCGGCGAGGGCAAAAGTTTCTGCGCCGGCGCCGACACCCACTGGATGCGTGGCATGGCCCAGGCCAGCAAGCTGGAGAACAAGGAAGACTCGCTGCGCCTGGCGCGCCTGATGCGCGTGCTCAACTACCTGTCCAAGCCGACCATTGCCCGCGTCAACGGCGCCGCCTACGGCGGAGGCATCGGTCTGATCGCCTGCTGCGACGTGGCGATCGGAGTACAAAGCGCCAAGTTCTCGCTGTCGGAAGTCAAACTCGGGCTGGTGCCGGCGGTCATCTCGCCATACGTGGTCGATGCCATCGGCCTGCGCCGCGCGCGCCGCCTGTTTGTCACCGGCGAGGTGTTCAACGCCGAACACGCGGCCATGATCGGCCTGCTGCACGAGGCCGTGCCTGACGACGAACTGGATGACGCCATCGCCAAGCTGGTCGCCACCATGGAAAAAGGCGGCCCGCAGGCGCGGCGCGAATCCAAGCGCCTGGCGTTGCGCGTGGCCGGCAAGGACGAGCGTGCCCAGGCCAAACTGGATGCCGACAACGCCGAGCTGATCGCCCGCGTACGCGTGGATGAGGAAGGCCAGGAAGGGCTCTCCGCGTTCCTGGAAAAACGCAAGCCATCGTGGATCACCGAGGCCGAAAGCGCCGAGGCAGGCTGAACAAAACGCTGCAGCATGACGGTTTCATGCTGCACCTGCCGCAAGCCGCGCACCGGTTGCCAATGCTAAGTTGAGGGCCTTTGCCGCCGCGGCGGCGAGCCCTTACACACGTACGAGTGCGCGCATGTTCAAACGCATCCTAATTGCCAACCGCGGTGAAATCGCCTGCCGCGTCATTCGCACCTGCCGCCGACTTGGCGTGGAAACGGTTGCCGTGTATTCGCAGGCCGACGCCAACGCGCAGCACGTGCGCCTGGCCGATCGCGCCTGGCCGATCGGCGGCCCGCGTCCGGCCGATTCCTACCTTCGCGGTGACGCCATCCTCGAGGTGGCGCGCGAAACCGGCGCCGAGGCCATCCATCCCGGCTACGGTTTTCTTTCCGAGAATGCCGCCTTCGCCCGCGCCTGCGGCGAGGCCGGCATCGTCTTCATTGGTCCCAAGCCGGAAAGCATCGAGGCGATGGGTTCCAAGGCCGAAGCCAAGGCGCTGATGGAACGCCACGAGGTGCCGCTGGTGCCCGGCTATCACGGCGACAATCAGGACACCGAGCACCTGGCCGAGCAGGCCCGAGCCACGGGCTTTCCGCTGATGATCAAGGCCGCCGCCGGCGGTGGCGGCAAGGGCATGCGCATCGTGCGCGAGGAAGCGGACTTTGCCGATGCTCTGGGCGCGGCGCAGCGCGAGGCCCAAAGCGGCTTTGGCGATGCACGCGTGATTTTGGAGCGCTACGTCGAGCAGCCACGGCATATCGAGTTTCAGGTGTTTGGCGACAGCCACGGCCACGTGATTCATCTCAACGAACGCGAGTGCTCGGCACAGCGCCGCTACCAGAAGGTGCTGGAGGAAACGCCCTCGCCGTTCCTGGACGCAACGCGCCGCGCGGCGATGGGCCAGGCGGCGGTCAACGCCGCACGTGCCGTCGATTACGTCGGCGCCGGCACGGTGGAGTTCATCGTCGGCGCGGACGGCGATTTCTACTTCATGGAAATGAACACGCGTCTGCAGGTCGAGCACCCGGTCACCGAGCTGACGCTGGGTCTGGATCTGGTCGAGTGGCAGCTGCGTGTAGCCGCCGGCGAGGCGCTACCGGCCACGCAGGACGATATCCACGCGCAAGGCCACGCCATCGAAGTGCGCCTGTATGCCGAGGATCCCGAACAGAACTTCCTGCCCGGCTCGGGTCGGTTGACGCGACTGGCACTGCCCTCGCCTTCGGCGCATGTGCGCCTGGACGGCGGCGTGATCGAAGGCGACACGGTGACGATTTTCTACGACCCGATGATCGCCAAGCTGATCGTGCACGATGCCGACCGCCCGCGTGCGCTGCAACGCCTGCGCCAGGCACTGGCCGAGTGCGACATCGTCGGCCCCAAGTCCAATATCTCGTTTCTGGAGCGCCTGGCGCGCCACCCGGCCATTGTCGAGGCCACCATCAACACCGGCTATCTGGATGCGCATCTGGATGAGTTCCTGCCAACTCCCGACGCCGAACTTCCCGCCACGGCGCTGGTACTGGCCGCCGCCGCGCTGCTGCAGGCGGACGAATCCAACGCGCGCCAGCTTGGCGCCGCGACCGACCCGCATTCACCGTGGTCGCGTGCCGACGGCTGGCGCATCGGCCATGCCGGCAAGCGGGTGCTGGCGCTGGTCTATCGCGGTCAGCGACACGAGATTGAAGCGCATGGGCATGACGGGCACTACCGCGTGATCAGCGGTGCATGCGAGTGCGTCATCGACGATCTTTCCGTGCAGTGCGGCCTGCTGCGCGCGCGCATCGACGGTATTGGCCATCGCCTGCCGCTGGTGATCGACGGCGACCGCGTGCGCCTGCAATACCAAGACCAGCGCTACGTCTTCGAACGCGCCCCGGCCTTTGCCTGGGGCGGTGCCGAGGATGCCGCCGACGAGCGCATCAGCGCCCCCATGCCCGGCCGCATCGTGCTGGTACGTGCCAAACCCGGCGACCAGGTCAAGGAAGGCGACGAGCTGCTGGTGATGGAAGCGATGAAAATGGAGCTGTCGCTGAAGGCACCGCGCGATGGCGAGGTGGCCGAAATCCAGGCCAGCGAAGGCGATTTCGTCGAAGCCGACGCGGTATTGGTGCGTCTGGCCGACGCCGAAACGGAGGCCGCATGAGCACGTTCCCGGCACAGGTGCGCATGGTCGAAGTCGGCGCCCGCGATGGCCTGCAGAACGAGAAAACCATCGTGCCGGCGGCGACCAAGATCGAGCTGATCGACCGGCTCTCGGCCACCGGCCTCAAGACCATCGAAGCGACCAGTTTCGTCAGCCCCAAATGGGTGCCACAGCTGGCCGATGCGGCCGAGGTCTACACCGGCATCAGCCAGCGCGAAGGCGTTTCCTACCCGGTGCTGGTACCGAACGAAAAAGGCTACGAGCGTGCGCGCGAGGTCGGCGTGCGCGAGATCGCCGTATTCACCGCCGCCAGCGAAGCCTTCAACCGCAAGAACATCAACGCCGGCATCGACGAATCACTGGATCGCTTCGCGCCCTTGTTCGAGCGCGCCCGCGCCGACGGCGTAAAGGTGCGCGGCTACGTGTCTACCGTGCTCGGTTGCCCCTACCAGGGCGAGGTGCCGATAGCCGATGTGGTGCACGTGGCCGAGCGCCTGCACCAGGCCGGCTGTTATGAGGTGTCGCTGGGCGACACCATCGGCGTCGGCACGCCGGCCAAGGCGCGCGCCATGCTGCGCGCAGTAGCGCAATCGGTGCCGATGCACGCGCTGGCCGTGCACTTTCACGATACCTACGGCCAGGCGCTGGCGAACATTCTGGCCTGCCTGGAAGAAGGCGTCGCCGTGGTCGATTCCTCCGTCGGCGGCACCGGCGGCTGCCCCTACGCCAAGGGCGCCACCGGCAATGTGGCCAGCGAAGATGTTGCCTACATGCTTGAGGGCCTGGGTGTGGACACCGGCGTCGATCTGGACGCGCTCATCGACACCGGCATGTGGCTTTCCGAGCAGCTGGGCCGACCCACCGCCAGCCGCGTCGCCCGCGCGCGGCGCAGCTGAGCGCGGCGGTCATCAGTCCCATCGTCGACGTGCAAGGCGGCTTTAGTGCGTCAGGCCCCGACTGGCTGGCACCTTCGCCCGCCAGTCGAGTTCGCTTCCGGGCCCCGCAGATAAGCCGTCAGCGCTTCCTGCACTGACGGCGTATGGGCTGACATCCATGCCGAGCACCCTGCGAATCTGGTCGCTCCCGGATGCAACCAGCGAACGGGAAAACCGCCCACAAAGCGTGACCGCGATCAGCCTGATTACAGGTCGAAGCTGACCGACATCATCACGCTGCGCGGTTCGCCCTGGCTCAGGTAGCCACCCAGCGCCGAGGCCCAGTAGCTTTCGCCGGTGAGGTTGCGCACGTTGAGGCGCAGCGTGGTCGGCGTGCGGCCACTGTGGAAGCTGTAGCTGGCGCCAACGTCATAGGTGGTCCAGCTGGGAATGCGCAGCTGGTTGGCCGCGTCGACGTACTGATCGCCGGTGTAGACCGCACGGGCGTTCAGGCGCAGACCGTGCGTGTTCGGCACGGTCCATTCGACACCGGCATTGGCCTGGAAGCGCGGCGCGCCGACGGCATCGTTGCCGTCGTTGGCGCCACCCTGGGTCTTGGTCAGTTCCGGTTTCAGCCAGGTGGCACCACCGAGCAGGCGCAGGCCCTTCACCGGCTCACCGAACAGGCTCCACTCCACACCGCTGTTGCGCTGCTGGCCGGCGATGGTGAACACGTTGTCGGCGTTGACGATACCGACCGGCTGCTTGATGCGGAACAGCGCCAGGCTGCTGCCCAGGCGACCGTTTTCGTACTTCACGCCGATCTCGTTCTGACGCGCGTGATACGGCGCGAACACCTGGCCCACGTTGACCGCGGTGGCCGGCGCGGTCGGGCCCTGGCTCAGGCCTTCCATGTGATTGGCGTACAGCGAGACATGCTCGCTGGGCTTGTAGACGATGCCGTACACCGGGCTGGTGGCCAGCGCCTGATACTCGGCATTCTTGGCGCCGGTGTTGTAGTCGTAACCCAGCACGTGCAGTTTCTGGCGGCGCGCGCCGACGGTGAGCAGCAGGTTGTCATCCACGAAGCCCAGCGTGTCCGACACGGCCAGACCGCGCAGCTGGGTGCGACCGGTCACGCCCGGATCGGACAGCGAGCCGCCGGTGAAGAAGTTGTCCGGCATCGGCACCTGCACCGGGTGGTAGATGTTGGTGTCGAAGTTGCCGGAAAGGCCGTAGGCGGCGCGCTTGGCCAGATACAAGCCGGAGAAGCCAACCGTGACGTGATGGCTCACCGCGCCGGTATCAAAGTAGGCGTTGAAGCCGGCCTCACCGGTCTGCGTGTTGGCCTTGTAAGGCACGCTAAAGCGGTACTCGGTGGCATCGCCATTGGCGGCGATCACCGTCGGCGAGGTGTACTCGCCGTACTCATTCGCGTGATGGCTGCCAAAAGCCACATAACCGGTCAGCCAGGAGGTGAAGTCGTACTCGGCGCGGACCACGCCGTAGGTGTCTTCCAACATGGAGCTGGCCCAGCGTTGCGCGTAGTTGGTGTCGGCATCGGGCACCTTGGGCACGAAATCGGTCACGTAGACCGTGGAGCGACCGCCGCGAATGGTTTCCTGCTGATAGCCAAGGTCGGTGGTCACACGAAGGTGCTGGCCCTGGTAATCAAAGCCCAGCGCGAAGGCGTTGGTGCGGTGATGCTCGCCCTTCACCGCCGTCTTGCCCTCCCGATGAACCGCATTGACGCGCAGACCGAAGGCATCGCCAGCACCGAAACGACGGCCGAAATCCACGCTCTCGCCCACCTGGCCATCGCTGGCGTAATCCACGCCCACCCGCGTGATCGGCTTGGCCGTGGCACGCTTGGGCGCGATGTTGATGGAGCCGCCAATACCGGAACTGCCGGGCGAGACGCCATTGACGAAGGCGCTGGCGCCCTTGAACACCTCCACACGGCTGACCACTTCCGGCGCCAGCAACTGACGCGGCAGCACGCCGTAAAGGCCATCAAAGGCGATGTCATCGCTATAGAGCGGAAAGCCGCGGATGACGAAGGTCTGCGAGTAGTTGCCGTAACCAAAGCCCGAGCGCACCGCCGGATCGTTGTCCAGCACCTGGCCCAGGTTGTGCGCCTGCTGGTCGCGGATCAGCTGGTCGGTGTAGCTGGTCACGTTGAACGGCACGTCCATCAGGTCTTCGTTGCCCAGCACGCCGATGCGTGCACCGCGCGCCACCTGGCCACCGGCGAACGGCGCGATCAGGTCACCGGCCGTGGCGCTGACCTGCACGCCCGATAGCGTGGTGCTGCGCTCGGTGTGTTTGTCGGTTTGCACGTCGTTCTCGCTGGACGTTTGCGCCGCGGCAGCACCGGCCGCCGCGAGCAGACCGCCCGCCAACAGCAGGCGCAGCGCCACGCTCAGCGGGTGTGGAGACAGGGACGAAACACGGTGGCCACGTAGGGACGGCTGGGCACGGTACGACATGGGAGTCCTTGATGAAGGGGCCGGCGCTGGCACTCAACGCGAGGCGTAGAACAAATGCGAATCATTGTCATTTTAATCCAAATATAACGTTCGACAAGCCCTACGCCTGTGGCCGCATGCCGCACGAATGGCCATCGTCGCCGGCAACCACGCCACAGCGCGTGCCACAATACGTGTTTCCCGCCACGCGCCTGCCTTCCGTGATTACGCTAACCGGCCTGCTGCGCTACCCCATCAAGTCCACCGCCGCCGAAACGTTGCAACAGGTGCAGGCCGATACCGAAGGCCTGAGGCATGACCGGCGCTTCATGCTGGCAAAGCCGGACGGGCGCTTTCTTACGGCGCGCACGCGTCCGCATCTGCAGGCCATCTGCGCGCGAATTCATGAGGGCGAGTTGCGGCTGTCGCATCCGCAACTGGAGCCGCTCACGATTGCTTTTGACGCGTTCGGCCACACCGAAGTCGCCACCGCGGTATGGAAAGACGCCTTCCCTGCGCTGTCGACCACGCCCCAAGCCGACGCCTGGGTCAGCAAAGCGGCGGGCGAGCCGGCGCAGCTGCTATGGCTGGGCGAAACCTCGCCGCGCTGGCGCAGCAAGCTTGGCCAGGCCGTCAGCTTTGCCGATGCCTATCCGCTGCTGGTGATCGGCGAGGCCTCGCTGGGCGATCTGAACGCGCGCAGCAATGGCGATCACGTGATGGGCCAGTTCCGCCCCAATCTGGTGATCGGCGGCGCCGGTGCCTTTGCCGAGGATGGCTGGCGGCGCATTCGTATCGGCGAGGTGGTGATCCGGCTGGACGCGGGCTGTGCGCGCTGCGGCATGATCGGCGTGGATCCGGCCACCGCGAAGCCGCGCGGTGACAAGGAACCGCTACGGACACTGGCGCGCTACCGCCGTGGCGAAGACGGTCAGGTCTATTTCGGCCGCAACGCCTGCGTGGAAGTGCCGGGCCTGCTGCGTGTCGGTGATGTGATCGAGGTGCTGGAAACCTGCGAACCGGTACTAGCCTGAGCTCTGACTACGCGCAAAAGCCACGCTTGAGCGGAATTAATCGGCGACCGGGTTGGATACGCCGTGCGGCACGTGGCCGGTGGCCACATGACGGCGCGCGGACTCCACATTGACCGGCGAATCGTCAAAGAAGATATCGGCGCCGAAGGCATCCAGGAACGCGCCCTTGTCGCGCCCGCCCAGGAACAGCGCTTCATCGATACGCACGCCCCAGTGGCGCAGGGTCAAGATTACCCGCTTGTGCGCCGGCGCCGAACGGGCCGTCACCAAGGCCGTGCGGATGGGTGAATCCTCGGCCGGAAACGCTGCCTGCAAGCGATGCATGGCCTGCAGAAAGCCTCGAAACGGCCCCACCGTCAGCGGCTCGTCGGCGTGTTCGTGCTCGCTCTTGTGGAATGCCTCCAGGCCTTCTTCCTTGGAGACCCGCTCGCCTTCGTCGCCAAAGATCACCGCATCGCCGTCGAAGGCGATGCGCAGCTGCTCGGCTTCGCGGGTGGGCGCGGTGGACGGCAGAATGGTGGCCGAGGCCACACCGGCCTTGAGCGCGCGACCGACATCCTCGGCATTGGCCGACAGGAACACGTCGGCACCGAACGGACGGATGTAGTCCGACGTCGGCGCGCCACTGGTGAAGGCAGCGCGCACGATATCCAGGCCGTAATGCTGGATGGAGTTGAAAATACGCAGGCCCGTGTCGCCGGAATTGCGCGACAGCAAAATCACTTCCACCGGTGGTACATCACCATGCAGGCGGTTCAGCCCCAGCAGTTTTTTCACCAGTGGAAAGGCCACACCCGGCGTCAGCACGTCGTTTTCGTGTTCGATCTGATAACGGATATAGGCATCCAGCCCCTCGCGCTCGAACAGGGCATGGCTGTCACCCATGTCGAACAGTGCGCGCGAGGATATGGCCACTACCAGGCGGCCATCGTGCGCCGAACGCTCCGAATGCGCGTTGAGTGCGGCGGTATCGCTCATGCCGGCCATGGGCTTGCATTCCCTGTGATCGAACCAAGGGCCATTGTAGCGGCCCGGCCGTGCATCAGGGCGTGAACTGCTCGTCCAGGATGCGCTCTTCCAGATTGTGCTCTGGATCGAACAGCAGACGCACGGCATGTTCGCGCGACTGGCTGACTTCCACCTTCAACACATCGCGTACTTCGCGAAAGTCCGCCGTGGCGCTGATCGGACGCTTGCGCGGATCAAGCGCGTGAAAACCCACCCTGGTGGTGTGCGGAAGAATCGCACCACGCCAGCGCCGCGGTCGGAACGGGCTGATCGGCGTCAGCGCCAGCACGTTGGCATCCAGCGGCAAAATCGGCCCGTGCGCGGACAGGTTGTAGGCCGTGGATCCGGCCGGTGTGGACACCAGAATGCCGTCGCAGACCAACTCTTCGAGTTTCACTTCGCTGTTGAGCGTGACCTGCACATGCGCGGCCTGATTGGTCTGGCGCAGCAGCGCCACCTCGTTGAAGGCCAGTGCCTGGGTTTCCTCGCCGTTGGAGGTGGTCACGCGCATTTCCAGCGGATGCAGAGTGGCCGGGTGCGTACGCTTGATGCGCGCCAGCAAGTCGTTGTCGCGGAACTGGTTCATCAGGAACCCGACCCGCCCCAGTTTCAGGCCGTAGAACGATTTCCCCAGATCCAGGTACTGATGCAGCGTGCGCAGCATGAAGCCGTCACCACCCAGGGCGACAATGACATCGGCCTCGCGTGGGGCGACGGCGTCATAGCGTTCGGCCAGCGCCTTGGCCGCAGTCTGTGCGGCGTCGGTCTCGCTGGCAACGATGGCAATCTGCATGCAGAGGCGTCCGTTCAGAGTGCCCCGAGCTTATCGGCTCGGCCGCCACTTGCCCACCGCCGCGATCACTTCCCCGCCAAGCCACTTGGCATAAGGCCGAGATGGAAAGCTGCCGGCTTCCGATAAAAAGCGAGCAGGGCGGCATCGGTCGTGGGACGCCACCCTGCTCAAGGACACACAACTTCCAGCTACATCTGGTAGCCGGGCTTCTTGTAGAGACTTTCCCAGCGCCCGCGGATATCGGGCCGATAGACCTTTTCGCGCCAGTCGCTGGCGCTTATCTCCTCGAAACCGACCGAGACCGACGCCTCGCCGTAGCCGAGTTTCTGCATCACCTCGCGACTGATCGCCTCGGCCAGCTCAGTCTTCTGTTGCTCGGACTTGCCGGGCCATAACTTGACGATGACATGGGGCATGCGGGTCTCCTTGACGTCGTCCGTATCGTGCCGGGTTAGACCGGCTGAGCCGTCGGACGGAACAGGATCTCGTTGACGTCCACGTCCTCCGGCTGGCTGATGGCGAAGGCCACCATGCGCGCGAAGGTGTCGGCAGGCACCGCAATCTGGCTGACATGCTCGCGCACGTTGTCGGCGATGTCCTTCTCGCTGATGTGGTCCAGCAACTCGGTGTCCACGGCGCCCGGCGAGATCACGGTGGTGCGTATGTTGTAGGGCTTGACCTCCTGGCGCAGGCCCTCGGACAGCGCACGCACAGCGAACTTGGTGGCGCAGTACACCGCCGCGCCTGGGGCGACCTTGTGGCCGTAGACCGAGGACACGTTGATGATCTGACCCGACTTGCGCTCCTTCATGTGCGGCAAGGCGGCGGCGATGCCATAGAGCGTGCCCTTCAGGTTCACGTCCAGCATCTGCTCCCACTCTTCCACCTTCAATCGCTCCATGGGCGCCAGCGGCATCAGGCCCGCGTTGTTGAGCAGCACGTCGACCTGGCCGTAGGTTTCCACGGCAGTGTCGATGAGCTTCTGCACCTGCTCGCGATCGGTGACGTCGGTGGCTAAGGCCAGCGCCTTGCCGCCATTGGCCTCCAGCTCCTTGACCAGCGACTGCAGACGCTCGGCGCGGCGCGCTGCCAGCACCACGGTAGCGCCCTGTTCGCTCAGGCGGCGCGCCGCCGCAGCGCCCAGGCCGCTGCTGGCGCCGGTGATGACGATGACTTTGTTTTCGATGTTGTTGTTCATGCGCTTTCCTCCAATGAATCGACCGCCGCCTGATATTCGGCGTCGGTCACCTTGTCCAGCCAGTCGACGACCTTGCCGTCGAGCGCTTCCTGTATCGCGATATGGGTCATGGCGGTATCCGGCGCGGCGCCGTGCCAGTGTTTCTCGCCCGGCGGACACTGGATCACGTCACCGGGGTAGATCAGCCGGGCCGGCTCGCCTTCGCACTGCACCATGCCGCAACCGGCGGTGACGATCAGCGTCTGGCCCAACGGGTGGGTATGCCACGCCGAGCGCGCACCCGGCTCGAAGGTCACCTGGCCACCACTGGTACGGCCGGACTCGAGCGGCGCAAACAGCGGGTCAATGCGCACTGTGCCGGTAAAATATTCGGAGGGCCCCCTCTGCGAAGGGCGGGAGCCGTTTTTGGAATAATGCTGCATGGGAATCTCCTGCTGGTAACGGGGATGCCTACCGCGTCGGCGACGCGGGCATGGGAGGGGAAAGGTCGTGCACCGATCAGATACTGGCCTCAGGAAACACACGCCAAGTGATCGGCAAGCAGCGTTGGCCGAATGGAAGGCCAGCCTGCAGATCATCTCGACCAGCTCACACGAGACATACGTTGTCCGAAGCCTGCACCGGGGAAGCCATCGTTCATGTCCACGGTAGCGGGCCGCCGGTGGGGCTTGCGTGATCAGGCCACATGCCCCTCGCATCCGATGGCGGTCGACAGTGACCTCATCACATACGCGGCGCGCGTCGGCACCATCTCGCCAAACGCCACTCCGGCAATGGGCTGTACATCAGCCCTGAGCGGTTTCCAGTGAGGCCATCAGACACCGGGCCGAGCCCCCGCAAACGGGCATCTTGCGAGGTCTTAACCCACCCATGGGGAGATAGCTTAGGGCGTCACGTCCCATCGATTAAGACCAATAAACCGATAGCACTCATTAGTCAAAATTATTAATCGCAAGCCATGATCGGAACGGCGAGATGCGGTTCAAGAGCAGTTGTATTGGCCCCGTGATCGTGACGCGCGCCAGGGCGAGGGCGAGGGCGAGAACGTCGATCATGCCGGCAACGGCATCCATCACAACGTGGATGCCCAGCACAAGAGCAGCGGCGGCCGGAATCTGCGTGTGCACCTGTTGCCGGCGCCGCTGAGACGCCCTTCTCCCGGCATCCTCATTCAGGCAAGGGCCTTAGCCTGCCAACACACCACCCACGGCCGGTCGCCCGCGCTCCCCACGAGTCATAACGCTGCGCAAGTACCGGGATCAGGAGCGGGCGCCTGAAAGCGGGGACCGGACCGGCGGCACCACCGATGGACCTCCGGGGCCAGCCCGCGCGAGTCTGGACAGCACGAAGGCCGAACGCATCACTGCGTCGGCCTTCGTGTTTCACGCGCCGGATCGAGCCGCGGTCATGCTGGCTCGCCGGTCTCAGGCAGGTGTGTGCGCCAACTGGGCCAGGCGACGCACCGCCACCGAGGCGATCGGGTAATCGCAGTTCTGCTGCAGGATCTCGGCCAGCATGCTGCGCGTGTAGGCCAGCGCCGGGCTGTCGCGATCCAGCCAGGCCTCGACCGGGCTGACGTCTTCACGCGAGCCAGCGTAATGCAGCACCTGCACCACCAGCGCACGCTGCTGCGTGCTCAACTCGTCCAGCAGCGAGCCACGGGCTTGGGCGTGCCAGCGCCCATCCACCGGCAGCGCCTCGATCTGACCGCGCAGCCATTCCAGATCCAGCGTCTCGGCCAGCTCGAAGAACACCGCCGCCACGCGATCGATGGGATGATCGGTTTCGCGGGCGACGTCGACCATGTCCAGCACCTCGCGCAGCACCGGCATGCGCGCCAGGCGCTGTGCCAGGTCGGCATCCAACCCCAGGCCTTCCCACTTTTCGGCGGTCAGGTCGAAGTCGGCGCCGCTGGTCGGTGTCAGCACCCCCGGCAGCGCCTCGCGCAGACGCGACACGCCCGGCGCATAGCGCTCGACATTGGCGGCGATATCCAGCGTGCCGCCCGGACGTGACAGCAGCCAGCGCGTCATGTGCCGCAGCAGCGTCCAGATCTGCAGCATGGCATCGATCTGCGTGTCCTCGGCGACCTTGCCGTCCAGCGCCTCGATCTGCGCCCACAGCGCACGCGCATCGAGAATCTCGCGTGCGGCGGTGAATGCCTTGGCGATGGCGGCCGGCCCCTGCCCGGTGTCCTCCTGCATGCGCATCATGAAAGTGGCGCCCATGCGGTTGAGGGTGGAGTTGGTCACCGCCGTGGCGATGATCTCGCGGCGCAGGCGATGGCGCTGCATGTGCTCGGCATAAGGCTCGCGCAACGGCTCGGGGAAATAACGGGCCAGCTCCTTGGACAGGTACGGATCTTCGGGCACGTCCGATTCCAGCAACTGCTGGAACAGCTTGATCTTGTCGTAGGACAGCAGCACCGACAGTTCCGGCCGGGTCAGGCCCTGGCCGCGCGTCTTGCGCTCGGAAAGCTCGGCATCGCTGGGCAGGAACTCCACCTGGCGATCGAGCAGACCTTCGGCCTCCAGCGTGCTGATGAAGTGCGCCATCGACCCAAGGCGCTTCACCGACTGGTGCTCCATCAGCGTGATGGCGTAGTTCTGGCGGTAGTTGTCCCACAGCACCAGGCGCTCGACCTCGTCGGTCATCGCCGCCAGCTGCTCGTTGCGCTTGTCCATCGACAGCTCGCCGCGCTGCACCGCATCGCCGAGCAGGATCTTGATGTTGACCTCATGGTCGGAGGTGTCCACGCCGGCCGAGTTGTCGATGAAGTCGGTGTTGAGCAGCACGCCTTGCTGCGCCGCCTCGATGCGACCGCGCTGGGTCAGGCCCAGGTTGCCGCCCTCGCCCACCACCTTGCAGCGCAGGTCGCGGCCGTCCACACGCAACACGTTGTTGGTGCGGTCGCCGGCATCCTCGTGGGTTTCGCTGCTGGCCTTCACATAGGTGCCGATGCCGCCGTTCCACAGCAAGTCGACCGGCGCCTTCAAAATGGCGCTGATCAGCTCCGGCGGCGACAGCTGCGAGACATCGGACTTCAGCCCCAGTGCCTTGCGCACTTGTTCGCTGACCGGAATAGCCTTCAGCGAACGGGCATAGACGCCACCCCCTTCGGAAATCAGGCTCTTGTCGTAGTCTTCCCAGGTCGAGCGTGGCAGCGCGAACATGCGCTCGCGCTCGGCGAACGAGGCGGCCGCATCCGGGTTCGGGTCGAGGAAGATGTGGCGGTGATCGAAGGCCGCCAGCAGGCGGATGTGCCGCGACAACAACATGCCGTTGCCGAACACATCCCCGGACATGTCGCCCACGCCGACGCAGGTGAAATCCTCGGCCTGGCTGTCGCGCCCAAGTGCGCGGAAGTGGCGCTTGACCGACTCCCAGGCGCCCTTGGCGGTGATGCCCATCTTCTTGTGGTCATAACCATTGGAGCCGCCCGAGGCAAAGGCGTCAGCCAGCCAGTAGCCATGCTCGATGGCGATGGAATTGGCGATGTCGGAGAAGGTGGCCGTGCCCTTGTCGGCCGCGACCACCAGGTACGGATCGTCGGCATCGTGGCGCACCACATCGCGCGGCGGCACCACCTTGCCCTCGACCAGGTTGTCGGTGATGTCCAGCAGACCATTGATGAACATCGAATAGCAGGCGATGCCCTCGGCCTGGACGGCCTCGCGCTCGCCGCTTTCGGGCGGACGCTTGACGAAGAAGCCGCCCTTGGAGCCGACCGGCACGATCACCGTGTTCTTGACCATCTGCGCCTTGACCAGGCCCAGCACCTCGGTGCGGAAATCCTCGCGGCGATCGGACCAGCGCAGGCCGCCACGGGCGACCGGACCAAAGCGCAGATGCACGCCTTCCACGCGCGGGCCGTAGACGAAAATCTCGCGATACGGCACCGGCTTGGGCGCGCCGGGCACCTTGTGCGAGTCGAACTTGTAGGCGGTGTAGGCGCGCGGCTCGGTCAGATACTGGAAGTAACTGGTGCGCAGCGTGGCATCCATGACGTCGATGTAGCTGCGCAGGATGCGCTCGTCGTCCAGGCTGGCCACGGTGTCGAGCATCAGCGCAATGGCCTCCAGGAACACCTTTTCCTGGTCCTGGCGCGGCTTGTCCAGCGCCGCCACCATGTCGTCGATAAGCGCGGCGTGATGGCTGCGCACGGTGTCGGGCACCAGCACTTCCATCTCGCGGCGCAGCAGCGTGCGCGCCTGCTCCAGTTCTTCGGCGGCCAGCGACTCGCGGCGCGGATCGAACTTGGCGTAGAACAGCTCCACCAGCAGTCCGGCGATGCCCGGATAGCGATGCAGCGTCTCTTCCATGTAGGCCTGCGAGAAGGCGATGCCGACCTGCTGCAGGTATTTGCAGTAGGCGCGCAGCATCGCCACTTGGCGCCAGTCGAGCATGGCCCCCAGCACCAGCCGGTTGAAGCCGTCATTCTCGGCATGGCCACGCCAGACGTGCTCGAAGGCACGCTCGAAGCGATCGCCGACCTGATCCACATCGAACGACAGGTGCCCCACCGGGCAGACCTCGAAATCCTGCACGAACAGGCGCACGCCATCCACGCGCGCCTCGTAGACATGCTCGGCGAGCACGCGCAGGCCAAGGTTTTCCAGCTGCGGCAGCACTTCGGACAGCGCGATGTCGCCACCGCGACGGTAGATCTTGAAGCGCAGCTGGTCGTTATCGCCGGCGCTGCGATAGAACGACATGCGCACCGCATCATCGTCGTCCAGCGAGGCCAACGCACGCACGTCCTCGGCCGCCACTTCCGGCGTCACTTCCTCGATGTAGCCGGCCGGCAGCGCACGCCCGTAGTGCTGCGCCAGCGCCAGGCCCTGCCGCTCACCCAGCGCATCGACCAGCGCCGTGCCGAGCTCGTCGTGCCAGTTGCGCACCAGGTGCACCAGCTTGCCTTCCAGCTCGACCGGATCGTATTCGGGCTGATCGCCCGGCGCCGGACGCACCGTGACGTGCAGGCGCACCAGCGCCGACTCGCCCATCAGCACGGTCGAGTCCAGATGCTCGCCACGCAGCGACTGGCCAAGCATCGCCTCGATGCTCTCGCGCACATGGGTGTTGAAGCGGTCGCGTGGCACGAAGGCCAGGCACGAGAAGAAACGCCCATACTTGTCCCGGCGCACGAACAGGCGCGCACGGGCGCGCTCGCGCAAGTCCAGGATGCCGGTGGCGATGGCGTACAGCTCATCCTCGGTGCCCTGGAACAGTTCGTCGCGAGGCAGCACCTCGAGAATATGGCGCAGCGTCTTGCCCGAATACGCATCGCGCTTTAAGCCCGAGCGCTTGAGTACTTCCTCGCACTTGTCGCGAATCAGCGGTACTTCCTGCGGCCGGCACATGTAGGCGCTGGAGGTGAAAAGGCCCAGAAAGCGCTGCTCGGCGACCGGCCGGCCCGATTCGTCGAAACGCAACACACCGATATAGTCCATGTGTCCAGGGCGATGCACGGTGGATCGGGCGTTGGTCTTGGTCAGGATGATGGCGTCCATGGCACCCGATTGCGGCAACTCCGAGGCCGCCAGCGTGCGCAGTGAGCGCGGCGCCACCGAGCGCTCCGAATCGTGCAGGATTCCCATGCCCGAGCCCTTCAAAGCCCGCAGCACCTCGTCGCCCTCGTCCTCGCCGATTTCGTATTCGCGGTAACCCAGGAAGGTGAAGTGGTCATCGGCCACCCAGCGCAGGAACGCGCTGGCCTCGGTGATGTCCTCATCCTTCAGCGGCAGGCGGCGGTTGTGCAGGTCGTCGGCCACATCGAGCATGGTCTGGCGCATCGCGCCCCACTCGCCGACCGCGGCGCGCACGTCCATCAGTGCGTGCTCGACCGCTTCGGCAAGCGCCTTGAGGTCTTCATCGCGCGCCAGCCGGTCGATCTCCAGATGCATCACCGACTCGGCATTGGCGCCATGCTCGTCCAGTGCCTGCAGCGTGCCGTCGCTGTCGCGGCGCACACCCAGCACCGGGTGAATGATGGCGTGCAGTTGGGCTCCGGCTTCGTCCACCGCCATGGAGATCGAATCGACCAGGAACGGCATGTCGTCGGTGACCACCTGCAGCACGGTGTACTTGCCCTCCCATCCGCGGTGCTCATCCTCGGGATTGAACACGCGCACACGCGGACGCCCACCCGGTCGCCGCTGCATGAAGGCAACCAGATCCATGCTCAGCGCCGCCCATGCCTGCGGGGTATGCAGGGCCAGGTCACCCGGCGCCGTGCGTGACAGGAATCGACCGATGAAGGCATGCGCAGCCTCGCGGCTGACCGCCTGCCATTCGGCGCGGGAATCGAGTTGGTCAAGTTTTTCGCGAACGAGGCCGAAGAACTGGTCGTCGCCCGTAGCAAGAATGGAGTTCATGATTGAATATAGGGGCAGTGAAGTTGGCTCAGGCCTGCACGACATCTCGCGCACACACGCTGGCGCGGCGCACGTTCGAGGCGTCCGGGGCAGTGGGAGGAAACATGGTCAAGGCACGCACGACCGCGAGGGTCACGTCATCGAGTCGCCTGGGCATGGGCCGGATTGGGCTACCGGGCATCGGCGCGGGGGCCGCTCGCATAAGGACGTTCACTCGTTCGGGCGTGGAAACATCGCAGATGAACCATCCGCGGCGTGATGTACCGGCGGAAGCCGGCCAAGCGTGAAAAGGATAGCGCCCAACACCCGCAGCAATCCATCTGCACCGCAGCAACCTGCGGCTCAGGGAAAGACTGTGCGCAGCTTTCGCGCGCGCCTGCTGCTGATCGCCACCGCGGCCACTGCACTGATTCTGGCGCTGTCTGCCACCATCTACATCAATGCGCGCGCCTACCGCCAGTTCAGCCATCGTGTGCAGCACTCCTTTCGTGTCGAGCAACAGGTGCTCAGCCTGGTCGCCACCGTCAATAGCGCCGAGGCATTGCAGCACGCCTTCCTGCTGACCGACGATGAGCGCCTGCTGGCCAGCTACTATGCCTTGCTTCCGCACCTGCAGGATGAATCCCGGCTGCTTGAGCGGATGGTGCGCACCGACACCGAACAGAGGCATCGCGCGCATGCCCTGCGTACGCTGGTCGAGCAGCGCCGCAATGCGCTGGAAAACGTCATGCGCGAGTACCGGCAGCACGGCCGAAACGGCATTCGCAAATCACTGGACCATCTGGCACAGAACTATTTTCCGGACGAGCTGGAACAGGGCGCGCGCCTCATGCGCAATGAAGAGTCGATCCTGCTTCAGCAATACCAGCAGCGCCGCGATGCACTGGCCACGCGCACCATCACCCTGACGCTGATCTGCCTCAGCGCCTGTCTGCTGTTGTTGTGGCGCGCATTTGTGCTGGCCATCCGCGAACAGCAGATCCGTGTGCGTTCCGAAGCACACATCGTCGACGCCTACCGCGACCTGGCCGAAAGTCTGGAGCAGTCACGGCGCCTGGCCGGACAACTGGCGCGCCTTTCCCTGCTGGGTGAAATGCTGCAAAGCTGCCGCAAGCTGGAGGAGGCGTTCGAGGTCATCTGCAGTTCGATGCCCGAGCTGCTACCGGGCTCATTCGGCCAGATCCTGATGCTCGATACCGACACCGGCCAGCTCACGCAAAGCGCGCACTGGGGAACGTCCAAGTTCATCTGCCAGGACACCTTTTCACCGGACGATTGCCTGGCACTTCGCCGCGGCCACCCCTACCCGCCGCCCAATCAGGACGCCACCTTTCACTGCGCGCACCTGGATGTGCCTCCCGGTGCCGCCGAACAGATACTCAACTACCTTTGCATGCCGCTGGTGACCCAAGGCGAGACCCTGGGCGTGCTGCATATCCAGCCCGGCGGGGAGCTGGACGAGGAGCTGCGTCGGCTGACCCTGACCATCGCCGAGCAACTGGCGCTGTCGTTGGGCAACCTGCGCCTGCAGGAAAGCCTGCGCAGCCAGTCGATCCGTGATGCGCTGACCGGCCTGTTCAACCGCCGCTACCTGGAAAGCTCGCTGGGCCGCGAACTGCTGCGTTGCGCGCGCGACCAGGCGCCCCTGACCGTGCTGATGCTGGACATGGACCACTTCAAGCAATTCAACGACAGCCACGGCCATCAGGCTGGCGACCGGCGCCTGGTGGAATTTGCCGAGGTGCTTCGCAGCGGCGTGCGCGGCTCGGACCTGGCCTGTCGCTACGGTGGCGAGGAATTCACCCTGGTGCTGCCTGGCGTCGGTCTGGAGGCAGCCATGGCGCGCGCCAACCAGATCCGTGAAGCCACCGCGTCGCTACCGGATGGCGAATTCGGCGACCAGCCCCCTACCTGTTCAATTGGCGTGGCGCTGTACCCCAATCACGGCCAGACCCCCTACACACTGATCCAGGCCGCCGATCGCGCCCTGTACCAGGCCAAGCGAGGCGGCCGTGACCGGGTCGAGGTCGCACGCAGCGACTGATATGAAACAGGCTGTGGCGCGTTGACGTTCACGCCAAGCAAAAAGTAAACTGGACAGTACAGTCCACCATGTCCGAAACCATGTACGCGCCCGACCTGTCCGCCATGCCCAGCACCTACCAGCGCGTCCTGGACGCGGCCTGCACGCTGTTCCTGCGTGAAGGTTATCGGGTATCCATGGAGTCGGTAGCCCGCCTGGCTGGCGTCGCCAAACAGACCGTGTACGCACATTTCGAGAGCAAGGACGCCCTGTTCCGTGCAGCCGCGCGGGCCCTTCTGGAACCGCTGCACGAAGCGCTGGCACCACAACCTTCGGACCTGCCCGGCTTCCTTTTCGAAGTGGCGCGCCAGTACATGCGCTACGTCAACACCTCCGAAGCGGCGGCGCTATGTCGCATGCTCAGCGCGCAGGTACCGCGCTTTCCCCGCCTGGCCGCCGACATGTACCGGCACGGCCTGGGTCAGGTGCAAAGCCGTCTGGCCGAGCGTCTGAGCCAGGCCATGACCAGCGGCGACCTGCGCCGGGATGATCCGAACGTAGCCGCCGAGCTGTTCCTGTCGATGATCGCCGGGCTGGAACCGCAGCGCACCTGGTGCGGCGTGGACACGCGCGGACAAAAGGCACAGGACAGCTGGACCCGTCATGCCGTAAATATGTTCATTCAGCTTTATGCCCCTACTCCCCTTTCTTCCGATCATCATTTAAGGACGTCCTCATGAAGTCCCTGTCCCTGCGCACTCTCGTGCTCGGCTCCAGCGTGGCCCTGCTGGCCGCCTGTGGCGGCAAGCCCCAGCAGCAGCACCAGATGCCGCCGCCCCAGGTCGGGGTGATCACGGCCAAGCCAACCCGTGTGCCGCTGACGCGCGACCTGGTCGGCCGTTTGTCGGCGTTCCGCTCGGCCGACGTGCGCGCCCGGGTGGCTGGCGTGTTGCTCAAACGCACCTATGACGAAGGTACCGACGTCAAGAAGGGCCAAGTACTGTTCCAGATTGATCCTGCACCGCTGCGCGCCACGTTGAATTCGGCCGAGGCACAGCTGGCGCAGGCCCAGGCGACCTACGCCAATAATCACACCATCGCCGAGCGCGACCGCCGCCTGATCGACAAGCACTACATCTCGCAGTCGGATCTGGACAACGCGCTGGCCGCCGAGCGTTCATCGGCCGCCGCGGTGAAGCAGGCCAAGGCCAATGTCCAGAGCGCACGCATCAACCTGGGCTATGCCACCGTGCGTGCGCCCATCTCCGGTCGCGCCGACAAGCAGCAGGTCACCGAGGGTGCGCTGGTCGGCCAGGGCAGCGACACCCTGCTGACCACGGTCGACCAGATCGACCCGCTGTATGTGAACTTCACCATGGGCGTGGATGAGCTCAACACGCTGCGCGAGGAGCAGGCCAAGGGCAACGCCACCCTGCTCGGTGACGGCAAAGGCAAGGTGCAGTTGACCCTGCCCAACGGCAGCACCTACGGCCAGACCGGCGAGCTGGATTTCTCAGGCTCCACGGTCGATCCGAACACCGGCGCCGTGCAGTTGCGCGCTACCGTGCCCAACCCCGAACACACCCTGTTGCCGGGCATGTTCGCCAACGTCCGCGTCACGCTGGGCTCGATCAGCCACGCCTTCCTGATCCCGGAGGCCGCTGTACAGCAGAGCACCAATGGTCCCTACGTGCTGACCGTGGGCACCGACAACAAGGTGCAGCAGACCCAGGTGGAAACCAGCGACTCGCGCAATGGCAACTGGATTGTCACCGGCGGTCTGAAGCAGGGCGACAAGGTGATCGTCAGTGGCCTGGCCAAGGCCCGTCCCGGCCAGCCGGCCAAGGTCACCGCCTACCAGCCCAAGCCGGCCGGACAGCCCTCACAGGCACCCAAGGGTGCCCCGGCGGCCGCCAAGAGCAGTGCCCCGGCCTCTTCCAAGCACTAAGGAACGGTCATGCCAAGTTTCTTTATCGACCGCCCGATCTTCGCCTGGGTGGTGGCGATCCTGATCACGCTCGGTGGCGTGATTTCGATCGCCAACCTCGGCGTTGAATCCTACCCGTCCATCGCCCCCCCACAGGTGACGGTGTCGGCCACCTATCCCGGCGCCAGCGCCGACACGCTGGAAAAGACCGTTACCCAGGTCATCGAGCAGCAGATGACCGGTATCGACCACCTGCTGTACTTCTCCTCCGAGTCCAGCTCCACCGGCCGCGCATCGATCACGCTGACCTTCCAGAGCGGCACTGATCCGGACATCGCCCAGGTGCAGGTACAGAACAAGGTGGCGTTGGCCGAACCGCGTCTGCCATCGGAAGTGACCCAGCAAGGCGTGGTGGTGGCCAAGGCCAACGCCGGCTTCCTGATGGTGGTCGGCCTGAAATCGTCGAACCCGGACATTGATCGCGACCGCCTCAACGATATTGTCGCCTCGCGCGTCCTTGATCAGATCTCGCGCCTGCCGGGCGTGGGCAGCACGCGCCAGTTCGGTGCCGAATATGCCATGCGCATCTGGCTCAATCCGGACAAGCTGCACGCCTATGGCCTTTCCGCCACGCAGGTACTGGATGCGGTGAAGGCGCAGAACGTGCAGTTCGCTGCCGGCTCGCTCGGCGCCGACCCGGCACCGAAGGACCAGGGCTACACCGCCACGGTGTCGGCCGAGAGCCGCTTCACCTCGCCCGACCAGTTCCGCAACATCATTTTGCGCGCCAATCAGGACGGCACCACGGTGCGTCTGAGGGATGTCGCCAAGATCGGCTTTGGTGCGCAGAACTACGGCTTTGATACCGAATACAACGGCCAGCCGACCGGCGCCTTCGCCATTCAGCTGCTGCCGGGCGCCAACGCGCTGACGGTATCGGAAGAAGTGCACAGCAAGATGGAGGAACTGGCGCCCAGCTTCCCGCAGGGTGTGAGCTGGTACATCCCGTACGATTCGACCACCTTCGTCAATATTTCCATCGACGAGGTGGTGCACACGCTGATCGAGGCCATCATCCTGGTGTTCCTGGTGATGCTGCTGTTCCTGCAGAACCTGCGCGCCACGATCATTCCGACACTGGTCATTCCGGTGGCCCTGCTGGGCACCTTCCTGGGCATGCTGGTGCTGGGCTTCACCATCAACCAGCTGACCCTGTTCGGCATGGTGCTGGCCATCGGTATCGTGGTCGACGATGCGATCGTGGTGATCGAGAACGTCGAACGCATCATGACCGAGGAACAGCTGCCGCCGAAGGAAGCCACGCGCAAGGCCATGGGCCAGATCACCGGCGCCATCGTGGCCATTTCGGTGGTACTGGCGGCGGTGTTCATCCCCTCGGCGCTGCAGGCCGGCGCCACCGGTGCCATCTATCGCCAGTTCGCGCTGACCATTGCGCTGTCGATGGGCTTCTCGGCGTTCCTGGCGCTGTCTTTCACGCCGGCGCTGTGCGCGACCATCATCAAGCCCACGCACGGCAAGTCCAACGTGGTGTTCCGCAAGTTCAACCAGTTCTTCGACTGGATGACGGCGCGCTACACCCGCCGCGTCGGCAGCGCCACGCGACACACGCCGCGCTGGATGATTGCCTTCGTGCTGCTGACGCTGCTGTGCGGCTTCCTGTTCACTCGCCTGCCAGGTGGCTTCCTGCCCGACGAGGACCAGGGCTATGCGCTGGCCATCGTGCAGCTGCCGCCGGGTGCCACGCTCGATCGCACCAAGCACGTGATGGACGAGATGCGCCAGGTGCTGAAGAAGAACCCGGCGTTTGCCTCAGTGCTGCAGGTGTCCGGCTTCAGCTTCGTCGGCCAGGGCGAGAACGTGGGCATGTCCTTCATTCGCCTGAAACCGTGGAGCAAGCGCAGCATCACCGCCGAGCAGTACATCGCGCAGACCAACGGCGCGCTGGCGATGAACATCCACGATGCCAACATCTTCGTGGTCAACATCCCCACCGTGCAGGGCCTGGGCCAGTTCGGCGGCTTCGACATGTACCTGGAGGACCGCACCGGCAAGGGCCATGCCGCGCTGGCCGCGGCCATGGGCAAGGTGCTGGGCGCCGCATCGCAGAACAAGGTGCTGACCGGCGTGCGTCCGAACACGCTGCAGGATGGCCCGCAGCTGCACCTGAAGGTGGACCGCACGCAGGCGCAGTCGATGGGCCTGTCGGTCAGTGACGTCTACAACGCCATCCAGCTGATGCTGGCACCGGTGTACGTGGACGACTTCTTCTACCAGGGCCGCGTCAAGCGCGTGTACATGCAGGCCGACGCCAAGTACCGCATGGGTCCGGATGCGCTGTCGCACTTCTATACGCCCAGCTCACTGGCCTCTGCCACCGCCGACACCAACAGCGCCAGCGGCACCGACAGCACCGCGTCGATGATTCCGCTGAACAACGTGGTGAAGGCCAAGTGGAGTGTCGGTCCGCCCTCTCTGCAGCGCTACAACGGCTACTCGGCGATCAATATCGTCGGTCAGCAGGCGCCGGGCTACAGCTCGGGCCAGGCCATGGCAGCCATGCAGCAGATCGTGCAGCAGAACCTGCCGCAGGGGTTCGGCATCGACTGGGCCGGCCAGTCCTACCAGGAAATGCTCTCGGGCAATCAGGCGGCGTTGCTGTTCGGCCTGTCCATCGTGGTGGTGTTCCTGTGTCTGGCCGCGCTGTATGAAAGCTGGTCGATCCCGATCTCGGTGCTGCTGGTGGTGCCGCTGGGCGTGTTGGGTGCGATCGCTGCCACCATGCTGCGCGGGCTGTCCAACGACGTGTACTTCAAGATCGGCCTGATCACCATCATCGGCCTGGCTGCGAAGAACGCGATCCTGATCGTGGAGTTCGCCGTCGAGCAGCAGGCCGCCGGCCACTCGCTGCACAAATCGGTGGTAGAAGCGGCCCGACTGCGCTTCCGTCCGATCCTGATGACGTCGCTGGCCTTCATCCTGGGCGTGGTGCCGCTGGCGCTGTCCACCGGCGCTGGCGCCAACGCCCGCCACGCCATCGGTACCGGCGTCATCGGCGGCATGTTGTTCGCCACCATCCTGGGTGTGCTGCTGATTCCGGTGTTCTACGTGGTGGTGCGTCGCCTGCTGGGCGACAAGTTGGACGCCACGCCAGGACACGCCAAGGAAGGCCAGATGCAGCCATTCGATTCCGAATCGCGCGACTGACATTCGGGCATCGGCAACACCCTTGCGACCCCGGCCTCTGCGCCGGGGTCTTTTTTTGCCGATGCCGCGCTGCGACTCGGCTTGCCGTGCGCATCGGCCTACAATGCCCCGTTCTGCCTGACCTTGTAAGGAAGCCGCCTGATGTCCGTTTACCAAGCCAGCGCCGAATGGGCCGCGCAGCGTGATGCCGCCGACCCGCTGCGCAGCTATCGCGACCAGTTTCTGATTCCGCCGCATGGCGATGGACAGTGCCTGTATTTCTGCGGCAACTCGCTGGGCCTGCAACCGCGCGGCGTGCGCCAGGCTATCGAGACCGAACTGGAGCGCTGGAGCACGCTGGCGGTGGAAGGCCACTTCAAGGGCGAGCAGCCGTGGATGACCTACCACGAGGCGGTGCGCGACCACCTGGCCGAACTGGTCGGCGCCGAGCCGTCGGAAGTGGTCGCCATGAACACGCTGAGCGTGAACCTGCACCTGATGATGGTCAGCTTCTACCGGCCCACGGCGCAGCGACCGGCCATTCTTATCGAGGAAGGCGCCTTTCCCACCGACCGTTACGCGGTGGCCTCGCAGATCCGTTTCCACGGCTTTGACCCGGAGCGCGACCTGATCGAACTCAAGGCCGACGAGCCAAACGGCACGCTGTCGATGAGCGCGATCGAGCAGGCACTGACCGAGCATGGTTCACGCGTGGCGCTGGTGCTGCTGCCCGGCGTGCAGTACCGCACCGGTCAGGTGTTCGACCTGCCGGCGATCACCCGCCTGGCACACGCGCAGGGCTGCACGGTCGGCTTCGACCTGGCGCACAGCGTCGGCAACGTGAAGCTGGCCCTGCATGACGCCCAGGCCGACTTTGCCGTGTGGTGCAACTACAAGTACCTCAACGGCGGCCCGGGCGCGGTCGGCGGCGCCTTCGTGCACAGCCGTCACGCGCACAGCGAACTGCCGCGCTTTGCCGGCTGGTGGGGCCACGACAAAACCACCCGCTTCAAGATGGGTCCGCAGTTCGATGCCACACCTGGCGCGGAAGGCTGGCAGCTGTCGAATCCGCCGATTCTGGCCCTGGCTCCGTTACGCGCCTCGCTGGAACTGTTCCACCGCGCCGGCATGGATGCGCTGCGCGCCAAGTCCGAAGACCTGACCGGCTACCTGGAATGGCTGGTCGATGATCAGCTCTCGCATGTGCTGGAGTCGCTGACTCCGCGCGAGCCAGAACGCCGCGGCGTGCAGCTGTCGCTGCGCGTGCATGGCGGACGTGAGCGCGGCCGTGCGTTGTTCGATCACCTGGTCGAGCAAGGCATCATCGGCGACTGGCGCGAACCGGATGTGATCCGCATCTCCCCCACCCCGCTCTACAACCGCTACAGCGACTGCTTCGGTTTCGCGCAGGCCGTGCGCGCCTGGGCCGAGCAGCACCCCGCCTGACGAGATTTGCCATGACCACTTCCCCGCAACGCCTGATCCTGCGCCGTCCCGACGACTGGCACGTGCACCTGCGCGACGATGCCATGCTCGATGCGGTGGCCCATTACACCTCGCGCCAGTTTGGCCGTGCCATCGTCATGCCAAACCTGGCGCCGCCGGTGACCACGGTCGAGGCCGCCCGCGCCTATCGCCAGCGCATTCTGGCCGCGGTGCCGCCCGAGCACGACTTCACGCCGTTGATGACGCTGTATCTGACCGACGACATGGACCCGGCCGAGGTCGAGCACGGTTACAGCAGCGGCGAGGTCACCGCCTGCAAGCTGTACCCGGCCAATGCCACCACCAATTCGGCGCACGGCGTCACCGATGTGAAGAACATCTACGGCGTGCTGGCGACCATGCAGAAGATCGGCATGCCGCTGCTGGTGCACGGCGAGGTCACCAATCCCGAGATCGACATCTTCGATCGCGAGGCCGTGTTCATCGAACGCGTGATGACGCCGGTGCTGGCTGATTTTCCCGAGCTGAAAGTGGTGTTCGAGCACATCACCACCGCCGATGCCGCCGACTTCGTACTGGCGGCCGAAGCCAACGTCGGCGCCACGGTCACACCGCATCACCTTGAGATCAACCGCAACGCCATTTTCGCCGGTGGCATCCGCCCGCATTTTTACTGCCTGCCGGTGGCCAAGCGCGAGAAACACCGTCTGGCACTGCGCCGCGCGGTGACCTCCGGCAGCGAGAAGTTTTTCCTCGGCACCGACTCGGCGCCGCACGCTCGCCATGCCAAGGAATCGGCCTGCGGCTGCGCCGGCATCTTCAACGCGCCGATGGCGCTGGAAGCCTACGCCAAGGTGTTCGAAGAGGAGGGCGCGCTGGACAAGCTGGAAGCCTTCGCCTCGGAAAACGGTCCGCGCTTTTACGGCCTGCCACTCAACAACTCGAAGGTCGTACTGGAGCGCGTTGAACACGCCGTGCCGGCCAAGCTGCACGACATCGAAGACGGATTGGTGCCGTTCCATGCCGAGGCCAAGCTGGCCTGGCGCTTCGCCGATCACGCCCAGCTCGACTCAGCGTAAGTGCCGCTGACGGCACCTCGCCGTCAGCGCGCACGATTCGATATGGGATAACGCCTCTAGGCACGCATGCTGCCGGTATCAAGGAAGCGCTGGTGCCAGGACAGCGCCTCGGGCAACAGGTGCGGCGTTTGCAGACCATAGCTGTGACGACAGGCGCGCTGGAAATAATCCTCCAGCTGGGGCTTGAAGTCCGGATGCGCGCAACGCTCGATAATCACGCGGGCACGCTGCTTCGGCGATAGCCCGCGCAGATCGGCCAGACCCTGCTCGGTAACCACCACCGCCACGTCGTGCTCGGTATGGTCGACATGGCTGACCATTGGCACCAGTGCCGAGACCTGGCCATGCTTGGCCGTGCTCGGTGTCAGAAAACAGGACAGGAAGCCGTTGCGGGCGAAATCGCCTGAGCCGCCGATGCCATTGATGATGCGCGAACCGGCTACATGCGTGGAATTGACGTTGCCGTACAGGTCCGCTTCGACCATGCCGTTCAGGGCGATACAACCCAGCCGCCGCACCAGTTCGGCGTGGTTGGATATCTCCTGCGGCCGCAGCACGATGCGGCGCCGGTAGGTATCGATATGTTCGACGAAGTCGGCCACGCCATCCGGGCTCAACGACAGCGCGGTGGCCGACGCTGTGGTGATGGTGCCGCTGCGAATCAGGTCGAGCATGCCGTCCTGGATCACCTCGGTATAGGCGCTCAGCTGCTCGAAACCGCCCTCGCGCAACCCCAGCAGTACCGCATTGGCGATGTTGCCGACGCCCGACTGCAGCGGCAGCAGGTTCCCGGGCATGCGCCCACGGGCAATCTCGTGGCGGAAGAACTCCACCAGGTGCCCGGCGATACGCGCGCTGGTATCGTCCGGCGCAGCGAATGGCGTCAAGCGGTCATGTCCACCGGTTTCGACCACCGCGACCACCTTGTCCGGATCCACGCGCAGATACGGTTCGCCGATGCGATCACCCGGCGCCAGCAGCGGAATCGGCTTGCGGTGCGGCGGCAGGGCCGTGCCATAGTAGATGTCGTGCATACCCTCCAGGCCTGCCGGCTGGTCACGATTGACTTCAAGGACCACCTTCGCGGCCAGATCCAGCCAGGTCTTGTTGTTGCCAACCGAGGTCGACGGGATCAGTCGTCCATCCGGCAGGACGCCGGCCACTTCGATCACGGCCACGTCGATATCACCGAAGAAACCGGACCAGGCATATTGCGCGACATGTCCCAGATGAATGTCCATGTATTCGATCTGGCCATGATTGATGCGCGCGCGCAGTTCCGGATCGGACTGATAGGGCAAGCGGAAATCGATGCCGCCGGTGCGCGCCAGCACACCATCGAGCTCCGGCGCGGTGGAGGCACCGGTCAATACGCGTATGCCGAAAGCTTCACCGCGATCGTGTGCCGACTGGATCTGTGCGGCCAGCGCCTGCGGCACCGCCTTCGGATAGCCTGCTCCAGTGAATCCACTCATGCCCACGGTCATGCCTGGGCCGATCAGTTGGGCCGCCTGTTGAGCGGGCATCAATTTGGCCGCCAACCTCGGGCAGCGTATACGCGTTTGCATCGATATCGCTTCTGGAACTCAACTGGTCGATGATAGCGCCCACTCGGCCCCACAAAGCACGGGCGCGACGATGGTCGAGCCATCCGGGCCGATACTGTCGTGCGCCCTGGGCCTGCTGTGTACATTCGCAACCGACAGGGACCGGGGTATGCGCTTTAGATGTAAAGCGGCATGACCTGCGCTTGCTGCAATGACGCCATGTGGTGGTAGTGTCGAGTATTGCTTTTGTTTCTTCCCGGTGACACCCATGAGCCGACTGTCCATGCCCGGCGCGCGCACCGCGCTTGCCGCCCTGTCCCTGATGCTGAGCGTACCGGTGGTGCAAGCGGCCCCTCCGCCTGATTCCGCCGCTATATCCTCGCGTGCACTCGACGCGACGGCCCCGCCCACCACGCTGGCGGCCCTGGCCAAGGCCAGGCCGGTCACGGCCAAGCATGCGATGGTGGTGACCGCGCAGCACCTGGCCACCAAGGTCGGAGTGAACATCCTCAAGCAGGGCGGCAACGCCATCGATGCGGCGGTGGCGGTGGGTTACGCGCTGGCAGTGGTGCATCCGTGCTGCGGCAACATCGGCGGCGGCGGTTTCATGGTGGTGCATCTGGCCGCCACCAAGACGCACAAGGCGCGCACGGTGTTCCTGGACTTCCGTGAAAAGGCGCCGATCAAGGCCTCGCCCACACTGTTCCAGGACGCACAAGGCAACGTGGTCAAGGGCCGCAGCACCGACACCTACCTGGGCGTGGGCGTGCCGGGCACTGTGATGGGTCTGGAAGAGGCGCGCCGCAAGTACGGCACCATGAGCCGCAAGCAGCTGATGCAGCCGGCCATCGCGCTGGCCAGGAACGGCTATGTACTTGAGCAGGGCGACATCAACATCATGCACACCCGGGCCAAGGACTTTGCCAAGTACCCGAACGTCGCCAAGATTTTCCTGAAAGACGGCAAGCCCTATCAGGTTGGCGACCGCCTCAAGCAGCCCCAGTTGGCGCACACGCTGTCGCTGATCGAGCATGATGGCACCCGCGCGTTCTACCACGGTGCCATCGCCAAGGCAGTGGTCAAGGCCAGCCAGGCCCACGGCGGCATCCTGACCATGAAGGATTTTGCCGACTACACCGCGCCATGGACGCGCCCGATCACCTGTGACTATCGCGGTTACGAGGTGATTTCCTCGCCGCCGCCGAGTTCGGGCGGTACCACCATTTGCGAAATCCTGGGCCTGATCAAACCCTATCCGTTCGCCAAGTGGGGTTATGGTTCGGCCAACTCGGTGCACTATCTGATCGAAGCCGAGCGCCGCGCGTTTGCTGATCGCAACACCTATCTGGGTGACCCGGCATTCGTGAAGAACCCAATCGACAAGCTGCTCTCGCCCGCGCATCTGGCCGAGATGCGCAGCACCATTCAGGCCGACAAGGCCACGCCGTCCAGCCAGATCCACGGCAGCCTGGGTGCCGCCGAAGGCATGCACACGACGCACTTCTCGGTGGTCGATGCCAAGGGCAACGCGGTCAGCTGCACCTATACCATCAACTATCTGTTCGGCATCGCGCAGATGGCCGGCGACACCGGCTTCTTCCTCAACAACGAGATGGACGACTTCACCTCCAAGCCCGGCGTGCCCAACACGTTTGGCCTGGTACAGGGCAAGATCAACCAGATCGAACCGGGCAAGCGTCCGTTGAGCTCGATGTCGCCGTCGATGGTGCTCAAAAACGGCAAGTTGTTCATGGTTACCGGTAGCCCCGGCGGCTCGACCATCATCTCCACCACGCTGGAGAGCATGCTCAACGTCATCGACTTCGGCATGAACATGCAGCAGGCGGTCAACGCACCACGCATGCACAATCAATGGCTGCCGGACGTCACCGCGGTGGAGCCCGGCCTGCTCTCGCCGGGCGTGAAGTCCCAGCTGGAAGCGATGGGCCATCACTTCAAGGACGTGCAGTCCTGGGGTGCCGACGAGGCCATTCTGCGCAGCTCGAAAACCGGACTGCTGGAAGGCGCCAACGATCGCCGTCGCCCGGCGGGTCTGGCCGCCGGCTACTAAAGTTAGTCGCCGCTCGCCCACTGAGCGTTGAGCACCAAGTATAAGGCCCCGCGGCTCACGGCGCGGGGCCTCTTTGGTGTCGCCACTTCGGTTCGCCAGGGGAAAAGGCGTAGCATGGCAGGCATCGACCTTAATGACCGCAAGGAATCGGGAGGGGTACGATGACACCGAGTATTCGCCTGGGCACCGCACTGCTGGCCCTTGGCCTGAGCTGCCTGGCCAGTGCCGGTCCGACCGTGCACCGCGATGCGCACGGCCAGGATCAGACCGACCTGCCCAACATCAACGTGATCGCTCCGCCCTACCAGAAGCACTACGGCGGCTACGTGATTTCCGGCGACTTCAAGGTGCTGGCCAAGCTGCCTTACATGGTCTACCCGGCGCAGCCGCTGGGCCATGGCGATGTGATCAGCGTCAGGCCGGTGAACCTGCAGGATGATGAATATCTGGTGCTGCAGCGCTGCCTGACGGTACGCTGCGACAAGGCGTCGATCGTGCGCCTGTGGAGCGCGCACGGCAGCACCAATCACAGCGCGCACGATGCCACGCGCATGCGCATTCCGCGCAATGGCAAATACTTCCTCTACCTGAAAAAGCTGCCGACGGTGCCTTTCCCGCCGTGCGAGCAGTGCACCGATTTCTTTGCCCGCTTCCGCCAGGTTGGACCTCCACTGACGCTCACGCCCACCGGGATCACCACGGCCTACTACACCAAGGCACTGCGCCGGGCCGCCAAGGCACCGCCGGAGAAGATCGTCGCCAAGACCCATGAAGGCGCCACCTTCATCGCCACCTTTGCCAGCGGCACCAAGATACGCCTGCAACGCATGCGACCGGCGGACCTTGCCGACAGTCGCTGATGCGGCCACGATCCGGTTGGCTCTGCCGATTTTTCAGGTTCGCACACGTCCGGCGATTGGCAGGCGCGTGCGAATCGGCCAAGATGAAGACGCGCAACGCACCAGGCTCCAAGCATGACCATGAATATTCGCACCCACCTGATGTTCGAGGGCTCCGCCGAGGAAGCGATGAACCTCTACGTGAGCCTGTTTCCCGACTCCAAGGTGGTCCAAACACGTCGTTACAGCGAAGGCAGCCACAAGGGCAAGCTGCAGATCGGCAGCTTCTCGCTGGCCGGGCGCGAGTTTCTTTGCATCGACTCGCCGGTCAAGCACGACTTCAACTTCACCCCAGCGATGTCCATCTTCGTCGACTTCGACGACGAGCACGCGCTGGAGAAGGTGTTCGCGGAGTTGTCAGTCGATGGCGAGGCGCTGATGCCGCTGGGTGACTACGGTTTCAGTCGTCGCTTCGGCTGGCTGACCGATCGTTTCGGTGTCTCCTGGCAGCTCAACCTGCCGTGAGTCACGTCGTCATGCTGGAAGCCGCAGCGCTGGCGCGGCTGGAAGATGGCGCCCTGTGGCAGCTGGGCGAGTCGCTGATGGATCCGCTGATGGATGCTTCCAACCGTCGCGACTATGCCGGACATATCCGCGATTTCTCCGCCCGCGCGCGCGATGTGATGTCGGCCGACTACTTCCACTCGGTAGTGGAACTGAGCCAGACCGAGCGTGGCCGCTTCGCCGACCGGGAACGACTGAATCTGCTGCGCCGCCCAGGCGCCGTGGTATTCACCTGGCGCCAACGTTTTACCGGCACACCGGGCGAGTATCTGGCCGAGATGGTGCTGATCAGCGAAAACGGTCGCGCCCGCGTCGACCACGTGATGGTGATCTGAGGCATTCAACGGCCTCAATTGAGTTGCCACAAGGCGATATTCAGCACACCAGCAAAACTCACCCAGGCCAGATAGGGCAACATCAGCGCGCCAGCCACCCGGTCGCGCCGGAAGAACGCTGCCGTGGTCGCGGCAATGGTCAACCAGAGCACACCAATCTCCAGCGCACCGGCGCCCAGCCAGTGACGACCGAATACCAGCCAAGACCACAATGCATTGAGCGCCAGCTGGATCAGCCAGAGCCACTGCGCACCATCAAACCCACGCTGTAGCCAGGCGCGCCAGGCTGCCACGGCCATGGTGATATAAAGCGCCGTCCAGGCGATCGGAAAGGCAATGTTCGGCGGTGTGAAACCCGGCTTGGTCAAGCCCTGATACCAGGCACCGGGCTGGAAGAAGACGCCGCTGCAGGCAGTCAACGCCACCAGCAACAGGAAAACGATCAGGGCCGGCCATCGGCGCATGGGCGCATCGCTCCACAAAAAAGGCCGGAGCAGAATGCCCTGCTCCGACCCTTGTCGGCAAATGTCGCAGCCTGCTTCGTTCAGGCCGCCTTGGTGCCGTGACGCACCTGGCCCGAACCGCGCAGCACGAAGCGCTCGATGGTCAGCGCTTCGGCACCCATCGGCCCGTACGAGTGCAAGCGCGTGGTGGAAATGCCGATCTCGGCGCCCAGGCCCAGTTCGCCACCATCGGAGAAGCGCGAAGAGGCGTTGATCATCACCACCGCCGAGCGCAGCGCATGCACGAAGCGGTTGGCCACGACCATGTCCTCGGTGCAGATCACCTCGGTGTGGTCGGAGCCGAAGCTGCGGATGTGTTCGATGGCCTGCTCGGCATCATCGACCACGCGCACGGCGATTTTCAGGGACAGGAACTCGGCGGCGAAGTCTTCCTCGCTGGCCGGCTCCATGTCGCTGACAATGGCGCGCGAGGCATCATCGCCGCGCAGCTCCACGCCCTTCTCGCGCAGCGCCTTGGCCGCTCGCGGCAGAAAGTCGGCGGCAATGTCCTTGTGCACCAGCAGCGTTTCCAGCGAATTGCAGGCCGCCGGGCGCGTGGTCTTGCCATCGACCAGGATATCCAGCGCCTTGTCCAGATCGGCCTTGTTGTCCACGTAAAGGTGGCATACGCCCTTGTAATGCTTGATCACCGGCACGCGCGCGTTTTCGGTGACGAAGCGGATCAGGCCTTCGCCGCCGCGCGGGATGATCAGGTCGACGATCTCCGACAGCTGCATCAACTCGAGCATCGCCTCGCGCGACAGGTCGTCCAGCAGCATCAGCGCATGCTCGTCGATACCCGCATCGCGCATGGCACCACGCAACACCTTGGCAATGGCCTGGTTGGAGCGCACCGCTTCCTTGCCGCCACGCAGGATCACCCCGTTGCCGGCCTTGATGCACAGCGCGGCGGCATCGGCGGTGACGTTGGGCCGCGCCTCGTAGATCATCGCGACCACGCCCAGCGGCACGCGCACACGCTCGATGGTGAAGCCCTTGGACGACTCCTCGGTGTGCGTGACCTGGCCCACCGGATCAGGCAATTCGGCTACTTCACGCAGCGCCTTGGCAATGCCGGCGACACGCTCCTCATTGAGTGCCAGGCGATCGAGCATGGCCTCACCGATGCCTTTCTCACGCGCGGCGCGCATATCCTCGGCGTTGGCCTTGAGCACCTCGTCGCTGGCCTTTTCCAGCGCGCTGGCCATGGCGTTGAGCAACTTGTTCTTGTCGTCGGTGGAAAGTTCGGCCACCTGCACGGCGGCCTTCTGGCATTTGAGCGCGTTGTCGCGCACGGATGCGTTGGTCATGTTTTCAAGCTCCTTCGAGTCGAACCAGATCGTCGCGGTGCACTACAGTTTCGCCGTAGCTGTAGCCGAGACGCTTCTCGATATCGCGGGTATGGCTGCCGGCAATCTGGCGGATTTCCGCGGCGCCGTACTGGGTGATGCCGCGCGCCACGCAGTGGTGGCCGTCGGCGTCGCCCTCGGCATCAACGTGGATTTCCACCATGTCGCCGCGCTGAAAATGGCCCACCGCGGTGACGATGCCCTTGGGCAGCAGGGAGGCGCCCTCCTCGACCACCGCATTGGCCGCACCTGGATCGACCAGGATGTGACCGGGCACGTTGGGAACATGGCGCAGCCAATACTTGCGTGCCTGCAGGCGGTCGGCGTTGGTGCGCAGGCGGGTGCCGCGCAGCAGGTCGCGTGAGAGCAGGCCGACCACGTCGGCGTCGCGACCGTTGAACAGGATGGTTTCAATGCCGGCGGCAGCGGCCTTTTCAGCCGCCTCCAGCTTGGTACGCATGCCGCCAGTACCGACGCTGGAACCGGGGTCGCCGGCCATGGCCATGATCTGCGGCGTCAGTTCCTCCACCACGTCGATGGGTTTGGCGTCGGGGCCGCTGCGCGGGTCGGCGGTGTACAGGCCGTCGATGTCGGTGGCGATCAACAGCAGGTCGGCGTCAACCAGCGCCGCGACAATGGCGGCCAGGTTGTCGTTGTCACCCAGGGTCAGCTCGTCGATGGCCACGGTGTCGTTTTCATTGACCACCGGGATCACCTTGTGCGTGAGCAGCTCCTGCAGCGTGGCACGCGCATTGAGATAGCGGCGACGGTCACGCAGGTCGTCATGTGTCAGCAGCACCTGCGCTAGCGGCGCATCAAGCAGACGCTGCCACAGCGCCACCGTCTGAGTCTGGCCCAGCGCCGCCATGGCCTGGCGGGCAGCGTTGTTGCTGCTGTCTTCGTCGGCATGGTTGGCCAGAAGCATGCGGCCGGCGGCCACCGCGCCGGAAGAGACCAGCACAATCTCGCGACCGGCTGCCTGGCAGGCCGCGATGAACTGCGCCAGTCCCAGCGCATAGCGCGTGCTCAGGCCCCCCTCGTCGGCGGCCAGAAGGCTGCTTCCGACTTTCAACACCGCCCGGTTCCAGGGCGGCACGCTTTGTTCCTTGAACTTCTTGAGTGTGGTCATCGTCTCCGTGCTGGACTTTCTCTCGGCGCGTTTAGTGCGTATCCGTTAAGACCTTTAGGCGCGCACGCAGCAATTCAACCCCACAATCGCCATCACCGCCCGGGGAGACGCGTGCAGCCAGACTCGATTCAGGTGAGCGGCCCTCGCCGGCTTCGGTGGCCGTCGCCGCTGCCGCGCGATAGGCATCGCGGAACGGCACGCCGGCGGCAGCCTGCTCGATGGCCACGTCGGTGGCATACATCGCCGGCTCGATCGCCGCACGCATCACCGGCCCATTCCATTGCATGCGGGCCAACAGGTCCGGCAACAAGGCCAGTGCCTTCAGCCCCAGGGTGAAGCCGTGCACCAGCGAGCCCTTGCTGTATTGCAGGTCGCGCTGATAACCGGACGGCAGCGACAGCAGCTGTTCGATCTCGGTGCGCGCCGCGGCCACCGGCGCGTAGGTACCACGCAGCAGCTCGACCACATCCGGATTGCGCTTGTTCGGCATGATCGAGGAGCCGGTGGTGTACTGGTCCGGCAGGCTGACAAAACCAAATTCGGCGGTGGTGAACAGGCTCAGATCCCAGGCCAGGCGACGCGTGTCGAGCATGGTGCCGGCCAAGGCATCCAGCGCCGCCAGTTCGAACTTGCCACGTGACAGCTGGGCGTAGATGGGCGACACCTGCATGCGCGCAAACCCCAGCGCCTGCGTGGTGTGGGCGCGATCCAGCGGCAGGTTGACGCCGTAGCCGGCGGCCGTACCCAGCGGATTGGCGTCGATCAGCTCCAGCGTGGCGCGGGCGCGCATAGCGTTGTCGATAAAGCCTTCGGCGAAACCGGAAAACCACATGCGTGTGGACGACACCACCGCGCGCTGCAAATGCGTGTAGCCGGGCAACGGCAGCGAATCGACCTCGGCACGATCCAGGCACACGCCGGCAATGGCCAGCGACAGCCGCGCCAGGTCGGCCAGCCTGTCCTTGAGCCACAGGCGCGTGGCGACCAGCACCTGATCGTTGCGGCTGCGCCCAGTGTGCACGCGGCGGCCGGCATCGCCCAGGCGCTCGGTCAGGCGCGCTTCGATCGCCGAGTGACCGTCTTCGTAGGTGGCATCGAGCACAAAGCGCCCGGCGGAAAAATCCTCGGCCAGCACGGTCAGCTCGCGCTTCAGCGCGTCGGCCTCGTCGGCGCTGACCACACCGATGTGCGCCAGCCCTTCGACATGCGCCTGGCTGGCGCGAATGTCATGCAGGAAGAATTCGCGGTCCAGCACCACATCGTTGCCGGCCATGAAATCCATGATGGCCTCGTCGACCTTCACGCCATCCTTCTGCCACAAAAGCTCGCTCATCGTCTGCTGATCTCGTCGTGTCTTTCAGTTGCATCGCGGCGCGCAAAGCGCGACCAATGTCGCTCAGGCGGAAACGGGAATCCCGGTCAATTCCGGCAGGCTGAGCGCCATGTTGATGTTCTGCATGGCCTGCGTGGCCGCACCCTTGAGCAGGTTGTCCAGCGTGGCCACCACCACCACGCGGCGCCCGCCGGTGGCGACATCAAAACCACCGATCTCGGCGTGGTGCTTGCCGGCAACGGCGCTGACCCAGGGCGCTTCATCGAGCACCTTGACCAACGCCTCGCCCTCGTAACGCCCCTGATAGCGGCGCATCACTTGCTCGCGCTGCATGGGGCGTTGCAGGTAAAGATTGGTGGTGATGGTCAAACCGCGAAAATGCGGCGCCACGTGCGGCATGAATTCCACCGGCAGTCCCAACTGACGGCTGACTTCACGCTCGTGGGTGTGCCCGGTCAGGCTGTACGGCATCAGGTTGTCGGCCAGTTTTTCCGGGTTGTTCTTGTCCGACGGCGTGGTGCCGGCGCCGGAGTAACCGGACACGCCAAAGCACACCGGCGGCGCGGCCAGTTCGTCCTTCAGCGGACGGATGGCCAGCTGCATGGCGGTGGCATAACAACCGGGATTGGCGATGCGCTTGCTGCCGCGGTAGTACTCGCGGGTCAGTTCCGGCAGGCCGTAGTACCAGTCATCGTCGAACCGGTAATCGGCCGACAGGTCCACGATCACCGTCTGCGGCCGGGCCTCATCGATGGTCTCGACGTACGGCGCGGCCTTGCCGTTGGGCAATGCCAGCACCACCACGTCAGCGCCTTGCGCGGCCACGTCGGCCGGCTCCATGCGCTGGTAGCACAGCGCGCCCTGGTAAGCGGGATGATGCGCATCCACGCGCTGGCCATCCAGCTCACGCGAGGAGACAAAGGCCAGCTCAAGGCCGGGGTGGGCGGCGATCAGGGCAATCAGCTCGGCGCCGGTATGGCCGCGCGCGCCGACAATGCCGATTCGCTTGCTCATGACGAAAAATCCTGTTGCAGCTTGAAGGTCAGGTGCTGGCGCACCGCCGGCCATTCGCCGGCAATAATCGAATACACCACCGTGTCGCGCAGGCTGCCGTCGGGTGTACGACGGTGATTGCGCAGCACGCCATCGCACTTGGCGCCCAGGCGCTCGATGGCCGCGCGCGAACGGTGATTGAGCCAGTGCGTGCGAAGCTCCACGGCAATGGCCTCAAGCGTCTCGAACGCGTGCTGGAGCAGCAGGTATTTGCACTCGGTGTTCACCGCGGTGCGCTGGGCACGCTTGGCATACCAAGTGTAGCCGATCTCCAACCGCCGATTTTCCGCATCGGCATGGCAAAAGCGCGTGCTGCCAAGCACCTGGCCGTCCGCCACGCGGCGCACGGCGAAGGCCTGCGCCGTGCCCGCCTCGGCCTGTGCCTGCGCCTTGGCGATGTACCCAACCACCTCTTCCGGCGCCGGGGCGCCGGTAAACCACAGGCGATGAATATCACCATCGGTCACGGCCTCGGCCAGGCCCGCGGCGTGCACCATGCCCAGGGGCTCGAGCACCACGTGCTCACCGCGCAAAGTGACGGCAGAGAGAAAGCCGCTCATGGACGATCGATCAGGGTGGCCGGACGCTCGGCGCAGTGGTGCACGCAGCGCTCGATGTCACCGAAGTCGCTCAAGCCGTACCAGAACACCTTCCAGCGCGCCTGGCGATAGCTGCCATCGGACTCGGCGTAATAGAACGGATTGACCAGGTTGCCGTGACGCGAGCGCCAGAACAGGTTCGGATTTTCCTCGCGCATCACCTGCCACACGGCGCGACCGATGCCCTCGCCCTGGGCGTCGTCGAGCACGGCAAACTTGTCCAGATAGGTGAAGCCACCCTCGTCGGTCAGCACCATCGCGGCGCGGTAGTTCTCGCTGATATACACGCGGTACGGCGTGATGCGCTCGAAGTAGTCCTCGGCCAGACCGCGCCGGAAACTTGATTCGATCAACTGACGCAGGCGCGGCTGGTCCACGCCTTCCCAGCTGTCAAAACGCAGCACGCGCTCGCCGCGACGCACCAGTGTGCCCGAGCCCTTGTGCGTGAACAGCTCCTTGGCCAACTCCGCCGGACGGGTAATCGACACCGACGAGGTCAGCGGCAACCCGTCGAGCAACTGCTTGATCTGCTCGATCTTCAAGCGCATGCCCGAATGCAGCCACGGTTGCGCCATCAGGTGCTCGTACTCGGTGCTCAAGTTGATCGAGTCGATGATCTTGTTGTTGCCGTCCAACAAGCCACCCGTCCCGGTCAGGAAGATGATCTTGTACGGCTCCAGCGCGTGCACCAACTCGTTGGCGGCAAAATCGGCGTTGATGTTGAGGATCTGCCCATCCGGGGTTTCGCCCATCGAGGCGATCACCGGGATCGAACCGACGCGCAAGCTGGCGTCGATCGGGGCCAGGTTCACGCGCTTGACCTGTCCGACCAAACCAAGCTGCTCACGGTCCAGATATTGCGACTCGAACACGCCGCCGATCACCGAGGTGGCGCGCGCATCCATCTCCTGCAAGGCCTCGACCAGGCGCAGGTTCTGCTCCTGGAACACGCGGCGCACGATGGTCATCGCTTCCGGCGAGGTCACGCGCAGGCCATTGACGGTGTGCTTTTCGATGCCCGCCGCCGACAGCTCGGCGTCCAGTTGCGGGCCGGCGCCGTGCAGCACGATCGGCGTCAGGCCGACCTGCTGCAGGAAGGTGAGCGACGAGGCCAGCGCGTCCAGATCGTCGCGCAACACGGCACCGCCCACCTTGACCACGGCAAAGCGCTTGGCGTCGAGCTGCGAGAAACGTTTCAGGTACTGCTGGATTTCCTTGGTGCTGCCCATGCTCGAGAGCAGGCGCACGATGGTCTGCCTTAACTGCTTATGCGAGTCCATGATCGATGATGTGATGTAGGTGATCGGCGTAGGCGGACAGCTGATCCAGCGCCACCCATTCGTCGGCGGTGTGCGCCTGGGCAATGTCGCCCGGGCCGAACACCATGGTCGTGAAGCCGCCTGCGGAGAACAGCGCGGCCTCGGTCCAGAAGTCCACGGCATTGCCGATGGCAAGACCCAGCTCGTCGGCCAGATCGCGCGTGGCAAGGCGCCGATTCTCGGCCTCGGCGGTGTCGCCGGCCGGGCACGACGGGCCACGGAAGGTTTCCTCAAACTCGGCCGCGGCCGGCTCGGCCAGCGCGGCAAAATCGGCCAGCAGCGCGTCCGGGTCCATCGACGGCAGCGGGCGGAAGCCAAACTTGAGCTCGGCTTCCGGCGCAATCACGTTGGCCTTGATGCCGCCCTCGATGCGGCCGATGTTGAAGCGCAATCCGGTCAACCCACCAAAGCGCTGATGCGCCTGCGACTCGACCAGATCAAGCGCCTTGTCGCCCCAGCGCACGGCCTGATGCAGCGCGCTGTCGGACAGGCTCTGCTTGCCCGAGGCATGCCCGGCACGCCCGGTGAAACGCATGCGCACCGAGTTGATGCCGCGATGGGCCAGCACCGCTTCCACCTGCGTGGGTTCGGAGACGATCACCGCTTCGAACGCATGCTCGCCGCGCACGAAGGCCGGCACGCAACGCGCGTCATTGGCCTCCTCGTCGGTGGAAAACAAAAACGCACAATCGCCGTCGCTGACGTTGGCTACGGCCAGCATGGCCGCTGCCGCGCCCTTGATGTCGCAGGCGCCCAGTCCTACCGCCTTCTCTTCATCCACGCGCAGCTCGAAGGGGCTGGCGCTCCAGTGCGGCGAATCGGGCACGGTATCCAGATGCACGTTGAACAACAGGCGCGGCTTGCCACGCACGGCCAGCAGGCTGACCGCTCCGGCACCATGATCGGTCAGCGTGAAAGCAAACCCCGGCAACTGCGACTTCAAATAATCGAAGATGCCGCCGGTGCCGATCTGGCGCGGCGGATTGCGGGTGTCGTGACTGACCAGGGCTTTCAGGTGCGTGAGCGTGGCTTTCAGCAGCGCCCCGCTCATCGGTTCACCTCGGCCCACAATGTCGAGCTCATGCCGAACAGCTTGATGAAACCTTCCGCCTCTTCCACGCCCCAGTCGGCCGACTGCGCGTAGGTGGCGCCCTTGGCGTTGAGGATATGCGGCGAGTTAACCGCTACCGCATCAACACGGCCGCCCCGGGTGGACAGCGTCACGCTGCCGTTGACGCAGCGCTGGCTGGAGGCCAGATAGGCCTCCAGATCAGCCTTGACCGGATCGTGGAAGAAGCCTTCGTACACCACCTCGACCCACTGGCGGGCGACAGTGGGCTTGAAGCGGTTCTGCGATTTGGACAACACCGCCTCTTCCAGCGCGCGGTGCGCGGTCAGCAGCGAAACCAGGCCCGGCGCCTCATACACGATGCGGCCCTTGAGGCCGATGGTGGTGTCGCCGGTATACATGCCGCGGCCCACGCCATAAGGCGCGAACAACTGGTTGAGGTGAGCCAGAATCTCGTGGCCGGGCATGGCCTCGCCATCCAGCGACACGGCCTCACCCTGCTTGAACTCCAGCGTGACGCTCAGCGCGTCGGACGGCCATTGGTCGGCCGGCGCACACCAGCCGCGCGCGCCCTCGCCTGGGGTCTGCCACTGGTCGATCTCGCCACCGGACAGCGTCACGCCAAGCAGGTTTTCGTTGATGGTGTAGCTTTGCTGCTTGGCGCGCACACCAAAGCCGCGCTCTTCCAGATAGGCCTGCTCGTAGGCGCGGGTCTGCGTGTGCTCTTTCTGGATTTCGCGGATCGGCGCGATGATCTGGTAATCGCCCAGCGCCTTCACGGTCAGGTCAAAACGCACCTGGTCGTTGCCCATGCCGGTGCAGCCGTGAGCAATGATGTGGGTGCCCAGCTCGGCGGCACGCTTGAGCGCGGCTTCCACAATCAGGTAGCGATCGGAGACCAGCAGCGGGTACTGGCCCTGGTAGCCTTCCCCCGCCCACACGAACGGTTTGACAAAGCCTTCCCAGATGGCCGGACCACCATCGACGGTCCGGTGGCTGGCCACGCCCAGTTCGGCGGCGCGCTGCTCGATGAAAGCGCGCTCCTCGGCATCCACACCACCGGTGTCGGCAAATACCGTGTGCACGGCGTAACCGCGCTCTTTCAGGTAGGGAATGCAGAAGCTGGTATCCAGGCCACCGGAGAAAGCGAGGACGACGTCTTTGGAAGCGGTTGCATTGGTCATGGGCGTATAGATGTCTTCAGATAGAAGGTGAAGGGCGAAGATGTCAGATCGGTGAAACGGGGCGTGCGTCTGTATCGACGCGCACGATGCGCGGTTCGCAGCGCACCGGGAAATTCACGGAATTGGCGATAAAGCAGGCGTGGTGCGCATCGTCATGCAAGGCCACGGCCTTGTCGGCATCGCTGGCCGCGTCGATGCTGACCTCGGGTTTGAGCACCACCTCGACAAAGCGGCCGCTGCTGCCTTGCGTCACCATGCGGCCGCGCGCCAGGTCGCGATAGGCCAGCACCACCACGCCGCCAACCGCCGCCATGTGCAGGTACGACAGCATGTGGCAGGCCGACAGCGCGGCCATCAGCATGTCTTCCGGGTTGTGGCGCGCTGCGTCACCGTGGAAGGTGGCATCGGACGAACCGGCCAGGTCCGGCTTGCCGTCGATACGCAGCACGTAGTCGCGGCGATAGCTGCGGTAGGTTCGGGTGCCTTCGCCGCGGTTGCCGGTCCATTCCAGCTCGGTGCGATAGTGATGCGGATGCGGCGCGCTCATGCCTGCGTTCCCTGCATCGCCGCCTGCATCAGGCCGGCCAGAGCCACATCATCGCCCTGCCCGCGCTGGCGCAGCCCGTCGATCACCCCCTGGCGGTTGGCCGCCGGGTGGTTCTGGCTGAGCTTGAACTTGGCGCTAACGTGGTCCACCTCAATCTCCAGCCCTGCGATGGCGCCAAGCAGCCGCTCGACGTAATCGGCAGGCGCATCGTCCACGTGCCAGGGCTGCGCCTGGCCGGCTTCAAACGTATCGGTGAGCTCGCTCAACAAGGCACGCAGCCACGCGTGCTCGCGACGCACTCGCAGCCGGCCCTGTAGATGCACCACGGCGTAGTTCCAGGTCGGCACGGCGCGCCCGTTCTCATGCTTGCTCGGATACCAGTTGGGGCTGACATAAGCTTGCGGGCCGTGGAAGATCGCCACGACCTCAGCACCGTCGGCGGCAGCCAGCGCATTGCCCGCCGCCACATGGCCGCGCAAGCGACCCTCGGCATCGCGCAGCAAAGGCACGTGCTCGACGCATGGCGCCTCTTTCCCGCCGACGATCAGCGTGGCGAACGGATGGGCGCGGATCAGCGCGTCGATCGCTTCGACACGCGTTTCCTCGAAGGCGGCCGGCAGATACATCGGCGGCGTCAGCCCTGGCCGGCCAGCATGGCCATGATGGCCTTCTGCACGTGCAGGCGATTCTCGGCCTCGTCGATGGCGATGCAGGCCGGCGAATCCATCACCGCGTCGGTAGCCTTCACGTTGCGGCGCAACGGCAGGCAATGGCTGAACAGCGCGTGGTCGGTACGCGACATCTTGGCCTCATCGACCATGAAGTGCTTGTGCGCCTCGCGAATCGGCTTTTCCTTTTCCCACTGGCCAAAGTAGGGAATGGCGCCCCAGCTCTTGGCGTAGACCACGTGGGCGCCCTCGTAGGCTTCGTCGACATCGTGGCTCATGCGGAAACTGCCGCCGGTGGCCTCGGCATTGGCGTGGCCGATATCCATGTAGCGCTCATCCAGCGCGTACTCGGGCGTGGGGCACAGCAGCGTCACGTCCATGCCAAAGCGCGTGGCGATGGTCAGCGCCGAGTTGGCCACCGCCGTGTTCAGCGGCTTGGGGTGGTAGGTCCAGGTCAGCACGTACTTCTTGCCGCGCAGGTCGGTGGTGCCGAAATGCTCCTGCAGCGCCATGATGTGCGCCATTTCCTGGCACGGATGGGTGATGGTTTCCATGTTGATCACCGGCACCGTGGCGAACCTGGCGAATGCCTTGAGCACGGTGTCCTGGCGATCGACCTGCCAGTCCTGGAACTTGGGAAAAGCACGCACACCGATCAGGTCGACATAGCGGCTGAGCACGCGCGCCACTTCGGCGATGTGCTCTTCGGCATCGCCATCCATCACCGACCCGATCTCGAATTCGATCGGCCAGGCGTCCTTGCCCGGCGACAGAACAATCGCCTTGCCACCCAGCTGATGCGCGCCCAGCTCGAAACTGGTGCGCGTGCGCATCGATGGATTGAAGAACAACAAGGCGATCGACTTGCCGGCCAGCTGCTGGCCCTGCTTCGAACGCTTGAAGACAGCGGCCTGATCGAGCAGGGCGTCCAGATCGGCGCGACTGAAATCCTGGGTGTTGAGGAAGTGGCGAAGGCTCATGGCAAATTCCGAAAGGCGAAAACAAAAAAACCCGGCACAAGGCCGGGTTTTTCGTCGATGGGCGTTGAACGCGTGCGACAGCCTACCCGGCCGGATGCTCGGTCTCCGGTCGGCGCGCACGCGAGGTCATGCCAGCGGCCATGTAGGCGCTGGTGACAATCTCGGCGGCGGCGGGTACGGCGACGTTCATCGGTCGGTAAAGGCTTGAGAATTTGGATCGAGCGAACAATGACACGCTTGCTGGCGCGCTGCAACAAGCTTTTGGCATAACGGTGATTGACGCCAAGCCAGGCCGCCGGGCCTGGCTCTGTCTTCCTGAGGCCCGGCTCAGTCGGCCGGCGTCACGCTGACGCGAACACGCAAGCGCTCGCCCGGATCGTAGTTCAGGCGCGACATGAACACCTGGCCGCGGTAACGGTATTCCACGTCGTAGCCATCGACGCGACGCTCATGGCGCACGGCGGTGACATCGTCGCAACGTGTACGCGTCGTCTCGTAGCTGCGGTCGCCGCTGGAGGCGCGATTGCCGATGGCACCACCGGCCACCGCGCCGGCCACCGTCGCCGCGCGACGGCCGTCACCCTTGCCGATGGTATTGCCCAGCACACCACCGACCACCGCACCGAGGATGGTGCCGGCCGTGCTGTTGCCACGATCCTGATGCACCACTCGCTGGTCGTAGCAATCCTGCACCGGGCGCTCCACGCGCACGGTGCGGTACACCGGATCGACGCGCAGCACGTCGGCCCAGCCGTAATGCACATTGTCGCCAACGGCACCTGGCGGAGGCGGGGGCGGACCCTGCTGGGCGGCCGCCGTGACCGAGATGAACATCAAACCGAGAAGGGAAAGGACAGTCTTGCGCATGATTTCCTCTGCACCGAGCACGAAGAAGGTACTCATTTACGGTCGCGATTACATCAAATTCACACTGAATACACGCTTTAGCCTTCACGCGCGGCCAGCATGGAGCGATGGCACCTGCTCGCCATCACCCGTGCTTCTTGAAACGCATACCGGCCAAAAAGCGTTGACCGTGACAGCCCCGATGTTGACGCATCCGGCGCGCGATCCAAGCCACCGCGCGGCCCCGGGCTTTAGGCGCGATTCACGCATCGGCCCTCCACACCGCGATGCCACGCGCAATCTTGCTACCATTTGGCGCTTGCCCCGCAGCCGACGACGACACCCAAGCGCGCCATGCCGATTCGCCTCTACAACAGCCTCAGCCGCCGTACGGAAACCTTCACGCCACAGGACCCCGATCGGGTCACCATGTATGTGTGCGGGCCGACGGTCTACAACTATGTGCATATCGGCAATGCGCGTCCGCCGGTAGTGTTCGACGTGCTGGCGCGGCTGCTGCGTCGCCACTTTCCGAAGCTGGTCTACGCGCGCAACATCACCGACGTCGATGACAAGATCAACGCCGCCGCGCAGCAGCAGGGCGTGGCCATCGGCCAGATCACCGGCCGCTTCGCCCAGGCCTATCGCGACGACATGGATCGCCTGGGCGTGCAACGCCCGGACGTGGAGCCCACCGCGACCACGCATATCGATGCCATCATCGCGATGATCGAGCGTCTGATCGCTTCTGGTCATGCCTACGCCGCCGAAGGCCACGTGCTGTTCGACGTCGGCTCCTACGCCGATTACGGCAAGCTCTCCGGACGCTCGGTGGACGAGATGATCGCCGGCGCACGCGTCGAGGTGGCGCCCTACAAGCGCAACCCGGCCGATTTCGTGCTGTGGAAACCCTCCTCGCAGGAACTGCCCGGTTGGGACAGCCCGTGGGGCCGCGGCCGCCCTGGCTGGCACATCGAATGCTCGGCGATGAGCGCCGCTCACCTGGGTGACACCATCGACATCCATGCCGGCGGCATCGACCTGCAGTTTCCGCATCACGAGAATGAAATCGCGCAGAGCACCTGCGCCCATGGCGGTGCGACCTTTGCCCGCTACTGGCTGCACAACGGCATGCTCACCTTCGACGGCAAGAAGATGTCCAAGTCGCTGGGCAACGTGCTGGTGCTGCACGAGCTGCTCGACCAGCACCCGCCGGAGGTACTGCGCTTTTTGCTGCTGAAAGCGCATTATCGCCAGCCGCTGGACTGGTCCGATGCCGCGCTGACGCAGGCCAGGCGCACTCTGGATGGTTGGTACGGCGTGCTGCGCGAACTGGACGATGTCCCGATCGACATGCACGCGCTGCACGTGCCCGAGGCGGTGGAGTCAGCGCTGTGCGACGACCTCAACACGCCGCAGGCCTTCGCCGAACTGGCGCGCCTGGCCGATGCCGCGCGCCAGGCAAAGGGCGAGGATCGCGTGCGGGCCAAGGCAAACCTGCTGGGCGCGGGCATGGCCCTTGGTCTGCTGCAGGATGCACCATCGGTCTGGTTCGATCAGGGCAAGGATGAGGTCGATGCCGCTCGCGTCGAGGCCTTGCTTGCCGAGCGCACAAAGGCGCGTGCGGCCCGTGATTTTGCCCGCGCCGATGCTATCCGCGACGAACTGGCGGCGATGCAGGTGGTGATCGAAGACAGCGCCGAGGGCACGCGCTGGAGCGTGGCACGTGGCTGAACGGCAGCGCTGAAAGTGGGGTCCGGTCTGGGCGATAATGCCCCGATGAACGATACCTCCCCGCAAGGCGCCGCCGCGGCGCAGACCGAAATCGCCGAGGAATTTGCCTTCTTCGGCGACTGGACCGAACGCTATCAGTACCTGATCGACCTGGGACGCCAGCTGCCGGAATTCCCTGATGCGCTCAAGCGCGAGGAATTCAAGGTGCACGGCTGCCAGTCACAGGTGTGGCTGGTGCCCGAGGGCGATGCGCAATGCCTGACCTTCAAGGCGATCAGCGACTCGTCCATCGTCTCCGGACTGATCGCGCTGATGCTGCGGGTGTACTCGGGCCGCTCGGCGCAGACCATTCTGGATACCGAGCCGACCTTCGTCAGCGACATCGGCCTGGCCAAGCACCTGTCACCGACCCGCTCCAACGGCCTGCTGGCCATGCTGAAAACGGTCAAGACCTACGCCGCCCAGGCGCTGGCCAAGGGCTGAGCGAGCAAAACGCCAGACACGCCAACGGCGCCGAGCACCCGTCTGAGGTGGTCGGCGCCGTTGGCGTGTCGATCAGATCGCGTCGATCAGATCGTCAAGGCTTGCCGCATCGGCGCGACAACAGGCGCCCATGTTGCAGGCCACCGTACGCACAGTGCGTACGGTGGAGACCTTCCCTGATCAGTCGCCCATCTGTTTTTGCAGGTGCTCGCGACGCTCCTGGGCATCCAGCGACAGCGTGGCGATGGGACGGGCGTCCAGCCGTTCCAGACCGATTTCCTCGTCGGTCTCATCGCAGAAGCCGTAGCTGCCTTCCTCGATGCGACGCAAGGCTTTGTCGATCTTGCTGATCAGCTTGCGGTAGCGGTCACGGGTGCGCAGTTCCAGCGAGTTTTCAGTCTCGCGGGTGGCGCGTTCGGCTTCATCGCCGACATCGCGCACTTCATCGCGCAGGTTGTCCATGGTCTGGCGCGATTCTTCCACCAGTTGCTCACGCCAATGGCGAAGCTTGGCGCGGAAGTAGGCCAGGTGCCGCGGGTTCATGTACTCCTCGTTGTCCTTGCTCGAGGGGCGGTAACCGGCCGGCAGTTCGATCTCCACCGTGGAAGGCAGCGCGTAGCGGCCGTCTTCCTTGGTGATACCAGGTTCGTTGTTGGATGCGACGATAGCCATTCGAGGACGTGCGTGTTTCTCGTGCGTTGTGGGATGACCGCCGGAGCTGGCCGCCTTGGCGGCGCCGACTCCGTTGGCCGTGCTTGCGCCGGTGGCCGCTGGAGCCTTGGCCGGACGCGATGATGTCTTGCTGGCCGCGCTCTTGGCGGGCGTCTTGCCGGCCGCCTTCTTGGCCGGAGGGGCCTTGCTGGCGGCTTTTTTCGAATCGGCCTTGCTGGCGGCGGCTGCCTTCTTTATCGGCGCCTTGGCTGCCTTCTTCACTGCCGCGTTCTTGGCGGACGCCGATTTGGCCGGAGCCTTGCTGGCGGCTTTGCTTGCCGCTGCGGTCTTGCTGGCGACCGGCTTGGCCGATGCGGCCTTGACGCTCACCTTGTTTGTACCGCCGGAACGCGTGCTGTTTCCCGCTTTTTCCGGCATGGCTTGCTTACCCTTGGCAGCGGTGTTGCCCTTCTGCCCTGTGGCTCGAGCGGTACTGCGCGTGGACTTCGCCATTTCCGTTTCACCATTGTGGCTTGGCGGCCGGGTGTTATAGCCTAGTTCGGCTACACCAGCAACCACCTTGTCTCTCCCAACCGACGCCCCTCGCACCGGTTTCCTTGCGGCCTCAAGCGCCCATCCTGGCACGTGACCCGATTCCTGCTTCTACTGCTGTCCGTCTACAAGCGGCTGATCAGCCCGCTGCTCGGGCAGCGTTGCCGATTTCACCCTACCTGCTCGGCGTATGCACGCGTCGCGGTAGTGCGCTTCGGCCCCTTGCGTGGCGCCATTCTCGCCGCCTGGCGCCTGATGCGATGCCAGCCGCTGTGCGATGGCGGCATCGATCCGGTGCCCGACACTTTCACCTTTGTGAGCTGTCGCTGCAAGCATGACCAAGCGCACGGCCCGGGCATGAACGAAGACTGAGCCCCACGCCGCCGGCGCGCATTGCGATGCATCAAGCATTCAGCGCGCGGAAACAGACAAGGCGCCACGTGGGCGCCTTGCTGGATGGACCTGGATGTAACGTCGGCGATCATCGTGCCGGTCTTCAAAACGCGTCCGCGCCCAGGCCGCCATCGACACCCTTGCTGGCATAGGCCACCGCATCGTGCGGATGCAGGCTTTCCTGGTGCTCGACGCGCACGGCAAAGTCGACAATGCGCTCGTCCTGCCCCAGCGTCTGCTGAATGCGCCGAGCCGCGTCCTCGCAGAACATCAGGTTGCCACCGTTGGCCAGCGCGAAGGCCTGTTCGTCCTCGCGCTTGACCGCCGTCTGCACCGGCGTGCCCAGGCTCTGCTCGACCTGGTCGAGCAGTTCCTCGATATGAAACTCGAACCCTGGGCCCAACTGCAGGCGCAGGCTGGCGATGCTGCGCTGGGCGTGCGGCGTGGCGACGATGCCCTGCTCGCTACCCAGCCAGGCCAGAATCGCCTCGCGATCCAGGGCCTGACCTTCCGCAAAATCGCTGGCGAACTGCTGCTGGATCATCTGCCGCGACAGCGCCGCCGAGGCCGGACAGGTCGACGAATAGGTCACTTCGGTGGACAGCTCCAGGGTGAACTCCTGGCCCTGCATATGCGCGGTCAGCGTCACCGGATAGGTGCGCCAGCCGCTGTTGTCGCTCTTCAGCGCCGCACGACGCACCAGGTGATCGTAGCGGATGCGCAAGCGCGCACGATCGGAGAGGTCGGCATGCGAGTCGAGAAAGCCGCGCAACAGCTGGCGCAGCATGCGCGGCGTCAGCGTCTGGGCCGACAGGGCCTGATCGACCATCAGATACAGGCGCGACATGTGGATGCCACGGGCATCGGCGCGGTGCAGGTTGACCTGCGCATCCACGCGCGCGGCCATGCGCTGGATCTGGCCGTCGGCGTCGGCAACCAGGACCGGCGCCTCGATACCGGCCATGCCGACCCAGTCCAGTGCGCCGGCCACCTGGGCCCGCGCCTGCGAGGCGACATCCGGCATGCTGCGCGCGGTGTTGTCATTGCTCGACATCATCGAACTCCCATACTGCGGCGGGCAAGGCAGGCGCCCACCGTCAAAACTTGCGAACCCTACGCGATGTGGGGCCGAACTGGCGCCGCTCAATGGCGCGCGCCGAGAAACGCTGCGTTCGTGCGCAGCGCATGACGCCTCAGCGCTGCGCGGCGCGCGCCTGGCGCGTGGCTGACCAGGCCGCAAATGCCGTGGCCGGACCACCTGGCTGGGCGAGCCGTTCGGACAGCGCGGCCAGCGGATCGGCCTGCCCTCGCGCCTTGCCGGCCACACGCGTGTCGACCCGCGCCTGCAGGCCACGGAACACCGACAGCGGCCCCGGCTGCGCCCAGGCCTTGCGATAGGCGCCACGCAAATCGGTCAGCTGCGCGCGCACCGCCTCGCGTCGCGCCGGATTGTCCGACTTCAGCCCTTCCCTGTTGAGGTCATGCCGGGCCAGCCGCGCCATGGGCAAAGCCAGGCGTTCGCCATCGACAGAGCGTTCCAGCTGCGCGGTCATCGCCAGCACATGGCCAAGCGTGGCCATGCGCGCGGCCCGCGAAGCATCGGCCCCGGCACCAAACCACCACGCGGTTTCCAACTCGGCCAGCGCGCCGTGGAAGGGCTCGGCCTGGGCCAGCTGCGCGTCGAAATCACTTGGCGTGGCCTGATCGAAATGCCCTTGCGCGGCCAGCACCGGCGCCAGCCATTGCTGCGCCTGCACCCGGTTCGCACGCTCGCTGGCAAACAGCGCCCGCACCAGCGGATGACGGCCGCCACTGGCTGCGGCACCAGCCAACTCTTCGGCCCACCAGTTGAGCTTGGTCTGCGCGACATGGGTTTCGCTGATGCCATAGGCCGCCTCGATCAGCTCCTGCTCGAACGCGGCCAGCGCCACATGCGCATCGCGTTCGGCCGGGTCGACAAAGGCCAGCGCCACGCGCATGGCCGGACGTGCCGTCAGCCATTTGTTGACGAAGCTTTGCAGCGCGACATCGTTCATGCGGCTACCTCGGTCTGCAGCAGGGCCAGCAGCGCCTGCGGCGTATCGACAACCGCCTCGGCGTTCCAGCTGTGCGGATCACCGCCATCCAGATAGCCCCAGGACACAGCCACCGCCGGCATGCCGGCGCCATGGCCGGCGATCACGTCGCGCGCATCGTCGCCGACATACACGCACTGCGCGGGTGTCAGGCCAATCAGCTCGCAGGCATGCAGCACCGGCGCCGGGTCCGGCTTCTTCACCGCCAGCGTATCGCCGCCAACGATGCACGCCGCGCGCGAGGCCAGCCCCAGATGCTCAAGCAGCGGGCGGGCCAGCCATTCGGGCTTGTTGGTGACCACGCCCCAGGCGATGCCGCGTGCTTCCAGCGCCGCCAGTACGGTATCAACGCCGTCGAATATACGCGTGTGCGTGGCCAGGGCTTCGGCGTAAAGGGCAAGAAAACGCGGCACGCGCGCTTCGATGGCGGCTGGCTCATCGTGCACAAAGGCCACGCGCAGCATGGCGCGCGCGCCCCGCGACACCACTTCCCGCACGGCGGCAAAGGCCGGCGCCGGCACACCTTCCTCGGCGCATTGCGCGGCCAGCGCGGCGTAAAGATCCGGCGCGCTGTCCAGCAGCGTGCCGTCCAGATCGAACAACACGCCGCGCAACGGTTGGGGCCAATCCATCATGCGCTCTTGCGTGCCGCGATCACGTAATTGACGGCCGTCGAATCGGTCAACCAGGCCTTGCGACTGACCGGGTTGTAGCCCAGGCCGCGCACTTCTTCCAGCTCCATGCCCAACTGACGCAGCGGTCGCGCCAGCTCCGAGGGCTTGAGGAACTGCGCGTAATGGTGCGTGCCACGCGGCAGCAGTTTCATCAGGTACTCGGCACCCACGATAGCCGCACCAAACGCGGCCGGGGTGCGGTTGAGCGTGGACACGAACAGCTGCCCGCCGGGCTTGAGCATGGCTACCAGGTCGGCCAGCAAGGCCTGCGGATCGGGCACATGCTCGATCAGCTCCATGCAGCACACCGCATCGAAACTTTCCGGCTCGGCGGCGGCCAGCTCGGCCGATGACTGCACGCGGTAATCGACCTTCAGGCCCGACTCGTGCAGATGCAGGGAGGCCACGTCGATCAGCGCCTGCCCCATGTCGATACCGACCACATCGGCACCGGCGCGCGCCAGCGCCTCGGAGAGCAGACCACCACCGCAACCGACATCGGTCACGCGCGCGCCTTTCAGCGTGCAGCGATCGGCGACAAACTGCGCGCGCACCGGATTGAGATCGTGCAGCGGGCGCGACTCGCCGTCCGGATCCCACCAGCGCGCGGCCAGTTTCTCGAAACGGGCAATTTCCTCGGGGCTGACGTTGGCAGTTTGCATGAGCGTTGGAATACCTGGATGAAAACGTAAGATCGGCGCCGGGCGCGACGGCTGGCGCGGCAAGCACCTATTCTACTCGGCCTGCCAGGCGTGCACCGAGACATCCGAGCAGGCGTGCACGTGCAGCGGATCGCCATGCGCGATGTGCCGGGCCAGCTCCAGGCTTTCGGCACGCAGCAGATAGGCACCACCGGTACCGTCGCCGAAGGGCCCAGCCAGCTCCAGCTGTCCTTGCTGGCGCAGCTCGGCCAGAAAGCGTCGATGCGCCGGCACCAGGGCCTGGTCGAACGTGGGCCGGCGCATTAGCAGCACCAGAAAGCGCGCCATGGATTTGCCTCAGATGGCGCCGATGCGCTGGCCCCAGGCCCGCGTGCGGTCGGCCAGCTCACCCTCGTCGATATCCACCAGCGCGCGATCGGTCAGCTTGCGCTGACCGGCAATCCATACATCGCTGACCTGGTGACGGCCGGTGGCGTAGACCAGCTGCGAGCGCACGTCGTACAACGGCAGCGATTCGAGCTGATCCATGCGCACCGCGGTCAGGTCGGCCTGCTTGCCGGCGACGATGGAACCCACTTCATCGCCCAGCCCGATGGCGCGGGCGCCATTGAGCGTGGCCGCGCGCAAGGCGAAGGCCGCGCTGAAGGCGGCCGCGTCGCCTGCCACCGCCTTGGCCAGCTGCGCGGCGGTACGCATCTCACCGAACATGTCCAGATCGTTGTTGGACGAGCAGCCGTCGGTGCCGATGGCCAGGTTCACGCCGGCCTTGCGGAACGCCTCGGCCGGGCAGAAACCCGACGCCAGCTTGAGGTTGGATTCCGGGCAATGCACCACCGACACGCCAGCCTCGGCACAGGCGTCGATCTCGGCCTGGTTGACGGCCACCATGTGCACGGCGATCAGGCGGTCGTTGACCAGGCCCAGCTTCTGCAGACGCTGGAACGGGCGCAGACCGCTCTCGGCCACGCCGTCGTCGACTTCCTTCTGCGTCTCGTGCGTGTGCAGATGCACCGGGATATCCAGCTGATCGGACAGCACGCGGATACGCTCGAAGCTGTCGTCGGACACCGTGTACGGTGCATGCGGCACGAAGGCGGTGGTTTGCAGCGGCGCATCGCGCAGACCGTCGTGCGTTTCCAGCGCGCGCTCGAAATATTCGTCCCGGGTATTGGCCCACGGCGTCGGGAACTCGATCACCGGCAGGCCGACCACGGCGCGGAAACCCAGTCGGCGATAGGTCGCGCCAATGGTATCGGGGAAGAAATAGTTCTCGTTGGCACAGGTGGTGCCGCCGCGCAGCATTTCGGCCACGGCCAGCTCGACGCCATCGCGGATGAACTCCGGTCCCATCACCTTGCCCTCGATCGGCCAGATGTGATCCTTGAGCCAGGTCATCAGTGGCAGATCATCGGCGACACCACGCAGCAGCGTCATCGGGTTGTGCGTGTGCGCATTGACCAGGCCCGGCATCAACACGTGCTCGGGCAGGCTCACCGTCTCGCGCGGCTGAAACCGCTGGCGCGCCTCGGCCACGGGCAGCACGGCGACGATGCGCTGGCCATCGACGACCACGGCGTGGCCTTCCAGCACGGTGTCATCGGGCTCGATGGGCAGCACCCAGCGTGGCTCGATCAGCAGGTCAACTAAGGTGCGTTCGCTGGATTCGGACATGCTTGCAGCTCCTTGGGATGCATGAGTGCCGATGGCAGATGGCACAAGCGCCCACGAAGGGCGCTCATGGCGGGCCGATGGCGCCGCACCAGCGGCCCGCCGACCGTCTGGCACGCGGGGCGGCACCGGGCCACCCCATCGTCGTACTGAAAGCGCGCTTACTTCACGCGCGAGACGTATTCACCCGAACGCGTATCGACACGGATGATCTCTTCCTGGTTCACGAACAGCGGCACACGCACCACCGCGCCGGTTTCCAAGGTGGCCGGCTTGCCGCCACCACCGGAGGTATCGCCGCGCACGCCCGGATCGGTCTCGGTGATCTTCAGCTCGACGAAGTTGGGCGGCGTCACCGACAGCGGCGTGCCGTTCCACAGCGTGACCACGCAATCTTCCTCGCCCTTCAGCCACTGTGCGGCATTGCCGACGGCGGCCTTGTCGGCCTGGTGCTGCTCGAAGCTGGTCGGTTCCATGAAGTGCCAGAACTCGCCGTCCGAATACAGGAACTGCATGTCCGTATCCATCACGTCGGCGCCTTCCAGCGACTCGCTGGCCTTCAGGGTCTTTTCGACCACGCGCTCGTTCTTCAGGTTGCGCATTTTCACGCGGGTGAAGGCCTGGCCCTTGCCGGGCTTGATGAAGTCACAATCGACAATGGCGTACGGGTCGCCATCCATCATGACCTTCAGGCCGTTCTTTACATCATTCAGTCCGTAGCTGGCCATGCGTTGGCTCCCATACGAAAAAGCCGCGCGCGGCGGCTACAATGGACGATTCACCGACACCCGAAGCGCCGGTCCTAAGCCCCTTATGATAACCGCAAGCGAAGACAACGCGCAGCCTGTTGCAGGCGCCACCGGTGACTGGCGCCAGTTGTGGCGCGAATCGGTCACCGATGCCCGCCAGTTGCTGGCTCTGGTCGGGCTGTCGCATCTGGCCGAGCGCCTGCCCGAGAACGATGCCGGCTTTGCGCTGCGCGTACCGCGTGGCTTCGTCGCGCGCATGCGCCATGGCGATGCCAACGATCCGCTGCTGGCACAGGTGTTGCCGCAGTTGGCCGAAACCGAGATCGCCCCCGGCTTCAGCGTCGACGCGGTCGGCGACATGGATGCGCGCTCGGCGCACGGGGTGCTGCACAAATACCACGGCCGCGCGCTGTTGATTGCTTCGGGCAGCTGCGCCATCAACTGCCGCTACTGCTTCCGCCGGCACTTTCCCTATGGCGAGGAAATCGCCGCCGCCGCGCGTTGGCGCGAGGCGCTCGATTACGCGCGCCAGCACCCCGAGGTCAGCGAGCTGATCCTCTCCGGTGGCGATCCCTTGTCGCTGGCCACGCACAAGCTGCGCGAACTGACCGACGGCCTGGCCGAGGTGCCCCACATCACCCGCTTGCGCATTCACACGCGCCTTCCGGTGGTGCTGCCCGAGCGCATCGAAGCCGATCTGCTGAACTGGCTGCAAGCCTTGCCGCAACAAGTGGTGGTGGTACTGCACGCCAATCACGCCAACGAATTCGACGCCCGTGTGCGCCAGGCCTGCGCGCAACTGCGCGAGGTCGGCTGCCACCTGCTCAACCAGTCGGTGTTGCTGCGTGGCGTAAATGACAGCGTACAAGCACTGGAAGCGCTGTCCGAGGCCCTGTTTGCCGCCGGCGTGCTGCCCTATTACGTGCACCAGCTGGACCGCGTGCAGGGCGCTGCGCACTTTGAAGTGGACGATGCACGCGCCCTGACACTGATCGACGGCCTGCGCCAGCGCCTGCCCGGTTATCTGGTGCCACGACTGGTGCGCGAAGTGGCCGGCGACGCCTCCAAGCGCCCGCTGTAGCTGGAAAAGGCACGTCGAAAGGAGTACAAACAAGGCTTTGCTGCGCCCACCTTCGGGCGTGGCCGCCTGCGCCCTGCGGCGCTGCCCCGACGACGCCTGCCGTGCCGAATGAAGCAAGATAACGTCATACGCATCCTGTTCGTGGAAGACTCGATCGAGGATGCCGAGCAAGTCATCAGCCTTCTGCGCAATCACGGCATTGCCGTGCGCCCGTCCCAGGCCACCAACGAAGCGCAGCTGGAAGCCATTCTCGACGAGCAGGCGCCGGACCTGGCGCTGCTCAACCCCGATACGCGTGACCTGGACGCGGCCGCCGTGGTGCGCCACCTGGACGCCACCGGCAAGGACTTCGCCCTGGTGGCGCTGGTCGATGTGATCAATGATGACGTGCTGGCCAGCATGTTTGCGCTGGGCATCCGCGCCGTGGCTACACGAGGCCGTGAACAGCAAGTGCTGCTGACCGTGCAGCGCGAGTTCGAGTGGCTGAGCACGCGCCGCCAGGTGCGCAAACTGGAAGCCTCGCTGCGCGAATGCGAACGCCGTTGCGATGCGCTGCTGGACTCTTCGCGCGACCCGATCGCCTACGTGCACGAAGGCATGCACGTACGCGCCAACCGCGCCTATCTGGAGATGTTCGGCTACGAGTCGTTCGACGACGTGGAAGGCCTGACCCTGCTGGACATGGTCGCCTCCAAGGACGCCGATACCTTCAAGGCCCTGCTCAAGCGGCTGGCGCGCGGCGAGAAGCCGCCGCAGCGCGTGGAAGTGACCGCACAGCGCGCCGACGGCAGCCAGTTCGACGCGGTGCTTGAGTTTTCCCAGGCCAGCTTCGAGGGCGAGGCCTGCCTGCAGATAGTGTTCCGCCGCCAGTTGGTCGACCCGGCCGTGGCCGAGCAGCTGCAGCGCGATCTGGTGACCGGCCTGTACAACCGCGGCCACATGCTCGAACTGATCGACCAGGCCGTGGCCAAGGCGACCGAAGGCGTCACCAGCCAGGCCTTGCTGCTGATCGAGCCGGACCACTGGCCGCAAACAGTGGATGCGATCGGCCTGGCCAACGCCGATGCCTTGCTCAACAGCCTCGCCCAGCGTATCGGCGACGGGCTGGGAGAGGATGACTTCGCCGGCCGCCTGGGCGACCACACACTGGGTGTGATGCTGGTCGGGCATAGCGACGAACAGGTTCGCACCCTGGTCGAGCATATGCAGCTGCATGTCACCGAGCACCTGTTCGACGCCGGCGAACACTCCATCAGCCTGACGCTTTGCATTGGCGGCAGCCTGTTGGGCGAGAAGAACGCAAACACCCAGCAACTGCTCGAGCAGGCCTCCGCCGCACTGCGCAGCGCGCAGACCCAGGGCGCCAACCATCACCAGTTGCATGACCCAGCGGCACGGGAAAAGGAAGATGCCGCGCGCGAACGCGGCTGGCTGGCGCAAGTCACGCAGGCGCTGGCCGACGGCAGTTTCGTGCTGTACTACCAGCAGGTGGTCAGCCTGCAGGATGCCGAAGGCGAATTCCACGAGATTCTGCTACGCATGAACGGGCCCAATGGCGAAGTGCCTCCCAGCTATTTCCTGCCCGTTGCGGAAAATCACGGACTGATGCCACAGATCGACCGCTGGGTGATTTCCCGCGCCATCGACATGCTGCGTCAGCGCGAGAGCGAGGGCCAGACCTGCACATTGTTCGTGAAGGTGACCGCCGAAACCATGCAAGACCCCAGCCTGCTGCCCTGGCTGACCCAGCGCATGGGCGAAGCAGCCATCCGCCCGCACGCGCTGGTACTGGAATGTCCGGAAGCAAAGGTGCTGACGGGGCTGAAGAGCGCGCAGAGTTTCGTCGCCACTCTGAAGCGCCTGGGCATCGACTTTGCCCTGGAACAATTCGGCTCGGGCCTGAACTCGTTCCAGGTGCTCAAGCACATCGACGCCGACTATCTGAAGATTGACCGCAACTTCATGGCCGCCCTGCCCCAGCATGCGGACAATCAGGCGCGCATCCGTTCGATCTGCCAGCAGGCCCGCGAGTCGGGCAAGCTGACCGTGGCCGAGTGGGTGGAGGATGCCGCCAGCACCTCGCTGCTGTTCGCCTGCGGCGTCGACTTCGTGCAGGGCAACTTCCTGCAGGAGCCGGAAAAGGTGATGGCCCTGGACGTGATCATCTGATCAGGCCCCTGCCCAAGCGTGTCGGCCACCGCGATCAGTGGCAATACGCGCGCGCCCTCCCGTGGTCACGCCCCTGCTCTGCCGGTGAGCCCCCACGACGCACAGGCCCCCGGCGCGCGGGACGGTGCCAGCGCACAAGGCATAGCACTTTATATCCGACTCGCCAGACCCGGCCATCGATTCAACAGTACAAGATACCCGTTGGACAGACACGCCAAAGCGCACGGCACCTTAGGCGCCATGCGCTTGACCTGGATACTGCTTGAAACCCGGAGCCTCGCGCTGGGCGAAGCCCCGTACCGCGTCGCGCTTACTTGCGCGCGGCGGCAGCAGCTTCCTTCGCAGCCTGGGCGGCGGCGATGTCTTCCTTGATGCGGGCAGCCTTGCCTTCCAGACCACGCAGGTAGTACAGCTTGGCGCCGCGCACCTTACCCTTGCGCTTGACCGACACCGAGTCGATCAGCGCGCTGTGGGCCTGGAACACACGCTCCACGCCGGTGCCGTGCGACATCTTGCGCACGGTGAAGGACGAATGCAGGCCGCGGTTGCTCTTGGCAATGACGACGCCCTCGAACGCCTGCAGGCGCTCACGGTTGCCTTCGGTCACCTTGACGTTGACCACCACCGTGTCACCCGGGCCAAAGTCCGGCAGCTGGCGGGTCATCTGCTCGGATTCGAACTGTTCAATGATCTTGTTCATGGCACACCACCGATGTTTTCAGTCCTGGGGCCCGGTCTTGGCCTCAAGTCGTTGGGCCGCGAGATATTCGCGGCGAAATTCCTCAAGCAGCGCGCGGGACTCTTTGTCCAGTGCGCGCCGCGCCAGCAGGTCCGGTCGGCGCAACCAGGTCCGCCCCAGCGACTGTTTCAGGCGCCAGCGGCGAATGGCCGCGTGATCACCCGAAAGCAGTACCGGCGGCACCGCCCCCAACGCATGCTCAACCGGCCGCGTGTAGTGGGGGCAGTCCAGCAGGCCATCGGAGAACGAGTCCTGCTGCGCCGACTGCGCGTCGTTCAACGCGCCGTCCTGCAACCGGCCGACGGCGTCGATCAACACCGCTGCGGCCAGCTCGCCACCGGACAACACGTAGTCGCCGATGGATAGTTCCTCGTCGACTTCATGCGCCACAAAGCGCTCGTCGACTCCCTCGTATCGCCCGCAGAGCAGGGTAATGCGCGGCCTGGCGGCCAGCGACTCGACCTTTTTCTGCGTCAGCCGCGGTCCCTGCGGGCTGAGGTAAATCACATGCGCCGGTGCGTCGGACGCTTCACGGATCGCCCCCAGTGCTTCGCGCAGGGGATCGATCAACATCACCATGCCGGGGCCGCCACCACAGGTGCGCTCGTCCACGGTACGGTAATTGTCGTGGGCAAAATCACGCGGGTTCCAGGTTTGCACCTGAAGCAATCCGCGCTTTCGCGCCCTTCCAACCACGCCGACGTCGGCCGACTGGTTGATGAAATCCGGAAACAGCGTAATGACGTCGACGCGCATGGTTCAAAGCTCGTCGGCGGTCAGGCCGCCTCTCCTCCGGCGCTTGCCTTAGAAGTCCGGATCCCAGTCCACTTCCATGCGACCTTGTTGCAGGTCGATGGACAGGACATACACGTCGCGCACGAACGGCACCAGGATCTCCCGGTCGCCATCACGCACCACGATCACATCGTTGGCGCCGGTGGCAAACAGGTGATCCACCTTGCCCAGCACGTGGCCTTCGCGATTGACGACCTCGAGACCTTCGAGATCGAACCAGTAGAAGGCACCGTCCTCGGGCGCAGGCAATTGATCACGCTCGATCAGGATATCGCTGCCCATCAGGGCGGCGGCCTGCTCGCGGTTCTCGACGCCTGGCAGCTGGGCCACAAGCCCCTTGCCCTGCGCCCTGCCCTTGATGCCGCGCACCTGACTCGACGCTTTGCCCGGCGCTGCGCTTAGCAGCCAGGGCTGGTAGTCGAAGATGCGCTCGCGTGGCTCGGTCCAGGATTCAAGCTTGACCTCGCCACGCACGCCGTACACCCCGACGATGCGCCCCATGCGGACGCGCCGTACGGGATCGGACATTACGCAGCCGCCTTGGCCTGCTTGTCCGCTTCCTTGAACAGGGCACGGACCTTGTCGGTCATCTGGGCACCCTTGCCGACCCAGGTCTGCACCTTGTCGACGTCCAGCTCCAGACGCTTGTCGTTGCCAGAGGCAACCGGGTTGTAGAAACCCACACGCTCGATATTGCGGCCATCGCGCTTGTTGCGCTGGTCGGTCACGACGATGTGGTAGAACGGACGGCCCTTGGCGCCGCCGCGCGCAAGACGAATCTTCACCATGATCTTAAAACTCCGATTTGCCGGGGCACCGGCAGTCGCACGCGACGGTGCGTGGTAAACGCGGCATTTTAACGGAAACTGCGGAAAAAGAAAGGCCTTTGGCGCAATAAAACGCTCGCGCAGGGTCCGCCGCGCCCCATCCCCTGCGTGAAGGCCCCGGCACCCGGCCCGGAAGCGGGCGCCGTGCACGAGAGTATGCACCCTTTAGCGCATCGGCGGGAAACCGCCGCCCATGCCACCCATGCCCTTCATGGCGCCACGCATCTGGCGCATCAGGCCCTTGCCGCCGCCCTTGCCCAGTTTGGACATCATCTTGGACATCTGCATGTGCTGCTTGAGCAGACGGTTGACGTCGGCCGGCTGCGTGCCCGAGCCACGGGCCACGCGCGCCTTGCGCGAACCCTTGAGCAGATCCGGGTGGCGACGCTCCTGCTTGGTCATCGAATTGATGATGGCGATCATGCGCCTGACCTCGCCATCGTTGACCTTCGACTTGACCGCATCAGGCAGGCCCGAGACACCCGGCAGCTTGTCCATCAGGCCGGCCAGACCGCCCATGTTGACCATCTGCTCAAGCTGCTCGCGCATGTCGTTGAGGTCAAAGCGCTTGCCCTTGACCACCTTCTTGGCCAGCTTCTGCGCCTTGTCGCGATCGACCTTGCGCTCCACCTCCTCGACCAGCGACAACACGTCGCCCATGCCGAGGATGCGCTGCGCGACGCGATCGGGATGGAACGGTTCCAGCGCATCGGTCTTCTCGCCGGCGCCCAGGAACTTGATCGGCTTGCCGGTGATGTGCCGCACCGACAGCGCGGCACCACCACGGGCGTCGCCATCGGTCTTGGTCAGCACCACGCCGGTCAGCGGCAGCGCCTCGGCAAACGCCTTGGCGGTGGTGGCCGCGTCCTGACCGGTCATGGCATCGACCGTGAACAGCGTTTCGATGGGCGAGATGGCCTGATGCAGGGCCTTGATCTCTTCCATCATCTTTTCGTCGACATGCAGACGACCGGCGGTATCGACGATCAGCACATCGCACAGCTCTCGACGCGCGGCCTCGACCGCAGCGCGCGCGATCGCCACCGGGTCCTGCCCGGCCTGCGAGGGGAAAAAGTTGACGCCGACCTGGCCGGCCAGGGTCTGCAGCTGGTCGATGGCGTTGGGACGGTACACGTCGCAGCTGACCACCATCACCTTCTTCTTCTGGCGTTCCTTCAGAAGGCGTGCCAGCTTGGCCACGGTGGTGGTCTTGCCGGCGCCCTGCAGGCCCGCCATCAACACGATGGCCGGCGGCTGCGTGGCCAGGTTGAGCTGCTCATTGGCCTCGCCCATGACCGCGGTCAGCTCATCGCTGACCACCTTCACCAAGGCCTGGCCCGGGCTCAGGCTGGTCAGCACCTCCTGACCGACGGCACGCTCCTTGACGCGGGCGATCAGCGCCTGCACCACCGGCAGGGCCACGTCGGCCTCGAGCAGGGCGATGCGCACTTCGCGCAGGGATTCCTGGATATTTTCCTCGGTCAGCCGTCCGCGGCCACGCAGGCGCTGGACGGTACCGGAAAGGCGTTGGCTGAGCGATTCAAACATGGATCGGCAGGTATCAAGACGTTAATCGGTGGATCATTCTATCAGAGCGCACGCCCGGCACGCTTTGGCGCCGGCGGCTGGGTTTTGATCCAGTCAGCGATGGCGTCGATCACCCCAGGCGCCACATGGGCCGGCCGCATGTAATCGGCCGCATTGCCGGTCTTTCCCGCCGGCATGAATAGATGGCTCAAGCCGTCAAAGCGGCGAAAGCGGACGTGTGCGCGTCCGGCCATCGCCGTTTTCCAGCGCGCAAAGTCCTGCGTGGGCGAAACCTGGACGTCGGCCCCGCCCTGCACGATCAACAGCGGCATGTGCAGCGAGCGCGCCACCGCCACCTGATGATAACCATCAAGGCTCAACCAGTAGCTTTGCGGAGCGCCCATGAACGGCTTTTTCGGCGGATGCGCCGGATCGGCCTTTTCAAGCAGACGACGCTCATGATCGATGCCCGCCTCGGCCGACTTCAGCTGCGCCGATGAAAGCCCCTGCTTCGGCCCCAGGGTACGCGTCTGCTCGGCGAGCACGTCCAGCAGCGAACGCGCCGGGGCGGCCAGCAGCACCAATCCGGCCAGGCCAGGCATGCGCTGACCGATACGCGGCGCCATCATCGCGCCCAGGCTGTGCCCGACCACAAAGATACGCCGCCGATCCACCTGCTCGTTGGCAGCCAGTTGTCGCAATGCGGTGACCGCGTCATCGGTCACTTCGTCGTCGATGGTCAGGCGCGTGTCCTGCTCGGACTTCACCGGGTAGACATAGGTGCGTTTGTCATAGCGCAACGAGGCAATGCCATGCGCCGCCAGCCCCCTTGCGATATCCATGAACGGACGATTGGGACCGATGCGCTCATCGCGGTCGTGCGGTCCGGACCCGCCGACCAGCACCACGGCGGGAAACGGGCCCTTGCCACGCGGCAGGGTCAACAGCGCCGGCAACGGCCCCCACGGCGAGGCTACCTGCGTCGGCTGACTGCTGCCCCAGGGCCCCGAAGCCGGCTTGGGCGCATGCTCGACGTCATCGGGCGCAGGCGATTTGCCGGGCAGGAATCTGAAGCCGGAGATCGCGCCGGCGTCATCACAGGCCACCCGCATATGCAGCCAGCCGTGCTTAAAGTGCAGCGGCGTGACCACCACGCCATCGGGCCCTTGTTTGGCCACCTGCCCGACAGCTGCCGGGTCATAGGCACCAAACTGGTTGGGCAACGCGGTTTCCCACACCTGGCGCAGGCGCTTGACGGTAACCACCGCATGCACGCGAGCATCGAAATGACTCACCGCCCCTGCGTAATCGTGCTTTTTCAGCGCCTGCAAAAGCGCGCTGGAGCGCTGCATGCATGGTGGCGGCGCCGCCAGTACCGGCGCCGAGACCAGCAAACCCAAAGCCAGGTACGCCAAACGCTTCATCTGCTCTCTCCCGTCAAAAAAGGCCGGCGACGCCGGATGTACCTCACCGCTTGGCCTTGCCTTCCAGGCGCCAGTAGACAAAAAAGGAGTACAGCGCCGGCAGCAAAGCCGCCGCGATAATCAACGCAATTGCCACACCAAGCGGCAAGCCCATCAGGGTGCCCACCAGTACCAACAGCCCTGCCGCCATGAATACCCACCCGCCGGCACGGTGGGTGCGCTCCCAGGTCGCCTCGCTGGCAAGCGTCCACGGCGTGCGAATGCCGACGAAGAAGTTCTTGCGCAACTTGCCCATGTAATTGCCCAGCACCATCAGCAGCACACCCACGGCCAGTATCGCCACTCGCGGCACCGACACGGCATGCCCCGCGGCGGAGATCAGGGTGGCCAGCCCCACCACCAGGACCAGCGCCTGCGTGGCCAGCATGATCAGCACGAACACCCGGCCGAACGGACGAATCTCGAAGCGACGCGGTGAAATCTTCGGCAGCAGCACGGTCAACGCCGCCAGCAACGCCACCATCGCCGCCGGAAACAGCGCCGCCCATGGCCGCGTCCACAGGCCATTGATCTGCCCGTGCGCATTCCAGTGCACCGGCACCCGCGCCGGCAGTTGCGGATACAACCACAGCGCCGCGACGGCGGCGATCACCACAAACAACCCCGACACCCACATGCCTTGACGTTGCATCACTGGCCTCCGGCCTCGCGGCCACCTGCGTTGAACACATCCAGCACCATGCGCGTGACCTCCTCGACCACGGTGCTGTTGAGCGAATAGACGATGTACTGGCCGCGGCGCTCGGTGCGCACCAGGTCGGCACGCTTGAGCACGGCAAAGTGATGCGACAGCGAGGCCGGCGTGATGTCGAATGCCTCGCCAATCTCACCCGCGCTCAAGGCGCCACCACGCAGGCGCTTGAGAATGGCGCGTCGCGTCGGGTCGGCCATGGCCTTGAATACGTCCTGCTGTCGCATGTGTGCCGCCGCATCTGCCACTGCATCGTCGATGCGTAGATATTTAGGCAAATATCTAAATATTGCAAGTAGGCCGCGTTGCCGCATTCCCGCATGCCAGGTGCTGTGCCACACTTAGCACCATGTCACTCGCCCTTCCAGCCGCCCTCGCCATCGTTCTTTATCTGGCCGCTGCCGGCGCGCTGGCCCGGCCCCTGTTGAGCGGCCGCAAGCCATTGAGCGGCACCGCGCTGAGCATGGCCACCGTCGCCGTGCTACTGCACATTGGCGTGCTGCTGGGCATGCATCGTGGCGCGCTGGACCTGCACTTTTTCGCGGCCCTTTCGCTGGTGGCCTGCGTGGTCGCGGCAATGACGCTGCTGATGAACATGTCGCGCCCGGTGGCCGGACTGGGTGTCATCGTGTTTCCGCTGACCGCCCTGCTGCTGGCGGTGGATTCGTTCCTGGCACCGCCCACGCACCCGATGCCGATGGACTGGCAGATCAAGCTGCACGTCACCGTGGCGCTGCTGGCCTTTGGCGTGCTGTCGATCGCCGCGGTGCTGGCCATTTTGCTGGCGGTGCAGGAGCGCGCATTGCGGCGCAGCAACTTTGGCCCCTGGCTGCGCGCGCTGCCGCCGCTGACCATGACCGAAGGCCTCTTGTTCCGGCTGATCCATGCCGGCTTCACCCTGCTCACGCTGACCCTGGTCACCGGCATTGTCTTCGTGCACAACCTGTTCGGTCAGAACCTGCTGCAGAAAACCGTACTGTCAGTGATCGCCTGGCTGGTGTTTGGCGCCCTGCTCTGGGGCCGCTGGAAACACGGCTGGCGCGGTCGCCGCGCGGTCAACCTCACGCTTACCGGCATGGCCGTGCTGGTGCTGGCCTTCTTCGGCTCGAAATTCGTGCTGGAGATGATCATGCACCGGCCGATGTGAAAGGGCGAGAAGTGAGAAAAGAGAAGTGAGGAGTGAGAGCGGCACCTTGCCGCCCGCAGCCTAACCCACGCCAGCGCGCTTTCTCTCACTTCTCACTCCTCTCAACTCACTCCTCGCCCTCAAATGCAGGCATCGATGGCCTCGGCCAGGCGTTCCACGGCTATCACCTGCATCTCGCCCACCTTGGTTTTCTTCGGCGCATTGGCCTTGGGCACGATGGCGCGCTTGAAGCCGTGCGTAGCCGCTTCCTTGAGGCGCTCTTCGCCGTTGGGCACGGGCCGGATTTCGCCGGAAAGCCCGACCTCGCCAAAAGCGATGGTCTGCTCCGGCAAGGGCCGGTCGCGCAGGGATGAAAGTACCGCCAGCAGCACCGGCAGATCGGCGGCTGTTTCCTGCACGCGAATGCCGCCGACCACGTTGACGAACACATCCTGATCATAGGCGGCCACGCCGCCATGGCGATGCAATACCGCCAGCAGCATGGCCAGGCGGTTCTGCTCCAAGCCCAGCGCGACACGGCGCGGATTGCCCAGCGAGGACTGGTCGACCAACGCCTGCACTTCCACCAGCAAGGGGCGCGTGCCCTCACGGGTCACCATGACCGCGCTGCCGGGGGTGGGCCCGGAATGAGTGGACAGAAAGATGGCCGAAGGATTGGGCACTTCGCGCAGGCCCTTGTCGGACATGGCGAACACGCCCAGCTCGTTGACCGCGCCGAAACGGTTCTTGAAGGCGCGCAGCACGCGGAAACGGCTGCCCGATTCGCCCTCGAAATACAACACGGCATCGACCATGTGTTCGAGCACACGCGGGCCGGCGATGCCGCCCTCCTTGGTCACATGACCCACCAGCAGCACGCTGGTGCCGGTTTCCTTGGCGAAGCGCGTCAGCTTGGCCGCCGATTCGCGCACCTGACTGACCGAACCGGGCGCCGCGGTCAGCTGCTCGGTCCAGATGGTCTGGATGGAGTCGACAATCAGCACGCGCGGGCGCTCGGCCACGGCCTGTTCCAGAATGCGCTCGATGCAGGTTTCGGCCAGCGCCTTCAGCGGACCCAGTGGCAGGCCCAGGCGCTGCGCGCGTGCGGCCACCTGCGCCAGCGATTCCTCACCGGTCACGTACAGTCCGGCCAGCGCCTCGCCCAGACTGCCCAGCATCTGCAGCAGCAAGGTGGACTTGCCGATGCCCGGATCACCACCAATCAGCACCACCGAACCGTCGACCAGACCGCCGCCGAGCACGCGATCCAGTTCGCCGATGCCGGTCAGCGCACGCGATTCGGCCGTGGCCGCCACCTCGGTCAGCGCGGTCACCCGTGGCGCGCCCGTGGCCTCGCCAGCGTAACCGCTGCGACGCGCACCGACGCTTGCCACCGCCGATGGCGCGGGCTGCACCACGAACTCGCTCAACGTGTTCCAGGCGTGGCATTCGGCGCACTGGCCCTGCCACTTGTTGTGCTCGGCGCCACAGTCGCCGCAGACGTAGACGGTTTTGCTTTTGGGCTTGGCCTTGGCCATGGAGGTCCTTGGAAGCGTGGAAGGGCTCGGCGAATGCATCAAGCCTAGCCGATGCCCGTCGCAACAGGCGATACGCGCCCCTGGAGTTTAGCCGTCGTCCTCGACGAACAGCACGCGTCGGGTCATGCCGCAGGTCAGCTCGTAGCTGATGGTGCCGGCCTGATCGGCAATGTGCTCGACGGGAAGCTGCGGCCCCCACAGCGTGACCGCATCACCCACCGCCGCCTGCGGGACCTCGCGCAGGTCGATGGTGACCAGATCCATCGAGACACGCCCGATGATCTCGGCGCGATGGCCATGGACCAGCACCGGCGTGCCCGATACCGCGCTGCGCGGATAGCCGTCGCCGTAGCCGATGGCCGCCACGCCCACCGGCATGTCCTCGGGTGCCTGCCAGGTGGCGGCGTAACCCAGCCGCTGCCCGGCTTTCAGGCGATTGATGGCGATCAGCCGCGTGGCCAGACTCATCGCCGGGCGAAACCCGAAATCCGCCCCGGTCTGGCCTGCGACCACGGAAAGCCCGTACATCAGACCGCCGACGCGCAGCCAGTCGCCGCGCGCGGCCGGCCAGCCGAGCACCGCCGCGGAATTGCTCAGCGCACGCGGGCCGGGCAAGCCGTCGGTGGCCTGCCTGAAGGCGGCGATCTGTTGCGCGGTCAGCGCGTTGTCGAATTCGTCGGAGGCGGCAAAGTGGGTCATGAACACCACTTCGTCATGCACCGCCGGCATCGCCGCCAGTTGCGCGCGCACCTCGGCCACGCGTTCGACCGGAAAGCCCAGCCGGTGCATGCCCGAATCGACCTTCAGCCAGACCCGCAGCGGCTCGCCGGCGTCGGCCTTGAGCCAGTCGAGCTGACTGTCGTGATGGATCACCGCCTCAAGCTTCAGCCGGCGCATCTCGGCAAGATCGGCGGCGCTGTCCGGGCCCGACAGCACCACGATGCGCTGATCGTGACCGGCCGCGCGCAGGCGCAAGCCATCGGCGATCGCCGCCACGCCGAAGGCATCGGCGCCGGCCAGCGCCCGCGCCACGCGCTCCAGCCCGTGACCGTAGCCATCGGCCTTGACCACCGCCATCACCTTCGCCTCACCGGCCATGTCGCGGATGCGCGCCAGATTGTGGCGCAGGGCGTCAAGGTGAATAGTGGCGGTGGCGAGGCGGCTCATGCGGGGTTGGTCGGGAAGCGGAATTGGGGAATGGAGAATGGAAAAGGCGGTCGGGCTTCGTTGACGGTCAAGGCGTTGCCTGACGCCGACGCCCTATTCCGGACGCCCATTCCCCACCTGGCTCACTCAAAGGCGCCGGAGAACGATTCGGGCGCGTAGTTCTCGAACTTGGTGAAGTGGCCCAGGAAGGTCAGCTTCACCGTGCCGGTGGGGCCGTTACGCTGCTTGCCGATGATGATTTCGGCCAGGCCCTTGTCCGGCGATTCGGGGTTGTAGTACTCGTCGCGATAGATGAACAGGATCACGTCGGCATCCTGCTCGATGGCGCCCGATTCGCGAAGGTCGGACATCATCGGACGCTTGTCGGCGCGCTGCTCCAACGAGCGGTTGAGCTGCGACAAGGCGATCACGGGTACATTGAGCTCCTTGGCCAGCGCCTTTAGTCCACGCGAAATTTCTGAAATTTCGGTGGCGCGATTCTCCTTGTTTCCGGGCACCTGCATCAGCTGCAGGTAATCGATCACGATCAGGCCCAGTTCGCCGTGCTCGCGCTGGATGCGGCGTGCGCGCGAACGCAGGTCCACCGGCGACAGCGCCGGCGTGTCATCGATGAAGATCTTGGTTTCCGACAGCATGGTGATGGCCGAGGTCACGCGCGGCCAGTCTTCCTCGGCCAGGTCACCGGTACGCAGGTGCTGCTGGTGAATGCGGCCCATCGAGGAGATCAGACGGAAGGCCAGCTGCGAGGACGACATCTCCATCGAGAAGATGATCACGCCCTTCTTGCTGCGCATGGCCGCGCTCTCGGCGATGTTCACCGAAAAGGCGGTTTTACCCATCGACGGACGCGCCGCGACAATGATCAGGTCCGAAGGCTGCAGACCGGCGGTCATTTCGTCCAGATCATCAAAGCCGGACGGGATACCGGTGAGCTTGCCACGGTTCTCGTAGCGGTGATGCAGGATGCGGAACGCCTCCTTCACCGCATCGCGCATCGACACCGATTCCTTGCGCCCGCGCGAGCCGGCCTCGGCGATCTTGAACACGCGCTGCTCGGCCGTTTCCAGCACCTCCTGCGTGCTGCGACCTTCGGGGCGATAGCCATCATCGGCAATCGAGGTACCGGCGTCGATCAGCTGGCGCAACACCGATTTCTCGCGCACGATATCGGCGTAGGCGCTGATATTGGCGGCGCTGGGCGTGGCGTTGGCCAGCTCGATCAGATAGGCCGAGCCGCCAATGGCCTCGGCCAGGCTGTTGCCTTCGAACCACTCGCCCAGGGTCACCGCATCACACGGCATGCCCTTGCTGGAAAGCTCGTTGATGGCGCGATAGATCAGGCGATGGTCGCGGCGATAGAAGTCTTCCTCGACCAGCTTGTCGGCGACCCGGTCGAACGCCTCCGGCGACAGCATCAGGCCACCCAGCACGGCCTGCTCGGCCTCGATGGAATTGGGCGGCACGCGCAGCGTGTCGGTCTGGGACGGACGTGATTCCTGATTGCGGTCGGCAAACGCGGCCATGTGATACCCCGGCAGATTCAAAAGCCATGATACGCATCGGCCGGCACTCGCCATAGAGGCAAGCCCCGCGCCGGGCGGTGTCGCCGGCAACGACACCACAAACGAAACGGGCGCCACAGCGGGCGCCCGTTCGCAAACACTTGTACGTGCAAGGTGCCTTATTCGGCGACCACGATCACCTTGATCGCAGCCTGCACGTCGGCGTGCAGCACCACGAAGGCCTCGTACTCGCCGGTGGTGCGGATGGCACCTTCGGGCTGGATGATCTCGCCCTTGTCCGCTTCCAGGCCCTTGGCGGTCAGCGCCTCGGCCACTTCGCGCGGGCTCACCGAACCGTACAGCTTGCCCTCGGGGCTGGCGTTGGCGGCGATGGTGACCTCGGCGCCGTCGATCTTGGCCTTGCGGGCCTCGGCGGCGTCCAGCAGGCCCTTGGCCTTGGCCTCGTACTCGGCGCGACGCTGCTCGAAGGCGGCCAGGTTTTCGGCGGTGGCCGGCACAGCCTTGCCCTGCGGCAGCAGGTAGTTGCGACCGAAGCCCGGCTTCACGGTGACCTTGTCACCCAAGTTGCCGAGGTTCTTCACTTTTTCCAGCAGGATCAGATCCATGGGACTCTCTCTTGTTCGTTAGCGCCGACCGGATAAGCCGACGCAGCCGTGGACGGGTGTCCGAATGATGGGAATGGACAAATGGGAATGGAGAATCGAAGCAAGCACCGCTCCATGACGGCCCAGGCTCGATGCCCCACTCCCTGTATGCCTATTCCCCCGACGATCAGACGTCGTGGTTGTCGGTGTACGGCAGCAGCGCCAGGAAGCGGGCGCGCTTGACGGCCGTGGCCAGCTGGCGCTGGTAGCGGGCCTTGGTGCCGGTGATGCGGCTGGGCACGATCTTGCCGGTTTCGGTGATGTACTGACGCAGGGTGTTGAGATCCTTGTAATCGATCTCCTTCACACCTTCGGCAGTGAAGCGGCAGAACTTGCGGCGGCGGAAAAACTTGGACATGTCAGGCTCCGGTATCAGTCGTCGCTATCGTTGTTGTCGTCGCTGTCGTCGCTATCGTCCTTGCTGGACCGACGCTCCTCGCGGTTGTTGCCGCTGTCGTCATCATCGCGACGACGCGGAGAAGACTTGGCGTCTTCCTTTTCCTTGCTCTTGAGGATGGGCGACTGCTCGGTGTCGGCCTCGTCACGCTTGACGATCAGGTGACGCAGCACGGCATCGTTGAAGCGGAAGCCGGATTCCAGCTCGTCCAAGGTGGCCTGGTCGCACTCGATGTTCATGAGCACGTAGTGAGCCTTGGCCAGGTTCAGGATGGGATAGGCCAGCTGACGACGACCCCAGTCCTCCAGACGGTGGATGGAACCCTCGGCACCTTCGATCAGCGCCTTGTAGCGCTCGATCATGGCCGGAACCTGTTCGCTCTGGTCCGGGTGGACCAGGAACACGATCTCGTAATGACGCATGTTGTCTCCTTAAGGATGTCACCCCGACCGCATGCGGACGGGCCGGGGGTGGCAGCCTCCCGCGGATGCGGTGAGGCAAGGTACCGTCCGCGCACGCACGGCGTGGACAGAAGCGGAATTGTAGCGGTCGATACAGGCCAAGCGCAATGTGTGCTTGCGCCCAAAGAAAAAGGGCCCCGCCTCGGCAGAGCCCTTTTCAACGCTCACACCGCCATGCCCATGGCGGGCGTGGCGGGCTCGCTCAGGCCGACTTGCGACGCGTCGCCGGCTTCTTGGCCCCCTTCACCACGGCCTTGTCGGCCACGGTGGTACGGGCACTGTGCGGACGCGAGCGGCCATAGCTGCCACGATAGATCTTGCCGCGTGCGGTGCGGCGGTCACCCTTGCCCATGCGAAGCTCCTGTTGACCTTGGATAGGAAGATCGATGGTGTAGCAAGGCACCCATGTTGCGCAATCGGTGACACCCAGCGCCGTGCGGGCGGCGTTCAGGTCAATGACTGCCCCCGCTGGCGCACTGGGCGTGAGTATCCAGACAACGCCCCGGGTCCACCTGGACCGTCACATGACGCACCTGATAACGGTCGGCCAGTACCTTCTTGATGGCCAGCATGGCGGTGCGTTCGTCGGCGCCTTCATTGAGGTGTGCGTGCAGGGTGGCCATACGCGAGCCGGATGCCAGCTGCCAAACATGAAGGTGATGCACGCCCTCGATGCCGGCATCGGCATCGGCCAGGGTGCGGGCCATTTCCGGCGTTTCCAGGCCATCGGGCACGCCTTCCAGCAGAATGTGCCCCGAGCGGCGCAGCAGATGCCAGGCGCTGCGCAGAATCAACAGCGACACCAGCAGAGAAAGCGCCGGGTCGGCCCAGTTCCAGTCCAGCCAGCGCACCGCCAGTGCGGCCAGCACGGCGCCCACCGAGCCCAGCAGGTCCCCCAGTACGTGCAGACTGGCGCCGGCAATGTTGACGTCGTCCTCGTCGTGGTGATGCAACACACGCAATACCAGGGCGTTCACTACCAGTCCGAAGATGGCCACGCTCAGCATGATGCCGGACAGGATTTGCGTGGGCTGGAAGAAACGGATGATCGCTTCCACCGCAATCCATGCCACCAGGATGAACTGCACCAGTGCATTGGAGTAACCGGCCAGCACCTCCATGCGTGCATAACCGAAGGTGCGCCGCTCATCGGCCGGACGCCGCGCGAACTTGGCGCTCATGTAGGCCAGCAGCAGGGCCGCAGCATCCACCAGCATGTGCCCGGCATCGGCCAGCAGGGCCAGCGAGCCGGACCAGAAGCCACCGCCGGCTTCCACGAACAGCATCAGGCTGGTCAGCACAAACGCGAACAGCAACTGCCGTTCGCTGCCGTGCGCATGGCCGTGACCATGATGGTCATGCCCGTGATGATGATGGGAATGCGAATGTGATGCCATGAGCGAATACTAGGTAGCGTGGGCGCCGTTACACAATCACCCACCCCGACAGGCGCGTGAGCGCACCGTGCATGACTTTGGACAGGTTTGGCGGCGGAAAATGTTACTTTATACTGTAACTGTAATGTTATTCGGTAACAGTTTCCGGATACCCCGATCCGCTCCCCCATCCAAAGAGAAACCTCATGCGCAAGCGTCTTCTGTGCGCCGCCGTTGCCGCGGCCCTGCTTCCCCTAACCGTCCAGGCCCAGAACGCCCCGGGCAATGGCAACGGCGGCAAGCCGGTCACGCAGATCAATGCCGTCAGCGTGTCGGCCGCGCTCGACCGTGCCCGCAACAGCCTGTCGCCGGAAACTGGCTCCAGTCAGTACGTGATTGACGCCAAGGCCATCGCCCAACTGCCGCAGGGTGACTCCACGCCGCTCAACCAGGTGCTGCTGCAGGCACCGGGCGTGGTGCAGGACTCGTTCGGCCAGATGCACGTTCGCGGCGACCACGCCAACCTGCAGTACCGCGTCAATGGTGTACTGATTCCCGAGAGCATTGGCGGCTTCGGCCAGACCCTGGACACACGCCTGATCCAGAACGTGAAGCTGCTCGACGGTGCCCTGCCGGCCCAGTACGGCGACCGCACCGCCGCGGTGGTCGACATCACCACCAAGTCCGGCCATGCGCTGGGCAATGGTGGCGACATCGGCGTCACCGGCGGCTCGTTCGGCACCATCAACCCGTTCGTGTCGCTGTTTGGCAGCTCCGGGCGCTGGAGCTACTTCTTCACCGCCAACTATCTGAAGAATGAAGCGGGCATCGAAAACCCGACCGCCAGCCGCAAGCCGATCCACGACGACACCCACCAGGTGAAGGGCTTTGGCGACCTTTCCTACCTGATCAACGCCGATACCCGCCTGAGTTTCATGTTCGGCATCACCAACAACCGCTTCCAGATCCCGAACAACCCGGGCCAGGATCCATCGTTCGCCTACATGGATCGCACCCAGTTCAACTCGGCCGATCTGAACGAGAATCAGCAGGAAAAAACCCGCTTCGGCATCCTCTCCCTGCAGGGCAAGCTGGGTGACAGCGCCTATCAGGTGTCGCTGGGCCAGCGCTATTCGTCGATCGATTTTGCCCCCGATACCGTCGGCGACCTGATGTTCAACGGCATTGCCGCCGATATCGGCCGCAGCAATCGCGCCGACACCCTGCAGCTGGATGTGTCCACGCCGCTGGGTCAGAACCACACCCTGCGCTACGGCATCTACCAGCAGTTCGAGAATGCCGGTTCGTCCAACCACGCCCTGGTGTTCCCGGCCGACGCCGACGGCAACCAGACCAGCACCACGCCGATAGCCATCTATGACGGTTCCAGCCTGGAAGCGCGTACCAGCGCCGCCTATCTGCAGGACGAGTGGGATGTCAGCGAGAACTGGACCATCAACTATGGTCTGCGCGGCGACCAGTACAGCATGGGTTCGCGCACCGAAAGCCAGCTCAGCCCGCGCCTTGGCGTGGTCTGGCAGGCCACCGACAACACCACCGTGCACGCCGGCTACGCGCGCTACTTCACGCCGCCGGCCACCGAGCTGATCGCCCGTTCGGACATTCACAAGTTCGATGGCACCACCAACGCCATTGCCGATGTGGGCAATATCCTGCCCCTGTCCGAACGCGCCGATTACTACGACCTGGGCATCCAGCAGCAGGTCACGCCGAACCTGACGGTGGGGCTGGACAATTACGTGCGCAATGTGCGCCGTCTGCAGGATGAAGGCCAGTTCGGCGCCGCGCTGATCTTCTCCACCTTCAACTTCGACCAGGGCAAGATCCGTGGCAACGAGCTGAGCGTCAATTACGACAATGGCACCTTCAATGCCTACTTCAACGTGGCCTACAACAAGGCCATGGGCAAGCGCGTGATCACCGGCCAGTACAACTTCCAGCCGGATGATCTTAGCTACATCTACTCAAACTGGATTCACCTGGACCACGACCAGAAGATCACCTCCTCGGGCGGTATCGGCTACCACTTCGCCGACGGCACGCGCATCGGTGCCGACTACCTGTTCGGCTCAGGCCTGCGCCGCGATGGCGCGGTTCCCAATGGCGATCACATGCCGGCCTACATGCAGGTGAACTTGAGCGTCTCGCACGACTTCCACTTCGCCGGCACCGGCAAGCTGCACACGCAGCTGGCGCTGATCAACGCCTTCGACCGCACCTATGAAATCCGCGACGGTTCCGGCATCGGCGTCGGCGCCCCGCAGTTCGGGCCGCGTCGTGGCCTGTACCTGACGGTGGCAAAGCACTTCTGATGCGTTCTCCCCGCCGGCGCCTGTCGCCGGCACTCCCGAGGGGCGCGGCCGTGGCGGTCGCGCTCCCGCTTTTTCCCGGCCGGTTCACGCCGCCATGCCAAGGCAGACGGCAAGCTGCCGCCAGCAATCAGCCTTGACCATGTAAAGACAAGCATCCCAACCGGCAAAACAGCGGGAAATGAACGACGCGTCAGACGATCACCGGCACCTTGCCAGCAGCAGTCACGCCGCCTCGCGAAAGGCATACTCAAAGCGATAAGCATGCAAGCCGTGCTCGATGCCGATATGCATGTCGCCGTGCAGCCCCACCAGGGAGCCGGTCCCCGAATCAGGCAACACCGAGACGGCCACCTGGGAGGCACCGCGCACCAGGGTCCCGCTGTGGCGCAGCACGAAACTGCCCTCGCGACCACCCAGCAGACCATCGACCTGCTCCAGGGCAACGAAACCCGATGAGCCCTGCACCGGTGTGCGGAACGTCAGCAGCTCACCGCGGCTGCGCGCCACCAGATCACCGTGGAAGCGCTTGAGCAGCAGCACCCGTGAAAAAGGGGCATGCGCCACCGCGCCCGCGGCCTGAGGGTCGAGACGGAGGTCGAAATGTCCTAGCGCTTGCATCAACAATACCGGCGTCGTGGGCGCCGGGGGTACCGGGCCTGCATGTCCTCGCCACAGCACACCCTGACGCAAAACCTCAGCTGAGTGGTACCTGCTCGGCCAGGGTATGTACGTAAGCTGAAAAGCGGTGGCGATCCTTGCGGCTCAGGCTAGCGCTTATGGCCGGCCGATGCACGAGCGGATTGATGCGCTTGTGGTGTTCCCACAGCTCAAAATACAGATGCGGGCCGGTGGAGAGCCCGGTCGAGCCCACATAACCGATCACCTCGCCGGCATGCACATGCACGCCATTGTGGATGCCGTGCGCCATGCGATGCAGGTGGCCGTAACGAGTCACCACGCCATGCGAGGAGCGAATCTCCACCAGGCGGCCGTAGTTGCCATGCCAGCGCGCCATGTCCACGGTGCCGGTCATGGCGGCGCGGATCGGCGTGCCCAGCGGCGCGGCATAGTCAATACCCTTGTGGAACTCGCGGCGCTTGAGCACCGGATTGATGCGCCAGCCCCAGCCCGAGGAAATGCGCGCGTGCGGCAACGGCTTGATCATGGCCAGCATGCGCACACCGTGGCCGTGGCTGCCGACCAGATACTGCGCACCCTTGCCATCCACATAGTGGTAGATGCGGTGATGATGCTTGTGCAGTGTCACATCCAGACACAGCAGGCGCGAACGCGCATGCGATGGCGCGCCGGAAAAGATGGCCTTGATCCTGGCACCCGCCGGCAGATGCGTCGGCAGGTCGCGGTCATGGGCCAGATATTCATGCACTGCCATGGCCAGTGCCGAGCTGACATGCTGGTGACGCAGCTCGCGGGCAAGCGAATGACGGATGGTGAAGCCCACCGTTACCAGGCCGCGTTCGGCGTGGGGTCGCGGCGCCGACAATGCCTGGCTTGCCTGGTCGTGGATCAGCTTGAGCGAGGTCAGATGGGTACCACCACCAAGCGTTTGCGCGGCGCAGAAACTCAACGCATCGCCCGGACGCATGCGACGCAGCACGTGGGCGTCCGTCGGCTGGGACAGCCAGCGCATCACGCTGCCGGCATCCACGCCCGCATCGCGCAGCAGCGTGTAGGCACTGTCACCGCGTGTCACTGTCACCCTGTGCAGTACGCACTTGGGTTGCGGCAACGCCGGTGCGGCGCCGGTATTCCACTTGATGTTGATATTGCGGGCCGGTGTGGCCCCTGCCGCTCCCGCGACCACGGCGAAAGCCGCGACCAGACATGCTCCAGCGAATTTCATCGTCACCCCGCGAATGTGCTGTGTCCGTGTCCAGACCGTGAAGACAGCGTGAATGTTCCCACGACGCGACGATGTTATAATATAACCTGGACGTTCACCTACCCCCTCACCACTCCATGATGACCCCTATTCCGGCGCTGCTCGGCAGCCTGCTGGTCACGGCCTGCGCCGGCGTCGCCGGCAGCCTGATGCGCGTTCCGGCGCAGTTGCTTTCTCGCCTGCTGCCGTGGCTGCAGGCGGCCGCCATCGGGCTGCTGCTGGGCGACGCCCTGATGCACATGCTGCCGCAAATCAGCGCGTGCGGGATGGGGCTTGCCGCCGCCGCGCCGTGGCTGGCCGCGGGCGTAGCCGGCTTCGTGCTGATCGAGATCGGTGTGCGGCACTGGCCGCGCGGGCACACCGCCAGCTTTGCGCGCATGAACATGATCGGCGATGCCGTGCACCATCTGTGCGATGGCCTGGTGATCGGCGCCAGCTTCGCGCTGGGTCCGGTGGTGGGCGCGTGGGTCACGGCGGCACTGGTGGCCCATGCGCTGCCGCGCGAGCTGAGCAATGCCGGCGTACTGGTCTCCGGCGGACAGACGCCGCGCCAGGCGCTGATCTATTGCTTCGCCACCAGCCTGACCACCCCGATAGGCGCCCTGCTGGCAAGCGAACTGGCCAGTCACGGCAGTGCGCTGGCGGCGACCCTGGCGGTGGCGACGGGTACCACGCTGTACGTGGCCTGCATCGACCTTGCGCCCGCGCTGTGGCGCCAGCTTCGGATAACGCGCCGACTCACGCCGCTGCTTGGTGTACTCGCCGGCCTGGTGGCGATGTGGACACTGACCCTGCTCGATAACGGACACTGACAACCGGCAAGCCTGCAAGCGACATAAAAAAACCGGATGGCGTCGGCCATCCGGTTCGATGTCTCATGATGCTCGCCCAGTCCTCAGTGACTGCGGCAACGGCTGCACAGACCATGCACTTCCAGCGTCTGTGCCTGCGGCTGGAATCCCAGCGCGCGGGCCTTTTCCTCGATCAGCTCGGCAACGCGGGCGTCACAGATCTCAATCGCGTCGGCACAGTTGTCGCAGATCAGAAACGGCACCTGGTGCGATTCGGCCGGGTGATGGCAGGACACAAACGCATTGATCGATTCCAGCTTGTGCACAAAGCCATTGCCAACCAGGAAATCCAGCGCGCGGTACACCGTGGGCGGCGCCGCGCCACCATGGCTTTCGCGCAAGCGATCAAGCAGATCATAGGCCTTGATCGGCTTGGATTCGGCCGCCAGCAGCTCCAGCACCTCGCGACGCAGCGGCGTCAGGCGCAGCCCGCGCTCCTGGCACGCGGTTTCCACCGCGCGCACGAAGCCGGCGGCGTCCTCGCGATGGATATGCGGCTGGTGGAAAGGGGTGCTCATGACGGCGTTACTCCTTGCGTTGCCGGTGCATGGTAGCACCGCCCGAGGCGCCGCCGCGTGAGGGCCGCGCCAGGATCACCGGCCATCCCAGGGGCCCCAGCAGCAGCGCCCACAACACGCCTTCCCAGAGCCGGCCACGGCGCCAGCCCAGCCAGGCGCCGACCAGCACCGAAACCACGGTCAGCCAGATCATCGGCCACCACGGCACCAGCGCCATCAGATTGCGAAAGATCTGCCAGGCCGCACCCGGCGCGGACGGATCCACGCCATGCATGGCCTTTTGCAGCAGTTCACCCATGCGGCGCGCTCATCAGCCGACGCAGCGAGAACGCGCCTCGACGATGCGCGCCAGCGCGTTTTCGCGGCCGCACAGATACACCGTGTGATCGATCGACGGCGAGACCTGGGTTCCGGTCATGGCCACGCGCAAGGGCTGCGCCACCTTGCCCATGCCCAGCTCCAGCTCGGCGGCAATCGCTTCGATCACGCCGTGCACCGCCTCGACGGTCCACTGATCCAGCGCGGCCAGCTTCTGGCCGGCCTTATCCAGCACCGCCGGCGCGGTGGCCGAGCCCAGATGCTTGCTGACGGCCTTTTCGTCCCACTCAGTGATCGGCGTGTACCAGACCCTGGCGCGCTCGGCCATTTCCTTCAGCGTCTGCACACGGTCGGCCAGCGCCGTGACTACCTCGGCCGGCGCCGGACCGGTGGCCGGGTCGATGCCGATGTGCTCCAGGTGCCAGACAAGCTCGACCGCGACGCGCGCCGGGTCCTCGTTCTTGAAGTACTGCTGGTTGAGCCAGCCCAGCTTGGCCATGTCAAAGCGCGAAGCCGAGCTGTTGACGTCGGCGATGTCGAACAGCTCGATCATCTCTGGGCGCGAGAAGATTTCCTGGTCGCCATGCGACCAGCCCAGGCGCACCAGGTAATTGAGCAGCGCCTCGGGCAGATAGCCGTCCTCGCGGTACTGCATCACGCCGACCGCACCATGACGCTTGGACAGCTTCTGGCCGTCCGCGCCCAGGATCATCGGCAGGTGCGCGAACACCGGCACCGGCGCGCCAAGCGCCTCGTACACGTTGATCTGGCGCGGCGTGTTGTTGACGTGGTCGTCACCGCGGATCACCTCGGTGATGCCCATGTCCATGTCGTCGACCACCACCGCGAAGTTGTAGGTCGGAAAGCCGTCCGAACGCATCAGCACGAAATCGTCCAGCTCGCTGTTGGACCACTCGATGCGACCCTTCACCTTGTCTTCGAACACCACCGAGCCCTGCAGCGGGTTCTTGAAGCGCAGCACGCGGTTGGGATCGTCGCGATACGGCTCGTTGCGATCGCGGTAGTAGCCGTTGTAGCGCGGCTTCTCGCCCTTGGCACGGGCGGCCTCGCGCATGGCGTCGATTTCCTCGCGGGTTTCATAGGCCCAGTAGGCTTTGCCCTCGGCCAGCAGCTTATCGGCCACTTCGCGGTAACGCGCCACGCGCTCGGTCTGGTAGATCGGGCCGATGTCGGCATCCAGGCCCAGCCAGTGCATGCCGTCGAGAATGGCCTGCACGGCCTCGTCGGTGGAGCGCTCGCGGTCGGTATCTTCCACGCGCAGCACGAACTCGCCACCGCGATGGCGCGCCTCCAGCCAGCAGTACAGCGCGGTACGCGCGCCGCCAATGTGCAGAAAACCGGTGGGACTGGGGGCAAAACGGGTGCGGAAGGTCATGGCAAATGTCGATGCGGCAACGGCAAACGCCGCATTTTAGCCGATCCCGCCGGTGCGGCGAATGCCGGGCACCGGCGAGCTTTCGGCTGCCCGCGCCTTATTTGACGTGAATGGTGATCTTCTTCGACACCAGCGGCGGATCGAACGGCACGTGCGCGGCGTCGGCCAGCTCCAGCTGCAAGGTGTGCGTGCCCGGCGTCAGGTGCAGCGTGGTCTGCGTCTGGCCACCGCCAAAATGATGGTGATGGGCATCGTTGGGAATCGGCACGCCCGCCTTGGGCAGCGTGTCGACATCCACCAGCAGGTGATGGTGGCCGGTGTTGGCGTGCATCACGCCCGCCGGCGCCACGCCCATGCCGGAAAGGCCAAAGCGTACCGTCACCGTGGGTCCCACATGCGCGCCATCGGCTGGCGAAATGATGTACACGCGCGCATCGGCCGGACGGCTGTGCGCGGCCATGCCATCGGCCGCCTGCGCGCTGCCCAGCGCTGCCGCACCGCCCAGCAGCAGGGCCAGAAAAACGTTTCGCATCGCCATATCAACCTCCCCGGAAAGATGACCGTGACCGACGGCGCCCCACGCGCCGCCGCCTCACTTTACGCCCACGCACGCTGCGGCGTCACATGCGCGTCATGCATGTATCACCGGCATGCAATGCCGGGCCCGGAAGCTGGGCACCCGTGATCAACTCAACACGGGCCACACCGATGCGCATCGGCATCGTTACCGAGACCTATCCACCGGAAGTCAACGGCGTGGCACTGACCGTGCACAGCCTGGCCGAGGGCCTGGCCGCGCGCGGCCACCTGATCGACCTGATCCGGCCACGCCAGAGCGGTGAAGCGGCGCGCGACGACGCCGACGAATTGCGTGTGCCGGGCATGGGCATTCCGCGCTACCCGGGCCTGCGCTTCGGTCTGCCGGCGGCACGCCGGTTGCGCCAGCGCTGGCGCCAGCAACGACCGGACGTGCTCTACATTGCCACCGAAGGCCCGCTGGGCGGCTCGGCCCTGCGCGCCGCGCAACGCCTGAAGTTGCCTGCGGCCAGCGGTTTTCACACCCGCTTCGACCATTACGCCCGCCATTACGGGCTGGGCTGGCTGACACCACTGGTGCAGGCACGGCTGCGTCGCTTCCACCGCCAGGCGCGTGCCACGCTGGTGCCGACCCAGGCACTGGCCGCCGAACTGGAAGCGCTGGGCATCGAACGGGTGAAGCTGTTGCACCGCGCCGTGGATACCGAGCTGTTCCATCCCGGGCGCCGCGACTCTGATCTGCGCCGCACCTGGGGCGTCGACGAGACCACGCCGGTGGTGCTCTATGTGGGCCGCATCGCGCCGGAGAAGCATCTGGACCTGGCCGTAAAAGCCTTTCGCGCCATGCAGAAGGCCCGTCCCGAGGCGCGCTTTGTCTGGGTCGGCGATGGCCCCTCGCGCGCCGAGCTGGAAGCGGCACATGCGGACTTCATCTTCACCGGCATTCAACGCGGCGAAGCTCTGGCCCGCCACTACGCCAGCGCCGACCTGTTCGTGTTTCCCAGCCGCAGCGAGACCTTCGGCAACGTGGTGCTGGAGGCGCTGGCCAGCGCCCTGCCGTGCGTGGCCTTCGACGATGGCGCCGCACGCGAGCACCTGCGCGATGCCATCAACGGACGCCGCGTGCCCGATGGCGATGACGCGGCCTTCATCGCCGCCGCCACCGACCTGGTGCAGACCCTGGACGCACCACTGCGCCAGCGCGCCCGGGACAGCGTGGCCCACCTGCACCCGGAACGGGTGATCGACGATTTCGAGCATCTGCTGATGGACATGGCGGCACCGGCGCCAGTCCAGCGCACCACATCCCTGGCCGCCAAGGCCGACTCTGGAGTCGCCTCATGAAAGCCGTACTCACCCCGCGTGCCGCGCTGGAGCAACGCCTGTGCCTGACCGCCAATCGCTGGGGCACACGCCGCGCCATCGGCCGCTTCTTCGCCATCGTCAGCCGCCTGGGCGACGGTGTGTTCTGGTACGCGCTGATGGGCGTGATCGCAGCGCTGGGCGGCTGGCGCGGCCTGCAGGCGGCCGCGCACATGGCCCTCACCGGTCTGGCCGCCCTGGGCCTTTATCGTCTGCTCAAGCGCTGGACGCGCCGACCGCGCCCGTTCCGCGCCTGCCCCGGCGTGATCGCACACATCCCACCGCTGGATGAATTCAGCTTTCCCTCCGGGCATACCCTGCAAGCGGTCGGCTTCACCCTGGTGGCGCTGGCCTATTACCCGATGCTGGCGCCGCTGCTGGTGCCGTTCACGCTGCTGGTGGCGGCCTCGCGCGTGGTACTGGGGCTGCATTACCCCAGCGATGTGCTGGCCGCCGGTGCCATCGGCACCGCGCTGGCCTCGCTGTCGCTGTTTGCGATCAACGGCGTCACGCTGCTGGGCTAAGCCGATTCCACAGGCATGAAAAAACCGGCGGCCCTAAGGCTGCCGGTTTTTTGTCGAGCCAAACCCGACCGATCAGGCGACGCGTTCGGCGCCGCTCATCAGACCCAACAGATCGGCCAGCTTGTCGCGCATCTCGCGACGGTCGACGATCATGTCGATGGCGCCGTGCTCCAGCAGGAACTCCGAGCGCTGGAAGCCTTCCGGCAGCGTCTCGCGCACGGTCTGCTCGATCACGCGCGGACCGGCAAAGCCGATCAGCGCCTTGGGCTCACCAATGTTGATGTCGCCGAGCATGCCCAGGCTCGCCGAGACGCCGCCGGTGGTCGGGTGCGTGAGCACGGCGATGTACGGCACGCCGGCATCGCGCATACGCGCCAGCGCGGCCGAGGTCTTGGCCATCTGCATCAGCGACTGCAGGCCTTCCTGCATGCGCGCACCGCCGGTGGCGCAAAAGCACACGAACGGAATGCGCTCGGCCAGCGCACGCTCGGCACCGCGGGTGAACTTCTCGCCGACCACCGAGCCCATCGAACCGCCCATGAAGGCAAACTCGAACGCCGCGGCAATCAGCGGACGCGTCTTCAAAAGGCCGCGCTGCACGATCAGCGCGTCTTTCTCGCCGGTCTTCTTCTGCGCCGCGACCATGCGATCGCGGTACTTCTTCGAATCGCGGAACTTCAGCGCATCGACCGGCTCCAGGTCAGCAAACAGATCGGCCGCCGAGCCTTCATCGAACAAGGCTTCCAGACGCACACGCGCGTTGATGGAATGGTGATGGCCGCACTTGGGGCACACCATCAGCTGGCGCTCCAGCTCCGGGCGATACAGCACCGCGCCGCAACCGTTGCACTTTTCCCACACGCCTTCGGGCACCTTGCCCTTGCCGTTGGCCACCGCCGCCTGGGTGCGGATACGCGGCGTCATCAGTTTCTGCAGCCAGTTCATGTCAGGTCTCCCGTCAGCTCGGCTGTGCCGTGGCTTGAAGCAAACTAGCCGGCGTCCAGAGCCTGACGCACCGGGGCAAGAAAATCATGCGCCCGCGTGGCGGCCTCGTCGGCAGATGCCGCGCCGTCGAGCGTGTCGACCAGCGCGCTGCCAATGACCACGGCGTCGGCGAACGCGCCGATGGCCTTGGCACTGGCCGCATCGCGCACGCCGAAACCCACCGCCACCGGGGCTTTCGCCGCGGCCCGGATCTGGCTTACCCGCTCGGCGATATCGTCTACCGACAGACGCGCCGCGCCGGTAATGCCGGCAAACGACACATAATACAGGAAACCTTCGGCCGCCTCGCACAACCGCGCCATACGCCCGGGTGCGGTGGTGGGCGCCGCCAGCAGGATCTGGCGCAATCCGGCCTCGCGCAGCGGCATCAGCGTGTCGCCCTCTTCCACCGGGCAATCGACGATCAGTGTGCCATCCACGCCCGCCGCCACCGCCTCGGCGGCAAAACGCGCGTAGCCGCGAATCTCCACCGGGTTCAGATAACCCATCAGCAGCACCGGCGTGGTCGCATCATTGGCGCGAAACGCGCGCACCATCTCCAGTACGTCGGAAAGCCCCACGCCACGTGCCAATGCGCGCTCGTTGGCGTGCTGGATTACCGGACCATCGGCCATTGGCTCGGAAAACGGCATGCCCAGCTCGATCACATCGGCCCCGGCTCGAACCAGCGCGTGCATCACCGGCACCGTCGCCTCCGGCGCCGGATCACCAGCGGTAATGAAGGGAATCAGACCCGTGCGACCGGCGGCCTTCAGTTCGGCAAAACGTTGATCAATGCGATTCATAAGAGCTTAGGAATGAGAAGAGAGAAGTGAGAAGTGAGCGATGGCGAGAAACGAAGGTTGATGGGCCAAGGGAGTGCGCGAGGAGGACGCTGGCGTCGAGGTTCACAAGAAGCGAGCCGTGCGTTCTCTCACTTCTCACTCCTGTCCACTCACTTCAGAGCTTAGGAGTGAGAAGCGGGAAGTGAGGAGTGAGAGCGGCAGTTGCCAGGGTGATGGTGGGCTGGAGCGTGAAGCGGCTTTTCTCTCACTTCCCGCTCCTGTCCACTCACTTCCCGCTCTCACACCTGGACGCCTTCACGCGCGGCGATGGTGTGCACATCCTTGTCGCCGCGGCCGGAAAGGTTGCACAACACGTAGGCATCGCGTGGCATGTCGCGGGCCAGCTTGATGGCCTGGGCAATGGCGTGGCTCGATTCCAGCGCCGCCAGAATGCCCTCGGTGCGGGCGATGCGATGGAACGCCTGCAGCGCTTCGTCATCGCTCACGCCGACATATTCGGCGCGTCCGGCATCCTTCAGGAACGCGTGTTCGGGGCCGACGCCCGGATAATCCAGACCGGCCGACACCGAATGCGTCTCGGTGATCTGACCATCGTCGTCGCACAACACGTAGGTGCGGTTGCCGTGCAGCACGCCGGGGCGCCCGGCAGCCAACGACGCGGCATGGCGACCGGTGTCCATGCCATCGCCGGCGGCCTCGGCACCGACCAGGCGCACATCGCGGTCATTCAGGAACGCATGGAAAATACCCATGGCGTTGGAACCGCCGCCGACACAGGCGGTGACCGCATCGGGCAACTGGCCGTACTGCTCCAGCATCTGCGCCCGCGCCTCGCGACCGACAATGGCGTTGAAGTCGCGCACCATCTTCGGATACGGGTGCGGCCCGGCCACGGTGCCGATCACGTAGAAGGTGTCGGCGACGTTGGTCACCCAGTCGCGCATGGCTTCGTTGAGGGCGTCCTTCAGCGTCTTCGAGCCGGAGGTCACCGGCACCACCTCGGCGCCGAGCAACTTCATGCGATAGACGTTGATCTTCTGGCGCTCGATATCGGTGGCGCCCATGTAGACCACGCATTTCAGCCCCAGACGCGCGGCCACCGTGGCCGTGGCCACGCCGTGTTGGCCGGCACCGGTTTCGGCAATCACGCGCGGCTTGCCCATGTGCCGGGCCAGCAATGCCTGGCCGACAGTGTTGTTGATCTTGTGCGCACCGGTGTGGTTCAGGTCCTCGCGCTTGAACAGAATCTGCGCGCCGCCAACCTCGCGCGACAGGCGTTCGGCGTGATAGATCGGGCTGGGCCGACCCACGTAGTGCTGCAGGTCGCGGTCCAGTTCGGCGATGAATTCCGGATCGCGACTCAGGCGCTCATAGGCTTCGGTCAGCTCGGCCAGCGGCGCCATCAGCGTCTCGGCCACAAACACGCCACCGTACGGCCCGAAACGGCCGTGCTCGTCCGGATAAGCGTAGAAATCGTCAACGTTCAAAGTAGCCATGGCTTGCATCTGCATACGTCATCAAGGCTTGAAGAATAACGCCATGCGTCTCTGACAAAAAGCGACGCAGGCGCACGGATATGTCAGAATTTCTCACATGAGTGACGCTCGCGACCTGCCCCCGCTTAATGCCCTGCGCGCCTTCGAGGCGGTCGCGCGACTGGGCAGCGTCACACGCGCGGCGCAGGCACTGCATGTGACCCACGGCGCCATCAGCCGCCAATTGCGCCTGCTCGAAGACGACCTGGGCTGCGCCTTGTTCCAGCGCAGCGGACGGCAATTGGTACTTACCGATGCCGGCCGCCAGCTGGGCGAGGTGGCCAGCGCCACGTTTGAACAACTGCGCGAAGTCAGCGCGCGCCTGCGCCAGCATCCGGCTGCCGACACGCTGGTGCTGGGCTGCCCGGGCAGCGTGCTGGCACGCTGGATGATTCCACGCATGGAGCGCCTTGGCCGCGACCTGCCGGGACTGCAACTGCACCTGTCGGCGCGCGAGAACATCGAGCTGGCGCCATGGCCGGCGGGCATCGACGCGGTATTGATGATCGGCCAGGCGCCCGTCGATACCGACTTGGCGACCCACTCGCTGGCGCCCGAACGCATTGGCCCGGTGCTCAGTCCACAGCACCCGCAGGCCGAGCATCTTCGCCACGCGCCACCTTCAGCCCTGTGCGATGCACCGCTGCTGCACACCGCCTCGCGGCCGCAGGCCTGGCCGACCTGGGCGGCGGCGCAACAGCTGCCGCCGGACAGCCTTCAGCCCAAGCGCGGTTTCGATCACCTTTACTATCTGCTGGAAGCGGCCGTGGCGGGCCTGGGCGTGGCCATCGCGCCACAGCCCCTGGTCGCCGACGACCTGGCCGCCGGACGCCTGATCGCGCCCTGGGGTTTCGTCGAGACCGAAGCCGCCTGGCTGCTGTGCGCCGCCGATCAGCGCCACCAGCACCAACTGGCGCCGCTGGCGGCATGGCTGCGCGCGCAGTTGGACGCCTGACTCAGCGCCGCGAATCGTCGTCGCGTTTGCGTCGTGGCATGTCGCGCCTGGCGGCAACAGCCGTCAACGCCGCTCCCAGCGCCACGCCAATCCCCATGCCCAGCGCAAGGTTGTCGAAGGCCACTCCCAGCCCCGCACCCAGGGCGACGCCCACCCCCATCATGGCGCCCGGTGTTGACGACTTGGCCATATGCGCCTGCCTTGCCTGCGTTGCCTCGGAACCACCGACTGTAACGCTCACAAAGTCCACGCGTCGATGCGTCAGCCGCAACCGGCGGCCAGCTGTTCACTCAGGGTCTGGATGGTCGCCTGCTGGTGGCGCACCACTTCCAGCAGTTCGGCCAGCTCGGTCTCGCGCATGGCGTTGATCTTCTCGTGCACCTGCAGGATCTCCAGCTCGGCACGCACGTTCACTTCGTAATCGTTCTTGGCCTGGGCACGGTCGGCCTCGGCCTGTCGGTTCTGGCTCATCATGATGATCGGCGCCTGGAAGGCGGCCACGCAGGACAGCACCAGGTTCAGCAGGATGTACGGATACGGGTCGAAGGCGCGGTGGCCCAGAAAAAACGTGTTCACCCCCATCCAGCCGACCAGGATCAGCACGAACACCATGATGAAGGTCCAGCTGCCGCCGATTTCCGCCACGCGGTCGGCCAGCCGATCACCAAAACTCAAGCTGCGGTCGAACTCGGCCAGCACGTTGCGCGCCATGTGCTTGCGACCGATGAAACGCTCCACGATCTCGCGCTCCTCCGGCGGCAGTTTCTCCAGTTCGGTGGCCATCAGCAGGCGCGCGGTGACACGCCGGTCAACCCAGGGTCGGGAAATACGGGAGCTCAGGGACATGGCGGTCTCCGGGTGACAACAGGCGGGAGCCAAGTCTACTGCCAATCGCTGTTGCCAAAGGTGTTTTTGGCTACCGCGCAAACAGGCGCACAAGCGCCTACAGATAACGCTTGATGGTCTCGCGCACGCGAGCGACCTGCTCGGGCGTCAGATCGCCCAGGATGCCGCGACGCGCCTCGGGTATGTGCGACACCGGATCGGCCGATTCATCAAACACGTAGTGATCGAGCAAGGCCCGCCACGCGCGTCGCTCCGGTGTGCTCAGCGAGCGGAAGGTAAGGATGGCGTGCAGCAACCCGCCCATGGCGGTGTCAGGCACGCCGGCATCCTCGCGCCCGGCATGCCACCAGTAATTGACCAGCCCGTTGAACGCGGTCAGCGAGGCCACGTGATGCCACCACAGTGGCGGAATGTAGATGGCATCGCCCGGCTCCAGCTCCGCCTGCAGCGCACTATCCAGCGCCTGCCGCAGGCGCGGAAAACGCGGGTCGTCCGGGCGGTCCAGCCGCGCCAGGCTGATCGCCGCACCGGTGGGTGCAAAATCCAGCGGCCCGATGTACAGATTGCCCACCTGCTCCGGCGCGAACAGCGTGAAGCGGCGCCGTCCGCACACCACGCAGGCGATGTTGTGCTGCTCGTCAAAATGCGCTGGCGTGGTCACCCGATTGCCCAGCCAAAGACGCGGATGCACGGAACCTGGCAGCAGTGCCATTGCGTGGGTTTGCTCGAAGCCCGGCATGCACCGCTTCATCGCCGCGCTCTGCATGGCCAGCCCGCGGCCATCGCCATCGCGCGCCATCACCAGAAGGCGCTTGAGCACACGCGTGACCGAAACCCGGTGATGGTCGTAATTGAAGTCATCGAAGGCCTCGTTGTAGCCAACGCGGCCTTCGGCCTCTTCGGGCAGCAGCAGCGTGTCGACCGGCGTGCCGGCATCAAACGCGGACATCTGCCGCGCAAAGGCCAGGTTCGATTCGCGCGCCCAGGCCACCGCCGGCCAGTCCGCCACCAGCCCGCGCAGCACCACCGGCTGTTGCCGTGCACACAGCGTCTGCAGGTCGACCGGAGCGGCGCTCGCCGCGCGTTCCTCCATGGCGTGTGGCATCAAATGCATCCCCTGTTTGCAGGCCCGCCCATCATGCCAGCACACCGGCCACTGCGTCGTGGACCGACCCGGTGGCTGTCGCTTCGGTAACCGGGCAAGTCAATGCCAGATCATCGGACGGCCGCAAATGCCAGCCGGGACCGTGGAGACTTCGCACCACTACGCCCTTTCCCCTGCCATCGGCGCGTCTCTAGACGACGGGCACCTGGCCGACATTGTTGTTCGGATCCATCCAGAACGACTCATTCATGAAGCGGGCGAAGATCTCGCGCGGCAGAATGGAGGTGCGCTCCACCGACTGCACCTTGGGCCGCACCGAATGCAGGCCGGGCATGCCGATGCGGGCGTCGAACTCATCCGCCGCGTAGGCGATGTGGTCGAAATCATGCGCGAACTCGGGCTCGCCGATGAACTGGTAGACCGCGCGCATGGCGGCGGCGGGATTGCGCACCAGGCTCTCATAGGTCAGCACCAGCAGATGCCCCGGCGCATGCTGGCCGTAGAACGCGTCCTTGGTGGCCTGGAACGCGAAGCCCACCATGCCACGAGGATCGGTCAGGGCCTCCACGCGCGAATAGACCGTGGTATTGGTATCGAACCGGAACACCTTGCTGACGCTGACCGGGTGCTTGCGCACCAGTCGCTCCATGCTGTCGAGCACCCAGGACAGCTGACGCACGCAGGCGATCACCTTGGCCTTGGGAAACAGCACCTGCAGCAATGGCATGCGGCTACACCACAGCCGGCTGGTATCGAATACCACGCCGGCGTCCGTCTCGCCCTGGTAGAAGTTCTCGACCAGGCCGCGCAGCATCGCCACGCGCTGCCGGTCGGAGACATCGAACGAAAAATCGTTCTTGCTGCTGGCCTCGGCGATGACCATGCCCATGATGTCGGCCAGCGGACTGGTCATGCCGGCCCGAAAGCGCGGATTCTGGTTGAGGATGGCCGCCAGCAAGGTGCTGCCCGAACGCGGCAACCCGGAGATGAAGTGAAACAGGCGCTCCGGCCTGGCAGGATCGGGGGCGACGGACATACGGACATACTCCTTGGAAATGACTTGGGTCCACTCCCGCTCGCGCCCGGCGGCGGGCAAGACGGCTACGGCGCGGGCGCCGTGGAAGCCCTGATGCGCATTTCGTAATCGACCTCGACCATGCCCGGCTCGCCCTTGTCGAGCACGCGCAGCATCAGCTCCTCGGTGGCGCGGCGTCCCATCTCGTGCACCGGCTGGTGAACCGTGGTCAGCAACGGCCACACCTGCGAGGCGATGGGCGTGTCGTCGAATCCGCAGATGGAAATTTCATCGGGCACCGACACCCCCGCTTCGGCCGCGGCCCAGATCGCACCCACGGCCATGTCGTCGTCGGCTGCGAATATCGCACTCGGCCGCCGTGGCAAGGCCAGCAGCTGGCGCATCGCGTCCACCCCCGAGGCGAAGGAAAACCGGCCCTGCACGATGTACTCGGGCTTCACGTCCAAGCCGGCACGCGCCATGCCATCGCGATAACCGGCCAGGCGCCAGATGCCGGCACCGTGTTCGGGGTCACCCACGATATGCGCGATGTGCCGGTGGCCCAGCGATACCAGGTGGTCGACCATGGCCGCGGCCGCTTCGCGCTCGCGCAGCATCACGCCAATGCAATGGTCGGCCTGGCGCGGGGCGATCGAGGCGAACGGCTGGCCCCGCTTGCGCAGGTAGGCCAGCAGTTGCGGATGGTCGGTGATCGGCGGCGTCAGCACCAGGCCGTCGGGCTGGTGCCGGGACAGAAGGTCATCGACCTGTTCGACGAAATCCGGCGAGGTCGAGACCATCGGCTGCACCATCATGCTGTAGTGCTGCGCCTCGCAGGCCTCGAGCACGCCGGCCTGCACCTCCATCACATAGCTGGGCGAACGGTTGTCGTACAGCAACCCGATGGTGAACGAACGATTGGTCGCCAGGCTGCGCGCCGAGGTCAGCGGCCGGTAGTTGAGCTCGGCCACCGCGGCCTCGACACGCTGGCGCATCGAGGCGCTCACATTCGGGTCGTTGTTGAGCACCCGCGAAATGGTCTTTTTCGATGTCCCCACCGCACGGGCGACGTCGCTCATGGTCACGCGCGTCATGGAAGTATGTCCTGGCTCAATGCGTTTTTTCCTGCGCGGCATCCATCGGCCGCACGCCATCGATCGGGAAACGCCGCGACGGCACGTTCCAGCCATCGACTTCGACCACCGGCGCCGCCATCGCTGGTCCACCATAGCGGGCCGTCAGGGTAACCGACTCGCCAGGCCACAAGGTGACGTCGTTATGATTCCACAGTATAGGCAAGGCCAGCGCGCCGTCGGCGGCACGCCGGATCGCCACATGCTGGAACAGCGCCACGGCCTTGGACGAGCGCGGCACCGTCAGCGTGACACGGATCACCTGCTCGCCGTTGGCGCGCCGCAGCGTCGCGTGTACCTGGCTGGTCGCGACCGGCAGCGACTGCAACGCACTCAAGTCCGCATACTGGCGCAGCGGCGTCGTGTACCAGTTCGAATGCGCCCAATCCAGGGTATCGGCTCGGGTCGACAGCCAGTACACGTTGCGGCTGACCGGCCGACCGTTGGCGCCGGTCAGCTCCAGTTCGACGAAATAGGTACGCGAAAGGCCCTTCAGCGCCGGCACGGTGGCCACTTGCCGCACCTGGCTGGCGGCCAGGTCCAGATGCGCCAGCTGCCGCTGGTAGCGCACGCTGCCATCCAGGTTGCGCACCCGGATGCGCGCCCGCAGCCCCTGTTCGGCGGTGCGCGTCTGGTTGACCAGCACGATCGCGCCGGTGTCGTACGCATACTGGATATGCACCGGCTCATTGGCCTTCTGGGCACCGAAGTAGGCGCCGCCCGGGTTCATGAAGTAATCGTACAGATGCCAGTGCAGCGACGGCCAGGCATTGTTGAGCATCCAGTAGATCACGCCCGTCGAGGGCTTGGCTGCGTCACGGTGCGCGTTGTAGGCCTCGAACTGCGCGCGGGTGTTGGCGTAGTTGTCCAGTTGCGCCTTGGCAACGTAGTCGGCCAGGTTTTTTGGCTTGCCATAGCGCTTGGCCAGCGCGGTATCGAACAGCGTCAGGCGGGCGAACGGCGACCAGGCCGCCGAGGCGTGAAACTGCCGTAGCTGCGGGTACTTCCACAGCGCCTCGCGCTCCTGCGGCGAAAGCATGCGCACCAGGTCCTCCTGCCGTGGAATCACGGCACCGGCACTGGTTTCGGAGTTGAAGCCGAACGCACCGCCCTCCTTGTCGGCGTACCAGTACGCCGACGGCACCCAGGCGTAGGGCCCGCTCATCTTCATGCCCGAGGGACCGGTCTGGGCGGTCGTCGCCGCCGAGGCCGCGGCGATGATCGGGGCCGGCCAGTGCTCGGCGTGCAGGGTGTCGACGTACATCCTGGCGATGGCCGGCGGCGGCGCGTTGTCACTACCGATCAGGAAACCGATCACCGAGGGATGATTGCGCAGCAGGCGCGCCTCGCTGGCCATCGAGGCCTGCGCGACCCGGGTGTCGGCGGCGCTCCATGGCGAACCGCCGGTCTTGGCGAACGACTCCCATTTGTCGCAGCATTCCCAGCCAGCCAGGATCATGATGCCGTTGCGATCGGCCAGGTCGTAGAAACGCTGGTCTTCCAGCTTGCCCTCGCTGCGGATGGTGTTCAGCCCCAGGTTGCGCACGTAGCTGAACTCGGCGGCCATGCGTTTCGGGTCGTCGCGCAGGAACATGTCCGGCGCCCAGCCGGCGCCACGGATCAGCAGCGGCCGGCCATTGATCAGGAACTGGCGATAACCTTGCTTGGTCAGCCGCGAATCGACGCGGCGTATGCCGAAGGTGGTGGCGACATGGTCGGAGCCGGTGCCATCCACCTGCGCCGCCATGCGCAGCCGGTACAGCGGATGCCCGCCCATGCCGGCTGGCCACCAGACCTTCGGGTGCTTCAGCTCCAGCCCGGGATCGGTCGCCGGCGTGAATGACACCGTGCGCGCCTGGCCCGGCGCCAGCTGGATGGTCCGCTGCAGCGGCACCCCGGCCACCGTGCCGGTGACGACCGCCTGGTGCGCCACCGTGTCCAGATTGCGCGCCTGCACCCTGACCGTCAGCGCGGCACGCGCCAGCTCGGGCACGGACAGGTCCGTGGTCACCTGAGCGAAGCGCAGCTGGACCGGTCCGGTCCGCACGATGTCCACGCCACGCCAGGGCCCCATGTTGTTGTCCGGCGGCGTCGGATTCCAGTCGACCCAGCCGATCGACAGGTGCCGCCTGGGATCGCCCGGATGCACGCGCAACGCCATCACGTTGTCGCCGGCGTGCACCCAGCGCGTGACGTCGAACTCGTGCACCGGATAGGCACCGGCCACGTCGGCGTGGTCGGCCACCCGGTGCCCGTTCACCCACAGGTCGGCGCTGGCGATCACCCCCTTGGTGCGCAGCAGGATGTGCGCGCCCGGCGACATCGCGGCAAGCGTGAACTGGGTGCGGTACCACCAGGGATTGACGAACAGATTGCCGCTGGCATCGGGCACCTGCACGGCACTCAGGTTGTCGCTGTAGAACACGTGCTTGTACGTGCCGTTCTCCAGCAAGCCGGCCATCACCGTGGCGCGGCCGCTGACCGGATACCAGCCCCGGGTGGAAAAGCCCGCCGAGGAAATCTGCGCGCCATCCTGCTGCGCCTTGGCGCTGGACTGGATCAGCCAGTGCGCCACGGCGGTGGTGCTACCCACGGCCGTGTCCACGTGGGTGGGCGCATAGGTGCTTGCGGCGCGCACCGGCGCCGCGGCGGTCGATGCGGCCAGCGCCAGCACCGTCAACAAAAATGGATGAGCCAGCATGGGCTTCATGTCAGTCGCTCCCCAGATAGGCTTCGCGGATCTCCGCCGGCGCGAACGGCCAGGACCGGTTGACCCTGGCCCAGATCACGAACACTGCCACACCGGCGAGGATCCAGGCGCCGGACAGGATCAGCGACATCGCCGAAGCCGAGGCGTACACGTAGATCCAACCGGCCAAAGCGATCACGCAGGGCACCGGATACAACCACTGCCGGTAGGGTCTGGGCAGGTTCGGCTGGCGCTTGCGCAGCACCACCAGCGCGGCGATCTGCGCGATCGACTGCACGATGATGGTCGCGGCCAGCAGCATGTTGATCACTTCGGTCAGGTCGAAGAACGTGCCGATCGCCGTGACCACGCCCATCGTCAGCAAGGCCACGTGCGGAAAGCCGTGCCGGGCATGCAGCTTGCCGAACACCGACAGAAACACCTTGTCGTGCGCAGCCTGGAACGGCACACGCGAGCCCCCCAGCAAGCCGGTGAATACTGAAGCAAACGCGGTGACGATGATCAGTACCGTCATCACCGCCGCCGCCGCATGCCCCCAGCTGTGCTCGACCACCAACGAGGCCACCGAGCGCGACTGCGCGATCTGCTGCCAGGGCGCCACGCCCAGCACGCTGATGTTCAGCACCAGGTACACCAGCATCATCGCCACCACCGAGATGATGATCGATCCGGGCATGGTACGGCCCGGATCGCGCAGCTCGTCGCCCATGTAGGCCGTGGTGAAATAGCCCAGGTAGTCGTAGATGCCGATGATCAGGCCGGCGCCAAGGCCAACGAAGAAATGCCCGCCAAAGGCGCCCGCCGGATAGCTGAAGGCAAAGCCGGGGTGAAAGTCACTGATGCCGGCCGCCGACACGCCAATGATCGACACCAGCATGATCACCCACATGGCGATGGTGATCGCGCGAATCGATTCGATGCGCCGGTACAGCAGCACCGTCACCAGTCCGGTGGCCGCGACACTGATCAGGTGCACCGACCACCAGCCCAGGTGCGGCAGGAAATACTGCAGATATTCGACCATGCCGATGATGCCGGTGGACATCAGCAACGGGATCGTCAACAGCACCGTCCATATGAACAGGAACGGCATCAGCTTGCCGGTGCGGTACTGGAACGCCTCGCGCAGGTAGACGTAGGTACCGCCGGAACCGGGCATGGCCGCGCCCAGTTCCGCCCACACCATGCCATCGGCCATGGCCAGGATGGCGCCGACAATCCAGCCGACCACGGCCTGTGGCCCGCCCATGGTGGCGACCATGATCGGTATGGTGATGAACGGCCCGATGCCGCACATCTGGGTCATGTTGATCGCGGTGCCCGAGAACAACCCGATGGAACGATGAAAATGGCCTTGGTGGCTGGAATGTGACGTGTCTGGATGGTGCATGTGGGCCCCTTTGTCGTCAGCCGCAATCGGCATGGGTGGCGGATCGGCGATCAGGCTTGGCGCTCACCATTGGCCGCGGATACCGACCGTGAACATGCGCTCGGAAAAATTCGAGTGACCCGGCTGGTCGGGCCACACCAGGTAGTAGCGCTGGTATTCGTTGGTCAGATTGGTGCCGTCGGCGTAAACCTGCAGGTACTTGCTGATCTTGTACGACACCGATGCGTCGACATACCTCTGCGGCGCCTCGTACATTTCCAGCCCACTGATGCCTCCCACATCCTCGGACACCGCGCGCCGGGAGCGGTAGTTGTACGCCACGCGCGCCTGGAAGTGGTCGTCCTGGAACCAGAGGATGAAATTGCCGGACTTGGTCGAATTGTCCTGGAACGGAATCTTGTGCCCGGCCAGATCGGTCTTGCCCGAGTCGCTGGGCGCGTAGGTGGCATTGATTTCCACACCGGTCTTGGACAGCAGCCCCGGCAGGAACGTGAAGCCCTGGCGGTAATCGAATTCCGCGCCATGGATGCTGTTGCCGCTGCCCTGGATCGGCTCGCTGATGGTGATGCAGTGGTTGCGCACCACGCCGTCCTCGTCCGGCAGCGTGCAGTCGGTCACGCTGCCGCTCTTGATGAAGCTCCTGACATCGATGCGGAACAACGCCAGGCTCAGCATGCTGGTCGAATTGATGTAGTACTCCAGCGAGGCGCCATAGTTGGTGGAGCGCCAGGGGTCGAGCTTCGGATTGCCGTTCGAGTTGCCCGCAGCCACTCGGTACAACGGGCCTTGCGGGGTTTCCACCAGTGAGTAATTGAGCTCCAGGCCTCCACCCCAGGTACTCAGGTCCAGCGGCATCATGTTCTTGGAATAGGCCAGGCGCAGCTTCAGGTCGTCGGTCATGCTCAACGCGAAGTTGGCCGCCGGCAGGTAATCGCGGTAGCTGCGCCGGGTCAGCTGGACACCGGCATCGGCCGGCTCCGTGCCATAGGCGCCGGGGTCGCCGGACAGGTGCTGGGTCACATCCAGATGCGTGTCGATCACGCGCATGCCGACATTGCCGCTATAGGGCATATTGCCGATGCTGCCGTCGAAGTTGGCCTGCAGATAGGCCGAGGTCGCCTTCATCGATACCGCCCAGGTGCGCCCCGGCGTCTCCTGGCGAAGCGTGTCCGGATACAGCGATTTCCAATAGGCCTCGGGGTTGTCCATGGCATGTGGATCGACGGCCCAGAAGGTGATCCCCGAGCCCAGCAGGTCACTGTATTTCTCCCAGTGGCTGGACAACGGCGCGGGTGTGTTGGGCAACTGCAAGGCGGAAATGGGCCCGCCGCGGAAGTACCCCAGGTCGTTGCCCGCGGTGCACGAACCACTGTTGAGCACCACATCGGCGCCGACGTAGCGCACCAGGCATCCATTCGGATCGCTGGCGCCCATGCCGGCATACACCGGCGTGACCAGGGTGAAGCCGTTGTTGTCGGCATGGCGAATGGCATTGCGGACGCCGAAATCCAGCTTGATGCCGTCGTTGAAGTCGTAGTGCCCGTCGAAACGCAACGCGTTGAGGCTGACCTTGCGGTCATAGTCGCCGGAAGACTCCAGCGTCTTCATGGTCCAGCCATTGGGATCGGCGAACTGACTCGACAGCGACGCAGGCATGTCGATGGAGATGCGACGCCCGCGGAAGTCGGCGATCACCGGCACCGTGTTCTGGGCCATGCCGTTGGCATTGAAGACGCGATTGCCGCCCAGCTGATCGGGGAAGACGAAGGTCCCGGGCGGCACCTGGGCATCGGTCACCCCCGGTTGCAGCACGTTGGGCCACAGCCCACCGTCGGAATTGGAGATATTGAGGTCGGTTTCGATATTGGACTGACTGGCCGAATCGTGGATGCCGCGCACACTGCCGGTGAAGGAACCGCCATTGTCGTAGTCCACCTGCAGGTTGAAGTTCTTCGCGGTCGAATCCTTGCGCGTGATCTGCGAGAACGACTCCACGTCCCCAGGCCACTTCTCGTAGACCTGGGTGGTATACAGCTGCGAGCCGTCCCAGCCCGGCTCGGGCGTGCCGTAGGAGCCGGCCACCGGCGCGCCGGTGTTGCGCGACTTCAGCGGCACATAGGTGGCGCCCTGCCAATTGGTGGAGTTGAACTGCAGGCCGACGCCGCGATCAAGCTGCGTCTGGTGCGCATAGAAGTAGTCGCTGGTCAGGGTAAAGCCACTGCCCAGGTCCATCTGGAACGAGGCATTGCCGGACTTGCGCTTGCGCTGCGTGGTGATGTCGTAGAGGCCAATATTCTGGCTGCCCATGAACACGCCGTTGGATTTGCCGTCACCGTTCACGTCGACGCTGCCGTCGGCATTCTGATGAATCGCCGAGGGGATCGGCGCGCCGTTCCACGGCGTCAGGAAACCGTTGTAGCCGCCCGCGCTGGTCGCGTTCTCGCCATTGAAGACCACGCCATACTGGTCCAGGCCCTCATTGGAATTGGATCGCGTGGTGTCGGAATAGTCGCCGGAAATCAGCAGACCCCAGCGGCCATCGTCGTTGTAGGAAATCAGGCCATTGGCCTCCGGCCCCCACTTGCTGCTGGTCTTGCCCCGCTCGCCGTCGGCCGAATAGCTGTAGGTGAATCCGCTGGGCAAATCCCAGGGCCGGTACGTGTGCAGATCGAGCGAGCCACTGATGCCGGCATCGGTCAGGCTGGCCGTGGGCGACTTGATCACGTCCACGCCGTGGAACAGCGTCGCCGGCAGCATGGTGAAGTCCGGCTGCTGTGAATCGATCTGGTCGGCGGTGATGAAGGCCTCGCCGTTGAGCATGGTGCCCACTTCGGGAAGCCCGCGCACATCCACCGAGGTGCCCACGCCGGCATCGCGGTTAATCTGCACGCCGGTGACCCGCTGCAAGGCGTCGGTGATGGTCACGTCGGGCAGCTGGCCGATGCCTTCGGCGGTGATGCTGTCCTGGATGTTCGGCGCCATGCGCTTGAGTTCGATGGCGTGCATCTGCGAGGCACGCACACCCACCACGCTGACCCCGGACAAGGTGACCGGCTTGTTCTTCGACGGCTCCTTGCCCTGGGTATCCTTGCCGGCCCCGGTCTGGGCGTTGGGGTCGCCATGCGGCGACGATGCCGATGTATCCTGCGACGGGCCGTTTGCTGCCCGTGCCGTGTCGGCCGGAGTGCCAGTGGCCATGGCCGATGTCGCCACGGCGGCGAACAAGGACATGGATATGGCCACTGCCAAGGGATGCTTGCGTTGTACGGTGCGCATGAGCCTTACCTCTTTAAATTGACGTCTGCCGAATCACGGGTGCCCGGTGATGTGTCGACGTGCACGTGCGCACGATCAGCATGACCTCGTGCCCCGTCTTCGCGTCGCTTCATCCAGCATCGGCGCGGTCCACCGCGCCGTTCCCATCGGCATCCCCTCCCAAAAGCGTGGCCGGCGCGACCCGAGCGGGCGGCAAAGCCACCTGCGCGGTCCCGATCCACACTTCAACTCTTGCACGCCTCCGGCGTGCCTCCCCGCCAACCTTTACCGGGCTTTGATAGGCCCCCAAGGCGGCGCTGCCTTGATGCAATTGATCGTCATGTCCCGTCGCTCGCGATCAGCGGCGAGCCCGTGCCCGCCGGCGCCATGCGTGTCAGATACCAGCGCGCCGCGCCAAGCACGCCTCCACTGCCGTGCTCCAGGACCCGGACCGGTATTTGCGAAAGGAACGCGCGGATGCTGCGCCCGTGCAGGAATCGCTCCTCGAAGGCGCTGTGCCGCAGCTGCTCGAACATGGCGCTGAGAAAACCGCCGGCCAGGTACACGCCGCCGACGCTCATGAAGGCCATGGCGAGGCTGCCGGCGAGACTTCCCAGCGCGGCGCAGAACACCTGCACCGCTTCCACCGCATGGCTGTCGCCGCCGTCCAGGGCCGCCGCCGAAACCGCCTCGGGCCGGTCCATCCCGGGCGTCTGGCCGCGCAGCGCGCACAAGGCCCGGTACAGATTGAGCAGACCGGGGCCGGAGACAATGCACTCGTACGGCAGGTAGCCGCCTTGTGGCATCAACTGCGCGACAATCTCGCGCTCACGGATCGAGTACGAGGCGAAATCCATCTGGCCGACCTCGGTCGCCATGACGTGACCACCGGCGCTGGCGGGCAGCTTCAGCGCCGCGCCCAGACCGGTACCCGGCCCGAGCACCAGCACCGGCCCATCGCCCTGGACATCCGGGCCGCACACCAGCCGCGCCTGTCGTGTCGCGCAGGTATCCATGGCATACCCCAGGGCCTCGAAATCATTGAGCATGGCCAGGTCGGCCAGCCCCAGCGCCTGGCGCACCTCGGTCAGCTGCATCGGCCAGGGCACGTTGTCGTTCAACACCTCGTCCCCGGAAAGCTGCCCCGCGCAGGCCAGCACGCCGTGCCGCACCGGAATATGTGCCTGGTTATCGAGGAAGGTCCGCAGCAGGGACGCCAGGCTGGGAAAATCGGCGCACCGGTAGGTGCGGTAGGCCAGCATCTGAAGATCGCGTCCCGGCTCCGCAGCAAGGGGATGGCGCACCAGGGCGACCCGGGCGTGAGTGCCGCCGATGTCCGCCGCCAGGAACGGCATCGCCGCACCCGATTCCCGGCGATACGAAGGGTCGATCAGCGTGCTAACCATGTCTCCCCGTGCCTCCCCGCACCGGACATGGGCCTAGCTTGCGATTCATTGTCACCGGTGTCAACTGGCTGCAACATCAGCTCACCACAAGCAGAAAAATGTCGTAGTCCATTGTTTTATATAAGAATTAATATGCTATTCGAATCATAAAACGCACATATTCCATATAGAAATATGCAACGCGACCATCGCGGCGCGTGCGGCCAATCAGCCGCCGTGGATTGCTTCGCAGATCACCACCGCCCTCACCCTGGCAACCGTCCGCGGGCCTCCGTCCGACGGCCGGAGCAACCGTCAGGCATAGGGCGTTATCAGGCGCGCTGATCTCGACGGTATGCGGCAGCAAACGTGGCATGGACAGCGGGCAAAGATGGCGGCTCGGCCACGCATTGCGCCCACTGGTCATGGACGCCCAAGTCCGCCCCTTCGCCGGTCGCGACAACCGGTTCGCCGCCGACAATGGGGCATCAGGCCGACACCGGGTCGCCTGGAATATCGGCGCTAGCCTTCTGCCTGGCGCGAGGTCGATTCCATCAGGCGCCGGATGCTCTCGCGCTTGATGCGATACATCGCCTCGTCGGCCTCGCTCAACAAGCGCTCGGCATCGACGTGGTCCCCGTGCTGAGTGGCCACACCGATGCTGGCGGTAATCTTCAGCGCGTGGCCATCAATCACGAAAGGCTTGTCCATCGCCGCGTGCAACACCTCGGCCACGGCATGGGCATCCACGCCGACTCCCGACAGCAACACCACAAACTCGTCGCCGCCGACACGCGCCACCGTGTCCGATGCGCGCACGCTTTCGCGCAGGCGTGCCGCCACCGCCTTCAGCAACGCGTCGCCGGCGGCGTGGCCAAAGTCGTCGTTGACGCGCTTGAAGTGGTCCATATCCACGAACAGCAGGCCCACCTCGCGGTGTTCACGCCGGGCCAGCGTCACTGCCACCTGCAAACGTTCGTGCAACAGGGCGCGATTGGGCAGGCCGGTCAGCGGATCATGCTCGGCCGCGTAACGCAGGCGCTCGAACAGGCGGCGCCGCTCGATCGCGGTGGCCACCTGGGTGGAGACGAACTGCAGCAACTCCAGATCCGCCTCGCCGTAACGCGCATCGCCCAGGTAGCTGCGCAAGGCCAGCACCCCGATCACCTGGCCATCATTGATCAACGGCACGCCCAGCCAGTCCAGCATGTTCTCCGGCAAGACCGTGGCCGCCGCATCCAGGGGCAGCTCGTCGCGGTCGCGCATCAACCACACCGGCCGCCCCTTCCTCACCACTTCGGCAGCCAGCGGGTCGGCGTCCAGCGGTTGCGGTGGCGGCGCGCTGGCATGCGTATCCACGTGATAGGGGAAACTCAGCCGGTCGCACTCGGGCTCATACCGCGCAATGAAGCAATTGCGCGCCGGCAGCAGGGCGTCAATGATGCGATGGATACGCTCGAACAGCGACAGCAGGTCGGGTACCGAATGCGCGGCTTCGGAAATGGCGAACAGCGAATCGCGCATCGACTCGATACGCCGGCGCTCGGTCACATCTCGCGCCACCGCCACACGTACCTGGTGCTCGGGTGACCAGCGTGCCGACCACATGATGTCGACAACGCGGCCATCCTTGCGCACGTAGCGGTTCTCGAAATGCACAACGGGTTCGCCACCCATGATGCGCCGGGCGATGTTCAAGGTGCGCTCGCGATCGTCCGGGTGCACCAGCTCGATCATGCGCCGGCCCAGTACCTCTTCCCGGCGGTAGCCGAAGATGCGCTCGAACGCGGCACTGGCGAAAATATAGCGGCCTTCGGCGTCCACAATGCAGATGGCGTCGAGCAGAAGGTCGACGGCGCTGAAAAGCAGGTCGTGGGTTCGCGTGGGCATAGTAGGGAACAGAATAACCGCAGCCGCCGGCTAACGGGACCGGCAAGCGTAAACACTTACGCCGACACGCCCCCATGGTCCGCGCGCATCGCCGGTACGCGGCGCCATCACGCCGTATCCGCCGCCCGATGAAACAGCCCGGCTGACAGCACAAACAACGCGGCAAACAGGCCATGGATCAGCAGTACGGTGCGCACCGGCTCACGCAGTTCGGCAGACAACAGCGATACTGCCGCCAGCGCCGCCATCGCCAGTGCCGCCCCCGCCATCAATGACACCATGGCGCGAGCATGGCCGCGTGCCGCCAGCGCGCCGATCGCCATCAGCAGCACCAGTGCATCGTAGACAAGGTTCCATGGCCGCTCGGGTGCTCCCACCACGCCCACGGCAAGGTTGCCCCATACCAGCGCCAGCGTGCTCAGCAGCGCGACCGCAACGGCCACACGGTAACGCGCGTATGGCCGGCCCCGTGTCAGGCCGATAAAGACCGCACCCACGCCAAACAGCAATGCACCCGCCACCACGAAATCCAGCAGTTCCCAGCGCACCTGATCGGTTAGCGTCATGGCCAGCCGCACCGCCAGCAACGCGGCCGCGGTCAAGCAGGCCAGGCGCAGCAGTGGCACAAGCAACGACGGTTTGGCGCTAATGGTCATGGCGTGTTCCGGCGTCGTTGGCGCAGGCCTCAGCGGCGGCGCGGGCGAGGGGGCGGAAGGTGTTGCGCCGTGGTTTGCACCATCGTGACGAGCCATTCGGCATCCTCCCACCGGTCGGCGGTAACCCGTGCGTGTGCCCTGGCCCCCGGGTAAGGTGGTGCCAGCGGCGCCTCCGGCCATACCTGGCGCAACCCGTCGGTCGGCTTGAGATAAAGCTGGTCGTCGCAGACCAGCCCCACCAGCACGTCATCGACGTAAAGGCCGTATTCGCCGAACATGGCCTTGGCGCGTACACCACTCAGGCCGGAAAGCTGATCCAGCAGAAACTCAAGGCTTGCGCGTGAGGTGGCCATCGGATCGTCCCTTGCCTTGCTCTCGGGCCCGCTGCCGCTGCTGGCGCAGCAACAGCACGCTGGACAACGCGGACAGCCCCCACACCAACGGTTGCAGGGCGCCGTGCCTGGCCCCGGAAAGCAGCAAAGGCACCAGCCACATGGCCAGTCCATAGCAAATGGCCACGGCCAAAAGCGTGGCCACGCACGCCAGCATCGCGGCCATCAATGCCTTGACCATGCGCGCGATCCCCTCCCTTCAAACATCGACCCAGATACCGCCGAGGTGGCCACCCGGCCCGATGGCAGAACCCGCTCGCATCAGGAAGCGCCCTCGCCTTCGCTCTCGGCCTTGGGCTGCCACAACTCCAGCTTGTTGCCGTCCGGGTCCAGAATCCAGGCAAATTGTCCGTTCTCGTGCTCTTCGGGCCCACCGACAATGGTGACGCCGTCGGCACGCAGCTGTTCGATCAGCGCCGCCAGATCATCCACCCGGTAGTTGATCATGAAGGGCGCATCGCTGGGGCTGAACCACTGGCTGTCGCGCGCAGCCACGCTCCACACGGTCAGTCCGCCATCGGTGCGGGCATCATCCGGCCAGCGCAGCACGGCGCCGCCCCAGGCCTCCAGCGGCAAGCCCAAATGCTGCTTGTACCAGGCCGCCAGCTCGGTGCTGTCCCCTCGGCTCTTGAAGAAGATGCCGCCTATTCCGGTTACTCGCGCCATATCGCCACCCGTGTCATGCAAGAACACCTGTCGCCGACGGCCAGGCACCTACCAACCCATAGGTCAGCTGCGCGGATTGCGCCGACTGGCCAGCACCAGCCCGACCACGATTCCCACCAGCAACCCCATACCGGAAAGCACCGGCAGCACCAGCGCCAACGCGCCGATCAGCACGCCAGCCACCGCCCCCGCCGCCGTGCCGGCCAGCAGGCCAAAGCAGATACCCAGCGCCAGCACCCTCGACGCGCCGTTATCGTTGCGGATTTGTTCTGACATTGGTCACCCCTCCCGTTTCCTGGTCCAACGTTCAATTGTCACAGGCTACACCGCAAGCAAGCGGCCTGAAGGTCTGCGCGGCGCCTCACCGGACGGAGGGGGGGGGCCGGTTCTTCGGAGGAAGCGGCGATCAACGCCGTCGCCTGGACGCCTCCGCATCACGCCGGGCAACCGGCCAACTGGCCAGTACCGCCCCGATGACAATACCGAACGCACTACCCGTCGCGGCCCACCGCAGCGGCCCCTGGTGCGTGACGTAAGCGCCCAGCACCCCGATGGTCAGTCCCCCCAGCGCACCCCAGCGTATGAAACGCATCCTTCGCATGGCTATCTCCATCGCACTCACTGTGTTCCTGCAATGGGTTGACCTATTGATTCGTCAAACCCTTCCGGCAGCAGTCATGCATGCTGTTTGGTCAGCGTCAATTTACACCTTGGTCCGAACATACTGCCATCAGCCTGCACGCATCGGCACGCGAAGACCCGCCGGCGGCCGACACGTCGGACCCTTAGCGCGTGATACCGCGCCATCCCTGTTCACGAAGCTCCCTCTGCAAGATCGCCACATCGCGAACTCGCACCAGAAGCTTGCCATCGGCGGCGCTGCCGTTGAGGCCCATGTAAGTGTGATGGCCGTTGTCCTTCAACTCGACCACCTGCGTGCCACGGTGGACCATCGGAACAAGCTCGATGCTTCGCTGGCTGCCATCGGAAAGGGTCACCGTCGTGCGGTAGCTGCCCTTGAACGGATGGTTGACCACGAAGCGTTGCCGAAGCTCGTCGACTGACACCACAAACACCTGATGCGCCAAATCCGCAGCCTTGGGCTGGGTTGCCGCCGATGCGGCAGGAACATGGCACGCCAATATGCCAGCGCCAAAGCCGGCGCCGAGCAGTAAAAGACTGACGAAGATATTGCGCTTCATTGCCCCCTCCCTAGTGCATGCACCATACGGCGGAACACCGGCAACGATGGCGCCAGCATCCCGATGCCGACCAAAGCCCCCCGGCGTGGGTTATTACTATCTGGATCCGGAGGTTTTTGAACGGTTCAACCGCGCGATGCCGGTAAACAAACCCCAGAAGAACACCCCCATGCCGGCCACAAAAATGCCGACACCCACCGGCGAACCCCAGCTAAACCATGCCACGTACATAGCTTCATCTCCTGACCATGGGCATGTCCCGCCCCCAGGCGCCACGCCCTTGAACCCCAGTAGGGCACCCCTGGCCGCAAGAAAGCGGCCGGCGGCGTGCCCTGACTACGGCTGCGTCTCGAACGCCACCGCCCCGTCCGGGATCGTATACCAGTCCTGCTTTTCGCTCACCCATACATGGATGGTCGGCTGGATCAGCGTGGTGTCCTCCAGCGAAGACGGCTTCAGCATCGGGTGCGCCGGCTGATCCGGACCCGAGCGCTCACATGGCTACACGCCAATCAGGCTTTCGGCAGGAATGCCAAGATGCTGATGCAGGTTCCGGATCATGCCAATCGTCAAACCACGCTTCCGATTGAGCACCTCGTACACGCGATTGGGCCGACCGATGTAGGGCACGAGATCTTTCACGGTCAGGCCCGCCTGCTCCATCCGGAACCGGATCGCCTCAATGGGATCTGGTGCCTCGATCGGGAAGTGCTTCGCTTCGTAAGCCTCAACCAACGTGGCAAGGATGTCGAAACGATCACCGTCATCCGTACCAGGCTCAGGTTCGTTGCTGAAGTAGGCCGACAGCTCACGCAGGGCAAGCTGGTAGTCATTCTCGGTGTGGATGGGGCGGATGTTCATAGATCCTCCACGGTCGCTGCGTCGATCCGGTCGTACTCTGCGTGGGTGCCAACGAACTTGATGTAGACAGCCTAGAAACGATAAGCCACCGCGACGATGAGCCGATAGTCGTTGCCCTTGATGTTGAACACCACTCGGTTGTAACCGACAAAGCTGGCACTGGCGTAGTGATTCTTGATGTCCTGCGGTGTCGTCCAGTTGGCGTGCCTGGCTTGCGCCGCGTGCCTGATGCACTGCGCTGGTGCCATGGCCTATGCAACATGCGTGATGTCGGGTGGCATGGTCACCCAAGCGTGTTTGCGCTGCTCGTACACCGAGATGGTGGGGCCGGGAAACTGCGGATCGGCAAAGGCGCCCACCGGCACCATCACCGCGCCGTCCACGGCATCGGACACGTAATACACGGTGGCGCCGCACACGGGACAGAAGTGAAACGTGGCCCGGGACCCTTCATCACCCGCCCGAACGTACTCGCGGCTTTCTCCACGAGTACTGACCAACGCTGCCGGAAACCGCGCCACCACGCCGAATACGCTGCCCGTGCGTTGCTGGCAGGCCAGGCAATGGCAAACACTCACGCGGAGGCTCGGCCGCCACATGGGCCTGAAGCTGGCCGCAGCTGCAAGAGGCAACATGCGCGGGGGTCTTCATCAGATTCGCTCCGTCGAGTTGGCGTCAGTAAAACGCACGCGCGTCTCGCCAGGTAAGACCCGGTCAGCGCCCCTCGCCCTGACCGGCGCGCAGTACCACGTGCGTGGCGTTTTCCGTGGCCACGTGCTGCACGCAGGCGTAACCCAGCGCGCGCATGTCCACGCCCTGGAACAGGCGCTCGCCCTGGCCCAGCAGCACCGGTGAAATCGCCAGGTGCAATTCATCGACAAGGCCGGCTCGAAGATACTGCTGGATGGTGTGGACACCGCCACCAATGCGCACGTCCTTGCCGGCTGCCGCCTCGCGCGCCCGGTCCAGCGCTTCGTGGATGCCACCGGTCACAAAGTGGAACGTGGTGCCGCCCTCCATCACCAGCGGCGGGCGCGGGTGATGGGTCAGCACGAATACCGGCACGTGATAAGGCGGGTTGTCGCCCCACCAGCCCTTCCACTCCAGGACGGGCCAGGCACCTCGAATCGGCCCGAACATGTTGCGCCCAAGAATCCAGGCGCCGATGTTGCGGAAACCGCGCGCGGCGAAATCATCGTCCACGCCGGTGGTGCCCTCGCCCGCGCCGTGCTGGCGCTGGAAGGTGCGCGTGGGAATGAACCAGCGATGCAGCTCGGTGCCGCCGATACCCAGCGGGTGCTCCATGTCCTGCCCCGGCCCCGCACCGTAACCATCCAGCGAAAGAGTGAAGCTTTCGACGCGAACCCGTGTCATGGCGTGACCTCGTGGCTAACCGGCGCAGCGGCGCTGCCCTCACGCACCGGCAGTGGAAACCCCGTGCTCTGCACCATGGCGCCAACCGTGAAGACGGCAACGCCACGCGGCCGCGCAACATGGGGCGTGGTCACCGGACTATACCCGCGCCGAACGCGGGCACGCACCATGTGTGTTGCCGGTACCAGCAGCCACCCGCAGCCGGCGCAAAAAGGCGGGCGCCACGGCAGAACGTGTCGCCGGGCACCCACCATCATCGGGCCAACACGGCCCCATCCGGCATCGCCAGCACTCAGGCCGCGTAAGCGAGCGCGCCAGCCTCGCGCACCACCATCGGCGGCAGACCATCGACACGCGGATACGCCGGCCCGGCACCGTAAGTGGCCGGCGCTTCGTCCACGCGGTGGTTGCTGCCACGCTCGGCATCCAGCATCTGCGAGGCGATGTCGAAGACGATGTCGCGCACCTGCCTGGCCTCGCGGAAGATCATGTCGCCCACCAGCGACAGCGTATGGTCGGCGAACTCGGCTTCGTGACTGGCGATCACCACATCGCCATGCGCCGCAATCCGCCCAAGCAGCAGATTGAGCTCGTCGATCTGGTCCAGCGTGACGCCAAAGGGGTATCGCGGTTGCGCGGACGGCGCGTGGCCAGAAGGCTTCGCGGGCGCCGCAGACTCATCCGCCTCCCCAAGCGTCGCCTCGCGTCCGGACAGATACACCGGGGAGATCACCTCACCCAGCACGGCTTCCAGCTGTTCGGCCAGCAGCTCCAGGCAGATGGCCACTTCGCCGACGCGAATGTCCGGCACGGCTTCTTCCTGCTCATTCCACTGGCGCGGCTGCGCCACGTGCGACAGGAACGTCACGTACTCATGCAGTTTCTTCAGGCGGAACTGGCTGTCCTCCGGCAGGAAGTAGCCCAACGCGTCCGCATCGTCCCGATGATCGTTCGACATGATCGCCTCCTCATTCCATGAAGTACCCGTACACGCATCACGGCGGACGGGAAGTCGGGAGGCTAGAAACCGCGTACAGACGGCGGGCGTATTTCCGCAAGGGTGTTGTATTAGCCGCCCTCCCGACGCAGGCATCACGTCGGCTTGTGCCTGTGAACAGGCACAAAAAACCCACCGAGTTGTCGGAGGTGGGTACCGCTGTACGAGGAGTTTCTAGGCTCCTTGAAATTGAGTCTGCTACTGGGATGGCGGGGTGTCAAGACGCCGCTAGAAGCGGCTTGGCTGGGCTCGACTCATAACCTGGGTGCTACTCAAAACTGAGGGACGTCGCATTGACCGCGAATAGGCATGCCCAGAAGCAAAAGCTAGCAAAGCACCGCACGATAAAGCCAGCCGCAGAAAGCAAAAAAAGTTGAATGACTGAGAACATGCATGTGCGCTCTAACGCTGAGTGAAGCGGCGCAAACCCGCGTAGCGGGTGAGCGTCCGGCTGACCGAATTATAAGGTTGCGCTCTACAAAATCATTACGCAACACGCGGACCGTCTGGCTTTGAATACATTGGCATCTCAAAAAAGTGTCCGTAAACCGCGATTGGATTCGTTTGGCCATGATAAAACGGCATGACTTTCCAGCGAAACTGGGTCTTGTATACTGTTTGGTCGACGGCGTAGCAACTAACCGTGGCTGTAAGTACCATGTCTTCCTTTGGCATAGTAGCCCCGACCTGCAGGCCGCGTACAAAAAACGTGTTGAGCAAATGCACCGGAAACTCGACGGTGCGTTTTTGATTAGGTGAGCAGCTTGGAATATCAGTTGTCCACTTGCGATACAGCGGCAGGCCTGCACCACCTCCGTTCGGTTTGGAACACATCAAGCTCTTAACAGAACCACCTTGCTGATGATTTGAACCGTTGTCCATTATCATAAGACCAAGCGGTTCGAACTGCTCTGGTAGCCGAAACTCGCCGTTAGGATCGCTCAGATCCCACACAATCGTGACCTCTAGCGCCGGGCTTTGGCCGAAATTTTGGAGTGAAAACGTTGGCGGATCCGGCGCGCTGTCCTTCCAGTGCTTCCTGGCTAAGAAAACGGGCTCTCCGTTCAGGCTATCAGGGTGCGGCCAATAGAACTGAAAATCTAAGAACTCTTTTTCGAGGATAAGTTTTGGCTCAAGCTCTGAACGCCGCGCCAGACGGGCCTCCTTGACTGCTTCGCGCGCAGCTTCGACGCTAACCCATGAAGTCCATGCGCTTACAGCGGCAAACAAAACCGCGACCGCCGTGCTTATCGCAGACAAAGCCTGTAACCAACTGCTGTCCTGAGCATCAATCACAATCAAGGCTGTCCCCTGGCGACCTAACGTGTGATTCGCACTGGAGCCCATGCCACCGCCGCTGTCAGACCACACCCAATGGCCACCGCGATATGGGCAACGGGATTAGGGGATAGGCTGCGTGCCCCGTAGAAGCCGAGGCCAGCACCGGCGAGGGTGACCGCGCCTGTGTAGAGCTGTTGCAGCCCATGGGCCAGCGTTAGCACGACGTGCGCGCGACGATGCCTTTTGGATCGGCTATCGCGCAGTATCTGGTCGGCAAGTGCGTCTGCCTGTTTCGCGTCCATGCTCCATTCCTTCGGGGCGTAAGATAAGCGGCACACCAAAGCGTACCCCACCGCCCGCGCGGTTAACAGGCTGAGTCAGTGCTGGGACGCAGTCAGAGGCAGCGTCCCGGGCCGATTAGTCTAGGCGCCAGCCTCGGACCACACCGCCCACTCGCTGCCGCCTGGCTCGGTGAAGTGGAATCTGCGGCCACCGGGGAAAGAGAAGATAGGCTTGATCACCTGGCCACCGGCGGCCTCGACCTTGCCGAGCGTGCCTTCCAGGTCATCACTGTAGAGCACGATCAGCGCGCTTCCGGTTTCGGTACGCGCGGCCAGATCGGAGGTGAAGAAACCGCCGTCCACGCCCTGATTGGAGAACGCGGCGTAATCGGGCCCGTAGTCTTCGAATGTCCAGCCAAAGGCCTTGCCGAAGAAGCGTTTCGTCGCCGCAAGATCGCGGGACGGGCACTCGACGTAATGGATTTTCTCGTGTCGCGACATGGCTTCTTCCTCTAAGGCTCTGCACATCAGCCACGCACGTAACGCGTGGGCGACTGGGCGCGATGCGGTGGACCACCATGCAAGATCGTATAGCTTGCCGTTCCGCACAGCACCCGGAACCGTTGCACGGTCACCAGCGCCCCGTCGCGAACCATGCCGTAGCCGTCATGGTAGGTGGCCGCCTGTACCACCTTGCCGTTGTCCAGGCGCACCCTGGCCTCGACGTGGCCAATGGCGCAGCCCCCACCCATGCCGCCAACCATCGGCGTCATGTAGTGGGACACCACCACGGCCGGCTGTGGCTGGGAGGGCGGCCACCGGGGCTGCATGGCGGTATGGATCATCAGGGCCACGGCCAGCGACACCACCACCGCCCATGCCAGCAAGGGCTTCCATCGCCATGAACCCGGTAATCGCATGCTTGGCACCTGATGATCGACGTGGGCCGCAATCTCGCGGCACCACCGAGAGTGAAACGCCTGCGCCACGAAAGCAGCGACGACGCGACGAGGCCCTACAGCAGACGCCTACTCTTCCAGCAAAAGCGTGACTGGCACGCCACACCGCAAGGTGTTGTGCACTTCCGCCACGGCGTCCGTTTCCCGCAGCAGGCGCGCCATGTCCTGCGCCGGTGCGCTGGATCGAACGCTGGCGCGATAGCGGATGTTTGAGGCCGCCAGGCCGACACCCGCAAACTCAGCCGTGGCCTCTACCCGCGCACCCTCCAGGGCGATGCCAAGCCTCTGGGCTTCACGGTACAGATCGTTGCAGTAGCAGGTCGCCAGGGCCAGCATCAAGAATTCACCGCCGTTGATGCCAGAGCCCTGGCCAGAAGGTTTCGCCGGCACCGCCAGCGCCTGCGTTGAACCGGCCGTGCGCACGGAAACCTCGTGGCCACACGGGGAACTGCTGACAGTTGCCGAGATCTCCACCGCGCCACCTCACCGGGTTGAGTGATCCAACACTAGGCCGGGCCGCGCACGTTCCTGCCCCGCCTGCTTGACCGAAGCGTCAGGCGGGTTTGAACCCCGGGCCTGCGCGCCTTCCCTGTTCTGCGAGCAGCCAGAATACGACCACAAACCCGAACGGCACCAGGAACAGCAATTGCCACCAACCGCTGTGGGACGCATCGCGGAGCCGCCGGGTGCCCACCGCGAGCAGCGGCAACACCACCGCCAGGAACACCACCCCGCCCAGCACGTGATGGATGACGGCGCCCATGGTCGTCACCAGGCACGCGAAGAGGAAGAACCACCAGTACTCGGACCGGCCAGCCGTGCCGGCAAAATCCGCGTAACGCAGCAAGCACGTCTTGACCACCTCGAGCTGAGCATTTTTTTGCTGCACCGTGGGCACCAGCAGTTCGTTCGCGCTGATGCCAAACACTGCCGCCAGCGCCTTGACCGACTCCAGCGAGCCGGTCCCTTGGTTCTCGATGCGTTGAATGGTCCTTAGGTTGACGCCGCACGCCGTGGCCAGTTCCTCCTGCGACCAGTGCTTGTGCGCACGCAGCTGTTTGACCCGTGCCGAATTGACCTTCATGTCCCTAGCTCCTGAGCAGTTGGCAGACCCGCTGAACCTACATTCCCGGAACGATCACGACCACGGCAAGCGCACGACAGGCGAGCGACAGCAGCAGTGCGCCGGCGCTTGTTGACGACATGACACGGGAGATACGAGGCGCGCCGTGCGGCCCGGATTCGCCATCAGATCACTCAAGAAGATCTATGCGTTGGCCGCTCTCGGCATCCTCCAGCACGGCCTTGTCGAGCTTCCATTGGCCCAGTGATTTGGTGGCTTTGACATAGACCGTGCCGCTGCCTACAGGACCTTCTGCACTGAAAGCGAGGCTCGCTTCCCCGTCGGGGCCTGATACGCGGATGCTACCGCTGGGTGTGCCGGTGGAAACCGGCCGGCCGATAACCTGGATGGCCTGAGGACTGGAGTTCACAGCACGGACCGCCATTTGATAGGCCGGCGAGCCTTTAAGAGACGCAAAAATGGCAATGAACATGCCCGCAAACAAAAGCGCGAACAGGCCCGTGGCGGCAAAGCCCCAACGCGCCCATTTGCGTTGGGCCGCCTTGAATGCAGCAATGCTTTCCCAGCGTCGATTGCGCCATGCCCAGGCGCTGCCCTTGGCACCAAGAACGAACAGCATCGCGATGTTCACCAGCGGCACAAACATCAGCAGGGCAATGAACGTGTTGTTGCCCACGCCCCATATCCAGTTGAGAAGGAACGCTCCCCAGTTCCAGCGGTCGATCTCGGCTGGCACCGTGGCGGTACTGCCGCCCCCTGATGTGTTCTCCATGTGGGTCTCCGACAGCGCTGGTTGATCTAGTGCTGAAGTATGGCAGCACGCGTCGGCGCATCCGCCTTGGGCGAACAGCCAGCCCAGGCTCTACTTTGCCGGGGCGAGACAAGTCATGCACGCCTTGCCATAGCCACATAGACAGCACCGACAGTGATGAGCGCCGCCCCTACCCCTGCAAACGCGACTTGCTTGCCGAAATAGGCGGCAAGGCAAAACATACAGCCGGCACCTATAAAGAGATAGCCGCTGGTCTTGCTGATTCTTGAACGTGACACTTCATGCTCCTGTTGACGGCCTGGCGATGGAAATCATGCGCGAGCGCACCGCGTCCGCTACAACGAAATGTCACAGCGCACGCTCGCGAAACTGCACGACATTACCCTCAGGGTCCTGCCCATCACAGACGCGTGAGCCCTGGAACTCCCACACTCGGGACGGCGAGTTGAGCTGCCCGCCGTGAGCCTGCGCCGCCTCACGTGCCGCCGCAATGCTGGCGACGGGGAAAACGAGCTTGATAGCCGTGCCCTCGCGGCGTTGCGGCGGCTGCGTGATGTGAATGGTAGCGCCGAGTTTGCGCGGTACCGCAACAACAACCAGCTGGAAAGCATCCGACTCCAGCACGATGTGGTCTTGTTCTTCATGCGTCACAGGAAGGCCGGCGACCCTGGCGTAGAAGTTGGCGACCTTGGATATGTCCTTGGCGTACAAGACGGCGGCGGCTCGTGGCGTCCCAGGCATGGTGACTTTCCTTTGTTGTGTGATCTGACGCCTGGATTATGCCGCCGAGGAACCGGGTCTCGGTTTGGCAGACGGCTTGGATAGCAGGTTTTTCTTACAACGCAGGACATTTTTTGTGCCCGTGTCGTGAGGCCAATCACTCCGATTCCAGAAAAACGTATTGGGATCGGCGACAACAAGGTACCAAGTAACAGGCGCGCCGTTTGAATCGTGACGCCACTCGCCCACGAGAGACAAGTGCAGTACGTTCGTACCTTCACCAATTATGTGATAAGTGTATTCCTCCCGAGGCTTGCGCGTGCCATCCTTTCTCCGCGCAGCCGACGAAATATATAGCTTTTTGTGATCAATACCAACGCGAATTCTTACGGGGAATGATTTGCAGTCATTGGTTCCCTGCCAACCCCAGGTGCCAGGCAAAACGGTGTACGGATCAACCCCCGTTGCGACAGTGCTGTCGGTCCATGCTGACAGGGTCAACGCGATTGTCAGGAGAACAGTTAATGCCTTCGTCATGAATATCATAGTGAACCTAACGCAGATGCCAAGCGGCACGCGTCAGCATGTCCGCATGGACGACTTGTTAGCCATTTCGAATGAATAATTATCGCCGTCGATCCAAAATTTTGGGGGAATTCCATTTTTAAATACAACAGCGCTTCCCAATTTCGCCTTATTTGGGTACTCCAGAGTCAACGGCGGGTCGAGGGCGGGTTGCTCTTCTTGATCGCTATATCTGCCTAGATATTTACCGTCACCGATAAATACCAACAGCCTGTTTGTTGCCCGCCCACTCTCTCCCAAAATGGTGGATATGTAGCCAATTTTGTAGCTGTTACCAGCTTCATCATGCAAAATACCGAGATAGATAAAATCTTCTTCAGTGAACCCGCTTGGCCACGGCCCGGCATTGGCCAGGCACGCCGCTCTATATAGCTTATGAGCTTCCGGCTCGGGGCCAGTCACAAAGCGTTTGTCCTTGTGCTTGACACATACATCCACCCCGTGTGCAGCAACTGTATGCCAGAGCAGCAAGGCGGATAAGCTGGTTAAAGCTAACTTCGCATGAACTTTCATGATTTCTGGCTAACGCTTGAATTAAGCGGCGCCGGCCCGCGTAGCAGGTTGGCGTCCGCTGCATTGAGTTGTTATGCGTCGCCTCACTCGCTCTCCAAGCTCACGCGCTGACAGATGATGTACACATGCCCCTCTGGGTACTGATCGTACTCCAAGTGGCGACAGACTGACCCTGCCTGGGCAATTACCTCCAACGTTCGAGGAATGCCAAGCGTGCTGTGGTACATGGGAGGCACCATGTAAGAGTTGGTATGTTCGTCTGGACCGTCCGTGCCACCAAGGCTGAATATGGCAATTCCGCCCAGGCTAAGACCTGACAAGATTTTGAACAGCACCTTCTCCTGGAGCCGTAACGGCACATGCCAAATGCTATCCCAGGCCGAAATAAAATCGTAGAAATGGGGAAACTTCCACGAGCATATATCCGCTTGGTGGAAGCGTACGTTTGGATGGCGCGAGCGAGCAAGTTCCAGCATCTTGGTAGAGATGTCCAGACCCTCAGGCGAAAAACCGCAGTTGAGAAGCATGTCAATTAGGCGTCCACTGCCACCACAACCTACGTCGAGGGCTGCGCCCCGTAGCTCTGTAAAAGCTATGGCTTTCTCGTGCTGGGAAATGCCATTGTCTTGCGAAAAGCGATCGCTCCGCCAGCGATCAGCAATAAGGTCGTAACTCTTTCCGACGTCTTTTGGTTCCATGATTCTTCACGGCCACATTACACTTGAATTAAGCCACCGACCGTTGGCGTAGCCAATAGGTCGGCTTGAATGAGTAAAAATAGACTCACCCTCTCTCTTCGGCCTCGAGGGCCATGATGGTGTTGCGACACAACCGTCAGCAGTCGCGGATCGTCGCTGTGCAGATTAATTGCTAGAACTGTGCGCCAACTACGACTCTAAGCAGAATGCACAATGCTTGAAGGTGCCCCGCGGAAATTTGCACTGCGCCAATGCCTGCCCTCGGCAGTAGACGACACTGGGAACCAACCACCATCACGGCCGAGCTCACCGACGGGTTTGAACGGTGTGCCTAACCGTTAGGGAACCTGCGAACACGCTTCGCTATGTAACGTGGCCGTGCGAAGCGGAATGTCGATGTTGAGCAACATGCCGCAATCTCCTACTGCGCAGATCTAACGCTGGAGTTAAGACGCCGACCGCTGGCGTAGCCGGTGGGCGGTCGGCTTGGACGCGTTGTTATACGTCATTGCCATGGACTTCATCATAGCTCGGATCAGCGTGTTCCCAGTTGACGCCCCGTTGTACGAGCAAGTCGCAAACATCGCTCATGTCTACACTTGGCGGAATATTGATGACGATGTAGCTCTTGTTTGCCCCTTCGTATCCGCAACCAAGCGCCACAAGCTGATCCAAAATCTCTTGTGATGCGTTACCAGCCTCGACGGGAAGATCGAATGCGATGCGAACCGTGCGGTTACCGGATTTGGATATGACTCGCTTGAAGGTCGGGAGGCCTTCGGCCGTGTCGTGAGGCGCGTATACAACATCTTGCAGCGACACGGAGTAGGCGTAGAAGGGCAAATTGTCGAGCCTGTACTGATCCGAGCCCAAGTCATAGGCCCAGAGAGTCTCAACGTCGGCCTCCCCGTCTTCCCCAGGTATACGGAATAGTACTTTCGCTGTCGGCTCTGCCGCTGAGTTCATGACGTATAACGCTTGAATTAAGCGGCCCGCGTCAGCGGACCCGCTTGGATGAATAGTTAGACACCTAGTCGCGTGGGTACCAACCCTTGCTATTCCGCTCTGGAAGCGCAATGCCCTTGCTCTTAAGGTGCTCTACGAATCGATCCTCCACCATCGGGTCCCAGCCATCGCGGTTGCCTTGCCAGCAGCCCCGGCAAACGGTCAATTTGTAGCGAGAAATCACTTTGCCATCGTATATATGCGGCCCGAACTGAAATGAACTACCGCATAGATCGCAGTTGTACATGAACTTAGGTTCAGGCATGAGCTATCTACCTTGGGGTCGTCTAACGCCGGAGTTAAGCGGCGGCGGAGCCGTGCGCCTTGAGCGAAATGTTAGGCCTCTGGCCCACCAACGGGCTCGACATGACCTTTCCTTATCAGGCTGCGGAGAAGCATAGTCGCTACTTGCTGCTCTGACAGCCCGCCAAGCTGCGTTGACTCTTGGCCGCTGTCGCCGTGAACCGTGACGACGTTGTCGTCCAGAGAATAGTCAGCCTGATAACGCCTTCCTTTGTGCTCAACCTCGATATTTCCCATGATCTTTCCGCAATCTCTATTGGGGCCTAACGCCCGAGTTAAGCGGCGGCGAAGCCGTCCGCCTTGAATGAACTGTTAGGCGGCACCCATGTTGGCAACCGCCATGACCGCTAGCCTAGCCTGTGGGTCGGGCTCCGCCAAAGTCTCCGCGTCCTCGAACGCTAAGTAGTACTGCCAAAAAAGCTTGGGTGCGTCTTCCCAGCCCGCCAGGGGCATGAGCTGGTTCATGAGGCCATTGGCGAAGGCATAGGAGAGGGCCCTGGACAGGTACAGCGCGCCAATACTTCCCGCGAGAGCGACGAGCGTGTCTTGATCCGGGCGGTTGCTCTGCCACCAATCGGAGACGACGGCCGAATCGCCTTCTGAGGCTCGGTAGGCGTCGATCAGGTTGCCGATCTGCTGCATATGCAGCCTAACGCTGGAGTTAAGCGGCGGCGAAGCCGTCCGCCTTGAACGAACTGTTAGGCCACAGAGCCGAACAGCGTTGATTTTAGCGACTGCAGCTCGCTGAGCAAGGCCGCAAGGCAAACATCAATCTCATCCTCCAAATAGAAAAACTCTTCATCCGCTTTTTTGAGCGCGTCGGTGTCGTAATTTTCGCCAGAGCTAACAAGGAGCGATTTGTGCGCTACATGATTACGCCCGGTACGTAGACCATTTAGCTGGGCCAACAGATCGGAGTTGTTGTTGAGCTTGGAAAAGATGTTCAGCAAACGCTCTAGCGGATAGTTGTCGACATCGTCGATGGAGTACCCGAAATGTATCGCCCCATTGACGTTCTTGCGTATCAAATCGTAAGCGAACCCTATGTAGTGCTTGAGCGCAAACTCAAGCAACTGAAATTTGCCGAGAATCCGCAGAGTACTGTTTTTGTATTGATCTCGCAGATCCATGCTATGCGGCCTAACGCTTGAATTAAGCCGCCGGCCGCTGGCGTAGCCATTGGCGGTCGGCTTGGATGAATTGTTAGGCCGCATGCGACTTGACCACAGTGGTCTCGATAGCAGGTGCAGGCCACAGTTGCAGACGATACCGCTCTTCAGAGCCGGGAACGCCGGATACACCAAGGTAGCTTACCCTGACCCTGTACGTGCCGGGCTTAGCCGGTATGCGGGTGGCGGCTGGAAAGTAGTCCGTGCAGCCCGCAATGACCAAAGGGCCGTGTGCCACTATTAACGTGCATTCGTTGACTTGATCGAAGGCCGCGGAATCATCTTGCGGAGCAGCTTCATGTATTTCGACGGTGACTGGCACGTCTATGTTGCTGGCAGTGCCTACCCCGACCACACCCGGTGCAATCGCCAACAACCGGCTGACAGCTTCCTCAGGCCACGCAGACGAAAGATCGCCAGAAGCGGGCTCGTCTTGAACATAGAACTGATTGTAATCAGCGAATAGTTCGAGGTCGTTGCGCTGCATCTATCTGGCCTAACGCTGGAGAGTTAAGCGGCGCCGGTACGGCGTTCGCTTGGACGAACTGTTAGAGGTTAGCCCACAACTCCGGGTCACCGGCCCAGGATTGAAGGAGCTCCGCGCGAGATGCTAGCTGTGGACCCAGTGACGGCCAGCTATCGGGGGAACCGATGGAGAAATCTGTGGGATAGCTACCACGCGCCATGTGCTCGGCCGCAGTGTGCCAACGCCTCGCAATGGCTTGCATGGCCTCCCGTGGGTGCTTGATGCCACTGGCTGAAACATAGTCGTGAGGCAGGTCGCCTGCGACGGCCCACCAGCCTACCCAGCCAGGGTTGTCCTTGCTCTCGATTGCCCAGATTGAGATGTAAGGCGCTAGATGCCAAGCCGGCCATTCGCCAACCTGTCCGTGCACGAGGTTTTGCCGACGTAGATAGGCAATGACATCGTTACGACACTGGTTACACCAGAGCTCTTCGACTTCCGAGTTGTCGTAGTCCACCAGTGACCTCTAACGCTGGAATTGAGCGGCGGCGCAACCGTCCGCCTCGAATGAGTAGTTAGACGGCATCGTGGCTCCACGCATTGACTTCCGGAGCAGCCGGTTTCGAGATGGTGGAACCCATTATGTATCCACGAAGCAACTTTTTTTCGAAAGGAAGGTAGAGCGCAACAGTAAGCCCACGCTTGTGCTCGAAAAGCACCTTAATGGCCTTGGTGGGACGCTGCCCCTCGAAGGTGACCGTGACATTTTCGGCAACTCCGATCGCCTGCAGAGGAAGCTCGCGTGCCTGTTGGCGAACACCATCGTGAAGTATGGGAAGGATCTCAACGGAAGTAGTGAGGTCGCTCTCGCCGACAGCACCGACCAATCTGATGTCGCCGTCGTCCGTAAGAACCGCAGCGTGAGGCAAGAAGTTTCCTTGGTCGCGGAGAAGCGCTTCGGACAGATCGAAGAGCTGATTCGCGACGGAAGCAATGTCTGGCTTTAGCTCTGCATACAGTGCATCGGTGGAGTTCATTATTTTGCCGTCTAACGCTGGAGTTAAGCGGCGCGCGGTACGCGCGTCCGCTTGGATGAGTAGTTAGGTTGCAGCTACGACAGGGTTGCAACCAACGTTGTTGCAGATTGCTTTGTTAGAGGTTGGGTGAGCAACGGGTTGGCAAGCTCATGTAGCGCCAAACCGACTGCTGATGAGGGATCGTAATCGATGTCCTCACGGCACTCTATGCGGTTGGCCCACTCCTCAACCTGGGCGGCCGAGAACTCTCCAGCTATGTACCGATTAAGCACTGAGGAGACGTGTGTTGCATCCAGTGCCGCCAACGGGCGGGGAGCATCCCAGCCGTAAGCGGAGAGATCGCGCGCGATGTCTGGAACGGGCCGCGCGAACGAGAGAAGAGCTTGTACCAGGGACTCGCGACTATCCATGACTGCGACCTAACGCTTGAATTAAGCCGCGCCGCGAAGCGGCGTCGGCGTGGACGAACTTTTAGACCGCAGCCAGTGCTTTGAGCATGGGCTCGCGGTAGCTCTCATCCTTCTCATTCCAGTAAACGAACCCATCAGGAAGATCTACGTTGAAGAAGGCCTCATAGTAATCATCCTCAGCGAATTCGGAGCCGTCTTTACCGAAGATCTTCAGTCTGACCTGCTCAGCCTCAAGGTCCGTGCCGTCCTGCTGCAACGCGATCACAGTGAAGGTTTTTGCCTGCACCATGGCCTCCGGAATCGATTCGACGCCGTAGAGGGACGCAAGTACAGCCACAAAGCGGTCACTCTCCGGGCCGAGCGAGGAGATCTCTAAGCCCTTCCAGTACACGTGCTCTTTGATGAGGTTCATCTCAGTGTCTATTCCTGGGCCGATCTCGGCCCTTAGTCGAGCCCTCACACCCACCGCCTCGTTGCGATAGGAGGAACGGAGATCGAACACAAAGTGCTCGCCATCGCGCACGAGATTCCCAATGCGGAACACGCAATCGACGAAGCCTTCTTCGGAGAACTGATCTAGAACAGGCAATCCATTTTTGTCGGTCAGCACATTCTTACCTGCGGTCTAACGCTTGAGCTCAGCCGACGCCCGACTGCATAGCAGTCGGGCGTCGGCTGGAGCGATTTGTTAGGGGATTTCAAGCCAGCTCCCATAGCCGCTCCTTGACTGTGTCGTTCTCTGCCGTGGCACAAAGGCGCTGCTCTAAATTCGTAGCGTACTCAGGAGAGGCCAAGTTGGCTTTCGCCAAGTGAAGCTCTTGAAGTAAAACATCAATTCCAGTCCATTGCTCGCCTGAAATAACAGAGCGATCTTCGGCTGTTCCGATACGAGCGAAGCCATCAACATCCCCGTCGAATCGACAGAACACATCCAACATCGCTTCAGTAATCAATTCTTCACACCTAACGCTGGAGCTAAGCGGCGCGCGTCAGCGCGTCCGCTTGAACGAGTAGTTAGCTCGCGCCCTGCCTGTGCGAGCAACGCCAAGAAAGCTTAGCTCTATGAACCTTTGCACGTCTTCGTCCGTGAGGACAACGTTGGTACGCGGCGCTAGCTTCGCGGCCATGAAACGAGCGGCGTCGTTACGCGGCACGGGAATGGCGCTATGTCTGCTCGGGGTTAGCCAAAGAGTGTCGGGTGAGAAGGTGCGTTCGATGAGCCCCTGGAGCAGGGGCTCGTCTATCGCCACGCCATCTCCCACGAGCACGTACTCATGCTCACCGTGACTATCCCAAGCGACCGTGGCGTATGCCTTCGAATAGGCGAGGTGTAAGAGGCGGCTGTCCATGCTGTGTGGCTAACGCTGGAGTTAAGCGGCGCGCGTCAGCGCGTCCGCTTGGATGAATTGTTAGATGTGCTCACGCGGACCAACAATAGAGCGGACTGCCGAACACACCGTGCGCACCAAGATTGCTCTGGTTGCTGCCCCAGAAGCAACAGAACCGATCTTGCTCTGGTTGGTACACCAGCCAATACCCAGCACTGTGTGCAACGCACTGACCCGAGACCACGCTACCCACTGCAGCGTGCGGGAAGCCTGGAGGCATGACCCTGGCGCTAAGCGGGAAGGGAGAACAGATGTGTGTCCGGATATCCGAGGCCAAGCCAGCAAAGTAGCTAGCTGCATCGACACCCGAGTTGACGTAAACGCCCGTGGTGTTCGTGAGCGCCTGCTCGAGCTTTGCTAGTAGCGGATCGCTCACTTGTATACCTAACGCTTGAGTTAAGGCGCCGACCGCTGGCGTAGCCAGTGGGCGGTCGGCTTGAATGAGATGTTAGACCGCATTAGTGCATGACTCCCCAAGACTCACACACGCCGCCGAATGGCTGCATTGCACTACTAGTGCGGCGTTGAATCGATGTTACGCCTTCATAGCTAACCGGGCTAACGACTTGGAACAGCACATATCCAAGGCATCCACGCTCGGGTGGATGAGCGGCCAGATTGCCAAACATTGAACGCAGAAGCTCCAATGCCGCCTCGGGCGGGGGCCAATTTGTGAAGTCAACGTTGAAGTCGAGAACCCAGGATTTGTCAAAATCAAAACCAGCCTCTGCAAGACGGCGAAACACGTCGCCGTCGGCGTCATCGGGCCAATCTGCGGTGAGCTTTGTCATGCGGACTAACGCTTGAAGTAAGCGGCGGCGGAACGCCGTCCGCTTGACTGAATAGTTAGAGTGCGAGCCGACATAATCTAGTCGTCGCACTCGCACGAAATTAGCTGGCCACCACAGACGGGACAACGCTCAACATCGCAGCCAAAGACATGAATCTGACCTTTGATGACCCGGCAATCGTGGCACGGGTTGCCAGTACCAGCACCCCAATCGTCTGCCTCGGCGCCGTAGCGAACTCGCTGGTGTTCGCCACCGGCGACCATGACTGTAGGCTGCAGCTGCGCAGCCTCAATTTTCTCGGGCCACCCCTTGACCATTCGTGCGCCCTTGTAAACGACAAACTCTTGAGTCATTTCTCTCGCACTCTAACGCCTGAGCTCAGTTGCCGCCGGAGCAGCCGCAGGCTGCGGAGGGAACCCAAAACGCGCCAGCGTTTTGGGCGGTCAACTGCAGCGATTCGTTAGATTTAACTATCACCACTTATTCCAGATTCCGTGAATCCGCATTCTGCGCATTTATAAACACGACGCATACCTCCCAGGTCTCCGAATATCCGGTCCGGCTCGCTACTCTCGACATAGTACGTTCGCTTCCTGCAACGAGGACAAGGATCACCGTCGACAGACTCTGCCCTACGGAGCCTTTCTTCGAGATCTGAAATCGTCGTTCTTAGCTGGATGTTTTCTTCTTGGAGGTCGAGAGCTAATTGCCGGAGCTGCATTATTTTTTCTTGTGCTTCGACTGTTGAACCGACTTTAACGAGCTCGATGATTTCTTTGTAGTTCGGTAGCGGCATCCTGACCCCCTATATCTAACGCTTTGCTTTGGGGCCGTAGTGCAGGCGCGAAGCGCCGGAACAGAGGTCCCAGCCGCGCAGCGGCGACAACAGCAACTTGTTATAAGGTACTTGCACCATAGCTAATTTTTTCTATTCATGCTCTTTGCTCGATCATAGCAAGCACCACACAACAAAGTTAAGCCAGCGAATTTCTCGGATTCATCATTCCATTCGCCGCCCGTGCTGTTAACTTTATCCTCGCAAGCACTACACCATGAATCTGGCCGTTCATTGCCCGACTCCGGCTCAGCAGACCAAAACCCCCTGGTCTGACCATCTCGAAGGCTTTGCAAAATATGCTGACATACATATGTAGCTTGTTGCTTTCCATGAGTGCAGCATTCAACAAATTGTTCTTGTTCGCTCATATCTCGAATGCCTTATAACGCTTGAAGTAAGCGGCGCGCGTCAGCGCGTCCGCTTGGATGAGTTGTTAGGGGGGGCTGTGTACCCAACATGCGCTGATTTCTTCGGGGACTAAATCGTCACCGAAGAGGCGGAGTGTCGCTAACGAATGATCGAGTGCTCCCATTGGGCCCTAACGCTTGAGTTAAGCGGCGCGCGTCAGCGTGTCCGCTTGGATGAATTGTTAGACTAGATGCCGAGGAACAATGCGAACAACAATATCAAGTATGTTCAAGTAGCTTCCGGAGGGGGTTTCAGAAAACTTTTGCGCTGCGATCATGTTGAACGAGAGTATGGAAGTACAGTCAACGTTTGGATCTTGAAGGCACTCGTTCACGAAGTATGTTGGAAGCATCATCAGAGCACGATCTTTGCTAACGACTGCATAGAGCTCGCTATCTCCATCAATGACACAAACCCACTCCCACCCAAATTGCTTGATGAGTTGCTGACCCCAAAGGCAGCCGAGCTGTAGCGATAAGTAGGTGCGACTTTGCTCGTTGAGCGTAAGCGAACCAGCATGTATCGCCCGCTGCAGTGAATTGACATGAGTGTCGACGGCAGAAACGATCTTGGCAGAGTCGTTGGTGAAGTAGCCGACTTTGGCAGTCTTGCGGCCGTCTTTTGCGAAGACGCTGACTTCACGAGCCTCGTCAGCTTCAAGTTGTCGTTCCTTGTACTGCGGTTGTGTGTCCATAAGGCCTAACGCTTGAGTTAAGACGCCGACGAACCGCGTAGCGGTTTGGCCGTCGGCTTGAATGAACTGTTAGCGCCCAACGCCATGCGGAAGCTGGCCACTAACTGTTTGTACGTGCTCCAACCCCGACTGCAAACTCTTGCTGCGAAGTAGCATGGCATTGTGAAACCAAGTTTGGTCAAAGGTTGAAAGGTGCCTTTGCAGCTGAATGGCATGTGGGTGAAATGTACCAGAAAGCGTGAAGCCAACTTTTGTATGGCCAACGGACTTCACGCCGAACGAAAGTTTGTAAATGTTGATTTTTGTGAGTATGACTTTGTACTTGAAGGTGAACCTTGGATCGTGATTGCTAATTACGAGAGAACCTTTGCCGGAATAATCTAGCTCCAAGCGTAGAACTGCGCCGGAATCGTCAGGCCCAACCCACACACCCGCCAGCTCAGCCTTGGTTGGTGGCGGAGGCATCTTGATGGCATAGGCCGCGGAACTCGCCGCGAGTACCGAGAAGGCAACGAGCACTATAGGCAGACGCTTGAAGTTCACGAACATCTCCCCCTTGGGTGCTAACGCTGGAGTTAAGCGGCGGCGAAGCTGTCCGCTTGGATGACTGGTTAGGACTCTACCGCGAAGAGCTTGAATGCAGAATCGTCCCAGTCGTGGCCGTGCCAGTTCTCGGATGGAGGCGGAAAGCCCGTGCGACAGTAACCGCGCTTTGTAGAGAAGTCGAAGACGGCGTGAGCATAGTCATTGATGAGCAAGACGGCTTTGCAGTTTTCGGGAGACCAGCCGAGCTCAACCACTGAAGGAAGATGCTTGTCGGTAACGTTGGCCACGTTGTAGATGTGCATGGCATCTTGGATGGACTGGCCAGATTGAGATTGATCTAGCGCGTAGAAGTAGCCAGTGTCTCCATCGTCTTCGAAGACCACAGCAAAAGGGCCATCCGGAGCAGCTGCCTCAAGGAATTCCTCTGTGCCAACGGTAATCTGCTGCTTGGCTACGACGTTAACCGGCATGAGAGTCCTAACGCTGGAGTTTTAAGCGGCGGTGAAGCCGTCCGCCTCGAATGAGATGTTAGACGGCGGCCTGCACATATGCCAGCTTGACTGCCTGCCACGCGTCCGATGCGCTTTGAAAGACTGGATCTTGAAGCCATGAATAGCCCCAGAGCCGCTCATGTTGAAAGATACGTGGTGCGATGTTGGATTGCGCGTCGAGCGCCGATGCCGTTGCGAGGATGGGGCCAGCGTCCGCAAGTAGCGACTTGTAAATCGAACGATCCTCAGCGCATGCAGTCGCCTCGGCCGATTGCTCCAGGGCAAGAACGTATTTGACGAGTGATTGGATGGCATCCATGACTGAGCCGCCTAACGCTTGAATTTAGCCGCCGGCCGCTGGCGCAGCCAGTGGAAGGTCGACTGGAATGAACTGTTAGAGGGCGGTTGCGGGAACAACAGGAACCTCGGGATTCCAGTGATACAACTGCGCATATTGATCCCAACCAGCCTCACCGGAACACATAGCCATCGAAGCAGCTGCCATGTGCGATTGATGTTCTTGAGCTAAAAAAATTAGTTCTTGCATGGCAAACCAAAGTTCAGCGGGACGCTCCGTGCCGAAAGTAAAATTGAAATAAGCACCGTTGTCTTGCCCGTTGTCAAAGCTGTGCCGTAAAACCAGATCATCGCGATCAGCAAGTTCTTGGAACAGCTCAGATATCCGTTCTACGTCTATGCCGGGTGATCTTTCTGGTTGAATTTGAACAGATAGATATCTCACGGTTGCTCTCTAACGCTTGAGTTAAGCCGCGCCGCGAAGCGGCGTCGGCGTGGACGAACTTTTAGACCGCAGCCAGTGCTTTGAGCATGGGCTCACGGTAGCTCTCATCCTTCTCATTCCAGTAAACGAACCCATCAGGAAGATCTACGTTGAAGAAGGCCTCATAGTAATCATCCTCAGCGAATTCGGAGCCGTCTTTACCGAAGATCTTCAGTCTGACCTGCTCAGCCTCAAGGTCCGTGCCGTCCTGCTGCAACGCGATCACAGTGAAGGTTTCTGCCTGCACCATGGCCTCCGGAATCGATTCGACGCCGTAGAGGGACGCAAGTACAGCCACAAAGCGGTCACTCTCCGGGCCGAGCGAGGAGATCTCTAAGCCCTTCCAGTACACGTGCTCTTTGATGAGGTTCATCTCAGTGTCTATTCCTGGACCGATCTCGGCCCTTAGTCGAGCCCTCACACCCACCGTCTCGTTGCGATAGGAGGAGCGGAGCTCGAACACAAAGTGCTCGCCATCGCGCACGAGATTCACAATGCGGAATACGCAATCGACGAAGCCTTCTTCTGAGAACTGATCTAGAACAGGCAATCCATTTTTGTCGGTCAGCACATTCTTACCTGCGGTCTAACGCCTTGAGTTAAGCCGTGCCGCGAAGCGGCATCGGCTTGGACGAACTGTTAGGCCGCAGCCCCGGGAGGGTCTGGCCCGTATATGTCGAAGCCTAGCGAAATCCCCAGAGCTCCGCACCGACCAAGAAGCTCGGCGCTCAGGTCTAGCCCGATGTTCTCTTGCTCAAGAAAGAGCCCAATGAAGAGCCTGGCTTTGCCACCGTCTGCCAAGATGTGCGGCAGGTTTGGAGCTAGTGACTCTACTGTGATTGCAAGGAAGCGCTCCAGCTCACCGTCAGCGGGCGTGGGCAGCGAGACGCGCCAAAAGCTCTCCTTGTACTGTCCGCCCAGCGGCCGACCCGTTGGGGTGCGTCGTGGCTCGCCGACGGTACCCTCATGGCTTGCCTGAAGAGGCAACGTACGACCAAGATCCGCAGCCGGACGCCTCGGATGCGTCAGGGTGAGTGAGATCTTGTACCGAGGGGTGTGAGTTTTCCAAGCGGCCTAACGCGTGAACTCAGCCGCCGGCAGACCGCGTAGCGGTATGACGGTCGGCTGCAGCGAAATGTTATGCCCCATACCGCAGCCTCACATGCAGCCCATGAATGAGGCGCTCAATGTCTTGAGGTATGTGAGCAATGTGCAGGGCACCAAGAATCGACTCCTCGCGCACGATTGCGAACCGAAGCCCGTCGGATCGAGTGAGTACCAAGCCAGCGTCGTAGGTTACAGACTCCGCGACGCCGACCTCTCGGCTCTCTAGCAGTTCAATCTTGGTAACTGGTGCGCTTGCGCCAAGTGCCAAATGCACGTGATCAGACTGGTAGTTCGCACCACCCTTCGGAGGCTTGGGGTTGTACTTAATGTCTCTCGGTGACCCTGCGGTACGGACCGACAAACAGTGATAGTCCAAATACTCTTGAGCCGTGTCTTCCCAGTCACTCTCGATGACGACAAAACGTTTCTTACCCAACTGTATCGACACCGAGACAACCTGAAGGACAGACTGACCAACCTCGATAGCTGCGCTCTTGCTCAGAAGCTCCTGTACCTCGCAGCCAACAAGGGACTCCAGAGCTTTTTCGGAGTCATGGTCAATTCGCTGAATCGTCTCATTCATGGGGCTTATCTCTTGAGGTAAGCGAAGCAAACCCGCGCTAGCGGGTTTGCGTCCGCTTGACCGAACTTTTAGGGGGCGGCGGCGGTATGCCCCCGTTACCGATCCAAGCGCTCGTGCCCGTAACCTTGTCGATGGCTTTCGAGAGCGCGTCAATTTGCGTTGCTACAGACGGCCCCTTACAGCCGTAGTAGTAGGACACATGCTTTTTCTTTGAGCCTCGTGTGACGATGATGTCCACAGTTGGGTTGTCGCTCCACCACGTGGTGCAACCATCCTGTTCGTAACGATAGCGGTCCTGCAGCTTGAAAAAGTTCATTTGCTTTACGAACGCAACAAGCTTTTGAAACTGATTTGGAGTGACTTTGCTGTGGTGCTTACCTGTCTTCTCGACGAAGCGATGCCCGTTGAAAGTGACAACACCCTGCTCAGTAACCTCTACTTCGTAGATGGGGCAAAAGCCATAGCAGCCGGAACGATGCATGAGTATTGATGTGATTGCACCATTTACGTCTCGACCCTGCGCGGAACTCGAAGATATTTGGGCTACTGGCGGAGTGGCCATCGCCAAGCTCATGCACGATGCAGTAAGCAGACCAAATAGAAGTGACGTGATGCGACGATGCTTCACCTAGCCCCCTAACGCTGGAGTTAAGCGGCGCCGGTACGGCTTTTCGCGCAGGTCGCCTCGAACACAGGGTTAGGTTTCTTATTCATCGAAGAGTGATGAAGACCAAGTCTTCGACTTGAACATACTTCTTCCCCCCTTGAGAGGTGCGAAGCGTTCCGAGTACTAGAGCATAGGTGCCAGCCAACTCTTCTTCGTCTGTTATGCGGAAGCGCTCGTAAAGCTCATTAACGAACTGCTCTGGTACACAAACGCTCATATCGTCACGGCCGCCGGAGTTAAGCCACAGTGCCCCCGTTTGACCAAAGCGAGCAGAAACAACCATTCCCCAATAGCCGCGATACTGGTGATCATGCGCCGCGGCCACCGCACCGAACGGGACGAAGAAATCTGCGACGGTGAACTCGCCAACACGAGCGATTTCGATTATTTGCCGAGATGTCCGAAACTGTCCCGACATCATAAGATTGCGAAGGATCGTACTCAGCCGGCGATGCATTGCGGCGTCCGGGCGAACACCGCCGCCAACGAAGCGGCCACCGCGCCCCCCAAGGTTCACTGGAGCATCAGGGTCGTTGTGTCTCTCGTCAGGCGCGCCGAAGTTGAAATTGAGGATGATGCGCTGGCCTGGATTTTCGAGGATGTCTTGATCGTCACCGGGGCCAATGTTGTTCTGCTCGTACTCGGATGCAGCTAGCGTGCAGCCATCCTCATGAGGGCGGGCACCAAAACATGCTGCCTGACCACTGCGCGAAGCCTTTCGAAAGAACGCGGGGCCGCGACATTCCGGGCACACCAAGAATCTCCGCTTTCTCGCTAGTTCATTTGGTGGAAGAGCTGCGAATCTCACCGCTTGGTAAATCGCATCATCTAGCGTACAGCGTGCTGCGTCCATGATGGTGGCTCCTAAGAAACCTAACGTTGGAGTTCACCCGCGGGCGGAGGCTGGCGCAGCCAGCCGTAGCACGTCGGGTGCAACGACGGGTTAGGCGTCATGCTATGGCGGCCAGCTGAGTAGCAGCTTCCAAGACATTGCGCACAGCTCTCGCTGTGATTTCGCACCAAGCTGCCTGCAGCTCTTCTGGTGGTGTTTTGGTCTGCGGAAGTTGATCAGCGGGCACCCCAGCGATGTCCGGGAACACCTGCCAGAAAGTCTGTGCCGACTCGAGGTGATGTTGTAGATCGAGGAGAGTTGCGATCGTGTTCGGTTGAAGTCGGTGGCCGAAGCGATCAAGCATGATCCCGCACTCTATTGAGCTTTGATGCAAGTGCGAGACGAATGACTTCCATTGCGCCTGGTTCAAGGACGTGACATGTGCCTCGGCACCGGGGGACAACACGTGAATAGCGACGCGCATGACTTCAGCATGCATGACCTCGGAGTCGCCTGATGCCATTGCGCGGCGATCGAATATGTCCGTCTTGTAGCCAAACGCGACGCGAATCCCAGTGACGGTCGAATTGGCAAGTATCTTGAGGCGGCTCGAGATCCGCGAGTCGGCATCGCTCCAGCGATCCTCCTCGTGCCGACGCAGGATCCAATCGATGTACCCCACCGTGACCAAGCTGCCGACGAATCCGGCAGCAAGGTTCAAGAAGAAGCCGTCGGCCGCCCACCAAAGATGCACAAGTATGGCCAACGCTGTCGCGGCCAATAAGGGCAGCAAGAGTTGAGTAACGAAGCGACTCTTCATGTGCACGCGATTTCGTATGACGCCTAACGCTTGAAGTAACCGGCGGCGAAACCGCCTAGCGGTTTTGGCGTCCGGTTGACTGAACTGTTGGGCGACACTGTCATTGGACGCGACGCAATGTAAAGTGACCAAGAGGTGACGTGCCACCAAGACCAAGGCTGAAGTATTCCCCTTGCGCCGAGGAGCCATGAAGAGGGCCTTGGAGCCAAAGATAGCCGTCACACACAACATTGCGGCCAATGGTGATTTTCCCATCCTTGACCTGATACGACAGCGGGTCAGAGACAGGGAAGAAGTCTTGGACTTTCGTTGTTGCTGATAGAACGCGAACAGTATTCCAGTTACCGGCCATGCAAGAATTTTCGGCGCGCTTGTTCGTGAACTGCACCTTGATAGTTGTGACTATTTGGTGTTTGGGATTCTGCACCTGCACAAGCCAAACGCCAGAAAGACTTCCGCACAAAGCCACGGCGGGCATGCAGAACAGCACCACGACGAACAATGTGATTCGGAATTTACGCATACTCTTCATGTCGCCCAACGCCTGAATTAAGCCGCGCCGCGAAGCGGCGTCGGCTTGAATGAATTGTTAGGCGGCGCCAAGCGTACCACCATGATAGATAGTCCCGTGCCACTCAAATTGTGAGATGTGCTTTTCGGCGCACCTAAGGATTGCCTCATCAACCTCAGGGAGAAGCTCTTCATCTCCGAACTCGAACGAGCAACAATCGCTCTTTGAGTCATAAAAGACGCTCGTGACGAAGTGATGCAGATCAAGGTTGGCGAGGTCTGTAGTGAACATAAGCATTTCAGCCATCTGCCATGCCTTTCCGTAGCGAGTATGTATCTCAACGCCGAACGAAGTCATAGCGTCAACGGAAATCTCGGCGCTTTTCTCATCAAAGTAGTCCACAAGTTTTCCTTAGCCACCTAACGCTGGAGTTAAGCGGCGCGCGTCAGCGCGTCCGCCTTGAACGAGATGTTAGGCCGCGCGAGAGTAATAGCGGCGATCAACGTATTTCGTGACTGCCCGGAGCAACAACGCGCCGATGCCGCCGCCGATACCTGCGGAGATACTTGAGTGTCCAAAATACTCGCCGCCGAAGTAGCTCCCGAGCCCTGCGCACAGGCCGCAAACTAGCAAGCCTATCCACGTTTCCCAGTGTTGGTAGTGACGCATCTTTGCTTCCCTTTTAGAAACGTGCATAAGTGGCCTAACGCTTAGTAGACCCCGGATCGGGGCATATGCGTACATCCTCGCTTGAGGGTCGTCCGACGTCAATCAGTGAAACCCTACAAGCAAACAAGGTGTTACTGGTCTTGTCTTCCGCGATGCCGGGTGCATGCTGGTTTGCATATCTCACGGAATGAGGTGTGTATGGTTTATCACCCCGAAAACGCGAATATGCACTCCGCCCGCGACAAGGCGCCTCGGCTTATGGATGAGGTGCGCCGGGTGCTGCGGATGAAGCACTACAGCCTGCGTACGGAAAAAGCATATGTGGGCTGGATTCGTCGCTTTATCCTGGCCAGTGGCAAGCGCCATCCGCGCGATATGGGTGCGGATGAAATGGAGGCGTTCCTGTCCCGGCTTGCGGTGCATGGCAAGGTGGCCGCCAGCACACAGAATCAGGCGCTTTCAGCACTGCTGTTTTTGTATCGGGAGGTGCTGGGCCACAAGGATGTGAGAACCACCCAGATCTACACACATGCGCTCTATTGCGGCGCGCATGGTGTGCGCGGTCCGCTGGATGGGTGATGGCTGGCAACTGATATGGGCTTGCTGAGCGGTTGGCACGCGCCAAGGCGCTGGATGCCAGCGTTCGCTGGCATGACGGGAGCTGGGCGGGCTTAGTCGGCTTGGCTATCGGAGACGCGGATAGTGTGCGCGGTCCGCTGGATGGGTGATGGCTGGCGACTGTCACGGGCTTGCTGAGCGGTTGGCACGTGCCAGGCGCTGGATGCCAGCGTTCGCTGGCATAACGAGAGCTGGCGGGTTTAGTCGGCTTGACTATCGGCGGCGCGCACGGCCTGCACGAAGGCGCGCATCGCCTGCTCGGCCTTGATGCCGGACGCGGACTCGATGCCGCTGGAGACATCCACGCCCCAGGGACGTGCGGTCTGGATGGCCTGGCCGACGTTGGTGGCATCCAGGCCACCGGCAAGCACCAAGGGCAGGTCCAGGTCGGTGGGCATGCGCTGCCAGTCGAAGGTTTCGCCGCTGCCGCCGGGTTCGCCCAGGCCATGCCCGTCCAGCAACAGGCCCTGCGCGGACGGGTAGGCACGCAGCATCGCCAGGCCGGCGTCGCCCTGCCCCATGCCGATGGCTTTCATGTACGGGCGCGCGAAGGCGGTGCAATCGGCCTCGCGCTCACTGCCGTGAAATTGCAGCACGTCCGGCTTCACGGTGTCGCACACCTGCGCAATCCACTCCGGCGCGTCGTCCATCAGCAGGACGACGTTGGTGATGTACGGCGGCACGGCGGCGCGCAGGGCGCGGGCCTGCTCGATGTCCACGAAGCGCTTGCTGCGACGGGTCAGCACCAGGCCGATGGCATCCACACCCAGGGATGCAGCCAGGCGTACATCCTCGAGGCGGGTCAGCCCGCAGAACTTGATACGCGTCATAGCACCACCTCGGCGGGCAAGCCCCAGCCATCCTCGTACAGTGGCCCCAGGAAGGTCAGCCCGGATGCCGGCGCGGTGGGGCCGGCCACTTCGCGGTTGCGCCCGGCCAACAGCTCGCCAATCCACGCGCCGGGCATCTCGCCACGGCCCACCGGCAGCAGCGAGCCGACGATGTTGCGCACCATGTGATGCAAAAACGCATTGGCGCGGATATCCACCATCACCTTGTCGCCCTCACGGTGCACGCCAATGGCCTGCACCTCGCGGCGGGCGTGTTTGGCCTGGCAGGCAATGGCGCGGAAGGCGGAAAAGTCGTGCTCGCCGATCAGCGCCTGCGCGGCCTGGTGCATGGCGTCGGCGTCCAGCCGGTTGCGCTCCCAGGTGACATAGCGCGCATCCAGTGCCGGGCGCACGCCGCGATTGAGCAGCGTGTAGCGATATTGGCGCGCGCGGGCGCTGAAACGGGCGTGGAAGGCATCATCCACCGGCTGCGCCCACAGCACGGCCACGCTGGGCGGCAGGTTGGAGCACGCACCCAGCACCCAGGAACGCAGGCTGCGCTCGGCGTCGGTGTCGAAATGCACCACCTGGCAGCGCCCGTGCACGCCCGAGTCGGTGCGCCCGGCGCAGGTGACGTCCACGGCGTGATTGGCCACTTTGGACAGCGCCTTTTCCAGCGCCGCCTGCACACTGGGGCCGTGGCTCAGGCGCTGCCAGCCCAGGAAGTCGGTGCCGTCGTATTCAATGCCCAGCGCCAGACGCATGCATGCCATCCGTGTTCGGTGAAGCGGGAGAGGAAAGCGTGCAAGCATACAACGACGCCGCCCGGGAAGCCCGGACGGCGTCGTGGATGGCGACCTGAAGCGGGCCTTGCGGCCCGCCGTGGATGCCTAAGGGATCAGGGCAGATCGTCCAGCAGCTTCTGCGCCATGTCCTTCTGCATCTGGCTGCCCTCCTCCAGCACTTCCTCCAGCATGGCGCGGGCGCCTTCCGGATCGCCCATGTCCATGTAGGCTCGGGCCAGGTCCAGCTTGGTGTCGACCGGATCGTCCGGCGTGCCGTCGAAGGCCATCGGCTCTTGCTGGGATTCGTCGGAGGCAGCATCAGCGGCCGGGGTTTCCGGCAGGTCCGTGCCCAGATCGAAGTCCGGCTCCAGCGGCGGCAGGTCGGCCGGGCCGGCGTCCTCGGCGGATGCTTGCGGCGCGTTGTCGTCCTCTGCCGGTGGCAGCCAGGAGAAATCGGTGACGTCTTCCTCGGCCTCTGCCTCGCTGACCTCGGCCGGCGGCACCTGGGCGTCGACCTCGTCGGCCGGTGCCGGCGCCTGGTCATCGGCCAGCGGCGGCATGATCAGGTCATCGCCGCCCTCGCCGTGCAGGTCCGGCTCGGCATTGAAGCTGGAGGTCTTTTCGCCTGTGCCGTCCTCGTCTTGCGGCGGCAGCGCGAAATCGAAGTCGTAGCCGTCGTCGTCGGCACGGGGCTGCGGGTGGTCGCCCGGCGTGGACATGACCAGCTCTGACTCGTCGTGCTCGATGTCCAGCGCCTGGTCGGCGGCGAACGGCGAGGCCACGGCACCGGCCTCATAGGCCTGGGCACTGAAGCCGCTGTCATCGACCGGCGGCTCGGCCGCATCATCGACAGGGGCGGCGTCTGGATCGGCGAACAAGGGATGACCGGGGCTCAACTCGCGTCCCATGGCCACCACGTCCAGCCATTCGGGCTGCTCGGTGTCGGCAATGTGCGCGTACATGGCCTCGGCGGCGCCCTCGAAGTGCTCCACGTCACCGCGGGCGTAATACAGGCTGACCAATTCCAGATGCAAGCCGACGTCATCGGGGTGCTCGGCCAGCTGATCGAGCAGTTCGCGCTGCTCGTCATCCATGCTCGGCGGCGCCTCCTCATCGGCAAACTGATCGGCCAGCGAGGTGGTGGGTGCGATCGGCGCCGAGGATTGGCGCTTGCGCATGCCCAGCAGCACGGCCAGCAAACCACCGATGATGACCAGGGCGGCCAGCGCCTTCACCCACAGCGCGGTGTACCACGGCTGCGCCGACGCCGGATGATGCGGCGCAGTGGCGTGATGCGTGGGCGCGGGCTTGGCGGCGTGCGCTGGTGTGTGGGCTGCGGGCTTGGCCGGCGGCGTCATGGCACTGGCGGCCGGCGCCGAATGCGCACTGGCTGGCGTCATTGCGGTGCTGCCGGTGGCCGGCTGGCTGGCCTTGGCCGAAGCGCTGGCGACGCTGCCTGCGGCTGCCGGCGTGGTGTCCGGCTGCACGGCCGGGCTGGGCGCGGCTTGCGGAGCCGGCGGCAGGCCGGCCTGCTTGCGCGCCTGCGCCAGCTTTTGCTGCAGCTCGGCGATCTGCGCGTTCTTCAGATCGATGAGCTTCTGGTTCTTGTCGTTGATATTCTGCAGGCTGTTGACCTGGCTTTGCAGATCCTGGCTTTGCTGTTGCGCCGTGCTGAGGCTTTCCTTGGTACGCGCCAGCTGGTCGCGCAGGCCGTTGACGGCCTGGTCGCCGGTACCGCCCTTGACGCCGGCGCGGGTGTTGGCGCCGCCGCCCTGCTTGGGCGGAACCAGTTGCAGGTGATCGCCATCGCCACTATCGGCCTGGGCACCCGAGGTGGCCCGCTGGTCGCGGCCACCGGCACCGCCAACCGTGGTCGGCTTGGGCACCGAGCCGCCGCGCCAGGCGGCGTTCTGTTGCCGCACCTCGGCGATCGCCGCCGCTTCGCTCAGCGCTTCGGCCTGGGCCTTGCTGGGCACGCGCAGCACGGCGCCGCGCTTGAGCGCGTTGATGTTGTCCTTGTAGAAGGCGTCCGGGTTTTCCTTGTACAGCGCCAGCATCATCTGGCTGAGGCTGACATCGGCCGGAAGCGTCTGGCGCGCCACCGAGGTCAGCGTCTGCCCGTCATGCACCGGCCCATAGCGGCCATCATGCACGTGGCCACTGGCACCCTGGCTAGGCGGCGCACGATGGCGTACCGGCACCGGCGCGGGCGCACGCCTGGATGGCGCGGGCGCGGGTGCACTGCGATGCGGTGCGGCCGGCGCCATGGTCGGCGGGTCCAGCAGCACGGTGAACTCGCGCACCAGGCGGCCCTTGGGCCAGTCCACCTCGACCAGGAAATCCAGGAACGGCTCGTTGATGGGCGCGTCGGAAGTGATGCGGATCAGCTTGCCGCCATGGCCGTCGCCGACCACGGCAAATTTCAGCTCGCCGGAGACCTCGTTGAAGTCCAGGTTGGCGCGCTTGAAGGCATCCTGCGAGGCCAGCTGGGCCTGCACATCGTTGGCTTCGCCGGGGTAGTCGGCCACCAGCGGAATTTCCGCCAGCAGCGGCTTGCCCAGCTTGGACTTGACGTGGATCTGTCCCAGTCCCAGCGCCATGGCCTGACTGCAACCGAGCGCCAGTGCGGTAAGCACTGACAGCTTCAAGGTACGGTTCATCGAAAACATCCCCCTCGAGCCATGGACAACCGCCGTCCGTGCGGCGGCCGCATAAGGAAGCTGTAACTTTAGTTCACATCCTTAATTTGCACCAATAGCGCGATTCGCCCCCTGGCCGCATCGCGCTGGCGTTTTTTGCGCCCGGTCACATTTACGACGACCTGATTGACCGGGCGCCCCCGGCTTACAGGTAATCGGCCACCAGCAGCTCGGCCACCTGCACGGCATTGAGCGCGGCGCCCTTGCGGATATTGTCGGCCACCACCCACAGGTCCAGGCCGTTGGGATGGGAGATGTCCTCGCGGATGCGGCCGACGTAGACCGGGTCGGTGCCGGCGGCATCACCCACCGGGGTCGGATAGCCGGCGTCCTTGCGCTCGTCCATCACCACCACGCCCGGCGCGCGACCCAGCAGCTCGCGGGCCTGCTCGGCGCTGATGCGATCACGGGTTTCGATGTGCACGGCCTCGGCGTGGCCGTAGAACACCGGCACGCGCACGGCGGTCGGGTTCACGGCGATGGAGGGGTCTTCTAGGATCTTCTGCGTCTCCCAGACCATCTTCATCTCTTCCTTGGTGTAGCCGTTGTCCAGGAACACGTCGATGTGCGGGATCACGTTGAAGGCGATCTGCTTGGGGAACTTGGCCGGCTTGTGCTCCTGGAAGCTGAGCATGGCGGCGGTCTGGCGGCCCAGCTCTTCCATGCCCGAGCGCCCGGCACCGGACACCGACTGGTAGGTGGCCACGTTGATGCGCTGGATGCCGACGGCGTGATGGATCGGCGCCAGCGCCACCAGCATCTGCATGGTCGAGCAGTTGGGGTTGGCGATGATGCGGCGCGTGGTGTACTGCGCAATGGCATGCGGGTTGACCTCGGCCACCACCAGCGGCACGTCGGCATCGCGACGGAACTCGGAAGTGTTGTCGATGACCACGGCACCGGCCTCGGCCGCGCGCGGGGCGTGCTCGCGGCTGACCGAACCGCCGGCGGAGAAGAACGCGATGTCGATGCCGGCAAAGTCGAACGTGGCCAGATCCTTCACCGTCAGGTGGCGCCCGCCCACATCGATGTGCTCACCGGCCGAGCGCTCGCTGGCCAGCAGTTCCAGCTTGTCGATGGGAAAGTCGCGCTCGGCCAGAATCGACAGAAGCGTCTCGCCGACGGCGCCGGTGGCGCCAACGATGGCGACGTTGTAGGTGCTCTTGCTGCTCATGGGAAAACCCCGGAGTGGATGCGTTTGAAGAAGGAAGAGAGAGAACGAAAACACGCCGCGCAGGCGCGCGTCATGGCGCCAGGCGCCGCGCTCAGCGTTTTCGTTTCAGCTCGCGATTGATCAGCGAGGGCGGATCGCCGGCCTGCTGGCCCAGATCCAGCGCGGCCAGCAAATTGTCCACGGCCAGGTTGGCCATGGCGCGGCGCGTGGCCTCGGTGGCGCTGCCGATGTGCGGCGTGAGCACCGCGTTTTCGCAGGCCAGAAGCTCGGCGCAGACGTTTGGCTCGCCCTCGAACACGTCAAGCCCTGCTGCCGCCAGCGGGCCGTCGCGCAGCGCGGCTGCCAGCGCGACATCGTCGACCAGGCCACCGCGGCCGATATTGACCAGCACCGCGCCGGGCTTCATCGCCGCCAGCGCCGTTGCGTCGATGATGTGATGGGCCTCGGGCGTGTACGGCAGCAGCAGCACCAGGTGGTCGGACTGTGCCAGCAACGCCTCGCGGCTGACGTAGTGTGCGGCGCATTCGCGCTCGACGCTGGCGTCCAGCTGTGAGCGATTGTGGTAGATCACGCGCATGCCGAAGCCGGCGGCGCGGCGGGCCACGGCGCGGCCGATACGGCCCATGCCGAGAATGCCCAGCGTGCGGCCGTGGATGTCATGGCCCAGGAACTGGTCGAAACGCAGCCCCTGCCAGTGCCCGGCGCGCACGTAACGCTCGGCCTCGCCGACGCGGCGCGCGGCCGCCATCAGCAGTGCCCAGGCGTGATCGGCGGTGGTTTCGGTCAGCACGTCGGGCGTGTTGGTGGCCATCACCCCGGCGGCGGTGAGCGCGTCGATGTCCAGATTGTTGTAGCCGACGCCGACATTGGCCACGGCCTTCAGGCGCGTGTTGCCGGCCAGGGTGTCGGCATCGACCCGATCGGACAGACCCAGCAAGGCGCCATCGACCTCGGCAAGCCCCTGCTTCAATGCCTGCGCATCCGGCGCCTTGTCTTGCGCGCTGACACGCACCTGGGCGTGCTCGCGCAGCCGATCGATGACGTCATCGAACAGCGGTCGCGTAACCCAGATCTTGAGCGTCCCAGCCATGTCGCCGTCAGCCCCCGGTCACCTGCGGCGATACCGGATCGACGTCGCCGCACTGCGCACGATGGCGCAGCGCCTGATCCATCAGCACCAGCGCCATCATCGCCTCGGCAATCGGCGTGGCACGGATGCCAACGCAGGGATCGTGGCGGCCCTTGGTGACCACCTCGGTGGGCTGGCCGTCGATGTCCACGCTGTGCCCGGGAATCAGGATGCTGGAGGTCGGTTTCAGCGCGATGGAGGCAGTCACCGGCTGGCCGCTGGCGATACCGCCCAGAATGCCGCCGGCGTGATTGGAGGCAAAGCCTTCGGCCGAAAGCTCATCGCGGTGCTCGCTGCCACGCTGGCTGACGGCGGCAAAGCCATCGCCAATCTCCACGCCCTTGACCGCATTGATGCTCATCAGTGCGGCCGCCAGTTCGCTGTCGAGCTTGCCGTAGATCGGCGCGCCCCAGCCGGCCGGTACGCCTTCGGCTACCACGTTGACGCGCGCGCCGACCGAATCGCCGGACTTGCGCAGCGCGTCCATGTATTTCTCCAGTGCCGGCACCATCTCGGCATCGGGCCAGAAAAACGGATTGGCTTCCACCGCGTCCCAGGCAAAGGTGGACGGCACCTGGTCACCCAGTTGTGCCAGATAACCGCGCACGCTGACGCCATGGCGCTGCGCCAGCCAGCGCTTGGCGATGACGCCGGCGGCCACGCGCATGGTGGTTTCGCGCGCCGAGGAACGTCCGCCGCCGCGCGGATCGCGGATGCCGTACTTGTGCCAGTAGGTGTAGTCGGCATGGCCCGGCCGGAAGGTGCGGGCAATTTCCGAGTAATCCTTCGAGCGCGCATCGGTGTTGCGGATCAGCAGCGCGATCGGTGTACCGGTGCTGCGCCCTTCGTAGACGCCGGAAAGAATCTCGATGGCATCGGCCTCGCGCCGCTGCGAGGTATGCCGCGAGCGGCCGGTGGCGCGGCGGCGCAGGTCGGCCTCGAAGTCCTCGGGCGCAATGGCCAGGCCGGGCGGACAGCCGTCGACCACGCAGCCGATGGCCGGGCCGTGGCTTTCGCCGAAAGTGGTAACGCGCAGCAGCTTGCCGAAGGTGTTGTCGGACACGTAAGGGCCGGACTCGTCAGTAGCGGGGGAAGGCGTCGCGCCACGAGCATGGCACAACGTCCGGGGATTTTCCGTGGCCGTCAGCTGCCACGGAAATGACCATCACGCATGTCGTTGCGCGGCCAGCGCGGCAATCTCGTCGGCGTGTTCGACCAGATCGCGGCACTCGATGGCGAACACGCCCATCGGTCCGACCTTGAACTCCAGCCACACGAACGGCACGCGCGGCAGCGCCTCGGTAAGGAACGGCTCGGCCTCGCCGACCTCGACGATCAGCACGCCATCCGCGGACAGATGCTCGGGCGCATCGCGCAACATGCGCAGCACGATATCCAGGCCATCGGCGCCGGCCACCAGGCCCAGCGACGGCTCGTGGTCGTACTCGCCCGGCAGGCCATCGAAGGTGCCCTGGGTGACATACGGCGGATTGGAGACGATCAGGTCGTAACGCTCGCCTTCCAGCCCCGAGAACAGGTCCGACTTGACCACGCGCACGCGCTGCTCCATGTGCTGGAAGGCCACGTTTTCGCGCGCCAGGCTGAGCGCATCGTCGGAGATATCGGCAATGTCGACCTGCCAGTCCGGGTTGTACTCGGCCATGGCGATGCCAATGCAGCCCGAGCCGGTGCAAAGGTCCAGCGCGCGGCCCACCGGCACGCGGTCCAGCAGCGGCGAGAAGCCGTTCTCGATCAGCTCGGCAATCGGCGAGCGCGGCACCAGCGCGCGCGCATCGGACTTGAACTTCAAGCCGGCAAACCAGGTTTCGCCGACCAGGTAGGCCACTGGCACGCGCTCGGCGATACGCCGCTCGATCAGCTCCAGGATGCGCTCGCGCTCCTCGGCCACCAGCCGTGCCGAACCGTAGGCGGCGGGCATGTCCGGTGGCAGTTGCAACGTGGCCAGCACCAGGTGATTGGCCTCGTCGATGGCGTTGTCGTGGCTGTGCCCGAAGGTCAGCCCGGCAGCCATGAAGCGGCTGGCGCCATAGCGGATGAAGTCGATGATGGTGGCAAGTTCGTCGGTCACGGCGTCGGCCTGGCGAAAAATCAATGCGCCAGTATAAGGGATGCACGGCTCAACCCCAGCACGGATGGCCGCACGCCGGTCACCGCGCCGGTGGCGACCGTGGCGGCCGATCCAGGCGGTGCGCCGTGCGTATCAGGCGGCCGATACGGCAGCCGGTTGGCGCATCCTAAATGCTTGGCCGGCGGCGACCTACGATTGCAGCCCCTGCCCCGCCTATAATCGCGCCATGAAAGCCAAAGTCGCGCTCCAATACATCCTGCCGCACCGCGCCTGCTCGCGCGTGGTCTACTGGGCCACCCGCTGGCGCTTCGGTCCGTGGAAGCACTGGCTGATCAGCCAGATCGTCCGCCGCTACGACGTGGACATGAGCCAGGCCGCCGAGCCGGACATCCGCAGCTACCCCACGTTCAACGCGTTCTTCACCCGCGCCCTGAAAGCCGGCGCGCGCGCGCCAGCCGGCGATGCCGACACGCTGCTGTGCCCGGCCGACGGCAAGATCAGCCAGACCGGTCGCATCGAAAACGGGCGCATCTTCCAGGCCAAGGGCCAGAGCTACAGCGCCGCCGAGCTGCTGGGCAGCGAAGAGGCGGCCGCGCCGTATCGCAACGGCCACTTCGCCACCATCTACCTGTCGCCGCGCGACTACCATCGCGTACACATGCCTGCCGATGGCGCGCTGACCGCGACCACGCACATTCCCGGACGCATTTTCAGCGTGGCGCCGTTCGCGGTGGAAGCCATCCCGCGCCTGTTCGCACGCAACGAGCGCCTGGTGTGCCATTTCGAGAACCAGCACGGCCCGTTCGCGCTGGTGCTGGTGGGCGCGATTCTGGTCTCGTCCATTTCCACGGTGTGGGACGGCCTGGTGGTGCCGCCGTACGCCAGCAACATCACCGCCCGCGAGCAGCGCGCACGCAACATCCGTCTGGCGCGGTTCGAGGAGATGGGCCGTTTCAACATGGGCTCGACGGTGATCGTGCTGCTGCCCGAGGGTGCCAGCGTCGATGCCACACTGACGCCGCTGGCGCCGGTGAAGATGGGCCAGCGCCTGGGCCAGTGGAACGCCACCCATCCAAGCTGACGCCGTGCGTCACCTTGTGACGCAATGCAGCTTCAACCTGCCCAAGGATCGCGCTATAGTCGGCGCCGAAGGGGATCCTGAATAGCGCCGGTCCACCGGCAGGGCAGGTATCGATGCATCTATTCCGACGCATGGCCGAACTGGCACGCTGCCGCCGCCTGGCGCAGCAGCTGTACGAGATCGAGGACACGATCGAGGCTCTACCAGCAGGACTGCAGGTATCGTTGTCGGAACTGGTGCATCGTGAAATGCGCCGTGCCGAACGCAGCCCGCATCCGCACCTTTACGGCACCCCACCCGAACAGCTTCACCACACCTGGGGTACCGGCACCGACATCGGCTTTTCGCGCATCTATTCGGACAGCGCACAGGTGCGCATGCGCGGCGTCGCGCTGTGGCTCACCGCCGCCTACTATGAGCTGCGCAACAGCCACGAGCGCAACGCCGAAGCCCTGCAGCGCCGTCTGTGCACGGCACTGCGGCGTGTGGCCGAGCGCGGCCTGCCCGAGCGCGGGGGCCACATCGAGTGGGACCCTGGACGCTCGGCCCTCGCCTGACCGGCCCAATATTCAACGGCCTCAGCGGTGGCAACGTGGCAGGCGCAGGTGCTGGCCGACGCGGATGCGGTAATGCGGCCCGCGCAGGTGATTGAGCCGCGCCACCCGATGCACGCTTGAGCAACCCAGTCGGCTGACGATGCCGCCGAGCGTATCGCCATGGCGCACCCGGTACCGTGCCGGCAGACCCGACGGCGGCGGGGGCGGCGGCGTGGGCACGGTGCCCGAATGCAGGTCGGCGGCCAGAATCGGCCACGGGCCGTCCTGGCAATCGTCCTTGTAGGGCTTGACCAGGATCTTGGGCACCTGCAGGCGCGTGCCGGCGTCAAGCTCCTTCTGCGGGTCCAGACGCGGATTGAGGTTGCGCAGCGTGCGGAACCAGCCATCGCGCATGTGATGGGCCTGGCCCAGACAGATCGACAGTTCCGACAGCGAGGCCTGGCGGGTCAGCGTGATGTGGCCGGGCTTGCCGTCGATTCTGGGGAATGTGAGGTGGTAGCTGTCCGGGTGCATGAACAGCCAGGCCGCCGCCAGCACCATGGGCACATACTCGCGCGTCTCGCGCGGCAGCGAGAAGTAGATTTTCGGGTCGTAGAAGCTCACCGCGGTGTGGCCGCCGACCAGCCGGCGCATGCGGCCTTCGCCACCGTTGTAGGCGCCCAGCACCAGTTCCAGGTTGTCGTTGAACACCTTCAGCTGCTCGTTGAGGTATTCGGCATTGGCCTTGGCCGCCAGCGCCGGATCAAAGCGCTCGTCAAAGCCATCCTTGGTGACCAGGCCAAAACGGCGCCCGGTGGCGTACATGAACTGCAACGGCCCGGCCGCGCCCGAACGCGATACCGCGTGCACCTTGCCGCCCGACTCCTTGGCCAGAATGCCGAACAGCAACGCCTCGGGGAGATCGGCCTTCTTGTAGGCCGGCCACATGCGATAGCGCAGATATTCGTAGTTGATGTAGGCCTTCATCAAGTTGGGACGCAACCAGGTCAGCCACTCCTCCAGCGCCGATTTGACCGCGCCGTTCATGGCAATGAGGTCCGACAACTTGTGGCCACGCAGCAGGGTGACGCTGCGCTGGGCCTGCGGCACGTCCTTGAGGATGGGTGAGGTTTCACCGGTGGTCTGGTCGGCTTCGGGCGTGTCGGCGTCGTCCTCGGCCGCGCTGGCATCATCGGCGGCGAAGCTACCGTCCTTCAGGCGCAACAGGTGATCGAACACCGAGAAAAAGCGCTGCGGATCACAGCCGGCGGTGTCGGCGCACTGCGCCGAGGCCTTTTTCAGCGTGTCCAGCGCGTTGTCCAGGGTTTGCTGCGAGGCCGCCTGGTCGCCGCTGCGTTGCTGATCGATGGCCGTCTGATAGGCCTGACTGGCCTGATCAAGCTGGCCGTACAGCGCGTTGACCGCCTGTTCGTTGACCGGGCCTGACGGCCCGCCCCCCATCGAGGCGCAAGCGCCCAGCAACAACATCGGAACCGGCAACAGCAGGCGGGACAGGCGGCAGGACAGCGACAACGACATGGAGCTTCCGGGACAAGGCGTAAAGCCGGACACCGTACCCCGGCGGGCGCCAGCGGCTCAAGCCAGACCCTACGCAGCGGACGCCAACGGCGCTATGGTGAGCGCTTCGACATCACAAAGATCGCTCCCGTGCCCCGACCCACGCGCCCGCACCAGGAAGTGATGAACCCGACCGCACCGCTGCTGCCGCAACTGGGCAAGGCGGTGCTTTACCCGCTGCACATGGCGGCACTGACCACGCTGGCCGCGCTGCTGCTGGCGCGTGTGGTCGCCGCACTGTTGCCCGGCGTGATCGGCTGGATCGCGGCACTCCTGATCTGGGCCAGCGCCTACCTTTACGCGCTGGAATGCCTGCGGCACAGCGCCAACGGCTTTGCCCGGCCGCCGGAAATGGCGCTATGGCAGGATTACCACGGTGCCGCGGCGCTGTTCCTGATCCAGGGTGCACAAATGGCCCTGCTGATACTGGCCGTCTACATCGCCCCGATCTGCTGGCTGGGCCTGATTGGCCTGACGCTGTTGCTGCCGGCCATCACCATGTCGCTGGCCTTCGATGACGCGCTGCTTTCCTGGCGCAGTCCGGTGAGCTGGGTACGCGCCATCGCCGCGATCGGGCTGGCCTATGCCATCCCGGTGCTGCTGGGCGTGCTGCAGATGCTCGCGTTCATGGCCACGCTGGGGCCGCTGGGATTGAACGAGGGGCTGCTGTGGACCGCAGTGGCCCTGTACCTGGCCATCGTCACCTATCACATCAACGGCACCCTGCTGTTCCGGAGCCACCAGCGCCTGGGACTGACCCCGGAATCGGACCTGCTGGCCGAAGCCACCGGCCGCCACGCCGATGATGACCTTTTGACCCAGGCCCGGTTGCTTGAACACCGTGGCGATGCAGCGGCGGCGCGCGAGGTGCTGGCCGAGCAGATCTACGACCGCCAGGTGACGCACGAGGTACACCTGGCCTACCGGCGCCTGCTGCGCGCGGCGAATGATCGCGAGGAGCTGCTGCGCCACGGGCAGTGGCACATCGCCGCGCTGATGGGCGATGAACAGTTTCGCCGCGCTTTGGGCGTGTTGCACGAATGTCAGGCCATGGACCCGGCGTTTTTGCCCGAGATGCCCGAGCACACCGCACTGCTGGCGCAGGCCGCGGCCGATGGCGGCATGTGGCAGACCGCACTGAAGCTGGCCCGCGCCTACCCCAACACCTGGCCGCAAGCGCCGGATGCGGCGCGCTGCGGCCTGCTGGCGGCGCGCATTCTGGCCGAACAGGAAGGGCGCACCGCCGAAGCGCTGGTGCTGGCCGGCAAGCTGGCGGCAGCCTATCCGCACGATCCGGCGCGTGCCGATATCGACACCTTTCTGCAACACTACGCGGCTCCGACGTCACCCTGAGAGACCGACCGCACCATGAGTCGCTGGCGACCACCCGCCCCCAAATCCACCGCCATCATCACCCGTACCGGCTTCGAGGCGCTGAAAGCCGAGCTGGACGAGCTGTGGCACAAACGCCGACCGGAAGTGGTCAAGGCGCTGGCGGCCGCCGCGGCCGAGGGCGACCGCTCGGAAAACGCCGAGTACACCTATCGCAAGAAGCAGCTGGGCGAAATCGATCGCCGCGTGCGCTACCTGTCCAAGCGCATCCCCAAGTTGCAGGTGGCCGAAGCCCAACCGACCGACCCCGGCGCGGTGTTCTTTGGCGCCACGGTGACACTGGAACATGTCGACAGCGGCGAGGAGCGTCGCCACCGCATCGTGGGACCGGATGAAACCGACGCCCGGCGCGGCTGGATCAGCATCGACTCGCCACTGGCGCGCGCGCTGCTGAAGCGGCGCATCGACGACGAATTCGAAGTCGACCTGCCCGGCGGTCCGGCCGAGTTCGCCATTATCGATATCCGCTACGGCGAGGCCTGAGCGGCCAGGCGCGCGCTACTGGCCGGATGCCGCCGCCTGCTGACGGGCCGCCTGCATGTTCAGATGCAGCAGGTGATCGACCTCCGCCTTGTGCGCCTTGTAGAAGGCGACATTGCGCGCATTGATGTGGGCGCGGGCCTCGGCCGGCATGCGATCGCCCAGTTGCGCCTGCATCGCGGCGGCCATGGCCGCATTGGCCAGCGCGAAGCTGCCGGCCAGATAGCGCTTGGCCGACAGATGGTGGTGCGCCAGGATGGCATGCGTACCGGCATCGGCATCCAGTTCGGCAGCCAGGGCGTCGAGCGTATGCGCCTTGCGTGCATCGATGTGCGGCGGATGCTTGAGCGCGCGGGCGGCGCGGGTCACCGCCTCGGCTCTATGCAGAAACGTGGTGTCCAGCTGGAATCGCTGGACCGCCGCCATGCCGGCCGGATCGGGCGAGCGATGACGCATCTGCGCATGCACCGGAGTGGTTACCGAAGCGACCGCCAGGGCCGCGCCCATCATCAGGCTGTGCATCTTGCCCATCATCGGGTTCTCCACGTTCTGCGATATCCACGCGCCGCGCTGGCAGGCGCCACACCGCCCACGCCCGGCCTGAAAGCCGGCGTGGGCCTGACGCCACCTCAGGCGTCGATCACATGGGCGTCCAGGTCGTGCTGGTCGGCGCCGTCAACCTGCACCTCGGCGAACTGACCCACGCGCAGGTGCTGGCCGTTGGCGATATGCACCAAGCCATCGATTTCCGGCGCATCGGCCGCCGAGCGTGCAATGGCGCCCTCGGCGCCCACTTCGTCGACCAGCACCTTGAGGCGCTGACCCACCTTGCGCTGCAGCTTGGCTGCGCTGATCTCGGCCTGCACCGCCATGAACTGCTCCAGACGATCTTCCTTCAGTTCCTCGGATACCGGGTTGGGCAGCTCGTTGGCGGCCGCACCGTCGACCGGTGAATAGGCGAACGCGCCGACGCGATCCAGCTCGGCCTCGCGCAGGAAGTCCAGCAGCTCCTGGAACTCGGCGTCGGTTTCACCCGGGAAGCCGACGATGAAGGTGCTGCGCACGGTCAGATCGGGCACCTGACGGCGCCAGTTCTGCACGCGCTCCAGGGTTTTTTCGATATTGCCAGGGCGCTTCATCAACTTGAGGATGCGCGGGCTGGCGTGCTGGAAGGGAATATCCAGGTACGGCAGGATCTTGCCCTCGGCCATCAGCGGCATCAGCTCGTCCACGTGCGGGTACGGGTACACGTAGTGCAGACGCACCCAGGCGCCCAGCTCGGACAGACCCTGGCACAGCTCGGTCATGCGCGTGCGGTAGGCCTTGTCGCGCCACTGCCGCTCGGCATAGCGCACGTCCACGCCGTAGGCGCTGGTGTCCTGGCTGATCACCAGCAGCTCCTTCACCCCACCGCGCACCAGCCGCTCGGCCTCGGCCAGCACCTGATCGACCGGACGGCTGACCAGATTGCCGCGCATCGAGGGAATGATGCAGAAGCTGCAGCGATGATTGCAGCCCTCGGAAATCTTCAGGTACGCGTAGTGCTTGGGCGTGAGCTTGACGCCGGTATCGGGCGTCAGATCGACGAACGGATCGTGACGCTGCGGCAACGCCTGGTGCACCGCGTTCATCACGCTGGTGTAGTCCTGCGGGCCGGAGATGGACAGCACCTCGGGATAGGCCTCGCGGATCAGCTCCGAGCGCTTGCCCAGACAGCCTGTGACGATCACCTTGCCGTTTTCGTGCAGGGCTTCGCCGATGGCATCGAGCGATTCCTGCACGGCGGCATCGATGAAGCCGCAGGTGTTGACCACCACGGCGTCAGCCGCTTCGTAGCTGGGTACCAGCTCGTAGCCTTCCACTTTCAGCTGGGTAAGGATGCGTTCGGAATCGACCAGTGCCTTGGGGCAACCAAGACTGACGAAACCGACTTTGGGCGCGGCCTGAGCCATGACATTCACCGTGGGGAGTGCGCGTAAACCGCCCATTATACCTTGACATCCACGCAACGATAGCGGCGTTACCATGCCCGCTTCCCCACCCCATTCAAGGAGCCAGCCCATGGGTCAGACCGTGAAGCTCGATACCGGCGTCAGCGCCTACCTTGCCAAACCCGATGGCACGCCGCGCGGCGGCATCGTGGTGATCCAGGAAATCTTTGGCGTCAATGGCCACATCCGCGACATTGCCGATCGCTTTGCCAAGGATGGTTACGTGGCCATCGCGCCGGCGTTTTTCGATCACGTCGAGGAAGGCGTGGAACTGGGCTACGACGAGCCCGGCATGAAGGCGGGCCTGGACTATGTCGGCAAGGTCGGCATGGACAAGCCGGTGGCCGACGTCGAGGCCTCGGCCAAATACATCGCCGATGCCGGCAAGGTGGGCACCATCGGATTCTGCTGGGGCGGCACCGTCGCGCTGCTGTCGGCCACGCGTCTGGGCCTGCCCTCGGTCAGCTACTACGGCGGGCGCAACGACCAGTTCCTTGGCGAAACCCCGAAGGCGCCGGTGATGTTCCACTTCGGCGGCCAGGACAGCCACATCACGCCGGACATCGTGCAGCGCCACCGCGAGGCCTACCCGGACATGGAGGTGTTCGTGTATCCGCAGGCCGATCACGGCTTCAACTGCGACCGCCGCGCCAGCTACAACGAAACGGCCGCCAAGCAGGCCTGGACGCGCACCACCGCGTTCTTCGCCGCGCAGCTGGAAGAGTAAGCGCCATGTTTGTGCTGGACGAGCGCCTGGCCGGCGACACGCACCTGGTCGGTGATCTGCCGCTGTGCCGCGTGCTGCTGATGAACGAATCGCGCTATCCGTGGCTGATCGCCGTGCCGCGCCAGGCCGGGCTGACCGAAGTCACCCAGCTGGACGCCGATGCCCGCGCCCAGCTGTGGCAGGACATCGAGCGCATCGCCGAAGGCCTGCCGGCGCTGGCGCGATTCGACAAGCTCAACATCGGCGCGCTGGGCAATGTGGTGGCGCAGCTGCACGTGCACGTGGTCGGCCGGCGCCGCGACGATCCTGCCTGGCCGGGCCCGGTGTGGGGCCACAGCCCCGCCGTGCCCTACACGCAACCGCAGGTGCGCACGGCCCTGGAGACCTTGCGCCCGGCATTGAGCGTGGAATAGACGCCGCCGTCCGCACACATGGCAACGAAAAAGGCGGCCCCGAAGGCCGCCTTTTTCTATGCATCTGACAACAGCACCTTCAAGCGATCAGTAACCGCCACCAGCGCCGCCGCCATTCTCCGGCAGCTCCGGCGAATAGCCGTTGTGCGACGCATCCTTGCCGCGCATCGGGTCGTTGTCGCCCTTCTTGGTCGGGTGCCAGTCCTTCAGCGCGCGCGCGTTCTTCTCGATCGGATCGATGCGACGCAGCTCGCCCTTTTGGTCGTAATACACCGAGAAGCCGTAGTCGATGGCCATGCGCGCCATGAACTGCAGATGCTCCTTGCGGATCTTCGACTCGTCGCTCTTCTCCAGCAGGATGCGCTTGGGCAGCTGGCCCTGATCCTTCAGGTAGGCAAAGTGGCTACCCAGATCCAGCGGCGACAGCACCGCGCCATCGAGCTCGAACTGGCCGCTCTTGTAGGCCTTGACCACGGTATGAAAATCGCCCTTCAAGGAGGCGGTGGACACCTGATCGCTCTTGATCGAGCCGGTGCCGCAACCGGCCAGCACCAGCGCGGCGCCGATCAGCGCGACCACGCCAAGGCGGGTAAACAACCTGGAAACACGGATCATGTACGGATTCTCCTGCTCGCGAACCCAAGGGGCCGCCGGTTCAGTAAATATCAGGGCGCCAGTGTAGCGCCATCGAAGCGGCCCCCACCACGCCGGGTGGCGGCCGCTGCGGGTCGGTTCAGGCGCTGGGCAGCGTCACGCCGCGCTGGCCCTGGTACTTGCCCTTGCGGTCGGCGTAGCTGACATCGCATTCCTCGTCGGACTCGAAGAACAGCATCTGCGCCACGCCCTCGTTGGCGTAGATACGCGCCGGCAGCGGCGTGGTATTGGAAAACTCCAGCGTGACGTGGCCTTCCCACTCCGGCTCCAGCGGCGTCACGTTGACGATGATGCCGCAGCGCGCGTAGGTGCTCTTGCCCAGACACACGGTCAGCACATTGCGCGGAATGCGGAAGTACTCCACGGTGCGCGCCAGCGCGAACGAGTTGGGCGGAATGATGCACACATCCTGCTTGACGTCGATGAAGCTGCGCTCGTCGAACTGCTTGGGATCGACGATGGTGGAGTTGATGTTGGTGAACACCTTGAACTCGTCGGCGCAGCGCACGTCGTAGCCATAGCTGGAGGTGCCGTAGGAAACGATGCGGCCGCCCTCGTTCTGCTTGACCTGACCGGCCTCGAACGGCTCGATCATGCCGTGCTCGGCGGCCATGCGGCGAATCCACTTGTCGGACTTGATGCTCATGCGAACTCCGGTCAGCCGTTCTGGACGACGATATTGGATAGATTGATGGCCTTGTTGCGCGGTCGCAGCGACAGGCGCCCGGCGGCGTGGCGCGCCACCTCGCGATAACGCTGTGCAAGGTCCGAATCGGGCAGCGCAGCCACGGTCGGCGTGCCGCTGTCGGCCTGCTCGCGAATGCGGATGTCCAGCGGCAACTGGCCCAGCAAGGGAACGCCGTACTGCGCCGACATGCGCTCGGCACCACCGGCGCCGAAGATGGCTTCCTCGTGTCCGCAGTTCGAACACACGTGCGTGGCCATGTTCTCGACGATGCCCAGCACCGGCACCTCGACCTTCTCGAACATCTTCAGCGCCTTCTGCGCATCAAGCAGGGCAATGTCCTGCGGCGTGGTCACGATCACCGCGCCGGCCACCGGCACCTTCTGTGCCAGGGTGAGCTGGATGTCGCCGGTACCCGGCGGCAGGTCGACGATAAGGTAATCCAGGCCGTCCCAGCGGGTATCGGTCAGCAACTGGGTGAGCGCCGAGGTGGCCATCGGGCCACGCCAGATCATCGGCGTGTCCTCGCCCACCAGCAGGCCGATGGACATCATCTGCACCCCATGCGCCTGCTTGGGCACGATGGATTTGCCATCGGGCGAATCCGGCCGGCCTTCCACACCCAGCATGCGCGGCTGGCTGGGACCGTAGATGTCGGCATCGAGCACGCCCACGCGCGCACCCTCGGCGGCCAGCGCCAGCGCCAGATTGGCGGCCACGGTGGACTTGCCGACCCCGCCCTTGCCCGAGGCCACGGCGATAATGTTCTTGACGCCTTTCTGCGGCGCCAGCTCGCCCTGCACCTTGTGTACATGGGTGCGCGAGCTGATCGAGACACTGGCCGACTCGATGGCTGCATCGGCCTCGAGCATGGCCTTCACTTCGGCCTCCAGCTGCGCGCGGTAACCGGCCGCCGGATAACCCAACTGAAGGTCCACCGACACGCGCTCGCCGTCGGCGCCAAAGGCGCGCAGCGAGGCGCCAAGGCCGGCGCCGGTGTGCGGATCGGTCAGGGTGTCGAGCATGGCCCGGACCTGGGCTTCAGTCACCTGCATGTCGTTATCAACCGTACGCGTCAACAAACCGCCATTATGCCAGAGCCGGCCAGGGTCCCGCTGTGCCGCGGCGCAGCTTGACGGCGCGTCGGGGCTGCCGCAGTCTCGGCCCATACCGTCACGTATGGGGATGCCCGCCATGAAGCCGTTCCGTCGCCTGCTTGTCAGTCTTGCCCTGCTGCTGGCCATCGCGCCGCTGGCCGCCGTTGCCCAGAGCGACGCCGCGCCCGGCGATTCGCCGGTGGGCACCTGGAAAACCATCGACGATGACACCGGCAAGGCCAAGGCGCTGGTGCAGATCACCGAAAACAACGGCGTGCTCTCGGGCAAGGTGATCAAGGTGCTGCAGTCCGAACAGGGGCCCAACCCGCGCTGCACCAAGTGCGATGGCGAACGTCACAACCAGCCGGTCGAGGGCATGACCATCCTCTGGGGCCTGACCCGTGACGGCGACGAATGGACCGGCGGCAAGATTCTGGACCCCAAGAAAGGCAGCACCTACAAGTGCAAGATGCGGCTGATGGACGGCGGTCAGAAGCTGCGTGTGCGCGGCTTCATCGGTTTCTCGCTGCTGGGCCGCACACAGATCTGGGTGCGCGAGAAGTAAGCCACGTCTGCCACAACGACGGCGAGGCGGCGGCCGCCCCTCGCCGCGCGGGCGTTTGGCCTGCCATAATGCACGGCTTCACTCTTACCCACCGGAACGAGCATGAGCCGACGTATCCTGGTCACCTGTGCCCTGCCCTACGCCAACGGCCCGATCCACATCGGCCACATGGTCGAGCACGTCCAGGGCGATATCTGGGTACGCGCCATGCGCATGGCCGGCCACGAGGTGCACTTTGTCTGCGCCGACGACGCCCACGGCACGCCGATCATGCTGCGCGCCGAGCGCGAAGGCATCACGCCTGAATCGCTGATCGAGCAGTCCAATGCGCTGCACCGTGCCGACTTCAACGATTTCGGCATCGCCTACGATCACTACTCGACCACCAACAGCGATGCCAACAAGGCGCTGACCTACCGCATCTACAACGCGCTGCGTGACGCCGGCCACGTCGAGTCCAAGGCGGTGACGCAGTTCTACGATCCCGATCGGGGCATGTTCCTGCCTGATCGCTTCGTCAAGGGCGAGTGCCCGCACTGCCACGCCAAGGACCAGTACGGCGACTCGTGCGAGGTGTGCGGCAAGACCTACACGCCGACCGACCTGATCGAGCCGTATTCGGTGGTCACCGGCGCACGTCCGGTACAGAAGGCATCGCAGCACTACTTCGTGCGCCTGGCCGATTTCGAATCGATGCTGCGCGCCTGGCTGTCCGAGCGCCGCGAAGCCGGTGGCCTGCAGGGCGAGGTGGTCAACAAGCTCGAGGAATGGTTCGCCGACGGCCTGCGCAGCTGGGACGTGTCGCGCGATGCGCCGTATTTCGGTTTCGAGATTCCCGACGCGCCGGGCAAGTTCTTCTACGTGTGGCTGGACGCCCCGGTGGGCTATTTCGCCAGCTTCCGCGAGTTCTGCGAAGAAAAGGGCCTGGACTTTGACGCCTTCATCGAGCGCGATGCAGCACAAAAGGCCGGCACCGAGCTGGTGCATTTCATCGGCAAGGACATCATCTATTTCCACACGCTGTTCTGGCCGGCCATGCTGCACGGCGCCGGCCTGCGCACGCCGACGGCGGTGAACGTGCACGGCTTCCTGACCGTGGACGGCGCCAAGATGTCCAAGTCGCGCGGCACCTTCATCAACGCGCGCACCTACCTGGAACAGCTCGACCCGGACTATCTGCGCTACTACCTGGCAGCCATGCTCGGCCCCACGCTGACCGACGTCGACCTGGACCTGAAGGCCTTCGAGGAGCGCTGCAATTCGCACCTGGTCGGCAAGTGGGTGAACATCGCCAGCCGCTGCTCGGGCTTCCTGGCCAAGTTCTTCGACGGCAAGCTGACCGACACCCTGCGCGACGACCTGGCCGCGCGCTACCGCATGGCCGCCGAACGCCTGGCGCCGGTGGCCGGGCAGTACGAGCGCCGCGACTACGCCGCAGCCATGCGCACCATCATGGCCGTGGCCGACGACACCAACGCCTGGATCGCCGAATGTGCGCCCTGGAAGATGGCCAAGGACGAGTCGCTGCGCGAGGACCTGCACCAGGTCTGCTCGCTGGCGATCAACCTGTTCCGTCTGCTGTCGGCCTACTTGAAGCCGGTGGTGCCGGCCACGGTGGCCCGCGCCGAAACCTTCCTGGCGCTGGAAGCGGCGCATTTCGACGATGTCACCGAACCACTCTGCGGCCACCAGCTGGCCCCGTTCCAGCCGCTGCTCACGCGCGTGGACGCCGGCAAGATCGCGGCCATGCTCGAGGCCTCGCGCGAATCCCTGAAACCGGCCGCCGCCCCGGCGGCCCCGCAAGCAAAGAAGACCCCCATGACCGAGAACGCCTCCCCGGCCAAGGACGACGCGGCTGACGAGCAGCTGCCGACCATCACCATCGACGACTTCGCCAAGCTGGACCTGCGCATCGGCAAGGTCACCGTGTGCGAAGCCGTGGAAGGCTCCAACAAGCTGCTGCGCTTCGAGCTGGATGCCGGCGAGCTGGGCACGCGCCAGATCTTCTCCGGCATCAAGGCCGCCTACGGCGAGCCGGAAAAGCTGGTCGGGCGCAACGTGGTGTTCGTGGCCAACCTGGCGCCGCGCAAGATGCGCTTTGGCCTGTCCGAGGGCATGATCCTGTCGGCCGGTTCCGGTGGTGACGACCTGTTCCTGCTGGACGCCGATGCCGGCGTCACGCCGGGCGCACCGGTACGCTAGGCCTTCGCGCTAGCAGGCGACGCAAAAAAAAGGGCGGCTCCTTGCGGGACCGCCCTTTTTCGTTGTGCCGTCAGGCAAAGCCGGGCCGATCAGCCCAGATCGCTGGCGCTCTTGATGATGCGCCCGACCAGACCGTAGTCCTTGGCCGCCTCGGCCGACATCCAGTAATCGCGCTCGGTATCGGCGGCGATACGCTCCACCGACTGCCCGGTTTCGCGTGCGAAGATCTCGTTCAGGCGCTCGCGCATGCGGATGATCTCGCGGGCGTGAATCTCGATCTCGCTGGCCGAGCCGCCGGCACCACCGGACGGTTGATGCAGCAGGAAGCGCGTGTTCGGCAGGCTGAGGCGATTCTCGACCTTGGCCGCGGCATAGATCAACGCACCGGCGCTGGCCACCCAGCCGGTGCCGATGACGCGCACTTCCGGCTTCACGAACTTGATCATGTCGTAGATCGTGTCGCCCGACTCGACGTGGCCGCCCTGACTGTTGATGAAGATGGTGATCGGCTCGTCACTCTCGGCCTGCAGCGCCAGCATCTGCGCGCTCACGCGCTCGGCCAGCTTCTGGTTGATGCCGCCGTAGATGAGGATGGTGCGGGCCTTGAACAGGCGCTCGCCCAGCTGCGGCGAACGCGACTGCTTTTCAGCCTCGTCGCTTTCCTCGGCAAGCTGGCCCGGCAAAATGGCGTCTTCGCGCATGTAGGGGTCCTTGGAATTGATCAATGTGCGATACGAAGTAGGGGCATTGTCGCCGTCTTGCGCGGCATGGCGCAAATGCCGGCAACGCCCTTCGACTCTCGAACATGGGGACGCCCGGCATGCTTTGCCAGAGCCCGCGCGCACGCTTTCGCCGCATGGCGCGCTGGGCGACAATAGCCGGCATGATCGATTGCCTTCCCACGCCATGAGCCCCACCGACACCGCCCTTGCCGAGCGCCTGGATGCGCTGCTGCCGCAGACCCAGTGCGAGCAGTGCGGCTATCACGGCTGCCGTCCGTATGCCGAGGCCATGGCGCGTGGCGAGGCCGACGTCAACCAGTGTCCGCCTGGCGGCGCCGAGGGTATCGCGGCATTGGCCGCGGTGCTTGAGTGCGAGCCCAAGCCGCTCAACCCCGAGCACGGTGTGGAAAAGCCGCGCACGCTGGCGCGCGTGATCGAGGCCGACTGCATCGGCTGCACCAAATGCATCCAGGTGTGTCCGGTCGACGCCATCATCGGCGCCGCCAAGCGCATGCATACCGTCATCGCCGATCGCTGCACCGGCTGCGAACTGTGCGTGCCGGCCTGCCCGGTCGACTGCATCGCGCTGGACCCGATGCCAGCCGCGCAGATCGACCAGGCGCACGCTGACGCTGCGCGCCGCCACTTCCAGGCCCGCGAGGCACGCCTGGCCCGCGAACGCGCCGAGCGCGAAGCCCAGCTTGCCGCCCGCAAGGCCGCCATGCATGCGGCCAAGCCGAAGGAAGGCAGTTCAAGCATCAGCCGCAGCGCGGTGATGGAGGCCATTGCGCGGGCCAAGGCCAAGCGCGAGGGAAAGGGATAGCTTTTGGCACCGGGCACGCCCCGGCCGATTTGGCCGCGTCACGTTAGCTTCGACTGGCTGGCGCCTTATGGCGCCAGGGGTTCCGAAAGCCTGCCGGCTTCCGGGTTCATTTTCTTGCGTGCACAAGAAAACCGAACCAAAAGAATGCACCCCCCGTGTCACCTTGCGCGCCATGCGCGCAAGGTCCGTGGTCGCTGGCTGGGCTTGGCCGACAGGGCGTCCTGCCCTGACAACCCAGTGGCTCGCATCCTTGCGAGCCACCCTGCGGGCCTTTTCAGCCAGCGCCCACTGCCACGAAAAGGGGGACGGTGGCTCTAGCCAGATGGCGGTGGCTCATCGGTCACGCATCAATGTGCGCTTACCACCATTCGCAGGTGGCGCCCGCTTCGGCTGGCTGGCGCCTACAGACGCCAGGGGGTTCCGACGGCCTGCCGGCCGCCGGGTTCATTTTCTTGGCTGGGCAAGAAAACCGAACCAAAAGAACCCACCCCTCGTGTCACCTTGCGCGCGATGCGCGCAAGGTCCGTGGTCGCTGGCTGGGCTTGGCCGACAGGGCGTCCTGCCCTGTCGGCCCAGTGGCTCGCGTCCTTGCGAGCCACCCTGCGGGCCTTTTCAGCCAGCGCCCACTGTCACGAAAAGGGGGACGGTGGCTCTAGCCAGCTGGCGGTGGCTCATCGGTCACGCTGCGGTGTGCGCCCACTCCCGTTCGCAGGCGGCGAGCGTATGGAGGATCAGGCCCACAGGGTGGCCGGCAGGGACGCCGGCCAGTGCGTCGTCAGCGCAGGACGCGCTGTCGGCGCACCCCCGGAATGCGCTC